>CAVYJQ010000009.1:0-212826 GCA_963768905.1 uncultured Actinomycetota bacterium | reverse complement strand
GGCTTAGGGGATGGCCGCATCCGCGATGCGCTCCCTCGTGCCGAAGGCTGACTACTTGCCTGTCACGATGTCGGCGTGGACGAAACGAGTAATTCGCGCAGCGAGGTGATGCTCGCCTCGGACTTCCGGGTCAGGGCAGTCGAGCCGACTTCGACGTTGGCTGATCGGGCGATGCGCGCGTACCTGCATGATGTCGCGAGTAGCTACCACGGACGGCCTGCCACCTCAGCTGAGCTAGAGATCGCACTGTCGGAGCACCCTAGTGATGACCTCATTGCCCCTCATGGCGTGTTTCTCGTGGCAACGACAAGTGCCGACGTTGTTTGCGGCTGCGTTGCACTCGCGCGTGTGGCACCAGGCGTCGGAGAAGTCCGTCGGCTGCACGTCGACAGCCGCTTCCGCAGACTTGGACTCGGTCGGCGGTTGATGCTGGAAGTTGAGGAGCTAGCTCGTGGCATGGGTTTCGCCCAGCTACGCCTCGATACCCGCAAGGACCTCGTGGAATCACAGCGGCTCTACGAGTCCCTCGGCTACTGCGAGACACCGCCCCACTCGGGCGGACCATACTCGGACCGCTGGTACGGCAAGCTGCTTGGCTGAAGCGGTCGCCATTGATTGCCGATCCCGCACTGGCACGCTCCGCGAGCCGATCCGCCTACGGCGATGCGGCGTCGTCGGCTCGAACAAGGTCGTCGACCATGACTCGCGCCGTACGCCGTTCGGCTTGTCGGGACGGGTCTAGCGAGTGGTGGCCAGGACGGTGCCTCCGACGCTGGCCAGTGCAGTACCAGTAGCTCGATCTCGCCATGTTTGGAAGCGGATGGAGGACATTCGTCGACCGAGGCGATCGCCGAGCACGATCACGATGGCCCACGGCAAGAGCCCGAAGATGACATCGATGACCCCGAGCAGCAGGATCTGGCCCGCAACGGATGCGTCGGGCGAGATGAACTGGGGCAGCACGCTGGCGAAGAACAAGATGGCCTTGGGGTTCGTCACGTTAGTGAGGAAACCCTGCATGAATGCTTCGCGGTCAGTGCCTCCGCCAGTCGCCGCATTCTCGTCCCGCGCTGTAGTCCTCAGGTTTCGCGCCTTCCACGCCAAGGATGCGCCGAGCCAGACCAGGTAGAGCCCGCCGACGATGCGGACGAGGACAAGCGCATCCGGGTGTCGGGCGAGGACGGCACTGAGCCCGAGGACTGCAAGAAGCATGTGTAGGCACAATCCGGTCTGGGCGCCAACGGCTGCGAGTACGCCGGAACGGCGCGTTCGGGTGGCCTGGCGCAGGATGACCGCGAAGTCGGGACCTGGGATGAGGTAGGCCACCACCAGGACTGCCAAGAATGCTGCCCAGTTAATCGACATGATCACTCTTTCGGGTCGGTTCGACGTGTGTCCGCACAACAGGGTGTCGGCGCATGTGGCGACTGACCCGAGCTCGGTTGCCACAGTCGGGGTGACACCAACGTTGGTTGGGACGCCCCTGGAGGTAGAGCCAGTGGCAGCCCGGTGCGCGACACACAGCGATCCGATCCGCGGCCGTGCTCATCAGCGCCACGCTGTCCGCGCCGACGAGACCGAGGAACTGTTCCTGGGGTCTCTGGTCGTCGGGTGCGTCCCAGGCAGGGCCGGCCTCGTCGAGGACCTGGATCACCGGGTGGGACAGACAGGCTCGCGCCAGGCGTCGCAGCGCCTCGGGTGGCGCGGGGCGGCCCTCACTAGATGCACGGAAGATGTCGATGAGCAGGTCGCGGAGCTCTCGAAAGGCGTTCAGGTCGCGCTGGTCGAAGGACTCGGGGAGGTCGAGTCGGTGTCTGGGAAATCGCGGTCGCACGACTTCGAGCCAGGCTTCGAGGTCGGCCGGCGTGTTGAGGAACTCGGTCTGGCTGTCGTCGGCCCAGCGGCGCGTGTTAGCTGCGTCCAGGGGCAGGGGTTCGGTGAGCCACGTCCAAGTCGTCACCGTGTCAGCGTATCGTCAGACCTAATGGTTTAGAAGCTGAAAACCATTTGCAGTTGGTGGCGACTTCGTAAACGTGCGCCTTGAAGCCCCGTCCGGTGCTTTGGCCAGACTCTGAACTGCACCCCGGTGCAGGATCCGCTTGCGGTCCGTCGTGGAAACTGCGCGCGGGGGATGGCATGCCGCCGGGTGCGCGCGAGACGCACACGGGAAGGCGTGCCAGCGGCCCACGGCGTCGTCCAGTGGAGGCGCACCGAGAGTCGTTCTACTGGGCGGTGGTCTGGCTCAGCGCCGCGGAGAGGTCGTGGAGCGCCTGGACGACCTCGGTGGCGCGACCGGCGCCGAGAGTGGCCACCAATGCTGCGGCGGCCTGTGCGTGTGCGGGGTTGATCCGGCGTACTGCCGCGAGCCCGTCCTTCGTGGGCGTCAGGAGTTTGGCCCGGCGGTGTGCGGGGTTGTCGCAGTAGTCCGCCAGGCCGTCGTGGACGAGGATGTCGGCGATGCGCTGCACGCTCTGGCGGGCCATCCCCATCTCCCGGGCGATCGCCGAGACCGGGAGCGGCCGGGCGAGCACCGCCCCGAGGACCTGCCAGCGGGCGGCGGTTAGTCCGACCGGGCGGGTCAGGTCCTCGGCGAGCGCCAGGACCTGGCCGTTGAGCCGGAACGTGGTGAGAGCGAGGTCAGACAGGATCGCCTGCGGGTCGCTCACGCGGTCTCCGCGTCCATGAGCTCGTAGAACCCGGCGGGGTCGCGGTTAGCGTAGAGCTTGAACCAGGAATCGATCAGCGCAGAGTCGTGGGCACCGAGCCGCTCGAAGACCGCCCGCGCAAAGTGCACCGGCGCCACACCACTGGCGGTGACCAGGTCGCCGTCGATGACGGCCGGCTCGGCGACGTAGAGGTCCGCGCCGGCGTAACCGGAGGAAGCGAGGAAGTCCGGGTCGTTGCTGGTGTGGCGCCGACGGTCGAGCAGCCCCGCAGCAGCCAACCCGTACGTCGCACCACAGACCGCGGCCACAGGCACCCCGGCGTCGAGGAACTCGCGCGCGGCTTGGACGAACGGCTCGGTGGCCGGCGTCCCCCAGGTCTCCCCGCCAGGCAGCACCAGCATCTCGCTGTCCTGCGGGATGAGCTCATCCAGGGCGAGCTTAGGAACGATCTGGAGGCCGCCCATCGTGGTCACCGGTGCCTTGGTGAGGCCCACCGTGACGACGCGGTAGCGAGCGTCCTCGGGGCGGTTGCGCAGGCTTGTCAGGTGAGCGGTGAGGTAGCCCACCTCCCAATCGGCCATCGTGTCGAGCACGGCAAGGTGTATGCATCCAGTCATGCCAGCATCCTGTCACTACGACAGCCTGCTGGCAATTGCGGCCATCTGCAGATCCCGTCCTGGAGGAGTCCGACGCAGATGTCGAGTGTCCTCGGGCGTCGCCGCAAGGGGTTCCGCTTGCGGGACAGGATCTAGCTGATGTGCGGGTCGGGTGGACGACCGCTGGAGGGACTGGTCTATTGACGTGGTCTCGGGTTGTCGGCGCGGCGGTGATTGGTGTTCTTGACGCGATTCTGGCAGGTCACCCCGCAGAATCGCCGGGTTCCGTTCTTGGAGCGGTCGACGTAGGCCCGGTCACACCTCGGGGCTTCGCAGACGCCAAGTCGGCCGGCGTCTGCGCTGCCGATTGCCATCGTTAGCGCGGCTGCACAGCCAGCCACCCACCCCTCCCCTAGGCGGTCGGTCGGCCCGTGGAAATGCATGTGCCAGGCCCCGTCGAACAGGTCGAGCCGCGGTTGCGGACACGTCCAACGCAGCAACTCATTCACTCTGGCGGCAGCCTCGTTGAAGTCTTCGTCGGCCACTGCCTCGAAGACCGGCCGAGCCTCAAGTGCAAACCGCTGAAGGATCGCCGCATCTTCATAAGTGACGGTCGGCGCCCGGTCCTCGCGGATCAGAGTCTGGCTCAGCACCTGGCGCAAGTAGCTTCCGGTCGGCGGGTTCGACTCCCGGCCGCCAGTCTCCTCACAGGTCAGTAGATTCACCAGGTCAGTGGCAACACGCAACAGGTCTATGACGTGACTGTCAAAACGCACTTGAGCAGTGTAACCCACCGGTCTAACCTGCTCTCGTGACCATCAAAAGTATAATAGACAGTCCGGTGGATTCTGAGCCGGTAACCGGATTGCCGCGGTCGGTGAAGGTCCTGCTGGTGGCTCGATTCGTCAACCGACTGGGCGCATTCTCGATGCCGTTTCTGGCGGTCCTGCTCGTCCAAGAACATGGCGCGAGCGTGACGCTCGCCGGCGTCGTGGTGGGGGTCTTCGGGTTGGCGACGATCCCGTCTCGCCTGATCGGGGGGCGACTCGCAACACGGGTAGGCACCAAGAACGCGGTGATCGTGGGACTCGCCGGGACTGCAGGATCGCAACTAGTGATTGCTTCTGCGCCATCGCTGGCGGTCGCCTTCGTTGGGGCGGCCCTGCTCGGCCTCTGCTTCGAGATCTACGAGCCCGCCAGTCAGGGCCTGGTGGCCGATGTGACCCCCGATCACCTACTGCCCCGCGCCTACGGTCTGTTGGGGGCGGCTCTGGCCGCAGCGGGACTCGCGGCCGGGTTGCTCGCGGCGGCGATTGGTCGCTTTGGGTTGTCGTGGCTCTTCGTCATCGATGCCGGCACGGCGATTGCTTGCCTGATACTGGTGGCCTTGATGCTGCACCCAGCCCGCCGCCCGGCAGAGAGCGAAGAGGACAGCGGCGCTGCTCATTCACCATGGCGAGACCACAGACTGTGGCTACTCATGGCCACCGGAACCAGCTTCGCGATGATCTACATGATCGTGCCGATGGCCATGCCCCTTGCGCTGGCCATAGAAGGTAGGCGGGCCTCTGACGCAGGACTGCTTGAAGCACTGTCGGCCTTGGTCGTCATCGCCGCCCAACCCGTTCTCCGGAAGACGGGCAAAATCGCGCTGCGGCTGCTCGCCGGATACGGACTTCTCGCCCTCGGGCTCGCGGTAGCCGGGCTGATGCCAGATCTGCCCGGTTACGTACTCGCCGTCACCGTCATGGGCCTAGGCGACGTGCTCCTTCTCGGTTACTCATACACCCTGGTCGCACGCATAGCACCACCCAACGCGAAGGCCCACTACTTCGCCGTCTACGGCATCACCTGGGGAGTCGCACTCACTGTTGGCCCCCCACTGATGGGTTACCTGATCGCCTTCGGTCCGCGAGCAATGTGGTTCGCCTGTGCCAGCACAATGGTGGTCACCGGCCTCGCTCAACTATGGATAACCCGGCGGCTCGTGCCCCCCACCCGCGAGTGTTGACGAGCAGGATCGCCACCGACGTCCGGTCACGCCTGCGATCCGCGCGCGGCCGTCCCGCTACGGGATCCCCAACGGGACGACTCGACGAGACGGTCAGTTCAGCCGCTCAGTGAGCTGGACCTCGACGTCGTCGCCGTCCGTCTTGCCTATGGCCCTGCGGATAGCGGCCGCCACCGGAAGTTTGTGAGTGCCGTCTCCCAGCGCCATGAATGCTCCGGTGAGAGGCTGCCCGTCGACGCTGCCGGCGACCTTGACCAGACCGCGGGTTCCGAAGATCTGCGCGGAGTCAGGTAGTTGGACACAGGTCCAGGTGTCTCCTGGACGCGCCTTGCCCAGCCCTCCGGGAGGCTTGCCGGTAAATAGCGGCGTTCTCTCTCGACAACGGCATACTTCAGCGAGGCAGGCACCGTCCGACTGTGGCATGTTGCCATCCTCGACGGCCGGGCCCACTCATGGACGGATGGGCACGCGGAGCGTGCCGGTGACCGATCCGCTTCCGGTGACCGGTCCTCCCGTCGCCGGGAACGTCCGTGGACGCCACAAGTCGTTCGGGTATCGGGACGCCTTCCGTTGCTCGGAGCGCAGTCCCATGCCGGTGTCGCGCGTCGGAGTTCAGCCGCGGTGGCTCCGTATCGCATCTACCAGAGCCGCGCGCACCAGTTCGTGGGCGGGAGGAGGCAGCTCCTCGAGGCCGAACCACCCGATGTCGTCGTGTTCCTCGGGAGCGACGTTCGCTGGCGTTCCCTGCCAGTCACGCACCAGCCAAGCGCTCAGGAGCGCCGGCTTTTCTGCAGGCCCTGCGGTCACCCGACACAGATGAGACGCCGAGCCCGTCGCTATCCGCACGCCGAGCTCCTCGTGCAGCTCCCGCGTCAGCGCGCCCAGTTCTGACTCGTCAGCCTCGATGACCCCACCGGGCAAGTCCCACACGTCCGGGTAGGCACGCTTGTTGGGTCTCCGATACACGAGGAGAACCCGACCTTCACGAACGAGCGCGCCGACGACGACCTTGTGCATTCGTCTACCAAAGCACGGATCGCCGACAAACGGACGTCCACCCATGCCGCGCTGCGGGCTCCGACCGACAACACCGCGTCCCGCGCGCGGATCGGTCAGCGGAACTCTCGGGCGCCATGGACACCAGCGGCATGATGGGCACGTGGTCCACGTGACTCGCTTGGTGACTTACGTCGAGGTCGATGACCTTGTCGCTGACCCTCGGCAGCTGTCGGTATCGGCGCGCCACGAGGCCGTCCTCATGGACGGCGGCCGGGTGCTGCTCCTGGCTGACCGGGGCTGGAGCGCCTCGGGCCCGCCCAATATCTGGGCGAGGACCTCGGTCGAGGAGATCGCGGACACGGCACGCATGGTCGTCGGCCCGGACGAGCCATTCGATGGGCACTCGCAGAAGGACATGGAGGCAGACCACTGGGCCTCCCTTGCTGGGGTCCTCCGGCGACAAGGCGTTGAGGCGGACGCCCTGGAGTTGCGACGGCTACCGCACGACGTCGTGCTCGGCGAGCAGTTGCTCGCGCGCATCGGCCATCAGCCGGGCGACGGCGTCCAGTCCTGACGCTGCTGCGCGGGTATGCGTGCGTCGTCGCACGCGGATCCGCTACTGGCACGCTCCGCGAGGTCAGCGCCGGCGACTCATGGCGAGGCCCGACCGGGCGGGACTGCGTAGCCCTCTAGGCTCGCGGCATGGACATACTGCTCGCCGAGGAGCGGACCCTGCTCGAGGGCATGGTCGACCGCCAGCGCGACGAGATCGCCAGCATGCTCGAAACTCTCTCGGAGGACGAGGCGCGGGCCCGGCTGGTGCCCTCTCTGACGACGCCCCTGGGTCTGGTCAAGCACGCCACGTTCGTAGAGCGGGTCTGGTTCCACCATCGCGTAGCCGGGGTGCCGCGGGCCGAGCTGGGACTGCCCGACGAGGTCGACGACAGCTTTCAACTCGTTGAGGAAGACACGATGGAGACGGTCCGGGCGGCGTACGTCGACGCCTGCGCGCGCTCGCGCGAGATCGCCGCCGGGCGCGACCTGGATCAGACCTACCCTTGGCATTCCGGCGACGTGAGCCTCCGGTTCATCCTTGCCCACCTCGTGCAGGAGCTCGCCCGGCACGCGGGGCACGGCGACATTCTGGTTGAGCAGCTCGTCGGCCGGCGCAAGACCTGACGTCGTCGAAGGACGATCTGCCTCCGGGACACCGATTCGTCCCGGCGGCTTGACGCGGCTCATCGGGTGCGCCGGCGGCGGCGTTCGCTGTCTCTGCGCCTTCGAGTGGTCTTATGGGCGCATGCCCATCGATGACGAGCCGCGCGTCCACGGGATGCTGGACGTCGGTCATGGCCAGCAGATCTATTGGGAGGAGTGGGGATCGCCCGACGGGTCCCCGGCGCTGTACGTCCACGGCGGCCCTGGTGGCGGTCTGCGCACCAGTCTCTACCGGAACCGCTTCGACCTGACACGCACCCGCCTGATCGGTTTCGAGCAGCGGGGCTGCGGCCGATCGACTCCGCATGCCTCGGACGTGTCGACCTCGCTCAGCACCAACACCACGTCCCATCTCATCGCGGACGTTGAACGGCTGCGCGAGCACCTCGGCATCGATGCGTGGCTCGTCAATGGCGTGTCATGGGGAGCGACTCTTGCCCTGGCCTACGTCCAGGCGCATCCCGAGCACGTGCTTGGCATCGTCCTGTTCGCCGTGACCACGACCAGCCGTAGAGACGTCGACTGGATCACCGAGGGCGTCGGCGCTGTCTTCCCTGAGGCGTGGGACCGATTCGCCGGCCACGCCGAGCGGTCCGGCGTCGGCTACGAACGCGGGCGCGACCGGCTGGTCGAGGCTTACGCCTCGCTGATGGAGTCGCCCGACCCGACAGTGCGCGACCTGGCATCCCGAGAATGGGCGCTGTGGGAAGACACCCACATCGCGATCGGCGCCGGCGGGTTCACCCGGGACCCGCGGTGGAACGATGACCGCTTCCGGCTGGCCTTCGTGCGCCTCACCACGCACTACTGGTCCCACGACGGCTTCTGCGACCCACCCGTGCTCGAGCGAATGGAGCCTCTGCGAGGCGTTCCGGGCGTGCTGATCCATGGCCGGCTGGACGTCTCCTCTCCCGTCGTCACCGCGTGGGAGTTACACCGCCGCTGGCCGGAGTCCAGGCTCATCGTCGATGAGGGGAACGGGCACGGCGACGGCTCCATGGTGAAACTCTGGCGCGAAGCCAATGATCGGCTCGCGGCCGCCGTTGGTCGCCGATGAAGGAGCGGCGTCCGGAAGCCGATCGTTGAGCGGGGCGACCGCGCGGGGCGCGGCGAGATTCGGGTGTTCCCGACGATTGGCTTCGCGAAGTCAGGCTGCAGGGTCGTTGTGACGGAATAGGCAGCGTCGGGTTCAGTACTACGCTCGGGTCGCAATGGCGACAGACGCTCGGTCGTCTGCCAACCCAGGAGGCGGCTTGAAACAACGCGGCACGCCTCTGGACGAAGCCAGTTCAGGGGTTCGTCATGTGAGGGCGATTTGGATTTGAGTCGTGTCGCGTTTACTCCCCGAAAACGCCAGCGCAAGCCGTCAAATCCGAGCAGACAAAGTCAAGTTGATCGGGGGACCAGCCTCTGGCCGTTCGCGTCTGCGCAGGTCAAGGCACACGTCGGCAAGAGCGGTCAAAGATGTCAGATCGGGAAAGCTCGCACACCGTAGGTCCAGAGGTCGCAGGTTCAAATCCTGCCCCCGCTACGAATTTCAGGCCCGGAGATCTTCTGATCTCCGGGCCTGAATGCATTTGAGCCTTGGTTCCTCCACCGCAACCCTCCTGTGGGGAGTTCATGGGGAGCGAGCCGCGCTGGGCATGGGCGTTCCGTTGGATGGCACGGGACTTTCGGCCTCTGGGCCCGGCGGTCGGCCGACACCTAGCGTCGGAAGTGACCCTCGTCGTCCGCGCTAGGAGACCGCCGTGGCCACCGCGTCCAGCTCGCCCACCACGACCGGGGCGGCCGCCCCGACCATGCCCTCCGACGAAGACGTGGCGGTGATGGACGCCTGGTGGCGAGCGGCCAACTACCTGACCGTCGGGCAGATCTACCTGCAGTCCAACCCGCTGCTGCGCGTGCCGCTGGCGCCTGAGCACGTGAAGCCGCGGCTGCTGGGGCATTGGGGCACCAGTCCCGGCCTGTCCTTCGTCTACGCCCACGTCAACCGGCTGATCCGCGAGACCGGCCAGGAGACCCTCTACCTCGCCGGCCCGGGCCACGGCGGCCCTGCGTTGGTGGCCGCCGGCTACCTCGAGGGCACCTACTCGGAGATCTACCCCGACATCGGGACCGACGAGGAAGGCCTGCGGCGGCTGTTCCGGCAGTTCTCCACGCCCGGCGGCATCCCCAGCCACGTCTCAGTGCCGACGCCCGGCTCCATCCACGAGGGCGGCGAGCTCGGGTACGTGCTGTTGCACGCGTTCGGGGCGGTGATGGACAACCCCGACCTCCTCGCCGTGGCCGTCGTCGGCGACGGGGAGGCCGAGACCGGTCCGCTCGAGGGGTCGTGGAAGGGCATCTCCTTCCTCAATCCTGCCCGCGACGGCGCGGTGCTGCCGGTGCTCCATCTCAACGGCAACAAGATCGCGGGTCCCACGGTGCTGGCTCGCAAGGACCCGGCGGAGGTGCACGCCCTGCTGTCGGGGCACGGGTACGACGTGATCGAGGTCGGCGGGGACGACCTGCCCGGGATGCACTACCGCTTCGCCGAGGCCCTGACTCGGGCGTGGACGACGATCCACCGGATCCAGGCAGCGGCCCGGGGCGGCGACTGGGACGGCACGCGCCCGCGCTGGCCGGTCATCGTGCTGCGCACGCCCAAAGGCTGGACCGGGCCGGCCGAGGTGGACGGCGTGCAGGTCGAGGGCACCTGGCGCAGCCACCAGGTGCCGCTCTCGGGTGTGCGGTCCAACGAGGCCCACCTGCGTCAGCTCGAGGAGTGGCTGCGGTCCTACCGGCCCGAGGAGCTCTTCGACGCCGACGGTGCACCGAGCGAGCTGGTACGACGCGCCAACCCGGTCGGCGACCTGCGGATGAGCGCCACGCCGCACGCCAACGGCGGGCTGCTGACCCGCGACCTGGACATGCCTGACTTCCGCGACTACGCCGTCGACGTACCGCGACCAGCCGTCGTACGCGCGGAGTCGACACGCGCGCTCGGTGAGCTGATGCGCGACGTCTACCGCGCCAACCCCGACCGCTTCCGGCTCTTCTGCCCCGACGAGACCAACAGCAACCGGCTCGGCGCGGTCTTCGAGGCCTCCGACCGCGCCTTCGCCGAGCGCGTGGAGCCCGGCGACGTCGCGCTGTCGCGGGACGGACGGGTGATGGAGGTGCTCTCCGAGCACAGCTGCCACGGCTGGCTGGTCGGCTACACCCTCACGGGTCGGCACGGCTGGTTCGCGTCGTACGAGGCGTTCGCGATGGTCAGCGCCTCGCAGACCGTGCAGCACGGCAAGTGGCTGCAGGAGGCCGAGGACCTGGGCTGGCGGGCCGAGGTGCCGAGCCTCAACATCCTGCTGACCTCGACGGCATGGCGCAACGACCACAACGGCTTCAGCCACCAGGGCCCGGGGCTGATCCAGAACGTCATCAACCAGCAGGGCACCGTGAGCCGGCTCTACCTGCCGCCGGACGCCAACTGCCTGCTCTCGGTGGCCGACCACTGCATGCGCTCGCGCTCGTACGTCAACCTGGTGGTCATCGACAAGCAGCCCCAGCTGCAGTGGCTGAGCATCGACGAGGCGATCGAGCACACCGCGCGCGGCGCCGGCACCTGGGCGTGGGCCGGCACCGACGACGGGTCCGCCGACCCCGACGTGATCCTGGCCTGCGCCGGTGACGTGGTGACGATGGAGACGGTGGCGGCCGCCGCGATCCTGCGCGACCGGCTGCCCCAGCTGCGCACCCGCGTGGTCAACGTCGTCGACCTGATGTCGCTGACCCGACGGCGCGACCATCCGCACGGGATGAGCACGACCCGCTTCGCCGAGCTGTTCACCGACCGGGTCGACGTCGTCTTCGCCTTCCACGGCTACCCCGGCGCGATCCACCAGCTGGTGCACGGCCGGTCGGACGCCGACCGGTTCCACGTGCGCGGCTTCGTCGAGGAGGGCAGCACGACCACGCCGTTCGACATGGTGGTGCGCAACCGCGCCTCGCGGTACCACCTGGTGATGGACGCGATCAACAACGCCGGGCGCACCCCGCCAGGCGCCAGCGACCTCAAGGAGTGGTGCCAGCAGATGCTCGACCGGCACGAGCGGTACGTCGTGGAGCACCTCGAGGACATGCCCGAGGTGCGCGACTGGGTGCTCGGCGACTGGGCCGAGCGGGGCTGAGCGGCCGCCGTGAGTGCGGTGGTGCTGGTCCTCAACACGGGTTCGTCCTCGCTGAAGTACCGCGTGATCGACGCCGACGACGGTGTCGTGCACGCCTCGGGCGCGGTCGAGCGTGTGGGGGAGACGTCGGGGCGGCTGGTGCACCGCGTCGGCGCTGCGACCCACCACCTCGACCTGGACGTGCCCGACCACGGCGCCGCGTTCGAGGCGGTGCTCGACGCGTTCGCCTCGCACGGGCCCGACCTCGACGAACTCGGGCTGCGCGCGGTGGGCCACCGGGTGGTGCACGGCGGCAGCCGGTTCACCGGGCCGGTGCTGGTGACCGACGAGGTGCTGGCGCAGGTCCGCGACCTGGCGCCCCTGGCGCCGCTGCACAACCGCGCCGATGTCGAGGGCCTGCAGGTGGCCCGCCGGCGGTTCCCGTCGCTCCCGCACGTGGCCGTCTTCGACACCGCCTTCCACCAGAGCCTGCCGGCTGCCGCGCACACCTACGCCGTACCGTCCGCGTGGCGGGAGGCCGGGGTACGCCGGTACGGCTTCCACGGCACCTCGTGCGCCTTCGTCTCCCGGGCTGCCGCCGGCATGCTCGACCGGCCGCTGGAGGAGCTGGCTCTGGTGGTGCTGCACCTCGGGAACGGGGCGTCGGCGACCGCCATCGACGGCGGTCGCTCGGTGGAGACCTCGATGGGGCTCACCCCGCTCGAGGGGCTGGTGATGGGCTCGCGGTCAGGTGACCTCGACCCCGCCGTGCCCGGCTTCGTGCAGCACGAGCTCGGGCTGGGGGCCGACGAGGTCGAGCGGGCCCTCAACCTCGACTCGGGGCTGCGGGCGCTGGCGGGCGACAACGACATGCGCGCCATCGAGGAGGCCGCCGCGGCCGGCGACGAGGCGGCCCGGCTGGCGCTCGAGGTCTACTGCCACCGCATCCGCAAGTACGTCGGCGCCTACTACGCCGTGCTCGGGCGGGTGGACGCAGTCGTGTTCACCGGCGGCGTCGGCGAGCACTCGGCGCAGGTGCGGGCCCGCTCGCTGGCGGGTCTCGAGCGGCTGGGCATCACGGTCGACCCGGAGGCCAACCGCGCCGCTGACGGGCTCACGACCATCTCGCATGAGGGCGCTGAGGTGGCCGTCCTGGTGGTGCCCACCGACGAGGAGCAGGAGATCGCCCGCCAGACCGTCGCCCTGCTCCGGGAGTCAGAAGGCTGAGAGCGCTCAGGCGAGCGGGCGCAGGGCTCAGAGGCGGTCAGGCCGGGGTGGCGGCGAGCACGTAGCCGGTCATCGGGACGGTCAACCGCTGCCCATCTGGATCGAGGAACGGCGCCAGTACGTCGCGGGACTCGGCGAGGATCGCCTCCTGCTGCGCGGGGTCAGCCGATCGCCCAGCGGGGTGGCGTTGAGCTCGGTGAGCACCATCGCCTCCACCGACGGGAAGCACGCCGGCCGCTCGTGGTCGGACACCGCGCGCACCCGCAACCCGGCGGTGGCGCACCGCTCGCGCATCGCGTCGCGGTCGCCGTACGCCCAGTAGGTGCCGAGCAGCCGGAGGGCGTCCTCCCCGGCGTGCCGGGCCACCATCGCGATCCAGGGCCCGTAGACGGGCTGGTCACCGCGGCTGCCGAACGCCTGCACCGCCACCGTGCCTTGCCCACCTTGCCCGCCTTGCCCGCTTCCTCCTATTCTGTGCGAAGCGGGGCCGTGGGGCCCCGAGAGCGGGGGGAACGATGACCCGACGTCACCATGTTCTGTTGGCCGGGGCTGTGCCCATCGCCCTGGCGATGAGCTTCGCCGCACCTCAGGCAGCTTTCGCCAGGGAAGCGGTGCGGCTCACCACGGACGGCAAGACGACCCACACCGCGGGGCATGCCGTCGCGAAGGTGGTCGTCTCCTTCCCGAGCAGGCGCGCCTATGACGTCCGGGGCTGGGTCTCGGACCGGTGCCCCGGCGACGGCTACGGCGCCTACGTCTACGTGGAGCGCGCCGAGTCCGGCCCGGCGGGTGGGATGTACTCCGACCGCCGACGCGTGGGCACGGACGCCAACGGGTGCGGCAACGGCCGGTCCCACTTCGACCCGGGACCCGTCAAATACAGCTCCCGACTGGGCGCGGTGCGCATCCACCTCTGCGAGTGGGACGCCAGCGAGGGCGGCGCGGCGAGCTGCACCTGGAAGTCGGTCAGCAACTGGCGCAACGACTAGCCGGATTCGATCGGAAAGGCTGCGATTCCTGCTTCCTCGCCGGCCTCGAACGGATCACCGCCTGCGAACAGGTCGAGCACCGAGGAACCATCCCGCGCGCTCAAGTCATCGGCAGCACGGTGCGCACGGCGTCTGCGTATTCCTCCAGTGTCGCATCGGGCTTCCCGCACGGTAGGTCAACGACGATCACGTCGTGGCCAGCCGATGACAACGGTTCGACGACCGGTTCCATGGTCGAGGGCGTATCCCAGGCGCCGGGAACAATAACGAACGTCCGGGGCTAGGCCGCGGATCCATGCGACCGACTCTGGGATCGGGGCTCGCGTCGTTGCACCGAGCACGAGGTTGGATGATGGTGACCTGAGCGATGGCGCTCGGCGCCGATCGAACCCACTGGAAGGACGGCCGTGACCCGTAACGCCCGCACCGCTACCTGTCAGGCTCGTCGATGAGCGGCGGTCTGTTCGGCCTGTTCGACGACGTCGCGGCGCTGGCCCGGCTCGCCGCCGCCTCCGTCGACGACGTGGGTGCCGCCGCGGGGCGGGCTTCGGTCAAGGCGGCGGGCGTGGTCGTCGACGACGCTGCCGTCACTCCGCAGTACGTGCACGGCCTCGCCGCCGAGCGTGAGCTGCCGATCATCAAGAAGATCGCCATCGGGTCGTTCCGCAACAAGCTGCTCATCATCCTGCCGGTGGCCCTGCTGCTGAGCCAGTTCCTCCCTCAGCTGCTGACCCCGATCCTGATGCTCGGTGGCGCCTACCTCTGCTTCGAGGCGGTCGAGAAGATCTGGGGCGCGTTCAGCGGGCACGACGGCGGCCACGCCGAGGAGGCTCTCGCCAAGGACGAGAAGGAAGTGGTGTCCGGCGCGATCCGCACCGACCTGATCCTCTCGGCCGAGATCATGGTCATCTCGCTGAACGAGGTCGCCGCCGAGGGCTTCCTGGCGCGCGCAGCGATCCTCACCGTCGTCGCCATCGGCATCACCATCGCCGTGTACGGCGTCGTCGCGCTGATCGTGAAGATGGACGACGTCGGACTGCACCTGGCGGAGCGCTCGACCGGATTCACGGGCCGCTTCGGCAAGGGCATGGTCGACGCGATGCCGAAGGTGCTCACGGCGATCTCGGTCATCGGCACCGCCGCGATGCTCTGGGTCGGTGGGCACATCGAGCTGGTCGGCATCGACGAGCTCGGTTGGCACACGCTCTACGACTGGGTGCACCACCTCGAGGAGCTTGCGCACGACGCGGTGCCCGCCATCGGCGGCGTACTGGGGTGGCTGGTCAACACCGCAGCCTCAGCGGCGCTCGGCTTCGTGATCGGAGTTCCGCTGGTGGCCGGCGCTCACCTGCTGGCGAAGGTGCGGGGCAAGAGCCACTGACGCGACCGGGTCAGCCGGTCAGGAGCTCGGCCAGCCGAACGACGCGACGTACCAACCCGCGGAGGTCCACACGACCGTCATGAGCGCGGCGAACAGCAGGCCGCCGGCGACCGGCAGCAGCCAGCCCGGTGCCTTGCGGGAGTGCACGGCGACGACCTTGACGACGAGCGCGCCGTAGACCGCGCAGCCCGCGATCGAGTGCGCCGCGACGCGTGTCGTCACCGACCCGCCGGCCTGGAAGCCCAGCGACCACACGCAGGCGTAGGCCACCGGCAGCGACCCCAGTACGGCGATCGTGCCGGTGACCCGGTGGGCGGTGCCCAGCCAGGGGGGTACGGCGAGGCCGAGCTTGCCGTAGAGCCACAGCGCTCCGACGACCTGCAGCACCGCGAGCGTGCCGACGACGGTCGACAGCAGCACCTTCATCTCGATGGTCGAGGCGAGGCCGAGCGTCACGGGCTCGAAGGTCGGCTCGTGCTGCGCGCCGAAGACGCCCAGCAGCAGCGAGACGACGGCACCGCCGCCGAACGCCGTCAGCGGGACGGCCATGCTCCGGCTTGCGGTTTCGGCCACACCTCAGCATCTCCGCGATGCCGCCGGCACCGCCATCCTCCGTGATGACCAGTCCGACGCCTCAGGGCCAGGCGACGCTGAGGAACTGCGTCTCCTGGAACTCCCTGATCCCTTCGCGAGCGCCCTCACGACCGAGGCCGCTCTGCTTCACCCCGCCGAACGGGGTGGACGGGTCGGAGACGACGCCGCGGTTGACCCCGACCATGCCCGCCTCGAACGCCTCGCCGAGCCGGAGCGCGCGCTGCAGGTCTCCGGCGTAGACGTACGCGGCGAGGCCGTACTCGGTGCCGTTCACCCAGCTGAGCAGGTCGGCCTCGTCGGACCAGGTGACGATCGGGGCGACCGGCCCGAAGACCTCGCTGTCGAGGATCGCGGCGTCGGGGGCGACTCCGGTCAGCACGGTCGGCGGGACGAAGTAGCCGTTCTCGGGGGCGGTTGCCTGGTGGGCCACTCGGGCGCCACCGGCTACCGCCTCGTCGATGAGGCGGCGTACGCCGGCCTGCGCCTTCGCGCTGACCAGCGGGCCGATCTGCGTGCCCTCGACGAACGCCGGCCCGACCTCGAGCGCCTCGACGGCCGCGCCGAAGCGGGCCACGAACTCGTCGACGACGGCCTCGTGCACGTAGAAGCGGTTCGCGGCCGTGCAGGCCTGCCCGGCGTTGCGGAACTTGGCGAGCATCGCGCCGGCGACGGCCGCCTCGAGGTCGGCGTCCTCGGTCACGACGAAGGGCGCGTTGCCGCCGAGCTCCATCGACGAGTTCACGACCCGGTCGGCGGCCTGACGGAGCAGCACGCGGCCGACCTGCGTCGAGCCGGTGAAGGAGATCTTGCGGACCCGGCTGTCCTCGAGCCAGGTGCTGACCACCTCGGCGGCTGCCGTCGTCGGCACCACGTTGACCACGCCGTCGGGGACCCCTGCGCGCTGCAACAGCTGGGCCAGCGCGAGCGCGGTGAGCGGGGTCTCCGCGGCGGGCTTGACGACCACGGTGCAGCCGGCCGCGAGAGCAGGCGCGATCTTGCGGGTGATCATCGCGGCGGGGAAGTTCCACGGCGTGACGAGCGCAGCAACGCCGACCGGACGGTGCGTGACGATGGTGCGCGTGCCGCCGGCGGGGGAGGCGCCGTACTCACCCTCGGTGCGCACGGCCTCCTCGGCGAACCAGCGGAAGAACTCCGCGGCGTACGCCACCTCGGCGCGGGCGTCGGGCAGGGCCTTGCCGTTCTCCCACGCCATCAGCCCGGCCAGCCGCTCGGTGTCGGCGATCATCAGGTCGAACGCCCGGCGGAGGATCTCGGACCGCTCCCGAGCCGGGGTGGCCGCCCAGGCCCGCAGGGCGCCGGCCGCCGCGTCGACGGCGCTGGTCGCGTCGGCGGCTGCGCCGTCGGAGACGTGGGCGACGGGCTCGCCGGTCGCCGGGTCGTCGACGACGAACTCTCCGCCATCGGCGGCCGGCCGTCCGGCACCGGCGATCCAGAGCGCGCGTGCGGGGTCCAGGTCGGCCACGAGGGCGGCGACGTCGGCGGGGACGGCGGCAACGTTGCTGGCGTCGAGCTGCGTCGTCATCGGGTGGCCTCGAAGATGCCCGCGAGGACGTCGAGGCCCTCGGACAGCAGGTGGTCGGGCAGCGACAGCGGCGGCAGGAAGCGGAGCACGTTGCCGTACGTGCCGCAGGTCAGGACGATGACGCCGGCGGCGTGGGCGGCGGCTGCCACGGTCCGCGTCAGGTCGGGGTCCGGCGTGTTCGTCCCCGGCTCGACGAGCTCGATCGCGATCATGGCGCCGCGACCGCGGACATCGCCGACCCGGGGGTCGGCCTGCTGCAGCGCGGTGAGCCGGTCGACCATCACCTTCTCGATCTCGCGTGCCCGGTCGACGAGGCCGTCGGCCTCGATCGTCTCGAGTACCGCGAGCGCGGCGGCGCAGGCCAGCGGGTTGCCGCCGTACGTGCCGCCGAGCCCGCCGACGTGGGGGGCGTCCATGATCTCGGCGCGACCGGTGACCGCCGAGAGCGGCAGACCGCCGGCGATGCCCTTCGCGGTGACGATGAGGTCGGGGACGACGTCCTCGTGGTCGACGGCGAACATCTCGCCGGTGCGGGCGAACCCGGTCTGCACCTCGTCGGCGATCGAGGACGACGCCCTGCGCCCGGCACCAGTCGGCCAGGGTGGCCAGGAAGCCCGGGGCCGGCACGATGAACCCGCCCTCGCCCTGGATCGGCTCGATCACCAGCGCGGCCAGGTTCTCGACCCCGACCTGCTTCTCGATGACGTCGATCGCGTCGCGTGCCGCTTCGCGGCCGTCGCGGCCGCCGTCACGGAACGGGTAGGAGAGCGGCGCCCGGTAGACCTCGGCGGCGAACGGCCCGAAGCCGCTCTTGTACGGCATGTTCTTCGCGGTCAGCGCCATCGTCAGGTTGGTGCGCCCGTGGTAGGCGTGGTCGAAGGCCACCACGGCCTGCTTCTTCGGTGAACGACCGGGCGATCTTGATGGCGTTCTCGACGGCCTCGGCCCCGGAGTTGAACAGCGCGGTGCGCTTCTCGTGGGTGCCCGGCGTGATCCGGTTGAGCTCCTCGGCGACGCGGACGTAGCCGTCGTACGGCGTGACCATGAAGCAGGTGTGGGTGAAGGCCTGCACCTGGGTGGCGACGGCCTCGGCGACCCGCGGCTCGCTGTTGCCGACGGTCGTCACGGCGATGCCCGAACCGAAGTCGATCAGCGAGTTGCCGTCGACGTCGACGACGACACCGCCGCCGGCGGCGACGGTGTAGACGGGCAGCGTGGTGCCGACGCCCTGCGCGACCGCGCTCGTCTTGCGAGCCTGCAGCGCGCGCGACTTCGGGCCGGGGATCTCCGTGACCAGGCGGCGCTCCTGGGGGAGGGTGGGGCCACCGGCAACGGGCAGGGCGTCGGTCATGGAGGACTCCAGGTTTCGTGGGGATGTGTCGCGACCATCAACGCTAGGTCGCGCTCACGGCCTGGCGCTGCGTCATGAACGCACAATCAGAACGTCGTACTGTGCGAAACTGACACGCATGGTGACCGTGGCTGATCTGCTGGGCGTCGACGGGTTGGCCCTGGCGCCGACGCATGCTGCCGGATCCCGATCGGGCGGTGCGCTGGGTGGCCACCAGCGAGCTGGCCGACCCGACGCCGTACCTCGAGGGCGGCGAGGTCCTGCTCACCACCGGTCTGGAGACGAAGGGGTGGCGCACGGAATGGCGGCCGTACGTCGACCGGCTGGTGGCCGCCGGGGTGGTCGCCCTCGGCTTCGGCACCGGCCTCACCCACCGCCGCGTGCCGCAGGGGCTGCTGCGCGCGTGCGAGGGGGCCGGGCTCAACCTGCTCGAGGTCCCGCGGCGGACCCCCTTCGTCGCGATCAGCCGCGCCACCGCGGAGATGATCGAAGCCGGGGCCGAGGCGGATGCCCGACGCTCCCTCGAAGCGCAGCGGCTGCTCACCCAGGCCGCGCTGCGCCAGGACGAGCCGGAGCTGCTCGTGCGGCGGTTGGCCGGCCTGCTCGAAGGCGTGCGTGGCGCTCCTGGACCGCGAGGGTCGGCCTACCGTCGGGCCGCTCGGTCCACGGGCGGGTGACCTGGACCCGGACCTGGTCGCGGCCGAGGTGGCGCGGATCCGGCCGGGCGGGTTGCGGGCCGCCTCCAGCGCCCAGGTGGGCGGCGGCACGCATGCTGGTGCACCCGGTCGGGCTCTCGGGCCGGCCGTCCAGCTACCTCGCGGTGGTCGTCCCGGGGCGGGTCGACGACCTCGGCGCGGAGTGCAGTGGCCACTGCCGTGTCGCTGCTCAGCCTTGCGGCGGAGACGGACCACGCGCGGCGACAGGCGGCCCGACGTCTCAACGCTCGGGCGGTCGAGCTCCTCGTCGAGGGCGAGGCGCGCACCGCGCGGTTGGTGCTGGCCGCCGCCGGCGTGGAGGCGGCATTCCCGGAGCGGGTCGTCGTGGTCCGAGCGGCCGGGTCGCCGGACGTCTTGGACGACGCGCTGGCGGAGCTGGAGGACTCCGTCTCGTTGGCCGGCCGAGTCGGGGAGGAGCTCTGGCTCGTCGTGACCCCGAGCCTCGCGGGGAGGCTTGCGGACGACCTTGGGCGGCGCGGCCTGCTGGTCGGCGTGGGTGACCCCGTCGGGGTCGACGAGGCGAGCGTCAGCCACGAGAACGCCGGGCACGCGCTGCGAACGGCGACGCCGGCCGGGCCGGTCGTCCGGTGGCGGCGGCTGGTGGCGCAGGGCGCGATGGGGGTGCTCGACGGTGACCGGGCGGCGGCGTTCGCGGCGTCGTACCTCGCCCCGATCGCGGGGGACGAGCAGCTGGTGCGCACCCTGCAGTCGTTCCTGCGGCACCACGGCTCGCGGCTGAAGGTGGCCGAGGAGCTGGGCGTGCACCGCAACACGGTGCGCAACCGCGTCGAGCAGATCGAGAAGGCGCTGGACGGCTCCCTCGACGACCCGCAGACGCGGGTCAGTGCCTGGATCGCGCTGCAGGTGGCGGCCGGCACGACCTGAGAGGTCAGGCGCTGCCGCTCCACGGCGCCGGCACCAGCACCCAGACGACCTCGGCGCCGCGGGTCGCGCTGGCGTTCACCCAGGTGTGCGGCTCGCCGCCCGAGAAGGTCAGGGCGTCGCCGGTGGTGAGCTTCTGGCGCCGGTCGGTGAAGACGAGCTCGATCGCGCCCTTGAGGACGTAGACGACCTCGACCTCGCAGTTGATCGTGTACGGGTCGGCACCGCCGCTGCCTCCCGGCTCGATCGTGGAGTGGATGAGCTGGAGGCCGGACTGTCCGCGTGGCGTCATCAGGTGCTCGGAGACGCCGGTTCCGCCGAGGTTGATCGCCGGCGCTTCGGAACGGCGCACCAGGGCGACGTCGGGAGCGGTGAACAGCGAGCCGACGTCGATGCTCATCACCTGGCAGAGCGTCAGCAGCGAAGCGACGCTGGGGGAGGTCTCGTCACGCTCGACGCGGCTGAGGAAACCCTTCGTCAACTGCGACGCGGTGGCCAGCTGGTCGAGGGTGTACCCGTGCGCCTTGCGGGCCGCGCGCAGGCGCGATCCGATCCTGACCTCGTGGGTGGGGGACACGGGGACTGGCCGCATGAGTGTTCCTCCTCAGACAACATTTGTTGCATGACTTTAACCCACGCCGCTTGACATTGTGTGACCACCGACACGATCCTCAGAGACAACGTTTGTTGTTCTACACGAAACCCCTCTGACTGGAGCTGCTCATGAGGTCCCGCCACGTTCTGCCGGCCCTGGCCGCGCTCGCCCTCCTCGCCTCCGGTTGCGCCGCGCCGGACGAGGACAACCCCACCTCCTCCGACGCCGAGGACACGGTGACGTCGCTGGAGAAGGACGCCGAGATCGCCGACATGCTCCCCGCCGACATCAAGGAGGCCGGCAAGGTCCGCGTCGCCTCCGGCGTGAGCTTCCCGCCGATGGAGTTCTACGACACGGACAACAAGACCGTGCTCGGCTTCGACGCCGACCTGGGCAAGGCGCTGGGCGAGGTCCTCGGCGTCGAGTTCGTCTTCAACAACACCAACTTCGACGGGATCATCGGCGGTCTGGCCGCGGGCCGCTACGACCTCGGTCTCACCTCGATGATCGACAAGGCGGAGCGACAGGAGAGCGTCGACTTCGTCGACTACCTCAACTCCGGTATCGCGTTCATGACCGTCAAGGGCAACCCCGAGGGCCTCTCCGAGGAGCTCGACCTCTGCGGTCGCGGGGTCGCGGTCGAGAAGGCCGCCACCGGCGACATCGTCGCCGACGAGATCAGCGCCGAGTGCAAGGCCGAGGGCAAGGAGCCGGTCGAGAAGCTGCCCTTCCCCGACCAGGCCAGCGCCGTCCAGGCCCTGAAGTCGGGTCGCGCGGACGCCGTCCTCGCCCTCGACCTGACGCTGGCGTACAACGTCTCCCAGGACCCGGACTCGTTCGAGATCCCGGCCGATCCGTTCGGGCTGCTGCCCGTCGGCATCCCGGTGCCCAAGGACGACACCGAGCTGCGCGACGCCGTCCAGGCCGCGCTGGTGAAGGTGCAGGAGGAGGGCGTCTACGACGAGCTCCTCGCGAAGTGGAACCTCGAGGCCCAGTCGCTCGAGGGTGCCCCGCTGAACAGCGGCAAGTGACCCGATGAGCACCAACACGGCCACCACGACCGTGACGCCGCACGCGGACGAGCCGATCGTCCGCGTGCGGCACCCGTGGCGATGGGTCGCGATCGTCGTGATCGCGCTGTACGCCGCCGAGGCGATCCGCTTCGCGGCCACCAGCGACGAGCTGCGGTGGGACCTCGTCGGCGGCTACCTCTTCGAGGCGTCGATCATGCGCGGCCTCTGGATGACGGTGAAGCTGACCGTCGTCGCGATGCTGGTCGGGCTCGTGCTCGGCACGCTGCTCGCGGTGATGCGGCTCTCCGACAACCCGGTCTTCCGCAGCGTCGCCGGCGCCTACGTCTGGCTCTTCCGAGGTACGCCGATCCTGGTGCAGCTGCTCTTCTGGTTCTTCCTGGGCACCGTGCTGCCGCAGATCAGCCTGGGCATCCCGTTCGGCCCCGACCTGATCAGCGGCGAGACCAGCCAGGTGATCACGCCGTTCATGGCGGCGATCCTCGGGCTCGGCCTGAACGAGGCCGCCTACATGGCCGAGATCGTCCGCGCCGGCATCGGCTCCGTCGACAAGGGGCAGACCGAGGCGGCCGAGGCGCTCGGCATGAGCCCGGTCACGACGTACCGCCGGGTGATCCTGCCGCAGGCAGCGCGACTGATCGTGCCGCCCACCGCGAACCAGACGATCTCGATGCTCAAGCTGACCTCGCTGGTGCTCGTGATCGGCCTGGCCGAGCTCACGACGACGGCGCAGCTGATCTACGGCCGCAACTTCCAGCAGATCCCGCTGCTCATCGTGGCCAGCATCTGGTACCTCACGCTGACCACGATCCTGACCATCATCCAGAGCCGGCTGGAGAAGCGCCTCGGTCGCAGTGACGCCACCGCCCGTCGCCTGCCGCGCAAGCTCGACGAGACCCTGAAGGGAGTCCGCGCATGAGCGAGACGATCCCCATGGTGGAGGCCGTCGGCGTCCGCAAGGTCTACGGCAACAACGAGGTGCTCAAGAGCATCGACCTGCGCGTCGAGAAGGGCGAGGTCATCTCGCTGCTGGGCCCGTCCGGCTCGGGCAAGAGCACCCTGCTGCGCTGCATCAACCACCTCGAGTCGCTCGACGGCGGCGAGATCAGCGTCAACGGCGCGCTCGTCGGCTACCGGCGGGCCCACGGGAAGAAGTACGAGCTCCGGCGCAAGGAGATCGCCGCCGGCCGACGCGACATCGGCATGGTGTTCCAGCGCTTCAACCTGTTCCCGCACCGCAACGCGCTCGAGAACGTCATGGAGGCTCCGGTCTTCGTGAAGGGGCTGAGCCGCGCCGAGGCCAAGAAGCAGGCGCTGGCGCTGCTCGAGCGGGTCGGCCTCGCCGACCGGTCGCACCAGTACCCCGGCACGCTCTCGGGTGGCCAGCAACAGCGCGTCGCGATCGCCCGGGCGCTGGCCATGGAGCCGAGCCTGATGCTCTTCGACGAGCCGACCTCGGCGCTCGACCCGGAGCTGGTCGGCGAGGTCCTCGACGTGATGAAGGGTCTCGCCGCCGACGGGATGACGATGATCGTCGTCACCCACGAGATCGGCTTCGCCCGCGAGGTCTGCGACCGCGTCGTCTTCATGGACGGCGGCGTCATCGTCGAGCAGGGCCCGCCCGCCGACGTCTTCGGCAACCCCCAGCACGCCCGTACCCAGTCGTTCCTCTCGAAGGTGTTGTGATGACCTCCCCTGACAACCGTGGCCCGGTCGACGCGACCGCCATCCCGCGCTTCGCCGGCCCGCAGACGTTCGCCCGGCTGCCCAGGCTCGACGAGGTCGGGCGGGCCGACGTCGCCGTGATGGGCGTGCCGTTCGACAGCGGGGTCAGCTACCGCCCGGGCGCGCGTTTCGGCCCGGCGCACATCCGCGCGTCGAGCAAGCTGCTGCGCGACTTCAACCCCGTCCTGGACGTCGCGCCGTTCGCCGTCCAGCAGGTCGCGGACGCCGGTGACCTCGCCTGCAACCCGTTCGACATCGAGACCGCGGTGAAGCAGATCGACGACGGCGCCCGCGCGGTGCTCGACTCGGCCGACAAGCTGATCACCATCGGCGGCGACCACACGATCGCGCTGCCGCTGCTGCGCGTGATGCACGAGATGCACGGCCCGATCGCCGTCGTCCACTTCGACGCCCACCTCGACACCTGGGACACCTACTTCGGGGCGCCCCTCACCCACGGCACCCCGTTCCGGCGCGCGTCGGAGGAGGGGCTCATCGACAAGACGGCGAGCATGCACGTCGGCATCCGCGGCCCGCTGTACTCCCGCCAGGACCTCGACCGACGACCAGGTGCTCGGCTTCCAGGTGATCGGGGCCCACGACATGGACGACCTGGGGTGGCGCGGCGCCATCGAGCAGATCCGGCGGCGGGTCGGCGACCGCCCGACGTACGTCTCGCTCGACATCGACGTGCTCGACCCGGCGTTCGCGCCCGGCACCGGCACCCCGGAGGCCGGCGGGCTGACCAGCCGCGAGCTGCTCAACATCCTGCGCGGCTTCTCCGAGCTGAACCTGGTCGGCGCCGACATCGTCGAGGTCGCGCCGGCCTACGACCACGCGGAGGTCACCGGGATCGCCGCCGCCCACGTGGCGTACGAGCTGGTCAGCGCGATGGCGACCGCCAAGCAGGCGCCCATGTCTGAGCAGGTCACCGGCGGCGCGGCCGTCATCGACGCCCTGGTGGCGCACGGGGTCCGCGACGTGTTCGGCATCCCCGGCACCCACAACCTCGAGCTCTACCGCTACCTGCCGGCCTCCGGGATCCGGCACGTCGTCACCCGCCACGAGCAGGGTGCCGGCTACGCAGCGGACGGCTACGCGCGGACCAGCGGCCGCCCCGGCGTGCTGATCACCACCTCCGGCCCGGGCATCACCAACGCCGTCACGGCGCTGGCCACGGCGTACGCCGACTCCATCCCGGTGCTCGCGATCTCGCCCGGACCGCCGCGGGGCCAGGTGCGCGGCGACGTCGGCTGGCTGCACGAGGTCAAGGACCAGCAGGCAGCGCTCGACGCCGTCACGGGTCGCAGCATCCGGGTCGAGTCGGCCGACGAGATCCCCGAGGTCGTCGCGGCGATCTTCGAGGAGTTCGCCACCACCCGGCCGCGGCCGGTGCACCTCGAGATCCCGGTCGACGTACTGGAGGGGGAGTGGACCCGCCGTCCGGTCCCGGTCCGTGCGCTGCCCGCGCCGGTGGGCCCCGGGCGCGACGCGCGCCGAGGAGATCGCGGGCCTGCTCGACGGCGCCAGCCGCCCGCTGCTGGTCGCCGGCGGCGGAGCGCGCGGCGCGGTCGACCAGATCCGCGCCCTGGCCGACCTGGGCATCCCGGTGCTCACGACGGTCAACGGCAAGGGCGTCCTCGACGAGTCGCACCCGGCCGCGCTCGGCGCCGGGATCCGGCTGCCGGCCGCGCATCGCGCCCTGAACGACGCTGACCTGCTGATCGTGGTCGGCTCCGAGCTCGGTGACTCCGACCTGTGGGGAGGCGTCGTCGAGCCCGGATCGCCGGACACCCGATGCGTCGTACGAATCGACATCGCTGCCGCCCAGATGCACAAGAACGTCGCCGCTGACGTGCCCGTCGTAGGGGACGCCGCGGTGGTGCTCGCCGAGGTCGTCGACGTACTGCCGGGCAAGGGTTTCGCGAGCCGCTCGGTCGACCCCGAGCTCCGCTCCGGGATCGACGCCGATGCTCTGGTCGACGCCGACGTGTGGGCCGAGATCCAGCGCGTGCTGCACGCGGCGCTGCCGGCCGACACGGTGGTCGCCGGGGACAGCTCGCAGGTGACCTACTACGGCACCGTTCACCACTGGCCGTTCACCCCGGCGAACCGGCTGCTCTACCCGACCGGCTACGCGACGCTCGGCTACGGGCTGCCGGCGGCGATCGGCGCCAAGGTGGCCGACCCGTCCCGTCCGGTGGTGGCCGTCTTCGGTGACGGCGCCGCGATGTTCAGCATCCAGGAGCTGATCACGGCCACCGAGCAGCGGCTCGGGATCCCGGTGGTGATCGTCGACAACGGGGGCTACGCCGAGATCCGCGAGCAGATGGTCGAGCGTGGCATCGAGCCCCAGGCGGTCGACCTCTACCGCCCCGACATCCCCGCCCTCGCGCGGTCGATCGGCGCCCACGGCGTCGTCGCCACCAGCGTCGACGAGATCGGTCCGCTCGCCGCCGAGGCTCTGGCCGCGGACCGGCCCACCGTCATCCACTACCTCGTCGAAGGAACACCGTGACCAGCCTGACCAACGTCATCGACGGCAAGCTCCTCCCGGCCGCCGAGACGATGCCCTTCCTCGACCCCGCGACTGGCGCCGAGATCGGGGAGGCCCCGCGTTCCTCCCGTGCTGAGGTCGACGCCGCGATCACGGCCGCCGACCGGGCGTTCGCGTCGTGGCGTCGTACCACCCCGGCTGAGCGCCAGCGGGCACTGCTGGCGCTCGCCGACCTCGTGGAGGAGAACGCCGAAGAGCTCCTCGAGTGCGAGGTCCGGAACACCGGCAAGCCCCGCCCGCAGACCCGGGAGCTGGAGCTGCTTCCCAGCATCGACGGGCTCCGGTTCTTCGCCGGAGCGGCACGCGTGCTGCACGGGATGGCGACGGCGGAGTACGAGCAGGGCTTCACGTCCTCGATCCGACGCGAGCCGGTGGGCGTTGTCTCCCAGGTGACGCCGTGGAACTACCCGCTGATGATGGCCGTCTGGAAGATCGCCCCCGCGATCGCCGCCGGCAACACCGTGGTGCTCAAGCCGGCCGACACGACTCCCTGGAGCACGGTGCGCCTGGCCGAGCTGGCTCAGGAGGTGCTGCCGCCCGGCGTCCTGAACGTCGTGTGCGGGGACCGGGACACCGGCCGCGCGCTCGTCGACCACCCGCGCCCGGACATGGTCGCGATCACCGGCAGCACCCGCGCCGGCTCCGAGGTGATGAAGTCGGCCGCGGACACGCTCAAGAACGTGCACCTCGAGCTGGGCGGCAAGGCACCCGCCGTGGTGTTCGGTGACAGCGACCTGGCCGCGACCGCTGAGGCGATCGCCACCGCCGCGTTCTTCAACGCGGGCCAGGACTGCACCGCAGCCACTCGCGTGCTGGTCGAGCAGTCCGTGCACGACGAGTTCGCCGGGCTTCTCGCCCGGGCGGCGGCAGACCTGCGCGTCGGGGCTCCCGATGACGGCGCCGACTTCGGCGCGGTCAACTCCTCGGCGCAGCTCAGCCGCGTGGAGGAGTTCCTGTCGGGCCTGCCGAGCCACGCGGAGGTGCTGACGGGCGGCGGCAGTCGCGGACCGGGGTTCTTCGTGGACGCGACCGTGGTTGCTGGCGTACGCCAGGAGGACGACGTCGTGCAGCAGGAGGTGTTCGGACCTGTCCTGACGGTGCAGCCGTTCCGGGACGAGGCCGCCGCGCTACAGATGGCGAACGGGGTCGACTTCGCCCTGGCCTCGAGCGTGTGGACGCGCGACCACGGGCGGGTGCAGCGGCTCGCCGCCGACCTCGACTTCGGCGTGGTCTGGGTCAACTGCCACCAGGTGATGCCTTCGGAGATGCCGCACGGCGGCTTCAAGCAGTCCGGCGTCGGCAAGGATCTCTCCATCTACGGCCTCGAGGACTACACGCGCGTCAAGCACGTGATGAGCGCCCACACGAGCTGACCTCTGCGTGCCGATGTCCAGACAAGGGTGTTACGCGAGGACACCTGGGCTTATGCTCGATTCGTGCGTTCGGGCGGCGGCGCGCATCACGCCATGGGCTTCGGGGTTCAGGACCATGTGTCCTGGCCCTATGACGATCACGTCGATTTCCGCCGCCGCGTCCGCGAGTTCCTTGGCGAGGGGCTCGATCTGGGGCTCAGATGCTTATACGCGGCCGAGGGCCCGCGTGAGCTCCTCGAAGCCGACCTGGCTGGCATTCCTGATCTTCAGGAGGCGATGGACAGCGGTGCCGTCACGGTGAGCGTCCTGAGTGACCTCTACCCCACGGGTGAAGCGATCGATCCCGGTGAGACGCTCGCCAGCTTCGCCGCTGCCACCGAGGATGCGCTGGCGGCCGGGTACGCAGGGCTGCGCGTCGCGGCGGACTCCACACCGCTCGTCAGGTCGCCGGAGCAGCTCGCCGCCTTCGCCCAGTGGGAGCACGCGGCCGACCGATACATGACGCACCATCCGATGTCCGGACTGTGCGGATTCGACCGAGCGCAGCTGACCCCGGAGGCCACGACCGCGCTGGCGTGCCTGCACCCCGCCGCCCGTGCGGGGATCACTCCCTTCCGGGTGCACTCTGCAAACCACAAGGCCGACCTCGCGGTGGCAGGTGAGCTCGACCTGTCCGCGATCGACGACTTCCGCGCGTGCCTGGATCGGATCAGTGTGGAGTTCGAGGGCGAGCTGGTCGTGGACGGCACCGGGCTCGAGTTTGTCGACCATCGCGGGCTCGAGAGCATCCGCGACTTCGCGAGCCGCTCCGGCGCCACCGCTGTGCTCCGTACCTCGTCGAGGATCCCGGGACGCTTGATTGAGCTCCTCGCACTCGAGGGGATCCGGGCCGAGCCGGCCGACACCGACGGATTGCTCTCATGAGGACTGGGGTCGCATCCGCGTCCAAGGGCATCTTCCACGAGGCGTCGGTCTACGCCTCCGACTCGCAGCTGCGCGACACGGCTCTACCGTTCTTGAGCGACGGACTCGAAGCGCACGAGCCGACGTACGTCATCCTCGGACCCCACGGCGACGACCTGGTGCGACGCGAGCTCGGCGAGCGGGAGGGGCTGCACTACATCCTCGCCAACGACGTCTACGTGAACCCCGCCAAGACGGTCCAGGGGTATCTCGACGTGGTCACAGCCGAGGTCTCGGCCGGCGCAGAGCAGGTTCGCTTCATCACCGAGGTTCCACATCCGGGCACCGGGTCGGCCTGGGACTGGTGGGGACGCTATGAGGCAGCAGTCAACGAGATCTTCGCGGACGCTCCGGTCTGGGCCATCTGCACGTACGACGAGCGCACCACCCCGACGGCTGTTCTGGAGGAAGTCCTCCGCACGCATCCGCATCTGGCCCATCCGGGTGGCGCGCACGCTCCCAACGGCGGGTATGAGTCGCCGGCCGCGTTCAACGGCCAGCGTTCGTATCCCTACATCGACCCGCTCGAGGCGGGCGAGCCGCTTGGTCGCCCTGACTGACCCCAGCCCCTCGGCGGCGCGCGATGCGGCGGTCGCAGTCACCCGAGCCCGGCTCGGACAGGACGCCGCCGACAACCTGGCGCTGGCGGTGTCAGAGGTCGTGACGAACGCCCATCGCTACGGGAGTCGTCCCGTCGACGTGCGCCTGTGGGGCGGGCCCGATCGGGTCGTCGTCACGGTCAAGGACAGGGGCCTGGGAGTCCACGACGCCACCGTCGGACTGGCATTGGCCGAGACCGACCAGGACGGTGGCCGCGGCCTGTGGATCGCGAACCAGGTCTGCGATCATCTCGGCATCACGAGGTCCCACGACGGGTTCGTGGTGCGGCTGCTCGTCGGGACCCCGGTCGTCACCCACTGAGCACTCCGCCGCCGGTCGGGCATCACCCTCGGTCTGCGTCATCTGCGGCAGACGCCGAACGGGAGCGCGCGCATCCTGGCCACGAACGCAGGATTCATCCAGGCCAAGGAGTGTTGACGATGAAGCCGAACCCACGTCCACGCTGGCTCGCTGCTGTAGCAATCGGTTCCGCGACTGCGCTAGCCGCGGCCATGCTCACCGCGCCAGTCGCAGCACAGCCTCAACCGAGTACGTCCGACTCATCACCCGGCGAGTCCAACCCGGCGGTGTACATCATCGGCGACCGCGTCGTGGCCATCCGGCGCGACCGCGTACCGCCCGGCGCCTATGGAGGGCACGGAGTCGACTACGCCCCGAACCTGAAGGCGTGGATTCTCGACAGCGGCTGTGCGGGCAGCGAGTAGGTGCGCAACGACTGAAGCCGGAACAGCTCGGGGTGCAGGACTACGCTGACCGGGTGGACATTGCGGAGTCTGTTCACCACCGCTCGTTCCTCGGCATGCTCGACCTGGCTGACCGCGAGTTCCTGCTTTCGCTCGGTGAGCCCAGGACCTTCCCTGAAGGCACCAGGTTGATCGTGCAGGGGGATCAGGGCGACACGGTGTTCCTGGTGATCACGGGCCTGGTCAAGGTCAGCGTCGACACCCTGGACGGCCGCGAGGTCACTCTGTCGTTGTTGGGCCCCGGCGACCTCCTCGGTGAGTTCGAAGTCATCGAGGGCGGCACTTCTGTGCGGATGGCGGCCAACTCCGCCGTCCAGGAACTGCACTGTCTGGTGATCACCGGCGAGAGATTCATGACCGCGCTCGCCGCTCGGCCAGCGTTGGCGCGCGCACTGTTGCGGGTGCTCATCGGCCGGGTGGCCGCGGCGGATCGTCGCCGCGAGGCTTCGGCGTCCATGGATGTGGGGCGCAGTCTCGCGAGTTGTCTCGTCGAGCTTGCCGACAGGTACGGCATGGCCCGCGACTCCGCCATCGACGTCGCCTTTCCTTTGACGCAGGAGGAGCTGGCAGGGCTGATCTCGTGCTCACGCGACTCCGCCGTTCGAGCGCTGGGAACCCTACGAGCCAGGGGGTTGATCAGGACGATGCGCCGCAAGATCGTCGTCACCGACCTCGACGGGCTCCGCAGCTTCGCCTCAGGCTGAGGCCGAGCGCGCTTCTCTTCAGCCTGAGGCGGCGCTTGCTGGGGGCGTCCCCTGACGATGCGTGCGGCGCTTAGCGCTCGCTACTTTGGTGGGTGCTGGTGCCGTGGGTCGGCTCAGGATCGTCCTGCTCGAACTGGGCGGCGATCGAGACCGTGAGCCCGCCGAGCAGGAAGCCGGCGACGCCAGCTGCGAGGGTGTTGGTGTTCATGCGCTTTCTCCTGACGTGTGGGGGAGTGGTCAGTTGCTGGAGTGGGCGGCGTGCTCGTCTCCGTGCATGTACTGGTGGGTGAGCGCGTGGCCCTTGCCCTTGTCGATCATGTAGCGGTTGACCGGGAACGCAGCGACGAAGGCGACGGTGAGGGCGATCATCATGCCGAGCCAGAAGATCGGGTTGACCAGGCCGGACTCCATGGCGCCGGGGATGGCTGCCATGACCAAGTTGTCGACGAGCTCCATGACGGCGATCGAAAGGGTGTCGGCGGCGAAGACGACGCTGAGGGCTGCGAAGAAGCCCAGCCCGGCCTGCATCAACGGCAACGTCGAGAGCGCGTAGCCGAACAGGAAAGCCAGGCCGACCGCGATCGCGATGGTGACGCCGACACTGAGGCCGAGCGCGGTTCCGATCATCAGGCCGGTGACCTCGCCGATGGCGCACCCGGTCAGGCAGTGAAGAGTCGCGTTGGCAGCCATGCTGTTGCGGGAGTTCATCGAGGGTCCTTTCGGTGAGGTCGTACGAGTTGCCGGGTCTGGGTCTTGAACTGAATACCCTGGGGGGGTAAGGTATTCCCCACATCGGAACGTACCACCAAGATACCCCCTAGGGGTACCCTCGAATCAAGAAAGTTCCGACCGGCAGCCAGGAAGGCATCGCGATGACCGAGACCACGTCGGCCGCACACCAGCACAGCTACATCGCCAACGACACCAAGGGCGACTACCTCAAGCGGCTGCGCCGCATCGAGGGCCAGGCGCGCGGTCTGCAGCGGATGGTGGAGGAGGAGCAGTACTGCATCGACATCCTCACCCAGGTCTCCGCGATGACGAAGGCCCTCCAGTCGGTCGCGTTGGGGCTGCTCGACGAGCACATGGCCCACTGCGTGGTCGACGCCGTCCGCGAGGGCGGGCACGAGGCCGACATCAAGCTCAAGGAAGCCTCCGACGCCATCGCCCGTCTCGTCCGCTCCTGACGCTCGCCGCACACCCGCCCCGTACCCAGAGGAATAGCAACGATGAGCCAGACCAGCACCTACACCGTTACCGGCATGACCTGCGGCCACTGCGTCGCCTCCGTCACCGAGGAGGTCCAGGAGATCCCCGGCGTCCAGAACGTCGACGTGGTCCTGGAGTCCGGATCCCTGACCGTCACCAGCGCTGACCCGCTCGACGACGAGGCCGTCAAGGCCGCGGTCGAAGAGGCCGGCTACCAGCTGGCATGAACACTCCCACCCAGCTCGCCGGCTTCGTTGCCGCGTTGGCAGCCGTATTCGGCTTGGCGCTCGGCGTCGGCAACGCGATCGGGCCCGACGTCGAGTCCGCGACGCCTGCCGGCCATGACGGCCACGGCGACGACACGCGCACTCCGTGCGACGCAGTCGGGCGACGACCTCGGACGACCGTTCCCGGTGGGCTGATGGTCTCCCGGGACGGCTACACCCTGACGTTGGCCGAGCCCGTCGCGGACGCCGGCGACGACGTTCCGGTCGACTTCACGATCACCGGACCGGACGGCGCCGCGGTGACGGCGTACGACGTCGAGCACGAGAAGCGGCTGCACCTGATCGCAGTGCGCCGCGACTTCACCGGCTTCCAGCACGTCCACCCCGAGCTGTCGCCCGACGGCACCTGGTCGAGCGAGCTCGACCTGACCCCGGGGGACTGGCGGGTGTTCGCGGACTTCAAGGCCACAGGTGCCGATGCCCTCACCCTCGGCGCTGACCTCGCCGTCGCCGGCGACTACACCCCTGCCGAGCAGCCGGGGGAGACCCGTACCGCGCGGGTCGATGGCTACACCGTCACCCTCGACGGCGACCTGACCGCGGGCGCGGACGCGAAGCTGACGCTGTCCGTCGAGCGGAACGGCACGCCGGTCACCAACCTCGAGCCCTACCTCGGCGCCTACGGCCACCTGGTGGCGCTCCGCGACGGAGACCTTGCCTATCTGCACGTCCATCCGGACGGCGAGCCGGACGACGGCACGACCGAGCCCGGGCCGGACGTCGTCTTCCACGCCGCCGTCCCGAGCGCCGGCGGCTACCACCTCTACCTGGACTTCAAGCACCAGGGAGTGGTCCGCACCGCCGCGTTCACGGTCAGCACGAACGGCGACGAACCCGTCGACGACTCCGGCCACGGACACAGCAGCCACTGACACCCGATCCACCCCTGGAGAAGCAGATGAGCACCACGTCGACCGGCCCCACTGGCCACACCGGGGCCATCGAGCTGGACATCACCGGCATGACCTGCGCCTCCTGCGCGAACCGCATCGAGCGCAAGCTCAACAAGCTCGACGGCGTCACCGCCACGGTCAACTACTCCACGGAGAAGGCGAAGGTCACCTTCCCTGAAGGCCTCGCGCCCGAAGAGCTGGTGGCCACGATCGAGCAGACCGGGTACGGCGCCACGCTGCCCAAGCCGGAGCGTCGGCCCGACGCCGCGACGGAGCCCGAGGCCGACCCGACGGCCTCGCTGCGACAGCGGGTGCTGATCTCCGCAGCGCTCAGCGTCCCGGTGATCGCGATGGCGATGGTGCCCGCCCTGCAGTTCGAGTTCTGGCAGTGGCTCTCGCTCACCCTCGCCGCCCCGGTCGTTGTCTGGGGTGCCTGGCCGTTCCACAAGGCGGCCTGGGTCAACCTCCGCCACGGCAGCTCGACGATGGACACCCTGGTCTCGCTCGGCACCCTGGCCGCCCTCGGCTGGTCCGTCTACGCGCTCTTCTGGGGTACGGCGGGCACGCCGGGGATGACCCACGCCTTCAGGCTGACCGTCGAGCGCACCGACGGCGCCGGGAACATCTACCTCGAAGCCGCTGCCGGCGTGACGACGTTCATCCTGGCCGGGCGCTACTTCGAGGCGCGTTCCAAGCGCCGCGCCGGTGCCGCACTGCGGGCGTTGCTCGAGCTCGGCGCCAAGGATGTCGCCGTACTCCGTGACGGCCCCGAAGGTCCCGTCGAGGAGCGTGTGCCCACCGACCAGCTGAGTGTCGGGATGCGCTTCGTCGTCCGGCCCGGCGAGAAGGTCGCCACGGACGGCGTCGTCGAGGAAGGCTCCTCGGCGGTCGACGTCTCGATGCTCACCGGCGAGTCGGTTCCGGTCGAGGTCGGGCCCGGTGCCCCGGTGGTCGGCGCCACCGTGAACGCAGGCGGACGCCTCGTCGTACGCGCCAGCCGCGTCGGCTCGGACACCCAGCTCGCCCAGATGGCCCGTCTCGTCGAGGACGCCCAGAACGGCAAGGCCCAAGTGCAGCGGCTGGCAGACCGCATCTCCGGGATCTTCGTCCCGATCGTGATCGCGCTGTCGATCGGTACGCTCGGCTTCTGGATCGGCAGCGGCGCCGGGCTCGCCATGGCGTTCACCGCAGCCGTCGCGGTCCTGATCATCGCCTGCCCGTGCGCGCTGGGCCTGGCCACGCCGACCGCGCTGATGGTCGGCACCGGCCGCGGCGCCCAGCTCGGCATCCTGATCAAGGGTCCCGAGGTGCTGGAGTCCACGCGCCGCGTCGACACGGTGGTCCTCGACAAGACCGGCACCGTCACGACGGGCCAGATGACCCTGGTCGACGTCATCGCCGGCCCTGGCGAGGACGTCTCCGAAGTGCTGCGCCTCGCCGGAGCACTCGAGGACGCCTCCGAGCACCCCATCGCGCAGGCGATCGCGACCGGCGCGCGTGACCGCGTCGGGAGCCTGCCCACCGCCGAGGACTTCACCAACCTCGAGGGCCTCGGCGTCCAGGGCGTCGTCATCGACGGCGAGTCGAGCCACGCCGTCCTCGTGGGCAGAGCGCAGCTGCTCGCCGAGTGGTCCCAACCTCTGGGGGCCGAGCTGCAGGACGCGATGGCGGCAGCCCAGGCCAACGGCGGTACGGCGGTCGCGGTCGGCTGGGACGGCGCGGCGCGCGGCGTGGTCGTTGTCGCCGACGCGATCAAGCCGACCTCCGCGGAAGCGATCACCCAGCTCCGTGACCTCGGGCTGCGTCCGATCTTGCTCACCGGAGACAACGAGAGGGTCGCCCGTTCCGTCGCCGCACAGGCCGGCATCGACCCGGATGACGTGATCGCCGACGTACTCCCGGCCGACAAGGTCGACGTGGTCAAGCGGCTGCAGTCCGAGGGCCGGGTTGTGGCCATGGTGGGCGACGGGGTCAACGACGCGGCGGCCCTGGCGCAGGCCGACCTCGGGTTGGCGATGGGTACCGGCACCGACGTCGCCATCGAGGCCAGTGACCTCACGCTGGTACGTGGAGACCTGCGCGTCGCGGCCGATGCCATCCGGCTGTCACGCCGCACGCTGGGCACGATCAAGGGCAACCTGTTCTGGGCGTTCGCCTACAACGTCGCCGCCCTTCCGCTTGCGGCCGCGGGGCTGCTGAACCCGATGCTGGCGGGGGCGGCCATGGCCTTCTCCTCGGTGTTCGTGGTCAGCAACAGTCTGCGGCTGCGGGGATTCAAGCCGCTGACCGACGAGCGCTCGGAGGTAGCGGAGGACGCCCGCGAACGGACGACGACCACGGTGGCGTGACAGCGAGGCATGCCCGCTGTCGTCGCCCAAGTCCCTTCGCATCAGCCATGGGCGAGGCCGACGTACGTGACGCGCCAGCCGTAGTTGTTGGCGGCCGGTTCCAGGATCGCGTAGTAGGTGGTGTCGGGGTCGGCCTCGAACTCGATCTCGCAGTCCTTGGTGCCGGAGCCGTTGTCCCTGCAGCCGGCGCCATTGCCGTCTCCACCGGCCGACCATTCGACCAGCTGCTCCCACTCGGCGTCACCGATGACGTCCTGGTTGAGGAGGTGGGCGCGGTCGCCGACGACGACCGCGCGCACCACCTGGGCCAGCGCGTTCTCGGCGGTGTACTCGTTGGTGGCAGCGGTGGGATTCGGCACTGGCGCGACGGAGCTCTCCTCAGGGGAGGTGGGGCTTTCCGTGGGGGAGGCGCTGGGGGCCGCGAAGGCGCGGCACTGGCCGACGGTGACCAGGCACCGGGCCAGCAGGGGCGCCTGTTGCGCGTCGCCCTTGGGGATGACGACGGCGATCAGGGACTGGTCGTCCTCCCAGGTCCAGCTGCCGACAGCGAAGCGCCCGCCGTCAGGAGCCTGCAATGTCGACTCCTCGCCGCCCGCGACCACCCGAGTGTGCAGTGTCGTCACCGAGGTGACCTCGCCGCCGAGCGTGCCGGAGGGGGAACGCACCCAGTGCCTGCCGCCCGGACTGACCTCGAGGTCGTCGTACGTCGGCAGCGTGCGGATCTTCGTCAGGGTGCCGTCGGCCGAGACCTCGGCCACGTACGGCTCGGTGCTCTGCGGGCCGGCGTCCATGCCGTCGACGACGACCAGCCCCGCGGCCGTTCCGGCCAGCACCTGCTGGTCCGGCGCTGTCTGGGAGAGGTCGACGCGCGGCTGCTCGGGATCCATCGGCTGCCACAGCAGACTGGTCCGTCGGCCCTGGACGATGACGTCGCCGTTGTTTCTCACCGCCCGGACCCGGACCGTGCCGTCGCCCTCGAGAAGGGGCAGTTCGAAGCCCCCGAGGCCCTCGCCGCTCCACTTGGTCTCGAACCCGGTCACCAGTGCGGCGCCGTCCTGCATGCTGACGGAAGCGATGTAGCGCCCGTCCGGGGAGATCACCGGCGGCTGGTCGAACTGCCCCTCGATCTTCTCGGCCTCGAAGCCCGGGCTGCCGTACCACCAGGACCCGTCGCTTTGCTGCGCCAGCCAGAACCGGCCGGCGGACTCCACGCTCCACCAGCTGCCGGGCACCTGCGTCCCGTCGACGTAGAGCCGTTGGTCGATGACGTAGGGAACGGTCGGAGCGGAGGTCGAGATCGTCGTGTCCGTGGGCGGCGGCCCGGCCGGAGCCGGGGCGCTGCTCGGGCGAGTGGCCACCGCGGCCAGGCCCCCGGCGACGATCACCGCGGCGGCGACGAGGAGCGTTCGGCGTACTCGGACCGCGAACGGGCGCGGTGAACCCAGTGGCGGCCGTGAGGGCAGCTCGGGCATCGGTGGCACGTGGATGCCGTCGGCGGCCTCGTGCAGCTCGCGGGCCAGCGTCCTCTCCAGTTCTGTGCTCATCTCAGACCTCCCCTCTCAGTTCGGCATCGGGGCCGATGGCGGCTCGCAACGCGCGGAGCGCGCGGTGGGCCGTGGACTTCACGTTTCCGGTGGAGCAGCCGAGCGTGTCCGCGATCTCTCGCTCACTCAGGCCCTCGTAGTAGCGCAGCACGATCACCGCGCGCTGGCGCGGCGGTAGCGACGAGATGTGCGGCCACAGCGCCTGCCTGTCCCCGGGATCCCCCGGGTGCGCGCTCGCCGAGTGCCGGGGTTCCGGGGGCGCGTCGGTCAGTAGCTCCAGCATCCGTGACCGTGGGCGGTGCTGAGAGATGTGGAGGTTGGTGAGCATCCGCCGGACGTACGCCGTGGGGTGGTCGGCCCGGCTCACCTTCGGCCACGACCGGTAGGCCTGCAGCAGCGTCTGCTGCGCGAGGTCCTCGGCATCCGCGTGATTGCCGGCCAGCAGATAGGAGCACCGATAGAGCCAGGGCCACGCCGTCGCGGCGTACTCCTCGAAGCTCGGCGTCTCCTGCGCTGACGTGGTCGTCGTGAACACCATCAGGCCCCCTTTCGTACTCCACCTGACGCTGGCGGACCCCAAGAGGTTGCGTCTGGACCTCTCCGGATCCTGATCTCGAGCATGGTGGACGCTGATCGGGCCGGGTCGCCGACCCGCCGGATGCTCGACCGAACGCTACGAGAAGCGGTAGCGGGTCTGGGCGAACTCGCCCTTCGCGAACGCCAGAACCTTGCTCGGCAGGACTTCGAACACCACAGCTGACCCCTTCGTGTCCTCGAACATGCCGTCGCGGACGGCGAAGTCCCAGTCGCCGTCGTACTTGCTGCGCCACAGGTCGGCGAGGACCTTCAAGGTCGGTTCGTGGGTGACTCGGGTCGCGGTCCCCTCGACCACGACGTCGAGCCCCTGCTTCCACTTGTTGGTCCCGGTCGTGAGCGCGACGCGAGGCTCGGCGGCCAGGTTGACGGCTTTCTGCTCGGCTGGGCCCGTGCAGAAATGGAGGCGGTTCTCGTGCCACACGGCGGGCAGCGGAGTGACGTGCGGTCGTCCGTCCTTGCGAACGGTGGAGATCCAGAACAGCTCGGCGTTCTCGAGCACGCGTCGTACCTCGGACCACGGGGTGGCTGGGATGCCGGGGGCGCCGAATCGGATGTCTTGTTCGGGAGTGGGCGCGTGAGCCCGCCCGACGTGGCCGGCGATTGCGGACGCGATGGTGGCCCGGTCGCTCGGGTCGACACCATGGCCGGCCCCGGCCAGCTCGAGCAACGTGGCGTCAGGGATCGCCTCGACCAGCGCGTGCGCATGCGCCAGCGGGAACATCGGATCGGCGGTGCCATGAACCACCAACGTTGGTGCGGAGATGGCCGAAAGCGGTGAACGCGGCGCGCTGTCGTGGGCGATGAGGTCGTGGTTCTGCAGCGAGGCGAGGCTGTCGGTGCGATCCACATCGTGTCGGACCAGTGCGCGACAGGCCGCCTCGTCGAACGGCCGTTCTTCGCCGGCAAGCATGCGTGCGTAGCCGACGAGGTACTCGCTCACCGAGGTGGGGTCGGACCAGTCGACCGTGGCCTCCGAGACGAAGCGGTTGAACCGCTCGGTCGGTGGAGGAAGTACGTGCTTGACGGGGGCGGCGGGAGAGGAGCTGATGAGGGTGAGCGACAGGGCACGGTGCCCGGCGTCGAGCGCCAGAAGTTGTGCGATCGCCCCGCCCGCGGAGACGCCTACGAGGTGCGCGGCCTCGAGCCCGTAGCCGTCGAGTACGGCGGCTGCGTCGTCGACCAGGTCGGCCCCGTCGTACTCGGGGTGGCCTGGCTTGTCGTGCGTGGATCGGCCGGTGTCGCGGTGGTCGTAGCGGATCACGAACAGCCCCGCGTCGGCGAGCATCTGGCAGAAGTCGTCGTCCCACCACAGCATCGATGCGCCGAGGCCCATCACGAGGAGGACGGGTGGGTCAGCCGGGTCGCCGACGGACTCGGTGCACAACTCGACTCCGTTGGCTTCGATGACGAGTTCGGTCATTTCTGCCTCCCTCGGCTCGGTCGCGGTGGGTGATGCAGTCATGTGAGGGACGCCGACCGTGCGACCTCGTACTGGTGGACGTCGGCGTCGAGGATGTCCTGACGTTGGGTGTCGCTCGGCCCAGAACCTCGGAAGTTCTCAACGGCGGCGACGCTGTCCCATCGTTCGTAGACGTTCACCCGGTCCGGCTCGATCGGATCTGCGGAGAGGTGGAAGTCAAGGCAGCCGTCAGCAGCGCGGGCTGCCCTGATGACCTCGGCATGCTGCGCGAGCATCGAGTGGCGTCGTGCGGGATCGACGGTGAGCTGGCCGGCGACGATGATCATGGCGGCGTCCTCCTCGAGGATCGGGCGGTTCGGACGGAGTGGCTCTTCGATGCGCGGCGTCACCCGTAGGTGGGCTGCTGCGGCCAGCCGTGGGGGCTGTCCTCGTAGTCCTGCTGGCGTCCGTAGACGGTGCGGTCCCAGATGGTCGGGACCGGCAGGATCGCCTCGGTTCCACGACGTCGGTGCGGTAGGTGATGAAGATGCCGTCCTCGGTGCGCAGCAGATAGCGAGTAGCCGGGCTGGTCCTGCCCGTCGACCGTCCATCCCCAGTCGCGTGTTGCAAACGTGGTCCCATGCGACGACACCCACCTGATGTGGTCCCACCCCGGCGCTGCTGCCACTCCTCCAGCTTGTCGATCGGTGCCCGGGAGACCATGGCGAACGTGACGCCCTTGCGGAGCCAGCAGGTCGAGCGAGGTCCTGGGGGAGGTTGTCGGCGGCCCAGGTGCAGCTCGGGCAGCCATCGTCCCAGTCCGGGTGGAACATGAAGGACTGGAGCACGAGCTGGGCGTGGGCGCCGAACAGGTCACTGAGGCGGACCGGGCCGTCCGGGCCGGCGAAGACGTAGTCGTCGATCGGGGTCATCGGCAGCCGTCGGCGTCGTGCCGACACCCGGTCGCCGAACCGGGTGAGCTCCTTCTCCTGGTCTACCTGCTGAGCCAGCTGGCGCTCGTACTCGTCTCGGTCGACGACGGGCGGCTGGGCTGTTCGCGCGGCTTCGTCATGATCCCCCTAGAACCGATTGCAGTTCGCAACCAGTCAGACGATAGCTAGACTGCTTGCATGTCGCAACCGGTCGAGGGGTCCACGTTGCCAGTCGAGGCTGGCCGTTCGGGGTGCCCCATCAACATGACGATGGAGCTGATCGGTGATCGGTGGAGCCTGGTGGTGCTCCGCGATCTCATGTTCAGCGACCGCACCGGCTTTCGCGACCTGCTCCACCACTCGCTGGAAGGGATCGCGAGCAACGTCCTGTCGGCCCGGCTCTCCAAGCTCGTTGCCGCCGGCCTGCTCGCTCGCCACCAGAACCCGGACCACCGTCAGAAGATCGACTATCGCCTCACCGATGCGGCGATCGACCTGGTGCCCGTGATCATCGAGCTCGGCGCCTGGGGCGCCCGCTGGCTGCCGACGACGCCCGAGCTGGCCGTACGCGCTCGACTGCTCGCCGATGGTGGAGGCGACCTGTGTCAGCGCTTCATGGACGAGCTCAGATCCATCCATGTCGACCAGTGCCCGCGACCCGAAGGCGGAGTGCTCGACGAGCTCGACCACGCCTATCAGCGTGTCGCCGCTCAGGCCGTCTCGGAGCCGGCCGACTGACCCCTATTCTGGATGTGTAGTATCCAGAATATGCGAATGAGTCGCGGGGTCGAGTGGGCGCTGCACAGTTGCTTGAACCTGTCCTGGTTGGAAGCCGACGAGTCCGTGACAACGACCAGGCTCGCGGGCTTCTACGAACTGCCCGCGGCGTACATGAACAAGCAGCTGCAGGCGCTGGCGCGGGCCGGCATCCTGTCGTCCGTCTCCGGGCCACGTGGCGGGTTCCGGCTGGCCCGCCCGATCGAGCAAATCACCTTGCTCGACGTCGTCGTGGCCATCGAGGGAGTCGACGAGCTGTTCCAGTGCGACCAGGTGCTGCGCCACGGGCCGGGAGGTTCGAGCGCCGTCGACTACCGCGAGAGCTGCCTGATCTCCGGCGCGATGCGCAAGGCCGACCTGGCATGGCGCGCAGCCCTGGCCGAGCAGTCCCTCGCCGACATTCGGGCCGACGTTGAACGCGTTTACCCACACACGCGCGAGGCCACCCTGCGCCACTTCCAGGACCAGGGCTGAGCCCGCACGCCGTACTACCGCGACATCCACCCAGCGACAAAAACACTCGGGAGATCACCATGACCACCACACCAGTCCTCGTTCGCGCCGACCACGCCGAGAGCGTGATCGACGGGCCTACCAGCCTCATCACCCTGCTGGCGGACGCCCCCGAGACGGGCGGCGCGGTGACCATCAACCGCGCCACCTTGGCCGTCGGTTCACCTGGTGCCCCTGCGCACAGCCACGCGCGCGCCGCCGAGAGCTTCTTCGTCCTCGACGGTGAGCTGGAGGTGCTCGTCGACCAGGAGATCGTCCTGTTGAACAAGGGTGACTACCTCCTCGTTCCCCCCGGCGTGACGCACGCCTTCGCTCCGCCGCACGGCAAGGCGGCCGATGTCTTGGTGGTCTTCACCCCGGGGATGCGCCGGTTCGACTACTACCGGCTGCTGGGCCAGGTGCACACCGGGGAGGCGGACGTGTCCGAGCTCGCCGCCTCCTCCGAAGAGTTCGACAACCACTACGCCGTCAGCGACGTCTGGGCCGCCAGGTAAGTGGTGGTCACCGCTCGGTGCGGTGAAGGTTGAAGCTCAACGAAACTAGGCGACAATCCGCCCGTGAACCAGGACAATCTGCGGTGATGATCGCAGCACTCCGTCGCCAAGCGCGCCCGCCGTCCCCGCTCGCCGGGAGGCTCGCCACCCAGTCGCTTCTGTTCGCTCTCGGTGAGGGCGCGTTCATGACCGGGTCGGCGGTGTTCTTCACCCAGATCGTGGGGCTGTCCGCCGCCGAGGTCGGTCTCGGACTTACGTGTGCCGGCATCGCTGCGTTCCTGGTCGCGTTGCCGATGGGCAAGCTGGTCGACCGCTTCGGCCCGAAGAAGATGTGGGCCGTCAGCGCGGTCGGGCAAGCGGCGATGTTCTCGGTGTGGCCGTTCATCACCGACTTCAAGGGCTACGTCGCCATGGCGGTCGGGATGGAGGTCATCGGGGCACTGGGCGGTGCCGCGCACGGCGCGTACACGATCGACGTACTGCCGCCTGACGAGCGCGTGAAGTCACGCGCCTACATGTACTCCGCGCTCAACGTCGGCTTCACTCTTGGCGCACTCATGGGTGGCATCGCGCTGGCGTTCCGCTCGAACGACGTGCTTCACGCACTGCCGTGGTTCACCGCGTTCGTCTTCCTCGTCAACGCGGTTGCGATCAGCCGGCTGCCGCGAGCGTCGCACGACGAACGCACGCCGGAGGACCGCAAGATCAAGATCCCGGGGCCCGGGCCTCTGCGTAACCCGGGCTGGCTCCTCACCGACGTTCTTCGGTGGCGTCTTCTGGACCAACCAGGTGCTGCTGAACGTCGTGATCCCGCTGTGGCTGGTGGAGCAGACCGACGCCCCGCGCGTGCTGCTGGCGTTCCTGTTCGGGACCAACACGGTCATGTGCATCTTGCTGCCGATGGCGGCTGCCCGCGGGGTCAAGGACCTCTCGACGGCACTCAAGGCGATCAGATTGTCGTCCAGCTTCTTCGTCGTCTCCTGCCTGATCACGCTGGCGACGCACGACACCGTCGGCTGGGTGACGATCGCGCTGGTGTGGCTCGGGCACGTCACCGTGACCGGAGCCGAGCTCTACCTCTCGGCGGCCAGCTGGACCTTCGAGGCCGAGCTGATGGACCCCCGCCAGCGAGGCGCGTATCAGGGGGCCGCCGAGCTGAGCGGCACTCTCGGTCGGGTGTGGGCGCCGGCGTTGTACACGTTCCTCGCGATGAACTGGGGAGCGGGCGGCTGGCTGATCATCGCCGGGATCATCGTGCTGGCCACCATCGGCGTGCATCCGTCGACCCGGATGGCGCGCCGCTTCCTCGAGAAGCACGTCCCGGCCGACGTACTGGCGGACGCCCGCGCCTCCGCGCCCGACCCGGAGGAGGGGATCGCGGTCGGTCCGCCGTCGCTCATCGACCCGACGGAGCCTGCGTCCGAGCCGCCGCCCGCGCCTGACCGGGTCGGCTGATCGCCGGACGCGAAGGTGTCCGGGTCACGGCACCGGGCACGATCGAAGCGACCCCCACCCCATGACCCTCTGGGAGCACCTTGATCTGCATCACCGCCCCGTTCCGCGTCCTCGGCCGCATGCACGGTCGACCTCCGGCTCGGAGGTGGCTACCGGCTGGAGATGATCGATCCCACCGGCCAGCTGCACGCCTCTTCGGGCGTGTACGTCGAGCTCGACCGACCACACCACCTCGCCTTCACGTGGCAGTGGGACAGCAGCGATCACGACACCCTGGTCGACGTGCGGCTGAGCGAGGACGCCGGCAAGACGACTGTGGCGATCACGCACACCAAGCTCCTCGATCAGGCCGAAGCGGACATCCATGCCGAAGGCTGGATCGGGTGCCTCACCACGCTTGGCGAGCGCTTCGCCACTGCCTGACCACCGACCACCAGGACTGCGCCCGCGACCTCGCTGGCGAAACCCACGAAACAACACAGGAGACCCATGAACAACACCGAATTCGACGGTAAGTGCGCGTTCGCCGTCAGCGTCCGCTCCCCGGAGGGTGCTCCCGAGCACAAGCCCCAGTACACCCTCACCCGTGGCGATCGAACCTACGGCTTCCTCGGCCCCGTCCCGAAGGCTCTCTTTCAGATCATTCCGGGCAGCGCCGAGCGGGCGCACCGGAAGTGGGACGCCAGCCGCTGACCTCGCGGTACTTCAACAACCCATCGGATCCATGGCAAGAAAGGCACTCTCATGACGAAGTTCGTGTTCATCTACCACGCACCGGCAGCGCCCAGCGACGCCCCCGCTCCCAGCGAAGAGCAGATGCAGGAGGTGATGGGGGCCTGGATGTCCTGGAGCGACAAGGTCGGCAGCGGAATGGTCGACTTCGGTACGCCGCTTGGATCAGGCGTGCGCGTCACGGCCGACGGCACGTCGACCGAGACGCACGACGTGGTCGGCTACACGATCATCGAGGCCGAGGACGCCGCGGCGGCCCTGGAACTCGCCCAGGCGCACCCCCACCTGAACATGCCTGGTGGCTGCTCGATCGAGATCCACGAGGCTCAGCCGATCCCTGGTATGTGACCGGCGACGGTGGCCGTCCCGATTTGTGAACTGATTGGTCACATCGGGGCGGCACCGGTGTCCGTCGGGTCGCTCGCGTGATCTAGATTTCGACTCGTGAGTGCTCAAGCCCCTTCCGCCGTCGTCCTGATCCGCGCCGAGAAGTTCCTCCCGAACCCCGCGACGGCGGCCGACAACGCTTTCCAGTCCGACGTCCCCGTCGGCCAGTCTGACGACGTCATCTCGGCCCAGGCCCTGGCGGAGATGGACGCTGTCGCCGAGGCCCTTCGGGACGCCGGCGTACGCGTGCACGTCTTCGCGGATGAGGACCACACCCGCCCGGACAGCGTGTTCCCGAACAACTGGCTGTCCACGCATGCCGGCGGCCAGGTCGCCGTCTACCCGATGTACGCCTCCAACCGGCGCCACGAGCGACGCTCCGACGTGCTCGAGATGCTGAAGTCGACGTACCGCGTGCAGACGATCGTCGACTACTCCGGCCTCGAGCCCGACGGCATCTTCCTCGAGGGCACGGGCGCCATGGTCCTCGACCACGTCTCGCGCGTCGCGTACACCGCGGTCAGCCACCGCGCCGACACGCACGTGCTGGAGCGGTTCTGCACCGACTTCGGCTACGAGCCGATGGCGTTCGACGCGGTCGACTCCCAGGGCGTGCCGGTCTACCACACCAACGTGATCTGCTGCATCGGCACCGACGTCGCCATGATGGCGCTGGAGATGATCCCCGACGAGGCGCGTCGCGCGCAGGTCCGCGAGCGCCTGACGGTCAACGGCCGCAAGGTCGTCGAGCTCACCGAGGCCCAGATCCGCGAGTTCGCCGGCAACGCCGTGGAGCTCTGCGGCCGTACGGCGGACGGCAAGCGTCGCTACATCATGGCGATGTCGTCGCGGGCGCGTGCCAGCCTCCGCCCCGACCAGGTCGCGGTCATCGAGGAGTCCTGCGAGATCGTCGCCGTCGACATCCCCACCATCGAGCTGGCCGGTGGGTCGGTGCGCTGCATGATCGCCGGCGTCCACCTGGATCGTCGTCGGCCCGGCGTCGAGATCGCGCTCAGCCCCGCGGCCGAGGCGATCGACGCGGACCCGCACACCGCCGACGGCAGCGACGTGGCCGGCGACAGCTGGACCGCCCCGATCACGTCGGACCTGAGCGCCAGCAACGCCTGAACGGTCGGCGACCGTGGGGCCCGCTCAGCGGTTACACCGTGACCGGCGCTTCCTCCTGAACGCGACTGTTCGTGGCAGGGCCGAGCCGCACCTGGTGGTCGGTGACCGCGGCGGCGAGGTCCTGGTCGTGGGTCACCAGCAGCAGGGCGCAGCCGTACTCCGCGACTTCGGTCATCAGGCTGTCCATCGTCGTCGCCTGGGTGGCGAGGTCGAGGCGCGACGTGGCCTCGTCGGCGAAGATCAGCACCGGACGGGGGAGTAGCGCCCGTACGAGCGCGATCCGCTGAAGCTCGCCACCGGACACCTGGCCTGGTCGGCGTTTCAGGATCTCGAAGGGGAGGCCGACCTCGTCGAGCAACGACCGCACCCGGGCCTCCGTCGACGTCGTAGCGCCGCATCACGTCACGCATCGCCAGCGCGAGCGGAACGCGCCGCGGGAACGACAGTGACGGGTCCTGGTACAGCTTCTGGAGCCGGCCGCCGCCGGTCGTCGGGCCGTGGGTGACCGACCCGCGGTCAACCGAAGTCAGGCGCAGTAGCGCGTTGCCCAGCGTGGTCTTCCCGACGCCGCTCGGCCCGGTCAGCGCCCACCGCTCGTGCGGACGGATCTGCAGGGAGAGGTCCTCGAAGAGCGGCCCGGCGCCGTACGACTTGGTGACGGAGTCCGCGGCGATGAGTGGTTCGCTCGAGGCGTCGGTCGTGGCGCGGTCCTGCATCCACGGGAAGGTCCACCGCGACGGCTCGGCCGCCACCAGTCGCTGCGTGTAGGTGTGGCCGGGCGCGGTCAGCACCTGTTCCGCCGGCCCCGACTCGACGACGACCGCCTCGCGCATCACCAGGACGTCGCCGCCGAGCCGTCGCGCCAGGCGGAGGTCGTGGGTGATGGTCAGCAGGACTCCGCCGTCGGCGGCATGGGCGGCGAGCAGGTCGGCGAGCCGGTCGAGGGACTGACGGTCGAGCCCCTTCGACGGCTCGTCGACGATGAGGATCCGGGCGCCGCCGATGGTGGCCGCCGCGTACGCGACGCGCTGGGCCATCCCGCCGGACAGCGTGTGCGGGTACGCCGACCCGGCTTGGGCCAGTGCCGAGCTGGTCGAGCCGCTGATCGGCCAGGCTGAGGAAGCGCTGGTCGCGCGGGCGCCACCCGGCCGCACCCTCGGCGACCTGGCCGCGCACCCGCATCGTGGGGTCGAGTGCGAGGGCGGGCTCCTGCGGCAGCAGCGCCAGCTGGCGACCCCACAGCCGGCGGCGGTTACCGGGGTCGGCGAGGTCGAACTTGGTCGGCCCGATCGCCATGGTCCCCTCGGCCACGAGCTCCGGCGGCAGCGTGCCCATCAGGGCGTGCGCGAGCACGGACTTGCCCGAGCCGCTCTCGCCGACGATGGTGACCGGTCGGCCGGGGTCCAGGCGGAGGTCGGCGATGTCGGTGAGGACGGTGCCCCCGTGCCGGACCACCGACGCGCGAGCACGGTGAGGCTGTGGTCGGTCATGACGCGTCCTCCGAGGTGCGCAGGCCCAGGAAGCAGAGGGTGAGCAGGAACAGGACGGCGACCGGCGCGATCGACATCCACGGGGCGACGTCGTAGAAGGGGAACGAGTCGGTGATCATCAGGCCCAGCTCGGCGCGCGGCGGCTGCAGGCCGACCTTCACGAAGCCCAAGGTCGACATCGCGAGGATCGACGTGACCATGCCGAGGGACGCCAGGGTGGTGAGCAGGTGGCGCAGGTCCGGCCACAGGTGGCGTCGTACGACGTGCACGGGCCCGAGCTTGAGCAGTCCCGCCGCTTCGACAGCCGGCGACCCGAGCACCAGCTCGCTGCGGGCGCGCACCACCCGGAAGTACTCCACCCACTGGGCGAGCGCGAGCCCGAGGTAGAGCGCCCAGAGGCTGCCGCCGGACGCGAGCGCCGAGACGAGCAGCACCACGAGCAGCGCGGGGATGGCGACGAACGCCTCCGAGACCGCCCGCAGCACGGCATCGATCCAGCCCCCGAACCACGCCGACGCCATGCCGGCAACCGTGCCCAGCACGAGAGCGGTCGCCACGCAGAGCGCGGCCAGCACCAGCGACAGGCGAGTCGCATGCGCGACCCGGGAGATGACGCTGCGGCCGTAGTCGTCGCGGCCGAGCGGCTCGGCCAGCGACGGAGGCTCGAGGAAGCGGGCGAGGTCCTGGGTGGTCGGGTCGGGCAGGACCAGCGGGCCGACGATCGCGAACGCCGCGAGTGCGCCCAACCCGAGCGCGGCCGCCCGCCGTGCGACGGGTCGGCGACGGGCCGGTCCTCCGACGGTGGCCGAAGCCTCGAGGAGCGGGGTGGTCATGGTGCTGCCTCCAGTCGGCGCGGTCGTGGGTCGAGCCAGAGACCGACGATGTCGACCGCGGTGTTGACGGCGACGATGAGCAGCGCGAGCACCAGAGCCGTCGCCTGCAGGATGGGCACGTCACGCCAGAAGACCGCGTGCACCAGCGCGTGCCCGAGGCCCTGCCAGGCGAAGAGGCTCTCGACCACGACCACGCCCTCGATGAGGATGACGGCCTGGACGCCGAGGTAGGGGACGAGGACGACCGCCGCGTTGCGGACGACGTGCCGCGCGAGCACCCAGCGCTGCGCGAGGCCCTTGGTGTGGGCGAACCGCACGTACTCCGACTGTCGGACCTCCACGACCGCGTCGCGCGCGACGCGGGCCACCAGCCCGGACAGTCCGATTCCGAGCGTCAGTGCCGGCAGCACGAGGCTGGCGGCGTCGCCATGCCCGACCGCCGGCAGCAGGCCGAGCTGCGCGGAGAACACCAGCACCAGGAGCAGGCCAAGCAGGAACGGCGGCACCGCCCGCACGCCGGCGACCCACGTGGAGACCAACCGGTCGAGCGCTCCGCCCGGTCGACGGGCTGCGAGGACGCCGGCGCCTGCTCCGACGACGATGGCGAAAGTCAGCGCTGCGGCGGCGAGCTGGAGCGTGCCGAGAAGGTAGTAGCCGACCTCCTCGACGACAGGTCGGGAGGTGACCAGCGAGCGTCCGAGGTCGAGCTGCACCAGGTCGAGGAGCCAGTCGCCGAGCTGGTGCCACGCCGACCGGTCGAGGCCGAGCTCCTCGCGCACCGCGGCCGCGGCCTCCTGGTCGACCAGGTCGGCTCCATACCGTCCGGCCGCGATCCGGTAGGCGGCGTCGCCCGGCAGGCGGCGCACGACCAGGAAGCAGAGCACCGAGACCAGCAGTGCGACGCCGACGGCCTGGGCCGCCCGGCGAAGCAGGATCCCACCGAGCGCAGTGCGTCGTGCGGTCACGCGGCCCACTGGAGATCGGTGATGTGCCACGAGGTCTCCAGCGGGTCCATCACGAAGCCGTCGACACGCTCACTCACGGCTGCGTTCATCCGGTACCAGGCCACGGGGATGAGCGGCAGCTCCTCCTGCGCCGTACCGACGATCGTGTCGCGCTGCCGCTGCGCCTCGGCCTCGGACGCGCCCCCGAGCAGGCTCTGGACGGCGCGGTTCACGGCCGGGTCGCTCCAGTTCATGACGCCCCAGTCGGAGCCCTCGGGGGAGAAGACGTCCGACACGTCGACCAACGGGTCGGAGACGAGCGCGAAGCTCTTCGCGATGAGGGCGAGCTCCAGGCTGCCGTCGGCCTGCCCGGCGGGGATCTCGCTGGAGTTGGTGACGTTGACGTCGATGTCGACGCCGACGTCGGCGAGCGCTGCCTGGATCGCGGTGGCGAGCGCCGGCAGTTCCGGTCGGTCGGGGTAGGTGAGCAGGGTCAGCTTCAGCGGCTTCCCATCGCGCTGGAGGGTGCCGTCCGCGCCGCGGGTCCAGCCCGCGTCGGCCAGCAGGGCGCGCGCTTCGGCCTGGTCCTGGGTCAGCGGCTCGAGCTCGGGGTGCCACGCCTCGAGCGAAGGGGGGAGCAGCTGCGTCGCGGCGAGCTCGCGCTCGCGGAGGACGGCCTCGGCCATCGCCTCACGGTCCAGCGCCAGGCTGAGGGCGCGGCGGACACGGACATCGCCGAGGGCCGGGTGGTCGGCGTTGACCTTGAGCATGATCGTCCTCGGCTGGAGGCTCGACTCCATCCGCACACCCTCGGCGGCGTCGAGCCGCTCGCGGCCTGCCGGCTCCAGACCGAAGACGACGTCGGCCTGGTCGCTGGCGGCCATCAGCGCGCGGGACTCAGCGCGCCCGACTGCCTGGAACGTCACCTTCTCGACCTCGGGGGTGGTGCCGCGCCAACCGTCGAAGCGCGTCGTCTCGATCGAGGCGGGCAGCTCGATGTCGGTCACCTGGTAGGGGCCGGTGCCGATGACCTCGGTGACGTGCTTGTCGTCGTCGTACGACGCGGGGGCCAGGATCGCGGTGCTGTAGTGCGTCAGCACGGCCGGGAGCAACGGGTAGGGCTTGGCCAGCTCGAAGGCGACGGAAGACTCCTCGGCGCGGATCTCGTCGATCGGCACCCCGGCCAGCGGGCTCGCGGTCTCGGCCGCTGCCGTCGTCAGCGCGTTGACGACGGCATCGGACGTGAGCGGAGTGCCGTCGTGGAACGTCGCCCCCTCGACGAGGTCGAACGCCCACTCGGTGTTGTTGCGCGAGGACGACCACTCGGTGGCGAGGGCCGGCGCCAGCGTGCCCTCGAGGTCGCTGGTCACGAGCGTCTCGCTCACCTGGAGCCGGGTGAAGACCTCACCGTCGGCGGCGGGGTCGAGGCTGTGCACCTCGAACGGGCCGGCGATCCGCAACGTGTCGGACGCTTCCTGGCCGCGCGCCCCGGCCCCGCAGGCGGTCAGTGCAAATAGGGATGCGGCAAGTACTGCAGCGACCTGCGGGCGCGCAAAAACGGTCATAAGGGGTCGAACCTTCCCGAGACGAGACGTGAATCGAGAGGCTAGTGACAACGATTCTCAGAGTCAATTGATGCCGGACGAGGCCTCGTCGATCAGCTCGATCAGCCGCACCAGGTGGCGACGCTCAGTGGCTTCGGCGCCAACCGACACCCGCGCCATCCAGACGTCGTCCAGCAGCGACGGCGTGACGAACGCGTTCCCGGAGAAGTTCAGCGACCGCACCCAGGCGAGGTTGTGCTCGCTGACGGCCTCAGGATCGGCAGCGATCTCGGGCGGCGTGTGCCGGATGCAGACGGTCTGGAGCCGGACCGGCGCAACGACCTGCCATCCGGGTCGCTCGGCCATCTGCTCGGCGAACCAGGTGGCGTTGTCGAGGTCGCGCCGCAGCCTGTCGCGGATGGCGTCGGGGCCGTCGATACGCAGCTGGTACCAGAGCTTGAGGGCGCGGAACCTCCGCCCCAGTGGGATTCCCCAGTCGCGGAACTGGGTCGCGGTACCGCCGCTGGTCGACCGCAGGTAGCTCGGGTTCGTCGACATCACCCGGATGAGGTGGTCGGGGTCGCGGAGGTACAGCAGCGACGTGTCGAGGATGGTGCCCATCCACTTGTGCGGGTTCCACGAGATCGAGTCGGCGTCCTCGACCCCGGCGAACAGGTGCCGCTGCTCGGGCAGCAACATCGCGGCGCCGGCCATCGCCGCGTCGACGTGGATCCAGGCCCCGTACGGCGTTGCTGCCTCGACGATCTCGGCCAGCGGGTCGAACGCCGTCACGCCCGTCGTCCCCAAGGACGCGACGACGACCGCGGGAACGCCGCCGGCGTCGACGTCCGCCTTCAGCACCTCGGCCAGGTGGTCCGCACGCATGTCGCGGGTCCACGGGTCGACGTCGACGACCCTGATGTCCTGGGCGGCGTACCCGGCGAGGAGTGCCGCCTTGCGGACTGACGAGTGCGCCTCGTCGGTGGTGTAGACGTGCAGCGGTCGGCCGAACCGGGCCAGCCCGCCGCCAGCCTGCGCGTGGTCGGTCGCTCGTTCGCGCGCGGCGAGCATCGCCACCAGACAGGCGCTCGACGCGGTGTCCTGGATGACGCCCGACCACCGGTCGCTCAGGCCGGTGAGCTGGCGCATCCAGTCGACGACGACCTCCTCGACCTCGGTGAGGCTCGGCGACGACTCCCACGAGATACCGAGGGAGCTGAGCCCCGACGAGGCGAAGTCGCCGAGGATCGACGACAGGCTGGCGTTGGACGGGAACCAGCCGAAGTTCATCGGGTGCTGCATCTCGGTGATGCCGGGCGCGACGACAGACTCCAGGTCGGCGAGGACGCTCGAGGCCGGGTCGCCACCCTCCGGGGGAGTCGACGGCAGCTGCGCTCTGATGTCGCCCGGCTCGACGGCGGGGCGCACCGGGCGGCTTTCGATCTCGATGCGGCGGTCGGTGATCCAGTCGACCAGCTCGTGCGCCGCCGCGCGGAACTCCTCAGGGGTCATGCGGACAGTCAACCGCGCTCGCCGGTCCCGACCCACTCCAGGTGGTCCCATACTGACGTCGTGGACCTGGATAGCCGTGAGCGGCGCACCCTGCTGTTGACCGGCGCGTTCGTTGTGACCAGTGGCCTGGCGTTCTGGGGTGTGTACGAGCTGACGGTCCAGACGTCGCCGGGCCGGTTGTTCGCGGATGCGTCGTTGCGGGGTGCCGCGCTCAGCGGGTCGGCGTTGGGCGACCTGGTCGACCGCACCCTCGGCGTGGTGACCGTAGCCTCGCTGTTGGCGGCGCTGGCGCTGATCGCCACGATCGCGCTGGTCCGGCTCCGTCGCGGGCTTGGCTTCGCGGCGATGGGCGTGCTGGTCGTGGCGAACGTGGCCGGGCAGCTGTTCAAGGAGTTCCTGCTCTCGCGGCCCGACCTCGGCCTGATCGAGTCGGCCCCCGCGACGCTGAACAGCCTGCCGAGCGGGCACAGCACGGCGGCGTTCTCCGTCGTGGTCGCGCTGCTGATCGTCGTACCCGGCCGACTGCGGCATCTGCTGGCGGCGACCGGTGGCGCGTACGCCTGTCTGGTAGCGCTGGCCACGATGGTGGCGGCCTGGCACCGGGCGGCCGACTCGGTGGCGTCGTTCCTCCTGGTCGGGATCTGTGCGGGCCTGGCCCTCGTCGCCGTGGTGCTGTTCGACGGGGGAGACGCGGTGGCGGACGGGGACTACGCGCCGGACCTCGACCGGTACCGGCCCTGGGTGATGGGCGCCGCTGTCGCGCTGGCCTTGGGGCTGTTGCTGATGGGCGTGCTGGCCGCGGCCGAGCCGGTGCGGGAGAGCGGGTTCGGCCTGGCCACGGCGTTCCTTACGGGAGCGCTGCTGATCGTCGCGACCGGCGTGGGCGTGCTGGTCGCCGTGCTCGCTCTGATCGACCGGGTGGCACCGCTCAGACGGTGAGGGCGACCTTGCCGCGTACGTGTCCCGCGACCAGGTGATTGATCGCCTTGGCCGCATCGTTCAACGGGAACGTCCTGTCGACGGCGGAACGCAGTTCCCCGCGGTCGACCATCTCCACGAGCTCGACCATGTCTCGGCTGACCTCACGTGAGGCAAGCGCAGTCAGCCGCTGACGTGTGAACGGCGACACCAGAACCGCGCCGAGCTGTCGGTGCATGCCCCCGAGCCAGCGCCCACCGCCCTCGGCGCCGACGAGCACCAGGGTCCCCCTGGCCGTGAGCACGCTCCGCAGCAGGGATATCGGACGGTGCCCGCCGATGTCGATCACGACGTCGTACTCGCCGCCCAGGCTGTCGATCTCGTCGCGGGTGTAGTCGATGACGTCGCGGGCGCCGAGCGACCGCACCAGGTCTGTCTTGGCCGCGCTGCAGACGCCGGTGACCTCAGCGCCGTACGCCGCGGCGATCTGGACGGCGAACACCCCGACCCCGCCGGAGGCGCCGATGACCAGGACCCGATGTCCGGGCTGCACGCGCCCCGAGTCGCGGACCGCCTGCAGCGCCGTCAGTCCGGAGATCGGGAGGGTGGCCGCCTCGGTGAACGAGAGGGAGGCGGGCTTCCTGGCCAGCCGGGCGGTGGGGACGACGGCCAGCTCGGCGAGTGACCCGCGGGCGGTCCCGATCACCTCGTCGCCGACCGCGATGCCGGCGACGTCGGGGCCTACCGCTTCGACCACGCCGGCGACGTCGCGCCCCACGATCGGCTGTCGGGGTCGTCGCAGGCCGAAGAACGGGCGCGCGATGAGCGGAAGGCCGGCCATCAGGTGCCAGGTGCCGCGGTCGATCGCGGCGGCCCGCACCCGGACCAGGACCTCGCCCCGGCCCGCGACCGGGTCGTCGGTGTCGCCGAGCTCGACCTGGTCGGGACCGCCGTACCCACGCTGGATGATCGCCTTCATCGCCTGCTCCAGACTTACGCCGTAAGGGGTCTGACTGCTAGGCTAGGTTTACGCCGTAAGGGATGTCAAGGAGGGTGTCGAGTGCCGCGGACCCAGCTGTCGGCAGAGCGAACGCCGCTGACTCGCCGACGAGTCATCGACGAGGCGGTCCGCCTCGCAGACGCCGACGGGCTCAGTGCGCTGTCGATGCGCTCGGTGGCCCGACGGCTCGACGTCGAAGCGATGTCGCTCTACCACCACGTGGCGAACAAGGAGGACCTGCTCGACGGGATGGTGGACGCCGTCCTTGCCGAGTTCCACCTGCCCCAGGTGGGGGCCGACTGGGTCGTGGAGATGCGGGCGCGCTCTCAATCGGGACGACAGGTGCTCAAGAGCCATCCGTGGGCGGTCGGGCTGATGGACTCGCGGAAGGGGGCCGGGCTGGAGACCTTGGCTCACCACAACGCCGTACTCGGCTGCCTGCGCGAGGCCGGGTTCTCCGTGCGACTGGCCGGCCATGCGTTCGCGCTGCTCGACGCGCACCTCTACGGCTTTCTGATCCAGGAGCTGAGCCTGCCGTTCCAGGGCGAGGACGATCTGGCCCACCTTGCCGACCAGATCGTCACGGCCCTGCCCGAGGGAGAGCTGCCCTACTTCCGCGAGTTCGTCAGCGAGCGTGTTCTTCAGCCGGGGTACGACTTCGGCGACGAGTTCGACGCCGGGCTGGAGCTCATCCTCGATGGACTCGGCGCTTCCGTGCGCCGCAGCTGACTGGTCGCCAGGGGCACGAGCGCGAGCAGCAGCAGGATCGGTCCGGGCAGGCCCTCGGCCACCGGCATCAGCCCGGGGCCGAGCAGGTACAGGACCAGGCCGATGTCGAGCACGAACGCCAGGCCCAGTGCAACGCCCAGCTGCCAGGCGGCGCCTCCGCGAAGCCAGGTCACGGCAAGGACGAGGACGACGAGGCCGGCCACGGCGATGTTGAACCCGTGGAAGTGCAGCAGGGCCGCCGCTGCCTGGCCCGGCTGCGATGGAGCCGCAGTCGCGGCGTTCGGCCCGAGCGTGGCGAGACCTTCCGTGGCCGTCATCGTGGCGAGCGTCCCTCCGCCCAGCACGTGCACCGCACCCCAGAGACCCAGTGATGCCGCTGTCACGCGATCGCCCCAGCGGCTGCGCGTGGCCCGCGGGCTCATGACGCTGCCTCGACCTCGGCGGCCACCCGTGCCAGCGAGGGCAGAAGATCCGACCAGCCACTCTGGTTCTGCTCGAGGTCGACGGGGTCCACGAAGCCGCGGTGGTGGACGGTGAGTCGAGTGCCGGTGCCCTGCGGCTCCAAGTTGAACGAGACGGTCGTGACGAGCTCCTCGTCGAGCGAGCGCCAGGTGTGGACGAGCCGGGTCGGCGGGTCGATCGCCTCGTAGAACCCCTCGATGCCGACCTCGAGATCCATGCCGGGGAAGGTGATGGCGAGAGCCAGTCGCCCGCCGAGACGGACGTCCATCGACTCCACCGTCACGTTCGAACCCTCCGGGCCGAACCAGCGTCCGTACAGATCGGGCTCGGTCAGCAGTCGGAACACGGTCTCGGGCTTCGCCTCGATGAGCTGGTCGACTTCCAGGGACAGCTGTGCGGTGTTCGTCATCGTCGTTCTCCTTCTTCGAGGTCCGCGGCGAGTGCCGCGAGACGGGTGAGGCTCTGGGCCCAGAGGGAGCGGTAGCGCTCGATCCAGTCCTCGGCCAGCAGCAGCCTCTGCGACTCGAGGCTCAGTAGGTGACGCCGACCTTCATGGCGACGGGTCACGAGACCGGCGTCCTCCAGCACCTTCACGTGCTTGGAGATCCCGGCGGGGGAGAGGCCGAGCCCCGAGCTGGCGTCCCCGACGCTCAGCGTTCCGCGCTCGGCGAGCTCGGAGAGGATCGACCGGCGGGAGGTGTCGGCAAGCGCGAGGAAGACCTTGTCCAACGTCTCCGGAGCCAGTTGACTGTTTGCCATGTGGCGAACAGTACGCCGATCGGCGTACTGACGCAAGAGTTTCCCGGACGGGATTCGTGGCCGCGGCCCGGGAGCGTGGGGCGAGGCGGTAGGATGGCCCCGACCAGCCTTCGGCACTACGGCTTGGTCACCGACGATTTGCGCTCTGCAGTCGGTGACGGGCAGCCGACCGGTGGTCCAGGTTCCCGAGTGTCGGGCCGTCAGGCTCTGTCACGGATCTCCCAGATCCACGGGCCCTGACCCGCGTCGGGGCGAGCGGCCAGCCAGTTGCTTGCTCGACGTCTGACGTCCCGGAGACGGGTCCGTCTGCGGCCCCCGTGGTCGGACGGTCGCCGGGCACCACGAGGAGGACTCTTTGGCTCGACGAGGCCAGCGCCAATCGAGTGCACGCCGTCCGGCGTCGCGCACCCAGAGGCGCGACCGCGTAGACAACGACGGCATCATCCCCGTGCTGGCACGTGCCGTGCGCGAGGTCGAGACCGCCGTGCAACGAGGCCCCGTGGCTCCGTCGATACGCACCAAGTTCCAGGTTGTCGCCCTGCTGGTGCGTGAGCACCGCGCCGAGGTGAAGTCGGATGACACCCTGAGTGAAGCCCGACGCGCCGAAGAGCTCAAGCGCCTCGACGGGGTCGCGACGATCCTGGCGAAGACGGCCGCCCGCGACACCACGCTGCTGGTGCTGCTCGCCGAGGACGCCGTGGTCTCCGAGTCGGCCCGGAACCTGAAGCGCAGCATGCTGGAGGCTGCCGGCCTCGAAGCCGAGGCCGAGGTGGTCGAGGCGGAGAAGCCCGCCACTGCCTCGCCGGCCGCCGAGCGCCGTGTCGTTCCGCAGTCGGTCGTCTCCCGGCAGCTGGCCAACCCGTTCCTCGCCCCTGACTTCGCGGCTGCGGCGCAGAGCCGACCGCGCGCACGTCGGCTGGCCAACTGGGAGCTGCTCGGGCCGTTGCTCAGGTCCTTCGAGTACGGCGGCAACGGGGTCTCGTGCATGCCGCTGCCCGACGCGTCGGAGGCCAAGCCGCACCCGGGGCTGCCGCTGATGGCACACCAGGCGCAGGTCGTGGCGGCTGCCGCGAGCGGCCACCGCAGCTTCCTGCTGGCCGACGAGCCCGGCCTCGGCAAGACCGCCCAGGCCCTGCTCGCCGCGCAGGCAGCGAACGCGTACCCGCTGCTCGTCGTCGTGCCGAACGTCGTCAAGACCAACTGGGCCCGCGAGGTGGGTCTCTGGACCCCGAAGCGCAAGGCCACGGTGATCCACGGTGACGGACACACGATCGACGGCTTCGCCGACATCGTGATCGTCAACTACGAGGTGCTGGACCGGCACGTCGGCTGGCTCGGCGACTTCGGCTTCCGCGGCATGGTCGTCGACGAGGCCCACTTCATCAAGAACAAGTCGTCTCAGCGGTCCCAGCACGCCCTCGAGCTGTCCGAGCGGATCCGCACCCGCACCGCTCGCCCGCTCCTGATGGCGCTCACCGGTACGCCGCTCATCAACGACATCGAGGACTTCCGCGCGATCTGGCAGTTCCTGGGCTGGATCGACGACAAGAAGCCGCTCGCCCAGCTGATGGACGCGCTCGAGGAAACCGAGCTTGCCCCAGGGGAGCCCGGGTTCTACCCGGCCGCTCGTCGTTGCGTCATCGACATGGGCATCGTGCGTCGTCGCAAGGTCGACGTGGCCGCCGACATCCCGGCCCGTCGGGTCGCCGACCTCCCGGTTGAGCTCGACGACCTGGTGGGTCGTTCGATCCGCGAGGCCGAGAAGCAGCTCGCGCGCAGGTTGGTGTCGCGCTACGAGAGCGCGCTCGCGACCCGGAAGTCCGGTGCCGTCGTCGAGGGCATCGACCACGACCTCGTACGCCGGGTGGCGACCTGGGAGCGCGAGGACACCACCACGAGCAGCGAAGAGAACGTGTTCAGCATGATGCGGCGGATCGGCCAGGCGAAGGCCGGGCTCGCCGCCGACTACGCGGCGCAGCTGGCCCACAACGTCGGCAAGGTCGTCTTCTTCGCCAAGCACGTCGACGTCATGGACGTCGCCGAGGAGACCTTCGCCAAGCGCGGCATCAAGTACTCGTCGATCCGCGGCGACCAGACCCGGACGGCGCGGCAGAAGAACATCGACGCGTTCGTGAACGATCCCGAGGTCGCGATCGTGGTCTGCTCGCTGACTGCGGCCGGCGTGGGGCTCAACCTCCAGGTCGCCTCCAACATGGTGCTCGCCGAGCTGTCGTGGACCGACGCCGAGCAGACCCAGGCGATCGACCGCATCCACCGGATCGGTCAGGAGGAGCCGGTCACCGCCTGGCGCATCATCGCCTCGCAGACCATCGACACCCGGATCGCCGAGCTGATCGACAGCAAGGCGGGGCTGGCCGCACGAGCGCTGGACGGCGAGGACGTGGAGGGCTCTCCCTCGGCCGACGTCCAGCTCGAAGCACTGGTGTCGCTGCTGACCGCTGCCCTGTCGGAAGCTGCCTAGGGCGGTCCGGCGGGTCGGGGGACGCGACAATTACGAAACCGACAAGGGTCGTTCGGTAGCCTAAAGAGGTCATACCCCACGTAGCGCACGGAGGCTAGCGTGGTCTCGTGCTCCTGGCCGTGGAGCGCGTTGCGCTCCTACGTCACGTCGAGATCTTCGCCCACACTCCGGGACGGGTGCTCGCGGGGCTCGCTCACGTCCTCGAGGAGGTCGAGTTCCCTGCGGGCGCCGTCCTGATGGCGGCAGGGGCGGTCGAGGACTGGCTCTTCATCGTCATCGACGGTGAGGTCGAGGTGGTCCGGCCCGACCGGCGCATCCGGATGGCGGCCGGCAGTGTCGTCGGCGAGATGGAGGTGCTCGACGCCCAGCCGCGGTCGGCCACGATCGTCGCGGTGACCCCGGTCCGGGCGTTCCGGCTGCACAAGTCCGGGTTCGACGAGGCCATCCGGCTCCGCCCCGAGATCGCCGTCGGCGTGATCACCGAGCTCGTGCGCCGGCTGCGCGAGACGCACGATCCGAAGCCGGTCGGGTGAGGGCGCGGCTGCTGTTGCTCGGGGGGCAGACCATCGCCCTCGGTCTGATGATGGCCTTCCTCGTCGTCCCGGTCAGTGCGCGGTTCCTCAACGAGTACGGCGCATCGGCACTGCCGTACGCCTACATCGCGGTCGCCGTGGCGGGAGTCGCCGTCTCGTCGTTGATGTCACAGGCGCAACGACGGATCTCTCTCGCCCGGCTGACCGCCCTGCTGCTCTGGATCTACCTGGTCGCTGTCGTCGTCGGCTGGATCGTGCTCACGCGCGCGGGCGGGGTCTGGGTCACGTTCCCGCTGCTGGTGATGTTCCCGTTGTCGATCCCGCTGGGGTTCGTCCTCGTCGGTTCGCAGGCCGGCCGGCTGCTCGACGTACGCCAGATGAAGGCCCACTTTCCCCGCGTCGCCGCGGGCTTCTCCGTCGGCTTCGCCCTGGGTGGCATCACCGCCGCTGCCCTGGTCCGGCCCCTGGGCGGGCCCGACGACCTGCTCGCGCTGGACGGGCTGGCCGCCCTGACGATGTTGGGGCTGGCGTTCGAGACGGCACGACGCTTCCCCGACGAGCTGCGGAAGCCACCGACCCCGGAGCCGAAGCGCCCGAAGCGGGCAGCCCGGGGAGCGAACGACCCCGTCGGCTGGTGGCGGGCGCTGACGTCGAACCGGCTCGTGCTGCTGATCTTCGGGTACCAGGTGCTCTCGGCGGCGGTCACGCAGCTGCTCGACTTCATGGTGTGGGAGCGGGCGGCCGCCCGGTACCCCGACGCCAGCGACCTGGCCCAGTTCCAGGGGATCTTCGGCGCCGTCATCAACGTCGCCAGCGTCGCGTTCGTCGTCAGCCTGGGTGGCTGGCTGCTCACCCGGTACGGCCTCGGGCTCGGGCTGGCCGCGAACCCGCTCGGCGTGCTGGTGCTGCTCGCCGCGACCACGGTCGTCGGGTACGCCGTCGGGCCGGTCGCGTTCCTCTTCTTCGCGCTGGTGTGCGCCCAGCAGGTCACCGACATCTCGCTGACGGACGGCACCACCCGCACGTCGATCAACGCGACGTACCAAGCGCTGCAGCCGGACCTGCGACTTCGCGCCCAGACGATGATCGAGGGGGCGGGCGTGCCCCTCGCGCTCGGTTTCGTCGGCGTGCTGTTGCTCGGGTACGACGCACTCGGGCTGGACATCCGCGCGGTCGTCATCGTCACGTTCCTCCTCACGGTGGTGTGGGTTGCCGCCGCCGTGCTGGCCTATCGCGAGTACGGCGTCAACCTGCGGGCGGTCATCTCTCGGCGGGCCTGGGACCCGGTCGCGCTGCGCATCGACGACGAACCCTCGCGCGACGCGGTCCGGCACCTGCTCGCCAGCACCGACGCCCGGGACGTGCACGCGGCACTCGACGCGCTCGTGGACGCGGGGCACCGTGACGTGTCGGACGAGCTGGTCGGTCTGCTTCAGGACCCGAACCCCGAGCGAAGGAAGGTCGGGATCGAGGTGGCCACCGCGCACGGCGTACTCGCGGAACCGGCGGTGGCCGAGGCGGTCCGGATGCTCCTCGCGGACCCAGACCCCGAGGTCGGCCTGGCCGCCGCCGCCGCGCTGGTCCGGCTCGACGTCGCCCGACGAGAGGTGGGGCGCTTCGCGTGGCTCGAGGCCATCGACTCGGATGATCCGGACCGTCGCCACGTGGCTCTCCGCGCCGCGGCGGCACTTCCGCACTCATTCTTCGTGCCTTTCCTCATCGGCGGCGACTGGGCCGCCGACGACTCGGGCGACCTGTTGAGCGCGCTGCTGGCCCATGCCGACCTCCTGGCGCCACGCGTCGAGGGCCTGCTCGCGGACCCGACCGTCCCGGCGCGGACCCGGGAGCGGGTCGTGGTGGCGCTCGGGCAGGCAGACTCGCCGGCCGCTCGCGACCTGCTGCTCGCGCACCTCGACGACGGCGATCCGGCAATCTTCGAGGCCGCCGGCAGGAGCCTGCTCGCCCTGGGGCACCAAGAGACGCCCGAACGGCTGGAGCTGGGCCCGCGCATGGTGTCCCTGGCCGAGAGGGCGAACCGGTGCCTGCAGGTGCTGGCGCTGCTGGACGAGGGGCCGGGCTCCGAACCGTTGCGGGCGGCGCTCCTCGACGTTCTCGCCTTGATCGCCCGTCGGGCGGAAGTGCTGCTCGACCTGGTGCACGACCCGCGCGCGATCGCGCCCGCGATCTCGGGACTCGCGACGGAGGTGGAGCGGGACCGGAGCACCGCGCTCGAGATGCTGGAGGTCACCGTGGGTCGGTCAGTCGGCCGGGTCGCACTGGCGCTCGTGGACCCGGGCGTGGACGCGTCCACGAGGCAACGCCTGGTGCACCGCCACGCCCCGGTGGCGGACAGGCCACTGGAGCAATGGTTGCGTGAGCTGGTGCTCGACCGGGATGGCTACTGGGGCGACCCGTGGCTGCGTGCGTGCGCGTTGTACGCCGTACCGGGGAGGCTGCCGCAGCGGGAGTCCGCTCTGCTCGCGGCGGCGATGCGTGCGGACGAGAGCGTCGACGTGGCCGAGGCGGCACGGTGGGTCGCGGCGAGCACGCGAGTCGAGGCCGACGCGGACGAGACGGTGCCCGCGCCGGCCCCGGTGGACGATCAGATCTCGGGCGCAGCCGGGAGGTCGAGCTCGGTCTCGACGAAGTGGTTGAAGTAGTTCGTCAGCAGGTTGAGCGTCACGTGCACCGAGAGCTCGGCCAGCTGGGCGTCGGTCCAACCGGCGTCGAGGGCGGCATGCCAGCGCGCGGCGTCGACCGTTCCGACGTTGCCGGTGTACTCGCGGGCGAGGGTCAGGAGGGCGGCGAGCTTGGGGTCGAAGTCGACCCGGTCGGCCCGGATCGCGATCATCTGGTCGTCGCTCAGCCCGGCGCCCTTGCCGCCGGCGGTGTGCGCGGCCTGGCAGTACGAGCACTCGTCGACGTTGCCGACCGCGAGCGCGATGGCCTCCCGGGTGGCTGCGTCGTAGGTGCCGTAGTCGCCGATGACCTGTTGGAGCGCGACGTACGACTGCAGAACGACGGGGGAGTGCGCCATCTCGCCGTGGATGTTCAGGACCTTGCCGATCGCTGCTTCCAGCCCCTTGAGCTCGACTCGGCTCTGCTCGGGTGCGCTGTCGACGGTGTGGACGGGGATACGAGGCACGAATCTGCTCCTGTAGTTGAAGACTTGACGATGTGGTAACCGTCGTCAGGGGGCAGTTTCTTCCTCAAGTTTCACAGTGTGGACAGTTCGGACAGGGCGGTTCCGCAGCCGCTTGTCGATGGCCACGACCACGGAGGCCAACATCGCGATGGCCAGGATGCGCAGCCAGACGCCGGCGCCGATCGGGGCGGTCTGGAACAGGGTGTTCATGGGCGGCAGGTAGGTGATCGCGGCCTGTCCGATCAGCTGGACGGTCACGCCGACGACGATGAACCGGTTGCTGAACAGCCCGAGCTGCCAGGCCGAGCGGCTCAGCGAGCGGCAGCTGAACAGGTAGAACACCTCGACGACCACGAACAGGTTCAGTGCCGCCGTACGGGCTTCGGCGATCGTGGCGCCGTGGTTCTGCTCCCACGAGAACAACCACGACGTCCCGCCGACCAGCAGCGCGGACACCATCACGATCCGCAGCATCAGCGATCCGGTGAGCAACGGTCGTGCCGGGTCGCGAGGAGGTCGGAGCATGGTGCCCTCCTCTCGCGGCTCGAAGGCCAGCATCAGCCCGAGGGCGACCGCCGTCGTCATGTTGATCCACAGGATCTGGGTCGGCAGGATCGGCAGCGTCGCTCCCAGCAGTACGGCGACCAGGATCACGGCGCCCTCGCCCATGTTCGTCGGCAGTGTCCAGACGATGAACTTGGTGAGGTTGTCGAAGACCCCCCGCCCCTCCTCGACGGCCGCCTCGATCGTCGCGAAGTCGTCGTCGGTCAACACCATGTCCGCGGCGTCCTTGGCCACCTCGGTGCCACTTCGACCCATGGCGATGCCGATGTTCGCCTGCCGCAACGCCGGCGCGTCGTTGACGCCGTCTCCGGTCATCGCGACCACGTGCCCCTGAGCCTGCAACGCCTCCACGAGCCGGAGCTTCTGCTCCGGCGAGACCCGGGCGAAGACGTTCGCGCGGTCGACGGCGGCCGGGTACTCGTCCGCGCCCAGTGCCGCAAGGTCGGCACCCGTGAGCACCTCCAACGGCCGCCCTACGCCGGCGAGCCCGAGCTGACCGGCGATGGCCGCGGCGGTCGCAGCGTGGTCGCCGGTGATCATCTTGACCGCGATGCCGGCCGTGTGGCAGGCGCGGACGGCGGCCGCGGCGGCCTCGCGGGGCGGGTCCTGCATCGCCTGCAGGCCCGTGAGCACGAGGCGACCAGGCATCGCCGACTCGTCGAGATCTTCGTCAGCGGCGATCGGCATCACGGCCGTGGCGAGGACACGGAGTCCGCGGCCGGCCAGGTCCTCAGCGGCATCAAGCACTGCCTGCCGATCAAGGGGATGGTCGTCCCCGGCTCCGTCGCGCTGGGTCCCGCACAGGCCCACCACCCGTTCCACCGCGCCCTTGACCAGCACCACCTGTCCGTCGCTGTCGGGGATCCGGTGTCGGGTCGCCATCAGCTGTCGCTCGGAGCTGAACGGGATCGTGGCGGTGCGTGGGTACGCGGCGCTCGCCTCGCTGGCGTTCAGGCCGGCCTTGGCCGCGGACACGAGCAAAGCCCCCTCCGTCGGGTCGCCGGCGAGCCGCCACCGTCCGTCCTCGCGGATCAGCCGGGCGTCGTTGCAGCCCGTGCCGGCAAGGAGGCTCCACCAGAGCGCGGAACCCGGGGTGGGGATGACCTGGTTGCCGTCCTCCGCGCGGAGCATCCCGTGCGGGGCGTACCCGGAGCCGGAGACCTCGAGCATGCTGTCGGGCGTCCACACCGTGCGTACAGTCATCTGGTTCTCGGTCAGGGTGCCGGTCTTGTCCGTGCAGATCACCGTCGTGCTGCCGAGGGTCTCCACGGCCGGGAGACGACGAACCACCGCGCGCCTGCGGGCCATCCGGGCGACGCCGATGGCCAGCGTGATCGTGACCGCCGCGGGGAGGCCCTCCGGGATCGCACCCACCGCCAGGGCCACCGCGGCGGTGAACATGCCGACTGCGTCCTCGCCCCGGGCGACGCCGATGCCGAACGTCACCGCCGCCAGGCCGAGGATGGCGACGGTCAGGACCTTGCTGAACCAGGCCAGCTTCTCGGTCAATGGTGTCGCCAGCGTGCGCGCCGCCCCGACCAGCCGGTGGATCTCCCCGAGCTCGGTCTCGACGCCGGTCGCGATGGCGATCCCGGCCCCGCTCCCTCCGGTGACCAGCGTCCCCGAGTAGACGACGTTGCGACGGTCGGCTACCGCGGTGTCCTCCGGCAACACCACCTGGTCCTTTGAGACCGGCAACGACTCCCCGGTCAGGGCCGACTCGTCGACCCGGAGCTCGGCGATCCGGATCAGCCGTGCGTCCACCGGCACCCGGTCGCCTGCCTCCAGCAGCACGAGGTCGCCGGGCACGAGCGCCTCGGAAGGCACGGTGCGACGGTGACCGTCGCGCAGCACGTGGGCCGTCGTGTGGGCAAGCGAACGGAGAGCGTCGAGCGCAGCCTTGGCCTTGGACTCCTGCAGGTAGCCAACCGTGGCGTTGATCAGCACGACGCCGAAGATCACCACGGAGTCGATGTAGGCCCCCAGGGCGGCCGTGATCACTCCGGAGGCGATCAGCACGTAGACGAGAGGATGGTGGAACTGGCGCAGCACGCGGAGCAGTGCACCGCCGTCGGAGGTCGGCGGGAGGACGTTCGGGCCGACCCGCTTCAGGCGATCGTCGGCCTCAACGGAGCTGAGACCCGACTTCGGGTCCGAGCCCAGCAGCAGGACCACCTCATGGGCGGGGAGGCTGTGATGGCCTGCCGGCATCGGGGTGGCGACGGAGGTCGTCATCGGCGCCGTCAACTGGAGCGCTGCAGTGGTGGCGCGGACCGGATGACGCGGTGACCGTCCGCCGCACCGAGCAGCACGGGCCGGGTCGACTTGCGTACCAGCTGGTCGGCCACGCTCCCCAGCAGACGGTGCGACGGGCCCTTGGCACGCCGTCCGACCACGACAAGCTCGATGTCGTCCTGGTCGGCGCGGTCCATCAGCACCTGGGCAGGATCTCCGGAGGCGACCTCGCAGACGACTGACCCGGGGGAGTCCTCCAGCCACGTGGCACGGTCTCGCAGCATCGCCTCGGCGGCCGCCACCCGCGACGGGTCGGCGACGTCCGGGTCGAGCACCGTCATCAGCAGTACGCCGGGGCGAGCCCGCATCGTCATCCGGCTCACCTCACGGATCGCGCGATCGGACTCGACCGAGCCGTCCACGCCCACCAGCCACATCGGCTCGGCAAGTCCCGGAGTCGCTGTCGTGGGTCCGTGGCTGCGCCAACGGGCGAGCCGGTCGCTGCGCCGGTCGAACTCCGCCGCGATCGGCAGCAGGATCGGCCCGAGTACGGCGCCGATGACGAACCACGGCCAGCTTCTCCGTCCGTGGTGGGTCAGGAACACGATCACGGCCAACGTCCCGAGGCTCACCCACATCACCAGCACCAGGACTGCGTACGTACGACCCGTCATCTGTCAGCACCTCCCGGTTTCGTCTGGCTCCACGCTAGGGAGTTCCGCGGTCGCTCAGGAGTGCCTGAAGCCTGCCCGCTCTGGGACCTTGGTCCCGCTCGAGGCACGAGTCGCCCGCGAAGTGGGAGGTGTGAAGGCGGGGCAACGGGGTAATCAGCCGGTGATCACTTCGAGAAGGGGAGTCGCGCCATGGCGGCAGGAGTGGAAACAGGTCGGGTCACTACCGACATTCCGGCAAGGCTCGACCGGCTGCCCTGGGCGCGCTGGCACTGGCTGGTCGTCATCGGTCTCGGGACGGTGTGGATCCTCGACGGGCTCGAGGTCACCATCGTCGGCTCGATGTCGGCGGCTCTCAAACCGGAAGGCACCGGCCTCGGGCTGAGCAGCTTCGACGTCGGGATCGCGGGGGCCATCTACGTTGCGGGCGCCTGTCTCGGCGCCCTGTTCTTCGGGCAGCTGACCGACAAGTTCGGTCGCAAGAAGCTCTTCCTGATCACGCTGGGGGTCTACACGGTCGCCACCGTGCTCACGGCGTTCTCGATGAACCCGATGTGGTACTTCGCCTGTCGGTTCCTGACCGGTGCCGGCATCGGCGGTGAGTACGCCGCGATCAACTCGGCCATCGACGAGCTGATCCCGGCGAAGTACCGGGGCCGGGTCGACGTCGCGATCAACGGCTCGTTCTGGGTCGGCGCCGCTGCCGGCTCACTGCTCACCATCCCGCTGCTCGACCCGACGATGGTCCCGCCGGAGTGGGGCTGGCGTGCGGCGTTCGCGCTGGGTGCGATCCTCGCGGTCGGCATCCTGGTGGTACGGCGCAACGTGCCCGAGAGCCCCCGATGGCTGTTCATCCACGGTCACGAGGACGAGGCCGAACGGATCGTGCGCGACATCGAGGGCGCCGTGACCCGCGACTCCGGCCGCGCGCTGCCCGAGGTGCAGGACACGATCACGATCCGGCAGCGGAAGATGATCAGCATGGTCCTGATCGCCCGGACCGTCTTCAAGCTCTACCCGAAGCGGACGATCCTCTGCTTCTCACTCTTCGTGGGGCAGGCGTTCCTCTACAACGCGTTCTTCTTCACCTACGGCGACACGCTCACCACGTTCCTCGACGTGAAGCAGACCGGTTGGTACCTCGCGGCGTTCGCGGCCAGCAACTTCATGGGTGCCCTGCTGCTGAGCCGGCTCTTCGACACCCTCGGCCGCGTCACCATGATCACGGGCACCTACGTCCTGTCCGGCGTTCTCCTGGCCATCACCGGAATGATGCTGGGCGGAGTGAGCGCACTGACCCTCACCGTGATGGGCTGCATCATCTTCTTCTTCGCGAGCGCGGGCGCCAGTGCTGCCTACCTCACCGCCAGCGAGATCTTCCCCATGGAGACTCGGGCGATGAGCATCGCGTTCTTCTACGCGATCGGTACGGCGGCCGGCGGCATCAGTGGCCCGCTGCTGTTCGGCAAGCTGATCGAGGACGCCTCCGAAGCGAAGGACATCACCCAGATCGCCATCGGCTACTTCATCGGCGCCGCGCTGATGATCGCCGGTGGGCTCGTCGAGGCGTTCCTCGGGGTCAAGGCGGAGGGGCAGGCCCTCGAAGACCTGGCCCGGCCGCTGACGGCCGAGGACGCCGATGACCGGGGGGAGCCGGTGGCGCAGCCGGTGTGACCGCGAGGTCACCCCTGCGTCGTTGAAGGAGCCCGGGCCGCCCACGCGGCCCGGGCTCCTTGCCGTCATCCGGCGGTACGCGACACCCCGGTCTCGTCGAAGCGCTCGGCGAGGTCCTGCGGGCCGTCGAAGACGCTGATGGCGCCGGCCTCACGCAGCGCGGCCTCGCCGAACCCGCCGCAGCGTAGTCCGATCGTGGGGATGTCGGCCGCGGCGGCCGCCTTCACGTCCCAGATCGAGTCACCGACCATCACGGCTTCCGAGCCGCGCACCCGTGAGATCGCCGTGGTCACCAGGTCGGGGGCAGGCTTGCTCGTATCCACGTCCGCACTGCACACCCACGCGTCGGCAAGGTCTCGGGTGGTGAGCAGCTCGAGGGCCTGCTCGGTCTGGGGCTTCGTCCCGGAGCTCGCGAGTACGACGGTGAACCCGCGCTGCTTGAGCGTCTCCAACAGCTGGTCGGCCCCCGGCAGCGCCAGGACGCCGGCTACCAGGTCGTCGTACTCCTGGTCGTGCAGCTCGCGCACCTCGTCACCCACGGCGTCCTCGACCCGTTGACCGGCCACCTCGGTGACCAGCCGGTCACCACCCATGCCGATCGCTCCGTGGATCCGCCAGCCCTCGACGGGAACGCCGACGCCACGGAACGCGCGCATCCACGCCGACACGTGCACGTACACCGAGTCGACAAGGGTCCCGTCGACGTCCAGCACCACGGTGTCCACGTTCAAGGTCGCAGCCATGTGATCGTCCTCCTCAGCCTTCGTACCGTCCAGACAGGACGGTACGGCCGGGTACCCGCCGGCGACAGTCCCAAACCGGGTGCCGCCGCGAGTAACCCGGCGCGATCGCCGTCGTTGGACCGGGCATGACGATCTCGAGGCGTCCGACGTTCGCTGCGCTCCTCGCGCTCCTGCTCGCAGTCCTGGCCCTTCCGGGGTTGCCCCGCGAGGCTGGGGCGTCCCCGCCTCAGGACTGCTTCTGGACGAGCGTCTTCGACGAGGAGAACGGCAACCTCTTCTACCCGGACACGGGCGTGAACTACTACCTCGGGCGGGTGACCCTGCCGCCCGGTGGGGAGCTGGTGGTGCGTGGCAGGTACCCGCACGCGCGCTACTCCTCCTTCAACACGTACGACGAGCTGTTCCGCCCGGTCGACGCGCTCGCCGACGTCGACATCCGCCCCGAGCGGGGGTCGACCAACCCGTTCCGGGTCGGGAACCGGCGAGACCTGCCCCTGCGTGACTACACAGTCCGGGTGGTCAGCGACCCCGAGCCCGAGCGCCGGGCACCCAACACCGTCTACCTCGGCACGGACGACCGGCCAGCGTTCGCCGGCGCCCTGGTGTACCGGGTCTACCTCCCCGACCGCGGGCGCGGGCAGTTCGGCGGCGTCGGTCTGCCCGAGGTCGCGCTGCGGATGCCGGACGGCCGCGAGGTGCACCAGCCCCTCGCCTGCACCGCGCCGACCAACCAGCCTTCCACCGGCCTGACCCGAACCGACCAGGCCTCGAGCAGTCCCGTCCTGCCGAACCACACCACCGCAGCGCCGAAGCCCGAATGGGAGCGGTTCTTCAACGTCAGCCGCACCCTGACCCGGCAGTTCTCCGAGGAGGCCGCCGAGGTGCACGGGCACGAGCAGCGCGGCGGCCTGTTCAGCGACGCCAACAACGCCTACGTCTACGCGTTCATCGCCCGCGAGTACGGCGACCTGCTGGTGCTGAGGGGCCGGCTGCCCGACGTCCCCGCCACCCACCGTGGCGAACGGGTGTTCCAGGACGCACAGCTCCGGTACTGGTCGCTGTGCAGCGTGTCGGTCCAGCCGTACGGCGTCACCGACACGATCGGCTGCGTCAACGACTCCCGGCTCGCGGTCGACGGTGACCGGACGTTCACGGTCGTCGTCAGCACCCCCGAGGACCGGCCCGCCAACGCTCGACGTCGCTGCGGCGTCACCTGGATTCCTTTCGGTGCACGTCCGACAGCGGCCCTGGTGATGCGAAACCAGCTGCCCGACCCGTCGTTCGACCAGGCGGTGCAGAAGGTGTCCGAGCCAGGTCGCGAGCGTGCGGTGATGGGGAAGCACCTCCCGCGCGGCAAGTACCGGTCGACGGAGTCGTTCGAGCGGCGTGGGTGCTGACCTGACGCCGGCTCAGCCGGTGCCGTCGTCGCTGTAGAGCTCGACGAACCGGGACAGGATCCGGGACGGGTCCACGACCCGCGCGGCCCGCGCCATCTCCTTGAGCGTCTCGGCCTGCTCAGGCTCGAAGTACCCGTGGTGCTTGTAGACCTCGATGCGGAGGCAGAGCCCCTCGATGTCGAGCTCGGGATGGAACTGGGTGGCGTACACGTTGCGCCCGATCCGGAAGCCCTGCACGGGGCAGGTCTCCGAGCTGGCCAGGTTGACCGCGTGCGCCGGCAGCTTCCGGATCGCCTCCTTGTGCCCGGCGAACGTGTCGAACGTCGAAGGGAGCACCTGAAAGAGGGGATCCGCCGCGCCCTCCTCGGTGAGCCACACCGAGATCCGGCCGATCGTCTCGCCGTACGTCCGGTCCACCACCGCGCCCTGGTGAGTGCCCAGGGTGCCGATCCCGTAACACGCCCCCAGGAACGGGAAGTCCTGGTCGACGACCTGGTCGAGCAGGCGGGCGAGGTCAGCCTCGACCCGCAGCTGCACGGGTGACTTCTCGGTCAGTGGGTCGCTCGAGTTGAACGGCCCGCCGCCGAGGAAGATGCCGGACCACTCGGAGAGGTCGATGTCGTCGAGGCGGACCTGCTCGAGGCGGATCCGCCGGAGCCGTGACTCGTCGAGGCCGCTGCCCTCGAGGAAGGCGGCGTACTCGTTCTCGGCGACGCCGTCGTCGGCTCGAGTGCCCAGCAGGAGAAACGGCTTCACTGGACGAGCCTAATGCCCGGGTGGGTGTCGGGTCAGATGCTGGGCTCGGGGGCCGGGTCCGGGGTGGCCAGAGGGTCTCTACCGTCGGAGCGGTCGACCTCGGAGTAGTCGTCGGGGAGCGCGCGCAGCTCGACCACCTGGTTGGCGACGTCCCGCAGCTTCACGTTGGCGTGGCTGGAGTAGCGGCGCAGCACCTCGAACGACGTCTCCAGGCCGAGGTCGTACTGCGCCATCAGGATGCCTTGGGCGACGCCGATCAGGTGCCGGCTCTGCAGTGCCGTCTGGAGCCCGTTGACCAGCTGGGCGTTGTTGATCGCGGTCGCCGCGTGCGAGGCGAACACGAGGCCGAGGTCGACGCTGTCGGAGTCGAAGGCCCGGACCTTGGTCGAGTAGAGGTTGAGCGCGCCGAGCACCTCGGTGTCGTTGGCCATCCGGACGCTCAGGATCGAGCCGACGCCCTCCTTGGCCGCGAGCGGGCCCCAGTTTGGCCAGCGCGGGTCGGAGCCGACGTCCTCGATCAGGTACGCCTCGTCCTCGGAGACCGCGTCGAGGCAGGGGCCCTCGTTCAGCTCGTACTGCAGGGCGTCGCAGCGGTCTGCCAGCTCGGACGTCGAGGCGACCGACTCGGCCCGGCCCTGCCGTCGACGCATGGTGATGCCCACGAAGTCGCAGGGCGGGATGACCTCCACAGCGCGCTCGGCGATCCGTTGGAAGGTCAGATCTCCGCCGGGTCGGGTGAGCAGGTCCCGGCTGAGCCGGGCGAACGAGGCCGCCACCTCGGAAGAGCTCGTCACTGACCCAACCTCCTGCCTCGAGCCACCGCTCGATGCGGTGCCGTCCCGCGGCCAGAGGCCGCTGCCATGGGGTCAGGATAGTTCGGAGCGCAACTCCTGCAGAATCCGGCTGAGCAGGCGAGACACGTGCATCTGGGTCACCCCGATCTCCTGGGCGATCTCCTCCTGGGTGAGTCCCTTGAAGAACCGCAGGTGCAGGATCAGCCGGTCGCGCTCACACAGGTTGCGCACGGCAGGGGCCAGCATCAGCCGCGCCTCCGCGGCTTCCTGGTCGTCGTCATCGCTGGGCAGGAGGTCGCCCAGCGTCGCGGCGCTCTCGTCGTCGGCGACGCGGCGATCCAGGGAGGAAGGGCTGAAGCAACCGTCGGCGGACAGCGCCTCGTGCACCTCCTCAACCTCGGCACCGAGGTGGGCGGCGATCTCCGAGGGCCGGGGGGAGCGGCCGAGGGACTGCGTGAGGTCGGTGGCCGCGGCCATGATCCGGCTCTGCAGCTCCTGGATCCGGCGGGGCGGGCGGACCGTCCAGCCGTAGTCGCGGAAGTGCTTGCGAACCTCGCCGCGGATGGTCGGCACGGCGTAGGCCAGGAAGTCGTTCTGGCGAGCCGGGTCGAACGCCTTCGCCGCCTTGACGAGGCCCAGCCGGGCAACCTGCTCGAGATCGTCGACCGAGATGCCCCGGTTGCGGTACCGCATGGCGATCGAGTGCGCCACGCCGAGGTTCGTCACGACCAGCTCGTCGACCAGCCGTTGGCGTTCCTCATCGGTGGTGGCGTCGGCGATCCGGTTGAGCAACTCAGCGGTGTCGCGTGAGCGGGCGCTGCGGTCGTCTGTACCGGTGTGTGACGGGATGGGCACCGTCATCGAATTCGCGGACAAGCCGAATCCCCCAGGCTCTCCGTGCCGCCCGTGGCTTGCAGCCCGAGCGACCAATCGGCCCCGCCGTCTTCTCCAGCGAGGTCATGGTGACGGGGGCGGACCCCCGGTTACCGATTCGTTCTCCACCATACCCAGGTGCGCGCAAAAAGCACCTCTCGAGCCCGGCGGATTTCGACGGATCGAGCTGTGACCCCTGTGACGCATGTACGGCGGCGGCTCGGGTACGGCCGCTCCATGACGACACCCGAGCGCACCGACCCCATGGCCGCCATGGACCGGCAGGTCCTGCACGAGGTAGGTCAGGTGGTCCGTGCCCTCGAGGCCAACGGCCCACAGACCGAGGAGGAGCTCGCGCTCTTGGTCGGTGCTCCCTACTGGGAGAAGAACCGGTTCCATCGGGCGCTCACCCGGCTGCTGTCGGACGGCATGGTCCAGCGGGACCCCAGGGGCCTGCTCTGGACGACGTGACCCGCACGGTCAGAACACGACAGCGACGCCGACCAGGCTGGGCAGGAGCCCGAGGAGCAGCCACGGGCTGAGCAGCCGGTGCTGATGGATCATCAGCGCGGCCACGATGGCGATCAGGCCGAACGCGGCTCCGATCAGGAGCAGCCCCACCTGGGCATCGAGGCGGTCGGCGAAGGCAGCCGCGACCACGAGCCCGACCGCCAGGTGCATGATCGTCGTGGCCGCCAGCGACGAGAGAACCCACTTCTGCACGCGGCCGATGCTCATCGGCTCCCGGTTCATCAGGCGCGGGTTGCCAGGGTCCATCAGGTGCCGGCGAACCGGACGCTGCTCGGACGCCACCGGGGCTACTCGGTTCCCGAGGAGATCTTCTCGATCAGCGCGGTCGTGGAGATGGCGGGCGTGCGGGGGAGGTAGTGCACCTCGCAGATGTCCTTGAACTCGTCGAACCGCCCGGCCCAGTCGTCGCCCATGACGAGGATGTCCGCGTTGTGCTCGAGGATGTACTGGCGCTTGAGCTCGAGGGACTCCTCGACGAAGACCGCGTCGACGACCTTGAGTGCTGCGACGATCTCCAGGCGCTCGGCCTGGGAGAAGACCGGAGCGCGGCCCTTCTTGCGCTCGTTGAGGGCGTCGGCAGACACCCCGACCACCAGGCGGTCGCCGAGTGAGGCCGCGCGCTCGATCACGCGCAGGTGACCGACGTGGAAGACGTCGAAGGTGCCGAAGGTGATCACGGTTCTGGCCATGGGCGGGATCCTCCCACGTCGGGGCCGCGCCGGCGGCGTGCACCCGCGAGTGCCTCGCGGGCGCTGTGACAGAGCCCGCGTGGCACGGGCTGGAACGACAGGTTAGCCTTGCCTAAGTTATCCCGTCGACAGGAGTCCGATGCGCACGTCCGCCCGTGTCGCCGCCACCGCGATGGCGGTCGCCTTCACCACCCTTGTCTCCGGCTGTGGCTTCCTCGGCATCGGAGGCGAAGAGCCCGGGGACATCCAGGTCTACTCGGCGCGCCACTACGACCTCGAAGAGGCGTTCGCGGAGTTCGAGAAGGAGACCGGCCTCTCCGTCGACTTCATCTACGGCGACGACGCCGAGCTCTTCCAGCGACTCAAGGCCGAAGGGGCCGATACGCCCGCGGACCTCTACATGACGGTGGACGCAGGCAACCTCTGGAGCGCCGCACAGCAGGGCGAGCTGGCCCCCGTCGAGTCGAGCGTGCTGGCCGAGTCGATCCCGGAGGGCTACCGGGACGCGCAGAACCGCTGGTTCGGTCTCGCCGTCCGGGCTCGCACCGTTGCGTACAACCCCGACCGCGTCGACCCGGCGGAGTTCGACTCCGAGGAGACGTACGCGGAGCTCGGCGACCCGAAGTGGAAGGGCCGGCTGTGCATGCGCGACGACACCGAGGCCTACACGCAGTCGCTCGTCGCCAGCCTGATCGACCTGTACGGCCGCGAGCGCACCCTCGAGATCGTCGAGTCCTGGGTCGCGAACGACGTTCAGGTGATGAGCAACGACATCCTGCTGCTCGAGGCTCTCGACAGCGGCGCCTGTGACGTCGGCTCTGGTCAACCACTACTACTACGCACGCCAGCTCGGCGAGGACCCCGACCTCAACGTGAAGCTGTACTGGGCCAGCCAGGACGGCGCCGGCACGCACGTGAACATCTCCGGCGCCGGTCTGGTGAAGTCCTCCGACGCGCCCGGGAAGGCGAAGAAGCTGCTGGAGTGGCTCGCGTCGAACGGGCAGGGCGCCTTCGTGGGTGACAACCACGAGTACCCGGTCAACCCCGACGTGAAGCCGGACGACGTCGTCGCCGGGTTCGGCGAGTTCTCGCCGATGCGCCTCAACGCGGAGGCGTACGGCGACCTGAACGCGGAGGCAGTCGACCTGCTCGCCGAGGCCGGCTACGAGTGATCCGGTGACGCACCCCGCCGTCCTGCCCGTCAGGACACGCATCAGCCGACCACGTCGCGCCGCCTCCTCCGGCCGCCCGGCGTGGTCGTTGCTCGTGCTGCTGATCGCGGTGCTGGTCGCGTCCCCGGTGGTCGCGGTCGTCCTCGACGGGCTGGTCAGCTCGGGTGATCTCACGCTGCCGCGCGGGCTCGGAGACATGGTGCTGACCACGGTCGGCCTGATGGTCGGCGTGGGCGTCGGCACGCTCGTGATCGGCGGCGGGCTCGCCTGGTTGGTGACGGCGTACCGGTTCCCGTTCCGCGACGTGCTGGTCTGGTTGCTGGTGCTGCCGCTGGCGATGCCGGCGTACATCCTCGGCTTCGTCTTCCTGTCGACGTTCGACGTCGCCGGCCCGGTGCAGCGCGGGCTGCGCGGGCTGTTCGGCGCCGACCTCTGGCTGCCCGAGGTCCGGTCGCTGCCGGGCGCGGTGATCGTGATGTCGCTGTCGCTCTTCCCCTACGTCTACCTGATGGCGCGGGCCGCCCTGGTCGAGCAGTCGCCATCGACGTACGACGCCGCCCGCACGCTGGGCGCCAGCCGGGCCCGGGCCTTCAGGAAGGTGCTGCTGCCGCTGGCGCGGCCGTCGCTGGCCGCCGGCCTGGCGCTGGTGATGATGGAGACCCTCACCGACTTCGCAACGGTGCAGTACTTCGGCGTCAAGACGGTGTCGGTCGGCGTCTACCTGGTCTGGAAGGGCTCCTTCGACTTCCACTCCGCGACCCAGCTCTCGGTGCTGGTGCTGATGTTCGCCGTCGCCGTGCTGGCCGGTGAGCGGATGCTGCGCGGCCGAGCCCGCTACCACCAGCGCGGCGGGCGGGGCCAGGGGCTGCAGGTGCGCCGACTCGAAGGATGGCGAGGCTGGGCGGCCACGGGGGCCTGCCTGCTGGCGCTCGCCGCAGGCTTCTTCATCCCCGTTGCCCGACTCGCGGTGTGGGCCGTGACCGAGGCCGTCGGCAACCCGGAGGGGGTCTTCGACCCGCGCTTCGGCGAGTACCTCGGCAACAGCCTCGGCGTGGCCGCGATCGTGGCGACGGCCTGCGTGCTGCTGTCCGTGGTGATGAGCCACGCCGTCCGGATGGGCGGCGGGCGGCTGGTGCGGTCGGCGGCCCAGCTCACGACGTTCGGGTACGCCGTCCCGGGCGCGGTCGTCGGCATCGGCGTGCTGCTCGCATTCGCGTCGCTCGACCGGTTCCTCGAAGCGGTGGGCGTCGCCGGCGGCACCGGCCTCCTGGTCACCGGCTCCGTGGCCGGCATCCTCTACGCCTACCTGGTCCGATTCCTCGCCCCGGCGTACCAGGCCGTCGACGCCAGCTTCACCAAGGTGCAACCGAGCATGACCCTGTCGGCACTCAGCCTCGGAGCGTCCCCGCTGCGGATCCTGCGCCGGGTGCACCTGCCCCTGGTCCGGCCCGGCGTCGCGGTGGCATTGGTGCTCGTCACGATCGACGCGATCAAGGAGCTTCCCATCGTGCTGCTGCTCAGGCCGTTCGGGTTCACTACGTTGTCCGTGTGGGTGTACCAGCTAGCCGGCGAGAACTTCTGGCTGAAGGCGTCGATGCCGGCGCTGGTGATCGTCGCCGCCGCCGGCGTCCCGGTCTTCTTCCTGTTCCGACAGGTGCGCGCCTCCGACAGCCGCGGGAGGCGCTGAGATGACCGAACCCGCTCTCGTGCTCGACGCAGTCTCGAAGCGGTACGGCTCTGTGGCCGCCGCTCGTGACCTCTCGCTCGAGGCTGCCCCGGGAGAGCTGCTGACGTTGATCGGCCCCTCCGGCTGCGGCAAGTCCACGACGCTCAGGCTCGTCGCGGGGTTGGAGCGTCCCGATGAAGGCACGATCCGGATCGCCGGCGAGGTCGTCGCCGACCGCCGCGTCTGGACGCCGCCGGAGCGACGTCGGGTCGGGCTGGTCTTCCAGGACCACGCGCTCTTCCCGCACCTCACCGTGGCTCGCAACGTCGCGTTCGGCATCGACCGGCTGCCCAAGGCCGAGCAGAGCCGCAGGGTCGGCGAGGTGCTCGAGCTGGTCCGGCTCGGCGAGCTCGCCTCGCGCTACCCGCACGAGCTCTCCGGCGGTGAGCAGCAGCGCGTCGCCCTGGCCCGGGCCCTCGCGCCCCGCCCGGCCGTCGTCCTGCTCGACGAGCCGTTCAGCAGCCTCGACGAGACGCTGCGGGCGCAGGTCCGCGTCCGAGACCGTCAGCGCCCTCCGCGAGACCGGTACGACGGCGATGCTGGTGACCCACGACCAGACCGAGGCGCTCTCGACCGGCGACCGGGTCGTGGTGATGCGCAACGGCTGCATCGAGCAGGCGGACACCCCCCAGCGCGTCTTCGAGGCCCCGGCCACGCGGTTCGTCGCGTCGTTCATGGGGGACGCCGACTTCCTGCCGGCGCACGTGCACAACGCCCTGCTCACCTGCGAGATCGGCGTCGTGTCGACGGTCCCCGGCTGGGCGCACACGAACGTCGACGTCGACGTGGTCCTGCGTCCGCACGAGGTTGCGCTCGCCCCCGACGACTCGTCGTCTGCCCAGGTGGTGGCCGTGGAGTACCACGGAGCCTTCGTCCTGCACACGGTCCGGCTCGGGTCGGGACGCACGCTGCGGTCGTGGCAGACGCACTCCGTGCGATACCCGGTCGGCACCAACGTCGCCGTCTCGGTCGTCGCCGGGTTGGCCCCGACGCTGCTGGTCGGCGACACCGCCGTACTCGCCCCTCCGGGCTGAGTGCCGGGTCGGGTACGTTCAACGACGATGTCATCCCCCATCACCGCCAACCCCGAGCTCGACGAGGAGCGCCGCCGCGGCCTGCGCCGGATGCGGAGCCTCGCCGTCGGCCTGCTGCTCTTCGCCGCCGTCGTCTACCTCGTGACGCTGGACCAGGACGGCTTCCTCGGCTACGTGAACGCCGGCGCGGAGGCATCGATGGTCGGCGCGATCGCCGACTGGTTCGCGGTCACGGCGCTGTTCAAGCACCCGCTCGGGCTGCCGATCCCGCACACCGCGCTGATCCCCAAGCGCAAGGAGGACCTGGGCAGGAGCCTGCAGGAGTTCGTTGGCGAGAACTTCCTGCAGGAGCAGGTGATCCGCGAGCGGATGCAGGCCGCCCGGCTCAGCCGCCGGCTCGGGGACTGGCTCACCGTCGAGGCGCATGCCCGTCGAGTCGTCGACGAGGCGTCGTCGTTGCTGCACATCGGGCTTTCGAAGATCCGCGACGAGGACATGGCCTCCCTGGTCCAGGAGGCTCTGCTTCCGCGGTTCATCGAGGAGCCGGTGAGCCCGCTCGCGGGCAGCCTGCTGGAGGAGATCGTCCGCGACGGCGCCCACCACGGGTTGGTCGACCTGGTGCTCGACGAGGCTCACCGGTGGCTCGGGCTCAACGAGGACACCTTCAGCGAAGTCGTGGGGGAGCGGGCCCCGTGGTGGTCTCCGCCGGCCGTCAACGAGCGCGTCACCCGGAGGCTGCACCTCGAGCTGCTGGCCTGGATCAGCGACATCCGCCGCGACCCCGACCACCATGCCCGGCACGCGCTGGACAGCCTGCTGGGCGACCTGGCGCAGGACCTCCTGCACGACCCGGCCACCCAGGAGCGCACCGAGCGCCTCAAGCGCCGGGTGCTCGGACACCCCCAGGTGCTCGTCACGGCCACATCACTGTGGAACGCCTTCCGGGCCGCCCTGCTCGGGGCTCTCCAGGAGGTCGACGGTCCGCTTCGCAACCGTGCAGCCAGCGAGCTCTCGAGCTTCGGCGCGCGCCTGCTCGTCGACGAGCCGCTGCAGGCCAGGCTCGACAAGTACGCCGCTGACTTCGCGGTCTTCGTGGTTGGCCGCTACGGAGACGAGCTCACGGCGGTCATCAGCCACACCATCGACCGCTGGGACGGACGAGAGGCGGCGCGCAAGATCGAGCTGCACGTCGGTCGCGACCTTCAGTTCATCAGGATCAACGGCACCATCGTCGGCGGGCTCGTCGGCGTGACCATTCATGCAGTGACGAAGGTGGTATGACGATGTGGTTCAGGCGCAAGAGTGCGGGCGACGACGAGCCCAAGAGCCTGGTCCGGGAGGTAGCCATCCGTGAGGAGTCGATCCGGCTCGGCCAGTTCCTGAAGCTCGCCGACCTGATCGACAGCGGGGCCGACGCGAAGCCGCTGCTGGCCGAGGGCCACGTGCTCGTGAACGGGGAGCTCGAGACCCGGCGCGGCCGACAGCTCGTCAAGGGTGACGTGGTCAGCCTCGGCCAGGACGCCGTCCGGGTCGGCTGACCCGCCCGGTCGTGCGGCTGACGCCTCCCTATCGGGAGGGCTCAGCCGCACGACCCAGGATCAGCGGACCTCGAGCAGGTCGACGACGAAGATCAGCGTCTCGCCGGGCTTGATCACGCCGCCGGCGCCACGGTCGCCGTAGCCCAGGTGCGGCGGGATGACGAGCTTGCGCCGCCCGCCGACCTTCATGCCCTGCACGCCCTGGTCCCAGCCGGAGATGACCTGACCGGCGCCGAGACGGAACGAGAGCGGCTCGCCGCGGTTGTACGACGCGTCGAACTCCTCGCCGGTCGAGTGGGCCACCCCGACGTAGTGCACGCGCACGGACTTGCCGGCCACCGCCTCGTCGCCCTCACCCGTCGTGAGGTCGGTGACCTCGAGGTCGGTGGGCGGCGGGGAGTCGGGGAAGTCGATCTCGGGCTTGTCAGGGGTCACGTTGGCTCCTCTGGGCTCAGGCAGCCCCGGAGCATGCGCTCAGGTCTGGCTGCCGTGGACGTAGGAGTCCAGTTGATCACGCTCGAACTGGAGCTCACTCATCCGGTGCTTGACGACGTCGCCGATGCTGATGATGCCGATCAGACGACCCTCCTCGACGACCGGGAGGTGCCGGAACCGGCGGTTCGTCATGATCTCCATCAGCTCGTTGACGGTCTGGTTCACCGTGCACGTCTCGACCTCGGTCGTCATGATCGACGCGACCTGCGACTCCAGCAGCGAGTCGTCGTCCCTGAGTCCTCTTACGACGTCACGCTCCGACACGATCCCGGCCACCGCGACGCCGTCCTCGCTGACGACCAGCGCGCCGACGTTGTACTCCGCGAGACTCGCCAGCAGATCGCGCACCGTTGCGTCGGGCCGGATCGTGACGACGTCCTTCATGGGCTTGCCTTCGAGGACCATGCTGATGCGCATCCGGTGTGTTCTCCTTCGTCGGGGGCCTTTACGTCGAGGCTAGTCACTATTCCGGACCGGCGGTAGGAATCTCGGCCCGGCTGCGAGAATGTCGCCGGTGAAGACCTCGTCCGACCGCATCGGAGCGCCCGCGAGCCTGGTGATGATGGGCTGGCTCAGTGTCGTGCTCTGGCTCGACCGGGCGGGCGGTGGCGGCGACATCTGGCTGCAGCGCGGCCTCGGTCTGCTGACCTGGTCGGTGCTGGCGCTCGCGTTGGTACGGGTCTCGCCGCTGGTACGCGCGCAGACGGCGGTCGTCGTGGCGTTCGCGACCGTCGTCGAGTACATCTTCAGCCCGACGCTCGAGGTGTACGTCTACCGATTCGACAACGTGCCGGCGTACGTCCCGCCCGGCCACGGCCTCGTGTACCTCTCGGCGTTCGCCCTGGGGCACGCAGCCTTCGTGCAGCGACGCCGCGCCTGGTGGGAGGTCGGCGTCGTCGTGGTCGGGGGCCTGTGGGCGGCGCACGGGTTGCTGGTTGCGGACCGCGCCGACCTGCTGGGCGCGTTCTGGTACGTCTGCCTGGTGCTGTTCCTCGTCTTCGGTCCGTCGAAGGAGGTCTACATCGGCGCGTTCGTCGTCGTCAGCTGGCTGGAGCTGCTGGGGACCCACCTCGGCAACTGGGCCTGGGGGACCGTCGACTTCACCGGCTGGGTGAGCATCGGCAACCCGCCCTCGGGGGCTGCCGGCGGGTACGGCTGGTTCGACCTCGCCGCGCTGCTGGCCGCGCCGTACCTGGTGCGGAGGTTCAGTCGGACTCGGGAGTCGACTCCGGCTGGGGCCGCCGACGCTCGTTGAGGTCGTGCACCGACCCGCCCTGCTGGGGGAGTCGTCGGGGTCGAGGTCGTGGTCCGACATCGCACCGAGGAACGCCAGCGCCTGGTCGTGCAGGCGGCCGTTGCTGGCGAGCGCGTTGCCGCCCAGCGGGCCGGGGGTGCCGTCGAGCGAGGTGAACGCTCCGCCGGCCTCGCGGACGATGACGTCGAGCGCGGCCATGTCGTAGATCTCGAGCTCCGGCTCAGCGGCCAGGTCGACAGCCCCCTCGGCGAGCAGCATGTAGGACCAGAAGTCGCCGAACGCCCGGGTGCGCCAGCACCGGCGGGACAGCGCCAGGAAGTCGTCGAGCCGACCGCGCTCGTCCCAGCCGGAGAGCGACGAGTAGGACAGGGACGCGTCATCGAGCCGCGAGACGTCCGAGACCCGGCACGGCGCGGCGTTGAGCAGCGAGCGGCCGGTCCAGGCGCCGCCACCCGCGGACGCCCACCAGCGCCGGTTCAGCTGGGGTGCCGACACGCAGCCCACGACGACCTCGTCGTCGATCATCAGCGCGATCAGCGTGGCCCAGACGGGGACGCCGCGGACGAAGTTCTTGGTGCCGTCGATCGGGTCGACGATCCAGCGTCGGCTGCCGAAGCCGGACGATCCCTGCTCCTCGCCGAGGACGGCGTCGCGGGGGCGGGCCCGCGAGAGAGTACGGCGGATGCCCTCCTCGACCGACTTGTCGGCGTCGGTCACCGGGGTGAGGTCCGGCTTGTTCACGACGTGCAGGTCCTGGGCCTTGAACCGGTTCGTCGTCAACGAATCCGCGTCGTCAGCGAGCACGTGCGCGAGGCGCAGATCATCGGTGTGATTCGAGGGCATGAGAGACAGGCTATGCCCCCGAGAACCGCGTCGAGTCGCTACCGTGGACGCATGGAGATCGGTGGGGTGCCGCTGCACCCTCTCGTCGTGCACGCGGCGGTGGTGTTCGTGCCCCTCGCTGTGCTGGCCGTGATCGTGTTCGCCGTATGGCAGAAACACCGGTGGCTGACCCGCTGGCCCGCCGTAGCCCTTGTCGTCGTGGCCACCGGCAGCGTCTGGGTCTCCCGGCTGAGCGGCAACGCCCTCCTCGAGAGCAGGCCCGAGCTGGAGCGCATCATCTCGACCCACCAGGACCGCGGCACGCTGCTGTCGATCCTGGTCATCGTGCTGTTGTTGCTGACCTTGGCGGGCGCGTGGGCTCTCGGCGGTCCCTCATCACTCGCGAGCGGACGCGGTGCCCACGAGAGCCGGGTGCCGATGCTCGACACGGTGCTGCCGACCGTGCTGGTGGTCTTCTCGCTCGTCGTCCTCGCGTCCGTCGTCCTGACCGGGGACTCCGGATCGCGGGCGGTCTGGGGCTAGTCCTCCTCGGAGCGCTCGCGGCTTGCCAGCAGTCGTCGGAACGACTCCACCCGTGGCGCCTCGGTGTCGCCTGACTCGATCGCCGCGTCGAGCCCGCACTCGGGCTCGCTCTCGCCGTGGGTGCACCCGCGCGGGCAGGAGTCGGTGAGCTCCTCGAGGTCGGGGAAGGCGCCGATCAGCTGACCCGGCTGCACATGGGCGAGGCCGAACGACCGGATGCCGGGGGTGTCGACGATCCAGCCGTCCTCGCCGGGCAGCTCCAGCATGAGTGCCGACGTGGAGGTGTGCCGGCCGCGCCCGGTCACGGCGTTCACGTGTCCGATCGCCCGGTCGGTGCCGGGCACCAATGCGTTGACCAGCGTCGACTTGCCGACGCCGCTGTGCCCGACGAGCACGCTGACCTTGCCGCTCAGGCGTTCCAGCACGGGGGACAGGTCGCCGCCGCGCGTCGCCACGACGTACGGCACGCCGAGTGGCCGGTAGATCGACAGCAGCGTCTCCGGGTCGGCGAGGTCGGACTTGGTCAGGCAGAGCAGCGGGCTCCAGCCCCGCGTCGTACGCCGCCACCAGCGCGCGGTCGATGAGCCGGGGCGCGTGGCTCGGGGTCGGCGAGGGCCGCCACCACCACGAGCTGGTCGGCGTTCGCGACGATGACCCGCTCGATCGGGTCGTCGTCGTCGGCCGTACGACGCAGCACCCCGCGGCGCTCCTGCACCTCGACGATGCGGGCGAGCGATCCGTCGTCCCCCGACACGTCACCGACGATGCGCACGTGGTCGCCGACCACCACGCCCTTCCGGCCGAGCGGCCGGGACTTCATCGCCATCACCTTCTGGCCGTCGACCAGGCAGGTGTAGCGCCCGCGGTCGACCGTGATGACGGTGGCGTCCACGGCGTCGTCGTAGCTGGGACGGTCCTTGGTGCGCGGGCGCGTGCGGCGCCGCGGCCGGTCGAACTTCTCGTGGTCGTACTCGTCGTACCGGGGCACCTAGAACAGCCTCGACCAGGCGACGTCGAACCCGGGGAAGGTCTTGGCCGTGGTGGCGATGTTCTCGACGAGCACGCCCTCCACGGCAACGCCGAGGACGACCGCTGCGTGCGCCATCCGGTGGTCGGCGTAGGTGTGGAACGTGCCGCCGCTCAGGGTCGCGGGCTGGATGACCAGGCCGTCGTCGGTCTCCGAGACCTGACCGCCCAGCCGGTTCAGCTCGGTGGCCAACGCGGCGAGCCGGTCGGTCTCGTGGCCGCGGATGTGCCCGATGCCGGACAGCCGGGACGGAGTCTCGGCCAGCGCGCACAGCGCGGCGATGGCCGGCGTGAGCTCGCCGACGTCGTGCAGGTCGTAGTCGATGCCCTGGAGCCGGCCCGATCCCGACACCGTCAGCCCGGTGTCGTCCAGGGCCACGTCGGCGCCCATCCGGGCCAGGATGTCGCGCAAGGCGTCGCCGGCCTGGGTGGTCTCGCGCGGCCAGTCACGCACCGTGACGCTCCCGCCGCTGAGCAACCCAGCGGCGAGGAACGGGGCGGCGTTGGAGAGGTCGGGCTCGATGGCGACGTCGACCGCCCGGATCGGGCCGGGGGCGACGTGCCAGCGGTCCGGCTCGCTGTCGTCGACGGTGACCCCGTGCAGCCGGAGCTGCTGGACGGTCATCTCGATGTGGGGGAGCGACGGGACGGGCGGCCCCTCGTGGCGTACGTCGACGCCCTCGTCGTACCGCGGGGCGGCCAGCAGCAGGGCGGAGATGAACTGGCTGGACGCCGATGCGTCGATGGTGACCGGGCCGCCGCGGACCCGACCGGTGCCCTGCACCGTGAACGGCAGCGTGCCGCGCCCACCATCGTCCACGGTCACGCCGAGCCCTCGCAGCGCACGCAGCACCTCGTCCATGGGCCGTGTGCGTGCGTGCGGGTCGCCGTCGAAGATCACCGCACCGTCGGCGAGACCGGCTACCGCGGGGACGAACCTCATCACGGTGCCGGCCAGGCCGCAGTGCACGTCGGCGCCGCCACGGATCGCACCGGGCGTCACCTTCCAGTCGTCACCGGTGGTGTCGATGGGCGACCCGAGCGCGGTCAGGGCCGCCGCCATCAGCTCGGTGTCGCGGGACCGCAGAGCCCGGCGTACGACGCTCGGACCGTCGGACAGCGCGGCGAGCACCAACGCCCGGTTGGTGAGGGACTTGGAGCCGGGCAGCGACACGGTCGCGCGGATCGGCCCGGTGGCGTGGGGTGCGGGCCAGTGGTCGGCGGTGGGGTCGTCGCTCATCGCCCCGAGGATATCGCTGTCAGCGCAGGGACCTGCCGGTCAGCCACGGACTGACTTGGCCGCCAGGCGTGCCTGAGCTCGCGTCTGCTTGCGGAGGTGCTTCGCCTCGCGACGCGCGCTGCCGATCGAGTGCTTGGCCCGCCAGGCAACGCCGGGCTTGCCCTCGGTGTCGACGGCTGCGAGGAAGAGGCCGCCGAGCATCGACACGTTCTTGAAGAAGTGCGACCGCTCGTTGGCGCGGAGCTCGGGGTCGGACTCCTCCCAGAACGGGTGTCCGGCCGAGACCGTCGGCAGCATCGAGGCCGCCAGCACGGTGGCCGACAGTCGAGGAGCCCGGCCGGTGGCGAAGGCCAGACCGGCGGCGATCTGGACGCCCGCATGCATCCGCACCAGCGTCTTGGGGTCGTCGGGGATCGGAGCGGTTGGGGCCACCTTGACGGCGGTGCGGCTGAACCGGTCGGTCACCGGCTTCGCCCGTTGGGTGACGGCCTCGGTGTTGCGTAACGCGTTCACCCCAGCGGCGACGAACATGGAGGCCAGCATCGGACGCGCGACGAGTCTGATCAAGGTCATGGGTCTTTCATACCCGATCGACGGTGATCTAGGGCAGCCCTGGTGCTCGTTCGTCGGCGCGACCCACCCCACGGTCGAGCAGTTGTGCCAGCTCGGGTTGGCGGTCTCGCGGCTTCACCTGCTCCTGGACCAACGTTGTCGTGCGCTCAGCATCCTGCCGGGGCGCGGGTTTGCCGGGCTCCTGAGGTGACGTGGCCGGTCGGCTCGGCTTCGCGGACTTCTTGGTCGCCTTGGTCGGCTTGGCCACCGGAAGCTTCTTGCTGTCGGGGGACGTCGTATCGGCCTGCGCGCTGGGCGCCAACCGGGACGACGACGGGGTGGGCGACGCGAGCGACTTCTGTACGACGGACTCCGGGCTGGTGACCGCGGCCACCGGACCCTCGCCGATCGCACCGGAGACGCTCAGGTCACCGACCTGAGCGAGGAGGCTGCCCCGGCCGGCCGGAAGCTTCGCGCCGAACACCACGTCGAGCGTTGTTGCACCGGGAACCACCGGACAGGTCATCGTCCGCGCGTCGACGATGGTGCAGACCGGGATCACCGGCAGCTCGAAGGCCTGCTGCGGGTCCGGGAACCGGAACGTGACCACCTGTGTGCCGGCCGGGATCCCGGCCACCGTGGCCGAGACCAGATAGTTCTTGTTGGCCTGGAGGACCGCGGTCGGGCCTGACGTGTAGCTCAGACTGCCCTTCTCGGCGGCCTTGAGCGTGGAGGTGGCGTCGTTGTTGGCGAGGTTGCCGTCGTCGTACCCGTTGAGCTTGCCGACGGTGAGGGTGACCGATGTGTCAGTGGTGTTGTTGTCGGCTATGAGCTGGAAGTTCACGTCGCCGTTGCTGGGGGTGGTGCAGGTCAGGGTGTCGTCGGTGGCGGTGCACCCGGGTGTGCCGGAGCCGGTGAGACGGGCGGCACCGGAGAGGGTGTAGGTGGCTTCGCCCTGGTAGTCGGCGGGGATGCCGCTGACCTTGCCGGTGACGGAGTAGCCGCCGGTGTCACCGGGCTGGGCGTCCGCGGGCAGCGTGAGCGCCACGTCGGCCTTCGGGGCGGGGACCGCCTTGAGCGTCGTGGCGGCGTCGTTGTTGTCGAGGTTGTCGTCGTCGTACCCGTCGAGCTTGGCGAGGGTGAGGGTGATGCCCGTGTCGCTGCTCTTGTCGTCGGCGGCGAGCTGGATGTTCACGTCGCCGTTGCTGGGGGCGGTGCAGGTCAGTGTCTTGTCGCCGGTGGCGGTGCAGCCGGGTGTGCCCGAGCCGGTGAGACGCGCGGCGCCGTTCAGGGTGAAGGTGGCGTTGCCCCGGTAGCCCGCGGGGATGCCGCTGACGGTGCCGGTCAGGGTGTAGCCGCCGTCCTGCTGGGGCGGGGTCTCCTTGGGGAGCGTCAGCCGTACGTCGGCGATGGGCGCGACACCCGGGGCGTCGTAGAAGAACCGCGTGCTGCTGTTGTCGCTCGGCTGAGGGTCGTCGTAGCCCGTGGGGACCGAGACGGTCACGGTCAGCCAGGTGTCGGGCGCTGACGTGGGGATACGCAGCGGGATCCTGGCGGTGAAGGACTGGCCCTCGGCGTTCGCAGTGGCGCGCATGAACGGGCTCGCGACGAGCGGGTTCGCCGTCGCGCACGTCGCCTTGGTCGGGTCGACGAGATTCGGTGCGCAGTTGCCGCCGTCCGCGAAGGTGATGCCCGAGCCCGACGGGTCGTCGGACAGCGCCACGCTGATCGTGGGCGGGAGGTTGGGCGAGCCCTGGACCGTGAAGGTCACCTCGCTGCCGGTCAGCGCGGGCTGGGCGGCGAAGGTCAGGTCGGACGACACCAGCGGCGGAGTTCCGGGGCCGGGATCGGGCCCGGGACCGGGATCGGGTCCCGGGTCAGGGCCGGGACCTGGGTCGGGGTCAGGCCCCGGGTTCGGGTCGGGACCGGGGTCAGGGTCGGGTCCCGGGTTCGGGTCGGGACCGGGGCCGGGTCCCGGGCCGGGGTTGGGGTTGGGGTCTGTACCGGGGTCGGTCGCGGGGGGCGGCAGGGTGCCTTCGCCGGGGGCTCCCGGCTCGAAGCCGGCGGGGTCAGTGCCCGGTGCGTCCTCCGCGCCGGTCACTCCGGCGTCCTCCGGCAGGGCGTCATCCGACTCGTCGAGCCCGGCCTCGTCCTGCCCCTTGTCCGGCTTCGCGGGGTCGTCGTCTTGAGCGGCTGTGTCGTCGGGCGCGGACGGCGTGGAGGTGATCCCGGTCGGCTCGCCCGCCCGACGCACGTCTTGGTCGCTCGGCAGCAGCAGGAAGCCGGCCGTGGCGGCGGCGGCCACGCTGGCGGCGATCGCCCCCGCGGCGGCCGCGCCGGAGTTCGCCGTCACGGTGTCCCTGACCCGGCCGAAGAGCGACATCAGTCCGAGGCCCCCGGCGGCGCTGCCGGTGGAGGCGAGGTACCCCGCTGCGGCAGCGCCGAGCAGCAGCGGCCCGATGATCGCGGCGAGGTTGGAGTTCACGTCAGTGAGCTCGAGGTACATCGCCGAGCAGCGTCGGCATCCCTCGAGGTGCGCCTCGACCTTGCCGGCATCACGCTTGGACAGACCGTTGCGGACGTAGGCGCCGAGATGCTCGTTGACCCAGCGGCACTCCGTGTCGGAGATGTCGTTGAGGTGCATGGTGAGGAAGGCCTGGCGCAGGCCCTCCCGTGCGCGGTAGGCCAGGGCCGAGACCGAGTTCGCGCTCATCCCGAGCAGGGGAGCGATCTCGGCGGGCTTCTGGCCCTCGACCTCGAGGTGCCACAGCACCAGCTGCCAGCGCTCCGGGAGGCTGGCGAACGCCTGGGCCGCTGCGCCGTTCTCGAACGCCGCCACCGCGGTGTCCTGGAACGGGACGCCCGGGTCGAACATCGTCATGTCGTCCGAAGACTGCAGCCGCGAGCCGGCGCGGACCTTGTCGACGTGCAGGCGGCGTACCGCCGTCAGCAGGTAGGCGCGAAACGCGACATCCGGGCCGCCCCCGCCCTGCAGCACGTGGAGCACCTTCGTGAACGCTTCGGAGACCAGGTCATCGGCGTCCGGCCCGCGGACCAGCTGCTTGCTCAGCCGCGTGGCGGCGTCGACGTGACGGGTGAACAGGTCGCCGTAGGCAGCAACGTCTCCCCCGCGTACGCGCGAGATCAGCTCGGCGTCGCTGGTCGTGTCGAGGTCGTGCAGCAGTTCCGTCATCGGTCTTCACCATGGTGAACGCCTGACGGGCCGTGAGGTGACGGCCCCCCGTGCATCCCTGGACCACGGTAGACCCCGCAGCGCGTCGGCGCGGGCCTGTCGGCACTTTCTTCACCTAGTTCCTGATTCGGACAGCCGACGAGAAAAACTTTCGGGAAACGCCGTCATAGTCCGTTTCCTCCTCCGTTTCACCTGTGCAAGGCCGTTGGATGAGCGCTTGAGGGGGCGTTCGGCAACCGGGTGATGGAGGTGCTGCCATGGCTGGCTTCACCGCCTTCACGCGCCGGAAGCCCGACGTGGTCTTGCAGTGCCAGGGAGGGGAACTGCCCGAAGCGCTCCGGCAGGCGATGCCGATGCGGTTCGAGGTGGTTGGGGAGGCCCTGGCGTCCGGGGGGGATGTCAACGCCGCCTGCAGTGTGGTCGGTGGTGACGTAGCCCGCGACGGTGCCTCCCTGGGAGAGGCACTGTCCGGGCTGCGCACGGCGTACTCCCTGGTGAGGGGGACGCTGCCCGACTTCGACGCGACCGAGGCGCTCTCCGTCGCCTGGAGCGAGGCCACCCTGGAGTACCTCCACGACCTGTCCTGCGAGGACCCACTGACGGGCCTCGCCAGCCTTGCCCACGTCCGGACCCGGCTCTCCGAGGTCTACCGCGACGCCGAGCTCACCGACGTGAGCGTCCAAGTCAGCCACGCGCTGGTCATCGTGTCTCTGCGCAGCCGCGGTCACGAGGCCGTGGCCGAGCACCACTTCAGCCGTGCCCTCAAGCTCTGCCAGGTCGCGGAGGCCGTTCGGGCGGTGTTCTCGGGCGGCCAGACGATTGGCCGACTCGGGCAGAACCGTGCGGTCGCTCTGGTGAACAGGACCCCCGACCTCGGTACGGCTGTCGCGACCCTGGTCGAGTATCTCGACGATCTCGGCATCGGCGCGTCCGACGCCCGGGTCTGGATCGAGGGGCTGCCGGTCACCACGGACTCTGCATCCAGCCTCCTGGACGAGCTCGCCCGCTAACCGCTGGCTCGAGCCCCGCTGGTCGAGCTTGTCGAGACCACCGACCACCGGAACGGTCGGCCGCTAGCCTGGCCGCATGTGTGGTCGCTACGCATCGAGCCGTCGCCCGGAGGATCTCGTCGAGGAGTTCGAGATCGACCGTGTCGAGGTCAAGGAGGCGCTGGCCCCGGACTACAACGTGGCCCCGACCAAGCCGGTGTACGCCGTCCTGCAGCGGCCGCCGCGCGGTGAGGACGAGTCCGCGACCGTCGCCGAGCGGCAGCTCCGCGTGCTCAGTTGGGGCTTGGTGCCGTTCTGGGCCAAGGACCCCGCGATCGGCAACAAGATGATCAACGCTCGGATGGAGACCGTCCACGAGAAGCCGGCGTACCGCAAGGCGTTCGCGAGCCGACGCTGCCTGCTGCCGGCCGACGGGTACTTCGAGTGGTACCCGACCCAGCAGCTCACCAAGGCCGGCAAGCCACTCAAGCAGCCGTTCTTCATCCACCCGGCCGACGGCGGCGTGATGGCGATGGCCGGGCTTTACGAGATCTGGCGCGACCCGACCCGCGACGAAGACGACCCGCTGCGGTTCAAGTGGACGTGCACGGTGCTGACGACGACCGCCGAGGACGCCGTGGGGCACATCCACGACCGGATGCCGCTCCTCGTCGAGCCCGAGCGGTACGCCGCATGGCTCGACCCAGCGGCCAACGACCCCGACGTACTGCGCGGCCTGCTCGTCCCGGCTGCGCCCGGGCGCCTCGAGGCGTACCCCGTGTCCACGGCCGTCAACAGCGTGCGCAACAACGGACCCGAGCTGGTCGATCCGCTCCCGCCCGAGCAGCTGCCACCCGGCGTCACGGCCGACGGCGCGGCGGAGACGGAGGCCCGGTGAGCGACGTCAGCGTCGTACCGACGCCTCACGGGGACGCCCGCCTGGTGAAGGACCGGGCTCGGAGCCCGTTCGCCACCCTGCTGATCGGGCATGGTGCCGGCGGGGGCGTGGAGTCGCGCGACCTCGCAGCCCTGGCGGAGGAGCTGCCCCGCAACGGGATCTCCGTCGTCCGGGTCGAGCAGCCCTGGCGGGTCGCCGGCAAGAAGATCGCTCCACGCCCGCAGGTGCTGGACGAGTGCTTCGTCGCTGCGGCCGACCACCTGCGGGTGCGGACGCCGATGATCGTGGGTGGTCGCAGCGCCGGTGCCCGATCGGCCGCGCGTACCGCGGGCCGCCTCGGGGCGACGGCGTGTCTGGCGCTGGCGTTCCCTCTCCATCCTCCGGGGAAGCCGGAGCGGTCGCGGCTGGGGGAGCTGGAGGCGGTCGGGCTGCCGATCCTGGTCATCCAGGGGGAGCGGGACACGTTCGGGACCCCCGAGGAGTTCCCCGACCAGTACGAGATGACCGTCGTCCCGGAGGCCGATCACGGGTTCCGGGTGCCGAAGCGCGCTGCCCTGTCTCAGGACGACGCGCTCGCGATCATCGTCGAGGCAACCCTCGAATGGGTGGTTCGTGACGTGGTCGGGAATCGATCCGTGTCCTGAGGCGTTCTGACTGCTGCCCCGCGTGGACAACGCCCGCGGTGGCTGAGTCTGGGGAACGGAGCTGGGTGTGGCTGGAACGATGACCTGCGATCGCGGCGCGGAGCCGTCCGCCAGGCCGACGTATCCAACCCTCCCGGTAGGCTGGGTGGCAATGACTGACCAGCACACCCCGGATCCGGCGACGGAGACCGACGAGGAGCGATCGGCACGCTTTGAGCGTGACGCCATGCCTTTCCTCGACCAGCTCTACTCCGCGGCCATGCGGATGACGCGCAACCCCTCGGACGCTGAGGACCTCGTCCAGGAGACGTTCGCCAAGGCCTACGCCGCGTTCCATCAGTTCAAGCCCGGCACGAACCTCAAGGCCTGGCTGTACCGCATCCTCACCAACACCTTCATCAACACCTACCGCAAGAAGCAGCGTGAGCCGCAACAGTCGATGAGTGAGGACATCGAAGACTGGCAGCTCGCGCGCGCCGAGTCGCACACCTCCTCCGGCCTGAAGTCGGCCGAGACGGAGGCACTCGATCACCTGCCGGACAGCGACGTGAAGGACGCCCTTCAGAACCTGCCCGAGGACTTCAGGCTTGCGGTCTACCTCGCCGACGTCGAGGGATTCCCGTACAAGGAGATCGCAGAGATCATGGACACGCCAATCGGCACCGTGATGTCGCGGCTGCACCGTGGACGGCGCCAGCTGCGCGAGATGCTCTCGGACTACGCACGACAGCGCGGACTCAGCGCCGCCGGAGCCGGCACGTCGAAGGGGGCGGACGCATGAGCTGCGGTAAGCACCACGACACGGACTGTTCCGAAGTCCTCAAACGAGTCTTCTACTTCATCGACAACGAGCTCGCCGATGCCGACTGCCTCGACATCGAGCAGCACCTCGAGGAGTGCGGGCCCTGCCTGCAGAAGTACGACCTCGAGCGCACTGTGAAGTCGCTGGTCGCGAGGTCCTGCACCGAGCATGCGCCGGACGGCCTCCGCGACAAGGTCCTGCACCGGATCCACTCCGTGCACATGGAGATCACCACGGACATCCGCACCACGGAGTAAGCAGACAGCAAAGGACCCCCAGCCGTACGGCTCGGGGGTCCTTGTTGTCTGCGCGTGATGCGCGCAAGAACGCCTGGGATCAGGCGTTGGGGCGCTTACCGTGGTTGGCGCCCTTCTTCTTGCGGGCGCGGCGCTTGCGGCCGGTCTTTCCCATGGTGTCCTCCTCAACGTCCTGAACAGTGAACGACCTCGGCCAGTCGGCGCGAGGCATACCCATTCTCTCAGGTCGGCGGCGGCTTCGGCCAATCGGGGCGGCAGGATGGGCCCATGCAGACCGGACTGAACGCCACCCTCGAGCACACCGTCACCGCCGACGACACCGCCGCCGCCCTCGGGTCGGGGGACCTACAGGTGCTCGCCACTCCCCGGCTGCTCGCCTGGGCCGAGGAGGCAACCTGCCTCGCGCTCGCGCCCGAGCTGACCGACGAGCGCACCAGCGTCGGGACGCGGGTCCAGCTCGACCACGTCGGTGCCAGCCCGGTTGGTGCGGTCGTGCGGGTGACCGCCAACCTCGTGTACGTCGACGGCCGGCTGGTGCGCTTCGAGGTCGTCGCGGTGCACGCCGACGACGAGAAGGTGGTCGGCCACGGCGAGGTCACCCGGGTCCTCGTCGACCGCGAGCGGTTCCTCGTCCCGCCTCTGAGGCACCTGGCACTACGCGGCGATCGTCGTCAGGTAGTGCTCGACGATCGGCCACCAGTGCCGCGACGTCAGCTCGGCCCGCCCGCGGCCGACCGTGACCCACTCGCCGTCGACGATCGGCGGTACGTCGTCCACAGCGACGAACACCGGTACGTGCGCCCATGGCGTCGGGTGCGGGTACTCGGCGTCCGGGTCGGGAACGACGTTGCGCACGAATCCCACACAGCGGGTCGTGACCTCGCTGTGCCCCAGCACGTCGTAAACGAGGCGGGCCAGACCGTCGGAGGCCCGCTCACGCTCGGACTCGTGGCCGAGAAATCGAGTGGGGAGGTCAAGACCCCTCGCGGTCGGCACGCAGAAGAACGCCGAGCTGCCCGGAGATATTCCGCCGGGGCAGCAGCAACCGGACGATGATCGCCGGCTCGGGCGAAGCGCAGTCCGCACCGGCCCAAACCTCGGCGGAGCTGCCCGGAGGAAGCCAGAGGGCCTCCGGAGTGGTGGCGATCAACCGAGCTGCGGTCACCGCCGGAACCTACTGGGTGTGTCCAGCTGTTAGCTCCCTGCCGGTTGCTCAGTCCTGCGTCGCGGGGAGACTGGGCGACGCAGAGGACTGCCCTTGTTGCCGTCCTGGTCGGCGATCACGATGAGCGACGGCGCGTCGCTGTCGTCGACGACGGTCCCGCCCGCGGCGACGGCGGCGGCGATTCGTTGCTCGGCGACCTCGGGCGCCACGTAGACCTCGACGTGGAACCGCTGACGCGGGCTCTCGTGCTCGTCGGCGTCGCCGAACCACAGGTTCGGCACACGGCCCGTGGCGTCCCGGACCTCGTCGCTGGGGGAGCCGTGGCCCTGAGCGTCGGCGTTCCCGGTCAGCAGGGCGGCCCACACCGGGGCGATGGTCGCGGACTGCGCCGTGTCGAGGCCGAGCTCGATGACGCTGACCGAGGCCGGGTCCGCCTCGAGCCCGTGGTCGGCGGCGATGCCGGTGATCCGTCGCGCGAGGTCGACGTCCTGCTGGGTCACCCATTCGACGACGTGTTCGGTGCCCTCGTCGTCGCGGTAGATGGCGTCGGCCGTGACCAGCTTGAGGTCGACGTACCCAGGGCCGATCGACACGCTCGGGTGGTGTCCGAGCGCGTCCCCCGCCTCGCCGACCGCGGCGACGAACCGAGCTCCGGTGCCGAAGTCGTCGACCAGGTAGCGGGCGTGCAGTCCCTGGGCCAACTTGCGCCAGTCGGTCAGCTTGGCCTCGGCGATCTTCGGGCTCATCGAGCATGTCCATGCTCGGGGACCTTATCTGCGACTCGACCCCGCCACAGGGACAAACGCGGCTAGAGGTCGAGGCGGAAGCCGATCAGCTGCACACCAGGCGCCGGCGACCAGTCCTTCTCCGGTGTACGTCGGAACCCGAGTCGCTCGTACAGCCGCTGCGCCTCCACCTGCACGGGCATCGTGCTGAGCACGACCGCGCCGTAGCCGAGCGCGCGCGACCGGTCGAGGCACGCCCGGACCAGCGCATCGGCGACACCCTGACGCCGACCGGCGGGGGCCACGGCCAGCATCCGGAACTCACCCTCGCCGGGTCCCGCGACCTCGGCGTACGGCGAGCCCTGCGGGCAGAACGTCACGGTGCCGACCACGGTGCCGTCCAGCTCGGCCACCAGAAGCTCCGCGTCCCGTGCCCGCGCCCCCGCGTCCTGCAGGTGGGCGGCGTAGAAGTCAGTCGCGAGGATGTGCCCGCTCGACACATACGCCTCGACCGTGACCTGCCCGACCGCCTCGTACTCGGTCGGCCGGGCCTCGCGCACGACCAGCGCCATCAGACTCCGAACGTCGCGCGCGGGTAGACGGCGTTGACGTCGGTGATGACGTTGACGAGGTACGGCGTGTTCGCGGCGAACGCGCGGTCGATCGCGGCCCCGATCTGGGTCGGGTCGGTGACCGTCTCGCCGCCGCCACCCAGAGCCTTCACGACCTCGTCGTACCGGGTTTGCGGCGCAAGGTCGGCCGCCACGTCGTACCCGTAGAGCATCTGCATCGGCTGCTTCTCCAGGCCCCACGCGGAGTTGTTGCCGCAGATCATCACCACGGGCAGGTCGTGGCGGACCAACGTGTCGACGTCCATCAGTGACATGCCGGCCGCGCCGTCACCGAGGAGCAGCACCACTTGGGACGACGGGCGGGCGATGCGCGCGGCGATGGCCGCTCCGAGGCCGGCACCGAGGCAGCCGTACGGACCCGGGTCGAGCCAGCCGCCGGGGCGCTTCGGCTCGACGTACTTGCCCGCGAACGACACGAAGTCGCCGCCGTCGCCGATGACCACGGCATCGTCGGCGAGCCGGGGGACGAGCTCGCCGTAGATCCGGGCCGGGTGGATCGGGTCGGCCTCCGAGGCCAGCAGCGCGGTGTCGCGCTCGACGGCCGCCGCGACGTCCGTGCGGAGCTCGGCGACCCACGACGACCAGTCGGGCTTGCGGAGCTGCTGCTCCACCGCGGCCTGCAGGCCGTCGAACACGGCCGTGAGGTCGCCCGAGGCCGACGCCGCGAGGTTCGCGTGGCCCGAGACCTGAGCGGGGGAGTCGGCGAGGTGCACGACCCGTGCCGCGGGGGCGCCGTCGCGGCCACCGAAGGCGCCGTACCCGAGCCGGAAGTCGAGGGGCGTGCCGACGACGATCGCCAGGTCGCAGGTGCCCAGGGCCTTGCCACGGGCCTTCGTCATCAGCAGCGGGTGGCCGCCGGGGATGACGCCGCGTCCCATCCCGTTGGTGATCGTCGGGACGCCGGCCTCCTCGACGAACCGCAGCGCTGCCTGCTCCGCGCCGTCGGCCCAGACGTCGGTGCCGATGATCAGCACCGGGCGCTGCGCCTCGGCGAGCATGGCGCCGATCTCGGCGAGCGCGTCGCCGTCCGGCTCGATCCGCGTGGGCGTGCCGGTGGCGGGACGCTCGACGGCGGACTTGTCGAAGAACTGGTCCATCGGTACGTCGAGGAACGTCGGGCCGCGGTGCGACGACCCGGCCACGGTGAACGCTTCGTCGACCGCCGCCGCGATCCCGTCGACGCGGTGGACCGTCGTGGCGAGCTTGGTGACCGACGAGAGCAGCGGCGGGTGGTCGAACTCCTGGAGGCTGCCCATGCCCCACTTGCTCGCCGGCGCGCGGCCGCCGATCACGACGAGCGGCGAGCCGCTGAACGACGCCTGGGTGATCGGGCTGACCCCGTTGGTGACCCCCGGGCCGGCCGTCAGCACGGCGAGGCCCGGCACTCGGGTCAGCTTGCCGAGCGCCTCCGCGGCGAAGACGGCCGTCTGCTCGTGGCGCACGTCGAGGATCCGCATCGGCGGGTCGGCGTGCACGGCGCCGTCGTACATCGGGAACACGTGCGCGCCGGAGAGGGTGAACATCGTGTCGACCCCATGGGCTGCGGCCACCGCGACGGCGTGCTCTCCGCCGTGCGCCTCGGTCCGGGGCGTCGTCCGCGATGGCTGACTCAAGCGCGTCGGGGGACTGTGTGACGTCGGTCATGCGGGCAGGCTACCAACGGGTAGCCTGCCCGCCCGACCGGGCCCGCGAGCCGACAGCGCAGCTAGCGGACTGCGGACTCCGCCTTCGTCACGTCGAGTTCGAGCTCCTCGACCCCTGCGTCCCCGTCGTCCGCGAGGTAGTCGCTCGGCGTCGTGTGGTCCGCCCCGCCGGAAACCTTCAGCGCGTTCAGCAGCCACGTCAGGGCGACCGCAACGAGCAGGTTCAGCACGAATGCCGTGAGTGCGATGTACCCCTTGGTATCTGTGAACGGAACGGTCGCGAGCGGGCTGCCGAAGTGGCTGCCCGGATCGCCGATCGACGGCTGCACGTACGCGGTCCAGGTGCCATAGAGCATGCCGACAGCCCACCCGGCGAACAGGGCCCACCGGTGCATCCAGCGCGTGTACAGGCCGATCACGATCGAGGGGAAGGTCTGCAGGATCCAAACCCCGCCCAGCAGCTGCAGGTTGATCGCGAAGTCACTCGGCAGGCCGAGCACGAAGAAGAGCGCGCCGAACTTCACCACCAGCGACATCAGCTTGCTCTGCCGTGCCTCCTGGGCCGGTGTCGCGTCGTGGTTGATGAACGCCTTGTAGATGTTTCGCGTCCACAGGTTCGCGGCAGCGATCGACATGATCGCCGCCGGCACCAGAGCGCCGATGCCGATCGCGGCGAAGGCCACGCCCGCGAACCACGGCGGGAACATCTGCCGGAGCAGTTCGGGTACGGCGAGCTGGGCGTTGTCGACCTGGATGCTCGCTGCGATCGCCATGAAGCCGAGCAGCGCGAGCAGGCCGAGCAGGAACGAGTACGCCGGCAGGAACGCCGCGTTGCGCCGGATCACGGAGCGGTTCTTGGACGCCAGCACGCCGGTGAGGGAGTGCGGGTACATGAACAACGCGAGCGCCGAGCCAAGCGCCAGCGAGGCGTAGGCCCAGTGCAGCGGCTGCACCGGCAGGATGCCCTTCGGAGCCGCCTCGCCCGCGGCGATCGCGTCGGCGTTCTCGGCGTTGAAGGCGTCGAAGGAGTCCTTGGCGGAGCCGAACACCACGTCCCAGCCACCGAGCTGTGCCGGGATGTAGAGCACCGCGACGATGATCACCACGTAGATCAACGTGTCCTTGACGAACGCGATCAGCGCCGGGGCGCGGAGCCCGGAGGCGTAGGTGTACGCCGCGAGCACGCCGAACGCGATCAGCAGCGGGAGGTCCTTGGCCAGCCACGAGTCACCGCGGCCACCGATCCCCATCACCTCGAGGACCACTTGGATCCCGACGAGCTGCAGGGCGATGTAGGGCATCGTGGCGAGAATGCCGGTCACGGCAACCGCGAGGGCGAGGGGTTTCGAGTCGTACCGGCCGCGGATGAAGTCCGCCGGCGTCACGTAGCCGTGTCGGTGCGAGACCGACCACAGGCGCGGCAGGAACACGAAGATGATCGGGTACAGGATGATCGTGTAGGGCACGGCGAAGAACCCGACCATGCTGCCGGCGTAGAGCAGGGCCGGAACAGCGACGAAGGTGTAGGCGGTGTAGATGTCGCCGCCGATGAGGAACCACGACACGAAGGTTCCGAAGCCGCGGCCTCCGAGGCCCCACTCGTCGAGGCTTTCCAGCGAGTCGGCGCGCCGCCACCGCGAGGCCATGAAGCCCATGACGGTGACGAGCACGAAGAAGAACAAGAAGACGGCGAGCTCGACGCCGTTGACGCCGTTCACGGCTTCGACTTCGTGATGCCCATGGCCCGGCGGTCACGCTCGGTCGCGCCCTGGCTGAGCCGGAACGCGACGTAGGTCAGCCCCGAGACGATCGGGATGAGCAGGAACTGGTACCAGTAGAAGAACGGGAAGCCGCCCAGCTCGGGACCTGCCTTGTCGTAGGTCCCGACCAGCAGCGGCACGACGACACCGACGCCGAGCAGCAGACCGATGACGGTCCACACCCGCCGGGTGCCGAGGTGGGGTTGCGTGTCTGACATGCGTGATTCCTCCGAGATAGGGGTGTAGGCGACCTTACGAGCACCTTGTCCCCATCGGCGGCCCCAATCCGCGGTGCGGTCATCGCGGTCGGTCCAGCGGTCACAACCGTGCGGTGGACGGTCGCAAACCCTCCGTGTCAGGCCCGGAAGTGTGGGTTGGACGCACGGAGCTGCTCGATCACGGTGAGCAGCAGGTCGGCGCGGTGAGCCGGCGGGTTGGGGGCCAGGGCCAGCTGCAGGTACAACGCCCGCAGGAACGACTGCACGTTGCCGGTCACCCGGTACGGGTCGGTGTCGCTGTCATGGGCTGGGGACGCCGACGCTCCGAGCCGGGCGAGCCACGTCTCCAGGACGTGCTGGTCGACCAGGTTGCGTCGCAGGATCGACAGTGTGGCCCGGGCCAGCCGGTCGTCCTCGCCGTGCCGCAGCCGGTGATGAGTGGGGGAGAGCAACCGGTCGGCGATCACGTCGAGGAGCACGGTCAGCTCCAGTCGGCCCATCGCCTGGGACTCGGCCAGTGTGCCGAGGGCATCCGCACCGTGCGCGAGGGCGTGCGCCCACCCCTTGCCGGGCACGTAGCCGCGGAGGTCCCGCTCGCGGGTCAGCCAGCCCGCCATCCGGTCGCCCCAGGTCAGCAGCGTGTCCGGGGAGAGGATGTGCTGACCGTTGTCGCGGCCGACGATCACGGCCAGGAGCAGGGCGGAGAAGCTCCGCCGGAAGACAGTGTCCGTGCCGTCGTCGCCGATGCCGACGAGCAGGCCCGAGGTCATCCCGTCTCCAAGCCCTTGGAGCAGGTCGTCGTACACACCCTCGGCCACCCACGTCGCGAGTACGGCGTACGCGATGGAGTCACGACGGTACGGGTCGGGATCGCCCAACATGGCGGTCAGCTCGGCCGTGAGGTCGGCGAGACTCCGGTCGGTCGGAACCCGGTGGCCCTCGGCCACGACACGGTCCCAGAACGCCGACTCCATGCCTGCCATCCTGCCATTGAGACGTGTGCGCAGGGGAACCGGGTTTCGGCACCCTAGGGTGGGCTGTGTGCCGTCCTTGAACGAGCTCGTGCGAGCCCACACCGACCTCGACGACGAGGACCTCGTGTGGCTGCACCTGCTGCTGGCCGACTGGCAGATCATCGCCGACCTGTCGTTCGCGGATCTGGTCCTGTGGCTACCGGACCGCGACGGCCGCGGCTACTGGGCGGGAGCCCAGATGCGGCCGACCACGGGCCCCACGGCGTACGTCGACGACCTGGTCGGCGCCTTCGTCCCCACGGGGCGTCGCCACCTCATCGACTCGGCGTTCGAGCACCAGCGGGTCGCGCGCGAGGGCGATCCGGAATGGCGTGACGACATCCCGGTGCGGGTCGAGGCGATCCCGGTACGAAGGGGCGACCGCATCCTCGGCGTCATCGGCCGCAACACCAACCTGCTCGGCGTACGGACCCCCAGCCGCCTCGAGCTCTCCTACCTGCAGACCGCCACCGACCTGACCCAGATGATCAGCAACGGCTTCTTTCCGTTCCCGGGGCAGCGTTCCGACCACGCCGACTCGCCGCGGGTCGGCGACGGCTTCGTGCGAATCGACGCGACCGGTCGGGTCACTTATGCCAGCCCGAACGCGCTTTCGGTGTACCGCCGGCTCGGGCTGCAGACCGACCTGGCCGGCCTTGACCTGGCCGAGACCACGCGTCATCTGGTGCCGGTGAAACGGCGTCCGGACGAGGAGACGATCAGTGCGGTGCTCGGCGGCAAGATGCCACGCGACACCGAGGTCGGCGACGGAGAGACCGTGCTCATCGTCCGCTCGATCCCGTTGCGGCCGACCGGCGACCACATCGGCGCGCTGGTCCTGCTCCGCGACGTGACCGACCTACGCAGCCGGGACCGCGAGCTGGTCACCAAGGACGCCACGATCCGCGAGATCCACCACCGGGTGAAGAACAACCTGCAGACGGTCGCGGCGCTGCTGCGACTTCAGGCCCGTCGCCTCGACGTACCCGAGGGCCGTGCGGCGCTCGAGGAGGCGGTACGGCGAGTCGGGTCGATCGCGATCGTCCACGACACGTTGAGCCAGACCCTGGAGGAGAGCGTGGCCTTCGACGAGGTCGCCGACCGGCTCCGGGTGATGGTCGCCGAGGTCAGCTCGTCGTCGACCGAGGTCGACTCGCGACGGGTTGGGTCTTTCGGGACCCTCAGCCCCGAAGTCGCGATGCCGATGGCGATGGTGCTGACCGAGCTGCTGCAGAACGCCGTGGAGCACGGGTTCGGCAGCGGCTCGGGCAACCTCGTCGTGGGGGCTCAGCGCCTCGCCGGCCGGATGCACGTCACCGTCGAGGATGACGGGGCCGGGCTGCCGGCAGGATTCGAGCTGGACGGATCGACAAGCCTCGGCCTGTCGATCGTCCGCACTCTCGTCGAGTCGGAGCTGGGTGGCCTGCTGCAGATCGGCCCGCTGCCGACGGGCGGAACCCGGGTAGAACTGGACATCCCGCTGCCGTGATCCGGCAGCGGGTCGTGGTCCAACGGATCCGAGCTCGCCCTCAGGCGGTACGGACCTTTGCGCGAGCGTTCCGGCGCTTCAGCGCACGGCGCTCGTCCTCGCTCATGCCGCCCCAAACGCCGTGGTCCTGCCCCGCCTCAAGAGCCCACGCGAGGCACTGCTCGCGCACATCGCAGCGACGGCACACCTGCTTGGCCTCCTCGATCTGGAGGATGGCCGGACCGGTGTTGCCGATCGGGAAGAACAGCTCTGGATCCTCGTCGAGGCATGCAGAGCGGTGGCGCCAATCCATGGCGACGTACTCCTTGTCGTGTTCGGTGAGTGTGCCAACTGGGTCTAGTCGGTAACCCTGCGCGAGTAACGCTCCGACGTTCACTGTTGTGACCGTCAATACGGGACCCGAAACCCACGTCCTCAAGTTGTCTGGACGGGGGTTGACATTGCTACGGAGGTGGAATCCGAAACGGTCCTCCACCGGAGACCTCCATAAGAGTGGCAAGAGATGCCATCCGGATCAAGCACTTCTTAGGGTCGGCTTGGTCACAGGTGGGTGAATTAGGCGGTGAGCTATGCCATTCCGCCTCAGTATTCGTCCCTCCGGCGCGGCCAAGGGGCGGCGGCTCGTCGGCGTGGCGGATGGACGGCGGAACCGGGGACGTAGCATCTGTGCACGTGACGGACGCCTCGCATACTCCCGCCCAGCCTTCCGACCCCGGCGCCCGGGCGGCAACCCCCGCGCCGCTCCTGGTGGCCGCGGCAGTCGCGGCTGTCGAGGCGATCCTTCTGGTCCTCTACGGGGTGGCGGAGATCGCTGCGGTCGACGCGGCCAGGGCCGTGATGGGGGTGAGCACCGCACTCTTCTTCCTGGTGTACGGCGCCGGCCTCGCCTACTGCGGCTGGGCGATGTCGCGCGGCCAGACCTGGGCCCGCTCGCCGGTCGTGATGGCCCAGCTCATCCAGCTCGGAGTGGCCTGGAGCTTCATCGGCGGCGACTCGACGCCGGTCGCCGTCGTGCTCGGCCTCACGGCGTTCCTGGTGCTGGGCGGGATCTTCCACCCGGCTTCGCTGCGCGCCCTCGGCGGCGACGAGTAGCGACGAGTAGCGACGAGTAGACCGGGCGCCTCGCGCGTCAGAAGTCGTCGACGCCGGCGTCCGCGAGCGACCGCCGGAGCTTCTCCAGGGTCCGGGTGAGCAACCGGGACACGTGCATCTGGGAGATCCCGATCTCCGCCGCGATCTGCGACTGCGTCATTCCCTTGAAGAACCGCAACGTGAGGATGTGCTTCTCCCGTGGGTCGAGGCCCTCGAGCAGCGGCTTGATCGTCTCGCGGTTCTCGACGTGCTCGAGCGACTCGTCGTCCGCGCCGATCACGTCGATCATGCTGAGCGCGCTGTCCTCGCTGGAGTCGGGCGCGTCGAGCGACAGCGTCGCGTAGGCGTTCGAGGAGTCCAGGCCTTCGAGGATCTCCTCCTCGGGGACACCGATCCGGTGTGCGAGCTCGGCGACCGTGGGGGAGCGACCGTGCTCCTGGGTCAGCTCGGCGGTCGCCGTCGTGATCGAGATCCGCAGCTCCTGCAGGCGTCGCGGCACCCGGATCGCCCAGCCGCGGTCGCGGAAATGGCGCTTGATCTCGCCGACGATGGTCGGCGTTGCGTACGTGGAGAACTCGACGCCGCGTTCGAGGTCGAACCGGTCGACGGCCTTGATCAGCCCGATCGTGCCGACCTGGAGCAGGTCGTCGTACGGCTCACCACGGTTCAGGAAGCGACGGGCGAAGTGCTCGACGAGCGGGAGGTGCAGGCGCACCAGGTCGTCGCGCAGCCGGGCCCGCTCGGCCTCGCTGATGTCGGCGTCCGAGAGAGCCGTGAACAGCTGGTGGCTGCGGGCCCTCATCTCGGTGAGGGAGTCGGCGCGGGTACGGCTCGACTCGTCCGTGCTCATCGCGCCGGTCACGCCGAGTCGGTAGTGGCTCGCGCGAGCCTGATCGTGAGCTGGTCGCCCTCGATCTCAGCGCTCACCGACGTGGTGAGTGCGGCGAGCACCGTCCACGCGAACCCATCTCGGCTCGGCTGGCGGGGATCGTCGCAGACGGCCGAGACGGACACCCCGAGCCGGCCGTCGCCGAGCTCGAACGAACAGGTGAGGTCACTGCCGGGCCGCGCCTGGGGCAGCACCATGGCGCAGGCCTCGTCGACGGCGATGCGCAGGTCCTCGATGTCGTCCAACGTGAAGTCGAGCCGCGCTGCGAGACCGGCAGTGGCGGTGCGGAGTACGGCGAGGAACGCGCCGTCCGCGGGGATCCGGAGCTCTACGTCCGGATGGGTGTCCACCACGTCGTACCACCCTTCATTCGAGTCATCAGTGGAGCCATCAATCGAGACTGTGGGGTCGGACGCTCGTGGCGCCCGACCCCATCAGAGTCGAACTTGTCGAGACCGCTGTCAGTCTCTCAGGACTTCTTGGTCTCCCAGAAGATTTCCGCGATCTCGTCGATCTTGGCGAGGAGGTCGTCGGCAGCCTTGGCGTCCATCGAGTTCTTCGTACCCGCCGTACCGGCGAGCTTCGTGGCCTCGTTGAACAGGGTGTGCAGCTGGGGGTACTTCTCGAAGTGCGGGGGCTTGAAGTAGTCGGTCCACAGCACCCAGAGGTGATGCTTGACCAGCTCGGAGCGCTGCTCCTTGATGATCACCGCGCGAGTGCGGAAGTCGGGGTCGTCGTTGTCGGCGAGCTTGCCGATGATCCCCTTCACCGACTCGGCCTCGATCCTGGCCTGGGCGGGGTCGTAGACACCGCAGGGGAGGTCGCAGTGGGCGTGGACTTCGACGGTCGGTGCGAAAAGTCGCGCGAACATCCGTGGTCCTTTCTCTCTTGTCTGACTCGTGGCCATATCTGAGGTAACCACCTGCGACACTACTCCCGCGCAAGCGGGCGACGCAGAGCGGATCGGGCAGGAGGGACGGTACCCATGAGCGGGCGGCGTACTCGTGTGGGGATGGCCCTGGTGCGCGGCCGCTCCATGCAGCCGACCCTCGCCGAGGGCGACCGGTTGCTGGTGCTGCACGGCGGCACGGTGCGGCCGGGCCGACTCGTCGTCGTACGTCTGCCCGACGGGGTCGTCGCGGTGAAGAGAGCCACGCGACGCGAGGGCGAAGGCTGGTGGGTGGAGCGTGACAACCCGGCGGAAGGTGTCGACTCGTGGTCGGTCGGCGCCATCGACGACCGCGACGTGCTCGCCGTCGTCCTCGGCCGACTGTGGCCGTCGCCGCGCCCGATGTAGCGTCCGCCACATTCAGTCCGCACCCCGAGGCGCGACCCGAGTGACCCGCAGCCGTGTGGAACACTGACCCGACTGGGTGACCCCCGAGCCACGTGCCGTTCCGCCTGCTCCACCGATGCAGCAGTTCGCCGGACCGGCAGTCTTGACTCACGCGACACGAAAGGGCGCCACGATGGTTGCATCGGCACCGATGCCCGACCCCGCCTCTGCTGCAACGGCCCGTCAGGACCGGGCGGGAGACCCCGTCTTCGACCTGCACCTCCGCGGGAAGATGGAGATCGTCTCCACTGTCCCGCTGACCGGCCCGGACGACCTCTCCCTGGCGTACACGCCCGGAGTTGCGCGCGTCTGCGAGGCGATCGCCGCCGAGCCCGAGCTCGTCGACGAGTACACCTGGGTCTCGAACACCGTCGCCGTGGTCACCGACGGCACCGCCGTACTCGGCCTCGGCGACATCGGCCCCGCCGCGGCGATGCCGGTGATGGAGGGCAAGGCCGTCCTCTTCAAGCAGTTCGGCGGCGTCGACGCCATCCCGATCTGTCTCGACACCAAGGACGCCGACGAGATCGTCGAGACCGTCGCCCGGCTGGCGCCGAGCTTCGGCGGGATCAACCTCGAAGACATCTCGGCGCCCCGGTGCTTCGAGATCGAGCAGCGTCTGAAGGACATGCTCGACATCCCCGTCTTCCACGACGACCAGCACGGCACCGCGGTGGTCGCGCTGGCCGCGCTGGAGAGCGCGCTCCGGTTGACCGGTCGTAAGCATGCAGACACCCGGGTGGTGATCTCCGGGGCCGGTGCGGCGGGAGTGGCGGTCGCGCGGATCCTGCTCGCAGCGGGGGTGACCGACCTGGCCGTGACCGACCGTCGCGGCGTGCTGCACTCCGCCCGTGGTGACCTGACACCGGTGAAGCTGTCGCTGGCCCAGGACACCGCCGACCAGACCGGCCGGACCGGCGAGCTCGCCGACGTGCTGGCCGGGGCCGACGTCTACATCGGCGTCTCGGGCGGCAACGTCCCCGAAGAAGTGGTGGCCACGATGGCCGACGACGCCGTGATCTTCGGTCTCGCCAACCCCACGCCGGAGGTGCACCCCGAGGTCGCACATCGACACGCGCGGGTCGTGGCGACCGGGCGCTCGGACTTCCCGAACCAGATCAACAACGTGCTGGCGTTCCCGGGCATCTTCCGCGGCGCCTTCGACGTACGCGCGAGCAGCATCACCGAGGGGATGAAGCTCGCCGCGGCGACCGCCCTGGCCGACCTGGTGGCGGACGACCTGCGCGAGGACTACATCATCCCCTCGCCCTTCGACGCCCGTGTCGGCCCGGCTGTGGCGAGCGCTGTCGCTGCCGCGGCCCGTGCCGACGGCGTCGCCAGGCGTTGACTAGGGTCGGGGCATGTTCGCTGTCTACGCAGACCGGTTCAGTTCCGACGACCCGCTGAGCGGCCTGGTGGTGGGGGAGCGTCCCGACCCCGTGGCGCCCGACGGATGGGTGACCGTCGACGTCAAGGCTGCCTCCCTGAACCACCACGACCTCTGGTCGCTACGGGGTGTGGGTCTGCGCGAAGAGGCGCTGCCGATGATCCTCGGCTGTGACGCGGCGGGGTACGACGAGGACGGCAACGAGGTCGTCGTACATGCAGTCGTCAGCGACCCGTCGTGGGCAGGCGACGAGACCCTCGACCCGAAGCGGTCGCTGCTGTCCGAGCGGCACCAGGGCACGTTCGCCGACAAGGTCGTCGTACCGCGCCGCAACGTCGTACCCAAGCCCGCGTCGCTGTCCTTCGAGGAGGCCGCGTGCCTGCCGACCGCATGGCTGACGGCGTACCGGATGCTCTTCACGCAGGGCGGACTGAAGCCAGGTGACTCCGTGCTGGTGCAAGGCGCTGGAGGCGGCGTCGCGACGGCGCTGATCAGCCTTGCGCGAGCCGGCGGCCTGCGGGTCTTCGCCACCAGCCGCGACGAGGGCAAGCGCAAGCGGGCGCTGGACCTCGGGGCGCACGAGGTCCTCGAGAGCAACGCGCGGCTGCCGCAGAAGGTGGACGCCGTGATGGAGACCGTCGGGCGCGCTACCTGGTCGCACTCCATCCGGTCGCTGCGTCCGGGCGGCACGCTGGTGACCTCGGGGGCGACGAGCGGGCCCAAGCTGGACGACGCCGAGCTGACGCGGATCTTCTTCCTTCAGCTACGGGTGATCGGCTCGACGATGGGGACGCGCGACGAGCTCGCCTCGCTGGTCGACCTGCTCGACGTCAGCGGCGTTCGACCGCTCGTAGACCAGGTGCACCCGATGGAGCAGGCGCGCGAGGGGTTCGCCGCCATGGCCGAGGGTGACGTCTTCGGGAAGATCGTCTTCACCCGCTGACCCGACCCGCCCATCCGTTGAGTGTTGGGTTGTTCACCCTCGAGTGCTGGCTCATTCGCCCTTGAGTGCTGCCTTGTTTACCTGCGCCCGTCCTCCCGTCGGTGTCCCGGCGCTGGGCGGCGCGTCGGCTTCGCCGCCGCGGCCAAGCCCTTCGACGCGCCGGGGCACCGACGTGCGAACGGACCGCCGCGACCAAGCGCTTCACCGGTGGTTGACGCGCGACTTGCCGGTGGTTGAGGAGCGAGCGGGCGACTTACCGGTGGTTGAGGAGCGAGCGAAGCGAGCGTCTCGAAACCACCGCCATCCCGACGACGATCAGCGGCCAGGTCCACGGACAGGCCAGCACCCACAGCGCGCCGTCCACCCAGGAGCCATCGTCGAAGCGCGAGGGGGAGGCGTGTCCGATCGACGGCGCCGCGGACGCCGTAAGCCACAGCATGACTGCCGCCGCTGTCAGTGCCATCCACGTCTGCCAACGAGTCGTGCCGTAGTCCACCAGCGCCGCCGCGCCGAGCATCAGCACGAGCGCTGCCGCGCCATAGGCGCCGGCGGCCTGCGACTGTTGCTGGGCGGACGGGTACGCCGCGATCGCGAGCTTCGCCCACCAGCCGATCGCGACCCCGCTCAGAGCCGTCAGGACGATGCAGATCCCGAGGGCGACCCCCAGCGCGAACCGCCCCTGCCGAAAGGCCGGCTCTACACCCTCTGCACGTGACGACATGAACCCAGCATGCAGCGACCCTCGGCGCGTTCGCATGCGTACACGTACTCAACCGCGTGGGGTTGGTTTCGAGACGCTCGCTTCGCTCGCTCCTCAACCAACGGGGGTGGGGTCAGTCGTCGTCGGGGTCGTCGTGACGGGCCAGCCAGGTGGCCAGCCGCTCGACGGGAACCTCGAACTCGGGGTTGATGTCGACGAACTCCTGGAGCCGGTCGGCGACCCACGCCAGGGTGACCTCTTCGTCACCCCGGCGCTTCTCGAGCTCTTCGATCCCGCGGTCGGTGAAGTACATCGGCGGCTCGCTCAGGAGAAGGCCTGCTGCAGCAGGGCCTTCTGCTCCTCGACGTGCCGCGAGTGCTGGCCCACCGACGGTGAGGACGACTCCGGACGCGAGACCCGGTAGAACGGCATCCCGTCGAGCTCCGGGGTCAGGTTGAGCGCCATGTGCGGCCACGGGCCCATGTTGGCGGGCTCGTCCTGGACCCAGCGGATCTCCTGGAGGTTCGGGTACTTCGCCATCTCCGCCTTCAGCTCTGCCACCGGACGCGGGTAGAGCTGCTCCAGCCGCACGATCGCGGTGCGCAGGTCGTCGCCCTCGCGCTTCTGGCGCTCCACCATCAGGTCCCAGGTGATGCGGCCGCTGCAGAGCAGCAGCTTCTCGACCCGCTCCGGGTCGACCTGGTCGTCGCCGATGACCGGGCGGAACGTGCCCTCGGTGAAGTCCTCGGGCCGGGACGCCGCCTCCTTGCGCTTGAGCATCGACTTCGGCGTGAAGACGATCAGCGGTCGGTGCTCCTCGCCCAGCGAGTGCTGGCGCAGCAGGTGGAAGTGGCTGGCCGGCGTCGACGGCTGCGCGACGACGAACGCGTCGTCGGCACCCATCGTCAGGAACCGCTCGATCCGGGCGGACGAGTGGTCGGGCCCCTGCCCCTCGTACCCGTGGGGGAGCAGCAGGACGACGCCAGACTGCTGGCGCCACTTCGTCTCACCGGCGGTGATGAACTCGTCGATGATCGTCTGCGCGCCGTTGACGAAGTCACCGAACTGCGCCTCCCACAACACGAGCGTGTCGGGACGAGCGACCGAGTAGCCGTACTCGAATCCCATCGCGGCGTACTCCGACAGCAGCGAGTCGTACACGTAGAACTGCGCCTGGTCGTCGGAGAGGTTCGCCAGCGGCGTCCACTCGTCGGCGTTCTGGCGGTCGATGATCGTCGCGAACCGCTGCACGAACGTCCCGCGGCGCGAGTCCTGACCGGCGAGGCGCACCGGGCGCCCGTCCATCAGGAGCGAGCCGAACGCGAGGATCTCGCCGGTGCCCCAGTCGATCGGACCAGCGGTGATCGCGGCGGCGCGACGCTGCAGCTGCGGGAGCACCTTCGGGTGCACCGTGAAGCCATCGGGCGCGTTGACGTGCGCGTCGGAGATCCGCTTCAGCGTCTCCTTCGAGATCGCGGTGGCGATCTCGTTGGCGCTCTTCTCGGGGTAGTCGGGGACCGTGGTCCACTCCGACGGAGTGGAGGTCGCCTCGCGCACCTCGGTGAAGACCCGCTCGAGCTGCTGCTGGTAGTCGCGCAGCACCTGCTCGGCCTCTTCGAGGGTGATGTCGCCACGACCGATCAGGGACTCGGTGTACAGCTTGCGCACCGAGCGCTTCTGCTCGATCAGGTCGTACATCAGCGGCTGCGTGTACGACGGGTCGTCGCCCTCGTTGTGGCCACGGCGCCGGTAGCAGACGAGGTCGATGACGACGTCCTTCTTGAACGCCTGGCGGTACTCGAACGCCAGCCGGGCAACGCGGATGCACGCCTCGGGGTCGTCGCCGTTCACGTGGAAGATCGGCGCCTGGACCATCCGGGCCACGTCGGTGCAGTACAGCGACGAGCGGGACGACGCCGGGGAGGTGGTGAAGCCGACCTGGTTGTTGACCACGACGTGGATGGTGCCGCCGGTGCGGTACCCGCGCAGCTGGGAGAGGTTGAGCGTCTCCGCCACCACACCCTGACCCGCGAACGCGGCGTCACCGTGGACCAGCAGCGGCAGCACCGGGAACTCGGCGCCGCGGTTGAGGACGTCCTGCTTGGCGCGCGCGATGCCCTCGAGCACCGGGTCGACCGCCTCGAGGTGGGACGGGTTCGCGGCCACCGAGACCTTGATCTCGTCGCCGGACCCGGCGGTGAACGCGCCCTCGGCTCCGAGGTGGTACTTCACGTCGCCGGAGCCCTGGACCGTCCGCGGGTCGATGTTGCCCTCGAACTCGCGGAAGATCTGGCTGTAGCTCTTGCCGACGATGTTGGCGAGCACGTTCAGCCGGCCGCGGTGGGCCATGCCGATGCAGACCTCGTCGAGGTCGGCCTCGGCGGCTGCCTCGCAGATCTCGTCGATCAGCGGGATGGTCGTCTCGCCGCCCTCGAGGCTGAACCGCTTCTGCCCGACGAACTTCGTCTGCAGGAAGGTCTCGAACGCCTCGGCCTGGTTGAGCTTGAGCAGGATCCGGAGCTGCTCCTCGCGGGGCGGCTTCACGTGCGGCTGCTCGACGCGCTGCTGGATCCAGCGACGCTGCTCGGGGTCCTGGATGTGCATGTACTCGATGCCGACGGTGCGGCAGTACGAGTCGCGCAGGATGCCCAGGATGTTGCGCAGCTTCATGAAGCGGCGACCCTCGCCACCGAACGAGCCGGTCGCGAACTCGCGGTCGAGGTCCCACAGCGTGAGGCCGTGCGACTCCACCTCGAGGTCGGGGTGGCTGCGCTGCTGGTACTCGAGCGGGTCGGTGTCGGCCATGATGTGGCCGCGCACCCGGTAGGCGTGGATCAGCTCGAGGATCCGGGCCTGCTTGCTGATCTCGTCGTCGTGGTTGGCCGAGATGTCGTTGGCCCAGCGGATCGGCTCGTAGGGGATCCGCAGTGCCCGGAAGATCTCGTCGTAGAAGTCGTCGCCACCGAGCAGCAGGGCGTGCAGACGCTTGAGGAACTCACCCGACTGGGCGCCCTGGATCACGCGGTGGTCGTACGTCGAGGTCAGCGTCATGATCTTGCTGACCGCGTTGCGGGTCAGGGTCTCCTCGGAGGCGCCCTGGAACTCCGGCGGGTAGTCCATCGAGCCGACGCCGATGATCGCGCCCTGGCCCTTCATCAGCCGCGGCACGGAGTGGTTGGTGCCGATCGTGCCCGGGTTGGTCAGGCTGATCGTGGTGCCCTGGAAGTCGCTGACGGCGAGCTTGTTGTTGCGGGCCTTGCGGACGAGGTCCTCGTACGCCGTCCAGAACGCCGCGAAGTTCATCGACTCCGCTGCCTTGATCGAGGGCACCAGCAGCTGGCGGGTGCCGTCGGGCTTCGGCAGGTCGATCGCGAGGCCGAGGTTGATGTGCGCGGGCTTGATCAGGGTCGGCTTGCCGTCGACCACGTCGAAGCCGACGTTCATCTCGGGCATCGACTTCAGTGCCTGGACGAGCGCGTAGCCGATCAGGTGGGTGAACGAGACCTTGCCACCGCGGGCGCGGGCCAGGTGGTTGTTGATGACCGTCCGGTTGTCGATCAGCAGCTTCACCGGGACCGAGCGGACCGACGTCGCCGTCGGCACCGACAGGCTGACGTCCATGTTCTGGACGGTGCGGGCGGGGGCGCCGCGCAGGGTCACCAGCTCGGGCTCGTCGCTGGCCTCCGCCGGGGCGGTCGACTCGGGCTCCTTGGGAAGCGGGGCGGCAGGCGCCTGCGGCTTCACGTCGGGCTTCGGCTGGACGTCGGTCGCCGGGGTCGTCTTGGCGGCGGGCTTCGCCGGAGCGGGCTTCGAGGGCGCAGCCTTGGCATCGGCCTTGGCGGGGGCGGCCTTGGCGGGGGCGTCCTTGGGCTCAGCGGCCTTCGCCGGCGCGGAGGCCTTGGCCGGCTCATCGGCCTTGGCCGGGGCCGTCTCGGACGGCTTCGACTCGGCAGGCTTGGGCTCGGCCTTCTTGCCGTTCTGCGCCTCGGCGTCCTCGTGATAGTTCTTGAAGAAGTCCCACCAGGCCTTGTCCACGCTGTTCGGATCCTGCTTGTACTGCTCGTACATCTCGTCGACGAGCCATTCATTGGCCCCGAACGCTGCAAGGGGGTTGTCGACGGGGGATGCGGCTGGTGAAGACTCGGCCACGGCCTGAATCGCCTCTTCCGGTGGATCCTGGGATGGAATCTCTAGGGTGGTGGAACGGCTACCAGGCTAGACCTTCGAGCCAACGACGCGCAGCCGGGACCACGCTTCAAGGGCTCGGTGTAGCCAGGCTCACGTTCACGTACCCACAACGGAAGGAAAGAGCCTCGTGTTGCACGGGATCTTTCGCCCCTCTCGGAGGGCCTGGGCGGCGGCGCTGTGCGCCGCGGCCCTTGTCGTCTCCAGCGCTTGTACGCCGGACACGGCGCCCGATCCCGCGCCCGAGGAGCCGGCCGCCGAGTCGCCGCCCGCCTCGGAGGGTGCTCCCGCAACGATCGAGCCGAAGCCCGTGCCCGCCTCGGTCCGGGTGACCCGGGTGATCGGGCGGATGAAGGCCAAGGACCGCGACGTGCTCGAGCGCAAGGTGGGTTCTGTCATCTCGGCGTACTTCGACGACGCGTTCCTCGGTGGTGAGTACCCGCGGTCGGCGTTCCGCGACTCGTTCGGCACCTTCTCCCGTGGAGCAGCGTCCAAGGCAGTAAAGCAGCGTGACCTGCTCACCAACCAGGAGCTCGGCCCGACCTCGGTCTCGGTGACTCCGCGCCGTCAGTCGGCGTACCTCTCCGTCCTTGCTCCGCACAAGGTGGCGGCCGGCGTCACGGCGCGCGTGGACCTGCGCTACCTCGTGGACCGTGCCGACGAGCCTGACATGTCGGTCACCGTCAAGGGTCGGCTCATGCTCACGCGGAAGAAGTCGGGTGGGTGGCAGATCTTCGGCTACGACCTGACCAGGTCCGCGTCCCCGATCGAGGAGGAGTCCTGATGCGCCTCGCACCGCGCCCCGGCCGACTGCGTGCCGTTCGGCGGTTGGTCGCTCTCGGGGTCGTCCTCGCGCTCGCCGCCGTACTGATGCCGCCCGCGACCGTCCGCGACGCGCCGATGTCGCTGGTGAAGGTCGAGGGAGTCAAGGCGGTCGACCATCCGCGCTCCGTCCTGTGGATCCTCATGCTCGGCTCTGACGCGCGCCCCGGCCAGGGCATGACCCGGGCCCGCGCCGACGCGATCCAGCTCGTCGGCGTCAACCTCAAGACCGGGGCGTCGACGATGATCGGCATCCCGCGGGACTCCTACGTGTCGGTCCCCGGTCGCGGCCGCGACAAGATCAACGCGGCGATGTACTTCGGCGGCCCCCAGCTGATGGCCAAGGCGGTGACCGGCCTCGTCGGGATCCGTCCCGACTACGTGTTCACCACCGACTTCTGGGGCTTCCGCCAGATGATCAACACGGTCGGCGGAGTGACCGTGAAGTCCGACTTCACCTTCTCCGACCCGGTGCGGCCGCAGGGGTACAAGCGCGGCAACAACAAGCTCAACGGCTTCCAGGCGCTGATCTTCACCCGGCTCCGCAAGCCCTTCCCTCGCGGGGACTTCGACCGCTCGGCCAACCAGCAGGACATGCTGCGCGGGATCCTGCAGCAGGTGCGGCAGCGGCAGGAGCGGCCCGGCTTCATGGAGCGCGGCGTGTGGGCGGTGGCCCGCCACATGAACACCGGCGTACGGCCGTCCGAGCTCTACCGCCTCGCCCAGGCGGCCACGCTGGTCAAGCCGACCAAGATGCGCGGCTGCGTGATCAGCGGCGGCATCGGCTACGCGGGGGCCGCGTCGGTGGTGTTCCCCAACGTCGGCCAGGCACGCCGGATCGCCAGCGACGTACGCCGGGACGCGACCCTCGACCGGGGCTGCTGAGCTGCGCGATGACACGCCGGGGCCCGACATCTCGGGCTTCGAAAGGTGGCGCCCCCGGTAGGATTCGAACCTACGCTCCCGCCTCCGGAGGGCGGTGCTCTATCCCCTGAGCTACGGGGGCTCGGGCTGCGCCGAAAGCGTACATGACGTTGGACGAGATCGATGAGGGGCCACATGACAGGGCTCGCCGGAAGTGGCGGGAGGGCCGCTCGGGTCCTCGTCGTGGACGACTCCGAGGTGATCCGCGACCTGATTGCCGTCAACCTCGAGCTCGAGGGTCTCGAGGTCATGACGTGCGCCGATGGCGAGGCGGCGCTCGCGCTGGTCGCTGAGCGACGGCCCGACGTGATCACGCTCGATGTCGTGATGCCCCGGTTGGGCGGGTTCGAGACGGCGGAGCGGCTACGGGCCGATCCCGACACGGCCGAGATCCCGCTGGTGATCGTGACGGGCCGGGCATCCGCCGCCGACCTGGCGAGGGCCGAGGCGGTAGGCGCCGACGGGTACCTCACCAAGCCCTTCGAGCCGGCCGAACTGGTGGCGCTGGTGAGCAGGCTGGCGAACGAGGGCCGGGTCAGCTGAGCCAGGCCTCCCGGGTGCTGGACGCCGAGCGTCTCTGGCTGTTGCCCCGATGCTGATATCGATGTGAGCGATGGTGCGGCACGCCGATACCCTGGCTCGGTGACTCCTGAACAGCTCTCGGCCAGCATCGTCGACGTCCTCACCTCCCTCGTGAACGAGGGAGCGCTGACGCTGCCCGACGGCGTCCCCGCCACCGTGGTCATCGAGCGACCGAAGAGCAAGGAGCACGGCGACTACGCGACCAACGTCGCCCTCCAGCTCGGCAAGAAGGCCGGGATGAAGCCGCGCGACTTCGCCACCCTGCTGGCCGAGCGGCTCAGTTCCGCCGACGGGATCGCGTCGGCCGAGATCGCCGGCCCCGGGTTCCTCAACATCCGGGTCGAGGCGGGCGCCCAGGGGGCCGTCGCCGCCGATGTCGTGGCGGCCGGAGCGGCCTACGGCACCACCGAGACCCTTGCGGGGCGTCGGTTCAACGTCGAGTTCATCTCGGCCAACCCCACCGGCCCGCTGCACCTCGGCCACACGCGCTGGGCAGTCGTGGGGGACGCCCTCGCCCGGGTGCATCGAGGCCGCTGGCGCCGAGGTGAAGCGCGAGTTCTACATCAACGACCGCGGAAACCAGATGGAGAAGTTCGGCGCATCGATCGAGGCCGCCGCCCTGGGTCGTGCCGGTGCCCGAGGACGGCTACCACGGCGAGTACATCAACGAGCTCGCCAAGCAGATCGTCGCTGAGCAGCCCGACATCCTGGACCTGCCCGCGTCCGAGCGGACGACAGCGTTCCGCGAGGCTGGCTATCGGGTCCAGCTCGCTGACCAGAAGCTCCAGCTCGAGGCGTTCCGCACCCACTTCGACGTGTGGTTCTCCGAGCGCTCACTGCACGAGGGCGACGCGGTCGAGCACGGCATCGACAAGCTCCGCGGCCAGGGCCACCTCTTCGACTCCGACGGTGCGCTGTGGATGCGGACCACCGACTTTGGCGACGACAAGGATCGAGTTCTCCTCCGGTCCAACGGCGAGCTGACCTACTTCGCCTCCGACACCGCGTACTACGTCAACAAGCGGGAGCGTGGCTTCGACACCTGCATCTACCTGCTCGGGGCGGACCACCACGGGTACGTCGGCCGCCTCAAGGCGATGGCCGCCTGCGCCGGTGACGACCCCGAGCGCAACATCGAGGTGCTCATCGGGCAGCTGGTGAAGATCATGCGCGGCGGTGAAGAGGTACGCCTCAGCAAGCGGGCCGGCACGATCGTCACGCTCCAGGAGCTGATGGAGATGATCGGCGTCGACGCGCTGCGCTACACGCTGGCTCGCTACCCGTCCGACTCGCCGCTGACCCTCGACGTCGAGGAGATCACCCGGCAGACCAGCGACAACCCGGTCTTCTACGTGCAGTACGCCCACGCTCGGCTGGCCTCGATCCTGCGGAACGCCGCGGATCTGGGCGTGGCGCCGGCGGTGGTCTCGACAAGCTCGACCAGCGGGGACAGCTCGACCAGCGGGGACAGCTCGACCGGCGGGGAAGGCTCGACCAGCGCGGACGGAATGTTCGACCCGGCGCTGCTGGCGCACGAGAAGGAGGGCGACGCTGCTTCGCGCGCTCGCTGAGTTCCCGCGGGTCGTGGCCACGGCGGCACAGCTGCGCGAGCCGCACCGGGTCGCCCGCTACCTCGAGGACACCGCCTCGTCGTTCCACAAGTTCTACGACTCCTGCCGCGTCCTGCCGCAGGGCGACGAGGAGCCGTCCGACCTGCACCGGGCGCGCCTGCTGCTGGTGCAGGCGACCAAGACCGTGTTCGCGCAACGGCCTGACCATGCTCGGGGTGTCCGCACCCGAGCGGATGTGACATGCGCGCACACGAGGCCGGGTGGGCCCACGCCGAGACGGGCCGCGGTCCGTCCTGGCTGAGGGAGCCCGCTGACGCCAACGCCTTGGTGCCGCTGCTCTGGTCCACGACAGCCCGAAAGAACGAGGACGGCGCCCTCGAGGTCGGCGGGGTCGACCTTCGCGAGCTGGTGGCCGAGCACGGCTCACCGGCGTACGTCCTGGACGAGCGCGACTTCCGGGATCGCGCCCGCGCGTTCCGCGAGGCCTTCGCGGCGTACGACGTCTACTACGCGGGCAAGGCGTTCCTGTGCACGACGGTGGCCCGCTGGGTCGCTGAGGAGGGGCTCTCCCTCGACGTCTGCTCGGCCGGGGAGCTCGGGGTCGCGCTGCGGGCGGGCTTCGACCCGGCTCGGATCGGCTACCACGGCAACAACAAGACGGTCGCCGAGCTGAGGCGCGCGGTCGAGGCCGGCGTCGGTCGGATCGTCGTCGACTCGTTCACGGAGATCGACCGCCTCGGCACTGTCGCCGACGAGCTCGGACGCACGGCAGCCGTGATGATCAGGGTCACCGCCGGGGTCGAAGCGCACACCCACGAGTACATCGCCACCGCTCACGAGGACCAGAAGTTCGGCTTCTCGATCACGGCCGGCGACGCGTTCGAGGCGGTGCGCCGGGTGCAGGAGGCTCCCGGGCTCGAGCTCCTCGGACTGCACTCCCACATCGGGTCGCAGATCTTCGACACCTCGGGGTTCGAGGTGGCTGCCCGACGCGTGCTCGCCCTGCACGCCCGGGTGTCGTCCGAGCTCGGCGTCGAGATGCCCGAGATGGACCTCGGCGGCGGCTTCGGCATCGCCTACACGACGCAGGACGACCCGTCCGACCCGATGCAGCTGGCCACCGAGCTGACCAAGATCGTCGAGCACGAGTGCCGCGCGTTCGGCGTCGCCGTACCGAGGCTGTCGATCGAGCCGGGTCGCGCGATCGTCGGCCCGGCCGTCTGCACCGTCTACGAGGTCGGCACCGTGAAGCGGGTCGAGCTCGACGCGGGCGCTGTGCGCACCTATGTCTCGGTCGACGGCGGGATGAGCGACAACATCCGCACCGCGTTGTACGACGCCGACTACAGCTGCACGCTGGCGTCGCGGCACTCCGAGACCCCGGCCGTGCTGGCCCGGGTCGTCGGCAAGCACTGCGAGGCCGGTGACATCGTGGTGAAGGACGAGTTCGTGCCCGGCGACATCGCGGCAGGCGATCTGCTGGCGGTTCCCGGCACCGGCGCCTACTGCCGGTCGATGGCCAGCAACTACAACCACGCCCTGCGACCGCCGGTCATCGCGGTGGCCGACGGGCGGGCCACCGTGGTGGTGCGCCGCGAGACCGAGGACGACCTCTTCGCCACGGATGTCGGGGTATGACTGTCGACGGGTACGGCGTCTCAGGCATCGGGATCGGAGCGGTCGCGCAGCGAACCGCCGGTCGATGGCCCAAGATGGGTGACCGGAACAACGACGTGAACACGGAAGCGGTGACCGGCTGATGACACGGCCTCTGAAGCTCGCGCTGCTCGGCTGCGGCTCGGTGGGCAGCCAGGTGGTGCGCCTCCTGCGCGAGCAGGCGGACGACCTGACGGCGCGGGTCGGTGCCCCGATCGAGCTGGTCGGGGTCGCCGTACGACGTCCCGAGCTGCAGCGCGACGCCGAGGTGCCGGCCGAGCTGCTGACCACCGATGCCACCGGCTTGGTGAGCCGCGGCGACATCGATCTCGTGGTCGAGGTCATCGGCGGCATCGAGCCGGCTCGCGGGCTGATCCTGGCGGCGCTGGAGAACGGCGCCTCGGTGGTCACCGCCAACAAGGCGCTGCTGGCCGAGGACGGCAGCACGCTCTTCGCCGCCGCCGAGAAGGCCGAGCGCGACCTCTACTTCGAGGCCGCCGTCGCGGGCGCGATCCCGATCCTGCGGCCGCTGCGCGAGTCGCTCGCGGGCGACAAGGTGCGCCGGGTGATGGGCATCGTCAACGGCACCACCAACTTCATCCTCGACAAGATGGACACCTCGGGCGCCGGCTTCGCCGAGGCCCTCGAGGAGGCCCAGGAGCTGGGGTACGCCGAGGCCGACCCGACCGCCGACGTCGAGGGGTACGACGCGGCCGCCAAGGCCGCGATCCTGGCGAGCCTGGCCTTCCACACCCGCGTCACCGCGGCGGACGTCTATCGCGAGGGGATCTCCGAGGTCTCCGCCGCCGACGTCGCCTCGGCGCGCGAGATGGACAGCGTCGTGAAGCTGCTGGCCATCTGCGAGCTCAAGGACGGCCAGGCCGTGTCGGCCCGCGTGCACCCGGCGATGATCCCGAGGTCGCACCCGCTGGCAAGCGTCCGCGGCGCCTACAACGCGGTCTTCGTCGAGAGCGACGCGGCCGGGCAGCTGATGTTCTACGGTCCCGGTGCCGGTGGCGCCCCGACGGCGAGCGCCGTCCTCGGTGACCTCGTGACCGTGGCCCGCAACCGGATCAACGAGGTGCGGGGTGCGGGCGAGTCGGCGTACGCCGACCTCGACGTACTGCCGATGGGGGAGACGCAGACCCGCTACCACGTGGCGATCGACGTCGACGACCGCGCGGGTGTGCTGGCGTCCGTCGCGATGACGTTCGCCGAGCACGGCGTCTCGATCCAGACCGTGCGTCAGGAGGGCCACGGCGATGACGCGCAGCTCGTCGTCGTCTCGCACCGTGCGTCCGACGAGGCGCTGTCGGCGACGGTGGCCACGCTCCGTACGAAGGACTACGTGCACGACGTGTCGTCGGTGATGCGCGTCGAGGGGGAGCAGGCGTGAGCCACCAGTGGCGCGGCGTGATCGAGGAGTACCGCGACCGCCTCGACATCCCGGAGAACACTCCGACCATCACGCTCCGTGAAGGCGGCACTCCGATGGTGGACAGCGCGTGGCTGTCCGGGCTGACCGGCGCTGAGGTGTGGCTCAAGGTCGAGGGCGACAACCCGACCGGCTCGTTCAAGGACCGCGGCATGACCGTCGCGCTCTCCGTCGCGGTCGGACAGGGTGCCGAGGCCGTCGTCTGTGCGTCGACCGGCAATACGTCGGCCGCCATGTCGGCGTACGCAGCCAAGGCTGGGATCAAGCCGCTGGTGCTGGTCCCGCAGGGCAAGATCGCCGCCGGCAAGCTCGCCCAGGCCATCGTGCACGGCGCCCAGGTGATCATGGTGCGCGGCAACTTCGACGACTGCCTCCGGATGTCGCGCGGCCTCGCGGAGCGTTACCCGGTCGCGCTGGTGAACTCGGTGAACCCGATGCGCCTCGAAGGACAGAAGACCGCCTCCTTCGAGATCGTGGACTTCCTCGGCGACGCCCCCGACCTGCACGTGCTCCCGGTGGGGAACGCCGGCAACGTGTCGGCGTACTGGAAGGGCTACGTGGAGTCCGCCAAGGACGGCGAGAGCACCCGCACGCCGAGGATGCTCGGCTGGCAGGCCGCCGGCGCGGCACCGCTGGTGTCGGGCTCCCCGGTGACGGCACCCGAGACGGTCGCGTCCGCGATCCGGATCGGCCACCCCGCGTCGTGGGACCTCGCAGTCGCGGCGCGTGACGAGTCGGGCGGCTTCTTCCGGGCAGTCACCGACGACGAGATCCTCTCCGCGCAGCGCCAGCTCGCGAAGAACGACGGCGTCTTCGTCGAGCCTGCGTCGGCCGCCGGGGTCGCGGGCATCCTCCAGGACCTGGCCGGCGGAGCGTCGTACGAGGGCAAGCAGATCGTCGTGACCGTGACCGGGCACGGGCTCAAGGACATCGACACCGCGCTCTCCACGTTCACCGACCTCGTCGACACCGTGGTCGAGGCCGACGTGGACGCCGCAGCCGAGGCCGCGGGGCTCCGCTGATGCCCAACTTCGTCGAGGGTCCGGTCACCGTCCTGGTCCCGGCGACCAGCGCCAACCTGGGTCCCGGGTACGACGCCTTCGGTCTGGCACTCGACCTGCACGACCGGGTCATCGCCGAGGTTCTCGACGTGCCAGATGCGTCGGCTCTCGAGATCACCGTCTCCGGTGAGGGTGAGGGCGTCGTTCCTCTCGATGCCAGCCACCTCGTCTACCGCGCGATGGCCGCTGCGTTCGAGGCGATGGGGTGCCCGGCGCCGCCTCTGCGGCTGCACTGCGACAACGTCATCCCGCACGGCCGCGGTCTCGGATCGTCGTCGGCCGCCATCGTCGCCGGCGTGTGCGCGGCGCGCGGGCTGGTCGCCGGCGGCTCAGCTGCTGATGGACGACGACGCCGTCCTGGCGCTGGCGGCCGACCTCGAGGGCCACCCCGACAACGTGGCCCCGGCGTTCCTCGGCGGCTTCACCGTCGCCTACGCGGCCGACGGCCGCTTCCACGCCACCTCCGTCGCGGTCGACCCGCGGATCGCGGCCGTGGTGTTCATCCCGCCCGTGCCGGTCGAGACCAAGGTGGCCCGGGGGCTGATCCCGGACTCCGTCCCGCATCACGACGCGGCGGCCAACGCGGGTCGAGCCGCGCTGCTGGTCGCGGCCCTGAGCGGTCGTCCCGAGCTGCTGCTGACGGCCACCGAGGACCGGTTGCACCAGGACTTCCGCGAGCCGGCGATGCCCGAGTCCCTGGAGCTGATGCGCAAGCTGCGCGCCTCCGGACTGCCCGCGGTCGTCTCGGGTGCCGGACCCACCGTGCTGGTGTTCATCGACCCGTCGGCCCAGGAGTCCGTGGCCGAGCAGTGCCCCGCCGGGTGGCGGAGCCTCAGCTTGACGGTCGAGCGGTCCGGAGCCCGGGTGGCACACGGGTAAGCAGGCGTGTTCGTCGACCCGCCGGTGTTTGTGACCTCCGCCCTTCCGGAGTGCAAGATGGTGTTAGGCTGCAAGTGCGCAGGTGATCGAGCGGTTTGATCCGTTCTCACTTCTGATCCGCACCCACTCGATCAACACACGGCGCACACACCTCCTCGCACTCATCGTTCCGAGACGCCGCGACATCTGTACTCGCGCCGTCCGGTCTGGGACCGCGAACGGGATGACCACCAAGACATGGCCGCCGGAGATCTCCGGAGGGGCCTGGGACGTGGGAAGGACCTCACGTGACGGAAACGACCGAAACCACCCCCGACGCTGCGCCGACGAAGAAGCGCGCCGCTGGGCTCAGCGGGATGCTCCTGCCCGAGCTCAAGCAGATGGCGGGTGGCCTGGGCATCAAGGGCGCCGGCGGCATGCGCAAGAGCCAGCTCGTCGAGGCGATCAAGGCTGCCCAGTCGGGCGGCCAGGCCAGTGGCCAGAGCGCCCCGCCGGCAGCCGAGTCAGGCGACTCCGGTCGCGCGGCCAGTCGTGGCCGCGCCAAGGGCCCCGCACGCGATGCGGCTGAGCCCACCGAAGCCAAGGAGCCCCGTGGCGACGCAGAGCGTGCGCGTGGCGGCGACGATGCCGGCAGCCGCGGCGACCGCGACCAGGGTGGCGAGCGCAACCAGGACCGGAACCAGGGCCGTGACCGCAGTCAGGGTCGCGACCGCAACCAGGGCGGTGACCAGGACCGCGACCGCAACCAGGGGCGCGAGAAGAACCAGGACCGCGACCGGAACCAGGGTGGCGACCGCGACCAGGACCGGAACCAGGAGCGGGGCCAGGGCGGCGACCGCAACCAGGGGCGCGACAAGAACCAGGACCGCGACCGGAACCAGGGTGGTGACCGTGACCAGGGGCGCGACCGCAACCAGGGCGGTGACCGGAACCAGGGCGGCGACCGCGACCAGGACCGCAACCAGGGTGGCGACCGCAACCAGGGCGGCGACCGCAACGAGGAAGGCAGTCGGCGCAACCGCCGGCGCCGGGGACGCGACCGCGACGGCCGCGACACTCGTGACAACCGGGGTGACCGCGGCGACCGCGGTGGCAGCCGCGGAGGACGCAACGAGCCCGACACGACCGTCCTCGAGGACGACGTGCTGGTGCCCGCTGCCGGCATCCTCGACGTGCTCGACAACTACGCCTTCGTCCGCACCAGCGGGTACCTGCCCGGCTCGGACGACGTGTACGTCTCGCTGTCGATGGTCCGCAAGTACGGCCTTCGTCGCGGAGATGCCGTCGTCGGCCAGGTGCGCCAGCCCCGAGAGGGCGAGAGCAAGGCCAAGTTCAACCCGATGGTCCGCATCGACAGCATCAACGGTGCCGACCCCGAGGCCGCGAAGAGCCGGGTCGAGTTCCAGAAGCTCACGCCGCTCTACGCCTCGGAGCGCCTGCGTCTGGAGACCGACGCGACCAACCTGATCGGGCGCGTCATCGACATCGCCGCCCCGATCGGCAAGGGCCAGCGCGGCCTCATCGTCTCGCCGTCCAAGGCCGGCAAGACGATGATCATGCAGTCGATCGCGAACTCGATCACCACCAACAACCCCGAGTGCCACCTGATGGTGGTCCTCGTCGACGAGCGCCCCGAAGAGGTCACCGACTTCGAGCGTTCCGTCAAGGGTGAGGTCATCTCCTCGACGTTCGACCGACCGGCCAGCGACCACACCGCGGTCGCCGAGCTCGCGATCGAGCGCGCCAAGCGCCTGGTCGAGCTCGGCCACGACGTGGTCGTGCTGCTCGACGGCATCACCCGCCTGGGCCGCGCGTACAACCTCGCGGCTCCGGCCAGCGGACGGATCCTGTCCGGTGGTGTCGACTCGGCTGCGCTGTACCCGCCGAAGCGCTTCTTCGGCGCTGCCCGCAACATCGAGGACGGCGGTTCGCTCACCATCCTCGCGACCGCCCTCATCGAGAGCGGCTCGAAGATGGACGAGGTGATCTTCGAGGAGTTCAAGGGCACCGGCAACATGGAGATCCGGCTGCGTCGCGACTTCGCGGACAAGCGGATCTTCCCGGCGATCGACGCCGTCCAGTCCGGCACCCGTCGCGAGGAACTGCTGATGAGCAAGGAGGAGCTCTCCATCGTCTGGAAGCTCCGCCGCGTGCTCTCGGGCCTCGACAGCCAGCAGGCACTCGAGCTGCTGCTGGAGCGACTGAAGAAGTCGTCCAGCAACATCGAGTTCCTGACCCAGGTGCAGAAGACGACACCGACTGCCGGTGGCAACGGCGACTGATCGTCACCGATAGCTCACCAGCGGGTCGGTTCACGGCGCATCAGCCGTGAACCGGCCCGTTGGCTATTCACTACCGCCGTCCGTGACGGCACCATCTCTCAGTACGAGGCAAGGAAGCAGGATCCGGTGTCGGTTCAGGAGCAAGCAAGCGGGCCACGGGCTCGGGCGGCGACGTCACGTCCAGCTGATCGTCGTCCTCGGGAGTCTGATCGCGCTCGGCCCGCTCACGATCGACATGTACCTCCCGGCGTTCCCTCAGCTCGCTGAGGACCTGGGCGCCACAGAGGCCGCCGTCCAGCTGACGTTGACCGGGATGCTCGGCGGTCTCGCGGTCGGCCAGCTGATCATCGGCCCGCTCTCCGACGCCTTCGGTCGCCGCCGGCCGCTCCTCATCGGCGTGACGCTGCACGCGCTCGCGTCGGTGTTCTGTGCCCTGGCCCCGAGCATCGAGGTGCTCAGCGTGGTCCGCGTGCTGCAGGGCTTCTCGGGCGCCGCGGTCTCGGTCGTCGCGCTGGCGATCGTGCGCGACCTCTTCTCCGGCATCGCGGTCGCCCGCACGATGTCGCGGCTGATGCTGGTGATCGGGTTGGCGCCGATGGTGGCGCCGTCCATCGGTGGGTTCCTGCTCAAGGTCACCGACTGGCGCGGCATCTTCGTGGCGCTGGCCGGCGCTGCCGCCGTCCTCGTACTCGTCGCGTACGTCGGCCTCCGCGAGACGCTGCCTGTCGAGCGTCGTCGTTCGGCCCGACTGATGCCGACCCTTCGCACGTACCGGTCGCTCTTCGCCGACCGGACCTTCATCGCGCTGGTCTTCGTCGGCGGGCTGATGTTCGCCTCGCTGTTCGCCTACGTTTCGGGGGCCTCGTTCGTCCTGCAGGACGGGTTCGGGCTCAACGAGCAGCAGTTCGGCCTGGTCTTCGGGGCGAATGCCCTCGCGCTGACGGTGTTCTCGCAGATCAACCCGATGCTGATCCGCCGGTTCGGACCGGTCAACGTGCTGACCGGTGCGATCCTGCTCTCCGGTAGCGCGGCAACCCTTCTGGTGCTGACCGGTCTGACCGAGGCGGCGGGCTTGTTGGGGGTCCTGGGCCCGCTGATGGTGGTGCTGGCCGCGGCCGGTCTGGCGATGCCGAACGTCCCCGCTCTGGCGCTGACCCGGCATGGCGAGGCGGCCGGGACGGCGTCCGCGCTGCTCGGTTTCGTGCAGTTCGGTGTGGGGGCTGTCGTAGCCCCGATCGTGGGCATGTTCGGCAGCATGACGGCGGTGCCGATGGGCGCGGTGATGCTGATGGTGACCGGCCTCGCCGCCGTACTCATGTTCACCGTCGTACGCCGGGATCCGACCGTCCACGGCATCCGCTGACCCCACCGCCTGAGGAATTACCACCCGGGCGACATTGTTTGGCACACTAGACGCCGGTTCCGGTTCACGTCCCCCGCAGTCGAGCGCGGACGACCCGGCGACTGGCACCCTCGAGAGGAAAACCATGCAGAAGGACATTCACCCGCACTACGGCGACACCGAGGTCACCTGCACCTGCGGCGCCAAGTTCACCACGCGCAGCACCTCGGCCAGTGGCTCGCTCCACGCCGACGTCTGCTCGCAGTGCCACCCGTTCTACACCGGCAAGCAGAAGATCCTTGACACCGGTGGCCGCGTTGCTCGCTTCGAGGCGCGCTACGCCAAGAAGGACGCTGACGCGAAGTCCAAGTAGCTTTCCCGGAGCGCCGGTCCCCGCACCTGATGCGGAGGCCGGCGCTTCGTGTGTCGTGAGGGAAACTGACGAGGAGGAGCGCGGGATGTTCGAGGCAGTCGAAGGTCTGATCGCCGAGCACCAGGACCTGGAGCAGCGGCTGGCCGAGCCAGGCCTGCACTCCGACCCGGGCCTGGCCAAGCGGCTCAACCAGCGCTACGCCGAGCTCTCCGCGATCATGCGCGCGTACGACGACTGGCAGCGCCTCGTCGAGGACATCGAGGCCGCCCGGGAGCTCGCCGCCGAGGACCCGTCGTTCGCCGCCGAGGCGGAGGCGCTGGCCGACCGCCGTGCCGCAGCCGAGGAGCGCCTCCGGCACCTGCTCGTGCCCCGCGACCCGTCCGACTCCAAGGACGCGCTCCTCGAGATCAAGTCCGGCGAGGGTGGCGAGGAGTCCGCGCTGTTCGCCGGCGACCTGCTTCGGATGTACACCCGGTACGCCGAGCAGCGTGGCTGGAAGGTCGAGCAGGTCGACGCGACCGAGTCGGACCTCGGCGGCTACAAGTCGGTCACCGTCGCCGTGAAGGCGAAGGGCACCCCCGAGCCGGGCGAGGCGCCGTACGCCCTGCTCAAGTTCGAGGGCGGCGTGCACCGAGTGCAGCGCGTGCCGGTCACGGAGAGCCAGGGCCGCGTGCACACCTCCGCCGCCGGCGTGCTCGTGATGCCCGAGGCCGAGCAGGTCGACGTCAGCATCGAGGAGAAGGACCTGCGCATCGACGTGTTCCGTTCCTCTGGCCCGGGCGGTCAGTCGGTCAACACCACCGACTCGGCGGTGCGGATCACGCACGTGCCGACCGGCATCGTGGCCAGCTGTCAGAACGAGAAGAGCCAGCTGCAGAACCGCGAGCAGGCGATGCGGATCCTGCGCGCGCGGTTGCTCCAGGCCGCTCAGGAGACCGCCGACGCCGAGGCCTCGGACGCCCGTCGGTCCCAGGTACGGACAGTCGACCGCTCCGAGCGGATCCGCACGTACAACTACCCGGAGAACCGGATCTCCGACCACCGCACCGGGTACAAGTCCTACAACCTCGACCAGGTGCTCGACGGCGACCTCGAAGCCGTGGTCGACTCCTGCGTGCAGGCCGATCTCGCCGCCCGGCTGGAGGCGCTCGAGACATCGGAGCGCGGATGAGCACCGCTACCCGTACGGCGCTCCGTTCGGCGACGGCGGCGCTCGCGGCCGCCGGGGTGGCGAGCCCTGAGTACGACGCGGCCGAGCTGCTCGCGCACGTGCTGGGCGTCCCGCGCGCACAGCTGGCGCTCGTGGCCGAGGTCTCCGCGACGCAGCGGGCGGCGTTCGACGAGCTGGTGGGTCGTCGCGCCCGGCGCGAGCCGCTGCAGCACCTGACCGGGTCGGCGGCGTTCCGGTACGTCGAGCTCCTGGTCGGCCCAGGGGTGTTCACGCCTCGTCCCGAGACGGAGCTGTTGGCGGGGTGGGGCGTCGACCGCGCACGGGAGGTCGTGGCCGAGGGCCGGACGCCTGTCGTCGTCGACCTCTGCACCGGATCGGGGGCGATCGCCCTTTCGGTGGCGACCGAGGTCCCCGAGGCCGAGGTGCACGCCGTGGAGCTCTCCGAGGACGCCTTGGCGTGGGCAGCCAAGAACCTGTCCGGGTCGGGCGTCGACCTGTGCCAGGGCGACATGGCTGACGCGTTCCCCGAGCTCGACGGGACGGTCGACGTGGTGCTGTGCAACCCGCCGTACATCCCGCTCGACGCCTACCTCACCGTCGCCCAGGAGGCGCGTGACCACGACCCGCATCTCGCCCTCTTTTCCGGCGACGACGGTCTGGTGGCGATCCGCTCGCTGGAGCAGGTGGCCGCTCGGCTGCTGCGCCCAGCGGGAGTCGTCGGGGCAGAGCATGCCGATGTGCAGGGCGACTCGGCCCCGGGCGTCTTCAGCGGCACTGGACGCTGGACCGACGTACGTGACCACCGCGACCTGGCAGGTCGTCCCCGCTACCTGACGGCACGACTGGCACGATGAGCCCAGCAACCGTCGTCGTGAGGAAGGCCCCGTGAGCAACCGCTTCTCCACCGCCGACCCGGACGAGCGTGAGGCCGGCATCGCCGCCGCTGCGCTCGCCGTCCAGCGCGGTCAGCTGGTCGTGCTGCCGACCGACACCGTGTACGGCGTCGGGGCCGACGCGTTCTCCCCGGACGCCGTGAAGCGGCTGCTGGACGCCAAGGGGCGTGGCCGGGAGATGCCGCCCCCGGTGCTGGTGTCCGCCGCCACCACCCTCGATGCCCTGGCAGTGGGAGTCCCGGCGTACGCACGGGCACTGGTTCAGGAGCTCTGGCCGGGCCCGTTGACGCTCGTCTGCCGGCAGCAGTCGTCGCTGCAGTGGGACCTCGGGGACACCCGTGGCACGGTGGCCGTCCGGATGCCCGACCACGAGGTCGCTCTCGACCTGCTGTCGCGCACCGGCCCGCTTGCGGTCAGCAGCGCCAACCGAAGCGGCCTCCCCGCAGCGACCGACGCCGACGCGGCCGAGTCGATGCTGGGGGAGTCGATCGAGGTGTTCCTCGACGGCGGTGCCTCGCCAGGCGACCAGCCCTCGACGATCGTCGACGTCACCGGGCGCACCGGACGCGTGCTGCGCCTCGGAGCGGTCTCCCTCGAGCGGCTCAACGAGATCGTCTCCCCGCTGGGCGCCGAGATCGTGGACGAGGGGTAGCCGGCTCCCGTGCGCGAGTACCTCACCATCTTCCTGGTCGCGGCCACCGTGACCTACCTCTTGGGCGTGCTCGCGCGGGAGGTCGCGCTCCGCACCGGGGCGGTGGCCCGGGTACGTGACCGTGACGTGCACGCCGTGCCGATCCCGTACTTCGGTGGCGTCGCGATGCTGGGCGGGCTGCTGGCGGCGTACGTCGTCGCCTCGCGGCTGCCTTTCCTGTCGCTCGACGTCAACGACCAGGTGTTCCGCGACGCTCGGGTGGTGCTCGCGGCGGGCGCGATGATCTGTGTGCTCGGAGTCCTCGACGACCTCTTCGAGCTCGACGCCCTGACCAAGCTCGGCGGGCAGATCCTCGCCGCGGGGTTCCTGGTCGTGTTCGACGTGTACTACTACTCGTTCCAGATCCCCGGTGGCGGCCAGTTCATCCCCGACCCGTTGCAGGCGCAGCTGCTGAGCGTCATCGTCGTCGTGGCCACGATCAACGCGGTCAACTTCGTCGACGGCCTCGACGGTCTCGCCTCCGGAGTGGTGGGGATCGGCGCGGTGGCGTTCTTCGCCTTCTCCTACAAGCTGGCCGACGCGAACGGCGAGACGCTGGCGATCACCGCCGCGCTGCTCTGCGCAGCCCTGGGTGGCGCGTGTGCCGGCTTCCTGCCCCACAACTTCTTCCCGGCCCGGCTCTTCATGGGCGACTCCGGCTCGATGCTGATCGGGCTGGTCCTCGCGGGCTCCGCGCTGACGCTGACCGGACAGTTCGCGACCGTCGACATGACCCAAGGCGCCGGCAGCGCGGAGGCGAGCCTGCTTCCCACCCTGCTGCCGATCATCCTGCCGATCTCGATCCTGGTCGTCCCGTTCGCCGACCTGGTCCTGGCCGTGATCCGGCGCACGCGCGCAGGCCGGTCGCCGTTCGCCCCCGACAAGGAGCACCTGCACCACCGGCTGCTCGAGATCGGCCACTCGCACCGGCGGGCGGTGCTGCTCATGTGGCTGTGGGCCGGGCTGATCGCGTTCGGGGGAGTGCTGGCCAGCCTGTACTCCGGTGGCGTGACGACGCTGGTGCTGGCCACGTGGGTCGCGCTGACGGTGGTACTGACCTTCGTGGTACCCCGGATGCAGCGGCCCCAGGTTCACTCCTGACCCAGGAGGTCCAGCCGCGGCGCCGACATGCCGTCGCGCTCTGGGCGCCGCGGGCTCGCCTCCGGGTCAGGGTCCGATCAGCAGCTCGCCGGACACCTCCTGTTGGCCCTCTGGCAGGCGCACCGTGACCCGGTCCTCGACCGTCGCGCCGGCCGGGATCCGTCCGATGGCGAGCGGGACAGCTGTCGTGTCCAACTCCAACCGGACGGTGCCACGCCAGGTCATGTCGCCGTGGTTCTTGATGGGCACGATGAGCGTGACTCGTCCCGGGCCTGCCCCCTGGGCGGCGATGTTCACGCTCAAGGCTCCGCAGAGGAGCGGCGATGCGGGCTGTGGGCCTCGCACCGCGCTGGTCGCGCTGAGCAGGATCGGCTCTTGCCCCTCCTGGTTCACCAGGGACAGCTGCGAAGACGTCTCCTGCCCGCACACGAGCACATGCGTCAGGCCGCGCAGCGACGACGTTCCCACGGGGATCAAGAACACAGCCAGCAGCACGACGAGGGCGAGTCGGGAACGCTGATCACGGGACATGGGCGAAAGTGTATGCTTCGTCACACTTTGTGACGCGCGGTTGAGAGGGGGCTGGGGTGAGGGACCGCTTTTCAGCGCTGGGGCCTGGCGCAATCCGCAGACTCATTCTCGCGGTCGGCTCCCTCTTCCTCGTCGCAATTGCGGCCATCATGTGGGTGCGGGGCGTCGACCCTGTCGAGGTCGGCGGCACCTTGCTGTTCCTGCCGGTGCTCGCGGGCCTGGTCCTCGGCCAGGTCCGTGGCGGCCTGGCGTTGGGGGCACTCGCGGCGGTCGCGTACTTCTCGATGCGGTACCCGGCCATTCAGGCGGTGGGCGTGGATCGCTTCGGCGGCCTGCTCGCCACGCGCGGGCTGGCCTACTTGGCCTTCGGTGGAGTGGGCGGCTGGGCGTTCGGGGAACTCGAACGCTCCCTCAACAAGCTGGAGGCGCACGACCAGATCGACGACGAGAGTGGGCTGTACAACGCGAGGTTCTTCCTGCAGGAGACGGGCCTGGAGGTGGCGCGATCCAAGCGCTACCACACGGTCTTCTCCGTCGTGCACGCTGAAGTGCCCGCCGCCCTGCTCGATGGGCTCCCGCGTCGGCGACGCCAGGCCGTTTTGCGAGCGGTCGGCACGAAGCTGGCGACCGCCGCCCGAAACGTCGACCGGGTCGTCCATGCCCGCGACGAGGGACGACACCGTCTCGCGCTCGTGCTTCCCGAGACTGGCAAGGAGGGAGCGCAGGTCGTCGCCGAGCGGATGGCAGACGACGTCGCGGCGATCCTGACCCGGAGGGGAGTGGAGCTGGATCCCGTCCACGTCCGGCGCCACGTCGTCACCTACCCGGGTGACGACGACGCGCTCGAAGAGCTGCGGCGCGAGTTCGAGGCGATCGATCGCCAGGAGCATCCCCAGACGGTCAGCGAAGCCTGAGTCACCTCAGAAGCGTCGCCACCTGGCAGCCACTCTGCGGGATCCGCGGAGGCGCCCGGTTCGATCTCGCTGATTTCCTGGCTGGTAACTCCTTGTGCTAACTTTCACAAGCGTCCTCAGGGGCCGCCGCCGGGCACCGGCGGAGCCCCGGACCCCCGCCCTGTCGGAACCACAGATCGGCCGCCGAAATGACGACCGCACCGCAGACCCCCACGACCGGGCCCCGCGCCGGCGTCGTCGGTCGCGTGGTGCTGGTGGCCTTGGTCTCGACCCTGGTGCTCGGCGCGATGCTGGCCCTCGTCGGTGGGCTGACCTCCGGACGGTCGGCAGTCCTCGGTGTGCTGATCGGCAGCCTGATGGTCTGCGTCTTCTTCGGCGTCGGAGCTCTTGTCCTCGACGTCGTGGCAGGCCTGGCTCCGGCCGCCTCGCTCATGATCGCGTTGCTGACGTACACGCTCAAGGTGGTCCTCATCGGGCTGGTCTTCGTGGGCCTGACCCGCTCCGGCGCGCTCGAGCAGACCATCGACGCCCGCTGGCTCGGAGGCACGGTCATCGCGAGCACGCTGGTCTGGCTGGCCGCTCAGGTCGTCGCCAGCATGCGAGCCCGGCTCCCGATCTACGACCTGCCCAGCAATGACGCCCCGAGCACCCCTCGGAACGCCCCCGGGGCAGGGGAGGCGGGTGCGCGGTGAACAACCTCGGCTGCTATTGTCCGGATCGCGATGTCACAGCAGAAACCTCCCTCTGCTCCCGACGGAGAAACTCCCCCGGAAACACCCCAGGGCGACCCCTGGCACGCGTTCGGGTACCTCGTCTCGGGTGTGCTGATGTACGGCTTGATCGGATGGCTGCTCGACCGGTGGTGGGAGACCTCCTTCATGGTCGTGATCGGCATCCTGGCGGGTGCCGGGCTGGGGATCTACATGACGTTCGCGCGGTTCAACCGTCCATGGGCGACCAAGCCCTCGAAGTCCGGTACGACGGACTGACCGGTCGGGATGCAGGGAAAGAACTAGTGCAGAAGACACAGGAGAAGCTGTGAGTTTTGTCGGGACGAACCTGGTCCGCGCCGAGGGCTTCACGCCCCCGGGTCCTGGTGACTTCAACCTGCCGCCGGTAGGGCCGGACTACACGTTCGAGTTCCTCGGCCAGACGATGTTCCTCGGTGTCACCAAGCCGATGCTGCAGCTGGTGCTCTCGGCTGTGTTGCTGTTCGCCTTCTTCCGCGCCGCCTCGGCGAAGCGCGCGATGGTGCCGGGGCGGATGCAGTACGCCGGCGAGGGGATGTACGGCTTCGTCCGTAACTCCATGGGCCGCGACATCATCGGCAGCCACGACTTCATCCGTTTCGTGCCGTACCTGTTCACGCTGTTCTTCTTCATCCTGCTGAACAACCTCTTCGCGTCGATCCCGTTCATCCAGTTCCCGACGTTCTCGCGGGCGGGCATGGTCTACGGCCTCGCAGCGCTGAGCTGGATCATCTACAACGCGGTCGGCATCAGGAAGCACGGCTTCGTCGGCTACATCAAGCTCCAGACGGTGCCGTCCGGCATCAACGGCCCGATGCTGCTGCTGCTCGTCCCGCTCGAGTTCATGTCGAACCTCGTCGTCCGCCCGGTCACCCTGGCGCTCCGACTCTTCGCCAACATGCTCGCGGGCCACCTGCTGCTGATCCTCTTCGCCCTCGGTGGCGAGTACCTCCTCCTCGAAGCTGCCGGGCTCATCAAGCCGGTCGGCCTCCTCGCCTGGGCGCTGTTCATCGCGATCGCGTTCCTGGAGCTGCTGGTGCAGTTCCTGCAGGCCTACGTTTTCGTCCTCCTGAACGCCATGTACATCTCCGGCGCTCTCGCAGACGAGCACTGACGCACCACCCCTCGTCGTTCAACCAAGTAAGAAGAACCGAAAGGAATAGTCGTGGAACTCACTGGCTCCATGAACATGATCGGCTACGGCCTGGCTGCTATCGGCCCCGGCGTCGGCATCGGCCTGATCTTCGCCGCCTACATCAACGGCGTTGCTCGTCAGCCGGAGGCCCAGAGCCGCCTGCAGTCGATCGCCATCCTGGGCTTCGCGCTCGCTGAGGCGCTCGCCATCATCGGTATCGCCCTCGCGTTCGTCCTCTGACCTGCCTGACCTGACGAAGGACCTGAGTCCATGAACCCGATCAATCTTGCGGCCGAAGGTGAGCTCAACCCGCTCATCCCGCACCCGATCGAGATCGTCTTGTCGCTGGTCGTGTTCGGCCTGCTCTACCTCGCGGTCAAGAAGTGGGTCGTCCCCAACTTCGAGAAGACCTTCGCCGAGCGCACGACCGCCATCGAAGGCGGTCTGGCGGCGGCTGAGACCAAGCAGGCCGAGGCCGACGCCAAGCTGGCCGAGCTCGAGAAGCAGCTCGGTGACGCCCGCCACGAAGCCGCACGCATCCGCGAGGACGCGCGCGAGCAGGGGGCGGCGATCATCGCCGAGATGCGCGAGCAGGCACAGGCCGAGTCCGCTCGGATCGTCGAGCACGCGCACACCCAGATCGAGGCCGAGCGCCAGCAGGCGGTCACCTCGCTCCGGGCCGAGGTGGGCATGCTGGCCACCTCGCTCGCCGGTCGGATCGTCGGTGAGTCGCTGGATGACGAGGCTCGCCAGAGCCGCGTCGTGGAGCGGTTCCTGGCTGACCTCGAGTCGCAGGGCACGAGCCCGGCGGGTGGGGGAGCGAACTGATGCGTGGCGCCTCTGCTGACTCCCTGGCAACCCTGACCGACGCCCTCCCGGCGGCGGTCGAGGGTGGCGCGGACGCGGGCCGGATCGCTGACGACCTGTTCGCGGTGTCGGAGATCCTTCGTCGGGAGCCCAGCTTCCGCCGGATCGCCACCGACCCGTCGGTGGGCTCCGAGGCGAAGTCCCAGCTGGTGCGGCAGATCTTCGGTGAGAAGCTCGACCGCGCCTCGCTCGACCTGGTGGCGGCCGCTGCCGGACGTCGGTGGGCCGCTACTCGCGACCTCGCCGATGCCCTCGAGACGGTCGGTGTCATCGCGGTCGTGCGCAGCGCCGAGCAGGCCGGACAGGCCGACGAGCTGGAGACCCAGCTGTTCGGCTTCTCGCGGCTGGTGTCGCAGAACCCCGGCCTGCGGGACGCTCTGTCCGACCCGGCGCGTTCGGTGGACGACAAGAGGGACCTGCTGCGTGGGCTCCTCGACGGCAAGACGACCCCGGCAACGCTCCGCCTGGCGGAGCAGTCCGTGGCCGGAAGTCACCGCACCGTCGGCGTCGCGCTCGAGGAGTACCAGAAGGTCGCGGCGGCGCACCGCAACCGGCTCGTAGCCACCGTCCGGGTGGCCCGCGAGCTCGACGATGTCGACGTACAGCGCCTCACGGGTGCCCTGGCGGGCCAGTACGGCCGCCCGGTTCACCTCAACGTCGTGGTCGACCCTGAGGTCATGGGTGGCATGAAGGTGGAGATCGGTGACGACGTCATCGACGGCACCGTGGCAAGCCGCCTCGACGACGCCCGGCGCCGGCTCGCAGGCTGACCAGCCCGCAGCAGACGCTTTGTACTGACGCCCAAAACGAGCACTGAACGACTAAGAGAGCAGGGAAGAACATGACGGAGCTTTCGATCCGTCCGGAGGAGATCCGGGACGCGCTTCAGCGCTTCGTGTCGGACTACAAGCCGGAGACCGCGAGCCGCGAAGAGGTCGGCACCGTGGCGGAGGCCGGGGACGGCATCGCCCGTGTCACCGGCCTGCCTTCGGTCATGGCCAACGAGCTCCTGGAGTTCGAGGACGGCACCCTCGGCATCGCGCTGAACCTCGACACCCGCGAGATCGGTGTCGTCATCCTGGGTGACTTCGAGAAGATCGAAGAGGGCCAGACGGTGCGCCGTACCGGGGAGATCCTCTCCGTTCCCGTGGGCGACGGCTACATGGGTCGCGTCGTCGACCCGCTCGGCACCCCGATCGACGGCCTCGGCGAGATCGAGAGCTCCGAGCGCCGCGCGCTGGAGCTCCAGGCTCCCGGCGTGATGGCCCGTAAGTCGGTGCACGAGCCGCTCGCGACCGGCATCAAGGCGATCGACGCCATGACGCCGATCGGCCGTGGCCAGCGTCAGCTCATCATCGGTGACCGTGCGACCGGCAAGAGCACCATCGCCATCGACACGATCATCAACCAGAAGCAGAACTGGGAGTCGGGCGACCCGACGAAGCAGGTTCGCTGCATCTACGTCGCCATCGGCCAGAAGGGCTCGACCATCGCCTCCGTGCGTGGCGCCCTCGAGGAGGCCGGCGCGCTGGAGTACACGACCATCGTGGCCTCCCCGGCGTCCGACTCGGCCGGCTTCAAGTACCTCGCCCCGTACACCGGCTCGGCCATCGGCCAGCACTGGATGTACGAGGGCAAGCACGTCCTCATCGTCTTCGACGACCTGACCAAGCAGGCCGAGGCCTACCGCGCCGTGTCGCTGCTGCTGCGTCGTCCGCCGGGCCGTGAGGCGTACCCCGGTGACGTCTTCTACCTGCACAGCCGCCTGCTCGAGCGCTGCGCGAAGCTCTCCGACGAGCTGGGTGCCGGCTCGATGACGGGTCTGCCGATCATCGAGACCAAGGCCAACGACGTGTCGGCGTACATCCCGACCAACGTCATCTCGATCACCGACGGCCAGATCTTCCTGCAGTCGGACCTCTTCGCCGCGAACCAGCGCCCCGCTATCGACGTGGGCATCTCGGTGTCGCGCGTGGGTGGTGCGGCCATGACGAAGGCGATCAAGAAGGTCACGGGTTCGCTGAAGGTGGACCTCGCGCAGTTCCGCGCGATGGAGGCCTTCGCGATGTTCGCGTCCGACCTCGACGCCGCCTCGCGTCAGCAGCTCGACCGCGGTGCGCGCCTGATGGCGCTGCTGCGTCAGCCGCAGTACTCGCCGTACCCGGTCAACGAGATGACCGCGTCGCTGTGGCTGGGTACGACCGGCCGCCTCGACAAGGTGCCGACGGACGACGTGCTTCGCTTCGAGGCCGAGTTCCTCGACTTCCTGCGTCGCGAGCACTCGGGGATCCTGAACACGATCGCCGAGACGAACAACTTCGACGACGACACCGAGACCGCCCTCGAGGACGCGTACAACTCGTTCATCGACCAGTTCGAGACCTCTGATGGCCAGTCCATCAAGGCCGGCAAGGAAGAGCACGAGGCGCTTCCGGAGGACGAGCTCGAGCAGGAGCAGATCGTCAAGCAGAAGCGGGGCTGATCATGGCAACCTCAGTGCGTGAGCTACGTGCACGGACCAAGTCCGTCACGTCGATGAAGAAGATCACGCGCGCCATGGAGCTCATTGCTGCGTCCCGCATCATCAAGGCACAGCAACGGGCCCAGGCGGCTGCGCCGTACGCCCGCGAGCTGACGCGTGCAGTGTCGGCGGTGGCGACGTACTCCAACGTCGAGCACGCCCTGACCACGGAGCCGGAGGACCCCAAGCGCGCCGCGATCCTGATCGTGACGAGCGACCGGGGCCTGGCGGGCGCCTACTCCTCGAACGTTCTCAAGGAGTCCGAGCGACTCGCTGAGAAGCTTCGCGAGGAGGGCAAGCAGGTCGACACCTACATCGCGGGGCGCAAGGGCGAGGCGTACTTCAAGTTCCGCCAGCGTCCGATCGTGGCCTCCTGGACCGGGTTCTCCGACCAGCCGGACTACGACGTGGCGCGCGAGATCGGCGACTCGCTGATCGACGCGTTCCTCGCAGCCTCGGACGAGTCCGCGGAGATCGAGCTGGCGGAGAACGCCAACCCGGTCGACGAGGTGCACGTGGTCTACACGCGGTTCCGCTCGATGCTCGTCCAGGAGCCGACCGCCGTGCGGTTGCTGCCCCTGGAGGTCGTCGAGGGCACGGAGCCGCCGGCGGAGGACGAGGTCCTGCCGCTGTACGAGTTCGAGCCCAACGCCTCCGAGGTGCTGGACTCGCTGCTGCCGCGCTACGTCCAGAGCCGGATCTACTTCGCCCTGCTGCAGGCGGCCGCCTCCGAGCTGGCCGCACGTCAGCGGGCGATGAAGGCGGCGACGGACAACGCTGACGAGCTCATCAAGAAGTACACGCGTCTGGCCAACCAGGCGCGCCAGGCCGGTATTACCCAGGAAATCAGCGAGATCGTCGGTGGCGTCAACGCGCTTGCCGATGCGACTGCCGGGAGTGAGTGAAAGACATGACTGCCACTGTTAACGAATCCGCGGAGACCACCTCTGCAGCCGGCGGGGTTGGTCGCATCGCGCGAGTCATCGGCCCCGTGGTCGACATCGAGTTCCCCACGGACTCGATGCCCGAGATCTACAACAAGCTCGAGGTCGACTTCGAGCTCGGCGGCGAGAGCCGGACGATTCCGCTCGAGGTTGCTCAGCACATCGGCGGCGGCATGGTCCGCGCCATCTCGCTGAAGCCCACCGACGGCCTCGTCCGTGGCTCGCAGGTGCGCAACACCGGCGGCCCCATCACGGTGCCCGTCGGCAACGAGACCCTCGGCCGCGTGTTCAACGCGACCGGTGACGTGCTCAACCTCGCCGAGGGCGAGACGTTCGAGGTGAACGAGCGTTGGGGCATCCACCGTAAGGCGCCGGCGTTCGACCAGCTCGAGTCGAAGACCCAGATGTTCCAGACCGGCATCAAGGTCATCGACCTGCTGACCCCGTACGTCCAGGGCGGCAAGATCGGTCTGTTCGGTGGTGCCGGTGTCGGCAAGACCGTGCTGATCCAGGAGATGATCGCCCGCGTTGCGAAGGACCACGGTGGTGTGTCCGTGTTCGCCGGCGTCGGCGAGCGCACCCGTGAGGGCAACGACCTCATCGTCGAGATGGAGGAGGCCGGCGTTATCGGCCAGACCGCCCTCGTCTTCGGCCAGATGGACGAGCCGCCGGGCACGCGTCTTCGTGTTGCGCTCTCCGCGCTGACGATGGCGGAGTACTTCCGCGACGTGCAGAAGCAGGACGTGCTGCTCTTCATCGACAACATCTTCCGCTTCACGCAGGCCGGTTCCGAGGTTTCGACGCTGCTCGGCCGGATGCCGTCCGCGGTGGGTTACCAGCCCAACCTCGCCGACGAGATGGGCGTTCTCCAGGAGCGCATCACCTCGACGCGTGGTCACTCGATCACCTCGATGCAGGCGATCTACGTGCCGGCTGACGACTACACCGACCCGGCCCCGGCCACGACGTTCGCGCACCTCGACGCGACGACCGAGCTCTCGCGTGAGATCGCCTCGCTGGGTATCTACCCTGCGGTGGACCCGCTCACGTCGACCTCGCGAATCCTCGACCCGCGCTACATCGGTGAGGACCACTACAACACCGCGGTTCGCATCAAGCAGATCCTGCAGCGCAACAAGGAGCTTCAGGACATCATCGCGATCCTCGGTGTCGACGAGCTCTCCGAAGAGGACAAGATCATCGTGTCCCGGGCCCGTCGTATCCAGCGGTTCCTGTCGCAGAACACCTACGTTGCCAAGCAGTTCACCGGCATCGAGGGCTCGACGGTCTCCATCGAGGACACCATCGAGGCGTTCACCAAGATCGCCGACGGCGAGTTCGACCACGTCGCCGAGCAGGCGTTCTTCATGTGTGGTGGCCTCGACGACGTCGAGCGCAAGTGGTCCGAGATCCAGAAGAACCTGTGACCCCCTCCCGATTCGTCTGCGATCCCGAGCGGTTCACCCGCGGGGCGATCGCAGACGAATCGGGAACCAGAGAGGATGAAGCATGAGCGACACGCTGATGCAGGTCGAGCTCGTCGCGGCCGACCGCTTGGTCTGGTCGGGCGAGGCGAAGATGGTCATTGCCCGGACGACCGAGGGTGATGTTGGTGTGCTGCCCAACCATGCCCCGATGCTGTCGCTGCTCGTGGACGGGATCGTCGATGTGACGACGGCCGACAACGAGACCTGGATCGCGGCGGTGGACGCCGGCTTCCTGTCGGTCGCCAACAACCGCATCTCCATCCTGTCCGAGCACGCCGAGATGTCGCACGACATCGACCTCGAGAAGGCGCGCCAGGACCTGGAACGCGCCCATGCGGCGGGGGAGAATGACGACGAGTCCGCGGCAGCAGTTGCACTGGCGTGGGCCGAGGCTCGGATCCGCGCTGCCGAGAAGGCGTCCTGACGACACCGACCCCTTCGCCTGCACGAGCGGCGTTGGTTGCAGAAAGAGGGCGATAGATGCCGTGGTGGCAGTGGCTGGTCGATGTGGCCGGCGTACTGCTGCTCCTGGTGCTCGTCTACGGACTCTGTCTGGTCATCCGCCGTCGTTGGCTCTCGCGCCACGGCGGTACCTTCGAGTTCTCTGTCCGCGTCCGGTCCGGTAGGGCCGGACGCGGCTGGATTCTGGGCGTCGGACGGTACGCCGTCGACGAGCTCGAGTGGTTTCGAATCTTCTCGCTCTCGCCGCGGCCCAAGCTCACGTTCCGGCGATCTGACCTGGAGTACCTCGGACGTCGGGACCCCGGAGGCGTCGAGTCGTACAGCCTCTACTCAGGGCACATCATCGTGGCGTGCCGCACCCCCACGGGGGACCTGCAGGTGGCGATGAGCCCGGAGGCTCTCACGGGCTTCCTTGCGTGGCTGGAAGCGGCCCCGCCTGGGCAGCGTCGCCGCTCCCACTGACGTAGCGATCTCGAACTGGGCTGCCGGCATTGCTGGCGAGACACCGTCGCCATACACTTCGGACATTCCAGTCAAAAAGAACCATCTTCGGGGGATCTCCATGCGTCGTACTGCCGTCATTTCAGTTGTCCTGGCTCTGGTGAGTTCCTTCACGGTCCTCGCCGCCGGACCGGCCTCGGCCTCGCCCTCGGAGGGGGACGGCTGTTACCCGACCAACTACGGCGTCAAGTACGAGATCCGGACCGCCACCTCGAACCCGGTCGTGACGCATGCCTGGAACAAGGTGCTGGCGCCCGGTGGCTCCTGGAACAGGAAGACCACCATCACGAAGGTCAACTACGTCGAGGCGAGCGTGCAGTACCACTCCGAGGCGTCGATCGGCGCCGAGAAGGTGATCGCGAAGGCCGAGGTCAAGGTCGGGGTCGACCTGCGACTGGCAGGCGCCCACACTCGGACGAAGTCGATCGAGGAGTCGGTGACGTTGAACAACAACACCGGCAAGAACCGTGAGTACGTCGTCTTCTACGGCACCGTGAAGCACTCCGGCCGCTACAAGAAGTGGTGGTGCAACAGCTCCACCTACAAGGTCGGCGTCAAGTACGGCAAGTGGAAGTCCTGGAGCGTCGTCTCCGACGGCACGGTTCGCTGTGACCTCTCGGCTCCGAACCGCGTCGCCAAGAAGGCGAAGGCGCTCTACTGCGGCTGACCCGCTCGCTGCGCTCGCTCTCAGCGCTCCCCGCGGTTCTGGATTGGCGGGTCGCGCTGACCCGCTCGCTGCGCTCGCTCTCAGCGCTCCCCGCCGGGGACCCAGGTCACGTCGCCCTGCTCTCGGTTCGCATACCGGGCCAGGATGAACAGCAGGTCCGAGAGCCGGTTCAGGTACTTGATGGCGAGCACGTTCATCGAGTCGCCGTGCTCGTCGTACGCCGCCCAGGCAGCCCGTTCTGCGCGACGCGTCACGGTGCGGGCGACGTGCAGCAGGGCGGCACCGGGCTCCCCGCCGTTCAAGATGAACGAGCGGAGATTGGGCAGGTGCTCGTTGTAGGTGTCGCACCACGCCTCGAGCCGGTCGACGTACGCCTGCTCGATCCGCAGCGGCGGGAACTCGGGGTTCTCCACGACCGGCGTGCAGAAGTCGGCGCCGACGTCGAACAGGTCGTTCTGGATCGTCGTCAGCACCTTCACCACGTCGTCCTCGAGCCCGCCCATCGCCAGCGCGACACCGATCTGCGCGTTGGCCTCGTCGACGTCGGCGTACGCGTGCAGACGAAGGTCGTTCTTCGTCGTGACGCTCATGTCGCCCAGGCGGGTCTCGCCCGCGTCGCCGGTACGGGTGTAGATGCGCGTGAGGTTGACCATGGGCCCAGCCTAGGCCGCTCCGCGCGGGTGGCGGGGAGGCGGTGGGTGTGACAGTGGCAACGTCAGGGAGCCGGGAAAGGGCGCCGGCAGGCGCGGTCTAGCATCGTGCGAGTGGAAGGATTCCAGGTCGTCTCAGAGGGGCCGCTGAGCTCCCCCTTGGTCGGCACCGTCCACGTCGGAGGCGCGAAGAACAGTGCCCTGAAGCTGATGGCGGCCGCCCTGCTCGCCGAGGGCCGCAGCGTCATCAGCAATGTCCCCGACATCCTCGACGTGCACGTCATGGGCCGGCTCCTGGAGGAGCTCGGCTGCTCGGTGGCGATCGAGCTCGGGGTTGACGGGCCGCATGGCCCCGCCGGTGGCCGCGCCGTCATCGACGTCCCGGCTGAGTTGGGGCACGAGGCGCCGTACGACCTGGTGCGCCGCCTCCGGGCGTCCATCAGCGTGCTGGGCCCCCTGGTAGCCCGATGTGGGCGTGCCCGGGTAGCGCTTCCCGGCGGCGACAACATCGGGTCGCGTGGCCTGGACATGCACATGACCGGCCTTCGGGAGCTCGGCGCGGAGGTCGGCATCGAGCACGGCTTCGTCGCCGCAGAGGTCCCCGGCGGGCTCAAGGGCGCCAACCTCTGGTTGGACTTCCCCAGCGTCGGAGCGACGGAGAACCTGGTGATGGCGGCCGTTCTGGCACAGGGAACGACGGTCATCGACAACGTCGCCCGCGAGCCGGAGATCAGCGACCTGTGCGAGATGCTGCAGGCGATGGGGGCCCAGATCGAGGGGGTCGGCAGCTCGACGCTCACGGTGGAGGGCGTCGAACGGCTCGACCCCGTCGAGCACGAGACGGTGTCCGACCGCATCGTCGCCGGCACGTGGGCCTTCGCAGCCGCAATCGTCGGTGGTGACCTGACGGTCGCGGGCGGGCGGGCGCGGCACCTCGACATCGTCCTCGACAAGCTGTGCTCAGCCGGAGGGAGCGTCGAGGCGGACGACCACGGGTTCCGGATCCGGATCGACAAGAGGCTCCGCGCGTTCGACGTGGTGACGTTGCCGTACCCGGGGTTCCCCACGGATCTGCAGCCGTTCGCGATGGCGCTGGCGTCGGTCAGCGACGGTACGGCGATGATCACCGAGAACGTCTTCGAGGCGCGGTTCATGTTCGCCCAGGAGCTGGCCCGGCTCGGTGCGGACCTTCGCACCGACGGCCACCACGCCGTCGTACGAGGGAAGCCGATCCTGTCCGGCGCACCCGTGGTCGCTCACGACATCCGGGCGGGCGCTGCTCTGGTGCTGGCCGGGCTCGCCGCCGAAGGGACGACGACCGTGGGGGAGTCGCACCACATCGACCGCGGCTACCCGAGCTTCGCGGAGATGCTGCAGGGGCTCGGCGTGGACGTCACGCGCGTGGACCTTCCTGACCCGGCGCGCTGACTGAACTTTCGCAGTGTGAGACGCCCGCCGGCCTGCAACCTTCTGGACGTGACCTGCGTCATAGTAGGTATAGGGCGGTACACGGGAGGCCGACCGGAGGGAGCGCGGGGATGGACGCGACGGCGAACGGCAACGTGTTGGCACTGAGCGGACAGTTCGATGGCCGCTCGACGGCCGAGGTGCGTGACCTTCTCTACGACCGGATCGACCGCTACGAGGACGTCGTCGTCGACCTGTCAGAGGTCGAGTCGATCGATGTCACCGCCATCCGGATGCTGGCGGCGGCCAGCACCTTGCTCGACCGGGACGGGCGGCGGCTGCTGCTGCGCGGGTGTCGGCCCGGCGTACGCCGACTCATTGCTGTCACGCGGGCGCGATCTGCGTTACTGATCGAGCGGGAGTCCGCGCGCGCCTGAGTCGCGGGGCCCGGTGGTCTCGACAGGCTCGACCAGCGGATTCGGCTCGACCAGCGGGGCTGTGGTCTCGACCAGCGTGGACGGGCTCGACCAACGAGGCTGTGACCTACTTGGCAAAGTGGGACAGTTCACAAGCTAGTTACTGACGGGTTCGTTGAGTCGTAGTCTCCCTCCATGACAGATACGCCGCGCAGCGCCGCCACTGACGAGACCGCTCAGGACCGCCCGCGCGAGAAGGACCGGCCGTGGGTGATGCGCACGTACGCCGGTCACAGCTCGGCGGCCGAGTCCAACGCGCTGTACCGGAAGAACCTGTCCAAGGGGCAGACCGGACTGTCGGTGGCGTTCGACCTGCCGACGCAGACCGGCTACGACCCTGACTCGGCGCTGTCGCGCGGCGAGGTCGGCAAGGTCGGCGTCCCGATCCCGCATCTCGGCGAGATGCGGCGGCTGTTCGAGGACATCCCGCTCGACGAGATGAACACCTCGATGACGATCAACGCCACCGCGATGTGGCTGCTCGCGCTGTACCAGGTGGTGGCCGAGGAGCAGGCCGGCCCGGACGCCGACTTCGAGGCCGTGCACGGCAAGCTCGCCGGCACCACCCAGAACGACATCATCAAGGAGTACCTCTCGCGCGGCACGTACGTGTTCCCGCCTGAGCACTCGCTGCGGCTGACGAGCGACCTGATCGCCTACACGGTCAACCACATCCCGAAGTGGAACCCGATCAACATCTGCAGCTACCACCTGCAGGAGGCGGGGGCCACTCCGACGCAGGAGCTGGCCTACGCGCTCTGCACGGCGATGGCCGTGCTCGACACCGTGCGCGACAGCGGCCAGGTAGCGCCGGAGGACTTCCCGAAGGTCGTCGGACGGATCTCGTTCTTCGTGAACGCGGGCGTGCGCTTCGTCGAGGAGACCTGCAAGATGCGCGCATTCGTTCAGCTGTGGGACGAGATCACGCGGGAGCGGTACGGCGTCGAGGACCCGAAGATGCGGCGCTTCCGGTACGGCGTCCAGGTGAACTCGCTCGGGCTCACGGAGGCGCAGCCGGAGAACAACGTGCAGCGCATCGTCCTCGAGATGCTGGGGGTCACGCTGTCGAAGGACGCCCGCGCCCGCGCCGTCCAGCTTCCCGCGTGGAACGAGGCGCTCGGCCTGCCCCGGCCCTGGGACCAGCAGTGGTCGCTGCGTCTCCAGCAGGTGCTGGCGTTCGAGTCCGACCTCCTGGAGTACGACGACATCTTCGAGGGTTCGAAGGTCATCGAAGCGAAGGTGGCCGAGCTGATCGCCGGTGCCCGCGCCGAGATCGACCGGGTGCAGGCGCTGGGCGGTGCCATCGCCGCCGTCGAGTCCGGGTACATGAAGCAGGCGCTGGTCTCCTCGCACGCCGCCCGGCGAGGAAGGATCGAAGCGGGCGACGAGAAGGTCGTGGGCGTCAACTGTTTCGAGTCGACCGAGGAGTCGCCGCTCACTGCCGACCTCGACGCCGCGATCCAGTCCGCCGACCCCGAGGCGGAGCGGTCGGCTGTCGCCGGCCTCGAGAAGTGGCGTTCCGAGCGGGACGACGCCGCCGTGGCAGCCGCACTGACCAGGCTCGCCGAGGACGCCAAGTCGGGCGTCAACCTGATGGACGCGACGCTGGCTGCCGCCCGCGCCGGTGCGACGACCGGCGAGTGGTCCGGCACGCTGCGAGAGGTCTTCGGCGAGTTCCGGGCGCCGACCGGCGTGTCCGGTGCAGTCGGGGTCGCCGAGGCCGGGGCCGAGCTCACCGCGGTCCGCGAGCTGGTGCGCACCACCGGCGAGCAGCTCGGCGGGCGGCTGCGTCTGCTCGTCGGCAAGCCGGGTCTCGACGGGCACTCGAACGGTGCCGAACAGGTCGCCGTCCGTGCCCGGGATGCCGGGTTCGAGGTGGTCTACCAGGGCATCCGGCTCACTCCCGAGCAGATCGTCGCGGCGGCGGTCGCCGAGGACGTGCACTGCGTGGGCCTGTCGATTCTCTCCGGCTCTCACATGGAGCTCGTGCCGGCCGTCCTGGACGGGCTCAAGGAGCAGGGGCTGGACGACCTGCCGGTGATCGTGGGCGGAATCATCCCGTCGGCTGACGCGGCGCGGCTCCGAGACCTGGGCGTGGCCGCGGTGTTCACGCCGAAGGACTTCGGCCTCACCGAGATCATGGCCGGCATCGTCGGGGCCATCCGGAATGCGAACGCCTTGGATTGAATCGGCGCTCCCAGGGCATGGTGAGAGTAGGGGCGTGCGTGACTCGTGAGTCCACGAGGCGCACAATGTCCGTATTGACTACGCCATATTGGGAGGGGGGTTCATGAACGGGCAGACGAGGATGGCACAGCGATCAGGGTCGTTCGAACAACGGCTGCCACCCCAGCCTGCGAGCGTGGGCATGGCCCGCCACCTGGTCCGAGGGCTGCTTGCCGAAGCAGGCCGCGACGACCTCACCGAGACCGCTGCCCTCGTCATCAGCGAGCTCGTCACCAACGCCCTCCTCCATGCGGGCACCCAGATCGACGTCGTGGCCCGGGTTGACGACGACGGGCTGTGCTGCGAGGTGGGCGACGGCAGTCTCCACCTCCCCGTGCTTCGTCGGTACGCCGCGACGTCCGGAACTGGTCGCGGGCTGCGCATGGTCGATCAGCTCGTCGACGAATGGGGAGTGACCTCGCATCCCCCCACGGGCAAGACGGTCTGGTTCCGGATGAGCGACGGCGACCGCGACAGCGACTTCCATGCCGTGCTCCCAGGGCAAACCGCAGACGCCGCACGCGGCGAGGATGCAAGGTCCGATCACGACGTAGCGATCGACCTGCACTCGGTGCCGCTGCTGCTGCACGCCGCCTGGCAGGAGCATGCCGAGGCACTGCTGCGCGAGTACTTGTTGGCGAGCCTGGAGGACGACGAGGGAGACATCGCCGCCATCCAGGTGCACGCCGACGCCACCGATGCCATCGCGATCCTCGAGGAGCAGATCCCCCGGGTCGACGTCGCCGTCGAGCCGGACAAGCTCATGGAGGGCGCAACCGAGCCCCATGTCTCGTTGCCGAAGCTCACGCTGAACGTGCCGCTCGACTCGGTGCCTCACTTCGACGTGCTCGATGTGGCTATCGACGCGGCGCTCGACCTGTCCCGGCGGGGGTTGACGTTGACGCCCCCGACGCAGCCGGAGCTGCGCATGTTCCGGCACTGGATGTGCCGTCAGGTCATCGAGCAGGCCTCGGGCGGCACGCCGGTCCCGTGGAGCGTTGAGGGCGAGCCGGAGCCGATGGTCCGGCGTGATGTCGCCTGGGACCTCGAGTCGGTCGCCACTGCGCAGACCGGCCTCATCGTCGCCGACGACGCGAACCTCATCCTGGCGGTCAGCCCGCCCGCGCTAGAGATGCTCGGGTACGACGACCCGTCCGGGCTCGTAGGCCGCCGGATCATCGCGATCATCCCGGAGCGGTTCCGTCAGGCACATGTCGCTGGGTTCACCATGTACCAGCTCGCCGGCCGGAAGCCGCTGCTGGGCCAGACGATCACCGTGCCGGCGCTCCGTCGCGACGGTGACGAGGTCGACGTGCGACTCCTGATCGAAGCCCACTCAATCGGAGGTGGGCGCTCGGTGTTCACAGCCGAGATGTCCGCAGCGGAGCCCCCCGCGGCGGAGTAGCCGACGCGCTCAGCCAGGGGGCCGCGACTGGGCAGTCGCCTCCGGGCAGAACGCCTCGCGCGGGGAACCGGTGTGGATCTCCTCGGGGAACTGAACTCGCACGACGTCGTCCAGGAAGCCGGCCCGGCTGATCGCCAGGTTGACCTCGGTGGCGAAGCTGCCGGCTCTGGCCGAGAGCGACTCACACGCCTCCATCCGCATGCTGAGCCGCACCGGAGTCGATTCGCCCGCCCCGACGACGAAGCGATCCTGGCCGTGCCGGTCCTCGAGACTCAGGTAGCGGAACAGGCGAGGCGCCCGGTCGAGCGGAGTCATCCCCTCGACACGTACGGGCAGCGACCCCTCGTTGCTGAGCAGGAACTCGTACACCAGCGTCTGCTTGTCGTGGTACCGCACCTGGCGGATCGTCCGGGCCGCGACGCCGAAGACCGCGGTCGCCTCGGTGCCGGTCACGTCGGTGGGCCCGTGCGCCGTCAGCTCCGCGGGCGTCTTCGCGACGGCCATGCCCGCCCCGCCCGCCACCACGACAGTAGCGACGAGCAGGGCGAACAGCTGGCGGCGCATGATCAGCGGCTCCGGTTCGCAGTCCGGCGACGGCCGAGCAGGAGGCCGGAGAGCACCAGGGTGCCGAGGCCGAACGTCAGGAGGTTCCCCCCGACGCCGCGGCCGTCGTCCGCACCCTCAGCGGGCGCCGCCGAGAGTGCGAGGGCTCCGGCGGTCGATCCCTCGTTGGAAGGCTTCTCCGGGTCGTCGAACCAGTTGCACTCGGGCGGGTGGCGCCAGGTCGGGTCGTTCCGGTCGTACTGGCTGCAGGAGAGGAAGCCGGCGTCCTTCACTGCAGCGCCGGGCGTGAACTTCGACCCGCCATCGGCACAGGCGCCGGGGTCGACCGTGAAGTTGTCGGTCGCCTCGCCACGGGAGGACTTGTTGCGCTCCCAGCAGTTGCCGTTGCCCTGGTCGTCCCACCAGTGGTCCATGCCGTTGTGCTTGGTGGCGCCGCTGGGCGTGATCCCCATCTTGTTCGCGAACGTGTGGTTGTTGTTCGACGTGTCGTACAGCTTGCGCGGGTCGTACTCGTCGCGCAGCGGTGCGGGGACCCAGAACTGCATGGTGCCGAAGCGCCAGTTGTCGTAGATCCAGTTGTGGTCGGTGGAGTTGAAGTTGCCGCCGGCGATCAGTACGCCGGTGCCCACCGGGGTCGGAACGACGGGACAGACCGTGCCGTTGATGTAGCCGCGCTCCTTCATCGGCTTGGCGCAGACGCCGGTGTCGACGTACCGGGTGTAGTAGTTCTCGTTGTTGGAGTAGATCCGGTTGTACGACCAGCGCGCGTGGTCCTGCGGCATCCCGGGGTGGCCGGGGAACAACGAGTCCGTCGCGATGCCGGTGGCGTTGTTGTAGAAGCGGTTGTGGTGGGCGTAGACGGAGTTACCGGCCGTGCCGCTGTAGCCGAGCGTGTTGTCGTGGCTCTTGTTGTTGCGGATCTCGATCGCGTAGCGGCCGACCTCGAACTCGTTGCTGTCGGCGTTCAGGTCAGATGCCGAGCCGGGGTAGATGCCGGAGTCGCCGTTGAAGTAGTTGTCGGTGCGCTGGATCAGACCGTGGTCGCTGGCGAACGCGAGGATGCCGTACTCGTCGTTGCCTCGGGTGATCAGCTTGTCCAGGACGAAGCCGTCGGTCTCGAGCACGTAGACGGCGTTGAACTCCGCCTGCTGCACCGTGAAGTTGCGCATGTAGACTCCGCCGGCGCGGTCGGCGCGAATCGCGTTCAGCTTGGCGAACTGGTTGTCGATGACAACCGAGTCCTTCCGCGGGCCGGTGCCGACGAGCTGCGTGCCGCAGAACTTGCTGTCGCAGGAGATCGACTTGTTGTCGGGGGTGCGGTCGCCGAGGATCGCGATCAGGTTCAGGTTGTGCGGGCATCGCAGCAGGTCGGCGTACGACATCGCGATCGGGTCGCTGCCACCAGGCTCGTCCTCGGCGGCGGCCATGCCACTCTCAGGTGAGCTGAGGCTGCCGATGTAGTTGGAGGTCTCGAGCGGGTCGTCGGACTCGGTCTTCAGGTTCGAGCAGTAGTTGCTGCGCTTCTTCTCGGCCCACTCGCGCTCGGTGTACCGGCCGGGGAGGATGTAGATGGAGGTGTTGCGGCGTTCGATCGAGTTGATCGCCGTCTGGATCGAGGAGAACCTGCACTCCTCGAGCAGCGCGAGGTTGCGACGCTTCAGCGGGCTCGGCTTCATCTTGGCGATGAGGCGGTCGCTGCCTGGCCTGCACACCACCCGTGAGCGGGGGTTGTCGAGGCCGAGGAACTTCGGCACCTCCCCCTTGCCGTTGGGGAACGTCGCGGGACGCTCCTCATGGGCACTGGCCGGACTGACGCCGCCGACAGCCACGAGGCCGGCCACCATCGCCACGAGAACGAGCAAGATCTGAACGCGCGAGTTACGCATGTCACACCACCTCCGAGTACTGGTCCAACGAGGTCTCCGCGGCGAAGTTACGGATCAGTAGGTAACCATCCGATAACCGGGCGGACCCCTGCGCGAGCGGCCGTTTCCGGGCAGACTCGTCGCATGACGAGGGTGCTGGTGGTCGGAGCCGGAGTGGTGGGGCTCTCGTGCGCCGTCCGGCTGCTCGAGGCCGGCCACCGCGTCGACGTCGTCGCGCGGGACCTGCCGCTGGAGACGACCTCGGCGGTCGCCGCTGCGCTCTGGTACCCCTACCGCGCATACCCGTTCGAGCGCGTGACCGCCTGGTCGAGCGCGACCTACCGGGCGTTCGAGGAGCTTGCTGACGTCGACGGCGCGGGCGTCGTGATGCGCACCGGCACGGAGCTGCATCGCACGACGACAGCGGACCCGTGGTGGGCGAGCGCGGTGCCGACCCTGACCCGGATCACGACGATGGAGCCGCCGTACGTCGACGGCTGGACGTTCGAGGCGCCGGTCATCGAGATGCCGCTCTACCTGGGGTGGCTCACGGCCCGCGTCGAGTCGCTCGGCGGCACGATCAGTCGGATGGCGCTGAGCGGGCTGCCGACGAGCCCCGACGTGGTGGTCGTGAACGCCAGCGGCCTGGGGGCCAGGCTGATGGCGTCGGACTCCGCCGTGCAGCCGGTGCGCGGTCAGGTGCTGCACCTCGGCCAGGTCGGACTGGAGCGCTGGTGGCTCGACGCGTCCGGACCGGTCTACGTGGTGCCGCGAAGCCACGACATCGTGGTCGGGGGCAGTGACGACGAGGGGGAGTGGGGCCGCACCCCGGATCCCGAGCTGGCCCGTCGGATCCTCGAGCGAGCGGTCGCGCTGGTGCCGGCGTTGGCCGGGGCGTCCGTGCGCTCACACCGGGTCGGGCTACGGCCGGCGCGCCCCCAGGTGCGGCTGGAGGTCGAGCAGCGGGACGGCTGCCGGGTGGTGCACTGCTACGGACACGGGGGAGCCGGTGTCACGCTCTCCTGGGGCTGCGCCGACGAGGTGGCCGCGCTGGTCGGGGCCTGAGCTGCCCCGGGAGGTCGTCAGCCCGCCAGCGGGGTCACGGCGACAACGGCGTCGGGGTTCACCGGGCCGTAGATGTGCGGGAACGGGTGGTCCGACCCGGGGACGTCGTCGAGCTGCCACCGGGAGACGAGCCGGTCGGTGTCGATGGTCAGCAGGACGAGGGGCTCGTCGAGGTCGTCGTAGATCGCCCGTCGTACGGCTTCGACCTGGAACTCCTGCGAGCAGTGCACGAAGCCGACCTCGGCGAGGTCGCGGCCGCGCGTCGAGGTCGTGTACTCGCCCGCCGACTGTGCCTCGGCCCAGTCGGACGCCGTGGCGATGTGGAAGACCTGCATCAGAACAGGCGCTGGGTCGGGTCGTCGATCCCGCGGAGGGCGTCGTAGTCCACGACCGCGCACGCGATGCCGCGGTCGGTGGCGAGCACGCGAGCCTGCGGCTTGATCTCCTGGGCGGCGAAGATGCCGCGGACGGGTCGGAGCTTCGGGTCGCGGTTGAGCAGCTCGAGGTAGCGGGTCAGCTGCTCCACGCCGTCGATCTCGCCGCGGCGCTTGATCTCGACCGCGACGGAGGCGCCGGCGGCGTCCCGGCACATCAGGTCGACGGGGCCGATAGCGGTCGGGTACTCGCGGCGTACGAGGGTGAGCCCGTCCGCGAGCGTCGCCGGGTGCTCGGCGAGCAGCTCCTGGAGGTGCTTCTCGACGCCGTCCTTCTGCAGGCCGGGGTCGACACCGAGGTCGTGCGAGCTGTCGGAGTGGACCTCTTCGAGCAGGATCCGGAGGGTGTCGCCGTCCTTGCCGGTGACCGTCCACTCGGCGACCTCGAGCTCGCCGTGCTCCGTGGTGCCCTCGATGACCTTGCACGGCGGTGACATCCAGTTGAGCGGCTTGTACGAGCCGCCGTCGGAGTGGACGAGCACGGAGCCGTCGTTCTTCACCATGATCAGCCGCGTCGCCATCGGCAGGTGGGCGGTCAGCCGGCCTGCGTAGTCGACCTGGCAGCGGGCTACGACGAGTCTCACGCCGGAGGAATCTACCGGTCGACGCGCGGGGACCTGGGGGTGGCCACTCCTAGGGTGTCGCCATGACTGAGATCCCCGAGGAGAACTACTCGCCGCTGTGGACCGATGACGACCGGACGCCTCCCTCGCCGACTGCGGACGAGCGCGAGCTTCTCACCGGCACTCTGGACTTCTACCGGCGGACGATCGAGCTCAAGTGCACGGGCCTCAGCCAGGAGGAGATGTCGCGCCGGGTGGTCGAGCCATCGACGATGAGCCTGCACGGTCTGGTTCGGCACCTGACCGGGGTGGAGCGTTGGTGGTTCCGGATGCAGCTGAACGGCGAGCGCGACCTGCCGATGCTCTACTACTCCGACGACGACCCCGACGAGGAGTTCAACGACGTCAGCGGCGACGCAGGCGAGGCTCTCGCACGTTGGAGGGCCGAGTGCGACGTCTCTCGGACGATCGTCGCCGCCGCCCCGTCCCTCGACGTGACCGGCGTCAGGGCACGGGATGGCGAGCCGTTCTCGCTGCGCTGGGTGCTGGTGCGGATGATCGCGGAGTACGCCCAGCACTGCGGTCACGCCGACCTGCTGCGTGAGCGGGTGGACGGCCGGACCGGGCAGTGAACTACCTCACGGCGGCGAGCCATCCCGCCGTGCCATGATTCGGCTCATGACTCGCAGCCCTCGTGAATTCTCGTCCATCGGCGTAGTCGGCCTCGGCACCATGGGGGCCGGTATCGCCGAGGTCTTCGCCCGCAACGGCTACCAGGTCGTCGGCGTCGAGCTCAGTGACGACTCCCTGGAGCGCGGACGCCAGCACGTCCAGCACTCGACCGACCGCGCTGTGAAGCGCGGCAAGCTCACCGAGGACGACCAACAGGCGCTGGTCAAGCGGATCACGTTCACGACCGACCTGGCCGAGACCAAGGACTGCGACCTCGTCGTCGAGGCCGTGATCGAGCAGCTGCCGATCAAGCAGGAGCTGTTTCGCACCCTCGACGGCATCGTCGGCCCCGACGCCATCCTCGCGACCAACACCTCGTCGCTGTCGGTCACCGAGATCTCGACGGCGACCTCGCACCCCGGCCGCGTGGTCGGCGTCCACTTCTTCAACCCCGCGCCCGTGCAGCACCTGGTCGAGATCATCCGCACGGTGGTCACCGAGCCGCACGTCCTCGAGGACGTCGCGGACCTGGCGCGCTCGCTCGACAAGACGCCGGTGGTCTGCGGCGACAAGGCCGGCTTCATCGCCAACTCGCTGCTGTTCGGGTACCTCAACCACGCGGTTGCGATGTACGAGGGCCACTACGCGTCGCGCGAGGACATCGACGCCGCGATGCGGTTCGGCTGCGGCTACCCGATGGGCCCGCTGGCGCTTCTCGACCTGATCGGTCTCGACACGGCGTACGAGATCCTCGACACGATGTACAAGCAGGGTCGCGACCGGCTGCACGCGCCGTCGCCGATCCTCAAGCAGATGGTGACCGCCGGGCTGCTCGGCCGGAAGACCGGTCGTGGTTTCTACACGTACGAGGCGCCCGACAGCCCGGTCGTCGTCGCGGACGCGCTCACCCCCTCGGCCGACGACAAGGCGCAGCTCAAGCACGCCATCGCCCGGGTCGGCGTCGTGGGCACCGGCACGATGGCGACCGGCATCGTCGAGGTCTTCGCGAAGGCCGGCTTCCCCGTCACGTACGTCGGCCGCAGCCAGGACAAGGTCGACTCCGTCCACTCCACGATCGAGAAGTCGCTCGACAAGGCGATCCAGCGAGGCAAGCTCGAGGAGTCGGCGAAGGCCGAGGTGCTCGCCCGGCTGACCGGGTCGACGTCCCTCGACGACCTCGCCAAGGCCGACATCGTGGTCGAGGCGATCGCAGAGGATCTCAAGATCAAGACCGTCCTCTTCGAGAACCTCGACGAGATCTGCAAGCCGGGGGCGATCCTCGCGACGACCACCTCCTCGCTGCCGGTGATCTCGTTGGCCAAGGTCACGTCGCGGCCGCAGGACGTCGTGGGCATGCACTTCTTCAACCCCGCGCCGGTCATGAAGCTCGTCGAGGTGGTCAGCACGGTCAGTACGTCGGACGACGTCGCCGAGACCACGCGCGCCCTGTGCACCAAGGTCGGCAAGGTGGCCGTCTCGTGTGGCGACCGCGCGGGCTTCATCGTGAACGCGCTGCTGTTCCCGTACCTCAACGACGCGGTCAAGATGCTCGAGGCGCACTACGCCTCGGCCGACGACATCGACACCGCGATGAAGTACGGCTGCGCGCTGCCGATGGGGCCGTTCGAGCTGCTCGACGTGGTCGGCAACGACGTGTCGCTGGCCATCCAGCGCGAGCTGTACCTCGAGTTCCGCGAGCCCGGGTTCGCCCCGGCCCCGCTGCTGGAGCACCTGGTCACGGCCGGGTACCTCGGTCGCAAGACCAAGAAGGGGTTCCGCGACTACAGCACGCGCTGACCCCACCCCGATTCGTCTGCGATCTTGCGTCGTTCGCCCGCGAGGTGATCGCTGACGAATCGGGTTGGGGGCGCGGTGCTTTTCCGAGGTGGAAGACTCGGGGCGTGGACGAACGGGTCGAGACGTACGGGGGCGAGCAGTACGTCGTGCGCCGGGTGACCGGATCGGCCGCGCGCAAGGCCTACACCTGTCCGGGCTGTCACCAGCAGATCCGGCCGGCCACCCCGCACACAGTCGCCTGGCCGGAGGTCCCGTCGATGTTCTCCAGTGACGGGCTCGATGAGCGGCGGCACTGGCACAACGCCTGCTGGGCGGCGCGCGACCGCCGTCGCTGAGCGCATCTGTCACCCACCTGGTGCCGGCCGGCCTCCCGTCGGCGAGAATGACGGGCATGGCTGCGATTCGCGCGAACTCGGTCCTGCCCGCACGTCGTGAGGCGATCACCCTGCAGACGGCTGACGGCGTCTCGTTGGTGGGCGAGCTGGCACTGCCCCTCGAGGCAGAGCCGACCGCGACGCTGGTGTGCCTGCACCCGCTGCCCACGCACGGCGGGATGATGGACAGCCACATCTTCCGGAAGGCCGCCTTTCGGCTCCCGGCTCAGGCCGGTCTCGCCGTACTCCGGTTCAACACCCGCGGGACGGCCAGCATGCAGGGCACGTCGGAGGGGACCTTCGACAACGGCGACGCCGAGCGGTACGACGTGGCCGCTGCGATCGAGTACGCCGAGTTCCACGACCTGCCGAACATCTGGGTGGTGGGCTGGTCCTTCGGCACCGACCTGACGCTGATGCACGCCAATGACCCCGCCGTACGTGGGGCGATCCTGCTGTCGCCGCCGTTGCGATTCAGCGACGCGGAGCACCTCCAGGCGTGGGCGGACTCGGGCAAGCCGCTGACGGCGCTCGTGCCCGAGCACGACGACTACCTGCAGCCGGAGGAGGCCGCCGAGCGGTTCGCGATCGTGCCGCAGGCCGAGGTGGTCGGGGTCGATGGGGCCAAGCACCTCTGGGTCGGAGATGCCGAGAAGGTGCTCGACGAGGTCGTCAGCCGGGTGGCCCCGGAGGTCGCTGTACCGCTGCCGCGCGAGTGGGACGGCCCGATGGAGACGGCAGACACCAGCGCGTACGCCTGAGTCGCGGGAACGAGCCAGCACTCAACGGTGAATAAGACAGCACTCAACGGTTAGCGGGCTTGTTGGCGGGGGAGCACGATCTCGCGGACGATGAGCAGCAGGGCAGCGGCCGTCGGGATGGCGAGCAGTGCCCCGATCACGCCGAGCAGCGCAGCCCCGATCAGCGCGGCGATGACGATCAGCGATCCGGGGATGTCCACCGAGCGGCTCATCACCTTCGGGTAGATCACGTAGTTCTCGACCTGCTGGTAGACGAGGTAGAAGATCAGGCAGGCGACGCCGATCTTCGGGTCGGTGGCGAAGCCGATCGCTGTCACGATCACGGCGCCGAGGGTGGCGCCGATCATCGGGATCACGTCGAGGAGCGCCACGACCAGCGCCAGCGCCACGGCGTACTCGGCAAGACCGACGATCATCAGGAAGATCAGCGACGAGACACCCGCGGCTAGCCCGACGACGAAGGCCCCGGAGACGTACGAGCCGACGTTGCTCAGGATCCGGTCACCCAGCTCCTGGACCTGGGGGCGGTTGCTGGCGGGGGCGAGGCGGTACAGCGCCCGCTTGATGCTGGGCAGCGACGCCAGGAAGTACAGCGTCAGCACGACCACGATGAACGTGTTGGCGACCGCCGACAGCACGGCCATCCCGACGCCGACGACGCCGCCGAACACCTGCGAGCCGAAGCTGCCCTTCTCGACGAAGTCCTTGGCCCGCTCGAGCAGCTGGAACCGCTCGTCGGCCGCCTGCACCGTGCGGTTCTGCTGCAGCGCCTCGAACCAGCCCGGGGCGTTGTCGATGATCTTGCCGACCTGGTCACTGATCACCGGGACGAGAGCCACCAGGAACAGCGCCAGCGCCGCCAGCACCATCAGGATCACGACGAGCACGGACCACGAGCGCTTGAGCCCGCGGCGCCCGAGCACCTCCACCAGCGGGTTCAGTCCCGCAGCGAGGAACATCGCGACGACGACCAGCACCAGGATCGGGCTGATCGAGAGCAGCAGGCCACCCAGCCAGTACGCCACGAGGGCGCCCACGGCCAGGAAGAACCCCAGGGAGAAGGGGGAGTGATCTACCAGTCCTCGGCGGCGTCCGGGCGCTACCGGACGCCGCTCTCGAGAGTCACGGGTGATCCGCCCCGCCCTCGTCCCCGTGTCGCTCACGCGTGGTTGTCGTCGTCCTGCTGGTCAGCCGCGCCAGCCTTCGCTGCCGCCGGCTTCGCCGGGGTGTCGTCGCCGAAGCCGGCCACGACGTCGCGCAGGGCGCCGAGCTGGGCGACGATCGCGTCGCGACGCTTGGCGTACCGGTCGACCTCGGCCTTGAGCTCGATCAGCTCGCGCTCCGCCTCGCTCTGGCCGGCGGAGATGAAGCTCGCCGCCTGGGTCTGCGCGGAGGAGACGACCTGCTCGGCCTCGCGGCGGGCGTGCACCAGGAGCCGGTCGGCCTCCTCGTGGGCCTGCTGACGCACCGTGTTGGCCTGGTTGCTGGCTTCGCGGGCCCGCGCCTCGGCGGCGTTCGCGCGCTCCTCGGCCTCCTTGACCAGCCGCTCGGTCTCGGCGGTCGCGGTCGAGTGGTGCTCGGCGGCCTCCCGGGTGAGGCGCTCCTTCTCGACGGCCAGGGCTCGGCGAGCCTCCTGCACCTCGCGGTCGGCCGCGGCACGAGCCTGCTCGGCCTCGCGCTTCGCGCCCGTGCGGAGCGTGTTGGTCTCCTGCTGGGCGGCCAGCCGGAGCTGCTCGGCCTCGCGCTTCGCGGAGGCGATCAGGTCCTCGGACTCGCTGCGGGCCAGGGCCCGCTCCTGCTCCACGTCGGCCATCGCGCGGCTGCGAGCCTCGTCGAGCTCCTTCAGCTGCACCATGCGCATGTCCTCGGCGTCGCGGGCAGCGCTCGCCTTGAGGGCGTCGGCGTCCTTGGTCGCGCGGCGCATCAGCTCGTCGACCTGCACCTGCGCCGCGGCCAGCACGTCGTCGGCCTGCTCCTCGGCCAGGCGCAGCATCTCGCTGGCCCGCCCGCCGAGCCCGGCGTACGTGGGGTTGTCGTTCTCCGCCACCTGGGTCTTCAGCGCGGCCAGCTGCTTCTCGAGCGAGTCGATCCGCCCCTTGGCGTCCTTCAGGCTGGCGCTCAGGCCGGCCTTCTCGCCGGCCAGGGTGTGCAGCTGCTTGTCGACTGCCGCGGGGTCGTACCCGCCGCGGCGGACCATCGGGAAGGTCGGCTGCCGTCCGGCGGGGGCCGCTGCAGGTGCCTGCGCAGGCGCCTGACCTGCGGCCGGGCTGGAGGATGCGGGTTTGGCCACGGGAATCACTTGGGTGGCGTCGTCGTCGCGGTCGGCGGCGGTGGTGCCGTTCTCTGGGTCGTCGAAAATGGACAGGCCGGATCGGTCGCTCATCGCTATTTCTCTCTTTCGTCGCTCGCGTCAGCCTAAGTGTCTACGACTGGGAAAGTTAAGTGCGTGAGGCACCCCGAGTGGGGTGCCTCACGATTGGATTTCTCAGGCGCCGCGGCGCCGGCTGCGGGTCAGATGCCGGTCAGATGCCGGTCAGACGCCGCGGAACCGGTTGATCTCGGCGAGGTGCTTGGCGCGCATCTCGTGGTTGCGGACTCCCAGCCCCTCCTCGGGAGCCAGGCAGAGCACGCCGACCTTGCCCTGGTGGAGGTTGTGGTGGACGTCGAGCGCGGCCTGGCCGACCTCGTCGAGGCTGTAGGTCCTCGACAGCGTGGGGTGGATCTTGCCCTTGGCGATCAGGCGGTTGGCCTCCCACGACTCGCGGTAGTTGGCGAAGTGGCTGGAGATGATGCGCTTGAGGTTCATCCACAGGTAGCGGTTGTCGTACTCGTGCATGTAACCGCTGGTCGAGGCGCAGGTGGTGATGGTGCCGCCCTTGCGGGTGACGTAGACCGAGGCGCCGAAGGTCTCGCGGCCGGGGTGCTCGAAGACGATGTCGATGTCCTCGCCTCCGGTGAGCTCGCGGATCCGCTTGCCGAACCGCTTCCACTCAGCCGGGTTCTGCTCGGTGCCCTCGTCGTTCCAGAAGCGGTAGCCCTCGGCGTTGCGGTTGATGATCAGCTCGGCGCCCATGCTGCGGCAGATGTCGGCCTTCTCCTCGCTGGAGACGACGCAGATCGGGGTCGCGCCGCCGTTGAGCGCGTACTGCGTCGCGAAGCCACCCAGGCCGCCGGAGGCGCCCCAGATCAGGACGTTGTCGCCCTGCTTCATGTCGCCGCCGTTCTTGCTCACCAGCTGGCGGTACGCCGTGCAGTTGACGAGACCGGGGGAGGCGGCCTCCTCCCAGGTGAGGTGGTCCGGCTTGGGCATGAGCTGGTTCGCCTTGACCAGGGCGATGTGGGCGAGGCCGCCGAAGTTCGTCTCGAAGCCCCAGATCCGCTGCTCGGGGTCGAGCATCGTGTCGCCGTGGCCGTCGGGGTGCTCGAGCTCGACCGACAGGCAGTGGGCGACCACCTCGGCGCCGGGCTTCCACGAGTGGACGCCCGGGCCGGTCTTCAGCACGACGCCGGCGAGGTCCGAGCCGACGACGTGGTACGGCAGGTCGTGCCGCTTGGCCAGCGGGGACATCCGGCCGTAGCGCTCGAGGAACCCGAACGTCGACACCGGCTCGAAGATCGAGGTCCAGACGGTGTTGTAGTTGATCGCGCTCGCCATCACGGCGACGTACGCCTCACCGGGGCCGAGCTCCGGCAGTGCCACGTCCTCGACGTGGAGCGACTTGCGGGGGTCCTTGTCCCGGGACTCGAGCCCCTCGAACATCTCCACCTCGTCCTTGTGCACGGTCACCGCGCGGTAGGAGTCGGGGAGTTCGAGGGCGGCGTAGTCCTCAGTGGACGTGTCGCCGGCGAGGATTGCGTCGAGGATCTGCTTCACGCTGGGCTCCTGAAGGTGATCGGCGCGGGTGGGCCCCGGAACGGGGAGCCACGGGTCGCTGGTGCTGCTGAATTTACCGGCGGGTAACTAGGCTGTCAGCCCAGTGTGACTCACGTCTCTAGACCACTCACTGGCCATCAGTGAGCCGTGTCGGCGGCGGGTTCGACGAGCTCGACGAGGACCCCGCCGGCGTCCTTCGGGTGCACGAAGTTGATCCGGCTCCCGGCGGTGCCGCGACGCGGCGCGTCGTACAGCAGTCGGAGCCCGCGGTCGCGGAGGACCGCCGAGACCTGCTCGACGTCGGTGACCCGGTAGGCGAGCTGCTGCAGGCCCGGGCCCGACCGGTCGAGGAACTTGGCGATCGTCGAGGAGTCGTCGAGAGGCGCCAGGAGCTGGATGCAGGAGCCGGAGTCGCCGACGGCGACCATCGCCTCCCGGACGCCCTGCTCCTCGTTGGTCTCCTCGTGCAGGACCTGCATCCCGAACGCGTCGCGGTAGAGCGCGATCGCCTCGTCGAGGTCGGGGACGGCCACGCCGACGTGGTCGATGCACACGAACAGGTGGTCGGGGATCTCCAGATTGCTCGTCATGAGCACATCGTCGTACGACGGACCGCGCCCCGCGAGGGACTGTGACCTGTTCCTCATCGCGGGGAGTGATCTCCCCCTCCCGGTCGCCCCTCGGACGTGGGTATGGTCGGCGGTGCCGGGGCATCCCCTCGGACTCGAATCTCGCAGCAGGAGGCGTCATGTCTGGATCCGTCATCGTTGCCGGTGCTCGCACACCGATCGGTCGCCTGTTGGGCGGCCTCAAGGACCAGTCCGCGGCGGACCTCGGCGGTGTCGCCATCAAGGGCGCGCTCGAGAAGGCCGGCATCTCCGGCGACCAGGTCGAGTACGTGATCATGGGCCACGTCATCCAGGCCGGCGCCGGTCAGATCACGGCCCGCCAGGCGGCGGTCAAGGCCGGCGTCCCGATGAGCATCCCGTCGATCACGATCAACAAGGTCTGCCTCTCGGGCATCAACGCCATCGCGATGGCCGACCAGCTGATCCGCGCCGGCGAGCACGACATCATCGTGGCGGGCGGCATGGAGTCGATGACCCAGGCCCCGCACCTGCTGCCGAAGTCGCGTGACGGCTTCAAGTACGGCGACACCAAGCTCGTCGACTCGATGGCGTACGACGCCCTGTACGACCAGTTCACCGACCAGCCGATGGGCGGGCTCACCGAGAACTGCAACGCTGCCGCTGCCCAGTTGACCCGCGAGGAGCAGGACGCCTTCTCCGCTCGCTCGCACCAGCTCGCCGCTGCCGCGTGGAAGAACGGTGTCTTCGACGACGAGGTCGTGCCGGTCGAGATCCCGCAGCGCAAGGGCGACCCCGTCGGTCGTCTCGCAGGACGAAGGTGTCCGCGGTGACACGACCGTCGAGTCGCTCGCCAAGCTGCGCCCGGCGTTCAGCAAGGACGGCACCATCACGGCCGGCTCGTCCTCGCAGATCTCCGACGGCGCCTGCGCGGTCGTCGTGATGAGCAAGGCCAAGGCTGAGGAGCTCGGCCTCGAGTGGCTCGCCGAGATCGGTGCGTCCGGCCAGGTCGCCGGCCCCGACTCGACGCTGCAGACCCAGCCCGCCAACGCGATCCTGAAGGCCGTCGAGAAGGAGGGCATCTCGGTGTCCGACCTCGACCTGGTCGAGCTCAACGAGGCGTTCGCGGCGGTCGGCATCGTGTCGGCCCGCGAGCTCGGCATCGACGAGGACAAGGTCAACGTCAACGGCGGCGCCATCGCGCTCGGCCACCCGGTCGGCATGTCCGGCGCCCGGATCGTGCTGCACCTCGCGCTCGAGCTGAAGCGCCGTGGTGGCGGTACCGGTGCGGCTGCGCTGTGCGGCGGCGGTGGCCAGGGCGACGCGCTGATCATCCGCGTTCCGTGAGCGCAGGGTCGGGCTCGTCAGGTTCGACCAGCGGCGGATCGGGGCGAGGGCGTCGTACGACGGCCAGCGTCCCCGAGCTCGTGGAGCGTGCCCGCGCCGGTGAGGCGCGGGCGGTCGCCCGGTTGATCTCGCTGGTCGAGGACGCCTCGCCGCTGCTCCGCGAGGTGATGGCCGGGCTGGCGCCGCACGCCGGGCACGCGCAGATCGTCGGCATCACCGGTTCTCCGGGCGTCGGCAAGTCGACGTCCACGAACGCGTTGGTGAAGGCGCTGCGCGCGGCCGGCAAGCGGGTCGGTGTGCTCGCGGTCGACCCGTCCTCGCCGTTCTCCGGCGGGGCGCTGCTCGGAGACCGGGTGCGGATGCAGGACCACGCACTCGACCCCGACGTCTACATCCGTTCGATGGCCTCGCGCGGTCACCTCGGCGGGCTCTCCTGGTCGACGCCGCAGGCGCTGCGCGTCCTCGACGCGGCCGGCTGCGACGTCGTGCTGATCGAGACGGTCGGCGTGGGGCAGAGCGAGGTCGAGATCGCCGGGCTCGCCGACACCACGTTGGTGCTGCTCGCGCCCGGCATGGGCGACGGCATCCAGGCGGCCAAGGCCGGCATCCTCGAGATCGGCGACGTGTACGTCGTCAACAAGGCCGACCGCGACGGCGCCGACCAGGTGCGTCGGGACCTGCGGAACATGCTCGCCCTGGCCGACCGGTCCGAGGACAGCTGGCGGCCGCCGATCGTGCAGACCGTCGCGCAGACGGGTCAGGGCGTCGACGAGGTCGTCGAGAAGATCGACGAGCACCACGCCTGGATGGCGTCGTCCGGGGAGCTCAACCGTCGACGTGTACGCCGGGCCCGTGACGAGATCGAGGCGATCGCGGTGACCGCGCTGCGTGCTCGCTGGGGCGACGTGCACACGCGCACGGAGCTCGACGAGCTCGCGGAGCAGGTCGCGGCCGGCAAATCCGACCCGTACACCGCCGCCGACAGCCTGCTCGAGGCCTTTACCGACTGATCGGCCGCATCCGGCCTCAGGGGTCGGGCGTCGCGGTGTGGTCGGGGTGGCCGTGCGTACGACGCTCCTCCTTCATGCCCGCCTCGAACAGGTGCCGCCGGCCGCCGGTGAGCAGCTGGCGTGCACGCCGCTCGGCGTCGCGGAACGCGCTCCAGTACGTGTCGTCGTACGCCTCGACGAGCTGGAAGGTCCAGTGTCCCGGGACGACGTTGCGCCCGACCAGCTCGCAGGCCAGCTCGTCAGCCAGTGCGTGGTGGCCGGCCGCGTGCAGCAGGTGGACGGCCGTGCCCAGCTGCAGGTCCGCCGAACCGGTCAGCTGGTGGAACGAGTAGAGGTGGCCCCGAGCTCGCTCGGTGGTCTCGAGCGCCTCCGTGAGCTTGCCGACTGCCTCGATGGTGCGGCGGTCCACGCCTTCAGGTGGCTGGTGCCTTCGGTCGGGTCCGCCGCCGTTGCCGTTGCTCATCCGCCCCTCCTCAGTGGTCGACCGGTGGTCGCCGATCCGTGGCCCGTCGTACCCGGCGAGCCGGGACTCGTACCCCCTGACCCGCGCGCCTCCACGATCTGTAGCCTCCTCCTTGCTACGAATGCCTTGCAAGGTCCGTGCGGCGGCATGCCTGGACCACGACAGCGACTCGGGACGGAGAGCACCATGCGCAAGCTGGGTATCGGACTCGTGGTCGCGTTCGCCCTCTTCTACCTGCTCACCCAGCCCGCCGGGGCGGCCTCTGCGGTCCGGGGCGCGGCCGACGCGGTGGGTGTGGCGTTCACGAGCCTCATCGAGTTCATCACCGCACTGTTCGCCTAGTCACGCTATGGGCTGGCTGCGGCGCACCTTCGATCCGAAGATCGGCAAGCACCTGCTCCGCGAGGAGGGCGAGGTGATCGTCGACGAGGTGCCCCACCACTGGGTCGTGTACGTCGTCCCGGGGCTCGAGTCACTGGTCGCGCTGGGCCTGTTCTACCTCTTCCTGGTCTCGCCGGTGGACGTCGCCTGGCTGCCGATGTTGCTTGGGTTCGGGGTGCTGGCCCACGCCGGCTGGCGCGCCCTGGGCGAGCACATGGACCGGTTCGTGATCACCAACATGCGCGTGTTCCGGGTGCGCGGGGTGCTGTCGCAGCGGCTCGCCACCATGCCGCTAGGCCGGATCCTCGACATCACCGTGGAGAAGCCGTTCAGTGGCCGGCTCCTCAACTACGGGCACTTCGTGTTCGAGTCGGCCGCCCAGGAGCAGGGGCTGCGCGAGATCCGGTTCGTCGGGCGTCCCTACCAGCGGGACCTCATCATCCAGCGCGTCGTACAGCGCGCCGGCCTGCGTGGCCCTCGGGTGAACTGAGCCGCTAGGTCACGATCGCAGAACGGCGCAGGCTGGGGCATTGCGGGCGCGCCGACGGAGCGGCAGGCTTCGCCGGATGGGGGAGCACGTGACTGCGCTGGATGAGACCGCGCTCGAGGCCCGCGACATCGTCGTCGCCGGGGCCGGGGCACCGCTGTTGGCTCGGGTCAGCGTGCGCGCGCAGGCCGGGAGGCTGCTGGCGGTCACGGGTTCGAGCGGCTCCGGCAAGACCACCTTGCTGAGCATCCTGGGCGGCCTGATCACGCCGGACTCCGGGACGGCCCGCTTTCGCGGCGAGCCTGTCGGCACCCGGCACGGGGAGCCCCGGCCCGGGACCGCGCTGGTGCTGCAGACCTTCGGCCTCGTGCCGACCCTGACGGCCGAGGAGAACGTCGCGATCGCCCTTCGCGCCCGCCGGGTCCCGCCTGAGCAGACGACGCCCCGGGCTCAGCGCGCGCTCGAGCGGTTCGGCGTGGGGGACCTCGCCGACCGGCTGATCTCCGAGCTGTCCGGCGGTCAGCTGCAGCGGGTGGCGGTGGCGCGGGCGGTTGCGGTCGAGCCCGACGTCCTGCTGGCCGACGAGCCCACCAGTGAGCTGGACGAGACCAACCGCGACCACGTGGTGGCCGAGCTGCGGTCCGAGGCCGCGCGCGGCGCGGTCGTCGTTCTCGCCACCCATGACCCAGAGGTCGCGGCCCAGTGCGACGACGAGGTGCACCTGGTCGAGGGGGTCGTGCGTACTGCCGACCTGCTCATCGGCGCATCCACAGAGGAAGGGTCAGGCCACGAGCACGACCTGTTCCGCAGGCCGCAGGGATGACCGCCGTCCCGCTCGTACGCCGAACCGGCGTCGGCGTCCGCTGCGTCAACGTCGTCCAGATCTACCGGACCGCCGGAGGTCACGACGTCGTGGCCCTGCGCGGTGTGAACCTCGACATCCGGCCAGGCGAGGAGGTCGCCCTGCTCGGCCCCTCCGGCTCCGGGAAGTCCACGCTGCTCAGCCTGTTCGGGGGCGTGCTGCGCCCGTCAGCCGGGAAGGTGCTCGTCGACGGCCAGGACATCTCGCGGATCGCCGAGCGCGACCTCGGCCGGCTCCGCTCGGGGACCGTCGCCTCCCTCCTTCAAGGGGCCTCCCGCAACCTGCTGCCCTATGCGACCGCACTCGACAACGTCGAGTTCGCCCGCAAGGCCCTCACCGCAGACGCCCGCAGGCGGCTGCCCTCCGCGCGGGCGCTGCTCGAGGCCCTCGGGATGGGAGACCTGGCCGGCCGGCCGCTGACCGGGATGTCGGGCGGTGAGCGCCAGCGCATCGCGTTCGCGGCGACAGTCTCCTCCGGGGCGGGCCTGTTGCTCGCCGACGAGCCGACGTCCCAGCTCGCGCACGACGACCGCGACGCGATGCTCGAGCTGATCCACCGGGTGAACCAGGAGTTCGGTACGACGGTGGTCCTGGTGACCCACGACCCCGAGGTGGCGGCCGCCATGCCGCGCAGCATCACGATCCGCAACGGAAGGATCGGGTCCGAGGGCAGACACGGGTTCGACTTCGGTGTGGTGGACGAGGACGGTGCCGTGCACATCCCCGACGAGCTTGCGACGCGGTTCCCCGCCGGGACGTTGGTGCGCTTCGAGCCCACTGACGAGGGTGTCCTGCTGCGCGCGGTCGACGAGGCGGGGGCAGGGGAGTGAAGGTGCTGCTGGTCGGGCTGTGGGCCCGTCGCGGATCGAATGCTGCCGCCCTGATGATGACCGTGATCGCGCTGACCTGCGCTCTCCTCGGCCCGATGTACGGCCGTGCATCGGCGGAGCATCTGGTCGACACCCGGATCGGCGAGCAGCCGACGTACGCCACCGGCCTCAGCGTTGCGCTCCCGGCCATGGAGGCGGCCGACCTGTCGGCGTCCGCCCGCTTCGAGCCGCCGGTCCCACAGGCGCTGGTGGATGAGGCCGCAGCCGTCTTGGCTGGGCCGGGCGTCGAGCGGTTCTGGGGCCCCGAACGGCGTTGGCTCCGTGACCCCGGCTACCGGCTGATCTTCAACGACCGGGTTCTCGCTGCCCCGCTGTACTGGCGCGAAGGCATGTGTGACCTCGCGGAGGTGACCGGACGCTGCCCGACTGGGGCTCGCGAGGTGCTGCTCCAGGCCACGATGGCGGAGACGATGGGGGTCACGGCGGGCGACGAGATCCGGCTCGGCTTCCAAGAGCTGTACCTGAAGGCGCGTCGGGTTCCTGGAGGCTTCGAGGAGGTCGAGCAGAGCCGGGAGGGAACGGCAGCGTTCGAGGTCGTCGGTACCTACCGGATCACCGACCCCACGTCTCCGGCCTGGTACGACGAGTCGCGGTTCGTCGGGTTCGACAAGCTCAACCCGTCAGCGGCAACGGGCCCCCAGGCATCGGCCGACCCGCCGACTCCCGCGCTCCTGGTCGCCCCCGAGACGATGACGTCGCAGACCTTCGTGGGCGGCGTGGACCGCGTCGTGCAGACCTCAGCCGTCGACCTCGACTCCATGGCGGCGACCGGTGTCGCGCTGGGGCGCTTCACCGACCGCGTGCTCGACAGCAGGTCGGTGAATCCCGGCTTCGACCAACAGCTTGCCTCGATCTTCGACGACGTCACGCTCGAGCGGTCGCTGCTGTCACGCGTGCTGGTCGCCGCGATCGCGCCGCTGGTCGTCCTGGCGCTGATGCTGCTGTTCGCGTTGGTGTCCGCAGGGGCGGCGGCCCGGCGCCCCTACGTGTCACTCGCGAAGCTGCGTGGGCACTCGCGCGCCCAGGTCTTCCGTTTCGCCGTAGGCGAGCCGCTGCTGGTGGTCGCCGCCGCGGTACCGATCGCCGTCGCCCTGGCAGTCGCGGCCGCCCACCTGGTCGCCCGGATGTGGCTGGCCGACGGGATCCCGATCCAGCCGGACGCCACCGCATGGACCGCGCTCGCTGTCGTGGCCGCGGCGGCAGCGACCGCCTCGATCGTGGCTGCGCTCGACGTGATCCGCGAGCCGCTGTCGAAGGCGTTGGCGTCCGCCGTCGGTCTCCGGGCCTCGTCGAGGGCGGCGCTGATCCTGCGCGTGGCGGTGGTCGCGGTGGCGGTGGTCGCCGTGCTCCAGTTGCTCACGTCCGGTGACCAGTCGAGCCAGCTGCTCGCACTTCTGTCGCCCATGTTCGTCGCGCTTGCCGTCGCCGTAGCAGGTGCGAGCCTGCTCCGGATGCTGAGCCGGCGTTGGGTGCGGCGCACCGAGCACCGGTCCGGCACAGCGTCGTACCTGGCGTCGCGTCGGCTCGCGCGCAGGCCCGACCTGACGAACCTGATGGTGCCGTTGCTGCTCGCCGTTTCGATGATCATGTTCGCTGGGTCCGCATCCGCCGTCTCCGCCGACTGGCGGGAGAGCCGGGCGCGCGCCGAGGTCGGAGCCGCGCAGACGTTCCGCACGGAGGTGTCGCCAGGACGGCTGCTCGACGTCACCCGCGACGTGGACCCGGACGGGCGCTACCTGGCGGCCGCACTGGTGCAGCGGCAGGGCGACGACCTGGCCCGGCGGCTCTTCGTCGACAGCTCCCGGCTCGCCGCCGTGGCCGCGTGGGACCCGTCGTGGTCCGACGTCCCCGTGGCGGCGCTTGCCGATCGCCTTCAGACCGACGCCGACGAACGGGTCACCTTCCAGGGGAGCCGGGTCTCGGTCACGGTGGGCGACGTCGACCTGAAGTCCACCACCGAGAGCACACCGGTGCTGTGGCTCCAGTACGTCGACGACGACGGGGAGCAGCGCAACGCCGAGCTCGGGCCCCTGCGGAACGGGGACAGGTCGGTCACGCTCACCGCCACGACCCGCGGCTGCGCGAGTGCGTGCGCCGTCGACCGGCTCTTCCTTGCCGGTGAGAGCCTCTCGGTCCTCGACGCGAACGGCCGCCTCCGGATCGTCGGTGTCGCAGTGGACGGTCGAGCCATGGACTGGGGGCTGAGCGACCCGGATGCCTGGCGCCCAGCGCGCCCGTTCCCCGTCTCCCTGGTCGACCCGCCCGTCGTGCTCGGCGCGCAGCCCGACGGTCTCGTGGTCGACGTGTACCTGGGGCAGCTGCCGCCCGGAGAGGGCGCCGCTCCGACGATGCTGTCGGGGTTCGCCGGCATCACCCCGGCCGCGACGCCAGACGTCGTACCTGTCGTGGTCGCAGCGGACACCCGGACGTCAGCAGCCGACCGCCCCGGCAGCGGAACGTCGATCGATTACGACGGCTCCGTGGTGGCCGGGGTCGGGTTGAACGGCGAGGCCGCGCCGATGGCGGTGGTCGCGGAGGTGGCAGCCCTGCCCAAGGTCGGTTCCAGCGGTGCGATGGCCGACCTCGAGACCTCGCTCGTCGAGTTCGAGCCGCCCGCCGGCGCAGTGCTGCTCCCGGAGCTCTGGGCCGCCGCCGACACCCCGAAAGCCGTCTTCGACGAGGTCCGCAACCGCGGTGTAGCCCTCACGCCGGTGGCGGTGCTCGGAGACACCCTCGACGAGCTGAACCAGGACGCGTTCAGCCTGGGACTACGGCTGTTCCTCCTGGTCGGGTTCGCGACACTTTTGCTCGCGGTCTTCGGCGTCTTCGCCTCGTCCGTCGTACAGACGGCCTGGCGTTCGTACGAGGTCGCCTCGCTTCGGGTGGTAGGGGTGTCGCAGCGCAGCCTCGTCCTCGCGTCAGTGCTCGAGTACGTCATGATGCTCGGCCTCGCGGTCGGGCTCGGGATCGGCTCCGCCCTGGTGGCAACCCGACTCGTGCTGCCCGCGATCAACCTGGGCCCGGTCGACGACTTCGCCCCGGCTCCTGACTACACGCCCCACTGGTTCCTCCTCGCAGGCGCGGGCACCGCCCTCTTCCTGCTCGCGGGCCTGATCGCGCTGCTGGTGTCGCGGCGGACCACCCGGCTCGGCCGGCCGGCCACGCTGCGCTGGGCCGAGCAAGGCTGACGGGACACTCTCCCCAAATTCGGGCATTTCGCCCCCAGGCCCGCCCGTCGGCAGCACACTGAGTCATCGGCCGGAGGACGAGGGGGTGTCCGGTGCGGGAGGACCACGGGGGAGGTGCCGCGCTGATTCCTGCGCCGACCAGCGGTCCACCAGCTCGGGCACTCTGGACGGATCGCGGCTACCTGCTCCGCGCGTTCTTCGGACTGGCCGTCGTCATCGGCTACTGGCTCTGGGTCCGCTCCGGCCGAGGGACCCCCGATATCCGCGCCGCGGTGAGCGAGGGCCTCCTGGTGCTGCTGCCGCTCGCGGCGGCTCACGCGAGCTTCTCGGCTCGCCGCGGGTCAGGTCACACGGGCTGGGTCTGGATTGCCGCCGGATGTGTGGCCTGGGCATCCGGGGCGCTTACCTGGGCGGCCTACGACCTGGTGTGGGGAGTCCGGGCGCCGTTCCCCTCGTGGGCTGACTTCGGCTACCTCGGCTACGCCGTACCCCTGGCGATCGGGATCACGCGATTCCCCAGAGCGAGGACCACCTCGTTCACGGGTTGGCGACTCGTCCTGGACTCCGTGGTCATCGGTGGAGCAGTCCTGTTCACCACGATGGTTTGGGTGCTGGACCCCGTGGTCGACAGCCCGCTGTCGATGTGGGCTCGCGTGCACGCCCTCGCCTTTCCGGTCGCTCACGTCGTCGTGGTGACATTGGTGCTCAGCCGCTGCCTGGCCTCTCCGGGCCTGCCGAGACGGGTGTGGTTGCCCCTCTGCATCGGTCTGATCACCCTCGCCGTCACAGACAGTGCTTACGTCGTCCGGTCAGCCACCGGGGACTACGTGCCCGGCGGCCTGCTCGACATCGGCTGGCTGGTCTGCTTCGTGTTGGTCGCGCTCGGCGCCGGCGCAGCGCGACCGCACCTCTCGCCGGTGGGTCTGCCTGAGGTGACCTCCGTCGTCGTCGACGGCCGGCCCGCCCACCCGCATGAGCCGGGGATCGCGGCCGACCTGGCGCCCGTACCCGGGTCTCCCGAGCCCGCGCCCATGCTCCAGCAGCTGCTGCCGTACGCCGCCATCCTGGCCGCGGGTGTGGCGCTGCTCGGCGAGACCGCGGCCGTGACCCGGTCGAGTCTCGTCTGGCTCCTCATTCCGGTGCTGGCCGTCGTCGCGGCCCGCGAGTTCGTAACGGTCGCGGACCACGTAGCGCTTGCCCGCGGGCTCGCGGCCGAGGTGGATCGCCGTACCGCCGCCTTGCTGCACGAGCAGCAGTGGTGGCGTGAGCTCGTTCAGAACCTCACGCTGGTCGTGGTGGTCGTGGACACCGACGGCTCTATCCGTTTCTGCAGCCCGTCAGCGCGCACCGCCTTGGGGGCCTGGCCGCAGCGGGCGGAGCATGCGCTCGAGCTGCAGGGCAGCGTCCACCCCGATGATCTGAGTGCGGCAATCGACGTCATCAGGCCGGTGATCGCCGGAGAGCGTCGTACCGGATCGGTGGAGTGCCGGCTGCGGCGATTCGACGGGAGCTGGGGCTGGTTCGAGGTGATGGCCGTCGGGCAGCTGTCGGAGCAGGCGCTCGAGGGGACCGTCCTGATCCTGCACGACGTCAGCGAGCGCAGACAGCTCACCGACCGGCTCACCCACGAAGCGCGCCACGACGCCCTCACCGGGCTGCCGAACCGCTCCCTGTTGATGGAGCGCATCGAGACTGCGCTCGTCCGCAAGGGCGATCTGCGGTCAGCGCTGCTGATGGTCGACCTCGACGACTTCAAGGTCATCAACGACCGGCACGGCCACGCGTCGGGCGACCTCGTACTGGAGGTGATCGGACGTCGTCTGCAGCGCACGGTCCGCGCCGGAGACACCGTGGCCCGACTCGGCGGAGACGAGTTCGCCCTGCTGATGACCGGCAGTGCGGAACAGGTGCGGACGACCGCCGAACGGCTGATCGAGCAGATCGGCAAACCAGTGAACGCCGGCGGGCGACGGTTCCTCGTGCGCGCCAGTATCGGGATCGTCTTCGCCAGCGAGGACGAGTCGGAGACCCCACACTCGCTGCTGTCGCACGCCGACATCGCGCTGTACGAGGCGAAGGCCAAGGACAAGGGCGGCATCGTCGTGATCGACGGTGACGAACGGGACGCCGCCGCCAAGAAGGTCCACCTCAAGGAGCAGATCGCCCAGCCCGACCTCCGCCAGTTCGCCGTCGTCTACCAGCCGATCGTTGAGTTGACGACAGGGCTGATCCGCGGGGTGGAGGCGCTGCTGCGGTGGAACCACCCCGACCTGGGCTCGGTGCCACCCGACGAGTTCATCCCGATGGCGGAGCACGGCGGCTCGATCCAGAAGCTCGGCTGGTACGTGCTCGAGGAGAGCTGTGCCCAGCTGGCCGCCTGGATGCGCGAGACGCCTCACCACCGGTTGGCCGTCGGTGTCAACGTGTCGAGCCGTCAACTCGACGAGCCCGGCTTCGCCGACCGGGTGCTGGCGCTGGTCGCGAAGCACGGGATCGAGCCCGCGATGCTGGTGCTCGAGCTGACCGAGCAGTCGCTGGCCGTCGACTTCGAGACCGCCGTGGAAGTGGTGACCGAGCTCAGGGCCGGCGGCGTCTCCGTCGCGGTCGACGACTACGGCACCGGCTACTCCTCCTTGCGTTACCTGCACCGGTTCGCGGCCGACGTCGTCAAGATCGACCGCAGCTTCGTCGCCAACCTCGAAGGAAGCGTGCACACCCAGAAGATCGTGGGGTCGGTCATCGAGATGGCCTATGCACTCGACCTCCAGTCGATCGCTGAAGGGATCGAGACGCCGGCCCAGGCCGAGCTCGTGCGCACCCTCGGCTGCGAGCTGGGCCAGGGTTTCTTGTTCTCGCGACCAGTCACGGCCGATCAGGTCAGCAGGCTGGTCGCGGCCGGCGGCGTGCTGGCCGTGACGACGCCGGGCGACGTCGCCGTGACGACCGCCCCGACGCACTCGTAGCCCGGTCCGCGCGACCTGGGGCGCTAGGGTTCCCGCCATGGCGACCAAGCTGCCGTTCGACCCGATCGACGAGGCCGCCCGGCAGTGGGGGCTCCGCTGGGAGGCTGTCGAGCAGATGCATGCCGTGACCTCACTGATGCGGGTCCAGCAGGTGGTGCTGGCCCAGCTCGACGAGATCCTGCGACCGCACGGACTGACCTTCGCTCGGTACGAGGCGCTGGTCCTGCTCACGTTCTCGCGGGTCGGGTCGCTGCCGCTCGGCAAGATGGGGGAGCGCCTGCAGGTGCACGCCACCTCGGTGACCTCGATCGTGGACCGCCTGGAGTCGGCCGGGCTCGTCGTACGGCGCCGGCATCCCGAGGACGGCCGCGCCGTACTCGCGGAGATCACCGATCGCGGCCGCGACCTCGTCGAGGCCGCGACGGCCGACCTGGTGGCCGCCCGCTTCGCCCTCACCTCGCTGGATGCCGACCAGCTGACCCAGCTCTCGGCGCTCCTCCGGCCGGTCCGAAAGGAAGCCGGCGACTTCTGATCGGGGAGTCCGTGAGGCCCGCTCTGTCCGGGTCGACAGGGATACTTGGACGTCCTAGTATCGACGTCATGACCCAGGACCAGCCTGCCCACGAGTCCGCCCGCACGCGTTGGGAGCAGCGCTACGCGAAGTCCCGGGTGCGCGACGTCGACTTCACCACGCTCTCAGGCATGGAGGTCGAGCCCGCCTACGGCACGGACGACAGCGAGTGGCCGGGCGAGTTCCCGTTCACGCGTGGCCTGTACCCCACGGGCTACCGCGGTCGCACCTGGACGATCCGCCAGTTCGCCGGCTTCGGCAACGCGGAGCAGACCAACGAGCGCTACAAGATGATCCTGGGGCGCGGCGGCGGCGGCCTCTCCGTCGCGTTCGACATGCCGACGCTGATGGGCCGTGACAGCGACGACCCGAAGAGCCTCGGCGAGGTCGGCCACTGCGGCGTGGCCATCGACTCGACCGCCGACATGGAGACCCTGTTCTCCGGGATCGAGCTCGGCGACGTCACCACCTCGATGACGATCTCTGGTCCTGCCGTCCCGGTGTTCTGCATGTACCTGGTCGCCGCCGAGCGTCAGGGCGTCGACATCGGCGTCCTCAACGGCACCCTGCAGACCGACATCTTCAAGGAGTACATCGCCCAGAAGGAGTGGCTCTTCGCGCCCGAGCCGCACCTGCGCCTGATCGGTGACCTGATGGAGTTCTGCGACGAGAAGATCCCGGCGTACAAGCCGCTCTCCGTCTCGGGCTACCACATCCGCGAGGCCGGCTCGACGGCCGCGCAGGAGCTCGCCTTCACGCTGGCCGACGGGTTCGGGTACGTCGAGCTCGGGCTGTCGCGAGGCCTCGACGTCGACAGCTTCGCCCCCGGCCTGTCGTTCTTCTTCGACAGCCACCTCGACTTCTTCGAGGAGATCGCGAAGTTCCGGGCGGCCCGCCGGATCTGGGCCACCTGGATGCGCGACGTGTACGGCGCCACCTCCGAGAAGGCGCAGTGGCTCCGCTTCCACACGCAGACGGCGGGCGTCTCGCTGACCGCGCAGCAGCCGTACAACAACGTCGTCCGCACCGGGATCCAGGCACTCGCCGCGGTCCTGGGCGGCACCAACTCGCTGCACACCAACGCGCTCGACGAGACGCTCGCGCTGCCGAGCGAGCAGGCCGCCGAGATCGCGCTCCGTACGCAGCAGGTGATCATGGAGGAGACGGGCGCGGTCAACGTCGCCGACCCGCTCGGTGGCTCCTGGTACGTCGAGGCGCTGACCGACAAGATCGAGGCTGAGGCGTACGCCATCTTCGACAAGATCCTCAGCATGGGCGGCTCGACGCTCTCCGCGCGCGACACCGAGGGTCTCGCCGAGGCGGTCCGGGCCGGCAAGGGCTCGACCGACGGCTCTGCCTGGCCGATGACCCGGGGCATCCTGCACGGGATCGACGAGGGCTGGTTCATGTCGGAGATCGCCGAGGCGGCGTTCCAGTACCAGACCGCGCTCGAGAAGGGCGAGAAGAAGATCGTCGGCGTGAACTGCCACGAGGAGTCGGTCACCCACGAGCTCGAGATCCTGCGTGTCTCGCACGAGGTCGAGGTAGACCAGGTCCGTGAGCTCGCGGCCCGCAAGGCGGAGCGCGACGAGGCCGTGGTTGCCGAGGCGATCGAGCGGATGCTCGCCGCCGCACGGTCGGACGAGAACATGATCCCCGCCATGCTCGACGCGTGCCGGGCGGAGGCGACGCTCGGCGAGATCTGCGACGCGCTGCGCGCGGAGTGGGGCGAGTACCGCGAGCCTGCTCGCTTCTAGGCCCTGCTGCCTAGGTCCTCCAACGTGAAACCGGCGCCGCCACCCCTGGATTGGGGTGGCGGCGCCGGTGGTTGGTGGCTGACGTCCCGGTGGGTCAGCGAGCCGCCGGGCCGGTCGGCCGTACGAGGAAGAGGCCGTCGTACCCGTGAACCGCGATCAGCCCGTTCTCGAAGTACGGGTAGTTGCTCCAGGTGCCGTGGCTGAACGCCGTGTCGTCGTCCTGCGGCCAGGTGTCGAGGAAGCCGACCTCGCGCAGCTCGCCCGAAGCGACGTCGGACGCGTCGAGGATCCGCAGACCTGAGCGGTAGTTGGACTGGAAGATCAGGTCGCCCTTGACGTACATGTTGTGGTCGATCGACGTGGTGTCGTTGGCGAACTGTGCGAACCTCACCGGTGCGGTCAGGTCGCTGACGTCCCAGATCAGCGTCGTTGTCTTGCCGCCGAACCGGATCTCGTCGAGCTCGTCACCCATCACGAAGTGGCTGCCGTCCTTGGTCAACCAGCCCTGGTGGGCGTAGCCGGTGCGCTCGTAGCCGACGCGCGCCAGCTGGACCGGTGCGGCCTTGTCGGTCACGTCGACGATGGTGAGGGTGTCCTCGTTCGAGGCAAAGCAGATCTCCCGGCCGGCGAAGCGGGTGTCGGGCCCGTCGTAGTTCAGGCACTGGGTGTCGTGGGTGTAGCCGTCCTCGGCGTAGCAGCCGGCGAACGTCGGGGCGGCCGGGGCGCTGAGGTCGATCATGTGCAGGCCGCGCTGGCATTCGCGGGTGTCCTCGCGGGCGCCGACGACGTACGCCGTCGCGCTGTCCTCGTTGATCGCGATGTTGTGGGCGCGTCCGAAGCCGGAGTAGTGCGCCGTCTCGGTAAACGTCACCGGGTCGCCCTTCCGGTCGACGTCGCGGAGCTGGGTCAGGTCGAAGACCTGGAGGCCGTGCTCACGCGCCTCGGCGACGATGTAGGCGTGGTTGTCGTGGACCTTGATGTCGCGCCAGATCACGTTGTTGGTGCCTGAGGTCGGCAGGTTGCCGAGGTAGACCGGGCGGCGCTGGTTGGTCACGTCGACGAACGCCGTCCCGTTGTCGCGGCCGGCGATGACGTAGCGGCGCTCGGTGCTCGGGTCGGTCCAGCCCCACACGTCCGAGCCGCGGCCGCCGCCGATCGCCGACATCGGGAGGTAGCTGGCCAGCGCGACGTTGTCGCAGGGGAAGTAGTCCGCCTGGCCGTCGACGCAGGGGGCGCCGTTCTGGGAGGCGTTGCCGAGGATCGGCTCGGACGGAAACGCAGGGTCGACCTCGCCCGGTGCGTCCTTGCCGTGCCCGGCCTCATCGCCTTCGTGGGCGGTGGCCGGGAGGATCGAGATGGTGAGGGCGGCGAGTGCGCTGATCAAGCCTGCACTGGCGACGCCCGTCACGAGGTTTCTACGAGACATGGATGTGCTCCTGAGAAGTGAGACGGTGCGCCGACCTCAACAGACGGACGCTGCGCGAACAAGGGCGACGGAGGCTCCTCTTTGTGCAGTGCAAAGACCTGCGGGCGACCGGACCGCGGCGCATGCAGCCGGGAGGGGAGGGGCAGGGGCGATGCGGCGCTGGGGATCGGCCAAGATAGGACCATGAGCCAGCAGCCTTTCTCACGCCCCGGAGCCGTCGACCTGTCCGCCCTCAGCCGTCCTGCCGGACCGCCCCCGGGTGGTCCGGGTGGTGCCCCCGGTGGTGCCGGTGCTGCTGGGTCCTACGCCCTCGAGGTGTCCGAGGCGAACTTCCAGACGGTGCTCGAGTCGTCGGTCAACGGCCTGGTCCTGCTGGTGTTCTACTCGCGCGCCCGGATGCCGGAGAGCGTCCAGGTGGCCGACGACCTCGCAACGCTGGCCGACGAGTTCGAGGGCAAGTACCTCCTCGGCCGCGTGGACGTCGACGACGCACCGCAGATCGCGCAGGCGGTCCAGGTGCCGTCGGTGCCGTACGTGGTCGCGGTCGTCCAGGGACGTCCGATGCCGTTGTTCCAAGACATCGCCCCCATCGACGAGCTGCGGGCCGCGCTGACCCAGGTGATGGAGCAGCTCGCCGCCCAGGGGATGACCGGTCGACACCAGCCGCTGGCGCAGGCTGCCGGGGAGGACGTCGAGGAGGAGGCCCCGGTCGACCCGCGCTACGCCCCGGCGCAGGACGCTCTCGCCGCCGGTGACATCGACACCGCGGTGGCCGAGTACCAGCGGTTGGTCGACGCCAACCCCGCGGACGCCGAGGCGGCCGGTGGGCTGGCGATGGCGAAGGTGCTGCAGCGGACCCAGACGGCCGACCTCGGTGCCGCTCGTCAGGCCGCCGCCGAGAACCCCGATGACGTCGACGCGCAGACCCTGGTGGCCGACCTCGACATGGCCGGTGGGCACGTCGAGGACGCGTTCCTGCGGTTGATCGACCTGGTGCGTCGTACCGCCGGGGACGACCGCGACAAGGCACGCACCCACCTGCTCGGCCTGTTCGCCGCCGTGGGCAATGACGACCCGCGTGTCCTCAAGGGCCGTCAGAACCTCGCCAACGCCCTCTTCTAACCACACCCCCCACCCCGATTCGTCAGCGGTCGCTCCGCGTGGAAACGCCGCAAGATCGCTGACGAATCGGGGTTTTAGGGGCGGCCGGATTCGGAGTACGACGGGCCGGAGCCGGCGTCGAGGTTGGCGAGTGCCGCCTCGATGCGGCGAGCGGTGAAGTCGGCAGCGCGTTCGTGCACCTGCTCCAGCGTGCAGAACTCGGCCGTCCTGATCTCGCGCACTTCGGCGACCATCCGGTCGAGCAGCTCGGGGTCGTGCTCGCCGCCGTCGAAGACCAGGCAGAGCGCGTCGTCCCAGCCGCCCCACGGCGGCAGCCAGTCGGTGAGCACCAGGCTGCCGGCCTTCACCGACAGGCCGAGCTCCTCCTCGAACTCACGCTCCACGGCCAGCTGCGGCGACTCGCCGACCTCGACGACGCCGCCCGGCAGGTCCCAGTCCTTCTTGTAGGTGAGCTGGCAGAGCAACACCCGGCCCTGCGGGTCGCGGACCAGCAGCTGCGAGATCGCCCGCTTGCGCGGCAGGAACGAGTTGAGCAGCGCGCGGAACCCCTCGGCGTCGGTGATCGGGGGATCGGTCGCGAGGCGCGCCAGCACCACCACCTCGGTCGCCTCAGCGCGGTCGTGCTGGCCGGGCGTCACGCGCTTGACGCCCTCGCGGCGAAGTCCGGCCCGGGTGGCCACGCGCAACGACCGCTGGTTCTCGGCGTCCACCTCGGCCTCCACCCGGTGGAGGTGCAGCGCGTCGATGGCGTAGTCGGTCAACAGCCGGACCGCCCGGGTCGCGTAGCCGTGGCCACGGTGGCCGGCGTACAGCGTCCACGTCAGCGAGCCGGTGCGGTTGCCGACGTTCCGGACCTCCACGCTGCCGACCAGGGCACCCTCGGCCTCGACCGCGAAGGCCACGACCGAACGGCCGTCCTCGTAGGCCGCGCGCCACCCCTCGATGGCGGCGCGGTGCCGCTCGTACGACGGCGCGTCGGCGGCACGGCCGAGCCAGTGCGCCATCTCGTCGTCGTGACCGGCCACGGCAGGCTCGACGTCGTCGTCGCGCCAGGGACGCAGCACGACGACGCCGTCGGTCAGGGTCGGTTGCGGTTCGGACTCGCTCTGACGATGGGGCACGTTCCAACCCTAGCCAGCGGGGTCAGCCGCGCCTCGTGAACCAGACCGCACCCAGCGGCGGCACCGTGACGGTGGCCGACGCAGGCTGCCCGTGCCACGGCTCCGCGACCGCGGTGACCGAGCCCATGTTGCCGACGCCCGAACCGGAGTACGACCCGGCATCGGTGTTGAGCACTTCGGTCCACTCACCCGCGGAGGGCATCCCGAGCCGGTAGCCCTCGTGCGGCACCGCCGAGAAGTTGGCGACGCAGACCAGCTCGGTCGGTCCGCCGGAGCCCGACGGGTCGTTGCCGCGACGCACGAAGCTGAAGATGTTGTTGCTCGAGTCGTTCGCGTCGATCCACGAGAAGCCGGCGCCGTCGTTGTCGAGCGCCCACAGCGCGGGAGTGTCGCGGTAGACGCGGTTCAGGTCGCGCACCAGCGACTGCACGCCGCGGTGGTCGCTGTGGTCGAGCAGCCACCAGTCGAGCTCGCGGCTCTCAGCCCACTCGCTCTCCTGCCCGAACTCCGAGCCCATGAAGATCAGCTGCTTGCCGGGGTGGGCCCACATGTAGGCGTAGAAGCAGCGGAGGTTGGCGAGCTGCTGCCACCGGTCGCCCGGCATCTTGCGCAGCAGCGACCCCTTGCCGTGCACGACCTCGTCGTGGCTGATCGGCAGCACGTAGTTCTCGGAGTACGCGTAGACCATCGAGAACGTCATCTGGCCGTGGTGGTACTGCCGGTGCACCGGGTCGTTCTGCACGTAGCCGAGGCTGTCGTGCATCCAGCCCATGTTCCATTTGAAGCCGAAGCCGAGGCCGCCCAGGTGGGTGGCCCGCGTGACGCCCGGCCAGGACGTCGACTCCTCGGCGACCGTGATCGCGCCGGGCACCCGCTTGTACGCCGTCGCGTTCATCTCCTGGAGGAACTCGACCGCCTCGAGGTTCTCGCGGCCGCCGTACACGTTGGGCGTCCACTCGCCGTCCTCGCGCGAGTAGTCGAGGTAGAGCATCGAGGCGACCGCGTCGACCCGGAGCCCGTCGATGTGGAACTCCTCGAGCCAGTACAAAGCGTTGGAGACCAGGAAGTTGCGGACCTCCTTGCGGCCGAAGTTGAAGACGTACGTGCCCCAGTCGGGGTGCTCGCCGCGGGAGGGGTTCGGGTCCTCGTACAGCGCCGTGCCGTCGAACCTGGCCAGCGCGAAGTCGTCCTTAGGGAAGTGGGCCGGCACCCAGTCGACCATCACACCGATGCCGGCCTGGTGCAGCCGGTCGACGAGGTAGCGGAAGTCGTCGGGGTTGCCGAACCGCGACGTCGGCGCGAAGTACGACGTGACCTGGTAGCCCCAGGAGCCGCCGAACGGGTGCTCCATCACCGGCATGAACTCGACGTGGGTGAAGCCGAGGTCGGTCACGTAGGCGACGAGGTCGTCGGCCAGCTCGGCGTAGCTGTAGGCCCCGCCACCGTGGTGCTTCTTCCAGGAGCCGAGGTGCACCTCGTAGACCGACATCGGGCGCTCGTGCGAGTCGTTGTTCTGCGCGCGCTGCGTCATCCACTCGTCGTCGTTCCACTGGTAGCCGGAGTCGAAGACGACGGACGACGTCAGCGGCGGCACCTCGGTGTGGAACGCCATCGGGTCGGCCTTCTCGCGCCACTCGTCGTCGGCGCCGAGCACCACGAACTTGTAGCGGGTGCCCGGGCCCACGTCGGGCACGAACAGCTCCCAGACGCCGGAGACGCCCATCTGGCGCATCGGGTGCTCGCGGCCGTCCCAGCTGTTGAAGTCGCCCTTCACGCGCACGCCCTTGGCGTGGGGGGCCCAGACGGCGAACGACGTGCCGGTGATGTCGCCGGTCGGGCTCTCGTAGCGGCGGACGTGGGCGCCGAGGACGTCCCAGAGCTGCTCGTGGCGTCCCTCGTTGATCAGGTGCAGGTCGATCTCGCCGAGCGTGGGCAGGTAGCGGTAGGCGTCGTCGGCGACCTGGGCGGGCACGCCGGCGTACGTCACCTCGAGCCGGTAGTCGGGGGGCTCCGGTACGTCGAGGACGCCGGCCCAGATCCCCTCGTACTCGTGCTCGAGCGGGACGCGTTGGTCGCCGTAGACGACCACCACCGACTCGGCGAGTGGCCGGAGCACCCGCACCGTGGTGGCGCCCCCGTGCGGGTGGGCGCCGAGTACGCCGTGCGGGTCGCCGTGCCTGCCGGCCACCACCTGGTCGAGGATGCTGCTGTCCAAGGGAAGGGTTGTGCCTGTCACGAGTCCTCCTGGGATGCGGCCGGCTCCATCAGACGCCCGAGGGCGCCGAGCGGGATGCCGATCCAGCTGGGTCGGTTGCGGGCCTCGTACACGGTCTCGTAGACGGCCTTGTCGGCCTGGTAGGCCTCGAGCAGCAGCTGTTGCTCGGGCAGGATCGCGCCGTCGGTCGTGCGGCTGCTGCCCTCGACGTACCCGGCGAGGAACTCGCGCTGGTTGCGGTCGGCCCACTCGGCGGCCCGGTAGGCGATCTGGGTGCGCTCGTCCTCGTCGGCCTCGACGTCCAGCTCGACGGCGTGCGCCGCGTAGTCGAACGACCGGAGCATGCCGGCGACGTCGCGCCAGGGCGAGTCGGGCTGGGTCCGCTCGGCGAGCGGCTTCGCGGGCTCGCCCTCGAAGTCGACGATCTTCCAGCCGCGCGACGTGCGCAGCGTCTGGCCGAGGTGGAAGTCGCCGTGCACGCGTTGCACCTGCACCGGCTGGCCGATCTGCTGCACCGCGTCGTACGTCGCGCGCAGGGAGTCGGCGTACGGCGCGAGCTCCGGGACGACGTCGAGAGCGGCGTCGAGTCGGGCCCGCATCGCTGCGGCGAGAGAGCGCAGGTCGTCGGGCTGCCAGGTCGAGGACGGGAACGCCGCGGCCATGGCGTCGTGCAGCTCGCCGGTCGCGACGCCCAGCCGATGCGACTCGGCAGCGAAGTCGCCGCCGACCTCGTCGGCGTGCAGGTCGGCCTCGGCGTACAGGTCGCGGACGCTGGCCAGGGCCAGGTCCCAGCCGTCGCTGGCGGTGCGCAGGAACTGCTGGAGCATCGCGAGCTGGAGCGGCTCGTCCGATCCGACGACCGGGGCCTCGAGCCAGCCGTAGAGCGCGGCCACGTGCTCGTGGTGGTCGAGGCGGGTCAGCGCCTCGTGGATCTCGATGTCGGGGTTGTGCCCCGGGGTGACCTTGCGGAACACCTTCATCAGGCTGTCCTCGCCGAACGCCACGGACGAGTTGCTCTGCTCGCCGGTGAACAGCGTCGAACGCGCCTGCACGTCGAGCTCGTGGCCAGGCACCCGATGGAAGACGAGCCCGCCGGCGTTCCGCTCCTCGGCGAACGCGTGCAGCCACATGGCCGTGGACACGCGGTCGTGCAGCGCGTCGTAGGCATGCACGCTGCCGAGCGACTTGTCGCCCCAGCTGCCGACGTACGCGTGCTCGAGGCGTTCCTGCGGCTCGTCGTAGTAGGCGAGCGGCATCTGGTAGACCTCGGTGTCGTTCGGCTGCTCCGTCGACCCGACGTGGTACTCCACGGTCACGAGCTCGATGCCGACCACCGGCTGCGCCTCGCCACCGACCTCGGCCCCCGCCGCGTCGGTCGACGCGGCGCCTGCGGTGAGCGTCCCGACCCGTTGGACGTCGACGACCGCGAACTGCCGGCCCTTGCCGCCGAACCAGCGGCTGGTCTCGATGTACTCCTCCAGCGCCCCGATCATGTGGCGCTCCCGACGTCGAGCTCGCCCGCCCGTGGCTGGGTCCCGCTCGCCACCGATCGGTCGGTTTCCAGGGGAGGAAGCCGGAACCAGTAGAAGCCGTAGGCGCCGAGCGTGAGCAGGTAGGGCAGCTCGCCGATCTCGGGGAACCGGACGCCGCCCAGCAGCTCGATGGGGGCGACCCCCTCGAACCGGCGCAGGTCCAGCTCCACCGGCTGCGGGAAGCGCGACAGGTTGTGCACGCAGAGCACGCGGTCCTCGGTGCCGTCGGGCGCCGTGTACTCGCGCACGTAGCTGAGCACGCTCGGGTTGGAGCCGCCGAGGTCGGTGAACGAGCCGAGCCCGAACGCGTGGTGCTTCTTGCGCGCGTGGATCATCCGTCGGGTCCAGTGCAGCAACGACGAGGCGTTCTCGAGCTCGGTCTCGACGTTCACGCGCTGGTAGCCGAAGACCGGGTCCTGGATCACCGGCAGGTGCAGGCGGCCGGGCGTGGCGACGGAGAAGCCGGCGTTGCGGTCGGCGGTCCACTGCATCGGCGTCCGTACGCCGTCGCGGTCACCGAGCCAGATGTTGTCGCCCATCCCGATCTCGTCGCCGTAGTAGAGCACCGGCGAGCCAGGCAGCGACAGCAGCAGCGCGGTGAAGAGCTCCATCTGGTTGATGTCGTTGTCGAGCAACGGGGCGAGCCGGCGGCGGATGCCGATGTTCGCCTTCATCCGTGGGTCCTTGGCGTACTCGCCCCACATGTAGTCGCGGTCCTCGTCGGCGACCATCTCGAGGGTCAGCTCGTCGTGGTTGCGCAGGAAGATGCCCCACTGGCAGTTGTCGGGGATGGCCGGCGTCTGGTCGAGGATCTCCGAGATCGGGAACCGCGACTCGCGGCGCACCGCCATGAAGATGCGCGGCATGACGGGGAAGTGGAAGCACATGTGGCACTCGTCGCCGCCGGCCTCGAAGTCGCCGAAGTAGTCGACGACGTCCGACGGCCACTGGTTGGCCTCCGCGAGCAGCACCCGGTCGGGGTAGTGCTCGTCGACGTACGTGCGCACCTGCTTGAGGAAGTCGTGCGTCTCCTTGAGGTTCTCGCCGTTGGTGCCGGGGCGCTCGTAGAGGTACGGCACGGCATCGAGCCGGAACCCGTCGATGCCCATGTCGAGCCAGAACGAGAGCGCCTCGAACATCGCCTCGTGGACCTTCGGGTTGTCGAAGTTCAGGTCCGGCTGGTGGCTGTAGAACCGGTGCCAGAAGTACTGCTGGCGGACCGGGTCCCAGGTCCAGTTCGACGGCTCGGTGTCGACGAAGATGATCCTCGCGTCCTGGTAGAGCTCGTCGGTGTCGGACCAGACGTAGAAGTCGCCGTACGGGCCTTCCGGGTCGTTCCGGCTGGCCTGAAACCAGGGGTGCTGGTCGGACGTGTGGTTCATGACGAAGTCGATGATCACGCGGATGCCGCGCGAGTGCGCATCGTCGAGGAACTCGTGGAAGTCCACGATCGACCCGACCTCCGGCAGGACGCCGGTGTAGTCGGCGACGTCGTACCCGCCGTCGCGCAGCGGTGAGGTGAAGAACGGCGGCACCCACAGGCAGTCGACGCCGAGCCACTCGAGGTAGTCGAGCTTTTCGGTCAGCCCCTTGAAGTCGCCGACGCCGTCGCCGTTGCTGTCCTTGAACGAGCGGACGAGCACCTCGTAGAAGACGGCCTTCTTGAACCAGTCCGGTTCGTGGTCGGGCAGGCCCTCAGCGGTCTCGGGCATCTCGGTCGTCACTGGTGGTGCCTCCGGATGGTCAGGATGTGGGCGGGTTCGTGGTGCGGGTCGAGCCGCACGTAGTTGTGCTCCCCCCACGTCCACGACTCACCGCTGATCTCGTCGTGGACGACGAACTGGTCGTGCCAGTCGAAGCCGAGCGCCGGCATGTTCAGCCGCACGGTCGTCTCGCGCGCCGCGTGCGGGTCGACGTTGACGACCACGATCACGGTGTCCTCGTCCGCCCCGCTGGTCGAGCCGGAGCCGCTGGTCGAGCCGGAGCCGCTGGTCGAGCCGGAGCCGCTGGTCGAGCCGGAGCCGCTGGTCGAGCCTGTCGAGACCACCGCCGTCTTGCTGAACACCAGGATCGACTCGTCGTCGCTGCTGTGCACGGTCAGGTTGCGCAGCAGCTGCAGCGCGCGGTGGTCGCGGCGGATCTCGTTGAGCCGGGTCAGGTACGGCGCGAGTGTGCGTCCCTCGGCCTCGGCGGCCTTCCAGTCGCGGATCCGGATCTGGTACTTCTCCGAGTCGAGGTACTCCTCGCTGCCGGGCTTCACCGCCACGTGCTCGAACAGCTCGAAGCCGGCGTACACACCCCAGGTCGGCGAGGCCGTCGCGGCGATAGCGGCGCGGATCTTGAACGCCGCCGGCCCGCCGTACTGCAGGTAGGCGTGCAGGATGTCGGGGGTGTTGACGAAGAAGTTCGGGCGCAGCACGTGGCTGGTCTCGTGCGACAGCTCGGTGAGGTACTCCTCGAGCTCCCACTTGGCGTTGCGCCAGGTGAAGTACGTGTAGGACTGGTCGAACCCGACCATCGCCAGCGCGCGCATCATCGGTGGCTTGGTGAACGCCTCCGACAGGAAGATCACGTCGGGGTCGGTCGCCTTGACCTGCGCGATCAGCCACTCCCAGAACTGCACCGGCTTGGTGTGCGGGTTGTCCACGCGGAAGACCCGGACGCCGTGCTTCATCCAGTGCCGGACCACGCGCAGCGACTCGGCGTAGATGCCGTCGGGGTCGTTGTCGAAGTTGATCGGGTAGATGTCCTGGTACTTCTTCGGCGGGTTCTCCGCGTACGCGATCGTGCCGTCGGCGCGGGTGGTGAACCACTCCGGGTTCGTCTTCGCCCACGGGTGGTCGGGCGCAGCCTGCAGGGCGAAGTCGAGGGCGACCTCGAGGCCGACCTCGCGCGCTCGCTTCACGAAGGCGTCGAAGTCCTTGATCGTGCCGAGGTCGGGGTGGACGGCGTCGTGCCCGCCGTCCTTGGAGCCGATCGCCCACGGCGAGCCGGGGTCGTCGGGGCCGGGAGTCAGCGTGTTGTTCGGCCCCTTCCGGTTGACCTCACCGATGGGGTGGATGGGCGGCAGGTAGATGATGTCGAAGCCCATCGCAGCCACCGCTTCGAGGCGCTCGGCGGCCGTACGGAAGGTGCCCGACTTCACGACGCCGGTCTTGGGGTCGACGTACGCCCCCTCGGACCTCGGGAAGAACTCGTACCAGCTGCCGTACAGCGCGCGCTCGCGGTCGGCGACGAACGGGTAGGGGCCCGCGGTGCTGACGAACTCCCGCAGCGGGGACTCGTCGAGCACCCCTTCGACAGCGGGGGAGACGGCGGCCGAGTACCGCGCCGGCTCGGGGCGCGAGGTGTCGCGCATCGCCTTGACCGCGTCGGCGAGGACGGTGCGTCCCTTGGCGCGGCGGGGAAGCTGAGCCGCCACGCGCTCGAGCAGCAGGGCGCCCTCCTCGAACATCAGTTCCACGTCGATGCCGGCCGGGATCTTGATCTCCGCGTTGTGTCGCCAGGTGGCGATCGGGTCGCCCCAGGCCTCCACCTCGAAGGTCCAGGGACCCACGGTGTCGGCGCTGACCTCCGCCGTCCAGGTTGCGACGGTCTCCGGGTCACGCTGCATCCGCACCCAGCGACGGCGTTGGCCCTTCGGGTCTGTGAGAACTACATCGGCGTTGACGGCGTCGTGCCCTTCGCGAAAGACGTCGGCGCTGACCGTGAAGGGTTCGCCGACGGCTGCCTTCGTTGGATAGGCGCCGCAATCGATTACGGGGGAGACGTCTCTGACAGGGATTCGTCCGACCATGGCTTCGAACATACCGGTACGAGCAGTCGGTGAAACCCCGCCCATGATCTGGATGAGACGGGGCCGCCTCGGAGTGTGGCCCGGATCGCGGACCCACGGTTGGATCGTTCAAGTCCAGATCGGTTACCGTGCTCTTCGTGAGAGCGATTCGCCGATTCACCGTCCAGCCCGTCCTTCCCGAGCCCCTCGCGGCGCTCGGCGAACTGGCGGGGAACCTGCGCTGGTCCTGGCATCCCGAGACCCAGGACGTCTTCGCCTCCGTGGACGCGGAGACGTGGGAGGCCGTAGGCCACGACCCGGTCACGTTGCTGGGCGCGGTCGGTCACAGCCGGCTCGACGAGCTCTCCCGCGACGAGGGTTTCCTGGCGCGACTCGACGCGGCGCGCGCCGACCTGGCGACGTACATGAGCGAGGACCGCTGGTACCAGACCACGGCGGACCCCGAGGCCCCGCGGTCGATCGGCTACTTCTCGCCCGAGTTCGGCATCACCGCCGTCCTCCCGCAGTACTCCGGCGGTCTCGGCATCCTCGCCGGCGACCACCTCAAGGCCGCGAGCGACCTTGGTGTCCCGATCATCGGCGTCGGCCTGCTGTACCGGCACGGCTACTTCCGGCAGTTCCTCTCCCGCGACGGCTGGCAGCAGGAGACCTACCCGGTCTCCGACCCCGACGGCCTGCCGATCTCGCTGCTGCGCGAGAAGGACGGCTCCGCCGCGAAGATCGAGATCGGGCTGCCCGGCGACGACTCGCTGATCGCCCGGATCTGGGTGGCTCAGGTCGGCCGCGTGCCGCTGCTTCTCCTCGACTCGGACGTCGAGGAGAACACCGAGGTTCTCCGCGACGTCACCGACCGCCTGTACGGCGGCAACACCGAGCACCGGCTCCGTCAGGAGATGCTGCTCGGCATCGGCGGCGTCCGCGCCATCCGCGCCTACTCGCGGCTCACCGGCGCCACCGCTCCCGAGGTCTTCCACACCAACGAGGGGCACGCCGGCTTCCTCGGCCTCGAGCGGATCCGCGAGCTCACCGAGGACGTCGACTCGGCGCGGCTCAGCTTCGACGCGGCCCTCGAGGTGTCCCGCGCCGGCACCGTCTTCACGACGCACACGCCCGTCCCGGCCGGCATCGACCGCTTCCCGCTCGAGCTGATCGAGCAGTACTTCGGCGGCGAGAACGCCTGCCCGGGCGTGCCCGTCGAGCGGATCCTCGAGCTCGGCGCCGAGGAGTTCCCCGGCGGTGACCCCGCTGTCTTCAACATGGCAGTGATGGGCTTCCGGCTCGCGCAGCGCGCGAACGGCGTCTCGCAGCTGCACGGTCACGTCAGCCGCGACATGTTCGGCGGGCTGTGGCCGGAGTTCGACTCCGACGACCGCCCGATCATCTCGATCACCAACGGCGTGCACGCGCCGACGTGGGTGGCGCGCGAGATCTTCGACCTGGCCCGTACGCACGGCGTGCGTCCCGGTCCGGACACCGACGCCGACCATCCCGACCAGGTCTTCGACGTCGTCGACAAGGTCTCCGGCAAGGAGATCTGGGCGACGAAGCGCATCCTCCGCGAGCGGCTCGTGGCCGACGCGCGGAAGCGGGTCAGGAAGTCGTGGCGCCAGCGTGGCGCGGCGCCGGCCGAGCTGACGTGGATCGACTCCGCGCTCGACCCCGACGTGCTCACCATCGGCTTCGCGCGCCGCGTGCCGTCGTACAAGCGGCTCACGCTGATGCTGCGCGACCCCGAGCGCCTCAAGCGCATCCTGCTGCACCCGGAGCGCCCCGTGCAGCTGGTCATCGCCGGCAAGTCGCACCCCGCCGACGAGGGCGGCAAGAAGCTGATCCAGGAGATCGTCCGGTTCGCCGACGACCCCGAGGTGCGGCACCGGATCGTCTTCCTGCCCAACTACGACATCGCGATGGCGCAGCCGCTGTACCCCGGGTGCGACGTGTGGCTGAACAACCCGCTGCGTCCGTACGAGGCCTGTGGCACCTCCGGCATGAAGGCCGCGCTGAACGGCGGCCTGAACCTGTCGATCCTCGACGGATGGTGGGACGAGTGGTACGACGGCAACAACGGCTGGGCGATCCCGTCGGCGGACGGCATCGACGACCCCGACCGTCGTGACGACATCGAGGCGACCGCGCTGTACGACCTCATCGAGAAGGAGGTCGCGCCTCGCTTCTACGACAACGACGACGAGGGCGTGCCCTACCGCTGGATCGAGATGGTGCGGCACACGCTGAAGTCGCTCGGCCCCAAGGTGCTGGCCGACCGGATGGTGCGCGACTACGTCACCCGCCTGTACACGCCGTCGGCCGGCAGCTCGCGCAGCCTGAACGGTGACTTCACCGGAGCGCAGGAGCTCGCCGACTGGAAGCGCCGCGTGCGTGGCGCCTGGCGCGGCGTGGCTATCGACCACGTGGAGTCCAGCGGCGTCGCCGACGTCCCGGCGATCGGGGAGACGCTCGAGGTGCGCGTGTTCGCGTCCCTCGGCGAGCTCAGCCCCGACGACGTGGACGTGCAGGTGGTGCACGGTCGGATCCAGCACGACGACAACCTCGTCGACACGTCGGCGGAGTCGCTGTCGCTGGCGGAGAGCTACGAGGGTGGTCGACACCGGTTCGACGGGCAGATCGCGCTGTCGGCAACCGGTCCGTTCGGGTACACCGTCCGGATCCTGCCGAAGAACGCCCACCTCGCAGGGCCGGCCGAGCTGGGCTGCATCACCCTGCCCCCCGGCTGACACGCACCGCCGAACCGGCGCGTCCGCACGTCATACACGTGCCGACGCGCCGGTTCGTCGTCAGATCTGGCGGAGTACGAGCAGCGAGCGCGGCTCCATGTCGATGATCTGACCGGCCTCGAGGCGCTCGCCGACCGGATGGGTGGAGTCGGTGCTGAGCACCACCTCGCCGGCGTGCACCCACTCGTTCATGGGGAGGGCGGCCTTCCCCGAGGCGGGATGCGCGTTGAACCAGATCAGGAACGAGGCGTCACGCAGCCGCTCACCACGGGGACCGGGCGCACGCAGCGGGTCACCCGACACGAACATCCCGAACGTGTGCAGGCCCTCGTCGAACCAGTCGGCGTCGGTCATCTCGCGGCCCTCGGGGTGGATCCAGGCCAGGTCCTTCGGACCGCCACCGACGGTCGGTCGCCCGGCCAGGAAGTGCCGTTGCCGCAGCGCCGGGTGCTCACGGCGTAGTCGCAGCGCCGCCTTGGTGATGTCGTAGAGGTCGAGCCACGCGTCGTTCGGGCGCCAGTCCAGCCACGAGATCTCGTTGTCCTGCGCGTACGCGTTGTTGTTGCCGCGCTGCGTGCGCCCGCGCTCGTCGCCGGCCGTCAGCATCGGGACACCCGTCGACAGGCAAAGCGTCGCCATCAGGTTGGCGGCCTGCTTCCGGCGCAGCGCGAGCACCTCGGGGTCGTCGGTCTCGCCCTCGACGCCGCAGTTCCAGGAGCGGTTGTTGTCGGTGCCGTCCCGGTTCTTCTCGCCGTTCGCCTCGTTGTGCTTGTCGTTGTACGAGACCAGGTCACGCAGCGTGAAGCCGTCGTGCGCGGTCACGAAGTTCACCGAGGCGTACGGCGACCGCCCGTCGTCGGCGTACAGGTCGCTGGAGCCGGCCAGCCGTGACGCCACGTCCCGGATCCCGCCCGAACGCGCGCGCCAGAAGTCGCGGACCGTGTCGCGGTACCGGTCGTTCCACTCGACCCACGGGGGTGGGAACCGGCCGACCTGGTAGCCGTCCATGCTGGCGTCCCACGGCTCGGCGATCAGCTTCACGTGCCGCAGGATCGGGTCCTGGCTGATCGTGGTGAGGAAGTGGCCGTCGAGGTCGACGTCCGATCCCTTCCGGCACAGCGCCGGGGTGAGGTCGAATCGGAACCCGTCGACGTGCATCTCGGTCACCCAGTAGCGCAGCGAGTCGAGCACGAGCCGGAGCGCCGAGGACTTCGCGACGTTCACGGTGTTGCCGCAGCCGGTGACGTCGAAGTAGTGGTCCTCGAACGCCGCCGACCGCTTGTAGTACCCGCGGTCGTCGAGCCCGCGGAAGCTCAACGTCGGACCGTCGGCGCCGCCCTCGGCGGTGTGGTTGAACACGACGTCGAGGATCACCTCGAGCCCGGCCGCGTGCAGCGCCTTCACCATCGCCTTGAACTCGGTGACCTGGCCGCCGCGGTCGTCGGCGGAGCTGTACGCGTTGTGGGGGGCGAAGAAGCCGATCGAGTTGTAGCCCCAGTAGTTGGTGAGCCCCTGCTCGGCGAGGTGCCGTTCCGGCACGATCTGGTGGACGGGCAGCAGCTCGACGGTGGTCACGCCGAGGTCGCGCAGGTAGTCGACGGCGGCCGGGTAGGTCAGGCCGGCGTACGTGCCGCGCAGCTCCTCGGGGATCCGGTCGTGCAGCTGGGTGAAACCCTTGACGTGCAGCTCGTAGATGACCGTGTCGGTCCACTTGTGCGCGGGCCGGCGGTCGTCGCCCCAGTCGAAGTCGTCGTTCACGACGACCGAGGTCGGGACGTACGGCGCCGAGTCGGTGTCGTCGCGGGTGAGCTGCTTGTGGGCAGCCGTCTCGGCGTCGTCGTCAGGGGCCGGCCGGACGTACCCGTAGATCGCGTCATCGAGCTCGACCGAGCCCGCGATCGCCAGGGCGTACGGGTCGAGCAGCAGCTTGGCGGGGTTGAACCGGAGCCCGTCCTCGGGGTCCCAGGGGCCGTCGGCGCGGAACCCGTACCGCTGACCCACCGGTACGCCGGGCAGTGCGCCGTGCCAGATGCCCAGCGTCTGCTCGGTGAGCTCGAAGCGGCGCTCGACGAGACCGTCGCCGTCACCCGGCCTGTCGTCGAACAGGCACACCGCCACGCTGGTGGCTTCGGGTGCGTAGACAGCGAAGTTGGTCGACTCCTCGCTCCATGTGGCCCCGAGCGGCTGGTGCTGTCCAGGCCACAGAGGCGCGGGGGAGTCGTGATGCATCCGACAATTGTCGCCGATGCGCTCGGACGCCGAGGGAGACGGGTGTGATTGGCCCACCCCTCGGCCAACTACCCTGCGGAAGACAGCGTTGACGACGTGAGGAGAGATGACGTGGGTGAGTTCGTTCGGCTCGAGGTTCAGGACGGCGTGGGGACGATCCGGATCGACCGGCCCAAGATGAACGCCCTCAACGTCCAGGTCCAGGAGGAGATCCGGGCCGCCGCCACCGAGGCCGCCGGCCGTGACGACGTCCGCGCCGTGGTCGTGTACGGCGGGGAGAAGGTGTTCGCCGCCGGCGCCGACATCAAGGAGATGGCTGACATGTCCTACACGGACATGGTGCAGCGCTCCGGCGGCCTCCAGTCGGCCTTCACGGCAGTCGCCGAGATCCCGAAACCGGTGGTCGCCGCCGTCACGGGCTACGCGCTCGGGGGTGGCTGCGAGCTCGCGCTGTGCGCCGACGTCCGGATCGCGGCCGACAACGCCACCCTCGGCCAGCCGGAGATCCTGCTCGGGATCATCCCCGGCGCCGGCGGAACGCAGAGGCTGAGCCGACTCGTCGGCCCGTCCAAGGCCAAGGACATCATCTTCACCGGCCGCTTCGTGAAGGCCGACGAGGCGCTGGCCATCGGGCTGGTCGACCGGCTCGTGCCCGCCGAGGAGGTCTACCGCGAGGCCGTCGCGTGGGCGCAGCAGTTCGCGAACGCAGCGGCGTACGGACTGCGCGCCGCCAAGGAGACGATCGACCGCGGCCTCGAGGTCGATCTCGACACCGGGCTCGAGATCGAGCGCATCCAGTTCGCCGCCCTCTTCGCCACCGAGGACCGCAGCATCGGGATGACGTCGTTCATGGAGAACGGCCCGGGCAAGGCCGAGTTCGTCGGTCGATGAGTTCAGATATTCTGCGAGCGAACCCCAGAAGGAGACACGGTGGCAGAGACTGAGAAGCCGGCCGAGGGCAGGCGGGCGGCCCGGGAGCGCCTGACCTCCAGCAGCCGCAACGTACGCACGAAGGTCGCCTCGGTGGTGTGGCTGATCGCGGTCGTGTGCGCCCTCTTCCTCGCGGTAGGCGCGCTGCTGGTGGCGCTGAAGATGAACCCCGACAACGCCATCGTCGCCTTCGTCCTCGACGGGGCCGATCTGCTCGACCTGGGCGAGTTCAAGGAGTTCGAGGGCAAGAACGCGGCCGTCAAGGGCGCGCTCACCAACTGGGGGATCGCTGCCGTGATCTACCTGGTGATCGGCAAGCTGCTCGACCGCGTCATCCGCCCGTGACCTGACCGGCGCGACGGCGTTTCGCCGCCGTGCCGCCGGTCAACAAGGTGTGACCGACGTGTGACTGACCCCACCCAGGTGCCCGTTTCGCCAATTGCTACGCGCGGGTAACCTCGGGTCCAACCGAGTGCACAGGAGGGGCCCTATGGGGCCGAGAACGCCATGAACATTGTCGTGTGTGTGAAGTACGTGCCAGATGCCACCGCCGATCGGCACTTCGAGGCTGACAACACCGTCGACCGCGTCGGCGTGGACGGTCTGCTGTCGGAGCTCGATGAGTACGCCGTGGAGCAGGCCCTCCAGATCAAGGAGAAGGCCGACGGCGACGTCGAAGTCACTGTCCTGAGCGTCGGCCCGGAGCAGGCCACCGACGCGATCCGCAAGGCGCTGCAGATGGGCGCCGACAAGGGTGTGCACGTCGTCGACGACGCGATCGCCGGGTCCGACGCGCTCGCCACCTCGCTGGTGCTCGCCAAGGCCGTCGAGAAGCTCGGCGCCGAGAGCCCGGTCGACCTGGTCGTCTGCGGTATGGCCTCGACCGACGGCTCCATGGGTGTCGTTCCGGCGATGCTCTCCGAGCGGCTCGGCCTGCCGGGCGCGACGCTCGGTTCCGAGATCACCGTCGAGGGGTCGACCGTGAAGATCCGCCGGGACGGCGACGCGTCGACCGACACCATCGAGGCGAGCACTCCGCTCGTGCTGTCGGTCACCGACCAGTCCGGTGAGGCGCGCTACCCGTCGTTCAAGGGGATCATGGCCGCGAAGAAGAAGCCGCTCGACTCGTGGTCGCTCGCCGACCTCGGTGTCGACGCCGGCCAGGTCGGTCTCTCCGCGGCGTGGACCGCCGTCGAGGGCACCGAGGCGCGCCCGCCGCGCACGCAGGGTCAGGTCGTCACCGACGAGGACGGCAGCGGCGCCAAGGCGCTCGTCGAGTTCCTCGCGTCGAAGAAGTTCATCTGAGGAAGGCACTGACTATGAGCGAGATTCTGGTACTCGTCGACACCGACAAGGCTGCCGACGGCAAGGTCACGAAGCCGACCCTCGAGCTGCTGACGATCGCCCGCCGCCTCGGTGAGCCGTCCGCCGTCTTCATCGGGTCGGACGTCTCCGCGGCTGCCGAGACACTGAAGAAGTACGGCGCCGAGAAGATCTACGTCGTCGACGACGCGGAGACCAAGGACTACCTGGTGGCGCCGAAGGCCGAGGTGCTCGCGCAGCTCGTCGAGAAGGTGCAGCCCGGAGCCGTGCTCATCCCGTCGACGGGTGAGGGCAAGGAGATCGCGGGTCGCCTCGCGGTCAAGACCGACTCCGGTCTGATCACCGACGCTGTCGACGTCCAGGCCGGTCCGGTGACCACGCAGAGCGTCTTCGCCGGCAACTACACGGTCCAGGCGAAGGTCACCAAGGGCACCCCGATCATCACGGTGAAGCCGAACTCGGCTGCGCCGGAGGAGGCCGAGGGCGCGGCGGCGCAGGAGCCGTTCGCGGCCACCGTGTCCGACGCTGCCAAGGCTGCGAAGATCACCGCCTCCGAGCCGCGCAAGGCCTCGGGGCGTCCCGAGCTCACCGAGGCCGCGATCGTGGTCTCCGGTGGTCGCGGTACCGGCGGCAACTTCGAGCCCGTCGAGCAGTTCGCTGACTCGCTGGGTGCCGCAGTCGGTGCCTCGCGCGCCGCCGTCGACTCCGGCTGGTACCCGCACTCCTTCCAGGTCGGCCAGACCGGCAAGACGGTGTCGCCCCAGCTGTACGTCGCCAACGGCATCTCCGGCGCCATCCAGCACCGAGCCGGCATGCAGACGTCGAAGACGATCGTCGCGGTCAACAAGGACGAGGAGGCACCGATCTTCGAGCTCGTCGACTTCGGTGTCGTCGGTGATCTGCACGCCGTCCTCCCGGCTGCCACCGAGGAAGTCACCAAGCGCAAGGGCTGACGAGCGGCGCTCCGCTCTGTCGAGTCAGCGAGGGCTTCGGTCCGCCCGAGAGGGCGGGTCGGAGCCCTCGTCGTTTCCGTAGCCGTCGCCGGACCATCCGACCAGCCTGGCCAGCGCGACGGCCTCGAGCTGGGACGTGACGCCCAGCTTCATCAGCACGCCGCGCACCTGGCTGCGGACGGTCGCCTCGGCGACGTACCAGTCCCGGGCCATGCTCGCCACCGAGAGCCCGTCGGAAAGCGCGCGGAGCACGCGCTGTTCTCGAGGCGTGAGGCTCGCGAACGGCGCCCGCGCGGAGCGGTCACGTTCGCGGGCATCGTGGAGGTCGTGGAGGATCCGCTGGCGGTCGGACTCGCGCATCCGGTGGCGCCCCTCCGCGGCGGCGACCACGGTCTGCAACAGACGGTCGAACGGCGCAGACTTCGACACCACGTCGAGAGCCCCGGCCTCGACTGCGGTGCCGATGCGGTGCGGGCACTCGCTGGCACTCACCACCAGCACTCCCGCTCCCGCAGCAACGAACGGCCGGACGAGCGTGGAACCGTCCCCAACCGGGGCACCTAGCTCGAGGTCGAGGAGGACCAGGTCCGGCGCGACCGTGGTGACGGTTTCGATCACGCCCTCACGGGAGTCGAGTGGCACGAGGTCGGCCGAGATTCCCTGTGCGCGGAGCGAGGCGGCCAGGGCATCGCCAAGCAGCACGTGGTCCTCCACCAGGAGAACGGCTGTGCCGGTGCTCACGCGGGACCTTCGAGGCGGTCGACGCGATCGGACAGGCGCCCCGCCAGTACGGCGTGGGACGTCGTGCTCGGCAGCGGTCGGTCTCCACCCGCGCGCAGCAGGGTGAGAGTGAACTCGCAGAAGCCTTCGACGGAGCCCGCGGTCAGGTCACCGCCCTGCCTGCGCATCAGCACTCGCGAGATGTGTAGCCCGACGCCCAAGCCGCCACTGTCGGGCCCTCGGGCGCCCCGCTGGAACAGACGCGCGCTCTGCCCGGGCGCCAACCCGGGGCCGCTGTCGGCCACAGTCACATCGATCCAGTCGCCGCGTGCGCGCGTCGTCACCCGGACAGGCCCCTGAGCGTGCTGCTGCGCGTTGACGATCAGGTTCTGGAGCGCGGTCGCCACGTCGCCGGGCCGGCCGTGGGCGCGGATCGCGGGCCCGGTCTCGGTCACGTCCAGCCCCGCCGCGCGGCGCGAGTTCACCACGGTGCCGATCACCCGTGCCAGGTCGAAGTCGATGTTCTTGTCGCGGTCGCTTCGCGTGATCAGGTGCTCGAGATGGCCGACCTCGCCGAGCGCAGCGCTGCGCAGGCGTTCGATGGTGCCCTCGTCGAGGGCGCCGCCGTACTGGTCGAGGGTGGTCAGTGCTGCCCGAAGTCCCGCGAGAGCGTTCCTCGCGTCGTGGGTGAACTCCTCGCGCCATGCTCGCTGGTTGCCGGCATCCTCGCGGCTGCTCGAGAGTGCCTGGTCGACGGCTGCGAGGTCTTCGCGTCCGCTCTTGATGGCGTCGTCCAGGTCGAGCAGCGCCCGGTGCGCGGTAATCGCGGAGATCACGGCCACCAGTGCACCGCCCGCGAGGTGCCACGCCCCCGGGGATACGACGGAGAGCGCCCTCATCAGCTCCGCCACCGCCATGCATCCGAAGAGTGGCGCCAGCGAACCCGCCCACGGCTGCTCGTCGGCCCGGCGCGCCGCCGCAAACCCGATCGTGAACCAGGCCATGCAGAGCAGCGAGCCATGGAACGCGGGTGTCGGCAGAGCGTCAGTGGTGAGGAGATCGGGCGTCCAGTAATGAGCCGCAACCAGCCACAGGAACGAGAGCAACGCGCCGCCCAGCGACGTTGCGAGCAGTCGCACCAGGGGCGGAGGCGTATCAAGCACGTTGCCGTGCAGCGCTCTGATCACGAGTGACAGGGCGACCATCGTGGTCGCGAAGGCTGTCAGGCTGGGCAGCATCGACGTGGCGCTGGTGCGCGCCAATGCCTGGGCGATGCTCGTCAGAGGGAGGGCGAAGCTGCCGAGCACGACCAGCGCCACCCCCATCAGGATGCTCGTCGACTCCTCGGTGATGCGTCCGCGGGCGATCTTGAGTGCGCCGGCGCCGAGGAACAGCGCGGACGCCAGCACCGTGAGGATCGCGGCCAGATATTCAGTCGACGACGAAGCATGGGCATCGAGCTCGCTGAGGATGGCTCCGAGGCAGGTGACGACAATGACCGCGATCGTGGTCGCGATGACCGTGGCACGGATTGAAGGCGTGACGACCCGGCTGCGACGCGACCGAGTCGCCGTCGCCCCCCTCCGAGCACGTGGATTGGTCCCCCCGACCATGAGATCGAGTGTCCCGGCTGCGGCGTTTGTCCGCTAGGGACCGATCGGCGTGTACGACGTAGTCAGATCTGACTAGTTCGAAGCGTCTTTCTTGCCGGTCGAGGACGCCGGCGTCGTGGCCCGCAGATTGATGATTCGTCCGGCACCGCCATCGACGCCCAGCCAGCTGCCTGCGAATTTCAGCAATGTTGTGGATGACGCCGTATCGAATCGGGGTCGAAGGTTGAGGTGGCCACGAAGACCGATTCAGGGAGACGCGGTGAGGCTGCTGACGACACCGGTACGGCTGCTGAACGTCACCATGACCGACGACGTCACCTTCGCGATGCCCTGGTCCGGCGGAGTGCTGCTCAGCGGCGGCGCGGCCAGGCCGGTCGTGGGGCCCCTTACCCACTCCAGTCCCACGACCGGCCGTCTCGGGACCGAGCGACCATCCACCCGCCGACTCGGCGGGCTCGCCCCAGCCGACTACCGGCCACGCCGTACCCTGGTAAGCGCGATGAACGACCTCTCCCGCGCGCCCGCACGACCGCAGCGCTCCGTCTACCTCGACCACGCCGCCTCGACGCCCATGTACGACGAGGCGGTCGCTGCGATGACGCAGCAGCTGGTCCAGGTGGGCAACCCGTCGTCGCTGCATGCGCCGGGCCGCGCAGCGCGTCGCGTGGTGGAGGAGTCCCGCGAGCGCATCGCGCGCGGCGATCGGCTGCCGACCCGGCGAGGTCGTCTTCACCTCCGGCGGAACCGAGTCGGACAATCTCGCGGTCAAAGGCCTGTTCTGGTCGCGCCGTGACGCCGACCCGCGCCGCACCCGAATCCTCGCGACCTCCGTCGAGCACCACGCCGTACTCGACCCGCTGCACTGGCTCGCCGAGCACGAGGACGCGGACGTCGAGCTGCTGCCCGTCGACGAGCTCGGTCGGCTCGACGTCGACGCGCTCCGGGACTCCCTCGAGCGCGACCCCGGCTCCGTCGCCCTGGTGACGGTGATGTGGGCCAACAACGAGGTCGGTACCGTCCAGCCGCTGGCCGAGGTCGTCGCGCTCGCGCACGCCCACGACGTTCCCGTGCACACCGACGCCGTCCAGGCGGTCGGTCAGGTCCCGGTCGACTTCGCGGCCAGTGGCGTCGACCTGCTCACGTTGACCGCGCACAAGGTCGGCGGTCCGTACGGCGTCGGCGCCCTCGTCGTACGGCGCGAGCTCGCACTCACCCCGCAGCTGCATGGTGGCGGACAGGAGCGCGACGTCCGCTCCGGCACCATCGACACTCCTGCGATCGCCGGGTTCGCGGCCGCGGTCGAGCTGGCCGTCAAGCACCAGGCCGACCACGCCGAGCGGATCTGCGCGCTGCGCAACGAGCTTGTCCGTCGGGTGCTGGACCAGGTCGACGGCGCCGCCGTGAACGGTGACCCCGACTGCGCGCCCGACCACCGGCTGCCCGGCAATGCCCACCTGACCTTTCCCGGCTGCGAGGGCGACTCGTTGTTGATGCTGCTCGACGCGCGCGGGATCGCCAGCTCGACCGGCTCCGCCTGCTCGGCCGGCGTCCCGCAGCCGTCCCATGTGCTGCTCGCCATGGGCCGCACCGACGAGCAGGCTCGCTCGTCGCTGCGCTTCACCCTCGGCCACACCACCACCGAGGCCGACATCGACGCGCTCGTCGAAGCGATCGGCCCGGTCGTGGAGCGCGCGCGAGCCGCCGGCGTGGTCGCTGGCCTCGGGTCCCGCAACGGAAAGGCTGCAGGCTGATGCGCGTCATTGCTGCAATGTCCGGCGGCGTCGACTCGGCAGTCGCCGCCGCTCGTGCCGTCGAGGCCGGGCACGACGTCACCGGCATCCACCTCGCGCTCTCGCGGAACCCGCAGTCGTACCGCACCGGAGCCCGTGGCTGCTGCACCATCGAGGACTCGAACGACGCGCGCCGAGCCGCCGACGTGATCGGCATCCCGTTCTACGTCTGGGACATGAGCGACCGGTTCCACGAGGACGTCGTCGAGGACTTCAAGGCCGAGTACGTCGCCGGGCGCACGCCCAACCCGTGCCTGCGCTGCAACGAGAAGATCAAGTTCGCCGCCGTCCTCGACCGTGCCCTCGCGCTCGGGTTCGATGCCGTCGCGACCGGCCACTACGCCCAGCTCGTCACGGGTGACGACGGCCTGATCCAGATGCACCGTGCCGTCGACATGGGCAAGGACCAGTCCTACGTGCTCGGCGTGCTGACCCAGGACCAGCTCGCGCACTCGCTGTTCCCGCTCGGCGACTCGCGCAAGGCCGACGTCCGGGTCGAGGCCGAACGCCGCGGGCTCTCGGTGGCGCAGAAGCCGGACAGCCACGACATCTGCTTCATCAGCGACGGCGACACCGGTGGCTGGCTCCGCGAGAAGCTCGGCGCCGGCTCCGGAGAGATCGTCGACCACGCGTCCGGCGAGGTGCTCGGTCATCACGAGGGCGCGTTCGGCTTCACCATCGGCCAGCGGAAGGGTCTGCGGATCGGACGACCGGCCGCGGACGGCCAGCCGCGCTACGTCCTGGACATCGAGCCGGTCTCGGGCACGGTGACGGTCGGTCCGCGCGAGGAGCTCACCATCGACCGGATCACCGGGATCAAGCCCCGCTGGTGCGGCACGGTCCCGTCCGAGCCACTGCACGGAACGGTGCAGCTGCGGGCCCACGGCGACGAGCACCGGGCCGTGGTGACCGTCGACGAGACGGAGGAGGGCGTCGACATCGTGCTCCTCGAACCGGCTCAGGGGATCGCTCCCGGTCAGGCCGCCGTCGTGTACGACGGATCGCGCGTCGTCGGCTCGTGCACCATCTCGGCGGCACGGCGCTCCACGGTCGACGCATGACCCACGCCTCCGCGGTCGGGTCGATGCCCGGCACGACGTACGACGAGTCCGTCCGCGTCGTCCTGGGCGAGCTCCCCGACCTCCCGCACCTGCCCGAGCTGCCCGAGCGCGGCGCCCACGCGAACATGACCGGCCGCGCCCTCGCCGTGGTCGCCGACCTCGGCGCCGACCTGCAGCCGGCCGGCTGGCGGCTCACCGGTGGTCAGAGCACGGCGGGCGTCGACCACCGACGGGCGCGTTCCCTGCTCGCACAGGACCTCGACGTCGTCGAGGAGCTGACCCAGGGCTACACCGGGCGCTTCAAGATCCAGGTAGCCGGGCCGTGGACGCTCGCCGCCACGGTCGAGAAGCCGCGCGGCGACCGGGTGCTCTCCGACTACGGCGCTCGCCGCGAACTGGCCGAGGCGCTCGCCGAGGGACTGCGCGGACACGTCGCCGACGTGCGGCGTCGGCTTCCCGAGGCCGACATCGTCGTCCAGATCGACGAGCCCGCGCTGCCCGCCGTACTCGCCGGCGCGGTCCCCACCGCCTCCGGGTTCCACCGGCACCGCTCGGTCGACCACCCGGCGGCGTCACCCGCGCTGGAATGGGTCATCGCAGCGGCCGTCGATGCGGGTGCGACCCCGATCGTGCACTGCTGCGCTGCCGACGCACCGCTCGGACTGCTGGTCGGCGCGGGTGCTCAGGGCGTCTCGGTCGATCTCGACGTCCTCGACGCCGCGGCATACGACGCCCTGGCCGAGCTGCTCGAGGCCGGACGCCCCGTGCTGCTCGGAATGATCCCGTCGACGGACCCTGCCACCGCGCCGAACGAGGGCGCGCTCACCGACCGGGTGCTGCGGTTCCTCGACATGCTCGGTCTCGATCCCGGCTCGGCGTCGTCGTTGGTGGTGACGCCGTCGTGCGGGCTCGCCGGCGCCAGCGAGCGGTGGGCGCGTCAGGCCCTCCGGCTTGCAGCGAAGGTCGGTACGAACCTGTCCTGACGCGGGTCAGTCAGAAGACAGGCGTGCCGACTCGTGGTCGCCGTTGCCGGCGAACGCGAGCGATCGGGTCACGGCGAAGTCGTTCCAGGCCGGGATCCTCCGGAACATGTAGTGGCCGACCCGGCCCATGTCCTCGAAGGCGACCGACGCGGCGACTGCCTCCGCGCGGCCCACGAACGCGCGGGACTGCCGCGCCGAGGTGATCTTGTCGGAGCGGCCGTGCGCCACCGCCAGGTGCTTGCCGCGGAGGGCGTCGTTCGGCTCGTCGGCCGGCAGCCACGGCGCGACCCCGACGACACCCGTGACACTCGCGTCGTCGGCGACGGCGACCGCAGTTCGCGCGCCCATCGAGTGCCCGAGCAGGACCACCGGCATGTCTCCCAGCTCACGACGTACCTCGTCGAGGGCCCAGCGCGCGTCAGGGACCGGCGAGGGGATCGACCGGGTCTTCTCGTTCCAGCCGCCGCACGGCGTACCGGAGCAGCCAGATGCCGACGCCGGCCCGGTGTGCGCGCCCGGTGATGTGCCGCATCATCCAGTGCGAGCGGCGCCACGAGGCGCTGCGCTCGTCGACCGGAGCGTGCCCGTCGGCCCGGCCGCCGTGCAGCATCAGGACCAGACGCCCGCGCGTCCGGAACGTCGTGACGGGTCAGCGACGGCCCCTCGGACGGCGAGGGCTCACGCGGGCTGGACGAACGGGGCGAACTCGGCATGCGGCCATTCTCCCGGTGAGCCCAAAATCAGGGAGGTGGATTGATGCCGCCGGGGCTCGCAGTGGAAGGAAGCGATCGTGACCACGTCCGGCGTCCATCCGGGCCATCGGGCGTCGGTGCGGCACGGCAGGATAGGCGCATGAGCGAGATCCCGCAGAGCGCAGGCGTCGAGGTCGAGGCCGCGCCCCCCGAGGCCCGCGAGGAGCACCGGGCACTGGCCGAGGAGGTCGAGGACGCTCGTTGGCGCTACTACGTCCGGGACGCCCCGACCCTGTCCGACGCCGAGTTCGACGAGAAGATGCGCCGGCTCGAGGAGCTCGAGGAGCAGTTCCCCGACCTGCGCACCCCCGACTCGCCGACGCAGATCGTCGGCGGTGCCGTGTCGACCGACTTCGCCCCGGTGGAGCACCTCGAGCGGATGATGAGCCTCGACAACGCCTTCTCCACCGACGAGCTCGCTGCCTGGGCGGCGCGTATCGAGCGGGAGGAGATCACCGACGCCGAGTTCCTCTGCGAGCTCAAGGTCGACGGGCTCGCGATCAACCTGCTCTACGAAGACGGCCGGCTCGTCAGGGCCGCGACCCGCGGCGACGGGCGCACCGGCGAGGACGTCACGCCGAACGTCCGCACCATCGACAACATCCCCGACCGGCTGACCGGCACCGACGAGCACCCGGTACCTGCCCAGGTGGAGGTGCGCGGCGAGGTGTTCCTCCCGGTCGAGGCGTTCGGCACGCTCAACGAGTCGATGGTCGAGCAGGGTCGGCCGCCGTTCGCGAACCCGCGCAACGCCGCGGCCGGCTCGCTGCGGCAGAAGGACCCCCGGGTCACCGCGACCCGACCGTTGGCGATGGTCTGCCACGGCATCGGCGCGCACGAGGGTTTCGACGCCCAACGTCAGTCGACCGCCTACGACGCCCTGGCCGCGTGGGGGCTGCCGGTGAGCGAGCGGGTGCGGGTGGTCCCCGACCTGGCCGGCGTGCAGGAGTTCATCGACCACTACGGCGAGCACCGGCACTCGGTCGAGCACGAGATCGACGGCGTCGTGGTCAAGGTCGACCAGGTCTCCCTGCAGCGGCGACTCGGCTCGACCTCACGGGCCCCGCGCTGGGCGATCGCGTTCAAGTACCCACCCGAGGAGGTCAACACCAAGCTGCTCGACATCCGGGTCAACGTCGGGCGCACCGGCCGGGTGACGCCGTACGGCGTGATGGAGCCGGTCAAGGTCTCCGGCTCGACCGTCGAGATGGCCACGCTGCACAACGGGTTCGAGGTGATGCGCAAGGGCGTGCTGATCGGCGACACCGTGGTGCTCCGCAAGGCCGGCGACGTGATCCCCGAGATCGTCGGCCCGGTGGTCGACCTGCGCGACGGGTCGGAGCACGCGTTCGAGATGCCGACGCACTGCCCGGAGTGCGGCACCGAGCTGCGTCCGGAGAAGGAGGGCGACAAGGACATCCGCTGCCCCAACTCCCAGTCCTGCCCGGCACAGCTGCGTGAGCGGTTGTTCGCCCTGGCCGAGCCGGAGTGCCTTCGACATCGAGGCGCTCGGCTGGGAGGGGGCCACGGCTCTACTCGAGGCCGGTGTCCTCAAGGACGAGGGCGACCTCTTCGACCTCGACCGCCGCCGAGATCGCACGCGTCCCGCTGTACACGCGGGCTGCGAAGAAGACGGACGACGAGGGAGAGATCCGCGACGGGCGCGTGCTGTCCGCCAACGGCCAGCGGCTGGTCGCCAACCTCGAGGCTGCCAAGGAGCAGCCGTTGTGGCGGGTGCTGGTCGCGCTGTCCATCCGCCACGTCGGGCCGACCGCTGCGCGGGCGCTGGCGGAGCACTTCCAGTCCCTCGACGCGCATCCGGAAGGCCTCGGCCGAGGAGCTCGCGGACGCCGAGGGCGTGGGCGGAGTGATCGCGGAGTCGATCCAGGACTGGTTCGACGTCGACTGGCACGTCGCGATCGTCGACAAGTGGCACGCGGCCGGGGTGCGCATGGAGGACGAGGTCGACGAGTCCACGCCGCGCACGCTGGAGGGCATGAGCATCGTGGTGACGGGCTCGCTCACGGAGTTCTCCCGCGACCAGGCCAAGGAGGCGATCATCGCCCGCGGCGGCAAGGCTGCGTCGTCGGTGTCGAAGAAGACCGACTTCGTGGTGGTCGGGGACGCACCCGGCTCGAAGTACGACAAGGCGGTCTCGCTGAAGGTGCCGGTGCTCGACGAGGACGGCTTCCGGGTCCTGCTCGCGGACGGTCCGGAGGTCGCCCGCGAGCGGCCCAGGTCGGCGAGTGATCCGGCTCTGGCTAGTTGGTGTTGGCGAAGCCGATCGCCATGGCACCCCACCAGCCGAGCTGCGACACCGTCGCGGTGGCCCCCGACACGAGCAGCAGCCGGCGTGACGGCGATCCGCCCGGGCTGGCGCTCAGCGGCGTCTGGAGCACCGTGGCGACCACGCCGTTCCAGCCGATCACCAGCACGAGCGCCAGCTTCACCTGCGTGGCGAGGCTGCCCAGGTCCGGTTCCAGCAGGATCCCGCTGACCACCAACGCCCGCGTAACCGAGCCAGATCGGGAGATGGGCATTGCCAGCCGCCCGCAGTAGGTCCGTCAGTGGGCGGACGCGAAGCAACCAGAGCAGCGCAACCCAGTCAACGCTCAGGACGGCACCGAACCCGAGTACCAGGCTCGCGAGGTGAGCAAAGAGCGCTACGTCGTGGACGGCGCGGTCAGCATCGATGTGGCGGAGACCCACAGGCAGCAGCCGAGCGCCAATCGTCATCAGCCCCGCGGCCCCGGCCGGCGCCCACGCAGGGAACCGGCCGGAAGCGTGCTCGGCCTGCAGGGAGGTCACAGAGGTCAGCCCTGGACCAGCGACACGTTGGTGAACTCGACGGTCGTCCCGTCGCTGAGCGCGGGGTCGTCCGCCTGCTCGCCGTGGCGCAGGAAGTCCGGGGCGCCGAGCTCGGCTCGGAGCGTGTACGTGCCCTCGGCCGGGACCGAGAAGTTGTTCGCGTAGTGGAAGAAGGTGCTGTAGTAGAAGTTCAGCTTCTGGCTGTCGACGACAGTGCCCGACTCGTCGATCACGTCGAGAGTGATGGGTACGTCGGGCACGATCCGACCGCTGGCCGACTCGACGGGAATGATCTCGATGTGGTGGGTCTCCGTGCCGGTGGGTTCGCGGAACTGCTGGTCCCCGTCGTGCGCGTGGAACCACGGCTCTGCCTGCTCGACGATGTAGGAGACCTGCCAGTCCCCGGAAGTGGTCGAGCCGCCGCGTTCGGCGACCTCGGCGGCGAGGACTTCGTACTGCTCGCTGACGCCGGTAGGAGCAGCGGAGCCGTCGTGGGTGCCGCCGTCTGTGGCGCAGCCGGCGACAGCGGTGGCGACAAGGGCAGCAGCGGCGGTGAGGGCGAGGGAGCGCAAGCGCATGGGTCTCCTTTGGTTAGGTAAGGCTACCCTAACTAAACCCTCAGGTCGGCCGCTCCATCACCCCTCGCGTCCCATCGCCCGGCCGCCCACGAGCGACGGCTCCACGCCCCCTAGGATGGGTGGTTCCGCAAGCCGTACAGGAGCCGTTGCATGCCCGACATCACCCGTGAAGAGGTGGCGCACCTCGCCGACCTCGCGCGGATCGACCTGTCCGACGCCGAGCTCGACCACCTCGCGCCGCAGCTCGCCGTGATCCTCGACTCGATCGCGTCGATCAGCGACGTGGCCGCCGACGACGTCCCGCCGACGTCGCACCCGCTGCCGCTGACCAACGTGTTCCGCGAGGACGTCGTCACCCCGGGCCTGACCGCCGAGGAGGCGCTCTCCGGCGCCCCCGAGGTCGAGGAGCAGCGCTTCTCGGTGCCGCGGATCCTGGGGGAGGAGGCAGTGAGCGACCTGACCCGCCGCACCGCCGCCGAGCTGGCCGACGCGCTCGCCGCGGGGGAGACCAGCTCCGTCGAGCTGACCCAGGCCCACCTGGACCGGATCGGCGCCGTCGACGGCGCCGTCCACGCGTTCCTGCACGTCGACGCCGAGGGCGCGCTGGCCCAGGCCCGGGCGGCCGACGAGCGCCGCGCCGCCGGCACCCCGGCCTCCGCGCTCGACGGGGTCCCGATCGCGGTCAAGGACGTGCTGGCCACCCGCGGGCTGCCGACCACCTGCGGCTCGAGGATCCTCGAGGGCTGGGTCCCGCCGTACGACGCCACCGTGGTCGAGCGGCTGCGCGGGCCGGCCTGCCGATCCTCGGCAAGACCAACATGGACGAGTTCGCGATGGGCTCCTCCACCGAGCACTCGGCGTACGGCCCGACCCACAACCCGTGGGACCTCGACCGGATCCCCGGCGGGTCCGGCGGCGGCTCGGCCGCGGCGGTCGCGTCGTTCGAGGCCCCGCTCGCGATCGGCACCGACACCGGCGGCTCGATCCGCCAGCCGGGTGCCGTCACCGGGACGGTCGGCGTGAAGCCGACGTACGGCGGGGTCTCGCGCTACGGCCTCGTGGCGCTCGCCAACTCCCTCGACCAGGCCGGCCCGGTCACCCGCACGGTGCTCGACGCCGCGCTGCTGCACGAGGTGATCGGCGGCCACGACCCGCGCGACTCGACCTCGCATCGACCAGCCGCTGCCCGCCGTCGTCGACGCCGCCCGGCCGGGCGCGCCGGTGACCTGGCCGGCGTGCGCGATCGGCGTGGTCACGGAGCTGACCGGCGAGGGCTACCAGGCCGGTGTGCAGGCGCGCTTCGACGAGTCCGTGCAGCTGCTCGTCGACGCCGGGGCCGAGGTCGTCGAGGTCTCCTGCCCGTCGTTCGTGCACGCGCTCGCGGCCTACTACCTGATCCTCCCGGCCGAGGCGTCCGTCCAACCTCGCGAAGTTCGACGCGATGCGCTACGGCCTGCGGGTGCTGCCCGAGGGGATCGAGGCGCCGAGCGCCGAGGAGGTCATGCGGGCCACCCGCGACCGCGGCTTCGGCGACGAGGTGAAGCGCCGGATCATCCTCGGCACCTACGCGCTGTCCAGCGGCTACTACGACGCCTACTACGGCCAGGCGCAGAAGGTGCGCACCCTGATCAGCCGCGACTTCGCGGCGGCCTTCGAGCAGGCCGACGTGCTGGTCTCCCCGACCGCGCCGACCACCGCGTTCCGGCTGGGCGAGAAGCTCGACGACCCGGTCGCGATGTACCTCAACGACCTGGCCACCATCCCGGCCAACCTCGCCGGCGTCCCGGGCATCTCGGTGCCCAGCGGGCCTCGCCGAGGAGGACGGGCTGCCGACCGGCGTCCAGGTGCTCGCCCCGGCGCTGGCCGACGACCGGGTCTACCGGGTCGGCGCCGCGCTCGAGACGCTGCTGACCGACCGGTGGGGCGGCCCGCTGCTCGACCAGGCTCCGTCGCTCACGCCCCAGGAGGCAGCCCGATGACCGCGCCCGCTCTGATGTCCTACGACGACGCGCTCGCCGCGTTCGACCCGGCGCTCGGGCTCGAGGTGCACGTCGAGCTCAACACCGCCTCGAAGATGTTCTGCGGCTGCCCGACCGAGTTCGGCGCCGAGCCCAACACCCAGATCTGCCCGGTCTGCCTCGGGCTGCCCGGCGCGATGCCGGTCGTCAACGCGAAGGCGGTCGAGTCCGCGATCCGGATCGGCCTGGCGCTGAACTGCGAGATCGCCGAGTGGTGCCGGTTCGCCCGGAAGAACTACTTCTACCCGGACATGCCGAAGAACTTCCAGACCTCGCAGTACGACGAGCCGATCGCGTTCGACGGCTGGACCGAGGTGGAGATCGATGACGGGCGAGGCGGCGTTGACGGCACCGCATCGAGATCGAGCGCGCCCACATGGAGGAGGACACCGGCAAGTCGCTGCACGTCGGCGGCGCGACCGGCCGCATCCACGGCGCCGACCACTCGCTGGTCGACTACAACCGCGCCGGCATCCCGCTGATCGAGATCGTCACCAAGCCGATCATCGGCACCGGCGACAAGGCCCCCCTCGTCGCCAAGGCGTACGTCGCCCACCTGCGCGAGCTGCTGCTCGGGCTCGGGCGTCTCCGACGTCCGGATGGAGCAGGGCTCGCTGCGCTGCGACGTGAACCTGTCGCTGCGCCCCGGCCCGGAGGCGCCGCTCGGCACCCGCACCGAGACCAAGAACGTCAACTCGCTGCGCTCGGTCGAGCGGGCGGTCCGCTACGAGATCGGTCGCCAGGCGGCGATCCTGTCGACGGCGGCGGCTCGGTGACCCAGGAGACCCGGCACTGGCACGAGGACACCGGCATCACCACCGCGGGTCGCGAGAAGTCCGACGCCGAGGACTACCGCTACTTCCCCGAGCCCGACCTGGTGCCGGTCGCGCCGTCGCGCGAGTGGGTGGAGCAGCTGCGCAGGCGACGCTGCCCGAGCCGCCGCGCGAGCACCGCGCGCGGCTGCAGGAGGACTGGGGCTTCACCGACCTCGAGATGCGCGACACCGTCGGGGCCGGCGCGCTGGTCCTGGTCGAGCAGACCATCGCCGCGGGCGCCTCGCCGCAGGCGGCGCGCAAGTGGTGGCTCTCCGACCTGGCCCGCCGCGCCAACGAGCAGGGTGTCGAGCTGATCGAGCTGCCGGTCACGCCCGCCGACGTGGCGCGTGTGCAGGCGCTGGTCGACGAGGGCGCGATCAACGACAAGCTCGCCCGCCAGGTCTTCGAGGGCGTGCTCGCCGGCGAGGGCATCGCCCGACGAGGTCGTCGCGGCCCGCGGTCTCGAGGTCGTCTCCGACGACGGTGCGCTCTCGGCCGCGGTCGACAACGCCATCGCGGCCAACCCCGACGTCGCCGACAAGATCCGCGACGGCAAGGTCGCCGCCGCCGGTGCGCTGATCGGCGCGGTGATGAAGGAGATGCGCGGCCAGGCCGACGCCGGCCGGGTGCGCGAGCTGATCCTCGAGAAGCTCCTCCTGAGGGGTTCTCGCGGCGCTTCTCACTCGACGGCGATCTCCAGGATCCGGTCGTCCTGCGGGCCGGGTCGCCGCGGCCGTCCCGGTTGGACGTGGTGACCCACAGGTTGCCGTTCGGCGCGACGACGACGGTGCGCAGCCGGCCGTAGTCGCCGACGAACCAGTCGCGCGGGTTGCCGGTGCCGTCCGCCGGTGACGGGGACCTGCCACAGCCGCTGGCCGCGCAGCGAGGCCATCCACAGCGACCCGTCGTGGAAGGCCAGGCCGGACGGCGAGGCCTCCGAGGTGCGCCACTGCACGAACGGGTTGCGGTAACTCGTCGAGGTCGCCGCGCGCCCTCGACGAGCGGCCAGCCGTAGTTGCGGCCCTTGTCGATCAGGTTCAGCTCGTCCCAGGTGTTCGGAGCCGAACTCGCTGGCCCACAGTCGGCCCCGGTCGTCGAACGCGAGACCCTGCACGTTGCGGTGCCCCATCGTCCACACGGGCGAGCCCGGCCACGGGTTGCCCTCGGCGCCGGCTCGCCGTCGGGCGTGATGCGCAGGATCTTCCCGGCGAGCGAGTCGCGGTCCTGGGCGAGCTGCTCCTGGCCGATCTCGCCGGTCGACACGAACAGGTTGCCGTCGTCGGCGAAGAGCAGCCGGCCGCCGTCGTGGATGAACCCGTTGGGGATGCCGGTCAGCACCGGGCTCGGGTCTCGCCGAGCCGGCGGCCGTCGTACGTCATCCGGACGACCCGGTTGTCCTCCGCGGTGGAGACGTAGGCGTAGACCAGCCGGTCGTCCTCGTACGTCGGGGAGGCGGCCAGCCCGAGGAGACCGGCCTCGCCCTGGGGCGCGGCGATCGCCGATCCGGCCCACCTCGCGGACGGCGCCGCCGTCGGCCGGGACCGCGACCACCCGCGTCGTGTCCCGCTCGCCGACGAGCGCCGTGCCGTCGGGCAGGAACGCGATGCCCCACGGCGCCGCGAGGTTGCGGTCGCCACCGTGCCGACGACGCGCGGTCGGCCCGGTCGAGATCGTGGCCGGTGCGGCTCGGGCGCCGATCGGCTCGCCGGTGTGCGTCCTGGGCTGCGGAGTCGGGGACGGCGAGCCGAGGTCGTCCGGGTCGCCCTCGAGCGGGAGCCGCCGCACGCGGCCAGCGCGAGCGACGATCGGCGACGAGGGCGGGAGCGAGGCGCGAAGTCACCCGTCGCCACGGTAGCAGGGTGCCGTCAGGCGATGGTCGGCTGACGAGCGCCAGCAGCTGCTCGTGCACGGCCTCGGGGTGTTCGAGCTGCACGAAGTGCGAGCCCGTGCAGCATCACGTACTCGGCGTCCGGGATCCGTTCCGCGGCGGTGCGCATGTCGTGCGGCGGAGGCCAGCACGTCGAAGCGGCCGGCGACGAACGTGGTCGGCACCTTGATCGAGCGCAGCGAGACCCGGGGGTGCCGCGCGGCGGCGCGGGCGAGGTGCATGTACCAGTCGACCGGGGTGGTCAGGAACTCCTGGACCGCGCCGGCGTACGGCGTCGACGTCCGGAGCCGGGCAGCATGAAGCCGCTGTGCGTGAGCACCTCCGCGGCGAGCCGCGCCGACCGGCAGGCGGGTGGTGATCGGGGTGAGCACCTTTCCGGCCTGCTCCAGCACGGGTGCGCGGTCAGCGCCGATCGGACGGCGGAGTGGTCGCGGGAGCAGCAGCGGCGCGCCCATCGACGAGAAGGTGCCGCCGGGCACGCCGGCCACCGCGAACAGCCCGCGTCACCCGCCGGGGTGCAGCACGGCCAGCTCGAAGGCGGTGTTGACGCCGATCGACCAGCCGGCGACTGCGCAGGAGTCGACGCCGGCGTCGTCCAGCACCGCGACGGCGTCCTCGACGAAGGCGTCCACGCCGACGCGGTCGGGGTCGGCGGGCGGTCCGAGCCGCCGACGCCGCGGTGGTTCCAGGAGACCACCCGCACGCCGCAGTCGGGGCGCAAGCAGCGCCGGCCAGGCGTAGGGGTTGGTGCCGAGCCCGTTGCAGAGCAGCACGGTCGGGCCCTCGACGTCGTTGGTCCAGGCACGCAGCCGGGTGCCGTCGGCGCTGACGACGTCGTAGAAGCGCAGCGCGGAGCCGTCGGCCGGGTGCCGAGTTCGGCGACGTGTGCCGCGATGCTGGACATGTGCAAAGTGTGACGCACCGTTCCGCATCACCGGACGATCCGTGCCAGAGATCACCCGATCGGGGGAGGCGGACGCCCATGCGATCGGCGGGCCCGTCCCCCGTACGGGTTATGCGGAGCGCGTGCTGAGCGGCAACCGCCTTCCGCGCATCGTACTGCCGGCGGTGCACTGCGAGGAACTCCTCGACCTCGGTGAGCTCGACCCGGCGCTGCGTGAGCGCCGTGCTCGCCACCATCGCGTTCCGGCGGCGGTCTCCTGGGTCGGCACGTGACCTGGGCCATCGGCTGGTCGCCGTCCAGAGCCGCTGGTGGATCGCCATTCTTCGCCTCCCGCCGTCGTTGTTCCTGTCACGAACGTAGGCGGCGGTGCTTCGCCGACGTCAACGTCGTGTGACATCCAGGTGAACACCGCTGCCGTAGGGTTGTCGGCGTGACCGATCCGCTGGTCTGGCTGCCCTTCGACCCCGACCTCCTCGGTCGCCTCCGGGCGGGCTGCGCTACGAGGTCGTGGTCCCCGAGACGCGCTGACGCCTCCGGTCGGCTCGACGAGGTGGCGTTCTACGTGCCGCCGTACCGGTTCTCCGACGTCGACTGCGCGGTGATCCCGCGGATGAGCTCGCTGCGCGTCGTGCAGACGCATGACCGCGGGCGTCGAGCACGTCGCGGCCGTACGTCCCCGACGGAGTCGCGCTCTGCAACGGCCGCGGCATCCACGACGCCTCGACCGCCGAGCTCGCGATGACGCTGATGCTCGCGTCGCTGCGGGTGTGCCGGGCTTCGTGCGCGCGCAGGACGCCGGGCACCTGGGCTCATGGCACGCGGCCCGCGCTGGCCGACAGCTCCGTCCTGGTCGTCGGGTACGGCGCCATCGGCGAAGCCCTCGAGCGGCGGCTCGCGGGCTTCGAGGTCGAGGTGCGTCCGGGTCGCCCGTACCGCCCGAGACGGAGTCCACCCGTACGACGACCTGCCCCGACCTGCTGCCGGGCGCCGACGTCGTGGTGCTGATCGTGCCGCTCACGGACGAGACCCGCGGCCTCGTCGACGAGCCTTTCCTCGGCCGCATGCAGGACGGCGCCCTCCTGGTCAACGTGGCCCGCGGGCCGGTCGTCGACACCGACGCCCTCGTGGCCGCGCTGCGGAGCGGCCGGTTGTCCGCCGCGGTCGACGTCACCGAACCTGAGCCGCTGCCGGAGGGCCACCCGCTGTGGGACTGTCCCGAACCTGCTGCTCACGCCGCACGTCGGCGGCGCGTCCACGCGCGATGGAGCCGCGTGCGCACCGGCTGGTGCGCGAGCAGCTCGCCCGGTTCGCCGCCGGGGAGCCGCTGGTGAACGAGATGACCGGCGACTACTGAGCTGCTTCAGCAGGAGACCGTGCGAACCGGCTGTCGAGGCCTCGTCATGGTCGGCGGACGCGGGTAGGGTCCGAATGCTGACCAAACGAGGGGAGAGATCGTGACTGAGACGGTGCTCATGATCGGGACGCGCAAGGGGCTGTGGGTCGGCACGCAGCTGCCGATCGCGAGACCTGGGCTGTCGATGGACCGGACGAACCGGTCAACGAGGTCCATTCCGTGCGCGATCGACACCCGCGGCGACCAGCCGCGGCTGCTGATGGGCAGCCGCAGCTGGCACTGGGGCACGCAGGTGCTGCACTCCGACGACCTCGGCGAGACCTGGCAGCGCGGCGGCGACCCGGCCATCCGCTTCCCGGAGGACACCGGCACCAGCCTCGAGGCCGTCTGGTCGCTGGCGGCCTCGCCGGCGGAGCCCGGCGTGGTGTGGGCGGGCACGGAGCCGTCGGCGCTGTGGAAGTCCGCCGACGGCGGTCGCTCCTTCGAGCTGGTGCGCGGTCTGTGGGACCACCCGCACCGACCGCAGTGGGCGCCCGGTGGCGGCGGCCAGGCGATCCACACGCTGCTGCCGCACCCCACCGACCCGCGACGGTCGCGGTGGCGATGTCGACCGGCGGTGTCTACCGCAGCGACGACGGCGGCACGTCCTGGGAGCCCGCGCAACCAGGGGATCAAGGTCGAGTTCGCTCCCGGAGGACGTCGCAGTTCCCGGCCTGGGGGCAGTGCGTCCACAAGGCGGTCCGCGACGCCGAGAACCCCGACCGGCTCTACGCCCAGAACCACGGCGGCGTCTACCGCACCGACGACGCCGGCGACAGCTGGACCTCCATCGCCGACGGCCTGCCCGTCCGACTTCGGGTTCCCGGTCGTGGCCCACCCGCACCGCGCGCGACACCATCTACGTCTTCCCGCTCGGTCGGAGCCGGAGAGCGCTTCCCGGTCGACGGCAGGGCCCGGGTCTACCGGTCCAAGGACGCCGGCTCGTCGTGGGAGGAGCTCGGCGAGGGGCTTCCTGACGGCTTCTACACCGCGGTGATGCGCGACGCGCATGTGGGTCGACAACGGCGACCCCGTCGGCATCTACTTCGGCAGCCGGGACGGCACCGTCTACGGCAGCCACGACGAGGGCGACTCCTGGCAGGTCATCGCCGAGCACCTCCCCGACGTCCTCTGCATCCGCGCCGCCACCCTCTAACCCCAAACCCCGATTCGTCAGCGATTTTGCGGCATTCGTCCGCGGGGCGACCGCTGACGAATCAGGGTCCTGAGTACGGCGTAGGCTCGCGCCCATGGCTGACACTCCCGACATGAAGCCCCGTAGCCGCGACGTCACCGACGGGCTCGAGCGTGCCGCCGCCCGGGGCATGCTCCGCGCTGTCGGTATGGGCGACGAGGACTTCGCCAAGGCGCAGATCGGGGTGGCGTCGTCCTGGAACGAGATCACGCCCTGCAACCTCTCGCTGGACCGGCTCGCCAAGGCCGTCAAGAACGGCGTCCACGCAGCCGGCGGCTACCCGCTCGAGTTCGGGACCATCTCCGTGTCCGACGGGATCTCGATGGGCCACGAGGGGATGCACTTCTCGCTGGTCTCCCGCGAGGTGATCGCGGACAGCGTCGAGACCGTGATGATGGCCGAGCGCCTCGACGGGTCGGTGCTGCTCGCCGGCTGCGACAAGTCGCTCCCCGGGATGCTGATGGCGGCCGCGCGGCTCGACCTCGCATCCGTGTTCCTGTACGCCGGCTCGATCATGCCCGGCCAGGTCGACGGCCGCGACGTCACGATCATTGACGCCTTCGAGGCGGTCGGCGCCTGCCTCGCCGGCAAGATCACCCGCGAGGAAGTGGACCGGATCGAGCGGGCCATCTGTCCCGGCGAAGGCGCCTGCGGCGGCATGTACACCGCCAACACGATGGCGTCGGTCGGCGAGGCGCTGGGCATGTCCCTGCCCGGATCGGCCGCACCGCCCGCCGTGGACCGTCGTCGTGACGGCTTCGCCCACCGTTCCGGCGAGGCCGTGGTCGAGATGCTGCGCCAGGGCATCACGGCCCGGCAGATCATGACCCTCGAGGCGTTCGAGAACGCGATCGCCGTGGTGATGGCACTCGGTGGCTCCACCAACGCCGTTCTGCACCTGCTCGCGATCGCGCGAGAGGCCGAGGTCGACCTGACCCTCGACGACTTCAACCGGGTCGGCGAGAAGGTCCCGCACCTCGGCGACCTCAAGCCCTTCGGCCGCTACGTGATGAACGACGTCGACAAGATCGGCGGCATCCCCGTCGTGATGAAGGCACTGCTCGACGCCGGGCTGCTGCACGGCGACTGCCTCACGGTGACCGGCAAGACGATGGCCGAGAACCTCGAGGCGATCAACCCGCCGGACGTCGACGGCAACATCATCCGCGAGCTCTCGAAGCCGATACACAAGACCGGCGGCCTCACCATCCTGAAGGGATCGCTCGCCCCGGAGGGAGCCGTCGTGAAGTCGGCCGGCTTCGACGACGAGGTCTTCGAGGGCACGGCCCGGGTCTTCGACGGCGAGCGTGCCGCCATGGACGCGCTCGAGGCCGGCGAGATCAAGAGCAAGGACGTGGTGGTGATCCGCTACGAGGGTCCCAAGGGTGGTCCGGGGATGCGCGAGATGCTCGCGATCACCGGTGCGATCAAGGGAGCGGGTCTCGGCAAGGACGTCCTGCTGCTCACCGACGGACGCTTCTCCGGCGGTACGACGGGCCTCTGCGTCGGCCACGTGGCACCGGAGGCCGTGGACGGCGGCCCGATCGCGTTCGTGCGTGACGGCGACCCGATCCGGCTCGACGTCGCCAACAAGACGCTCGACGTGGCCGTCGACGAGGCCGAGCTCACCGCCCGCCGCGATGGGTGGACCCCGAACGCCCCGAAGTACACGAAGGGCGTCCTCGGCAAGTACGCGAAGGTCGTCCAGTCGGCCGCCCACGGCGCGGTCTGCGGCTGACCCACGACCTGGTGGTTGAGGAGCGAGCCAGGCGAGTCGCCCGGTGGTTGAGGAGCGAGCGAAGCGAGCGTCTCGAAACCACCCCGCAATCCGATTGCGCCCGGCCCGGCCACGTAGGGCAGGCTTGACCCTGCACCGTCCACCTGGAAAGGCACTTTCTTGACCACCGACCCGAACCTCCTCGACGACCTCGAGTGGCGTGGCCTCATCGCGCACTCGACGGACCTCGACGCGCTCCGTGCAGCGCTCCAGGAGGGCCCGGTCCGGTTCTATGTGGGCTTCGACCCGACCGCGCCGAGCCTGCACATGGGAAACCTGGTCCAGATCCTGACCGCTCGCCGGCTCCAGCTGGCCGGGCACACGCCATACGCCCTCGTCGGTGGTGCGACCGGGATGATCGGCGACCCCAAGGAGTCCGGAGAGCGCACGCTCAACACGCTCGACGTCGTCAAGGACTGGGTCGAGAGGGTGCGCGCCCAGATCGAGCCCTTCCTGTCTTTCGAGGGCGATAACGCCGCCACGATGGTGAACAACTACGACTGGACCGCAAGCCTGTCGACGATCGACTTCCTCCGCGACATCGGCAAGCACTTCCCGGTCAACCGGATGCTCGCGCGCGACGTCGTGAAGTCCCGTCTCGAAGCCGGGATCAGCTACACCGAGTTCAGCTACGTGCTGCTCCAGTCGATGGACTTCCTCAACCTCTACCGCGACTTCGGCGTCACGCTCCAGTTCGGTGGCAGCGACCAGTGGGGCAACCTCACCGGGGGAGTGGAGCTGATTCGCCGGGCGGACGGCGGGAAGGCACACGCTTTCGCGACTCCGCTGGTGACGAGGGCCGACGGCACGAAGTACGGCAAGACCGAGGGCGGCGCCTTGTGGCTCGACCCGCAGATGCTCTCGCCGTACGCCTTCCACCAGTTCTGGCTCAACGCCGAGGACGAGAAGGTCGGCGAGCTGTTGCGGATCTTCACCTTCCTGCCTCGGGACGAGATCGAGGCGCTCGAAGCCCAGACAGCAGAGAAGCCCTTCCTTCGTGCTGGTCAGAAGGCGCTGGCCGACGCGGTCACGACCCTGGTGCACGGTGCCGAGGAGACGGAGCGCGCCAAACTAGCGGCTGCGGCCCTGTTCGGGGGCGGCGATCTGGCCACGCTCGACTCGGGCACCCTGGCTGCCGCGCTTCGGGAGGCCGGCTCGACCCAAGTGGTACGAGGCGACGGTCTGCCGACCATCGTCGACCTGCTCGTCGACTGCGGTCTGTGCAAGAGCAAGGGTGATGCGCGACGGACGGTGTCCGAGGGCGGCGCCTACCTCAACAACGAGCGAGTGAACGATCCGGAGCACCGGCCCACCGAGTCCGACCTGCTCGGCGGCTCCTGGCTGGTGTTGCGACGCGGCAAGAAGAACCTGGCTGGCGTCGAGGTCGTCTGATGCCTCACGACCGGTTCGCCGACAGCCTGGAGCAGCGCGCTCACAGGGTGTTGGCCGAGCCGGTCCACCGGTACTTCCGGCAGGGTTCCCGTACGGGCACCAGCGCCGCAGAGGCCGAGGCCGCCTGGGACCGCCTGAGGCTCGTCCCGCGGGTTCTCCGCGACGTCACCGAGGTCGACGTCAGCACGACCTTGCTCGGCACTGCCGTGCGCACCCCGCTCGCGATCGCACCCACGACGCTGCAGCGGGCAGCGCATCCCGATGGTGAGATCGGCATGGCCTACGCGGCGGCGAAGGCCGGCGCACTCATGGTCCTCTCGAGCAACGCCGGCTCCACGTTCGAGGACGTCGCCGCCACCGGGGCTGACTGGTGGCTGCAGCTGTACCTGACCGCCGACCGCCCCAGCATGGAGCCGTTGCTCGAGCGAGCTGTGGCTGCCGGGGCAAAGGCGATCGTGCTCACCGCAGACACGCCCGTGGTAGGCCAGAAGTACGACGAGGGCCCGTCGGTCTGGGACATCGCGGACCCCAACTGGTTGCGCGTCAACTTCCCACCCACGTACGGCGACCGCCCCGGTGACGCGAAGGCGACCGACCTCGGCCCGCACGACGTCGACTGGTTGGGGACGACGACCGGGCTGCCGGTGGTCGTGAAAGGCGTGCTGCACCCGGCCGATGCCAGGCGCTGCGTCGATGCGGGCGCCGCCGCGGTCTGGGTCTCCAACCACGGGGGCCGCCAGCTCGACTACGCAGCAGCAACGGTGGACTGCCTGTCGGACATCGTCGACGAGCTGGGTGCCGATGCGGAGGTCTACGTCGACGGGGGAGTGCGCAGCGGCCGTCATGCTCTTGCCGCGTTGGCTCTCGGTGCGCGCGCAGCCTTTCTCGGCCGGCTTCCGTTGTATGCCCTCGCCGTGGAGGGATCCGACGGTGTCGTCCGGCTCCTGTCGGAGCTCACGGAGGAACTCACCGACGATCTGCGGCTTGCGGGCTGTACGTCGGCCGCCGCTGTCCCGCGCGATCTCGTCGTCGGGGCGGGTCGCCATCAGCTCCGCCAGCTGCCGGCAGAGCCAGCCGACCCCGACAGCTAGCCGCCAAACCGGCTCTGACCTGCAGGAATGCCGGTGTGACTGGGCCCACCCACCCCCCGATTTCACATTCCGGCCAACCTCTGGCTAATGTTCTCTTTGTCGCCGGGTGCGGCGGGTAGCTAGGCCCCTGAGGGGCCGGGCGGCCGGCGCCGGGTTGATCTCCTTCGTAGTGCCTCTTCCGGGGTGTGCTGGTGCGTCTGTTTGGGCGTGTTGGTGTGGTCTGGGTGGTTGGTGTGCGTGGGGGTTGGGTTGGCTGGTCCGGGATTTGACCGGGTGGGTTGGCTCGGGTAAGTTTTGTCAGGTTGCCCCGCGGAACGGCCGAGAGGTCTGACTGGGGTGCGCGCTTGATCCTTGAGAACTCAACAGTGTGCTAAAAGTCGACGAATTAATTTGTAACGCCAGTCGGCAGGTTGCGGGTGGCTGGGGCCTTTTTGGTTCTGGTTGTCTGGTATCTGTCGATGATTCCTTTAGGTAAGACGGTGCCGCTCTTCGGGGTGGTG
>CAVYJQ010000008.1:0-558440 GCA_963768905.1 uncultured Actinomycetota bacterium | reverse complement strand
ACCAGCTGATAAGTCACGAGACTTTTCGAGTTGGTAGATCTAACTCCATAGAGTTTCGGCGGCCATAGCGAAAGGGAAACACCCGGCTCCATTCCGAACCCGGAAGTTAAGCCTTTCAGCGCCGATGGTACTGCAACCGGGAGGTTGTGGGAGAGTAGGACGTCGCCGGACATACTTTGCGAAGAGGCCACCCCACAAGGGGTGGCCTCTTCTGCATTCCCCGTGGATCGGGAGGGCGCTGTCGAGCGCCGTGCCGGCGTCCACGATGATGTCCATGAAGGCGGCGCGAGCTGCTGGCAGTCGAAGGAGCGGACCGAGTCCGCACACAGAGGAGTGAATGGTGGCCGAAGGTCGAGGACAGGGGCCGCGCCGGGGCGACAAGCCGCGGGGAGCAGGACAGTCCGGGCGCCCAGGCGGCGCCGGTCGAGGCGCGCCGTCGCGCGGGCGAGGCGACGGCGGCAGTGAGTCAGGTCGTGGGGGAGCCCCCCGCCGTGGAGACGGTTCGTCGTACTCCTCGAAGCCGGGACGCCCGAGCCGGGACGACAAGCGCGATGACCGGCGCGGTGCCGGTCCCGCCCGTGGCCGACGGGACGACCGTGCGGATGACCGACGGATTCGGCCCCGCGACGAGGAGTCGCGTTCCGCGGAGCAGGCGAAGTACGACGGGCCGGAGCTCGACCCGGAGATCACCGGCAAGGAGCTTGACCGCAACGTCCTTCAGCAGTTGCGTGGGCTTCCTGAGAAGCTCGCTGCCCGAGTCGCGCGGCACCTCGTCGCGGCCGGTCAACTGCTCGACGAAGACCCGAAGACTGCCTACCAGCACACGCTGGCGGCGCGGGCTCGTGCTGCTCGCATCGCGGTCGTCCGCGAGGCCTGCGGCGAGGCGGCGTACTACGCCGGCGAGTTCGCTGAGGCGCTCTCGGAGCTGCGTGCTGCGAAGCGGATGAACGGCAACACCGAGTACCTGCCTGTCATGGCGGACTGCGAGCGAGCGTTGGGTCGACCCGAGAAGGCATTGGCACTGGCCAAGAGCCCGTCGGTGGCCAACATGGAGGACTCCCTCAAGGCGGAGATGACCATCGTCGAGGCCGGAGCCCGTCGCGACCTCGGCGAGGTCGATGCGGCGCTGCGGACGCTGGAGAACGCCCCGCTCCGGTCGCGCTCGAGGGCCGACTGGGTCGCGCGACTCCGCTACGCGTACGCGGACACGCTGCTGGCCGCCGGCCGGCGCGAGGACGCCGTCATCTGGTTCCACCGGACCGTCGGCGTGGATGGCAACGACGTGACTGATGCAGCGGAGCGGTTGGCTGCGTTGGAAGCCCAGGAGGGCTGAGGCCCGTTCCTGTCACGGTTGGTCGCCTGGTGGCGGGGCTCCACAGCCCCGTCCGCCAGGACGGTGATCGTCGCCGCTGCCCCCGACGCTAGGTGGCGGAGGTGATCAGCGATGACACAAGACGAACGCACCACAACGACGAACGACGTACTGCTGAGTGGGCGGGTGACCTCGGCGCCGGAAGAGCGCACGCTCCCGAGCGGGGACGTGATCGTGACCTTCCGGATCTCGGTGCCGCGACAGGACACGCCGATGGGGCGTGGCTCGAAGCAGACGTCGGACTGGGTGGACTGCGTCGCGCTAGGCGGACGCTGCCGACGAAGCGTCGCGACCTGGCAGGTCGGCGACAGTGTGGAGCTCCGCGGCGCGTTGCGGCGGCGGTTCTACAAGACCGGGAACGGTGCCGCCACGCGTCTCGAGGTGGAGGCGCTCAGTGCGCGGCGGCTGTCGCGTGTGTCCTGACAGGTCAACTGTCCCGGAGATCCCGCATCACGACTCCCATGCGCGGCTTGGGGGAGAACGACGTGGACTTGCGGGGCATCCGGATGCCCTGGGCAGCAAAGGACATCACCTGCGCCAGGCTCGGCGGCTGCACGGCGACCACGAGGCCGGCTGCCCGCTGAGTGGCATGGAGCGCCTGGTCGAGGCTGTGGTGGTAGCCCACCTGCTCCTCAGCGACATGCCAGGCCGGGAGCAACGTCTCGTGCAGGACGGCGGCGTCGACTCCGTGGGTGCGCGCCACCCGGAGCACTGCCCAGGCATGACCGTCGCTGATCACGAACGACGCGTTCGGGGACGACGGGTCGTTCGGCATCCAGAGCCGCGAACGCCGATTCGCGATCGAGGCATGGGATCAACGTGTCGCCACGGCCCTCGGCCAGGTCCTGCAGATCCGACATCGTGAGCGCGCCCACCGATCGATGGATCGGACCAACCCGAAGCGCCTGGTCACGCTGGTCGACGAGCATCGCGAGTCCGTAGTCCCACGGCGAGGCGTCCGGTGGCGTTTCGTTGCCGCGCAGCTCTGCCTGCAGCGCCAGGTAGGCGGCGTAACGGTGATGGCCGTCCGCGATCAGCGCCGTGCTCTCGGCGAGCTCCTCGGAGATGGCTTCGTGGCACTCGGGCGCGGCAATCGCCCACAGCCGGTGGGCACTGCCATCGAGCGCCAGGAAGTCCGCCAGCGGCTTCGTCCTGGTGGCGTCGTCGACGAGGTCGCGGAGACGATCCGTCCCCTCGTGGACGAGCAGGATCGGTTCGAGGTTCGTCTCCGTCGTGCGCATCAGCACTGTGCGGTCGTCGACCGGGGCCGGCATCACGTCCTCATGCGGCAGAATTACCCCCTCGTTCTCGGTGCGGAGTCCGGCGAGCCCGATGAGGCCGCGGACCGTCACCTGTTCGGCGGTGTACTCGTACACGTAGAGCACCGGCTCGTCGTCCGCGCGCAGGTAGGACTTGTCCCGCCAGGACTGGAGCCGGTCCCGGACAGCGAGATAGGGGCGCTCGAACCGCCGTGACAGAATCAGCCGCACGATGTTGTGGCGGTTCGCCGCCTCCAAGGTCCGGACCGTTTCGGCGTCGAGCACGTCGTACGGCGGCGAGATGACCGTCGAGAGGTCACCGACCGTGTCGGGGTCGAAGCGCAGTCCCCGAAAGGGCGCGAGAGTGAACGGACGCCGCGGCGCCCGGTCGTGGTCCGCCGCAGGGACGTCGTTGGCCATCAGAGCATCGTACGAGACCCACAGAATGCAGTCGAAAGAGGAGAGCCCGTGCTGAGAGCGTGCGACACCGCGCTGTGGGACGCGTACGACGTGGCGATGCTCGATCTCGACGGCGTGGTGTACATCGGGCCCGACGCCGTGCCGGGCGCCCCGAAGCACTTGGCGGCGGCACACGCAGCCGGAATGCGCCTCGCCTACGTCACCAACAACGCGGCCCGTCCGCCCGGCGTCGTGGCCGACCACCTGCGCGAGCTCGGAGTCGAAGCTGAGGACGAGGACGTGGTGACGAGTGCTCAGGCCGCCGCGCGGATGCTTGCAGAGCAGCTGCCCACAGGTGCGGCCGTGTTCGTCATCGGTGGAGCCGGGCTGTTCGAGGCGCTGGCCGAGCGTGGGCTCCGACCCGTCCAGTCGATGGCCGAGAACCCGGTGGCCGTTGTGTCGGGCTACCACCGCGACCTGAGCTGGGGGACCGTCACCGACGGCGCGATCCTGGTGCGGCGCGGTCTGCCCTGGGTTGCCTCGAACACCGACATGTCGGTGCCGACGCCGGAAGGACGGGGTCCAGGGAACGGCGTGCTGGTCGAGGCGGTCGCACGGTTCTCCGGGGTGACGCCGGCCGTTGCAGGGAAGCCGCTTCCACCTCTTTTCGAGGAGACCGCCCGCCGTGTGGGTGGGTCAGCTCCACTGGTGGTCGGTGACCGGATCGACACCGACATCGAGGGTGCGGTCAACACGGGATACGACAGCCTGCTCGTCATGACCGGAGTGACCGGGCTCGAGGAGCTGGTGTCCGTCCCTGCCGACTCCCGGCCGACCTACGTCGCAGACGACCTCTCCGGGCTCGGCGAACCCCATCCGCTCCCGGTCGAACACGACGAGGGCTGGAGATGCGGGGGCTACCACGCTCGAGTGGAGGCAGGAGCCCTCTCCGTGACAGGCACGGGGGCGACGTCCGACTGGTGGCGCGTCGTGGCGTGCGCCGGGTGGCAGTACCTCGACACGACGGGCAGCGCGGTTGCCGTCGACGGACTGGTGCTGCCGAGTAGCGTGGACCCGATAACCGACGCACCCGTGGCTGCACCCGAGGGAGGCCCTAGTGACCGAGCGTGAGACTGAGCCCGTCCAGGAACCGGTGACCGAATCCGAGGCCGCGCTGGACGAGGCCCCGTTCGACGACGACGTCGCTGACGAGGGACCGTCCGCGGGGCACGGGCAGCCGTTCGACTTCGAGCGCACGGGGAACGACGTAGTGGATTCCGTTCTGGCGTCGCTGGCCGGTCTCGACGGTGTCCCGGTCGCTGAGCGGGTCGGGATCTTCGAGTCCGCGCACGACCGGCTGCGCGGCGCGCTCGCCGATGCCGGCGGGTCGTCCAACGGTTCCTGACCAGCCCTGACCCACCCCGCCCTCTCGATCCCGGAGCCGTCTCGTGCCACCCCGCCGCCTGCGCCTCGATGCGGAGCTCGTGCGCCGCGGTCTGGCTCGGTCGCGCGACCACGCCAGCGAGTTGATCGCCGCTGGTCGAGTCAAGGTCGGTGGCGCTCGGGCGACGAAACCCGCGACCGGGGTGACGACCGACGTCGCGCTGGTGGTGATCGACGATCCCGACCGACCTGACTACGTGTCCCGCGGTGGGCACAAGCTCGCCGGGGCGCTGGCCGCATTCGGCCCGCTCGGCCTCGAGATGTCCGGACGACGGTGCCTCGATGCGGGGGCATCGACGGGTGGGTTCACCGACGTCCTGCTCCGGCACGGTGCGGCACAGGTCGTGGCCGTCGACGTCGGCTACGGGCAGCTGGCCTGGTCGCTGCAGAGTGATGAACGCGTCGTGGTTCATGACCGCACGAACATCCGAGAGCTCACGCCCGAGCTGATCGGCGGGCCGGTCGACCTGGTGGTGGGCGACCTCTCCTTCATCAGTCTGGAGCTGGTGCTCGATCCGTTGTTCGGCGTCACGCGGCCCGACGGGGACCTGGCGCTCATGGTGAAACCGCAGTTCGAGGTCGGCAAGGACCGCGTCGGCAAGGGCGGTGTCGTCCGTGACCTCGAGCTGCGGGCATCCACGGTCGCTTCCGTGGTGGCCGCAGCCCAGCGTCGCGGTTGGGGTGCGCGCGCCGTGACGACCAGTCCGCTCCCAGGGCCTTCCGGCAACGTGGAGTACTTCGTCTGGCTCCGGCAGGGCGAGGGGACGGTGGACGAGCAGCAGATCGAGGCGGAGGTACGGCGTACTGCGGCTCTGGGGGTCCCGGGTGAGAAGGTGGATCCGTGACTAGGACCGAGGAGCGGCGCGTCTTCGTGATCGCGCACACCGGGCGGCCGGATGCCTGCGAGGTGGCCGGCCAGTTCGCCCGCGCCATGGCGAAGCACGGCGTGATCGTCCGGCTGCTCGAAGACGAGCAGCGCGACCTCAACCTGGACCTGCCCGGTCTCGAGACGGTGAAGCCTGTCGCCGACGCCTCGGAGGGCTGCGAGCTCGCTGTGGTCTTCGGCGGTGACGGCACGATCTTGCGAGCCGCCGAGCTCACGCGTGACTCCGGCACACCGCTGCTCGGCGTGAACCTCGGTCACGTCGGGTTCCTGGCCGAGGCCGAGCACGACGACCTCGACTTCACGATCGACGCGATCGTCAACCGTCGCTATCACTCTGAGGAGCGACTGACGATCGAGGTCCTCGTCTACCGCGACAAAGAGCTCGTCACCACGAACTGGGCGCTCAACGAGGCCAGCGTCGAGAAGGCTGCGCGCGAGCGGATGCTCGAGGTGGTGGTCGAGATAGACGGACGACCCCTTTCGCGGTGGGGTTGTGACGGAGTGGTCTGTGCGACGCCGACGGGTTCGACGGCGTACAACTTCAGCGCCGGCGGACCCATCGTCTGGCCAGGGGTCGAGGCGCTGCTGATCGTCCCGATCAGCGCCCACGCGCTGTTCGCCCGACCGATGGTGGTGGCGCCGTCCTCTGTGCTCGCCGTCGAGGTCATCGCTCGCACGGACGGAGCCGGAGTGCTCTGGTGCGACGGTCGGCGGACCGTTGACCTGCCGCCTGGTGCGCGGATCGAAGTACGTCGCGGCCGTCAACCCGTGCGTCTCGCGCGGCTGCACCAGGCCCCCTTCACCGACCGCCTGGTGGCGAAGTTCGACCTACCGGTGTCCGGATGGCGTGGCGCTGCCGAGCGTCGCCGCCGCAACGGCGGTGCCGATGCTTGAGGAGATCCGGATCGCGTCGCTGGGCGTGATCGACGAGTCCGTGCTCGAGCTCGGTCCCGGGTTCACCGCGATCACCGGTGAGACCGGCGCCGGCAAGACCATGGTGGTGACGGCGCTCGGCCTGTTGCTCGGCGGGCGTGCTGACTCGGGCGCCGTACGCACCGGTGCGCGGGCCGCCCGCGTGGAGGGCCTCCTGCGCGTGACTGACGACAGCGCGTGGGCCGCGGCATTGTCCGATCGTGTCGACCGCGTAGGCGGTGCGATCGAGGAGGACACGCTGGTCGTCGCGCGCCAGATCTCCGCGGAGGGCCGGTCCCGTGCCTTCGCCGGGGGAGCCTCCGTCCCTGTCGGCGCACTCTCCGACCTGATCGACCCGCTGGTGGCCGTGCATGGCCAGTCCGACCAGCACCGCCTCTTGAAGGCGGATGCTCAGCGGGAGGCCCTCGACCGGTTCGCCGGGACGAAGGCTCTGCGGCTGCGCGAGCAGTACGCGGCGACGTATCGGGCGCTGCGCGACACCGACGCTGAGTTGGCCGACGTCGTCGAGTCGTCACGCGAGCGAGCCCGCGAGGCCGACCTGCTCCGCTTCGGCCTCGGTGAGGTCGAAGCCGTGGCGCCGACGCCGGGGGAGGACGCAGCCCTGGCGGCGGAGGAGGCACGCCTCGGGTTCTCCGACACGCTGCGCACCGCCGCCGCCCAGGCGCGAGAGGCGCTGTCGGCAGAGGACTCCGGACCGGACGCGCTCGGCGCGGTCTCGGTTGCTCGCAAGCTCCTCGACGGGGTACGCGAGCACGATGCCGAGGCGGCCGCATTGGCGGACCGGCTGGCGGAGGTCAGCTACCTACTGTCCGACGTCGCCGCAGACGTGTCGTCGTACGTGTCCAGCCTCGACACCGACCCGGTTCGGCTCGCGAGCGTGTCCGAGCGCCGAGCGGCGTTGACGGCGCTCACGCGCAAGTACGGCGAGACGATCGACGAGGTCCTCGCCTGGGCCGAGGCGGGGGCCCGCCGGCTTCTCGACCTCGACGGCACCGATGAGCGGATCGAGGAGCTGCGGGTACGCCGCGACGCGCTGCGGTCCGAGCTCGCCTCGCACGGCGCCGCGCTCTCGGCGCTCCGTACGAAGGCTGCCGTCAAGCTCGGTCGGCTGGTGTCCGACGAACTGACAGCCCTGGCGATGCCACACGCAGAGGTCACGGTCGCGGTGACGCAGAGCGACGATCCCGACGGGCTGGCACTGGACGGACGCAGCGTCAGGTTCACGTCCAGCGGGCTCGACGACGTCGAGCTGCTCCTCGCGGCCAACAAGGGTGCGGAGGCGCGGGCGCTCGGCAAGGGCGCGTCCGGTGGTGAGCTGTCGCGCGTGATGCTTGCAGTCGAGGTGTCGCTCGCGGCGTCCAACCCGGTGCCGACCTTCGTCTTCGACGAGGTCGACGCTGGTGTCGGCGGCAAGGCTGCCGTGGAGGTGGGACGCCGGCTGGCTCTGCTGGCCCGGCATGCCCAGGTCCTTGTGGTCACCCACCTGCCCCAGGTTGCGGCGTTCGCAGACCACCACGTGGTGGTGGTCAAGAGCAGCGACGGCACCGTCACGACGTCCGGCCTGACGAGGCTGGACGACGCGGGCCGGGTGCGCGAGCTCTCCCGGATGTTGGCCGGGCTGGAAGACTCCGACACTGCCTTGGCGCATGCCGAGGAGCTGCTCGCCACCGCTCAGGATTCGCGGACTGCCTGACCACTAAACTCCTGGCGTGCCTGAGCCTCGCATCAACGACCATGGGCAGCCCATTGGCGAGCCCGTCCCGGGTTGGAGTCCGCGAGCGCGGCCCGAGTCGGGGCCGTTCAAGGGCCGGTTCTGCACGCTGGTGCCACTGAGTGCCGACCATGCGGTCGATCTCTATGCGACGTGTGCTGGGCCTGGCCGAGAGCCGCTGTGGACGTACCTGGCAGGGGCGGAGGGAGCGTTCGCGACCGTCGACGACCTGGCGGCGTACCTGGACAAGACCGTCCACGACCCGGCGTCGATCAGCCTCGCCATCACGGGCCCAGACGGTCGAGCGCTCGGCTTCGCGAACTACATGCGCATCGATCCGACGCATGGTTCGGTCGAGGTCGGCGGCATCCTGTTCGGGACCGAGCTGCAACGAACCACGGCGGCCACCGAGGCGATGTACCTGATGGCATGCCACGTCTTCGAGGGCCTGGGCTACCGACGTTACGAGTGGAAGTGCGACGCCCTCAACGCCCCGTCCCGAGCGGCGGCCCTCAGGCTCGGCTTCACGTACGAAGGGACGTTCCGCAACGCCGTGGTCTACAAGGGGCGGAGCCGCGACACCGCGTGGTTCTCGATCACCGACTCGGAGTGGCCGGCGCTGGCGGCGGCGTACGAGCGGTGGCTGGGCCCGGCGAACTTCGCCGCCGACGGCAGCCAGCGGACGACCCTCGCTGCCCAGGTGGCGGAGGTCCGCTCATCGGCTCCCGGCGCACCAAATGCTGGGACGGGTGTTCCACATCTTGGGACGCGTGGCACACTTGCTTGACGAGGGCGCGGGGGAGCGGCGAGCGTATGTCCATGCGTTTCCACATTCTTGTACGCGCGCGACGCGGAAGCTGACCGGCACCGACCGCAGCCACGCGTCACCCCTCGTTTGCCCTCCGGGCCGAGGGGTTTTTTGTTGGGCACGGCCCGAACCAGGGACTGAACCGAGGAAGGCGACCATGAGCGGCAACGCCAGCAGAGCGGGACCGGCACGGGGGCGACGTCGGTGACCGGCGCGCAGAGCCTGATCAGAGCCCTGGAGTGCGCGGGCGCCGAGAACGTGTTCGGCATCCCGGGCGGGGCGATCCTGCCCGCCTACGACCCGCTCTTCGACTCCACCAGGCTCCGCCACATCCTGGTGCGGCACGAGCAGGGCGCCGGCCACGCGGCCCAGGGCTACGCCACCGCCACCGGCAAGGTCGGCGTCTGCATGGCCACCTCCGGGCCCGGTGCCACCAACCTGGTGACCCCGATCGCCGACGCGTACATGGACAGCGTGCCGATGGTGGCCGTGACCGGCCAGGTGGCCAGTAGCGCCATCGGCACCGACGCCTTCCAGGAGGCGGACATCCGCGGCATCACGATGCCGATCACCAAGCACAACTTCCTGGTCACCGACCCGGCCGAGATCCCGCGCACGATCGCCGAGGCGTTCTACATCGCCTCGACCGGCCGCCCCGGCCCGGTGCTCGTCGACGTCGCCAAGGACGCCCTGCAGGCGCCGACCACGTTCGACTGGCCGACCGAGCTGAACCTGCCCGGCTACCGCCCGGTGACCCGGCCGCACGCCAAGCAGGTCCGCGAGGCGGCCAAGCTGATCCTCGAGGCCCGCCGGCCGGTGCTGTACGTCGGCGGCGGCGTCGATCCGCTCCGGCGCCTCCGCCGAGCTCCGGGTGCTCGCCGAGGCTGACCGGGATGCCGGTCGTGACCACGCTGATGGCCCGCGGCGCCTTCCCCGACAGCCACCCCCAGCACCTCGGCATGCCGGGCATGCACGGGACGGTCGCCGCCGTCGCCGGTCTGCAGCGCAGCGACCTGATCATCAGCCTCGGTGCCCGCTTCGACGACCGGGTGACCGGCAACCTGGACTCGTTCGCCCCGAACGCCAAGGTGATCCACGCCGACATCGACCCGGCCGAGATCGGCAAGAACCGGCACGCCGACGTGCCGATCGTCGGCGACTGCCGCGAGGTGATCGCCGACCTCATCGTCGCGCTGCAGGCCGAGGCCGACCAGGGCCAGCAGGGCGACTACGAGGCCTGGGTGGAGTTCCTGGCCGGGGTCAAGACGAAGTACCCGCTCGGCTACGACCAGCCCAGCCGACGGCTCGCTCGCGCCGCAGTACGTGCTCGAGCGGCTGGGCCGGATCGCGGGTCCCGAGGCGCTCTACGTCTCCGGGGTCGGCCAGCACCAGATGTGGGCCTCGCACTTCATCGGCTACGAGAACCCCGGCACCTGGATCAACTCCGGCGGCCTCGGCACGATGGGCTTCGCGGTGCCGGCGGCGATGGGCGCCAAGGTCGGCCGACCGGAGGCGACCGTGTGGGCGGTCGACGGCGACGGCTGCTTCCAGATGACCAACCAGGAGCTGGCGACCTGCGCGATCGAGGGCATCCCGATCAAGGTCGCGATCATCAACAACGAGTCGCTCGGCATGGTCCGGCAGTGGCAGACGCTGTTCTACAACGAGCGCTACAGCAACACCGACCTCCAGACGCAAGCGGATCCCGGACTTCGTCAAGCTCGCCGACGCCTACGGCTGCGTGGGGCTCGCGCTGCGACTCCCCGACGACGTCGACGCCACGATCACCAAGGCGATGGAGATCAACGACGCCCCGGTCGTGGTCGACTTCCGGGTGCACCGCGACGCGATGGTGTGGCCGATGGTCGCTGCCGGTACGAGCAACGACGACATCAAGTTCGCCCGGACATGGCGCCCGCGTTCGACGAGGACGACCTGTGAGCGACAAGGGGCTGACGAGATGAGCCGACACACCCTGTCCGTCCTGGTGGAGAACAAGCCGGGCGTGCTGGCCCGGGTCGCCGCCCTGTTCAGCCGACGCGGCTTCAACATCGACTCGCTGGCGGTCGGGCCCGACCGAGCACCCGGAGATCTCCCGGATGACCATCGTGGTCAACGTCGAGCAGTCCCCGCTCGAGCAGGTCACCAAGCAGCTGAACAAGCTGGTCGAGGTGATCAAGATCGTCGAGCTCGACCGACCCCATCCGTCGCCCGCGAGCTGCTGCTGGTCAAGGTCAAGGCCGACGCGGACACCCGTGGCCAGGTGCTCGAGATGGTCCAGCTCTTCCGCGCCAAGGTGGTCGACGTCGCCACCGACGCGGTGACCATCGAGGTGACCGGCAACCCGGACAAGCTGGAGGCCTTCCTCAGGGTGATCGAGCCGTTCGGAGTCCGCGAGCTCGTCCAGTCGGGCATGGTCGCCATCGGCCGCGGCAGCCGCTCGATCACCGACCGCACCCTGCGCCCCGTACCCGTGCCCGCGCCGCCCGCGGCGAGCTGACGCACTGCCCAACCCAAGCTCGGTGGCCGAGCCCGTCTCGACCGCCGCACCGAGAAGAAACCAGAAGGAGAGCCCGACCGTGGCTGAGATGTTCTACGACGACGACGCCGACCTGTCCGTGATCCAGGGCCGCAACGTGGCCGTGCTCGGGCTACGGCAGCCAGGGGCACGCGCACGCGCTGTCGCTGCGCGACTCCGGCGTGGACGTCCGCGTCGGCCTGCCCGAGGGCTCCCGGAGCCGGGCCAAGGCGGAGGCCGAGGGCCTGCGCGTGCTCACGCCGGCCGAGGCCTGCGAGGAGGCCGACCTGATCATGATCCTCGCGCCGGACCACGTGCAGCGGACGCTGTACAACGAGGCCGTCGAGCCGAACCTGGTCGAGGGCGACGCGCTCTTCTTCGGGCACGGCTTCAACATCCGGTTCGGCTACATCAAGCCGCCGGACGGCGTCGACGTCGCCATGGTGGCGCCGAAGGGCCCCGGACACCTGGTCCGCCGCGAGTACACCGAGGGCCGCGGCGTCCCGGTGCTGGTCGCGGTCGAGAAGGACGCCACCGGCAAGGCCTGGGAGCTCGCGCTGTCCTACGCGAAGGCGATCGGCGGCCTGCGTGCCGGCGGCATCAAGACCACCTTCACCGAGGAGTGCGAGACCGACCTGTTCGGCGAGCAGGCGGTGCTCTGCGGCGGCGCCTCGCAGCTGGTGCAGTACGGCTTCGAGACGCTGATCGAGGCCGGCTACCAGCCCGAGGTCGCGTACTTCGAGTGCCTCCACGAGCTGAAGCTGATCGTCGACCTGATGTACGAGGGCGGCATCGCCAAGCAGCGCTGGTCGGTCTCGGACACCGCCGAGTACGGCGACTACGTCTCCGGCCCCCGGGTGATCGACCCGCACGTGAAGGAGAACATGAAGGCTGTTCTCGCCGACATCCAGAACGGCGCCTTCGCCAAGCGGTTCATCGACGACCAGGACGCCGGCGCGCCGGAGTTCAAGGAGCTGCGGGCCAAGGGCGAGCAGCACCCGATCGAGGGCACCGGCCGCGAGCTGCGCAAGCTGATGAGCTGGGTGAAGTCGACCGACAGCGACTACACCGAGGGCACCGCCACTCGCTGACCCGCGAACACGCACGAACGCCCTCTCGGCGCCCATGGGCTGCCGAGAGGGCGTTCGTCACATCTGCGGCCCTGACGGAAGAAACCGGACGTCGGCGACGTTCCCCCGTCATGCGAATCGAAGATCTGGTCTGACGTTGTCTGCCCGTGGTGCTACATCGGCAAGCGTCGACTGGAGCATGCGCTCGCCTCCTTTGCCCACGCCGACGAGGTCGAGGTCGTCTACCGCTCGTTCGAGCTCGACCCGTCCACGCCGCGTGTGGCCACCGAGCGGGTCGACGACGTACTTGCCCGCAAGTACGGCGGGGGGCTCGACGGAGCGCGTGCGATGATCGCCCGGATGACCGAGGTCGCCGACGCCGAGGGCCTGGAGTTCCACCTCGACGAGGCGCTGTCGAGCAACACCGTGGACGCGCACCGACTGCTCCACCTCGCTCTCGAGGAAGGCGGGCCGCGACTCCAGAACGCGCTGAAGGAGCAGCTGCTTCTCGCCTACTTCACGAGGACCGAGAACGTCGCCGACCCCGACGTGCTGCGCAAGGTGACCGCGGACACGGGACTCGACCCCGCACGCGTCGACGACGTACTCGGCTCGACGGCCTACCTCGACCACGTGCAGGGCGACGTGGCGCAGGCGCAGGCGTACGGGATCAGCGGAGTCCCGTTCTTCGTGGTCGACGGCAAGTACGGGATCTCCGGCGCGCAACCGCCCGAGGTGATCGGACAGGTGCTGGAGCAGGCCTGGTCCGAGTCCAATCCTGGGCTCACCATGGTCGAGGACGGCGACGCCGATGCGGCCTGCGGGCCGGAGGGTTGCCAGACCTGACCGGGCCCCGACGTGGCCAGGCTCGATCCGGTAGAGTTCGACTCGGGCACAGCGTCGTGCACGAGCCACCTCCCGGCATCGCCTGGAGGAAGAGCCAGCCAGCCGACCGTCACCGACTCTCGAGGGACTTCACGTGACTCAGCCCAGCAACCGCCCCGTCGTTCTCATCGCCGAGGAGCTCAGCCCCGCAACCGTGGAGGCCCTCGGCCCCGACTTCGAGATCCGCAACTGCGACGGCGCCAACCGCGACGAGCTGCTGCCGGCGATCGCGGACGTCGACGCCATCCTGGTCCGCAGCGCCACGAAGATCGACGCCGAGGCATTGGCAGCCGCCAAGCGGCTCAAGGTCGTGGCCCGCGCCGGCGTCGGCCTCGACAACGTGGACGTGAAGGCGGCCACCCAGAGCGGCGTCATGGTCGTGAACGCACCGACCTCCAACATCGTGTCTGCTGCGGAGCTCGCCGTCGCGCTCATGCTCGCGGCGGCCCGCAACATCGCGCCCGCCAACGCCGCGCTCAAGGACGGCGAGTGGAAGCGCAGCAAGTACACCGGCATCGAGCTGTACGAGAAGACCGTCGGCATCGTCGGCCTCGGCCGCATCGGCGTACTCGTCGCGCAGCGGCTGAGCGCGTTCGGCATGAAGGTGATCGCGTACGACCCGTACGTCCAGGCCGGGCGGGCCGCCCAGATGGGCGTGCGTCTCGTCACCCTCGACGAGCTGCTGGTCGAGGCAGACTTCATGTCGGTCCACCTTCCGAAGACCCCGGAGACGCTCGGTCTGATCGGCGAGGCCGAGCTGGCGAAGGTCAAGCCCAGCCTGGTGCTGGTGAACGCCGCCCGCGGCGGGATCGTGGACGAGCACGCCTTGCACGTCGCCGTGAAGGAGGGCCGGATCGCGGCCGCCGGCCTCGACGTGTTCGCATCGGAGCCCTGCACCGACAGTCCGCTGTTCGAGTTCGAGAACGTCGTGGCGACTCCGCACCTCGGTGCATCGACGGACGAGGCCCAGGAGAAGGCCGGTGTCGCCGTCGCCAAGTCGGTGCGACTCGCGCTGTCGGGCGAGCTGGTGCCCGATGCCGTGAACGTTCAGGGTGGCGTCATCGCCGAGGACGTCCGTCCCGGCCTGCCCCTCACCGAGAAGCTCGGCCGCATCTTCACGGCGCTCGCAGGTGAGGTCGCCCAGCAGCTCGACGTCGAGGTGCGCGGCGAGATCACCCAGTACGACGTCAAGGTGCTCGAGCTCGCCGCCCTCAAGGGCGTCTTCTCCGACGTCGTGGAGGACCAGGTCTCGTACGTCAACGCGCCGCTGCTCGCCGCGGAGCGTGGGCTCGCCGTACGCCTCGTCACTGAGCCCGAGAGCCCCGACCACCGCAACCTGATCACGCTGCGCGGCACGCTCGCCGACGGCGCCCAGGTCTCGGTGTCCGGCACGCTGGTCGGGATCGCGCAGAAGGAGCGCCTCGTCGAGGTCGACGGCTACGACCTCGACATCGAGCCGACGCAGCACCTGGCCTTCCTCCGCTACGAGGACCGCCCGGGCATGGTCGGCACCGTCGGCGGCATCCTCGGCAAGGCCCAGGTCAACATCGCGGGCATGCAGGTGGCGCGGGACACGAAGGGCGGGCACGCCCTGGTCGCGCTCTCCGTGGACTCCGCGATCCCGGCGGAGATCCTCGACGAGATCCGTTCGGCGATGGACGCTGCCTCGGTGCGCGCCGTCGACCTCACCGAGTAACGCGCTCACGCGCGCGAGCCAGCCTCACGCCACCAGCGGTGACCGCCCTCCGGGGACCCGCTGGTGGCGTTGTGCGTCTGTCCAGGCGAGCTCGAGCCGGTCCACGGCCTCGACGAGCTCCTCGGGCGACCGCGTGTAGGGCAGCCGGATGAACCGCTCCAGCCCGCCCTCGGCCGCGAAGCTCGGACCGGCGCCGAGCAGCACGCCGCGGTGCGCCGCTGCCACGGTGAGGGCAGACGACAGCGGCTCGGGCAGCTCGCACCAGAATGCGAGGCCGCCGCGCGGGAGTGGTGTGCCGCCAGTCGGGTAGCCGCTCGGCAAGTGCAGAGGCGAGGGCCGCGCGCGAGGACCGGACCTGCTCGGTCCGGTGCCGGAGCACCTCCGTACGCCGCTGCAGCAGGTTGACGAGGACGAGCTGCTCGAGCAGCGGCGCGCCGAGGTCGAGGCTGAGCCGGGTCGAGACCATGCTCCCCACGAGGTGCTCGGGGGCGCGGAGCCAGCCGATCCGCAGCCCGCCCCAGAACGCCTTGCTCGAGCTGCCGACGGTGACCGTGCTCGGCGCGTGGGACGCCATCGGGCGAGGCAGGTCGGCGTCGTCGAGCGCCACCTCGACGAGCGTCTCGTCGATGATCGGGATCGTGCCCGCGCTCTTCAACTCGCGCGGCGAGCCGAGCACGCAGCTCGTCGGGCATCAGCGCCCCGGTCGGGTTGTGGAAGTCGGGAATCAAGAAGGCAGCGCGAGCTGCCGCCTGGCGGACAGTCGCGAGGAGCGCCGCCGACTCCCAGCCTTCTGGGTCGACGCTGACGCTCGTGCACCCGCGCGCCGGACCGCGCCAGCGTGGCCAGCGCGTTCGGGTACGTCGGGCTCTCGACCAGCACCCGGTCGCCGACGTGGACGCAGAGCTCGGACGGCCACGGCGATGGCGGCGAGCCCGCCCGAGGTCACGACGATCTGCTCGGGGGACGTCGGCACGCCGCGCTCCGTCGTACCGGCGGGCGATGGCGTCCTTGAGTGCGGGGAGCGCCCGACGGGAAGTAGCCGGCGCCGGTGAGGAAGGCGGGGAGCTCGGCGACTGCAGCCTCGTAGGCGGCGGCGACGCCGGGCGGGCGCGGGGGAGGCGGCGCAGGAGAGGTCGATGCTCCCGGGTGACGCGTCGCCGGGGATGAGCATCGGGTCGCAGTCGCCACCCCGGCACGGTCGGCAGGCGGACCACGCTGCCGGACCCCTGCCGGGACTCGAGGTAGCCGGCGTCCCGGAGCACGGCGTACGCCCGGGTGACGGTGGTGCGGCTGACGCCGAGCCGCGTGGTGAGCTCGCGCTCGCTGGGAAGCCGGGTGCCCGGCGGCACCCGGCCGTCGGAGACGAGCAGCCGGAGACCGTCGGCGAGGCCGAGGTACGCCGGGGAGCGGTCGAGCGCCGAACCGAGCAGGGTCTGCAAGCGGGCGGCGGAGACAGTGCGGCTCATGTAGGCCACTGTCGCACGATTGGATATTTTTTTCCAGACCAATCTGCAGAATGCTGGTCGCATGACGATCACCGCCATCTCCGCCGCCCGGACCGCGGGCTCACGTCGTCCCGAGCTCGCCAACCTGACTCCGATGGAGCAGCTGCGGGCGGGCCGGATGCCGAGGCGGCTGACCCAGCTCATCGTCGGGCTGGTGCTCTACGGCTTCTCGATGGCGATGCTGGTCCGCGGCGCGCTCGGGCTCGACCCCTGGGACGTGCTTCCACTTCGGCATCGCCACGCACCTGCCGCTGACCTTCGGCGAGCGTCGTCATCGTCACCGGCGTCGCCGTCCTGCTGCTCTGGATCCCGCTGCGGCAGATGCCCGGCCTCGGCACGGTGGCCAACGCCATCGTGATCGGCGTGGTGACCGACGCCGTCCTGGCCGTGTTGGTGACGCCGGACGCCTTCGCCGGGCGGCTGGGCCTGCTGGTCGGCGGCATCGTCCTGAACGGCCTGGCCACGGCGCTGTACATCGGCTCCCAGCTCGGCCCCGGCCCGCGGGACGGCCTGATGACCGGGCTGGTCCGGCGGACCGGCTGGTCGGTGCGCCTGGTGCGCACCTCGATCGAGCTGAGCGTCGTCGCGGTCGGCTGGCTGCTCGGCGGCGTGGTCGGTGTCGGCACCGTGCTGTACGCGCTCGTGCATCGGCCCGCTCGTCCAGGCGATGCTGCCGTTCTTCATCGTCGAGCTGCCCGAGTCCGCGGCACCGGGAGCCGGCCAGCTGCGCTCCTCGTGCGCGCTGGACCGACGGGATGCGACGAGGCTCGTTGCCGGTCGGTGACCGCCAAGACGGCGATGATCACGGCGAGCGACAGGAGCGTCGGGATCTCCGGCACCTGCTCCCAGCGCAGGTGCGCCCAGTGCAGGCCCAGCTTGGTGCCGATGAACGCGAGGATCACGGCCAGCCCGTAGCCGAGGTGCACCAGCTTGGACAGCGCGCCGCTCGAGCACGAAGTACAGCGCGCGCAGGCCGAGCAGGGCGAAGGCGTTGGTGACGAAGACGAGGTAGGGGTCGCTGGTGATGCCGTAGACGGCCGGCACGGAGTCGACGGCGAAGACGATGTCGGTGGCGAGCACGGCGACCACGACGAGCGCGAACGGGGTGAGCGCCCGGCGGCCACCGACGTCGGGCCGTCATCCGGGCGCCGTCGTAGCTCGGCGGTGACGGGCATGAAGCGGCGAATCAGCCGGACGCTGCGCAGCCTGTCGACGTCGACCGCGTGGGCCGCGCCTGAGCGGGTGTCGCGGAGGATCTTGACCGCCGGTCGCGACCAGGACGAGCGCCGAAGACCAGGAACATCACGTCGAAGCGGGAGAGCGCGGCGGCGCCGAGAGCGATGAAGATGCCGCGGAGTACCAGGGCGCCGATGATCCCGTAGAGCAGGACCCGCTGGCGTAGCGCCGGCGGCACGGCGAACGCGCCGAGCAGCAGCATGAACACGAACAGGTTGTCGACGCTCAGCGACTTCTCGACCAGGTAGCCGGTCAGGTACTCCAGTCCTCGCTCGCTGCCGTAGTCGCGCCAGACGTAGACGGCGAAAGCGAGCGGGAGCGCGATGTAGAACGTCGACCAGCCGATGGCCTCGCGCATCGACACCTCGTGCGGGCGGCGGGTGACCACGAAGTCGAGGGCGAGCAAGCGCGAGAACGACGGCGATCGAGACCGCCCAGAGCATCGGGCGTCCCGATCGAGTCGAGCGTGGAGGCGCTGGGCGCGGCGGCGAGCAGGTTCATGGGGTCTCCTCAGACGATGTCTGAGGTCTCCTTCACCCGCCGCTGGCGGGCTCCCGGCCGAGGCGCCGTAGGGCGCCGTACTGACCGACCGGGATCGTGGGAAGTACTCCCCTCGGAGCAAACCCTACCGGATCGGTCGACTTTGGCCAAGGCTGGGTCGCACGGCACGTCCGGCGGCTCCGGCTCAGCGCTTGGTGGCGATCAGGACCGACGCGTCGTCGGCGACCATCACCTCGACGCTGGTGAAGCGCTCGTCGGTCAGCCACTGCTCGCGCAGCATGTCCACCCGGCCCTCGTAGACCGGCGGCCACGACGCGCAGGGCGTGAAGTCGTCGAGTACGACGACGCCGCCGGGCTCGACCAGGTCGATGATCGTGTCGGCGCCCGCGTTCTTCGGCTCGCCGCGCGTCGAGGAACAGCAGCGAGAAGCGGCCCCGGTCGCGCATGGTGGACCAGTCGGCAGCGAGCACCTCGACCTGGTCGTCGGCGTCGAAGATCTCGCCCGCGGCCTCGGCCAGCTCGGGCGTCGAGCTCGGCGGTGAGGATCCGGGCGTCGTCCCGGACGCCGCTGCGCAGCCACGCCGTGCCGACGCCGCAGCCGGTGCCGAACTCGGCGAGCGTCCCGCCCGGGTCGCGGCCAGCGTGGCGAGCAGCCGACCGGTCTCGTTGCGACAGAAGGACACGTAGCCGTGCTTGCGAGAGACGTCGAACGCGCGCGAGACGACCTCGGGGAGATCCGGAGGGAGCGGACATGAGGCGAGTCTCTCAAAGCCCCGCCGAGCACGTCCAGTCCGCGAGACGGCGTCTCACATAATGGAAAGGTCGGACAACTCGCGAGCGCCGAGCCGCCGAGACGTTGTTAACCTCGTTCGACATCATGCGGAGCTTCTTCGTACTTATCGACCGCCGTGGCGGGGCCTCTTAAGTAAGGCCACCTCGCCGCGGAGTTCGGCATGTCTGGCCCTACGAAGAACCTCCGCCGCGAGCATCGAAGCACCGCTACCGCAGAGCTCTCGTCCGGGATCGCCCTCCGAGAACCGCGTGACCCGCGGCCGAGGATCGAGTCCCTCTCGCTGCGCAGCGGAGTCCGACCACGACCATCCGCGCGGACACCCCGCGTCGTCTGCCAGCACATCGACCCCGCACGACATCCTTCGATCCTTCGGAGCACACGATGTATGACATGTACCCCGAGTGGGGCCCCGGCCGTCACACGCGCGACAACCAGCTCCAGCGCATCGGAGCGCGCAGTCCCAGGCCGTCCAGTCCGGACTCGACCTGCGAGACAACGGCGGCCAGCGCCCGGACGACAACTAGCCTCACCAGGTGTCCACGCCGCATGCAGACGTTCCAGCTCGCAGTGATCCCCGGTGACGGGATCGGGCCGGAGGTCACCGCCGAGGCCCTCAAGGTCCTCGAGCAGGTGGCTCCGAACGACAGGCCAAGTTCGAGCCCACCCGCTACGACCTCGGTGCCGAGCGGTACCTCGCCACCGGCGAGGTGCTGCCCGACTCGGTGCTCGCCGAGATCAGGCAGCACGACGCGATCCTGCTCGGCGCTGTCGGCGGGCAGCCCGGTGACCCGAACCTGCCGCCGGGGATCCTCGAGCGGGGACTGCTGCTGCGACTGCGCTTCGAGCTCGACCACTACGTCAACCTCCGGCCCTCGCGGATCTACCCCGGCGCCCAGTCGCCGCTCGCCGACCCCGGCGAGGTTGACTTCGTGGTCGTGCGCGAGGGCACCGAGGGGCCCTACGTCGGCAACGGCGGTGCGCTCCGCGTCGGCACTCCGGCCGAGATCGCCACCGAGGTCAGCGTCAACACCGCGTTCGGGGTCGAGCGCGTCGTTCGCGACGCGTTCACCCGGGCCGACCGAAGCGACCCCGGCGAGAAGCTCACCCTGGTGCACAAGACCAACGTGCTCGTGCACGCCGGTGCCGTCTGGTCGCCGGCTGGTGGCGGAGGTGGCGCGGGAGTTCCCCGCAGGTCGAGGTCGACTACCTGCACGTCGACGCGGCCACGATCTTCATGACCACCGACCCGGCGCGGTTCGACGTGATCGTCACCGACAACCTGTTCGGCGACATCCTCACCGACCTCGCGGCCGCGATCACCGGTGGCATCGGTCTGGCGGCGAGCGGCAACGTGAACCCCGACCGCACCGCACCGAGCATGTTCGAGCCGGTGCACGGCTCGGCTCCGGACATCGCCGGCCAGCAGAAGGCCGACCCGACCGCGGCGATCCTGTCGGCGGCGCTGCTGCTCGAGCACCTCGGGCTCGACGACGCCGCACGAGCGGGTCGAGGCCGCCGTGGTTGCGGACCTGGCCGCGCGGGAGGCCGGCGTCCAGCGGTCGTACGCTCGGAGGTCGGCGACGCGATCGCGGCCCGGCTCTCCGGCTGACCGAACCCGGCCGGCAACCCGACGACGTTCGGCTACGGTGCAGCCCATGGAGACGTCCCTCGACATCACCGTCTCGCCCGACCTCTGACCCGGTCACGACGAGCGGCTGGCGGAGATCCTGGCGAACCCCGGTTTCGGCGTGCACTTCACCGACCACATGTTCGTGGTCGAGTGGACCCCCGAGAAGGGCTGGCACGACGCCCGCGTGACGCCGTACGCGCCGCTCACGCTCGACCCGGCCACGGCCGTCCTGCACTACGCGCAGGAGATCTTCGAGGGCATGAAGGCCTACCGGCACGAGGACGGTTCGGTGTGGACCTTCCGCCCGAGACATGAACGCGCACCGGATGGTCCGGTCCTCGCGACGTCTCGCGCTGCCCGAGCTTCCGGTCCCTGACTTCGTCGCGTCCGTCGATGCGCTGGTGAAGGCCGACGAGCGCTGGGTCCCCGACCCGGCGGGGGAGAAGAGCCTCTACATCCGGCCCTTCATGTTCGCCTCCGAGACCTTCCTCGGCGTCCGGCCGTCCCGGCACGTCACCTACATCGTGATCGCCTCGCCCGCGGGCGCCTACTTCGCCAAGGGCCTCAAGCCGGTGACGATCTGGCTGAGCGAGGAGTACTCGCGCGCCGGCGTCGGGGGCACCGGCGCAGCGAAGACCGGCGGCAACTACGCGAGCTCCCTGGTCGCCCAGCAGGAGGCCATCGACAACGGCTGCGACCAGGTCGCCTTCCTCGACACGGTTGAGCAGAAGTGGGTCGAGGAGCTCGGCGGGATGAACCTCTACTTCGTCCACGACGACGGCACCGTCGTCACCCCGGAGCTCTCCGGCTCGATCCTCGAGGGGATCACTCGAGCCTCGGTCATCGAGCTCTGCGGCAAGCTCGGCTACCCGGTCGTGGAACGGAAGTTCTCCATCGACGAGTGGCGCGAGGGCGTGGCGTCGGGGCGGATCACCGAGGTCTTCGCGTGCGGGACGGCTGCCGTCGTGACGCCCGTCGGCAAGCTCAAGTGGCGCGACGGCGAGGTCGGCGGAGGCGACGAGACCGGCCCGGTGACGCAGCGAGTCCGGCAGACGCTGGTCGACATCCAGTACGGCCGCGCCGACGACGCCTTCGGCTGGATGCACCGGGTCGTCTGAACGACCCGCAGACGGCGGCGGCGCGCTCGCGTACCCGAGCCGCGGCCCTCGGTTAGTGTTGATCGGTGACTGCCACGCACCCACAGCGGCCCGAGCCCGCCGATCTCTCGATCGGCGGCTACCGGCTGCTGACCAAGATCGGCGAGGGTGGGATGGGCGTCGTCCACCTGGCTCAGGCGCCGGACGGTCACCGGGTGGCGCTGAAGGTGCTGCGCCCGCACATCGTCGGCGACGACGAGGCTCGCGAGCGACTGGCCCGTGAGGTGGCCTCGCTGCGGCGGGTGTCCAGCCCCCGGATCGCCGAGGTCATCGACGCCGACCCGTGGGCGGAGACCCCGTTCGTGGCGACGCGCTACGTCCCCGGGCTCTCGCTGCACCAGCACATTCGTGAGCACGGGGCGATCGCCGAGGCCGACCTGCGCTGGTTCGCGGCCGGCCTCGCCGAGGCGATCATCGCCGTGCACACGGTCGGTGTGCTGCACCGCGACATCAAGCCGTCGAACGTACTGCTCGAGGGCCGCTCGCCGGTTCTCATCGACTTCGGGCTCGCGCGTCTCGCCGAGGACCCCCGGCTCACCCACACCGGCTGGCTGCTCGGAACGCCCGGCTATCTCGCGCCGGAGATCTTGTACGGCGAGGACGCGACGACGGCGTCGGACGTGCATGCCTGGGCGGCCACGGTCGTCTTCGCGGCGACCGGGCGACCGCCGTTCGGGACGGGGCCGGCGATGGCGATCATGGACCGGGTCCGGCGGGGCGAGTACGACCTGAGCGGAGTGCCGCACGACTTGCTGCCGCTGGTCGAGCAGGGGCTCGCCCCCGATCCCGCCGACCGGCCGAGCACGGGCGCGGTGCTGGCGACGCTCCGCCCACCGCAACAGACACGTCCCTCGCACTCCGACGACCTCACGATGCCGTGGATGCTCGCGGGGTCGAACGACGACGATGCCACCCAGGTCGTCGACGCGCAGCCGACGGCGGCTACAGAGCGCTTCGGTTCCACGATTCCGTCGACGGCCCCGCCGACATTGCCGCTGACCATGCCCGCGGCGCCTGCTCCCGTTGCTGCCACGTCGCCGGTGCCGGCCCGCGAGCCGTATCAGCAGCCACCGCCGCCCGGCCAGCCGGGAGAGGACCGGCCGCGGCTGGTGCCGGACTCCGCTCGTCGGCCGGGATCCGGGGGAGTGGCCCGGCTCCAGCGTGCGCTGCTTGCCACGGGCGCCTTCGCCACCGTGACGCTCGCCTTGGCGCTGGCGCCGTACCTGACCTTCCTGATGCTCTCCCTGCTGGTGCTGGCTGTGCGCACCGTCTCCTGGACGACCCAGTCCGCGCGCGAACGGCAGCATCTGCGCGGCCGGCGGCGCTGGTACGACGGCCCGCTGACCCTGGCGACCTCACCCTGGTACCTGCTGGTGGCGGCCGGCGGAACCGTGATGCTCCTGGCCTGGTCGGCCATGGTCGTCCTGGTGGCGGGCCTGGTCGTCGCGGTCGTGCAGCCGATGCTGACGACGGGGCTGCTCGTGCTCGGCGCTGTGCTGGCGCTGACGCTGTGGTGGGGGCCGGGCGCGAAGCGAGTGCGCATCCCCGCCCGGCGGATGGCCGCGGCGGCGGCCCGTACGCCGTGGCTCGGTTGGACGCTGATCGGCATCTTCGCGCTGATCGCGGTGACGATGGGCGCCGCAGTCGTCAACGACCAGCCGTCCTGGGCGCCGATGGAGGGCCCGCCGTGGCGAGACGGGACCATGCTGGGCCGGCTCGTGAGCTGGCTCTGACCTGGGCGTGGCTCGAAAGCGTCGACGCGTCGGTAGTGTCACTCTTCCCGATCGTGGAGAGTGAGGTCATGACTGACCGCACCGTTGCCCAGAAGATGGGGATCAAGCCAGGCTGGCGCACCCACGTCGTCGGAGCGCCCGACGGCGTCGTGGACACCCTCGGACTGCCGCCGCTCGAGATCGAAAGCGAGCTCACCGGCGATTTCGACTACCTGCACCTGTTCGTGCGCACTCAGGCGGAGATGAGGCGGAATTTCCCCGACCTTGTTCCGCACCTCGCGCCGCAGGGCAAGCTGTGGCTGTCGTGGCCGAAAGCCCGCAAGCTTGGCTCCGACCTGAACCTGCCGAAGATCATCGAGATCGGCTACGACTTCGGCCTCGTCGAGAGCACCTGCCTGCGGCTCGACGACACCTGGACCGGGCTCCGCTTCACGCACCCGAAACCAGGGAAGGTCTATGCCAACAGCTATGGCACGCTGCCTTCGCAGCGCCCTTGACGCTCTGTTGGTCAGTCGTCGAGGACGACGACGCGAATCGGTTGGTCGGCGGTGTTGGTGAAACCTCCGCGGGTCCAGGCCGGGTCGGTCGGCTGCTCCCGGCCGGTGGCGTCGTACGCACGCACACGCAGGTAGTGCTCGCCCGGCTCGGCGTCCCAGTCGAATCCGAACTCGCGCCACGCCCAGCGGTGGTCCTGCGGGTGCAGCTTGGCGTCGTCCCAGGTCTCGCCGCCGTCGGAGCTGACCGAGACCCGCGTGATCGGGCCCCAACCCGACCAGGCACGACCACGCAGGTGCACGGGCCCGGGTCGCAGCACCCGGTCGCGGCTCATGAAGTCCGGTGACCCCGGAGGCATCAGCAACGCCCGCGGCTCGATGCGTGTCACCGGCGTACCCGGCTCCTCCGGGCTCTGCCGCAGCCGGTAGGCCATGTTCTGGAAGCCCTCGAAGACGTGGTCCACGAGCTCGATGCTGCGCAGCCACTTCACGTGGGCCATGCCGTACCAGCCCGGTACGACGAGCCGGAGCGGGAACCCGTGCTGGGGCGGCAGTGGGTTGCCGTTCATCTCGTAGGCCAGCAGCACGTCGTCCGCCATCGCCTCGGTGAGCCCGAGGCCGCGTGCGTAGTCCTGCTCGACGCCTCGCTCGAACCCGTGGTCGTGGCCCGTGCAGACGACGTCGACGGCGCGCTCCGTGGGGCCGACCTCGGCGAGCACGTCGCGCAGCCGAACGCCGGTCCAGTCGGCGGTCCCGACCGCGCCGTTGAGCCACGGCTGGCTCACCGGCCGCGGCGAGAGCGCCGCCCGTCCGTTCCCGGCGCACTCGAGGGTGACGCGCACCGTGTGGTGCGGCATCGTCCGCAGCGCGGCCAGGGACAGGGACAGCGGCCGACTGACCTCTCCAGTGACGGTGAGGTGATAGGAGTCGGCCTCGACCGCGGGTACGTCGTAGTGCGTCAGCACGTAGTGCAACCCGGGCGGCGTGACCTCCTCGCGCAGCATCTCCATGGGCATCGCATGGTTGCGGCTGGCGAGCAGCAGCTCGTCGCGGCCGATGCCCTCGTCGGGCTCGGCGACCCTGCCCGGCACGCTGACCTGTTCCACGGACATCGTCGGCCTCCCCTTTGCTCGGTACGACCTTGTCTACTCCCAGCCCCCAACCACGGCAACATGTCGGCGCCGTATCCGGATCGCGAGATCGGGTTCCGTCCCTCGGACATCGGTGGCAGACTCGACGGCATGCAGAAGGAGATCATTATCAGTTAGCGCGTGCGGAGCATCCTCACGCGCAGACCTCTCGTAGCCACGGGGGGTCTTTTTGTTGCATCAGCCAGACCGATCGCCCGGCACCGACCCGAGGACCCGAGATGAGCGCCACGAACGGCTTCCACGTCTACGACACGACGCTGCGCGACGGCGCGCAGCAGGAGGGGCTCAACCTCTCCGTCGCGGACAAGCTCACGATCGCCCGCCAGCTCGACGGGCTCGGGGTCGGGTTCATCGAGGGCGGCTGGCCGGGGGCGAACCCCAAGGACACCGAGTTCTTCAGCCGGGCGCGAGACGAGCTCGACCTGCAGCACGCCGAGCTGGCGGCGTTCGGCGCGACCCGGCGGGCGGGGGTGGCGGCGGCGGACGACCCCTTGATCGCGGCACTGCGCGACTCGGGCGCCTCCGTGGTCACGCTGGTGGCGAAGTCGCACGACCGGCACGTCGAGCTGGCCCTGCGAACCACGCTCGAGGAGAACCTCGCGATGGTTCGCGACACGGTGTCGCACCTGCGCGCGGAAGGGCAGCGGGTCTTCCTGGACGCCGAGCACTTCTTCGACGGCTACCGGGACAACCGTGACTACGCGCTCGAGGTGCTCCGTACGGCGTTCGAAGCGGGTGCCGAGGTCGCAGCACTCTGCGACACCAACGGCGGGATGCTGCCGCCCTGGGTGGCGGACGTCGTCGGCGACGTCCTCGCCAGCACCGGGGGCCAGATCGGCATCCATTGTCACAACGACACCGGCTGCGCCGTCGCCAACACGCTCGCCGCGGTGGACGCCGGCGCGACCCACGTCCAGGGCACGTTGAACGGGTACGGCGAGCGCACCGGGAACGCCGACCTGGTCGCGGTGGTGGCCAACCTCGAGCTCAAGGTCGGGCGGCAGGTCTTGCCCGACGGGCTGCTCCGCGAGGCGACGCGCATCGCGCACGCCGTCGCGGAGGTGACCAACTTTCCGCCCGCCTCACGGCAGCCGTACGTCGGGGTGAGCGCCTTTGCGCACAAGGCCGGCCTGCACGCGAGCGCGATCAAGGTCGACCCGAACCTGTACCAGCACCTCGACCCGGTCGCGGTCGGCAACGACATGCGGCTGCTGGTCTCCGACATGGCCGGCCGGGCGTCGATCGAGCTGAAGGGCCGCGAGCTCGGGTTCGACCTCGCCGGCGAGGACGGCGACCGCGAGCTGGTCACCCGGGTGACGGCACGGGTCAAGGAGCTGGAGGCGAGCGGGTACACCTTCGAGGCGGCCGATGCCTCGTTCGAGCTGTTGCTGGTGGAGGAGGTCGAGGGCGTCCGGCCGTCGTACTTCACCGTCGAGTCCTGGCGGGTGATCACCGACTCGAAGCCGGGTGACGAGGCGGTCTCCGAGGCGACGATCAAGCTGCACGCCGGAGGCGCCCGGATCATCGCCACCGGGGAGGGCAACGGCCCGGTCAACGCCCTCGACCATGCCCTCCGCGAGGCGATCGGGCAGGCCTACCCGGAGGTCGCGAAGTTCGAGCTCATCGACTACAAGGTGAGGATCCTGGACCAGGGGCACGGTACGGATGCGGTCACTCGCGTGCTGATCGAGACGACCGACGGCGTCTCCTCCTGGGTGACCGTCGGGGTCGGTCACAACGTCATCGAGGCGTCCTGGGGTGCCCTCGTCGACGGGGTGACGTTCGGGCTGCGGCGTCAAGGCCTCTGACCGAGTGGTCTACTCGCCGGTAAGTTTTTTCGGATTGCCCCCAAAACGGGCATAACTTCGGGACTCGCTGGTCCGTTGTTACCGCAGAGGCCAACGCACCGACCCGTCTCGAGCCGTGGGGGAGCCACCATGCCGAGCGGACGGTCCTAGTGGGGAGAACCGAACCCGTGACTGCACCGCACCCGAAACGATCACTTATGCCCGCCATCGGCGCCATCGTCGCTGCGCTCGTCCTGATGACCCCGGGAATGTCGGCGGCCAACGAGTCGCTGCCGGTCGCCACCGGCGACCCCGTGGGCACCGTCAACGAGGTCGCCGGCACCGTGGTGCCCGGTCCTCAGGGCCAGCCGGCCGCTGAGGCTCCGGCCCCGGCGCAGCGCGCCACGGCAGACGTCCCCGCACCTGCGACGTCCTCCGACGACGACTCGGCCGGCCACGAGACCGCGAACCCGAAGTCGCCGGACCACGGTGGCGCGACGGTCGCGGACCTCAGCGCCGCGGGCGAGCAGGTCGCCACTGTCGGCCGCACCGACGCCACAGTCGAGGACGACGACAGCACCACCGCCGACGCGACCCTGCTCGCCCTGGGCGGCCAGGAGGTGCTCGGCACCAGCGCCGACTCCGAGGGCACCGAGGAGTCCCACTTCGGTGACCCCCTCGCCCCACTCTGCGAGGGCAGCGAGGGTCAGGTCTGCCTCCGCGTTCTGTACGCCGACGCGTGGGCCACGGACGACGGGGAGACCTCGCGTACCCGCAGCCAGACCGGTGTCGCCGATGTCTGCCTCGGCGGCGACGACGCCGGCTCGACCGCGAAGTGCTCCGGGCCGGTCGACGTCTCGGTCGCCAGCAGTGAGGGTGCCGCGCAGCGCAACCAGGACAGCGGCCGTACGTCCGCCAGCTCCCGGTCCAGCGTTGCGGACGCCTGCATCGAGCGCGACGCCGAGACCGGCACCTGTGCCGCCGGCGTCTCGGTGCTGCAGTCCAAGGGCAGCTCGAACTCTGGCGGCTCGCAGGCCTCGGCCGAGCGCGACTCGCACCTGGTCGCGCTGACCCTCGGCAACGAGGAGCGCGCCCGTTACTCCGACGCCAACGCGATCGCCCTGCCGCCGGAGTGCCCGCCGGGCACCTCCCTGCTCTGTGTCTTCCTGAACCAGGGCGAGACCTACGTCAAGCAGAGCGCAGCCGGCCACGCCGCGGAGGCGCTGCACCTCGACGTGCTGCCCGGCATCCTGGACATCAAGCTCGAGCTCGGCAAGAGCGAGACCTGGGTGCACAACGACGGTGGCCGCACGCCGCAGGTCGGCGGCGAGGTGAAGGGCATCGAGAAGTTCGCCAACCCGCGTCGTCCCGCCGCTGTGGTCGAGAACTTCGGCGGCGTGCTTCCCAACACGGGTGGCTTCTGGAGCGGGCTGCTCGCGCTTGCGCTCCTCACGCTCGGTGCGGGATCGTTGCTCCTCGCCTTCTCCCGCCGGCGTGCCATGGGCATCGCCTGAGCGAAGGCGCTAGACACGATTACGGAGGGTCGGTGGTCATCACCGGCCCTCCGCTCATTGAGGAGGGTCGGCGTGAGCGACGCCAGCGAGAACGTCGTACCTGAGCCGCCGCGCGGACCGCGCAGAAGGCTGGTCAAGCCGCCCAGCCGCGCCGTGACCGCAGTGCTCCTCGCGTTCGGCACGGTCGCGCTCGCGCTCGGCGTCTATTTCGCCTACGTCGCGCTCTTCGGTGAGGACGAGGCTGTTGCCGAACGTCCGGAGGTGCCCACCCGCACCGTCGAGCCGCGCAAGGGCGGGTTCACTCTCACCGCACCGACCTCGATGGACGTGAAGCGTGGCGCCCGTTCGGTCAACCTGAGTACGCCGACCAAGGACCTCGTCATCACGGTCGGGCCGAGTGGCGGCGGATCGCTGAAGGCATCCGATCGGCGCATCCTGAACAGTCTCCGCACCGAGTACCGCAAGGTGCGCCTCGTCTCCTCGGAGAAGATCGAGGTGAACGGGCGCACCGCTCTCACGACGGGCGGACAGGCGGTCAACCGCAAGGGCGTCAAGCTGCGGTTCGTGCTGGTCACGTTGCCGGCGAAGAAGGTCAACTACAGCGTCACGGCGTTCACGGCGTTCGACTCCGACCCGGCCGTCGTACTGCCGCTGGTCAACACGGTGGTCGAGGGATTCGAGCCGATGCCCCGCCCCGCCAAGTAGCGACACCGCCCTGCAGACCGTCGGGGGTAGGTTCTGCCCATGGCCGAGCTGCACGACCTGACCGCGCTGGAGCAAGGAGCGGCAGTACGACGCCGCGAAGTGTCGCCCGTCGAGCTGGTGGACCACTACCTCGACCGGGTGGCGCATCTCTCCGACCAGGTCGGCGCCTTCGTCACGGTCACCGGCAACCAGGCGCGCGACCAGGCCAAGCGGGTCGAGGCCCAGGTCGTGTCTGGGCAGGCGACGCCGTCGGGCCCGCTGTTCGGGGTGCCGACCGCGGTGAAGGACCTCAACCTCACCGCAGGGGTGCGCACGATGTTCGGGTCGCCGGTCTACGCGGACTTCGTCCCGGACATCTCCGACGAGGTGGTGCTGCGGATGGAGGCTGCGGGCACCATCAGCCTCGGCAAGACGAGCACGCCTGAGTTCGGGTCCCCGTGCTACACCGAGCCGGACGTCGCGCCGCCCTCCCGTACGCCGTGGGACCTCGACCGGATGGCCGGAGGCTCGAGTGGGGGCGCCGCCGCTGCGGTTGCCGCGGGACTGGTGCCGCTCGCCCAGGGGTCGGACGGAGGCGGGTCGATCCGGATCCCTGCGAGCTGCTGCGGCCTCGTCGGACTCAAGCCCAGCCGCGGGCGGATCAGCGCCGCCCCTAGCTACGGCGACCCGGTCGGGCTAAGCACGTCCGGGCCGCTTGCCCGCACGGTGCGCGACGCCGCCGCGATGCTCGACGTGATGGCCGGCCCGGCCGTCGGTGACCCCAGCTGGGCGGCGCCGTTGCCCGAGGGGGAGACGTTTCTCTCCTGGGCGGGACGCGCGCCGGCCCGGTTGCGGATCGCTCGGTTCGCGACCCCGGTCATCGCAGACGCCGACGTACACGTCGAGGTGCTGGCGGCGTACGAGGCAGCGGCGCTGCTGCTCGAGGCGCTCGGCCACGACGTCGAGGACGTCGAGGTGCCGATGCCACGGGAGGCCGTGCCGGTGTTCGAGACCTGCTGGTCGGTTCTCACCGCGATTCCGGAGATCCCGCGGGGACGGGAGGGTGAGCTGCGGCCGCTGACCCGGTGGTTGGCGGAACGAGGAGCAACGGTGAGCGGCCCCGAGTTCGGGCTGACGCTCGGCGAGCTGCGGCGGATCGCCGCCGCGACGTTGCAGGCGCTGTCGCCGTACGACGCCGTGCTCACCCCGACCCTGGCCCAGCCGCCGTTGCTCGTCGGGGAGATCCGCGACGACGACGACCCGGCGCGGGACTTCGAGAACCAGAAGGCGTTCACCCCCTACACCTCGCCCTGGAACGTGACCGGGATGCCCGCGGTCTCGCTGCCGCTGCACTGGACGCCCGACGGCCTGCCCGTCGGCGTGATGCTCGCTGGACGGCCGGGGGAGGACCACCTGCTGCTGGCGCTCGCCGCCCAGGTCGAGGAGGCCGCCCCGTGGCACCACCGCCGCCCACCCTGCTGGTGACGGTCAGGCCGCGAGCAGCCGGTCCAGCTCGCTGATGAGGCGGGCGCGGAGCGGGGCGCCGCGCTCGGCGAAGCCGCGCTGCGCGGCGGCGTACTCCTGCTTGCCCTCGGGTGTCTCGATCCGGACGGGCGGGTAGCCCAGTTCGCTCAGGTCGTACGGCGACGCCCTCATGTCGAGCACCCTGATCTCGCGGGCGAGCGCGAAGCAGTCGGCGACGAGCTCCGACGGGATCATCGGGGTCAGCCTGAAGGCGTGCTTGTAGAGGTCCATCCCGGCGTGGAGACAGCCCGGCTGCTCGAAGTCGGCGCGGTCGTCTCGGCCTGGCTGAAGGAGGTTCTTCGGGCGGGCGTCGTCGGTGAAGAAGCGGAACGCGTCGAAGTGCGAGCAGGCGATCCGGTGTGACTCAACGACTTCGTCGGTGCCCTGGTTGCCGAGACGCAGCGGCCAGGCGGAGTGCCGTACGTCGCCCTGCTCGAGCCGGTAGACCATCGCCCACTCGTGCATCCCGAAGCAGCCGAGCTGGGCGGGCCGCCCCGCGGTGGCAGTGAGGAGCCGGTGCATTGCCTCGAGCAGCGGCCGCTGTCCCAGCACGTACTCCCGCGTCACCCCGACCGCGCCGTCGGTCGAGCTTGTCGAGACCACTCGCTCGTCGTTGGTCGAGCTTGTCGAGACCACTCGCTCGTCGTTGGTCGAGCTTGTCGAGACCACCCGGTCGTCGTTGGTCGAGCCTGTCGAGACCACCGTACCCCTTGAGCCCGGCGTACTCCTCGCCGCCCTCCAGCGCCACGCCGTAGCCCGGATGCCACCGGCGCAGCGCGGCCGGTCGTTGCGAGTAATAGGAGAACAGGAAGTCCTCCACCGGGTGCGGGACCCCGTCGCGGCGTCGCGCGAGATGGGGCTGCACCCAGGCGTCGACGCGCTCCTCGTGAGCCGCTCGGCGGGCACCCCAGGCATCCGCGGCCAGCACGTCGCGCACGTGCCGGTCTCGGTTGTCCACAGGGTGTTCCACGGCCACGAGGGTAGTTGCCGTCAGGGTTCGGGTCCGCCGGTAGGCTCGGCGACGTGCGTATCGCGAGGTTCACCACCGGAGAAGATCCCCAGTACGGCGTGGTCATGGGCGATGTCGATGACCTCGGCATCCCCGCGGAGGACGCCACGATTGTCGCGTTGGCGGGTGACCCGCTCTACGTCGGCGTCCAGCTGACGGACACGCAGGTGCCGCTGTCGGAGGTGCGGCTGCTGGCGCCGGTGCTTCCGCGCAGCAAGGTGGTCGGGATCGGCCGCAACTACGCCGACCACGCCGCCGAGATGGGCGGCGACGTCCCCGCCGAGCCGCTGATGTTCCTCAAGCCGAACACCTCGGTGGTCGGTCCGGGCGACCCGATCTTCTACCCGCGCCAGTCGAGCAACGTCCACTACGAGGGCGAGCTCGCCGTCGTCATCGGTCGGATCTGTCGCGACGTCGCTCCCGAGCGGGTCGCCGACGTCGTCTACGGCTACACGGTGGCCAACGACGTGACCGCGCGCGACCTCCAGAAGAGCGACGTCCAGTTCACCCGCGCCAAGGGCTTCGACTCGTTCTGCCCGCTCGGCCCGTGGATCGAGACCGAGCTCGACACCGGCGACCTGCAAGCTGACCACGCACCTCAACGGCGAGCTGGTCCAGGACGGCACGACGAAGGACATGGTCTTCGACGTGGCGACCCTGGTCGCCCAGGTCTCGTCGGTGATGACGCTCCTCCCTGGAGACGTCATCCTCACCGGCACCCCCGCGGGTGTCGGTCCGATGAACGTCGGTGACGAGGTCGAAGTGACCATCGCCGGCATCGGATCTCTCGACGAACAAGGTGGTTTCCCGTGACTGACGCTTCTGCGTCTTCGCCCGTACGCGTGCGGTTCTGTCCTTCCCCGACCGGCTCGCCGCACGTCGGGCTTGCCCGCACAGCGCTGTTCAACTGGGCGTTCGCCCGCCACCACGGCGGCACGTTCGTGTTCCGCATCGAGGACACCGACGCGGCGCGCGACTCCGAGGAGTCGTACGACACGCTGCTCGAGGTGATGCGCTGGCTCGGGTTCGACTGGGACGAGGGCCCCGAGGTCGGCGGTCCGTTCGGCCCGTACCGGCAGTCGGAGCGGTTCGACGTCTACGCCGACGTCGCTGCGAAGCTGCTCGAGGCCGGCCGCGCGTACCACTGCTACTGCTCACCCGAAGAGCTCGACCAGCGCAACGAGACGGCCCGTTCCGAGGGTCGCGCCCCGGGTACGACGGCCACTGCCGCGAGCTGCCGGCCGACCAGGCGGCGGCGTTCGGCGCCGAGGGTCGCAAGCCGGTCATCCGCTTCCGGATGCCCGACCACGCCATCACGTTCGACGACCTCGTACGCGGCGAGATCACCTTCCAGCCCGAGAACGTGCCCGGACTTCGTGCTCGTGCGCGGCAACGGCCACCCGCTCTACACGCTGGTCAACCCGGTCGACGACGCGCTGATGCGAGATCACCCACGTGCTCCGCGGCGAGGACCTCCTCTCGTCGACGCCGCGCCAGATCGCGCTGTACGACGCGCTCGCGGAGATCGGTGTCGGCAACGGCACGACGCCGCAGTTCGGCCACCTGCCGTACGTCATGGGACAGGGCAACAAGAAGCTGTCCAAGCGCGACCCCGAGGCCAACCTGCTCGGCTACCGCGACCGCGGGCTTCCTGCCCGGAGGGGCTGCTCAACTACCTGGCGCTGCTCGGCTGGGCGATCGCCGAGGACCGCGACATCTTCTCGATGGAGGAGATGGTCGCGGCCTTCGAGATCGACCGGGTGAACCCGAATCCGGCCCGCTTCGACCTGAAGAAGGCCGAGGCGATCAACGCCACCCACCTGCGGGTGCTCGACGTCGAGGACCTCACCGCGCGGCTCGTGCCCTTCCTCCAGGTCGGCGGGCGTGCTCGACGAGGTCGGTCGCGACCGAGCGTGCGCTCGCTGGACGGGCGGCGCCGCTGGTGCACGAGCGGATGACCACGCTGGCGGAGTCGCCTCGACGATGCTCGGCTTCCTGTTCGTCTGACGAGGCGACCTTCGACGCGCGACCCGGCCGACGTCGACAAGCTGCTCGAACGAGGACGGCCGCGACGGTGGTCAAGGCCGCGCACGACGCGCTCGGCCGCCTGCCGGAGTGGACGACCGCCTCGATCGACGAGGCGCTGCGCCGGCGCTCGTGGAGGGCCTCGGGCTGAAGCCGCGCAACGCCTTCGGTCCGGTGCGGGTCGCCGTCACCGGTCGCAGGGTGTCGCCGCCGCTGTTCGAGTCACTGGAGCTGCTCGGCCGCGAGCGTTCGCTCGCCCGACTGAGCAGCGCTCAGGAAGCCTGAGATCCGCCGATGACCGAGGAGCGCCCTCGCCCGCTAGTGCCCGCTGCCGAGCCGGGGGCGGCTCCGGTCGGTTACTGGCCGCCACCCCAGACGGTGGCCCAGCCGACGCCGCCGGGTCGACTGCCGGCGTTTCCGCACGCCGCGCCGACGCCGTACCACCAGATGCTGCGCACCTGGACGTACGCGTGGTGGAAGCCGGTCGTCGGCATCCTGATCAGCCTGGTCGGGATGCTGCTGGTGATGCCGTTGGTGCTGATGCCGGTGCTCGCGATCGGCGTCTGGCTGGAGGGCGGTGGCTCGTCCTGGGAGAAGTTCCCCGAGGCGGCGACTCTGCAGAATGTGACGCCCTCGGCGCTGCTGTACCTCAACCTGGTGCTGGGCTCGATGATCCTGGTGACCTGGTTCGTGATCAGGTTCGTCCATCGGATGCGACCGCGATGGCTGACGTCGGTCGTGCCGAAGATGCGCTGGAACTTCCTGCTCGCCTGTCGAGGCCTCGCAGTCGTCGCGCTGGTGGCGCAGGTGGTGCTGGGGCTGGTGCTGCCGGGCCAGACCGAGACCGACCTCGGCGCTCTCAACGACTTCACCCGGACCAGCCTGGCGATCACGATCGTCGTGATCCTGACCACGCCGTTCCAGGCCGCGGGCGAGGAGTACCTGTTCCGCGGCTACCTGCTCCAGGCGATCGGTTCGCTGTTCCGTCACGCCGCGGCCGGCAAGTGGGTGGCGATCTTGGTCACGGCGACGATCTTCGCGGCGGCTCACGGGGCTCAGAACTTCCCGTTGTTCTTCGACCGGTTCATGTTCGGGCTGATCGCCGGGTGGCTCGTCGTCCGTACTGGAGGGCTCGAGGCGGGCATCGCGCTGCACATCCTGAACAACTTCCTGGCGTACGGCTTCGCGCTCGCGTTCGGCGACCTCACGGAGACGCTGACGGTGTCCGAGGTGGGCTGGTGGAACATCCCGCTGACGCTCACCCAAGCGGGGATCTACGCGCTGCTGGTGGTGCTGCTGGCGCGTCGGATGGGTCTGCAGACACACACCCAGCCGACGCCCGAGCAGCAGCGAGAGCTAAGTGCTGCGGTACGGGTGTGAGGGCCCTCACGACGGAGCTCGGCTGACCCCCGCGTTTTTGTCGCCACCCCGGTCGACGTGTATTCTCGATCCGGGCTTCGCAAGAAGTCTTGATCCCATGGGGTATGGGGTAATTGGCAGCCCGACTGGTTCTGGTCCAGTTAGTCTAGGTTCGAGTCCTAGTACCCAGCGATTTGGTCGAAACACCAGCAGACGCTAGAGTTTCGACCGCTTCCGCCCCCGTTGTGTAGTGGCCTAGCACGCCGCCCTCTCAAGGCGGTAGCGCGGGTTCGAATCCCGTCGGGGGTACGAGAAGGATCATCAGAGGGGCCGTCCGTAAGGGCGGCCCCTCTGTTTGTTTGGTGGCGTTGCGTGCGGCGCAGGGGAGTGCACGCAGCCGTGTCCGATTTCCGCTAGCGCCGGACGGCGGCACGGGGGAGGATCGCGACATGGATGTCACCGATGTCGAAGCCTGCTACCGGGTGGTGAAGAGCCGCGACCCCCGGTTCGATGGCGTCTTCTACACGGGTGTCACGTCGACCGGCATCTACTGTCGGCCGTCGTGTCCGGCGCTCACGCCGCGGCGCGGCAACGTGACGTTCCATCGCACGGCGGCTGCGGCGCAGGCGGCTGGCTTCCGGGCCTGCAAACGTTGTCTGCCGGACGCGACCCCCGGTTCATCCGAGTGGGACGTCGCTGCCGATGTCGCCGGTCGTGCGATGCGGCTCATCGCGGACGGCGTGGTCGAGCGTGACGGCGTCGAGGGGCTCGCGCGTCGGGTCGGGTACACCGCGCGGCACCTCGATCGGGTGCTGGTGTCCCAGCTCGGCGCAGGTCCGCTTGCGCTGGCCCGCGCCCGTCGCGCACAGACCGGCAGGGTGCTGATCGAGACGACGGCCATGCCGTTCTCCGACGTCGCCTTCGCCGCCGGCTTCTCGAGCATCCGTCAGTTCAACGACACGATCCGGCAGGTGTACGCCGCCTCGCCGACGCAGCTGCGCACCAAGAGTCCCCGTGGCGGCACGTCGTCCGGGCAGGTCGAGCTCAGGCTCGCAGTACGGGCGCCGTTCGCCGGACGCGAGCTGCTGCGCTTTCTCGCCGCTCGCGTCGTGGCAGGCGTTGAGGCGGCCGGCCCGGACTGGTACGCCCGCACCCTGTCGCTCCCACATGCGGCCGGGCGCGTTCGCCTGGAGCTCGACGACGACCCGTCGGCGCGCTTCGTCCGGTGTCGGCTCGAGGTCGACGACCTTCGCGACCTGCCGGCCGCCGTCGAACGCTGTCGCCGGCTCGTCGACGCCGACTGTGACCCCGTGGCTGTCGGGGAGACCCTGAGCGTCGACCCGCTGCTCGCTCCGTTGGTCGCGGCTCGGCCCGGACTCCGGGTACCGGGCCACGTTGACGGGCACGAGGTCGCCGTACGGGCAGTCCTCGGGCAGCAGGTGTCGGTCCGGGCGCGGCGACCATCGCCGCCCGGCTGGTGGACACGTACGGGCGGGCGTGCGGCGCTGCGCACAGCGAAGGTGACGGGGGAGCCCCCGACCGGTTGTTCCCCACGTCCGACGTGCTGGCCGAGATCGACCCGGAGACCTTGCCGATGCCACGCGCGCGAGGCAGGGCGCTGACCGCTCTCTGCGCGGCCCTGGCCTCGGGTGAGATCCCCCTCGACCGAAGTGCCGACCGTGACGACGTGCGGCAGCGGCTCCTCGCTGTGCCGGGCATCGGGCCCTGGACGGCGGACTACATCGCGTTGCGGGCGCTCGGGCACCCCGACGTGTTCCTGCCGACGGACGTCGGAGTGCGGCATGCACTGCAGCGGCTGGCGCCCGCAGGGCAACCGCTCGATGTCACGCGCTGGCGCCCCTGGCGCTCCTACGCCCTGCTGCACCTCTGGACGTCGCTGGACGACGCCCACCCCCGTACCGCCCTCGAGGAGAAGTGATCGCGATGTGGACCATGGTGGACTCACCCGTCGGGCCGTTGAAGGTCGTCGCGAATCGCGATGCCGTCACCGCCATCGAGTTCGCGGCCCCGTTGGCAGGACTGGGCGAACCGGTCGGGCCCCGGTCGTCCGTGAGCGTTGCTGCCGACCGCTCCGCGGGCCGGCCGGTGGGTCAGCGGGCTGACACCGATCCGCTCCTGGTCGAGGTGGCTCGGCAGCTGGGCGCCTACTTCGCGCGGGACCTCAAGGAGTTCGACCTCCCGGTGCGTCCCGACGGGACACCGTTCCAGCTGCGGGTCTGGGAGCAGCTCGTGAAGGTCGGGTACGGCGAGACGGTGTCGTACGGCGAGATCGCACGACGACTGGGCATGACCAATGCCGCATCGCGCGCGGTCGGGCTGGCCAACGGGCGCAACCCGATCCCCATCGTGATCCCGTGCCACCGCGTGGTCGGGGCGAACGGGACGCTCACCGGGTACGCGGGAGGCGTCGAGCGCAAGCAGACGCTGCTCGAGCTCGAACAGGACGCGTTGTTCTGAGGCGGTCTAGCCGGCGGCCCGGCGTAGGGACTCCGACAGTCGCTCCGCCGCGGCGAGCACGGCGGGGGCGTGCATGCGACCCGGCTGGCGCGAGAGCCGCTCGAGCGGGCCAGAGACCGACACCGCGGCGATGATCTTGCCGGAGGGGGAGCGGACCGGAGCCGACACCGAGGCGACGCCTTGCTCTCGCTCGCCCACCGACTGCGCCCAGCCGCGGCGACGGATGCCGGACAGCGCGGTCGCGGAGAAGACGGAGTTCTGAAGCCCGCGGTGCATCCGCTCGGGGTCCTCCCATGCGAGCAGGACCTGAGCCGCTGAGCCGGCGCGCATCGTCAGCTGCGAGCCCACCGGGATGGTGTCGCGGAGGCCGGACGGCCGTTCGGCCGCAGCCACGCAGACGCGGTACTCGCCCTGTCGACGCCACAGCTGTGCCGACTCGCCGGTGATGTCTCGCAGGCGCGCCAGGACTGGGCCGGCAGCAGCGAGCAGCCGGTCCTCGCCGGCCGCGGCTGACAGCTCGGAGAGGCGAGGCCCGAGCACGAAGCGGCCCTGCATGTCGCGGGCCACCAGGCGGTGGTGCTCGAGCGCCACCGCGAGCCGGTGCGCCGTGGGGCGGGCAAGGCCGGTGCCGGCCACCAGACCGGCCAGGGTGGCGGGTCCGGACTCGAGGGCAGAGAGAACCAGGGCGGCTTTGTCGAGAACGCCGACTCCGCTAGAGTTGTCCATACTCTGATAATGCCGTCTCGCATGTTGGAAAGCAAGCGAGGATGGCGGAACGAGAACCAATCGACAGGGTGGCCTCGAAAGTCACCCGATGGAGGAGCGAAGTCATGGGCAGGACCCTTGCGGAGAAGGTGTGGGACGAGCACGTCGTCCGGAGTGCCGAGGGTGAGCCCGACCTCCTTTTCATTGACCTTCACCTCATCCACGAGGTCACCTCGCCCCAGGCGTTCGAGGGGCTCCGCCTCGCGGGCCGTACGGTGCGCCGTCCCGACCTGACGCTCGCCACCGAGGACCACAACGTCCCGACCCTCGACATCGACAAGCCGATCGCCGACCCCGTGTCGCGCACGCAGGTCGAGACGCTGCGCAGGAACGCGAAGGAGTTCGGCGTACGGCTGCACCCGCTCGGTGACGTCGAGCAGGGGATCGTGCACGTCGTCGGCCCGCAGCTCGGTCTGTCACAGCCCGGGATGACCATCGTCTGCGGCGACTCGCACACGTCGACGCACGGAGCCTTCGGCGCGATCGCGTTCGGCATCGGGACGAGCGAGGTCGAGCATGTGCTGGCCACGCAGACCCTCCCGCAGGCCAAGCCGAAGACGATGGCGGTCACCGTCAACGGATCGCTGCCGCACGGTGTCACTGCCAAGGACCTCATCCTGACGCTGATCACCCACACAGGTACGGGTGGCGGGCAGGGCTACATCGTCGAGTACCGCGGCCCGGCCATCGAGGAGCTCTCGATGGAAGCGCGGATGACGATCTGCAACATGTCGATCGAGTGGGGCGCGAAGGCCGGGCTGATCGCGCCGGACCAGACCACGTTCGACTACATCGAGGGTCGGCCCGAGGCGCCGAAGGGCGCCGACTGGGACGCCGCCGTCGCGCACTGGAAGACCCTGGTCACCGACGACGACGCGACGTTCGACAAGGAGATCGTGCTCGACGCCTCCGAGATGACGCCGTTCGTCACCTGGGGGACCAACCCCGGTCAGGGCGCGCCGCTCGGAGCCTCCATCCCGTCACCCGACGACTTCGCCGACCCCGACGACCGGGTCGCCGCCGAGAAGGCGCTCGAGTACATGGGCCTCACAGCCGGTACGCCGCTGCGCGAGGTCGCGGTCGACACCGTGTTCGTCGGCTCCTGCACCAACGGCAGGATCGAGGACCTGCGCGCGGCGGCCGAGGTGATCAAGGGACGCAGCGTCGCGAAGGGCACTCGACTGCTCGTCGTACCCGGTTCGGTCCGGGTGCGGTTGCAGGCCGAGGACGAAGGCCTCGACGTCGTGTTCAAGGAGGCCGGCGGCGAGTGGCGTGGCGCCGGGTGTTCGATGTGCCTGGGCATGAACCCCGATCAGCTCGTCCCGGGGGAGCGCAGCGCCTCGACGTCCAACCGCAACTTCGAAGGCCGTCAGGGCAAGGGCGGACGCACCCACCTGGTCTCGACGCTGGTCGCGGCCGCTACCGCGGTGACGGGGCACCTCGCGTCCCCCGACGACCTGCCGCCGCTCAGCTGACGACCCGACCGAGACCAGAGCTCAGAGGACGACGACATGGACAAGTTCACCAGTCACACAGGCACGGCGTTGCCACTGCGCCGCAGCAACGTAGACACCGACCAGATCATCCCGGCGGTCTACCTCAAGCGGGTCACGCGTACCGGCTTCGAGGACGGCCTCTTCGGCGCGTGGCGCAACGACCCCGACTTCGTGCTCAACCAGCCGGAGCGTCAAGGTGTCTCGGTGCTCGTGGCCGGCGCCGACTTCGGCACCGGCTCGTCGAGGGAGCACGCCGTGTGGGCGCTCATGGACTACGGGTTCCGGGTCGTGCTCTCGAGTCGGTTCGCCGACATCTTCCGCGGCAACTCCGGAAAGGCCGGCCTCGTTGCGGCACAGGTTTCTCCCGACGTCATCGAGCAGTTGTGGGCGATGACCGAGGCCGATCCGGCTGCCCAGGTGACCGTCGACCTCGAGGCTCGTGAGGTGCGCGCGGGAGACCTCGTCGCTCCGTTCGAGATCGACGAGTACACCCGGTGGCGCTTGCTCCAAGGGCTCGACGACATCGGCATCACGCTCTCGCACGACGACCTGATCGCAGAGTTCGAAGCACATCGACCTGTCTGGAAGCCCGCGACGCTGTGAACCCGGCTTGACTTTTTCCCAAATACACAAGGGAAAGTGGCGTGTGGTGATTGTTACATCGCCGGGTATTGCCTAGCGTGCGACGGAGAAGTCGAGCACCGGCTCGACCCTCAGGTCACGGAAGGGAAGCTAGTGAACAAGAGTCAGCTGATCGACCAGCTCTCCGCTCGCTTCGAAGGCAACCGCAAGCAGGCTGCTCACGCCCTCGAGTCGGTCCTCGACACGATCACTCGCGAGGTCGCCAAGGGCGAGAAGGTCGCGATCACGGGATTCGGTTCTTTCGAGAAGCGGATCCGCGACGCGCGTTGGGTTCGCAACCCGCGTACGGGCGAGCGCATCAAGGCCAAGAAGACCGCGATCCCGAAGTTCAGCGCTGGCGCTGACCTGAAGGCCGTTGTCTCCGGCGCCAAGAAGCTGCCCAAGCTCACCCTGGCGGCCGCCGCCAGCGGCGCCAAGGCAGCGGCACCTTCGAAGAAGGCGGCACCCGCGAAGAAGGCGCCGGCGAAGAAGGCTCCGGCCAAGAAGGCGACGGCGACCAAGACCGCCGCCAAGAAGGCTCCGGCCAAGAAGACTGCGGCGAAGAAGGCTCCGGCCAAGAAGACCGCGGCGAAGAAGGCTCCGGCCAAGAAGACTGCGGCGAAGAAGGCTCCGGCCAAGAAGACTGCGGCGAAGAAGGCTCCGGCCAAGAAGACTGCGGCGAAGAAGGCTCCGGCCAAGAAGTCCGCGGCCAAGAAGTCCTGATCTAGCTTCACGTACAGGAGGGCCGGTCCCGTCGGGGCCGGCCCTCCTGTACGTCCGGGCCCGACGCCGTCGAGCCTCGGCGGTCAGGCCAGCGTGAGGATCTGCAGGGCCTCGACGCGCTGCGTGGCCCCGGCACCGCTGACGCTGATCCGGACGCGTTGGCCGGCTCGCAGCAGCCGGAGTCCCGAACCATCAAGGGCGCTCGCGTCGAAGGCGAGCTCGACGCCGTCGTCGAGCAGCACCGTGCCCCCCTGCGTCGATGCGTCGTATCCGGAAACCGTTGCCTGCATGGCCCGAGCCTAGAACAGGTCGGTCGTGACGCGCGCCGATCGGACCCCGACTCCGTACCGAAGCGCCTGGGAAAGATCCGCCGGCGTGTCCACGTCGCGGCGCATCGAGGCGACGTCGCCCAGCTCGATCTCGTGGGCTCCGGCGTCGAGGTGCAGGTCGCGAGACTCGGTTCCGAACCGGGGACGGAACGTGTCGAGGTCCGGTGCGGTGACCAGCGTCGTCCCGATGCTTTCAGCGTCGGATACGAACCCCATCCGGTCCTTGGGGGCTGCGTCGAGCACTCGGCTGAGGTCGTCCGGTCTCAGCGCCGGCAGGTCAGCGCAAAGGGCTGCGATCCGCAGTCCTGGGTATCGGCGGAGCATCTCGGCGGCCGCCTGCACCAGCGCCGCGTTGAGGTCACGACCGGCGCCGTCGGGCAGAACGTCTACACCGGCCCTGGCGAACTCGGCGGCCAGCAGGTGATCGTCGGTCATCACCAGGACGCTGGCGACGCGGTCGCACCTGCGTGCGGCATCGACGGTGTCGGCGGCGAACGCCGCTGCCAGTTCTCGCCGTACGTCGTCACCGAGCTCGCCGAGGCGGGACTTGGCCACTGCGGGCGGTTTCACCGGGACGATCACGCCGTACCGGGGCGACTGTTCGGACATCACCGGCGATCCTGCCAGGTGCAACGTGTCGCGCAGACCGCACCCGGGGATGGCGGTGCCACCTCCGTTGCACTGGTTCCGAGTAACCTCAGGGGTCATTCGGTCAGATCGGACGAGGAGTGTCTCCGTTGGCGTACCCGCGCACGCTGCAAGAGCCCAAGGGATGGGCGTTCGGTTTCTGCGTGGCGATCGCCGAACCGCTCCTGAGGCTGTTCACCAAGCGGCGCTGGATCGACGGCAAGAAGATCCCGGCTTCGGGTGGCTGCGTCGTGGTCGGCAACCACGTCTCGCACATCGACCCGTTCACGTTCGCACACTTCGTCTACGGACATGGACGGATCGTCCGCTTCCTCGCGAAGGCTGAGGTGCTGGACCTTCCCGTCGTCGGCAAGCTGATCCGCGCAACGGGACAGATCCCGGTGTACCGGCTCACCGCCGACGCAAGCCAGGCGTTCCGGGCAGCCGTGGCCGCCGTCGAGACCGGGAAGTGCGTGGCGGTCTACCCCGAAGGCACCATCACGCGGGAGCCGGACCTGTGGCCGATGGTGGGCAAGACCGGCGCCGCCCGCATCGCACTGTCGTCGGGCGTGCCCGTGATCCCGATCGCCCAGTGGGGCCCGCAGGAGATCCTCGCGCCCTACGCCAAGGCAGCGAGGCTGCTCCCGCGCAAAACGGTCACCGTCAAGGCCGGTGACCCCGTCGACCTGGACGACCTGCGCGACGAGCCGTTGACGCCTGAGGTGCTGAAGGAGGCGACCACGCGGATCATGGACGAGATCACCCGCCTCCTCGAGGAGATCCGCGGCGAAAAGGCACCCGACGTACGCTTCGACTCACGGGTTGCAGGTGTGAAGCAGATCGGTAACCCGAATCGCGACAAGACCCGGAGGCGCAAGCGCGCACCACGGACAGGAGACGTGTGATGGCCAAGGCGGCGGTGTTCGGGGCTGGGTCCTGGGGTACGGCGTTCTCGCTGGTGCTCGCCGACGCGGGCCACGACGTCACGTTGTGGGCTCGTCGCGAGGACGTCTGCGCCACGATCAACGAGAAGAGGGAGAACACCGAGTACCTCCCCGGCATCGACATTCCCGAGGCCATCTGGGCGACGCACGACCATGAGAAGGCGGCCGCGGGTGCCGACCTGGTGGTGCTCGCCGTGCCGTCGCAGACACTGCGGGAGAACCTCGGGGAATGGGCACCGTCCCTGCCGACGGACGCGCTGCTCGTCTCGCTGATGAAGGGCGTCGAGCTCGGCACCCTGAAGCGGATGAGCGAGGTCATCGGTGAGGTCACCGGCGCCGGACCCGAACGGATCGGCGTCGTCAGCGGGCCGAACCTCGCCAAGGAGATCGCGCGTCGAGAGCCGGCCGCCAGCGTCGTCGCCTGTGCGGACGAGCAGAACGCGAAGAAGCTGCGCGAGGCCTGCCACTCGGCGACCTTCCGGCCCTACTCCAGCACCGACGTGGTCGGCTGCGAGCTCGGCGGCGCCTACAAGAACGTCATCGCGCTCAGCGTCGGCATGGCCGTGGGGCTCGGCTTCGGCGACAACACCACGGCGTCCGTGATCACCCGCGGTCTTGCCGAGACGGCGCGGCTGGCCAATGCGCTCGGCGCCGACCCGATGACGCTGATGGGGCTCGCCGGGCTGGGCGACCTCGTCGCGACCTGCTCCTCGCCATTGTCACGCAACCGCACGTTCGGCGAGAAGCTCGGACAGGGCATGACCACCGAGGAGATCGCTGGCTCCACCCGGCAGGTCGCCGAGGGCGTGAAGTCGTGTGCGTCGCTGCACGCGCTCGCCGACCGGGCCGGCGTCTACGCACCCATCGTGGAGCACGTGCAGGCCGTCGTCGAAGGACGGATGCGCGCCGGCGACATGCTCACCAGCCTGATCTCCCGCGGCACCAAGCCCGAGCGCGACTGATCCGCCGCAGCTCCACGGTTACGCGACCGGCGGCTCGCCGGTCAGGTCATCGAGTGCGCCGGCGAGGTCGTCCCACAGGTCGTCGACGTCCTCGATCCCGACCGACATCCGCACCAGCCCTTCGGGGATGGATGCGGCCTCGGTGCGCCAGCGGCGACGGCGTTCGAACGTCGACTCCACACCGCCCAGGCTGGTGGCATGCACCCACAGGCTGGTCTTGCGGGTCAGCAGGTCGCCCGCGAGGGCGCCGTGGGCCAGGACTGCGGAGACGATCGCCCCGAACCCGGGGTACCTGACCTCCTCGACGGCCGGGTGGTTCTGCAGCCGCTGCACGAGCTCCTTGGCGTTGGACTGGGCGCGCTCGAGGCGGACGTGCAGGGTGCGCAGGCCGCGCAGGGCCAGCCACGTCTCGAACGTGCCCGGCACGGCCCCGATGAGGTCGCGGCGCTTCTTGAGTACGTCGTAGAGCTCGTTGTCCGCGGTGACGACCGCACCGAGCAGGACGTCGCTGTGTCCGGCGATGAACTTGGTGGCCGAGTGGACGACGAGGTCCGCGCCGAGCGATAGCGGCTGCTGGAGCAGGGGAGTGGCGAACGTGTTGTCGACCACGACATAGGCACCGGCGGCGTGGGCTGCCTCGATGATCGGAGCCAGGTCAGCCACCTCGAGTGCGGGGTTGGTCGGCGACTCGAGCCAGACCAGCGACGCGCCGGCACAGGCTTCGACGACGGCGGCGGTGTCCTCGATGTCGACGAGCAGCGCCTTGACGCGCCCGCGAGCCTCGAGGTCGGCGAGCTGCATGATGCTGCCGTTGTAGGCATGCCGCGGCGCGACCACGGTGGTGTCCTGGCCGGCGAGGTCGAGGATCGTCGCCACTGCCGCGAGGCCGGACGCGAACGCCAGGCAGCGTCCACCTTCGAGGTCGCCGAGCGCCTCCTCGAACGCGCTCCAGGTCGGGTTGCCGTAGCGGCCGTACTCCACGTCGCCGCCCGCGACGTACGTCGACGCCATCGTGATCGGCTCGTTCAGCGGGTTGTCGGGCTGGTGTGGCGGCCGGCCCGACGTCACCGCGAGGGTGGCCGGGCGGAGCGGACGGGCGGCAGGCTGCGGGGGCATGGCGCCACCCTACGAGGTGCACGGGCGGCGGCGGGTAGGGTCGTCCCACCATGGACGAGCAGCGAAACCCCGAGACCCGCAAGCCCCGGATCGCCGTCGTGTTCGGTGGCCGATCGAGCGAGCACGCGGTCTCCTGTGCGACCGCGGGCAGCGTGCTCAACGCCATCGACATCGAGCGCTACGACGTCGTCCCCGTGGGGATCACCCACGAGGGCCAGTGGGTGCTCGAGTCGGGCGATCCCGAGCGCCTCGCGATCACGTCCGCAGACAAGCTGCCCGAGGTGGACGGCGCCCGCGCGGCGGTCGCGCTCTCCAACGGCACGTCGGGCAGCCAGCTCGTCGTCCACGAGCCCGGCGCCGTCCCGCAGACGCTCGGCGAGGTCGACGCCGTGTTCCCGCTGCTGCACGGCCCCTGGGGCGAGGACGGCACCGTCCAGGGCCTGCTGGAGCTGGCCGGGGTCCGGTACGTCGGTGCCGGTGTGCTCGCGAGTGCCGTCGGCATGGACAAGCACTACATGAAGATCGTCTTCCAGGCCCAGGGCCTGCCGGTGCTGCCGTACACCGTGATCACCCCGCGGCTCTGGGAGACGGACCGCGCGGCCTGTCATGAGTCGGTGGACTCGCTCGGCTACCCGGTGTTCGTGAAGCCGTGCCGGGGCGGGTCCAGCATGGGCATCTCGAAGGTGCACAACCGCGACGAGCTCGACGACGCCGTCGAGGACGCCCGGTTCCACGACCCCAAGGTGCTGGTCGAGGCTGCCGCCGTGGGCGGGCGCGAGATCGAGTGCGGCGTGCTGCAGGGCTTCGGGAACAACCCTCCGGACGCGAGCGTGGTCGCCGAGATCAAGATCGACCCGAGCCACGAGTTCTATGACTTCGCCGCCAAGTACCTCCCCGAGGAGCACACCGAGCTCGACGTGCCGGCCGACCTGCCCGACGACATCGCCGCCCGGGTCCAGGACCTGTCGGTGCGGGCATTCGAGGCGCTCGGCTGCGAGGGCCTGGCGCGCGTGGACTTCTTCCTGCTCCCGGATGACAAGCTGGTGATCAACGAGATCAACACGATGCCGGGGTTCACGCCGACGTCGATGTTCCCGCGGATGTGGGCGGAGAGCGGGCTGGCGTACCCGCAGCTCGTCGACCGGCTGATCCAGCTGGCCCTGCAGCGCGACACCGGCCTGCGCTGAGCTCAGGCTCCGCAGGGCTCCGTCTCGGTCGTGCTCTCGGTGACCGCGTCGGCGAGGTCGACCATGGCGTTGGCCGGCGGGAAGTACTCGGCGGGCAGTCGAACTTCGACGTTCACCGACCGGCCGATCGTCGTCATCACGATGTCGACGGGCCCGCCGACGATCTGCTCCTCGGGGATGTACCACGCGACGTCGTTGGTGATCTGACAGCTCGACAGCTCGTCGAAGCTCGCGGGTCGGCCGACCCCGCAGCGCAGCACGATCGCCGGATCGCCCCACGCGGCGCCGTACCGGCCGTCGACGTCGCGTGCGGGTTGGTCGGAGACGGTGTCAGGCAGCGCGTCGACGAGGCGCTGGCAGGCCTGCGCGTCGGCGGGCTCGAGATCGGGGGAGCCGACCGCCACCGCTCCTGCGCTACAGCCCGCGACGAGTGCGGCCGTGGCAAGACATGCGACGGCGCCCGCGTTCGAGAGAACGGGGCGCCGTCGAGGCATTCCGGGTCGAGCGATCCGACTCAGATGTGTACGACCGGGCAGGTGAGTGTGCGCGTGATGCCGGGGATGTTCTGCACCTTCGCGACCACGAGCTTGCCCAGCTCGTCCACGTTGCGGGCCTCGGCCCGGACGATCACGTCATAGGGACCCGTGACGTCCTCGGCGAGGGTGACCCCTTTGACATCGGCAATCTCGGCAGCCACCTCGGCAGCCTTGCCGACGTCGGTCTGGATCAAGATGTAGGCCTGAACCACCATGCTGCGCTCCTAGGGGTCTCGGAGAGGGACACCAATCGCGGACAACCTACCGCGCGGTGAGCCCCTGCAGGAACAAGGGCACCGCATCGGCTTCAATAGCGCCCATGGCTTCCCCCACCACGCCCATGACGATCCCGCCGGGCGCGACCCTGGCCGACCTCGGCGAGTTCGGCCTCATCCAGGCGATCGGAGAGCGATTCGCTCAAGGGGACGACGTGCTCATCGGTCCTGGCGACGACGCCGCGATGGTCGCTGTCCCCGATGGGCGTGTCGTGGTCTCCACCGACCTGCTCGTCGACACCCGGCACTTCCGGCGCGACTGGGCCGCTGCACTCGACATCGGGCACAAGGCGGCCGCGCAGAACCTCTCCGACATCAACGCGATGGGCGGCCGAGCGACCGCGATGACCGTCGGCCTGGCCGCGCCCGCGGACCTGCCGGTGGCGTGGGTGCTCGAGCTGGCCGACGGGATCGCCGAGGAGTCGGCTCTCGTGGGCGCGTCGGTCGTCGGCGGCGACCTCACGAGCTCCGACCAGCTGATGATCGCGGTCACCGTGCTGGGCGTTGTCGACGGCGAGCCGGTACGGCGGTCAGGTGCACGTCCTGGCGACGTGGTGGCGATCGCTGGACGGCAGGGCTGGGCCGCCGGAGGGCTGGCGGTGCTGGCCCGGGGGTTCCGGTCACCGAAGAAGCTCGTCGACGCTTACCGGCGCCCCGAGCCGCCGTACGCCGCCGGTGCCGAGGCGCTGGGCCTTGGCGCGACTGCGATGATCGACGTGTCCGACGGACTGGTTGCGGACGTCGGCCACATCGCGGCGGCGAGCGGCGTCGCGGTGGACATCCGCTCGGGAGCCTTCGAGCTGGCCGAGCCGCTCCGGGCGGTCGGCGCTGCGCTGGGGGTCGACCCGCTGCAGTTCATCCTCGGCGGGGGCGACGACCACGCCCTGGTCGCGACGTTCCCCGAGGGGACGGCGCTCCCGGACACGTGGGCCACGATCGGCGTCGTGGGCGAGGGTTCGGGCGTGATGGTCGACGGAGCGCCGTACGAGGGATCGGCCGGCCACACCCACTTCTGACGCCGACCGGCGTGGAGGCGGTGGGCATGAAAAAAGCCGCCCCGTGGGGCGGCTTCTTCATGCGATGTGCAGGGTCAGCGGGAGACCTTGCCGGCCTTCAGGCAACCGGTGCACACGTTGACGCGCTTCGGGGAACCGTTCACCGTGGCGCGGACGCGCTGGATGTTCGGGTTGAAACGACGCTTCGTAATCTTGCGCGACCACGGCCGGTTGTGACCGAAGCCCGGGCGCTTGGCGCAGATGTCACAGACGGCAGCCACCGTGAACTCCTGGATTAGCTCGGATTTAGAACTGTCAGCATGGGGTGCCTGACCAGCAGGCAACCGAGCAAGAGTATCCGATCCGCCACGCTCCGCGCGAATCGAGGGTGAACGCTCGCCTGGACTACCCTGACAGCCGCGGTCGGTGAGACCGCCGCCACACGTGTTCGGACGTGCGGACGGAGACAGGTTTGCCAGAGAGGGTGTTCATGCAGGGCGAGGCCGCAGCGACCTTGGATCTGCCGACCGTGCTGAAGTTCTCCGAGCTCGCCCTGGCTGCCTTGGCTGCCGCGCGTGAGGAGATCGACGCCCTCAACGTCTACCCGGTGCCGGACGGCGACACCGGCACGAACATGTTCCTGACCTTCGAGTCGGCCCGCAACGCGATGATCGAGGCCGCCGGTCCGGAAGCCGGAGCAGCCGACCTCCGGGTGGCCCTGACCGCCTTCGCCCGCGGCGCACTGCTGGGGGCACGGGGCAACTCGGGCGTGATCTTCTCCCAGATGGTGGGCGCGCTCTGCAAGCGTCTCGCCGAAGCCGGCCCCGACGATCGGTCCGCCGCGGTCTTCGCCCAGGGCCTCACGCTCGCGACCGAGGCGAGCTACGCCGCGGTCGGTACGCCGGTCGAGGGCACGATCCTGTCGGTGGCACGTGCGGCCTCGGAGGCGGCCGAGCAGGTGGCGGCCGACCCGTCGAAGCGGCTCGGCCACGTGATCCGCGGCGCGGCCCGGGCAGCACGCGAGGCCCTGACCCGTACCCCCGACCAGCTCCAGGTCCTGCACGACGCCGGCGTGGTCGACGCGGGCGGGCGCGGCCTCTGCGTGGTCCTCGACGCCGCCGAGACGGCAGTCACCGGCAAACGTCCGGTCACTGCGCAGCAGCCGTTGGGCACCCGGCACATCCCCGTCCCGTTGCCGAGCGGCGACCTGACGGAGCACGGCCCGTCGTACGAAGTGATGTTCCTGCTCGATGCGGACGACGACCGGATCCCGCGGTTGCGACGGGAGCTCGCGCCCCTCGGTGACTCGCTGGTCGTCGTCGGCGGCGACGGGCTGTGGAACGTCCACGTGCACGTCGACGACGTCGGAGCCGCGGTCGAGGCCGGCATCGAGGCTGGGCGTCCGTACCGGATCCGCGTCACCCACTTCGCCGACCAGATCGAACGGCGTACGGCGGCCGGCAAGCCGGCCGAACGTCGTGGTCGCAAGGTGGTCATGGTGGCGGCCGGCACCGGGTTGGGCGACCTGTTCCGCGAGGCGGGCGCTGTCGTCGTACTCGGTGGGCCCGGCCAGCGGCCGTCGACGGGCGACCTGCTCGCCGCCGTCACCGACAGCGGCGCGGCCGAGATCATCGTGTTGCCCAACGACCGCGACTCGATCCCCGCCGCCGAAGCCGCTGCCCAGACTGCGCGGCAGGAGCTCGACATCCGGGTCGCCGTGATCCCGACCAACGCCCAGGTGCAGGGCCTCGCCGCGCTCGCCGTCCACGAGCCGGGGCGGACGTTCGAGCAGGACATCCTCGAGATGACCGCCGCGGCCCGGCACGCCCGCTCCGGCGCGGTCACCGTCGCCGCGAAGCAGGCCATGACGACGGCCGGACCGTGCGAGCCGGGTGACGTGCTGGGAGCCATCGAGGGTGACTTCGTGCTCGTCGGCGACGACCTCTTCCTCGCGGCGACTCAGATCATCGAACGGCTGCTCGGCGGTGGTGGCGAGCTGGTCACCGTCCTGGCCGGCCGCGACCACCGCGACCTGGCCGACCAGTGCTCCACCTACCTGGAGGGAACCCATCCGACGGTCGACGTCGTCGTGTACGACGGCGGTCAGGACCGCTACCCGCTGCTCATCGGCGTCGAGTAGGGGCGGCGATGACGACGATCACCTGGGACTCGAAGCTCTCCGCGGTCGCGGGTTCGGCCGCCGCCAAGATCGAGAAGGCGTTCGGCTATCGCACCGTGGGCGAGCTGCTGTCGCACTACCCGCGTCGGTACGTCGACAAGGGCAGCGTGAGTGACCTCGGGTCGCTGACGCTCGACGAACACATCACGGTCGTCGCTCGGGTGGCCAAGTCGCAGCAGAAGAGCTACCCGGACCGTCGCCGCGGCGGGATGGCCTACCGGCTCGAGGTCACCGTTGCCACCGAGCACGACTCCCTGACCCTCACGTTCTTCGACAAGAAGAAGCACCTTGCCGACTGGCGCGCCCGCACGATCGCCGAGGGGACCACCGGCTTGTTCTCGGGCAAGGTCGGGAGGTTCCGCAACCAGTGGCAGCTCACCAACCCGCAGACCAAGATCTTCGGCGCAGGGGACGAGCTCGAGGCCGACCTGGCGCTGGCGGAGTTCGACGCACTGCCCAACCTGCTGACCATCTATCCGGCCACGGCCACCGTGCAGTCCTGGCAGATCGCGGACGCGATCACTCTGGCCCTGCAGATGCTCGACGACGTGCCCGACACCGTTCCGCCGGAGGTGTGCGCGAGTCACGGCCTGCTCGACGCGCGGCAGGCGCTCGAGTGGATCCACCGGCCCGACAGCTGGGAGCAGAAAGGCGCCGCCGAGAAGCGGCTCCGCTTCGAGGAGGCGTTCGTCACGCAGACGGCGCTGGCCCAGCGCCGGGTCGAGCTCCGGGCACTCGACGCCGTCCCTCGCCGCGGACGACCCGATGGTCTGCTCGACAGGTTCGACGAACGGCTGCCCTTCACTCTCACCGCTGGGCAGGGCGAGGTTTCGGAGGAGGTCCTGACCGACCTCTCAGCAGGCAGTCCGATGCACCGGTTGTTGCAGGGCGAGGTCGGCTCGGGCAAGACCGTGGTGGCGCTCCGAGCGATGCTGCGGGTGGTCGACTCGGGCGGGCAGGCGGCACTGCTGGCACCGACCGAGGTGCTCGCCCAGCAGCACCACCGGTCGATCACGGCCATGCTCGGTGACCTGGCTGCCGGAGGGATGCTCGGCGGTGCGGCGGACGGCACCCAGGTGGCCCTGCTGACCGGCTCGCTCGGTGCTGCAGCGCGACGTTCCGCGCTGCTCGATGCTGCCTCCGGAGCGGCCGGGATCGTCGTCGGCACCCATGCCCTTCTCGAGGATCGCGTGCAGTTCGCCGACCTCGGCCTCGTGGTCGTCGACGAGCAGCACCGGTTCGGCGTGGAGCAGCGGGCTGCGCTGGCGGCGAAGGCGGGGGAGACCCCACCGCACGTCCTGGTGATGACGGCGACGCCGATTCCGCGCACGGTGGCGATGACGGTGTTCGGTGACCTCGAGACGTCGACGTTGTCGGAGCTGCCGCTCGGACGCGCACCCATCCAGACGAACGTCGTCCCGCTCCTCGAGCGCCCCGAATGGATCGCCCGGGTCTGGGCGCGCATCCGGGAGGAGGTCGAGTCGGGGCGCCAGTGCTACGTCGTGTGCCCCCGGATCGACGCCGGAGGGAAGGCCACGGACGACGAGCCGCTTCCCTCGGACGAGCCGACGGTGCCGCCGGCTGCGGTGGAAGAGATCGCCCCGATGCTGGCCGCCGGGCCGCTCGACGGAATCCGCGTTGGGGTGATGCACGGCAGGCTCGCCCCGGACGAGAAGGACCGCACGATGCAGGCGTTCGCCGCCGGTGAGGTCCAGGTGCTCGTCTCCACCACGGTGATCGAGGTCGGGGTCGACGTCGGCAACGCGACGACGATGGTGATCCTGGACGCCGACCGCTTCGGGGTCTCCCAGCTGCACCAGATGCGCGGCCGCGTCGGTCGAGGCGGCCACCCCGGGCTCTGCCTTCTCGTGACGACGGCGGAGCCGGACAGCCCCGCGCGCGAGCGGCTCGACGCAGTGGCGGCCACGACCGACGGCTTCGAGCTGTCGCGGCTCGACCTCGAACAGCGCCGCGAGGGCGACGTACTGGGGGCCTCTCAGTCCGGCCGTCGCTCGGGGTTGAAGCTGCTGTCGGTGATCCGGCACGAGGACGTCATCGCCGACGCACGTGCGATTGCCGAGCAGGTGGTGGAGGATGACCCCGTACTCAGTCGGCATCCAGACCTCGATCGTGCGGTCAGCCGGCTGCGGGAGTCCGAGCAAGCGGACTACCTGGAGAAGGCATGAGCTGGCGAGGAAGCGGGGGCTTCGCGTGACGCGCATCATCGGAGGATCGGCCGGCGGTCGTCGCATCAAGGCGCCGACAGGGGACACCACCCGGCCGACCTCGGACCGCGTCCGCGAGGCGTTGTTCTCCTCGATCGACGCCGCGATGGGATCCGTGTCCGGATTGCGCTTCCTCGACCTGTACGCCGGGTCGGGGGCCGTCGGGCTGGAGGCGAGGTCGCGCGGTGCCGGCGTGGTCACCTGCGTCGAGCACGACCGACGTACCGCTGCGTTGGTACGCGAGAACGCCCGCACGCTGGGGTTCAACGGTGTCGACGTGGTCACGTCGACCGTCTCGCGTGCCCTGATGCACCCGCCGCGGGCGCCGTACGACCTGGTCTTCCTCGACCCGCCCTACGCCCTCGAGACCGACGAGGTGGTGGCCGACCTCTCCTCGCTGCGCGAGAACGGCTGGCTCACCGGAGGCGCACTGGTCGTCGTCGAGCGCTCCAGCCGTGGCGCGCCTCTCATGTGGCCCGAGGGCTTCGAGCGTGACCGGGAACGGAAGTACGGCGAGACCATGCTTTGGTACGGTCACGCAGCGAGCAGCCCGGCCTGACCCGCCCCGACCAACGAGGAGCACCAGTGCGCAGAGCCGCGTGCCCAGGGTCCTTCGATCCTGTCACCAACGGACACATCGACATCATCGAGCGCGCTGCGGCACTGTTCGACGAGGTCGTCGTGGCAGTCGGGGTCAACAAGTCCAAGAGCAGGCTGTTCACCCCCGAGGAACGCATCTCGATGCTCGAGGAAGCGTGTGCCGACTTCGCCAACGTCCGGGTCTCGTCGTTCGACGGACTGCTGACGGACTTCTGCCAGGCCGAGGGCGTCGTGGCCATCGTCAAGGGCCTGCGCGCGGTCAGTGACTTCGACTACGAGCTGCAGATGGCGCAGATGAACTCCAGCCTCGCCGATATCGAGACGGTGTTCGTGCCGACGAGCCCCGAGTACTCGTTCCTCGCCTCCAGCCTGGTCAAGGAGGTGGCGACGTTCGGCGGTGATGTGTCCGCCCTCGTACCGCCCCTGGTCCTCGACCGGCTGACCCAGCGACTTGCGGAGCGCCGCTCCGGAGTGTGATCTTGGTGCGCTGCGGTCGTATCGTCGAGATGCGGCCGCACCGTCGTCTCCTGGGGGGAGGAGGACCATCCGAGAAAGGGAGTACGTGGACGTCCACGCGAAGCTCGCCGAGTTGCGGCGAGCCATCGAAGAGGCGCGCTCGATGCCGATGTCGTCGTCGGCTGTCGTGAACCGCGCCGAGCTGCTTGGCCTCGTCAGCGAGCTCGACAAGGCGCTGCAGGCGGCCTTCAGCGACGCCAACGCACTCGTAGCCGACCGGGACTCCCTGGTGGACGACGGCCGCAAGGAGGCCCAGCAGCTGCTGGACGACGCGCGCGCCGAGCGGGAGCACATCGTCTCCGACACCGAGGTCTACCGGGTCGCGAAGCATGAGGCCGAGCAGCTGCTCGAAGCAGCGCGAGCCGAGGCGGAGGCGCTCCGCAAGGAGACGGACGAGTACGTCGACGCCAAGCTGGCCAACTTCGAGATCACGCTCGAGCGCACCACGGAGGCCGTGAAGCGTGGTCGGGAGCGGCTGGCCGGCCGTACCGAGCTCGACTCGCTCACCGACGACGAGGTCGACAAGATCGTCCTGCCCGAGCACCTCGACGACTGACGGCTCCGTTTTGGCCGCGAGGCGTTCCTTTGGGTACGCTTGAGGACGGTTCTCCATGCGAATCCATCGGTCACCCGGTGGCGGAGCGTGGGGAATCGAGATCTGTTGTGCCCGCTGACTTGAATGGACTCACCGTGCGTCTCGACCCGAGAGCGCCGCTCGTGCTCGATACTCGCGAGCTCGGCCGCCGCCCGGGGTCGCAACGCCAGAGGTCGTTCACGGCTCCGGCGCCGGCAGATCTGGGCATCGAGGTTCTTCGCGTTCCCGAAGGGTCGCCGATCGAGTTCGACATCAGGCTCGAGGCGGTCATGGAGGGTGTTCTCGTGACAGGCACGGCTACGGCCGGGCTCGTCGGGGAGTGCGTGAGGTGCCTGGAGGAGATCCACGACGACCTCGTGGCCGACTTCCAGGAGCTCTTCGTCTACACGGAGAGCGACACCACCACCACGGATGACGAAGAGTCCGGTGTCAGCCGGTTGGAGGGCGACCTGCTCGACCTCGAACCACTGCTGCGGGACTCGGTGGTGCTCTCACTGCCGTTCCAGCCGCTGTGCCAGGACGACTGTCCGGGCCTGTGCATCGAGTGTGGTGCGCGGCTCGCAGACGACCCGGACCACCAGCACGAGGAGCCGATCGACCCCCGGTGGGCGGCGCTCCAAGGGCTGACTGAAGACGAAGACGTACCCGGCCGGACCACCGGCGGACTAGAGGAGTGAGATAAGTGGCTGTTCCGAAGCGGAAGATGTCGCGCAGCAACACGCGTCACCGTCGCTCGCAGTGGAAGGCCGTCGCGCCCTCGCTGGTGACCTGCGCCAACGTGGCCTGCGGCGCCAAGCACCTGCCGCACCGGGCGTGCCCCGAGTGCGGTCAGTACGGCGCGCGTTCGACCCGTCGTCAGGTCCTCTGACGGACACCCACATGGGTGACGCGTCGTCCTACGACGACTTGCGCGAGGCGCTCGGCAATCCGGTTCTGGATGCCGAGCTCCTCGAGCGTTCCCTCACGCACCGATCCTTCGCCTACGAGAACGGCGGGCTGCCGACCAACGAGCGGCTCGAGTTCCTCGGGGACGCAGTGCTCGGCGTAGTCGTCACCGACACGCTGTTCCGCACGCATCCCGACCTGTCGGAGGGACGGCTCGCGAAGCTGAGGGCTGCCGTGGTCAACGCGCGCGCCCTGGCCGAAGTGGCTCGCACCATCGGCCTCGGCGAGCACATCATGCTCGGCCGCGGCGAGGAGTCGACCGGTGGTCGTGACAAGTCGTCGATCCTGTCCGACACCGTCGAGGCAGTGATCGGCGCGGTGTACCTCTCCGGAGGCTTCGAGGGTGCCAGCCAGGTGATCCACCTGCTGTTCGACCCGCTCATGGAGGGGGCCGCCCGTCTGGGCGCCGGCCTCGACTGGAAGACCAGCCTGCAGGAGCTCTCCGCCGAGCACGCTCTCGGCGTCCCGGAGTACGTCATCGAGGACGACGGCCCGGACCACGAGAAGACCTTCACCGCTCAGGTGCAGGTCGGCGAGCAGCTGTACGGCCACGGCACCGGCCGCTCCAAGAAGGAAGCGGAGCAGCAGGCTGCCGAGACGGCCTACCGCGCCATCGCCGACAAGCACGGGGACGCGCACCCGGCCGCGACGACGGCCAGCTGACCAGGCGAGCGACCCGTGCCTGAGCTGCCCGAGGTCGAGGTAGTCCGCCGGGGGATCGAGGCCCACGTCGTGGGCCGCACCATCACGCGCGTCGAGGTGCTGCACCCGCGCCCCGTGCGGCGCCATGCCGGCGGCCCGGACGACTTCGCCGCCCGGCTGGAGGGTCGACGTGTCGACGGCGCGCTGCGCCGCGGCAAGTACCTCTGGCTGCCGCTCGACAGCGGCGACGCCCTGATGGCCCACCTCGGGATGAGCGGTCAGATGCTGGTGCAACCCGCAGCCGCCCCCGATGAGCGACATCTCCGAGTGCGGTTCACCCTCGACGCGGGGCCTGAGCTCCGGTTCGTCGACCAGCGCATGTTCGGTGGGCTGGCGGTGTCGGACGGCGGCGCCGCGCTGCCACGCCGAGATCGCCCACATCGCGCGTGACCCGCTGGATCCCGACTTCGACGACGACGCGTTCGTCGCCCGGGTCCGCAAGCGCAGCTCGGGGGTCAAGCGGATCCTCCTCGACCAGACCGTCGTGTCCGGGGTCGGGAACATCTACGCCGACGAGGCGCTCTGGCTGGCCGGGCTGCACGGCGAGCGACCGGGCGAGCGGTTGCGCCGGGGCGACGTCGTCCGGCTGCTCGCCGGGGTGCGCCAGGTGATGGCCTCGGCGCTGGACCAGGGCGGCACGTCGTTCGACGCGCTCTACGTCAACGTCAACGGCGAGAGCGGCTACTTCGACCGGTCGCTGCAGGCGTACGGACAGGAGGGCCGGGCGTGTGCGCGCTGCGGGACGTCGATCGTGCGGGTGTCCTTCATGAACCGGTCGTCGTACTTCTGTCCGACGTGTCAGCCGCGACCGCGCAGGTCCCGCGCGCGCTGAACGGACTCGGGCACGCTGCCCGTCCAGTCGACCGGCGTCCACGGCTCCGAGGGGACCCACTCGCTGCCACAGCCGGTGCACCCGAACAGCGGCTCCCCGGAACGCGTCTCGTCGCGCTCGAGCCAGTGACAGGCGGAGCGGCAGGCGCCGATGTGGAGAGGGCGGGTCACGCCCCCAAAATAGCCCGGGCGCAGGGGGCGGAACTGCTCGGTGCCGGGCATTGACCGAGACCGAACACGCGTGGGACTCTGAAAGACGTACACCCCGGCAAATAGCGGCTGGGAACCAGTTGGTCCGGGGATGTGCGCCCTCATCATCCACCGGAGGACAAACCCATGGCCAAGGCGCTCCTCGGCTACATGAGCAGCACCGACCCTCGCATCATCGCCCAGCTCACCGCGGAGACGCGGAACCTCCGGCAGCGTGTTGCCGACCTGGAGGCGCATGTGCTGAGGCTGCAGGCGGAGAACGACTCTCTCGCCGCCGCGGTCCACGACGAGCCGCTCCTCACCCTCGAGCACGCCTGACGCTCGAGCCCCCTCACCGGACCGACGGTCCGGCATTCGGGCGTGACCTGCCCGGAGGTTCCTCGTTGAGCCCGTGAGGCCCATCACTCGGAGTGGGCTGTCCCGGTGAGAGGAACCCATGACCCACGCACGTCGCCCTGCCCTGAGGCTGGGCGCCCTCGTTGGTGCCGCCGCCATCGTCCTTGCCGCTCCGGCTCCCGCGTTCGCCCACGGTGACCGCGACCGGATCCAGGAGATGCGGCAGACGTACTCGGCTGACGCCTCCGTCCCGCTGCTGTCCAGCGGCAACGTGTCGCACGTGAACAACACGCCGGGGCAGGTCGGCATCTCCGGCTGCTTCATGAAGACCGACGAGCTCTTCGTCACCTCCGGGCTCGACTCCGTGAAGGTCTTCGACGTGAGCAAGCCGAGCGCGCCGAAGGAGGTCGGTGTGCTGCCCAGCGCCCAGTTCGAGAACGAGGCGATGAACTGCGGCGAGCGCAAGACCAAGAACGGCGTACGCCGGTTCGCCCTGGTCGGGCTCGACCTCTACCAGGCGTCCGAGGACATCGAGCACGTGAACGTCGGCGGCAACGAGCTGGTCCTGGTGGACGTCACGGACCCGACGAAGCCGCGGATCAAGTCACGCGTGGCGGCCACGACATCCACGCACACGGTGGCCTGCCTCGACGAGTTCGACTGCAGGTACGCCTACTCCGCCGGCGACAGCCGCAGCGGGACGTTCTCGATCTTCGACCTCCGCAACCTTGCGAAGCCGAAGGAGCTCGACTCCGACCCGAAGAAGCCCGGAACCCAGCCGTTCGCCTCGCCGACCGCGGCTCACAAGTGGAACTTCGACAACGCCGGCTTCGGCACGCACACCGGCTTCGACGGATCGTCGATCTTCGACGTCACGCGCCCGCGCCACCCCAAGCTGATCACCACGACGGGCGCGGCCGGTCGCGGTGAGGACCCGAAGCACCCCGGCTACAACGACTTCATCCACCACAACTCGCTGCGCCCCAACGCCGACGCGTTCAAGGCATTCGCCAAGCCGTCGGTCGAGAACGGCAACGTCCTCTTCGTCACCGAGGAGGACTACGAGCAGACCGACTGCAGCCAGGCCGGCTCGTTCCAGACGTGGAAGGTCAAGACTCTCAACGGGAAGAAGGATCAGATCGTCCCGCTCGACAAGGTCGAGCTCGCCGACCTGGGCAGCTTCCCGGCGCCGCAGGGAGCGTTCTGCTCGGCGCACTGGTTCGACTACCACCCGTCGGGGATCGTGGCGATCGGCTACTACGGCGGCGGCATGCAGCTGATCGACGTCCGCAACCCGAAGAAGCTCAAGCCGTTCGGGCACGCCGTCTCCGGGCTGTCCGAGGTCTGGGACTCCTACTGGGTGCCGAAGTACAACAAGCACGGCAAGATGACGAACCGTAAGACGAACCTCGTGTACGCCGTCGACCTGATCCGCGGCCTCGACGTCTATGCCGTTGACCTTCCCGGGGGCAGCCGCCTCACCGCGCCCGCGCAGCTCGGGGCCGGCAACCCGTTCACCACGCTCACGTGGCCCCGGGACGGGCTGGCCCTCACGCTGATGCTGGCTGCGTTCGCCGGCGTCATCATCACCAGGCGCCGGGTGCGCGTCCGAGGCTGACCCTCCGCTCGCAACGTCGACCGTCCTCCGGAAACGCCTCGGGGGGCGGTCGACGTACGTCTCAGCCCGGCTGACGACGCGGCCTGGCGGTGTTCCGCGGATCCGGCCGTCCGGCCAGGTAGGCTCGTGCCCGCTGATCTTCCCCACGGCAGCAAGTGTCAGAATCCTTCGTTCGGCCAACTGCCGCGACGAGCCGCCCGGCAACCCGTGAGGAGCCCCACGTTGTACCTCAAGAGCCTCACGCTCCGTGGGTTCAAGTCGTTCGCGTCTGCCACCACCCTGCAGCTCGAGCCCGGCATCACCTGCATCGTCGGCCCCAACGGATCCGGCAAGTCCAACGTCGTCGACGCGCTCGCCTGGGTGATGGGGGAGCAGGGCGCCAAGTCGCTGCGCGGCGGCAAGATGGAAGACGTCATCTTCGCCGGAACGTCGGGCCGCCCGCCCCTGGGTCGGGCCGAGGTCGCGCTGACGATCGACAACGCCGACGGGGCGCTGCCGATCGAGTACGCCGAGGTCACCATCAGCCGGACGATGTTCCGCAATGGCGGCTCGGAGTACGCCATCAACGGCCAGCCGTGCCGCCTGCTCGACGTGCAGGAGCTGCTCTCCGACTCGGGTATCGGCCGCGAGATGCACGTCATCGTCGGCCAGGGTCAGCTCGACTCGATCCTGCACGCCACCCCTGAGGACCGTCGCGGCTTCGTCGAGGAGGCTGCCGGCGTCCTGAAGCACCGCAAGCGCAAGGAGAAGGCGCTTCGCAAGCTCGACTCCACCGAGGGCAACCTGACCCGGCTCAGTGACCTGCTCACCGAGATCCGCCGCCAGCTCAAGCCGCTCGGACGCCAGGCCGAGGTCGCCCGCAAGGCCGCCGTCGTCCAGGCTGACGTGCGGGACGCGCGGGCGCGGCTTCTCGCCGACGACCTGGTCACGGCCCGGACTGCGCTGGAGCAGGAGCTGGCCGACGAGACCGTCCTCATCGAGCGACGTGCCGAGGTCGAGAAGGCCGTCGCCGAGGCGCGCGAGGCGGAAGCCGCTCTGGAGGCTGCCCTGCGCGAGGATCTGCCCGCGCTGGCGAAGGCTCAGGAGACCTGGTTCGCGCTGTCCGGGCTGCGCGAGCGGCTGAAGGGCACGGCGTCGCTCGCCACCGAGCGGGTCCGCAACGCGCAGGAGACTGCCGCGGAGCCGACCACCGGGTCGGGACGCGACCCGGAGCAGATGTTGGCCGAGGCCGAGCGGGTCCGCGGCCAGGAGCGTGAGATCAGCGCCGAGGTCGAGCGCAACCGAACCGGCCTCGACGAGGCGTTGGAGGAGCGCAAGCGTTCCGAGGAGGCCCACCAGGCCGAGGAGGGCCGGGTCGCCGGCCTGCTGCGTGCCGCCGCCGACCGCCGTGAGGGGCTGGCCCGGCTGCACGGCCAGGTCAACGCGTTGAAGAGCCGCGCTGCAGCCGCCGACGACGAGCTCGGCCGCCTCACCACCGCCCGGGCAGAGGCGACCAGCCGCGCCGAGCGGGCCCAGCGCGACTTCACCGCCCTCGAGACCAAGGTCGCAGGCCTCGACGCCGGCGAGGAGGGGCTCGACGCCGAGCACGAGGGGGCGGCGTCCACGCTCGCCGACCTCGAGGAGCGATTGGCGAAGACCCGCGAGGAGGCTCAGGCAGCCGAACGAGACCGTGGTGCGCTCACTGCCCGCAAGGAGGCCCTCGAGCTCGGCCTCAACCGCAAGGACGGCGCGGGCGCGCTGCTTGCCGCCTCGGACTCCGTCTCCGGGCTGCTCGGCTCCGTGGCTGCGCTGTTGTCGGTGCGGCCGGGGTATGAGACTGCGATCGCAGCCGCGCTCGGCAGCGCGGCGGACGCAGTCGCCGTGGAGCACCTCGACGCTGCTGTCGGCGCGATCGGCCACCTCAAGTCCGAAGACCTCGGACGCGCAGGCATCGTGCTCGGTGGCGCCGACCCCGACGACACGGTGTGGCCGGGACTTCCCGGCGGTGTCGTGTACGCCGTGGACGTCGTCGAGTGCCCTGCGCCGCTGCAGCCGGCGCTGCGCCGGATGCTCTTCAAGGTCGCCGTCGTCGACGGGCTCGACGACGCCCGGGGCCTGCTGCGCTCGCTCCCCGACCTGACCGCAGTGACCGGTGATGGCGACCTGATCGGCGCCCACTTCGCGGCGGGCGGATCCTCGTCCCAGCCCAGCCTGATCGAGGTACAGGCCGCCGTCGACGAGGCTGCCCAGCAGCTCAGCGCCGCGACGCACGCGTGCGAGCGCCTCGGGTTCGACCTCGCTCGGCTCGAGGAGGAGCGCGCTCAGGCGCAGCGACGCGTTGATGTCGCCCTCGCCAAGCTTCACGAGTCCGACGCGACTCTGGCCGCGGTCGCCGAGGAGCTCGGACAGCTCGGGTCGCTGGCGCGATCCGCCAAGGGGGAGGCGGAGCGGCTCGCCAGCGCCATCGCAGGCGCCGAAGAGGCCCGCGACCGCGACCTGGCCGGCCTCGCGGACCTCGAGGCGCGCCTCGTCGCCGCCGAGGACGCCCCGGAGGAGGACCCCGACACCAGCGAGCGGGAGCGGCTGGCCGAGGCGGCACGAGCCGCTCGCGCCGGCGAGATGGACGCCCGGCTGGCGCTGCGCACCGCCGAGGAGCGCGCTCGCGCCCTGGCCGGACGCGCCGACTCGCTGGTCCGATCGGCGCAGGCTGAGAAGGAGGCCAGGGCCAAGGCCGCGGCCCGTCGCGAGCGCCTGGTGCGCGAGGGCAAGGTGGCCGAGGCAGTCGTGCGTGCCGTCGCCGTCGTCCTGGCGCGCCTGGAAGAGTCGATCGCCGAGGCCGCCGAGGAGCGCACCGGCGTCGAGCAGTCGCGACGAGGGCGCGAGGAGGACCTGATGCAGGTCCGTGCCCGGCTGCGCGACCTCGCTCGTGAGCACGACGAGCTCGTCAACACGGTGCACCGCGACGAGATGGCCCGGACGCAGCAGCGGATGCGGATCGAGCAGCTCGAGGAGCGGGCGCTGACCGACCTCGGCCTCGACGCCGACTCCTTGGTGGCCGAGTACGGCCCCGACCTGCTCGTACCGCCCGTCCTGGGGCCCGACGACGAGTCCGATGAGGCCGCGCCCGAGCCGGTGCCATACGTCCGCGAGGAACAGCAGAAGCGCCTGCGTGCGGCGGAGCGGTCGCTGTCGATGCTGGGCCGGGTGAACCCGCTCGCCCTCGAGGAGTTCTCAGCGCTCGAGGAGCGGCACAAGTTCCTGACCGAACAGCTCGAGGACCTGCGGAAGACCCGCAAGGACCTCCTGGACATCGTCCGGGAGGTCGACGAGCGGGTCGAGCAGGTGTTCACCGAAGCCTGGGAGGACGTGCGCGACGCGTTCGACTCGGTCTTCGCGCGACTCTTCCCGGGCGGCGAGGGCCGGCTGGTGCTCACCGACCCGAACAACATGCTGTCCACCGGCATCGAGGTCGAGGCACGGCCGCCGGGTAAGAAGGTCAAGCGGCTGTCGTTGCTCTCCGGTGGAGAGCGGTCCCTGGTGGCGGTGGCCTTCCTCGTGGCGCTGTTCAAGGCTCGCCCCTCGCCGTTCTACATCCTCGACGAGGTCGAGGCGGCGCTCGACGACACCAACCTGGGCCGGCTGCTGCAGATCTACGAAGAGCTGCGCGAGAACAGCCAGCTCCTGGTCATCACCCACCAGAAGCGGACCATGGAGGTCGGCGACGCCCTGTACGGCGTGACGATGCGTGGCGACGGCGTGTCGGCCGTCATCTCGCAGCGGCTGCGCGAGGCCGAGCCGGCGTGACCTCGGGGTCTTCCCCGGACCGGCGCCGACCGACCCGCAACGAGTACGTCGTCTGGCGCCAGGCGACGACCCGGTGGGCCGACGACGACGTGTACGGGCACATGAACAACGCGACGTACTACGAACTCTTCGACACCGCCGTGAACGCGCACCTGCTCGAGGCGACGGGGGTCGACGTACGGCGGCTGCCGGCGATCGGGGTGGTCGCCGAGACCTCGTGCCGCTACTTCCGGGAGATCGGGTTCCCCGAGCCGATCGACTGCGGGCTGGTCGTGGAGAAGGTGGGCAGCTCGTCGGTCATCTACCGGATCGGTCTCTTCCAGGGCGACGACCCCGAGGCGGCGGCCGAGGGGCGCTTCGTGCATGTCTACGTGGACAACACCGGCGGACCCGGAGCCCGGGCGGTGCGGCCGCTGCCGGACGAGATCCGGGACGTCGTGGAGCGGCTGCTCAGGACCTGACCGGCGGTCAGAGGCGGCCCGAATCCGAGGCATACTTGGGGGCGCATCTGCATCTCTCGGGAGGACCCCCTACGTGCTCAGCACTGTGTTCATCATGCTTGCCATCCTGGCTCTCGCCGGCCTCATCGCCGTGTACGTCGCGTTCCCGCACCGCGGCGCGGAAGTGCCCCACACCCCGTGGGTCGGCGAGGCGCTCCGCAAGGGTGTGAACGCGCTGCCCACGCTGGACAACCAGCGGGAGTGGGCTCGCGAGCACCAGCACCAGTAACGCTCGCGCTGCCCCCCACCACGTCTGATTGGATACGCCCGTGGCTGAATACACCTGGCTGATCATCGGTATCGCCGTCCTGCTCCTCGTCGGGCTCGTCGGCCTGGTCGCGACCAGGACTCGCACCCGGCCCGGACGCCCGGTCGACCGGCCCGCCGAGGGCACGGTGCTCGCGCCGCCCGAGCCATCGGTGGGGGAGGACGCCGAGACCCCGCGGGACACCCCGACCCGGACCATCGAGGATGCGCCCCTCCCCACGCTGGAGCGCCCGGAGTCGGCCGCGAGCCGGCTGGTCCGGCTTCGTCAGCGGCTCGCCCGCTCCCAGGGCACCCTCGGCCGCGGCCTGCTCGCGCTGCTGTCGCGCGAGGTCGTGGACGAGGACACGTGGGAGGAGATCGAGGACCTGCTCATCACCGCGGACGTCGGAGTGACGCCCACGCAGGAGCTGGTGTCTCGACTGCGGACCCGGGTGAAGGTCGAGGGCAAGGGTCACACGTCGATCCGCGACATCCTCCGCGAGGAGCTGGTGACACTCGTCGGTCCTGACCTGGATCGGTCGCTCGCGGTGGATCGCGTGGACGGTGTCCCCGCCGTCGTCCTGGTCGTGGGGGTCAACGGCACCGGCAAGACCACCACCGTGGGGAAGCTCGCTCGGGTGCTGGTCGCGGAGGACAAGCAGGTCGTGCTCGGTGCCGCGGACACGTTCCGTGCCGCCGCGGCCGAGCAGCTCACCACCTGGGGCGAGCGGGTCGGCGTCGCTGCCGTCCGGGGGCCTGAGGGCAGCGACCCGGCCAGCGTGGCGTTCGAGGCGGTGCGCACCGGCGTCGAGCAGGGGGTGGACGTCGTGCTCGTCGACACCGCGGGCCGGCTGCAGAACAAGGCCGGCCTCATGGACGAGCTGGGCAAGGTCAAGCGGGTCGTGGAGAAGCAGGCTCCGGTTTCGGAGGTGCTGCTGGTGCTCGACGCGACCACCGGCCAGAACGGGCTCACCCAGGCGCGTGTGTTCAGCGAGGTGGTCGACGTCACCGGAATCGTGCTGACCAAGCTCGACGGCTCCGCCAAGGGCGGCATCGTCGTCGCCGTACAGCGCGAGCTGGGCGTCCCGGTCAAGCTCGTCGGTCTCGGTGAGGGCGCCGACGACCTCGCGCCTTTCGACGCCGAGGGGTTCGTCGACGCCCTCTTGGGCGACGACTCCTAGTTCGGTGCCGCCGGGTTGGCGCCCACGCCCTCCAGGGCGAACCTGACCATGGACTCGACGTCCTCCATCGGCGGGATCGGGAGCCCGACCACGACGCGGACAGTCAGCATGCCGCCCAGCCAGTGGATGGCGGCGTCGATGTTGGCGTCCGGTCGCATCTCGCCATTGGCGATCGCCTTCTCGAAGCGGCGGCGGGTCGCCTCTTCGCGACGCTCGATCGACTCGCGGTACAACTCTGCGATCCGCGGGTCGCGGATCGACTCAGCGAGTGCCATCCGCATGAACCCGGCGCCCGTAGCCGAGTTGGCGAAGGCCAGGAGTCCGGCGTAGCTCTCCATGAGGTCGCCGACGAGTGAACCGGTGTCGGGCTCCGGGAACTCGGAGTTGAAGAGGGCCTCCATCGCCGAGACCGCCAAGTCCTCCTTGGAGGACCAGCGCCGGTAGACGGTGGCCTTGCCGACGCCGGCACGGCTCGCGACTTCGTCCACGGTGGACTTGTCGAATCCCCGTTCCAGCATCAGTTGCGTCGCGGCTTCGATGATGCGCTGATCCGTCTTCGGATCACGTGGGCGGCCGCGCCCCCGCCGAGTGGGTTCGCTCTGAGTGGTCGACATGGTTCTACCGTATCCCCCGATATTCGAGACTCATCAAGTGCTACAGACTGGTAATTCGGTCACATACACGTAACACAAGACCTCCAACTGTCACGTCTTCGCAACAGCCACCGCAGGTTAGCCGAAACATCCGACAGTCAGGGTTCCTGACATCAGGCGTCGGCCCCACGACAGCGCGGTCTCTGCGTCGACGTACCCCTGAGCTTTCATCTTTACCCAGGAGGTCCAATGGACACCGGCTACGCAGCCTGGATGCTCGCCTCCGCGTCGATGGTCCTGTTGATGACGCCTGGTCTGGCGTTCTTCTACGGCGGCATGACGCGGTCCAAGTCCGTGCTCAACATGATGATGATGTCCTTCGGCGCCATGGGTGTGGTCGGGGTCGTCTACGTCCTGTGGGGCTGGTCGATGTCGTTCGGCAGCAGCGACGTCGCCACTCTGTTCGCCAACCCCTTCGAGCTCTTCGGTCTGCGTGACGTGCCCGCGACCTCGCTCGTCTTCGTCGGCTTCCAAGCGACGTTTGCGGTCATCACCGCAGCCCTGATCAGCGGTGCCATCGCCGACCGGGTCAAGTTCTCGTCGTGGATGGTGTTCGTCCCGATCTGGGTGACGCTGGCCTACTTCCCGCTGGCCCACATGGTGTGGGGTGGCGGCTTCCTCAGCGGCGCCAACGAGAACGGCATCGCCTCGCTGCTCTTCGGCTGGGACGCTGCGGGTGCGATCGCCAACGTGTCGCCCGTCGACTACGCCGGTGGCACGGTCGTCCACATCAACGCAGGGATCGCCGGCCTCGTACTGGCGCTGCTGATCGGCGTACGCCGTGGCTTCGGCCGCGAGGTCATGCGCCCGCACAACCTGCCGTTCACCATGCTCGGCGCCGGTCTGCTCTGGTTCGGCTGGTTCGGCTTCAACGTCGGTTCGATCGTGCCCGTCGCCACCCAGGGTGTCGCGGGGGACCGGGGCGACTTCTTCGCCAACTCGGCGGCGTTCGCGGAGAACTTCGTGGGCGAGACCGGCCTGGTCTGGGTCAACACGTTCGTGGCCACCTGTGCCGCGATGCTGGGCTGGCTCCTCATCGAGAAGCTCCGTGACGGCAAGGCCACCAGCCTCGGTGCGGCATCCGGCGTCGTCGCCGGTCTCGTGGCGATCACCCCGGCCTGCGGCTCGCTCAGCCCGGTCGGCTCGATCCTCCTCGGCCTGGCATCCGGTGCGCTGTGTGCGCTGGCGGTCGGACTGAAGTACCGGTTCGGCTACGACGACTCCCTCGACGTCGTCGGCGTCCACCTCGTCGGCGGTCTCGTCGGCACCATCGGCGTCGGCTTCCTCGCGACCAGCGGAGGGCTGTTCTACGGCGACGGCGTCAAGCAGCTCGTCGTACAGATCCTGGTGGCGCTCGTCGCCGTCCTCTGGTCGGGTGTCTTCACGCTGATCGTCGGCCTGTTCATCAAGACGGTCATGGGCTGGAGGATCGCCGAGGAGGACGAGGTCGAAGGCATCGACTTCACCGAGCACGGTGAGACGGCCTACGAGTTCGCCTCGCGAGGTGGAGGCGGCCGACTGCCGACGGCGTCCGCGAAGGCCCCGACCAACGAAGGAGCGATGGCATGAAGCTCGTCACCGCGGTGATCAAGCCGCACAAGTGGGAGGACGTTCGTGAGGCCCTCGAGACCTTCGGCGTCGCCGGGATGACGGTCAGCGAGGTGAGCGGGTACGGGCGGCAGAAGGGCCACACCGAGGTCTACCGCGGCGCCGAGTACGACATCGCGCTGGTCCCCAAGATCCGGCTCGAGATCGTGATCGAGGACGCCGACGTGGACGACGTCGTCGGCATCATCGTCAAGACCGCGCAGACCGGACGGATCGGGGACGGCAAGGTGTGGGTCCAGCCGGTCGACTCACTGGTGCGGGTCCGCACCGGCGACCGGGACGAGGCAGCGCTCTAGCGACAGACCTTCCCCTCCGGAGAGAATCCGGAGGGGAAGGTCTGTCTGTGCGCGAGAGCAGAGAGGAACGAGCGCGTGAAGCTGGTTACCGCGGTGATCAAACCGCACAGGTGGGACGACGTCCGCTCCGCCCTCGAGATGGTCGGCGTCACTGGTATGACCGTCAGCGAGGTCAGTGGGTACGGCCGGCAGAAGGGCCACACCGAGGTCTATCGCGGCGCCGAGTACGACATCGCGCTCGTGCCGAAGATCCGCCTCGAGATCGTCGTCGAGGACGAGGACGTCACGGAGGTCGTCGACACCATCGTGGACACGTCACGGACCGGTCGGATCGGCGACGGCAAGGTGTGGGTGGTGCCGGTCGAGAGCGTGGTCCGTGTGCGTACCGGTGACTTGGACGAGGCCGCCCTCTGACGGCCGCCGAGCGTGCTGAGCGCACCCGCATCGCCGACGCGGCCTGCGCGCAGGCCCTGGAGAAGGTGCTCGACGGCCGGGACAGCACCGGCCTCGCCCTGGTGGCCGTCGGTGGGTACGGGCGCAGTGAGCTGGCGCCGTACAGCGACCTCGACGTGGTGCTGCTGCATGCCGACGACGCCGATGAGACCGTCGTCTCCGAGGTCGCCTCGTCGGTCTGGTACCCGCTGTGGGACTCCGGCGCAGACGTCGACCACTCGGTACGGCGTCTCGCCGACGTGACGCAGGCGGCTCGTGATGACGCACGGGTCGCGCTCGGGCTGCTCGACGCCCGCCATCTCGCCGGCGACCCCAACCTCACCCTGTTGTTGAGGACCACGCTGCTGGCGCACTGGCGGCGCGATGCGCGGCGGCAGCTCCCCGCCGTCCGAGAGATCGTCGTGAAGCGCGCTGAGCGGATGGGCGAGCTCGCGCATGTCGCGGTCCCGGACCTGAAGGAGTCCCTCGGCGGGCTCCGCGACGCCACGGTGCTCAAGGCGCTGGTGGCCACGTGGCTCGTCGACGTCCCGCACGCCGATCTCGAGCGTTCCCGGCTCCAGCTGCTCGACATCCGCGACGAGGTGCACGCCATCGCTGGTCGGCGTACCGACCGGATCGCTCCGGAGCTGTGGGCGGACCTGGCCGACAAGATGGGCCGGGCCGATCCGGACGCCGCTCAGCGCCAGGTGCGGGAGCTCGGCCGACGGATCACGCACCTTTCGCGGTTGACCTGGCGCCGCGTCGACGCGGCTCTGGAACGGGCGCCGGTCAGCCGGGGTCGTCGACCCGAGCTCACACGCGTCGCGGCCGGCGTTGCCGTTTCCTCCGGCGAGGTCGTCCTCGACGCCCGGACCGATCCCGCCGCCGACCCGGCATTGCTGCTGCGGGCCGCGGCGGAGGCGTCCGAGCGAGGACTAGCCCTGAGCCCGGCGACCGCCGCGCGCCTGACCCGCGAGGGCGCCCCCCTGCCCGAGCCGTGGGACGGGAACGCTCGCAACCTGCTGACCCGGCTGCTGGCCGGCGGACGCGGGCTGCTCGACGTCTGGGAGACGCTCGACGAGACCGGCGCGCTGGAACGGGTCCTCCCGGAGTGGGAGCGGGTCCGCCTCCTGCCGCACGCGTCGGTGATCCACCGGTTCACCGTCGACCGGCACCTGGTGGAGACCTGCATCGAGGCGTCCCGGCTGATCCGCAGGGTCGGTCGGCCGGACGTGCTCATGGTCGCAGCGCTCCTCCACGACATAGGCAAGGGCGGGCCGCAGGACCACAGCGTCGCCGGAGAGCCCGTCGCCGCCGCCGTCGCAGCGCGGATGGGGTTCGACGAGCGTGAGACTGCGCTGGTGGCGCGGCTGGTGCGCTGGCACCTCCTGCTCGCTGAGACCGCGACCACGCGCGACCTCGAAGACCCCGCCACCATCGCGCACGTTGTGGAGCGGGTCGTCGACGTGGAGACCCTCGACCTGCTCGAGGTGCTCACCGAGGCCGACGCCCGGGCCACCGCACCGAAAGCGTGGACTGCGTGGCGGGCGTCGCTGGTCGCCGATCTGGCAACCCGGGCGCGGGCCGTCCTGCTCGGGGCTTCGCTGGCAGATCGATCCGAGCAGCGCGCGGTCGAACCCGTCGAGGTCCCGGATCGGATCCGGGCGTTACCCGAGCTCGTCGACGTCCGGCTCGCGGCGGCCGCAGACGGTACGTCGATCACGGTGGTGTCCGGAGACCGGGTCGGCCTCATCGCCGACGCGGCCGGAGCCCTCGCCGCCCAGCGGTTGTCGGTTCGGGCCGCGCGGGCGTGGACGCAGGGTGACCTCGGAGTCTCGGTGTGGGAAGTCGACGACCGTGACCTCGACGAGACGATCGTGCGGCAGCGGTTCGAGGCGGTGTTCGCCGGCCGGGTTCCCCCGGGGGCGCGGGGCTCGGCGGGGGAGCGGACTGCCCTGGAGCCGTCGGTGTCGATCGAGGCAGGCGCGTCGAGCGACGCGACCGTGCTCGAGGTGCGGGTGGACGACCGCCCTGGCGTGATCCACCTGGTCTGCCGCGCCCTGGCAGGGCTGGGGATCGCCGTGCGGTCGGCGCACGTCGCCACGCTCGGTCCGCAGGCGGTCGACGTGTTCTACGTCGGCGAGCCCGCCGGCGGCGTGCTGAGCGCGGAGCGGGCTGCGGCCGCCGTACACGCGGTCAGAGCCGCGCTGCTGCCGACGGTTACCCTTGACGTCTGACCTGACCTGTCCTGTCCCGCCCGGCCTGCTTCGAGGATGACCCCCATTGTTTGCGACTCTCTCCGACCGTCTCGCTGACACCTTCAAGAACCTGCGGGGCAAGGGACGGCTCTCGGAAGCGGACATCGACGCCACCGCGCGCGAGATCCGCATCGCCCTGCTCGAGGCCGACGTCGCCCTGCCCGTGGTCAAGGAGTTCGTGGCCGCCGTCAAGGAGCGCGCCCGTGGCGAGGAGGTCAGCCAGGCGCTGAACCCCGCCCAGCAGGTCATCAAGATCGTCAACGACGAGCTGGTCGCCATCCTCGGCGGGGAGACCCGGCGGCTGCGCTTTGCCAAGACCGCACCGACCGTGATCATGCTCGCCGGCCTCCAGGGAGCCGGTAAGACGACGCTGGCCGCCAAGCTCGCGCTCTGGCTCAAGGAGCAGGGCAACAGCCCGATGCTGGTCGCGGCCGACCTGCAGCGGCCCAACGCGGTGAACCAGCTTCAGGTGAACGGCGAGCGGGCCGGCGTGAAGGTGTTCGCGCCGGAGCCCGGCAACGGCGTGGGTGACCCGGTCGCGGTCGCGCGCGCCGGCGTCGACGAGGCGCGGCGCACCCTGCACGACGTGGTGATCGTCGACACCGCCGGCCGTCTCGGTGTGGACGCCGAGATGATGCAGCAGGCGTCTGACATCCGTGACGCCGTGAACCCCGACGAGACACTGTTCGTCGTCGACGCGATGATCGGCCAGGACGCCGTCACCACGGCGCAGGCGTTCCTCGACGGTGTCGGCTTCGACGGCGTCGTACTGACCAAGCTCGACGGAGACGCCCGCGGTGGCGCGGCGCTGTCCGTCGCCTCGATCACGGGCAAGCCGGTGATGTTCGCGTCGGCGGGCGAGAAGCTCAGCGACTTCGACCTGTTCCACCCCGACCGGATGGCCTCGCGCATCCTCGACATGGGCGACATGCTCACCCTGATCGAGCAGGCGGAGAAGTCGTTCGACCAGGAGTCTGCGGCCAAGGCGGCGGCGAAGCTGACCGGCCAGGGCGGCGACTTCACGCTCGACGACTTCCTGCAGCAGATGCAGCAGCTCCGCAAGCTCGGCTCGATGTCGAAGATCATGGGGATGCTGCCGGGTATGGGGCAGTTCCGCGAACAGCTCGAGAACTTCGACGAGCGCGAGATCGACCGGATCCAGGCCGTCATCCAGTCGATGACTCCCGCCGAGCGGGCCAACCCGAAGATCATCGACGGCTCGCGCCGCGCCCGGATCTCCAAGGGATCCGGCACCCAGGTGTCCGACGTCAACCAGCTCGTGGACCGGTTCTTCGAGGCCCGCAAGATGATGATGTCGATGGCCAAGGGTGGCGGCATGCCGGGGATGCCCGGGATGCCGGGGATGCCCGGCATGGGAGGCAAGCGCGCCAAGGCGAAGCAGGCCCCGAAGAAGGGCAAGGGCAAGCGCGTCTCGGGCAACCCCGCGAAGCGCGCCGCGGAGGAGAAGGCCGCCAAGGAGAAGGCGCCCGCCGGAGCCGACGCAGGGGCCAACCCGTTCGGCCTGCCCGCGAGTGATGCCGAGGAGTTCGACCCCGCCTCGATCGAGCTCCCGGGCGACCTCGCCAAGTACCTGAAGTAACCCCGATTCGTCAGCGATCTTGCGGCGTTCTTGCGCGGGGCGATCGCTGACGAATCAGGGGTGGCGGCGGTATCGGTAGCAGTCGCTGACGTAGTCGAAGGTCACCGAGCCGGAGTCGCCGGCTACGCGGCGGCCCAGCTCGTGGACGGCGGCGAGTACGTCGTCCCGATCGTCGCGCACCGCGACTGGCGACCACGTCGACGCCAACCGGGCGAGCTCATCGGCGGTGAGTTGCTGGCTGGCCGCGAACTGCTCGTTCTCGGCGGGTGCGAATCCCGCGATCGGCTCCGCTGTCGCCGCGCCGTTCGCGTCGGGGTTGTAGATCATGTCGGGGGTGCCGACGAGGTCGGCGAGCTCGCGCAGCCAGGCGACGTCGTTCGCCCACGAGTGCCAGGCCAAGGAGAGCCAGCCGCCCGGCCGCAGGACGCGGGCGCACTCCGGCTCTGCACGCGAGGCGTCGACCCAGTGCCAGGCTTGGAAGGACGTCACCACTCCGTACGACGCATCGTCATCGGGCAGCGTCTCAGCCGAGCCGACCCGCGAGTCGATCCGCGCCGCCTGCTCCGCCGGCAACCGGTCACGGGCAACGCTCAGCGCCTCGAGCATCGCCGCTGAGGGATCGACGGCGACCACCTCGTGGCCGAGTGCGGCGATCGTCCGCGTGCCGAGGCCCGTGCCCGCTCCGAGATCGAGCACGCGCAGCGGGCCGGACGGCCGACCCAGCATCCACGTGACGGTCTCCTCGGGCCACCCCGGCCGGAGTGCGTCGTACGTCGTCGCCGTGGCGCCGAACGACGCACGTCGGGCGTCCACGGTAGAAGGGTCGCTGAACCGGGTGTGCTCCTCGCTCATGCGCCGCACCCTAACCACCACCCCGATTCGTCAGCGATCACTCCTCGGGCAAACGCCGCAAGATCGCTGACGAATCGGGGTGGGGGCGGAGTGTCGGTAATGTCGGCCGCATGAACGCGCTCAGGTTCCGAGGTCCGGTGCTGCCCGACGGGGAGACCCGCGACCTGTACGTCGTCGACGGACGGGTGACCTACGAGAAGGTCGCCTCCGCGGAACTGGTGGCCGAGGGCTGGATCGTCCCGGGCCTCGTCGACGCGCACTGCCACATCGGGCTGGACGCCGACGGCGCCGTACCCGAGGACGTCCAGGAGAAGCAGGCGCTGACCGACCGCGACGCCGGCACCTTGCTGGTGCGCGACTGCGGGTCGGCGGCCGACACCTCGTGGATCCACGAGCGAGACGACCTGCCGCGGCTGATCCGCGCCGGCCGGCACATCGCCCGCACCCGCCGCTACATCCGCAACTACGGGCACGAGATCGAGCCCGAGGACCTCCCGACGTACGTCGCCCAGGAGGCCGAACGAGGCGACGGCTGGGTCAAGCTGGTCGGGGACTGGATCGAACGCGAGGCGGGCGACCTGACCCCGTCCTGGCCGCGCGACGCCGTGCATGCCGCGATCAAGGTGGCCCACGACAAGGGCGCCCGGGTGACGGCGCACGTCTTCGGCGAGCACGCCCTGCCCGACCTGATCGACGCCGGCATCGACTGCATCGAGCACGGCACCGGGCTGTCAACCGACCTCATCGACGCGATGGTCGACAACGGGGTCGCGCTCGTCCCGACCGCCAAGCAGCTCGGCAACTTCCCGAACTACGCCGACGCCGGCCGCGAGAAGTTCCCGAAGTACGCCGACCACATGATGGCGCTGTTCAGCGCGGCGCAAGGAGACGATCCGCGCGGCGTACGAGGCCGGGGTCGCCATCTACGCCGGCACGGACGCCGGCGGGGTGCTGCCGCACGGGCTGATCGGCGACGAGGTGCTCGAGCTCGCCGACTACGGGCTCACCCCGGAGGATGCGCTGGGGGCGGCATCGTGGCGAGCGCGCACCTGGCTGGGCCTGGACGACAACCTGGCCGAGGGCACCACCGCCGACTTCGTCGTCTTCGACCGCAACCCGCTCGACGACCTCGGCGTGCTCAAGGACCCCAAGCGGATCGTGCTCCGGGGCCGCGTAGTCGGCTGAGGACGGGCAGCGTTACCCGTGAGTCGGCCGCTTCACGGCTACGTCCGACGAGAGCACGGAGCCGCTCCCGAGGTACTCCGACTCCGCACCCATGAGCGGGCCGAGGAGTCGGTCGACCTCGGGAACCAGGGTGCCGAAGGCTGCTCTACTGGCGTCGAGGCTCTCCCACAGGTTCAACGCGAACCGGCGGTTGTCGCCGAGGTCCACCACGACGCTGCCGACGTAGCCGGGTTGCGACGAGTGCAGTCGGTCGAACTCGGCCAGCGCGTCGCCGGCCGCTTCCATCTTGGCCGGGTCGTAGGTGTTGACCCGTAGTACGGCATACATGGTTCCTCCTTGGGGGTGTGATTGCCGGCGTGGACGAGGGCCGCTCAAGCAACCGCCGTCACGTCCACGGACATCGAGTTCGGCACAAGCGCGCCGTCCAGGGCGCGGTGCAGCAGGTCGCGGAGCTCGGCGTGGAGTTGTTCATCGGCTGAGCCGTCGTATGCGAACCGCTCGTGCGCGCGCGCCAGACTCAGACCGTCGGGAATGGGGGCCGCGCCGGCGTACCCGAGCACGGCACGAAGGTGCTCGGCCGCCCGCAAGCCGCCGAACCGGCTCGGAGATGCGGAGAGCACCAGTGCCGGCTTGCCCGCCAGGGCAGACTCCCGGTGTGGCCGCGACAGCCAGTCGACTGCGTTCTTCAGTACGCCGGGAACGCCGCCGTTGTACTCCGGCGTGACGAGCACGAGCACGTCAGCCTCTGCGACAGCGTTTCGGAGCTCGGCCACCGGGGGAGGGGTGGCGCGCGCCTCGAGGTCCCCGTCGTAGAACGGCACTGCGTCGAGACGGGTGACCAGGCGAACCTCGTCGGCCGCGCGTACGTCGACGACGAGTCGACCGAGTGCCGTGTTCAGCGAATCTCTCCGGGTGGAGCCGGACAGAACCAGGATCCTCATCTCGATCTCCTCACTTGAATGTATGCGCAAGCATAGAACTAAACCTATGCACGCGCAAGCATTGATCGAGTAGACTTTCTCCATGCCCACCCAGAGGTCACGCGCGGCGAGCGCTGCCACGAGACCGTTCGTCAGGGGCCCCGACGGCCTCCAACGTCTGTCTCCGACGCACGCCTCGGCCTTCCTCGGTCTCGTACGTGCCGGGGAGACGCTGGAAAGGCGACTGGATCAAGAGCTGAGGGCCGGCCACAGCCTGTCGCTGCGCGGATACGAGGTGCTGCTGCACCTGGCCCTGTTCTCGCCGGACGGGGAACTTCCTCTGACGCAGCTGACGAGGCAGGCGCCACTGAGTCAGAGTCAGGTGTCGCGTCTGGTCGGTGAGCTCGAACGTCGCGGCCTTGTCCGGCGTACGTCGGACGAGCAGGACTCGAGGGCCATCCGGGTGTCGATCACCGACGCGGGGTTGAACGTGCTGCGGAGGGCGCAGGCGACGCATCACCGCGGGCTCGAGGATGCCGTGTACTCCCGCCTTGACGACGGTGAGGTCGCCGCGCTGGCGGCGATCACCGCCAAGCTGCTGGCCGACGGGCCCTGACCTGCGTCGATCGCTGCTGCGCGGCAGTGGCGCTGCGCGGGGGACGGATTGGAGGTCAGGCGGGGATGTCTGGCAGAATGCCACCCGAGTCCTGCGTGCCCGGGCCCTCTCATCCGGCCACGCAGACACCGCGCAGCCCACGCAACCTGGCCCCACCTGGTTCAGCAACGGCTCACCCACTCACAAAACGTCAAGGAGACACCACACTCGTGGCCGTCAAGATTCGTCTGAAGCGCATGGGCAAGATCCGCGCGCCGTACTACCGCGTCGTCGTCGTCGACTCCCGCAAGAAGCGGGACGGTCGCGTGATCGAGGAGATCGGCAAGTACCACCCCAAGGAGGAGCCGTCGCTGATCGACGTCACCTCTGAGCGGGCGCAGTACTGGCTCGGAGTCGGCGCGCAGCCGTCCGAGGCCGTCGAGGCCCTCCTCAAGATCACCGGCGACTGGCAGAAGTTCAAGGGCCTGCCGGGCACCGAGGGCACCCTGAAGGTCAAGGACGCCAAGCGCGACAAGGCCGAGATCTTCAACGAGGCCCTGAAGGACGTCGCGAACGAGCCCAAGGCCGGCGCGGTGACCAAGAAGGCCACGAAGAAGGCTGACAAGGCTGAGACCGAGGCTCCCGCCGAGGAGAAGACCGAGGCTCCGGCCGAGGCTGCTGCTGAGGCTCCGGCCGAGGCTCCCGCGGAGACCCCGGCCGACGAGTCGGCCGACGCCGACAAGCCCGCCGAGGCCTGAGTCCGATGCTGGCCGAGGCGCTCGAGCACCTGGTGCGCGGCATCGTGCGGCACCCCGACGATGTCACCGTCCGCGACAAGGAACTTCGTCGCGGCTCGGTCCTCGAGGTGCGCGTGAACCCCGACGACCTCGGCAAGGTCATCGGCCGCAACGGTCGTACGGCCACCGCCCTGCGCACCGTGATCGGCGCGCTGGCCGGTCGAGGTGGCGCCCGGGTCGACTTCGTCGACGTGGACCGCCGCCGCTGACCACCCCGCTTGTTGAGACGCGCCTCGTTTCCGCCAGAGACGCGTCTTGTTTCCGGGTCACAGCAGCACCTGATGGGGAGGACCGGTCGGTCCTCCCCATCAGTGCGTTCGTACGACGTGAATGAGCCAGCACTCAACGGTGAACAAGCCAGCACTCAACGGACGGGATGATGGGGAGCATGAGCAGCACGCAGGTGGTCGTCGGCCGCATCGGCAAGGCGCACGGGCTCCGGGGCGAGGTGTCCGTCGAACCGCGCACTGACGAGCCCGACCGCAGATTCGCCGTCGACGCCGTGCTCCGCACCGAGACCCCGCGCGGGTCGGAGCCGCATGGCCCCGGCCGCCCGAAGCAGCTCACCGTTCGCGCGGTGCGGTGGCACCAGAGCCGGCTGCTCGTCACGTTCGCCGAGATCGCTGACCGCAATGCAGCTGAGGCGGCACGCGGACTGCTCCTGGTCACCGACGTCGCCGAGAACGAGCGACCCGAGGACCCCGAGGAGTTCTACGACCACCAGCTCGTCGGACTCCGCGTCGTCACCACCGACGACGAGCCGGTCGGCGAGCTCACCGCCGTCGTCCACGGCGCCGCCCAGGACCTGCTCGTCATCAAGACGGCCGACGGGCGCGAGGTGCTGGTGCCGTTCGTCTCCGCGCTGGTCCCCGAGGTGGACGTCGCCGGCGGTCGCGTCACCGTCGTGTCCGACCGCCCCGGGCTGCTCACGCCGCTCGACGACGAGCAGGCGTAGGCCGTGCGCATCGACGTCGTCTCCATCTTCCCCGGCTACCTCGCGCCGCTCGAGCTGTCGCTGCCGGGGCGTGCGCAGGAGGCCGGCCTGCTGGAGGTGCACGTCCACGACCTCCGCGACTGGACCCATGACCGGCACCGGACCGTCGACGACACCCCGTACGGCGGCGGCGCCGGCATGGTCATGAAGCCCGAGCCGTGGGGCGAGGCACTCGACGCCCTGACCGCCGAGGGCGACCCCCCGGTCGTCATCGTGCCGACGCCGTCGGGGGAGCCGTTCACGCAGTCGATGGCCGCGGAGCTCGCCACCCGACCGCGGCTGCTGTTCGCGTGCGGACGCTACGAAGGCATCGACCAACGGGTCATGGACCACGCCCGCACCCGGTGGGACGTGCGCGAGGTCTCCATCGGCGACTACGTGCTCAACGGCGGCGAGGTCGCGGCATTGGTCGTCACCGAGGCCGTCGTCCGGCTTCTGCCCGGCTTCATGGGCAACCCGGAGTCGCTCGCCGAGGAGTCGCACGGTGAGGCGGGCCTGCTGGAGTACCCCGTCTACACGAAGCCGCCGACCTGGCGCGGTCTCGACGTCCCGGAGGTCCTGTTCTCGGGGCACCACGCCCAGATCGCCCGGTGGCGTCGCGACGAGGCGCTCCGGCGTACGGCGCAGCGGCGACCGGACCTGATCGAGGCGCTGGCCGACGACGCGCTGGACCCCCGCGACCGAGAGGCCCTCGCGGATTTCACGGACGACTGACCCGTGTGGCAAACTTGGTCAGCGAATCCGTTGCGTCGCGGCCACTCCTCCCCGGTGGAGAAGGGTCGGCGGGCCACCTGCCACAGGGGGCGCTCCGCACGACGCTGATCAGCGGATCACCCGAGATCACCCCTGATTCCGTGGTTGACCTGTGGCGTCCACGAGGAGATAGACATGACCAACGTCATCGACACGCTCGCCGCGTCCGTCAAGCGCGACGACATCCCGGACTTCCGCGCCGGCGACACCCTCAAGGTTCACGTCAAGGTCGTCGAGGGCAACCGCTCGCGCGTCCAGGTGTTCCAGGGTGTCTGCATCCGCGTGCACGGCTCCGGCATCGGCCGCACCTTCACGGTCCGCAAGGTCTCGTTCGGCGTCGGCGTCGAGCGCACCTTCCCGCTGCACACGCCGATCATCGACAAGATCGAGGTCGTCACCCGCGGTGACGTCCGTCGCGCCAAGCTCTACTACCTGCGCAACCTTCGCGGCAAGGCCGCCAAGATCAAGGAGCGTCGCGAGACCACCCCGGCCAACTGACCAGCAGGCCGTTAGGCTCGCGGCGTGAATCACACGCCAGGCAACGAAGGCCGCGGTCCCGTCGAAGCATCGGATTCGTCCGATGACCCCTCGACCGGACCGCGGTCTTCTGCATCGCGGCGACAAAGCACCTGCCGATCTGGCAGGAGACCATCCTGCTGCTGGCGCTCGCGCTCGTCCTCGCCATCGCCATCAAGGCGTTGTTCATGCAGGCGTTCTACATCCCGTCGGGGTCGATGAACGACACCCTGGTGCTCAACGACCGGATCCTGGTTCAGAAGGTCTCGCTACTGGGGCGACGGCGAGCCCCAGCGCGGCGACATCGTCGTCTTCGCCGACCCGGGCGGCTGGCTCGACGGAGCCGCGGCCGCCCCGACCGACCAACCCGGTGGCGCGCGGCCTCGAGCTGTTCGGGCTCTACCCGACCGGCGGCCACCTGGTGAAGCGGGTGATCGGCGTCGGCGGCGACCGGATCAAGTGCTGCGACAAGGAGGGCCGGATCCTCGTGAACGGGGTCCCGCTGAACGAGCAGGCCTACCTCGCCGAGGGCGAGAAGGCCTCGCTGATCGACTTCGACGTTCGAGTGCAGGACGGCTACCTGTGGGTCCAGGGCGACAACCGCTCGAACTCCGCCGACTCGCGCGTGCACCTCGGCGACCCGGGCGGTGGCCAGGTCCCCGTCTCCGACGTGGTCGGCAAGGTCTTCGCCGTCGTCTGGCCGGTCAGCCACGCCAAGATGACCGAGCGACCGGCCACCTTCGACGGCGTCGGTTGAGCCACGCGCCGTTCGTGGTGACCATGGACCTGTCATGAGTGCATTGCCCCGAGGACTGACGGTACGTCGTGACGCCGGGCTGTACGGCTACGAGCGCGCGCTGCACCGAGCCGGGCTGGACCCGGTCGCGGGGGTCGACGAGGCCGGCCGAGGCGCCTGCGCCGGGCCGCTGGTGGCTGCGGCCGCCATCCTCCCGGCGGGACGGCGCGGCCAGGTCCCGGGGTTGGCGGACTCCAAGCTGTTGACGGCCAAGGCGCGCGAGCGCTGCTACGACGAGGTCCTCGGCCGGGCGACCGCCTGGTCGGTCGTGGTGATCGAGTCCGAGGAGTGCGACCGGCTCGGCATGCACGTGGCCAACCTCGAGGCGCTGCGGCGGGCCATCGCCCTGCTCGACGTCCGGCCGGCGTACGTCCTCACCGACGGCTTCCCGGTGGACGGGTTCGAGGTGCCTGGGCTGGCGGTGTGGAAGGGCGATCGCGTCGCCGCCTGCATCGCGGCGGCGTCGGTGATCGCGAAGGTCACCCGTGACCGGATCATGGGCGACCTGCACGAGCAGTACCCGTCGTACGACTTCGCGACCCACAAGGGGTACATCACGGCCAGCCACACGGCGGCCCTCGAGGAGCATGGTCCGTGTGCGGTGCACCGGAGGCGGTTCGTGAACGTCCGTAGGGTCGAGCGCGAGTCTGTCCGGCTGCGGATGCCGGCGTCCTACGACAATGTCCCCGAGCGACGCCGGGGTGGTGTCGTCGGGGCCCCGATCGATGGAGAACGCCTGATGAGCGCCGAGGATCTCGAGAAGTACGAGACCGAGATGGAGCTCCACCTCTACCGCGAGTACCGCGACGTGGTGGGCATCTTCAAGTACGTCGTGGAGACCGACCGACGGTTCTACCTGTGCAACCAGGTCGACGTGAAGGCGCGCACCGAGGCCGGGGACGTCTTCTTCGAGGTATCGATGACCGACGCGTGGGTCTGGGACATGTACCGCCCGGCGCGGTTCGCGAAGAACGTGAAGGTCCTGACGTTCAAGGACGTCAACGTGGAGGAGCTCAGCCCGGCCGAGATCGAGCTCCCCAAGCCCTGACGCTCCGCATTCTGTCCACAGTCGGCAACCGCGCGTCGCTCTCCACATCGGACGCCGCCGAGCCCGCCGGCTAGGGGGCCGCCACGGAACCCTCCTGCTCAGGAGGTTCCACCATGACCCACATGACGCACGACCTCGGCGGCCCTGGCCCGTCGCGACAGCACGCCCTCGGGGCGTACGGCGAGGCCTACGCCGCGCGCCACCTGGTCGACCGAGGGATGGTCGTCCTCGACCGGAACTGGCGATGCGACCAGGGCGAGATCGACCTGGTCCTACGCGACGGGCGGGTCCTGGTGTTCTGCGAGGTGAAAACCAGGAGCTCGACGCTCTACGGCAGTCCGCTGGAGGCAGTGACCGAGCAGAAGGCGGCGCGGCTGCGGCGGCTGGCGGCCCGCTGGCTGGCCGCGCATCAGGTGCGCGCGGGCGAGGTCAGGATCGACCTGGTCGGCGTGCTCGTTCCGCGAGGCTCGGCGCCGTCGGTCGAGCACCTGCGGGGAGTGGGCTGAGATGGGCTTCGCAACCGCGCGCACGATCGCTCTCGAGGGAGCCTCGGGTCACCTCATCGACGTCCAGGTCGACCTCTCGCACGGGCTGGTGAAGACGGCCCTCGTGGGTCGTCCCGACGCGTCCATCACCGAGGCACGAGACCGCTGCCGTGCCGCCCTGACCAACAGCGGCTTCGAGTGGCCGGCCACGCGCCGGGTGACGATCCTGCTGTCGCCGGCCGATCTGCCCAAGCGCGGCCCGCACTTCGACCTGGCGATCGCGGTCGCCGTCCTCGGGGCCACCGGCAAGGTTCCGGCCGATGCCCTCGCCGGGGTGGTCTTCGTGGGCGAGCTGACACTCGACGGAAGGATGCGCTCGGTCCCGGGCGTGCTGCCGATGGCGATGGCGGCCAAGCGCCGCGGGATCACCCGCATGATCGTGCCGGAGCCGCAGGTGGACGAGGCGGCCCTCGTGCCCGACATGACCGTGACCGGCGTCCGCTCGCTGGCTCAGGTGGCGGCGGGCCTTCGCGGCGATCCGATCCCGGACGCGCCGGCAGTCGAGGCGCTCTCGGGCGGTGGCTTCCTGGGCTGGCGCGGGGAGCACCGGCTCGATGACCTCGACCTCGACGACGTCCTGGGCATGGCGGACGCGCGGTACGCGCTCGAGGTCGCCGCCGCCGGCGGTCACCACCTGTTGCTCTCGGGTCCCAAAGGGGCAGGCAAGACCACGCTGGCTGAGCGGCTGCCCTCGATCCTCCCCGACCTCGGCATCGACGAGTCGCTGGAGCTCAGCGCGATCTACTCGCTGACGGGCGGTCTCGCGCCGCAGCAGCCGGTTCTCACCCGACCCCCGTTCCGGACCCCGCATCACTCCGCCACTCGGGCCAGCGTGCTGGGCGGCGGAACGGGCCGGGTGCGGCCCGGTGAGGTGAGCCGTGCTCATCAAGGCGCACTGTTCCTGGACGAGTTCCCGCTCTTCCAATCCGACATCATCGAGGCGCTCCGGGAGCCGCTGGAGAGTGGCGAGGTGACGATCGCCCGTGGCGAGGAGTCGGCGACCTTCCCCGCCCGGTGCCAGGTCGTGCTGGCCTGCAATCCGTGTCCGTGCGGCGACTTCCACCCCTCGGCATTGGACAGCCAGTGCAGCTGCACCGAGGTGGCGCGACGGCAGTACCGCCGCAAGCTCTCGGGCCCGGTGATCGACCGGATCGACATCACGCGACACGTCCAGCCGGTCCGCCCGCACGAGCTCCACGACCCGCTAGCGGTCCCGGAGAGCTCCTCTCAGGTGCGTTCACGAGTGGAATCCGCGCGTGAACGTCAGGCCGCGCGGTACGCGGGCACTCCTTGGCGTTTGAACGCGGACGTGCCGGGACCGACGCTGCGCGCCGGGTGGCCGCTCGAGAACGACGCCGCTCGCACCCTCGAAGAGCACGTGTACGACGGCTCCCTCACTCGACGCGGAGCGACCCGGGTGCACCGACTCGCGTGGACGGTGGCCGACCTGGCGGCGAGCGCGCGTCCCGGGAGGTCCGAACTGGACACGGCGATCCGACTCCGCACCGGGGCGCCGCTGCTGCTGGATCGGCTCACCGCAGGGCGCGCGCGATGAACGATCGGATCGCCCGGGCGGCGTTGAGTCGGCTCGGTGAGCCCGGCGACCTGCGGCTCGCGGCGGTCGTCGCAGAGCTGGGGGCCGGGCGCGTCTTCGACCTCCTTCGTGCCGAGCAGGACGTGAGCGGCGTCTACACCGACGTCGCACAGCGGCTGCGCGGCCTCGACCCCGAACGCGAACTCGACGCCGCGGCTGCTCGCGGGATCCGGTTCGTCTGCCCAGGCGACGACGAGTGGCCCGAGCAGCTCGGCACCCTCACGTCCGCCGATCCGGTCAACGGTCGGGGAGGCGCGCCCCTGGGTCTGTGGGTGACCGGCCCGCTGTCGCTGGCTGCGGCGACGCGAGGCTCGGTGGCGGTGGTCGGATCCCGGTCGGCCACCACCTATGGCGCGGACGTCGCCGGAGAGATGTCCGCCCACATCGCGGGGGCCGGCGTGACCGTGGTCTCCGGCGCTGCGTTCGGGATCGATGTGGCCGCTCATCGCGGCGCCCTTGCCGCACGCGGTCCGACCGTCGCCGTGCTCGCGTGCGGCGTGGATCGCGCCTACCCGGCCGGGAACGCAGGCCGTCATCGACTTCATCGCCCGCACCGGGCTGGTCGTCAGCGAGCTGCCTCCTGGCTGCTCGCCGACCCGGCTTCGCTTTCTCAGCCGGAACCGTGTGATCGCGGCGCTCTCTGCCGGCACCCTCGTCGTCGAGGCAGCCATCCGAAGCGGGGCACTCAACACGGCGAACTGGGCGGGTCGACTCGGCCGCGTGGTGATGGGAGTGCCAGGGCCGGTCACGAGCGCGCCGTCCCAGGGCGTGCACGAGCTGCTTCGGGTGGGCGGTGCCCACCTCGTGACCCGCGGCGAGCACGTCCTCGAGCTCGTGTCGCCTGCGGGCGACCACCTTGTTGCGCCGGCCAGGGCAGAGCCATCGGCCCGGGACGCCCTCGGCCCTCGGCTGTTGCAGGTTCTGGACGCGGTGCCCGCGGTTGCGCCGGCACCGGCTTCCGCCATCGCGCGCACCGGTGGCATCTCGACGAAGACGGCGGACCACTCCCTGGAACAGCTGCGGGGCCTCGGCCACGTGGAGCGGTCAGCGCGCGGGTGGCGGCTGGCCCGCCAGGAGCCCAGCGACACGCGCGCTGGCGCCGTCGGCCAGGCCGATTGCGGCGGTGCGTCCGCGTAGCCTCGGGATGTGTCCGATGACGAGCGCAGCGAAGCACCGCAGGCTGCGGACGCGGTTGAGACCGATCCCGACGCTCTACCGGAGTCGATGGCTCGGGTGCTCGGAGACTACGAGCGGCATCTCCGCTCCGAGCGCGACCTCACGCCGCACACGGTGCGCGCGTACGTCGGTGACATCGGCGGGATGCTCAGCCACGCGCAACGGCTGGGACACCAGGACGTCTCGACGCTGGACATCCAGACTCTGCGCAGCTGGCTGGCCGCGCAGCAGACCCGGGGCAAGGCACGCACCACGATGGCTCGGCGGGCCACGGCCGTTCGGGTGTTCACGGCGTGGGCGCACCGGATCGGACTCGCCCCGGCAGACCCCGGCGCCCTGCTCGGTTCACCGAAGGCGCATCGGACGCTGCCACCAGCGCTGCGTGTCGACGAGGCCCGAGCCCTGCTGGAGGCGGCGGCGACCCACGCGGACGACGGCAGCCCGGTCGGCGTGCGAGACGTCGCGATCCTCGAGCTGTTGTACGCGACCGGGATCCGGGTCGGCGAGCTCTGCGGGTTGGACGTCGACGGGGTCGACCGCGAACGGCGCGTGATCCGCGTCCTCGGCAAGGGGCGCAAGGAGCGCACCGTCCCTTTCGGGACCCCTGCAGAACGCGCCCTCGAGCGGTGGCTGACGGCCGGTCGCCCCCAGCTGGCCGTCGACGGGTCCGGCCCCGCCCTGTTCCTCGGCGCTCGCGGCGGCCGGATCGACCAGCGGGCGGTGCGCACAGCTGTCCACGCGCGCCTTGCCGACGTCCCCAATGCGCCTGACCTCGGACCGCACGGCCTCAGGCACACGGCCGCGACGCACCTGCTCGAAGGCGGCGCCGACCTGCGTACGGTCCAGGAGCTGCTCGGGCACGCCTCCCTGGCGACCACCCAGATCTACACGCACGTGACCACGGACCGGCTGCGCTCGGCCTACCGTCAGGCGCACCCGCGGGCCTGAGCTTGCTCAGTGGCGGAACATCGGCCCGCTGCCGAGAGGCCGCCAGTTCGAGTACGTCGGAAGTGTCGGGCTCCCGCGTCCGTCCGGCAGCCCAGCCGAACCCGCCCCGGTGAGCCAGGGGAGCAGCCGGACCGGGCCGGCGCCGACGAGCGCGAGCGGGTCCAGGTACCTGTCGCCCTCGAGCAGGCCCCAGTGCAGGCAGGCACGAGGGAAGCAATGCGAGCCGAAGAGCTCCAGGGAGCCGACGGTTTCCCCGGCGCGGACCGGTTCGCCGCGTTGCACGTGTGCGGTCACCGGCTCGTACGTAGTCCTGGTGGTGCCGTGCGACACGACCACGACACCGCGGCCGGCGAGCCGACCGGCAAAGGTGACGCGGCCGGGCAACGCAGCCCGGACGCCCTGGCCGGGCGACCCGGCGAGGTCGACGCCGCGGTGGCCTGCACCCCACGCGCTCGAGGGTGGGGCGAAGTCCGAGACCACCTCGGGACGCGGGCTGAGCGGCCACACACCGTCGCCATCCGGGTGGCTGGTGTCTGTGGCGTGGGCCGGGAGCGTCACGGTGAGCGTGAGGAGGATGAGTAACAAGGGGAGGGAGTGACGGAAGAGCCTGTTCATCCGTCGAGAATGGCGAGACCGGCCGGCTGATGCCGGCGGCCGCGGAGACCTGGGGAAGGTGTCGGCGGGGGCGGATGTTGGGGATTCAAGCGGGTGTACGGCGATTAGGGATGCACAGCGGACCTCGGCTAGACTCGCGCGTGCAACCCGTATGTGCGGGTTGACTTCGCACGCTCGATTCCGCATCGAGCCGTCGTCGGGCTCCGGTCCGTCGGCGGGTCACCGCGGGCGACGTCCCTCAGTCTCACCGGGATTCTCCGGGGAGTCCGGACGCGCCGGGCGTCAGGGCAGGCAGCAACCGCTCGCCTGCGACAAACTGAGGCGACCTGTGAGGGCGCGGCAGGTGGACGTCGTACGACGTTCCTCGCCGGGTGCTCGCCGGTCAGACAAGAAAGAGGGATCGACAGCCATGGCCGTCGTCACCATGCGCCAGCTCCTCGAGAGCGGCGTCCACTTCGGGCACCAGACCCGTCGCTGGAACCCCAAGATGAAGCGCTTCATCATGACCGAGCGCAACGGCATCTACATCATCGACCTGCAGCAGTCGCTGGCCTACATCGACCGCAGCTACGCCTTCATCAAGGACACCGTCGCCAAGGGCGGCACCGTGATGTTCGTGGGCACCAAGAAGCAGGCCCAGGAGGCGATCGCCGAGCAGGCGACCCGCGTCGGGATGCCCTACGTCAACCAGCGTTGGCTGGGCGGCATGCTCACCAACTTCCAGACGGTGCACCAGCGCATCAACCGTCTGAAGGAGCTCGACGAGATCGACTTCGAGAATGTGGCCGGCAGCGGTCGCACGAAGAAGGAGCTCCTCCAGATGAAGCGCGAGCGTGACAAGCTCGACAAGACACTGGGTGGTATCCGTGAGATGACCCGTACGCCGTCCGCGGTGTGGATCGTCGACACGAAGAAGGAGCACCTCGCCGTCGAGGAGGCGCGCAAGCTCAGGATCCCGATCATCGGCATCCTGGACACCAACTGCGACCCCGACGAGGTCGACTTCCCGATCCCGGGTAACGACGACGCCATCCGCGCGGTCGGCTTGCTGACCCGCGTCGTGGCCGACGCCGTCGCCGAGGGCCTGATCGCCCGCTCGGGTGCCAAGGGTGCCGGCGACAACGCCGCCACCATCGGCGCCGAGGAGCCGCTGGCCGAGTGGGAGCGCGAGCTCCTGCAGGGCGACGCCGACAAGGCCGCTGTTGAGGCCACGGGTGGCGACGCCGCCAAGACCGACACCCCCGCCGAGGCCGCCACTGGCGCGTCGAGCGAGGGCACCGAGGCTCCCGCCGAGCCGAAGGCCGCCGAGGAGACCCCGGCTGCTGCCGAGGCGCCTGCCGAGGAGACCCCGGCCGCTGCCGAGGCCCCGGCCGAGCCGAAGGCCTGACCCACGGTCGTTGACGGGGCGTGATGTGCCTGCGAACGTCGCAGGCGCATCCGCCCCGCCGCACCGCCCCCAACTTTCCACTCACTCACGAGCCGACACGAGGTAGAGAACTCTCATGGCGAACATCACCGCTGCGGACGTCAAGCGTCTGCGCGACCTCACCAGCGCGGGCATGATGGACAGCAAGAAGGCGCTCGAGGAGGCTGACGGCGACTTCGACAAGGCCGTCGAGATCCTGCGCATCAAGGGTGGCCAGAAGGCCGCCAAGCGTGGTGCCGAGCGCACGGCGTCCGCCGGCCTCGTGGCGACCGCGGGCACCGCGCTCGTCGAGCTGAACTGCGAGACCGACTTCGTCGCCAAGAGTGACGAGTTCATCGCCGTTGCCCAGCAGATCGCGGGCGTCGCCGCGGAGGCCAAGCCGGCCGACGTCGAGGCGCTCAAGGCCGTCACCCTCGGTGACTCCACGGTCGGCGAGACCGTCGAGAACCTGGCCATCAAGATCGGCGAGAAGATCGAGCTCGGCCGCGTCGCCGTGTTCGACGGCCCCGTCGTCACCTACATGCACCGCCGCGCTGCCGACCTTCCGCCGGCTGTCGGCGTGCTGGTCGAGTACGACGGCCCGAACGAGGACGCTGCTCGCAGCGCCGCCATGCAGGTGGCCGCCATGCGCCCGTCGTACGTCTCCCGCGACGAGGTCCCCTCGGACGTCGTCGAGAAGGAGCGCGAGATCGCCGAGGCCACGGCCCGCGAGGAGGGCAAGCCCGAGCAGGCGCTGCCCAAGATCGTCGAGGGTCGCCTCAACGGCTTCTTCAAGGAGGTCGCCCTCCTCGACCAGCCGTCGGTGCAGGAGAGCAAGAAGACCGTCAAGACCGTCCTCGACGAGGCCGGCGTGACCGTCAAGCGCTTCGCTCGCTTCGAGGTCGGAGCCTGACGGTAGGGTTTTCCCAGACACAGCGACGAGGAGGCCGGTTCGATGGAGCGAAGCTCAGATCATTCGAACCGGCCTCTTCGCCTGTCCTCGTACTCCGCGGCCGCAAGAAGGGAACTCCCGTGACCGCCTACAAGCGTGTCCTGCTCAAGCTCTCCGGTGAAGTGTTCGGAGGCGGCCAGGTCGGCGTCGATCCGGACGTCGTCAACAGCATCGCTCACGAGATCGCGGCCGTGGTCCGCAGCGGCGTCCAGGTCGCCATCGTGGTCGGTGGAGGCAACTTCTTCCGCGGCGCCGAGCTGCAGCAGCGCGGCATGGACCGCTCCCGCGCCGACTACATGGGCATGCTCGGCACCGTCATGAACTGCCTGGCGCTCCAGGACTTCCTGGAGAAGCAGGGCGTCGAGACCCGCGTGCAGACCGCGATCACGATGGGCCAGGTCGCCGAGCCCTACATCCCGCGCCGCGCGATGCGCCACCTCGACAAGGGCCGGGTCGTCATCTTCGGCGCCGGCGCCGGCATGCCGTACTTCAGCACCGACACCGTGGCCGCGCAGCGTGCGCTCGAGATCGGCGCCCAGGTGATCCTGATGGGCAAGCAGGGCGTGGACGGGGTCTACGACTCCGACCCGAACGCGAACCCGGACGCCGTGAAGTTCGACGCGATCAGCTACGACGAGTTCCTCGCACGCGGGCTGAAGGTCGCCGACGCCACGTCGGTGAGCCTGTCTCGCGACAACGACATCGACATGATCGTGTTCAACCTGTCCGAGGAGGGCAACATCGCCCGGGTCGTGTCAGGTGAGAAGATCGGAACGACGGTCGCGCGGGACGTCTGAGCCCGCGCCCGCGACTGACTGCTGCCCAGGAAGAATTCCAGGAACTAGGAGAATCCGTGATCAACGAGACCCTCAACGAGGCCGACGGCAAGATGAAGAAGGCCGTCGAGGTGACCCGTGAGGACTTCGCGGCGATTCGCACCGGCCGAGCCAACCCGTCGATGTTCCACAAGCTGACCGCGGACTACTACGGCAGCCCGACGCCGCTCCAGCAGCTCGCGACGTTCACCGCTCCCGAGGCGCGCGTGATCATCGTCGCGCCGTTCGACATGAGCGCGCTGGGCGCCATCGAGAAGGCGATCCGCGACTCCGACCTCGGCGTGAACCCGACCGACGACGGCAAGACCATCCGCGTCGTCCTGCCGGAGCTCACCGAGGAGCGCCGCAAGGACTACATCAAGATGGCCAAGTCGAAGGCCGAGGACGGCAAGATCGCCGTCCGCAACATCCGACGCCACGCGAAGCAGTCGCTGGAGAAGCTCGAGAAGGACGGCGAGGTCGGCAAGGACGACGTCACCGGTGCCGAGAAGCGTCTCGACGGGATGACCAAGAAGCACACCGACGAGATCGACGAGCTGCTCAAGCACAAGGAAGCCGAGCTGCTCGAGGTCTGACCTCGAGACAACGTCGATGACCGAACCTGACAGCCACCCGGCCACCCCTGGGCCGGTGGCGAAGACCAGCCGTGCCGGGCGCAACCTGCCGGCCGCCGTCGCCTCGGCAGTCGTGCTGCTGGCCGTGATCACCAGCTCGCTGTACTTCTGGAAGGCGGCCTTCGTGGTCGTCGTCGCGGTGGCGATCGCGCTGGCTATCTGGGAGCTCCGGCAGGCGCTGGCGACGCGCGGGATCGCGCTGCCCTACGAGCCGATCCAGGTCGGTGCGCTGGTGATGCTGTTCGGCGGGTACGTCGGGGGAGCGCCGGCGCTGTTGACGGCGCTGGCCGTGACGGCGCTCGCCACCATGCTCTGGCGCCTCCGCGGCGGTGTCGACGGGTTCGTCCGCGACGCGACCGCAGGCGTGTTCACCAGCGTCTACGTGCCGTTCCTGGCCGGGTTCGTGGTGCTCCTGCTCAAGCCGGAGGACGGTCCGCTCCGCGTCCTCACGTTCATCCTGGTCACGATCGCCTCCGACATCGGCGGCTACGCCGTCGGCGTGCTCTTCGGCAAGCACCCGATGGCACCCGTGATCTCGCCCAAGAAGTCGTGGGAGGGGTTCGCGGGCTCGACGCTGGCCTGTGTCGGCGCCGGTTGGGCGTCGGTGGTGTTCCTGTTGGACGGTCCGGGCTGGGTCGGCGTGCTGCTCGGGCTGGTCGTGGTCGTGATGGCCACCCTGGGCGACCTGTCGGAGTCGGTGATCAAGCGCGACCTCGGCATCAAGGACATGTCCACGATCATCCCCGGCCACGGCGGGCTGATGGACCGGCTCGACTCGCTTCTCGCGACGGTGGCCCCGACGTGGCTGTTGCTCTTCTACCTGGTCCCGGTCTCCTGACCTCGCGAAGCCTGTTCCTGGTGCGGCACGGACTCTCCGCTCCCGACCCCACGACGCCGCCCGAGGCCTGGGGGCTGGACCCGGATGGCTTGGCAGGCGTCGACCAGCTCGCTGCGTCCGGACGGCTGGCTGCGGCGGCGGCCTGGTACTCCAGCCCCGAGCCAAAGGCGTTCGAGACCGCCCGCCGGCTCACCAGTCACCCAGTGGCGGTGGTGCCTGAGTTGGCCGAGCACAGGCGTGGCGTGCATTGGTTCGCGGATCCGAGAGACTTTCGCGCCGCCGTTCGTCGGGCGTTCGACCAACCGAGTCAGCGCGCCGTCCCGGAATGGGAACCGCTGGCAGCGCTGCGGGAGCGGCTTGTGCCAGCGGTTGACCGGATCCTGGGACTACACCCTCATGACGACGTGGTCCTGGTCGGCCACGGGACGGCATGGACGCTGCTGGTCGCTGACCTCACCGGAAGTGAGCCCGATCTGGACGCCTGGGCGGCTTTGCGGATGCCGGACGTGTGGGCGATCAGGGTCGAGTGAGTCAGGCGTCGGGCATCTTGCAGGCGGGGGTGCCGCCGGGCAGTCGGTGCCGGTTGCGCGCCACCCACCGGTACGCCGGCTCGGCAACGATCAGACCGAGTCGGGAGCCGACGAGCCGCCCGAGCAGCCGCCAGGGCAGCGCCGCCTCGCGCAGGTACGCCGCGAACGCCGCCGCTCCCGAGCGGTGCACGCCGCCGTCGACCCACTGCACCGCCGTGTCGCACTCCTCGGGCGTGAGCCCCAGCGGCGCCAGGTCGGTGAGCTGCCAGGGCACCACCGCGGCGTCGGCGTGCACCCGGCGCATGAGGAACCGCGCGGACGTCGAGCAGAACGCGCAGTCGCCGTCGTACACCAGCGTCGCAGGGGCTCTCACACAGCCATCCTGACAGCCGGTCCAACTCGATTGGGGTCGCGCGGCGCGGGATGGGACACTGGTGCGGACATGTCTGAACCCATCAAGACCCTTCCCCTCGTGTTCGACGAGCCGCGCGGCCGCAAGAAGCCCCCGCGCCACCTCGCGGACCTCTCCGCAGCCGAGCGCAAGGAGCTGGTCGCCGAGCTCGGGATCCCCGGCTTCCGGGCGAAGCAGCTCTCCACGCACTACTTCTCGCGACTGGTCGACGACCCCGCCGAGATGACCGACCTCCCGGCCGACCAGCGCGACCAGCTCGTGGCCGGGCTGCTGCCGCACCTGATGACCCCGCTGCGGACGCTCGAGGCTGACAAGGGCACCACCCGCAAGACGCTCTGGAAGCTCTTCGACGGCGCGCTCGTCGAGTCGGTGCTGATGCGCTACCCCGACCGCGTGACGATGTGCGTCTCCTCGCAGGCCGGCTGCGGCATGGCGTGCCCGTTCTGCGCGACCGGCCAGGGCGGGCTGCAGCGGAACATGTCCGCCGGCCGAGATCGTCGAGCAGGTCGTCGCCGGTGCGCGCTCGCTCGCGCGCGACGAGGTTCCGGGCGGCCCCGGCCGCGTCAACAACGTGGTGTTCATGGGCATGGGCGAGCCGATGGCCAACTACAAGGCTGTGATCGGCGCCATCCGGCGGATGACCGAGCCCGCCCCCGACGGCCTGGGGATGTCGGCCCGCGGGATCACCGTGTCGACCGTCGGTCTCGTGAACCGGATCAACCAGCTCGCCGAGGAAGGCATCCCGGTCACGTTGGCGCTCTCGTTGCACGCACCCGACGACGAGCTGCGCAACGAGCTGGTGCCGATCAACACCCGGTGGAGCGTGCACGAGGCCGTCGAGGCGGCCTGGAACTACGCCAAGGTCACGAAGCGCCGCGTCTCCATCGAGTACGCCATGATGCGCGACATCAACGACCAGGCGTGGCGCGCCGACCTGCTCGGCGACGTCCTCACGTCGTACGGCGACTGGGGCTGGGTGCACGTCAACCTGATCCCGCTGAACCCGACGCCGGGCTCGAAGTGGACGGCGTCGCGTCGCGAGGACGAGCGCGAGTTCGTCCGCCGGCTCGAGGCGAAGGGTGTGCCCACCACGGTGCGCGACACCCGTGGCAGCGAGATCGACGGCGCCTGCGGACAGCTGGCGGCGACCGACTCCTGAGCCGATCCGGGGTCAGTCCCGGATCAGGTGGGGGAGTACGTCGTCTGTGGAGTCGACCAGGTGCACCAGGTCAGCCATCGGGCGACCGGCCGCCATCCGCTCGAGCAGCGGCCACGCCGGTAGCTCCTCGGTCCAGTGCTGCACGCCTACGAGGACCATCGGCGCGAGCGCGCCGGGTGCCGCGTAGTAGTTCTCGCACGCGTCCTGGAACACCTCCTGCACGGTGCCGGCCCGGCCGGGGAGGAAGACGATGCCGGCGTCGCAGAGGTGCAGCAGGATGTCCTCGCGGATGGCGTTCTTGAAGTACTTGGCGATCAGCGAGGCGAAGGCGTTCGGGGGTTCGTGGCCGTAGAACCAGGTCGGGATTCCCAGCGACAGGGCGCCGTCCGGCCAGCGGTCCAGTACGTCGAGCGCGGCGCGTGCCCAGAGCGCGATCGAGGGCGTGAAGGTCGGCACCATCGTCAGAAGCTCGACCGCGTCGTCCAGCGCCGCGTCGGGGTAGCGGCGCGAGGTAGGCGCCGAGGTTCGCAGCCTCCATCGCCCCCGGACCGCCGCCCGTTGCCACGGTCAGCCCCGCGCGGGTGAGGCTCCGGCCCAGTCGTGCGGCGTCGAGGTAGCCGGGTGAGCCGCGCTCGAGCGCGTGCCCGCCCATCACGCCGACCAGCCTGAGCCGTGACGCGGCCTCGGTCAGCGCGTCGTCGATGGCGTGGTCGTGCAGGGCGCGGGCCAGGTCGTGCGCGAGGTCATCCGAGCTCTGCGACCAGGCGTACGCTCGCGCGTCTGCCGTGGCGTCGTACGAGCTCTCGATCCCCGCGTAGAGCTCCTGCGGGGTGTACAGCTCGGCCCGGTACGGGTTCACGGGGATGTCGGGCAGCCTCGGGAACACCAGCGCTCCGCGTTCACGGAGGTCGTTCTCGGTGCCGGGCTCGAGCACGCAGCCGAGGAGCAGCGCCCCGTCGACGTGCAACCGGCCGAGGACGTCGGAGCGGCCGGTCAGGTCGACGTCCTGGATCCTCCAGTGACTCATCGAGGTCGCGCCGTCAGCCACCAACTCATCGAACTCGGCGAGGCTCTCCACCTCGATGGTTCCCCGCTGCCGCAACGTCACCGGTCGAACCTACCGCCGAGGCGGTGTCAGAACGCGGAGGCGACCAACTCGGAGAAGAGGGCGTGCTCGTCGGCGACCTCGCGGGACAGACCGCGCGCGACGAACCACTGGCACACGTTGTGGCAGTCGCGCATCAGGAAGTCCATCCCGGTGGGGTTCGCGACGATGTCGACCGCCTGCGGAAGGTCGATGATCACCAACCGGTCGCCGGCGGCGAGGATGTTGTACGGCGAGAGGTCGCCGTGCGCGACACCCAGCCGGGCGAGCTCGCACATCGCGTCCCGGAGCTGGTCGAAGTACGAGCGCAGCAGTGGCGGTGCCGGGCGGGTCTGGGCCAGCCGCGGGGCCGCTGCGCCGTCGACCTCGATGAACTCCATCAGGATCTCGGTGCCGTCGATCTGCACGGGGTAGGGCACGGGAAGCCCGATCGACCAGAACCTCCCCAGCGCCTCCCACTCGGCCCAGGCCCACTGGCCCGCCGCCACCGCACGCCCGTGCGCGGTCTTCTTGGCCAGCGCTCGGCCGTCCCGCGAGTTCCGGGTCCGCCGCCCCTCGGTGTAGGCCGCGCTGCGATGGAACGTTCGATGCTCCTCGCCGCGGTACCTCTTGGCCGCCATCACGGTCGCCTGGCCGGGGTCGTCCGGGACCGCCCGCTCCACGAGGAAGACGTCGGCCTCCTTGCCCGTCTTCAGCACCCCGAGCTCGGTGTCGATCGCACCTTGTGAGGTGACGACCCAGTCGGGACGGGGCTCGGGGCCGCGGGAGAGCGGCTCGACGTCGAGCCAGGTGGACCAGCGCTGCCCCTCGCCAGGATCGGAGAGGAACTCGAAGGAGAAGCCGAAGGCGTCAGTAGTCACGATGTGTCCAGGCTGCGGGCCTACGCGTAGTTGCGGCAACCGAATTAATCCGGGCAAGGAGCGACGTAGACTTCGGGCACGCCTTCGCCGCTCCGACCTGGGGGACCCCCTTCGTGCTTGCTCGACGTACCGTTCGCCTGCGTTTCGCCGCCTTGCTCGCCGCGTCGGCAACAAGCCTCGGCTCGTTGGCTGTCGGCGTCCCCGCCCAGAGCCAGGAGCCGGTGGCGGTGGCCGGCAGCTCCGGGATCGGCGACGCCTACTTCCCGATCGACGGCAACGGCGGCTACGACGTGCGCAACTACGACGTGCACGCCCGGTACGACATCCCCTCGGGGGGCGTCTCCGGCTGGACGACGGTCGACGCCGTCGCGGGGCGCACGCTGACGAGCTTCAACCTCGACCTGGTGCTGAGCGTGGACTCGGTCAGCCTGACCGTGGATGGCGCACCGGTGCCGTCGACGTACCGTAAGGACGGCAAGCACGAGCTGGTGGTCACACCCAGCACGGCGATCCCCGCCGGCGCCTCGTTCGCCGTACGCGTCGACTACCACGGGGTCCCCCGGGGGATCGGCTACAAGGGAAAGCATCCGTGGATCTCCAGCAGCCGTGAGGCGATGGCGACCAACGAGCCGCACATCGCCCCGTGGTGGTTCCCGGCCAACGACCACCCGCGTGACAAGGCGACCTTCGACATCGAGGTCACCGTGCCGCGCGGTCACCAGGCGATCAGCAACGGTGAGTTCAAGGGCAAGGAGCTCGACCCCAGCGGCGAGTGGGTGAGCTGGCGCTGGCGGATGAACCAGCCGATGACGACCTACCTGGCGTTCTTCGCCGCCGGCAAGTTCGCCACGGAGAGCGGAACCTCCCGCGGGCTGCCGTACTTCAACGCGGTGAGCAAGCAGCTCTCGCCGGCGAACCGGACCCGCGCGATGAAGCTGATGCGGCGCAGCCCGGGCATCGTCCGCTGGCTGGAGACGCAGCTCGGTCCGTACCCGTTCGAGTCGACCGGCGGGGTGACCACGTCGGTCTACAGCGGGTTCGCCCTCGAGAACCAGTCCCGGCCGACGTACCCCTACCTCGGCAACGGAGGATACGCGCGCAGCATCGTGGTGCACGAGCTGGCGCACCAGTGGTTCGGCGACGACGTGTCGATCGACCGCTGGCGCGACATCTGGCTGAACGAAGGCTTCGCCACCTGGAGCGAGTGGAAGTACGCCGAGGCCCACGGAGGCCGGCACGCGCAGAAGACGCTGCGGAGCCGCTACTCCTCGTACTTCGCCTCCGACTCCTTCTGGAACCTCCGGATCGGCGATCCCGGTCCGAAGCGGCTGTTCGCCTACCCGGTCTACGAGCGCGGCGCCATGACGGTGCAGGCGCTCCGGCACCGGATCGGCAACAAGGACTTCAGGCGGCTGCTGCGGACCTGGGTCGCGCAGCGGTCCGAAGGCAACGGGCGCGTGGGAGAGTTCCGCCGTCTGGCCGAGGAGATCAGCGGTGAGAAGCTCGGCGGGTTCTTCAGGGCCTGGCTCTTCACCGGCAAGAAGCCGGCCAGGACGGCGGCCAACGGCCTGAGGTAGAAAGGCACATGCGCGACTACCGAACGGAACACTCCCGCAGCATCGAGGACCCTGAGGGGTACTGGGGCGAGCAGGCTCGGTTGGTGACGTGGATGAAGAAGCCGTCGCGCGTGCTCGACGCGGACCGGCCGCCGTTCTACCGCTGGTACTCCGACGGCACCCTGAACACCTGCTACAACGCGCTGGACCGGCACGTGATCGCCGGTCACGCCGATCGAACCGCGCTGATCTACGACAGCCCGGTGACGGGCACGAAGGCCCAGCTGACGTACGCCGAGCTGCTCGAGAAGGTCGCCACCTTCGCGGGTGCGCTGCGCGGGTTCGGCGTCGGCCACGGCGACCGGGTGGTCATCTACATGCCGATGATCCCGGAGGCGGTCATCGCGATGCTCGCCTGCGCACGGATCGGCGCCATCCACTCCGTGGTGTTCGGAGGGTTCGCGGCCGCCGAGCTCGCGGCCCGAATCGACGACGCGCGTCCCTCGGTCGTGGTGACGGCGTCGTGCGGCGTGGAACCGACCCGGGTGGTGGAGTACCTCCCGCTGCTCGAGCGCGCGCTCGAGCTGGCCGAGCACCAGCCGGTCGCGTGCGTGGTCAAGCAGCGACCCCAAGCGCCGGCGGAGCTCACCGAGGATCGGTACGTCGACTGGGACCTGGCCATGAAGGCCGGTCGTACGGCGCCGGCCGAGTGTGTCGAGGTCGCGGCGACCGACCCGCTGTACATCCTGTACACGTCCGGCACGACGGGGAAGCCGAAGGGGATCGTCCGCGACAACGGCGGTCACGCGGTCGCGATGGCCTGGTCGCTGCCGAACATCTACGACGTCCACGCCGGCCAGGTCTGGTGGGCCGCCTCGGACGTGGGTTGGGTGGTCGGCCACTCCTACATCGTCTACGCGCCACTGATCGCCGGAGCGACCACCGTGCTCTACGAGGGCAAGCCGGTGGGCACCCCGGACGCCGGTGCGTTCTGGCGGGTGATCGCGGAGTACGGCGTCGAGGCGCTGTTCACCGCGCCCACCGCCATCCGGGCGATCAAGAAGGAGGACCCGGACGGCGAACTGCTGCAGGGCCACGACCTGTCCCGGTTCCGCACGCTCTTCCTCGCGGGGGAGCGGCTCGACCCCGACACCTACACGTGGGCGACCGCCGAGCTCGGCGTCCCCGTGGTCGACAACTGGTGGCAGACCGAGACCGGCTGGCCGATCGCGGCGAACCTGCGTGGCCTCGAGCCGATGCCCATCAAGCCGGGCTCGCCGACCGTCCCGGTGCCCGGCTATGCCGTGGACGTGCTCGACGAGCAGGGGCGCGCGGTGGCTGCGGGACAGGAGGGCGCCATCTGCATCCGGCTCCCGCTGCCGCCGGGCACGCTCCCCACGCTGTGGGGTGACGACGAGCGTTACGTCGCGTCGTATCTCGCGGCGTACGACGGCTACTACCTGAGCGGCGACGGCGGCTACCTCGACGAGGACGGCTACCTCTTCGTGATGGGCCGAACCGACGATGTCATCAACGTCGCCGGTCACCGGCTCTCGACGGGGTCGATGGAGGCGGTGCTGGCCACGCACCCGGCCGTGGCCGAATGTGCGGTGATCGGAGTCGCCGATCCGCTCAAGGGCCAGCTGCCCCGCGGCTTCGTCGTGCTCAAGAGCGGCGTGACCGACGACCCCGAGGCAGTCAGCGCCGAGCTCGTGGCCCTGGTCCGCGACCAGATCGGAGCGGTGGCGGCGTTCAAGGACGTGACGGTCGTCGAGGGGCTGCCGAAGACCCGCTCCGGCAAGATCCTGCGTAAGACGATGCGTGACATCGCGGACGGGGGCGACCCGACCGTCCCCTCGACCATCGAGGACGTCGCAGTACTCGAAGCGATTCGGCAGCATATTCGCGGCTGAGCGGGCCGGGAGCGACGCGGACCCCGAAGGCGGGTCCGCCAGACGGATGGAGGCAGGCTTGAGCAGGGCAACGGGGGCGAGCACGAAGCCGGCGACTGAGCACGTGGCCGACAGCCACGAACTGATCCGGGTCCAGGGCGCGCGCGAGAACAACCTGAAGGACGTCAGCGTCGAGCTGCCCAAGCGCCGCCTGACGGTCTTCACCGGCGTGTCCGGCTCGGGAAAGAGCTCGCTGGTCTTCGCCACGATCGCCGCGGAGTCGCAGCGGATGATCAACGAGACGTACAGCGCGTTCGTGCAGGGCTTCATGCCGACGCTGGCACGGCCGGACGTCGACGTACTCGAGGGCCTGACTCCCGCGATCATCGTCAACCAGGAGCGGATGGGTTCGAACCCGCGCTCCACCGTCGGCACCGCCACCGACGCCAACGCGATGCTGCGCATCCTGTTCAGCCGGCTCGGGGAGCCGCACGTCGGCCCGCCCACGGCGTTCTCGTTCAACGTCCCGACGCGTAGGGCGGGCGGGGTGATGAGCACCGAGAAGGCCGGCCGAGTCGAGAAGAAGGTGGTCCGCGACGCCGTCTACCTCGGCGGCATGTGCCCCCGGTGCGAGGGCATGGGATCGGTCTCCGACTTCGACCTGTCCGCTCTGTACGACGAGACGAAGTCGTTGTCCGAGGGCGCGCTGACGGTGCCCGGCTACAGCATGGACGGCTGGTACGGGCGGATCTTCAGCGGCGCGGGCCTGCCGATGGACAAGCCGATCAAGAAGTTCACCAAGCGGGAGCTCGACAAGCTCCTGTACGGCGAACCGCAGAAGATCAGCGTCGAGGGCATCAACCTGACCTTCGAGGGGGTGATCCCGAAGATCCAGAAGTCGATGCTCACCAAGGACGTCGAGTCGATGCAGCCGCACGTCCGCCGCTTCGTGGAGCGGGTGATCACGTTCCAGACCTGCCCGGACTGCGACGGCACCCGGCTCACCAAGGAGGCGCTGTCCTCCAAGGTCCGTGGCAAGAACATCGCCGACTTGTGCGCGATGCAGCTCACCGACCTGGCCGACTGGGTGCGCGACCTCGACGAGCCCTCCGTGGCGCCGCTGCTCGCCGGCCTCCAGCACCTGCTCGACTCCTTCGCCGAGATCGGGCTGGGGTACCTCTCGCTGGACCGGCCGTCCGGGACGCTCTCCGGCGGCGAGGCTCAGCGCACCAAGATGATCCGCCACCTGGGCTCGTCGCTCACGGACATCACGTACGTCTTCGACGAGCCCACCATCGGGATGCACCCCCACGACATCGAGCGGATGAACCGCCTGTTGCTCCAGCTGCGTGACAAGGGCAACACCGTGCTGGTGGTGGAGCACAAGCCCGAGACCATCGCGATCGCCGACCACGTCGTCGACCTGGGTCCGGGTGCCGGCACCGACGGTGGCGCCGTCTGCTTCGAGGGCGATGTCGAGGGTCTTCGGAACAGCGACACCACGACGGGGCGGCACCTCGACGACCGTGCCCGTGTGAAGGGCGAGGTGCGCACCGCCACCGCGACGCTGGAGGTCCGCGGTGCGTCGACGCACAACCTGCAGGACGTCGACGTCGACATCCCCTTGGGCGTGCTCTGCGTCATCACCGGTGTCGCCGGTTCGGGCAAGAGCTCGCTGATCCACGGCTCGGTCGCAGGCCGTGACGGCGTCGTCGTCGTGGACCAGGGAGCGATCAAGGGCTCGCGGCGCAGCAACCCCGCGACGTACACGGGGCTCCTCGACCCAGTCCGCAAGGCGTTCGCGAAGGCGAACGGCGTGAAGCCGGCGCTGTTCAGCTCCAACTCCGAAGGCGCCTGCCCGACGTGCAACGGCGCCGGCGTCATCTACACCGAGCTGGGGATCATGGACACCGTCGAGTCGCCGTGCGAGGAGTGCGAGGGCAAGCGGTTCCAGGCGGCGGTGCTGGAGTACACCCTGGGCGGGCTCAACATCGCCGAGGTGCTGGCCCTGTCGGTGGCTGAGGCCGAGAAGTTCTTCGCTTCCGACGAGGCGAAGGTGCCGGCTGCGCACAAGATCCTCGACCGGCTCGTCGACGTCGGACTGGGGTACCTGAGTCTCGGGCAGCCGCTCACCACGCTGTCGGGCGGAGAGAGGCAGCGGCTCAAGCTTGCCGTCCAGATGGCCGAGAAGGGCGACGTCTACGTGCTCGACGAGCCGACCACCGGCCTGCACCTGGCGGACGTCGAGCAGATGCTGGCACTGCTCGACCGGCTCGTCGACTCCGGCAAGTCCGTCGTCGTCATCGAGCACCACCAGGCGGTGATGGCGCACGCCGACTGGATCATCGACCTCGGCCCGGGAGCAGGCCACGACGGCGGCCGGGTCGTGTTCGAGGGCACGCCGACCGACCTGGTCGGGGACCGCTCCACGCTCACCGGCGAGCACCTGGCGCAGTACGTCGGCTGACCGCTGCGCGGGTGGGGCCCAGGAGCGTCCTAGATCGTGCGCTGGCCCTCACGGTGCGCGCGTTGGCGGGGGACGCCCTGACGCAGCAGCTGTCGGGCTCGGTCCAGCTCGACGGGGCGCGACCACAGGAACCCTTGTCCGAGCGTGCAGCTGGCGTGCTCGAGCCACGCGGCCTGCTCGGGGAGCTCGACTCCCTCGGCGACGGTGACCAGTCGCATCGTGCGGCTCATCGCGATGATCGCCTCGGTGACGGAGGAGCCGTGGGTGCCGGCACAGACCTCGTCGACGAACGACTTGTCCACCTTGAGCATGTCGACGGGGAGCCGGGACAGGTAGGAGAGCGACGAGTAGCCGGTGCCGAAGTCGTCGATGGCGACGCGGACGCCGAGCTCACGGATGGCGGCGAGGCGCTCGATCGCCGGGTCCATGTCGTCGAGCAGCATGCTCTCGGTGATCTCCAGGACCAGGCGGTGCGCGGGGAGCGCTGCGCGCTGGAGCGCTGACCGTACCTGCTCGACGAAGTCCGGCTCCGCGACCTGCTGGGCGGCGATGTTCACCGCGACAGTCGGGTGCTGGCGGTCCGACTGCAACCCGGCGGCGGCGCGGCAGGCTTCGCGGAGCACCCACGTGCCGAGCTGCACGATCAGGCCGCTCTGCTCGGCGATCGGGATGAACTCGTTCGGAGCCATCAGGCCGCGTGTCGGGTGCTGCCAGCGCACCAGGGCCTCGAAGCCGCTGATCAGGTCGGTGCAGAGGTCGACCGTGGGCTGGTAGTGGAGGATCAGCTGCTCGTCGAGGATGGCTCGCTGGAGCTCGCCGCGCAGCTCGAGCCGGTCGAGGGCCTCGGCGTGCAGCCCCGACTCGTAGACGGCGACGGTCGACTTGCCGCGGTCCTTCGCCCAGTACATGGCCACGTCGGCGTTGCGCAGCACCTCCTCGCCGGTCATCGACCCGGCGACTGCCTCGGCGATGCCGATGCTCGAGCGGACCGTGACCGACGTGCCGTCGACGTACAGCGGTTCGGTGAGCAGGTGCTGGATGCGTCCGGCGATGAGGCCCGCGGCCGCGACGTCGCCGCCGTCCAGGAGGATCGCGAACTCGTCTCCGCCGAGTCGTGCGGCGGTGTCGGCGGGGCCGAGCACGCGCGCGATGCGCTTGCCGACCTCGACGAGGATCTGGTCTCCGGTGCCGTGCCCGCGGCTGTCGTTGACGTGCTTGAAGTCGTCGAGGTCGCAGAGCAGCACGGTGAGGGGCGCGGGCCGACTGCTCTGCCGCGACAGCGCGTGCGCGAGCCGGTCGGCGAAGAGCTGCCGGTTGGCGAGCCCGGTCAGCGCGTCGTGGAACGACTGGTGCGCGAGCTGCTCCTGGAGCGAGTGGCGCTCGGTGATGTCGCGTGCGCTGAGCACCCAACCGAGCACGGACGGGTCCAGGCTGAGGTCGGTGATGGTGCCTTCGACGACGAGCGTGCGACCGTCGGCGTGCTGCACGCGCAGCTGCAGGTGCTGGTCGCCCTGACGCCGGCTCATCAGGTTGCGGGCGAGGACCGCCGCATCGTCGGGCGGCAGCAGGTCGACGAACCGTCGGCCGATGAGCCGCTCCTCGGGGAGGCCGAGCAGGTCGGCACCCGCCGGGCTGACGAAGCTGATGGTCGAGTCGTGCTCGAGCACGGTGATCAGGTCGGTGCTGTTGTGCACGAGGGCGAGCTGGCGCCGCTCGTTCGCGTCGAAGGCCTGCTTGCGTGCGAGGGCGCCCTCGACGTCGCGGTGCCGGCGGAGCAGCCTCCGGAACCAGAGCAGCCAGCCGACCGTGACCAGGGCGAGCAGGGCGCCGTGCGCGATCAGTGCGTACTGGTCGATCCGCGCCTGCTCGGCATCCACCTGCTTGCCGACGAGCGTGGTCTGGTTGCGCAGCTTCACGAGGGCCGACTCGTTCGCCGGAGCGGCGATCCAGGCGAGGTAGAGCGTGTCCAGCCGCTGGGCGGCCACGGCGTCGATCCCGGAGTCGACCAGTCGCTGCACCGCGCTGCCGGTGGCGGCTGCCACGGCGGGTGCGGGGGAGTCATCGACCGACCCGAGCACGCCGGACACCCGGGCCTGTGCTGCTCGCTGGCGGTCGAGGCTGTCGCCGACGTGGTAGACGGCCGAGAGGAGCAGGAACTCGGCGACGACCACGAGCAAGGTGATGGTGACGGTGCCGGAGACCCGGGACCGCGCAGCCGTTCGCTCCTCCATCACCACCCCTGCCACGACGCCCCCACGTGTCGGATCACATCCGAACAAGACCGTAGCGGTCGAGTTAGTCCGTGCCGCGGTGCCGCGCCCAAGTCAGACTGGACGCTCTGGGTGAAATCTTCCCGGCTCGTGTCGCGGAGACGAGTGATTCTCCTGGTCAGTGACCGCCGGTGAGAGGAGTCATCAACCGGGCGATCCTGCTGGGCCGGCCGGTGACGCGCTCCTCGACGTCGGCGAGTGCCATCGCACGCAGCCCCAGATTCACCCCGAGCCACCGCAGTGGTTCGGGCTCCCACCGGGGCGAGCGGTGGTCGACCCAGGGCAGCGCCGTGAGCTCGGTGCGCTCGCCCAGGATCAGGTCCCGAAGAGTACGCCCGGCCAGGTTGGTGGTGCTCACCCCGTCGCCGACGTAGCCCCCCGCCCAGGCGAGCCCGCTGGCCCGGTGGAAGCCCACCGAGGCGCACCAGTCACGGGGGATTCCGAGCGGGCCGCCCCAGGCATGGGTGAACCTCGCGGAGCGAACCGCGGGCAGCAGGTCGACGAGCGTTGCCTGGAGCCGTCGGAAGACCGCCTGCTCGCGGTCGAAGTCCGGACGGACGGCCGAGCCGAAGTGGTACGGCGCGCCGCGACCGCCGAAGACGAGTCGGTCGTCGGCCGTCCGCTGCCCGTAGACCACGAGGTGGCGCCCCTCGGTGAACGTCTCCCGGTCGCGGAGCCCGATCTGCTCCCAGACCTCCGGGCTCAGCGTCTCGGTGGCGACGACGAGCGAGTAGACCGGGACCACGCTGCGCCGCAGGCCCGGCAGACCGGCGGTGTAGCCCTCGGTGGCCCGGACGACGACGTCGGCGCGCACCGTGCCGCGGTCGGTGCTGACCTTGCGCGGGCTGATCTCAGTGGCCCGCGTCTGCTCGTAGATGCGACCACCAGCGCGCTCGACGACCGACGCGAGCCCGCGTGCGAGCCGTGCCGGGTGAATCGCGGCGCAGTCGGGCGTGAACGTGCCGCCGAGGGTGCCGGTGGCGTCGAGTCGAGCGCGCGCCTCCTGCTGCCCGAGCAGTCGCAGCTCGGCCTCGTCACGGCCCCATGCCCTTGCCTCGTCGACCTCGAGCCGAGCACGGCGAAGCTGGGCGGGGCTGCGGGCAACCGTGATCGTGCCGCCCTTGTGGGCCCGGGCGTCGATGTCCTCGCGCGCGGCCACCTCCAGCACCTCGTCGACGGTGGCTCGCATCGCGCCGTGCTGGTTCAGCGCAGCTGTCCGATCCTGGTGGGGCAGCGCGGCGAGCTTCGCCGACGACGCCGGGAAGAGTGCGGAGCACCAGCCGCCGTTGCGACCCGAGGCTCCGAAGCCGGCTGTCTCGGCTTCCACCAGGGCGACACGCAGGGTGGGGTCGGCCCGGAGCAGGTAGTACGCGGTCCAGAGCCCGGTGAAGCCGGCGCCGACGATCGCGACGTCGACCTGGGTGTCGCCGGGCAGGGGTGCCCGCGCCGTCCAGCTGTCGTCGGCCGTGGCGTGCCACAGCGACAGGTCGGCGTACGACGGATCGCTCAGCGCACGCCCCACGAGTACGTCTGCTTGCGCAGCTGGAGGTACATGAACGTCTCGGTGGTCTCGACCTCGGGGATGGTGCGGATCTTCTGGGACAGCACCTGAAGGAGAGCCTCGTCGCTTTCGCAGACCACCTCGACGAGCAGGTCGAAGGAGCCTGCGGTGACGACGACATAGTCGACCTCGTCGAGCTCGGCGATCTGGTCGGCGATGCCCTCGAGGTCGCCGCGCACCCGGATGCCGATCATCGCCTGGCGGGCGAACCCGAGCTGGAGCGGGTCGGTGACGGCGACAACCTGCATGACGCCGCCGTCGATCAGGCGCTGGACTCGCTGTCGGACGGCGGCCTCCGAGAGGCCGACCACCTTGCCGATGGCGGCGTACGAGCGGCGGCCGTCCTGCTGGAGCTGCTCGATGATGGCTTTCGAAACCTCGTCGAGGACCATGGCGCTGTTCTCGACCCCCTTGTTCGCCCGCGCGCTCATCCGGGCCACCGGGCGGTGCGCGAGGTGCGGAGGTAGCGGGTCATGGGCCGATCTTGGCAGCCTCTGACTGCGGACGTCAAAGGAATGTGTGGCTTTTGGCCGCTGGATTCGTTGCGAAGCGGTTGCGGATCTACCGAATCCCTTGTCGGACGTCTTTCGGGTCTGACAGTATCCAGGTCAGCTGGAATGCCCCCTCCGACGAGAGGAACTCTGCCCATGACGCAGCGCCGTGGACCGCGCCAGGAACTCATGAGAGGTGCCTGGGCGCCAGGAGTCAGTCGCCGGGGGTTCCTTCGGGGGGCGTCGCTCGCCGGCCTCGCCGTCGCCTCTCCAGCCCTGCTGGCTGCCTGTGGCACGGAGGGCGCCAAGCAGACAGCCGAGTCCTGTGTGAGCAAGGACCTGTCGGAGACCGAGAAGCGGCTGCACTTCTCCAACTGGCCGCTCTACATCGACCAGGAGAAGGTCAAGCGGGGCGGGCAGAAGATCACCGTCTTCCCGACGCTGGAGAAGTTCGAGGACGCGACGGGCATCGAGGTCGACTACGTCACCGACGTCAACGACAACGCCGAGTTCTTCGGCGTCGTCCGCAACCAGCTCGCCGCCTGTGAGTCGACCGGTCGCGACATGTTCGCCGTCACCGACCACATGGCGGCCCGGATGATCAACCTGGGCTGGATCCAGAAGCTGGACAAGGGCAACCTGCCGGCGGTCGAGAACAACCTCGTCGACAACCTGCGCAGCCCGAGCTGGGACAGCAACCGCGACTACTCGGTGCCCTGGCAGAGCGGCGTCACCGGCATCGCGTACAACTCCGAGCTCACCGGCGAGATCGGGAGCTTCGAGGAGCTGCTCACGCGATCCGACCTGAAGGGCAAGGTGAGCCTGCTCTCCGAGATGCCCGACACGATGCTCTTCATGCTGCTGGTCACCGGCGCCAACCCCTCGGACTTCACCGACGACGAGTTCGGCGTCGCCATCGAGCGGCTGGACGAGGTCGTGAAGTCGGGGCAGATCCGGGCCTTCACCGGCAACGACTACGCCCAGGACCTCGCCAAGGGCAACATCGTCGCCGCGGAGGCATGGTCCGGCGACGTCGTCCAGCTCCAGTTCGACAACCCGAACATCAAGTTCGTGGCGCCGGAGGAGGGGTTGTCGCTGTGGAGCGACAACATGCTGGTGCCGAACAAGGCGGAGCACAAGGCGAACGCCGAGGCCTGGATGAACTTCTTCTACCAGCCCGAGATCGCCGCGGAGGTGGCCGCCTGGGTGAACTTCATCTGCCCCGTGAAGGGCGCCCGCGAGGAGATGGAGAAGATCGACCCCGAGCTCGTCGACAACGAGCTGATCTTCCCCACCGACGAGCTGTTGGCGACCACGTACGACTTCATGGGTCTGGACTCGAAGTCCGAGCAGGACTACCAGCGACAGTTCGCGTCGGTGACCGGAGCCTGAGGTGGCCGACGAGAGTGCCGGTGCGGACCTGAGCCTCACCGGAGTCACCAAGCGGTTCGGCTCCTTCGTCGCGGTGGACGCGCTCGACCTCGAGGTAGGGGAGGGCCAGTTCTTCGCTCTTCTCGGCCCGTCCGGCTGCGGTAAGACGACGACCCTGCGCATGGTTGCCGGGCTCGAGGAGCCGACCGAGGGCCGGATCATGCTTGGCGGCACTGACATCTCCAGGCTCAAGCCGTACCGACGTCCGGTGAACACGGTCTTCCAGAGCTACGCGCTCTTCCCCCACCTGGACATCTTCGAGAACGTCGCCTTCGGGCTGCGCCGGCGCGGAGTCAAGGACGTCAAGGCCGAGGTGGCCGCGATGCTTGAGCTGGTCGAGCTGGGCTCCTACGGCAACCGTCGCCCGGGGCAGCTGTCCGGTGGGCAGCAGCAACGGGTGGCGCTGGCGCGTGCGCTGATCAACAAGCCCCGGGTGCTGCTGCTCGACGAGCCGCTCGGGGCCCTCGACCTGAAGCTGCGACGCCAGATGCAGATCGAGCTCAAGCGCATCCAGACCGAGGTCGGCATCACCTTCGTGCACGTCACGCACGACCAGGAGGAGGCCATGACGATGGCCGACACGGTTGCGGTGATGAACCACGGTGTCATCGAGCAGCTGGGCGCGCCGGCTGACCTCTACGACAGCCCGGCGACGACGTTCGTGTCCAACTTCCTCGGACAGTCCAACCTGGTCGCCGGCAGCGTCGTCCAAGCGTCGAACGGACAGGTCGTCGTCGACGTCCGCGGTACAAAGGTCCTTGCGCCCGTCGAGCGGGCTCGGCGTACTGACGGCACCGTCTGGGTGGGGGTGCGCCCCGAGAAGGTATTCCTGGCGCACGCCGGCACCGAGGTCCAGGACGGCACCAACCTGCTCCCGGGTGGGGTCGTGACGGACGCCAGCTTCATCGGGGTCAGCACCCAGTACCTGGTGCGGATGCCCTGGGGTCAGGAGCTCACCGTCTTCGAGCAGAACACCGGAGCCCGCGAAGGGATCCGGGCCGGGGAGGCCGTCGACCTGCACTGGGCGCCGGCGCACACGTTCCTGCTCGACTCCGAGCAGGACGCCCATGCGGGTGACGAGGCCTACGCGAAGCTGACGGGCGCAGTGACGTGAGCATCGCCCAGCTCGGGCACGCAGCGCCCGGGGCAGGCAGCCAGGGGGAGAAGCGCGTCAAGGCGGGGCGTACGGGTTACCTGTTGCTGCTCCCCGCGATCCTGTGGCTGCTGATCTTCTTCGCCATCCCCACCGTGCAGCTGGCGGCGACGTCGCTCTACGACCCGGAGGGCTCGCTCGAGACCGGGTACGCGATGACCTGGTCGTTCGGCAACTACCTCGACGTGCTGACCGACTACCAGGCGCAGTTCCTGCGCTCGTTCATGTACGCCGGCATCGCGACCGTGCTGTCGCTGGTCCTCGGCTACCCGCTGGCGTACGCCATCGCCTTCAAGGCCGGCCGCTGGAAGAACCTGATGCTGGTGCTGGTGATCGCGCCGTTCTTCACCAGCTTCCTGGTGCGCACCCTGGCGTGGAAGTCGATCCTCTCGGACAACGGGTTCATCGTCGAGACCTTCAAGACGGTCGGGCTGCTACCGGACGACGGGCGACTGCTGGCCACGTCCGTCGCGGTCGTGACGGGCCTGACCTACAACTTCCTGCCCTTCATGGTGCTGCCGCTGTACGCCAGCCTGGAGAAGGTCGACCCGCGCCTGGTCGAGGCGGGCAAGGACCTGTACGCCAACGGCTTCACGTCGTTCCGGAAGATCACCCTGCCGCTGTCGATGCCCGGTGTCGTGGCGGGAACCCTGCTGACGTTCATCCCGGCTGCGGGTGACTACATCAACTCCGAGCTGCTCGGCACTCCGCAGGAGCGGATGATCGGCAACGTCATCGACAGCCAGTTCCTGGTCCAGCTGAACTACCCGGCCGCGGCGGCGAGCTCGGTGCTGCTGATGATCGCCATCGTGATGCTCGTGCTCTTCTACGTCAGGCGCGCCGGAACGGAGGAGCTGCTGTGACCCGCGTCGGGCGGTGGCTGACCGAGCACCTGGTGATGCTGGTCGCGTTCGTCGTGCTCGGCTACATGTTCCTGCCGGTGTTCTTCGTCCTTCTGATGTCGTTCAACGACCCGGTGAGCCGGCTGAACTACGAGTTCAACGCCTTCACGCTGAACAACTGGATGGACCCGTGCGGTGCCGCCGGCATGTGCGAGTCGGTGGTCAAGAGCCTCCAGATCGGTTTCGTGGCGACCGTCGGTCGCGACCGCGCTGGGCACCCTGGCTGCGTTCGCCCTCGTCCGGCACCGGTTCCGCGGACGCGCGGCCACCAGTCTGCTGATCTTCCTGCCGATGGCGACCCCCGAAGTGGTGATGGGGTCGTCCTTGCTCGCCCTCTTCACCTCCGCGGGACTGTCGGGCCGGCTCGGCTTCTGGTCGATCCTGCTGGCGCACATCATGTTCTGCCTGTCCTTCGTGGTGGTGACCGTGAAGGCGCGGCTGGCCGGCTTGGACTCGAGCCTCGAGCAGGCCGCGATGGATCTCTATGCCAACGAGTGGCAGACGTTCTGGCGCGTCACCTTCCCGCTGGTCTTTCCGGGGATCCTTGCGGCAGCGCTGCTCAGCTTCTCGTTGTCGTTCGACGACTTCATCATCACGAACTTCAACCACGGCAACACCATCACCTTCCCGATGTACGTCTGGGGCTCCGCGCAACGGGGCATTCCACCCCAGGTCAACGTGATCGGGACATTGATGTTCCTGGCCGCGCTGGCACTGGTCCTTGGCGGCACGCTGCTGCAGCGCCGACGCGCTCGCTGACCCCACCGGAGTGGTACATCCGCACGTGGTGGCGCGGTACGTCCGCGCCGTCGCGCATGGTCCGTCTGGAGGGTTACCTCAGCCCGCTCGAGTGCCCAGAATTGGCCCCGTAGCCGTTGGTCGTCGCCCAGCCGAGAGGAGACAGTGATGTCAGGTGCGTACACGACCGGGGTATGGATCCCCAAGGCAGGCTCCGAGGAAGACTTCGTCGAGGCCTGGAGCATCTTTGCGGCCTGGGCCAGCTCGATGCCAGGCGCCGGGGCGCTCCGCTTGACCCGAGATCTCGTCGACCGTTCGCGGTTCGTGAGCTTCGGCCGGTGGGACGACCTCGAGGCGGTGCATGCGTGGAAGGCGAGTCCCGAGTTCCGGGTCAGGATGGCTGCCGTCCAGGCGCACGTGGAGTCGTTCGTACCCTCCGAGCTCGAGGTCGTCCGCGTCGTCAGTGATCAGCGCGTGGCCTGAGCCGCGGTTCGGTCCTACAGCTTCGTCGAGGCCTCGGTGAGTACGGCGCGGAGCTTCTGCTCGATCTCGTCGAAGTGCTCCTGCTCGCAGATCAGGGGCGGCGAGAGCTGGATGACCGGGTCGCCGCGGTCATCGGCACGACAGTAGAGGCCGGCGTCGTACAGCGCCTTCGACAGGAAGCCCCGGAGCAGCCTCTCGGACTCTGCGTCGTCGAAGGTCTCCTTCGTGGCCTTGTCCTTCACGAGCTCGATTCCGTAGAAGTAGCCGTCGCCGCGCACGTCGCCGACGATCGGCAGGTCCATCAGCTTCTCGAGCGACGCCCGGAACGCGCCCTCGTTCGCGCGGACGTGCTTGTTGATGCCCTCGTTCTCGAACGCGTCGAGGTTGGCCATCGCGACTGCTGCCGAGACCGGGTGGCCGCCGAACGTGAAGCCGTGCGCGAACATCTCGGTGCCGTGCAGGAACGGCTCCATCAGCCGGTCGGTCGCGATCATGGCGCCGAGCGGCGAGTAGCCGGACGTCAGCCCCTTGGCGCAGGTGATGATGTCGGGCTGGTAGCCGTAGCGCTCGGCACCGAACATGTGGCCCAGTCGGCCGAAGGCGCAGATGACCTCGTCGCTGACCAGAAGGACGTCGTACTCGTCGCAGATCTCGCGTACCCGGTCGAAGTAGCCGGGCGGCGGCGGGAAGCAGCCGCCGGCGTTCTGCACCGGTTCGAGGAAGACGGCTGCCACGGTCTCGGGGCCCTCGTTCTCGATCGCCACGGCGATCTGGTCGGCGGCCCAGCGACCGAACGCCTCGAGGTCGTCGCCGTGCTCGGGTGCCCGGTAGAAGTTCGTGTTGGGGACCCGGAACGTCGAGGGGACCAGCGGCTCGAAGACCGCTTTGAGGCCGGGCAGCCCGGTGATGGAGAGGGCGCCCTGGGTGGTGCCGTGGTACGCGATCGAGCGGCTGATCACCTTGTGCTTCATCGGCTTGCCGGTGACCTTGAAGTAGTTCTTCGCGAGCTTCCATGCGGTCTCCACGGCCTCGCCGCCACCACTGGTGAAGAACACTCGGTTCAGGTCGCCCGGGGCGTAGCCGGCGACTCGCTCGGCGAGCTCGATCGCCATCGGGTGCGCGTACGACCACAGGGGGAAGAATGCGAGCTGGAAGCCTGCTTCGCGGCGGCCTCCGCGAGGTCGGTGCGGCCGTGGCCGAGCTGGTTGACGAAGAGCCCGGCGAGGGCGTCGAGGTAGCGCTTGCCCTGGGCGTCGTAGATGTAGGGGCCCTCGCCGCGGACGATGATCGGCACGTCCGCGTGGTCGTAGCTCGACATCCGGGTGAAGTGCAGCCACAGGTGGTCGCGGGCCGCCTTCTGCAGTCCGGCCCGAGCCTCGTCGTCCAACGGTGCAGAAGACATCGACGGCATGGTCCCTCGCCTCTCGCTGTGGGTGGTGCAGAGACTGACCATCCTGCTCCACTCGCACGGACAATGGCAAGGGATTTCGTCGTGAAGTCTCGTGTAGAACAAGTAACCCATCGTTCAACGGCCCTGGGTATACCGATTTCGTCGGTGGATCGCTAGGCTCGGCACCGACGTTCAAGACCAGCAGGGCGAGAGCAGGCAGGGGCGATCCGAGATGAGCAGCACATTCCACAACATCGTCGGCGGCGAGCGAGTCGGATCGGCGTCCGGCGCGACGTACGACGTCGTGAACCCGGCGACCGGCGATGTCTACGCGCAGGCTCCGGCCTCAAGCGCTGAGGACGTCGACAAGGCGATGCAGGCCGCGGCGACGGCGTTCGAGAGCTGGGGGGAGACCACCCCGGCCGAGCGTCAGAAGGCCATGCTCAAGATCGCGGACGCGCTCGAGTCCCGGGCCGACGAGTTCGTCGCGGTGGAGTGTGAGAACACCGGCAAGCCAATCTCGATGACGGCCGAGGAGGAGCTGCCGCCGTGCGTCGATCAGCTGCGGTTCTTCGCGGGCGCTGCCCGGGTGCTGGAGGGACGTTCGGCGGGTGAGTACATGGCCGACCACACCTCGATGATCCGGCGCGAGCCGATCGGCGTCGTCGCTCAGGTGACGCCGTGGAACTACCCGCTGATGATGATGATCTGGAAGATCGCCCCGGCCCTGGCGGCCGGCAACTGCGTGGTGCTCAAGCCCTCCGACACGACTCCGGCGTCGAGCGTGCTCCTCGGAGAGCTCGCCCAGGAGTTCCTTCCCCCCGGGGTGCTGAACGTCGTCTGCGGTGACCGGGACACCGGACGCGCCCTGGTCGAGCACCCGACACCGCAGATGGTGTCCATCACCGGGTCGGTGCGCGCTGGCATGGAGGTCGCGGGGTCGGCGGCTGCCCAGCTCAAGCGCGCGCACCTGGAGCTCGGCGGCAAAGCCCCGGTGATCGTCTTCGACGACGCCGACCTCGAGGCCGCCGTCGAGGGGATCGCCACGGCCGGCTACTTCAACGCCGGCCAGGACTGCACCGCGGCCACTCGCGTGCTCGCCGGCCCCGGCGTGCACGACGACTTCGTCGCGGCTCTCACCGAGCAGGCCAAGAGCACCAAGACGGGGGCGCCCGAGGAGGACGTCCTGTACGGCGCGCTCAACAACGCGAACCAGCTCGAGCGGGTGACCGGGATGGTCTCGCGGCTGCCCGACCACGCGACGCTCGAGACCGGTGGCACCCGACAGGGCGACCGCGGCTTCTTCTACTCGCCCACTGTGGTCAGTGGTCTGAAGCAGGACGACGAGGCGATCCAGGACGAGATCTTCGGGCCGGTGATCACCGTGCAGCGGTTCACCGACGAGGGTGAGGCGCTGCGCTGGGCGAACGGCGTCCGCTACGGGCTCGCCTCGTCGGTGTGGACCAAGGACCACGGGCGGGCGATGAGGATGGCCAAGCGGCTCGACTTCGGGGCGGTCTGGATCAACACCCACATCCCGATCGTGGCCGAGATGCCGCACGGCGGGTTCAAGCACTCCGGCTACGGCAAGGACCTGTCCATGTACGGCCTCGAGGACTACACGCGCATCAAGCACGTGATGTCCTACATCGGCTCATGAGGATCCTGCTGGTCGGCGCCGGGGGAGTGGGCGCGGCGTTCGTCTCGATCGCCGTCCGGCGCGACTTCTTCGAACTGCTCGTCGTTGCCGACTACGACGTGGTCCGCGCCGAGAAGGCGCGCGACGAGCACGACGACGCGCGGGTGGTCGCTGCCCAGGTCGACGCGTCGTCCGCCGACTCGGTCGCGGCGCTGGCCCGCGAGCACGGCTGCACGCACGTCCTGAACGCCGTGGATCCCCGGTTCGTGATGCCGATCTTCGACGGGGCGTTCGCCGCTGGAGCCGACTACCTCGACATGGCGATGAGCCTCTCGAAGCCGCACCCCGAGGCGCCGTACACGAGGGTCGGGGTCAAGCTCGGGGACGAGCAGTTCGCCAGGACCGGCGAGTGGGAGGACGCCGGCCGGCTGGCGCTGTGTGGGATCGGGGTCGAGCCGGGGTTGTCCGACGTCTTCGCCCGGTACGCGGCCGACCACCTGTTCTCCCAGATCGACGAGCTGGGCGTGCGGGACGGCGCCAACCTCACGGTCGACGGCTACGACTTCGCACCGTCGTTCTCGATCTGGACCACGATCGAGGAGTGCCTGAACCCACCCGTGGTGTGGCAGGCCGACCGGCGGGACGTGGACGGCGGCTGGTTCACCACCGAGCCGTTCAGCGAGGCGGAGGTCTTCGACTTCCCGGAGGGGATCGGCCCGGTCGAGTGCGTCAATGTGGAGCACGAGGAGGTGCTATTGATGCCCCGGTGGGTCGACGCTCAGCGGGTCACGTTCAAGTACGGGCTCGGCAACGAGTTCATCGAGGTGCTCAAGACCCTGCACAAGCTCGGCCTCGACCGCACCGACAAAGTCAGCGTCGGCGGCGTGCAGGTCTCCCCGCGCGACGTGGTGGCGGCCTGCCTGCCCGACCCGGCCACGCTCGGCGACCGGATGCGTGGCAAGACCTGCGCCGGTGTCTGGGTGACCGGCACCGGCGTCGACGGGAAGCCACGGTCGACGTACCTCTACCACGTCGTCGACAACGAGTGGTCGATGCGCGAGTACGGCCATCAGTGCGTGGTCTGGCAGACCGCCGTCAACCCGGTCGTCGCGCTGGAGCTGATCGCGGCCGGCACCTGGACCGGGGTCGGCGTACTCGGCCCGGAGGCGTTCGACGCGCAACCGTTCCTGGAGCTGCTCGAGGAGTACGGCTCGCCGTGGGGGATCCGCGAGCTGGAGGTCAGCTGAAGGGGTCGACCCACCAGCCGAGGCTGACCGCCTTGACGGTGGGACGGCTGGCGTCCCAGCAGAGCCATTGCGGGGTGCTGCCCGGGCCAGTGATCCAGCTCAGCCGGTAGCTGCGGAAGTTGCCGCCGGCGTGCTCGTTGCACTCAGCGGTCGCTGCGGCACGCAGCGCCGGCGTGACCGGAGGACCGTAGAAGTAGATGGCGCCGGCGAGGAAGACCGTGAACACGATGATCAGCGAGCGAACGCTCGACACTGAGAGACCTTGCTTGCCTGACGCTGAGATTCCCATCCAACACCTCCGACAGCCACTGTAGGGAACGACAGCCCCTCTCCGCGGGAGAATCGCAGGTCAGGCCGTGGCGTCGAACGCCTCCGCCACCACGTCGAGCGCCTCTTCGAGAAGGGTCTCGGGCATCGCGAGCGGCGGCAGGAAACGCAGCACGTTGCCGTACGTGCCGCAGGTCAGCGTCACCACGCCTTGGCTGTGGCAGTACGCCGAGATTGCGGCAGCGCGGACAGGCTCAGGGATGTGCCTGTCCGCGCCAACCACCTCAACCGCCACCATGGCCCCCCGGCCGCGGACGTCTCCTACGCAGGGCTGCGTCGCCAACAGGGCGGTGAGTCTTCGGGTGAGGATGTCGCCGAGTCGGCGCGCGGTCCCCACGAGGTCGTGCTTCTGCATTGCTTCGATGGCGCCGAGGGCGGCCGCGCAGGCGACCGGGTTTCCGCCGTACGTGCCCCCGAGTCCCCCCGGGTGCACGGAGTTCATGATCTCGGCGCGGCCCGTCACGCCCGCGAGCGGGAAGCCGCCGGCGATGCCCTTCGCCGTGGTGATCAGGTCGGGCACCACACCCTCGTGGTCGCAGGCGAACCAGTCGCCCGTCCGGCAGAACCCGGTCTGGATCTCGTCGGCCACCAGGACGATCCCGCTGGACTCGGTCCACTCCCGGAGCCGGGGGAGGAAGCCGTCCGCGGGCACGATGAACCCGCCCTCACCGAGGATGGGCTCGATCACCAGGCACGCCAGGTTCTCGGCACCTGCCTGTTTCTCCAGCACGTCGATCGCCCGATCGGCTGCTTCTTCGCCGGAGATGGGGGTCGGCTCGCGGAACGGGTACGACGTCGGGGCCCTGAACACCTCGCCGGCGAACGGCCCGAACCCCTGCTTGTAGGGCATGTTCTTGGCGGTCATCGCCATCGTCAGGTTGGTGCGACCGTGATAGGCGTGGTCGACGACGCCGACGGCCATCCGGCCGGTGTGGACCCGGGCGATCTTGACCGCGTTCTCGACAGCCTCCGCCCCGGAGTTGAACAGGGCGGAGCGCTTGTCGTGGCTGCCGGGGGTGAGCTCGGCGAGCTTCTCGCACACGTCGACGTACCCGTCGTACGGCGTCACCATGAAGCAGGTGTGGGTGAACGCCTGGACCTGCTCGATGACGCGCTCGACGACCTCGGGAGCGGCGTTGCCGACCGAGGCGACCGCGATGCCGGACGCCAGGTCGATCAGGGAGTTCCCGTCGATGTCGAGCAGGACACCGCCGCCGGCGGCTTCGATGAACACCGGAAGTGTGGTGCCGACCCCGGCCGAGACGTGCTTGGCGCGGCGCTCGGCGTGACTGCGCGACCTGGGTCCCGGAATCTCGGTGACCAGGCGTCGCTCTTGGGGGAGTGACGGGCCCCCCATGCCGGTCGTCCCGGCTGCCTCACTCACGCGATCAGGTTACGACTCGGAACGGGGCCGCCGCTGCGTTTCAAAACTAAAATTTGACTGCCGGTTCTCGATTTGAGCTGTCTCGGAAGTGGCGGGGTGGGTGGGCCGGCCCCTGTGGCTGGGTTCGGACTCGTCCTCCTGGTCCGGCAGGATGTGTGCGTGAGCTCTCGCCGTGACGTGGTCATCCTCGGTTCCACCGGATCGATCGGTACGCAGGCGCTGGACGTCGTGCGAGCGAACCCTGACCGGTTCCGGATCGTGGCGCTGACCGCCGGGGGCAGCAACCCCGACCTGTTCGCGAGCCAACGCGACGAGTTCAAGCCGGCCTTCGCCGACCTCGGCGAGGAGGCGTCCTGTCACGCCGCGTCGATGGAGTGCGACGTCGTCCTCAACGGCATCACCGGGGCGGTCGGGCTCCGGCCCACGCTCGCGGCTCTCGACGCCGGGACGACGTTGGCGCTGGCCAACAAGGAGTCTCTGATCATCGGCGGACCGGTGGTGACGTCGCGGGCACGGCCCGGGCAGATCGTCCCGGTCGACTCCGAGCACAGCGCACTCGCCCAGTGCTTGCGCGGCGGGCGTGAGTCCGAGGTGCGCAAGCTGGTGCTGACGGCCAGCGGTGGTCCGTTCCGGGGGCGCAGCCGCGACGAGCTCCACGACGTGACGCCCGAGCAGGCGCTCGACCATCCGACGTGGGCGATGGGGCCGGTCGTGACCATCAACTCGGCGACCCTGGTCAACAAGGGCCTCGAGGTGATCGAGGCGCATCTGCTGTTCGGGATCCCCTTCGACCGGATCGAGGTCGTCGTCCACCCCACGTCGGTCGTGCACTCGATGGTGGAGTTCTACGACGGGTCGACGCTCGCGCAGGCGTCGCCGCCGTCGATGCTGATCCCGATCGCACTGGGCATGGGGTGGCCCGACCGGGTGCCCGATGCGGCCCCCGCCGTCGACTGGACCCGGCCCGAGGTGTGGGAGTTCTGGCCCCTCGACGACGACGCCTTCCCCGCCGTCCGGCTCGCTCGGCAGGCAGGCTCGGCCGGCGGGACGGCTCCGGCTGTCTTCAACGCGGCGAACGAGGTCTGCGTCGAGGCGTTCCTCGCAGGCGACCTGCGTTTCACCGAGATCGTGCCCACCATCGAGCGCGTCCTCGCCGCCCACGACGTACCCTCGAACCAGACGGACCTGACCGTCGACGACGTACTAGCCGCGGACGCCTGGGCACGCTCCCAGGCCGCCGCCATCCGATGAGAGGCCCTGCTCGATGCTGACCGTGCTGATGTACACGCTCGGCGTGGTTCTGTTCATCGTCGGAGTCGCCGTCTCCATCGGCTTGCACGAGGTCGGGCACCTGGTGCCGGCCAAGAAGTTCGGCGTCAAGGTCACCCAGTACTTCGTCGGCTTCGGCCGCACCCTCTGGTCCACCCGTCGCGGTGAGACCGAGTACGGCGTCAAGGCGGTGCCGCTCGGCGGCTACGTGAAGCTCGTCGGGATGCTCCCGCCCGACCGGGTGGACGCCGAGGTCCCCGGCCGGATCAAGCTGCGCAAGTCCAACACCGGCATGTTCACCCAGATCATCTCCGACGCGCGTGCCGCCGAGTACGAGCTCGTCGACGAGGGTGACGAGGAACGTCTCTTCTACCGGCTGCCGTGGTGGAAGAAGGTCATCGTGATGGCCGGCGGGCCGACGGTGAACCTGGTGCTCGCGTTCCTGCTGTTCGGAGCCGTCTTCATGATCCACGGCGCCGCCGTGACCACGACGAAGATCGACCAGGTCTCCGACTGCGTCATCGCCGTCACTCCCGAGACGATCAACACCGAGCAGCGCAAGTGCACCCCCGACGACCCGGTTGCGCCGGCCCGCGCCGCGGGCATCGTCGCCGGCGACCAGATCGTGTCGTTCAACGGCACGGCAGTCACCGACTGGGACCAGTTCAGCGGCCTGATCCGCGCCAACGAGGACGGTGCCGCGACGATCGTCGTGGAGCGCGGCGGCGAGGAGCTGACGCTCACCACGAACACCACCGTGTCCGCCCGGCCGGAGTCCGTCGACAACCCCGAGCGGATCGTCGAGGTCGGCTTCCTCGGCGTCGTCCCCGAGGTCGTGCTCGAGCGGCAGGGCCCGGCCTTCGTGGTCGCCACAATGGGCGACTACACCTGGCAGACGCTCAAGGCACTCGGCCAGCTCCCGGTGAAGCTGGTCGGCGTCGCGAGGGCCGCTGTCGGCCTGGAGGAGCGTGCCGACGACAGCCCGATGAGCGTGGTGGGCGCGAGCCGGGTCGCCGGCGAGGTCGCGTCCGAGCACGAGATCCCGATTGCCGACCGGTTCTTCGGCCTGTTGATGTTGCTCGGCGCCATCAACCTGTTCGTCGGCATGTTCAACTTCGTACCGCTGCTGCCGCTCGACGGCGGGCACATCGCCGGGGCGCTGTACGAGGCCTCCAGGCGCGGAGTCGCCCGCGTGTTCCGCCGTCCCGACCCCGGCTACTTCGACGTCGCCAAGCTGCTGCCCGTCGCCTACGTGATGGCCGGTGTGATCCTGCTGATGAGCGTCGTGCTCATCTACGCCGACATCGTGGCGCCGGTACGGCTCGGCTGATCCAACCGCCTCCGGCGGTCACCCTGACGGGACCGCCCCACGCTTCAGAAGGGAAGTCGCTCCATGACCTCGATCGACCTGGGGATGCCGGCCGCACCGCCGCCGGTCCTCACGCCGCGCCGCAAGACCCGCCAGATCAAGGTGGGCAAGGTGCTGGTCGGCGGCGACGCCCCGGTGTCGGTCCAGTCGATGACGACGACGCTGACCTCGGACGTGAACACCACGCTCCAGCAGATCGCGGAGCTCACGGCGTCCGGCTGCGACATCGTCCGGGTCGCCTGCCCCTCCCAGGACGACGCCGACGCGCTGGCCGAGATCGCCTCGCACTCGCAGATCCCGGTGATCGCGGACATCCACTTCCAGCCGAAGTACGTCTTCGCCGCGATCGACGCGGGCTGTGCCGCCGTACGGGTGAACCCGGGCAACATTCGCAAGTTCGACGACCAGGTCAAGCAGATCGCGGCCGCTGCGAAGGACCGCGGGACGTCGATCCGGATCGGCGTCAACGCCGGCTCCCTCGACAAGCGGCTGCTCGAGAAGTACGGCAAGGCCACCCCCGAGGCGCTCGTCGAGTCGGCGGTCTGGGAAGCCGGGCTGTTCGAGGAGCACGGCTTCCACGACTTCAAGATCTCGGTCAAGCACAACGACCCCGTCGTGATGGTGCAGGCCTACGAGATGCTCTCCGAGCGCGGTGACTGGCCGCTGCACCTCGGCGTCACCGAGGCCGGACCTGCCTTCCAGGGCACGATCAAGTCGTCGGTCGCGTTCGGTGCCCTGCTGAGCAAGGGCATCGGCGACACGATCCGGGTCTCGCTGTCGGCTCCGCCGGTCGAAGAGGTCAAGGTCGGCATCCAGATCCTGCAGTCGCTCAACCTGCGGCCGCGCAAGCTCGAGATCGTCTCGTGCCCGAGCTGTGGTCGCGCCCAGGTCGACGTCTACAAGCTCGCCGACGAGGTCACGGCCGGGCTCGAAGGCCTCGAGGTGCCGCTGCGCGTCGCGGTGATGGGCTGCGTCGTCAACGGACCCGGCGAGGCCCGCGAGGCCGACCTCGGCGTGGCCTCCGGCAACGGCAAGGGCCAGATCTTCGTCAAGGGTGAGGTCATCAAGACCGTCCCCGAGTCGAAGATCGTGGAGACGCTGATCGAGGAGGCGATGCGGCTCGCCGAGGAGATGGGCGAGCCCGTCGACGGGGAGTCGGGCGGCGCGACCGTCACCGTCGGCTGACGACTTCCCGGGTGTCCCGTAGGCTCGCGGCGTGCTCCGGACTCAGCGAGGTCTTCGGCTTCTCGGACCCTCCGACGTGCCCGCGGTGTTGGAGCTCGCGAAGGGCGATCCGGTCGTCAACGTCTTCGCCGACTACCGCACCAGGCTGACCCAGCTCGACCCGCGCTGGCTGGGCGGCGAGATGTGGGGCTACCACGAGAACGGACGCATCGTGTCCGCCTGCCATGCAGCCGCGAACCTGGTGCCCGTCAACGCGACTCCGGACGCGCTCGAGGCGTTCGCCGAGCGTGCGATCGTGCAGCGGCGGCGATGCGCCACCATCGTCGGGCCTTCAGGGGACGTCGAGGCGTTGTGGGACGTCCTGGAGCCGCACTGGACGACCCCGCGCGAGATCCGGCCCCGGCAGCCGCACCTCGAGATCGGCTCGGCGCCCTCGGTTGCCCCCGACCCCGGCGTACGGCGCACCACGCCGGCCGACCTCGACGTGCTCTACCCGGCGTGCGTGGCCATGTACACCGAGGAGGTCGGGCAGTCGCCCGAAGCCGGCGGTGGCGCCGACCTCTATCGCGCCCGCGTCTCGCAGCTGATCTCCAAGGGCTGGTCGTTCGCCCGGATCGAGGACGGCCGCGTGCTGTTCAAGGCCGAGGTCGCGGCGGCGTCGCCGTACGCCTGCCAGATCCAGGGCGTGTACGTCGACCCCGAACGCCGGGGGGAGGGGCTCGCCGCTGCTGGGATGGCCGCCGTGGTCGAGCAGGCTCTCACCGACATCGCGCCGGTCGTGTCGCTCTACGTCAACGACCACAACGAGCCCGCCCGTCGTGCCTACGCCCGGGTCGGCTTCGTCCAGACGGCGCTGTTCACCACGATCATGTTCTGAGTGTCGGCGTCGCTATTAGGCAGTGGGAGGTTGACCGTGGAGCGGCAGGGTCATATCGCGGCCCGTCGGGCGGCTGGATTTCACTCACATGCCGACGGTGCGAGCGGTGAACCGTTGGCGACGTGTGAGCGGCAAGCCCCCGCGTCGGCGTGTGTTCGGTCAGTTGGCAAGCGGCGACGTAGCGGTGAAGTGCACCGCGTCGAGGTGGGCGAGTGGAGGCAACTCCTCAGGCCGGAACCAACGGATATCGTCATGTTCATCGGGAGCGACGTTCGTCGGCGTTCCCTGCCACTCGCCGACAAGCCACGCGCTGAGGCGTACGGATTCCCCTCCGCTTCCTGCGTCCAGCCGGCACAGATGGATCGCCGAGCCTGCTGCTATCGGCACGCCGGGGTGGATTAGAGCATGGCCCGCCGACCGGGAAACATCCGGAACTGCCGCCAGTCGCGCGTTCGAAGACACGCGTGTTACTGCCGCCTGAGCTCCCCCAACAGGGCGGCCTGTCGAAGCACGGTGGTAGCCGATAGATTCGATTCGTGTCCCGCAACCGGACCCTTGCTTGCGTCTTCGCGCATCCAGACGACGACGCGTACGGGGCTGCGGGCAGCGTCGCGTTGCACGCCGAGGACCCAGACTTCAGGTTCGTCCTGATCCACGCCACAAGCGGCGAGCAGGGCGACATTCGGGACGGATTCCCGGCCACGCGCGAAACGCTTGGATCCATCCGCCAAGGCGAAGATGAAGCTGCCTGGCGAGCGCTCGGCCGCGTTCCTGACCGTCACGAGTGGCTCGGTCTGCCGGACGGCAGCGTCGCGGAGGTCCCCTTCGATGACGTCGTCTCGGCGATCGCGCGGATTCTCGACGAGGAGAATCCCATCGTCGTCGTCACGTTCGGCCCAGACGGCATCTTCGGACATCCCGACCACATTGCGATCGGTGCAGCCACCGACGAAGCCTTCGCCCGCCTGCGCGCCGGCAACAGGTCCGGCTTCCAGCGGCTCCTGCATGGCGCGGTCCCGCAGTCGGTGTTCGAACGTTGGAACCGCCAGCGCGCCGAGCTCGGGCTCTACACCTTCGACCCGACGCAGACGTACCACATGCGTGGCATCCCTGACGAGCAGATCCGAGTCACGGTCGACTGTCGAAAAGTCGCCAGCCGCATCGTGGCCGGCCTTCGAGAGCACACGAGCCAACTGCACGTCATGTCCGATGACCCCACGAACACCGATCAGTGGGAGCGGCGTGTTGGGCGCGAGTGGTACGCGATCGCATGGCCCGAGCGGGAACGCGATTCATTGATGCTGACCGACCTTTTCGAGGGTCTAGCCGGATAGCGTCTGGCCATGACCACGCAGACCCCCAAGGACGTCGCCGCTCTCAGTGCACTCTTCGTGACGTCCGGGGTCGTGCACCTCGTGAAGCCGGACTTCTACGAGCCGATCATGCCGCGCTTCGTTCCGCGGCACCGCGAGGTCATCTACGCATCAGGTGTCGCCGAGCTCGCCTGCGCCGCGGGGATGCTGCACCCCCGAACCCGCTCCCTCGCCGGTTGGGCGAGCGTCGCGCTGCTGGTCGTCGTGTTCCCGGCCAACGTGAAGATGGCGTCGGACCTGAAGCGGTCGAGGAAGACCGGCCTGAAGGCGGCGGCCTTCGCGCGGTTGCCCCTGCAGCTGCCGATGATCCGGGCGGCATACCGCGCCGCAACCGGTCGCTGACCGTCGCGCTGCTGGCCGCGCGCGAAACTGGTGTGCGGCTGCGCCGAGGTGCCGGTTAGCCTTTGCCCCATGATTCTTCGGATGTCGAGCCTGTTCGTTCGCACCCTGCGAGAGGACCCGGCCGATGCCGAGGTTCCGAGCCACCGTCTGCTGGTCCGGGCGGGCTACATCCGTCGCACCGCGCCGGGTATCTACTCGTGGCTGCCGCTCGGGCTCCGCGTGCTCCGCAACATCGAGGGCATCGTCCGCGAGGAGATGGACTCGATGGGCGCCCAGGAGCTCCAGTTCCCGGCTCTGCTGCCCCGCGAGCCCTACGAGGCGTCGGGCCGCTGGACCGAGTACGGCGACGGCATCTTCCGCCTGCACGACCGCAAGGGCGGCGACTACCTGCTCGGCCCGACCCACGAGGAGCTCTTCACCCTCGTGGTGAAGGACCTGTACTCCTCCTACAAGGACCTTCCCGTCTGGCTGTACCAGATCCAGACGAAGTACCGCGACGAGGCGCGTCCCCGCGCCGGCCTGCTCCGCGGCCGCGAGTTCGTGATGAAGGACTCCTACTCCTTCGACGTCAGCGACGAAGGGCTCGACAAGTCCTACGAGGCGCACCGTCAGGCCTACGTGAAGACCTTCGACAGGCTCGGCTTCGACTACGTCGTCGTCAAGGCAACGGCCGGCGCGATGGGCGGCTCGAAGTCCGAGGAGTTCCTCGCTACCGCGGAGAACGGCGAGGACACGTACGTGCGCTGCTCGAACTGCGACTACGCGGCGAACGTCGAGGCCGTTCAGGTCCGCGCGCCGCAACCGCAGTCGTACGGCGACGTGCCGGCCGCCCACGTCGAGGACACCCCGGACACGCCGACCATCGAGACGCTGGTCGACCACCTCAACGAGCGGTTCCCCCGCGACGACCGCTCGTGGAACGCCGGTGACACGTTGAAGAACGTCCTGGTCGTGCTCCGCCACCCCGACGGCACCCGTGAGCCGGTGGCAATCGGCCTGCCCGGCGACCGCGAGGTCGATGAGAAGCGCCTCGGCGGGCAGCTCGAGCCGATCGAGGTCGAGCCCTTCGACGACGCGGAGTTCAAGAAGCACCCGACCCTGGTCAAGGGCTACATCGGTCCCAGCGTGCTGGGCGAGAAGAACGACTCCGGCATCCGCTACCTCGTCGACCCGCGGGTCATCGAGGGGACGCGCTGGGTCACCGGCGCGGACGCCCAGGGCAAGCACGTCGTCGACCTGGTCGCGGGACGGGACTTCACCCCGGACGGCACCATCGAGGCCGCCGAGGTGCGCGACGGCGACCCCTGCCCCCAGTGCGACGGCACGCTCTCCACGGCGCGTGGCATCGAGATGGGCCACATCTTCCAGCTCGGTCGCAAGTACGCCGACGCGCTCGACCTGCGGGTGCTCGACGAGAACGGCAAGCTGGTCACCGTGACCATGGGGTCCTACGGCATCGGCGTCTCGCGCGCCGTCGCCGCGATCGCCGAGAACACCCACGACGAGCTCGGTCTGGTGTGGCCGCGCGAGATCGCGCCCGCCGACGTACACCTGGTCGCGACCGGCAAGGACGAGGCGGTCTACGAGGCCGCCCGCAACCTCGCCGACGTCCTGCACGAGCAGGGCCTGACGGTGCTGTACGACGACCGTCCCAAGGTGTCGCCTGGCGTGAAGTTCAAGGACGCCGAGCTGATCGGCGTCCCGACCATCGTGGTGGTCGGCAAGGGCCTGGTCGACGGGGTCATCGAGGTGAAGGACCGCGCTTCCGGCGAGCGGGAGAACGTCGCCGTTGCCGAGACCGCCGCCCATGTGATGAAGGTGGTCCGTGGCTGAATCGGGGGAGTCGATCGAGGCAGTGATCTTCGACTGGGGCGGCACGCTGACGCCCTGGAAGACGATCGACCCTGCAGCTGAGTGGGCGACGCTGGCGCGCGTCGTCGCGGCCGACCAGCACGAGCAGGTCACGTCCGCGTTGCTGGCGGCAGCCGACACGGTCTGGGCCAGGTCCCGCGACGAGCACGTCTCGGCCACGCTGGAGGAGATCTGCACGCTCGCGGGCATCGAGTTCGACCACGCGCACTTCCACGAGTACAAGGGCTTCTGGGAGCACGCGACGCTCGCGGACCCCGACGTGCTCCCGCTGTTCAGCCAGCTCAAGGTCGACGGCCTTCGCGTCGGCGTCCTCTCGAACACGGTGTGGCCACGCGAGTGGCACGAGGAGTACTTCCGACGCGACGGCCTGCTCGAGCTGATCGACGGCGCTGTCTACAGCAGCGAGATCCCGTGGACTAAGCCGGCGCCGCAGGCGTTCCGCGCCGCCATGGACGCCGTCGGCGTCGAGCACCCCGAGCGCTGTGTCTTCGTCGGCGACCGGCTCTTCGACGACATCTGGGGCGCGTCGAACGTCGGGATGCGCACGATCCACGTGCCGCACAGCGAGATCCCGCGCACCCAGGTCGGCCACACGGAGGGCGAGCCCGACGCGGTGGCGCACCGACTCGCGCACGTCCACGACGTGGTGACGAGCTGGCGCCAAGCAGGCTGACGAGACACGCCGAGGCGCGCTCAATCGGTCAAGATCGACGTACCGGACGGCGATGATCAAGGTGTCGGGGCAGAAGCCTCGGTGACCCCACGCATGCGAGGAACGCCTGATGACCCGCCTGAGTCTCGCTGTCACGACCTGTGCCGTCGCCCTCACCCTGGCCACCACGATTGCTCCTGCCCACGCTGCGCTGCCCCTCGACGAGCGCGCCCACGACGCCTGCCTGAAGCAGTCCGACCACGACGTCGCGGCACGCGGCGGGGATCCCGATCACCGCGCGGTCTCGGTCAAGGAGATGCGGTCGATCGAGGCCGAGACCGACGAGATCCTCGCGGCCAAGGGCGGGCCGCGCGGGCGCAAGCCCGGCACCACGACAGTCCCGGTCTACATGCACGTGATGATCGACTCATCGGGCAAGGGCGATGTCACTGACGCGCAGATCGCCGAGCAGATCGCTGTCCTGAACAAGGACTTCTCCGGGGGCGAGTCGCGCGAGGCGGCGGACACCGGCTTCCGGTTCACGTTGATGGAGACCAACCGCTACGTCAACGACACCTGGCACCTCGACAAGGCCAGCCCGAAGTACCGCCGCGACACCCGCAAGGGCGGGGCCGAGGCCCTCAACATCTGGCTGGTCGACTTCCCCTACCTCGGGGTCGCGACCTTCCCCTGGGACTACAAGTCGAGCAACGGCACCGACGGCATCCGGGTGTACTACGGCAGCCTGCCGGGCGGCAGCGAGCGTAACTACAACGAGGGCGACACCGCCGTGCATGAGGCCGGCCACTGGCTCGGGCTCTTCCACACCTTCGAGAACGGATGTGCGAAGGAGGGCGACATGGTCGATGACACGCCCGCCCAGAGCATCGCCACCAACGGCTGCCCCGAGGGTCAGGACTCCTGTGTCGACCTGCCGGGCGTGGACCCGATCCACAACTACATGGACTACAGCTACGACTCCTGCTACACCCAGTTCAGCCCGGGTCAGTCGGACCGCATGAACGACATGTGGACGGCGTACCGCACCTGACCCCGGTGCGGGCGGCAGGTCAGAGCTCGGGGACGCCGGGGAACGCCTCGGCCTTCCCGCCGAACCCGAGTCGCCGGACCGCGGCGTCGGTGAGCGCGTCGATCGCCCACTGGCGGTTGGCGTACGCCGTGCTGCCGACCATCGCCGAGTACACCTCACTGCAACGCCGTTCGATCTCGTCGGCGGCGCGGCGACAGCGACGCGCGGTGTCGGCAGCATTCGGGACGGCGTAGCTGATCTCGGCGGCCACGGGGTCGGCGTCCATGGCTCGGATCATCGCCGTGACCTGGTCGCGGCGGGCCCGGTGCAGGTTGTACGCCGCACGCAGGTCTGCGACGAGTGCCGGTTCGGCAGCAGCCGAGACCCGACCGCCCAGGACGCCGTACACGTAGACGGCCGCGTGCTCGCCGGCCAAGGTCTGCTGCAGTGCCTCGAGCGGGGTCATCGGCCACCACCGGGAACCGGGGCGGAGCGGAGCCGTTCCGCCTGCTGCGCAGCAGCCGCGGCCATGCTGGCCAGCACCCGGGCGAAGCTTCCGCTCTGAGCGGCGAAGGCGCTCTGCTTGCCGGCGAGGCTGAGCTGCTCCTCGTCCGCGGCTAGCGCGCGCAGGGCCCGCGCGGGGTCGCGCGGGATCCGGCGGTCGGCCGGCGGGTCCACGGTGCCGGGGGAGGGGGAGTTCGTGGCTGCGGACTCGGGGGGAGCGGCATCCGCCAGCAGCGTGACGTGTGCCTCGTGGACACCGCGCGTGGTGTCCAGCACACGTGCCAGCTCGGGGTGCGCCTGCAACGTCGCGTCGACCAGGTCGACCATCGCCTGCTCGGCTGCGACCACCGCGGCGGCCAGGCCGACGTCGGGGTCGGTGCGGGGCGACTCGGTGCGCCGCGGCGGTGCGGACTTCTCGGCGCCGAGGTCGAGTGAGTACGGCGTGCACGCCGCGGCCAGGGCCGACACCCCGGCGAGCACTGCGACCCGGCGGGTCAGCTCGAAGGGGGAGGTCGGGTCGGGCACGCGGGCACTCTATCCGTCACCCGACGGTGAACGAGACGAGGCGGTACGCCCCCTTCACCAGCTGCATCCGCACGACGAAGGTCGCGTCGTCGTGCGCCGGGTTGCTGCTCCGGTAGCTGCCGTCGTACTGGAACGCGTCGCTCGAAGGGATGTCGACACGGGACGTCGCCACGACGATGTCGCCGTCGCTTCGGAGCCGGGTCCGGTCCACCGAGACGCCGGGGAAGTCGACGTACCAGCCCTCGTCATCGCGCTCTGCGAGCTCTCGCACCAACGGCGAGCAGCCGTTGCACGGACGCTTCTTCGACGGGCTCACGGCGAGCAGCGGGGCCGCGTCGTTGTGGCGCAGCGACCAGCCCCACGCGTCCATGACGAAGCGGGCGAACGCCTTCTGCCCGGTCGGCCCCCTGCGGGTCCGCGGCGGCGTCGGGGGTTCGGCCGCAGGCAGGGTCGTCGGGGCGGCTGCCGGTGTCGAGCTGGGTGACGCCACCTGGCTGGGCTCAGCCGTGCCGGGGTCGGATGCGTCGGTCTCAGTGCCCCCGCTGCACGCCGACAGAGCGAGCGCGAGGGAGACGATGGTCACGCCGAAGTGACGTCGAACTCGTGCGTGAGCCATGCCTGAGGCTACAACGCGCTCGCCTCGTGGCCCGGCGGCGCGACGGGGGTCCACGCCGGGTTCGGAGGGGGTCACGGGTGGGCTAGGGTTGGCGCACCACAACAGCACAGCAGGAAGGACGCCCGTGAGCATCGAAGAGACCCGGGACCGACTTGCAGGGGTGATCACCGACCCCCTCGCTGCTGAAGGCCTCGACGTCGAGGCGATCGAGCTGACCCCCGCCGGCAAGCGCCGCGTCCTGCGTGTCGCCATCGACAAGGACGGCGGCGTCACCCTCGACGACATCGCGTCGGCGACCAAGGAAGTCTCCCGGCTGCTCGACGAGTCCGACGTGATGGGCGAGCTGCCGTACCTGCTGGAGGTCACCTCACCGGGCATCGACCGCCCGCTCGTGCTGCCCCGCCACTGGCGCCGCAACGAGGGCCGGCTCGTCACCGCGACGCTGGCCGACGGCAGCACTGTCACCGGCCGGATCACCGGCAGCGACGAGCAGCAGGTGACCCTCGACTGCGACGGGGAGTCACGCGAGCTCGCGTACGACGACGTGGCCAAGGCCAAGGTCCAGATCGAGTTCAACCGTAAGGAGAGCTGAGCCGCATGGACATCGACATGACGGTGCTGCGTTCGCTGGAACGCGAGAAGGAGATCTCCTTCGAAATCCTCGTGGAGGCGATCGAGCAGGCGATGCTCACCGCGTACCACAAGACCCCCGGCGCGGTTGAGAAGGCGCGGGTCGAGCTCGACAAGAAGAGCGGCCACGTGACCGTCTTCGCAGCCGAGACCGACGACGAGGGCAACGTCGTCGCCGAGTACGACGACACCCCTGCCGGCTTCGGCCGGATCGCCGCCACCACGGCCAAGCAGGTCATCCTGCAGCGGCTGCGCGACGCCGAGGACGACATCAAGTTCGGCGAGTTCTCCGGCAAGGAGGGCGACATCATCTCCGGCGTCATCCAGCAGGGTCGCGACCCGCAGGACGTCATGGTCGACCTCGGTCGCCTCGAGGCGCTGCTGCCGATGGCGGAGCGAGTGCCCGGTGAGACGTACGCACACGGCGAGCGCATCAAGTGCCTCGTGGTGAGTGTCCGCAAGGGCATGCGCGGCCCGCAGGTGATGCTGTCGCGTTCACACCCGAACCTGGTCAAGAAGCTCTTCGCTCTCGAGGTGCCCGAGATCGCCGACGGCACCGTCGAGATCTGCGGCCTGGCCCGCGAGGCCGGCCACCGCACGAAGATCGCGGTCCGCACCGTGGTCCCCGGCGTCAACGCCAAGGGGTCGTGCATCGGCCCGATGGGGCAGCGGGTCCGCGCCGTGATGAACGAGCTGCACGGCGAGAAGATCGACATCGTCGACTGGTCCGAGGACCCGGCCGAGATGGTCGCGCACGCACTCTCGCCCGCTCGGGTCAGCAGCGTCGAGATCGTCGACCTGGAGGCCCGGTCGGCACGTGTCATCGTCCCGGACTTCCAGCTCTCGCTCGCGATCGGCAAGGAGGGGCAGAACGCCCGCCTCGCCGCCCGCCTGACCGGGTGGCGGATCGACATCCGTTCCGACGAGGCGCCCGCACCCGCCGACAACCGTCCCCCGATCGCCCCGCCGGTCGACTGAGTTCGGCGCACGACCGCTGAACCGGTAGACTGACCGACGGTGGTTCGCCGTCACGATCCCCAGAATGTGCTGACGTATGTCCGATGAGTCCGTCCGTACCTGTCTGGGATGTAGACAGCGCGCCGCCAGGCACGAGCTGCTGAGAGTCGTTGCCGCCGATCAGGGATCTGGCCTCGAGGTCGTCCCGGACCCGGCGCGTCGGCTCCGGGGCAGGGGAGCGAATCTGCACCCCGACCCCGAGTGTCTCGCCCTGGCGATCCGCCGAAGAGCTTTCTCACGGGCCCTCAGGGTCGAGGGAAGGCTTGCCAGCGGGCAGCTGGAGGAGTACGTCGCCCAGCTCGACCGTAACGAGAAGTGACCGTTGATTGACCGACAGAAATTGGAGCAGCAGCTCATGAGCACTCGATGAGTACTTCGCGATGAGCGTGCACACCAGCTAACGGTCCGACCGCCCAGACAGGGCTCGGACCAGAAGGAGAAGCGTGGCTAAGGTCCGAGTCCACGAGCTCGCAAAAGAGCTCGGAGTCGAGAGCAAGGTCGTTCTGGCCAAGCTCAAGGAGATGGGGGAGTTCGTCAAGTCGGCATCGTCGACTGTCGAGCCCCCGGTCGTGAAGAGGTTCAGCGATCAGTTCGGAGACGAGCTGAAGGCTGCCTCGGAGAAGAAGTCAGCGAAGAAGGCACAGGCCAAGCCCGGCCCGGCCAAGAAGGCCGCAGCCGAGGCCCCTGCAGCAGAGGCGCCTGCCGAGACCGAGGCCCCGGCCGCCGAGGCCGTTCCGGCTGAGGCTCCTGCCCCGGCCGCCAAGGCCGCCCCCAAGCCCGGCCCGAAGCCTGCTCCGGCAGCCCCGGCTGAGCCCGAGGCCCCCGCCGCAGCAGCCGAGCCCGAGGCGCCCGCAGCTCCGGCTGCTCCCGACGCCCCGAGCGATGGCGACGGCAGCGCGGACGGCGCATCGACCGGTACCCCCGGTCCGCGTCCCGGCGCCCGTCCCGGCGCTCCGCGTCCGGGCAACAACCCGTTCTCGTCGACGCAGGGCATGGGACGCCGTCCCGCCGCCCGCGCCCCCGAGACCCCTGCCGGCGAGCGCCCGCCGCGTCCGCCGGCTGGTCGTGACGGTGGCGCCCCCGGTCGTACCGGCGGCCTGCCCAGCGGTGGCGGTGCTGGCGCTGGTGCCGGTCGTCCCGGCATGCCGCGCCCGAACCCGGCGATGATGCCGAAGTCCCCGGCCGCCTTCGGTGGTGGCCCCGGCGGTCGTCCCGGCCCCGGTGGTCCCGGTGGCCGTGGTGGCCCCGGCGGTGCTGGTGGCCGTGGTGGCGCTCCCGGTCGTCCCGGCGCTCCCGGGCGCGGTGGCGCTCCGGCTGGTGCCGGTGCACCCGGCGCTGGCGGTGGTCGTCCCGGCGGCTTCGCTGGTGGCGGTCGCCCTGGTGGCGGTCGTCCCGGCCAGCGCGGCACCACGCAGGGCGCCTTCGGTCGCCCCGGCGGTCCGTCGCGTCGTGGTCGCAAGTCGAAGCGCGCGCGTCGTCAAGAGTACGAACAAATGCAGGCCCCGACGATCGGTGGCGTGCGCGTCCGCAAGGGCGACGGCGAGACCGTTCGCCTACCCCGTGGCGCTTCGCTGACCGACTTCGCCGAGAAGATCGGCGTCGACCCCGCAGCACTCGTGCAGATGCTCTTCTCGCTCGGCGAGATGGTCACCGCGACCGAGTCTGTGAACGACGAGACGTTCGAGCTGCTCGGCGACGAGCTCAACTACGTCGTCCAGGTCGTCTCGCCCGAGGACGAGGACCGCGAGCTGCTCGAGTCCTTCGACCTCGAGTTCGGCTCGGACGAGGGTGACGAGGGCGACCTCGCGATCCGTCCGCCGGTCGTGACCGTGATGGGTCACGTCGACCACGGAAAGACCAAGCTCCTCGACGCGCTTCGCAACGCGAACGTCGTCGACAAGGAGGCCGGTGGCATCACCCAGCACATCGGTGCCTACCAGGTCGCTACCGAGGTCGACGGCAACGAGCGTCGGATCACCTTCATCGACACCCCGGGTCACGAGGCGTTCACCGCTATGCGTGCTCGTGGTGCGCAGGCCACCGACATCGCCATCCTGGTGGTCGCGGCCGACGACGGTGTGATGCCGCAGACGGTCGAGGCGCTGAACCACGCCAAGGCGGCCGGCGTTCCGGTCGTGGTCGCGGTCAACAAGATCGACAAGCCCGACGCCGACCCGACGAAGGTCCGTGGCCAGCTCACCGAGTACGGCCTTGTCCCCGAGGAGTACGGCGGCGACACGATGTTCGTCGACGTCTCGGCGAAGTCCGAGCTCAACCTCGACAGCCTCCTCGAGGCCGTCGTCCTGACGGCGGACGCCTCGCTCGACCTGCGGGCCAACCCCGACCAGGACGCGCAGGGTCTCGTCGTGGAGGCGCACCTCGACCGCGGTCGCGGTCCGGTCGCCACGGTGCTCGTGCAGCGCGGAACGCTCCGCGTGGGCGACTCGATCGTCGCCGGTCCGGCCTACGGCCGTGTCCGCGCGATGCTCGACGAGTACGGCGCGAACATCGAGGAGGCCGACCCGTCGCGTCCCGCGATGGTGCTGGGTCTCACCGCGGTTCCGGGTGCGGGCCAGAACTTCATCGTCGTCGACGACGACCGGATGGCCCGTCAGATCGCCGAGAAGCGCGAGTCGCGTGAGCGGGCGGCCATGCAGGCCAAGCGTCGCGTGCGTCGTACGCTCGAGGACTTCATGGCCTCCATGGAGAAGGGTGAGAGCCAGGAGCTCAACCTGATCCTGAAGGGCGACGTGTCCGGTTCGGTCGAGGCCCTCGAGGACTCGCTGGCCAAGATCGATGTCGGCGACGAGGTCAGCCTCCGGGTCATCGACCGCGGTGTCGGTGCGATCACCGAGACCAACGTCGACCTCGCGGCGGCCTCCGACGCCATCATCATCGGCTTCAACGTCCGCCCGCAGGGCAAGGCGACGGAGATGGCCGACAAGGAGGGCGTCGAGATCCGCTACTACTCGGTCATCTACCAGGCGATCGAGGAGATCGAGGCGGCTCTCAAGGGCATGCTCAAGCCGGAGTTCGAGGAGGTCTCGCTCGGCCAGGCCGAGATCCGCGAGATCTTCCGCTCCAGCAAGATCGGCAACATCGCAGGTTGCATGGTCACCAGTGGAGTCATTCGCCGCAACGCCAAGGCCCGGCTCATCCGGGACGGCAACGTGGTGTCGGACAACCTGGACCTCTCGTCGCTGCGGCGCGAGAAGGACGACGTCACCGAGGTCCGCGAGGGCTTCGAGTGCGGTCTGACCCTGCGTGGCTTCAACGACATCAAGCAGGGCGATGTCGTGGAGTGCTTCGAGATGAAGGAGATCCCGCGCGCCTGACAGCGGGAGCACGGCCGGGTCGGCGCCCCGCGAGAGTGGGGCGCCGACCCGAAGGCCGGACGGCGTGCATCGCGCCGGTCGGTAGTTACTAGTACAGGAGCAGACATGGCCAGCCCCCGGGTCCGGAAGGTTGCGGACCGCATCCAGGTGATCGTGGCGGAGATGCTCGAACGTCGGGTCAAGGACCCGCGCCTCGGGTTCGTCACCGTGACCGACGTACGGGTCACCGGCGACACCCAGAACGCCTCGGTGTTCTACACCGTCATGGGCGAGGACGACCAGCTCGCCAGCACTGCTGCTGCGCTCGAGTCCGCCAAGGGCCTGATCCGCAGCGAGGTGGGGAAGCAGCTGGGCATCCGGCACGTGCCGACGATCGAGTTCATCCACGACGCGCTCCCGGACACCGCTCGGCACCTCGAAGAGGCACTCGCCAAGGCCCGGGAGTCGGACGCTGCGGTCTCCGCCTCGGCTGCCGGTGCGACGTACGCCGGCGAGGCCGACCCGTACCGCAAGCCGCACGAGGCTGACGCAGCCGACGAGGCTGAGGACGCCGACGCGTCCGACGACGACGCGTGACCGACCCCGTCGCCTCTGGCCTTGTCGTCGTCGACAAGGCCCCGGGTATGACGTCGCACGACGTCGTGGCCAAGGTGCGCAGGCTCGCAGGCACGCGCAAGGTCGGCCACGCCGGCACGCTCGACCCGATGGCGACCGGAGTGCTGCTGCTCGGGGTGAACCGGGCGACCCGGCTGCTCGGGCACCTGATGCTCACCGAGAAGGCGTACGACGCCACCGTGCGGCTGGGCGCCGACACCAGCACCGACGACGCCGAGGGTGAGGTCGGGGAGCGACGCTCCACCGAGCTGCTGACCGAGGACGACGTCCGGTCTGCGGCCGGGCGGTTCGTCGGCGACATCGAGCAGGTGCCGTCGTCGGTCTCCGCGATCAAGATCGACGGCGAGCGTGCCTACCGACGGGTGCGCGCCGGCGAGGACGTCGTGATCCCGGCCCGGCCGGTGACCGTCCACGAGCTGCTCGTGACCGGCGTACGGCGTGACGAGCCATGGCTCGAAGTCGACATCAGCGTCCGGTGCAGCAGCGGCACGTACATCCGCGCCATCGCACGCGACCTCGGCGCAGCCCTGGGTGTCGGCGGCCATCTCGCCGCGCTGCGGCGCACCATGGTCGGACCGTTCGGTCTCGACGACGCCCACACCCTGACGGACCTCGCTGAGGAGTTCGCCCTCCTCGACATCTCTGAGGTGGCCCGGCGCGGCTTCACGTCGGTGGACCTGGACGTCGACCAGGCACGCGACGTCTCCTACGGCCGGTCGTTGACTCTCGACCTGGGCGCACCCGGTCCGGTCGCCGTCTTCGCTCCCGACGGCACGTTCCTGGCGCTGTACGAGCAGGCCGGCGACACCGCCAAGCCCGTCGCAGTCTTCCTCTGACGCCACTGTCGATTCATGCCTGCGGTCGCTCACGCGCACGAACCCCACGATCCGGTGAGACGCCCGGCTTGTGGCAGGCTTCGGCCGTGACTGATGTCTGGCGAGCCATCGACGACGTCCCAGCCGACCTGGGCAGGACGGTCGTCACGATCGGCAACTTCGACGGTGTCCACCTCGGTCACCAGCACGTCCTGACGCGGGCACGCCAGGTGGCCGAGCAGGCCGGCGGCGCTCGTGTCGTGGCGGTGATCTTCGACCCGCATCCGCTGGCCGTGCTCCGGCCCGAGCACGCACCGCCCACGCTGACCACGACCGAGCAGCGGGTCGCCCTGCTCCAGAAGGCGGGCGTGGACGACGTCCTCGTGGTCCCGTTCTCGCGGGAGATCGCGGCATGGAGCCCGGAGCGGTTCGTGCGCGACATCCTGGTCGATGCCCTGCACGCCCGGGCCGTCGTGGTCGGCGCCAACTTCCGGTTCGGCAACCGCGCTGCTGGTGACGTGGCGACGTTGAGCGAGCTCGGGGCCGAGCTCGACTTCGTCGCCGAGGGCGTGCCGCTCGACGGCGGCCCGCAGGTGTGGTCGTCGACGTACATCCGCGACTGTCTCGCTGCAGGGGACGTCGAGGGCGCGGCCGAGGCACTCGGCCGACCGTTCACGGTGCGCGGTGAAGTCGTCCGTGGCGACCAGCGCGGGCGCGAGCTCGGGTTCCCGACCGCGAACGTGCCGACCCACGGCCTGCGCGCCGCACCCGCCGACGGCGTGTACGCCGGCTGGCTGCGCCGCCTCGACACGGGCGAGGCGTACCCCGCCGCGATCAGCGTCGGCACCAACCCGACCTTCGAGGGCGAGCGCGCGCGCCGGGTCGAGTCCTATGTGCTCGACCGTGACGACCTCGAGCTGTACGGCGTCGAGGTCGAGGTCTCGTTCGTCGCCAAGATCCGGGGCATGCAGCGGTTCGACACCGTCGACGAGCTGATCGCCACCATGCAGGACGACGTACGACGTTCGCGCCAGCACCTCGCCGACCTGGAGGCCCCCGCATGACCGAGACGCAACCGCTTCCGGACTCGGCCGCGGACCTGATCGCCACCGAGCAATGGTTCGTGCGGCACGGGCTGCCCTACTTTGTTCCCGAGGAGCGGGAGTCGGCTCGGGCCGCCCTGCACTCGCGGCGCACCCTGCTGATGCTGGTCCTGACCGTGGTGGGCGCGCTGATCGGAGGCGTCGTCCTCGCCTGGCTGGCCGACGACGTCGCCGTCGCCCCGGCGACGCTGATGCTGATCGTCGGGCTGGCAGTGCTCGGCTACGGGGCGACCACGCTGCGCGCGCGGCCCATCGCCATGTGGGCGGTCAACCGCACCCTGGGCAGCCTGCACCTGCTGGTGCCGCTGGTCACTCGCGCCTTGCCGTTGCTGCTGCTCTTCGTGACCTTCCTGTTCATCAATGCGGAGGTCTGGGAGCTCGCCGCCACTCTCGACGGGGCAGTGCTGTGGATCACGGTCATGCTGTTCGGGCTGTTCGCCGTCGCCTTCCTGTTCGTGCGCCTTCCCGAGGAGCTCGACCGGGCCGACGAGCCGAGCGACATCGGGCTGGTGGAGGCCTGCCGTCGGACGCCGCTCGAGACCCGCGCCCGGACGATCGTTGCCGAGGAGGGCCGCGAGCGGATCATCGCCGAGAGCCGGCTTCGCGGCTACGAGAAGGGCAACCTGATCCTGGTGCTGGTCATCGCCCAGTCGGTCCAGGTGCTGCTGCTCGCCCTCTCGGTGTTCGCGTTCTTCATGCTGTTCGGCGGGGTCGTGATGGAGGAGGGCGTGCAGCGGAACTGGACCGGCGCCGACTCGGTCGCCGACCTGCACCAGCTCCCCGGGCTGGGCAACCTGACGCTCGAGCTGTTCCAGGTGTCGGTCTTCCTGGCGGCGTTCTCGGGGCTCTACTTCACGGTGTACGCGGTGACCGACGAGGCGTACCGCGACCAGTTCTTCACCTCGGTGAAGAACGAGCTCGACCGAGCCGTGGCCGTCCGCGCGGTGTACCTCGCGCTCCGGGGCGAGACCGGGCCTGACGCCGGATGACCACTCTCGACGAGCCGGTCGCGACCTGGGTGGAGGCCGCCGTGGGAGCGCCGGTGGCGGAGGCCACGCCGCTCACCGGCGGCTGCTCGTCGCGAATGCTCGGCCTGCGCCACCGCGACGGCTCCGAGACCGTGTTGCGACAGATGGTCTTCGACCCGTGGCGGAAGCACGCCATCGGGCTGCTCAACCGCGAGGCCGAGGTGCAGGCGATGCTCGCCGAGGCGGTCGTCGCGCCTGTGCCGCTCGCACTCGACGCGGACGGGTCCGCGACGGGCGAGCCCTCGTTGTTGATGTCCCGGCTGCCTGGGGCGATCGACCTGGTCCGGTGCGACCACGACTTCTTGTCGGCGTTGGCGGCGTGCCTGCTCCGGGTACACCGGTTCCGGCCCGAGGGCGACGCGTGGCCGAGGGAGTACCAGTCGTGGGCGTTCGAGTCGAAGCGCGTCGTACCTCCGTGGTCCTCTGACGAGGCGTTGTACGCCGAGGCGTTCGAGCGCGTTGCCGCGCCGGCTCCGTCGTACGAGCGGACGTTCCTGCATCGAGACTTCCAGCCGGGCAATGTGCTCTGGCATGACGGCGCTGTGTCAGGGGTCGTCGACTGGGTCGAGACCTCGACGGGGCCCGCGGACCTGGACGTGGCCCATTGCGCGTCGAACCTCGCGACCCTGCACGGGCCCGAGGTGGCGATGGCATTTCGACAGTCGTACGTCGACGCCGGGGGAGTGCTCGCGAGCGACCGCGACGCCGCCGTCTACTGGCAGCTCCTCGATCTCGTGGCGTTCCTGCCGGCCGGTGGACGCGAGTCGGGGGCCAGCGAGGACGTGATGACCGCGACCTGGCGGGCGAACGGCCGACCGGACCTGACGCCGGGGCTGGCCCGGCAGCACCGGGAAGGGTTGCTCCGGCTCATCCTGGCTGGATGAGCCGGAGCGTCAACGCCCTCAGGCGTCGAGGTCCTGCTCGACCATGTCGGCGATGGCGGCAACCGCCTGGTCGTCGTCGCCGCTCACCTCGACCTGGTCGCCCTTCTTCGAGCCCAGCGTCATGATCATCAGCGCCGAGGCGGCGTCGACGGGCGCGCCGCCGGGCACGGCGATGGTGACGGGGCTGCCCAGCGTGCTGGCCTTCTCCGCGATCAAGGCGGCCGGACGGGCGTGCAGCCCGACTGCCGAGCCGACGGTGACGGTCTTCGTAGCCATGCGAGTTCTCCTAGGTTGTTGAGTCGATGTGCGGTCGGGTCAGACGGAAACGCTGGAGAGCTCCTCGATCTCTTCCTTGCTCTCGGTGAGGCTCTTCAGCGCGATCACGCTGGCGGCGGCGACGAGCACGCCCACGATCAGGGCGAGCAGGAACCAGAGCACCTGGCCGACGGCGAAGAGCACGAAGATGCCGCCGTGCGGTGCCCGGAGCGTGACGTCGGCGCCCATGGAGATGGCGCCGGTGACGGCACTGCCGAGCATGATCGACGGGATCACGCGCAGCGGGTCGGCAGCCGCGAACGGGATGGCGCCCTCGGTGATGAACGAAGCGCCGAGCAGCCAGGCCGCCTTGCCGTTCTCACGCTCCGCCGGGGTGTAGAGCTTCGGGCGGATGACGGTCGACAGCGCCAGGGCGAGCGGCGGCACCATGCCGGCGAGCATGACCGCAGCCATGATCTTGAGCTGCGGCGCGTCGCCGGTGGCGGTGGCAGCGGCGCCGAGGCCGGTGATGGCGAAGACGTACGCGGTCTTGTTGAGCGGGCCGCCCATGTCGAACGCCATCATCAGGCCGAGGACGACGCCGAGAACGACGGCCGACCCTCCAGCCATGCTGTTCAGCCCGTCGGTGAGCGCGGTCATCAGGTTGGCGAGCGGCTTGCCGAGCACCACCAGCATCAGCAGACCGGCCACCAGGGTGGCGCCGAGCGGGATGATCACGACCGGCATCAGGCCGCGGACGAAGGCCGGGACCTTGCGCTGCGCGATCCAGTGGGCGATCACACCGGCGAGCACGCCGCCGATGATGCCGCCGAGGAACCCGGCGTTGAGCACGGAGTTGGCCAGCGCGCCCATCACGAAGCCCGGTGCGATTCCGGGGCGGTCGGCGATGGCGTATGCGATGTAGCCCGCCAGGGCCGGGACCAGGAACCCGAACGCCGTACCGCCGATGGTCAGCATGACCGCGCCGAGGTAGGCACCGATGCCCCCGATCGCGTGGTCGAGCCCGAGGGCTCCGGTGTCGGGCAGGTTGAAGAGTGTGTTGTCGGCGAGGATGCCCGAGGCCTTGCCCTCGAGGGCGATCTCGTAGCCGCCGAGCAGGAACGCCAGGGCGATCAGCAGACCACCCGCAGCGACGAACGGGATCATGTACGAGACGCCGGTCATCAGGATCCGGCGAACCATGAGGCCGAAGGACTCGTCCGCACCGCCGCTCGACTGGCTGGCGCCGGCGGCCGCCGCCTCGCCCTCCACCCGGGGGGCCGCGGGGTCGTCGGCGTACCGCAGCGCGTCCGCGATCATCGCGTCGGCACTGTCGATCGCACGCTTGACCCCAGAGGCGACGACGGGCAGGCCGGCGAAGCGGTTCCGGTCGCGGACCCCGACGTCGGCGGCGAAGATCGCGGCGGACGCGCCCGCGATGACCGACGCGTTGATCGGCGTGGAGCCGGCCGAGCCCTGCGTCTCGACGTGGATGTCGACGCCGGCCCGCTCTGCAGCGGCCTCCAGGGCCTCGGCGGCCATGTAGGTGTGCGCGATGCCCGTCGGGCAGGCGGTGACGGCGACGATCGTGTGACGCACCGACGTTGCTGCCGGCGCCTCAGCTGCCGGAGCAGCGGCGGGGGCAGGGGTGGCGTCGGGGAGGGCAACCGCAGCCTCGACGAGCGCCACGATCTCGGCCGGCGTCTCTGCGGCGCGGAGCCCGTTGGTGAAGTCGACACGGACCAGGGCCCGGGCGAGCTGAGTCAGCACCTCGAGGTGAGTGGCGTCGCCGCCGGCGGGGGCGGCGATCAGGAACGCGATGTCCGCCGGGCCGTCCTTGGCGCCGAAGTCGGTCGGCGGCTCGAGCCGCGCGAACGCGAGCGTCGGTACGTCGACGTGCTCGGTGCGGCAGTGCGGAATCGCGATTCCGCCTGGCAGGCCGGTCGACGAGGTCTCCTCGCGGGCGAGGGCGTCGGCCGCGAGACCGTCGGCGTTCTGGGTCCGTCCGGCACCCGCCACGATGTCGGCCAGGCCGCGGATGACGGCGTTCTTGTCGTCGCCGAGCGATACGTCCAGTCGGACGAGCTCGGCACTGATGATGGGCGAGGAGTTTCCTCCAGCGCCGCCGGTGTTGGTCATGATCTCCCTCAGATCCTTCAGGTGAGCTGGAGCTGGGCCACGGTGACCAGCTGCGGGTTGACGTGTCCCGGGGTCGGGATCGTGGTGCCAGGCAGTGCCGCTGCGGCGCTCCCATACGCGACAGCGAGCTGCAGGCATTCCTCGGGCGTGCCGTCGCGCAGGGCGCCGAGCAAGTAACCGAAGAGGCTGGAGTCCCCGGCGCCGACCGTGGAGACCACGGTGGTCGGGGGTGGGGTCGCGTGCCAGGCGCCCTCGGGGGTGACGAGCACGGCTCCGCCGGCGCCGAGCGTCGCGAGCACGGCGCCCACGCCCCGTCGTACGAGGACGGCGGCCGCGGCTGCGGCGACGGCCGGGTCGTCCTCGATGGCGTCGGGGTCGGCGCCGGTGAGGGAGGCGAGCTCCTCGGCGTTCGGCTTCAGCAGGTCGGGGGCAGCGGTCTCGAGCGCCGCAGCGATCGCCTCCAGAGGGGCGTCGGAGGTGTCGACGGCGACTGCGGACGGCGAGTCTTTGAGATCCGCGACCAGGCCCGCGTACCAGTCGGTGGGGGCACCGGGCGGCAGTGAGCCTGCCAGCACGATCCAGATTGCGTGGGACGCACGCTGATGAAGAGAGTCGGACAGTCGCTGCAGGTCTGCCGCGTCCACCGTGGCCCCGGGGGAGTTGATCTTGGTGGTGGTGCCGTCGGGCTCGGTGATGGTGACGTTCACCCGGACGTCGCCGGCGGGCGGCTCGGGACGACAGTCGATCCCCGCCGCGAGCAGCTCCACGACGTAGGGGTCGTCGCTGACGGCCGGAAGCACGGCGATCGTGGGGACGCCGGCCGCTACCGCGGCCCGGGAGATGTTCACGCCCTTGCCGGCGGCCTGCGACGTGGTGTGGGCGGCCCGGAGAACGGCGCCTCGCTCCAGCTCGGAGGTGAGCTCGATGGTGCGGTCGAAGCTCGGGTTGGGGGTCAGGGTGACGATCATGCGACCACGACCTGTACGCCGTGGTCGGCGAGGGCTGACTTGACCTCGTCGGAGAGTCCGCTGTCGGTGACGAGCACGTCGACCTGGTCGAGCTCGGCGAACCGGACGGTGCTTTCGTGGCCGATCTTCGACGAGTCGGCCAGCACGACGACCTGGCGGGCGCTGGCCAGCATTGCTCGCTTCGCCGCCGCCTCGCCCAGGTCAGGGGTGCTCAGGCCGTGGCTCAGAGACAGGCCGTTCGTGCCCATGAAGGCGACATCCATCCGCAGCGACGAGAGGGCGCGGACGGTCTCCTCGCCGACGGCGGCCTGGGTGGTGAGGCGTACGCGCCCAGGGAGCAGGTGCAGCTCGATGTTGTCGTGCGCCGCCAGCCGGCTCGCGATCGGGACGGAGTTCGTGAAGACCGTGTAGTTCCGGTCCCGGGGGAGCCTGGATGCGAGGCGGGCCGTCGTGGTCCCGGCGTCGAGGAGGACGCTGCCGCCGCCAGTGGGGAGGAAGGCAAGCGCGGCCTCGGCGATGCGGTCCTTCTGCTCGCCCTGGGCAGCGTCGCGATCCTGGATGGCTACTTCGAGGACCGTGACGGCGTTGGCCGGGATGACGCCGCCGTGCACCCGGCGGACGAGACCGGCGCGTTCCAACACGGATAGGTCGCGACGTACGGTCTCGGTGGTCACCGTGAACCGGACTGCTAGGTCGGTGACGGACAACCGGCCGTGTTGGGTGACGAGCTCGGCGATGGCCTGCTGACGTTCCTCGGCGAACAAACCGGGTCCCTCCTCGGTGTGAATCTTTGTCTATGTTGTTTTACGCCCGAATCTGTTGACTGTCAAGCGTCGGCGGGGTTTACTTTCTGTATGACGACGCAGAAGCCCACGCTCCCGGTCGACGTTCCCGCCTCGCTACAGGGCACGCCGGTCGTTCCCGGAGTCGCGTACGGCCCCGTGCTGGTCGCGACCGCAGACATCTCCGCCGCCGCGGTCAGTGCGTTCCGCGAGCTGACCCTCGACAAGGACGAGGCGCTCGCCCGGTACGACGCCGCGGTCGCCGCGGTCTCCGGGCGGCTGACTGAACGCGCCGCCCGGGCCAGTGGCTCGGCTGCCGAGGTGCTCACCGCCACCGCCGGCCTGGCGCGCGACCCGGGACTGCGCGGCGCCGTGGCCGGACGGGTCGAGTCCGACGGTCTGCTCGGCGCGCTGACCGCGAGCATCGACCAGTTCGCCGGCCTGTTCACCCAGATGGGGGGACTGATGGCCGAGCGGGTCACCGACCTGCGCGACCTCGAGCGCCGGCTGACGGCTGAGATGGTCGGCGAGCCCGAACCCGGCGTACCCACGCCGCAGGAGCCGTCCGTGCTGGTGGCCGAGGACCTCGCTCCGGCCGACACCGCCGACCTCGATGCGTCACTGGTGCTCGCGCTGGTGACCGAGCGCGGCGGCCCCACCAGCCATACCGCGATCATCGCGCGGCAGCTCGGCATTCCCTGTGTGGTCGCCGTTCCGGGCGCCATGACGTTGCCCGGCGACACCCGGGTGCTCGTGGACGGCGTCGCCGGCACGATCGAGGTCGAGCCCGACCCGGAGACGGCGCGTGAGCAGGTGACGGCGTCCCAGATGAGGCGAGCGCTGCTCGAGGCCTGGGTCGGCCCCGCGACCACCAGTGACGGCACCAGGGTGAAGGTCCTCGCGAACGTGGCCGACGCGGTGTCCGCAGCGCACGCCGCTTCCGGTCCCGTCGAGGGCAGCGGCCTGTTCCGCACCGAGCTGTGCTTCCTGAACCGTCAGGAGGAGCCGTCGGTCGACGAGCAGGCCGAGCTGTACGCCGAAGTGCTCCGGTCGTTCGGGCCGGACCGGACCGTTGTCGTCCGCACCCTCGACGCCGGCTCGGACAAGCCGATCGCATTCGCGACCATGACAGGCGAGGAGAACCCGGCGCTGGGCGTGCGCGGGCTGCGGCTGTCGTTCGACAACCCGGGACTGCTCGACCGTCAGCTCGACGCGATCGCACGCGCCGCGGAACTCAGTGGCACGCAGCCCTGGGTGATGGCCCCGATGGTCGCCACCGTCGAGGAGGCGCGGGCGTTCGGGGTCCAGGTCCGTGATCGTGGGCTTCAGGCCGGCGTCATGGTCGAGGTGCCGAGCGCCGCGTTGCTGGCGCACCGCCTGCTGGAGCACGTCGACTTCCTGTCGATCGGCACCAACGACCTGACCCAGTACGCGATGGCCGCCGACCGGATGGCGAGCGACCTCGCGCACCTCACCGACCCGTGGCAGCCCGCCGTGCTGCAGCTGGTGGCCATCACGGCCGAGGCCGGTCGCCAGGCGGGCAAGCCGGTTGGCGTCTGCGGTGAGGCCGCGGCCGACCCGTTGCTCGCGACCGCCCTCGTCGGCATGGGTGTCACCTCGTTGTCGATGGCCGTGGCCGCCGTACGCGCGGTGGGAGCACAGCTCGCGGAGGTGTCGATGGACGCCTGCGAGGCTGCCGCCGAAGTCGCGTTGGCGTCGGCCGACCCGCTGGATGCGCGCAACGCCGTCCGCAAGCTCTTCGGCAGCTGACCGCGCTGTAGCTGGTGATTGAGGAGCCGAGCTTGCCAACCACCGGGCAACGGTCGCTTCGCTCCCTCCGCAACCACCGGCCACCAGCTCAGCAGGGGGCGACGGTCACGGGGGTCGCGTTCAGTACGGCGTTGCCGGTGACGTCGAGCCGCTCGGGGTCGGTCAGGTCGTTGATGGATACGCCCGGCAGCTCGACCGCATTGGCCAGTCGCACGCCGTCCTGCCGGTGGCCATAGCCGTGCGGCAGGCTCACCACGCCTGGCATCATCGCGTCGCTCTCGGCGACCTCGACCTCGACCTTGCCCACGCGTGACGTCACTTCGACCATGCTGCCGGTGCTGATGCCGCGGGCCGCGAGGTCGTCGGGGTGCATCAGCAGGTGATGCCGGGCCTTCCCCTTGGTGAGCCGCGCGCTGTTGTGCAGCCACGAGTTGTTGTCGCGCTGGTGGCGCCGTCCGATCAGCAGCAATTCGTCGTCCTGGGGGACGACGGCCTCCGCTTGCGCGAGCCGGTCCAAGTCATCGAGCACCAGCGCGGGCGCGAGGACGATGCGCTTGTCCGGCGTACGCAGTCGCGCCGGCAGGCAGGGCTCGAGGGGGCCGAGGTCGATCCCGTCGGGGTGACGGGCCAGCTTGCGGAGCGAGAGCCGCGACGAGCCCGTGCGCAGCAGGATGTCGACGATGCGGGTGGGGGAGAGGCGCATCCTCACCTGTTGGACCACCCGCGAAGGGAGCGGTCGTTTGGCGCCGACGCGACGTGCCGTACGGAGCGCGAGCTCGCGGTAGATCTCCCAGTCGTGCATCGCGCCCTCGGGCTTGGCGTAGACAGCCGGCGTGAACCGGGCGGTGTTGCGTACCGCGAGCAAGTGGAACGCCAGGTCGTAGTGGTCGCGCTCCAGTGCGGACGTCGGCGGCAGGATCACGTCGGCGTGCCGCGTCGTCTCGTTGACGTAGAAGTCGACCGCGGCGTAGAAGTCGAGCCCCGCGATGGCCTCCGCGAGACGCTTGCCGTCCGGGGTGGACGAGACGGGATTGCCGGCCACGGTGAGCAGGGCGCGCACCTGCCCGTCGCCCGGCGTGAGGATCTCGTCGGCCAGTGTCGCGACCGGCAGCTCGCCCGCGAACTCCGGGAGCCCGCGCACCCTACTGCGCCACTTGCCGAGGTGCCCGCGACCGATGAGTCCTCGTCCGACGGCGTCGATCGCGGGGCGGGTGAGCATCGTGCCGCCGGGACGGTCGAGGTTGCCGGTGATCACGTTGAGCACCTGGATCGCCCACTGGCAGACCAGTCCGAACTCCTGCACGGACACGCCGACCCGTCCGTACACAGCCGCCGACTCGGCATTGGCGAGTTCACGCGCCAGCCGGCGGATCACGTCGCCGTCGACGCCGGTGACGTCGGCGGCCCGCTCCGGCGTGAAGTCAGCGACCGCGCGGCGTACGGCGTCGAGGCCGTCGACGTACTCGGCGACCGTCTCGAGGCCCTCGTCGAGGACGGTGTGCACCATCGCCAGCAGCAAGAACGCGTCGGTGCCCGGTCGTACGAAGACGTGCTCGTCGGCGACGCGTGCCGTCTCGGTACGTCGAGGGTCGAGGACGACCATCCGCCCGCCGCGCGCCTTCAGCTCGCGGATCCGGTTGGGGAAGTCGGGCGCCGTCATCAGGCTGCCGTTGGACGCCATCGGGTTCGCGCCGATGACCAGCAGGTGCTGGGTGCGGTCGAGGTCGGGGATCGGGACGAGCAGCTGGTGGCCGTACATCAGGTGGGCCAGCACCTGGTGAGGCAGCTGGTCGACGCTCGTGGCGCTGTAGGTGTTTCGGGAGCGGAACGACTTCGTCATCGCCGTGCCGTGGGTCAATGACCCGAGGCTGTGCACGTTGGGGTTGCCGAGGTAGATCGCGAGGGCGTCACGGCCATGGGTTCGGACCGTCTCGGCGAGCCGGTCCTGCCACCAGGTCGAGCGCCTCGTCCCAGGAGATCTCCTCCCAGGTTCCGGTGGTTGAGCTGGTGGTTGAGCTTGTCGAAACCGTCGAAACCCGGCGCACCGGTCGTCGCAGCCTGTCGGGGTCGTCGTACACGTCCTGCAGCGCGAACGCCTTCGGACAGATGTGCCCTCGCGACAGCGGGTCGTCGGGGTTGCCCCGCACGCCGGTCACCCGGCCGTCCTCGAGCGTCAGCACGAGGCCGCAGATGGCCTCGCACAGGTTGCAGACGCCGCGTCGGGTCTCGGTGCTCGTCGTGGCCGGCTCCATGCCGCGGAGTCTGCCACGGTGACCCAGCCGCGCGTTGCCTCGTCAGTGGGCGCTGTCGGCCCAGCTCATCTGCTCGAGAGCCTGGACAAGAGGAGCCAGCTCCGGGGCGTCCGCTGCTTCGGACAGGGTGCGCTCGAGCACTGCGAGCTGGGTGGGGCGGGCGGCGTCGTACTGCTTGCGCCCGGCTTCGGTGAGCTCGGTGTAGATGCCGCGGCGGTCCTCGGCGCAGAGCACCCGGGTGAGAAGGCCCCGGTCCTCGAGCCGGTTCACCAGGCGGGTGGTGGCGCTGCTGGACAGCGCGGTCGCGCGGGCGAGCTGTTGCATCCGCATGTGCCAGCCGTCCTGGCGGGAGAGCGCGTCGAGGACGCTGAACTCGACCACCGAGAGATCGTGCGCGCTCTGCAGCTCGCGCTCGAGCGCCGACTCGATGAGTCCGTGCAGCGCGGCGATCGTCCGCCAGCCTTGCGCGCGGACCTCGACCGCATCGTCAGAGATGCCCACCGGTGACCCCTTCCGTCAGCAGTCCTAGCGAGGTAGTCGATTTGCGCCGATATAGCGCGCGTGCAACTATTTACCCGGCGTGCGCAGATATTTGCGCACGCCTCCTAATGTACCAGCCAGTGAAGGAATCACCATGCCTCTCGGACTGCTCGCCCTCGCCATCGGCGGCTTCGGAGTCGGACTCACGGAGTTCGTCATCATGGGCCTGTTGCCCGAGGTGTCGACCGACTTCGAGGTCACCGAAGCCAAGGCAGGCTGGCTGATCTCCGGGTACGCGCTCACCGTCGCCGTCGGCGCCGTACTGCTGACGGCAGCTGTCACCCGGTTGCCGCGCAAGCCCGTGCTGATGGGCCTGATGGTGCTGTTCATCATCGGCAACCTGCTGTGCGCGATCGCTCCGACGTACGACGTGATGATGACCGGCCGGGTCATCGCCGCGCTCTGCCACGGCGCCTTCTTCGGGATCGGCTCGGTCGTGGCCGCGTCGATGGTGGCGCCCGAGAAGCGAGCCGGCGCGATCGCGCTCTTCTTCGGCGGGCTCACCACGGCGAACGTGCTCGGGGTGCCGTTCGGAACGCTGCTCGGCCAGCAGTTCGGCTGGCGTTCCGCCTTCTGGGCGATCACGGCGATCGGCGTGGTGGCGCTCGTCGGACTGGCTGCCCTGATCCGCACGCCTGCCGAGAAGCCGGTCGCCCCCGCGCTGCGCGTTGAGCTTGCTGCGTTCAGGAACTCCCAGGTCTGGCTGTCGCTGGCCATCACGGTGCTGGGCTGGGGCGGCGTCTTCGGCGCGTTCACCTACATCGCGTTCACCCTCACCGAGGTCAGCGGCTTCGCCAGCTCGTCGGTGCCCTGGCTGCTCGCTCTCTTCGGCGGCGGACTGGTCGTCGGCAACGTCCTCGGCGGCAAGGCCGCCGACCGGAACCTCTCGCGCACCCTGCTCACCCTGTTCGCGACCGTCGCCGTGATCCTCGGCTTCTTCGCCCTCACGGCCGGCAGCAAGCCGGCCACCGTCCTGTCGCTGCTCGCGCTGGGTGGCTTCGGCTTCGCGATGGTGCCCGGCCTGCAGATGCGGATCATGGGGTACGCCGACGCGGCGCCGACGCTGGCGTCCGGTGCGAACATCTCGGCGTTCAACGTGGGCAACGGCCTGGGCGCCTGGCTCGGCGGCGTCACGATCACCGCCGGCCTGGGCTACACCTCGCCGATCTGGGCGGGAACGGCCCTGACGGTCACCGGCCTGATGGTGCTGCTGCTGGCGACCAGGCTCGCAGCCGTCCAGTCCGCCGCGTTGTCGACGCCGGTGGCTCCCGGGGGAGCGGACGCCGACGCGGCGCCGGAGCCGGTCCTGGTCTGACCGGCGCACGTCACGCCCAGCGTGTCGCATTGCGCAGTATCTCGGTATGCGCAGTAGTGTGCGGTGCATGGACACCACACAGCTCCTCAAGGGAGTGCTCGACGTGGCGGTGCTGGCGGTCGTGGACGACGAGGACGGCTACGGGTACGACGTCGTACGCCGGCTCCGCGCGGGCGGCCTCGACGGGGTCGGCGACGCGTCGGTCTACGGCACGCTGCGTCGCCTCTACGCCTCCGGCGCGCTGACGTCGTACGTCGTCCCCTCCGACGAGGGCCCGCACCGCAAGTACTACGGGATCACGCCGGCCGGTCGGAAGCTGCTGGTCGACCAGCGCGCCGACTGGTCGCGCTTCTCGGGCGCCGTCTCGGCGCTGCTGGCCCGGGGCGGCACGCGTCCCGACGCCGGTGTCGGCCCAGACGTCGGGCTCGCCGCCACCCAACCGCTGACCAAGGGGGTCTCCTGATGAACGACACGACCAGGCTCGAGATCAGGCCCGACGTGGCCGAGTTCCTCGCCAAGGTGCGGAGCCGGCTGTCCGACCTCAGCGAGGAGCAGCGCGACGACCTGCTCGGCGGACTCGAGGCCGACCTCTCCGAGCTCGTCGAAGACGGCGGCTCCCTGGCCGAGCTCGGCGATCCGCGGGCCTATGCCGACGAGCTGCGGTCCGCGGCGGGCGTGGAGCCGGCTGGTCGGCGCGGCAGGAACAAGCAGCGCAGGCCGCGCCGCTCTCCGCGCCAGGCCGCCCAGGAGATCCTCGACGGGTCCAGGGTCAGGTGGGAGTCCCTGATGGGGTCGCGTCCCTGGCTGCAGCAGTCCTGGGAGGTCGTGGTCACCCTCCGCCCGGCGTGGTGGCTGCTCCGAGCCTGGGTGGCCGTGCAGGTGCTTGACGTCGCTCTCGGCCCATGGGAGCACCGGACCTTGATCCCGCGTTTCGGGGATGACGTCAGCGGCCTTGCCTTGCTGCTGGCCGCTTCCGTGGTCAGCGTCATGATCGGGCTGCGCAAGACCTGGCCGGCGTCGATGTCGCCACGGTCCGTGTTCGCCCGGATCGTGCTGCTGGGGCTCAACAGCTTCGCGATGCTCATGCTGATGGTCGTCGTCGACGACTTCCCGTCATCGAGGTTTATCCACGAGTGGGTCCACCCTGCGGCCATGTTCCGGGTGGACGAGAGGGGATTGGTCAACGACGGCCGTCCGGTGCGCAACGTGTTCGCGTACGACGCCGACGGTCAGCCGCTTCAGGGTGTCCAGCTGTTCGACCAGCGTGGCGAGCCCTTGGCCATCGACCAGCGCCGGGTCTACCGGCAGGCGTACGAGGGTCGACACCCGCTGATGTACCCCTGGTACAACGGTCGCCAGCCGATGTGGAACGTCTATCCACTGCCGCTGCGCAACCAGGATCGGGGCTGGTTCCGGAACGCCAAGGCGTACACGTCGAACAACCCGCCGTTCCTGCCCACGCCGCCGCTGGCGTCCGTACCTCCGATCGATCGGCTGCTTCCGTTCACCATCGAGACGCCGCAGCCCGACGCCGCGAGCGCCGACTGATTGATCCGGACGCATCAAGCCCCAGCGGTCTCGATTGGGAGTTCAGCGGGGGGCTGGGATAACCTTGACCGGTTGCCCGAAGGGGCAGCGTATTTGCCGTGCAACGGCCGCGGAATGAGAGTGCCCGGGTGAACAGGCCCCGGCGCGCCGCGCAAACGACACCGAAGGGAGCTACGCGTGGCCACTGGTACCGACGCGGAGACCAAGAAGAAGATCATCGCCGAGTACGCAACGACTGAGGGTGACACCGGCTCGCCGGAGGTTCAGGTCGCTCTGCTCAGCCACCGCATCTCGCACCTGACCGAGCACCTCAAGGAGCACAAGCACGACCACCACAGCCGTCGTGGTCTGCTGCTTCTCGTGGGCCAGCGTCGTCGCCTTCTGAACTACATGCAGAAGGAAGACATCAACCGCTACCGCTCCATCGTGGAGCGTCTCGGCCTGCGCCGATGACTTGCAGGGGCGGCATCCCGACACCGGGGTGCCGCCCCTGACTCATCCACGCTCCCTCCCTGGATAGGGTCGGAGCAGACACAACTGCACAGAGAATCCACACCACAGTTGGAGCGACCGCGGACGTCCGGCCCGGTCCTCGGTAGTGGCTTTCGGATCCGCTGCGACCCTCGGGAGTACGCCGGACCGGATGCCTCGATCGAAGATCGGCCCCCTTGAGACGGCGCCCCGCGTGATCGCTCCGCGAACACAAGGAAAGGGACACCCATGGAGGGACCCGAGATCTACGCTGTCGAGACTGTTCTCGACAACGGCAAGTTCGGCCAGCGCACCGTGAAGTTCGAGACCGGGCTGCTGGCCCGCCAGGCCGCCGGCTCCGTGACGGCCTACCTCGACGAGGACACGATGCTGCTGTCGGCCACCACCGCCGGCAAGCACCCCAAGGACCACTTCGACTTCTTCCCCTTGACGATCGACGTCGAGGAGCGGATGTACGCCGCGGGCCAGATCCCCGGCTCGTTCTTCCGCAGCGAGGGACGCCCGGGCGAGGACGCCATCCTCACCTGCCGCCTGATCGACCGCCCGCTGCGCCCGACCTTCAAGAAGGGTCTGCGCAACGAGGTCCAGGTCGTCATCACGGTGATGGCGCTCAACCCCGACCAGCCGTACGACGTGCTCGCGATCAACGCCGCGTCGCTCTCCACCCAGCTCTCCGGCCTGCCGTTCTCCGGCCCGGTCGGCGGCACCCGCGTCGCCCTCATCGAGGGTCAGTGGGTCGCGTTCCCGACGCACAGCCAGCTCGAGAACGCCGTGTTCGACATGGTGGTCGCGGGTCGCGTCACCGAAACCGGTGACGTCGCGATCATGATGGTCGAGGCCGAGGCCACCGAGCAGACCTGGAACCTGGTCCGCTCCGGCACGCAGGCTCCGACCGAGGAGATCGTCGCCGGCGGTCTCGACGCCGCCAAGCCGTTCATCAAGCAGCTCTGCGAGGCTCAGTCCGAGCTCGCGAAGCAGGCCGCCAAGCCGGTCCAGGACTTCCCGATCTTCCTGGACTACCAGGACGACGTGTACGACGCCGTCGAGGCTGCCGCCGCTGCGGACCTCGCTCCCGCGCTGACCATCTCGGCCAAGCAGGAGCGCGAGTCCAAGCTCGACGAGATCAAGGACGGCGTGCTCGAGCAGCTCGGCGCCCAGTTCGAGGGTCGCGAGAAGGAGGTCGGCGCGGCGTTCCGCTCGCTGACCAAGAAGCTCGTGCGTGAGCGCGTGCTGCGCGACAAGATCCGCATGGACGGTCGCGGCCTGAGCGACATCCGTACCCTCTCCGCCGAGGTCGGCGTGATCCCGCGCGTCCACGGTTCGGCGCTGTTCGAGCGCGGCGAGACCCAGATCCTGGGTGTCACCACGCTGAACATGCTCACCCTGGAGCAGAAGCTCGACACGCTCTCCCCGGAGAAGACGCGTCGCTACATGCACAAGTACGTCTTCCCGCCGTTCTCCACCGGTGAGACCGGTCGCGTCGGTTCCCCGAAGCGCCGCGAGGTCGGTCACGGTGCGCTGGCTCGCCGCGCGCTGCTGCCCGTGCTGCCGACGCGCGAGGAGTTCCCGTACGCGATCCGTCAGCTCTCCGAGGCGATGGGCTCCAACGGGTCCACCTCGATGGGTTCGGTCTGCGCCTCGACCATGTCGCTGCTGCAGGCAGGTGTCCCGCTCCGGGCCGCCGTCGCCGGTATCGCCATGGGCCTCATCTCCGACGAGGTCGACGGCAAGACCGAGTACGTCGCGCTGACCGACATCCTCGGCGCCGAGGACGCGTTCGGCGACATGGACTTCAAGGTCGCCGGTACCCGTGAGTTCGTGACCGCGCTCCAGCTCGACACGAAGCTGGACGGCATCCCCGCCGACGTCCTGGCCGCGGCCCTGACGCAGGCGAAGGACGCGCGTCTCTCGATCCTCGACGTGATGAACGAGGCCATCGACGCTCCTGAGGAGATGTCGCTGCACGCCCCGCGGATCATCACCGTGAAGATCCCCGTCGACAAGATCGGTGAGGTCATCGGCCCCAAGGGCAAGATGATCAACCAGATCCAGGACGACACCGGTGCGCAGATCAGCATCGAGGACGACGGCACCATCTACATCGGTGCCACCAACGGCGAGTCGGCCGAGGCCGCCCGCACGATCATCAACGGCATCGCGAACCCGACGATGCCCGAGGTCGGCGAGCGTTACCTGGGCACGGTCGTCAAGACCACCAACTTCGGCGCCTTCGTGTCGCTGCTTCCGGGCAAGGACGGGCTGCTGCACATCAGCAAGCTCCGTGCGCTGGCCGGCGGCAAGCGCGTCGAGGCTGTCGAGGACGTTCTCTCCGTCGGCCAGAAGGTCCAGGTCGAGATCGGCGAGATCGACGACCGCGGCAAGCTGTCGCTGGTCCCGGTCGTCGAGGACGCCGAGGGCGACGCTGCCGGTGACTCCGAGGGCGACTCCGAGTAACTGTTCGTGGCTTCTTCCGCAGCACAGCAGAAGCCCGGCACGACCCGCACCCTCCTGGAGGAGAAGGACGGACTGGTACGTCGTACCGTCCTTCCCGGGGGGCTGCGGGTCGTGACCGAGGCCATGCCCGGCGTCCGATCCGCATCCATCGGGGTGTGGGTCGGCGTCGGGTCTCGTGACGAGTCCCCGACCCTGTCGGGGGCATCGCACTTTCTCGAGCATCTGCTCTTCAAGGGCACGCCGTCGCGGTCGGCGCTCGACATCTCGGTTTCGCTCGACGAGGTCGGGGGCGAGTTCAACGCCTTCACCGCGAAGGAGTACACGTGCTTCCACGCGCGGGTGCTCGACCAGGACCTTCCCCTGGCCGTCGACGTGCTCGGCGACATGGTGACGTCGTCGCTGATCACCGCCGAGGACGTCGAAGCGGAGCGCGAGGTGATCCTCGACGAGATCGCCATGCACGACGACGACCCGGACGATGTCGTGCACAACCTCTACGCGCAGACCGCTTGGCGGTCGTCGCCGCTCGGCCGGCCGATCGCCGGCACGGCGGAGTCCATCAAGGCGCTGTCGCGCGCTCAGATCATCCGCTACTACCGCTCCCGCTACGCCCCCGAGAACATGGTCGTGGCGGTGGCCGGCAACGTCGACCACGCGACCGTCGTACGGCAGGTGCGCAAGGCGTTCTCGCGGGCGAACTTCCTCGCTGACACCAGCGTCCACCCGCTGCCCGCTCGCCGGGGCGAGCGGGCCCGGCGCAGCTCTGTCGGTGAGGCGGTCGTGTCGCGACCGTTCGAGCAGGTCAACCTCGTGCTCGGTGTTAACGGCCTGGTCCGCACCGACGACCGCCGGTACGCCCTCGGCGTGCTCAACGCGGCCCTCGGCGGCGGTACCTCGTCGCGCCTGTTCCAGGAGGTGCGCGAGCAGCGCGGCCTGGCCTACTCGGTGTACTCGTACGCAGCCCACTACGCCGATGCAGGCGCGTTCGCCGTCTCGGTCGGCTGCCTCCCGGCGAAGACCGACGAGGTGTTGACCGTCGTACGAGGTGAGCTCGAGCGCCTTGCCGAGAAGGGCATCTCGCAAGAGGAGCTCGACCGGGGCAAGGGGCAGCTACGGGGCGGACTGGTGCTGAGCCTCGAGGACTCCGTCTCCCGGATGTCGCGGATCGCGAAGGCCGAGCTGCTCTACGACGAGCTGCCGAGCCTCGACGAGGTGATCGATCGGGTCGACCATGTGACGCTGGACGACGTGGCGACGCTGGCGCGGAACCTGTTCTCGCAGCAGCAGACGTTGGCCGTCGTCGGCCCGTTCGCGCAGCCGGGGGAGTAGCGGCCGGTCAGCGCACCAGCGCTGCGAACGCGCCCGCAGAGGCGACGCCCCACAGCACGCTGGCGAAGGTGCCGATGATGAACCGCTCGGCGACGCCTCCACTCGTTCCGGGCGCAGCCTGCCCGCTGGCGTCGGCGCGCAGCTCGGAGTAGCGGCCCAGGCCCTTGAGGGCCAGGACGACGGCCAACCCCTCGGGCCAGCCGGCCGCCAGGGCACCGAAGACAGCCGCGCGCTCGAAGGCGCCGATCCAGGTGCCTCCCCGCAGGACGGCCGCGGCGTGGGCACCACGTTCGAGACCGTCGGGCTCATGGTCGACGAGCCGGAGCACCGCCGCTGCGAGCGGCCCGCCGCCGACGACGGCGACGATGAAGAGGTCGACGAGCAGCGATCCAGACACCACGCCACCGGACGTCGTGACCGGTCCGTCGAGGATCGCGACGAGGCCGAGCGTCGCCATCCCCGCTACCAGGCCGACTGCGACGGCGTTCGACCAGCGACTGCCGCTGGGCAGCACCCAGCCGAGTACGGCGGCGACCACCATCAGGCCGACCACCACCATCACCAGGGCCGTCATCGTCATGCTCCCTTCGTCGACAGCAGATGGTTCCAGAGGTGGACGGCGAGCGCGCGGGCGCGTTGCTCGTCCACGAGTCCGGCCGTGGCGGCCCGCTGGGAGACCGCCGACTGCGTGATCCCCAGCCGCTCGGCCGCCTCGGAGTGGGAGAGGCCGTCCACGAGCAGGTCGTGGACCTCCCACCCGCCCGGCGTACGACGTTCGAGGATGCCGGCCCAGAGGCCGAGCACCGTCTCCAGGTGCTCGACAGCAGGGTCCTCCTCGGCACCGACAACCGCGAGCTTGTGCGGGGTCGACTTCGCCCGGGTCACCGCCTCCCGGGCCAGGACGAACGCCCGCCCGCGGGCGGCCCGGGTCTCGGCAGGTAGCGGCGTCTCGACGGGGCCGAGACCGATGCCGATGTTCCAGACCCCGCTGCGGAGCGCCCGGGCGACTGTCTCGATTCCGGTCTCGGCGGCGTCCACGACGCCCTGCAGCTCGTCGCCCACGGTGCGCTGGAAGGGCAGCAGGGGAGGGGCGGAGAAGGACTGCGGGCTCAGGGTCTCCAGGAGTGCCGGAACGGCGTCCTGCTCCGATCGGCTGCCCTGCTGGTCCAAGGTGAGTACGGCGACGGTCACAGCGACTCCTTCCAGGCTGGAACCTAATAGGTTCTCTCATTAGAGCAGAGTCTTATGTATCTGTCTATAAGGTCCTAGCCTAACGCGGGACGGCGCTGCTTCGCGGCCCGGACGCGACCATTAGGTTGGGCCCGTGAGTACGACGATGAAGGTCGGGGTGCTGGGCGCCCGCGGCAAGGTGGGCGCCGAGGTCTGCAAAGCCGTCGAGGCCGCCGAGGACCTGGAGTTGGTGGCGACGGTCGACGTCGACGACCCGATCGACACGCTGGTCAGCTCGGGGGCCGAGGCCGTCGTCGACTTCACCCACCCCGACGTGGTGATGGGCAACCTCGAGTTCTGCGTCAGCCACGGGATCCACGCCGTGGTCGGCACTACCGGCTTCGACGACGACCGGCTCGACCAGCTCGAGACGTGGCTCGCCGAGTCACCGCAGACCGGCGTACTCATCGCCCCCAACTTCTCGATCGGCGCCATCTTGATGATGCGGTTCGCCGCGGAGGCGGCGCCGTACTACGAGTCGGTCGAGATCGTCGAGCTGCACCACCCCGACAAGGCTGACGCGCCGTCCGGGACTGCCGCCCGCACCGCGCGGCTGATCGCCGAGGCGAGACGTGAGGCCGGTTCGGGGCCGATCCCGGACGCGACGTCCACCTCGCTCGAGGGTGCTCGCGGCGCGGACGTCGACGGCATCCGGGTGCACGGGCTGCGGATCCGTGGCCTCGTGGCTCACCAGGAGGTGATCCTCGGCGGCCTCGGCGAGACGCTGACGATCCGGCACGACTCCCTTGACCGCGCTTCGTTCACGCCGGGCGTGCTGCTCGGCCTTCGATCAATCGCGTCCCGACCCGGCCTGACGGTCGGCCTCGAGGCGTTCATGGAGACCCCCTGATGCGTTCCAAGCTCACCCTCACCATCGTGGTGATCGTCGTCCTGGTCTACTCGGTGATCCTCGGTCTGAAGGGGATCGCGCTCGTGCAGAGCGGCTCCGTGGTCGGCATCCTGCTGGGGACCGCGGTGCTGATCGTTCCGCTGCTGGGCGTGATCCTCCTCCGCAAGGAGCTCGAGTTCGGCAAGCGCTGCTCCGCGCTGGCCGACCGGCTCGCCGACGAGGGCGACCTGCCCGTCGACGACCTGCCCCGCCGGGCCTCCGGCCGCGTCGACCGCGAAGCCGCCGACGCCCAGTTCGCGCAGATGCGCGAGGTCGTCGAGGCCGACCCGGAGAACTGGCGGGCGTGGTTCAAGCTCGCGCTGGCCTACGACGCCGCGGGCGACCGGGGCCGGGCCCGTGAGGCCGCGCGCCACGCGATCTCGCTCGCCACGGCTGAGCGCGCCAGCTGAACCTGAACCTGGCGAAAGTGCAGGCTTCTGCAGCCGCGCAAACGTGAGGGGACCGGCTCGTTCCGTTTGCGCGTTCGAGAACTGAGAGTGGACCGGTGCGCCGGGACCCGGGGCATGTTTCTCACCTTCTCGAAAGGCTCCACCATGCGCAGAACTGCTGCCATCGGCGTCTCCGCCGTCGCCGCGCTCGGGCTCGCCGCGGTCACCACCGCGGGCGTCATCCCGACGGCCGTCGCCACCCCGACCGACTTCACCGTTCGTGCCAACTCCGCAGAGCGGGCCGACGACGCCATTGCGGCGGTCAAGGCACACCCTGCCGCGACCCGTTGGGGTGCGGGACAAGGCCTTCAGGTGCGGGAAACGCTCGTCGACCCCGACGGGACGACGCACGTGCGCATGGGGCGCACCTATCGAGGACTGCCCGTCCTGGGTGGCGACCTCGTCGCTCACCAGGACAGCAGTGGGGACTGGCTCGGCGCCAGCCTGACGATCCACAAGGCGCCCGCACTGGCCGTGACACCTGAGGTGGGCGCAGAGGCGGCTACGTCGCGGGCGCTGGCGCCGAGCGCTGCCACCCGAGACATCTCCGGCGCGAAGGTGACCGCGCCGCCGCGCCTGGTCGTGGACGCGACGGGGTCCTCGCCTCGTCTCGCCTGGGAGGTCGTGAGTGGCGGGGTCCAGCAGGACCAGACGCCGAGCCGGCTCGCGTCGTACGTCGACGCACGCACCGGCGACGTCATCCGCACCGAACAGCAGATCCAGACTGCTGACGGATCCGGGCAGTCGCTCTACGGAGGAACGGTTCCCCTCACCACCACGCCGGTCAGCGGCGGCTTCCAGCTCAAGGACGCCACCCGCGGCAACACGTACACGACCGACATGAACAACACCTCGGACTCGATGGCCTGCCAGCTGATGGGGCGCAAGTGCTCCAACGGCACCACCTTCGTCGACTCCGACAACTTGTGGGGCAACGGCACCAACAGCAACCGCCAGTCGGCAGGGGTCGACGCGCAGTACGGCACCAATGTCACCTGGGACTACTACCAGGCGGTCCATGGCCGCAGCGGCATCTTCGGCAACGGCACCGGGTCCTTCAACCGTGTCCACTACGGCAACGGCTACGTCAACGCCTTCTGGGACGGCACCAAGATGACGTACGGCGATGGTGACGGCACCAACTACGGACCGTTGGTGTCGCTCGACGTGGCCGGTCACGAAATGAGCCACGGCGTCACCGAGAACTCGGCGGACCTCACCTACTCGGGCGAGTCCGGGGGGCTGAACGAGGCGACGTCCGACATCTTCGGCACGCTGGTGGAGTTCTACGCCGCCAACTCCAACGACCCGGGCGACTACATGATCGGGGAGGAGTTCGACCTCGCACAGCACGACGGCTTCCGGCGGATGGACAAGCCGAGCAGCGACGGAGCGTCGTTCGACTGCTATGCGGCAGGGATCGGCAGCGCCGACGTGCACTACTCGTCGGGTGTGGGCAACCACTTCTTCTACCTGCTCGCCGAGGGATCCGGCGCCAAGACCATCGGCGGCGTGGCCCACAACAGCCCCACCTGCAACGGCTCGACCGTCACCGGCATCGGCCGCGACGCGGCGGGCAAGATCTGGTACCGCGCCCTGACCGTCTACATGGTCTCGAACACCAACTACGCCGGCGCTCGCACTGCGACGCTCAACGCCGCGACCGACCTGTACGGCGCCGGCAGCGCGCAGTACAACGCGGTTGCAGCCGCTTGGAGCGCTGTTTCCGTCGGCTGAGTGACGCCGGACGGCCACCGCGCGCGTGCCCGTCGTGGCACGGCACGGTGGTCGTCCGGGTCGGGTGACTGTCAGAATCTGGCCATGCCGACTGACGTACCTGCCAACTTCAGCATCGTGACGCTGGGCGTCTCCGACCTCGAGCGGGCGGCCAAGTTCTACCGCGAGCTCGGCTGGGAACAGCGCGGCAACCCCGCACAGGGCATCACCTGGTTCAAGACGTCAGGCTCCTGGATCGGCCTCTTCGATCACGCGAGTCTCGCCGAGGACGCTGCGCTCGAGCCGGTGCCGGCCGACGAGCTACCGACGTTCCGCGGCATCACCTTGGCCCTCAACTTGCCCTCCGAAGCGGCGGTGGACCTCGCGTTCGCGCGGGTCCAGGACATCGGAGGGCGCATCGTTAAGCCAGCCAAGCGCACCGAATGGGGCGGCTACTCCGGCTACTTCGCGGACCCGGACGGCCACGTCTGGGAGATCGCGCACGCCCCCGGCTTCTCGATCGACGACGCCGGGCGCATCGAGATCGGGGCCGGGGGCTAACGCAGTTCGCGTTGCTCAGGGCTCGACGGTGACCTTGATCGCCTCGCCGTTCTTCACGATCGAGAAGGCATCGAGCACGCGGTCGAGCGGGATGTGCTCGGTGATCAGGTCCTTGACCGGCACCTGACCGGTGGAGATGTACTCCAGCGCCCGCTTGTTGTGCTCCGGGGCGGACCCGTTCGCGCCGTGGATGTGCAGCTGGCGGTAGTGGACCACGTTCGAGTCACAGGTGATGGTCGGGTCGTTCTTCGGCAGGCCGCCGAAGAAGGAGATCCGGCCGTTGCGCGCGGCCATGGCGATCGCCTGCTCCTGGGTGACGTTCGCCGCCGTCGCCGTGATGATGACGTCCGCGCCGCGGCCGCCGGTGAGCTCCATGACCCGCTCGACGACGTCCACCTCGGCGCCGTTGATGGTCTCCTCGGGCTGGACGGCGTCCGCCGACATCTTCAGCCGGTCGGAGTTCACGTCGACGAGGTAGACCGGCCCGCACTTGTGTACGCCGCGGGCGATCCGGATGTGCATGCAGCCGATCGGGCCCGCCCCGAAGACGACGACCGTGTCGCCCTCCTCGATCCCCAGCAGCTCCTGGGCGTTGATGGCGCACGCGAAAGGCTCGGCGGCCGAGGCCTCGTCGTACCCGACGTTGTCAGGGATCTTGTTGAGCCCGTCGACCTTGAGCACCTCACGCGGCACGATCATGTACTCGGCGAACCCACCGTCGTACTGGTAGCCGACCGAGGTCTGGTTCTGGCACACGGCCATCCAGCCCTTGTTGCACTCGTAGCAGTCGCCGCATGGGACCGCCGCGATCACCTGGGCCCGGTCGCCGACCGACCAGCCCGGGACGTTGGCGCCGACCTCGACGACCTCACCGGCGATCTCGTGACCGATCGTCCGAGGCGGTGTGAGGTTCTGGTGGCCGTTGTAGAAGATCTTGACGTCCGTGCCGCAGGTGGAGGTGTTCTTCACCTTGAGCTTGACCTCGTCAGGCCCACAGTCGGGCTCGGGTACGTCTTCGAGTCTGACGTCCTCGGGGGCGTAGAAACGTAGGGCCTTCATTCGTCCTCCTCGTCCGGAGCGAGCAGCTCCAGGACCTCGTTCACGTCGTTCGTCGAGCGGAGCCGTGCCGCCTTGTCGGGGTCGCTGAGCACCATCGCCAGGGCCTGCAGGATGCCGATGTGCTCGTCGCTGCGTGAGGCGATCGCGATACACACGGTGCAGTGCTGCCCGTTCCAGTCGACCCCGTCAGGGAACTGCAGGAACGCGAGGGCCGCCCGTTTGATGTGCGCACGGCTGTCGTCGGTGCCGTGAGGGATGGCGACTCCCTCACCCATGTACGTCGACACCGACTGTTCGCGCTCGATGATCGCGTCGGCGTACTCCGGGCCGGCTGCGCCGATCTCGACGAGCACAGCGCCACACTGGCGCAGAGCGTCGTCCTTGTCTTCTGCGGTCAGGCCAAGGCGGACCGCGTCAGCGCTCAGTACCTGGGTCGGTGTCGTCGGTTCAGGACTCAAGGACGCCACCCTCTTTGATCGCCGACTCGACCTTGGCGAAGGCGGGGTCGCCCATGAAGACCTGGAACGGGACGATGACGGCGTCCGGTGCGATGCCCTTGGCCCGGTCGGCGAGTCCGGCGTGGCAGAGCACGACCTGGGTGTCGGCGGGGATGTTGTTGACCGGTGTGTGCTCGACGCTCACGTCGTACTTCTTGAGCTTCTTCTTCATCGTGCTCGCCACCATCACGCTGCTGCCCATTCCGGCATCGCAGGCGATGACGACCTTCTTCACGTCGCTTCCGTTGATCTGCGGCATTCGAGCCACTCCTTCGTGTCGTGGTTTTGCGGGGCGAGGCCACAGGGAGTGTCTCGCCCCGCACGTTCAGCGGGTGTTGGTCAGGTGCCGATGATGACCTCGTCCTCGGGCCGGTGCAGCTCTTCCTTGCGTGCTTGTCGACCGAAGCCCATCAATGCCGAAGCGACGACGAAGGAGACACCCGTCGCGACCACGATGGCCGCTAGCACCGGTAGGTAGCCACCCTTTGGAGTGACCGCGAGGTAGGCGAAGATGCTTCCTGGTGAGGGCACTGACACCAGGCCGGCGTTCAGCGCCGTTGCGGTGAGCAGGCCGGAGGCGCCGCCCGCGATCGCGGCGAGGAGCAGGACCGGCTTCATCAGCACGTACGGGAAGTAGATCTCGTGGATGCCGCCGAGGAAGTGGATGATCAGCGCGCCCGGAACCGTCGGCCGCATGACCTTGGGCCCGAAGAACAGGTAGGCCAGCAGGATGCCGAGACCGGGTCCCGGGTTGGTCTCCACCATGAACAGGATCGACTTGCCAGCGTCGGTCGCCTCGACCGCGCCCAGCGGCGTCAGCACGCCCTGGTTGATCGCGTTGTTGAGGAAGAGGATCTTTGCCGGCTCGACGAAGACCGAGGCCAGCGGAAGCAGGTTGTTCTCCACCAGTACGTCGACTCCGCTGCCGAGCCAGTCGATCAATCTCTGCACCACCGGACCGATTGCCAGGCGGCCGAGGACGGCGAAGACGCCACCCACGATTCCGGCCGAGAAGTTGTCGATCAGCATCTCGAAGCCGGTGGGGACCTTCTCCTGGATCGCCTCGTCGATCAGCTTGATGATCCAGCCGGCCAGCGGGCCGACGATCATGGCGCCGAGGAACATCGGCACCTCGCTGCCGACGATGACGCCCATGGTGGCGATCGCGCCGACGACGGCACCGCGCTGGCCGTGCACCATCCGGCCGCCCGTGTAGCCGATCAGGAGCGGGAGCAGGAACGTGATCATCGGGCCCACGAGCTCGGCGAGGGTCGCGTTTGGTAGCCATCCGGTCTCGATGAAGAGCGCGGTGATCAAGCCCCAGGCGATGAAGGCGCCGATATTCGGCATGATCATGCCGGCGAGGTACCCGCCGAACTTCTGCACCCGGGCTCGGAAGCCGCCACCTTCCAGATGCTTGTTTGCCATTGCGTCGGGCATCGACATAGACCTTCTCCGTTTCTTAGCTGAACCCGGAGTGATCCGAGTCACGAGGCGATCTGTGTTTACCTTTATATATGCCCGATCGTGTTGCGTCAACGGTTTGGGGTGTGGCTATGTGTGGACATACCTGTATCTGAGCGTGAAATCGGCCCGCAAAAACCCTCTCGCGATCATGGGAATGAGCCAGCGCTCATACGGAACCAAGCCCGCACTCAACGGTGTGAGGCCGCAGTCAACGGGGGTTAGACCAGGCGGACGAGGGCGGCGGCGAGGGCGGCAGCCCCCACCACGACGATGAACGGTGCGCGGAGCACCAACGCGACAATCGCGACTCCGAGGCCGACCAGTCGAGCGTCCACAACGAGCGTCGGGCCGTCCGCGAACACCTGGACGCCGATCAGGGCGGCGAGCAGGGCCACCGGCAGCAGGTCGGCCACCCGTTCGACAACGGGGTGCTCGAGGACCTTCGCGGGCATCGACAGTCCCAGCAGCTTGAGCAGGTAGCAACCGGCCGCTGCGATGAGGATGGCGATCCACGTCACGGGTGCTCACCTCCGCCGGGCAGGTCGTCGCGGTCCGGGATCTCCGTGGGGTCCTGCCCGCGGGTGAGGAGCCCCGCTAGCAAGGCCACGCCGGCGGCAGCCAGGACCGGGACGCCGGCCGCGGTCACGGGCACGAGTGACAGGGCCACCAGTGTGCCGAGGGCCGCGACGACCTGGTTTCGTCGGTCGGTGAGCCGCGGCCACAACAGCGCCAGGAACGCCGCCCCAACGGCTGCGTCCAGGCCGTAGGTGCGCGGGTCGCCGAGCTGTTCTCCGGCAAGCGCTCCGCCGAAGGTCGCCAGGTTCCAGAGGCTGAAGACCGCGAGGCCCGTGGAGAGGAACCCGGTGCGGGCAGCCGCCCTGGTGTCGCGGTTGACCGCCATGGCCGTGGACTCGTCGATCACGAGGTGCGAGGCCGCCGCTCGGCGCCAGCCGGTCCAGGCCAGGAGGGGGGCGAGTCGCAGACCGTACAGCGTATTTCGCGAGCCGAGCAACAGGGCTGCCGCGGCGCCGGATAGCGGGCTGCCTCCGGCGGCGGCGACGCCGACGAGGGCGAACTGAGAGGCGCCGGTGAAGACCAGCAGCGACAACGCGCACGCCTGCAGCACCGTGAAACCAGAGGCGACGGCGATGGCGCCGAACGAGATCCCGTACGCGCCGGTTGCCACTCCTACGGCGACGCCGTCGCGGATGATCGCCCGTCGTTCAGTCGGAGGGAGATCGGGGAGGGCCGCACGGCGACGAGCCTACGAGAACCCGAGCCGTCCAGGCGGGTGGTTTTCGCGGCGCTAGCCGGTATCCCGGTGGTTGAGGAGCCGAGGCGCTAGCCGGGATCGCTCGAGCTGCCGGGGCGGCGAATGCGCACGCCCGAGGTGGGGCCGTGCGGGTGGTGAGTGTCGTGGAGGAGCAGCAGCACGGCGATGGCGCCGATTCCGGCTCCGATGCTGGCACCCATGAGCGGGACGAACGACTCCGGCAGCACCAGGGTGATCCAAGCGCCGACCCCCACGAACGCGAGTAAGGCGATGGTGGCAACGATGACGCGATACAGGGTGGGAAGTGGGCCCAGCACGATGTTGCTCCTCGTTCGATCAGATCCGACCGACGGCCCCCGTCTTGAGCTGTCGACGCCGGGCCTCTCGAGAGTGAGACGCGCGACGATGCTGTTTGGTTGCCCCGAACGGCGCCCGGGCAAACCTCGCAGTGCGGACGCGCCGGCTCGCCGACTCGCGAAGGCAGGGTGTCCAGTCGCTAGGGTGCGGTCGTGGCCCCTGCCTTTCATCACGTCGAGCTCTGGACTCCCGACCTCCCGGCCGTCGAAGCGGCCTGGGACTGGCTGTTCACGGAGCTGGGGTGGTCCGCCGGGCACTCCTGGCCGGGCGCACGCACCTGGGCGCACCCGGACACCAGCTACGTGGTGATGGAGCAGTCACCCGACATCGCCGACGGGCCGCACGACCGGCTCCGGGCCGGCCTCAACCACCTGGCGTTCCCGTTGACGGGCAGTCTCACCCGCCTGGACGCCGTACGCGCGGGTGCCGCGGACAACGGCTGGACCGAGCTGTTCGACGACCGCTACCCGCACGCCGGCGGGGAGGACCACACGGCGCTGTACCTCGAGAACGTCCAGGGCTTCGAGGTCGAGATCGTCCTCGTCGACGGCTGACGAGCCGTCGGTCGTTCGAGTCAGACCTCGGAGACGTCCGCGTGCAGCCGCACCTGCTTGACCCGGACCTCGCCGTCGCCGCGGAGGTCGAGCTCGCGGTGGGCGCCGTCGGGGGAGAACCCCGCGGAGGTGAGGAACGCGCGCCGTACGTCGTCCTGGCTCGACAGCCAGGTCAGTGCCCGGGTGAACTTGTCGGCCTTCAGCGTCTCGGCACACGCCTGGACCAGTCGGGAACCGTGCCCCTGGCGGGTCTGGGCAGGGTCGATGGTCAGCTCGACGATCTCGCCGTCGGCGACCGGGTCGGTGTCCGGGTCTGAGGCGGGCGCGGTGACGGCGAAGCCGCGGATCGTGTTGCGCTCCAGGGCGACCAGCACCCGGTTGCGGGCGTCCTTCGGACGGGTCAGCGAGGCGTGCCAGGCGGCTGCGAAGTCGGCGGGGTCCATCGCGGCCAGGACGTCCGCGGGAAGCAGGTCGGCGTACTCCTGCTGCCACGCACGGACCTGGACCTCGGCGATGCCCTGGGCGTCGTCGGCCCAGCCGACGCGGACGGAGACATCGGCGGTCGGTGAGCTCATGGCGGCATCCTTTCAGCCGGACTGCGTGTTACACGAACCGCGCTGATGTGCGTTCGAGGTGTAACAGATTCCTTGATAGGCTGACGGCATGTACGGCAACGACTTCACCGCGCCCGGCGCGGCCGACCAGCCGGATTCCGCCGCTGCTCCGACGCAGGACGAGGACACCGGCGAGTTCCAGCAGATCGTCGACTCCGACGGGCGGATCGAGCCGCGCGACGTGATGCCGGAGGGGTACCGCAAGACGCTGATCCGGCAGATCGCCCAGCACGCGCACTCCGAGATCATCGGCATGCAGCCCGAGGGCAACTGGATCAGCCGCGCACCCAGCCTCCGGCGTAAGGCGATCCTGATGGCGAAGGTGCAGGACGAAGCCGGCCACGGGCTCTACCTGTACGCCGCCGCCGAGACGCTCGGCGCCGACCGCGCCGACCTGCTCGACAAGCTGCACACCGGGCGCCAGAAGTACTCCTCGATCTTCAACTACCCGACCCAGACCTGGGCCGACATGGGCGCGATCGGCTGGCTCGTCGACGGCGCGGCCATCGTCAACCAGGTGCCGCTGTGTCGGTGCTCGTACGGCCCGTACGCCCGGGCGATGGTGCGGGTCTGCAAGGAGGAGTCGTTCCACCAGCGCCAGGGCTTCGAGATCCTGCACACCCTGTCGCATGGAACCGAGGCCCAGCACGCCATGGCCCAGGACGCCGTCGACCGCTGGTGGTGGCCGAGCCTGATGATGTTCGGTCCGCCGGACGACGAGTCCCGAACTCGGCCGCAGTCGATGGCGTGGGGCATCAAGCGGCACACCAACGACGACCTGCGGCAGCGGTTCGTCGACATGACCGTCCCGCAGGCCGAGGCGCTCGGGCTCACGCTGCCCGACCCCGACCTGCGCTGGAACGAGGAGCGCGGCCACTACGACTTCGGCCACATCGACTTCACCGAGCTGTTCGAGGTCATCAAGGGCAACGGCCCGTGCAACAAGCAGCGCCTCGACCACCGGGTGAAGGCACACGAGGACGGCGCGTGGGTCCGAGAGGCCGCCGCGGCGTACGCCGACAAGCACGCCCGCGTGGCAGAGGGAGCAGCGTGATGGTCTCGACAAGCTCGACCACCGGTCCCGGCTCGACCACGGGCAACGGATCGCGGCGCGAGTGGCCGCTGTGGGAGGTGTTCGTGCGCAGCCGCCGCGGTCTCTCGCACGTGCACGTCGGGTCGCTGCACGCGCCCGACGCCGAGATGGCGCTGCGCAGCGCTCGCGACATCTACACCCGCCGCCAGGAGGGTGTGTCGCTGTGGGTCGTCCCCGCCGCAGACATCACCGCCTCGAGCCCGGAGGAGAAGGACTCGTTCTTCGACCCGGCCGCCGACAAGATCTACCGGCACCCGACGTTCTACGACATCCCCGAGGGGGTCGACCACCTGTGACGGCCGCTCCCAGCACCGAGGCACTCACCGCCGCCTACGCGTTGGCCCTCGGCGACGACGCGTTGATCGCGGCCCAGCGGATGGGGGAGTGGATCACGCGTGCGCCTCAGATCGAGGAGGACGTCGCCCTCGGCAACATCGGCCTCGACCTCCTGGGTCAGGCCCGGACGCTGCTTACCTACGCCGGCTCGCTGATGGACCCCGTCCGCAGCGAGGACGACCTGGCCTACTGGCGTGACGAGCGCGAGTTCCGCAACGTACAGCTCGTCGAGCGCGACAACGGCGACTTCGCCGTCACCATGGCGCGGCTGCTGCTGCTCTCGACGTACCAGCACGAGCTGTACTCCGCGCTCCGTGGCAGCACCGACGAGACGCTGGCGGCCGTGGCCGCCAAGGCAGTCAAGGAGGTCGACTACCACCACGACCACGCCCGGATGTGGGTGCTGCGGCTGGGCGACGGTACGCCGGAGTCGGCGGAACGCCTGAGCGCCGCGCTCGAGGTCGAGTGGACGTACGTCGACGAGCTCTTCGACATCAGCCACATCGACCCGCTGCTGGTCGAGTCCGGCGTGGCGGTCGATCCGACGACGTTCCGCGACGTGTTCCACAAGCGCGTCACCGAGGTGCTCCGCGAGGCGAAGGCCGAGGAGCCGCAGGTCACGCCCGCGGTCACCGGCGGGCGTCGCGGCGTGCACACCGAGCAGATGGGCTACCTGCTGGCCGAGATGCAGCACCTGGCCCGCTCGCACCCGGGAGCGTCGTGGTGATGGTCTCGACAGGCTCGACCACCACCGGGGCCGGCTCGACCACCACCGGGGCCGGCTCGACCACCGGTCTGTGGGAGATCGCGGCGCGGGTGCTCGACCCTGAAGTGCCCGTGGTGACCATCGAGGACCTCGGCATCCTGCGGGCGGTCGATGTGGCCGACGACGGCTCGGTCCGGGTGCAGATCACCCCGACGTACTCCGGCTGCCCGGCGATGGAGTCGATTCGCGAGGACCTGCTCGCTGCGTTCGCGGCCGAGGGTTACTCCGACGTCGTCGTCGACTTCGTCCTCGCGCCGGCCTGGACGACGGACTGGATGACCGACGAGGGCAAGGCCAAGCTCGAGGAGTACGGCATCGCGCCGCCCCAGACCCGACCCGCGGACGGCGTGGTGCCGCTGCGGATCACGTTGCGCTGCCCGCAGTGCGGGTCGCCCGACACCCGCGAGCTGAGCCGGTTCGGCTCGACCTCGTGCAAGTCGCTGTGGGTCTGCGACGCCTGCAAGGAACCGTTCGACCACTTCAAGGCAATCTGAGAGAGCGCCGAGGCTTGAGCACCAGACACTCCGTCTTCCACCCGCTGACCATCGAGACCATCGAACCGCTCACCGACGACTCGGTGGCGATCACGTTCGAGGTGCCCGACGATCTGCGCGACGACTACGCGTTCACGCAGGGCCAGCATCTGACGATCCGCACCGAGCTCGCCGGCGACGACGTACGTCGCAACTACTCGATCTGCTCGCCGGTGTCGTCCGGCGTGCTGCGGGTCGCCGTGAAGCGGCTGCCCGGCGGTGCTTTCTCCGAGCACGCACTCGACGTACTCAAACCGGGCGACGTGCTCGACGTGATGACCCCGAGCGGCCGGTTCTTCACCGAGCTCGACCCGGCCAACGCCAAGCACTACGTCTGCGTCGCGGCGGGGTCGGGCATCACGCCGGTGCTGTCGATCGTGGCGACCACGCTCGAGACCGAGCCCGACTCGACGGTGACCCTGATCTACGCCAACCGCACGCACCGTTCGGTGATGTTCCTCGAGGAGGTGGAGGACCTCAAGGACCGGTATCGCGAGCGGCTCCAGCTGATGCACGTGCTGTCCCGCGAGCCGCAGGAGGTCGAGCTCTTCTCCGGCCGCCTCGACACCGCGCGGATGTCGCGCATCATCGAGTCGCTGCTGCCGGTCGACACCGTCGACGAGTGGTTCCTGTGCGGGCCGTTCGACATGGTCTCCTCGCTGCGCAAGCTGCTCGTCGCCGAGGGTGTCGAGAAGCGTCACGTGCACGCCGAGGTGTTCCACGTGGAGTCGACGGCGCCCGTACGACGTACCACCGCCGTGCCCACCGGGGCCGATGCCGAGGGCGCCGAGGTCACGATCACGCTCGACGGACGGCGTTCGACGTTCCGGCTCGCCACGGAGGGGCCGCCCGTGCTGGAGGCCGCACTCACGGTGCGCGCCGACGCGCCGTTCGCCTGCAAGGGCGGCGTGTGCGGAACCTGTCGGGCCAAGGTGCTCGAGGGCAGCGTGGAGATGGACACCAACTGGGCGCTCGAGCCCGACGAGGTCGAGAAGGGCTACGTGCTGACCTGCCAGTCACACCCGACGTCCGACAAGGTGCTGCTCGACTACGACGCCTGACGGCGCGGCCACGGCGGCCACGCGTGCGAGAACGCCTCACCACGAACCGATGCGCCGGCGTGACTCGTCCACGAACCGTCCGGTCGCGTGTACCCGTGCTCCATCCACCGTCCGTCGGCCAGGATCTGTCGCACCTTCTGACGGTAAGGCCGCCGGAACTCCTCGCAGCCGTCGACTGCGAGTTCGACGACGTCACGCGTCTGCTTGATGAGCGACTCGCTGTCCTCGTCGCAGGCGTCGCAGAAGCAGCTGGGGATGTCCTCGGCGATGGCGAACCCGGTGCGCAGCAGCACCGAGGCCCCGCCCTCGGACGACAGCCGGGCCACCACGAGCGCACACGCGCGCGGATCGGCCGGCTGCACGACGTACACCTCGTCGAGCGAGACCCCGTCGGTCTGCACCTTCCCGAGCTCGTGCGGCTCCGGCACGCGGATCGCGCAGTCGTACGCCGCGGTGAGCTGTGACGGCAGTGCGTCGAGGTACGTCGCGAAGTCCGCGGTGAGCGCGTGGAGGTCACGAGAGACCCGTGAGTAGGCCTCGTCCGGAGGGCCGTCTGCGCCCCAGCTGTCCGCCATACAAGCCAGTGTAGAAACAGGCCGCCCGGACGCGTGTGACGTAACCCGCGGTGAGCGGCGTCGTTGCACCCCTTGGCGCGGGTCATCAGGTCCGCGCTCCGCTCGAAAGGGAGATCATGCGTCGTACTTCTCGGATCGTCGCGGCCTTCGCCGCTTCCGCTCTTGCCGCCACCGGGCTCGCCCTCGCCCCGGCCAGCGCCATCGTGGGCGGCTCGTCGGTTCCCGACGGCCAGTTCGCGTTCATGGCGTCGGTGCAGTCGAAGGGGTCCACGGGCAGCAACGGACACTTCTGCGGCGGCTCGGTCATCGCCCCGAACTGGGTGCTCACCGCCGCGCACTGCCTGGTCGGCGAGAAGCCGGGCGACGTGCAGATCACCGTGGGCCGCACCGACCTGAAGAACACCAGCCAGGGTCAGACCGTCGCGGTCGACCGGATCGAGATCCACCCGGCGTACGAGTCGACCGACACCTTCGATGCCGCGCTCGTGCACACCACCACGGCGATGAACGTGCCGACCATCCCGCTGGTGCCGCTCGGCGACGACACGCTCGAGCAGCAGGGCGCGGCCCTGACGGTCTCCGGGTGGGGCACCGAGTTCTTCGGCTCGCCGTTCATCCCCTCGCGGATGAAGTCGGTCGACGTCCGGGCCGTCTCGGACGCGAACTGCACGACCAACGCGATGATGGGCTTCCAGCCCGACTCGGAGATCTGCGCCGAGACGCTCGGTGGCGACTCGTGCCAGGGCGACTCCGGTGGCCCGCTGTTCGGCAACCTGGCTGATGGTCGACGTGTGCAGGTCGGCATCGTCTCGTACGGGCTCGGCTGCGCGACGCCGGAGTTCCCGGGGGTGTACAGCGAGGTCAACAACGTCTCGATCCACAACTTCATCACCAGCACGGCCGGCCTGAGCTCCACCACGAGCACCGGCGGCAACGTCAAGGGCAAGGGCAAGCCCACCCGCTGACCACCCCCGACCAACCCACCCCGATTCGTCAGCGATCTTGCGGCGTTTCCGAGCGCGGCGACCGCTGACGAATCGGGTAGGTTGAGGCCGTGCAGCAGTACCTCGACCTCCTCCAGCGCATCCTCGACGACGGGGTGGTGAAGGGCGACCGCACCGGCACCGGCACCCGCAGCGTCTTCGGCCACCAGATGCGGTTCGACCTCCGCGAGGGATTCCCGCTGGTCACCACCAAGAAGGTGCACACCCGGTCGATCTTCGCCGAGCTGCTCTGGTTCCTGCGTGGCGACACCAACGTCAAGTGGCTCCAGGACCGCGGCGTCACGATCTGGGACGAGTGGGCCGACGAGAACGGCGACCTCGGCCCCGTGTACGGCGCGCAGTGGCGGTCCTGGCCCACCCCGAGCGGCGAGCACGTCGACCAGATCGCCCAGCTCCTCGACAACCTCCGGCGCGACCCGGACAGCCGCCGGCACATCGTCTCCGCCTGGAACGTCGCCGACATCCCGCAGATGGCGCTCGCGCCCTGCCACGCGCTGTTCCAGTTCTACGTCGCGCCGTCGGAGAACGGTCCGGGCCGGCTCAGCTGCCAGCTCTACCAGCGCTCGGCCGACGTCTTCCTCGGCGTCCCGTTCAACATCGCCTCGTACGCGCTGCTCACGCACATGGTCGCCCAGGTGACCGGGCTCGAGGTCGGTGACTTCGTGCACACGCTCGGCGACGCGCACCTCTACAGCAACCACCTCGATCAGGCGCGGCTGCAGCTGACCCGCGAGCCACGGCCGTTGCCGACGCTGCACCTCGACGGCTCGGTGACCGAGCTCGACGCCTTCGACCTCGAGCACATCAGCGTCGAGGGCTATGACCCGCATCCCGGAATCAAGGCACCGATCGCGGTATGACGGCCGCAGTAGCCGCGCCGCGCGTCGTCCTCGTCGCCGCGGTCGCCGAGAACGGCGTGATCGGCCGGGACGGCGACATCCCGTGGAGCATCCCCGAGGACCTCAAGCACTTCCGGGCCACGACCAAGGGCCACACCGTGGTGATGGGCCGGTCGACGTACGACAGCATCGGCCACCCCCTGCCGTACCGGACCAACATCGTCGTCACCCGCAACCGCGACTGGACCGCGGAGGGTGTGCTCGTCGCCCACTCGGTGCCGGAGGCCGTCGACCTGGCCCGCGGGCTCGAGGGTGACGTGATGGTGATCGGTGGCGGGCACATCTACGCCGACGCGATGCCGCTGGCGGACGCCCAGGTGCTGACCGAGGTGCACCAGTCGCCTGAGGGCGACACCCACTACCCCGAGTTCGACCGGAGCGAGTGGACCGAAGTACGCCGGGAGCGGCACGACGGCTACGACTTCGTGTGGTGGGAGCGGTCCGCCGACTGACCGGGACAATTGCGCCGGTGTGACGGCCGATCAGAGCCTGACGCTGTCACAACAGCGTCAATTGACCTGGTCGTGCGTTCGGCCTGGACGTCGCCCCCGCCAGGGGTGAGCCCCGAGGGGTGTCAGGCGATAACCTGTCGCTCATGACACTTGCGCCTGCACCCCTCGGACGTGTGCTGACGGCGATGGTCACCCCGTTCACCGACGAGGGTGCCCTCGACCTCGACGGTGCCGCCCGGGTCGCTGAGTACCTCGTCGATCACGGCAACGACGGCCTCGTCGTCTCCGGCACCACGGGGGAGTCCCCGACGACCAGCACGGAGGAGGACGGCCGCCTGTTGCGCGCCGTCATCGAGGCCGTCGGCGACCGCGCCACGGTCATCGCCGGCGTCGGCACGAACAACACCGCCCACTCCGTCGAGCTCGCCGCCCAGGCCGAGAAGCTCGGTGCTGACGCCACGCTGCTCGTGACGCCGTACTACAGCAAGCCCACCCAGGTCGGGCTGTCGGCGCACTTCGAGGCGGTTGCCGATGCCGCAGGCCTGCCCGTCATGCTCTACGACATCCCCGGCCGCACGGGCCTGCAGATCGCCGAGGACACCTACCACCGCATCGCCGAGAACGAGCGCGTCGTCGCGGTCAAGGACGCCGTCGGCGACCTGACCCGCGGGGTCCGGATCATGTCCGAGACCGGCCTGGCGTTCTACTCCGGTGACGACGTCCTCAACCTCGCCTGGCTCACCCACGGCGCGAGCGGCGTCGTCTCCGTAGTCGGTCACGTAGCCGGTCGCGAGTACGCCGCGATGGCTGACGCCGTGGATCGAGGCGACCTCGCCGAGGCGTTGGCCATCTACCGCCGCCTGCTCCCCGTGGTCGACGTGATCATGACCCGGGCCCAGGGCGCGATGACCGCCAAGGCGGCGATGGAGCTGCTCGGCGTCCTGAACAACCGCGTCGTCCGGCTGCCGCTGGTGTCCGCGGACGACGCGCTGTCAGCGGAGATCCGTTCGGTGCTCACCGAGGCCGGACTGCTGGGCGACCGAGCCCAGGGGTGAGCGACCGATGAGCCACCCGCACCCCGAGCTCACCGCGCCCGGGCCGCTCCCGGAGAACGGCCTGCGAATCATCCCGCTCGGCGGCCTCGGTGAGGTCGGCCGCAACATGACCGTCTTCGAGTACGCCGGCCGGCTGCTGATCGTCGACTGCGGCGTCCTGTTCCCGGAGGACCACCACCCGGGCGTCGACCTGATCCTCCCCGACTTCGAACCGATCCGCGACCGGCTCGACGACATCGACGCGCTGGTGCTCACCCACGGGCATGAGGACCACATCGGCGCCGTGCCGTACTTGTTGCGCGAGCGCCAGGACATCCCGATCGTCGGGTCCCAGCTCACCCTGGCGCTGCTCACGTCGAAGTTCCGCGAGCACCGCCTCAAGGAGACGGTGCAGCACCTGGTCACGGAGGGCGACCGGATCCCGTTCGGGCCGTTCGACCTCGAGTTCGTGGCCGTCAACCACTCCATCCCCGACGCGCTGGCGGTCGCGATCCGCACCGGCGCCGGCCTGGTGCTGCACACCGGCGACTTCAAGATGGACCAGCTGCCGCTCGACGGCCGGATCACCGACCTGAACGCCTTCGCCCGCCTCGGCGACGAGGGCGTCGACCTGTTCATGGTCGACTCCACGAACGCCGAGATGCCCGGCTTCACGGTCAAGGAGCGCGACATCACGCCGGTGCTCGACCGGGTCTTCCACCAGAGCCGGAGCCAGCGGATCATCGTCGCCTGCTTCGCCTCGCACGTGCACCGCGTGCAGCAGGTGATGGACGCCGCGGTCGCCCACGGGCGCAAGGTCGCGTACGTCGGCCGCTCGATGGTCCGCAACATGGCGGTGGCCCGCGAGCTCGGCTACCTCAACGTTCCGCCGGACACGCTCGTCGACGCGAAGGAGCTCGCCGACTACCCGCCCGAGAAGACGGTGCTGATCTCCACCGGTTCCCAGGGCGAGCCGCTGTCGGCGCTCTCCCGCATCGCGCAGCGCAACCACAACTTCGTGCACATCGAGGAGGGCGACACCGTCGTCCTGGCGTCGTCGCTGATCCCCGGCAACGAGAATGCCGTCTACCGGGTGATCAACGGGCTGACCCGGTGGGGCGCGAACGTCGTACACAAGGGCAACGCGCTCGTGCACGTGTCCGGGCACGCCTCGGCCGGTGAGCTTCTCTACTGCTACAACATCGTCAAGCCGCGCAACGTGCTGCCAGTGCACGGCGAGGCCCGGCACATGCGGGCCAACGCCGAGCTGGCCCGCGCCACCGGCGTACCGCACGACCGAGTGGTCATCGCCGAGGACGGCGTGGTCGTCGACCTGATCGACGGCGTGGCCCGGATCGCGGGCAAGGTCGACTGTGGCTACGTGTTCGTCGACGGCTCGTCGGTCGGCGACATCACCGAGACCTCGCTCAAGGACCGGCGCATCCTGGGCGAGGAGGGCTTCATCTCCGTGATCGTGGTGATCGACTCGGTGACCGGGAAGGTCGCGGGAGGTCCGGAGATCCATGCGCGCGGGTTCGCCGAGGACGACTCGATCTTCGACGAGATCAAGCAGCCGATCATCGACGCCCTCGACGCGGCAGCCCGCGAGGGGGCCGATACCTACCTGCTGCAGCAGACCATCCGCAGGGTGATCGGCCGCTGGGTGTCCAACGCCCACCGGCGCCGGCCGATGATCATCCCGGTGGTAGTCGAAGCCTGACCCCGTCGCCCTCCGGGACGAGCCCGGGGGTGAAGGTCCGCACGGTGCGCTTCACGTCGTACATCGCTTCGTCGGCGGCACCGAGGAGGTCCGCCAGCTCGAGCCCGGACCCGGTCGTACGGACGCCGACGCTCGCGCCGAGCCGGAGGGGGCCGTCGGGGAGGCTGACCTCGAGCTCGGCGAATGCCGCGGCCACCCGCTCGGCCAGGCGGATTCCGGCCTCCTCGTCGGTGCCGCGCGCGAGGACGACGAACTCGTCGCCGCCGAGCCGGGCCACCGTGTCCTCGGTGCGGGCGGCGGTCTTGATGACGCCCGCGGCCTCACAGAGCACGGCGTCGCCGACGAGGTGTCCGTAGCGGTCGTTGATCGCCTTGAACGCGTCGAGGTCGATCACCAGCAGGGTCGTCGGAACCCCGTCGTCCGTGGCGTCGTGCATGGCCTGGGTGAGGGCGTCGTCCAGGGCCCGGCGGTTGCCGAGACCGGTGAGCGGGTCCTGCCGGGCCGCCCGCTGGGCGACGAGGGCGTCGTGGCGGAGCCGTTCCACGTCGAGCGCGGCTTGGGCGCCGGCCAGCGTGCTCAGTCGCTGCCGCCACAGCACCCGGGAGAGCAGCCGGGCGTACTCGCGACCCGAGCCCGCGCCGGGAATGCCGGCGGCCGCCTCGAGCTCGACCAGCAGCCACCGGGCACTCGCGCCCACCTGCCAGTCACCGGCCCTGGCCGAGAGATCCGCGGCCTGGCGGGCGATGTCGAGGGCCTCGTCGTGCCTGCCTTGACGCCACAGCACGCGCGCGAGTGCGCCGCCGACCGCGGAGCGGCCCCCGTGCTGGTCGTTGTGCTCGTGACTCGCGAAAGCCGCTTCCAGCTCGGCGACCGTGGTCGCGGCGTCGTCCCGGGGGAGCGAGCAGAGGGCGGTGGCGCGGCACGCCTCGCCGAGCGCTGTCGCGCCGACGCGCTCCGCCTCGGCCACGGCTTCGAGCGCGGTCCGATGAGCCTGCGCCCGCCGCTGCTCGGCCTCGGTCTCGGCCCCCTCGTACGGCGTCGCGCGTTCCAGCTCGTCGGCCCAGCGCAGGTGCAGCTCGGCCAGGTTCATCAGATCGACCACCCGGAACTCGCGGAAAGGCATCGGGCTGGCATCGATCGTGGGCGCCGCCTCGAAGTGCGGCAGCGCCAGCTCGTACAAGCGCAGCTCCAGATAGCAGTAACCCAGTCCCGTGTGCGCCCAGGAGATGAGCGCGGGGTCGGTGCAGGCCTGGAGCTCGACCTCCGCGCGGGCGAGGTCGACGAGCGCGGGCTCGATGGTCTCCTGGCGCACCATCGCCATGGCCCGGATCGACAGCGCGTTGGAGGCCCAGCCGGGGGAGCCGGCCACGCGGGCGAGCCGGAGGCAATGTCCGGCTGCGTCCACCTGGGCGGGGAACTCGGACTTCGCGTGGTGGGCGACCGCGATGGCGTACCAGAGTGCGGCCTGCTCGAGCGGGTCGGCGTCCGGCGCGTCGGAGAGTGCCTGGTGGGCCACGAGGAGCGCTGCGTCCGCGCCGCCGGACTCGCTCAGGCTCATCACCTGGGCTGCGGAGTCGGAGAGGAGCATCTCTGCAGTCTGGCAGGCTCTGGCGTGGTCTGTCGGGAATGTCGAGTCTGAGAAGTCCCGAAAGTATGGCCACCCCCGCTCCGGCGTGTGAAGCGTGGGACTGGTGTGACGATCGCGTAGATTCGAGAGCATGGCGACCCGTACGTCTTCCCCACCGGCGTCGTCGAAGAGCAGGGGCACTCGACCTGCTGCTTCGAAGACCCGGTCGTCCGGTAGCCAGGCTCGCAGCAAGAAGTCCACGGCCAAGGGTCGCTCGACCAAGTCGAGTCGCCCCGCACCACGGGCGGTACGCAGCGGGACTGGACCTATCGCAACGATGTTCGCTGCCCTTTTCACGGGCCTGATGAGTGGTCTGCGCGCGACCTGGCTCGGTGTCGCGCACGTCCTGGGCGCCCTCGTGCGCAAGATCGGGCACACCGCCCGCGAGCTCGACCCGGAACACCGTCGGGACGGCGCCGGGCTCTTCCTGATCGGCCTCGCCTTCGTGGTGGCCGCCGCTGTCTGGTGGCAGCTGCCGGGCGCGGTCGGCGACTTCACCCGCACCGTCGTCGCCGGCTCGGTGGGGCTGGTCGGCTGGTTCGTCCCGCTGCTGCTCTGCGTGGTGGCCTGGCGGAACCTGCGCGACCCGGAGTCGAACGGCCCGGCCGGCCGCCAGCTGATCGGCTGGGCGGCGCTGCTCTTCGGCGTGCTCGGCCTCGTCCACATCGCGAACGACATGCCGTCGCCCTCGCGCGGCGACACCGAGGCGATCCAGCAGGCCGGGGGAGCGATCGGCTTCGTGGTCGCGTCGCTCTTCATGGACCTGCTGCGCACCAGCCTGCTCGTCGTACCGCTGCTCGTGCTGCTCTCGCTCTTCGGGTTGCTGGTCATCACCGCGACCCCGCTGTACCAGGTGCCGGCGCGTTTGCGCGAGGCCCGCGACAGGATGCTCGGCCGCACGGCGAAGTCGGACGACGAGGAGGCGTCGCCCACAGACGACACCGCGCCGCTGAAGCGGAGCCGGCCCCGTCGCCGGGTCGGCTCGATGGCCGAGGTCGACGAGGACATGGGCGACGAGCCCTACGACAGCCCCGTGCTCGAGCAGCGCGCGCTCGGCCGCAAGCGCAAGGGCGCCCCGGTCGCCGAGGCTTCGGACGAAGCCGCCCCGTCGGACGAGGAGAAGGTCGAGGCTCCGCCGCACACCCCGCTGCCCGCGCGAGTGGAGCAGCTGGCGCTGTCCGGTGACGTCACCTACTCACTCCCCGCCAACGAGGTGCTCAAGCCCGGAAGCGTGCACAAGGCGCGCTCCAAGGCGTCGGACGACGTCGTAGGGCGGCTCACCGAGGTGCTCGAGCAGTTCGACATCGACGCCCAGGTCACCGGCTACACGCGTGGCCCGACGGTCACCCGTTACGAGGTCGAGCTCGGCCCCGCCATCAAGGTGGAGAAGGTCACCGCGCTCGGCAAGAACATCGCCTACGCCGTCGCCTCGGCCGACGTCCGGATCCTGTCGCCGATCCCCGGCAAGTCCGCGATCGGCATCGAGATCCCGAACGTCGACAAGGAGATCGTCTCCCTGGGCGACGTGCTGCGCTCGCCCACGGCCCGAAACGACCACCACCCGATGGTGGTGGGCCTCGGCAAGGACGTCGAGGGCGGCTTCGTGGTCGCCAACATGGCGAAGATGCCGCACCTGCTGGTCGCCGGCGCCACCGGCTCAGGCAAGTCGTCGTTCGTGAACTCGATGATCACGTCGCTGTTGATGCGCTCGACGCCCGACGAGGTGCGGATGATCCTCGTCGACCCGAAGCGCGTCGAGCTCAACCACTACGAAGGCGTGCCGCACCTGATCACGCCGATCATCACCAGCCCGAAGAAGGCGGCCGAGGCGCTGCAGTGGGTCGTCCGCGAGATGGACATGCGGTACGACGACCTGGCGGCGTTCGGGTTCCGGCACGTCGACGACTTCAACAAGGCGGTTCGCTCCGGCAAGGTCCAGGTGCCGCCGGGCAGCGAGCGCGTGCTGGCGCCGTACCCGTACCTCCTCGTGGTCGTCGACGAGCTCGCCGACCTGATGATGGTCGCCCCGCGCGACGTCGAGGACTCCGTCGTCCGGATCACGCAGCTCGCCCGAGCCGCGGGTATCCACCTGGTGCTCGCGACCCAGCGTCCGTCCGTGGACGTGGTGACCGGTCTGATCAAGGCCAACGTCCCGTCGCGGCTCGCGTTCGCGACGTCGTCGCTCGCCGACAGCCGGGTCATCCTCGACCAGCCGGGCGCGGAGAAGCTGGTCGGGCAGGGTGACGGGCTGTTCCTGCCGATGGGCGCCGGCAAGCCGGTGCGCGTCCAGGGCTCCTGGGTCACCGAGGCCGAGATCCACCAGGTCGTCCAGCACTGCAAGGAGCAGCTGTCGCCGACGTACCGCGAGGACGTCACGGCGCCGGCGCAGGCCAAGCGGGACCTCGACGACGACATCGGTGACGACCTCGAGCTGGTCGTGCAGGCCGTCGAGCTCGTGGTCTCCACCCAGTTCGGCTCCACCTCGATGCTGCAACGCAAGCTTCGAGTCGGGTTCGCGAAGGCGGGCCGGCTCATGGACATCCTCGAGAGCCGCGGCGTGGTCGGTCCGAGCGAAGGCTCGAAGGCTCGCGACGTCCTCATCAAGCCCGACGACCTCGATGAGGTCATCGCCACCCTGCAGGGGGAACAGTGAGCGCTATGCATCAGGAGGAGTCGGTGGACCAGCACGACGACGTTGACCACTCCGGATCCGACGAGACCATCGTGGCGGGCACCCCTGTGGTGGTCCGGCGCAACGCCGGTCTGGCCGCCGTCATCGGGGCGGGCGCCTCGGCGATCGCCATCGCGTACCTCTGGCGTGCGGTCGAGACCGGCGCCCCGCTCGACTGGGCGCTCTGCCTGGTGCTGTCCCTGATCGCGGGCTTCTACCTGGCTGGGCTGCTCGACGCTCGTACGCCGCTGGTGGTGGCGGACGACCTCGGGGTCCGGATCCGGCTCGGCCGACAGTGGCGTGGGCTCCCGTGGGACGCCGTCGCCGCAGTCGAGGTGCGCCCGCGTCGCAGCGCCGTCCACGATGGCCGGCTCGTCTTCCGTCCGCACAGCCTCGGCCGTGCGCTCGACGGGCTCGAGGTCCGCGGCCGTCGGCACGCGGCGCTGAACCAGAAGGTGTTCGGGGCTGCCCTCGCCGTCCCGCTCGGCCTCACCACGCGTACGTCGGTGGCGAACGACGCCCTCGCTGACGAGCTCGCCGCCCTGTCACGTGGCCGTGCCGACGTCCTCGTCGTCGCCCCCGAGCCGAAGGCCGAGCCGGTCGACGCGGCCGTGGAGGCACCGACGACCCCGGACGTCGAGCCGCCGGTCCTCGACGAGCCCGTCGCCGACGAGGCCTTCGCCCAGCAGCCGATCGACCACCAGCCCGTCGAGATCGGCCAGCCCGAGGCGTCCGACGCCGGTGACGACGTCGACCTCGACGAACCGGCTCGAGCTCCTCGCCGCAGCCTGCTCGGCGGGATCGGCACGATCGTCTCCCGCGTCGCCAAGGGCTCGTCGCACGATGTCGACGTCGCCCACCCCGCCGTCGACAGCGCCGACGAGGCCGAGTCCGACTCTGAGACCGAGCCTGAGGCGCCCGAGCCGAAGACTCCGGTGCTGCCGGCAGCGGTCGTGGCCGACCTGCGCCCGACACGACCGGCCCTCCGCGCCGAGGTGACGCGCGACCTGCCTGCGACCCAGCTCGGCGCGGCTGCCCACGCCCTCGACCCCGACGCCCGCGACCGGCGCGGCACCCTCCCCGAGGGGCGCGAGCTGCGTCGCCCCGGCAGCGTCGACCTGGTCTTCGAGCCGGTCGACTCCGCGGTGCGTCCGATCGCCAAGCTCGGCGACCCCGTCGAACCGCTGGTCATCGACGGGTTCGTCACCGAGCCGGCGTACGACCCGATCATCGGACCGGAGCTGGCAGCGGCCCGCACCCGTGTCGGCTTGACCGTCGACGAGCTCGCGGACCGCACCCGGATCCGGCCGCACGTGATCGAGTCGATCGAGGTCGACGACTTCTCGCCCTGCGGCGGTGACTTCTACGCGCGCGGCCACCTGCGCACGCTGGCCCGGGTGCTGGGCCAGGACCCGGCGCCACTGCTGGTGAAGTTCGACGACCGGTACGCGACCGCGCCGATCAACGCACGCCGCGTCTTCGAGGCCGAGCTCGCCACCGGCATGACCGGATCGATGCGCAGCACCGTCGGCGGCCCGAACTGGGGGCTGCTGGTCGGCGCCGTGCTGAGCCTCGTCCTCGTCTGGGGCCTGGTCCGGCTCTTCGCCACCGAGCCGCCGCAGCTGATCCAGAGCCCGACCCCGCTGGTGAACGGGTCCGCAGGGGTGGACACCGCGTTCCCGAGCGCAGCGAAGCCGCAGCCCGTCAGCAAGCCGATGCCGATCATGCTGGTCGCCACGCAGGCCGGCTCCCGCGTCGTCGTTCGCGACGGCGACGGCAAGGTCGTCTTCACCGGCGAGCTGGTGATCGGGGAGCGCAAGAAGCTGAAGGTCGACCCGCCGGTGCGGGTGCAGGCCGCCAACTCCGGTGCCGTCGAGGTCCGGGTCCGGGGCAAGGACCGCGGTCCCGTCGGCGAGCTCGGAGAGCCGGGACGCCGTACGTTCACCCGCCCCACCAGTCGCTGACGCCTCAGCCGTCACACCTGGGAGGGTGACGGCGAGGCGAGCGTCACAGCCGGGGTCGGTACGCCCGGTTCGCGTCGAACGGTGCCGGAGCGTCATACTCGATGACGGTCATGACTACTTCTCCGGACGCCCCCACCACCGTCGCCCTCGTCACCCTGGGCTGTGCCCGCAACGACGTCGACTCCGAAGAGCTCGCCGGTCGGCTGGAGCTGGGCGGCTTCCGCCTGGTGGACGACGCCGCCGACGCTGACACCGTCGTGGTGAACACCTGCGGGTTCGTCGAAGCGGCCAAGAAGGACTCCGTCGACACCCTCCTCGAGGCGTCCGACCTGAAGTCCAACGGCACCACCAAGGCCGTCGTGGCCGTCGGGTGCCTCGCCGAGCGCTACGGCAAGGACCTCGCCGAGACCCTCCCCGAGGCAGACGCCGTCCTCGGCTTCGACGACTACCCCGACATCGCCGCCAAGCTCCGCGGCATCCTCGCGGGCGAGCAGCACCACCCGCACACGCCGCAGGACCGCCGCAAGCTGCTCCCGATCTCGCCCGCCGCGCGCGACGCCAGCACCGTCGTCGTGCCAGGCCACACGATCGCCGCCCCTGACCTTCCCGAGGGGGCGGCTCCCGACTCCGGTCCACGTGCCGTACGTCGCCGACTCGACGGCGGCCCCACCGCTCCGCTCAAGCTGGCCAGCGGCTGCGACCGCCGATGCTCCTTCTGCGCGATCCCTTCGTTCCGTGGCTCGTTCGTCTCCCGGCGCCCCAGCGACGTCCTCGGCGAGGCCCGCTGGCTCGGCGAGCAGGGCGTCAAGGAGCTCTTCCTGGTCAGCGAGAACTCCACGTCGTACGGCAAGGACCTCGGCGACCTGCGGCTGCTCGAGACGCTGCTGCCCGAGCTCGCTGCGGTCGACGGCGTCGAGCGGGTTCGCGTGTCCTACCTGCAGCCGGCGGAGACGCGCCCCGGCCTGGTCAGCGCGATCGCGGCCACCGAGGGTGTGGCGCCGTACTTCGACCTCTCCTTCCAGCACGCCTCGAACGCCGTGCTGCGACGGATGCGCCGCTTCGGCGACCCCGAGAGCTTCCTGGGCCTGCTCGAGCAGATCCGCAGCCAGGCGCCGCTGGCCGGTGTCCGTTCCAACGTGATCGTGGGCTTCCCCGGGGAGACCGAGGACGACCTGCAGATCCTCTGCGACTTCATCGAGGCAGCCCGGATGGATGTCGTCGGCGTTTTCGGGTACTCCGACGAGGACGGCACCGAGGCGGCCACGTACGACGGCAAGCTCGACGACGATGAGATCCGCGACCGCACGGAGCACGTGACCCGACTGGTCGAGGAGCTCACCGCCCAGCGTGCCGAGGAGCGCATCGGCGAGGTGGTGGACGTGTTGGTCGAGTCGGTCGACGGCGACTCCGCGGAGGGCCGCGCAGCGCACCAGGGCCCCGAGGTCGACGGCACCACGACCCTCACGGACCTGCCTGCGTCCGTCTCGGTCGGCGACTTCGTCCGGGCCTCTGTCGTCGCCTCGGACGGCGTCGACCTGGTGGCTCAGATCGAGGGGAGCGCGCCGTGACCACGCGAGACGTCGACCCGACTGCGGAGCCCGTCGCGGTGCCGCCGTCCAACTGGAACCTCCCCAACGCGCTCACCACCCTGCGCATCCTGATGGTGCCGTTCTTCGCGTGGGCGCTGCTCGTCGACAACGGCGAGTCGGTCCTGTGGCGCTTCGTCGCGTTCCTGCTCTTCGTTGCCGCGATGATCACCGACAAGATCGACGGCGACATCGCGCGCAGCCGCAACCTGGTCACCAACTTCGGCAAGATCGCCGACCCGATCGCCGACAAGGCGCTGACCGGGATGGCCTTCGTCGGCCTCTCCCTGATCGGCGAGCTCTGGTGGTGGGTCACCGCGGTCGTCCTCGTGCGCGAGTGGGGGATCACGGCGCTCCGCTTCTGGGTGATCCGGCACGGCGTGATGGCTGCGAGCGCCGGAGGCAAGCTCAAGACCGTCCTGCAGACCGGCGCGCTCGCGCTGCTCGTGCTGCCGCTCCGCTTGTTCGAGGGCGGCCTGGACACCGTCGGCCTGGTCGTGTGGTGGGCTGCCGTGGGCCTGATGGCCGCCGCGGTCGCGGTCACGGTGGTCACCGGCATCGACTACGTGATCAAGGCTCTCGACGTACGACGCCAGGGTCGCTCGCGCGAAGCCTCCTCTCGCTGAGAGTCAGCCGAACCTCTGGACGAGCTCGTCCATAGCGGCGTCGACGCGCGTGTCCACCTGGCGCCGCGACGGCTCCTCGTCGTGCCACGCGATGATCTCCTGGGCGCCCTCGGAGAAGGGGATGGTCGTGGAGAAGCCGGGCACCAGCTGACGCAGCTTGCTGGTGTCGAAGACCGCCGGGTGGGACTTGTCTCCCAGGAGCGCCGCGCCCCAGTCGGCGTGAGCTCGGGCGATCTCCGCGGACGCCACGTGGACCAGGTCGGGCTCCGCGCCGGCAGCCTTGGCCAGGGTGCGCGCGATCTCGTCCCAGGTGAGCACCTCGTCGCCGGTCAGGGTGTACGCCTCGCCGTGCGTGCGCGGGTCGCCGAGCAGCGGCACGAGGCCGTGGGCGAGGTCGCGGTGGTGGGTCAGCGTCCACGGCGACGCGCCGTCGTCGTGCACGATCACGGGGCGGCCCTGCCGGACCCGCTCCACGAACGTCCACCCGCCGTCGAACGGCACGGCGGTGCGGTCGTAGGTGTGCGAGGGGCGGATGATCGTCACCGGGAACCCCTCGTCCCGGTGGCTCGCCACCAGCACGTCCTCGCAGGCGATCTTGTCCCGGGAGTAGCCCAGGAAGGGGTTGCTCAAGGGAGTCGACTCGGTGACCGGCAGGCTCAGCGGTGGCTTCTGGTACGCCGACGCCGAGCTGATGAACACGTAGTGACCGGTGCGGCCGCGCAGCACGTCGAGTCGAGCCCGAACCTGCTCGGGGCGGAAGGCGACCCAGTCGACCACCACGTCGTACCGGTCGCCGGCGACGGCCTCCGCCAGCGAGGCAGCGTCGTCCGCGTCGGCGACGAGAGTCCGCGCTCCTTCGGGGAGCGGCCGCACGCTGGTTCGGCCACGGGTGAGGACGGTGACGTCGAGGCCGCGCTCGACCGCGAGTGCCACACAGGCCGAGCTGATCACCCCGGTCCCGCCGAGGAAGAGGACCGAGAGCATGAGGGGGCTGCCTTTCGGAGTGGGTGCCGCAGTCAGACGGTGTCGAGGCTGATCGCGGCCGCGATCAGCGTCAGGTGCGAGAACGCCTGCGGGAAGTTGCCGACGAACCGCCGCTGAACCGGGTCGTACTCCTCGGGCAGCAGGCCGACGTCGTTCGGGAGCTCGAGGAGCCGGCGCATCAGCTCGGTTGCCTTGTCGGTCAGCCCGGCGCGTGCGTACGCCGCCACCAGCCAGAACGAGCAGGCAAGGAACGGGTGCTCGTCGCCGGAGAGCCCGTCGACACCTGTCTCGGTGCGGTACCGGAGCAGCAGTCCCTCGTGCATGAGGTCCTTCTCGATCGCGGCGATCGTGCCGAGCATCCGCGGGTCGTCGCCGTCGATGAACCCCACCAACGGCAGCGTGAGCAGCGACGCGTCGACGGCCTGGGTGTCGTAGTGCTGGGTGAAGGTGTTGCGCTCGGTGTCGAACCCCTTCTCGAGGATCTCGGCACGGACCTCGCCCCGGAGTCGCCGCCACTCGTCGACGGGCCCCGGCAGGTCGTACTCCTCGGCGGCGGTGATCGCCCGGTCGAAGGCGACCCAGACCATCACGCGGGAGTGCGTGAAGTGCTGCACCGGTCCGCGGATCTCCCACAGGCCGTGGTCGGGGGTGTCCCAGTGCTTGGCGAGGTCCTCCACGAGCGCGCGCTGGAGCTCCCAGGCGTCGCCGTCGACCTCGAGCCCCGCCTGTCGCGCCATCTCGAACGCGTCCATCACGGTGCCCAGCACGTCGGACTGGGTCTGGTGGACGGCGCCGTTGCCGATCCGCACCGGTCGCGAGTCGGCGTACCCGGCCAGGTGCCCGAGCTCGCGCTCGGGCAGGTCGCGGCCACCGTCGACGGTGTACATGATCTGGAGGTCGGCCGGGTCGCCTGCCACCGCCCGCAGCAGCCAGTCGCGCCAGACCCGGGCCTCTTCGAGGTAGCCGCAGGCGAGGAAGGCCTGCAGAGTCAGTGCGGCGTCACGAAGCCAGACGAAGCGGTAGTCCCAGTTGCGCTCACCACCGAACGTCTCGGGGAGCGACGTGGTCGGGGCGGCGACGATGCCCCCGGTAGCGCTGTGGGTCAGGATGCGGAGCGTGAGCAGCGAGCGCAGCACCTGCTCGCGGTACGGGCCCTCGTAGATGCAGCGGTGCGCCCACTCCTCGGAGTCGATCAGGGTCTGCTGGAGCCGCCGGTCCACCGGCAGCGCCTCGGGCGGCTCCTGGTACGACGGCGCGTACGTCATCGTGAACGTGAGCTCCTCGCCCTCCCGGACGTCGAACTCGTCCGCGTGCCTTCCGTTCACGGCATGAGGTAGCCGGGTGCCTCGCAGCGAGACCCGGTCGGGGCCGGCCACGGCCGCGATCACCTCGTCGCCGTCCTCGTCAGCCCGGTGCACCCACGGCTTGATGTGCCCGTACCCGAACCGCACGACCCACTCGTGCCGCATCCGGACCGTGCCCTTCAGGCCGCTGATGCGCCGGACGATGTCGTCGCGACCGTCGTTGACCGGCATCACGTCGATCACCCGCACCGTGCCGGTGCTGGTCGTGTACGTCGACTCGAGGATCGAGCTGTGGCCGACGTACATCCGCGAGCACTCAGCCGGCTCGGCCGGGCCGAGCAGCCACCGACCGTTCTCGGGTCCGCCCAGCAGAGCGGCAAAGCACGCGGGGGAGTCGAACCGAGGCAGGCAGAGCCAGTCGATCGACCCGTTCCGCCCGATCAGTGCGGCGGTGCTCGAGTCGCCGATCACTGCATAGTCCTCGATTGGGAGTGCCATACCTCAACGCTAGCGTCGCAGTGGCTACGATCCCCGCATGGACCACCTGGCCGCGCGGCTGCACGAGGAGCTCCTCGCCCGCGGGCTCACCGCGGCGACGGCGGAGTCACTGACCGGAGGATCGGTCGCTGACCGGGTCTCGACTACGCCCGGGGCCAGCGCCACCTTCCGTGGCGGCGTGGTCGCCTATGCGACGGGGATCAAGGGAGAGCTGCTCGGAGTGTCCAGCGAGACGATCGAGCGGCATGGGGCCGTCTCCGCCCGTTGCGCAGCCGAGATGGCCATCGGCGTGCGAGCCCTGATGGGGTCCGACTACGCCGTCAGCACGACAGGGATTGCCGGCCCTGACGAGCAGGAGGGCAAGCCGGTCGGCCTGGTCTATGTCGGCATCGCCGGGCCCACCGAGATCGAGACCTTCGAGCTGAAGCTCGCCGGCGACCGGGACGCGATCCGTGCCGAGACGACCGAGCGTGCCGTCGAGGCGCTGCTCGGGGTGGTCGCGCGCCAGGCCGTGGAGCGCCTCGACTAGGCTTGCTCACTCGGGTCGAGGAGTTCGTTGGCGGGAAGTTTTCCCGGCCCGGTAGCGTTGGCCCATCGAGTCACCCACCGCAGAGCACGAGAGGAGCACAGCATGGTTCTCTTCCGTCGTCTGCTTGGTGAGGTGCTCCGTTCCCAGCGAGTGCGCCAGGGGCGCACGCTGCGCGAGGTCTCGGCCGATGCGCGGGTCAGCCTGGGCTACATCTCGGAGATCGAGCGTGGCCACAAGGAGGCCTCCTCGGAGCTCCTCGCCTCCATCTGCTCCGCGCTCGACGTGCCGCTCTCGGAGATCCTCTCCGAGGTGAGCGACGCGGTCGCGCTCGAGGAGGCCGCCCTCGCGATGCAGCTCGAGGACGTCGCTCTCGACGCCCGCAGCCTCACGGCCAAGCCGGCAGCCGGCCGCCGCTCCGGCGATGTCGTCGCGTCCGCGGCCTGATCTGCGCCACTCCGGCTCGCGTGCGTGAATCCGTACCGCTGAGCCGTCATCCTGAGGTGCATGTTCCACCTGACGTCGGAGACGTTCGAACGACCCGAGGACCTGACCCGGCGCGCTGACGCCGCCGTTCTCTACGTCCGCTCGTACCTGCTGATCCGGACCCTGGTCGGTCTGCTCGGCGTCCTGCTGCCGACGGTGTTGTTCGTGGTCGACTGGCTCTTCCTCCGCGGTGATGCCACGGTACGAGGCTCGCTCAGCGCCTACTACCACTCGCCGGCCCGGGACCTCTTCGTCGGCGTGCTGTGCGTCACGGCGGTGCTGCTGCTCACCTACCTGGCTGGGCAGACGAGCACCTGGGACTTCTGGCTGAGCTCGACGGCGGGAGTGTCCGCCCTCGGGGTTGCGCTGCTGCCGACCCAGCGACCGAACCTGGGGGAGTCGGCGACGCGCTGCGGACCGGGCGGGCAACCGGACCCGGCCGGATGCACGCCGCTCCAGTCAGCGGTCGGCGAGACCGCCGTGGCGACGGTGCACTTCACCTTCGCGGCGACCTTCATCCTGGCCCTGGCGGCGCTCTGCTTCGTGTTCGCCGAGCGGGAGCGCCGGCACGGTGGACCGGCGATGCGGGTCCGGTTCCACCGCGTGTGCGGGTCCGCGATCCTGGCCGCCGTCGCCTGGATCGCACTGGGCCAGGTGTTTCCGTTGACCCTCGCCGGGTTCTCGCCGCTGTACGTCGGCGAGGTGGTCTCCGTGTACGCGTTCGGGGCGTCGTGGTTGATCAAGGGCTATGACCTGAGGCGCCTCGTCAGGCGGTGATTGCCGGGCACATGCCCCATTCGGGTCATGTCGAGACCACTCTTCCGGGCCTATTTTGGAAGGGTCGCGACGAGACATCGGGGAGAGGCCATGACGAATCCGGTGACCCGCCGCCTCGGCCAGCTGCCGGGCGGATCGCTGCTCCATCGGGACCACGAGACACCACCTGAGGCAGGACTGGTGCGCCGTCGGCGCGAGAAGGACCTGACGGCGTGTGCTCGGTTGCTCGAGGTCGTCTACTACCAGGAGCACTACCCGGTGGTCCGCCCGCACCGGCCACGCGACTGGCTGACGTCCGACGACGTCCTGGCTGCCTGGGTCGCCGAGCGCAACGGCGAGATCCTCGGGCACGTGGCCATCTCGAGAGTCGGGCGCGACCCGGTGTCCGCGCTGCGCTGGCGGGAGACGATCGAGCACGAGCCGAGCGAGCTGATGGGCGTCTCGCGGTTCTTCGTCCGCCCGAAGTCACGCCGTCAGGGAGTCGGCACGGCGTTGCTGGATGCCGCGGTCGAGGAGGTCAGGCGCCGCGGGTGCGACCCGGTCATCGAGATGGCCAGCGAGAGCTCCGACGGACTGCCGTTCTTCGTCGGCCGGCACTGGCGACTGATCGCCATGGATCCGATGGGCCACTCCGGCAAGCAGGTGCAGCTGTATCGCTACGCGCTGCCGCGCGACCCGGCCGGCTGACAGGACGGACACCAGTAGGTCGCGCGTTCCTGGAGCTCCGGCCCCTGCTGGTCGACCTTGACGGGCGTGCCGCACCGTCGACACGGCTGCTTGTCGCGTCGGTAGACCCACAGCTGTCGGCCGCGCCTCAGGTCGCCGGTGGTCGTCTGCTGGACGCGCTCCTTGTTCGCATCGAGCACCTGGCGCGCACGGCGTACGAGCCGGGGCAGGTCGGGCACGTCCGCGACCGGAGCCCAGGGGTTGACGCCGGCGAGGAAGCAGAGCTCGGCCTTGTACATGTTGCCGATCCCCGCCAGATTGCGTTGGTCGAGCAGCGCATCGCCCACCGCCCGGTCGGGTCGCGTCTGGAGCCGGCGTAGCGCTTCGTCCTCGTCCCAGTCGGGGCCGAGCAGGTCCGGACCCAGGTGCCCGACCGCCTCGTGCTCGTCGGCACGGCGGAGCACCTCGACCGTGCCGAGGGCGAAGCCGACGGCCGTCCACTCGGCAGTACGCAGCACGACGCGCGCCTCGTGCGTGGGCCGTTGCCATCGGCTGTCGGGCCTGTAGAGGTGCCAGGAGCCCTCCATCTTCAGGTGGGTGTGCAGCGTGTGGTCGGAGCCGATCCGGGTCAGCAGGTGCTTGCCGCGGGCGAGGGTCTGCTCGATGGTCTGCCCCGCGAGGTCGAGCGTCGCGTACGCGGGCACGCGGAAGTCGCTGGACTCGAGCACCTGGCCGCTGAGTGCTTGGTCGAGGTGTCGGGCCGTGCGCCAGACGGTGTCGCCCTCAGGCACGGAGTCGCAGACCTCGGGGCGTGGCGACGAAGCCGGCGCTCTCCAGCGCGTGTCGCATGGCGCTGGGGCGGTCTCCGGTGCCGAGGATGCTGGCGCCGTCGGCACGCTCGACGGTGAGTCGCCCGAGTGCCCCGCGCCGCACGGCCGTCGCCAGAGCGGTCATCGCCGGGGTGAGGGAGTCGGCCTCCTCGGTGAACGTCAGCAGGGTCTTCCCGCCGCGCTCGACGTACACGGCCAGCGCGCCGTCGACCAGCACGACGAGTGCCCCGGCCTTGCGACCCGGCCGGTGTCCGGCCCCCGGCTCGTCGGACGCCACTCGGTCGGGCCAGGGCAGGGCCGCGCCGTAGGGGTTGGCCGGGTCGGTTGCCGCCAGCGCCACCGCGTCGAGCTTGTCGTCGTCCTGGGTGCCCACCTCGCGACTGAACGAACGGAGGCGGTCGACGGCACCAGGCACGCCGAACTGGGCGGCGCCCAGCGACGCGACGAAGTAGCCACGGCGGCATCGTCCGGAGTCCTCGAACGCGGACAGCACCTTGTAGACGCCGGCGAACCCGCCAGGAACGCGCTCGCTCATCACGGCTCCGCGGGTGACCACCCCGTGCCGTTCGAGGAGGCCCTCGGCGGCGGCGTGGGCGCGACGCGTCGCATCCGGCTCCAGGTCGGGCAGCAGCGACCAGCGACCGGCCATCGTGGGCGGCCCTGTGCGGGTGGGCAGGTCGGCGCGACGGGGGCGCGAGGAGATCCGGGCTCGCGGTGCCGGTCGCCGGGACCGGTGCGTGGTGCGCCCTCCGGAGGTCAGTGAGCGCGCCGGCGCGAGGGTGTCGTTGGAGAGGCGGCCGGACCAGACGAGGTCCCACACCGCGGCCTCGAGGGCGCGGTCGTCGCCGGCCCCCTCGACGTCACGGATCTGGTTGGACAGCTGCCGGAAGAAGTAGGCCCCACCGCTGCCGAGCGCCTCCAGGACGGCCTCGTGCAGCGGGGTGCTCTCGAGCTCGCCGTGGTCGGGCAGGGTCAGGTGCGCGGAGTCGGCCAGGTGCAGCGACACCCAGCCGTCGTTGCCCGGCAGGGTCCCGTGCCCGGCCCAGAGCACCTCGCCGGTGGTGGTCAGCTCGTCCAGCATCGACGGGGCGTAGTCGACGACGCGGCTCCCGAGCACCAGCGGCTCCAGGGCGGATGCCGGAACGGCGCAGCCGGCGAGCTGCTCCACCACGGCGAGCACGCCGTCGACGCCCCGCAACCGACCCGCCGTCGTACTGGCGCCGGTGGGGACGACGTTCTGCCAGACCGGGAGGTACCTGCCGAGGGTGGCCGGCTCGACGGGCTCGACCTCCTTGCGCAGCGCGGCGAGCGACCTGCGCCGGAGTCGGCGCAGCACGTCGGCGTCGCACCACTCCGCGCCTGTCCCGGCCGGGCGGAACTCGCCCTCCAGCACTCGGCCCTGCGCCGCGAGCCGGTTCAGGGTCTGCTGAGCCACCGCGATGCCGAGCCCCAGTCGGGCCGCGACGTCCTGGGAGGTGAAGGGGCCGTGCGTGCGCGCGTAGCGACCGACCAGGTCAGCCAACGGGTCGTCGACCGGCTCCGTGAAGACGTCGGGCGTGCCGGGCGGGATGGGAACGCCGAGCCCGTCGCGCAAGCGGGCTACGTCCTCGACGGCAGCCCAACAGGCCTCTCCGCCCAGCCGGACCTCGACGATCCGACGTGCCTCGCGCAGCAGCTCGAGCCAGCCGGACGGGTCGGAGGTGGTGCGTGCGATCACCTCGTCGGTGGTGAGGGGCCCCAGCAACCGGAGCAGGTCGGCGACCCCCTCGGCGTCCTTCGCCTTGCGGTCGTCGGTGAGCCGCTGGAGCTCCTGCTCGAGCTGGTGCAGGGCCTCGGGGTCGAGCAGCTCCCGGAGCTCGGCACGGCCGAGCAGCTCGGCGAGCAGGCCCTGGTCGAGGGAGAGCGCGGCGGCCCGCCGCTCGGCGACGGGGTTGTCGCCCTCGTACATGAAGGCCGCGACGTACCCGAAGAGCAGGCTGCGCGCGAACGGGGACGGCTGCTGGGTGGCGACCTCGACGACGCGGACCTTCCGGGCCGACAGGTCGCGCATCAGCGACACCAACGCAGGCACGTCATAGACGTCCTGCAGGCACTCTCGGACGGCTTCGAGAACGATCGGGAATGACGGGTACTTCGACGCCACCTCGAGCAGCTGGGCCGAACGCTGGCGCTGCTGCCACAGCGGCGACCGGCGGCCGGGGTCGCGGCGGGGGAGCAGCAGCGCTCGAGCCGCGCACTCGCGGAACCGGGACGCGAACAGGGCCGACCCGCCGACCTCGGTCGTGACGATGTCCTCGATCTCGTCGGGCTCGAACATCACCACGTCGGCCGCGGGCGGCTCCTGGTCGGTCTCGGGAACCCGCAGCACGATGCCGTCGTCACCCGGGAGTGCCTGGGCGTCGATTCCGTACCGCTCGCGCAGCCGGACGCCGATGGCCAGCGCCCAAGGAGCGTGCACCTGGGCTCCGTACGGCGAGTGGATGACGATCCGCCAGTCCCCGAGCTCGTCGCGGAAGCGCTCGACGAGGATCGTCCGGTCGGAGGGGAGCGTGCTGGTCGCCTCGCGCTGCTCCGTCAGGAACGCCACCAGGTTGCTCGCCGCCCAGGGGTCGAGTCCCGCCTCGAGGCAGCGCTCGCGGGCTTGCTGCTCGGGCAGCGCGGACAGCTCGCGGGTGAACGCGCCGATCGCCTTCCCGAGCTCGGCGGGCCGACCGAGCTGGTCGCCCTTCCAGAACGGCAGCCGCCCCGGCTGACCCGGTGCCGGCGACACCAGCACCCGGTCGTGGGTGATGTCCTCGATGCGCCACGAGGTGGCACCGAGCGCGAACACATCGCCCACCCGGGACTCGTAGACCATCTCCTCGTCGAGCTCGCCGACCCGGGAGGCCTTCTCGCCGACGAGGAAGACGCCGAACAGGCCGCGGTCGGGGATGGTGCCGCCACTCGTCACTGCCAGCCGTTGCGCCCCGGGTCGGGCGGTCAGCTCGCCGGTCACCCGGTCCCAGACGATCCGGGGACGGAGCTCGGCGAACTCGTCTGACGGGTAGCGGCCGCTGAGCAGGTCGAGCGTGGCGTCGTACGCCGACCTCGGCAACGTCGTGAAGGCGGCCGACCGACGTACGAGGTCGAACAGTGCGTCGACGTCCCAGGTGTCGACGGCCGTCGTCGCGACCACCTGCTGCGCCAGTACGTCGAGCGGGTTGGTGGGCACGCGCAACGACTCGATCGCGCCGACCCGCATCCGCTCGACCGCGACCGCTGTGTGCACGAGGTCGCTGCGGTGCTTGGGGAGCAGGACGCCTCGGGAGACCTCGCCGACCTGGTGGCCGGCGCGCCCGACTCGCTGCAGTGCGCTGGCGACGGACGGCGGAGACTCGATCTGCACGACCAGGTCGACCGCCCCCATGTCGATGCCGAGCTCCAGGCTCGAGGTAGCGACGACACAGGGCAGCGACCCACGCTTGAGGTCGTCCTCGATCAGGGCCCGCTGCTCCTTGGAGACCGACCCGTGGTGGGCCCGGGCGATGACGATCGGCGCACCCTCGGACTGTCCGGACTGTGCCATCACCTCGGCCGGTGGCGCGCCCCCGCGCTCGAGCGAGCCCTCGGCCCGCTCCGTGGCGATCTCGTTGAGCCGGGCCGTCAGCCGTTCGGCGAGCCGACGCGAGTTCGCGAACACGATCGTGGAGCGGTGCTGCTCGACGAGGTCGACCACGCGCTCCTCGACGTGCGGCCAGATGGAGTTGCGTCGCTCGCCGCCCGCAGCCGAGCCCTCGGCCGGCTCGTCGGAGAGTGCACCGAGCTCGGTCATGTCCTCGACGGGGACGACGACCTTGAGGTCCCACTCCTTCGTGGAGCCGGGCGCCACGACCTCGACCGGTTGCGCGCCACCGAGGAAGCGGGCGACCTCCTCGATCGGGCGCACGGTCGCCGACAGGCCGATCCGCTGAGCCGGCTTCTCGAGCAGCTCGTCGAGCCGCTCCAGGGACAGCGCCAGGTGGGCCCCGCGCTTGGTGCCCGCAACCGCGTGCACCTCGTCGACGATGACCGTCTCGACGCCGCGGAGCGACTCGCGGGCTTGCGAGGTCAGCATCAAGAAGAGCGACTCGGGCGTGGTGATCAGGATGTCGGGCGGTGCGGTGGCCAGTCGGCGCCGGTCGGCGGCAGGGGTGTCGCCGGAGCGGACCCCGACGGTGATGTCGGGCTCGGGCGCCCCCAGCCGCGCGGCGGTGTGCCGGATGCCGGTCAGGGGCGCGCGGAGGTTGCGCTCGACGTCGACGGCCAGTGCCTTCAACGGCGAGACGTAGAGCACCCGGCAGCGGTGCAGTTTGTCGGCAGGACGCTCCTCGGTCGCGATCCGGTCCAGCGACCAGAGAAAGGCCGACAGCGTCTTGCCTGAGCCCGTCGGTGCGACGACCAGTGCGTTGCGGCCCGCCGAGACGGCCTGCCAGGCGCCGACCTGGGCCGGGGTGGGCTCCGCGAAGGCAGCCTCGAACCAGGTGCGGGTGGGCGCGCTGAACGCGTCGAGCACCCCCGCTGGTCCGTGGTCGTCCGCCATCCCCTCATCCTGCCGCACGGCACCGACAGTACGGATCCCCGAAATCGCTCAGCCGCTCGAGGCCGGGCCGCTCGGAGTCGAGGCGGGGGTAGGCGGATCCCCGGGCGTGCTGCCCGGAACCCCTCCAGGGGACGGGATGACCCCGGTGGTGGTGAGGATGGCGAGCACCCCCGCCGCGACGACACCGATCCGCCCCTGACGGCGATGCCGGGCGCGGCGGTGCACAGCCGCCAGCATCTCGTCGACGTCCTCGGCAGGCATCGGGGGAGCGGGCGTGATCTTCGGCCGGTTCCGGGACATCTCCGACAGGCCGTCGGAGGATCCGCCGGACGAGCGGCTGGCTGCGGCGCAGCATCGTGCTCAACACATGTCGCTCGGGGTCGTCCTCGCGGATCCTCGACCAGCGCAGCAGGGACCGTTCGAGGGCGTCCTGCACGAGGTTCGCGCCTTCGCGCTCGTTCCCGGTCAGCGACTGCCCGACGCTGAGCAACTGCGGCAGGGTCGCGTGCACGAAGCCGTCGAAGGCTTCACGGTCCTGCTGGAGCACCCACGTGCCTTTCATCGCCGAGTCGTGCCGAGTGGTCGCCACCCTAGTTCGGGCGTACGCCCGGGAGCGGGGCGGGCTGCAAACTCACATGACCTTGTCGGAGCCTCGGGCTAGTGTCGACGTGTGCCTGAAACGACCCCAGCGACCGAGTCCGAGAGCACGATCGGCTCGAGTCCGGACGACGGCAGTTCGATGATCCGCGCAGTCGGCCTGCGTAAGTCGTTCGGTGACTTCGAGGCCGTTCGCGGGATCGACCTCGACGTCCGACCCGGCGAGGCGTTCGGGTTCCTCGGGCCGAACGGGGCCGGGAAGTCCTCCACGATGCGGATGATCGCTGCGGTCTCGCCGCCGACCGGTGGCGAGCTGCGGATCCTCGGCCTCGACCCGGGCAGCCAAGGCCCGGCCATCCGAGCGAGGATCGGGGTGTGTCCGCAGGAGGACACCCTCGACAACGAGCTGACCATCCGCGACAACCTCGTCGTGTACGGCCGGTACTTCGGGCTCCCACGCGCGGTGTCGCGCGATCGGGCTGACGAGCTGCTGGGCTTCTTCCAGCTCGGCGAGAAGGCCAACGCCAAGGTGGAGTCGCTCTCCGGCGGGATGAAACGCCGGCTGACGATCGCCCGGTCCCTGATCAACGAGCCCGACCTGCTGCTGCTCGACGAGCCGACCACCGGCCTCGACCCGCAGGCCCGGCACACCTTGTGGGACAAGCTGTTCCGGCTCAAGCAGCAGGGCGTGACCCTGGTGATCACCACGCACTACATGGACGAGGCAGAGCAGCTCTGCGACCGGCTCGTCGTCATGGACAAGGGAGAGATCGTCGCCGAGGGCTCACCGCTCGCGCTGATCCGCAAGCACTCGACGCGCGAGGTCACCGAGCTGCGGTTCGGGGTCGGCGGAGCACGAGGCGCTCGCCGACCGCGTCGAAGGGCTTGCCGAACGAGTCGAGGTGCTGCCCGACCGGCTCCTGCTCTACACCAACGACGGCGAGCAGACGCTGGCTCGCGTGCACGAGCGCGGGCTCGACCCGGTTGCCGTGCTCGTCCGTCGGTCCACGCTCGAGGACGTCTTCCTCCACCTCACCGGTCGGACCCTGGTGGACTGATGGCGCTCGACCAGTCCACGGCGAGCTCGGTCTCGACGCCCGGCCGGCGGGTGATGATCGGCCGCCAGTTCGACTACTGGCTCACGGTCTACCGCCGTACGTGGCGCGCATCGGTGGTCAGCTCGTTCGTGATGCCGATGTTCTACGTGCTCGCGATGGGTGTGCTCCTGGGCGGGTTCATCGACCGTGGCCCAGCAGAGCTCGAGGGTGCACCGACGTACCTCGCGTTCATCGCCCCGGGGCTGGTAGCCGCGCACGCCATGATGACCGCCACCGGCGAGGTGACCTGGCCGGTGCTCGGTGCGATCAAGTGGCACAAGACGTACCTCGGCATGGCCGCGACGCCGTTGTCGGTGCCCGACATCGTCGCTGCGCACCTGCTTTTCGTGGTCTTCCGAGTCGGCACGGCGTGCGGGGTCTTCCTCCTCGTGCTCTCGGCTGTTCGGGGTGTTCAGCTCCGTTCTCGGCGTGCTGGCGGCCTTCGGCGTTCAGCTGCTGATCGGGATGGCGTTCGCAACGCCCCTGTACGCGTTCAGCGCCGGGTTGAAGTCACCCGACGCGTTCGTGGTGATCTACCGGGTGATGCTGATGCCGATGTTCCTGTTCTCGGGGGCCTTCTTCCCCATCACGAACCTCCCCACCGGGCTGCAGTGGGTCGCTCAGCTCACGCCGCTCTGGCACGGCGTCGACCTCACCCGGATGCTGACGATCGGTGGCGTCGGAGGTGTCGACGGTCCGCGGGCGTTGGTCCACGTGGCCTACCTGCTGGCCCTGGTCTCGCTCGGTGCCTGGTGGTCGGTGCGACGCCTCAGCCGGAGGCTGGTGAGCTGATGGCCGTCCTGAGCAACGCGTTGCTGTCCCCGCCCCGCAACGGATGGTCGCCGTCGTGGCGGCTGGTGATGCGTAACTACCTGGCGCACCGGCGCAGCAAGATCTTCTTCCTCACCGGGTTTCTCGAGCCGGTGCTCTACCTGTTCTCGATCGGGATCGGCGTGGGCAAGCTGATCGACGGGTTCGAGTTCAACGGCCGGACGGTCGAGTACGCCGCGTTCGTCGCACCGGGCATGCTGGCCGCCGCCGCCATGAACGGTGCGATCCTCGACTCGACCTTCTCGGTCTTCTTCAAGCTCAAGTTCGAGAAGCTGTACGACGCCGTGCTGGCCACGCCGATGCGGCCCGGGCGACGTCGCGCGGGGTGAGATCACCTGGGCCTTGCTCCGTGGTGGCACCTACTCGGCCGCATTCCTCCTGGTGATGCTCGCGATGGGCCTCGTGCACTCCTGGTGGGCCGTGCTGGCGGTCCCGGCCGCGCTGCTGATCGGGTTCGCGTTCGCGGCCGTCGCGATGTCGCTCACCACCTTCATGCGGTCGTGGCAGGACTTCGACCTGGTCCAGCTCGCCGTGATGCCGATGTTCCTGTTCTCTGCGACGTTCTTCCCGATCACCGTGTTCGGGGACGGTGCGCTGCGCTGGGTGGTCGAGGCCACGCCGCTCTACCGGGGCGTGGTGCTCTGTCGCGAGCTGACCACCGGTGCCGTGTCGATCGACTCGCTGATCTCGGTGTTCTACCTGCTGGCGATGGGGCTGGCCGGGCTGTACGTCGTGTCCCGCCGCCTCGACAAGCTGCTCCTGAGCTAGGCAGGGCCGCTAGGGTTCCGGCCATGTCGAACTCTGCGACACCCCGGTCCTGGCATGCGTTCACGGCCTCGGTCGCCGCAGTCGCCGTCACCCTCCAACTGGTACTTGTGGTCAACGGTGCGGCCACCCTCCTGCCGGAGGCGCAACCGTCACTGGTGACGCGCGTGGTCCGGTTCTTCAGCTACTTCACGATCCTGAGCAACATCGCCGTGCTGGTGACCACCGCGGCTCTGGCTCGCGGCGGTCGACACTCCCGAGGCTGGCACGTGGGCCGGCTCGCCGCCGTCACCGCCATCACGGTCACTGCGATCGTGCACTGGTTCCTGTTGCGCCCGCTCCTGGACCTGAGCGGGCTGTCGTTGCTCGCCGACAAGCTCCTGCACGTGGTGGTGCCCGCGCTCGCCGTGATCGGTTGGCTGGTCTTCGGCCCGCGAGGCCGGGCGTCGTACCGGGACCTGCTGCCCGCGCTCGCCTTTCCGATCGTCTGGCTGCTGTACACCATGGCCCACGGTGCGGCGACGGGCTGGTACCCGTACCCGTTCCTCGACGTCACCGACCTCGGCTACGCCCAGGTGGTGGTCAATGCGGCTGGCGTCTCGATCCTGCTGGCGCTCGTGACAGCCGGCCTGGTCTGGCTGGACCCGCGACTACGTCAGCGCGCCACTGAGCCTGTCGACTGAGTCGGGTGCGATCAGGGCAGGTTGACGAGCATCCGCTGGTACCACGCGACGTCGATCCACTGCTCGAACTTGAACCCGACCTCGCGCATCAGGCCGACCTTCTCGAACCCACAGGCCACGTGCAGCCGCTCGCTGGCCGGGTTCGGAAGGGCCACCAGCGCGACGGCCGTGTGCACGCCCGAGACTGCCATCGTCTGGAGCAGAGCCGGGTAGAGCAGCCGGCCGACGCCCTTGCCCCGCACGGAGGAGTCGAGGTAGATCGAGGTCTCGCGGGTCAGGTCGTACGCCGGACGCGGACGGTACGACCACGAGTACGCGTAGCCGACGACGCTGTCGCTCGAGTCGACGCCGACGAGCAGGTGGTCGCCGGGGTGGTCGCCCGCGAGCTTCGCCAGCCAGTAGTCACGGTCGGGCGGTTCGAGGTCGAAGGTGGCCAGGCTGTGCTCGACTGCATGGTTGTAGATCGCCGCAATGTCGGTCAGGTCGTCCTCGGTCGCCGTACGGGTGCTGAATTCGGCGGCCATGACCGGCATTGTTTCAGGTCCGCTGGCCGGAGGAGTAGGAGACTGTCCGCATGAGCATTGAACCCGACACCAAGAACTGGACCTGGGTCCTGGAGCGTCGATGTCCGGAGTGCGGTTTCGAGGCGTCCTCGGTCGAACCGACCGCGCTGTCGGCCGCGCTCAAGGACTCCGCACGCCCCTGGGCCGAGGCACTGGCCGATCCCGACTGCGCGGTGCGCCCAGCCGACAACATCTGGTCGCCGTTGGAGTACGCCTGTCACGTCCGCGACGTGCATCGGGTCTTCGACGAGCGGCTTTCGCGGATGCTCGTCGAGGACGACCCCCGCTTCGCGAACTGGGACCAGGACGCCACGGCCCTCGAGGCCAAGTACGAAGAGCAGGACCCCGCCACCGTCGCGGCCGAGCTCGTCGCCGCAGCCACCGCCGTCGCCGACCGGTACGCGGGCGTACCCGACGACGCCTGGGGGCGGACCGCTCAGCGCAGCGACGGCGCCACGTTCACCGTCACCACGCTGGGGCGCTACCACCTGCACGACGCCGTCCATCACCTGTACGACATAAGGTCGTGAACGTGCGGCACACGGAGTTCTGGGAACGGATGGAGCAGGCGCTGGGGTCGGCTGCCTATGCGCGGCACTGGGCCGAGCAGCAGGTGATCGGTGCGCTGGGCGGCTGCACCGTGCAGGAGGCGCTCGCCCGGGGTGAGGCTCCCAAGGACGTGTGGCGTGCGGTGTGGCAGACCCTCGACCTGCCGCCGAGCGCGAGATGACCAAGCCGGCTTCGGCACGGCGAGCCGAGGGAGTGCGCTGGCCGGACACCGGCTCCAGCACGTCCAGCGGCGGACGCTCGGCTCGCTCGTCGTGACCCAGAGCCTCGGCGGGCTCGGGCTGACGCATCGGCATCGCCGTCGCCGCCATCCTGGCCGAGGAGATCACCGGCTCGGAGCGGCTGGCCGGCCTGGTCCAGACCATGCAGGTCGCTCGGCGCCGCGGTCGCGTCGTACCTGCTGGCGCACCTGATGGGTCGTCGGGGACGCCGGCCGGGGCTCGTCCTCGGCTACCTGCTGGGTGCCTCCGGCTCGGCGCTCTGCGTGGTCGCCGGCGTCGTCGACTCGTTCGCGCTGCTGCTCATCGGGGCCGCCCTGCTCGGGTCGACGACCGCCGCCAACAGCCTGTCGCGGTACGCCGCCACCGACCTGGCCCGGCCAGACCGTCGGGCCCGGTCCCTCGCGCTCGTGGTCTGGGCAACGACTGTGGGAGCGGTGGCCGGCCCGAACCTGACCGGACCCGCGGGGCGCGTCGCCCGCGACCTCGGCCTGCCCGCGCTCACCGGCCCGTTCCTGTTCGGGATGTTCGGCATCCTGGCGGCGGCTGTGGTGATCGGCGTGACGCATGCGGCCCGACCCGCTGGTCGTGGCGCGCGAGGCGGCGCTTGCTCGCGGCGAGGCGGCCCACAAGACCGGGACATCGTGGTAGCGGGTCGCCAGGGTCGCGCGTGAACACCCCGGGGTCGCGGCGGGGGGAGCGGCGCTCGCTCTCGCCCACGCCGTGATGATCGCGGTGATGGTGATGACGCCGCTGCACATGCACCACGGCGGTGCCACGCTCGAGATCATCGGCGTCGTGATCAGCCGGCCACGTGCTGGGCATGTTCTTCCTCGCGCCGCTCGTCGGGCTGGGCGGCGGACCGGTTCGGGCGACCGCCGGTGCTGACCGCCGGCGCGCCTGGTGCTGCTGGTCTCCCTGCTGCTCGCGGGCACGTCGCCCGAAGGCGCGTCGGTGCAGATCGCGCTCGGTCTCTTCCTGCTCGGGCTCGGCTGGTCGCTCTGCACGGTGACCGCGTCCACGCTGCTGTCCGAGTCGGCCCCGCTGGACGTGCGCACCGACGTCCAGGGGGCCGCCGACCTGGTGATGGGGCTCTTCGCCGCCGCCGCGGGAGTGATGGCCGGGCGTGGTGATGGGCACGCTGGGGTTCGTGGCGCTGAACCTCTTCGCGGCGCTGCTGGTGGTCGGCGTCGCCGCGGCCGCCGCGTTGCGCCCGCCGACGACGTGGGCGCCGGGCCGCACCGCCGACGACGTACCGCGTGCGTGCCGGCACCGGACCCGGCCTGCGCAGACTCGCGGCATGGCCGCGCACTCCGACGCATCGGACCCGTCGAGATCGCCGTCATCGGCGGCTCCGGCTTCTACACGTTCCTCCGGGCGCCGAGGAGGTCGAGGTCGAGACGCCGTACGGCGCACCCGTCCGCGCCGGTCGCCGTGGGCGAGGTGTCCGGCCGGCGGGTCGCGTTCCTGCCCCGGCACGGCGCCGGGCACGCCTACCCGCCGCACCTGATCAACTACCGCGCCAACCTGTGGGCGCTGCGCCTCGCTCGGCGTCCGGCAGGTGCTGGCGCCGTGCGCCGTCGGCGGGCTGCGCGACGACGTGGCCCCCGGGCGACCTGGTCGTCCCCGACCAGCTCGTCGACCGTACCAGGGCCGCGGTCCAGTCCTACGTCGAGCGCGGTGCCGCCCACGTGCCGTTCGCGGACCCCTACTGCCCGACGCTGTCGCGCGCATCTCACCGACCGACCGCGAGGTGTCCGCTCGGCGGCACCATGGTCGTCGTCGAGGGGCCCCGGTTCTCGACCCGCGCCGAGTCCCAGCACTACGCCGCCCAGGGCTGGTCGCTGATCAACATGACCGGTCACCCCGAGGCGGTGCTCGCCCGGGAGCTGACGCATCTGCTACTCCGCCGCTCGCCCTGGTCACCGACATGGACGCCGGCGTCGAGAGCGGGCAGGGAGTCGGTCAGGCCGAGGTGTTCGCGATGTTCGCCCGCAGCATCGACGCGGGTGAAGTCGCTGCTGACAGGCGGCGTGGCCGACCTGCCGCCGCCGGGCGGCTGCGCGCTGCGCGTCCTGGGCCGACGACCTCGAGCTGCCGTACGACGATCCCGGGCGACCGTCGTGAGGGTGCTGCTCACCGGCGCCGCCGGGCTTCATCGGTACGAGCGGTCGACGCGAGCTCCTCGCCGGCCGGCCACGAGGTCGTGCTGCGTCGACGCGCTGATCCCGCAGGCGCACGCCCCGGGCGCGGTCGCCGGCCGTCGGACGTGCACCGGCTCGACGTGCGAGGCGGACCGGACGACGCCTGGCGCGAACTGCTCGACGGCGTCGACGCGGTCTGCCACCAGGCCGCCATGGTCGGGGCCGGAACGTCGGCGGCCGACCTGCCGCTCTACGCCGGTCACAACGACCTCGGCACCGCGGCGCTGCTCGCCGCCATGGCCGCGCGCGGCGTCGATCGGCTGGTGCTGGCCTCCTCGATGGTGGTCTACGGGGAGGGCCGCTACGCGCTGCGCGCAGCACGGTGAGCAGCGGCCCGGTGCTCGGCCGATCGAGCGCGCTGGACGCCGGTCGAGTTCGAGTGTCCCGTGCCCGCTCTGCGGACCGACCCTCGCGTGGCCAGCCGTCCCCGAGGACGGCCGCGCTCGACCCGCGCAGCTCCTACGCCGCGAGCAAGGTGGCGCAGGAGCACTACGCGGCGTCCTGGGCGCGGCAGGCCGACGCCGCGGCGGTCGCGCTTCGCTACCACAACGTCTACGGACCCGAGATGCCGCGTGACACGCCCTACTCCGGCGTCGCGGCGATCTTCCGCTCCCAGGTCGAGCGCGGCCGGCCGCCGCGCGTGTTCGAGGACGGTCGCCAGATGCGCGACTTCGTGCACGTGGCCGACGTCGCCCGGGCCAACCGGTTGTCGCTTGAGGCCGTGGTCGCCGACGACCCGACCGGGTCGTTCCGGGCGTTCAACGTCTGCTCCGGCGGCCCGGTGGACATCCGGTCACGTCGCCGGCTACGTCGCCCGCGGGCGCCGGCTCCGACGTGGACGCCGGTGGTCACGGGGGAGTACCGCATCGGCGACGTGCGCCACGTCGTCGCTTCGCCCGAGCGGGCCGCCGCCGAGCTCGGCTTCCGCGCCGAGGTCACCCCGGCGCCGGGCTGCGCGGGTTCGCCACCGCGCCGCTGCGCTGACGGAGCGAGGTGGTCTCGACAGGCTCGACCAGCGGGCAGACGGCTGAGGCTCGACCAGCGGGCAGCCTCACCAGCCGGTGTCGCAGCAGATGCTGCACGACCAGGGCGAGACCGACCTGGACGACCAGCCCGGTGCGCCGCCACCGCTCCGGCAGCAGCGCGCACGAGAGCAGCAGCCACGGCACGAACGGCAGCCAGATCCGCTCCACCTCCGCCTTGCTCATCTGAGAGGCGTCCGCGAGCAGCACCGGCCGCACGGCGGCCCCCGACAGCACCAGGAGCACCCGGGCTCGGTGGCCTCGGCGTCACATCGCCCGCTCGGACAGTTGCGTGCGCGAGCCCGGCGCCCAGCATCGGACCGGTGGCGAACAGCAGCGCAGCCGGGCCGCCCCACCAGCCAGTACGCCGCCGGACGCCGGCCGCCGACGCCCTCGAAGTACCGGTCGCGGATCGCAGGGAGCGCCTCCAGGTACGAGAAGCCCAGCACGTGGTAGGCCCCGACCACCACGAGCGCGGCCACGACGCGAACACCAGCGGGTAGCCACGAGCGGCCGAGCCGGAGCACCGACAGCGCAGCACCCCGAGCAGCGGCAGACCGTAGGAGAGCATCACCGCGTAGCCGAGGAGCAGCTCCGGCCAGCAGCTGCACCAGGCCAGGCTGCGCCGCGTCGCCGCGAGCCGCCAGCGCCGCCAGCCCCCACGCCGCGACCGCGGCGAACATCGCGTCCGCTGACACCGCCTGCCAGATCGCTGCCGGGCCGAGCACCAGGTACGGCGCAGCGCGGCGGGCCTCGACTGCTCGACCCGAGCAGCCGCAGCGTCACCAGCACCGCCGACGGCGGTCGTGGCCGCCAGCGACGGTGACCACGAGGCCCGCGGCCAGGCCGGACCCGAGCCCGACCCTGACCAGGAGCACGAAGAACGTGAGCGCGCCCGGCGGGTGGCCGGCGACGTGCACCGGCCAGTTGCGCGGCTCGGCGTCGTACCGGATCCGCGAGACGTACTCGCGCGAGGTGGCCGGCAGGTCGTCGGTGGCCCGAGCGGTCCGCAGGTACTCGTACGGTGTCCAGGATCTCCCCGATCCCGTCCAGGCCGTCGACCAGGGCCAGCGCCAGCATCCACGCGATCCCGCCGCGAAGGTCGCGAGCAGCAGTCCACGCCACGGCCGTCTCGAGCCAGGTCGACGGAGTAGCGTGCGCCCAGCACCGCCAGAACCACTGCCGGCACCGTTCCGATGCCCAGCCGCGGATCCCACTCCGCGTGCAGCGGCGGGAACGAGTTCACCCGGACGTTCCACCCGGTGACCGCCGGCACCACCATCGCCAGCACCATCAGAGTCATCGCCAGGCGAGCCCGACCCCACCGGCCGAAAGCACGCGGGTGCCGCCCCAGAGCCGGCTGACGGCGTGTCGAGACCATGGGCCACAGCGTAGAGCCCACGTCACCCAGCCGTGCGTCCGACCGCGTGTCGCCGTCAGCGAGTTCGTAAGAGATTGCGAACGCCGCGGTCCTCGCCGGGACCCTACCGTGATCGGGATGACCGCCAGCTGCGACCTCGATGCTCCCGTGCCGTGACGAGGGCCCCGCGCTGCGCGCAGCTGCTGCCGCAGGTCCCCGACACGTTCTCGCGTCATCGTGGTCGACAACGGATCGACCGACGACACCGCGCAGGTCGCCGGCCGCGCTCGGGCTCGCGTCATCCGTGGAGGAGCGACCCGGGTACGGCGCCGCCGTCCACGCCGGCGTGGAGGCGGCCCGCTCCGACTACGTCGCGGTCATGGACGGCGACGGTTCGTTCGACCCCCGGTCGACCTGTTGCCGCTGCTCGACGACGTCCGCGTCCGGTGCGGCCACGATGGCGACCGGACGACGCCGCCCGGTTCGAGCCGCGGCACCTGGCCCTGGCACGCGCGGGCCGGGCAACGCGGCCGTGCTGTGGTGGCTGCGCCGCAGGATCGGCACCACCGTGCACGACGTCGCGCCGATGCGCGTGTGCCGCACCGCGGACCTGCTGGCGCTCGCGGTCGAGGACCGCCGGTTCGGCTACCCCGTCGAGCTGCTGCAGAAGCGCGGCCCGGGCGGGCTGGACGCTGACCGAGCACGACGTCGGCTACCACCCGCGAGCCGCGGCACCCGGTCCAAGGTGTCCGGGTCGGTGCGCGGACAGTCGCTGCGCCGCCCGTGACTTCGCCGGGCTGCTCACGTGACCCCCGGCGGGGCGCCGGTCGGCCTGGCCGTCGCCAAGGCTCCCGTCCCGGGCCGGCGTGAAGACCCGGCTCGCGGCCCGGGCTCGGGGCACGACGCCGCCGCGCGGCTGGCTGCCGCCGCCCTGCTCGACACCCTGGACGCGTGCGAGGCCGCCTTCGGCGCCGACCGCTGCTACCTGGCGCTGGACGCTGACCTCGCCGACGGCGCCGACGGCCCGACGGCACCGACGGCACCGACCGGGCAGGACCCTGGCCGGCAGCGGACCCGCGGCTGGATCGGTCCTGCCCCAGCGCGGCGACGGGTTCGGTGACCGGCTGGCGAACGCCCACCGGGACGTCGCGGCGCTGGCGACGGCGCCGGTCGTCCAGGTCGGCATGGACACGCCGCAGGCCTACCGACGGCCGACCTGCGCGGCGGTCGCCGACGATGCCGTCCCGGGCCGCGGACGCCGTGCTCGGTCCGGCCAGTCGACGGCGGCTGGTGGGTGCTCGGCCTCGTCCCGGCCGGGCACCTGCGCCGGAGTCCTGCCGCGGCGTCGAGATGTCCACCGCCCGACCGGCGCCGCGCACCCGCGCCGCCCTGAGGCGTCGCCGCCGGTGCCGCCGTGGCCCACGCCGCCCCGATGCGCGACGTCGACGACGGTCGGCCGACGCCGAGCCCGTGCCGCAGCGGTCGACTCCCGGAACCCGGTTCGCCCGGTGCTGGCGGATCGCCGAGGTCACCCGCGAGCCCCGCCGTGACCATGCCACGCCCGGCGCTGTGACCAGCCGCACGCTTCGCGGCCGGGTCTACGCCGGCGGCACTGCGGGAGGCGCCGTGCACCGTGCACGGGATGCGGGCAGCAGCCGCACGTGCTGCCGGTCCGGTCCGTGGGGCGGCGCCGTCGACGCACGCCGACCGGCGCTGCCTGGCCCACTGCACCGGGCCGCACGCTCGACATCGGCTGCGGACCCGGCCGGATGGCGCCAGCACCTGCTCGCTGCGCGGCGTCCCCGTCCTCGGCGTCGACCTGGTCCCCGACGCGGTCCGGCTCGACCCGGGCGCGCGGCGTACGCGCGCTGCGCCGCGACGTGTTCGACCCGCTCCCCGGCTGAGGGCGCCTGGCGTACGGCGTCTGCTGGCCGACGGCAACATCGGCATCGGCGGCGACCCGGCTCGGCTGCTGCGCCGGGTCCGCGACCTGGTCGCCCCCGGTCGGCCGCGCCGTCGTCGACGATCGACCCGCCGGGGTCGGCGCTGCGCACCGTGCAGGTCAGCCTCGAAGTGCGACGGCCGGCGTAGCCGCTGCCTTCCCCTGGGCTGCTGCTCGGCCCCGAGGCTCTGGCAGCGCTGGCCGGCCCCGCCGGTTTCACCCTCGTGCTGACCGGCCTGCTCAGCGGCGTCGTCGCCGGCCGCTGGTTCGGCGTCCTCGAGGCCGAACGGCTGGGTCCCGTGACCGCGACCCGCCGGACGGCTGCTGCGGGTCCCGACCGAGGACGACCTGCGGTCCACGCTGCGCAGCCCGGAGGTCACGGCTCGGATCGGGGTCTGGCTGGGCATCTGTTTCGCGGTGGCCTTCCTGACCGGCCTCTACAGCCACCTGCTGCCAGGAGCAGCCGGGCTGGTTCGGCGCCGCTCACCCGGCCGGTGTGGCTCTACCGGGTCACCCAGGGCCTGCACTACCTGACCGGGGTGGCCTCGGTTCCGCTGCTGCTGGTCAAGCTCTACGCGGTCTACCCGAAGCTGTTCGCGCGGCCGCCGTGGCGGGACCGCCGGGCGATGCTGCTGCACGGCCTCGAGCGCGCGTCGATCGGCGTACTGGTGGCCGCCTCCGTCTTCCAGGTCGCGACGGGCCTGCCAACTCCTCGCAGTGGTACCCCTGGGTCGCTTCTCGTTCCGCTCGACCCACTACGCGGTGGCCTGGGTCGCGATCGGCGCCCTGCTCGCTGCACGTCGCGGTGAAGCTGCCACTGATCCGTCAGGCACGCTTCCGGCTGGACCGGTCGACCGACGAGCCGCAGCGGCGTGGCTGAGCCCGCGGGGCCTGCTCCGGACCGACGTACGCCGCCGCCGGGACTCGCGGTGCTGTCGGTCGCCGGCGGTTCCGTTCCGTGGCTGCGCCGGCTGTCGGTGTTCGCCAACGCACTACGGCACCGGGCGCGCGGGGTCGCCGATCAACAAGACCGCCCGACCGGGCCGGCGTGACCGCCGCCGCGACCGCGACCCGGCGTACGCGCTGAGCGTCGTCGACGGCGGAGCGGACGGTGGCCCTGTCCGCGGCCGACCTCGCGGCGCTGCCCCAGCACACCGAACGGCTGCCGATCGCCTGTGTCGAAGGGTGGAGCGCCGGCCGGGGACCTGGACCGGCGTGCGCGCTGCGGGACCTGCTCGACGCTGGTCGGACGCCTCCGGCGGAGTCCGACGGTGCACGGTGGCTGTCGCTCCAGCCCGACGGACCGTTCCGCGTGACCCAGCTGCCGCCGAACGTGGCCGACGACCCGCTCACCCTGTCGCGCTCCGGCTGCGACGGCGAGCCGCTCAGCCTCGACCACGGCTTCCCCGTGCCGGCTGATCGCGCCCGGGTCGTCCGGGGGTGCTGCAGACCAAGTGGCTGGAGCGGATCGAGGTCGCTGGCATGACGCGCGTGCCGCGACTGGATCCTCGGTGTGCTCCTCGCGTCTGGGAATGGGCCTGTGCGCGCGCCTGGCTGCTGCTCGACCTCGCCGCGCCTGGTCGACCTCGTCGAGGTGGCCGTCTGGTTCGCCGTCGGCGTGCTGCTGCACGACGTCGGTGCTGGCGCCGCTCGTCGTGCTGGTCGGTGTACGTCGTCGTGCGCGCGGTCTGCCGGAGCAGGCACGGGCGCCCGTCGTGGCCGTCGCCTTGGTTGCGTCGGGCACCGTCACGCTCGCCGTGCTGCCGACGCTGCTGCCGGTTCGGGGCCCAGGCCGACGACCCGTACCTGCTGAACCGGCAGCTACGGCTGGCTCTGCGCGATCTGCTGTCTGGCCGGTGCTGCTCGCCGCCGTGGCCGCGGTGCCGGCGGTCATCCGGCCCTGACGTCGCCTCCGACGAGTCCCTAGGATCGGGAGCGTGGCCCAGGTCCTCGTCGTCGACGACGACCACACAGTTCGGGAGGTGGTGGTCTCCTACCTGCGCGCCGGCGGGCACGAGGTCGCGGAGGCCGAGGACGGCGAGACCGCGCTGCGGTCGGATGCGGGACCCGCCCGCGGACCTGGTCGTGCTCGACCTGATGCTGCCCGGCATCGACGGCCTCGAGGTGTGCCGGCGGCTGCGCGAGCGTCCGCGACGTACCCGTGATCATGCTGACCGCGCTCGGCAGTGAGACCGACCGGGTGATCGGGCTCGAGCGCGGCGCCGACGACTACGTCACCAAGCCGTTCAGCCCGCGGGAGCTGGTGCTGCGCGTCGACTCGGTGCTGCGCCGGGCCGGTGAGCGGGTGGTGCCGTCGGGACGCACGTCGACGGACGGTGACCTCGTCGTCGACGGCGGCCAGCGGATCGTCACCCTGCGGCGGCGAACGGCTGTCGCGCTCACCAGCCCGCGAGTTCGACCTGCTGCTGTTCCTGGTCGCGCAACCGGGTGTGGTGCACACCCGGGACGACCTGCTCGCGCAGGTGTGGGGATGGTCGTTCGGCGACCACTCCACGGTCACCGTGCACGTGCGCCGGCTCCGCGAGAAGGTCGAGGACGACCCGACCCAGCCCATCCGGCTGGTGACGGTGTGGGGCGTCGGCTACCGATGGGAGGCGGTCCGTGACCGTCGCCCTGCGAGCCGACGCAGGTGCAGATCGTGCTGATCGACCGCGGCCTGGTCCGCGACGGCCGGGGCGTGCCGGCCTGCTGGTCGGCCGGCTGGCGCGGCGCCGCGTCGCTGCTGTGGATGCCGCCGCTGGTGGCGCTCGCCGCGGTCGCCGCGGTGGTGGCCGGCATGCTCGGCACCGCCCGGGCGATGTTCCTCTCCGACCACGACTTCGCGCGTCGTGCTGCTGGGTCTCGCCGGTCGCCGGGCTGGTGGCGGTGCTGTTCGCGATGGGGCTCGGCACCGGGTCGTGGTGCGCTCCTCGCGGCGGCTGCGGGAGGAGACCCGCGCTTCGGGGAGGTGGGCGAGTTCACCGGCGCGGGGCCGGGGCCCGCCGAGTTCGCCGAGCTGGCCGCCGAGCTGACCCGGACCAGCCAGCGGCTCCGAGGAGGCTCGTGAGCGAGGCCCGGCTGGAGGAGTCCCGGCGGGAGCTGGTCTCCTGGGTCTCCCACGACCTGCGTACGCCGCTGGCCGGGCTGCGCGCGATGACCGAGGCGCTGGAGGACGGCCTGGCCGAGGACCCGCGCGCGCTACCACCGGCAGATGCGCGGCCGAGGTGGACCGGATGGTGCGGATGGTCGACGACCTGTTCGAGCTGTCCCGGATCCACGCCGGCGTCCTACCGCTGGCGCTGCAGAGCGTCGCGCTCGGCGACCTGGTCAGCGAGGCCCTCGCCGGTGCCGAGCCGGTCGGCCCGCGCCCGCGAGCGTCCGGCTCGGCGGGTCGGTCGAGGACGGCGTGGTGCTCAGGCCGACCCCGCCGAGCTGTCCCGGGTGGTGGCGAACCTGGTCGCGAACGCGATCCGGCACACCCCGGCCGACGGCACCGTGCAGATCGTCGGCCGGGCGCTCGCCCGACTGGGTCGAGCTGCGTGTCACCGACGGCTGCGGAGGGATCGCCGAAGCCGACCTGGCCCGGGTCTTCGACGTGGCCTGGCGCGGGGAGCACGCGCGCACGCCGGCCAGCGACAGCGGCGCCGGACTGGGGCTGGCGCGATCGTGAAGGGCATCGTCGAGGCCCACCGGGCGCGGTCAGCGTGGGCAACCAGCGTGCGGGCTGCCGGTTCCCTGCGTCCAGCCTGCCGGCCTGAGCTGCGACCGCCCGCGTGTCGCGTTGCGATCGAACACCTGTTCGGGTTGCGGCTGCAGCACGAACGCGAACACGGTGGAACGACGCAGGTTGTCCCCAGGTCGCGGCATCGAACTCGCAGACTGTCGGAGGACCTCTCTAGTGTCATTGACGATGAAGAAGACAGCAGGCTCCGCCTCGAAGCGGACAGACGGACGGACAACCATGGCTGGTGGAGATCGCGACAAGGCACTCGACGCCGCTCTCGCGAACATCGAGCGGCAGTTCGGCAAGGGCTCGGTCATGCGACTGGGCGAAGAGACGCGGGCCGCTCTCGAGGTGATCCCGACGGGGGCCATCGCGCTCGACGTGGCCCTCGGCATCGGTGGCCTTCCGCGCGGCCGCGTGGTCGAGATCTACGGCCCCGAGTCCTCCGGTAAGACGACCGTCGCTCTGCACGCGGTGGCCAACGCCCAGCGCGCCGGCGGCATCGTGGCGTTCATCGACGCCGAGCACGCGCTCGACCCGGACTACGCCAAGGCGCTCGGTGTCGACACCGACGCGTTGCTGGTCTCCCAGCCTGACTCCGGTGAGCAGGCGCTCGAGATCGCGGACATGCTGGTCCGTTCCGGTGCTCTCGACCTGATCGTGATCGACTCGGTGGCGGCGCTCGTGCCTCGCGCCGAGATCGAGGGCGAGATGGGCGACAGCCACGTCGGTCTGCAGGCCCGGCTGATGAGCCAGGCGCTGCGCAAGATGACCGGAGCGCTCAACGGCGCCGGCACCACGATGATCTTCATCAACCAGCTGCGCGAGAAGATCGGCGTGATGTTCGGCTCGCCGGAGACGACGACCGGTGGTCGGGCCCTGAAGTTCTACTCCTCGGTCCGTCTCGACGTGCGACGCATCGAGACCCTGAAGGACGGCCAGGAGATGGTCGGTAACCGCACCCGGATCAAGGTCGTGAAGAACAAGGTCGCTCCGCCGTTCAAGCAGGCCGAGTTCGACATCATGTACGGCCAGGGGATCAGCCGCGAGGGCGGACTGATCGATGTCGGTGTCGAAGCAGGGCTCGTGCGTAAGGCGGGAGCCTGGTACACGTACGAGGGCGACCAGCTCGGCCAGGGCAAGGAGAACGCCCGCAACTTCCTGCGCGACAACCCCGATCTCGCGAACGAGCTCGAGAAGAAGATCCTCGAAAAGCTCGGGGTCGGTCCGCAGGTCAACGCCGAGGCGGCACCGCTTCCGGCCGAGCCGACCAACATCGACTTCTGACCCCGGTCAACCGGTGACGTCACCCTCCGACAGCCGCTCGTCTGGCCCTTCCCTCCCAGGGGGCCAGGCGGGCGGTCCCACGTCCGGGGACGTGCGACTCGGCGTCGAGGCATGGCTCTCGTCGCACGGCGGGCACCCCGACAACCGACCCCCGCCCGAGGACGAGACTGCCCTCGGTCCTGAGGCCGACCACGAGGCGGTCGCCCGCAAGATCCTGCTCGACCAGCTCACCGGCCAGGGCCCGGAGCCGTTCCGAGCTGGCGCAGAAGCTGGCGAAGAAGGGTGTCCCCGACGATGTGGCCTCGCGGCTCCTCGACCGGTTCGAGGAAGTGGGGCTCGTCGACGACGACGCGTTCGCGCGGGCCTGGGTGGAGTCACGACAAGCCGGCAAGGGGTTGGCCCGGCGAGCGCTCGCGCAGGAGCTGCGCCGGAAGGGCATCGACGACGAGGTCGCCCGGGGAGCCCTCGAGGACGTCGACCCCGACGACGAGGAAGAGGCCGCGCGCGACCTGGTGCGGCGGAAGCTGCGCACGGCTGCCCGGCTTGATCGAGACACAGCCATCCGTCGGTTAACGGGGATGCTCGCACGCAAGGGATACTCGTCCACGGTGGCCTTCCGGGTCGTGCGTGAAGAGCTGGAGCAAGCGGGCCACGACGCATCGCACGTCGTGGAGAGCTGTCGACTGAGGCGTTTTCTCCGGCTTGACCAGGGCATTCTTGACCGGCTTGGGGCACCGACTTAGCCTCGAAATCATCACCACCGCGTCGCGCAGGCGAAGCGGTGAAACTCGACATTGACCCCGGCTCGGGCCGGGACGCGTACGACAGAGCTGAGTCCCTTGGCTGATTCGCCGCGCGCCCCGAGTCGGCCGCGGGGGAGCGGAGCCGAGGGAGCCCGTCGTGCGCCTGACGGACAGGAGCCCGCGATGGGAGATCTCGGACTGGTCCCGCTCTTCGTCTTGGTGCTCGGCGCAGTTCTCGCTGTCACTGTTGCGACCGTGGCTGTGCTGCTGGTCCATCGACAGCGCACCACGAAGCGTGAGCACGACCTCCACCTCGACCTGCAGGAGCAGCGCCTGGACATCGAGCGGCGCGAGCACCGGCTGGGGGAGCGCGAGGAACGCCTCGACAGTGAGGTTCGCGCACTGGAGGAGCGTGCCCAGCGGCTCGACGAGGCCCAGGCCGAGCTCGACGTGCGCAGAGCCGACCTGCTCGACCTCGAGGACGCTCGTCGGCGCGAGCTGGAGCGCGTGGCCGGGCTGACCGTCGAGGAGGCCCGCGCGCAGGTCGTGGAGATCGATCGAGAGCGACGCCAAGCGAACCGCCGCGATCCTGGCCCGTGACATCGAGCGCGCCGCGCACGACGAGGGCGAGTCCAGGGCCAAGCGGATCCTGAGCACTGTCATCCAGAGGCTCGCCGCCGAGCAGACCACGGAGGCAGTCGTCGCCACCGTGGTGCTCCCGAGCGAAGACATGAAGGGGCGCGTGATCGGCCGTGAAGGCCGCAACATCCGCTCCTTCGAGCAGGTCACCGGGGTGAACCTGATCATCGACGACACCCCGGGCGCCGTCGTGCTGTCGTGCTTCGACCCGGTCCGTCGTGAGGTCGGACGGCTGACCCTGGAGGAGCTGCTCGCCGACGGCCGGATCCACCCGAGCCGGATCGAGGAGGTCCACCAGCGCTGTGAAGGCGAGGTCGATCGGCTCTGCATCCGCGCCGGCGAGGACGCCGCGCTCGAGGTCGGTGTCGCCGACCTGCACCCGGTCCTGGTCGCGACGATGGGGCGGCTCAAGTACCGGACGTCGTACGGCCAGAACGTCCTCAAGCACCTGGTGGAGTCCGGGCATGCGGCCGGGTTGCTCGCCGACGAGCTCGGACTCGACCGGGCTGCTTGCGTTCGCGGCGCGTTCCTGCACGACATCGGCAAGGCGCTCACGCATGAGTCGGAGGGGTCGCACGCGATCGTCGGAGCCGAGCTGGCCCGCAAGTACGGCGAGTCCGAGGACGTCGTCCACGCCATCGAGGCGCACCACAACGAGGTCGAGCCGCGCACGGTGGAGGCGATCATCACGCAGGCCGCTGACGCGATCAGCGGCGGCCGACCCGGTGCGCGCCGGGAGTCTCTGGAGGCGTACGTCGAGCGGCTGCACCGCCTCGAGGAGATCGCCGGTGCCCATCCAGGCGTCGAGAAGGTCTTCGCGATGCAGGCCGGCCGCGACGTCCGGGTGATGGTCAAGCCCGACGTCGTCGACGACCTCGAGGCGCAGGTGCTGGCGCGCGACATCGCCAAGAAGTTCGAGTCGGAGCTGACCTACCCAGGGCAGATCAAGGTCACCGTGATCCGCGAGTCCCGAGCAACCGAGGTCGCCCGCTAGCGGGTTACTGGGCGGTAATATAGGCTCGCGTCCATGTCGACCGTCCTGAGCCTGTACACCAAGACCGCCCGCCTGCCCCAGGGCCGCCGGATCTTCTCCTTGCTCTTCACGCAGAAGGCGCCGTACTTCGGCACCGTCAGCCCACGCTTCGTCGACCTGCGCCCGAACTACGCCGAGCTGAAGATCCGCAAGCGTCGCGGCGTGCAGAACCACATCGGCACCGTCCACGTGATCGCGATCTGCAACGGCCTGGAAGCCGCCATGGGCGCACTGGCCGAGTCGACCGTGCCGAGCAACAAGCGGTGGATCCCGAAGGGGATGGACGTCTCGTACACCGCCAAGGCCACCAGCGACATCACCTGCGTCGCCGAGACCGACCCCGAGCAGTGGACCGGCGACAACCCCGACGTCCCGGTGCGCGTCCGCGGCGTCCGTGACGACGGCACCGTCGTCGTCGAAGGCGTCATCAAGCTCTGGGTGACGGAGAAGCCCGCCCGCACCGCCTGACCCGCGCCCGGCCCGGCGGCTGTCCCTCCAGAGTCGGACAGGGCAGGCTGACCCCATGCACTTTGTTGGCCTCGACCTGGCGTGGGGGGAGAAGCAGCCCACAGGCGTTGCCGTTCTGGACGCCGACGGTCGTCTGCTGCACGTATCGGCTCACCGGACCGACGAGTCGATCGTGGCAGCCCTCGAGCCGTACGTCGGCGGTGACTGCCTCGTCGCCATCGACGCCCCGCTGATCGTCACCAACGCCACCGGGAACCGTCCCTGCGAGGCCGCGCTGAACCGGGACTTCGCCAGGTTCGACGCCGGTGCGCACCCGTCGAACACCGGGAAGCCCGAGCTGGCAGGCGTTCCCCGCGGTGCCCGGATCGCGGCCACGCTGGGCCTGGACGTCGACCCGTCCTCCCGCGGTCGGCGTCGCGCCATCGAGGTGTACCCGCATCCGGCGACGGTTGCGCTCTTCCGGCTGGGGCGGACCCTCAAGTACAAGCAGAAGCCCGGCCGAAGCCTCGAGGCGCTGCGGTCGGAGCTGCTGCGGCTGATGAGCCTCCTCGAAGAGCTCGCGCATGCGGCGGTACCCGCGTACCTGAGCGAGTCCGCGGAGTGGAAGGCGCTCGTCGCCCGGGTCGAGGCTGCTGAGCGCAAGAGCCAGCTCCGGCAGGTGGAGGACCAGGTCGATGCCGTGGTCTGCGCGTACGTGGCGCTGTTCGCCGTACGTCGCCCCGAGGCCACGACGACGTACGGCGACTACGCGACCGGCTACATCGTGACCCCGACGTTGCCGCCGGACCACCAGCCTTCCCCGCGCGAGCCGCGGGTGCGTGAAGACCCGGTACGCCGTGCCGTGAAGACCTATGCGGAGCAGCGACCCGCCCTGGTCGACGCCACCGACCGCTTCCTCACCTTGGTCACCACGTTGCTCGACGACGCCGGCATCAACTACCTGAGCGTCACCGGCCGTACCAAGTCGGTGGCGTCGTTCGCGGCGAAGGCCGAGCGGACCGTCGCCGGTGCTCCGCTGTACCGCGACCCGCTCGACGAGATCACCGACCAGATCGGGATCCGGGTCGTCACGTACCTGCGCGGCGACGTGACCGCGGTGGCCGACCTGCTCGGCGACCAGCTCGCCGTGCTCGACGACCGCGACATGGGGCAGGAGACCGCGAGCGAGGGTCGGTTCGGCTACGCCAGCAGGCACCTCCTGGTGGCTCACGACTCGCTGAAGGGGCTGCGCGCCCAGGTGCAGGTGCGCACGGTGCTCCAGCACGCGTGGGCGGAGTTCGAGCACGCGATCCGCTACAAGGGCACCATCCCCGAGGAGCACGCCCCCGACCTCGACCGCCGGTTCACGCTGGCGGCCGGACTGCTGGAGCTCGCGGACCGCGAGTTCACGACCATCCGCGACCGGCTCCAGGCCTCGGTCACCGACCAGCGGCCCGAGCCCGACGTCACCGACCCGCGGATCAGCGCGGAGGACCTCGCGACGTTCCTCGCCGGCCAGTACGCCGACGCGGGCTGGTCACGCACCGACCACTACGCGTGGATCTCCGGGTTGCTGCTCGAGCTCGGGATCACGTCCCTCGACGAGCTTGCGGGGATGCTGTCCTCCGTCGACGGCGCCTCGATCAACGCCCGGATGGGCTACCGCTACCCGGCCGGCGCCGTCCGACGCCTGGACGACGCCTTGCTGGCCGTGTTCGGCGGCCGGTACGTGGAGCTGCACGGCAACGCACACCGCGTCCCGCTGCTGCAGACCAGGCTGGAACGGCTCCGAGCACCCGCCGACCCCGAGCAGTAGGGGTCAGCCGCGCGGCAGCACGGCCTCGGTCGCCTCGACCGTCTGTGCAGCGGTCTGGCCTCGTTGGGCCATGCGGCGCTCGAGGTAGGTCGCCAGGCCGGCCACGACGCTGTTCATCGTGATGTAGATGACCGCGATCAGCAGGTAGGTGATCAGGTTGTTGTTGACGAACTCGGCGATCGACTTTCCCTCGCGCAGCGTCTCGCCGTAGATGATGATGAAGCCCAGCGACGTGTCCTTCAGGACGACGACGCACTGGCTGATGATCGCCGGCAGCATGAAGCGCACCGCCTGCGGCATCAGCACGATCGACATCACCTGGGTTTTGCGCATCCCGACGGCGTACGCCGCCTCGCCCTGACCCCGGGGAACGGCGTTGATGCCGGCCCGGAAGACCTCGGCGAGCACCGCACCGTTGTACAGCGCCAGCCCGGTGACCAGCGCGGTCAGAGACGCCGTTGACGTGTTGATGCCCTGCTGGGAGAGGAAGACGAACAGCGCGATGAGCAGCAGGAGCAGGGGCACGGCGCGGAAGAACTGCACGACAACCGTGGCAGGCACGCGGATGACCGTGTGGTCGGAGAGTCGGGCCACGGCCAGGAGCGCACCGAGAACGACTGCGGAGACGATACCGAGCACGGCAGCCGTGATGGTCTTGACCACGCCGCTGCCGATCGCGTTCCAGACGTTGCCCTGGGCGAGGTCGCGGTAGATCTCTGGTTCGAACTGTCCCGACTGGTTGAGCTTGTAGATCACCCAGATCAGCAGCAGACCGGTGACAACGCCGAAGATGATCGAGTAGAGCCGATGGCGTGCCTGGGTCTTCGGGCCCGGCTCGTCGTACAGGTTGCTCGCCATCACGCCACCTTCATCCGTCGTTCGAGCACGCTGGCGATCCCGGCGATGATGGCGACCAGGATGATGTAGCCGATTGCGAAGCCGAAGAAGATCGTCCAGAGGTCGGACGGGTTGTCGTTGTTCAGCTTGCGCATCAGGAAGGTCGCCTCGGTCACGCCCACGCCGGCCGCAACACTGCTGTTCTTGGTCATCGCGATCAGCGCGCTGGCGACGGGGGGGATGACCGCGCGGAAGGCCTGCGGCAGGATCACCAGCCGCAGCGTCTGGCCGAAGGTCATGCCGACGGAACGGGCGGCCTCGGCCTGACCGACGGGGATCGAGTTGATGCCCGAGCGGAGGGCCTCGCAGACGAATGACGCGGTGTACATGCCGAGCGCGGTCGTGGCGAAGACGTAGAAGACGTTGAAGTTGAGCAGCCGGATCGGGTCGTCGAGGCCAAGGATCTTGTTGAGGTTCAGCTCGGGCCGGATGTCGAGCTCCGGGAGGCCGAAGGCGAACAGGAACATGATCAGCAGCAGCGGGGTGTTGCGAACTGTGTTGACGTACGCCGCGCCGACGACTCGACCCAGGGGGATGGGGGAGACCCGAAGGGCGGCAAGGAAGAACCCGAGCACGAGCGCCAAGAGACCGGCCATCAGCACCATCTCGGTGGTGCGTCCGAACGCCAGCAGCAGCTGATCGCTGTTTTCGATCAGCGTGTCCATCCAGGTCTCCTCACGTCACGTCATGTCGTGGAGATGGGCGGGTGGGAGTCCAGGGTGCGGACCCCCACCCACGCCATCATGTTGTGCCTCAGGGGCAGGGGTCGACGGCCGGAGCGTCCGGCGTCTCGACACCCGACTGGCCCAGCGTCGCCTCGAACGCGTCGGCCCAGGTGCCGTCGTCGTACGCGTTCTCGAGGGTCTCGTTCAGGAAGGCGCACATCTCGGCGTCGTCCTTCTGGTAGCCGATGCCGTAGCGCTCCTCGGAGAACGGCTCGCCGACGACCTTGAGGTTGTCCGGGTCGTCCGCGGCGTAGCCGAGCAGGATCGCGCCGTCGGTGGTGACGGCGTCCGCGGTCTTGTTCTCGAGCTGGTCGACGCACTCGGAGTACGTCGAGAACGGAACCGGCTGGGCGCCGTACTCGTCCTCAACCCGCTGCAGCGAGGTCGAACCCTCGACCGAGCAGACCTTGACGCCCGAGAGAGCCTCGGGGCCGGTGATCGTGTCCTCGTCCTCTGCGCGCACGAGCAGCTGCTGACCGGTCACGTAGTAGGGGCCGGCCTGACCCACGACGCTGCGGCGGTCATCGGTGATGGAGTAGGAGGCGATCACGATGTCGACCGTGCCGTTCTGCAGGAACGGCTCCCGGTTGTCGGAGACGGTCTCGATCCATTCGATGTTGTCCTCGTCGATGCCGAGGCGGGCGGCGATGATCCGGCCCATCTCGATGTCGATGCCGAGCGGAACGTCCGCGCCGGGTTCCTTGTAACCGATGCCGGGCTGGTCGACCTTGACGCCGATCTTGATCTTGCCGGCATCCGCGAGCTGCGCGGGAGTACCCGACAGATCACTGGCCTTGTCGATGCCGCTGACGTCGATGTGGCCGTCGTCCGAACCGCCGCCGCACGCGGCGAGAAGGAAGGACAGCCCCACTGCGGCAACTGCCGTCCTGCTGCGGGTGAATCGCATCTTTTCTCCTTTGTGTTTCAAGACCTGGGAACCCCCGGGCCAGGCTTGGGTGCGGTGGTCAGTGCTTGAGGATCTTGCCGAGGAAGTCCTTAGCTCGGTCCGACTTCGGGTTCGTGAAGAACTCCTCGGGGGTGCTCTCCTCGACGACCTGGCCGTCGGCCATGAACACCACGCGGTTGGCTGCGGTGCGTGCAAAGCCCATCTCGTGGGTCACCACAACCATGGTCATGCCGCCCTTGGCGAGGTCGACCATCACGTCGAGGACCTCTTTGATCATCTCCGGGTCGAGAGCCGAGGTGGGCTCGTCGAAGAGCATCACCTTCGGCTCCATGGCGAGCGCGCGGGCGATGGCCACACGCTGCTGCTGCCCGCCGGAGAGCTGAGCGGGGAACTTGTCGGCCTGGTTGGCCACGCCCACGCGATCGAGGAGCGCACGCGCCTTCTCCTCGGCCGCAGCCCGGTCGAGCCCCCGGACCTTCACCGGCCCGAGGGTGACGTTCTGCAGGATCGTCTTGTGGGCAAAGAGGTTGAAGCTCTGAAAAACCATCCCGACCTCGGCGCGGTGCTCAGCGAGCGCCTTGCCCTCAGCGGGGATCGGCTGGCCGTCGAGGCTGATCGTGCCCTTGTCGATCGTCTCCAGACGGTTGATCGCCCGGCAGAGCGTCGACTTACCGGACCCGGACGGTCCGATCACGACGACGACCTCGCCCTTGTCGATCGACATGTTGATGTCTTGCAGGACGTGCAAGTCGCCGAACCACTTGTCTACGTGGTCCAACACGACCAGCGGTGTCTCAGTGCTCATATCCATGAAACCTACCGAGTACCGGTCCCCTTGACCATTCCCGACGCACCGAGTGACGTGACATGTCGGTAAATTCGGGGCGCTCCATCAGTGTGTAGTCATGCCTCCTGACGGCTTTCGTTGCTGTGCTTCAATGGCGCAATGGCGCCCAAGAACCCACTGTCAGGACCGTTGAACAAGCTCAAGGACACGGCTCTCGGGGTGATCAAGGACCCCAAGGGCACCGCCGACAAGGTCGTCGAGCAGGCCAAGGGCACGGCGGCTCTCGGGAAGAGCGTGGCCGAAGGTGTTGCCGAGCAGGTGACGTCGCGGGCCCGCGGCCGTAAGGGCACCGATGCGCCGCGTGCCGAGTCCGCTCAGGCACACCTCCACTCCGTGCCCACGCCGCCTCCTGTGGAGCCGATCGTGGAGCCCGGCCCCGAGGACGTAGCCGCCGCCAAGCAGGCCAGCCCAGCGGACATCGCGAAGAAGACGGCCAAGAAGCCGGCGACGAAGAAGCCGGCCGCGAAGAAGTCGACCGCAAAGAATCCGACGGCGAAGAAGCCAGCGAAGAAGTCAGCGGCCAAGAAGTCGACCGCGAAGCCCGGCGGACAGTCGCCTGCTGACGCGGGCCCTCCGGGGGACAAGCTCCCGCCGCGCCCCGCACCCACCGAGCGCCCGAAGCCGTCGCCGGTGACCGAGTTCGAGGCGAACCCCGAGGCGCGGTAGCCCCCGCGATCTGCTGGATTCCCGCCCGAGAGGGTCTTCTGTCGAGATAGCCTGCCTTGGTTTCATCGCGCGTGCCGCGATGAACCAAGGGGGAGGGCCGATCTGGGATGACGACAGCAGCGGCACCTCGATGGTGGGGTAGCCACAAGGTGCTCGTGGGCCTGGCCGCCCTGATGCTGGCGCTCGTGGTCGCCGCAGCGCTGTGGGTCAACTACCTCAACGCGCAGATCGCTGACATCCCGCGCATGGACCTCCAGGTCTCCGTGGCCACCGAGGCTCCAGGAGGCGGTGAGAGCGAGTCGGGCCGGGCGTTGAACATCCTGATCGCCGGCACCGACGCCCGTGACGGCGAGACGGTTCCCAGGCTGATGCGCAACGGCTGGGAACCCGGTGTCGTCCGCAGCGACACCATCATGGTGCTGCACATCGCCGCAGATCGCAGCAGCGCGTCACTCGTCTCGGTTCCCCGTGACACGTGGACGGTCATCCCGGGGTACGGCAGCCACAAGATCAACGCGGCGTTCTCTCTGGGCGGACCCGAGCTGTACCTCGAGACCATGGAGAACTTCACCGGCCTGCGGATGGATCACGTCGCGCTCGTCGGCTGGGACGGACTGAAGGAGCTCACCGGTGCGGTCGGCGGAGTCGAGGTGGTCGTGCCCGAGGACATCTACGACCCGGAGAGCGACTACACCTGGACCGCGGGGAGGCACCGGCTCGAGGGGGAGAAGGCGCTCGACTACGTCCGGATGCGCTACGGGATGCCGAACGGCGACTTCGACCGGATCAACCGACAGCAGAACTTCCTCCGGTCGCTGTTCGACGCGCTGCTGTCGCGCGAGACGCTGGTGAATCCGATCCGCCTCACCAACTCGGTCGAGGCAATCGCCCAGCATCTGACCCTCGATGAGTCGTTCAGCGACAGCGAGGTGCGCGACCTGGCGCTCTCTCTGCGCGAGCTCGAGCGGTCGGACATCACGTTCACCACCGTGCCGCTCGAGCGGTACGACACCATCCGCGGCCAGAGCGCTGTGATCGTCGACGGTGCTCGGGCGAAGCGGCTGTTCGCGGCCGCCGATCGCGAGGAGCTCCGGCAGTTCCTCGACCACGAGGGGATCGCCCCGCTTCCCGGTGTCGGCTCGGTCACCTGAGCCGCCGGGGCGCTGGATGCCGCACGCTGCCTCGCGCCGTACCCTGGACGGGTCATGAGCATCGCTGAGCAGAGCACCACAGACCAGGCCCACCGCACCTACCAGGTTCGGACGTACGGCTGCCAGATGAACGTCCACGACTCCGAGCGGCTCACCGGCCTGCTCGAAGCCGCCGGCTACGTTCCCGTGCCCGAAGAGGCTGGGCCGGCCGACGTGGTCGTCTTCAACACCTGCGCCGTGCGCGAGAACGCCGACAACAAGCTGTACGGCAACCTCGGCCACCTCGCGTCGGTGAAGGCCAAGAACCCCGGCATGCAGATCGCCGTCGGTGGCTGTCTCGCCCAGAAGGACAAGGGCGAGATCACCAAGAAGGCGCCGTGGGTCGACGTCGTCTTCGGCACCCACAACATCGGCTCGCTGCCGGTGTTGCTGGAGCGCGCCCGCGTGGCCGAGGAGGCGCAGGTCGAGATCCTCGAGTCGCTCGAGGTGTTCCCGTCGACGCTGCCGACCAAGCGCGAGTCGGCGTACGCCGCGTGGGTGTCCATCTCGGTCGGCTGCAACAACACCTGCACGTTCTGCATCGTCCCGGCGCTGCGCGGCAAGGAGAAGGACCGCCGTCCAGGCGACATCCTCGCCGAGATCCGCACCCTCGTTGCCGAGGGCGTCAGCGAGGTGACGCTGCTTGGTCAGAACGTCAACTCGTACGGCGTCGAGTTCGGCGACCGGCTGGCGTTCGGCAAGCTGCTCCGCGCCTGTGGCGAGATCGACGGCCTGGAGCGGGTCCGGTTCACCTCGCCGCACCCGAAGGACTTCACCGACGACGTCATCGCCGCGATGGCCGAGACGCCCAATGTGGTGCCGCAGCTGCACATGCCCTTGCAGTCCGGCTCCGACAAGGTGCTCAAGGACATGCGCCGTTCGTACCGGCAGGAGAAGTTCCTCGGCATCATCGAGCGGGTCCGGGCGGCGATGCCCGAGGCCGCGATCACGACCGACATCATCGTGGGCTTCCCCGGCGAGACCGAGGAGGACTTCCTCGAGACGATGAAGGTCGTCGAACAGGCGCGGTTCTCCGGGGCCTTCACGTTCCAGTACTCCAAGCGGCCGGGTACGCCGGCGGCCGTGCTGGAGGAGCAGGTGCCGAAGGAGGTCGTCCAGCACCGTTACGAGCGACTGGTCGACCTCGTCAACGACATTGCCTGGCAGGAGAACAAGGCGCTGGTCGGCCGGACCGTCGAGCTGCTCGTCGCCGAGGGCGAGGGCCGCAAGGACGAGCAGACCCATCGGCTCACGGGTCGGGCCCGGGACAACCGGCTCGTGCACTTCAGCGCCGTCGACGCGGAGGGCCAACCGGTCGACGTTCGCCCCGGCGACATGGTCGAGGTCGAGGTGACGTACGGCGCGCCGCACCACCTGGTTTCCGACAGCCCGGTTCGGTCGGTCCGGCGCACCCGGTCGGGTGACGCGTGGGAGGCCCGCACGTCCGCCCCGAAGCCAACCGGCATCTCGCTGGGCCTGCCGACCGTGGGTGTGCCTGCTCCGCTGCCCGACGCACCCGCCTGCGGCTAGCGGCAGGGGAGTGCGGTCAGAAGCCGTACATCATGATCGGCGGCACGACGCCGCTGGCCAGCGCGGTGAGTACCGCGTGCTCGTGCGGGACGACCGGATCGGGGAGGTCGTCGAGCGCGAACCAGTGCAGCTCGGCGCACTTCTCGGGCTCGATGATGCGTGGTTCGCCGGACCATGACGTCGCGGTGAAGAAGTAGTCCACGCGCTCGTCGATCGCCTGGCCGTCGGCACCGGTGCGCTGCATCGCGCAGACCGGCTGGAGCTCGAGGTCCGTGACGCCGACCTCCTCCTCGGCTTCCCGGGCGGCCGCCGCCAGCACGGTCTCGCCACGCTCCACGTGTCCGGCGGCTGCGGCCGCCCAGTGCTCGTCCATGTAGCCGGTCCCACGCCGCAGCTGAAGCAGCACCTCGCGGGCGTCCTCGGGGCCGCGCAGGAAGAACACGTACGCGGCTGGGATGACGACGAAGCGACCGTGGGCGTCAGACATGCCCGCGAGGCTATCCCTACGAGGGTTCTGAATCCTCGGCCAGTTCCTCGTCGTACGGCGTGGACTCGGGTTCGCCGCTGGATGAGTACGTCGTGCCGGTCTCCTCGGACGTACCGGCCTGCTGGTCGTTGGACATGTACTCGTCGGGGTTCGCATCCCCGGCCGGCGGCTCGCCGAGAAAGCCCTCGCCCGCATCGAGGTCGTCCCTGCGCATCTTCTCTGTCATCGCGCCTCCTTGTCTGGGCGACGTGTCAACGGATGTCGTCGTTCTTGCCGTCGAGACCGTCGAGGGCGTCCTTGGCTTTGGCGCGCCCCTTCGCGATCTTGTCGGTGTGCTTCTTGCCGGTCTTCTTGTCGATCGCGTCGCCCGCCTGGTCGACGCCCTTGGCGATCTTGTCGCCGTGCTTGTCGACGGCTCGGGTCAGCTGGCCCTTTGCCTTGTCGAGGAAACCCATCGGGACTCTCCTTGTCCGGCCGAACGTCGAGGTGAATCGGCCCTTTGTCAGACTCTCTCCCATGAACGGTGACCACTCAAGGCGACGTCCGCCGGTGGTCGCCCTCGTCGGCCCCACCGCGTCGGGCAAGTCCGACCTGTCGCTCGACCTGGCCGAAGCCCTCGGCGGCGAGGTCGTCAACACCGACTCGATGCAGATCTACCGCGGCATGGACATCGGTACGGCGAAGCTTCCGGTCGACGAACGGCGCGGCGTCGTCCACCACCTCCTCGACGTCCTCGAAGTGACCGAGCCGGCCACCGTCGCGGAGTTCCAGCGCTGGGCGCGTGACGTGATCGACGACTGCCGTTCACGGTCCGTGGTGCCCATCCTGGTCGGCGGCTCGGCGCTGTACACCCGCGCGATCCTGGACCGGTTCGAGTTCCCCGGCACCGACGCGGAGGTGCGGGCAGCCCTCGAGGTCGAGCTCGCCGAGATCGGCCCCGAGGCGCTGCACACGCGGCTGTCGTCGCTCGACCCGGCGGCGGCGGAACGGATCATCCCGAACAACGGGCGTCGCGTCGTCCGTGCCCTCGAGGTCATCGCGATCACCGGTCGGCCGTTCAGCGCCTCACTGCCGTCGCACGACTACTTCTACGACGCCGTCGTCCAGGTCGGCGTCGACATCCCGCGGCCGGTGCTCGACGAGCGGATTGCCCTGCGCGTGCAGCGGATGTGGGACGCCGGCTTCGTCGACGAGGTGCGTGCCCTCGCGGCACGGGGGCTCCGTGAAGGTCGGACGGCGAGCCGCGCGCTGGGCTACCAGCAGGTGCTCACGTTCCTCGCCGGCGACATCTCGGAGGACGAGGCGAAGGAGCAGACGATCACCGGCACCCGTCGGTTCGCCCGTCGCCAGGACTCGTGGTTCCGCAAGGACCAGCGGATCACCTGGGTGGGCTGGGACGACCCCGACCGGGCCACGAGGGCGCAGGCCGCCGTGGCTGGGGTAGCCGATCAGGTGTGAGCCGCAGCATCCTGGGTAGTGACGGTCCAGGCTTGTCACTCTCGGGAGGCTCCATGCTCACGTTCAGTCGTCGGCGCTCGGCCGCAGTAGTCGCCGCCACCACCGCCCTCGTCGTCGCCGGATCGGGCATCACCCATGCCACCGGCGACACCTACTACTCGACCAAGACCCCGACCAGCACCGGGTACGGCGGTGCGGTCAGCTCGGTCGATCCGGAAGCGTCCAAGATCGGCATCGAAGTGCTGCGACGCGGCGGCAACGCCGTGGACGCGGCGGTCGCCACGGCCGCCGCACTGGGCGTCACCGAGCCCTACAGCGCAGGCATCGGTGGCGGCGGGTTCTTCGTGTACTACGACGCGAAGAGCGGCCGCGTGAAGACGATCGACGGGCGCGAGACCGCGCCGCGGAAGATGCCGCGCGACGCGTTCATCGACCCCGCGACGGGGAAGCCCTACCCGTTCTATCCCGACCTCGTGACCAGCGGCGTGTCGGTCGGCGTGCCCGGCACCGCGGCGACGTGGGCCGACGCCCTGCGCAAGTGGGGAACGCTACGACCTGAAGCGGGCCCTCGCACCCGCCGTCCGGCTCGCCGACCGCGGGTTCGTCGTCGACCAGACGTTCCACGACCAGACGGTGGCGAACCAGGAGCGGTTCGAGGCCTACACGACGACGCCGGAGCTCTTCCTGCCCGGCGGCTCCGCCCCCGCGGTGGGGTCGGTGTTCAAGAACCCCGACCTCGCCGACACCTACCAGCTGATGCAGCGACGAGGCGTCAAGGCGTTCTACCGAGGGCAGCTCGCCCAGGAGATCGCGCGTGCGACGCGGCGTCCGCCCAAGAGCCCGGACACCGACCTGCCGGTGCCGCCTGGCTACATGACGGTCCGTGACCTGAAGAAGTACCGGACGATCACCCAGGCCCCCACGCACAGCAAGTACCGAGGTCTGGACATCTACGGGATGGCGCCCGTGTCGTCCGGCGGCTCGACCGTGGGGGAGGCGCTGAACATCATGGAGCGCTTCGACCTGGGATCGATGAGTATCGGCGCGGCCCTCCACCACTACCTGGAGGCGACGGCGCTGGCGTTCGCCGACCGCAACAAGTACGTCGGCGACCCGGCGTACGTCGACGTACCGCTCGAGGACCTGCTCTCCGACACGTTCGCGAAGGAGCGGGCCTGCGAGATCGACGACCAGCAGGCGATGAAGAAGCCCGTGGCCTTCGGCGACGTGAACGACTACGACGGGGTCTGTGCGTCGGGAGCCACGCGAGCGGGCGAGGACGACGACGACACCGAGAATGTCGAGACCACCAACCTGACGGTGGCCGACAAGTGGGGCAACGTCGTCGAGTACACCCTCACGATCGAGCAGACCGGCGGGTCGGGGCTGCTCGTCGAGGACCGGGGGTTCATTCTCAACAACGAGCTCACCGACTTCTCGACCGTCTATGACCCGGCCGACCCGAACCGCATCGAGCCGGGCAAGCGGCCGCGTTCCTCGATGTCGCCGACCATCGTGCTGCGCGACGGCGAGCCGTTCCTGGCGCTCGGTTCGCCCGGTGGCTCGACGATCATCACCACGGTCACGCAGCTGCTGTTCAACCGGATCGACCGGGAGATGACGCTGGCTGAGGCGATGGCGGCGCCGCGCGCGACTCAGCGCAACACCGCCTCGGTGGTCGCGGAGCCGGCCTTCATCGCGGAGTACGGCGACCTGCTCGCGAAGTACGGCCACACCTTCACGGAGACCGCGGAGCTCGGCGCCGCCACGGCCATCGAGTTCGGCCCGCAGGGGTTGATGATCGCGTCCGCGGAGCCGTCGCGTCGCGGCGGCGGCTCAGCGCTGGTGGTCTCTAGCTCGCCACGCGGGTGAGGAGGGCGGCGGCGCCGACCTCGTCGATGACGAAGACGGCGCCGTCGCAGTCCGTGCAGCAGAACTCGGTGTCGGCGACCGCCATCAGGATCCGGTGGTCGGCGCAGTCGGGGCACCAGCCGCGGGTGCCGTTCAGCATGAGTGCTTCGGCGGTGTTCTCCATGTCCCTGACGGTGCCAGAGCGCACCGACAGAACCGCGAAGGCACGCCCGAACCGGGGGTGCATCGGGCTAGCCTGAAGGTATGTCTGAGAACAAGTACGTCGTGGAGCGTTCCACGACCATCGACGCGCCCGCCGACCGTATCTACGAGCACCTGGCTGACTTCCACAACTGGACGGCCTGGTCGCCCTGGGAGGCGCTCGACCCGTCCATGGAGCGCAGCTACTCGGGGGCCGAGGCGGGGCTGGGCGCCGTCTACTCCTGGTCCGGCAACCGCAAGGCGGGCCAGGGCAGCATGAAGATCGTCGACGCGAACCGACCCTCCGAGGTGGGCATCGACCTGGTGTTCGAGAAGCCGTGGAAGTCCCGCAACGACACCCGCTTCCACCTCGCGCCGCAGGGCGACCAGACGCAGGTGACCTGGACGATGACGGGGGAGAAGAGCCTGTTCACGCGAGTGATGGGGATCTTCACCAGCATGGACAAGATGATCGGCCCCGACTTCGAGAAGGGCCTGGCCCGGCTCAAGACCATCACCGAGCAGCCCGCCGCCTAGACTCGTGGGGTGAGCTTCCGTTACCTCAAAGGGCACGGCACGGAGAACGACTTCGTGCTGCTGCCCGACCCCGACGGCACAGTTCACGGCGACCTCGGCCCTGAGCTCGTCCGTGCTCTGTGCGACCGGCGTGCCGGGCTCGGCGCCGACGGCGTGATGCGGGTCGTCCGCTGCGCGGCGTACGACGACCCGGATTCGGTAAACGCGCGGGATGACGCCGAGTGGTTCATGGACTACCGCAACTCCGACGGATCCATCTCGGAGATGTGCGGCAACGGCGTGCGGGTGTTCGCCCACTACTTGATCGAGCACGAGGGTGCGACCAGCCCGCTGAGGGTGGGAACCCGCGGCGGCGTGAAGACGCTCACCGTCGAGACCGACGGCAGGATCACCGTCGACATGGGCCGGCCCGAGGTGCTCGGCGAGACGAAGGTCGCGGTCGGCGAGCGTCGCTGGCCCGCGACCCACGTGTCGATGGGCAACCCGCACGCGGTCGCCTTCGTCGAGTCGCTCGACGACGCCGGCCCCCTCATCGAGCCGCCGGCGCACGACCCCGGGGAGTACCCCGACGGCGTGAACGTCGAGTTCGTCGCCCGGGTAGGGGAGCGCCACGTCGCCATGCGGGTGCATGAGCGCGGCTCGGGGGAGACCCGCTCGTGCGGAACGGGCGCCTGCGCGGTGATGGTGGTCTCGGCGATCGCCGACGGTGTCGGTCCGGGGTCGACGTACCGGGTGGACGTGCCCGGCGGGCGCCTCGACGTGACCTGGACCGAGGACGGCCGGTCGCTGCTCACCGGGCCCGCGGTGCTGGTCGCGGAAGGTAATTGGCTCGCCCCGAGTTGACCGGCCGTGGGAAACTAGGGGCATATGACGAATGCACCTGACGAGGACTTCACCCTCGACGACGAGCTCGACGCCACCGAGGCCTGGGAGTCCGAGGACTACGACGAGCCCGACCTCGACGAGCCCGACCCCGAAGAGGCCGAGAGCACTGGTGCGATGGACCTCGCCGAGCGGCACGCGCTCCGCCGCGTCGCAGGGCTCTCCACCGAGCTCGAGGACATCTCCGAGGTCGAGTACCGGCAGCTGCGCCTCGAGCGCGTCGTGCTGGTCGGCGTCTGGACCGAGGGATCCGTCGAGGACGCCGAGAACTCCATGGCCGAGCTCGCGCTCCTCGCGGAGACCGCAGGCTCCGAGGTGCTCGACGCGCTGTACCAGCGCCGGCAGAAGCCCGACCCGGCCACCTACATCGGCCGCGGCAAGGTGGAGGGCCTGCGTGAGATCGTCCAGGCGACCGGCGCCGACACGGTCATCTGCGACGGTGAGCTCGCCCCCTCGCAGCTGAGGAACCTCGAGGACAAGATCAAGGTGAAGGTCGTCGACCGCACCGCGCTGATCCTCGACATCTTCGCCCAGCACGCCAAGTCACGCGAGGGTCAGGCCCAGGTCGAGCTCGCCCAGCTCAGCTACATGAAGCAGCGGCTTCGCGGTTGGGGTGGCAACCTCTCCCGGCAGGCCGGTGGTCGAGTCGGCTCGCAGGGTGGCGGTATCGGTGGTCGTGGACCCGGTGAGACCAAGATCGAGACCGACCGTCGACGGATCAACACCAAGATCGCCAAGCTGCGTCGCGAGCTCGCGCACATGCGCACCACTCGCGACACCAAGCGGGCCGAGCGCAAGCGCCACCAGGTGCCGTCGGTGGCCATCGCCGGCTACACGAACGCCGGCAAGTCGTCGCTGCTCAACCGGTTGACCGACGCCGGGGTGCTGGTCGAGGACTCGCTGTTCGCGACCCTGGACCCGACCACGCGCCGTACGACGACGACCGACGGCCGCATCTACACGATGTCCGACACCGTCGGCTTCGTGCGGCACCTGCCGCACCAGCTCGTCGAGGCGTTCCGGTCGACGCTCGAGGAGGTCGCCGACTCCGACCTGATCCTGCACGTGGTCGACGGCTCCCACGCAGACCCCGAGGGTCAGCTGAACGCCGTGCGCGAGGTGTTCGCGGAGATCGGCGCCGACAAGGTGCCCGAGCTCGTGATCATCAACAAGGCCGACGCCGCCGACCCGATGGTGCTGGCGCGGTTGCGAGCGCGTGAGCCGCACTCGGTGGTCGTGTCCGCGAAGACCGGCGAGGGCATTGCCGACGCGCTGGCGCTCGTCGAGGCGGACCTGCCGAGGCCGGGGGTGCGGTTCGAGGCGCTGCTGCCGTTCGACCGCGGCGACCTGCTGAACCGGATCCACACCAGCGGCGAGGTCGAGCACCTCGAGCACACCGGCGACGGCACGGTGATCCGAGGCCGCGTGCACGAGGACCTCGCCGGCGAGCTGACGCCGTACCTCACGCACGCCTGATCGAGCGGCGGACGACCTCCCACCCGGCGGAATCGACGTCGAAGACGTGGCGGAGCTCGCGAGAAGCCAGATCGAGCAGCCCGCGCGCGACCTCCTCGACGTCGCCGGTGCCGAAGAGCTCGGCGAGCTCCTTGCCCACAGCTCGGGTAAGCGACCTCCACGCGCCGGAACGGGTTCAGGTCGTCGCGCTGGCCCGGCCGGTCGGTAGGCACCCGTCGGGCGAGCAGCGTGAGCAAGTGGCTCAGCGCGAAGTGGTGCACGAAGTCGAGCGCTGAGACGTGTTCGCCGCGACGGTGCCGCTGGACACCGACGAGCAGGGCCGTCAGGAACTGCCCCTCGAGCCACTCGTCGGGCTTGGCCTCCGCTGCGACCTGGGGGGCCGTGGCGTCCACCGCCGCCGCGATCCGCACGCCGACGTCCGCCCGGTCGAGCAGCACCCGCGTCCGGTTCAACCGTGCGAGGGCGATCTCGTCGAGGGTGAACACGGCGTACTCGACGAGATGTCCGTCGTCGTACACGCCCTTCAGTCCGTGCGCCGTCTCGCGGTAGTGCAGGACCAGCCGTTCCGAGTCGGGCAACCAGGAGGTGTCCTTGCGGAGGGGCTCCGCGTCGTCATCGGAGGTCACGACGAGGAAGTCGTGGTCCGAGTACTCGTCGGGCCCACTGGCCATCGACCCGACGGCGACCAGGCCGAGAACCTCGGGACGAGCGGCCAGTCGGTCCGTCAGCTCGGCCGTGTAGGCGTGGTAAGACACGCGATCCATAAGGGCTCCTAGCGGACGTCTCGGCGAGTATCCAGCGTCTAGCATTTCAGCATGATGGGCGCCTGGGGTCGGTTGGTGGTCATTCTCGGCACCCTGGTCGGGCTGTTCTGGCCCGCCCTCCTCTTCGGCCTCGATACCGGCGACACCGTCGTCAACGACCCGGCCGTGATCAGTCGGTACGACGCCTCGATGCTCGTCGACGACGACGGCACGCTGCATGCCGTGGAGCGGATCACGACCCGGATGCCGGCTGGCAGGCACGGCATCTTCCGGTACTGGGACGTCGTCGACGCAGGGGACTCCAGCGCACGGCTGCTCCCCGAGGGCATCGCCGTCACCCAGGACGGCGAACCGGCCCAGGTGGAGATGTCCTGGGAGGGCAACCGGCGCTACCGGGTGGCCAAGATCGGCAGCGCGGACGTCACGCTCGACCCGGGCGAGCACCTCTACGAGATCTCGTACCGCATCGAGGGTGCGCTTGCCCCCGGGGACCCGGGGTCGCGCTTGGTGTGGGACGTCATCGCCCGCGGCTGGGAGATGGGTATGGAGCGCACTACCGTGCGCGTCCGGCTCCCCGAGCCGGCCACCGATGCTGCATGCTCGGTGGGCGAAGACGGCGCCCAGGGTTGCCGGGTCCAGGTGCAGGGCGACGAGGTCGTGGTCCGCACCGGGGCGCTGCCTCCGCGCACCGGTGTGACGCTGCGCGCGTCCATGGCGACCCTTCCTCCCGTGCGGGTGACGCTGCCGTGGCCGGCCGCCTTTGACGGCGTGCTCTCCAGGAGCCTTCCGTGGGCGGTGCTGCTCGGGCTCATGGGCGTCGTCTCGGCGTTCGCCGGCGCGTCGTTGGCCCGGATGTCCCGCGAGCGGAAGCCGGGGCTGCCGGTGATGTACGCCCCGCCCGACGGCATCGGCCCCGCGCAGGCGGTCTACCTGGTGAACGAGCGGGTCGACCAGGACGCTCTCCGCGCAACGCTGCTGTACCAGGCCGAGCAGGGGCTGACCCGGATCGACCGCGCAGGCGGGCGGAGCGGCGACCAGACCTGGACCGTCGTCGGGGTCGGCACGCCGGACGCCTGGGCCGCCACCGATCCGGCGACGCGTGCGGTGGGCGAGGCGCTCGGCGTCGACGCGCCGGGCGGCAGCTTCAGGGCCGACGGCCGCGTGAGCGCGGGCAAGCGCCTGCTGGCAGCTCGGGAGGCGCTCGGGGACGTGTCCGCCGACTGGGCCCGTGAGACTGGCCTGGTCGAACGGAACGGCGCCGAGTTCGCCGCAAAGGTGTTCGTCGTCATCGCTCTGGTCGCAGCAGGACTGATCTTCGCGTTCAACCCGTTCGGCGCCACCCTCGCCGGCCTCCCCTTCGCCGCGTTCGCGGTGGCCGGCTTCGGACTCCTCGGCCACGGCGTCGGCTCCCGGCGTACGGTCGCCGGCCGCGACGTGTGGTCCCGTGCTGGTGGCTTCGGCCGGATCCTGCAGACGCCGTCCAGCGTGCAGCGCTTCGACTTCTCCGGCCGCGAGGACCGGTACACCGCGTACATCCCGTGGGCCGTGGCGTTCGGCTGTGCCGACGAGTGGGCCGCGAAGTACCGCACCGAGACCGCGACCGAGCCTGATGCCCCCCTGTGGTTCGCCGGTGGTGCGGTCCGCAGCGGCGGCGACGGTTGGGTCGGCGCCCTCGACAGCTTCGACTCATCCCTGCAATCGTCGATCGGCGCCTACCAGGCCAGCCAGAGCTCGTCGTCCTCCGGTGGTGGAGGCGGCGGCGGTGGCGGCGGCGGTGGTGGCGGCGGGTCCTGGTAACACCAACCGAGAGGACATCCCCATGTGGTTCGTGATCATCGGCCTCGTTGTCGTCGCCCTGGTGGCGGTCGCCGTCGTGGCCTTCAACCGGCTCCGTACGGCGGACATCGGTGCCGAGGAGGCGCTCGGCGGCATCGACGTGCAGCTGACCCGGCGCGCCGACCTGATCCCCAACCTCGTCAACACCGTGAAGGGCTACGCGTCCCACGAGGAGTCGGTGTTCGAGGAGGTGACGGCTGCCCGGACCGGCGTTGCAGCGGCAGCGAAGGGCGACAGTGTCGAGGAGAAGGCCCGGGCCGAGGCGCGCCTCGACCAGGCGATCGTGAACGTGCTGGCGGTGGCCGAGGCCTACCCGGACCTGAAGGCGTCGACGAACTTCCTGCACCTGCAGGAGCAGCTCGCCGACACCGAGAACCAGCTGTCCTTCGCCCGTCAGTACTACAACGACGCCGTCGCGACGCTCAACAAGCTGGTCGCGACCATCCCGTGGATGTTCTTCGCGGGGATGGCGGGCGTGAGCCGTCGGGAGTTCTACGAGGCGCCTGCGGGTCATGAGGCGCCGCCGACGGTGGCCTTCTGACGAGAGCCACCGCCGGCGCAGCACGTCACATGCCGAGGGACTCCCACGGGCCCCAGATCGCGAACGTCAGGCCCCTGCTGGCCTGGATGTTCACGAACAGGGTCTTGCCGTCCGGGCTGAACGTGGAGCCGGCGAACTCGTCGTCGGTCCGGTCGGTCGGCGGGGTCTCGGGCTTGCCGTCCCTGTCGACGTACAGCTGGTTCCACGCCACGTTGACGAGGGTCCCGTCGGGACGCAGCGCCCGCACGTAGTTGTCGTCCCCGCCGTCCTCGCACAACACGAGGGTGCCGTTGCGGGTGGTGATGTTGTCGGGGAAGTCCAGCACGTCGGGGCCGGGGGACTGGTAGATGAGCTCGAGGGTCTCCTTGCGAGCGTCGTACGCCCACACCTGCCCGTTGCCCTTGCCGTAGCCGCTGCCGGTGGACGCCTTGCTGTCGGGCTCCGCGGCTCCGCCGCCCTGGGTCGAGGTGAAGAACACGACGCCGTCCTCGGCGACCTGGCCCTCGAGGCGGGAGAAGTACGCCGCGCCCTTGGCCCAACCCTGCGAGCTGACGAAGGTCAACGCCTCGTTGTTGGTGGTGGGCGCGGTCTCGCCCGGGGTGTACTCGAAGTCCGGGTCGGGGGTGTCGATGCTGACCCAGGTGACCGGGAACTTGGTCCCGCGCTCGAACGACGCCTCCAGGTGCTTGTTCGGCTCTCCCTTGATCGCGAGCATCTCGAGCTTGCCCTTCTTGCTGAGCTTGCCGGTCCGCTCGGGGTTCTTCTTCGGGGTGTAGCGGTAGAAGCCTGACGCGAAGCCGTAGTTGTCCTCGGTCATGTAGAGGGCGCCGCTCTCAGGCTCCCAGGCGACCGCCTCGTGAGCGAAGCGACCAGCGTTCTTGATCGGCTTTCCGGGTGCGCGGCCCTTGGAGCGCTTGCCCACCGGTACCTCGTAGATGTAGCCGTGCGGCTTCTCCAGACCGGTGTTCGGCTGGCCGGTGAAGTCGGGGCCCACGTCCGGGCCGTTGACCGTCTCCTCGCACGTGACCCAGCTGCGCCACGGCATGATCCCGCCGCTGCAGTTCATCATCGTGCCGTTGAGGCTGGTCCAGGAGCGGAGCACCTCGCCCTGCTTGGTGACCTGGATGGTCGTCGTACCGCCTTGCGCCGCCGCGTCGTACGGCTCGCGCGGCCCGAAGGCCTCGCCGCTGCCGCCGACCTCGTGGTTGCGGATCAGGAAGACGGTGTCGCCCGGACCGTCGAAGGCGCCCATCCCGTCGTGGCGCCCCGGCAGGATCGTCCCGTCATCGAGCTCGACGGTCTGCTCGGTGTCGTGGAACGACCGGTACCTGAAGCCCTCGGGAAGGTGCAGCCGGACTTTGCCGTCGCGGGCGTCAGGCACGGGACCCAGCCCGACGGTCGGGTCCGCGGTGAACACGGCGGCGGATGCGGATTGGACGAAGCCGGCGAAGGGGCCGACGACCGCGGCCGTGGCCAGGCCCGTCTTGAGCAAAGTACGACGATCGAAGGTCATGTAGTTCTCCAGACGTGTGCACAGGCACCCTTATGGGTGACCGCGGTCACAATACCCAGCGGCCCTGGAGGCTGCGATGCCCCAGGGGGTGGTCCCGGTTAGGGTTCTGCGGTGTCCGAGACCACCGCCCCCGCCGCTACCACGCCCTCGGTGCGCGAGGTCCTGGCCGCTGCGGTCGAGGCGCTCGGCGGCCAGGAGCGAGACGGCCAGATCCAGATGGCCGAGGCCGTCGCCCGCGCGATGAAGACCGGCGAGCACCTGCTGGTCCAGGCGGGCACCGGCACCGGCAAGTCGCTGGGCTACCTGGTGCCGGCGCTGCTGCACCACCGTCGCGTCGTGGTCGCCACCGCGACGCTCGCCCTGCAGCACCAGCTCGTCGAGCGCGACATCCCCGCGCTGGCGAAGGCGGTGGAGCCGGTGCTGCCGGACCGCGCCGCGTCGTACGCCGTCCTGAAGGGTCGCTCGAACTACGCCTGCCTGCACCGAATCCGCGAGGGCGTCCCCGACGACCAGGGCGCGCTGGTCGACATCCCCGAGGGAACGATGGGCGCCGAGGTGCTCAAGCTCCGCGCGTGGGCCGAGGGGGAGGCCGAGCGCGGTGGGCCGGGCGACCGTGACTCCGCGCCCAAGCACACCGACCGGCTGTGGCGCCAGGTCTCGGTCAACCACCGCGAATGCCTGGGCGCCAGCAAGTGTCGGTTCGCCAGCGAGTGCTTCGCCGAGCGGGCCAAGGAGAAGGCCGCCAAGTCGCAGGTCGTGGTCACCAACCACTCGCTGCTGGCCATCGACGCCATCGAGGGCGTCCCGATGATCCCCGAGTACGACGTCGTGGTGATCGACGAGGCGCACGAGCTCTCCTCACGGGTGACCCAGGCCGCCACCGACGAGCTGTCGGTCCCGGAGATCGAGCGCGCCGCACGGCGGGCCCAGAAGCACGTCGAGTCAACGGAGGCCGACGACCTCGCTGACGCGGGGGACGCGCTCCGCACCGCGATGGAGGGTTGCCCGCCGGGGCGGATCGACTCGATCCCGACCGACCTGTCCGACGCCCTGCAGCTGGTGCGCGACGCCGCGCGTGCGCTGCTGTCGGCGTTCCCCAAGGAGTCGGGCGGCGACGCCGGAGAAGCGGACCCGGGGCGCACCCAAGCCCGCGGCTGGGTCCAGGAGCTTTTCAAGACCGCCGAGCGGATGGCCGCCCACCTCGACTCGGACGTCCTGTGGCTCGCCGAGCGCGACCGCGCCCGCGGCGGCGATCACCTCTGCGTCGCGCCGCTCCAGGTCTGGGGCCCGCTGCGCGACAAGCTGCTCACGGACAAGACCGTCGTGTTCACGAGCGCGACCCTGATGCTCGGCGGCGACTTCGGGTCGGTGGCCACGAGCATCGGGCTCAAGCCCAGCGAGCGGGTCACGCACAGCATCGAAGGTGACGGCGACGTCGACACCGCCCCGCTGGTCGAGTCCGGCGGCGAGACGGAGCGACTTCCGTGGCGGGGCATCGACGTCGGATCCCCGTTCGACTACGCCCGCCAGGGAATCCTGTACGTCGCGCAACACCTGCCGGAGCCGGGGCGCGACGGACCGGGCAAGGCCCAGATCGACGAGGTCGTCGACCTCGTGGACGCCGCCAACGGCCGCACCCTGGGCCTCTTCTCGTCTCGCCGGGCCGCCGAAGCCGCGGCCGAAGCCGTCCGGGAACGGCTGCCGCACCTGACGATCCTCGCGCAGGGTGACGCGCAGCTTCCCGAGCTGGCGCGGCTCTTCGTCGAGGATCCGCACGCCTGCCTGTTCGGGACCCTCTCGTTGTGGCAGGGCCTCGACGTTCCCGGCGACACGTGCCAGCTGGTGCTCATCGACCGGATCCCGTTCCCGCGCCCGGACGACCCGCTCATGTCCGCCCGCGCTCGCGCCGCGGACCGCGCTGGGAGCAGCGGCTTCATGGCGGTGTCCGCCACCCACGCCGCGCTGCTGCTCGCGCAGGGGGCCGGTCGGCTGATCCGCACCACGGCCGACCGCGGAGTGGTGGCGGTGCTCGACCCGCGGCTCGTGACCAAGCAGTACGGCGGCTTCCTCCGCGCGTCGCTGCCCCCGATGTGGCCGACGACCGACCGTGCCGTCGTCCTCAAGGCGTTGGCCCGGCTCTCCGCCTGACCTGCTTGACCTGCCTGACCTGCGTGAGCCGGGCATGCTGAAGGCCCCGGCGTGTGGTGGGCGCCGGGGCCTTCTCTTGCTCTCGCCCTTGAACGTGGTCAGGCGGTCGGAACGGCGTGGCGGTGGCGCATCCCGGCAACCGCGGCCACTCCTGCGCCGGCCAGGGCGAGCCCACCCAGGGCTCCGAGGCCGAGCTCCATCCACGGGGTCTCTTGGGACGTCGACGCGGCGCCGCCGCCCGTGCTGACCAGACCGCCGAGGTCGGGGTCGGGTGCCTGAACTGCGCTGGCTGGCATAGCAAGGGCAACGCTCGCGAACCCGGTCGCGACGGCCGATGCTGCAACTCTGGTGATGCTCTTTCGGGTCATCGTGATCCCCTCTTCCCTGGGTGGTGGCGGTGATGACACTCACGACTGTGGCCCGCGTTCCACGGGTGGCACATCGGGGGAGCACCCTCAGATTCGGGACGGAAACCCCTCAGAGCGATCAGGATCTGGGCAGATCCAACTACAGACCTGAACGCGCCGGGTCGGGCATCCTGTACGGGTGGGTGCTGCCGACTGGGGCATGACGACCCGCATCGCCGGACGCGTCCAGGAGCAGGAGCTGCTGAGGCGGGCGGTCGGGGGGTCCGTAGAAGGAACCCCGTGCGCGGTGTTCGTGCACGGGGAGGCAGGCGTGGGCAAGACCCGCCTGGTCACGGCGCTCGCTGAGGAGTCGGCCCAGCGTGGTCATGTCGTGCTCCGGGGCCGTTGCCTCAGGTTCGGCGCGACCTCGTCGCCGTACCTGCCGTTCGTCTCCGCCTTCCAGGGCTGGCTCGAGGAGGGCAACTCCGCGGACGGGGTCGCGCTGCCGTTGTACGACGACGGCTCGATGCTGGAGGGGCCCTCGCAGGTCGTCCACGTGATCGACCGGGCGTTCGGGTACCTGGTCAACAACGGACCGGTGGTGCTCGTCCTCGACGACCTGCAGTGGGCGGATGTGAGCTCGCTCGATGCGCTGGCCTACCTGATCGCCGGCTTCCGCCATCAACGGCTGGCGATCCTCGCTACCTACCGGGACGAGGGGATCCCCGACGGCCACCCGCTGCACGGCTGGCTGGCCGACATGTTGCGGATGCCCGGTGTGCTCGACGTACCACTGGAGCGGCTTTCGCTGGACGAGACGGGTGCGCAGCTGACCGACCTGCTCGGCGCCAAGCCGCAGCCGGCGCTCGTGACCGACGTCTGGGAGCGCTCGGGGGAAACGCCTACCTCACCGAGCTGCTCGCGCGGGACCTCGACCCGACGGCTGACGCACTACCCGACGACATGCCGGAGGCGCTCCGGGCGGCGCTCCTGGCGCGCTGGCACGGCCTCTCGCCAGAGGCCCGCAAGGTCACCCAGGTGCTCGCGGTGGCCGGGCGTCCGGCGCCGGCGAGCGTCCTGGTCGAGGTCGTGGGGGACGAGCAGGTCGACGACGCGCTGCACGAGGCCACCGACGCGGGCGTGATCCAGCGTGATCCGTCAGGACTGCTGTGGTTCCGGCATCCGCTGCTCTCCGACGTGCTCTACACGTCGTTGCTGCCCGACGAGACCCGGGACCTGCACCGGGCCTTCGTGGAGGTGCTCGCGTCGCTCGGCCCTCGCGGCACTCGGTCGCACGGTGACCTGGCCCTGCACTACGCCGGGGCCGAGATGTTCGACGAGTCGTTCGAGCACTGCCTGCTCGCGGCCGAGGAGGCGACGAGTGTCCGGGCGTTCCCGGAGGCCGCCGTTCTGCTCCGCAACGCAGCGCACCTGTGGCCCGACGTGTCGGCCGACGTACGAGCCGCGGCGGGCTCGTGGCCGGCGCTGCTCGCCGAGGCAGCCCGCCTCGCCCGGCTCACCGGGGACGCCCGGGGTGCGCTCGATCTGCTGGACCAGGCGATGCCGCTGCTGGACGTGGGCGCCGATCCACTCACTGCGTCGCGGGTGATGCGGTTGCGCGCACAGGTCTCGTACACGTCCGGCTCGCGCCACGGCGCAGCCGGTCGCGGAGATGAGCCGAGCCGTCGAGATCAGCGCCGCCGTTCCGGACAGCGACGAGCACGCGCTGGCTTTGGCCGACCTGTCCGACGCCGAGCTGTGGAGCGGCAACCGGGTGGCCGCCTTGGAGCACGCCCATGAGGCGGTGGAGGCCGCGACCCGGTCGGGTGACCCGGCGGCGCTGTCGTACGCGCTGGGCTCGCTGTCGAACGCTCGGATGGAGGAGGAGGGGGCCGAGGAACAGGCCCGTGAGGCGGTTCGGCTGGCGGTGCAGGCCGGCCGACCGGAGTACGTGGGGCTGGCGTCGATCTCGCTGTCCAACGTGCTGGACAGCACGGGCCGGTTCGCCGAGGCGGCGGACGTGCTGGCCGAGGCGCATGCGGCCGGGCTCAGCTTCAGCGGGCTCACCGGGCTGCTGGGGGCGTACGCCGCGACGGCGATGGCGCCGCTGGGCCGGTTCACCGAAGCCAAGGCGATCCTGCGCGACGTCCTGGCGGCGCGCCCGAGCGGAATCGTCGGCATCCAGGCCCGCGAGACCCAGCTGTCGTCGTGGCGCTGCGCTCAGGCTCGCTCAGGGACGCCGCGCGGCACCTGGAGCGCCTGCGCGAGCTGGCGGCCAACTTCGAGGACTTCCCCGGACTGCACGGCCCCGGAATCCAGGCGGAGTACCTGCTGGCCGTGGGGCACCCCCGCGAGGCGCTGGACCTGCTCGAACGGACCATCGAGCCGCACTCGAGGGCCGAGCCCAAGTACGGCGACACCCTGCTGCTCTGGGCCGCCCGCGCCGCGGCCGGACTGCCGCCTCCGGACCGGCAGGCGGCGCTCGACCGCGTCCTGGCCGCACGCGCCCGGTGCCCGGTCCCGGCGTTCACGGGAGCCGAGCGCGACCCCGGCCAGGTCGCCGTACACGCGCTCTTCGAAGCCGAGGTGGCGCGGCTGCGAGGCGACCCGGACGTAGCCGACCGCTGGCGGGCGGCGCTCCCGCTGGTGGACTCGGCTGGGCTGAGGTTCGTGGCCACGGAGGCCAGGCTGCGACTGGCGGAGGCCCTGCTCGCCGGTCGGGACCGAGCCGAGGCGCGGAACCTGCTCCGCGAAGCACACGCCATGGCGCAGCAGATGGGCGCGGTGCGGCTGCTGCACGAGATCGAGGCCGTCTCGTCGTCCGCCCGGGTGAAGCTCGCCGAGCCCGTCGCCCCGGCCCCGTCGACGGAGAACGGCAACGCGGCCGGCCTGACGCGGCGTGAGCTCGAGGTGCTGAGTCATCTGGTGGCCGGCCGGTCGTACGGCGAGATCGCCGCGGCCCTCTTCATCAGCGAGAAGACGGTGAGTGTCCACGTGTCCAACCTGCTACGCAAGACCGGAACGTCGAGTGGTGTGGAGGCTGCCTCATGGGCGCGTCGAAGCGGGATCGTCCCGGCCGGATGAGTGTTACGGTCGAAGCCATGCGTCGTGCCATCGCACCGTTGCTCGCGAGCGTCGTCCTGCTCGCCGCCTGCACGTCGACGTCTGACTCAGACCGTTCGGCTCAGTCAGTCGGCCAGGCCAACCAGGTCGCCGCCGACGTCGGTACGCCCCGGTTCTCGTTCGCGGCCGCCGGCGACCTGGGTGCCACCCGGAACACCGCCCGGAGCCTCCGCAAGCTGGATGCGTCCAACGCACGCTTCTTCGTGGCGCTCGGTGACCTCGACTACGACCAGACGTCGAGCGATCGCGCCTGGTGCCGGTACGTGAAGAAGCGGCTGCCGCGGAAGGGTGCACGCTTCCCGTTCCAGCTTCTGGTCGGCAACCACGAGTCCGACAACGGGCCGGACGGGCACATCCGCCGCCACGCCCGGTGCCTGCCCGACCGGCTCGACAGCCGCGGCAAGTACGGCCGCCAGTACTCGTTCGACTACCCCCGCAAGAACCCGTTCGCGACGTTCATCATGATCGCGCCGAACCTCCTGGTCGATGGGCACCGCTACCGGTACGGCGCCGGCACGAGCGACCGCAAGTGGCTGGTCCGCCAGATCAACCAGGCCCGCGCCCGTGGCAGCCAGTGGGTCGTCGTCGGGATGCACTACAACTGCCTGTCCACCGGCGTCGGCCACCGCGGCTGCCAGGCCGGCTACGGGCTGCTCGACCTGCTCCTGAAGAAGAAGGTCGACCTCCTCCTGAACGGCCACAACCACGTGTACGAGCGCAGCAAGCAGCTGGCCCTGTCCGGTGACTGCCCGAGGATCCCGCGGGGCGAGTACGACTCGGCGTGCGTCGTGGACGACGGTTCGGACGGCCAGTACCGCAAGGGCGCCGGCATGGTGCAGGTGACGGCCGGGCGGTTCGGCGGGCGGCCGATGGACCTCGACCCGAGCGATCCCGACGCCCCCTACTTCGCGATGGCCGCCACCGGTACGACGGGCTTCATGAAGTACACGTTGAGCCGCGACACCCTGGTGGCGCGGTACATCGCCTCCAGTGGCTCGGTGCGCGACAGCTTCACGATCGGCTCGTCGGGCTAGACCCTCGACTTCCCGTCGTAGCCACCGCGCGGCGCGCCGATGCCGAACACGGTGCTCACCGTGGGGGCGACGTCGACAGTCCGCGCGGGTGCTGTGCTCGAGGCGCCGTTCTTCACCAGCGGCGAGCCGCCGGCGATGAAGAACGGGATCGGCCGGGTGGCGGGGTGGCCATGGTTGCCGGGGATCGGGTTGGAGTACTGCTCCGGGTCGCTGAACCGCCAGCCGGCGCGGCAGTAGGCGATCACGTCACCCGCGCGCCCGTCCAGCCGGAGGTCGGCGGGCAGATGGGTGGAGAGGACGCCGTCGGTGGCCTCGGCGAGGGAACGCATCCGGGCCACCGCCTCGGCGCGCTGGTCCTTCGGGCCGGTCCAGTAGAGGAGATCGGCGCCTCCGTTGTCGGCGATCGTCACCTTGCCGGCGAGCAGCGGGTCGGCCTCGAAGACCGGCGCCAGGCTGACCAGCGAGTCGGGGCGTGACCAGTCCATCGAGTGGTCGGCCAGCACCATCACCACCGAGCGTCTTCCAGCGGCCGGACGACTTCAGCATGTCGACGAACCGGCCGACCTGGTGGTCGACGGTCGCCAGCGCCGTACGGCGGGCTGCCTGCAGCGTCGTACCGGTCAGGTCGGAGTGACCCATCCGGTCGCAGTCGCCGAGGTTGACGAAGACCAGGTTCGGGTCGAACTCGTCGACCATCGCGATGGCGGCGTCCATCGTGGCCTGGTCGGGGGCGTGGCCGCTGACCGGGACGATCGGCTGCGGCTCCCAGCGGTGGGTGGCGCGCTCGCCGAAGATGCCGAAGAGGTACTCCTTCGACAGGACCGTGCCCGTGGTGAAGCCGTTGCGGTTGAGGCGCTCGATGACGGTCGGGAAGTGCAGGTCCTCGGGCCGGTCGAGGTCGCGGATCGTCTGCTCCGCGCGATCGAACACCGAGTTGGCCGGGACGCCGCTGCGGTCGGGCCGGACCCCGGTCATCATCATCACGTGGTTCGGGATGGTCTCCATCACCGGCAGCGACTTGGCGCGCGGGAAGTTGGTACCGCTGTCGCGCAGCGCCGCGAGCCGCGGCGTCGCCGAGGCGGTGATCTCGCCGGGCTTGCAGCCGTCGACGACGAGCACGTAGACGCGCTTCTTCGCCGTCACGGCGTTGGCCGCGGGCGCCCCCACCGCGCTGGAGAACAGGTACGTCGCACCGGTGGCGGCGGTGACCTGCAGGAAGCTGCGGCGGCTCAGGCCGTTCGGGGTCGTCATCACTTCACCGGTCCTTCGACGGCGTGCACCTGCTGGGTGTTCGCGTCGGTTGCGTACGACGCGGTCCAGGAGACGCCGGTGTTCTTGTCGGCCCGGTCGCCGATCACGAAGTAGTCCATCTGGGTCCGTTGGCTCGTCACGTCGAGCACCGAGAACCCGTGGTCGTCGAAGTTGAGGTACTTCACGTGCCGGTTGTTGGCCTGGATCCCGGCCTCCACTGCGAGGCTGGAGGTGCGCGGCGGGGTGTTGGTGATGTCCTTGAGGTTGTTGCTGGTGACGCTGGTGCACACGAGCTCGGTGCCGACGGAGCGACTGGCCGGGTAGGTGCCGGCGTCCACCGGGAGGTCGCAGGCCCACGCGGAGTGGATGTCGCCGGTGAGGAACACGGTGTCGTTGATGCCGTTGTCGGACAGGAACTGGAACAGCTCGCGCCGGTCGGCGGTGTAGCCGTCCCACTGGTCGACGTTGTAGGTGAAGCCGTCGTCCGGCAGCAGGCCGGTGACGTCGTTGACGGCGCTGGTCACGTCCGAGGGGAAGGCCGGGAACTGCACCGGCGCGATCATCACCGGGTTGCCGACCAGCTTCCACTGGGTCGCGTCGGAGCTCAGCCGCTCCTTGAGCCAGCGCATCTGGCCGTCGCCGGTGATGGTGCGGTCGGGGTCGCTGACCTCGGCGTCGGGGGACGGCACCGGCGTGTGCGAGTCCACCTGCTTGCTGCGGTAGGTGCGCAGGTCGAGCATGCTGAGCTGGGCGAGCGTGCCGAAGCGGAGGTTGCGGAAGAGCTTGGTGCCGTCGTTGGTCGCGGCGGTCTTCCCCATCCGCACCGGCATCCACTCGTCGTACGCACGGTGGGCGCGGGCGCGGCGCTTGAAGTAGTCGCCCTCGTCGTCCTGGTGGTTCTCGGCGCCCGTGTCGTAGGCGTCGTTGGTGACCTCGTGGTCGTCCCAGGTGACGATGAACGGGTACTTCGCGTGCAGGTCCTGCAGGTCGGGGTCTTGCTTGTACTGCGCGTGCCGCTGCCGGTAGTCGCCGAGGCTCACCATCTCGCGGGCCGGCACGTGGCTGCGGATGTCCTGGTTGCTGTTGCCGTACCCGTAGCGGCCGGGGGCGTACTCGTACAGGTAGTCGCCGAGGTGGATCACGGCGTCGAGGTCGTTGCGAGCCGCCAGGTGCCGGTACGGCGAGAACCACCCGGCCTGGAGGTTCGCGCAGGAGACCACGCCGAACCGCAGGTTGCCGGGGTCTGCGTTGTGGGCGGGGGCCGTCTGCGTCCGGCCGACGCGGCTGGTGACGCCGTCGTAGCTGAAGCGGTAGAAGTACGCCGTGCCGGGCCTGAGGCCGCCGGCCTCGACCTTCACGGTGTGGTCGCGGGCGGGGCCGGTCGACTGCCTGCCTTTGGCGACGACGGTGCTGAACGCGCGGTCGCGGGCGACTTCCCAGCGGACGACGACGTCGGGGCCCTTGCGCGAGCCTGGGGTCGACGCGGCGGTGGGTGTGACGCGGGTCCAGAGCACCACGCTGTCGGGGTGCGGGTCGCCCGAGGCGACTCCGTGGTGGAAGTAGCGGTTCCGGGCGGCAGCGGTGGCGACGCCGGCGTTGGCGCCGAGGGCCAGCGTTCCGGCGCCGGCAGCACCGGCGACGAGCAGCGAGCGGCGGGCGAGGGCGAGGTCCGGGGTCTCGTTCACGTTCTCCACAACGAGGGTGTTCCCCGTGAGTGATGGGGCGAATCACCCAGTTCATGCGGCGTTCACCCGGTTTGCGCGGTCGATGTGAGCGGCCTCACGCGGCTGCTGTCAGGATGTGCGCATGGGTTCCCTCTTCGTGGTCTCCGACATCCACGGCTACCTCGACGACTTCCGTGACGCGTTGACCGGCGCCTCCCTCATCGATGCCGAGGGCGCGTGGACCGGTGGCGACTCGCAGCTGTACATCCTGGGTGACCTGCTCGACCGCGGCCCGAACGGGATCGGGGTCCTGGAGCTGGTCCGCTCGCTCCAGCGTCAGGCGCCCGAGCACGTGCACATGCTGATGGGCAACCACGAGATCCTCGCGCTCGGCTACCACTTGTTCCCCGACACCCGCTTCGGCGAGGTGTGGGAGGTCAACGGCGGGTTGAAGTCCGACCAGGCCGGCCTCACCGACGACCACGTCGCGTGGCTGCGCTCGCTGCCGGTGCTCGCCCGGCACGAGAACTGGCTGCTCCAGCACTCGGACACCACGGACTACCTCGAGTGGGGCGACTCCATCGAGGAGATCAACGAAACGGTGACGACGCTGCTCTCCGAGGACGACGCCGAGGCGATGTGGGAGGTGTTCGCGTTCCTCACCAGCCGCTACGACTACGCCGGCGGCGACGGCGAGCGCATCGCCCGCGACGTACTCAACCGTCTCGGTGGGCAGGGGATCGTGCACGGTCACAGCATCATCGCGCAGCCTCACCGACCAGCCGTCCGACGAGATCGAGGGGCCGATCGCGTACGCCGACGGGCTGGTCGTCGCGATCGACGGCGGTCGCTACGACGGCGGCCCGCTGCTGCTCGTCGAGCTCGGCTGAACCAGCCCCGACTCGTACGCCGACCACCACCGCTTGGGCGCGGTCCCGCAGGCCGAGCTTCATCAGGATGCGGGCGACGTGGGTCTTCACGGTGTTCTCGCTGAGGTAGAGCGTGGCGGCGATCTCGGCGTTCGACAGGCCCTGGGCGACGTGCCGCAGCACCTCGGTCTCGCGGCTGGTGAGCGTCCCGATCTCGACCGACGCCGTCCCGCTGCGGTCGGCGCGGCGAACTCCTCGATCAGCCGCCGGGTCACCGACGGGGCGAACAGCGAGCCGCCGTCCGCGACGATCCGGATCGCCGCGGTGAGCCGTTCCTCGGGGGCGTCCTTGAGCAGGAAGCCGCTGGCGCCGGCGCGCAGTGCCTCGTAGACCACGTCGTCGAGGTCGAAGGTGGTCAGGACGAGCACGCGGGGCCCGCCCTCGAGTGCGGTGACGGCCCTGGTGGCCTCGATGCCGTCGAGCGCGGCATCCGGACGTCCATCAGCACGACGTCCGGCCGGGTCTCGGCCGACGATCGCGGACCGCCTGCGGCCCGTCGGCGGCCTCGCCGACCACCTCGATGTCCGGTTCGACGGACAGGATCATCCGCATCCCCGAGCGGACCAGCGGCTGGTCGTCGGCCAGCACCACGCGGATCACGTCGGCCGTCCCTTCGAGCGGCGACCCGCGTCCTGCGACTCGAGGTCCTCCAGCGCGTACGGCAGGCGGGCCGTGACGGCGAAGCCGCCTCCCGGGGCGGGCCGGCGTCGACGTGACCGCCCACGACCGCGACGCGCTCGCGGATGCCGATCAGTCCGTGGCCGCCCGTGGCCGCGCTGCCGGCGGATCGGCCCGAGGCCGTCGTCGCGCACGCTGACCGTGAGCTCGTGGGCGGCGTACGACGACGGTGACCTGTGCGCGGGCTGCCGGTCCCGCGTGCTTGATGACGTTGGTCAGGGCCTCCTGCACGATCCGGTAGGCCGAGAGATCGACGCCCGGCGGTGCTGTGGCGGCCGTCGCCCTGGACGTCGAGCTCGACGTCGAGTCCGGCCGAGCGCGACCTGGTCGAGCAGCGGTCCAGGTTCGCGAGGCTGGGCTGGGGTGCCGCGCGGCCCTCGTCGGCGTGCTCGGTGTCGCGCAGCACCGCCAGCAGGCGGCGCATGTCGCCGAGCGCTGCGGTGTTCGTCTGCTCGATCGCATCGAGGGCTCGTCGTACTGCGTCGTCGTCGCGCCCGAGTACGGCGCGGCCGCCGCGGGCCTGCATCACGGTGACCGAGATGGCGTGGGCGACGACGTCGTGGAGCTCGCGGGCGATCCGGGCGCGCTCCGCGGCGACGGCGGCGCGGGCGCGGGCGTCCTGGTCGCGCTGCAGCATGGCGTTGTGCTCAGCCAGGAGCTGCTCGCGGTCGGTGCGGAGCCGGAGCGCGAGGCCGGCCGCCCACGGCGTGCCGACGAAGAAGAACGCGAACCCGAGATCACCGGAGTCAGGCGCCGACCCACCCTCCGTCGTGAACAGCACCATGGCGGCGACGACGCCCACGGCCCCGAGCCAGCGCTCCAGCCCAGACGTGTGCCGTCCGAGAGAGAAGAGCGACACGAAGAAGGTCACGACGAGGGCGGCGGAGTCGTTGTCGAACCCCGGCTCGATCTGGGTGATCACCTCGATCGCGCCGAACGCGAGCACGAAGCCGATGCAGGGATGAGCGGCGGCGCAGTGCCAGTCCTAGGGCGCCGACCCAGCAGACCAACAGGAGAACCAGCGGGTCTGCGGTATCCCACATCGCGACTTCGACGGTGAACAGCGCGCCGACCGCGAGAGCGAGGAGGAGGTCCGCGTAGCGGCGGACCAGTGGCCAACCCATGCCCTCACGGTAGAGCGACGCAGGGTGACGCGCAGTCACTCTGCGGGATGACTTCGCAGATCGCTCCGGAGGGCGACGACGCGCAGCCGGGAGAGGCGGAGAGTCGGTCGCGTCGGTTCACACCTCACTGAAAGGCCTTCACCATGACCTACGCATCGAGCATTCACGCTGAGTCGGACATCGGGTCCGTCGATCGGGCAGGCATCCGGCGGGCACTGCTGCCGACTGCTGTCGGTGTCGTGGCCGCCGGCGGCACGCTGACTGTCTACGGCGCCCACGACTTCGGCGAGGTCGGCACCGTGATGGGTGTCTTCGTCCCTGTGGTCATCGCGCTGTTCGGGTTCCTGCTTCCTCGCGCGCTCAAGAGCAGCGGCGGCAGCGGGGTCGCCCTGACGCTCTCCGTAGTCGGCGTCGCGCTTCTGCTGCCGGCGTTCTGGTCGGCGCTCCCGTTGGCCTTCGGAGTGGCTGGCGCGCTGCTCGGGTATGCGGGACGCAACGGCGCCAACGGATCCGGCAAGGCGACCGCCGCCGTCGCGCTCGGCGTGCTGGCCGCGATCGGCTACTTCGCGATCTACGTCCTCGACGCCCTCAGCCAGGCCGGGGTCACCTGGGCCTGACGCATCAGGCTGCCCCTCGGCAGGGTCACATGCGGCGCAGTACCGCGGTGACCTTGCCGAGGATCGTGGCGTGCGTGCCGTCGATCGGGTCGTACGCGTCATTGTGCGGGAGCAGCCAGACCTTGCCGTCCTTGCGCTGGAACGTCTTCACCGTGGCCTCGCCATCGAGCATGGCGGCGACGATCTCGCCGTTCTCGGCGTTCGGCTGCTGACGGACCACGACGTAGTCGCCGTTGCAGATGGCCGCATCGATCATCGAGTCGCCGGCGACCTCGAGCAGGAACAGGGTGCCGTCGCCGACCAGGGTGCGGGGGAGGGGGAAGACCTCTTCGACACGCTCCTCAGCGAGGATCGGCCCACCGGCGGCGATCCGGCCGACCAGCGGGACGTAGTTGGGGGCCGGTCGCTCGTCGCCCATGCCGGTCTCGTCGACGGTCACCTGCTCGTCCGGGTTGAAGACGGAGAGCGCCCGGGGACGGTTCGGGTCGCGCTTCAGGTAGCCCTTCTCCTCGAGCACGCGGAGCTGGTGCGCGACCGATGACGAGCTGGTCAGGCCGACGCGCTCGCCGATCTCGCGCATGCTCGGCGGGTACCCGCGCTGCTCGATGGCGTCCTTGATGACGGTGAGCACGCGCTGCTGGCGAGGGGTCAGCCCGGTTGCGTCGGGCGGCCCGTCAGGAAGCTCCGACACCTTCGTCTTCTTACCCGCCATGCTGCTCAGCCTCTTTCGGTGTTTCGCGACCCTGGACGATTACGTCAACGTTAGTGCTGACCCACCCCACTGTTCAAACATCTGTTCGAACGGCGTGTCGTGGTTGGCTTCGCTCTCATGGAGAACGTTGCGGTCGTCACGGGAGCGGGTCGCGGCATCGGTCGCGCCATCGCCGAGCTGTTGGTCCATCGCGGGTACGCGGTCGTCGTCACCGACATCGACGCGGATGCTGCCCGGCGTACCGCCGAAGAGATCGGCGCTGTCGAAGGGCTCGCTCAGGACGTCAGCGACGAGGCGGGCCACGCCGCTGTCGCGGAGGTGGCGGCCGGGTACGGCCGGCTGACGGTGTGGGTCAACAACGCCGGCGTCGGCGACGACGGGACCCTCGAGCAGGTCAGCTCGGAGTCGGTGCGACGGCTCGTCGACGTCAACCTGCTCGGTGTCGTGTGGGGGATGCGTACGGCGCTGTCGGCGTTCGGCGCGCACCGCTCGGGGGACGTCGTGAACGTCGCCTCTGCGTCTGGACTCGGCCCGGTGCCCGGGCTCGCCGTGTACGCCGCCACCAAGGCCGCGGTCGTCTCGCTGACCACGTCCGCCGCGTGCGAGGTGCCGAAGGGGATCCGGGTTCACGCGCTGTGTCCGGACGGCGTCGACACCGACATGGTGCGGGCGATGCGTGAAGACGGTCAGGCGAAGGCGTTGGTCCACTCCAGCGGGCGGCTGCTCACCATCGACGAGGTCGCGGCGGAGGCGGTTGCCCTCATCGGCTCGCGCCGGCGTGGTGCGGACGCTTCCCGGCTGGCGCGCCCCGCTGATCCGGGTGGGCGCTTTCGTGCCGTCGCAGTCCAGGGGAGCGTTCCGGCTCTTCGAGCTGCTCGGGCGTCGGGTCATGCGCAGCCGCGCCTGACGACACGCCGATCGAACAGATGTTCGGTCAATCCTTGCTTCGTTCGAACACATGATCTAACTTCGTACATGTGTTCGATCGAACAGTCTTTCGATCCACCGCTTCCCCGGTGGCTCGCAAAACTGTCGGTGGGACTCCGTAGAACTTCGGTCATGAACACGACGGCCGGTTCCCGCCCCAGGAGGTCTGAGATGAGCAGCTTCGCGATCACCCCCGGTTTCGCACCTACCCGCGTCGCCCGGTCCGTGCGGCCGATGCCCGCAGTGCGGCTGACCCGCCGTGGTCGCCTGGCGCTGACGGTGCTCTTCCTGGGAGTGGTCCTCGCTGTCCTCACGGCCTTCGGCGCCACGTCAGCCGCCTCCGGCGAGGCCGGCGAGCCGGTGCCGACCCGGATCGTGATGGTCGACGAGGGCGACACGCTCTGGGCGATCGCGTCCGAGGTCGCCGCGCCCGGCGAGGTGCGCGAGATGGTGCACCGGATCGAACGGCTCAACGCCCTCTCCGGTGCGGGCGTGTACGTCGGACAGCGGATCGCCGTCCCGGTCGAGTAGCTCGACCTCACCAGCCTGGCCGGCTCCCTCCTCGACCCAGGTCGTCGGCTCATGGAACACAGGGGCGGGGCGTCTCTACGCGAGGCGTTCCGCCCCTGTTGCATGTTCCGGGTGGGAGGCATCGAGTGGTGTCCAGAAGAACCGTTCTACCTGACCCACGATGCGGTACCCGACCTTCGCGTACACGGGCTCACCAAGTTCGCTGGCGTGCAGGATCGACTCCGAGGCCCCGAGCTTCTGCGGCAGCCCGGAGCAGGGCGAGGGTTATCGCCCGACCGATGCCGCGGCCGCGGGCATCCGGCAGGACAGCGATGTTGTAGAGCCCCGCGATCCCGTCGCAGACCATGACCGAGCCGGCGCCCATCGGCTCGCCGTCAAGGCGTGCGAGCAGGTTGCGAAACGCTGTCCGAGGCCCGTCGATCGAACTGAGTCCGGCAGCCATACCCTCAGTCAGCTCGCTGGCCATGCCGAAGCCGGCGACCATGACACGAAACAGGTCGTCGGTGTTCTCGGCCGTCTGTGGCTCGATGCTGATCCCGGGAGCAGCCAATTCGGTGAACGTGCCGTTGGCAGCAGCGAGCTCCAGGCTCATGGCGTTGGTGGGGCCGCGACTGACGAGGCCGCGCGCGAGGAGCGTGCTCTCGAGCTCGGGCGTCCGTGTGTTGGGGGTGAGCCACCAGAGGAACGGCCGTCCGTGGTCGATGAGGTCGTCGAGCACCTCGTTGGCACGCTGTGCGGCCGACTGGGGTGGGAAGCGTGCACCGAGAGCCCCGTTGAACATCGGGGAGTGGATGGGGGAGGTGCACCACAACACGTCGTCCTCGAGATGGACTGTGACGACGGGTCCATCCACAGCGCGCATGAAGTCGAGCAGGTTCGTCTCGAACGGCGCGAGCTGCATGCCGGAACGCTAGCGCCTCGCAACGCCAGCGGCTATGAGTCCTTGCCCCGCGGTGTACGTGGCCATCACGGCCGCTTCGAGGGCCGGCTTCTTCTCCCGGAGGATGAACTTCTGCACGCCGAGCAGCGTGTCCGAGAGCAGGAAGAGCGCAGTCCCGGTGCGAATCGTGCGCTGGGCGGACTTGTTCATGCTCGGTTCGAGGGTGGTCGAGGTGGCGAACATGGTGGCGAGGATCGTTGCGTATCCGACGACCGGAAGGGCGAGGTCGGGGTTCTTCCTGTGGGCGGCGTACCCCATCGCCGGCGCGCCCGCCGCCCAAATCCCTGCAGCGGCCTTGATGCCGCGAGGGTCGATCTCGTGGCGGCTTGAATGCGCTGACCCGAAACCCGCGATGTACGCCGCATGCGCGGCGAAGAAGGAGCCGACTCCGGTGAGGAACGCACGGTCGTTCTTGCCGAGCAGGGCGACGTCCCCGCCCCAGGAGAGTGCCTGCGCCGCGACGGTGGTCCGCCGCAGTGCGTCGGTGCGGCCCTGGGTGGCCTCGGTGAAGGCGCCGGCGAGGGCAGGCATCAGTAGCGGCTTGACGAGGTACCGGAGCCGCCGCGCTGCTGGCGTTGCCTTGCCGGCGAGCAGGGTGTCGGTCGCCGCGAGGGCGGTGTAGCCGGCTGCAGCGGCGAGCGTCTTGCGGGAAGGCATGGCCGTATCTTGCGCGGACCGTCATGTTCCGTGCCAGAGGCGCGCGGAGTGTTGGTGCTCACGCTGCCGGGGGAGCCCGCCCGTCAAGGGGCTGTTCGCTTCGTTGGCTCCGAAGCACGCTGCCTCGTCTGGTCCGGATCACGTAGACGCCGTTCTCGTCCCGGTGGACCGAGACTCCTTCTGAGTGCTTCGCCATGTGGTGCCGATGGCACAGGGGATCGAGGTTGTCGGGGGTCGTTGCTCCCTCTGGGTAGGGCCGGCGATGGTCTACCTCGACGCGCACGGCGGGACGATGGCACTGCGGCCAGACGCAGGCACGGTCGCGGGCCACGACACCCCGCCAGAGTGGCGCCGTGGGTTGGTACCGGCCGGCGGACAGTTCCACGAAGCCTCCTGCCGGATCGGTCAGCAATCGGTACCAGGTGGACGTTGGGTCGGTGGCGATCAGTCGAGCCAGCTCGGCCGGGATCGGGCTGTCGCCACTGAGGAACCCGGGCTCGTCGGTGGCGCCCAGCAAGGTGCTGATCGGGACGGTGACGTTCACGACGGGTCGGGCGAACGCTCCCACTTCATGGTGCGCGAACGTGTCGCCTGGGTCCCGTTCGTCGGCGGTCTCGTCGGCTTCGAGGTCCGAGTCGAGGGCGCCGACGGTGAGCCGGCCGAGGATGAGGTCGCGGAGGGTGTCGGCGCGCATCTGGGCAAGCGTCCGGTCGTCGTTCGGATTCTGGCAGCGTTTCTTCGCGATCAGGGTGAGTCGGTAGTCGCAGGCCGTCAGGTCGTGCGCCGCACCGCTGGCACCCAGTGTCGCGATGCCGTTGTCGTCGACGCGCAGCCAGGCGGTGCGTTTGCGGAACGCTGCGGCGAATCCCTCTTCGGCAGATCGTTGCGGGAACTTCAGGCGCCGGTAGCGCACGGCGTTGCTGATTCGCCGGTAGTCGAGCATGACCAGCGGACTGGACTCGTCGTCGTGCCGCTCGAAGTACTCCTCGACCAGTCGGGCGAGCTTCGGGATGTCGCCGGGGTCGGCCAACTGTTCCGCGGCGTCGACGAAGACGCGGGCTCGTCCGAGGTCGAGACGTCCCGCGAGACATCGCGCCCACATCAACGGGAACCAGGCGGCCAGCCTGTCCCGGAGGAGTAGGTCGAGCTTCACCTTGTGCTCGCTCATCGCGAGGGCGCCGGCGATCTCGAGCGCGGTTTCGTCGAGCGGCGTGAGGACGAAGTGATTGCGCGTGCGGAGTCGCCGCTGGCCGAGGTCGGTCTCGCAGCGGCGGCGCAGCTCGGCGTAGGACTCGACTTGCTCGGCGGCGAAACGGTTGCGCTGGACCTGCGCTTGCACTGCGAGTTCGAGGAGTTCTTGGTCGGGCACGCCGCGGAGATGCGCGCCAGGTGACGCGTCTGGTGCTGAGCGACGATCATGAAGAAGGTGCATAGGCGAATCCCGAGAGTCGAAACTATGTTCGAACAACTACATCAGATAGCGCCGACAGTTCCTATCTCAGCCTTCGCTGCTGTGCACGTGCCCGGTCAGTCGTAGGAACCGGACAGAACCGGGGTCGCCTCACTGACGCGCAGAGCCGTCCCGGGACCGGTGATGCTCACGGTTTCGCTGATCGCTTGCCAGGGTCCGCCAGCTACCCGGAAGCGCGCGGTGTACGTCACCGTGACCCGCGCCTGCACCGTGCGGTGGGCGCGCGAGTAGCGGTGCGTGACGTCCTTCGACGGGTACGGCGCCCCGGCGGAGGCCGTCGTTTGCGTGCTGCCGTCGCCGTGGTTCCAGGTGAACCTCGAGGGCCGCGCCTCGACGGTCACCTGCTGGCCGAGGAGCGTGATCGTGCGGGTGAAGGTCGACGGGCGCGCGTAGAAGATCGTGTCGAAGTTGACCAGGGTCTTGTTGCGCGGCTGGGTCTGCACCTCGAGCGAGGGGAGGCCGATGCGCCGCAACTCGTTCAGGACCAGCGCGGGGGTGACCGCTGGGCGCGGTGTCTGCGCGGCCGTCGGAGGCCGGCCGAAGCACTGCGAGTACAGCGGCGTCCACGTGCCGCCCGGGCGCTGACCCCACAACCTCCAGAGCACGCTCCGCGGAGTCCGGACATGACTCGGGCGCAGTCGCGCAATCGAGCATGCGGCCGATCGAGGTGCGACTGACGCCACCGGTGTGCAGACGCGAGATCCAGCGATAGTCGACGAGAAGCTCTGCGCTGATGCGCATCGCACTCGTCGGATGCGACGTGCACGCTCGTCGGCACGCGCTCGCGCCGCAACGGCACGAAGCGCCGATCGCCTGTCCGGCGTTGCTGGCAACGTGCCGAATCGGCATGCCGCTGGCGGGTGTCTCATGGCCAGCTAGCGCTGCGCGAGGCCGCGATCATGCGCGCCGGCCAATCGAGCCGCTCATGCCGGCCGCATCCAGGCGGATCAACCTGCCAGACGTGCATTGACTTGCGACAACCGCAACGTCGAAGCTGGCACGCGGCTGCGCTGCGAGCCGCTTGCACGGTGCTCGCGCACACCGAGTGGTGGCGACTGTCGGCGACATGCGAACGCCCAGTCGACTGGTCGTCTGGCTGGGTCAGCTGGCGTGTATGAGACAGCTCGTCACGGCCCACCCATCGCCCTCGAAGTGGCCGCCCTCGTCGTACACGTCCTCGATTCTTCTCGATCAGGCTTCGACATGCCGCACAGATGCTCAGCTGACAGCTCGTCAGGCGTCGAGTCTCACCCGTCGCCATGGCGTGGTTGATGACGTCGACGTAGTGCCGGGCGAAGGCTTTGGCGGCCTTGGGGGAGGTGCCCTTGGCCTCGGGCGGCATGGAGGGCGCGGCATCCACTGGGCTGGGGGACGCCGACGGACTGGCTGCTGGTTCGAGCGGCTTCGGTTCGGCGCTGGGGGAGCACCCCGCAAGCACCACCGACGCCGCGCACAGCGCTGACACCACCGGCGCGGTCAGCCGCCGCGACGAGGCCGCGCCGCGAGAGGCCGCAACATCACGGCGTACGAAGGGAAACACTCGACCCCCAAGATGATCGATCCGAGAAGACGTCCCCCGGTCACGGGGACGCCCGATCCGGGAACTTACCGACACTGCGACGCTGCATCTAGTCCCGAAGTCGAACTGTGGACAAGCCCGGCGCGACGGCCCCAGACGACGAACGGCGGCCGGCCCCCCGAGGGACCGACCGCCGAACTCTGGAGGAGACCGCGTTCAGGACTCGTCGCGGTGGTCGTGCTCGTGGTCGTCGTGCAGACCGCCACCACTGTCAGTGCCGGAGCCGCTCGGCTCGCCGTCCTTCTCCTGTCCGGGCGGGGAGACGGGGTGTCCCTTGCCGGAGCCGTTGACGACCCGGGTGTCCATGGCGAAGGTGAGAATCGCGTGGGCCACGGCGTCCGACATCTCGTCGATCGCGTTCAGGTTCACGTTCGACAGCGAGTCGCAGGCCTGGTGGTAGCAGACGTCGTACGCAACGCCGGCCTCGCCGCCGTAGATCGCAGCCTGGGCCGCGGTCTTGACACCCTCGGCGCCGGTGAAGAGACCACCGGCCGGGATGCCCTTGGCGATGAACGGTCCGTAGTCACTGCGACCGCTGAACGGCGTCTCCTCGGAGGGCAGGTCCTGCGAGGCGAAGTAGTCGTGGAAGAGCTCCTCGATGGCTCCCGAACCCTCAGGGCCCTTGGCCGAGCCGGTGCCCACGGGGAAACGCGAGTTGTCGCCGTCGTACACGAACCGCACGTAGTTCGGCGAGCCGACCATGTCGAAGTTCAGGTACAGCGCGATGTCCTGCAACGCGTCGGGGGCGTTCGCCGCGAGGTCGTTGATGTAGTGGTGCGAGCCGAGGAGACCGAGCTCCTCAGCGCCCCACCACCCGAAGCGGACCTTGTTGACGGGCTTGACCTTGGCCATCTGCTCGGCAACCTCGAGCAGCGCCGCGGAGCCGCTGCCGTTGTCGTTGATGCCCGGGCCGGCGATGACGCTGTCGAGGTGGGCGCCGGCCATCACGACGTTCTCCGCGTCGCCCGTGGAGGTCTCGGCGAGCACGTTGTACGTCTTGCGGATCGCCGACTCGGTGTCGCTGACGATGCGAACCGTGGTGTCCGCGGGGTCCATCAGGTCCTGGCCGAGCGCGAAGCTGGCGCCGAGGACGGGGATGTTCACCAGCGGGGAGCCGAGCGTGCCGGCGATGCTGTCGGTAGCGCCGGCGGTCCCGCGGTTGAAGATGATCGCGCCAACAGCGCCGGCCTCCTGAGCGTTCAGTGCCTTGAGGCCGAACGCGCAGGCGCCGCGCTGCATCAGCGCGATCGAGCCCGCGACGAAGGTGTCGAAGTCCGATGCCTGGCAGCCGCTCGTCGACCCGTCGGTCGCGGTGCCGACGGTGTCGACGGCCATCACCGTCGCCGTCACGTCGCCGCTGTTCGAGTACGTCATCGACGAGTAGTCGTCGGGCGTGGAGTACGCCGTCGGGTCCGGCGACACCTGGGTGAGCTTCGGGGCCGAGTTCTCACGGAAGAACGGGAAGTCGAACTCCTGGACCGTCGGGCTGTAGCCCGCGGCCTCGAGGCGGTCGACGATGTAGTCCTTGGAGGCGGCGTACCCGGGGGTGCCGGAGGCGCGGGTCCCACCGTTCGCCTTGCCGATCTCGTCGAGGGCGGCGAGGTGCTCGCCGATGCCCTGTGCGGTGACGGCTTCGCGGAGCTTGCGCGAGGTGTTGTTGTTCGCCTCGGCTTCAGCGGGCGAGATGGTGGTTGCTACCAGCAGTGCGGCACCGGCGACGGCGGTGAGGCCGAGCCAACGCTGCGAACGCGGACGGTTGTGCTGCGTCACAGAAGTGCTCCCTGAGTGGGGGAAATGGGCGGATGTGAGGCCCCGAGTCCTCGACGCCGGATACGGCGCGAAGGCGACCGTAAGTACCTGTTCATCCGCCGTTCAACAGCTGTGAAGGTGCACCTTTGTGCGTTGCAGGAACACGCACATTTCCGCGGTCAGCGCGGGCCGAGATCCTTGATCATCCAGTGGTCCTGCTCGCGGACGATGATCATCCGGAAGCGCTGGTCCCCGCCGGGGAACTCCTTGCCTTCGGCCTCGTCCGTCGCGTACACGGTGTTGGGCGGTACGACAACGGTGACCAGCATCCCGACCTCATCGGCGGTGGCCCCGGCTTCGGGGACGACGCTCTTGATCTCCCAGTCCTCGGACTCGACGCGGCCGCCCGCCTCGTAGATGTCGTCGATCTGCTGGGGGAAGTCGCTGCACACGTCGCAGCTCTCGAGGCCGAGGGCGCGGAGGTCCTCGGTCTCGCCTGTGGTGGTGGCCTCGTTGACCTGCTCGACCCAGTAACCGGCGAACTGCTCGGCTCCGGCCTGACCCTCGTTGTTGGCGTAGTCAGGGCGGGAGTCGGCGACGTCGTCCCCGCCACAGGCGGTGAGCGTGAGCAGTAGGACGGCGGGCAGTGCGGCGAGTCGAGAAATCACGTCCTGCATCTTGGCATGGCGCCGGTTGCGGGTCGGACGCGGGGAGATCACGGTGCGGGCGTTCCCCTTCGCCGGTGGAGGGCGGTCAGCAGCAGCGCGAGCGCGACGATGAGCAGCGTGCCGGCGATGGAGAGCAGTACGCCGACTGCCCAGGCGAGTCCGGGCACGGTGAGCCCTGCCTCCAAGTCGGCGGCGACCCCTGGCTGGGCGTCGGCGTTCATCACGACCACCGTCCACGAGCCGCTCTCCATCGGCCAAGCCACCTCTTGGGCGCCGGCTCCGGAGCTCTGGGCGAGCCAGATGCCGGCCTCGTCGGGAGTCGTAGCCGGGGCACTACCGGATGCCGTCTCGTACGTCGGGTCGGCGGAGTCGCCCCGCAGCGGCAGGTCGCGGACCACCGAGTGGCTGACGCCGTCGAGGTAGGCCTGCACATCCTCCGTTGCTGCCACGCCGACAAAAGCGGCCCCGACTCCGGTCACGCGCACCTTCGCGTCGCCGAGCACCCCTTCGGGCAGTCCGCCGCCCGTGGTTGCGTCGGTCAGGTCGATGGGAGCGGAGATGATCGCAAAACCCGGCGCCTGGACCGGTTTCAGGTCGAGGAGGACGAAGCCGTCGTCGTCGCGGAGTTGGGCCTCAGCAACGGCGAGCGTCGTGCCGACGATGCCGGTTCCGAGCGCGATGAGCAGCGCGAGGATTCCGAAGGCGAGGGCGGCCGCCCGGCCGGTGGTCCAATCCGGCTCGCCCGGAGTCCGAGGGGGCGGGAGCGGGTGCGCCGCCGGGCGCGGGCGCTCCAGGGTGTCGCCGCGCGTGTCGTGCTCGCCAGGGTCGAGGCGGAACGGCGGGTACTCGTCGGTCATCAGGCCGGCGTACGCCGCGACCCGGAGAGCCCAGCGGTTCATCCCGAGGACGACGTCGTACACCGGCAGTGGATACCGACCCGTGAAGAGCAGCATCACGCCCGCGAACAGGACCAGCAGGGTGATCAGGCCGCCGCCCCAGACCACGACGTTCTGGGAGCCCACGACAGCGGTGCCCAGATACAGGCCACCGCCGAGGAAGAGCGCGACGATCAGGTAGTGCGGCAGGGCGAGGAGCCACCACTTCACCAGCACCAGACCACGCGAGAGGTGCTCGGGGTAGTCAACGGTCAGGTGCGCCGGGTAGTCCTCCACCTCGGCGAGGGTGAACGGTGGGTAGCGGTCGGTGCCGAGCGCGCCGTATGCGTAATAGGCGACGCGCCAGCTCCAGCGCAGCACTCCGACGTTGAAGTCGAAGATCGCGCGCGGGTACCTCCCGGTGAACAGGATGGCGACCAGCGCGACCACGCTGAGCCCCACGAACGCGAACCACAGGAAGAACAACACCGCGTAGTGGGGCAGCACCAGCACCCACTTGACCAGCCACAACCACCGGCTCAGCCCGCTGTCGAGCCGAGCGTCGAGATGGAGCGGATAGAGCGACGTCGCCATGCTGTGGCCTCCTCGCGCCTGCACCCACACACTTGCGTGCGGCGGGCGACGGGGGGAGTGGCGATGGTCCCGAGACGTCGGACCTAGGGCCCAGGCGATGGGCGGGGCAGGTCAGCGGGCGCGGCGGCCGGCCGAGCGGCGCGGCTTGTACTCGCTCACCAGGCCGAGGGCCGCGAGCATGCGAGCGGTCAGCACGAACAGCAGCAACAGGCAGGCGGTGGCGCCGAGGCTGGCGGCACCGGTGAAGATCCACGCGATCGGTTCGCCTTCACGAGCGAGGCGCCCGAACTCGATCGCCGAGCGCACCAGGAAGTACCAGGCGATGCCGGCTCCGAGCACGCCGATCGCGAGCGCCGCCAGCAACCGCTGAGGAGACGGGCGCTTCTGCTTCGTCGCGCGTCGCCGTCCTGCGCTCACTGTTTGTCGCTCGCTGTTAGCCCCCACCACCGTCACCCGCCGAATTGTGTCGCACTACTGGTGGCCAAGTCCTAGTAACTCACATGAATCCCACGTTTGCCCTTGCCGAGTGGGGGTATCTACCGGTACGGCCCCATTTCGGGCGCCACGTGTGCAGACATACAGATGTCGAGAAACGGGAGACCACGATGAGCGACGCCCAGGGCCTGAGCCCCGAAGAACTGCAGGCTGAGAACGCCACTGCACTGCCCGACAAGGAGGTCGTCTCCATCCTCGACCTCAACGCCGACCTCGACCTCGCGATCGACGCCGCCGCGCCGATCGACCTGGCCGTGGCCGCCAACGCCAACGTCGCCGCCCCGATCAACGCCGCCGCGGGCGCGAACGTCCTCTCGTTCGGCTCCGACGCCACCGCCGTCGGCGACCAGGGCGTCATGATCAACCAGGGCATCACCGCCGACGCCACCGCGAACGCCACCCAGGACAGCGGCATCGACCAGGGCAACGACGTCATCGACGACGGCTCCGGTACGACGCCCCCGGCAACCGAGGCCCCGACCACGGGCGCCACCATCCCGTCCACCGGCGGTGCGCTCGACGGCAACCTGCTCAACGTGAACGTCGACCTGGCTGCCGACGCCGATATCGCCGCCCCGATCAACGGTGCCGTGGCCGCCAACGCCAACGCCGCCGCCCCGATCAACGCCGGTGTCGCCGCCAACATCGGCACCATCGACTCCAACGCGACGTCGGTGGCGCAGCAGGACGCCATCATCAACCAGAACATCGAGGGCGCTGCCGAGGCCAACGCCGACCAGCAGTCCGACATCACCCAGTAACACGTGACAACCCTTCAGGGCGCGACGTCCGCGGACGTCCTGCGCCGGGCCGAGGGCGTCCAGCTCATCGGGGAGATGGCGGGATCCGGTTACCGGGTCCCGCCCTCCCTGGTGCGCCGTCAGGACGGCCAGACCATTCAGCTGACCACTCTGCTCTACCTCACCCTCGAGGCGGTGAACGACGAGCGGACGACCGACGAGGTAGCCGCCGCCGTCTCCGAGCAGTACGGCAAGCCGGTGAGCCCGGACAACATCGCGACCCTGGTCGACGAGCAGCTTCGCCCGCTGGGGCTGCTCACGCGCCCTGACGGGACCCAGCCGGAGGTCAAGCGCTCCAACCCGTTGTTGGGGTTGCGCTTCCGGTACTCGATCACCGACCCCAACCGCACCAACCGGATCACGGCGCCGTTCGCGGCGCTGTTCCGGCCGTTCGTCGTCGTGCCGCTGATGGCCGCCTTCCTCGCGGTCTGCTGGTGGGTCTTCATGGAGAAGGGCCTCGCCTCGGCGACGTACGAGGCGTTCCAGCACCCCGGGTTGTTGCTGCTGGTCTTCGCGGTGACTGTGCTGTCGGCCGGGTTCCACGAGTTCGGACACGCGGCGGCGGCACGGTACGGCGGTTCCACGCCGGGCGTGATGGGCGCGGGGCTGTACCTGGTGTGGCCGGCGTTCTACACCGACGTCACCGACTCGTACAAGCTCGGTCGCGGGGGGCGGGTCCGCACCGACCTCGGCGGGCTCTACTTCAACGCGATCGTCGCGGTCGCGATCACCGGCGTCTGGTGGGCGGTGCGCTACGACGCGCTGCTGCTTGTCGTGGCCACCCAGATCCTGCAGATGATCCGCCAGCTGACGCCGTTGGTGCGGTTCGACGGGTACCACGTGCTCGCAGACGTCACCGGCGTCCCCGACCTGTTCCACCGGATCAAGCCGACACTGCTGGGTGCGCTGCCGTGGCGCTGGGGCGACCCGGAAGCCCGGCTGCTCAAGCCGTGGGCGCGCATCGTCGTCACGGCCTGGGTGCTGATCGTCGTACCGCTGCTGCTCTTCACCGTCGTGCTGCTGATCCTGGGGCTGCCGCGGCTCATCGGCACCGCTTGGGCGAAGCTCCAGTCGGAAGCCGACACCCTGGGCATGGTGTGGGCGGAGGGCGACCTCCTACAGGTGGCCGCTCGCTCACTCGTGATCTTCGCCGTCGCTCTCCCGATCGCCGGCATCCTGTACCTCCTCGTGAGGCTGGTGCGTCAGATCGCGATGGGTGCGTGGCGTGGGACGCGCGACCGCCCGGTGCGCCGGGCGCTGGCCGGCGTGCTCGCGCTGCTGATGATCGGCGGGCTGGCTTACGCCTGGTGGCCGGACAAGGACCGCTACCGCCCGGTGCTGCCCGTACGAACGCGGCACGCTGGTCGACGCGGTGAGCGCCGTCCCGGGTGTGGGCCGGGCTCCGACGTCGCCTGCAGCCGGGCGCCCAGCGCGCCGCGACGGCGGTTTGGGACACGTCGGCCTCAGGTCCGACCCCGACCCGGGAGCGGCCGCAGCTTGCGCTGGTGATGGTGCCGCGCGGCGACGACCCTGCCGCTGCAAACGCGCCGACCTGGGTCTTCCCGTTCGACAAGCCGCTGTCGCCGGGCGAGGGCGACAACCAGGCGATGGCCGTCAACACCACCGACGGCACGATCGTCTACGACACCGCGTTCGCGCTGGTGTGGGTGGAGGACGGCGCGGCCGCGCTGAACACCAACGAGGCCTTCGCCTTCGCCAGCTGCACCGGCGTGTGGCGCGGTGGCGATCGGCTTCCAGGTGGTGCTCGTCGTCGGCGAGAACCACACGGCGGTGCCCGCAGAACCTCGCCGGAGCGGTCAACTACAACTGCATCGGGTGCATGACGTACGCGCTCGCCAAGCAGCTCTTCATCACGCTCGACGGGCCGCTGTCCGAGGAGGCGATGGCGAAGCTCGACGCGCTGTGGGCGCAGATCGCCAAGTACGGCGCCAACATCGCGTCGGTTCCGCTGGACCAGATCCAGTCGCAGTTGAACGAGTTCGAGCGGCAGATCCTCGCGATCATCGAGGAGGACCAGCCGGGCACGCTCCAGCAGCCGGCGGCTTCGGCCACCGCGTCGGCCACCGCTTCGGGGTCTTCCTCGCCGGCCGCCTCGGGGTCCGCGGCTCCGAGCGGCAGCCCGGTCGCCAGCCCGTCGTCGGGGGAGTCGGGGACGTCGTCGCCAACCGCCTCGTCGTCCGGGACTGGATCGGCTCGGCCGTCTCCGTCGGGGTCGACGTCTCCGACGCCGTCAGGGTCCGCTAGCCCGACCGCGTCGCCGGTCGGCTAGCCGCGCGCAGCCGGGGAGCTCGGCCGGGGCGGCGGTAGTGAACCGCCCCCCGGCCTCCTCGCGTTCGACGAGGGCGGCGACCTGCTCGATGCACCACGGCGAGACGTCGCGGCGGCGAGCCAGGACGTCGTCGCGGAACTCCGACCATGGCGCCCACTCGATGGCCGCGACCTCGGCGGGGTCGGCCTCGACCTGGCCGGCGGCGATGGCGGTGAAGACCGGGCAGAGCTCGTGCTCGCGCACGCCGTTCTGCCATCGTCGCCTCGTAGCGGAACGTCGGCAGCACGAGCTGGAGGTCGACGAGGGCGACGCCGAGCTCCTGCTCCGCGCGTCGTCGGACCGCGTCGTACATCTCCTCGCCCGGTGCGCGGGTGGCCGCAGAAGCTGTTGGACCAGACTCCGGGCCAGGTGGGCTTGTGCAGCGCGCGCTGGGTGAGCAGCAGCCTGCCGTCGGTGTCGAAGACGTAGCACGAGAACGCGAGATGCAACGGTGTCGCCTCGTGGTGGACGGTGCGCTTGGGAGCCTCGCCGGTGGCGTTGCCGGCGTCGTCGACGAGGACGACGAGCTCTTCGTGGTCGGTCATGCGGGCCTCGCGAGGGAGTTGACGGCGGCGGCGAAGACGCCCGGAAGCCGCTCGGCTGCCGGGACGAGGGCGCGGCGGACCGGCCCGATCCGGGTGGCGCCCAGCAGGCCGCCGGTCATCAGCCGGTAGCGCCGCGTCAGCGAGTGCCACTCGCGCTCGTAGCGGTCCGGCTCGCCGGCGGCGATCGCCGCCACTGCGGCCCGGGCCTGGGCGAGTGCGAGGGCGACACCTTCGCCGGTGAGCGCGTCGACGTACCCGCCGGCGTCGCCGACGAGCAGCACTCGGCCCGCGACCCGGCTGCGTACCCGCTGGTGCAATGGTCCGGCGCCGAGCACTTCGCCGTCTGAGGTCGCGCCGGACAGCCGGTCGCGGAGGCGGGGGAACAGCGCCAGGTGGTCGTCGAAGCTGCCACGGCGGGTGGTCAGCATCGCCACTCCGACGAGGTCGGGGGCCACCGGGGTCACGTACGCCTCGGCGGCGTCGGCCCAGTGCACCTCGACGAAGGACGTCCAGGGCGCGACCGCGTAGTGGCGGCGCAGGCCGAACCGTCGACGCGTCGTTGCCGGGCCGTCGAGGTCGAGCGAGCGTCTGGTGGGGGAGTGCAGACCGTCGGCGGCGACGACGTACCGGAAGGTCTCACCGTCGACGGTCACCCCGGTGTCGTTCGGCTCCACTATCCCGGCGGTGCGCTGCTCGAGGACGAGCGCCCGCCTTGAGCGCGGCTTCGCGCAGGGCGGTGTGCAGCGTCGTACGGCGGACCCCACGGCCCGGTCCGGCACGGAACCGCGCCTCGACCTCGCGGTGCCCGGCGACGTAGCGGATCCCGGAGAGGTCCTGACCCTCGGGCGTGACGCCGACCTCGGCGAGCGCGGCCACGGCGCCCGGCATCAGCCCCTCGCCGCAGGCCTTGTCGATGACGCCGGCGCGTCGCTCCCAGACGGTGACGTCGAGGCCGGCGCGTGCGGCGTACAGCCCGGTGGCCAGTCCAGCCGGGCCGCCGCCGACGACGAGCAGGTCGCTCACCGGTGCGCTTCTTCGGGGAGCAGACGCGAGGGCGTCGTTCTCGACCCGGATCCGGACGGTCAGCAGCACGGCGTTCAGCGCCGTGAAGGCGACTGCGGTCAGCCAGGCCGAGTGCACCAGCGGCAGCGCGAAGCCCTCGACGACGACGGCCACGTAGTTGGGGTGGGAGAACCAGCGGTACGGCCCGCCCGTCACGCGGGGGAGCCCCGGGACGACGATCACGCGCGTGTTCCAGCGGCGTCCGAGCGTGCCGATGCACCACCAGCGCAGCGCCTGCGAGGCGATGACCAGGGCGAGCATGGTCCAGCCCAGGGCGGGCACGAACGCCGGGCCGCGCAGCCACACCTCGGCCAGCACGCCGACCAGCAGGCCGGTGTGGAGCACCACCATCACCAGGTAGTGCCGCTGGCCGGTCTCGACGCCGCCGCGGCTCATGCTCCAGGCGGCGTTCCGCTTCGAGACGACCAGCTCGGCGAGCCGCTCGACGGCGACCGCGGCCACCAGGATCGTGAAGAGCAGCTCACTGCTCATACGGGCTCCTCAGGCGCGCGCAGCAGCACCAGCTCGGAGCAGAACCCCGGACCCATCGCGAGCATCAGGCCGTAGGAGCCGGGACGCGGTGGCCGGTCGGCCAGCGTGTCGGCGAGCACGTGCAACACGCGAGGCGGACGACAGGTTGCCGATCGCGGCCAGCGAGTCCCAGGTGACGCTGAGCGCGTCGCGGTCGAGGCCCAGGGTTGCCTGCAGCGCCTCCAGCACCTTCGGGCCACCGGGGTGCGCGACGTACCACTCGATGTCGTCGGGGGTCAGGCCGTGGTCGGCGAGGAACTCCGACACGTCGTTGCCGACGTAGGTGTTGACCAGCTCGGGCACCTTGCTGTCGAGCACGATCTTGAGGCCGGTGGCGCCGACGTCCCAGCCCATCGTGCGCTCGGAGTCGGGGTAGAGCCGGCTGCGGCTGGCGAGCACCTCGGGTTGCACCGGGCCGGGGCGGTCGTCGTTCGCGAGGTCGCGGGCCCGGTTGGCGCCGACCGCGACGACCGCTGCGGCGCCGTCGCCGAAGAGGCCGCTGGCGACGAGGTTGGCCATCGAGGCGTCGTCGCGCTGCACGGTGAGGGAGCAGAGCTCGACGGCCATCAGTACGGCGACGCTGTCGGGGTGACCGACGAGGTAGTCGTGCAGCCGCGCGACGCCGGCGGCTCCGGCCACGCAGCCGAGCCCGACGAGGGGGACCCGGATCACGTCGGGGCGCATCCCGATCGCGGCGGCCACGCGGGCGTCCAGCGAGGGGACGGCGAGGCCGGTGACGGTGGCCGAGATGATCAGGTCGACGTCCGCGGGGGTGAGGCCGACCGCCTTGAGGGCGTCGGTGACCGCGCGGGCCCCGAGCTCGACGCCGGCGGTGATGAAGGCGTCGTTGGACTCCCCGAAGTCGCGCAGCTCGGCGTACCGCTCGAGGGGGAGTGCGAGGTGGCGGGTGTCGACCCCGGCGTTGGCGTGCAGCCGCTGGACGACCGCCTCGTTCACCTGGCCCTTCAGCATCGTGCGCGTGAACGCGTCCGTGAGCTCGCTTTGGGAGTAGCGGTGGTCGGGGAGAGCGCCGTGAACGCTGACGATGCGCACGTTTCCGAGATCGGCCATGCCCCCGACCCTAGGCGACGCCGTGGACAACCACACGTGTGACGTTTGTGACTACAGAGAATGGCCCGATCGGGTGGTGGACCGGCCCGCGGTCCTCTGTGCTGACGCCTCCCCGCGACACGCCCGGGCAAGGCCCGGACACGCCGATCCTGAAGCGCGTTCGAGGCCTCTGACCTGCGGTTTTGCCGACATACCGGAAGAACGTCGACGACTTTCTCCGAATGAGTTGCGCGCTCTCGGCGCCCGCCGTACGGTTACCACTACATCTAGTAGTTACAGCGCTGTAGTTCTCCACAGATAGTGGTCGGTTCTGCACAAGCAACCACTGGTTGTCCCCACGTTACCCCCAGGTTCATCCCCAGTTACGGGGCAGAAACTGTCGGTGCGAGGCGTTGAACTAGACGTATGAGAATCCGGGAAGGGAGCGGCACCAATGCACTGTCCGTACTGCCGCAACACCGACACCCGAGTCCTCGACAGCCGGGTGGCCGAGGACGGCGGAGCGATCCGTCGCCGGCGCACGTGCCCGTCCTGCGAGAAGCGGTTCTCCACCGTCGAGCAGATGCAGCTGACCGTGCTCAAGCGCAGCGGCGCTGCCGAGCCGTTCACCCGCGAGAAGGCGATCAGCGGGGTCCGCAAGGCCTGCAAGGGCCGGCCGGTCTCCGAGGACGACCTGGCCTGCCTCGGCCAGAAGGTCGAGGACACCCTGCGTGCCGAGGGCTGGGCCGAGGTGCCCGCCAACGAGGTCGGCCTGGCCATCCTCGGCCCGCTGCGCGAGCTCGACGAGGTGGCGTACCTCCGGTTCGCCAGCGTCTACCGGGCGTTCGAGTCCACCGAGGACTTCGAGGCCGAGATCGCCATCCTGCGCGCGGAGCGCGCCGTACCCACCGGGTAACCACAGACTGCCCGGCGCATCGTGGGGAAGCGGTGCGTCGGGCATACCAACTTAGAACAACGACAACGAAGTCACTCAGGGGAGAAGGAGCACAGGCATGACGGAGACGGCAAGCGGCGCACGATCGGGATCTCAGACCCGCAAGAGCAAGGGGCTGAAGATGGAGCGCGTCTTCAGCACCGAGGGCGTACACCCGTACGACGAGCTCACCTGGGAGCGCCGCGACGTCGTCCAGACCAACTGGAAGACCGGCGAGGCCGTCTTCGAGCAGCGTGGCGTCGAGTTCCCCGACACCTGGTCCGTCAACGCCTCCACGATCGTCACCACGAAGTACTTCCGCGGCGCGGTCGGTACCGACGTGCGTGAGTGGAGCCTCAAGCAGCTCATCGACCGGGTCGTGAAGACCTACCGCAAGGGTGGCGAGGACAACGGCTACTTCGCCTCCGCCGCTGACGCCGAGCTGTTCGAGCACGAGCTCACCTGGCTGCTCGTGCACCAGTACTTCTCCTTCAACTCCCCGGTCTGGTTCAACGTCGGCACGCAGTCGCCGCAGCAGGTCTCGGCCTGCTTCATCCTGTCGGTCGACGACTCGATGGACTCGATCCTGAACTGGTACAAGGAAGAGGGCTTCATCTTCAAGGGCGGCTCTGGCGCCGGCCTCAACCTCTCCCGGATCCGCTCGTCGAAGGAGCTGCTCTCCAGCGGCGGTACGGCGTCCGGCCCGGTCTCGTTCATGCGCGGCGCCGACGCGTCCGCGGGCACCATCAAGTCCGGTGGCGCGACGCGTCGTGCGGCGAAGATGGTCGTGCTCGACGTCGACCACCCCGACATCGAGGAGTTCGTCGAGACCAAGGCGCGCGAGGAGGACAAGATCCGCGCGCTGCGTGACGCCGGCTTCGACATGGACCTCGGCGGCAAGGACATCACCTCCGTCCAGTACCAGAACGCCAACAACTCCGTCCGCGTCACCGACGAGTTCATGCGTGCGGTCGAGGAGGGCACCGACTTCGGGCTGCGCGCCCGCGGCACCGGCGAGGTCATCGAGACCGTCGACGCCCGCGAGCTGTTCCGCAAGATCAGCAAGGCCGCGTGGGAGTGCGCCGACCCGGGCCTGCAGTACGACGACACGATCAACGACTGGCACACCAACCCGGAGACGGGCCGGATTACCGCGTCGAACCCGTGCTCGGAGTACATGTCGCTCGACAACTCCTCGTGCAACCTCGCGTCGCTGAACCTGATGAAGTTCCTCAAGGACGACGACACCTTCGACTCGGCGCTGTTCGCCAAGGCGGTCGAGGTGATCATCACCGCGATGGACATCTCCATCTGCTTCGCCGACTTCCCGACCGAGTCGATCGGTGACACCACCCGCAACTACCGCCAGCTCGGCATCGGCTACGCCAACCTCGGCGCGCTGCTGATGGCGATGGGTCTGGGCTACGACTCCGACGGTGGCCGTTCGATGGCCGCCGCGATCACGTCGCTGATGACCGGTACGTCGTACAAGCGCTCCGCCGAGCTCGCCGCGGTGGTCGGCCCGTACAACGGGTACGCCCGCAACGCCGACGCCCACAAGCGCGTGATGCGCAAGCACCAGGCCGCCAACGACACGGTGCGCACGCTGCACATCGCCGACGAGCAGGTGCACAAGCTGGCCACCAAGGCGTGGGACCAGGTCGTGAAGCTGGGCGAGAAGAACGGCTACCGCAACGCGCAGGCCTCGGTGCTCGCGCCGACCGGCACCATCGGCTTCATGATGGACTGCGACACCACCGGCATCGAGCCCGACTTCTCGCTGGTGAAGTTCAAGAAGCTCGTCGGTGGCGGCTCGATGCAGATCGTCAACCAGACGGTGCCCCGCGCGCTGCGCAAGATGGGCTACCAGGAGGAGCAGGTCGAGGCGATCATCGAGTACATCGCCGAGCACGGTCACGTGATCGACGCTCCGGGTCTGAAGACCGAGCACTACGAGGTCTTCGACTGCGCGATGGGTGCCCGGGCGCTGGCGCCGATGGGCCACGTGCGGATGATGGCTGCCTGCCAGCCGTTCCTGTCCGGTGCCATCTCCAAGACGGTGAACCTGCCGGAGACGGCCACGATCGAGGAGATCGAGGACATCTACCTGCAGTCGTGGAAGCTCGGCCTCAAGGCGACCGCGGTCTACCGCGACAACTGCAAGGTCGGCCAGCCGCTGTCGGGCGGCAAGGGCGAGAACAAGGGTTCGGCGGCGGCCCCGGTGGTCGAGCCTGTCGAGACCAACACGGTCATCGTCGAGCGCCCGGTCCGCAAGCGGCTGCCGAAGTCGCGCCCGTCGCGCACCACGTCGTTCACCGTCGGTGGCGCCGAGGGCTACATGACGGCCGGCTCGTACCCCGACGACGGTCTCGGCGAGGTGTTCCTCAAGCTCGGCAAGCAGGGTTCGACCCTGGCCGGCGTGATGGACGCCTTCTCGATGGCGATCAGCATCTCGCTGCAGTACGGCGTGCCGCTGGAGACGTTCGTCTCGAAGTTCATCAACATGAAGTTCGAGCCGGCCGGCCTGACCGACGACCCGGACGTGCGGATGAGCCAGTCGATCATGGACTACATCTTCCGCCGCCTGGCGCTCGACTACCTGCCCTTCGAGAAGCGTTCTGCGATGGGGATCTACTCGGCCGAGGAGCGTCAGCGCCAGCTCGAGACCGGCTCCTACGAGCCAATCGAGTCCGAGGACGACGGCTCCACCGCCGCCTCCCTCGTCGAGCCGGTGGTCGGGACTGGCACCCCGGTGGTCGAGCCTGTCGAGACCAACGTCGAGAAGGCCGCGGAGAAGCCCGCCCCCAAGTCGGTGCACACCTCCGCGGAACTGATGGAGGCCATCACCGGCACCGCCGTCGACAGTCCGCTCTGCTTCACCTGTGGCACCAAGATGCGCCCCGCCGGCAGCTGCTATGTCTGCGAAGGCTGCGGGAGCACCTCCGGCTGCAGCTGATCTGAACAGACACCGGCCCGGCCCGCCCCAACAGGGGTGGGCCGGGCCGGTGTCCGTTGCGCCCGAATGCTGTCCCGCGTAACCAAACGGCGCCGCGGCAGTTGGTGCGTTTGTACGCCCATGATTTGCAGCATCGGCTCTGGCCGCGTCGCCGACACTCCGGCGTCCCGGCTCTTCGTGAGAGAAGATCTCCATGCAACGTCGTTTGGCCCTCGGGCTCGCCAGCCTGCTCGTCGCAGTCGCCGGCCTTGCCGCGTCCCCCACCGCTTCAGCCAGTCCCGGCGACGACTACGTCGGCCCGTACTTCGGCGACAAGAACCTCCCGCCGGGGTGCATCAAGGACATGGCCCGCGAGAACCCGGACAACATCTGCTTCCACGGGAAGGTCGGCCTCAACGCGCTCGACTCGCCCAAGATCGACGTCGCCGTCCTGGTGCCCGCGTCCCCGACGGCGGAGCGCGACCTGCGCATCCTGCGGCAGTCGGCCGAGGCCTGGGAGGGCGGGATCGACTACCTCGCCGACGAGATGGGGCTCGACTGGCTGCGTGACGGGGTCGACTTCCGGATCACGCCGTCCATCGTCAGCCTCACCGAGGGTGAGGAGATGAGCACCTTCCCGCTGTACGACCCCGAGATCGTGATCCTGGCGACGAACCCGGTCGGCGGCATCGGCATCGGCGTCGACCCGATGTACCTCACCGACGCGCTCGGCATCATGGACGAGAACGGCGTCCCGTGCCACAACATCGAGAACCCGTTCGCGATGGAGACGTGGGAAGGCATGCCCGGCTACGACGGGCACCACGGCGACGGCGGCGGCATCTACGTCGAGGACTGCGGCGGCGCCGGCGGCAACGTGTGCTTCTCGGTCAACGGGGCCATCGACCCGGTGCCGGGCACGACCGACACCTTCTCGCTCTTCGACCTCGCCCTGCACGAGACCGGGCACTGCCTGACCCTCGGACACGTCGGCGACGGCGCCGAGGGCGACTGGGGACCGGTCCCGACCAACGACATCATGGCCTACAGCGCCGACCCGCCCGGGCAGAGCAAGTGCGTCTCCACGCTCAACGTCGAGGGCTTCGCGACGCGGATGAGCCACTACCTCGACGTCGACGGCGATGGCGCCGTCACCGAGTCGGACCACCTGCACCCGAACGACGTCGCCGGCGACGGCAGCAACTCGTTCCAGGTACAGCACCCTGACGACCACCTCTACGCCTCCTCCACCGGATCCGTGTTCGACTGCCCGCAGCCGGACCTGGGGCTCGTCCCGGGGGAGCGGACCGACTGGACGCCGGAGCCCGTCGCGACCAGCGACCCGATGCTCACGGTCAGCACGCCGGAGCACGGTCACCAGACCTCTGACGGCCACGTGCACGTGCAGGGCACGGTCGAGCGGGTGGCGAAGGACGCCCCGCCGACCTCGACGACCGCTTCGCACGACGACCCGGACAGCGACTCGCTGACTCCCGTCACCGACATCACGAACCTCCAGGTCGAGGTCACCGACCTCGACGTGGTCGCCACGGTCAAGGTCGACCAGCTGTGGCCCGAGGGCGTCGTCGGCCTGCCGAAGTACGGCGTGAGCATCGGCGGCCGCGAGATCGAGTCCACGATCCCCGACCCCCGCAACCCTGCGGACGTCGTCACCTACGACCACTCGATGGAGACGTACCTGCCGGGTGAGTGGTCCGAGTGGGACGCCACGGCCAACACGGTCACGTTCCGGATCCCGCGCAGCTACCTCGCCGCCGCGAAGGTGGTGGCGCCGTACGACGTCTTCGCCCTGACCAGCTACCGCGCACCGACGAACATGTGGACCGTCGTCGCCGACGACCGGGCCCCCGACACCGGGGCTATCGGTGTGGCAGCGCCGGCCGGCGCACAGCAGGCCAGTGGAAGCTCGTCCTCGACGCCGAACTCGACCACGACCGCCGGCTCGCCCGCACTGGGCGTGCTCGACCCGGTGTTCCTCGAGCGCGAGGGCGGCAACACGTTCACCGTCACCGACAGCACCCTGGGTGAGACGGGCGGTCCCAGCCACGAGTTCACCCTCGACGTTCCGGAGAAGAGCACGGTCGAGCTGCTGCTCTCCTGGCCGGACGCCAGTGACCTGGACATGTACGTCACCGGTGCCGCCATGGGGAACGCCGCCAGCGCCGGTCAGCCCGAACGCCTCGTCCTCGAGGACGTCCAGGGCACTCTCGACATCGAGATCGCCCCGTACCTCATCCTCGGTGTGCCGTCGACGACGTACACGCTCCAGGCGACGGTGGTGCCCACCGGCCACGCCGGGCGGCGGCACGCCCGTCGACTCGGACGGTGACGGCGTCACCGACGACGCCGACGCGTGCCCGTCCGTCGCCGGTGCCGGCAGCACCGGATGCCCGGTGCCGTCGGACGAGGTCGTGACGGTGTACGTCGACGGGGTCGAGGCGGCGAGCCAGGACGTCGAGTCCAGCAACCGTCCCGACAGCTTCGCGCTCGACGTGACCGTCCCGACCGGCGCGCACGAGCTGAAGACCGTGTGGACCCAGGACGGCGAGGTGCTGGCCACCGACGTGCGCACCGTCGTGCACACCGCCCCCGGCGTCGACCGCGACGGGGACGGCGCCCCGGACAGCTCGGACAACTGTGTCCGGCAGCCCAACGCCGACCAGGCGGATCTCGACAAGGACGGCATCGGAGACGCCTGCGACAACGACATCGACGGCGACGGTCACAACAACGCCAAGGAGCACAAGCGCGGGCACCGACCCGTACGACGCGACGTCGTACCCCGTGAAGGGCAAGGATCGCAGCAACAGAACGACTGACGTCGCTCGACCCGAGGCCTCACCCAGCGAACAGCTGGGTGAGGCCTCGGCCGTTCACGAGGTCTACCGTTGAAGGCCTTGATACCGCGATGCAGATCCGGGCCTGCAGGTCGCTTGCTCGGTGGCCGTAACACCGTACGCAACCTGCTCCCAGAAGATCCTCGACGGCTAGACGGCCAAGAACTCCTCGTACCGTGCCTCTAGCCGTTCGCTGTCCGGCTTTGCGTCCGCGCGCCGAGGTGCTGTGACCGGATAGTCGTGCATCCCTTGGAGGCCATGGCGAAGCATCGGGCCATCGATCTCATCGAGAATGTCTTGGCGAATGTGCACCGTCAGGTCGGGCCTGATGCCCAGGATGTTGTGATCGAACGCTGCGTGGTGGATCTTGCACATGGCCAGGCCGTTCGGCACCACGGGATCGCCATGCGGCTTGCCGTCAGCGATGATGTGCGCGGCGTCGAGCAACTGAGAGTGCCCCAACTGACAGACGGCACAGCGTGACCTGTACGCGTCGAGCACGCGGGCGCGGAACATCGGTTGGTGAAGGCGAACCTTGTTGATGCGCTCGACGTACCGCTTGGTTTCTGGCTGCAGTTGCGCCCCGGGCGTTATCAGCCGTTGACCCTCGTCGAGTGCGAGCGCGAACTGAAGCTGCTGTGGTTCGTCGCCCACGATCCAGACGGGGTAGAGCGGCTCATACTTTCCTTCTTCGATGCCCACGAACCAGATGAGGGGCAAGGCATCCTGGTGTGCTCGGCGTAGGGCGCGGTTCTCTGGGTGCATGGGGTCGTCGCCGCGGTACTTGTACCGTTGAAGTCCGTCCGCACCCTCGGCGTCGGCGTAGGGCGGCGTCTCGCCGGGCTTGGTGAAAACGGTCCGCATCGACAGTGCAGCGTTCATCTTGGCTGGCTTGCGAATGCCTCGCTGCCGGTCCATCAGTGGGATCCGCTCGCCGCCATATTCAAAGCTCGAGAGCCACGCGTAGTCGACTTGCGGCTGAGGGCGGTTGTCCAGCCAACGCATCGCTGCTTCGCGCACGTGGCGACTGAACTGCTCCTCGTGGGCGCTCCCCCCGGAAAGTGGCACGCGTCTAGCTTCAACGACTGTCAGCCTGGTGTCACGCCTACGCGACATTCCGATTCGGGACAGCACTCGCGACACCTCAGCCTCACACGTGACAAACCAGTTCGGTTCTGCTCGATGCGTTTGGGGGAGATTGAAGTGAGTGCGAAGTGGGAAGGCAGTGAAGAGGGGGAAGACCGAAAGAAGCCTGACGCCTCACTAGGGAGCGTTCATGGAAGCCTCGATCGTCAGTGTCATCCCTCCGCTCCTCGCGATCATTCTCGTGATTGCGACTCGCAAAGTGGTTCTCAGTCTCGGACTGGGCGTGCTCAGCGCGGCGTTCATCGTGGCCGGCTATGCGCCGCTCGAGACGCTCAGGCTGGTGTGGACGTCGTTCGCCGGCCTGTTCTGGTCGGACGGATCGGTCAATACGGGCAAGGTCTTCATCCTGATCTTCACGCTCGCGCTCGGCGTGATCGCGTCGCTGGTGCTGATGGCCGGCGGCAGTGCGGCGTTCTCGAAGTGGGCGACCCAGCGGATCAAGACGCGCCGTGGAGCTCAGGGGATGGCGGCCGGACTCGGTGTGACGATCTTCGTCGACGACTACTTCAACGCCCTCGCGGTGGGTCAGGTGTCCCGGCCGGTGACCGACCGGCTCAAGGTCGCTCGCGCGAAGTTGGCGTACCTCATCGACTCCACGTCGGCTCCCGTCGCGGTGCTGATGCCGTTCTCGAGCTGGGGCGCCTACATCATCGGCCTGATGGCGCCCATCGTCGCGGCGTCCACCCTCGACCAGAGCAACGTCGAGGTGTTCATCAAGTCGGCCGGCATGAACTACTACGCGATCGCCGCCCTGCTCACCGTGCTGCTCGTCGTACTGCTGCAGATCGACGTCGGGCCGATGCGCCGCGAGGAACGTCGCGCCATTGAGGAGGACGAGCCCTTCGACAGCAGCGAGGACATCCCGGGCGAGCTGGCCGAGGACCTGCCCGTGCAGAAGCCGGGCGCCAAGCGGGCCCTCATCATCCCGTTCCTGGCCCTCGTCGTCGGCGTGATCGGCGGCATGCTGTGGACCGGCTACCGCGCCGGTGGCAGCTGGGCCGTCCTCGACATCCTCGCCAACGCCGACGTCACCGAGGCGCTGATGTACGGCGCCGGGCTCGGTCTGGCCAGCGCCCTCTACTACTACTTCCGCTACACCGCCGAGAACCCGAAGTTCAGCGCGAGCACGCTCGGTCGCGGTGTCCGTGGCGGGATGGGCTCGATGTGGCCCGCCGTACAGATCCTGCTGCTGGCCTGGATGCTCGGCGCGCTGATCGACGCGCTCGGCACGGGGGAGTACCTCGCCGGACTCGTGGAGGCCGCCAACATCTCCCCGGCGTGGCTGGTCCCGATGATGTTCGTGATGGCCGGCGCGATGGCGTTCTCCACCGGTACGTCGTGGGGCTCGTTCGGCATCCTGCTGCCGATCGCCGGCACGCTGATGACGTCGGTCGGCGAACCCACGCTGCTGATCCCGGCCTTCGGTGCCGTGCTCGCCGGTGCTGTCTTCGGCGACCACTGCTCGCCGATCTCGGACACCACGATCCTGTCGTCGACGGGTGCCGGCTGCAACGTGATCACCCACGTGACGACCCAGCTGCCGTACGCCATCTTCGGAGCGACCGCGGCCCTGGTCGGGTACGTCGCCCTGGCGGCCACTGGCAGCGGACTGATCGGCTTCCTCGCCCTGCTCGCCACCCTCGCCGTCGGTGCCGTGATCGGCCTCAGCCTGTCCACACGACTCGAGAAGGACGCGGAGGAGCCGGCGGCGGAGGCTGCTGTCTGACGGTCAGGTTCGCTGCGCTGACGCTCCGGCAGCGGCGAAGTCCCAGAGCCGGCCGCGGCGACGGCTGCTAGGAAGAGCGCCAGCGATCATTCGACGCGCTTCGTCGGGCGTTGCGCCGAGGTGGACCGCGTACGCCACGGCTACCGAGGGGGTCCGCTGCTCGGCACGCACGCAGTGCACCAGGACCCGGTGCCCCTCGGCGCGCAGCTCGGCGATGACGGCCGCCGTGTCGGAGAACGTGAACGCGAGGTTGGGGTTCGCGCTGCGGGGCTCCAGGTCGAGGATTCGCACCTCGACGTGGTTCTGAGGCGCGACGTCGCCGAACGGTGCGTCGAGCGTGCCGGGACGGAACAGCGAGACGATCCGAACCGCGGGCGATATGGCGTGGAAGCCGACACCCTGGACGATCAAAGGAACTCTGCACGTTCGTGCAGTTCACAACGTTGCACCCGGTTGTGTCTGGAGACGACACCTTCGCACCGCTTAGGAAGGGTGCGAGGGGCGCCACAGACCGTCCCTCCCGCACGGCCGACACCGGCGTGCCGCTCACGGTGACCAGACACCGCTGCAGTGGGCGCTGACCGGTGCCCGCACTCCCGGGGCCGCTGCGGCGAGCGAGCCGCGGACCGCGGCTGAGGGAGAGAGGGAGCACATGGTGCGAAGAAGCCTGGCTGCGGCCGGCGTGATGATCCTGACCGGAGCACTGACCGGCACGCTGGTCGGCTCACTGCCCGCGGGGGCGGCTCCACCCGACGGCGCGCCGGGTCGTGGGCTCGAGGTGTACGTCGGCCAGGTCGACGCCGCCGGCCTCGAGAAGCTCCACCACGTCGGCCTCGACCACGAGGACGTGGCGACAGGCAAGGGCAGCGACGGCGCGATCCGTGTCGAGGTCGTCATGAACGGCATCCAGGCCGACAAGCTCGCCAAGGAGGGCGTCGATCTCGCGGTCAAGCGGATCAACGGCAAGCCGGCGTCGCAGGTGGCCGCCGCGCAGAACCGCGAGGGCTACCAGGGGTTCCGGCCGTACAGCGGACGTGACGGGCTCGCCCAGGAGCTGCGGAAGACCACCGCAGCGAACCCCCAGCTGACACGACTCGTGCCCTTCGGTGAGACGGTGCAGGGCAAGCCGCTGCTCGCGGTCAAGGTAACCAAGGACGCCAAGAAGACGAAGGACGGTTCGAAGCCTTCGGTGATCTACTTCGGCGCCCAGCACGCGCGCGAGTGGATCACCCCGGAGATGGTGCGCCGGCTCATGCACCACGTGATCGACAGCTATGGCACCGACCCTCGGATCACGCGGCTCGTGGACACCACCGAGCTGTGGTTCGTGCCGGTCGCCAACCCGGACGGGTACGACCACACCTTCACCGAGGGCAACCGTCTCTGGCGCAAGAACCTCGCCGACAACGATGCCGACGGAGCGATCACGGGCAACGACGGCGTCGACCTCAACCGCAACCACGCCGCCAAGTGGGGCTGGGACAACGAGGGCTCGTCGCCGAACACGTCGAGCCAGACCTACCGCGGTCCGCAGCCGACGTCCGAGCCGGAGTCGGTGGCGCTCGACGCGTTGTTCGCCAAGGTCGGCTTCGAGCAGTTCATCAACTACCACTCCGCCGCCGAGCTGATTCTCTACGGCATCGGCTGGCAGGTGAGCACGCCGTCACCCGATGACGTCGTGCTCGAGGCGATGGCCGGCACCGACGAGCACCCGGCAGTTCCCGGCTACGACCCGGACCTCTCCGCGGAGCTCTACACCACCAACGGCAACACCAACATGCAGATGACGGTTGCCCACGACTCGCTCGGGTTCACCCCAGAGATGACGACCTGCCAGGTCGCGTCGGCGAAGTACGACGACGACGAGTGGCTGCCCGAGGACTGCGTCAGCGGGTTCAACTTCCCCGACGACGAGCGGTTGATCCGCGAGGAGTTCGAGAAGAACATCCCGTTCGCCCTGTCGGCGGCTGAGTCCGCCCACGACCCCGGCGACCCGGTGACGTTCGACGGCCGCGAGGCGCCTGAGATGGTCGCCGACACGTTCGCGGTCTCCCACGGGAGCGACCAGCCCGTCGCGGTGACGGCGGACCGCAAGCTGACCGGACTCACGCTGAACTACCGCATCGCGGGTGGGCCAGCACTCACGGCTCCCGTCAGCGAGTGGGGCGGAGGTGAGAAGTACGGCGATACCCACGACCACTACTACGCGGAGTACCGCGGAACCGTGAACGGCGCCTCTGCCGGCGACGACGTCGAGGCCTGGTTCACCGCCACCGACCCCGATGACGGTGAGCAGGTCTCAACCGAGCCGTTCACCTACACGGTGGCCGACGACATCGGCGGCGACGTCCTGGTGCTCGCAGCTGAGGACTACACGGGCACCAGCCCGGCGCAGGGCGTGAGTGAGCCGAAGTACGCCGACGAGCACGTCGCCGCAGTCGAGGCAGCCGGATACGACGCGGACGTCTACGACATCGACGCCAACGGCCGTACCGAGCCACACCACCTCGGCGTGCTCGGGCACTACGACGCCGTCGTGTGGGAGTCCGGCGACGACATCATCCCGCGCAACCCGGGGCAGCCCGGCGGGACCGCGGACGACTACACGCTGGCGGTCGAGCTGTCGGTCCGCGACTACCTCAACGAGGGCGGCAAGGTGCTCGTCGCGGGCAAGTACAACCGGTTCGCCGAGTCCGCCGACGGGGTGTACTACTACAACCCGTTCGAGGGCGAGTGCACGACGTACGGGCGCTACCCGTGCCTGCCGCTGGGCAACGACTTCCAGCAGTACTGGCTCGGCGCTCACACCTACGTCAGCGACGGCGGGAGCGACGAGAACCACAACCCGTACCCGCTTGCCGGTGACGCGGGCGCGTTCGACGGGTTCGAGGGCGAGCTCAACGCGCCCGGGTCGGCCGGGAACCAGAACCACACGGCGTCGTTCCTGACGACGTCGGGCTTCCTGCCGCCGTCGGAGTTCCCCCAGTTCGCGTCGTCCTCGGCGGTCGACTGGATCCGGCCCGGCGGCGCGCCGTACGACCCGCGCTCCGGCGACTGGTACGTCTACAGCGGCCAGGACGACATCTCCTACAAGCGGCTCACCCGCACCGTCGACCTGTCGGGGGCATCCACCGGTGAGCCTGAGCTTCTGGACGTCGTACGACGTGGAAACCGACTGGGACTACCTGTTCGTGGAGGCACGTCCCGTCGGCACCGACGACTGGACGACGCTGCCGGACGCGAACGGCCACACCCAACGCGGCACGGGCGACAGCTGCACCTCGGGCTGGGACGACCTGCACCCGTTCATCCGGCACTACCAGGGCTCGGACTGCTCATCGACCGGCAGCACAGGGGAGTGGCACGCGGCGACAGGTGGCTCGAACGGCTGGCAGGAGTGGTCGGTCGACCTCTCGCGGTACGCCGGCCAGCAGGTCGAGGTGTCGATCGCCTACGCCAGCGACTGGGGCACCCAGGGCCTCGGCGTCTTCGTCGACGACACCACGGTGACCGTCGATGGAACTGAGACCTCGACGTCGTTCGAGGAGGACCTCGGTGGCTGGACCGTCTCTGGTGCGCCCGAGGGGTCCGACCCGAACAACAACGACTGGGAACGTGACCAGATGGCGTTCGAGGAGGGCGCGGTCGTGGTCACCGATGACACGGTCTTCGCCGGGTTCGGACTCGAAGGGTTCGCGCCGGAGCGGCGTGACGACTTCGTGGCTCGAGGTCTCGCTCACCTGCTGGACTGACCCTCCGTCAGGGGCGCCGTCGGCTCGGGCCGACGGCGCCCCGTATCGGTCCTCTGCGTCAACGAGAGGAGCCGCGTGTCATCCCTCCGCTCCTCGCGCGCGCTGCTGCTCGTCGGCGTAGCCAGCGTCGTTCGCAACCGGGTCGCCGACCGGGTGCCTGTCGGCTGATCAGCCCAGGGCGAGCCCGCCGAGAGCACGGGCGATGGGGACGACGGACGTGGCGGCCCAGGCTTGGGGGCGGCAGGACGCCGGGTAGGGAACGGGCGGCCACACCTCATCGGCAGCGTCGCCGCCGAAGAGCTCAGGCAGCCGGTAGTCGAAGCCCTCGGCGGCTTTGAGCAGGCCCTCGGCAACCTGGGCGGCCTCGTCGGTGAAACCGTCGCGCAGCAGTCCGTCGATGATCATGCCGGTGTCGTGCGACCACACCGATCCGGCGTGGTAGCGCAGCGGCCAGTAGGCGCCGTTCGTCGTGGACAGCGTGCGGATGCCGTAGCCGGAGAACATCGTCGGGTCGAGCAGCCGGTCCACGACAATCCGCTGCTCGTCGGCGTCGAGGATGCCGGTGCCGAGCAGGTGACCGATGTTCGAGCTCACCCCATCGACGGGGCGCTTCTTGGCGTCCAGCGCGAGGGCGGGGTAGCGGCCCTGCTCGTCGGAGCACCAGAACGACTCGCGGAACCGCTCCTGCAACGCCCCCGCCCAGGTGCGCCACGCGTCGCCGCCGGGACGGCCGAACGCGTCGAGCATCGCGGCGCCCGTTCAGCGCGGCCTCGTACGCGTAGGCCTGCACCTCGCAGAGCGCGATCGGCCCCTCGGCGATCGTGCCGTCGTGCCAGCGGATCGAGTCGCCGGAGTCCTTCCATCCCTGGTTGGCCAGGCCGTGCCCGCTGGTGTCGAGGTACTCCAGGAACCCGTCGCCGTCGGAGTCGCCGTACTCCCCGAGCCACGTCAGCGCAGCCTCGAGGTTGTCGAGCAGCCCCTCGACGTCGGCGTCGGGCATGCCGGCGCGCCAGGTGTCGTGCAGCAGCGTGATCCACAGGGGAGTGGCGTCGATCGTGCCGTAGTAGACCGGCGGCAGGTGGAAGCCCTCGGAGTCGTGGGAGACATCGGTACGACGCAGCTCGTGCAGGATCTTGCCGGGCTGCTCGGCCGTCTCCTCGTCGACCTTCGTGCCCTGACGCGCGGCCAGCGCGCGCAGCGTGCCCTCGGCGAGCGACCGGTCGACCGGCAGCAGCATCCGCGCCGCGATCAGCGAGTCGCGGCCGAACATCGTGTAGAACCACGGCGCCCCGGCGGCCAGGAAGACCGCGTCCGGCAGCGAGCGGTCGGCGATCCGGAGGCTGTTCAAGTCCGAGAAGGCGCGGTCGGCGAGCCGCTGCAGCCGCTGGTCGGTCGAGTCGAGCACCGGCGTCGGGACCGGCGAGGCCGTCGTGCCGAGGATCGGGGCGCCGGCGTCCTCGGCGGTCAGCGTCCAGGCCACGGTCGCCTCGGAGTCGGGCTCGAGGTGCACCCGCCAGCGGACGTCGATCTCGGAGTCGCGTACGTCGGCCGAGCCACCGTCCACCGTCAGCTCGGCCACGGTGTCGTCGTCGCGCCACGACCAGCGCAGGCCGTCGGGCCGGGGTCGGTCGGGCGTGGTGTGGCCGGACTTGATCCGCTCCATCGGCGTGGTGTCGAGACCGAGCACGAGCCCGCAGGTCGACGTCCACGGCCTCGCGCAGGGCCGAGCTGACCAGGAGCTCCTCGGTCACCCCGTCGATGGACGCGCGCCGGATCCGCTCCACGGTCAGCAGGGGATCGGGCACCTCGGTCGGCGCGGTGACGACGTACACGAAGCGCACCTCGGCTGCCGATCGCACCTGGGTCGAGACGTGGCGCAGCTCGTACTGGCCGACGGTGAGGCGCGCGTCGGACACGATCCGCTCGTCGCCGCAGTAGATCCCCTCGGCGCCGCTGCCCATGCTGCCGTCCGGCTGCGACCACGCCTGGACGGGCGCGTGGAAGACCCCGGTCAGGTGGGCGAGGTACGGCTGGGTCGTCGTCATGGGGCGCCTCCGAGAGCGGCTGGAGCGGGCAGTTGGGCCTTGACAAGCAGGCGTTGAACGTTCAAAACTCGTGCTCGACCAGTTTTGAACGTTCAACGCGCGCAGGTCAAGTCTCAGGACGGATCGCGATGGAAAGGGGCACGGATGGACGACAAGCCCACCCTCGTGTCCCTGGCGCGCGAGCTCGGGGTCTCCCGGCAGACCATCTCCAACGCCCTGAACGCGCCGCACCGGGTCAACGCCGTCACCCTCGACCGAGTGCTCGCAGGCATCAAGGAGTCCGGCTACCGCCCGAACGTCGCCGGCCGCCAGCTGCGCACCCGCCGCTCCCGCACCATCGCGATGCGGCTGCACCCGACGTCCGACGGCATCAACGGCGCGATCCTCGACCGGTTCCTGCACGCGCTCACCGAGGCCGGCCAGCGCGACGACTACCGGCTGACCCTCTTCACGGCTGCCGACGACGACGGCGAGGTCGCCGCGATCGACGAGCTGCTCTCCACCGCCGACATCGACGGCTTCGTGCTGACCAGCACTCACCACGACGACGCGCGCACCGCCTGGCTGCTCGACCACGACGTCCCGTTCGTCGCGTTCGGCCGACCCTGGAGCGACGAGCGCGACCCGTCGACGGCACCGCACTCCTGGGTCGACGTCGACGGCAGCGCCGGTACGGCGGAAGCCACCGCGCTGCTCATCGAGCGCGGTCACGAGCGGATCGGGTTCCTCGGCTGGCCGACAGGGTCCGGGGTCGGCGACGACCGTCGCGCCGGCTGGCGCCGAGCGCTCGAGCGCGCGGTGGCGGAGGGCGATCTCGACCTCGGCGTCCCCGACACCATCGCCGACGGCGCCCGCGGAGCCCGCGAGCTGTTCGACCGCGGCGCGACCGCCCTCGTCTGCGCCAGCGACTCGCTCGCCATCGGCGCCGTCTCGGCCTGGCGCGAGCGCCACCCCGGGGAGCAGGGGAACGCGCCCGTCATCGGCTTCGACGACACACCCGTCGCCCAGGCACTCGGACTCACCAGCGTGCGACAGCCCGTCGAGGACGTCGCGGCGCGCGTGATCGCCCTGCTTCTCGCGACGGATCGCGGACGGCGCCACGGCCGGCGCGCAGCACGAGGTGCTGCCGGCGGCACTCGTCGTACGCGAGCCCGACCCCCAGCTATCGAGCACATCCACCACAACCACGCAGCACCCGCAGTGAAGGAGAACGACAGATGAAGCCTCTCGGGAACACGTCCGCTCGGACGAACAGAGGACGACGACTGGCACTCATGTCGGTCGGCGCCGCCGCCACGATGGTGCTCGCCGCTTGCGGTGGCGGGTCCGGATTCGACGAGGGAGGATCCGGCACCGAGCAGAAGAGCGACGGCCCCATCACCGTGCTGATCGGCTCGTCGGGCGACGCCGAGACCAAGGCCGTCGAAGCCGCCGTGAAGTCGTGGTCGGACGAGTCCGGAGTGAAGGCCGAGGTGCAGGTCGCGTCCGACCTGAACCAGCAGCTCGCCCAGGGCTTCGCAGGCGGTAAGCCCGCCGACGTGTTCTACCTGTCGACCGACTCGCTCGCGTCGTACGCCTCCAACGGTTCGCTCGAGCCGTACGCCAGTGACCTCGAGAACGCCGGCGAGTTCTTCCCGGCGCTCGAGGAGGCCTTCACGTACGACGACGAGTTCTGGTGCGCGCCCAAGGACTTCTCGACGCTCGGCCTCGTGATCAACACCAAGCTCTGGGAGGACGCCGGCCTCACGGACGCCGACATCCCCACCGACTGGGACGAGCTCTACACGGTCGCCGACCGGCTGACGAAGGGCGACCAGGTCGGCCTCGTCTTCGGGCCGGAGTACCAGCGGATCGGCACGTTCTTCGAGCAGAACGGCGGCGGCCTCACCAACGACGAGGGCACCGAGGCGACGGTGAGCACCCCCGCCAACTTCGAGGCGCTCAGCTTCGTGCAAAACATGATGAAGGAAGGCGTCGCCGCGTACTCGTCCGACGTCGGAGCCGGCTGGGGCGGCGAGGCCTTCGGCAAGGAGCTCGGCGCGATGACGATCGAGGGCAACTGGATCGCCGGCGCGATGACGAACGACTTCCCGGACGTCGACTACAAGGTCGTCGAGCTGCCCGCCGGTCCGTCCGGCAAGGCCACGTTGCAGTACACCAACTGCTGGGGCATCGCCGCCGAGAGCGACAACATCGACGGGTCGGTCTCCCTCGTCGAGCACCTGACGTCGACCGAGCAGCAGCTCGCGTTCGCGGAGGCGTTCGGCGTGATGCCGTCCGTCGAGGCGGCCGCCGAGGAGTGGAAGCAGCAGTACCCGGACCTCGCGGCGTTCATCGACGCGGCGGAGTACGCCGAGAACCTGCCGACGCAGGAGGGCGCGACCGACGTGATCTCCGAGATGAACGCGAAGCTCGCCACCCTGAAGAGCTCTGACCCGCAAGCGATCCTCGACAGCGTCCAGAAGAACATGGAAGCCGTCGTTTCCTAGTCGTCGATCGAGACCCCGGGGGGTGCGATGAGCAAGCTCAGCAATGACAAGACGCGGCAGCAGATCGCCGGGTGGTTGTTCATCGCGCCCGTCGTCGTACTCCTCGGGCTCTTCCTGTTCGTGCCGGTCGTGATGGCCGCGTGGGTGAGCGTCTCCGACTGGACCGGCCGCGGCTCGCCGTTCTCGTCTGACGTCGGGTTCGTCGGCGGCGACAACTACGCGCGGATCCTCACCGGCGGCGGGTTGGACACGCAGGACTTCGGTACGTCGCTCCGCAACAACCTGTACTACGTGGTGCTCGTCGTGCCGCTGCAGACCGCGCTGTCGCTGTTCCTGGCCGTGCTGGTCAGCAAGCGTGTGATGCGGGGGCGCGGGTTCTTCCGGACGGCGTTCTACTTCCCGTCGGTGACCAGCTCGGTGGCGATCACCGTGCTGTGGCTGTTCCTGTTCAACGCGACCGGGGTCGTCAACAAGATCCTGTCGTGGGTGAGCATCGACGGACCGAACTGGTTCGCCGACCCGCGCGGGGTGCTGCACATCGTGTTCGGCGTGCTCGGTCTCGACACGGCGCCGGGTGCGCTCGCCGGCGAGTTCCTCGGGATCTCGTTCTGGGAGTGGCTCGCGGGCCCGTCGGTCGCGATGAGCGCGTTCATCATGATGGCCATCTTCACGACGTCCGGCACGTTCATGCTGCTGTTCATCGCAGCGCTGCAGAACATCACGCCGGAGATCTACGAGGCCGCGATGCTCGACCGCGCGAACGCCTGGAAGCGGTTCTGGTACGTGACGCTGCCGATGCTGCGGCCGACGCTGTTCACCGTGATCACGCTGGGGTTGATCGGCACCTGGCAGGTGTTCGACCAGATCTACACCGGCACCCAGGGCGGCCCGGCCAAGACGACACTGACGCCGGCGTACCTGTCGTTCAACGCGGCGTTCAACCAGCAGGACTGGGGTGAGGGCGCGGCGATCGCGTTCATCCTCTTCGCGATCATCGTCTTCTTCACCCTGGTGCAGCGGTTGCTTGCTGCGCGATCGCGATCGGGTGAAGCGCGGGCGGCGCCGTCGCGCGCAGGCGGCGGCCGTGGAGGTGTCGCGATGAGTACGGCGATGCAGGAGGTCGCGGATACCGCTCCCGTTTCGGTCGGGCCGTCGGCCCCGGGTCGCCGGGACCGGTTCATGGCGTCCGGCGGGCCGACGTACCTGCTGCTGATCGGCCTCGCGGTCATCTACATCCTGCCGTTCCTGATCCAGATCGCGACGTCGTTCAAGACCGAGCCCGAGGCGGCGGTCAACCCGATCGGGCTGGTGCCGCAGAACTGGACGACGGCGGCGTACGAGCGGCTCTTCCAGTTCTCCGACTACCTGCAGTGGGGGACCAACTCGTTCATCGTCACGACGTTCGTGACGCTGGGCCGGGTGTTCTTCGACTCGCTGGCCGGCTATGCGCTGGCGCGGATTCCGTTCCGCGGGCGGAGCGTCGTCTTCGCCATGCTCATCGCGGTGATGGCGGTGCCGGGTGTGGTGCTGCTGATCCCGAAGTTCCTGGTGATCAACCAGCTCGGCATCTACGACTCCTACGCAGGGATGATCGTGCCGCTGCTGGCGGATGCCGCCGGGGTGTTCATCATGAAGAACTTCTTCGAGTCGATCCCGGTCAGCGTCGAGGAGCAGGCACGGATCGACGGCGCGGGCACGTTCCGGATCTTCTGGTCGATCGTCTTGCCGATGGCTGCGCCCGCGGTGATGACGATCGTGATCCTGTCGTTCCAGGGGTCGTGGAACGAGCTGAACCACTTCATCGTCGCTACTCAGGACCCAGGTCTGACAACGCTGACGAAGGGCGTTGCGCAGCTGGCGTCCGGGCAGCTGAGTCAGGGGACGCAGTACCCGCTGAAGCTCGCGGGAGCTGTGCTGATGACGATCCCGGTCGCGATCGTGTTCTTCATCTTCCAGAAGCGGATCATGAACGTGAGTGCGGGTTCGGTGAAGGAGTAGGCCCCGTGGGGGCCGGGCGCCCGGTCGGGTTTCGTCCACAGCGAGCCGGGCGTTTGGCCCCTGCACAGTTCGAACACGCGTTCTGCCCGTTGGGGTTGCTGCCTCATAGCGTTGTCGCATGACGTTGATGACCGCGGCACCTCCGCCTTCGGCCGGGCCGCCGCCCGCGGGGCACTCGGTGACGCGGTTCGTGGGCTCGCTCTCCTCGGCGCTCGATCGGCTCGCTCACGTCCCGATGTGGTCGATGTCGCCGTCGGAGCAGCGGGAGGCGCTGGTCGAGCTGCGGAAGCAGCGCGCTCGCCTTCAGGAACTCGAGCTGCGGCTGCTCGTCCAGGCCGACCGCGACAGCGTCGGGGCTGACTCTGGCGCTGTCAGCACCCCGGCGTGGTTCGCCCACGCCACTAAAAGTACGACCGCCGGCTGTCACCGGGATCTGCACCTGGCGGCCAAGCTCGATGGTCGGTTCGCGGCGACCCGCGAGGCCCTGGCAGCGGGCCTGATCGACGTCGAGAAGGCGTCGATCATCACCGCCGCCGTGGAGTCGTTGACTACCGAGTACGACGACCTCCCGCCGGGGACGGATCTGCGCGCGGAGGCACACCTGATCGCGCAGGCTCAGTCCTTCGATCCTGCCCGGCTGCGGCAGCTGGCGAAGCGGCTGTTCGAGGTCGTCTGTCCGGAGGCTGCTGATGCGGCTGAGGGAAGCAAGCTGGAGAAGGAAGAGGCGCAGGCTCGGGCGCTCGCGTCGTTCGCGCTGCGCGACAACGGGGACGGTACGAGTGACGGGCGGTTCAGGCTTCCGACGCTGCATGCGCAACTGCTCAAGAAGGCGCTCGAGTCGCTCACCAGTCCTCGACGCATCGGAGAGGCGCGCGTCGATCCGACGACCGGGCGGAAGCTCTCGCACGGCACGCTGCTCGGACATGGATTGATGGACCTGCTGGAGAACCACCTCGACCTGCAGTCGATGCCGAGCGTCAACGGTTCGCCGTTCACCTTGGTTGTCACGATCGGACTCGACGCACTCAAGTCCGGTCTCGGCGTGGCGGTCACCGACACCGGACACCGGATCTCCGCCGCCGAGGCTCGGCGGCTGGCGTGTCGCGCGGGGATCATCCCGATGGTGCTCGGCGGCGACTCGGCCCCGCTGGACGTCGGTCGGGAGCGGCGGTTGTTCGATCGGTACCAGAAGCTCGCGATCAACCACCGCTACAACGGCTGCGCCGCCGAGAACTGTGACCGGCCGCCGGCCTGGATGGAGTTCCACCACCTGGATCCGTGGAGCCACGGCGGTGCCACGGACGCGAAGACGGGGATCTCCCTCTGCCCGCCGCACCACCGGATGGCCGACCATCCCGACAGCTACGACATGCGACGGCTAGCGAACGGGTCGGTCCGGTTCAGTAGGCGAACGTGACCGTGCATCGTTCGCTACTCGGGCGACGCGGCCGGCTCGCGGCGCATCAGCCACACCGGCACGCCCACGCCCTGCCGCCCGATGTGGAGCTCCTCGACGGTGACGAAACCGTGCCGCTCGTAGAGCGGGAGGTTGCGAGGGGTGGCTGTCTCCAAGTACGCCGGCAGACGGTCCTGGTCGCATCGCTCCAGCAGCGGACGCATCAGCGCCGACCCGATTCCTTGTCCCTGTCGGCCGGGGGCCACAGCGAGGGCGAGCAGGTACCAGTGGGGCTCCGGCATGTGGTGCTCGTGGCGCTTGTCGAGCCGATTGAGGGCGGACATCATCAGGTGGATGCGACGCCACCCCATGAGGCCGGCCATGTGCGGCAGCATGCGCAGGCCGTCCGAGCCGCGAGGCCCCTTGTAGCCCGGTGGGTTCCACACGGCCACACCGTCCCGGTCAGCGGTGGTCAGCGTGTCGGACAGGTCGTTGGAGATGTATTTCAGGACGCCGGTGAACATCGTGCGCAGTCGGTCCTGCATCCGGTCGTCCCGAGGTGCCAGCGAGACGAACATCGGGTCGTCGACGAAGGCACGGGCCAGGACATCGCTCAGGGCCGACAGGTCCTCTGCTTCGGCCTGTCGTGTATGGACGGCGGGGGAGACCATGCCTCACCTTGGCGGATGGCGCCCCGCGCCGCAACGGTCGGACGCAGGCGCCCAGCGCACGTCACATGCTGCAGCCGCGCGGGGCCTTCGCGCAGAGTGAGTGGGTCAGTCGCAGTTGTCGCAGAGACCGGTCGCCGGAATCGCCATGTAGCAGTTCGGGCAGACGTTGACCGGACGTTCGACGACCGCCTTCTTGGGGGCCGCCTTCGGCTTGGCGGGCGCCCGGGTGCTCGTACGCGGAGTGCTCGTACGCGGAGTGCTCGCCCGCGGTTCGGCCTTGGGCGCGACGGTCCGGGAGGCGAGCTTGCGCTCCTCGTGCTCGAGCTCCAGCTCGTCGATGGCGACGTCGAACCCGAGCTCCTGGAGGTAGCGCATCGCCTTCCCCAAGCCCTCGTTGAAGTCGTCTCGGGTGGCGGCGCGGCCGGTGGCATGCAGGTACGCGACGCCGAGGATCGCCTTCGAGTCGAACTCCTGGCCCCCGTGCCAGAGCGTGTACGCCGCGGTGCGGCCGAATCGGTAGCGACTGAGGAACTCACGCGATCCCAGTTGCTCGGCCTCCGCCAGGGCGGACATGACGTGTGAACGGTCTACGAGGGTCCAGTCGGGCATGGGCCAAATTTACGCGCCCCTTCGACCTGGGCCGTCAGCGGCTACCCGGGTGCTTGGCCACCGGGACCGGCGCTCAGTGGCTTGGTTCACCGGTCAGGTGCGCTTTGTTACAGCTCGGACGGACTAGCCCGTTCGGCGGGTTTACTTCCACTGCACCCGGGCTGAGGGTGAAGTGACAGCCCCGCGCTGAATGGAGTCAGCCATGCGTCGCCTTCTCGGGTTCTCCCTCTCCCTGTTCCTCGCCATCGCTGTGGCGCTGCCGGCGAGTGCCGCGCCGCGGCCGCCGTCGATCCCGCTGCCCGTCGACTTCGCCCCCGAGGGGATCGCGGTCGGCACCGGGCAGACCTTCTACGTCGGCTCGCTGATCGACGGAGACATCTACCGCGGTGACCTCCGCAGCGGCACAGGGTCGGTGTTCATCGACTTCGAGATGAAGGATGGCCGCGTCGCGGCCGGGATGCGCGTCGACGAAGGTCGACACCGGCTCTTCGTCGCCGGAGGCACGACCGGGTATGGGTACGTCTACGACACCCGCGACGGGTCAGCCATCGCCGAGTTGATGCTCGGCCCGCCCGGCACGACGTTCGCCAACGACGTGGCCTTGACCCGACACGCGGCGTACTTCACCGACACCTTCCAGGCGAAGATCTACAAGGTTCCGTTGGGGCCGGGGGACACGTTCGGCGTAACTCAGACCATCAACGTCACGGGCGACGTGTCCGACACTCAGAGCTTCGGACTCAACGGGATCGACGCGACCAAGGACGGCAGACTGCTGGTCAACCACACCAGCCTGGGCATCCTTGCGGTCGTCGACCCGAACACCGGGGCCAGCACCACGATCCCGCTCAGCGGACCTGCGCTGGCCGCCGGCACTCTCGACGGGCTGCAGCTCGAGGGCCGCACCGCCTGGGTGGTGCAGAACTTCGCCAACTCGGTAGCCAAGGTGGAGTTGGCTCCCGACCTGTCGGCGGGCCGAGTCGTCGACGTCGTGACGTCGGACCTCTTCCGAGTGCCGGCCACGATGGCGGTGCACGGCAGCCGGATCGTGCTTGTCAACGCCCGCTTCGACCTCGGCTTCCCGCCACCGTTCGGCCCAGGTGCGCCGCCGGAAACCGACTTCGACGTCGTCCAGCTCAAGCCCTAGCCGACTCGGACTACCTGACCGGCACGGGGAACGCCGCGGGGCTTCGGTGGCCGCTCCGATCGACGGCGCGCACTCCGAAGAACGCGTTGTCCTTCGACAGGTCGACGGAGACCGAGGTCGCCTTGCCTACGTCGATCATGTGGGTCCAGTCGTCCTCTGTCGTGGGCCGCCACACCACCTCGTAGTGGTCCAGGTCCGACTCCGGGTTCGCATCCCACACGAGATCGGTGTTGTTCGTCAGACTCGTGGTCAGGACCTTGACGCCCTTCGGGGTGCCCGGGCCGCTTGCCAATGACCACAGGGCCGCGACGCTCACCCGAGCCACCCGGGCGATGTAGTCGAAGTCGCAGAACTCCGGCAGGTCGCCGTACTGCTTGCCGTCTTCGACACGGACGTCCTGGTGCTGGTGCGCGTAGTCCTCATGTGGCTCGGTGAAGCGAGCCGCCGGGAACCCCCGCTCCAGAAACGGGATCTGATCGCCACCGCGCAGGAACCTGTCGCGGCGGTACACGACACGGACCTTCATGCCGGTCAGCTGGGGGACCGCCGACCTCGGTGACGAACCGGGCCAGCTGACGGGCGGGGGAGTCGTTCTCCCCGCCTACCGACCGACGGGTCTTCGCCTCGTCAGGTGTCTCGTCCGTCGGCACGCCCTCGGCGAACAGCCGCAGGCTCCGCGGGTCAACCGTGCCGTCGTCGGCCTTGGGGCTGCCCACGATGTCGTTGGTGAACATGGCCTGCACGTCGGCGCCGGAGTCCTTGTACTGCTGCGCCATGTGAGCCGCGCCGTAGAGCCCCTGCTCCTCACCGGCGACGGCGGCCAGCACGACGGTCGCCTCCGGCTTGCGGGTGGCGAGAATCCGGGCCAGTTCCATGGCCACGGCCACTCCCGACGCGTCGTCATCGGCGCCGGGCGCATCGCTCTCGGCGTCCATGGGGTCCGACGCACGCGAGTCGTAGTGACCCGACATCACGTAGATCCGATCGGGCGACGTCGTCCCTCGGATGGTCGCGATGACGTTGGTGATCGGGGTGGCGACCGGGATTCGGCTCGCAGGCTGCTGGATGTACGTCTGCTTCTCGACCACCATCCGGCCCTCGGAGGCTGCGGCGTAGCCGGTCATCGTGTCGAAGATCCAGTCGCGCGCCGCACCGATCCCGCGGTCCGGGTCATCTTGCGAGGACAGCGTGTGTCGCGTGCCGAACGACGCCAGCTTCCTGACTGTCGCCTCGATCCGTTCGGCCTCGACCTCGGCCACGATCTGCCGCAGCTCGCGATCCGGGACCTGGGGCTGGTTGCGCTGACCAGGTCCGTCGGGCCACCCCTCCTGCAGGCCTTGGCTGGGCGCCGCCACGGCGGTCCCGAGAGGAATGGCCGCCATTCCCGCGCCGACTCCCAAGGAAGCGGAGCCGGCAAGGAGGGCCCGCCGTGATGCGCGAGCGACTGAAGTGTCTGCTGTGTCCCGAGTGTCCGACATTGCGCCAGTAAAACCCCGCCCGACGGACAAAGTAAAGAGATTCCCGAGCGCGGAATCTGCCGTCTCGGTCAGCCTGCCGCGCCTGCGGTCCGCCCCGGGGTGAGAGCGGCAGCCGATCTCGGTGGCGACGCGTTCGCCGGAGCGGATGGCGCCGTCCATGTACCCGTTCCAGACGCTCGCCGTCTCGGTGCCGGCCCAGTGGATGGCCCCCACCGGCTCGCGTAGGTACGGCCCGTACTCGATCCACCCGCCGGGGGTGAAGTGCGCGCCGTAGCAGCCGCGCGTCCACCGCTCGGCCGACCAGTCGAGCTCGAGGTATGACTCGACGGCGGCGGCCTCGGGCCCGAGGTAGTCCACCAGACATTCGGTCACGAGCCGGCGCCGTACCTCGGGTGGCTCGGCTGCGAGCCGGTGCGAGTGCTCGCCCATGATGAAGCCGGCCAACACTCCCGGACTGCCGTCCGGCGGCGAGTTGTCGACGGTGAACGTGACGAGGTGGTCCGGCCCCCAGGCCAGCCCCTCCAGGCCGTGGTCGCGCCAGAACGGCCGCTCGTACACGACGTTGACCTTCGTGACCGTCCCCTGCGGCATCCGCTGCAGCAGCTGGTCACGCCGACCGGGCAGCGGCGGGTCGAAGGCGATCCGGGAGGCGAGCGCCGGCGGTACCGCGACCACGACCCGCTGGGCGGCCACCGTGACGCCCGCGGCGTGCACCGTCACCCGCTTCGCGTTGTGGTCGATCTGCTGCACCGGTGCGCGGAGCCGCACGGCGTCTCCCAACCGGTCAGCGAGACCGATCGCCAACAGCTGCGAACCACCCACGATCCGGTCCTGCTGGGCGCCGCCCTCGACGCCGGCGATCACCTCGAAGTTGGTGCCCGAGTGCACGTAGTACAGCGCCTGCAAGAGCGAGTAGTCGGACGACTCCGCCGCCAGGATCGTGGTCATGTACGCCCGGAGCATCGAGCGCGCCGTCTCGGTCCGCGCCGCTCGGCGAAGCCAGGTCTCGAACGTCTGGGCGTCCCACTTCTGGGCGTGCGGCGCTGCCCACGGTTCCTCGAGCGGCACCCGGGGCGCCAGCCGTTCCAGCCGCATGATCAGCTGCGCGAAGTCCGCCATCACCACGGGGTTGAGGCGCGGCAGCTCCCCGGAGTAGCGGTGGTGCCGGCCCTTGATCACGGCGATCTCGTCACCCGTTGTGTACGTCGGGAACGTCGCCAACCCCAGCTCCTCGGCGAGGGCGTACACGCGGTCCTGGGTGGGGCCGATCCACTGGCCCCCCATCTCGACCACCTTGCCTTCGCCGAGGTCCTGGTTCAGCGTCCGGCCGCCCACTCGGTCGCGGGCCTCGAGCACCACGACCTCGTACCCCTGTGCTGTCAGGTCACGGGCCGCGGTCAAACCCGCCAGCCCGGCGCCGACGACAACGACGTCGGCTTCGAGCTTCTCGGCCATCGCCTCCACCCTCCATCAAGCGATCCATCAGGCGAACGACACGTTCCTCGCGCCGTTCGCGATCTCCTCGACGACCTTGGCGGCGCCCACGATCGTCGCTCCTTTGGCCAGCTGCTCGTCGGTGATGTCGCGCGGCTTGGTGCACGCGCCGCACAGCCACACCTCGCCGCCGGTCTCGACGAACTCCGAGTACAGGTCCGTCAGTGCTGGCAGCCCGGGGGCGGCCACGCCGTCGGTCCCGTCCTGCGTGCCCAGCCAGACGGCGTCGATCGTGCAGAGCACGACCGCCTCCTGGCCGGCAGTCGCGGCGACGTTCGCTGCGACGAAGGGCAGCGTGGCTCGCTCGGGGTCCGATGAACCCCACGTACACGTAAAGATCATCTTGTTGCTCATCTTGCTACCTCCACGGTGATCACGAAACGGCCGTCAGGGGCTGTTTCTACGGATGTGACGGAGTGGCCCAGAAGGCGCGCCAGCGACGGCAGGTCCTCGCGGGCCGCGGGGTCGGAGGTCACGACCTCGAGCTGCTCGCCTGCCGTCACATCGCCGAGTCGCCGCCGGAACTCCTTCGGCAGTCCGGTGGCACAGCCGAGGTCGCCGGCGTCGTAGCGGTGACGGTCGGACCCGTTGGCGCCGTCCAGAACCGTTGGCGGCGTCAGCGCCGTCTGTGGCGGTCATGGCCTGCTCCCTTCTGGACGGGGAAGATCCCCGTGCAGGGAGCATGCGTCGGGCACGGACCGCCGTGCTTCGCCCGAACCGGTCATCTCGCAACCGGCGGACAGATAGCCAGGACTGGCTACTCGCGGGACTCGGGCTCGGGTTCGGGCACGGTCAGCGAGTGCCGGGTCGCGAACGCCGCGGCCGCCGACCGCGACCGCACCGAGAGCTTGCCCAGGATGTTCGACACGTGCCGGTGCACGGTGTGCGGGCTGATCACCAGGCGCTCCGCGATCTCACGGTCGCTGAGCCCGAGGCCGAGCAGGCCGAGGACGTCGCGCTCCCGCGGCGTGAGGTGGGCGGTGGCGACGTCACTGGGCGAAGGAACCGGCGCGGAGGCGATCGCCCACGCGGGGTGCGCGGTCAGGTCGGCGCCGAGCTCCTCGAGCTGCCGGGTGGCACGCTCGGCGTGGGTGGTCGCGGCCTCCGCGCTGCCCGCTTCGCGCAGTGCGCGGGCCAGTTCCATCCGCGCCCACGCTGACTCGTAGGGCATGCTGGCGCGCTCGAAGAGCTCGGCCGCCTGGTCCAGGTGTCGTCGTGCTGCGTCGGGTTCCGCGCGAGCGCCAGCGAGGACACCCCGGGCCCAGGTCGCCATCGCCTGGAGCGCCGGCGTCCGCAGCCTCGTGGCCGCCTGCTCCAACTGGGTTGCCGGCGCGGCCGCGGCCTCGAGGTCGCCGGTCGCCACGTGCACGCGCACCAGGATCGCGAGCGCGTCCACCCGCTGCGAGACGCTGTTCGGCGGGATGACCGCCAGCAGGTCGCCGAGGATCTGGACGGCGTCGTCGTGCTCGCCGCGGTCGGCGGCCAGGGCGGCTCGTCCGAGCAGGGCCAACGGGTGCGGACCAGCGGTCTTGAACAGCGAGGCTGCCTCCGGCGACCGGCCTTGGCGTCGACGCAGCTCACCGAGCCGGGCGATCGCCTCGGCGGCGGCGGGCGGTCGTACCCGCGACAGGTCCCGACCTGCCGTCAGCAGCTCCTGTTCAGCCCTTGCCCAGTCACCGCTCAGCACCAGGACACCGCCGTAGTGGGCGCGGCAGACCCCGACCCCGAGGTCGAACTGGAACTTCAGGGAGATCTCTTCCATCCGACGACACCACTGGCTGGTGCGGTCGAGGTCGTGCACGCGCTCGCACGCGTACATCAAGTAGCAGAGCGTCCAGGTGGCAGCGATCCGCTCCCGGAACTCGCCTGCGGTCACGGCGACCGAGGCCTCGTCCAGGCGCGCCATCCCTTCCGCGACATCGCCCTCGGTGACCAGCGCGAGCCCCTCGAGCGCAAGCGCGAGGAACTCCAGGTCGGGCTCGTCCAGCGCCCGGGCCAGGACCGCCACCTCGCTCGCTCGTTCGCGGGCAGTGGTGGTGTCGTCGGCAACCTCGAGGGCGAAGGCCCCCTCCTGGAACGCGAGCCAACCTTGCTCACGGCAAGGAGGCTGCCCCTCGAGGTGACGGCGGGCGCGGCGATGCCAGCCGGCGCCGACTGCGTGGTCGCCCCGGAAGTCGTAGTAGTCGCACCCGAGCCAGATCGCGGCCCTGGCGGCGCCGACGGCATCCCCTTCGGTGCGGTACCGCTGGTAGGCCCGCTCGCGGGTCCGGAACAACAGATCCGCATCGTTGCGCCACCAGGCGGCCCATGCGAGTCCCTCGACGGAGGACGACTCCCCGCCGGCGTCCACCGCGGCCGTGAACAGCTCGAAGGCCTCGTCCCACGCACCGTCAGCGAGCGCCTCCCAGCCGGCTGCACCGAGATCGGTCGCGGACGGGTTCGCAGACGTCATGTTCGGTCACCTCGGCGGAAGCGGGTCGTCCCCCTGTGCCGTCAGTATCGCCCCAAAGCCCGCGTCAGTGCAGCGAGACAGCGGCGGTGCTGAGCAGCGCCAGGTACCCGAGCACGAGTACGGCGCCCACCCGGGCCGCCCGCGGGGAGCGTCGCGCCGCGACCACCGCGCCCCAGAGCAGTCCGACCCCCAGGACCACGACCTGGGCCGCGATCAGGCCGGCCGCGCCGAGCGGGTCGGCGTTCAGGCCCTGCCCGGCGGGGCCGAGGAGGTCCCAGCCGGCCCCGAACGGATCGCCGATCAAGCCGGGCAGCAGCTGCGCGCTGGTGAAGAACCGGTTGCGCTCGAGCGCGAGGGCGGCAACAACGCCGACCAGGGCCACGGGTGCTGCCTGGAGCACGGCGCTGCGGTCCTTGAGGCGCTTCCCGAGCCAGGCGCTGCCGACGACCAGTCCGGCGCCGAGCAGGATGCAGGCGAACAGTCCGGCAGTGTCGTACAGCGTTGCTCCGCGGGCCGGGAGCGTGTCGCTCCAGAGCCCGGTGCGCCGCAGGATCGCGAACAGCAGCCCACCGGTCGCCACCCCGACGAGCGCAGCGACGCCGCGGGGGAGGGCTTGTGTCCCGAGACGGCCACGCGCCGCAGCGGTGACCAAGGTGAGCGTGATCCCGAGGGGCTCGCCCGAGGACAGCCACCTGCGCCGACCCACGACCAGGCAGGCGGCCACGGTCAACGTCGTGTAGCCGAGCAGCACCAGCCCGAGAGCGCGCGGCTCGAACGGGCGCGCGTACACGGCGACGTACCAGATCAACGCGACGGCGAGTACGACGCCCGGCCAGACGTGACCGGCGGGCTCGCTGTCGTCTTTCGGGGCCAGCGCCCGGGCGAGCCCGTCCCAGGGGTCGACCCAGCGCCACACCGGCAGCACGAGGCTGACGACCGTGAGCGACGGCCAGGCCACGCCCAGCATCAGCGCCGGCGCGAGGTTCTCGAGCTCGGTGGGTGACCCGAAGCGTGCCGCGGCCACCGCGAGAACGAGAAGCAGAACCGATGCGACTCGGAAGGCGACCTGGGCGCGCGTGAGGGAGCCGGACCACGAAGCGGCGGTCGCTGGGTCGACGTCCTGGGCCTGCCCGGCCCGGGGTAGGGCGAGCAGCGCCGACGGTGACGAGCAGGGCGACACCGACGCTCACCGCGAGGATCGGCACCTGGACATGCGGGTGCCCGCTCACCGGATGCGCCACCGGCAAGCCGACCTCGACGAAACCACTCAGGACGGACATCGGCTGCAGCCTACTGAGGACTCACCCGTCACTTATCGCCGGATGATTCGTTTGGCCTCCAGTGGGGTAACTCACATCCGGAGCGGTCGGCGACCGGCAAGCGCTGGGTGACGGGTCGACCCCTTTGATCTCGAGGAGGAGCCCACCCATGCGTCGAGCCATTCTGGCGCTCACTGTCCTGGCGACCGTGAGCCTGACGTCCGTCGCCCCGGCCGCCTGGGCCGACCACACCGACCCGCGGACACCGCTGGCCCCGACCCGCGGCTCCACCGCGGATGGGATCGAGCGTGGTGAAGGGTCGTGGACCCACATCGCGAACTTCCCCGGCCTGGCCAACCCGGCCCTGACCGGAGGCGGCACCGACCTCGAGTTCTTCTCGCCTGCCGGCAGCACCGACATCTGGGGCGCGTTCGGCACCTTGGGCCAGGACGAGGCCGGCAGCATCGGCCAGCGGATCATTCGGCTCACGCAGGGCGGCCGGGTGCTGCCCGAGTGGGCCGCCGACCACGGCTCCGCGCACTGCGCGATCAACAACACCAGCATCACCGGTCTCCAGCACGACACCCAGGTCGGGCAGCTGAACGGCGTCACGCTGATGACCGACACCACCGACGCGCTGGGTCGCTGCCACGACACGGCGGGCGGCGGCATCGAGATCGTCGACGTGAGCAAGATGCAGGACGCCGTCGTTCGCACCCCGCGAGGCGCACCTCGTGCGGTTCGCCGGCTACTCGCACACGAACACGCTCGACACCAAGCGTCCCTGGATCGTCTACAACAGCGCGTCCGACTTCGAGGGGCGCAACTGGATCGACGTCATGGACATGCGGTCCTGCTACGGCAAGAGCACCTGGACGCTCGATGAGCGACGGGCCGCCTGCCGTCCGTCGGTGTCCCGGATCCAGCTGCAGCCCGAGTGGACCCAGCAGCGCGACCAGAACACCGGCCAGCTCGAGCCCGGTTCGGCGACCTGCCACGACATCACGTTCGAGAACAACCGGCTCTACTGCGCCGCCCTCAACGCCACGCTGATCATCGACGTCAGCGGCATCGCCAAGAAGAACGGCCCCGTCAACGGCACCGCGTTCCCGTGCCCGGTGATCGACGGCACCCGTACGGCGGCCAAGGTCACCGACTGCAGTGGCATGGGCGCCGACCGTACGGAGCGGGCCACCGGCTGGAAGTTCCTCGGCACGTTCAACCACCCTGGGCGCGACTGCGGTCCCCCCGGAACCGACGTCCGTAACTGCAACACCAACATGCAGGTGCCCTCGGACCAGGGCGTCGCGGTCTCGCACGAGGCCGACCCGACCGCCGACGGCAAGTTCATGTTCGTCACCGACGAGCGCGGCGGCGGCATCGTGCCCCCGGGTGCTTCCTGCGCGCCAGGCATCGAGAACCCGTTCGGCAACGGCGGCGCGCACGCGATGGACATCAGCGACCCGTCCAACATCACGTACGCGACCACGCCGCGCGGCGAGAAGGCCGTCTACATCAGCGACGCCGTCGTCCCCGCCGAGACGTTCTGCGACATCCACGTGATCGAGCACTTCCCGGGTGAGCAGCGGTTCATCGCGGCGTACTACAGCCAGGGCATCAAGATCGTCGACTACTACGTCGACGGCGACGGCGACATCCAGTTCCAGGAGCGGGCGTCGTACACGCTGCCCAACACGAACACGTGGGCGGCCGAGCACTTCAAGATCAAGAACAACGCCGACGGCACCCGCACGTACTTCATCGCCGCCGACGACATCCACCGCGGCATCGACGTGCTCAGCTGGACCGGTCGGCCCAACCCGATCGGCACCCAGGCGCCGCCGAACAACGAGGTGCTGGCCAACACCAGCCTGCTCGGCGCCTCGGCGCTGGTCCTCGCAGGGGCCGCCACGCTGCGTCGCCGCCGCGCCAGGATCTGAGTCAGCGCACCACCACCCAGGGGGGAAGAGGAATCATGCAGGTACGGAATCTCGGGACGCGCCTGCGTCCATTGGCAGTCGGCGCCTCGCTGGCGCTCGCCCTCCCGCTCGTCGGGCTGGCGGCGACAGCGAGCGCCGTGCCGACCTCGACGTCGGCCAGCACCGAACAGGGCAGCCCGGCGCTGCGCAGCATCGACGGGCGCTACCTGGTGACCCTGGCGGGCGCGGAAGGAACGGCCGGCTTCGATGCGGTCGGCACCGACTCCGCCGTCCGCGCGCTGGTCACAAGTGCGGGCGGCACGATCGTCAACGACCTGTCGCGTCAGATCGGCGTCCTCGTCGTGGAGTCGACCGCTCCGGCGTTCGTCGCGGCGATGGAGGCGTCACCGCTGATCGACTCCGTCGGGAGCGACTTCGCCGTGAAGGTGTACGGCAACGATGCGCCCGAGCCCTCGGCCGACCCGATGGAGGCGCTGCAGTGGGACATGCAGCAGATCCGTACCGAGGAGGCGCACGCCGTCCAGGCCGGGCTGCCGGCTGTCGACGTAGGCGTCCTCGACAGCGGCATCGACGGCCGGCACCCCGACTTCCTGAAGGGTGCCGACTCGAACGTCGACTGCGCGCGGGGGCGCGACTCCTTGGCCGCGCTGCCGCCCGGCGTCGCCGTCGGTACGCCGGACCCCTGCACCGACAACCAGTTCCACGGCACGCATGTGGCCGGCACCATCGGTGCGCGCGCCAACGGGCACGGAATCGTGGGCGTCGCGCCGAACGTCACCCTGGTCCCGGTGAAGGTGTGCGACAGCACCGGCTACTGCTACGCCAGCCCGGTCGTCGACGGCATCACGTACTCCGGCGACGAGCAGTTCGACGTGATCAACATGAGCTTCTTCGTCGATGACAACTCGTTCCAGGAGTCGACCGAGTTCAAGTGCTCGTCCGACCCGGTGCAGCGGACGTTCCGCCAGGCCGTCGAGCGCGCCCTGTCGTACGCCCGCAACCGCGGCGTCACTCCGGTGGCCGCGCTGGGCAACTCCGACCAGGACCTCGCCCACCCGGTGGACGACAGCGGTCAGCCGATCAGCAACGAGTGTGAGGTCGTGCCCGCCGAGAGCCAGGGCGTCATCGGCACCGTGTCGCTCGGCAGCAAGAGCGAGAAGGCCGGTTACTCCAACTACGGCACCGGCATGGCCGACATCTCGGCACCGGGCGGTAACGGCACGACCGGCGACTGCCGTACGACGATCCTGTCGACCATCCCGGGTGGCTACCTGTGCATCCAGGGGACGTCGATGGCGTCGCCGCATGCGGCCGGCGTCGCGGCGCTGATCGTGAGCCAGTTCGGTCGTGCTCGGCAGCGACGGCGACATGAAGCTGCCGCCGCAGACGGTGGAGAACTACCTGCAGGCGACGGCGGTGGACATCGGGCGGCCGGGCTACGACGAGTGCTTCGGCAACGGCCGGATCGACGCGCTGCGCGCCGTCACCAAGGACACCTCGAAGCTGCGCGACGAGTCGGCGCCGTACTGCCCGGAGTACACCGAGTAAGACACGCTGCTGGGCTGAGTACGAGTACGGATGGCGGCTGCTCGTCGTTCGGGCAGAGTGAGCGGGTCAGGTCGATCGTCCCGCTCACTCGAGGAGCCCGCATGAACGCCCCCGTCGGCTACGGCACGACCATCACGACCCACCGACCGTGGAGCTCGCTCTTGCTGGCCTCGTACGTGGTGGTGGCGGTGCTCGCTGTCGTAGGTGTCGTCGGCGGACTCACCATGGTCGTGGCTGACTTCGCCGACCGAAGCGACTCCTGGGATGGGGTGATGGCCTTCATCGGCGGAGCGATCGCGGTGGCGTGCGCGGTCGTCGGCGGGGTCGCCGGCGTTCTGGCAGCCGCCACCCGACGAGGACAGCGCAAGGCGGACACCGGCGATGCGTCGCTGTTGCGCGGCGTCGCGATCACGACCGTCGTTCTCGGGGCGTTCGCGCTGCTGGTGTCGGCGCTCACCGTGGCGCCGGCGCTGGTGGGCGCCCAGGGCTTCTTCTCGCTGACCGGGCTGGTGCTGCTGCTGCCCGCGGTCCTCGCGGTCACGGCGGCCGCGGGGACGCTGCGCGCGATCCGCTCCTAGTGCCGCTCCTCCAGGCCGACGGCGTCGCGAAGCTCCGCGGCCGCCTCGAGTAGCGCGGGGTCGTCGGCGCCGCGGGAGTCCATCAATGCGGCGAGTGCCTCGGCCAACACGTTGAGCTTCTCCTGGGCGGCCTCCTCGGCTCGTCGGCTGGCGTTCTCCAGCAACACGAGGAGCAGCAGCGTCATCACGCTCGCCACCGTGTGGATGGTGACCTGCCAGGAGTCGAGCGTGTGGAACAGGGGCATGCTGGCCAGCCACACGGCCACGATCGCCACGCACACGAAGAAGAACGGCGCCTGGCTCACCCGCTTGTGAGCGGTCTCCACGAACTGCTCGAACCAGGAGCGGTGCTCGTGGCGTTCCCGCGTCTTCTTCGCATCCGTGCGATCTGTCATGAGTGGACGATACTCACGCTGCTTCAGGCGGCGGCAGCAGCGCGCCTGTCCTGCAGCACCTGCTCGAGGACGTCGGGCTTGTTGGTGATGACGCCGTCGACGCCGAGGTCCAGGGCTCGGTTCATGTCGGTGGGGGAGTCCACGGTCCACACCAGGCACTCCATGCCGGCCGCGTGCACGGCCGCGACGTACGACGCGTCGGCGTACCGGTGGTGCGGGTTCACCTGGTCGAGCCACTCGCTGAGTGCAGGGAACGCCTCGCGCGGGACGGCACCGAGCAGCCCCACAGGCACGTCCGGCTCGAGGTCGGCGAACCGACGGACCGAGTCGACGCTGAACGACTGCACGACGAGCCGATCCGTCGCCACGGCACTGCGCAGGTACCCCGGGGCGGCGCGCATCGTCCGCAGGACGTCGGCCTCGATGCCGGGGTAGACCTCGGGCGCCTTCAGCTCGAGGAGCAGGCCGGCGCGGCTGGCCCGGATCACGCCGATGGCGTCGCGCAGGGTGGGGATCCGCTCACCGGCGTACTCCGCGGACTTCCACGAGCCGGCGTCGAGCTGCAGCATCTCCTCGTAGGTGAAGTCGCTGACCCGCCACGGAGCGCGGTCCGGGAAGACCTCCTCGACGTCGGTGGTGCGGGACAGCGTGGTGTCGTGGATGAGCACGAGCTCACCATCACTAGTGCGCTGCACGTCGAGCTCGATCAGGTCGCCACGCTGGGCGATGCCTTCGCGAACGGCGGCGAGGGTGTTCTCCGGAGCGGTGGCGCTCGCGCCACGGTGGGCGATGTTCAGGGCCTCGGTAGAGCCGTGGCCGTCGGGTGCGGCCGCGGCGTAGCCAGCCGGCGTGAGAGCGAGTACCGCGGCGGTGCCGGTGAGTGCGGCGAGCCGCTTGAGAGGGAGACGCATGAGCGGGACCTTCCTGCCGAGAGGGAGCGTTCGGTAGGAGGTTTTCGCCCTCAAATGTCCGGAGAGTGGCGGGAATATGGCGGTAGCGCGACTAGGTGGTCTAGAGATTTCGAAAATGTGGTTTAGAGCACTCGAGGGGGGTCATGTTCAACGGACATGAGCGCATCCGTCCTTGCCGCAGAGTCCGAGACCTGGCCCTGGCTGTCCGCGACAGAGAAAGCGATCAACGGGTTCTTCGACCCGATCGCCGACGCCGTCAGCAGCGTCATCTTCTATTCGCCGACCATCCTGGGTGTCCAGGTTCCGCTGATCGTCTTCTGGCTGGTGATCGCTGCCGCGATCTTCACGATCTACTTCCGCGGCATCCAGTTCACCGGGTTCAAGACCTCGATCGCGCTGGTGCGCGGCAAGTACTCGCGCGCGTCCGACCCCGGCGAGGTGACCCACTTCCAGGCGCTCTCCTCCGCGGTCTCCGGCACGGTCGGGCTTGGCAACATCGCGGGTGTCGGTGTGGCCGTCACTATCGGTGGGCCGGGCGCGACGTTCTGGATGATCATCGCCGGCCTCCTGGGCATGTGCACCAAGTTCGTGGAGTGCACGCTGGGCGTGAAGTACCGCGAGGTGCACGAGGACGGGACGGTCACGGGAGGACCGTTCCGTTACCTGCCCGTCGCGTTCGAGCGGTTCGGCTCCGCAGCATCGCGCGGCCTGACCCTGCTGTTCGCCCTCGCGCTGTTCCTGTTCGGCGCGGTCGGCGGCAACATGTTCCAGGCGAACCAGACCTTCGCCCAGGCGCGCGAGGTCACTGGTGGTGAGGACGGCTTCCTCGGCAGCAGCGGCTCCGCGCTCATCTTCGGCGTCGTGCTGGCCCTCGGCGTCGGGCTCGTCATCCTGGGTGGCATCACCTCGATCGCGAAGGTCACCAGCAAGCTGGTGCCGTTCATGGCGATCGCCTACCTCTTCGCCTGCCTGCTCGTCATCCTGGGCAACGTCGTCCAGGTGCCCGCGGCGTTCGGTGCGATCATCGCCGGTGCCTTCCAGCCCGAGGGCGTCGCCGGTGGTGTCGTCGGCGTGCTGATCATCGGCTTCCAGCGCGCGGCATTCTCTAACGAGGCCGGCGTCGGTTCCGCGCCGATCGCCCACTCGGCCGTGAAGACGAAGCACCCCGTCAGCGAAGGTTTCGTCTCGCTGCTCGAGCCGTTCATCGACACCGTCGTCATCTGCACGATGACCGCACTCACGATCGTCATCGCCGACACGGCGTTCTACAACGACGCACAGGCCACGGTGGCCGATGGCGGCAACGCACCCGACGGCGTCGTCGTGACCTCGCGGGCGTTCGAGACCTTCCTGCCGCAGTTCCCGGTGATCCTGGCGATCGCGGTGGCGCTCTTCGCGTTCTCGACGCTGATCACCTGGGCCTACTACTCGATGAAGGCCTGGACGACGATGTTCGGCCGCACGGAGCGCAGCGAGCTGACCTTCAAGGTCGTCTTCTGCCTCTTCACCGTCGTCGGCACCGTGATGACGTTCGACTCGGTGCTCACGTTCGCCGACTCGATGCTCTTCGTCTGCGCCATCGTCAACCTGCTCGGCTGCTACCTGCTGCTGCCGAAGGTGCGCGAGGAGCTGCGCGACTTCCGCAACGGGCTCCGCACCGGCCGGATCACCGAGGTGCCGGTCGACGAGCGCGCGAACACCTGATCCACTCGATTCTCCTCCACTCGTGGGGCCCGACACGCGCTGCGTGTCGGGCCCTACGGGTTCGAGGAGGTCAGCGGCGCGCCGGCAGGTCGAACTCGGCCCAGACGACCTTGCCGCCATGGACCACGCGCGTGCCCCAGCGAGCGGAGAGGACAGACACGATCGTGAGGCCGCGATGGCCTTCGTCGAAGAGCGAGGCGGCCATCCGACGAGGCAGGTGGCTGTCGTTGTCCTCGACCTCGGCCACGATCGTCCGGGGCAGCCTGCGCAGCCGCAGGGTCACGCTGCTCTTGGCGTGAGACACCACGTTGATCACCAGCTCGTTGACGGCCATCACCACGGCGTCCACGGCGGGACCGTCGCCCCAGGTCTCGAGTGTCGCCGTGACGAACTGACGCGCGCGTGACGCCTCTTCCGGGTTGGCGGGGAACGTCGCGGACGCGAGCTCGCTCCGCTCGAGGCCGTCGAAGCCCACCAGCAGCAGGCTGACGTCGTCGTCCTGGTCCGTCTCGCTGAGCATCTGCTTGACCAGCAGGGCGCAGTCGTCGTCGGGGATGCCCTCTTCGAGCTGGAGCCTGAGCTGGTCGAGTCCTTCGGACACCGGACGTCCGCGGTGCTCCACCAGCCCGTCGGTGAAGAGCAACACCTTGGACCCCGCCGGGAAGTCGATCTCGAGCTCCTCGTGGATGCCGTCGGGCACGCCGAGTGGCGGGCCCAGCGGCCGGTCCATGATGGACACCTCGCCGCGCGGGTTGATGAATGCGGGAGGCATGTGGCCGGCGGACGACAGGGTCAGCGTCGCTCGTACGGGGTCGAGGATCGCGTAGGTGCAGGTGGCGATCAGGTTGTCATCCATGTCGAGGATGATCCGGTTCATACGGTTCAGCAGCAGGTCCGGCGGCAGGTCGGTGACGGCGTACGCCCGGACCGCCGTACGGAGCTGGCCCATGATCGCCGCTGCTCGGATGCCCCTCCCCATCACGTCGCCGATGACGAGAGCCGTGCGCCCGCCCGGCAACGGGATGACGTCGAACCAGTCACCGCCGACGTCGAGGCCGCCGCCACCCGCGAGGTACTCGTAGCCGATCGACAGTCCCGGGGGAGCGGCGATCGTCTCCGGGAGCAGGCTCTGCTGGAGCACCAGGGCGGTACGCCGTTCGGACTGGTAGAGCCGTGCGTTGTCGAGGGTGACGGCCACCTGGGCGGCGATGCCCACCGCGAGCCGCTCAGCGCGCTCGTCGAATACGCCCGTCTCGGGGTGTCCGAAGAAGAGGCCACCGATGGCCTCGCCGGTCGGGGACACGACTGGGACGGCCAGGTAGCTACGGACGGGAAGGTGCCCCTCGGGCAGTCCGTGGTACGGGCTCATCTGCCCGTACCGGGCATCGAGGGTGATGTCGTCCGACCGGACGACCGACTCGGCGTGGAAGGTGGGGGCGAAGACCTCGGTGGCCCGCGGTTGGGGGAACTTGCTGAACGCCTCCGCAGGAGCCCCCGAGAGGGTGTAGAGCATGAAGCTCCCGCTGTCGCGGACGACGTTGTAGAAGAAGGCGCCGAAGGCGGCGCCCGTGATCGAGGTGGCCACGTCGGTCGCCTGCTGCACGAGGTCGTCGATGTCGAGGTTCGCAGACAGCGCCTGGGAGATCTCGCGGAGGGCCTCGACGGTCTCCACCTCGCGCTCGGCGAGTCGGCGCGCCTCGATGGCGTCTGCGAGAGTTGCTTCGAGCCGGACGGTCTGGAAGTCAACGGCGTGCTGCTGGGTGACCACCATCTGCTCCAGCCCCCGGATCCGGCTCTCCGCCACCGACTCGTAGTCGATCGACCGCGGCGGCATGCCGTCGAGCAGGGGTGCCCTGATGGCCTCGAGCAGCGCGAGCTTCGCGGCGACGGCGACCTGCCGGAACGAGGGAGCGACGTCCTCCGATACCCGCGACCGCGTGAAGAGGATGACGGCGAACAGCTCGCCGTCCGGCAGGATGTCGCCGAACCCCAGCACCGAGGCAACGCCGTGCTCCTCGACGAAGTCCTGCGCAGGGACGCTCGAGCTGCCGGCGGCCTCCGGAACGAAGAACACCTCGAGCTCTGCGGCGGTGTGGGAGGCGTCGCCGCGCAGGAACAGATCGACGTCGACGTTCAGGTTCTCGACCAGTGCCGAGACCATCGGCATCGCCGCGAGAGCCTCGGGGCTGGTCAGTCCGATCGCCTGATGCCCTTGCGAACGGCGCCGGTCGCACCATTCGGGGAGGTCGCCCTCGGTGCCCAACAGCAGCATGCAGCGCTCGGGGATGGTCCCGTCGGGGGCCGGGGTCAGTTGGGCACGGATCTCGTCGGGGAGCCCGGCGGTGTTCGCGGTCTGGAAGATCCGAGCGAGGACGATGTCGGAGCGGTCGTCGTCGACGAAGAGCTCACGCAGCGTCCGCACGACAGAGCTCGCGGCGTGCTCCATCGTGGGAGAGTCCCTGGTGGACTCCCAGAGGCCGGCGCACACGGCCGCCAGGCCGCGCACAGACAGCAGGTCGAACGAGATCACGCCGCCCCCTCTGGGGTTGTTTCCGAGACGGTATCGCCCTGAGTATCCCTTCGTCAGCACGACCCCGCAGCGGGCCGGCAGGTGCGGGTGTCGTCGGGGTGCCGCCGGGTGAGCCCCGCGCGGTCCAGGTGTTCGAGCAGCGGCAGCGCGATCCGGCGCGTCGTACCGAGCCGCTCGCGGGCTTGGCTGGCCGTGAACGGCTGCGGGAGGTCGGCGAGCAGGCGGACCGCGGCGCGGTCGGCGTCGGGGAGGAGCACGATGCCCGGGGCGACCCGGAGCAGCCGGCCAGCCTTGGCTGCGGCGGCCAGTGCGCGGTTGTCCAGCCCGAGCTCGCGGAGCCGGTCCGCGGTCGGGGCGTTGAACGGCGTCGCAGCGAGGTCTGATCGCACTGACGCCAGTGCTTCCTCGATCGGCCCGGGGAGGCCTGACCGAGCATCGCCGTGGACGACCTTGCCGTCCTGGACGCGCAGGCGTGGCCCCAGTGTCCCGACGGCGGCCTCGAGCAGGCCCGGGCTGGGCAACCCGAACCGCTCGGCCAAGGCGGTGAGTGGGAGGCCAGGGTCGAGGGGGTTCTCGCGCGCATGGGTCTGCGCCGCCGTCTCCGCTTCGCGTGCCACTCGCTCGGTGCGTGCGGTGCTCATCAGCCACCCGTCGGCCGTGACGCCGGGGACCTGACCGGGGGGAACGATCACCCCGATCTGGCGCAGCAGAGTAGCGGCGACGACCTCACGTCGTTGCAGCTCTGCGTCCAGGCTGGGTGTGCCGGTGACCTCGCTCAGCTCAGCGGCACGACGGACCGCCGCTCCCCGCCGGCGTAGCGCGGGCGGGGCGGGATCGAGCACCTGCAACCCCCAGAGCGCGCGGCTACCCGGGTCGCGGAGCAGGGCGCGGTCGCCGACGCGCAGGGGCAGGCGTCGGTCCAGCGTCAACCGCGCGAGGTCGTCACCGAGGGGACGGCAGTGCGTCGGGACCGAGGTCGCGCCGATGTGCAGCAGCGGGCGTTCCGGTGGCTGCACTCCGGCCCGCCCTTGGAGGCGGACGTCGACGATCTGGGTGTGGTGCCAGGCATCGGGGGTCACCAGGGGCGTCCCGCGGTCGAGCTCCTCGCGCTCGGCGCCGCTGAGGTTCAGGGCTACGCGGGCCACGCCCTGGACCGTGTCGACCGAGCGCTCGAGCGACTCGATCGCGCGGACGCGCACGGGTCGGCCGTCGTACTCGAGAAGATCTCCGCGAGTGATCGTGCCCGCGGCGAGGGTGCCGGTCACCACGGTGCCCGATCCGCGCACGCTGAACCGACGGTCCACCCACAGCCGTACGTCGGCAGCCGGGTCGGCCGGGGGCACCCGGCGCAGCATCGCGGCGAGCTCGGCGCGCAGCTCGTCGAGGCCTTCGCCGGTACGGCCGCTCACCCGAACGACCGGCGCCCCGGCGAGGCTCGTGCGGGCGACCTCGTCCTGTGCACGTCGAGCGGCCGGCTCGGGATCGGCGAGATCCGACCGGGTTATCGCCACCACCCCATGCGTGACCCCGAGGGCGTCGAGGGCGGCCAGGTGCTCGGCGGCCTGAGGCATCCACGGGTCGTCGGCTGCGACGACGAGGAGAGTCGCCGGCACCGGGCCGATGCCGGCCAGCATCGTGGCGACGAAGCGTTCATGGCCGGGCACGTCCACGAAGGCGACGTCCCCGAGACCGTCGAGGTCGGTCCAGCAGTAGCCGAGCTGGATGGTGAGCCCCCGACGACGCTCCTCCTCGAGGCGGTCCGGGTCCCGGCCGGTCAGCGCCTTGACGAGGGTCGACTTGCCGTGGTCGACGTGGCCTGCCGTTGCGACGACGTACATCGAGGGCCGGCCTACGCGGTGCCGTCGACGGCGGACCGGACGGCCTGGGCGAGCTCGTCGTCGTCCTGGGGCGCGATGGCGATCAGGTCCAGCAACAGCCGGCCAGCTTCGACCCGGCCCATCACCGGAGTCGTCCCCTGCCGCAGCCGCGTGGCGAGATGGGAGGGGAGTGCCACGGCGGCGCTGGCGAGCTCGACGCCTGGCGCACCTCCGCCACCGACCGCGGCGGCGGAGGGCACGGCCTCCGCGTCGACGACATCCGAGACCGTGGCGACGATCTTCTCGGCGCGGGCCAGCAGATCGGCCGGGGACGACGCCAGCGCGGTGACGACCGGCGGCACCGGGCCGGTCAGGGTCGCCTCCAGCGCGGCCAGCGTCAGCTTGTCGACGCGCAGGGCTCGGGCGAAGGGATGCCGGCGTAGCCGATCCAGGAGCTCCGCGCGGCCCAGCATCAGCCCGCACTGGGGGCCGCCGAGGAGCTTGTCGCCCGACGCCGTCACCAGGTCGGCGCCGTCGCGGAGCGCGGCTGCGGCATTGGGCTCGTGCGGGAGGCGCGAATGCGGCGCCAGCAAGCCGGAGCCGATGTCGACGACGACGGGCACGGGCAGCGAAGCCAGGTCGGCGACGGAGACGGACGAGGTGAAGCCCTCGACGACGAAGTTGGACGGGTGGACCTTGAGCACGAACGCCGTGTCGTCGTCGATGGCGTCCGCGTAGTCGGCGAGACGCACGCGGTTCGTCGTGCCGACCTCGCGCAGCGTCGCGCCGACGGACTCCATCAGCTCGGGGATGCGGAACCCGTCACCGATCTCGACGAGCTCCCCGCGGGCAATGACCACGTTGCGGCCCATGGCGAGGGCGCAGGTGACCAACGCCAGCGCCGCCGCACCGTTGTTGACGACGTGCACCGACTCGGCGTCGGGGACGGCCGCGGCGAGAGCACCCAGCGCGCCCCGACCCCGCCGGCCGCGGGCCCCGGTGTCGAGGTCGAGCTCCACGTCGGTGGCGCCGGCCGCGACGACGAGAGCGTCGATGGCGGCGTCGGACAGCGGTGCTCGACCGAGGTTCGTGTGGACGACGACGCCGGTCGCATTGAGCACGCGTCGCATCCCGGTCGCGTGCTGGGGGAGCGCCGCGACGGCCTCGTCGGCCACTGCCTCGGGCGCAGATCTCCCCGGCCCGGCACCGGTCCAGCGCGGAGGCCACCGCAGCCTTCACCACCCGGTCGCCGAGACGTTCCGTCGCCGCTCTGAGGCGCGGGTCGGCCAGGACGTGGTCGGTGCGCGGCGTGGAGCGTCGGTGGTCCTGCACGTTGGTCATCCTAGGCAGGGGCTGGAACGTCGACCCGGATCTCGACACCGAGCTCGAAGCCGTCATTGAGGGTCAACTCGTCACCCGACCAGAACGAACCGGGGTCATACCAGTTGGTCGGTCGAGCGTCGTCCAGGAGCCCCATCGCCTGGTACGTCGACGCCACCACTTCGGCGCAGTACGTCGACTCGACGGGGGCTGGTCGCCGGAACCGGCCACGCAACCACCGACCCGCGAGCGCAGCCGTTGCCGGGAAGGGTGTGCCGTCCAGGCGCGCGATCGTGGTGAGCACGGCGTCCTCCTGCTCCGGCGTGACAGACGTCTGGAGCTGCCGGAGCCACGCGCGCTGGTGGTAGCGGTGCACCCACTGCTCGACTGCCTGTCGCGCATCGTGGAGCTGCACGCCACGGTGGTGCGTGCCCGACCAGACGTCCTCCAGGCCCTGGCTCAGCTCGGCGTGCCAGATCAGGGGCGGAAGGTCGTCGAGCACAACGCTCATCCCGACGTGATTCACCGGGCTGTTGGTCAGGGTGCGGATAGCCTGGTCGGCGGGTGACCGCCCGCGGAACAGCCACAGGTCACCGGTCCGGGCCGCGTCCAGCGCGGCGTCCAGGCTGAGCACGGTGTCGGTCACGAGGAAGGGCTCCTGGTCTCGATGAACAAGTGGAAGCTGCTGGGTCTCGCCGGGCTGGCCGGGGTCGCGGCCACCGGCGCCATCATTGCGCGGGACGAGCGCCGTCGGGCGCAGATGACGCCCGAGGAGGTCCGGGCGCGTCTTCACGAGCGGCTCGCCGAGGCCGAGCGGAAGCGGGGCTCGGCCACGCGGTAGCGGCACAGGCGGCAGACGAGTTGGCGGAGGCGGACGGGAATCGAACCCGCCGGACCCAGATGCTGGGCCCCTACGGTTTTGAGGACCGCGCCCGTCACCAGACGAGGAACGCCTCCGCGCGTCACTCTAGAGGGATCGCGGTCCGGTTCCGTACATTGACCGAGGTGACCGCCACCGCTTCTGGAACCTCAGCCCTGCGACTCACCCAGTACGCCGCCGGGGGTGGTTGCGCCTGCAAGGTGCCACCCGGTGAGCTCGAGCGGATCCTCGCCGATCTGCCGACGAGCCGCGAGGGCGGCGACCTGCTGGTCGGGCTCGACAACGGCGACGACGGTGCCGCGGTCCGCATCGACGGCGGCCGCGCAGTCATCGCGACGGCCGACTTCTTCACGCCTGTGGTCGACGACCCGTACGACTGGGGGCGGATCGCCGCAGCCAACGCCCTCTCCGACGTCTACGCGATGGGCGGCACGCCGCTGGTCGCCGTCAACCTGTTGGCCTGGCCTCGCGACCGGATCCCGTTCGAGCTCGCCGCCGAGGTGCTGCGCGGCGGAGCTGACATCTGCGTGGAGGCCACGACCCACCTCGCGGGCGGGCACAGCATCGACGACCCGGAGCCGAAGTACGGGCTCGCCGTCACCGGGCTCGCTGACGCCGACCGGCTGCTGCGCAACGACGCCGGCGTCGCCGGGACTCCGCTGACGCTCACCAAGCCGCTGGGGCTCGGCGTGCTCAACAACCGGCACAAGGCCACCGGGGACCGGTTCGAAGAGGCCATCGCCGTGATGACGACGCTGAACCGCGACGCGTCGCGCGCCGCCCTGGAGGCCGGTCACACGTGCGCGACCGACGTGACCGGGTTCGGTCTGCTCGGCCACCTGTACAAGCTCGCCCGCGCCAGCGGGGTCACCGCCGTCGTCGATGCGGCGGCGGTGCCGTACGTCGAGGGGGCTCGCGCCTCGTTGGCCGACGGCTACGTGCCAGGCGGAAGCCGGCGCAACCTGGACTGGGTCCGACCCCACCTCGACGCGACGGTCTCCGACGACGAGCTGGTGCTGCTCGCGGATGCGCAGACCTCCGGCGGGCTGCTCGTGGCGGGAGAGCTGCCCGGTCATCCGGTCGTCGGCGAGCTGGTGCCGGCGCGCGGCCACGTCCTGGAGGTGCGCTGACCCGCGAGGGGTCGACGGATCAGCCGAATGCATGAATAGTTCGCTGTGGGGTAGGTCACCTCGCAGAACCTGCCGAAGGGGGAGTGCATGAGCCGGACGTTTCTCGACTGGCCGGTGCTCCGCCAGCTCACCGGCAGCGACCGGCTCGGCCGCGGCGCCGCCGTACGCTCCGAGCAGACCGAGCAGCTCACGGCACGCACCACAACCGCCGACCGAGTGGCGCGCAGCGTCTGCCCGTACTGCGCCGTCGGCTGTGGGCAGAAGATCTTCGTCAAGGACGAGAAGGTCATCCAGATCGAGGGCGACCCGGACAGCCCGATCTCGCGCGGTCGGCTCTGCCCCAAGGGGTCGGCCAGCAAGAACCTCGTGACCAGCTCGCTGAGGCAGCAGAAGGTCCGCTACCGGCGGCCGTACGGCACCGAGTGGGAGGACCTCGACCTCGACACCGCGATGGAGATGATCGCCGACCGCGTCGTGAAGGCGCGGAACGACACCTGGCAGGAGCTCGACGAGCAGGGCCGCAAGGTCCGGCGCACGCTGGGCATCGCCAGCCTGGGTGGAGCCACCCTCGACAACGAAGAGAACTACCTGATCAAGAAGCTCTTCACGGCGATGGGCGCGATCCAGATCGAGAACCAGGCGCGTATTTGACACTCCGCCACCGTCCCCGGTCTGGGGACCAGCTTCGGGCGCGGCGGCGCCACCGGGTTCCAGCAGGACCTCGCCAACGCTGACTGCATCGTCATCCAGGGCTCGAACATGGCCGAGGCACACCCGGTCGGGTTCCAGTGGGTGATGGAGGCCAAGGCGCGCGGCGCCACGGTGATCCACGTCGACCCGAGGTTCACGCGCACCAGCGCGCTGGCCGACACCTTCGTACCGATTCGGGTCGGCACCGACATCGCGTTCCTCGGCGGGATCATCAACTACGTCCTGGAGAACGAGCTCGACTTCCGCGAGTACGTCGTCGCCTACACGAACGCCGCGACGATCGTCGACGAGCGCTACCGGGACCCCGAGGACCTCGACGGGCTGTTCTCCGGCTTCGACCCCGAGACCCGCACGTACGACCCCGAGAGCTGGCAGTACGCCGGCACCGGGTCGGACGGCGAGGAGCAGGACCACGCCCACCAGCGCGAGACGGCCGACGCGATGAAGCACGAGTCGACCGGCCAGGGCGTCGACAGCGCGCCGCGCCGTGACGAGACGCTGCAGGACCCGAACTGTGTGTTCCAGATCCTCAAGCGCCACTACGCCCGGTACACGCCCGACATGGTCGAGCAGACCTGCGGCATCTCGCAGGACGACTTCCTCGAGGTGTGCCGTGCCTGGGCCTCGAACTCGGGCCGCGCCCGCACGACCGCGCTGGTCTACAGCGTCGGCTGGACCCAGCACAGCGTCGGCGTGCAGTACATCCGCACCGGCGCCATCCTGCAGCTGCTGCTCGGCAACATGGGCCGCCCCGGCGGCGGGATCATGGCGCTGCGCGGACACGCGAGCATCCAGGGGTCGACCGACATCCCGACGCTGTTCAACATCCTGCCCGGCTACCTGCCGATGCCGACCGCGGGCAAGCACGACAACCTGCGCCAGTGGATCGACGCGATCAGCAAGCCCGGGTCGAAGGGGTTCTGGGCCAACGCAGACGCGTACGGCGTCAGCCTGCTCAAGGCGTACTGGGGTGAAGCCGCCACCGCCGACAACGACTTCTGTTTCGACTATCTCCCGCGGATCACCGGCGACCACGGCACCTACCGCACCGTGCTCGACATGATCGACGGGAAGGTCAAGGGGTACTTCCTGCTCGGCCAGAACCCCGCCGTGGGCTCGGCGCACGGTCGAGCTCAGCGCCTCGGGATGGCCAACCTCGACTGGCTCGTCGTCCGCGACCTCTTCGAGATCGAGAGCGCGACGTTCTGGAAGAACTCACCGGAGATCGAGACCGGCGAGATCGTCCCGGAGGAGTGCCGCACCGAGGTCTTCCTGCTGCCCGCCGCGTCGCACGTCGAGAAGGAGGGCACCTTCACCCAGACCCAGCGGATGCTGCAGTGGCGCGAGAAGGCCGTCGACCCGGTCGGCGACTGCCGCTCCGAGCTGTGGTTCTTCTACCACCTCGGTCGGATGGTCCGCGAGCGTCTGTCGGGCTCGTCGGAGGAGAAGGACCGGCCGCTGCTCGACCTGGCCTGGGACTACCCGCTGCACGGCGAGCACGACGAGCCGGACGCCGAGAGCGTGCTGCGCGAGATCAACGGCTACGAGGTCGACACCGGCCGCCCGCTGTCCGGATTCAACGAGATGAAGGCCGATGGATCGACGCTCGGCGGCTGCTGGATCTACAGCGGCGTCTTCAAGGACGGCGTCAACCAGGCCGCCCGCCGCAAGCCCGGGTCCGAGCAGTCCTGGGTGGCGCCCGAGTGGGGCTGGGCGTGGCCGGCCAACCGCCGGATCCTCTACAACCGGGCGTCAGCCGACCCGGACGGACGGCCGTGGAGCGAGCGCAAGGCCTACGTCTGGTGGGACGCCGACGCGGGCGAGGCCGGCGAGTGGGTCGGCCATGACGTACCGGACTTCGAGAAGACCAAGCCGCCGACGTACCAGCACCCCGAGGGGAGCAGCGGCGTCGAAGGCATCGACGGCGTGGACCCGTTCATCATGCAGGGCGACGGCAAGGGCGCGCTGTTCGTTCCGCAGGGCCTGATCGACGGGCCGATGCCGACCCACTACGAGCCGGTCGAGTCGCCGTTCCGGAACCCTCTCTACGGGCAGCAGGCCAACCCGACGCGCAAGCAGTACGAGCGCGAGGACAACCGGCTGAACCCGAGCCCGCCGGAGCCGCACAGCGAGGTGTTCCCGTTCGTCTTCACGACGAGCCGGCTCACCGAGCACCACACCGCGGGAGGGATGAGTCGCTACCTGGAGTACCTCTCCGAGCTTCAGCCGTCGATGTTCGTCGAAGTCTCGCCGCAGCTGGCCGACGAACAGGGCCTCGAGCACATGGGCTGGTGCCACGTGGTCACCGCGCGCGCTGCGGTCGAGGGACGGGTCCTGGTCACCGACCGGCTACGCCCCTTGCGGGTCGAGGGCCGGATCGTGCACCAGGTCTGGCTGCCGTACCACTGGGGCAGCGGCGGGCTGGTCTCCGGCGACTCCACCAACGACCTGTTCGGCATCTCGCTCGACCCGAACGTGCTGATCCAGGAGTGCAAGGTCGGCACCTGTGACGTGCGGCCGGGTCGCCGTCCCACCGGTAAGGCGCTGCTGGAGTTCGTCCTGGACTACAAGCGTCGCGCCGGGCTGCTCGGCGACCAGTACCCGGCGATCGTCACGGCGGAGGCCGCAAGCAACGGTGGCGGCAGCGGTGGCAGTGACGAAGGCGACCCGACCCCCGATCCCCAGGAGGCATGAGCCAGTGCTCGGAAAGAACAGCCTGTTCGGACCGGTCGATCCCGCAGCGGATGCCGGGTACGACGACGCACCGGCGCGTAAGGGCTTCTTCACCGACACCAGCATCTGCATCGGCTGCAAGGCCTGCGAGGTGGCATGCAAGGAGTGGAACGAGATCCCGGACGACGGGTTCGAGATGCTCGGCATGTCGTACGACAACACCGGCTCGCTCGGCGGCAGCACCTGGCGGCACGTCGCGTTCATCGAGCAGCCCGCCGGTCGGTCCAGCGCTGCCAGCGTCGACCTGGGGATGCCGTCGTTCGGCCCGGACGGCGACGGGCTCGTCGATGAGGCGGAGAAGCCCGACTTCCGGTGGCTGATGTCGTCCGACGTGTGCAAGCACTGCACGCACGCGGCCTGCCTCGACGTCTGCCCGACCGGGTCGTTGTTCCGCACCGAGTTCGGCACCGTCGTCGTCCAGCCCGACATCTGCAACGGTTGCGGCTACTGCGTGCCCGCCTGTCCGTACGGCGTGATCGAGCGCCGCTCCGGGGACGCCGGCACCAAGAACGTGAACATCGCCCAGAAGTGCACGCTCTGCTACGACCGGCTCGGCGTCGGGCAGAAGCCCGCGTGTGCGCAGGCATGCCCGACCGAGTCGATCCAGTTCGGCGACGTCGACGAGCTTCGAGAGCGCGCGCAGGTGCGGGTCGACGCGCTTCACGAGGCCGGGATCATGGACGCCCGCCTGTACGGCAACGACCCCGAGGACGGCGTCGGGGGAGCAGGGGCGTTCTTCCTGCTGCTCGACGAGCCCGAGGTGTACGGGCTGCCTCCCGACCCGGTCGTGACCACCAAGGACCTGCCGGCGATGCTCGGCCGGGCCGGCGCTGCCGCCGCGGTGCTCCTCGCGGGGGCGGTCGTGTCCTTCGTGGGGAGGCGTCGATGAGCGGGGCGCACTCCCAGGGCGTCCAGCGTGGGTCGAGCGGCCCGCGGGCCGGCGGACGCGGCGGCGGGGGTGGCGGTGACCGGTCGATGGTGCCGGAGGCCGACTTCACGTCGTACTACGGCCGGCCGGTGGTCAAGGCGTCGCCGTGGGAGGCCGACATCCCGGCGTACCTGTTCTCCGGCGGTCTCGCGGCCGGCAGCTCACTGCTCGCGGCCGGGGCGGACCTCACCGGCCGGCCGCTGCTCCGCCGGTCGAGTCGGCTCACGGCTCTGGCCGCGCTCGGGTTCAGCATGGTCGCGCTCGTGCACGACCTCGGGAAGCCCGCCCGGTTCCTCAACATGCTGCGCACCGCGAAGCTCACCTCGCCGATGTCGATCGGCACCTGGCTGCTCTCGCTCTACGGCCCGCTGGCAGGACTCGCAGCCGCCGCCGAGGTCGTCGGGCTGCTGCCCGACCGAGCCCGACGAGGGCCGCTCGCGCTGGTGGCTGCCGTGGGTGGCCCCGCCGGAGTGGCTGCGGCGTTGACCGCTCCGCCGGTCGCGTCGTACACGGCGGTGCTGCTCTCGGACACGGCAACTCCGTCGTGGCACGAGGCCTACCGCGAGCTGCCGTTCGTCTTCACCGGCTCGGCTGCGGCCGCGTCGGGAGGGTTCGCGATGGTGACCACGCCGGTCTCCCAGGCCGGACCGGCCCGTCGCCTCGCCGCCGGAGGCGCGATCCTCGAGCTGCTCGCCGAACAGCGGATGGAGCGGTCCATGGGGATCACCGCCGAGCCGCTTCACGACGGCAAGGCCGGCACGTTGATGAAAGCGGCGAAGGTGCTGACCGTGGCGGGTGCGGTGGGCTCCCTGATCTCAGGACGCAGCCGAACCGCGGCAGTGCTGTCGGGTGCCGCCCTCGTCGCGGGGTCCGCCTGCACGCGATTCGGGGTGTTCGAGGCCGGCCAGGCGTCGGCCCGCGACCCGAAGTACACCGTCGTGCCGCAGCGTGAGCGACTGAACCAGGCCCGGACGGGGCAACAGACCCGGTAGCGAACGTCCGACTGGCACCGCGGCCGGACGAGGAAAGGGGACGACATGGCTCAGGACACCTCTCCGGCGATCGCCACGGCCGGCGGCAGTGATCCCACCAAGGGACGCTGGCTGCTGGTGGGCGCGGCGCTGCTGCTGCAGTTCTCGATCGGCGCCGTCTACGCCTGGAGCGTCTTCGCGAAGGCACTCAAGGATGCTCCGGCGTTCGAGCTCACGAACGTGCAGGCGTCGCTGCCGTTCACCGTGACCATCGCGATGATCTTCGTCGGCACCTTCCTGGGCGGCCGGCTGCAGGACCGGAAGGGGCCACGTGTCGTGGCGCTGGCGGGCGGTGTCATCTACGCCCTCGGCATCCTGCTCGCCGGGCTCGTCAGCTCGTCCGACCAGCTGTGGCTGCTGATCCTCGGGTACGGCGTGATCGGTGGGTTCGGCCTCGGGTTCGCCTACATCGTGCCGATCGCCATGCTGCAGAAGTGGTTCCCCGACCGCCGGGGCCTGATCACCGGCCTTGCCGTGGGTGGGTTCGGATTCGGCGCCGTGCTGACCTCGCCCGTCGCCCAGTGGCTGATCGAGCGGAACCCCGACGTACCCACGCGGGCCTTCCTCCCGCTCGGGATCGCCTACCTGGTGATGTCGCTGGTGGGGGCTGCGTTCTTCAAGAACCCGCCCGAGGGGTACGCCGTCGCGGGGGAGTCCGCGGCCGACGGCGAGCAGACCGACCGCGGGGCCGAGATGACTCAGGGCGAGGCCATGCGGACGCCCCAGTGGTACCTGCTGACTGGGATCCTCACCCTGAACGTGACCGCCGGTATCGCGCTGATCTCGCAGGCGGCGGCCAGCGCAACGGACATCGCCGGGTACTCCGTCGCCGGAGCAGCCACCGTCGTCGGGGTGCTGGCGATCTTCAACGGCGCCGGACGGGTGGTCTGGGCGGCGCTGTCCGACCACGTCGGCCGGATGCCCTCCTTCGCCGCGATGCTCGGCCTGCAGGGCCTCTGCCTGCTGCTGATCCCGCACGCGTCCAACGCCGTCCTCTTCTTCATCCTCGCCGCGGTCATCTACCTCTGCTACGGCGGTGGCTTCGGCACCATGCCGGCGACCGCCGGCGACTACTACGGGGTGAAGCACGCGGGCGCGATCTACGGGCTGATGCTCATCGGCTGGAGCCTCGGCGGCATCCTCGGGCCGGTGCTCGCGTCGTCCTTGATCGGAGCCGACCAGGCGTACACCGTCGCCTACACGACGATCGGCGTCATCACGTTGGCCGCGATGCTGCTGACCTTCATCACGAAGGTTCCGGCATCGCGACGCAGCGGGGCCATGGCCACGCGTTGACCGCGGGCGTACGTTTGCCGTGTTGGACGTCGGGTACCGACTCGACCTCAGAACCGCTCACCCCAGCACCTCAGGAGGCGCCATGACGACCACCCCCAACGAGCCCGTCCGCGACGAGGACATCGAGACCACGCCTGGTGGCTCGGCCATCCCGATGCCCGGTGGAGATGCGGACAGCACCGACTCCGACAGCACCGACGGCGACTCGTCGGACTCCACCGACGGCGACAGCTCGGACGCCGACGGCACCGACAGCGCTGACGCGGACAGCACCGACAGCACCGACGGGGCGGACGCCGACGGCACCGACGCCTGACAGTGGTCTCGACAAGCTCGACCAGCGGGCGCTCGACAAGCTCGACCAGCGGGCGCTCGACAAGCTCGACCAGCGGGCGCTCGACAAGCTCGACCAGCGGCGGCGCTCTTGAGCTGCTGACGGGTGACGCCCGGGCCTTCGTCGAGAAGGTCTGGGCGTCGCGCGTCCACCTGCACCACACCGGCCCCGACGACCTCGCCGGGTTGCTCAGCCTCGACGACGTCGACCAGCTGCTGACGTCGGTGGCGCTGCGTACGCCGGCGCTGCGTCTGGCTCGCGACGGCAAGCTGCTGTCGCCGGCCAGCTTCACGCGCAAGGCGTCCGTCGCGGGGGAGCCGCTGACCGGTCTCGTCGACGGGCGCAAGGTGCTCGACCACTTCGACGACGGCGCGACGGTCGTACTCCAGGGGATGCACCGGTACTGGGAGCCCTTGACCGTCCTCGTACGCGAGCTCGAGCTCGCGCTCGGTCACCCGTGCCAGGCGAACGCCTACCTGACTCCACCGGGCGCCCAAGGTTTCGCCCGGCACAGCGACAGCCACGACGTCTTCGTCTTCCAGACCCACGGCCACAAGCAGTGGGAGATCGTCGACGGCGGGGAAGTTCGGCAGGTGACGCTGGAGCCCGGGCTCAGCATGTACCTGCCGAGCGGCACGCCGCACTCCGCGCGTAGCCAGGAGGTGACGTCGCTCCACGTCACGCTCGGCATCAACCAGGTCACCCGGCGTGACCTGCTCCGCCGGCTCGCAGACGAGGTGCTGAGCGACGAGCGGTACGACGCCCCGCTGCCTGCGGGCTACCTCGACGAACCGTCTCGCCTCGCGGAGACCGTCGCCTCGGAGCTGGAGGCGTTCTCCGGCGCGCTCGGCGCCCTTGATCCAGCCACCGTCGCCGACGACCGCGCCGTCGCGTTCCTCACCGATCGCACCCCCACCCTCCGAGGTGGCCTCACCGACCGCGTCGCACTCCGCGAACTCGACGACCGCACGCGTCTGGAGCGGCGACCGACCGCGGCCTGTGTGCTGCGCGAGACCTCGACCGGGCTCGAGGTGCTGCTGGGCGACCGGGCTCTGCAGATGCCCTCTCGACTCCGGGAGCCGATGGAGTTCATCCGCGACCAGGCGAGCTTCGTGGTCGGCGACCTGTCGCCGTGGCTCGACGACGAGAGCCGACTGGTCGTCGGGCGCCGCCTGGTCCGGGAGGGCCTGTTGCGGATCGCGGGCTGAGCGGCGTGGATCGCTCGTTCAGATGCTCCGTCGCCAGCCAGGACCGGACCGAGCCAGTTGTCGGCACGGCGTCGACAGTTCGTGCCTTCCTCCTCCTGGAGTGTCCGGGGGCGTGGGGGGTCGACGCGGTGACCGAGGGGCGGCTGCCGTCATCGGTCCGGCAGCACCTCGTCGAGCTGGCGCGTCGGCACCGGGTCCGCCCGCTGATGATCCGTCGACCCGGGGGGCGGCGCGACACCGGCACGAGGGTCTTCGCCGCCTTCGTCGGCACCGATCGTCCTTGGGTCGAGACGACGGTGCTCGAGGACGTCGCGTCGCTGGTCGACCTGCCGCTCGCCGGCCTCGCGGCGGGTGAGTCACCCGGGCTCCAGACGCACGACGAGCCGCTCTTCTTCGTCTGCACGCACGGCAAGCACGACGCCTGCTGCGCCGAGCTGGGCCGGCCCCTTGCCGCAGCCGTCCACGCCGTGGCACCGGAGCAGACCTGGGAGGTGTCGCACATCGGGGGAGACCGGTTCGCACCGAACCTGCTGGCGCTCCCGCACGGTCTCTACTACGGCCGGGTAGACCCTGCCGAAGCGGAGTCCTTCGTGGCCGCCCACCGGGACGGCGACCTGTCGCTGCCCCACCTTCGGGGGCGATGCTCACTGCCCTTCGCGGTGCAGGCCGCCGAGATCTACCTGCGTGAGCACCTGCGGCTGCGCTCGGTCGGGCCTCTCGAGCTGGAGTCGTCGACCCGCGACCGGGACGAGGTGGACGCCGTCTTCGTCGTCGACGGTCAGCGGTGGTCGGTACGTGTCCGGACCGCCGTCGGCGCGCCCTGCCGGCTCACGTGCCGGGCAGCGGAGGACAACGGACCGCTCGAGCACGCGCTGGTGCGGCTCGAGCAGCTACCGGCTGTCGCGGGTCAGTCGGACAGCTCCGCCGGGTAGGCGACGGCGTCCACGAGTGCGCCACTGCGCAGCACGGTGATCTCCATGCGCACGCCGATCGACTCCTCGAACAGCAGCCGCTGCAGCGACTGGGCGTCGCCCAGCGGGTGGCCCGAGACGGCGAGAATCAGGTCACCGGCGCGGAGGCCGCTCGTCGCGGCAGGGCTTCCCGACACCACCTCGGCGACCCGCAGCGCGGTCCGCTGCTCAGTCCGGTCGACCCAGGCGGGCGGCAAGGGCGCGGGGGCCGTCACCAGGCCCAGGTAGCCGCGGCGGACCCGACCGTCGTGCATCAGCGACGCGATGATCCGGCGCGACGTCGCGTTGACCGGGACCGCCAGGCCGAGTCCGATCCCGGCGACCGCGGTGTTGATGCCCACCACCCGGCCCCGCGAGTCGGCGAGGGCGCCGCCGGAGTTGCCGGGGTTGAGCGCGGCGTCGGTCTGGATGACGTCCTCGACGATGCGGGTGGCGTTGCGCGTACGGACGGGGAGTGCGCGTCCCAGTCCGCTCACCACTCCGGCGGTGACGCTGCCCGCCATTCCGAGGGGGTTGCCGACGGCCACGACGAGCGAGCCGATCTTGAGGTCATCGACGTCGCGGTACGTCGGCGGTTCGATCGTGGCCCGGCTCGGTGCGTACGACGGCGAGGTCGGCGAGCGGGTCGCGTCCCACGACCTCGAGCTCGGCCGAGCTGCCGTCGGCGAACGTGGCCTCACCGGTGTCGGCGTTGCCGACCACGTGGGCGTTGGTCAGCAGGTGCCCCTCGGCGGTGAGCACGACGGCTGACCCCGAGGCCTCGCCTGGTCGGCCGCGACGTCGTACCCGGATCGCGGCCACACGCGGGAGCAGCGCCTCGGCGACCGTCGAGACGACCTGGGAGTACGCGTCGAGCGCGTCGTGGTCGGTGGGGTCCATGCGGGTTCCATGCAGGTTTCATGTGGGTTCAGTCGTGCCAGGTGGAACGCCGGCACGGCCCCGCTGATTCCCGGCGTCAGAGGTCGACGACGGACTCGTCCGCGCTGTCCCATTCGTCGACGAGCTCGACCAGGTCGGCGACGGAGTCGCGGATGTAGGTCGGCCGGTACGGGAACCGCTCGACCGCGTCCGGGCGGGTCGACCCGGAGAGCACCAGGATGGTGCGCAGCCCCGCCTCCAGGCCGGAGATGATGTCGGTGTCCATCCGGTCGCCGACCATGATGGTGGACTCCGAATGCGCGTCGATCCGGTTCAGCGCCGAGCGCATCATCAGCGGGTTGGGCTTGCCGACGAAGTAGGGCTCGACCCCGGTCGCGCGGGTGATCAGCGCCGCGACCGACCCCGTGGCCGGGATCGGGCCTGCGGTCGACGGCCCGGTCGGGTCGGGGTTGGTGGCGATGAACCGGGCGCCGCGCTCGATCAGCCTGATGGCGGTCGTGATCGCCTCGAACGAGTACGTGCGGGTCTCTCCGAGAACGACGTACTCCGGGTCGCGCTCGGAGAGGACGTAGCCGATGGCGTGCATCGCGGTGGTCAGCCCGGCCTCGCCGATGACGTACGCCGTGCCGCCGGGGCGTTGCTTGTCGAGGAACTGCGCCGTGGCGAGGGCGCTGGTCCAGATCGACTCCTCGGGGACGTCGATGCCGCTGCGGGCCAGACGCGCCTGAAGGTCGCGGGCGGTGAAGATCGAGTTGTTGGTCAGCAGCAGGAACGGCCGGCCCCGGTCACGCAGTCGCTTGACGAACTCGGCGGCGCCGGGGATGGCGTCGTCCTCGTGGACGAGCACGCCGTCCATGTCGGAGAGCCATGTGCGCACCGGTCCGGTCTGATCCATGCCCTGATGCTGTCAGATCGCGCGTGGTGCGGGCACCCAACGACCGATATGTTCGGTCGTGAAACGTTTCGGCCTCCGTCGAACGGGGGCGAACCCACCGTTCTCGGGAGGAACTGTGCAGAAGAACCGTCGCACCAGCTCGCTCATCGGTCTTGCCTCGGCCGCCGTCATGCTCGCCGCTTCACCGGCCCTCGCCGGCGACGACGAAAGGGACCATGACGAGCCAGTCCGCGCGAAGGGTCTGCTGATCCGGTACGGCGACGGCAGCCAGGTCCCGGAGGGTGCCACCGCGCGGGTGAAGGCGCTCTACGACGAGAACGGCACGACCCGGGTCACGCTTCGCGTCCGCGGGATGCTGCCGAACCACGAGTACGGCGCACACGCCCACGTCGCGGCGTGCAGCCCGACGGACCCGATGGCCGCGGGCGGCCACTTTCAGCACGAGCAGAACCCCGACCCGAGCCAGCCGACGGACCCCGAGTACGCCAACCCGGAGAACGAGATCTGGCTCGACCTGACCACCGACCACCGGGGTCGCGGCGTGGCCAGGACGACGGTGCCGTGGCAGTTCGACGAGGACCGCCGTGCGGGCTCGGTCGTGATCCACGAGACGCACACGCACTCCGGGCCTCCCTCGGGGCCGGCCGGCACGGCGGGCGGGCGGCTCGCCTGCCTGACGGTGCCGTTCTGAGACTCGCCGACCAGGCGGGTCGAGCGGGTCAGTCGATCGGCAGGACCGGCTCGCCGCACATCGGGCACTGGATCCGCTCGACCATCTCGCCTGGCGGCACGTCGCCTTCGTGCCCGCAGTAGTCGCACGCGTACCTGGTGGTCATGTCTCGATGCTGCCCGAAGTGTCGGTGCCCGTCGATACCTTGGTGATGTTGGGTCGAGGAGTGGGGGGACGCATGAGTGAGTTCGCGGGGTTCGATCTGGATCGCAGCACGGCCCGAGCCTGGAGTCGGTTCCAGGCCCGGCTGGCCGATCACGTAGCCGACATGGAGGACGACGACATCCTCGTCGTCGAGATGGAGTCGGCGGCCGAGCCCGAGGAGGGCACGGCGCCGTACGTCCAGTTCTGTGCCTGGGGCAGCGATCTCGTACGGGCCGAGGTCTCCAGCAACGAGTTCCTCTCCGACGAGCACCTGCTCGACGCGCGGTCGATCGCGGCTCTGGTTGCGCTCGGTTGGAATGCGCCGACGGCGTCGCGGGACGACGACGACCCGGGCTCCGGCTCGTCGAACTTCTTCCTCGACGTCGAGCGGGCCCAGGCTGACCGAGTGGCCGTGATGACGACCCGCTGTTTCCGGGACGTGTTCGGCGTGCCGCACCCGGCGTTCCTCAACTCCGACGAGCTGGACGTGGTGGAGCGCGCGGACGACGTGCCCGCCGACCACGGCGCGCCTGCAGACGATGAACCTCTCGCCGTGACCCCACGCGACCGCGCGCATCTGCTCGAGCTCGTCGACGCCGCGCTGGTGCCGTTCCTGGGCAGGACGCCATTGCATGACGAGGACGACGACATCCCGATCGTGGCCGGGAGCGCGCTGGTCTTCGTCCAGGTCTCGGAGGAGATCCCGGTGATCCAGCTGTTCTCCGTACTGGTCCACGGCGTCACCGACCACGAGCGAGCGGCCTTTGAGGTGTCGGTGCTCAACCGGGACGTCAAGTTCGTGAAGTTCGTGCTGCACGCCGACTCGGTGATGGCCCACGTGCACCTCCCGGCGCTCCCGTTCGCGCCCGAGCACCTGCGCGGGATGCTCGCCATGATGAGCGAGATCGCCGACCGGGTCGATGACGACTTAGCGGTACGCGTCGGCGGGGTTCGCGCCTTCGAGGACGAAGACGACGAGGACGCGGACGACGTCGACGCCGAGGAGTACGAGGCGGAAGAGGACGACGCTGAGGTGGGTCCGGAGCTGCACCCCGCCATGCGGACCCTGCTCGAGCTGGCGACCGGCAGCCACGGGGACCTGACCCCGGAGCTGGCCGCCAGCATCTGTGAGATGGACCGCGACCTGATCCTCGAGCTGATCGACTGGAACAGTGCCTACGAAAGCGCGTGGCGTGAGCTGCGGGACGACGCCCGGCTCCGCGGCAACGACGCGGAAGCCGCGACGTGTGACACGGAGAGTCTCCGCGCCGAGGCCATGGTCAACCTGCTGCGCCGAGCGCTGCGCCTCCTCGTGGAGCAGCAGCTGGGTCGACACCGGCAGGAGTTCGGTTACGCCACCCGGCCACGTTCACTGCCTCCCAAGCCCGCTCGCGACGACGCGTTGCCCGGACTCGATGCGCCCGAGGAGGACCAGCCGCTCTGGGGTCAGCCCTGACGGAGCTCGCGCGCGCGGGCCTCGTCCAGCCACTTCATCACCGGCGTGGCGCTCACTCCGTGCACGACGACCGACAGCACGATCGTGAAGCCGACCGTGGCCCACAGTCGGTCGTGGTCCCCGAAGTCGGCCTCGCCGGTCGCGTACGCCAGGTAGTAGAGCGAACCGACGCCGCGAACCCCGAAGAAGGCCACCGCCCAACGCTCCTGCCGGCAGAGCGTGTCCTCGCCGACTCGCGCCTTCGTGGCGCCGGGCAGCATCGCCACCATCCCTGCCAGGGGTCGGATGACGAAGAGCAGCGCCACTCCCACGAAGACGCCCTGCCAGCCGAGATTGATCAGCAGGCCGTGCGTGAGCGCGACTCCGAGCAGCAGGAGCACGACGAGGGTGAGGAGCCGTTCCAGCCGTTCGACGATGGCGTGCATGTGCGCGTGGTAGTCGTGGCCCCGCTCGGCCGAGCGCATGGTCATCGCACAGGCGAAGACGGCCAGGAAGCCATACCCCTGGGCGACCTCGGCGACGCCGTACGACAGCAGCACGGCTGCGAGCGCCAGGAGTGGTTCGCCGGTCTCGGCCATCCGGAGCGACGGGGCGGGTGCGCTGAACGCGACCTTCGCCAGTACCCACCCGACGGCGGTGCCGATGAGGGCGCCGATCACGACCTTGCCGGTGAGCTCCCAGCCCAGCCAGCGAAGACCCCACTCGGACACGCCACCGAGGGTGATCAGGAAGATCGCGGCGTACACGAACGGGAACGCCAGAGCGTCGTTGAGGCCGGCCTCCGAGGTCAGCGCGAACCTCACCTCGTCGTGCTCGTCGATGTGGTCGTCGGTCTCATCGTCCCCGCGCGCCGTCGGACCCCCGACCTGCACGTCCGAGGCCAGCACCGGGTCGGTGGGCGCGAGTGTGGCTCCCAGCAGCAGGGCAGCCGCCGGAGCGAGCCCCATGGCCCACCAGCCGAGGAAGGCGACCCCGGCGATGCTCAGCGGCATCGCGATGCCCAGCATCCGCCACGTCGTGCCCCAGCGCTTCCAGGGCTGCCACCGCCGCCAGTCCAGCGGCCGGTCCAGGGCCAGTCCGACGCCCATGAGCGCGACCACGACGCAGAACTCGGTCAGGTGTTCCACGAAGCCCAGATGGTCCAACGGGTCTGCGGAGACGCCGTCGGGCAGTGGGATCAAGCCGATGAGTGCGCCCACGACGACGAGCACCAAGGGCGCCGAGATGGCCGCCTGCTGCAGCGTGAACGGCAGGACGACGGCCAACAACAGCGAGATCCCGAGCAGCAGGTAGACCACGTCGGCACTCATGGAGACCGGTATACCGGGTCAGACCTAGCGTGCGCGCCAGGTTCGGTCGGTGGCGCGTCGTAGGGTCGCTCTGTGGTTGACCTGTCGGTGGCGCTCGAGGACGCGGATCTGCGACGTCGCTACGGCTCGGTCACCCTGGAGCGCGCCTGGGACTACGTCCGCACCGGGCAGGTGCTCTCCGTGGTCGCACGAGATCGACCGCGAGGGCGACCTGGACATCCGCGGCACGGTGGCGGGCTCGACGAGCGTGCCCTACTCCACATTCGTCAGTGTTGGCACCGCGGAGCGCGGGCTGTGGGTGTACAGCCGGTGCAGCTGTCCCGTAGGCGACGCCTGCAAGCACGCATTAGCCCTGCTGATCTCGGTGCGCGCGAGTCAGGAGACGACGTCTCAGGCGGCGGGCCATCGGCGGTGGGAGCGCCAGCTCACCAACGTGCTCGACGAGCTCGAGGAGCGAGCGCAGCCGGTCGCCGACACCAGGCCGCTCGCCCTCCAGGTCGAGCTGAACCGGCCGACGGGTGGCCGCGGTTACCGCGGCTGGTCCGACCTGGCCGCGCCGGCCCGGGGCTCGCTGCGGGTCAGGCCGATGCAGCGCGGCGCCCGCGACAACTGGGTGAAGACCGGGGTCACCTGGCAGGAGGTGCCCCATCTCGGCAGCCGCAAGTCGGCGCCGGCCGAGCACGTCGAGGTGCTTGGCGGAGATGCTCGCGTCGTACCGCGCCGCCTCCCGGCAGACCTATGTCGGCTCGGAGACGTACCTGACCGTCGCAGGGTTCGGCCCGTCGTGGTGGAGCCTGCTGGACCGCGCCGACCAGGTCGGACTCGCCTTGGTCGCGGGGCCGGGCGTGGGCAGCGTACGAGTCCACCCGGAGCCGGTCACGCTCGAGCTCGACGTGAACGCCGCGCCCGGCGCCGACGCCCACGTGCGGCTGGGAGTGCAGGCGGGCGGTGAGTGGTTCTCGGCGTCCGAGCTCGACGTCCTCGGTGAGGCCGGCCATGGCGTGGCGCTGTGGATGCCGACCGACCATCCCGAGACCTGGGCCCTCACGCTCGCCCCGCTGGCGGTCCCGGCCGGCCCGGAGGTACGACGGCTGCTGGCCGCGGGCGACACGATGCGGATCCCGGTCGACGACCTCGACGACCTCGTGGCGGAGTACCTCCCGCGGCTGCAGCGGCATCTGCCGGTGTCGTCGTCCGACGGGTCGGTGGTGCTGCCTGAGCCGGCTGTCCCGCGGCTCGCCGTGACGGTCACCTGGGTCTCCGTCGACGAGGTGCACCTTGCGTGGTCATGGCGCTACCGACAGGGCGCGGACGACCGGGTGTACGCCTTGGGGGAGAGCCGGGGGCTGGCCGGCTTCCGGCGGCTGGATCTCGAGCGGCACGCCCTGGACGCACTGGAGCTCGGCGACGAGGCGGTCCACCGCCTGTACGACTCGCACCGACGCGACCACGGGCCGGTGCCGTTGCGGACCTTCGACGGTGTGGCGGCGATCGCCTTCGCCGACGACGTGCTGCCCGACCTCGAGGCGGAGGCGGCTGGCGGGCGCTTGGAGCTCAGCGAGATCGGCGGCCGCCCCGACTACCGGGAGGCCCGTGATGCTCCGGTGGTCCGCTTCGCAGCACGGGGGACTGACGCAGCGTCGGGTGAGGACGCCGGGCGCACCGACTGGCTCGATCTCGAGGTCGTCATCACCGTCGACGGCGACGCGTTGGCGCTCGCGAACCTGCTCGAGGCACTCACCCGTGGCCAGGACCGCGTCATCCTGCGCACCGGCGTCCACATCGCCGTCGACAGGCCCGAGTTCCGCCACCTCGCGGAGCTCGTCGACCGCGGCCGCCGAGTTGCACGAGCAGCCGGATGGCGGTGTCCGCGTCTCGCACCATGACCTCGGGCTTTGGGACGAGCTGGCCGAGGTCGGGATCGTCGACGAGCAGGCAGCGCAGTGGGTGCATGCGGCTCAGGCCTTGCGCGGGCTCGACACGTTGCCCGAGGTCGAGCCGGCCGGCGTGCTGGCCGAGCTGCGGCCGTACCAGCTCGAGGGCTTCCGCTGGCTCGCGTTCCTCTGGTCAGCGAAGCTGGGCGGGATCCTCGCCGACGACATGGGGCTCGGCAAGACGCTGCAGACACTGGCGCTCGTGGCGCACGCGCGAGCCCGGGGCGCGGCTCCGTTCCTTGTCGTGGCACCGACCAGTGTGGTCTCGACGTGGGCGCACGAAGCGGCGACGTTCACCCCGGGCCTCACCGTCGCGGTGATCACCGAGTCGCAGGCCCGCCGCGGCCAGTCCCTCACCGAGTTGGCCGGCGACGCCGACCTGGTGATCACGTCGTACACGTTGCTCAGGCTCGAGATCGACCAGTACGTCGCCCATGAGTGGGGCGGGCTGGTGCTCGACGAGGCCCAGACCGTCAAGAACCACCAGGGCAAGACGTACCAGGCCGTCCGGCGGCTCGACGTCCCGTTCCGGCTCGCACTGTCCGGGACGCCGATGGAGAACCGGTTGATGGAGCTCTGGTCGCTGCTGTCGATTGTGGCGCCGGGGCTGTACCCGTGGCCGCAGCGCTTCGCCGAGCGGGTCGCCAACCCCGTCGAACGCCTCGGCGACCAGCAGGTGCTCGACCGCTTCCGGCGGCGCGTGCGCCCGTTCCTGCTCCGGCGTACGAAGGACCTCGTCGCCGCCGACCTGCCGCCCAAGCAGGAGCAGGTGCTCGAGGTCGCGCTCACCCCGCGGCACCGCCGCATCTACGAGACGCACCTGCAGCGTGAGCGACAGGCAGTCCTCGGGTTGGTGGACGACTTCGACAAGCATCGGATCGCGATCTTCCGGTCCCTGACCCGGTTGAGGCAGCTCAGCCTCGACGCCGCTTTGGTCGACGCCGAGTACGAAGGGGTGGGATCCGCCAAGATCGACGTGCTCGTCGACCACCTGGTCGAGCTCGCCGCGGAGGGGCACCGGGCGCTGGTGTTCAGCCAGTTCACGTCGTTCCTGACGAGGGTTCGCGAGCGGCTGGACCGGGAGGGCCTGGCCAGCAGCTACCTCGACGGGAGCACCCGTCATCGCGGCGAGGTGGTCCGGGAGTTCAAGGACGGTGATGCGCCGGTGTTCCTGATCAGCCTCAAGGCCGGGGGAGTGGGCCTCACCCTGACGGAGGCCGACTACGTGTTCGTGCTCGACCCGTGGTGGAACCCCGCGGTCGAGGCGCAGGCTGTCGACCGCACCCACCGGATCGGGCAGCAGCGGCCAGTGATGGTCTATCGCCTGGTCGCCGAGCAGACCATCGAGGAGAAGGTGATGGAGCTGAAGGCGCGCAAGGCCGCCCTGTTCTCCCAGGTCATCGACGGCGACGGCGCGATGTCGTCGGCGATCGGCGCGGACGACGTGCGCGCCCTCTTCGACGCGTGAGTCCCGCCACCGCTGCCGCGGCAGCCGGTCCTGAGGCCGCTCGGGCGGCCCTAACCTGGGCGAATGACCAGTTCAGCGCAGCTCGACGCCCGCTCCGGCGACGCTCCCGGGTTGCCGGTGACCGTGGCGGTCACCCGGCACATCGATGCCGACCACGCCGACCAGATGCTGGCCTGGATCCGGGCCGGCTTCACCCTCGCCGAGCGGTTCCCCGGGTTCCTCGGCGCCGGCTGGGTGCGCGGCAGCACCGGCTCTGACGACTGGCACACGCTGTACCGCTTCGACTCCCCGGCGTCACTCGCCGCGTGGGAGGCATCCGAGCAGCGCGCCTGGTGGCTGCGCTCGGCTCAGGGCTTGGTCGCGGAGTCGCGGAAGGTGCGGCGGACCGGGATCGAGGGCTGGTTCGACGAGCCTCAGGACCAGGACGTCGAGGACCTGCGCCCCCGCCCGAGCGCCCCGCCCCGGTGGAAGCAGGCCGTGATGATCTGGGTGGCCTTCTTCCCGCTGAGCTTGGCCATGAGCGCGCTGCTGGCATGGCTCGTGCCCTCGCTGTCGATGGTGCCGCGAGTCCTGGTCACCACCGTGGCGATGACGCCGGTGATGACGTACGTGGTGCTGCCGCAGCTGACCAGGCGCCTGGAGTGGTGGCTGCTGGGTGAGCCTGCTCCGTGGCGTCGTGTCAAGGGCGGCGCCTGACCGGTCTAGGTGTCCGTGTTTCGGACGGGACGCGCGGGAAACACTCCGCACGGACCCTGCCCGCGCGACTGCGTTCGCAGTCGGAGAGGACCCGATGCCCGAGCTGTTTATCGACGGAACGTGGCGAGACGCCGCCGACGGAGCCACCCGCGAGATCCGATGCCCGGCCGACGGAAGCCTGGTGGCGACGGTGTCCGAGGGCGGTCCCCCTGATGCCGAGGCCGCGGTGCGCGCCGCGCGCAATGCGTTCGACGAGGGCCCGTGGCGCGACACCACCTCCGCCGAGCGGGCCACCGTGCTCCGCACAGTGGCCGACCGTCTCGACGCCGAGAAGGACCACGTCGCGACGCTCGAGTCCCGGGACACCGGCAAGCGTTTCGTAGAGTCGCAGATCGACGTCGACGACATCGCTGCGGTCTTCCGGCACTACGCCGACCTCGCCCAGGCGGACGCCGGCCGGGTGGTCGACACCGGGATGCCCGACGTGGCCAGCCGGGTCGTGCACGAGCCCGTCGGGGTCTGCTCGCTGATCACGCCCTGGAACTTCCCGTTGCTGCAGACGTCGTGGAAGGTTGCGCCTGCACTCGCGGCGGGCAACACGTTCGTGCTGAAGCCCAGCGAGCTCACGCCGTCCACATCGATCTGGCTGATGAACGCGCTGACCGACGCCGGCGTCCCCGCGGGCGTGGCCAACCTGATCCTCGGTCCCGGCGACCGGGTCGGCCCCACCCTCACCGAGGCACCCGAGGTCGACCTGGTCTCGTTCACCGGTGGCCTGGTGACCGGCCGACGGATCATGGCTGCCGCCGCACCGACCGTGAAGAAGGTCGCCCTCGAGCTCGGTGGCAAGAACCCCAACGTGGTGTTCGCGGACGCCGACCTCGAGGCCGCCATCGACATGGCGCTGACCGCGGTCTTCCTCGACTCCGGCCAGGTCTGCTCGGCCGGTGCGCGACTCGTCGTCGAGGAGTCGATCCATGACGAGTTCGTCGCCGAGCTCGTCCGCCGGGCCCGGCAGATCCGCCTCGGAGGTCCCTTCGACGAGCAGGCCACGGCCGGTCCGCTGATCAGCAAGGCGCACCGCGACAAGGTGCAGGCGTACGTCGACGCCGCCGTCGCCGAGGGAGCCACGCTGCGGGTCGGGGGTGGCCCGCCCGACGCGGACGCGCACCCAGACCTCACGGACGGGTTCTTCTTCGAGCCCACCATCCTCGACGGCTGCACCACCGACATGACCTGCGTGCAGGAGGAGTCATTCGGGCCCGTCCTCACCGTCGAGACGTTCAGCGGCGCCAGCGACGATGAGCGCGAGGACGCCGCCGTCGCGATCGCCAACGACACCGTCTACGGCCTGGCGGGCGCCGTGTGGACCGAGAACGCCGGCCGGGCGGAGCGGGTTGCGCGCCGGCTGCGTCACGGAACCATCTGGATCAACGACTACCACCCCTACGTGCCGCAGGCCGAGTGGGGCGGCTTCAAGCAGTCCGGAGTCGGTCGCGAGCTCGGGCTCGCCGGACTCGAGGAGTACCGCGAGAGCAAGCACATCTGGCACAACACCAGGCCAGCGCCGCAGTACTGGTTCGGCAAGCCGGAAACGACAGGAGAGGGCGCATGAGCAGTCGCGAGAGGTACGACTTCGTCATCGTCGGGGGAGGATCAGCCGGATCCGCTCTAGCCAACAGGTTGAGCGCCGACCCATCGACCAGCGTGCTGGTGCTCGAGGCCGGGCGCAGCGACTCCAAGCTCGACCCGTTCATCCACATGCCGGCCGCGTTGCCGTACCCGATCGGCAGCCGGTTCTACGACTGGAAGTACGAGTCGGAGCCGGAGCCGCACATGAACGGGCGGAAGGTGTACCACGCTCGCGGCAAGGTGCTGGGTGGCTCCTCGAGCATCAACGGCATGATCTTCCAGCGCGGCAACCCGCTCGACTACGAGCGGTGGGCGGCGGAGCCCGGCATGGAGGACTGGGACTACGCCCACTGCCTGCCGTACTTCAAGCGGATGGAGACGTGCGTCGAGGGCGCCGACCTCTGGCGCGGCGGCTCGGGTCCGCTGGTGCTGGAGCGCGGCCCTGCGAACACCCCGCTGTTCGGGGCGTTCTTCGAGGCGGTCCAGCAGGCTGGGCACCCGCTCACCGACGACGTGAACGGCTACCGCCAGGAGGGCTTCGCGAAGTTCGACCGCAACGTGCACCGCGGCCGCCGGCTCAGTGCGGCGCGTGCGTACCTGCACCCGGTCAAGAACCGCAAGAACCTCACCATCCAGACTCTCGCGCACGTCACCGGGCTCCGCCGCGAAGGCAACCGGATCGTCGGCGTCGACTACGTGCGCGGCACCAAGCTGAAGCGCAGCGTCGACGCCGGCGAGGTGATCCTGTGCGGCGGCGCGATCAACTCACCTCAGCTGCTGCAGCTCGCAGGGATCGGCAACGCGGTCGAGCTGAGGGCTCTCGGGATCGAGCCGATGGTGAACCTTCCGGGCGTCGGTCAGAACATGCAGGACCACCTCGAGGTCTACATCCAGCACGCGTCCAAGCAGCCGGTGTCGATCGCGCCCTGGTTGAAGCACCGGCACAAGCCGCGGATCGGCGCCGAGTGGATGTTCCTCCGCCGCGGCGTGGGTGCCTCCAACCACTTCGAGGCCGGCGGCTTCATCCGCAGCAACGACGAGGTGTCGTACCCGAACCTGATGTTCCACTTCCTGCCGATCGCCATCCGGTACGACGGCAGCCGGCCCGCGGCCGAGCACGGGTACCAGGTGCACATCGGGCCGATGTACTCCGACGTCCGGGGCAGCTTGAAGATCAAGTCGGCTGACCCGTTCGAGCACCCGGCACTGCAGTTCAACTACCTCTCCACCGAGACCGACCGGCGCGAGTGGATCGAGATGGTGCGGGCCGCCCGCGACATCCTCGAGCAGCCGGCGTTCGCGGCGTTCAGCGCGGGCGAGATCTCACCAGGGCCAGACGTGCAGACCGACGAGGAGATCATCGACTGGGTGGCGCGGGACGCCGAGACCGCGCTGCACCCGTCGTGCACCGCCAAGATGGGCACCGACGAGATGAGCGTCGTCGACCCGTCCACGATGTGCGTCCACGGCGTTGACGGCCTCCGCGTGGTCGACGCCTCGGTCATGCCGTTCGTGACCAACGGAAACATCTACGCCCCGGTGATGATGGTCGCCGAGAAGGCCGCGGACCTGATCATCGGCAACGAGCCGCTCGGCCCCATCGACGCGCCGTACTACCGGCACGGCGCCGGGATGCCCCTGTACCCGGAGGGGGACCCGCGCAACGTATCCGTCCATCAGACGGGAGCAGCGACATGAGCATCGACGTCGATCAGCAAGCCGCCTCCGGTGGTGCGACGCCGGAACCGCCGAAGGACGAGAAGACCTCGACCGTCAACTGGCCGGTCTTCCTCGGGTCGGCTGCCGGAACCTTGGCTGTCACGATCTGGTGCGTGGTCGCCCCGGCGCAGGCCGAGGCCACACTTGCGTCTGTCGTCGGCTACGTGTCGACGTGGTTCGGCTGGTACTACATCCTGCTGGCGACGGCGATCCTCGTCTTCGTCCTCTTCCTCGGGCTCTCCCGGCACGGCCATGTCCGGCTCGGCCCCGAGCACTCGCGGCCCGAGTTCAGCACCCTGTCGTGGGCGTCGATGCTGTTCGCCGCGGGTATCGGCACCGACCTGATGTTCTTCGCCGTGAACGAGCCGGTGGTGCAGTACCTCACCCCGCCGACCGGGGAGGGCGAGACGGTCGAGGCGGCCCGCGAGGCCACTGCCTGGACGTTGTTCCACTACGGGATCAGCGGCTGGGGGATGTACGCCCTGATGGGCATCGCGCTGGGCTACTTCGCCTACCGGATGAACCTTCCGCTGGCGGTCCGGTCCGCCCTGCACCCGTTGTTCGGCAAGCGCGTCGACGGTCCGATCGGGCACGCGGTCGACTCTGCAGCGGTGTTGGGCACGATCTTCGGCGTTGCGACCTCGCTGGGCATCGGCGTGGTCGGGCTCAACGTCGGGCTCAACAAGCTGTTCGGCGTCCCGCAGGGGCTGGCGACACAGTTCGCGCTACTCGGGCTCGCGGTCGCGATGGCGACGATCTCCGCGGTCAGCGGCATCGACAAGGGCATCAAGCGGCTGTCGCAGCTGAACGTGCTGCTCGCGATCGGTCTCGCGGCTTGGATCCTCGTGACCGGCAAGACGGCGTACTTGCTCAACGCCGCCGTGTTGAACGTCGGTGACTTCTTCCGGCTGTTCCCGGACATGACGATGCAGACGTTCGCGTACGAGGACACCGGCGACTGGATGAGCTTCTGGACGCTGTTCTTCTGGGCGTGGTGGATCGCCTGGGCGTCCTTCGTCGGACTCTTCCTGGCGCGGATCTCCCGCGGCAGGACCATCCGGGAGTTCGTCGCCGGCACGATGATCATCCCGTTCACCTACATCGTCATGTGGATCACGATCTTCGGCAACGCGGCGATCGACGAGGTCCGGGCCGGCAACACCTCGTTCGCGGAGCTGGCCTCCGCCAGCCCGGAGGGCGGGTTCTACGCGCTGCTCGCCGAGTATCCGGCGTTCACCTTCGTGGCCGGCCTCGCCACCTTCGTGGGCCTGCTCTTCTACGTGACCTCGGCCGACTCCGGCGCGCTGGTGATGGCGAACCTGTCGTCGCGGATGCGCAGCGTGACCGACGACGCCGGGCGCAGGCTCCGGATCTTCTGGGCGCTGGCCACCGGCTCTCTCACTCTCGCGATCCTCAGCGTCGGCGGTATCTATGCCTTGCAGTACGCCACGGTAATCATGGGCCTGCCGTTCGCATTCGTGATGGTGCTGGTGATGCTGGGGCTCTACAAGGCGTTGCGCGTCGAGGCGTACCGAGCCGACTCGGCCAAGCAGAGCATGCGCGGGATGCTGTCGGGGCGAAGCACGCCTCGCGAGCCGAACCCGCCGAGGTCGTGGCGACAGCGGCTCAGCCGCGCCGTCGACTTCCCGAGTGTCACGGCCGGCAAGGAGTTCCTCACCGACGTGGCACTCCCCGCCCTCGAGGAGGTGGCGGCCGAGCTGCGCAAGCAGGACGTACAGGCCACCGCGGCGCGCAAGTCTGAGGACGGCAAGGAGTACGTCGAGCTGTCCGCCGGCGTGGACGACGAGCACCCGTTCTGCTACCAGATCTGGCCGAGCGCGGTACCGATCCCGGCGTATAGCGGCCGGGCTCCCCGCGGCGACGACGTCTACGCGCGGCTCGAGGTGCACCTGACGCAGGGCGGCCAGGGGTACGACGTGATGGGCTACACGCACACCCAGCTGATCGACGACGTCCTCGACCAGTACGAGCGGCATCTGGAGTTCCTCCGCCTGCACGACGGCGGCGGCGCCTTCGTCTGAGCGAGGTGAGGGGCGGGGTCACCCCGCCCCTCACCCGCGTCTGTAGCCTTCCCCCATGAGCAACAACGACTACGAGCCCCAGCAGACCCAATTCCCGGCGTGGGTGCGGATGGTCGCGATCGTCGTCATCGTGGCGCTGGTCGGCTTCTACGTCATCGCCGCGCTCTTCTGACGCGACGTCGGCCGTTCAGCCGACCCCGGCGGCCTTCTCGAGCGCAGCCAGCTCGTCGTCGAGGTGCGTCAGCAGCCGCTGCAGCCGCGGCACCGTCCGCCGGCAGCCGGTGAGCCCGAAGCCCATGTTGCCGGCGTACGACGTACAGGTGATGTTCAGCGCCATCCCGTGGATCGGGATCGACAGCGGGTACATGCCGACGAGCTCGGCGCCGTTGTAGAAGTGCGGCGCCTTGGGGCCCGGAACGTTCGAGATGATCAGGTTGAACGGCGGGCGCGCGATGCCCTGCAGCCGCAGCATCGGCGTCACGATGGCGGGCGCCATACCGATCGCGCTCATCGCCAGGATCTGGATCGGCGTCATTCCGCCGAGCGCCTGCTTGCCGTCCCTCATCGACCGGTTGATCGCCTCGAGCCGGTCGGCCGGGTCGGCCAGGTCGGTGCCGAGCTTCACCATCACGGCGCCCACCGCGTTGCCGCCGGCCGTCGAGGCCGAGTTGGCCTGCCGGGCATGCAAGCCGACCGGCACCATCGCGACGAGCGTGCTGTCGGGGAGAGCCCCGAGCTCGGTCAGGTAGCGCCGCATGGCGCCGCTGACCATGGCGAGGACGACGTCGTTGATGGTCGTGTCGGTCGCCTTGCCGACGGCGCGGAGCCGCTCCACCGGCCAGTCCTGGGCGGCGAACCGGCGCGAGCCGGTGATCGACGTGTTCAGGATCGTGCGCGGCGCGTACAGCGACACCGCCGACGTCTCGTTGCGAACGCCTCGGGTCAGCGTCCGGACCAGGGCCGTCGGCAGTCCGGCCGCCTCGGCGGTGATGCCGAGCGCCGTGCGCATGGCGCTGACGGGGAGGTCCATCAGGGTCTGCTCGTCGTGGCTGCGGTCGCGCTCGACACGCTCGCCGGCCGGGCGGGCTCCCCACGGCGGGGGCATGTTGCGCTGGTCGGCGTCGGTGCTGAGGACCGACTGCAGCAGGCGCATCGACGAGACGCCGTCGACCAGCGCGTGGTGGATCTTGGTATACATCGCGACGCGACCGTCGCGCATTCCCTCGATGACGTGCGACTCCCAGAGCGGCCGCTCCCGAGCCAGCCGGGTGCCGTGCAGCCGAGAGCAGAGCTCGAGCAGCTCCCTGACCCGACCGGGCTTGGGCAGCGCGCTGTGGCGGACGTGGTGCTCGATGTCGAACTGGTCGTCGTCGGTCCACACCCACTGACCGCCGGTCGCGATCGACCGGTGCGGGCGCTTCAGGAACAGGGGAGCGATCTCGTCGACGGCGAGCATGTCCTGGTACATCTCGCGGACGTAGTCGCGGCCCGCGCCCTCGGGCTTGCGGAACAGCTGGAGGCCGCCGACGTGCATCGGCTGGCTCCGGTTCTCGGCCAGCAGAAAGCCGGCGGACGTCGGATCGATCGGAACGGCCATCGGTCCCCCCTTCGTTGTCGGATCCTTCACCCTGGGCGCGCTGCGTCGCAAGGACGTGTGTCACACCCGCTCCGTGAGTGTGTCGTGAGACGCTCGCGGGCATGTCAGCGCCCCGTGGGTTTGGCCGCAGTGCTCGCCCAGGCGCTGCTGTTGGGGGGCTGCACCGCCGGGTCGACGCCCGCGGTCGTTCAAGGCCCCGAGGGTCGATGCTCGGGCGTCTCTTTGACCGACGTGGTGGGGGAGCGGCCGCGCTATGCGGACGGCGCCCTCGCCCGGTTCGACAACGACTCGGCTGTCTGTCGCGCCGTGTGGCTACCGGGGTTGGACGAGTGGTTCGTACCGCAGGGCCTGGCGCTCGAGGGGCGCACCGCCTGGGTCAGCGGCTACCGCTGGCGCAAGGGGTACGGCAATCGGCCTTGCTGGATCATGCACGTCGACCTGCGCAATGGACGGCTGGGACGGCTGCTCGGGGAGCAGCGACGACTCGAGGGTGAAGTTCCCGGCGGGGTCCCGTTCTTCTGCCGCCATGGTGGCGGGCTTGCCCTCGACGCGAACGGGCTCTGGGTTGCTGAGACGCGTCGGCTCTGGCTGGTCGACCCGCGCCGAATCGGTGAGGCCGGCTCCGTACAGCGGGTGTGGCGCATGCGACGAGCCGGTCAGCGGAGGAGCTCTCGTCACGGGCGCCGCGGGAACCCTCGGGTTCGCGGACTTCCATCTCGACCGCGACTCGACGACGCACTGGTTCTCGACGTCCGCGTTGCTGGCCCCAGGGGTGACCACGCTGGCCGGGACACGATCGGGATCGTCCAAGGAGGTGGCGGCTGTCCGGACCTCCGGGGCCCCGCGGTACGTCCAGGGCGGCGACGTCGACACGGGCCGTCGTCCGTACCTGACCGTCGTCGCTGTCCACCTGCGGGATGCTGATCACGCCGGCGGGGGAGCGGCTGGCGTTCGGGCCCGAGCCGAGGGGGTCGCCTTCGACGGGCGCGGCGGCCTGTGGGCGGTGCTGGAGTCCGGCGCCCGCAACTACCAGCGTGACGGGCGGGGCCTGGTGCCGTCGCTGGTCCGCTTCGATGTCGACCAGCTGTCACGCGGCGTGGACGAGACCTGCTCGTGGTGACGCCAACCCGTGATCGTGCCCCTCAAGTAAGTAGTTGAAACCGCCGATACCTAGGTGAGCAAACACCCTGGGAGAGCACAACGTGTCGTCAAGCGCTGTCGCGCGTCTTGTCGTGGGCAGCCTGGCAGCCTTCGGAGCCGTGACGTTATCGGTCCATCTCGCAGACGAGTCCGCCTTGTCGGCGACTGTGGCGTCCGCACCCGCACCCGGCGCGACCGCAGCCGTTCCGGCGTACGAGGTCGCCACCGGAACCACGCTGCAGAGCGCCCGGACGGTGCTGGAGAGCACCCTGGACCGCCCCGAGCCGGCGCCGACCGCCGCCGAACCGCTGCCGATCGACGACTTCGAGGGCGTCCTGCCCGGGCATGAGCACCTCGGGCCGATCCATGTCGACCCGCTTCCCGAGGGGGTCAGCCTCTCGGACCCGACCGACACCGAGTCGCTCTACGAGCGGGCCGGGCTGACGCTGGAGGAGCCGGTCGTGCAGGCGTTCGCCGGGGACCTGGGCGAGGAGCCGGCAGTGGACTCAGTGGAGACCGTGGAGCCGCAGGTCGCTGCCGCGCCGATCCCGGCGGGCACGCCGAGCACTCGCGGGCTCAGCGCCCACGTGGAGCCGTCCTGCACGGGCACCGGCACTGACGGCAAGCGCGTGCACGTCCTCTACATCCGCAACAGCGGCACGGCGTCGCGCTACTCGAACGTGCTGTCGCTGCTGCGCAACGAGGTGGCGAACGTCGACGACGTATTCGCGGTCTCCGCGCGCAAGACCGGTGGCGAGCGTCGGGTCCGGTGGGTCCACAACAATTGCGTCCCGGTCATCACCGAGGTGGTTCTCCCGAACGGCAGCCTCAACTCGAACTTCAACGACACCATCAGCGCGCTGCAGGCGTTGGGCTACGGCGACCGCAACCGCAAGTACCTGGCGTTCGCGGAGGCCAACAACCTCTGCGGTGTCGGCACCATGTACGGCGACCGCCGGCCGACGGGCAACAACAACGACGGGTACGCCGCGTCGTACTCACGCGTCGACGTGAACTGCTGGTCGCACTCGGGCCACTCAGTCGCGGCCCACGAGCTCGTGCACAACCTGGGCGGTGTGCTTTCCGCGGCTCCGAACGCGACCCCCAACGGTCACTGCAGCGACGAGTCCGACCTGATGTGCTACAACGACGGCTCCGGGATCGCGATGCGCACGGTCTGCGCGTCGAGCCAGGAGCAGCTGCTCGACTGCCGGGGCGATGACTACTTCAACACCGCGCCTGCGCCTGGGAACTTCCTGGCCACCAACTGGAACACCGCGAACTCGAGCTTCCTCGACACCCCCGGTGCCGCGACCACGTCAGGTCCGACCGTGACGACGTCCGCGTCGAAGACCGCGGCCGAGACCGGCGACAAGGTGACGGTCACCGCCACCAGCCCGACCGCAACCAGCTACAGCTGGACCGCCTCGCAGGCATGCACGCTCACCGGTGCCAGCACGGCTCAGGTCAGCGTCGTCTGCCCCTCGACCGTGACAGGGCCGGTCGCCGTCAGCGTCACCGCCACCGATGCGAACGCCAAGACCGCCAACGCCTCGTCGACGTTGCAGCTGACCCGCGCGGCTGCCCCGCTCGCGACCGTGGTCGCTCCGGCCCAGATCGCGGCCGGCTTCGACGGGTCTGCTCTCGGCGCAGGCGACCGGAAAGGCGCCGTTCACCTACAAGTGGAGCGCGACGGGCCCGTGCACGCTGGCCAGCACGACCGCGGCCCAGCCGCAGGTCACCTGCTCGGCGGCCAGCGTCGGACAGACCGCCACCTTCGCGCTCACGCTCACGCAGGCTGACGGTCAGCAGGCCCAGGCGACGAGCTCTCCGGTGACGGTCGCTGACTCCAGCGGAGCCACGACCTGGTCGACCACGCGCGCTTCGTCCGGCACCCCGTCGGTTGTCAGCGCCGTACTGACGAAGGCAACCACCGGTCGGCCCCTGGCGGGCGCCAACGTCGAGCTCCAGACCAGGAGCGACAGCGGCCAGAACTGGGCGACCGCTCGCACCGGCCTCGTCACCGACTCCACGGGCAAGGTGGCCACCCAGGTCGGCCGCGTCGCCGCGGCTTCGTACCGCTTCGCGTACGTCGACACCGATGGCGGCGGGTCGAGCGTCTCTTCACCCGTCCTGGTCAAGGCGCGAGCCAAGGCGCGGGCCGGCTGGCGGGGAGACCGGAGTGTCGTTGCAGGGGTGATGGCGCGGCTCGACGGTTCACCGGTCTCGGGCGCGACGATGAAGCTGCAGCGCAGGTACGCCGGGTCGGCTCGGTGGGTCACGGTCGCGAAGGCGACGAGTACTGCCAGCGGTCAGGTCGCGGCCCGCCAGAAGCCGCGTCGCACGAGCTACTACCGCTGGGTCTACCGCGGCAATGACCAGTTGTTGCCGACACGGAGTGCTGCCGTTCGAGCTCGCTGACCCGACCGGGGGGATGCCCGATATGGGTGGTCCGTACCGGTAGGAAATCTTCACACCTGTCGGTTTCGTGCCCGCTTGCCGGGGAAACTCTGCGTGCACGGGGAGTCGGCACGGGCAGCAGGAGGAAGGCATGCGCGGACTTCTCGCGTGGATGGTGGAACAGGCTTGTCGATTCGCCGACGAGCAGGTGTGCGCGGTCGCCAACCTCACCGACGACCACGAGCTCGCCGACTAGACGGTTGCCAGGCCGCGTCGCGCGACGCATCGTTGGAGTATGCATGCACACGTAGGTGACCTGCTCCTCGTCGAGGGGCGGACCGTTGACACTCCACGACGTCGCGGCGAGGTGATCGAGGTGCGCGAGGACGGCGCACCGCCGTACCGGGTCCGCTGGTCGGACGGGCACGAGGGCCTGGTCTACCCAGGGCCCGACGCCCACATCGTCCCGGCCGACGAGGCCGAGCACGGCGCCGGCAGCTGACCCTGGCGTTCGACCGCGTCAGCCGTCGTAGGGCAGTTCGGCGCGCCATGAGGACTCGTCCTGATGTGCGGCTGCGTGGATCGCATCCGCGACGAGATCGGGGTCGAACCGGGTTCCCGGTTTCAGGGTCCCGTTGACGGTCACGGAGACGGCCCGGATCCCCTCGGGCTCGAGGGTGGCGTCGATGCTGCGCACCAGGTTGCGCAGGCCGGCCTTCTGGACACCGAGGGAGGCGGCCTCGTGCCACGGCTTGTCTGCGGCCATGCTGCCCGTGGCGGTGACCCGACCGCCCGCGGTCATGAACGGCCGAGCGGCCTGAAGCGCGACCAGCAGCGCCCCGACACCGAGGCTGACGTCCACGAGCAGCTCGTCGGGGGAGAGGGTGAGTGGGTTCTGCTGCCGGAAGCGGCTGGGGTTGAAGTGCAGGACGTCCACGCGCCCCGAGGCGCTCGCCAGCTGCTCGACTGCCTGGCGCAGCGCAGCGTCATCGGTGACATCGGCCGGCGCCCAGCTGGCGGTGATCCCTTCGGACCGCAGCGCGGTGGCGAGTGCTTCCAGGTCGGCCGGGTCGCGTGAGATCAGCCCGACGTCGTACTGCTCTCGCCCGAACCGACGGGCCACCGAAGCGCCCAGCCCCGGTCCTGCACCGACCACGAGGATCATCCGGTTGCTCATGGCCTGAACCTATCGGCCGCGACCCGGCAGACTGGACAGCATGGTCAGCATGGGGAGCTGGGTTCTGCACGTGGACCTCGACGAGTTCATCGCCGCGGTCGAGGTGCTGCGCCGGCCGGAGCTCGCTGGCCTGCCCATCGTCGTGGGTGGGCGCGGCGACCCCACCGAACGGGGCGTGGTGTCCACGGCGTCGTACGCGGCACGAGAGTTCGGGGTCGGGTCCGGCATGCCGTTGCGTACGGCGGTGCGCAAGTGCCCGACCGCCATCTTCCTTCCGGTCGACGCGGCGGCGTACGACGAAGCGTCGTCACGGGTGATGGATACGCTGCGCGGCCTCGACGTCCCGGTGGAGGTGCTCGGCTGGGACGAGGCGTTCCTCGGTGTCGACACCGACGATCCCCAGGGGTTCGCCGACGCGGTCCGCGCCGCGGTGCTGGAGGCGACCGGGCTGCACTGCTCCGTGGGGATCGGCGACAACAAGCTGCGCGCCAAGATCGCCACCGAGTTCGGCAAGCCGCGGGGCACGTTCACGCTCACGGAAGAGAACTGGTTCGCCCAGATGGCCGAGCGCCCGACCGACGCGCTCTGGGGGATCGGCCGCAAGACCGCAAAGAAGCTGGCCGACCTCGGAGTCGTCACGGTTCGGGATCTCGCCGGGGCTGACACCGCGATGCTCGCCGAGCGGCTCGGGCCCACGATGGGCCCCTGGTACCGACGGCTCGGCAGGGGGGCCGACTCCTCACCCGTGGATGCCTCGCCGTACGTGCCGCGGGGCCACGGCCACGAGACCACCTTCCAGCGCGACTTGACCGACTGGGACGAGGTCGCCGACGAGACCCGGCGGCTGGCCAGGCAGGTGCTGGCCGACGTCGCCGCCGAAGGAAGGCCGGCGGTGCGCGTCGGCATGAAGATGCGGTACGCGCCGTTCGAGACCCGCACCCGCAGCCTCACCCTGCCCGAGCCCACCCTGGACGAGTCAGCCATCGAGTCGGCCGCACTCGGCCTTCTCGGACGGTTCGACTCGACCCGGGCCGTGCGCCTCGTAGGTGTCCGTTTGGAGATGGCGCCACCCCATATGGGCTAGTGCGCAATCACGTCGCCGTCGTAGCAGTTGGACGCTCGAATTCATCCAAATTGGTGGTGCCCCGCATCCCGGACGCGCATAACGTCGCAGTTGTCCTGAAGGGGGGAGGCAGATATGTCCCTAATGCGTACGACGCGGCTGTGGGGTCGGTCGGAGTCCTCGTGTTCCGAATCCGAGCTGTCCCGCGGGCTCAGCGAGCTGGGCGAGGGCTGGTCGATGCTCTCGTCGCGGAATGACCCGGCTCAAGCCGAAGCCATCAACGACTACGTGCTGGTAGGCCCGGCGGGGCTGTTCGTGATCGACGTCCACCACATGCCGGGCCCGATCAGCGTCCGCAACGACATCCTTCGCCACGAGGAGCGCTCGCAGGCCGGACGCGTGGGAGACGTGGTCCGCGCGGCCGCCGCGCTTGCTGAGCACCTCCCGGAGGAGTATCGCCCGGACGTGTACCCGATGCTGATTCTGATGCGTGGAGACCCGCTGCTCTGTCGCTCCGGTGGGGCGCTGGTGAGCTCCCCACGGGTGGGAGTCGCGGCGCTGGGTCAGTCACCGGTCGTGTGGACGTCCGAGCAGATCGAGTACGTCGCTGCCGTCATGCGGGCGGCGCTCGGCGGCGAGGCGCAGGTGATCCCGGAGATCCGGCGGCCGCGGCGCTCACGCTCCGTGCCGGCGCAGCGGGTGATCGGCCTGGCGCTCGGGTCTTCGCGCAAGGACCGGCACGGGCGCTGACCACCCGGGTCAGAGCAGCTTGCCCACCCCGTTGGTGAGCCGGACCGCGAAGAAGCCGGTGTTGCCGTCCGTGTACCAGATCTGCTTGCGGGCCACGTCCCACGCGGGAGCCGACATCGCGTAGGCGCCCTCGCGCCCGTCACGAACACCGGGCATCAGCGGCTTGTTGAAGTACGCCACCTCGCGCGGGCGGTACGGGTCGCGGATGTCGAACACGCGGAGCCCGGAGGCGATGAACGAGCAGGCGACGAGGTTCGGGTCGACCCGACGGGGCACCGAGCAGTAGTGGCCGGCGTACCCCTGGACCGGGGACGACGCCCCCGGGTCGTTGCGCTGGGGCCCGTGCCGCGCCGCCTGGTTGTTGACCGCCAGCCGGATGTTCGACACGACGAAGGGGTTGGCCTCGTCGTCGATGTTGATCAGCCGCGCAGCTCCGACCCGCGCATCGGGGTCGCTGACGTCGGGGGAGTCGGTGCGGTAGTTGGCGAACTCGTCGATCTCGAGGAGGTACTCGTGACCGTCGATCCGCACCGGGAGAGCGGCCTGCGGGATCGAGCCGCTGCGCCACTGCAGCGAGGAGATCGTGCGGACCTCAGGATTCGGCTTCCGGTCCTGGATCTCGCTGACGTCGAGGATCCGTAGACCGCCGTTGGAGATGACCTTGCTGTCGGGCTGGCCGATCTCGGCGACGTACAGGCTGTCGCCGTCCGGGCTGACCCGCAGCCCGTGGTAGTTGACCCCGGTCTTGGTGAACACCGGAACGGGCCGGGTCGGGTCGGCGATGTCGATGGCGGCCAGCGTGCCACCGCTGGTGGACGCGACGTAGAAGGTGCGGCCATCGGGGGAGAGGCCGCTCTCGTGCCCGAACACCGTGGCCGGGGTGCTGGACAGCAGCTTGGGCGAGCGGCAGTCGTCCTTGACGTCGTAGATGTCGACCATGCCGGGCGCGGTGGCCAGGTTCCCCATCACCGCGACCAGCAGCCCGCGGCGCTTGCTGAGCATCAGTGACTCGTGCGGGCTGTCCATCGCCGGCGTCGCGAGGCTGGCGGTGCGACGGGGCTTGGCCGGGCTCGTCATGTCGAGGGCGACGACTCCGAGTCCTTCGGCGCCCACGTTGTACGGCGCATCCGTCGGGAACATGAGCGTGGAGTCGTAGTACGCGCAGGTGCGTCCTGCGCGGTCGACGTACCGGAAGACCTTGAACCCGCCGCTGCGACCGAACCGCGACACCCGCGTCGTGTTGCAGGTGTATCCCTTGGCCGCGCGCCCCGAGACGTAGTCGCGTCTCGGCACCCGGCCCTGGATGTCGGTCTCCGGCCGGGAGCCAACGCCGCACTTCGCCTGCGGCACGGGCGCGAGCGTGGGCTCGTCCACCGCGTCGGATGTGGCGACCAGCAACGTGCCGAGGAGCCCCACGAGGCCTGCGACGGCGGCGAGTCTCATGAGGGCGGACCGGGTGTGGAGCGGAATGTCGCGGATCGGGCTCATCGGGCGATTCTCACCCGACGTTCGCCTCGCGGCCACCCCCGGCGCCGACCGGCGGGAGTCGCGAGGCGGAAGTGCCGAAATATCTCCCATAACGGACTAGCGGGACTCGTTCCAGTGGGGCATTCTGAGATCGGGAGATGAGTTTGCGTAAAACGGACACGTTCGTCCGTGCGACGCCCTAGCGTCTGGAATACCCATCCGAGTGTCACCCTGGGAGAAGCACATGAGGAAACACGCACACAGTGCATCGCGCTCGCGAGTGCGACGCATCGTCGGCGGCATCAGCGCCGGCGCCTTGGTCTTGGGAATGGTCGTAGTCGGTGCCACGTTGGCCGACTCCGGATCTGGAGACGGCACCTCGGTGTCCAAGCCGAGCGACAAGCGTTCGCGCGAGGGCGTCGTCCGCGCCGGTCCGAGTGGCAAGAAGTCGCGCGAGGGAGCGCCCAGCGCGAAGAAGTCGCGCGAGGGAGCGCCGAGCGCGAAGAAGTCGCGCGAAGGCAGCTTCCAGGCGGGTCCGAGCGCCAAGAAGTCGCGCGAGGGCGTCGTCCGCGCCGCCCCGAGCGGCAAGAAGTCGCGTGAGGGCGCTCCGACCAGGAGCTGACCCCGCACCAGCCGCGGCCTCCTCGTCCATCCAGGGCGAGGGGGCCGCTGTGTGTCTCGATACCTCCGCCGCGACAGCGTGAGCAAGCACACGCGCTTCGGTTCGCACTGCGCTGGCCGATTCGAGAGACTTGGGCGCAATGGTTGAGACCCGCGAGATCTACAAGACCCTCGACCTGGCGCTGCGCGTCGGGGAAGTTCTGCTGTCCTCGGGGGCAGGTGCAGCCGACGTCACGGCCACCATGTGGTCGGTGGTGCATGCCTGTGGTCTGCGCGGGGTGGAGATCGACGTGACGTTCACGGCTCTCACGATGAGCCACCAGTCGAGCTTCGACGACCCGGCGATGATCCAGGTCCGGCACGTCCGCCACCGCGACATCGACTACGAAGACCTCACCCTCGTCGACCACATCGTGCGGGACCTGATCGGCGGCGAGATCGACCGCGACGAGGCCCGCTCCCGGCTGGCCCAAGTCGTGTCGTCCGGACACCGGCTGCCGCGCTGGGCGGTGACCCTCGGCTTCGGCGTGATGGGCGCGGGCGTCGGGATGCTGCTGGGCGGCACCTGGGTCGTGATCGCGATCGCCTTCCTGGCCTCGATGGCGGTAGACCTGCTCATGCGGGCCATGTCGCGCCGCCGGCTCCCGGTCTTCTACCAGCAGGTGGCCGGGGGGCTGCTCGCGACGCTGATCGCCGTGGCTGCACAGGCCGCGAACCTCGACGTCGACCCTTCGTTCGTTATCACCGTCGGCATCATCATGCTGCTCGCGGGTGTCGGGTTCATGGGCGCGATCCAGGATGCCTTGACCGGCTTCCCGCTCACTGCGGGAGCCCGCCTTCTGGAGGCCATGCTGGCGACCGCCGGCATCATCGCGGGCGTCAGCGGCGGGCTGACCATCGGCCGGGTGCTCGGGGAGAACCTGGGACGGCTCAACCCAGGGGTGGCCTCGCTGTCCGACGCGAGTGCTGTCGCGTCGGTGGTTGCCGGAGCCGCAATCGCAGCCGCTGCGTTCGCGTTCGCCAGCTACGCCCCACTCCGGTCCGTCGCGCCGATCGGGCTCGTGGCGGCCGGTGCGGCGCTGGCCGCGGTGGCGGTCCAGGACGCGGGCTTCGGCCGGGCGTGGTCGGTGGCCACGGCGGCGATCCTGATCGGTCTGGTCGCCTACTCGCTCGGGTCCTGGGTCCGGGTTCCGCCGCTGGTCATCGTGGTCTCGGCGATCGTGCCGTTGCTGCCGGGTCTCTCCATCTACCGAGGACTCTCGCTGCTCGCCGACGGTGGCAACGGGATCCTCTCGCTGGTCGGAGCGGCGGCAATCGCCATCGCGCTCGCCTCCGGCGTCATCCTCGGTGAGTACATCGCGCAGCCGCTGCACCGCGAGGCGCGCCGCCTTGAGCAGCGCCTCTCGGGACCCCGGCTCGTCGGGCCGCTTCGGGCCCGCGCGGTCAAGAGACGGACGCCGCGGCCAGTCGAGTGAGCCAGCCGAGCGAGGCCTCCCTGTCGAACGGCGGCTCTCCGCGGGTCACCGCGGACAGCAGCTCATCGCAGGACGTCAGCGCGAGCTCGACGATCTCCGGCGGATAGCCGAACCGGATCCGATGGTCCGCGAACTCGTCCTCGTCGTCGACCCAGACTCTGCCCGCTCGACCGCGCACGACATCGAGGTCGAGATCGACCATCGTGACCTGGCCCTCGGCCCACCGCGGGGCGGTGGTGATGTCGACGTACACGTCGACCGCGCTGGGCCCTCCGGTCGCCTCTCGCGGTTCGTAGAACGTGGCCACGAAGGGGGAGTCGTCGGGCACCAGCGAGACGAAGCCCTGGGGGCTGGCGAACTCCACGCCCGGTCGGGTCAGTCGGGTTCCCGCGACAGCACCGAGCCAGGTGCCGTGCTCGTCCTCGCCCAGCCGGACGGCGTCGTACTCCCAGTGGGGGAGGTCCTTCCACTTGCGGAAGACCACCCTCACGTCGGTGCAGGGCACCCGCGTCACGCCTCCCCGACCTGGGCAGCCGGCGACGAGCGGGTGACGGCGCACGGCTCGAACGACTGGGGGGCGCAGTTGAACCAGTACGGGCCGACACGCAGGGCGTGAAATCGGGGGTAGAGCACGCGCGAGGTCGGGAACGAGCCGAGGACCCGGGTCAGGCGACCGGGCTCATGGTGCCGGAAGTCGAACTGCTCGCCGCTCTCGAGGATGACGACGACCCGGTCGCCGTCGACGATGACGTTGCGGGCGATCAGCGACGGAGAGCGCAGCGCCTGGCCCTGGTGTTGGTAGTGCATCTGATGGCCCGGCGCATAGCTCTCGCAGGCTTCGTCCGCGGGCGGGTCCATCAACCGGCCGGAGGCCGGGTTTCGGCGCGCAGCCTCGCGGGCAGCGCGGCGCTGCGTCGTGAAGCGTGGCATCAGACCCCCACCGGTCGACCTTGTGAAAGGAATCTAGGGCCTAGCGCCGACAGCATGCGAGACCCACGCCGTAAAGGTTACGGAGCGAGACGTTTCGCGAGCCGTGCGATCACGCCCTGGTACCGAGGACCGACCAGCCGCACCATCACGTCGAGGAACTTCGCGTCGCCGCCGACCACCACGCGCGGCTTGTCGGCGAGAACCCCTGCCAGGATCACCTCGGCCGCCCGGTCCGCCGTCATCCGCGCGAGCCTGGTGTCGAAGAACTCTGCGACGCGCTCCTGGTCGTGGGATGCCGTGGTGCGCGCGTTGCGGGCGATCGCGGTCTTGATCCCGCCGGGGTGCACGCAGGTCACCTGCACGGGGTGCTTGGCGATCAGCATCTCCTGCCGGAGCGACTCGGTGAAGCCGCGGACGGCGAACTTGGCCGAGTTGTACGCGGTCTGTCCCGGCATGCCGAGGAGCCCGTAGAGGCTGGAGATGTTCACCAGGTGGCCGTCGCCGGAGGCGATGAGGTGGGGGAGGAACTCCTTGCTGCCGTGGATGACCCCCCAGAAGTCGACGTCCATGATCCACTCGAAGTCGTCGTAGTCGACCTCTTCGAAGTCGCCGTGCAGCGCGACGCCCGCGTTGTTGACGAGCACGTTGACCCGGCCGAACTCCTCGCGGACCGACGCCGCGTAGGCCCGCATCCCGTCGCGGTCGCGGACGTCGAGCTTGTCGGTGCGCACCTCGCGGTGGCGGCCGGCGGCGTGGACCAGGTCGGCGGTCTCCATCAGCCCCACCTCGTCCCAGTCCGTCAGCGCCAGCACGGCGCCCTGGTCGGCGGCACGCTGGGCCAGCGCCCGCCCGATGCCGGAGCCGGCTCCCGTGATCACGACGACCTTGCCGTCCAGTGTTCTCATGCGGACACCTCCGCCGGGGCCTCGTGGTGGGTCGCCTCGTACGCCTCCGTGTCGAAGCGCGACAGCAGCGAGCGGAAGGTGAACGTCGTCCTCGGCCACAAGGTGGTGTTGCGCCCGTGCTCGTCGAGGTACCAGCTCGAGCAGCCTCCGGTTGTCCAGACCGTGCGCTTGAGGCGCCGCTGCAGGTCGTCGTTCCAGCGCTGCTGGGCCTCGCGCGTGGGCTGGATGGCCGCCACGTCGGACTCCCGCATCCGGCGCAGACCGTCCATGACGTAGGCGAGCTGGGACTCGATGATGAAGACCATGCTCGAGGTGACCGAGGCCGGTGTTCGGGCCGATCAGCGGAACAGGTTCGGGAACCCGTGGATCGTCGTGCCCTGGTACGCCGCCATGCCGTCGCGCTTCCAGACGTCGGCCGAGGGTCTCGCCGTCCTGGCCGGTGATGATGCGCACGAAGGGGAAGTCCGTCGTGTAGAAGCCGGTGGCCGAACGACGATGGTGTCGACCTCTCGCTCGATGCCGTCGGTGGTGACGACGAGTGCTCGCGGACCTCGGCGATGCGTCGGTGATCAGGTCGACGTTCGGTCCTGCGTGATCGTGGGGTAGCAGTCGTTCGAGATCAGGATCCGCTTGCAGCCGATCGTGTAATCGGGGGTGAGCCGCTCCCGCAACGCCGGATCGGTGACCTGCGTGGCGAGGTGGCGCAGCGCCAGCTTCCGCGGGGCCCGTTCATCAGTGGGTCGGGCCGGCGGAACCCCACCACCGACGCCTCCCGGCTCCAGTAGAGCGCCGCCCGCACCGCGGCCTGGGCAACGGGCAGCCGGGCGAACAGGGCGTGCTCCGCGAACCGGAGGGCGCGGTCGTGCCGGGGGATGACCCAGGGCGCGGTCCGCTGGTAGACGTCGAGGCGGGCGGCACCGGGCTGGATCTCGGGGACGAACTGGATCGCCGACGCGCCGGTGCCGATCACGGCGATGCGCTTCCCGGCGGGGTCGTGGTCGTGATCCCAGCGGGCCGAGTGGAACGCCGTGCCCGGCGAAGTCGGTGATCCCGGCGATCTCGGGCAACTTGAGGGTGCTCGAGAGCGCCCATGGCGGTCACCAGGACGTCGGCGACGATGCTCACCTCGCCGCCTCCGGCGGCAGCGTGTCGACGCCGCCACACCTGCTCGCCTTCGTCCCAGGCGGCGTCGTCGACCCGGTGGCCGAACCGGAAGCGGTACCGCACACCCGAGTCGCGCGCACAGCGCCGCAAGTACGCCCAGATCTCGGGCTGCGGCGAGAACGACCGCGTCCAGTCCGGGTTGGGCGCGAAGGAGAACGAATAGAGATGCGACGGGACGTCGCAGGCCGCCCCGGGGTAGGTGTTGTCGCGCCAGGTTCCGCCGACGTCCTGCCCTCGTTCGATGACCAGGAAGTCACGCTCCCCGGCCTCCTGCAGCTTGACCGCCATCCCCAGCCCGCCGAAACCCGCGCCCACCACGAGCACGCTGACGTGCTCGGGGAGTGGGCCGGATGAGCGGGGTGCCATGGGTGGAGTCGCAGTCATGCCGCCAAACCTACCGACGGTATTGAAAAAGCGTCAATAGCGCTGTTGAAAGAAGTTCAGTAGGGTGACGGAGTGACCAGCACCCAGCCAGGGCGGATCCGGATGACGCCCGACGACCGGCGCGAGCAGTTGCTGGCGCTCGGGGTGCGCCTGTTGTCGAGCCGTTCCGTGGACGAGCTCTCGATCGACATGCTCGCCGAGGAGGCGGGGATCTCCCGGGGGCTGCTCTACCACTACTTCGGCAACAAGCATGACTTCCACCGAGCGGTCGTCCGCAAGGCCGCCGACGACCTGATCCGGGTGACCGCGCCCCCGGCTGCTGGAAGGCCACTCGACCGGCTCGCCCGCTCGCTCGAGGCGTACGTCGACTACGTGGTCGCCAACTACGCCGGCTACACGTCGTTGGTGCGTGGTGCGGCCAGTGGTGACGACACGTTGCGCGAGATCTACGAGGAGGCCAGGTCGGTGCTCACCGACCGGATCTTCGATGCGGCCGAGGAGGACGGCCGGCTCCTGGACGTCCTGGTGGTCGAGGACACGCCGGCGTCCCGGCTGATGGTCCGCGGCTGGGCCGCGATGGTCGAAGAGGTCGTGACGTCGTGGGTGCGCAAGCCCGACGGCGTTCCCAAGGACCGGTTGCTTGCGATGCTCGCGGCGGCCCTGCCCGGCGCACTGTCCGGGGCCTGACGGCTGCGGCTTCGAACGCAGAAGACCGGCTCGGACCTCGAAAGGTCTGAGCCGGTCTTCTGATGGGGCGCGTTCGAACTATCTGAAGATGCTGTAGCCGCCAGGGCCCACGATGAGGCCGAGCACGATGAGCACGATGCCCATCAGCACGCCACCGCGAACCAGAGTGATGATGCCGTAAACCACGAGGGCGACGGCGATGAGCCAGAGGATAAATGCCATGTGAGTTTCTCCCTTCCGGGTTGTGTGTGCCCCAGGGGGAGAAATCCCAAACCTGTTATTTCTCCGGGGCTTTGTCTCAGGCCTGGGGGGCGATCGTGAACTGGACGCCGCCGCGGTCGTCGACCTGAGCGTCGAGCATCTTGTCGTCGAGGGTGATCGCGGCCGTCTCCTCGAGGAAGACGCGGGCGCCGGCCTCTTCGACCACCTGGTCGCCCGGCTGCGGGGAGTCGCTGGGGATGACGTGAAGAGCCGGGGAGTCAGGCGCGTCCTGGCTGATGCGCAGGCCGCTGGCCTCCGAACCCTGCTGGTCGATGAGCGTCTTCACGACGGTGCTGGCGTTCTCGGTCAGGGTGAGCACTGGTGCATCTCCTTCGTTGATCGCTTCGCTGAACCTCCCACCATGCAGGTTCACCAATCGTGGTTCAAGCCGAGCCGCTGGCAACGGAGCTGGCCACCACGCTTCGCGGCTTCGATCTCCTCTGAGACAACGAATCCGCAACCCGGGGGGCAAAGCAGCGCCGAAATCCGTTGCAAGAACTGTGGATTCGACGGGACCCGTGGTGCCATACTCCGAGCATGTCGATCGAGCCCCTGCCGGCATTGGCCGATTCGCCTGGGGCGACGCAGCAGCACAGCGCCGTCTCCCTCCGTCAGTTGGAGAAGCGGTTCGGCGCCGTCCACGCCGTCGACGGCATCGACCTGGACATCGCCGACGGCGAGTTCTTCTCGATGCTCGGACCCTCGGGGTCAGGCAAGACGACGGTCCTGCGGATGATCGCGGGGTTCGAGAGCCCGACGAGCGGGAGGGTCGTGCTCGGCGACGAGGACGTCACCGACAAGCCGCCTTTCGAGCGCGACGTGAACACCGTCTTCCAGGACTACGCGCTGTTCCCGCACATGAGCGTTCGGGAGAACGTCGAGTACGGGCTGCGGGTGAAGAAGGTCGGTCGTGCCGAACGCCGCAGCCGCGCCGAGGACGCGCTCGAGACGGTGCGGCTGGCCTCCTTCGGCGACCGCCGTCCGCACGAGCTCTCGGGCGGCCAACGGCAGCGCGTCGCTCTGGCGCGCGCACTGGTCAATCGACCGCGGGTGCTCCTCCTCGACGAGCCGCTCGGGGCGCTCGACCTCAAGCTGCGCAGGGAGATGCAGATCGAGCTCAAGGGCCTCCAACGGGACGTGGGGATCACGTTCGTCTTCGTCACCCACGACCAGGAGGAGGCGCTCACCATGAGCGACCGCATCGCGGTCTTCAACGAGGGGCGGATCGAGCAGGTGGCAAGCCCCACCGAGCTCTACGAGCGTCCGGCCACCGCGTTCGTCGCCGGTTTCGTCGGAACCTCCAACTTGGTCAAGGGCGCAGCGGCGGAGCGCGTCTTCGGAGAGTCGGGCAGCTTCAGCGTCCGACCCGAGAAGGTGCACCTGCACCACGGCGATGACGCGGACCCGGCTGCAGGTGACGACGTCATCCGCGTGTCGGGTGTGGTGACCGAGGTGGTCTATCTGGGTTCGGCGACCCATTCAGTCGTCGACGTTGGTGATGGCGTGCGGATCACCGTGCTTCAGCAGAACCTCGAGAGCTCGCTCGACCACGCGCTGGCGCGTCGTGGCGAGACGGTGCAGCTCTCGTGGCGACGCGAGCACGTCGTACGTCTAGGGGATGGGGGAGACAGCGTGGTGGATCAGGGTTCCACCGACAATGAGATGAGGGGTACGCGATGAAGCGGATGTCCACCATCGCCTCAGCCGCCGTTCTCGCACTGGCTCTCGCCGGATGTGGGACCAGCGACGGAGACGGGGCCAACGGCGACTCGGGGAACGGTGCCTTCACGGCTCCGGACCTGCCGATGGTCGAAGAGGTCGGCGACTACGAGGGTCAGCTCAACATCCTCGCCTGGCCCGGCTATGCCGAGGACGGCAGCAACGACAAGGCCTACGACTGGGTCTCGGCGTTCGAGGACGAGACCGGGTGCCAGGCCGAGGTGAAGTACTTCGCCACCTCGGACGAAGCCGTCAGCCTGATGAAGACCGGACAGTACGACGTGGTGTCCGCCTCTGGTGATGCTTCGCTCCGGCTGATCGCGTCCGGTGACGTCGAGCCGGTCAACACCGACCTCATCCCCAACTACGAAGGCCAGTACGACTACCTGAAGGACCGCGACTGGAACTCCGTCGACGGCCAGATGTACGGCGTCCCGCACGGCTACGGCGCGAACCTGCTGATGTGGCGCACCGACAAGGTCAAGCCGGCTCCCACCAGCTGGAGCGTCGTCTTCGAGGCCGACTCGCCGTACGCCGGCAAGGTCACCGCCTACGACTCGCCGATCTACATCGCCGACGCCGCGCTGTACCTGATGAAGACCCAGCCCGACCTCGGCATCGAGCACCCGTACTCGCTCGATGAGGACCAGCTCGCCGCGGCGGTCGACCTGCTCAAGCAGCAGCGCACCAACGTGGGGGAGTACTGGTCGGACTACCTGAAGGAGATCCAGGCGTTCACGACCGGCGACTCCGTGGTGGGCACGACGTGGCAGGTCATCGCCAACGTTGCCCAGGGTGAGAACGTGCCGGTGGAGGTGACCCTTCCCGAGGAAGGTGCCACGGGATGGTCCGACACCTGGATGGTGGGCAGCGAGTCGAAGAACAAGAACTGCGCCTACGCGTGGCTGAACCACATCATCGACCCGGAGATCAACGCCACCGCCACCGAGTACTTCGGCGAGGCGCCGTCCAGCCCGGAGGCCTGTGAATTCACGAGCCCCGGTCACTGCGACACGTTCCACGCCGGTGACGAGGAGTACGCGTCGCAGATCTGGTACTGGACCACGCCGATCGAGCAGTGCCTCGACGGGCGTACCGACGTGAAGTGCACCGACTACGGCGACTGGACCCAGGCCTGGACCGAAGTCAAGGGCTGACCTTGTCCGTAGCCCAGGTTCTCCAACGCCGCCCAGGGCTCCGAATCGGTCTCCTCCTCACGCCACCGATGTTGTGGCTGGGAGTGGCCTACCTCGGGGCCCTGGGGGCGCTCTTCCTCACCTCGCTGTGGGGGCAGAACGCCTTCACCGGCGAGGTCGAGCGCGTCTGGACCTTGGACAACTTCCGCACGCTCTTCACCGAGGACGTCTATCGCACGATCACACTCAGGACGCTCGGGGTCGCCGCCCTCGTCACGGTGATCGATGCGATGCTCGCGCTCCCGATCGCTCTCTTCATGGCGAAGATCGCATCGCCTCGTTGGCAGCGGGTGCTCGTCATCGCCGTCCTCACCCCGCTCTGGGCGAGCTACCTGGTCAAGGCCTACGCCTGGCGCGGCATGCTGTCCGAGTCCGGCCTGGTGTCGTGGATCGCGGCCCCGTTCGGCCTCAACTCTCCTGGGTACGGGCTGGCGGCGACGATCATCACGCTTTCCTACCTGTGGCTGCCGTTCATGATCCTGCCGATCTACGCCGGCCTCGAGCGGCTGCCCAACTCTCTGCTCGAGGCCTCCTCTGACCTCGGTGCGCGATCGGCTCACACGCTGCGTCGGGTGGTGCTTCCGATGGTCTTCCCGGCCCTGGTGGCGGGCTCGATCTTCACGTTCTCGCTCTCACTCGGCGACTACATCGCCGTACGCATCGTGGGTGGCGCGAACCAGATGCTGGGGAACGTCGTCTACGACAACGTGGGGGCGGCCAACAACCTGCCCTTCGCGGCCGCCATGGCGACCATCCCGGTCGTGATCATGCTTGCCTACCTCGCCGCCGTGCGACGTACCGGCGCCCTGGAGAACCTATGAGTACGGCGACGTGGCACCACCGGCTCCAGCGAACGATCGGAGTGGCTCGATGACGTTCTCACGCGGGATGCGCTGGCTGCTGACGGGTTTGTCCGTCGTCGTGCTGGTGCTCGTCTACCTGCCGCTGGGACTGGTGCTGCTGAACTCGTTCAACAGCAGTCGCACGTTCGCCTGGCCGCCCCCCGACCTGACGCTGCGGTGGTGGCGGCAGGCCTCCAACAGCGCGGGGGCGCTGGACGCGCTCGTCGTGAGTCTGCAGGTGGCTGCGGTAGCGACGACGATCGCGCTGATCCTCGGCACGATGGCGGCGCTGGCACTGCAACGTCGCCGGTTCTTCGGGCGCAACACCGTCTCGCTGCTGATCATCTTGCCGATCGCCCTGCCCGGGATCGTCACCGGCATCGCGCTCAACAACGCGTTCCGGACCGTCTTCGGCTGGGAGCTGGGCTTCCTCACGATCGTCGTCGCCCACGCGACGTTCTGCATCGTCACGGTGTTCAACAACGTGCAGGCACGTCTCCGCCGGCTCGGCGGCAACCTCGAAGAAGCCTCGGCCGACCTCGGGGCCGGCATGTTCACGACGTTCCGGCTGGTGACGTTCCCGATGCTGCGCTCGTCGCTGCTGGCGGGTGGTTTGCTCGCCTTCGCGTTGTCGTTCGACGAGATCATCGTGACCACGTTCACCGCCGGCGTTCAGCAGCAGACGCTGCCCATCTGGATCTTCCAGAACATGTTCCGGCCCAACCAGGCGCCCGTCGTGAACGTCGTGGCTGCCGTCCTGGTGCTGGCGTCGGTGCTCCCGATCTGGCTCGCACAGAAGCTGTCCGGGTCGGGGGAGACGATGACCACCGCGCGGTGAGGTTGCCCGGGCCACGTACGAAACCCGGTGGCGCGGCTCCGTAGACTCGACGACGTCATGTCGGAGACCAGCCAGCGGGACCGCCGCACGCCACGCAGATCTCGACGTGGCAGGCCGGAGCGTCGTCGCTTCAGCCCCGAGCAGGTGGCCGCGCGTCAGCAGCTCGTCCCGAAGATCGCGTACCCGGAAGACCTCCCGGTCAGCCAGCGGCGCGACGACATCGCCGCCGCGATCCGCGATCACCAGGTCGTGATCGTCGCCGGCGAGACCGGCTCCGGAAAGACCACCCAGCTCCCGAAGATCTGCCTCGAGCTGGGTCGTGGCGTGCACGGCATGATCGGGCACAGCCAGCCCCGCCGGATCGCGGCGCGCAGTGTGGCGGAGCGCATCGCCGAGGAGGTCGGCACCGAGCTCGGCGAGGTGGTCGGCTACCAGGTCCGGTTCACCGACCAGCTCGAGCAAGGGCACGCTGGTGAAGCTGATGACCGACGGCATCCTGCTCGCCGAGCTGCAGCACGACCGGATGCTCTCGTCGTACGACACCCTGATCATCGACGAGGCGCACGAGCGCAGCCTCAACATCGACTTCATCCTCGGGTACCTCAAGCAGCTGCTGCCGAAGCGGCCCGACCTCAAGGTCGTCATCACGTCCGCGACGATCGACCCGGAGCGGTTTGCGGCGCACTTCGCGCAGCCGGACGGCACCCCCGCGCCGATCGTCGAGGTGTCCGGGCGCACCTACCCCGTCGAGGTCCGGTACCGCCCCCTGGTCGACGAGACATATGACGACGAGGACGGCGAGCCGGTCGTCCGCGACCAGACCGAGGCGATCGTGGACGCCGTTCGCGAGCTGGTGCGCGAGGGGCCGGGCGACATCCTGGTCTTCCTGCCCGGCGAGCGGGAGATCCGGGACACCGCGGACGTGCTGGGGAAGGTCTCGACAGGCTCGACCACCGGCTCGACAGGCTCGACCACCGGCTCGACAGGCTCGTCCGCCGGGTTCGACGTCGTGCCTCTCTTCGCGCGGCTCTCGAGCGCGGAGCAGCACAAGGTGTTCGAGCGGCACACCCGGCGCCGCGTCGTGCTGGCGACGAACGTGGCCGAGACGTCGCTGACGGTGCCCGGTATCCGGTACGTCGTGGACGCCGGCTACGCCAGGATCAGCCGTTACTCGTACCGCACCAAGGTGCAGCGGCTGCCGATCGAGCCGATCAGCCAGGCGTCGGCGAACCAGCGGATGGGACGCTGCGGCCGAGTCGAAGCCGGAGTCTGTATCCGCCTCTACAGCGAGGAGGACTTCGAGGCGCGGCCCGAGTTCACCGACCCGGAGATCCTGCGCACCAACCTGGCGTCGGTGATCCTGCAGATGACCGCGCTCGGCCTCGGTGACGTCGGCCGGTTCCCGTTCGTCGACCCACCGGACAGCCGCCAGGTCAAGGCCGGCGTCCAGCTGCTCGAGGAGCTGGGGGCGCTACTCCCTGGCTCGTCGGGGCACCGGCTCGCGCCGCTCGGTCGACAGCTCGTCGCGCTGCCCCTCGACCCGAGGCTCGCCCGGATGGTGGTCGAGGCAGACCGCCGGGGCTGCCTCCGCGAGGTGCTCGTGATCGCCGCCGCTCTCTCGATCCAGGACCCGCGCGAGCGGCCCTCCGAGGCCCAGACGCAGGCCGACCAGAAGCACGCGCGGTTCCGCGACGAGACGTCCGACTTCCTGACCGTTCTCAATTTGTGGCGGTACATCCGCACCCAGCAGCGTGAGCTGAGCTCGAGTGCGTTCCGTCGGATGTGCCGCGCCGAGTACCTCAACTACCTGCGCATTCGCGAGTGGCAGGACCTCGAGTCCCAGCTCCGCCAGGTCGCGAAACAGCTGAAGTTCGAGGTCGGCAAGGCTGCCGACGAGCCGGACGCCGACGGCATCCACCAGTCGCTGCTGGCCGGGCTGCTGTCCCACATCGGTCTGCGTGACCCCGAGCCGGCCAAGGGGCCGGGAAACCCGGGGCGGTACCTGGGAGCGCGTAACGCGCGGTTCTCCATCTTCCCCGGGTCGGGGCTGTTCAAGAAGCAGCCGCAGTTCGTCATGTCGGCCGAACTCGTGGAGACGTCCCGGCTCTGGGGCCGGATCAACGCCAAGGTCGAGCCCGCTTGGGCTGAGGAGCTCGGTGCCCATCTGGTGAAGCGCACCTACTCCGAGCCGCACTGGAGCAAGAAGCGCGCCGCCGTCCTCGCCTACGAGCGCGTCACGCTGTACGGCGTCCCGATCGTGGCCGACCGGCTGGTGAACTACGGCAGGATCGACACGGCTCTGGCTCGGGAGCTGTTCATCAGGCACGCGCTGGTCTACGGCGAGTGGCACACCCGACACAAGTTCTTCGGGCAGAACCGTGCGCTGCTCGAGGAGGTCGAGGAGCTCGAGCACCGCGCCCGCCGCCGCGACATCATGGTGGACGAGCACACGCTGTTCGACTTCTACGACGAGCGGGTCGGGCCCGAGGTGGTGTCCGGGGCGCACTTCGACTCGTGGTGGAAGCAGACCCGGCAGCGTCGTCCCGACCTGCTGACGTTCGACCCCGAGATGCTGGTCAACGAGACGGCGTCGTCGGTGACCGCGCAGGACTACCCGGACCTGTGGCGCGAGGGTGAGCTCGCGCTGCCGCTGACCTACCAGTTCGAGCCGGGAGCCGCCGCCGACGGCGTGACCGTCGACGTCCCCGTCGCCACCCTCAACCAGGTCGACCCGACCATGTTCAGCTGGCAGGTCCCGGGGCTGCGCGAGCAACTCGTCGTCGCCCTGATCCGGTCGCTGCCGAAGCCACTGCGGGTGAGCTTCGTGCCCGCTCCCAACGTCGCGCGCGACTTCCTCGTCGCCGTGTCACCGGGGGAGGAGTCGTTGCTCGACGCCCTGGAGCGGTTCCTGCGCGGTCGGACCGGCGTGCATGTGCCGCGCGACGCCTGGGACTGGGCGAAGGTGCCCGACCACCTGCGGCCGACGTTCCGGGTGCTCGACGACCGGGGTGCCGTGGTCGGCACCGGCAAGGACCTGGAGCAGCTCAAGGAGCCGCTCCGTCCGCAGTTCGCCGCGGCGATGGAGGACGCCGCTACGTCGTCCGGCCTCGCCGTGACCGGGCAGACCGGGTGGACGTTCGGGGTCATCGAGCAGACCTTCACGCAGACCCGCGCCGGCCACGACGTGCGGGGCTTTCCCGGCCTCGTCGACGAGGGCGCGACCGTCGGGCTTCAGGCATTCGCCTCCGAGCCGGAGCGCGACGCGATGCACCGGCGCGGGCTCCGTCGCCTGCTGATGCTGGCGATCCCGTCGCCGGTCAAGGCCCTCACCGATGGGTTGTCGAACGCCGACAAGCTGGCGCTCGCCGGTTCGCCGTACGCCACCGTGGCCGACCTTCTCGCGGACTGCGTGGCAGCCGCGGTCGACGATCTGGTCGAACGTCACGGTGGGCCGGTCTGGGAGGAGGCTTCCTTCGAGCGGCTCGTCGAGCTCGTCCGAGCCGACCTCGCGGAGGCGACCCGAGGCGTGATGTACGACGCCACGCGCGCGCTCGCCTCGTGGCGGGCCGTCGACAAGCTGCTCAGCGGCTCTGCCGACATGACGATGCTGCCCGCGCTCGCCGACATGAAGGCGCAGGTGGGTCGGCTCGTCGGGCGGGGATTCGTCTCGGACGTCGGCGCCGTCCAGCTGCGGCAGCTCCCGCGGTATCTCTCGGCGGTCACCGAGCGACGCGCGAAGCTGGCCGAGTCGGTCGGACGCGACCGCCTGCTGATGGACCAGATCGCCAGCCTGCAGGAGGCCTACCTGCACCGGGTCGACGCGCTTCCGGACGGACGCCCGCCGAGCGCCGGGCTGGTGCGGGTGCGCTGGATGCTCGAGGAGTACCGGGTCAGCCTCTGGGCCCAGTCCCTCGGCACCGCGTTCCCGGTCTCCGACACCCGGATCCGCAAGGCCCTCGACGCCCTCTGACCGCCCGGTCTCGATGCCGGTGGTTGAGCAGCGAACGAAGTGAGCGTGTCGAAACCATTCTCGCGGGTGGTCTCGACAGGCTCGACCAGCGGATTCCGGTGGTTGAGCAGCGAACGAAGTGGCGTGTCGAACCCGACGGGTGGTCTCGACAGCCACGCGGTACTCCGAGTGGTCTCGACAAGCTCGACCAGCGGGTTTGGTCAGTCGAGCACCGTGAGGACGGGGTTGCCCGGCAGCTCCTGCTGGCCGCCGTCCGCCATGAACGGCGAGTCCTTGGACACGTAGGAACGCCAGTGCGTGATGTCCTCGACCCATGCCTGCAGGTAGTACTGGCCCGGCGGGGTGCCCTGGGGCAGCGTGATGCTGCCGGTCCAGGTGCCGCTCGTCGCGTCGCCCGCCACCAGTTCGAGGTACAGCGGCGCGAACGACGGCTCGCTGCCGTCCGACGTCGCGGCGTGCAGTGCGACGCCCACGCTGGTGACGCCCTCGTCGACCGCATCCACCGCGTCGATCGTGACGTTGACTGTGGCCGGGGCGCTGAATGTGTCGACGGTGTGCGGGGTCAGCTTCGACGCCGTGATCCGGGGCGCCACCGAGTCGCGGCGGCCGATCACGGAGAACCGGCCACGGTTGGCAGGGAACTCGTGGACGCTCGGGTCCGTCGACTGGCCGTTGTTGGTCCAGAGGCGGTACAGGTCCGGGCCCATCCACTGGTCCGGACTCTGGCCGCGGTGCGCCCGGTCGATGGCGTTGACGGAGACGTTCCAGTCGCCGCCAGTCGAGCCCCGAGGGATCCGGACATCGGCTCGCCAGATGCCGTCGAACCCGTCGCCGCTGACGAGGTCGGCGCCCACGCACGGCAAGTTCGTGTAGAAGCCCTCCAGAGGCCTGCTCAGGCAGAGGTCGAGGTACCAGACACCGGAGACGGCGTCCGTGGCGCGCACCTCGATGGTGACGTCCTTCGCGGCGGCACGTACGTCGACCTTGGAGGTGGTCGACGGCGCCCGAAGGATCACGTGCGGGTTGTCGAGGTCCGGGTTCCGGTCGACGACGTCCAGCGTCGTACCGCGGAAGTCACGCCCGTTCCAGCGGCCGACCCGGTCACGAACGCTGACGCTGGTCACGTAGTCGCCGGGAGCGGCCCACCGCGGCACGGTCAGTGTGGTCTTCCACCACCCGTCGCGCGCGGTGCCGGAGACGAGTCGGGCGTCCGGACCGATGGCGGAGCCGCTGCCGTCAGCGGAGCCTAGGTTGACGACCACGCGGCTCGCGCCCGTGTCGTCGACGACATGCACGCGGATGTCGACGTCGGCATCGCTGTTGGTGACGTCGACACGGTCGCGGTCCACGCGCGGGCTGTCGGCGGACGGCGGGGCCAGGTCGTGCTTGCAGCCGGCCTCCGAGTCGGTGCCGCCGACGGTGCACCAGTTGGTGCCCGGGCCGCCGACGAGGTCGTCGGGTCCACGGCCGCCGACGAGGTCGTCGTTGCCGCCGCCGCCCAGGAGGGTGTCGGCACCCGATCCACCGGTCAGCTCGTCCGGCCCCTTGCCAGCGTCCAGCACGTCGGCTCCGCCGCGGCCGATGAGCACGTCAGCACCGCCCCGACCACAGATGACGTCGCGCCGGCTGGTGCCGACGAGTCGGTCCGGGCCGGCGGTCCCGACGATGGTGCAGCGTTCGCCGGTGGCAGCGAAGGCCGCCGGGCTCTGGCTGACGCCGACGACCACGAGCGTTGATGCGAACAGGGCAAGGAGGGCGGCAGCGCGCGCCGGACGATGCATGAAGGGGTCCCCGAGATGAGAGGCGGCGTCGCGAGTCGAGGCCAGCGACGCAGAGTATTTCACGAACCTTCGGTCACCGCGGCCAGATGGTCACGTGCAGCGGCCACCACCTGCTCGTAGATCTCGCGCTCCAGCGCCGCGCCCTCACGCCGCACCTCGTCCTCGCGGAGGAGCAGCACCCGGTCGAGCCGCACTTCACTGTCGCGACGCTGCGAGTCCCATCCGCCGGTGCCGACGTCCATCCACTCGCGACCGGCGTGTGCTTCGGCGTCGGGATTACGGTCATGGTCCTTGCTGGTCAGGTAGAGGCAGACGAGCAGCGTCTCGTCATCTGGGTGCCGTGACACGACGAGCACGGGGCGGTCCTTGCCCTGGCTCGCGTCGTCCTCGTAGGGCACCCACGCCCACACCACCTCGCCGGGGTCCGGCTCGCCGTCGATTTCCGGGCTGTAGCTCGTCATGGAGGTCACGTTACGACTCTGGCGGTCTGGCCACGCGGACGCGGTCACCCGGCTAGGGTTTTGAGCCGTGACCTTTCGTCGTACTGCGCTCTCGGCCGCGCTGCTCGCGGGTGTGCTGGTCTCGTGGTGCGCCGGTCCTGCCGCGGCACAGGTGTACTCGTTCTCCGACGCGTCGGGCGACACGTGGTACTCGGCGGGAGTAGAGGCCGCGATGCCGTCGCCCACGAGCGCGCAGGGCGACCTGGTCCGCACCGTCGTCAAGCATGACCGGAAGGTCGTCGTGGTGCGCCTTCGATTCGCCGATCTCGCACGGCGCGGCTCGTACGCGCAGTACGCCGTCCTGCTGGAGGGCAGCCGCGACCGCAAGGTGCGCGAGGTCGTGGTGGAGGCCAGCCACCGCAGCTGGTCCGGGCGGGTCCGCGTCTTCAAGCGGAACGGCGACCTGGTGTCGAGCTGCCAGGTGAGGCACCGAATCGACTACGCCAAGAACGTCCTGGCAGTTCGGCTGGACCGCGCGTGCCTGAACCGACCCGGATCGGTTCGGGCCAACATCAACGTGCACCGGTTCGACAACGCCCGGGGCACCTACTCGGACAACGCGCACGACGAGTTGGAGTACTCGGCGGCCTGGACCCCCTGGGTCAAGCGCGCTCGCTGACGGCCTCAGTCGCCGTCCGGCCGACGCCGCATCGACTTCGTCTGGCTCCGCCGCTTCTTGCCTGCGAGCCGCCGCTCACGCGAACCGCGCGTGGGCTTCGTGGCGCGCCGCGGCGGCGCCGGCGGTGCGGTGGCCTCGACCAGCAGTGCCAGCAGCCGTGCGCGAGCGGCCTCGCGGTTGCGGTGCTGGGAGCGGTACTCCGAGGCGGTCACGGTGATGACGCCGTCGACCAGGCGTTTCGTGAGGCGCGCCACTGCTCGGTCGCGCAGGTGCCGTGGGAGCGAGGGCGTGCCGGCGACGTCGAAGCTGAGCTCGACGCGGGAGTCCGCGGTGTTCACGGACTGGCCACCAGGACCGCCGGAGCGGCTGAACCGCCAGCCCAGCTCGTCGTCGGGGATGTCCACGCCGCGGACGTTGAGGCCGCTCACGACGCCACCGACGTGCGTGACGTGCGGGAGAAGTTAGTGCGCCGGACCGGGAGCGCCTCACGGCGCGTGGCCGCTCGTAGCGGCTTCAGTTGGGACCCGGGGCTGCCGCGGCCCGGCACGCTCACCACTGTACAGGCCGTGCCACACCGATTCGGGTCATGCCAGTCGACCGTCGGCCTCGAGTCGTGCGGCGTTCTCGAGCTGCTCGGCCATGGTCACGAGCTTCGCTGCGGACAGGTCTGAGTCGTACGACGTCGCCTCGGTCGTCCCCAAGTGGGCGCGTCCCGCGGCCACCACCCGGGCGAACGCTGCCGCGCGCCAGAGCGTGTCGGCGAAGTCGCCCCGAGCGACCCCCCGCAGCACCAGGTCGACGAGGTGCTGCACCTCCGCCGGACCGGGCGGGTCGACGACGCCTGCGACCACCTCGTGGACGGGTGTGTGCTTGCGGCCGGTGTCGAACTCTCGCGCTGCCGCGGTCGGGTCGACGTACACCCAGCTCCGCAGCAGGTACAGGCGCCACAGGCAGCCCGCGAGCGAGTCGGCGGGGGAGCCGGCCCACAGGTCGGCGAGCGTGTCGAGGCCTTCGGTGTCCGCCAGGTTCACCACCCGGGCGACGACCTCCTCGTCGTCCAGGTCGTGCGCACCCCGGACGAGCAGCGTTGCGCACCGGTCGGCGGCCTCGCTGCGCGCGGCCGGGTCGATGTCACCCGTGAGCGACTCCAGGTGCAGGGCACCTGGAAAGACCGGGCGGCGAGGGCGTGGTGTCTCACTCATCACCCACCAGCCTAGGTCCCGAGACGGAATCTTCAGGGCAGTTTCGCGACTGCCGCTCGGACCGCGTCGTTGACGGCGCCCGCGATGCGGTCGGCGTCTCGTCCTGTACCGACAACGGCCATCCGGAGCACGGCGATCCTGGTGCCCACCAGAGCCAGCCCCTGGGCGTCGACGTACTCGCTCCGACCGCCGCCCTCGGACGGCCCGTACTGGAGCCGGTACCAGTGAGCCGCAGCTCCTCCGGCCTCGACCGGGGTGAGATCACCGATCTGGTGGCGGTCGTACTTCGCGAGCCGCTTGTCGCAGTCGTCACGCCACGACTTGAGCACCTCGAACGCGCGCCAGGCGGTCTTCGCGTCCGCGAACTGCGCGACGAGGTGGGTCGCGCGAGCATCTCCGCCGTCCGCCGGGGCGAACTCGCGGTAGCCGACCTTGCTGGCCCCGATCGTGAGCATCTCGAAGTGGTGACAGGTGCCCGCCAACGTGCCGGGCTCGCGGTTGCGAGTGGGAGCCGCGGTCCAGCCCGACGTCCCGGCGGGTGTCGGCAGCTCGTGCGCGCCGAGCAGGCGGTTGCGCAGAGTGGCGCGGGCACTGGGCTTGCGGGCGGTCCCGTCGTCGCCGGACGGGGCGTCGGCGCCGGACTCCGACGTGGCGGCGGAAGCCTCCGCAGGTTCCTCACGGGCTGCTTCCAGCTCGTTCGCCTCGTCTCGTGACGCCGCGGCCCGAGGCTCGAGGTCGAGGTCGGGCTCGGCGACGGCCGCGCAACCGCTGAGCGGAAGCAGGAGTGCCACCGCCACGGGGAGCAACATCCTGGCCGGGCTGCGCGCGTGCATCGGGAGTCCTGTCTGTCCGGAGCAAAGGGCCCAGCCTAGGGGTTCGGGGATATCGCCCGTCAGTGCCCCAGGTACGGCCCGATACGGTATCCCTTGGACATCACCGGCGACGCCCGGACGTTGACACGCGATGTTCAGGAGAGGGGTCCGGGGTGCTTCCGCTGCCACGCGCGATCGCCGCTGCAGCCACGCTGGTGGCCGGCAGTCTGATCGTGGCTGCCTGCACGACGGACGCAGCTCCGCCCGAGGCGAACCCGAGCCCGACGTCGTCGCCGTCCGAGTCCGCTGCCCCCGCCGACCCCGTGTCACTGCGCCTTGGTGTGCAGGGGGATCGCACGATGCGTGAGGCGTACGAGAAGCTCGCTCAGGTCTACAGCAACGAGCACCCCGAGGTGTCGGTCACCGTCGAGCCGCGGCCCTCGATGGAGGCGCTCAGCCAGCTCGGCGACTCCGCTGCCACGCTGGACGCACCCGACTTGTTCGTGGTGCCGCATGAGGAGATCCCCGGCCTGTCGTCCGCCGACGCCGTGACGCCGGTCGACGAGCTGCTCGCGACGCGCGGCGTGACGTTCGGTGACAACTACCTCCGCTTGGGCCTCGAGGCGTTCAGCGCCGAGCAGGCACTCCAGTGCATGCCGATCGACGTCTCGCCGTTGGTGGTCGTCTACAACCAGGAGCTCGTGCCGTTCCGGCGGCTGATCGAGCGCGGCGAGGAGCCGCTCACCCCGGAGACGGGCTGGACCTGGGAGCAGTTCGCGAAGGCAGCGCGGCTGACCTCACGCGACGGGGTCAAGGGCGTGTACGTCGAGCCCCGGCTGAGCACGCTGATGGCGCTGGTCCGCTCGGCGGGCGTCGACATCGTGGACGACCCGCGCGACGCGACGACCCTCACGCTGTCCGACCCGGGCACGCGGGCCGCGCTCGAAGAGGTCCTGGACGTGCTCCGGGATCCCCGGTTCATGCCGTCGCCCGAACAGCTCCGTCGCAAGGACGCCCTCACGCGCTTCGCTGAGGGCCGGATCGCCATGATCTTCGCCAGCAAGGACGTCGTCCCGGAGCTGCGGCGTGCGGAGGACCTCAACTTCGACGTCTTCCCACTGCCCCGGCTCGCTCGCACTCGTACGATCGCCGAGGTGACCGGGCTCTGCCTCTCGTCCACCACCGAACACACCGAGGCTGCGGCAGACTTCCTCGCGTTCATCAGTGGCGACGGGGGTGCGGCGATCCTGGCCGAGACCGGGGCGGTGGTGCCCGCGCACCTGCCGACGCTCAACTCGCTGGCCTTCACGCAGCCGGGCAGCCAGCCCGAGAGCGTGACGGTATTCGGCGAGGCGGTCGCCCGGGCATCGGTGACGCCGTACGTCGAGGCGTGGCCGGAGCTGGTCGCCGCGACCGACGACGAGCTGCGTGAGCTGTTCTACGCACCCGTCATCAACCTGGACAGGATGCTCCCGGCCATCGACGCGCGGTCGCAGCGGATCCTCGCTCCGGCCACCCCGCCCGCCGAGTAGCGGTCACTCCTCGACGGTCGCCTCGGTGATCGCGATCGCGAGCAGTTCTTGCGTCAGCTCGATCTGCCAGGGGCGTGCCCCGAGCTCGGCGAGTCTGGCCCCGACCAGCACCTCGAGGTCCTCGCCTTCACCCGCGACGGGCGGCTCCCAGAGCAGCCGGCGCACGAAATCGGGGGTGAGCAGGTTCTCGACCGGGAGGTTCAGCTCCTCCGCGCGCTCCTTGAGGGCGGAGCGGGCGAACGTCAGGCGTGCTGCCGCCAGCGGGTCACGGTCGGCCCAGGCGCGCGGCGGGGGCGGGCCGTCGTACCGCGCGGCCATCGGCGGCAGCTCGGACTCGGGCAGCTCGCGGGCGGTGCGGATCGCGGCGACCCACTGGCTGCTGTACCGCTCGGCGCCGCGGCCGCGGAAGCCCTTCAGCCCGAGCAGCGTCGCCTTGTCGCGGGGCAGCGCGTTGGCGGCCTCGACGATCGCCGCGTCGGGGATGATGCGTCCCGGAGTGACGTCTCGCTGCGTCGCAATCGCGTCGCGGGTGAGCCAGAGCTCGCGCACTGCTGCGAGGGACCGTCGACCGCGCGTGCGGTGCATCCCGGAGGTGCGACGCCACGGGTCCTGACGCGGTCCGCTTGGTGCGGCGTTCACCAGGTGCTCGAACTCCTGGCGCGCCCACTCGGACTTGCCGGTCTCCTCGAGCTCCTTGACCTGGGCCTCGCGCAGCTCGAGCAGCACCTCGACGTCGAGTGCGGCGTACTCCAGCCAGGGCTCCGGCAGCGGTCGGATCGACCAGTCGACGGCCGAGTGCTCCTTGCGCATCCGTCGGCCCACCACCGTCTCGACGAGCGTGGCGAGGCCGACGCGCGGGTAGCCGAGCAGTCGCCCGGCCAGCTCCGTGTCGAACAGCGACGTCGGTCGAAGTCCGAGCTCGGTCAGGCAGGGGAGGTCCTGGGTGGCCGCGTGCAGGATCCACTCGGCGTCGCCCAGGGCGTCCTGGACCGAGGAGAGGTCGCCGAACGGGATCGGGTCGATGAGCGCTGAGCCCGCGCCTTCGCGGCGGATCTGCACGAGGTAGGCGCGGGCTGAGTAGCGGTAGCCGGACGCGCGCTCGGCGTCGATCGCGACCGGACCGGTGCCGGCGCGCAGCTTCTCGACCGTCTCGGCGAGTGCCTCTTCGGTGTCGATGACACGGGTGAGGCCGTCACGCAGCTCCAGCAGGGGTGCCTGCGGCTCGTCTGGTTCGTCTGTCTCCGCCGGGGTCGCCGGGGTCTCGGGTTGTTCGTCGGTCATCAGGTACGGCCGCGCTGTCCTCGTCGACTCGGCATGGATGTGACTCCCTCGGGCACCGGGGGAAGGCCCGACGCGGTGCAGAGCAGCTCGGCCCAGGCCTCCACGTGCGGTCCCAGGTCGAGAGTACCCAGGGCGCCGGCGTTCGAGACGTCCGACTGGGGAGGCAGTGGGGTCCACGACGCGCGGATCTCTAGCTGGGCGGTCGTTTCCTCGTCGGCCATGGAGCCGAAGCTCTCCGACGACACCTTCGTCACGGTGCCCGACGGGGCGCCGTAGTGGGCGCCGTGGGCGGACAACGCCTCGGTCAGCCAGGACCAGCCGACCTCGCCGAGCAGCGGGTCGTTGGCCATCTCGGGGTCGATCTCGGCGCGGGCGTACGCCACGCAGCGGAAGGTGCTCTCCCAGGTGTCGTTGCCGGCTGGGTCGTGCAGCAGCACGATGCGCCCCGTACCGACGTCCTCGCCGTCGACCGTGACGTCAGCGGAAAGGGCTGACGCGAAGGGGGCGATGCGCTGGGGAGCGGGCATCTCCTCGCAGAAGATCTCCGGGCGCAGCCGAGCGGCCCGCATCTGTTCGACTGCGGCTCGGAACTCCTCGGGAAATGCGGAGGGGTCCACACGGGGCTCCTGTCGTGCGGCCATACCGTCACACTAGGCCGGTTTCCAGCAGGCGGTCGGAAGACACGCTGCCTGACCTGGGAAGATCGACCCCGTGACGACACCTGCCGCGCCCCAGAGCCCCGCCCACGACTCCGCGTTCCTGCGCGCCGCCCGCGGCGAGCCCGTGCCCCACACGCCGGTGTGGTTCATGCGGCAGGCGGGGCGGTCGCTGCCCGAGTACCGGAAGCTGCGCGAGGGCGTCGCGATGCTCGAGTCGTGCATGCGTCCTGAGCTGGTCGTCGAGATCACCCTGCAGCCCGTACGTCGGTACGGCGTGGACGCGGCGATCTTCTTCTCCGACATCGTGCTGCCGATGAAGGCTGTCGGGGTGGACCTCGACATCGTGCCGGGTGTGGGTCCGGTCGTGGCGTCGCCGGTCGAGACGATGGCCGACGTCGAGGCGATCCCGGACCTCGACGCCTCCCACGTCCCGTACATCACCGAGTCGGTGCGCACGTTGGTGGCCGAGCTGGGCGCGACGCCGTTGATCGGGTTCGCCGGCGCACCGTTCACGGTGGCGTCGTACCTCGTCGAGGGTGGTCCGTCGAAGGAGCACGCGAAGACCAAGGCGATGATGTTCGGCGCTCCCGACGTCTGGGACGCGCTGATGCGCAAGATCGCGTCGATCTCCGCGGCGTACCTCGAGGTCCAGGTCGCTGCCGGTGCGTCCGCGGTGCAGCTGTTCGACTCGTGGGCGGGCGCGATGTCGCCGGCCGACTACCAGCAGTACGTGATGCCGTACTCCACGTCCGTCCTCGCTGCCGCGGGCGAGCTCGGCGTCCCGCGGATCCACTTCGGGGTGGGCACCGGCGAGCTGCTCGGCCTGATGGGGGAGGCCGGCGCCGACGTGGTGGGTGTCGACTGGCGGGTGCCGCTTGCCGAGGGGGTGCGCCGGGTCGGTGGCCGCGCGGTGCAGGGGAACCTCGACCCGTCGCTGGTGTTCGCCCCCACCGAGCTGATGCTGTCGCGGGCCGCCGAGGTGCTCGACGCCGGACGCGCCGCCCCGGGCCACATCTTCAACCTGGGCCACGGTGTGATGCCGTCGACCAACCCCGACCAGCTGGCCCGCCTCACCGACTTCGTCCACACCCACTCCGCGCGTTAGGCGGGGGGTGTGCCGTCCGCGGGGGTCGCGGGGGCGGGGGTTGAGCTGGCGGCCGGGCGTGACCGGACGGTACGGCGCACCAGCAGCCACGTCGGGACGCCGACCAGCACGAGAACGACGGTGAACGGGATCACGGCGCCGACCACGGTGAGTACGACGATCGCCGCACTCTTCAGCGCGTTCCAGCCGCTGGTCAGTCCGGCCAGGAAGCCCGCCTCGTCCAACGGGCTCGGCGGCTCGACGAATGCCTTGGGCGTAGTGAGTCGCAGGGTGATCGTGGACATCGAGGTCTGATCGGCCAGGTAGGCCTGCTGCGCCTTCATCGACTGCAGCTCGGCCTCCCGCTGGGTGATCTGCTGCTCGAACCGGATCAGGTCGTCGATGTTGTCGGCCTTGCGCTGGAAAGCCTGCAGCCGGTTCAGGCTGTTCTCCAGGGTCTGCACCCGCTCGTCGACGTCGATCACCTCGGTCGTCACGTCGCGCGACGCGGTGTTGGAGTCCTTGACGGTGCCCAGCTCCTTGAGGCCCTGCATGGTCGTCGAGAACTCGTCGACCGGGACGCGCAGCACGAGGGTCGAGCGCCGCGGGTCACCCTTCGTGCCGTTGGTCGTCTGCTCGTTCTCGATGGTCCCGCCGACGGCCACCAACAGGCTGTCGAGGTCGGCGCGCGCGGCGTCGAGGTTCTTCGTCGTGACGGAGACGTCGCCGGTACGGATCACCGACCGCACCCGGAACACGGTGCTCGTGACCTTGCTCTGGTCACCGCCGATCGCCTCTCGGCCCGACTCGGGCGCGGCCTGCTCGACTCGCCCGCCAGCCGCGTCGGAGTCGGCGCTCATCGCGCCGACGTCGGTGCCGCTGCACGCGGAGAGGAAGGCGAGGAGTGCTGCTGCCGCTGTGGCTGTGATCAGCCGGGTCCGTGTCGTTCTCATGTGGGTGTGACGCACCCCATCGTGGCCCGGTTCCGTTCAGTTGGCGGTCGGAGCCGGTGTTTGCCAATCTGTTACCCGTGACCCCCCGCCCCGGCCATCGGCCTGACCTGCCCGCAGCAAGGGTCGTCGTCGTCGGCGCCGGCATCGCGGGGCTGTCGGCCGCAGCCGCGGTACGGCGGGAGCGACCCGACGTCGAGGTCGTCGTGCTCGAGGCTTCGCCAAACATCGGCGGCAAGCTGGCCCTCGGCGAGGTGGTCGGCGTGACCGTCGACGTGGGTGCCGAGGCGATGCTCAACCGCCGCCCGGAGGCTGTGGCGCTGGCCCGGTACGCCGGGCTGGGCGACCGGCTCGTCTACCCCGCCACCATCTCGGCGAACCTGTGGTCCCGCGGCCGGATGCTGCCGATGCCCCGCACGCTGATGGGGGTGCCGACCGACGCCCGCGCCCTCGCCGAGAGTGGCGTGATCTCGAAGGCCGGCCTGGCGCGCGTGGCGCTCGACGCGGTGCTGCCGGCCACCCGGCTCGACGACCGCGACGTCAGCATCGGCTGGCTGATCGAGGAGCGCTTCGGTCGCGAGGTCGTCGACAGGCTCGTCGAGCCACTGCTCGGCGGCGTGTACGCCGGCCACGCGCGCGAGATCTCCGCGCGGGCCGCCGTACCTCAGGTCGTGGCCCTGCTCGACCGCGACAAGTCGATGATGCGGTCGGCCGCCGCGGCGACGTCCGCGGTGTCCGACGTGCCGGTGTTCGCGGGCCTCGAAGGCGGTGTCGGACAGCTACCCGCAGCCGTCGCGGCGGCCAGCGGTGCCCACGTGCGCACCGGGGCCACAGTCCGCGACCTGGCGCGCGCCTCCGGTGGCGGCTGGAACCTGGTCGTCGGCTCCACCCGCGACCCCGAGGTGATCCAGGCCGACGCGGTCGTCCTCGCCACTCCCGCCCGGCCCACCGGGCGGTTGCTCTCCGACGTGGTACCCGACGCCGCGCTCGAGCTCGCGCGCATCGAGTACGCGTCGATGGCGGTCATCACGCTGGCGTTCCGAGCACGTGAGTTCCCGGCGACCGAGGGGTCCGGCTTCCTGGTGCCGCCCGTCGAGGGGCGGTCGGTCAAGGCCGCGACGTACTCCTTCGCCAAGTGGGACTGGGTTCGCGAAGCAGGGCGCGACGCCGAGGGCGGTGACGTCCTGCTGATGCGCACGTCCATCGGACGGCACCGCGAGGAGTCCGTGCTCCAGGTGGACGACGACGAGCTCGTCGAGCTCGCGCTGCACGACCTCGCCGACGCGATCGGCCTCTCCGTCAGGCCCGTCGACAGCCACGTCCAGCGTTGGGGAGGGGGACTGCCGCAGTACGCCGTCGGCCACCTGGAGCGGGTCCGCAACATCCGGGCTGCCGTGGCCGGTGTGCCCGGACTCGCCGTGTGTGGCGCGGCGTACGACGGGCTCGGGATCCCGGCCTGCATCGCCTCGGCCGAACTGGCCGCCACCCAGGTCCTCGACGCCTTGCCCCAGTTGGGAGAATGACGCCATGAGCGATGCACCCTCCAAGCCCAAGGCACGCGACCTCAACCAGGTCATCCGTTACACGATGTGGTCCGTGTTCCACCTGCGCGACCTGATCGGGGACGGCGACCGCGCTGCCGAGGCGAACGAGGTCGAGAAGCTGTTCGAGTCGCTCGCCGCCGAGGACGTCACGATCCGCGGGCTGTACGACGTCTCCGGGCTGCGCGCCGACGCCGAGCTCATGGTCTGGTGGCACGCCGAGACGGCCGACCAGCTGCAGGACGCCTACCACCGCTTCCGTCGTACGGCGTTCGGTTCGCGCCTCGCGCCGGTGTGGTCGCAGATGGCGCTGCACCGGCCGGCGGAGTTCAACAAGAGCCACATCCCGGCGTTCCTGGCCGAGGAGGAAGCGCGCCAGTACGTCTGCGTCTACCCGTTCGTCCGCTCGTACGAGTGGTACCTCCTCGAGGAGTCCGAGCGTCGGCGGCTGCTCGCCGAGCACGGCATGATGGCGCGCGACTACCCCGACGTCCGGGCCAACACGGTCTCGTCGTTCGCGCTCGGTGACTACGAGTGGATGCTGGCGTTCGAGGCCGACGAGCTGTACCGGATCGTCGACCTGATGAGGCACCTGCGCGGCTCGGAGACCCGGCGTCACGTGCGTGAGGAAGTTCCGTTCTACACCGGCCGTCGGCGGACGCCGACCGAGCTCGTCCACGACCTGCCCTGACCGCGACAAGCGGCGCAGAATTTGGGATGCGCCGGGGGCCTGTCGGGAGGAAACTGCGGTGAGGGCCGAACGGCGGTCCGCATGGTCAGGGGGTCCCGATGCACGTATCCGCGCAGCAAGCGCTCCGGCTCGCCTCGCTCGCCACGGTGATGGCGCTCGTCCCGCTGCCAGGCGCGGCGGCCGTCGCTTCGTCACTGACGGTGTCCGACCCGCGCGGCGACATGGTGCGCGTCGACGAGGGCGGCACCAACCCACGGCCGGCTCCGGGTGCCGCGGTCGGCGACGTGGTCCGTTCGACGTTCCGCCACACGGACCGGCGCGTGATCGTGCGCGTGAAGTTCGCGGACCTGGCGAGGACGGGTAAGCGGCTGAACCTCTGGGTGGACCTGCGCGACGAGAGGGGTCGCACGTTCATCCTCGGCGTCGAGGCGACCAGGCGAGACCGGAACGGGCACCCGATCCTGATGACCGACCGCGGGCGAGACATCCCGTGCGCGGTGAGCCACCGAATCCGGTACGGCCGGAACGTGATCCGGGCGTCGGTGCCGCGTAGATGCCTCGACACCCCGACGTCGGTGCAGTTCCGGGTGCTCACCGAGCACGTCCGCCGGAGCTGGGCGTACGCCTACCTCGACAACGGGCTGTCGGAGAACCTCGAGGACCGGCGCTGGACCCGCCCCCTCCGCCGCGGCTGACGACGAGCGCTCAGGCTTCTTCCTCGAGCGTCAGGCTGATCGAGTTGATGCAGTAGCGCTGGTCGGTCGGCGTGCCGTACCCCTCGCCCTCGAAGACGTGGCCGAGGTGCGAGCCGCAGTTCGCGCACCGCACCTCGACGCGCTTCATGCCCATCGACATGTCCTCGATGTACTCGACCCGTTCCTCGGCGAGCGGCGCGTAGAACGACGGCCAGCCGCAGTGCGAGTCGAACTTCGTCTCCGACCGGAACAGCTCCGACTGGCAGGCCCGGCACCGGTAGACGCCGACGCTCTTCGTGTCGGTGTACTCCCCGACGTACGGACGCTCGGTGCCGGCCTTGCGCAGCACGGCGTACTCGGCCGGGGTCAGCTCGGCGCGCCACTCGTCGTCGGTCTTGTTCACGGGGTAGTTCATGGTTCGAGCGTACGCAGCCGCCCTAGCGCCGGACGGCTGCGGACGCTCAGTGCTGGACCTTCTTGGTGAGTCGCACGACCTGCGGGTCGTGGTCGCTGACCTGGTCGGCGTACTCGGCGTTGACGTGCACGATGTCGTAGCCGCGGCTCCGCGCCGCCCACGCCGGCGAGAGCAGGATGTGGTCGAGCACCTGGCTGTTGCCCTCGAAGACGTAGGTGTAGCGCTCGGGCACGGGCAGGGTCCGCGGCAGGTCCGTCAACGCGGTTGCTCCGTCGCCGACCAGGATGTCGACCGTCTCGGAGAACTCGAAGTCGTTGATGTCGCCCGCGACGACGAGACGTGCGTCCGGCTGGGCCGCCAACAGCGAATCAGCGAAGTCGCGCACCTCCTGTGCCTGCAGGTGTCGCTGCACCGCCGACGGCTCGGTCGGGGGCTGCCAGCGGCCGAAGAGCGGGTCACTGCCGCCCTTCGAGGAGAAGTGAGTGGCGACGGCGAAGAATGTCACGCCGTGCCACTTGAACTCCCCGACGAGCGGGACCCGTGACCTCGTCCACGCGTCGGACTCCGGTGCGATCCGGCCGGGGGAGTGAGTGAGACGTGCCTCGCCCTTGTCCGTGTAGACCTGCGTTGCTCCGGTCGACGATGGCTCGCCCCGGTCGATGAACTTCAGCCCCCGGTCGGTCCGGAACAGGAATGCCACGCGGATGTTCCCGCCTGGCTGGCCACCCTCGGCGCCGTCGACCGGGTTGATCTGCCGCCAGTCGTACGCCGGTCCGCCGGCGCGCAGGATCGCCTCGGCCAGCAGCCGGAGGGTCTCGTCGGCGGCCACGGTGCCGTCGTTCGTGGGACCGCTGTCGTCCTGCACCTCTTCGAGGGTGAGCAGGTCGGGCGCCGCGAGGTTGCCGACGATCTGGCCCGCGAGGGCGTCGAACTTGGACTGGTCGTCGCGGGGGGAGAGGTTCTCGACGTTGTACGACGCCACCGAGAGCTCGTCATCGGCAGCCGGCGTCGTGACCTCCCGGGCCAGGTTGCCCGGCGTCACGGTCGGCGTGCTGGTCGGCAGGAGCTTGAAGTTGCCGAACGAGTAGTCGAGGACGCCCTCGACCAGGCCCGCCAGGACATCGCCGGTCGACGTGACGGGGGTGTTCACCAGCGTGTCGTCGACGAAGACCCGCTCCGGGTTCAGGTCGCCTTCACGGATCGCGATCCCGCCGCGGTTCGTCATCACGCCCGAGCCCGCCGGGACCACGGGTACTTCACCGAAGCGCGACGACGGGCCGACGACGTTCGCGTTCTCGAGGCCGACGCGCATGCCCTCGAGCGACTCCCAGAAGTCGATGCCGTCCTGCGCCGGGTCGAACGCGGTCTGCTGCTCCACGTCGCCGGAGGCGTCGTCCTCGATCACGTCACTGGGCGGTACGCGGCCACCCGGGCCGACGAGCGTGCTCGCCGGGAGCGAGCCACCCGACGCGAGCACGGTGACCGTCGGGTCGACGATCTCGGTGATGCTCAGGTTGCTGGGGGCGCTCCTGTACTCGGCGACGGTGCCGGTGACCGTGACGGAGTCACCGACCGAGACGCCCCGCCCGCGGAACACGAGGAGGCCCTCGCTGGTCGCAGGATCGGCGTCCGGCTCGGTCGACTGGAACCAGAACCCGTTCGAACCGACCGCCGTCACCACGCCGGGCACCTCGCCGACCCGCTCGCCGACGTACGGCGACCGGTGGGCGGCGCCCTGGATGTCGTGGATCGCCAGGCCGGTGATCGCCTGCGGCGGCGACGGCTCAGAAGCGTTCGACTGCGGCGCGGGGGCCGCGACCGTGAAGTCGGAGGCGTTGTTGTCGCTGTCGACGCCGACCCGCTGCGCAGAGCTGGTGTTGGACAGGACGCCGGCCGGCGCGCCCTCGAAGTCGTTGGCGTTCCCATAGCCCACGAAGTCGTGAACCCCGGCGGCCCGATCGCAGTCGCTGCCGCAGGTGAGGGCGGTGGTGCTCCGGACGAGCGCCACCTTCCCGTTCGTGGCGGACATGGCGATCGACCCGGTGGCGTTGGGCGCGGGCAGCGCAGGGGCCGGGTTGGCACCCGCTGCCTGCTGCACCAGGTAGTGCTGCCCGGGCTGGACGACGCCGGTCAGCTCCGTGCGGTTCGTCCAGGTCGACCCGCCTGAGCTCGCGTACTGCACCGACCAACCGGCAAGGTCGACCGGCGTAGTTCCGGCGTTGTGGAGCTCGATGAAGTCGTGCGAGTACTGCGCGTTGTTGTTGCCGCCCCCGCCGTACACCTCGGAGATGACGACGTTCGGCGACACCGCGTGTGCCGACGTGAGCGGGACCGAGAGACCGGCTGCGGCCAGCGCGGCGGTGAGCACTGCAATGGTGGCGTGGGGGCGCGACGACACGAGGATCCTCCGGAGGGCGGCATGCTCGAGCGTTTTGTCCCGAGACGTCCGACACCGTAAGCCCTGCCGGTACGTCGCGTCGATGGTCTGGGGTCCTGATGAGGGCACCTGCTTGGATGGCGGCATGGCGAGCACCGCGACCGAGGTTGATGCAGGGGGCCGCGCCCTGCGCGTGTCGAGCCCCGATCGTGTGATCTACGAGCCCACGGAGCGGACGCCGGCCGTGACCAAGCTGCAGGTCGTCGAGTACTACGTCGCGGTGGGCGACGGTTTGATGCGCGCGCTGCGCGAGCGACCGACGGCGCTGGAGCGGTGGCCGAAGGGGGTGCGCGACGGCATCACGCTCGCGACCCGCACCGGCGAGCACGGCGACGCGTTCTACCAGAAACGCGTGCCGAAGGGCGCGCCCGAGTACGTCGAGACCGCGCGGGTCACGTTCCCGTCCGGCCGGACGGCGGACGAGGTCTGCCCCACCGAGGTGGCGGTGCCGGCGTGGGCGGCGCAGATGGGGACCCTCACCTTCCACCCGTGGCCGGTACGGCGCGGCAAGCCCGACCACCCCGACGAGCTCCGCATCGACCTGGACCCGCACGGCACGGCCGGCTTCCGGGACGCGGTGCGGGTGGCCGGTGACGCCCGCACCCTGTTGGACGAGCTGGGGCTCGTCGGCTTCCCGAAGACGTCGGGCAACCGCGGCGTGCACATCTACGTGCGCATCGAGCCGCAATGGGACTTCGTCGACGTACGGCATGCCGCGATCGCGTTCGGTCGTGAGCTGGAACGGCGCGCGAAGGGGGTCACCACCAGCTGGTGGAAGGAGGAGCGCGGCGACGCGATCTTCGTCGACTACAACCAGAACTCGCGCGACCGCACCATCGCGTCGGCGTACAGCCTGCGTCCCAAGCCCGGCGCGCCGGTGAGCACACCGATGGAGTGGGACGAACTGTCCGAGGTCGAGGATCCGGCGGCGTACAACCTGTTCACGGTGCCCGAGCGTTTCGCCGACCGTGGCGACGTGCACGCGGCGATCGACGACGTCCACGGCGACCTTCAGCCGTTACTGGACCTGTACGACGAGCAGGTGCAGGCGGGGCAGGGCGAGATGCCGTACCCACCCGACTACCCGAAGATGCCCGGCGAGCCGCCGCGCGTGCAGCCGAGCAAGAAGGTCGCCGAGCACTGGGACGACGAGGGCAACCGGGTCGAGGGCTGAGCGCGCTAGCGGCGGAAGCCGCGACTCGTCACGGGTCGCCTCTCGCGGTCCTGCCCGCCGAACCACCAGGCGGCCAGGCCGCCACCGACGGCGCCGAACAGGTGCCCCTGCCAGGACACGCCCGGCTGGCCCGGCAGCACGCCCCACAGCAGTCCGCCGTACATGAAGAGCAGGATCACGGCGATCGCGATCTGTTGCGCAGACCGCGAGAACAGGCCGCGCAGCAGCAGGAACGTCAGCCAGCCGAAGGCGAGAATCGAGGCGCCGATGTGGACGGTGTTCGGCGGGCCGATCAGCCACACGCCGACGCCGCCGATCACCCAGACCACGGCGGTGACGGCGAGCCAGCGCATAACGCCGGCCAGCAGGATCAGGAACCCGAAGATCAGCAGCGGCACGGTGTTCGCGGCCAGGTGGCCCCAGCCCCCGTGCAGCAGCGGGGCGAACGCGATCCCGTCGATGCCCTCGGCTTCGCGCGGCATCACGCCGGCCGCGTCGAGCCGGTTGCCGAGCAGCACGTCGATGAGCTCGATGACGTAGAGCAAGGCGACAAATCCGGCAATCACCTCGGCGGCGACACGCGCCTGCGAGCGAGGTGGCGAGGGCTGCAGGGTGCTCACCCTCTCCACGGTACCGAGCGGGCCCGAACGAGCCCACGTCGTCACATTCCGGTGACGCCCTCGCCGCCGCCGGCCTGCTCGTCGAAGTTCTCGTGCTCGAGCAGGTGCAGCACGGGGACGCCGAGCTTGCGGCGTGCGCGCGACGTCCAGTCCATGTGGAAGAACTCCGACACGATGTGCGGCCGGGTCAGGATGATCGCCTCGGCGGCCGACACCTCCTGGACCTTGGCAGCCAGAGCGTCGATCGGATCGGCGGTGACCACCTCGCCGACGACGTCGCAGCCGACGATCGACAGCCTGTCGACGCAGTCGCTGACGTCGCCTCGCGCCTGCTCCAGGAGCTCGCGCTGGACGGCTTCGATGTTCTCGCTGTCCATCACCAGGGCCGGGGTGGCCAGCACCTCGCTCGCGGCGATCGAGCCCATCGCGGACTCGACCCGCGCCGCGGCATCCTCCACGGGCAGCAGCACGTGGTACCGCACCGGGTCGGCGACATCGGCGTGCAAACCACGCACCTGTACGGCGTCCTGAGTGGACAGGGGCTGCTCGACGAGGAGGACCACGTCGTACGTCGGCTCGCTCATGTCTCGAGCCTAGTCCTTATGACGTAGTACGGAGGCCAGGTCGTAGCTCACCGGCTCGTCGAGTTGCTCGTAGCCGCACGACTCCGGGTCACGGTCGGGTCGCCAGCGTTTGAACTGGGCGGTGTGGCGGAAGCGACTGCCCTCCATGTGGTCGTACCCGACCTCCAGCACCCGCTCGGGTCGCAGCGGCACGAACGACAGGTCCTTGCCGGCGCTCCACCGGCTCTGCGTGCCCGGAACCCGGTCGGGGTTGGCGATCGCCCAGTCGCTCCACTCGCCCCAGGGGTGTTCGGAGAGGTCCTCGACGACCAGCGACTGGAGCTCGTCGATGAGCTCGGCGCGACGCTTCGCGGTGAAGGAGGCGGCCACCCCGATGTGCTGCAGCCGGCCGTCGTCGTACAGCCCGAGCAGCAGTGAGCCGAGAAGCGGATGCTCAGGGGTCGACGTCTTGTGCAGCCGGTAGCCGGCGACCACGACGTCGGCGGTGCGCTCGTGCTTGATCTTCAGCATGGTGCGCCCGTTCTCCGTGTACGGCGCCCCCAGCGGCTTGGCGACGACGCCGTCGAGGCCCGCCCCCTCGAACCTGTTGAACCAGTCCTCGGCCTCCGTGGTGTCCGTCGTCGTTCGGGTCACGTGGATCGGCGCGACGACGTCGGCGAGCTCCTGCTCCAGGCGGGCCCGGCGTACTTCGAACGACTCCTTGACCAGCGACTCGTCGCCGATCGCGAGTAGGTCGAAGGCGACGTACGACGCCGGCGTCGACTCCGCGAGCATCCGCACGCGCGAGTCGGCGGGGTGGATGCGCTCCTGAAGGCGCTCGAACTCGAGCCGATCGCCGATCGCCACGAAGAGCTCACCGTCGAGCACGCACCGCTCGGGAATGCAGGTGCGCAACGCCTCGACGACCTCCGGGAAGTACCGGGTCAGCGGCTTGGTGTTGCGGCTGGTCAGCTCGATCTCGTCGCCGTCGCGGAAGACCAGGCAGCGGAAGCCGTCCCACTTGGGCTCGAAGACGAGGCCACCGTGCTTCGCGGGGTCGGGGATGCCCTTGACGGACTTCGCGAGCATCGGCTGGACGGGGGGCATCACGGGGAGGCGCACGAGTGCAGCATAGGCAGCCATACGATGCTCGGGTGCCGATCCAGCTCTGCGAACGCAACCCCTCCGTGCCGCGCGACCGGTTGCTCGGCGAGCTGGTTCCGCCTCCGCGCTTCGCCGACGTCAGCTTCGACTCCTACCGTCCCGACCCCGCCCAGCCCTCGCAGCACCAGGCCGTCGACGCGCTCCGGGCGTTCGCCAAGGAGCTGGCGGAGGCCGAGCCGACCAAACGGTGGTGGTCGCGCTCGTCGTCCCGACGGAACGACACGTCGAAACCCACCGGTGTCTATCTGGACGGCGGGTACGGCGTCGGCAAGACCCACCTGCTCGCCTCGCTCTGGCACGCCGCGCCGGGGGAGAAGCTGTTCGCCACGTTCGTCGAGCTGACCCACCTCGTGGGTGCGCTCGGGTTCCACGACGCCGTGGCCGCTCTGTCGGACTACCGGCTGGTGTGCGTCGACGAGTTCGAGCTCGACGACCCGGGCGACACCGTGCTCGTGTCGACGCTGCTCACCCGGCTCCGTGAGAACGGCGTCCGGCTGGCGGCGACGTCCAACACCCTGCCCGGCAAGCTGGGGGAGGGGCGCTTCGCCACGGCGGACTTCCTGCGTGAGATCCAGGGGCTGTCCGACTCGTTCACGTCCCTGCGCATCGACGGCGAGGACTACCGTCATCGCGGCCTCCCGCAGGCGCCACCTGCACCGCCCCTCGACGAGGTGAAGCGGCGGGCCACCGAGGACGGCGCCAGCTTCGACCACTTCGTCGACCTGACCCGGCATCTCGCCGAGGTGCACCCCTCGAAGTACGGCGCGCTGCTCGACGGCGTACGCCTGCTCTGCCTCGAAGACGTGCGCACCGTCGATGACCAGGCCGTCGCGTTGCGGATCGTCGTACTCGCGGACAGGCTCTACGACCGCGACATCCCCGTCGTGGCCAGCGGAAAGTCCTTCGACGAGCTCTTCGCGCAGGCACTGCTGGAGGGCGGTTACCGGAAGAAGTACTTCCGGGCCATCTCCCGGCTCGACGCTTTGGCGCGCGAAGGCGTGGGGCTCGGCGACTCCGCCTGAGCCGGTGGGCAGCGGCTCCCGTAACCTTCTCCGGCACGCGCCCGCTCGGGCGCCTCATCTCGGAGGAACCACCCCATGCTCAAGCCCTCGTTCCGGGCTGCCCTGGTCGCCACGACGCTGGCCCTCGTGCTGGTGCCCGCTGGCGCCGCATCGGCCCAGTCGGTGGCCGTCGATGACGTCACCGGCGACACCTGGAAGTCCACGTTCGACATGCAGACGGAGGAGGAGACCGTGGAGCCGGCAGGCACTCAGGTCAACACCGACCTCGTCCGCACGGTCGTCAAGCACGCCGGCCGCAAGCTGGTGTTCAAGGCGATTTACACCGACCTGAAGCGCGACGAGAGCCGTCGCTTCGCGTTCATGGCCAAGGTCCGCACCAACGAGGGTCTGAAGCGCGAGGTCGGGGTCGACATGTTCTCGCGTCGTGGATGGGGTGGCACCGCATCCATCACGAAGCCGAGTGGCCGCGAGGTGCCCTGCCGCGGGCTGTCGCACCAGGTCGACTACGCCGCCAACACGGTGGTGCTCGCCGTTCCGCGTCACTGCCTGAGCCAGCCGCGCTGGGTCCAGGCGACGGTCGGCGCGTTCTCTCGACACCGGAGAGGGTTCGAAGTTCAGCGCCTACCTCGACAACGGCCACAACCCGACCGCCGACGAGCCCAACACCTGGACGAAGCGGCTCCGCAAGGGCTGAGCGCCCGCCAGGCACCTCGTTCTGCACGTTGCGCACCTTCCCGAGCCACGGGGAGGTGCGCAACGTGCAAAACGGGCGCGTGGGCCGGCATTCGGCATACTGCAGCGCATGGCCGAGACGGAGAAGACCCTCACCGAGACCCTGCGCATCCCGCCCGGGCCGGTCGACCTGACGACGTACCCCGCTGATGCCACGCCGGGGTTCGACGGGTCCAAGAAAGACGGCAAGCAGGCGCTGCGCGAGCTCGCCGACCCGCTGGCCGAGCTTCAGGAGCGGCTGTACGCCGAGGGGCTGACCGGCGGCGACCGTAGCGTGCTGCTGGTGCTCCAGGGCATGGACACGTCAGGCAAGGGCGGGGTGATGCGCCACGCGGCCGGCCTCGTCGATCCGCAAGGGCTGCACATCAAGGCGTTCAAGGCGCCCACGGCCGAGGAGCTTTCTCACGACTTCCTGTGGCGGATCAACCGTGAGCTGCCGGCCGCGGGCCTGATCGGGATCTTCGACCGGTCGCACTACGAGGACGTGCTGATCGTCCGGGTGCGAGAGCTGGCATCAGCACGGCGGGTGGAGCAGCGGTACGACGCCATCAACGCCTTCGAGAAGCGGCTCGTCGACGAGGGCACGGTCGTGGTCAAGTGCATGCTGCACATCTCCGCGGACAAGCAGGAGGAGCGGCTGCTCGAACGGCTCGACGATCCGAGCAAGCACTGGAAGTTCAACCCCAAGGACGTCGACGAGCGGACGCTCTGGCCGGAGTACCAGAAGGCGTACGAGATCGCGCTGGAGCGCTGCAACACCGAGACCGCTCCGTGGCTGCTGGTGCCGGCCGACCGGAAGTGGTACCGCAACTGGGCGATCGCGACCGTGCTCCACGAAACGCTGGCCGCGATGGACCTGGGCTGGCCGGCGGCGGAGTTCGACGTCGCCGAGCAACGCCAGCGCATCCTCGACATCGACCTCTGACCCCGGTGTCGAGCCAAACCCGTTGGTCGAGCTTGTCGAGACCAATCCAGACTGGTCTCGACAAGCTCGACCAACGGACGCTCGACAAGCTCGACCAGCGGACGGGACTACATGTGGATCATGTGGCCGGCGATGCCCTCGACGGCTTCCTTCACGGCCTCGGACAGCGTCGGGTGGGCGAACACGTTGCGCGCCATCTCGTCGGCGGTGAGGTCCCACTTCTGGGCCAGCGTCAGGGCGGGCAGCAGCTCGGTGACGTCGGGGCCGATCATGTGGGCGCCGATGATCTCGTTGTACTTCGCGTCGGCGACGACCTTGACGAAGCCGACCTCGTCGCCCAGGCCCTTGGCCTTGCCGTTGGCGGAGAACGGGAACTTGGCGACCTTGACGTCGTACCCCTTCTCCTTCGCCTGCTCCTCGCTGTAGCCGAACGACGCGATCTGGGGCTGGCAGTACGTCGCCCGCGGGATCATGTCGAAGTCGACCTCCATCGTCTCCGCGTCGGCGATCGTCTCGGCCGTCACCATGGCCATCGCCTCGGCGGTGTGCGCCAGCATCAGCTTGCCCGTGACATCGCCGATCGCCCAGACGCCGTCGACGTTCGTCCGGCCGCGCTCGTCGACGTCGATCGCGCCGCGGTCGGTGGTCTTCACGCCGGTGTTCTCGAGCCCGTACCCGTCGAGGCGCGGCGCGAAGCCGATGGCCTGGAGCACCTTGTCGGTCTCGATGACCTCCTGGTTCCCGTCCTTGGAGACGGTCACCTTGACCTTGTCGCCGGAGTCGTCGATCGACTCGACCTTGGTCGAGAGCATGACGTTCACGCCGAGCTTCTTGTAGTGCTTCAGGAGCTCCTTGGACACCTCGGCGTCCTCGGTCGGCACCATCCGGTCGAGGAACTCGACGATCGTCACGTCGACACCGAAGTTCTTCATGACGTAGGCGAACTCGACGCCGATCGCGCCGGAGCCCGCGATCACGATGGAGCCGGGGAGCTCGTCGGTGAGGATCTGCTCTTCGTAGGTCACCACGCGCTCGGACAGCGAGGTGCCGGGGATGAGCCGGGTGGTGGCACCGGCGGCGATGATGATGTGGTCGCCGGTGACTTCCGACGTGTTGCCGTCAGCGTCCTTGACCTCGATGGTCTTGGCGTCCTTGAACGTGCCCCAGCCGTTGACCTCGGTGATCTTGTTCTTCTTCATCAAGAAGTGGACGCCCTTGACGATCGACTCGGACACCTTGCGGCTCCGGGCGTGCGTGGGCGCGAAGTCCATCGACGCGTCGCCGGTGATCCCGAACTTGTCCTTCTCGTGCGTGAGGATGTGCGCGAGCTCCGCGTTCCGGAGCAGCGCCTTCGACGGAATGCAGCCCACGTTCAGGCAGACACCGCCCCAGTACTTCTCCTCGACCACGGCAACGGACTTGCCGAGCTGGCTGGCACGGATGGCGGCGACGTACCCACCGGGGCCGGCACCGAGAACGACGACGTCGAAGTGTTGGCTCATGGACGGCAGCCTATTGCCTCTCGTTGGTCCGGTTTGCGACGGCCTCGACGAGGCGCCTTTGGTTCGAACGTGTCATGTCGCCGAGGCGGGGTGGCGGCCTAGCGTGATCCCGTACGGGGGGAGTGGGTGTTCTCGTGGCGTATATCGATCTCACTGTGGCCGACGTGGCTGGGATTCGGCGCGTGCTGAACATCGACGATCAGGACTTCTCGCAGGGGGTCCGTTCCTGTCTGCTGGCGTTGACCAGGCTGATCCCCTGCGAGAGCGCCGCCTTCGCCATCGGTGACCGCGAGGGGTATGTCGAGCTCGTGGTGACCTACCCCGACGGACACGAGGCCGCGGTGGCCTCCCATGCCGGTAGGGGTCCGTGGTCGATCGGGGTGCACCACCTTGCCAGTCAGGCCACCTCGGAGCTCCGCGGAATCGGGTCGGTGACCAACGGCTACCGAGACATCCTCCGGGTCGGCTTCGGACTCGGAGCGGGTCGCGTCGCCCAGGTCTGCTTCACACGTCGCGCCTCGGCGTTCGACGCTCGGAGCGTGGAGCTGCTCAGCATGCTCGAACCGGCGCTCAGACGGGTGCTGCGCCCCCATGCCCGGGGCGCGACGCTCGCCCTGCTCTCGCAGGCGGAGCGTCGGGTGCTGGATCTGGTGGCCCAAGGAGGGTCGAACCGCGACATCGCGGCCGAGCTCTCTCTGTCGGAGGCGACGGTGCGCAAGCACCTGGAGAACACCTACCGGAAGCTGGGAGTCGCCAACCGTACGGCGGCGGCCGCCCTGGTTCTCTCCGGCGCCCTGGCCTCGTCAGCCGATCCGCTAATTCCGGGCTGACCCGCAGCGGTCGACACTCGGGAGTGGCTGGGCATCGCGTGGGTCGTGCCTGCTGTGGAGGGATCGGCCATGAATCGGATTCGAGGGACGCTTGCGGCGCTGCTCTTGGTGGGGACGGTGGCTGCCGTCAACGTGGCGAGCCCGGCCGCGGCTGATCATCACACGCCAGGTGCAGAGGTCGTGACCGCCTGGAACCAGGTCACGCAGAACACGATCTTCGTGGACAACATGACACCGATTCCTAGTGGGCAGGTGCTGTTCGGCCTCGTCTCGCTGGCGGTGCATGACGCGGTCGAGCTCAGCTACAAGAACGGTCACAAGAACGGCTACAAGAACGGCAGGAAGAGCCACGACCGCGCCGTCAAGGCGGCTGCCGCGGCGTCGGTCGCCGCCCACCACGTGCTCCTCCACTACTACCCGGGTACGAAGAGCAAGCTGGATCAGGCACTGGCGACGTCGATCAACAGCCTCCCGGCCGGGATGGCGCGGGACCACGGCGCCATGATCGGGGACAAGGTGGCCAAGGCTCTGCTCGCCTCACGTGCCGGGGACGGCTGGAACGACACCACCAAGGTGTTCACCAAGCCAGCTGCCGTGGGCGTCTGGCGCCCGACTCCACCAGCGACCTTGCCGTTCCTGGTGCCCTGGCTCGGGTTCGTCGACCCGATCATGCTCAAGTCGACCCGCGAGGTCGCGACGGATGGACCGCCGTCCCTGACCAGTGACGAGTACGCCGACGACTTCAACGAGGTGAAGTCCTACGGGGCAGCGACGGGAAGCAAGCGGAGTGCAGCGCAGACTGAAACAGCCCACTTCTGGAACGTCAACATCACCACCAAGATGCAGGCCGCGATGCGCGGGCTCATCACCCAGAAGAAGCTGAGCATCCGAGACGCGGCGAAGTTGCTCGCCCTGACCAACGTCTCGGCAGGCGACGCGGCGATCAGCTGCTGGCGGGAGAAGTTCGACTACGGGTTCTGGCGCCCGTCGACCGCCATCCATCAGGCGAACGCCGACAACAACGACGAGACGACTCAGGACACCACCTGGTTGCCGCTCTTCGCGGACCCGGCCTACCCGGAGTACCCGAGCGGGCACGCGTGCCTGACCTCGGCCCACGTCAAGGCGATGCGTCTCTTCGCGGGCACGGACAGCGTGACGCTCACCATGCCGTCGCTGATCAACAACGTCCCTGTCACCCGGACGTACACCAGCCTGGAGGCGCTGCGGAACGAAGCCTTCCACGGCAGGATCTGGCTCGGCATCCACTTCCGGTTCTCCATGGAGGCGTCGACCGAGATCGGCTTCGACACCGCGAAGATCGTCTACCGACGGCTCCTCGACGATGACCGGCTGGACGACGTGAAGCCACCCAAGCCACCGGTCACCGTCCCGCCGAAGCCGCCGGTCGTCGATGACGACGAGGATGCGGACGACGACAAGGACGACGACGACAACGGCCAGGACGACGACGCGGACGACGACAACGACGACAACGACGACGACGTCAACGACGCCGAGGACGACGACTGACCTCGGTGGAGAGCCCCGGCCGGTCCGACCGGCCGGGGCTCGACCGTCCGCCGGCCGGGGCTCGACCTTGCGGTCAGACCGGGACTAGCTCCACCGCGCCGACGGCGTAGCGGGCGAGCACGCAACGCGCGATCTCGGGATCGGCGCCCAGCGGCTCGGACACAGCAACCGCACCTGCCTCGAAAGCGAGCTCAGCCGCCCGGTCGGGCAGCCGTCCCGGCGCGAGGAAGAGCGAGCCGACGGCGATGTGTCGCCGGCCCTCGGCACGGAACTGTCGCACCGCCTCGCCTGCCGCCGGGGGAGCGGCGGAGGCGAACGCGGCGACGGTGGGGAGCTTGTGCTTGGCACCCCAGAGCCGGGCCAGCCGGGCCACGGCCTGGTTGGCGAGAGCGTCCGACGAGCCGGCCGCGGCGAGCACGAGCGCGTCGAGCTCTCGTACGCGGGCGTCCTTGAGCGCAAACCGCAGTCGCCGATCGAGCACGTCGAGGAACGCGCCCTCGAGTCCGAGCACCTGCGTGCCGCGGATCCTCAGGCCCTTGTGCTTGGCGGTGGCCGCCGCGATCGCCTCGGGAACGTCCACCTTCGCGTGGTACGCCTCGGTCAGCAGGAGCGGTACGACGACGATCTCGTCGTAGCCGGCTCGGACGAGCTTGTCGACCACGGTGGCGAACGACGGCTTCGACAGCTCGAGGAACGCCGGCTCGATCCGCAGATCGGGGCGCATCGCGCGAACCTCGTCGACGAGCGCCTTGATGGTGGCCGCCGATCGCGGGTCGCGGCTGCCGTGGGCGAGGGCGACCAGTGCAGGAGCGGTCATGAGGAGCCTCCGATCAGGAGATGTACGACGCCGTTGTCGTGGTGGTTGCATGGAGCGGTCAGGGGGAGCGGGGTCGACGTCATGCGTGGATCCCACATTCGGTCTTGCCGGTGCCGGCCCAACGCCCTGCGCGGGCGTCCTCGCCGGGAGCCACCCGTCGGGTACAGGGCGCGCAGCCGATGGACGGGTAGCCGTCGTACTGCAGCGGGTTCACGAGCACGCCGTGCTCGGCGACGTAGCGGTCGACGTCGTCGTCGGTCCAGCGGGCGAGCGGCGAGACCTTGACCTTGCGCTTCCGGTCGTCCCAGCCGATCACCGGCGCGATCACCCGGTTGTGGGTCTCCGCGCGTCGCAGGCCGGTGGCCCAGGCGTCGTACCCCTGCATCGCCTCGTTGAGCGGCGCGATCTTGCGCAGTGCGCAGCACAGGTCCGGATCCCGGTCGAAGAGGTCCTTGCCGTACGCCGCATCCTGCTCCGCCACGGTCTGCTTCGGGGTGATGCTGATCAGGTTGACCGGCAGCGTCGCCTCGACGGCGTCGCGCGTGCCGATGGTCTCGGCGAAGTGGTAGCCGGTGTCGAGGAACACCACGTCGATGCCGGGCGCCACCTGGGAAGCGAGGTGCGCCAGGACGGCGTCGCCCATCGACGAGGTGACGCAGAAGCGCTTGCCGAAGGTCGCGACCGCCCATTCGATGATCACGCTGGCCGGGGCGAGCTCCAGATCGGCTCCGGCATGCCGGACCAGCTCCTTGAGCTCGGCCTCGGAGCGGCCCTCGGTGGAGGTGCCCCGGAAGGCCCGCGCGGCGGACGTGGCGGCGGCCGTCATGACCAGCCGCCCGATGCCGAGTCGGGGCGCGCCACCATGCCGAGCATCTTCAGCGAGAACGCCCTGAGGCAGGCGTGGCACTCCCAGGCTCCGTGCCCCTCCTCGGACGGGCGGAGGTTCTCGTCGCCGCAGTAGGGGCAGTGGAACGGGACACCGCGGCCGCTCATGGTGCCGTCCCCGTGAGTACGCGCTCGCCGCGGAGCGCCTCGTCATCGGCCCGCGCGACCCATGCGGCGAAGCGCTCGCCGCCCTCGCGCTCGGCGAGGAAGGCACGCACCACGTTGGTGATGTAGTCGTCGAGGCCGGCGCTGGTGACCTTGTGCGCGCGGAGCTTCTTGCCGAACGACGGCTCCAGGCCGAGCGCCCCGCCGAGGTGCACCTGGAACCCCTCGACCTGACGGCCCTGCTCGTCCAGCACCAGCTGTCCCTTGAGACCGATGTCGGCGACCTGGGTGCGTGCGCAGGCGTTGGGGCAGCCGTTGACGTTGACGGTGATCGGGGTGTCGAGGTCGGGGAACCGGCGCTCGAGCTCGGTGACGAGCGCGGCGGCACGGTTCTTGGTGTCGACGATCGCGAGCTTGCAGAACTCGATGCCGGTGCAGGCCATCGTGGCGCGGCGCCACTGGGATGGACGGGCGCTGAGACCGATCCCCTCGACGGCGTCGGCGAACCCCTCGACCTGGTCGGCGTCGAGCCCGATCACGACGATCTTCTGGTACGCCGTGAGCCGGGCGCCGTCCGCGCCGTACTGCTCGATCAGGTCGGCGAGCCTGGTGAGGATCGTGCCGGACACGCGGCCGACCGTGGGGGCGAGCCCGACGTAGAAGCGGCCGTCCTTCTGCTCGTGGATGCCGATGTGGTCGCTCTGCTCGAGCGGCGACGACGGTGATGGGTTGTCGACCAGGCTCCGGTGGAGGTACTCGGTCTCGAGGATCTGCCGGAACTTCTCGATGCCCCAGTCGGCGACGAGGAACTTCAGCCGCGCACGGGAACGCAGCCGGCGGTACCCGTAGTCGCGGAAGATCGACGCCACGCCGGCCCACACGTCGGCCACCTCGTCGACCGGGATCCAGACGCCGACCTTCTGCGCCAGCATCGGGTTCGTCGACAGTCCGCCGCCGACCCAGAGGTCGAACCCGGGTCCGAGCTCGGGGTGGACGGTGCCGACGAACGCGACGTCGTTGGTCTCCGGGGAGACGTCGTGGCTGGGGTGGCCGGTCAGGGCGGTCTTGAACTTGCGCGGGAGGTTCGCGAACGCCGGGTCGCCGATGTAGCGGCGCTTGATCTCCTCGAGCGCCGAGCTGCCGTCGATGATCTCGTCGGCGGCGATCCCGGCGACGGGGGAGCCGAGGAAGGGGCGCGGCGAGTCGCCACAGGCCTCGAGGGTGTCGAGCCCGGCCGCGTCGAGGGTCTCCCAGATCGCGGGGACGTCCTCGATCCGGATCCAGTGGTACTGGATGTTCTCGCGGTCGGTCACGTCGGCGGTGTCGCGGGCGTACTGCGTACTCACCGTGCCGAGCGCCCGGACGGCGTCCGCCGAGAGCAGCGTGCCATCGGTACGGACGCGCATCATGAAGAACTCGTCGTCGAGCTCGTGCTCCTCGAGGGTGGCCGTCTTGCCGCCGTCGAAGCCGGGGGCGCGCTGGGTGTAGAGGCCCATCCAGCGGAACCGGCCACGGAGGTCGGCCGGGTCGATGGAGGCGAAGCCGCGCTTGGAGTAGATGTTGAGGATCCGGGCCCGCACGTTGAGCGGGTTGTCGTCCTTCTTGGTCTGCTCGTTCTTGTTCAGGGGCTCGGTGTAGCCGAGCGCCCACTGACCTTCGCCTCGCGGCGGACGGGGACGTCGGGGGGCGGGGGACCGGCCGGGGCCGGTGCCCGCGGGGGGCTGCTGCACGGTGGTCATGGCTCGCGTTTCCTCGGGTAGAAGAGGGGAAGACGCACGAATCGCAGGAGGGATTCACCCGACACCGTTGTCAGGGTGTATGCCAGCGCTCGCGCGCCCTGCTAGGTCAGCGGGGCGGTCAGGCGGAGTGCTGGGGCATACACATCATGCTGCGGGTACGACCGAGGTCCACGTGGCGTCGAGCCACGAGGTACGTCGTCGTTGCAGCGGTGATCATGGTTGAAGTCTCATTGTTCGGACGCCGGATCCACAAACCCGCATCTCGTGTTGTGAGACGGCTGTCCATTCTTTGGTACAAGCGGCCTGGCGGGTGGGTCGCTTCTGCCGCCTCACTAGGCTGTCGCCCATGACCGTGTCGAGCACCTCCAACAGCCCGGCTTCAGGCGGGACCGACCACTCCGCGACCGTGAGCGCCGCGTACAACGCAGCCCTGGAGGTGATCGCCTCGGTGGAGCCGCGCATCGCGCAGGCCACGCGGGACGAGCTCGCCGACCAGCGGTCGTCGCTCAAGCTGATCGCCTCCGAGAACTACGCCTCCCCGGCCGTGCTCCTGACGATGGGCACCTGGTTCTCGGACAAGTACGCCGAGGGCACGGTCGGCCACCGGTTCTACGCCGGCTGCCAGAACGTCGACACGGTGGAGGCTCTCGCCGCCGAGCACGCGCGCGAGCTGTTCGGAGCGCCGTACGCCTACGCCCAGCCGCACTCGGGAATCGACGCGAACCTGGTCGCCTTCTGGTCGATCCTCGCGCACCGGATCGAGTCGCCCGGGCTGGAGAAGTTCGGCGCCAAGAACGTCAACGAGCTCTCCGAGGCCGACTGGGAGACGTTGCGTCACGAGTTCGGCAACCAGCGGATGCTGGGCATGTCGCTCGACGCCGGCGGGCACCTCACCCACGGCTTCCGGCCCAACATCAGCGGCAAGATGTTCCACCAGCGCTCCTACGGCACCGACCCGGAGACCGGGCTGCTCGACTACGACCGGGTGGCTGCGGCCGCCCGCGAGTTCAAGCCGCTCGTGCTCATCGCCGGGTACTCGGCGTACCCGCGCCGCGTGAACTTCGCCAAGATGCGCGAGATCGCCGACGAAGTGGGCGCCACGCTGATGGTCGACATGGCGCACTTCGCCGGCCTGGTCGCGGGCAAGGTGTTCACCGGCGACGAGAACCCAGTGCCGTTCGCCCACATCACCACGACGACGACGCACAAGTCGCTGCGTGGTCCACGCGGTGGCCTGGTGCTCGCGCAGGAGGAGTACGCGTCGTCGGTCGACCGCGGTTGCCCGATGGTGCTGGGCGGTCCGCTGTCGCACGTGATGGCCGCGAAGGCCGTGGCGCTCGCCGAGGCACGACAGCCCGAGTTCGCCGACTACGCCCAGCGGATCGCCGACAACGCGAAGTCGCTGGCCGACGGGTTCATGTCGCGCGGTGCGAACCTGGTCACCGGTGGCACCGACAACCACCTCGTCCTGCTCGACGTCTCGTCGTTCGGCCTGACCGGTCGCCAGGCAGAGTCGGCCCTGCTCGACGCGGGTGTCGTCACCAACCGCAACTCGGTGCCGGCCGACGCGAACGGCGCCTGGTACACCTCGGGCATCCGGTTCGGTACGCCGGCACTGACCACGCGCGGGTTCGGGCACGACGAGTTCGACCGGGTGGCTGAGCTCGTCGTCGACGTGCTGTCGAACACGACGCCGAACACCACGAAGGCGGGTGCGCCGTCCAAGGCGACGTACACGCTGGTCGACGGGGTCGCCGACCGCACCAAGGCAGCCAGCGCCGAGATGCTCGACAAGCACCCGCTCTACCCGGGCCTCGAGCTCACCTGACCCGGGCTGCGCGCGGTGGTCTCGACAGGCTCGACCAGCGAGTCCGGGCTCGCGCGGTGGTCTCGACAGGCTCGACCAGCGGGTCCGGTGGTCGAGGAGCGCCGTCCGTTGGTCGAGGAGCGAACGGAGTGAGCGTCTCGAGACCACTCCTCGGCTGGCTCGCCGTCGGGGCTCTGCTCTGGGTGGTCCTGGGCTCCAGCCCCGTCGTCGCGGACACGCAGCTTGCCGGATCCGTGCCCCGGGACGGAGCCACGGTGACGACCCGGCCGCAGTCGGTGACGCTCGACTTCCAGAGTGGGATCGAGCCGGGTGCTCTGGTCGGCGTCATCGCGCCCGACGGCGAGCGTGTCGACGTAGGTCCGCCGATCGTGGTCGGCAACCAGGTGCAGCAGCCCGTGCAGGTCACGAGCAACGGTGAGTACCAGGTGGTCTTCCGGGTGATGGCTCAGGACCAGCATCCGGTGCAAGGCGAGCTTCGGTTCACCCTGAACGCCGCTCAACAGGGTTCTTGGTGGAGCCGCAGTGGCGGCCAGGTCATCGGACTCCTCGTCGTCCTGCTGCTGGCCGGCGGCGTCGCCGCTCTGCGCTGGCGAGCGAGCGCCAGCGGGTCCGGTGGTTGAGGAGCGAGCGCGCCTCCGGTGGTTGAGGAGCGAGCGAAGCGAGCGTCTCGAAACCAGTGGTCTCGACAGGCTCGACCAGCGGGACTCCGGCTCGACCACCGGACTCCGCTCGACCAGCGGCTCCGGCTCGACCAGCGGGGGTCCGGGGCGGTCAGCCGACGGTGGGGGTGGTGCGGTCGACGATCGAGGCGAGGTCGATGCCGCGGGGGAGCGTGCCGAGCGTCCCGCCGTACTCCTGACCGAGCCGGGTCGCGCAGAACGCGTCCGCAACAGCGGCCGGCGCGTGCTGCACGAGCAGGGCGCCCTGGAGGCAGGCCGCCATCAGCCCGGCCAACCGGCGCGCCCCCACCTCGAGCGCTGACGTGTCGGCCAGGGTCTCGAGCACCGAGTCGATCGCCCGGTCGAGGCGATGGTCCTCGCCCCTGGCCCGGCCTACCTCGGTGATCCAGGCGTTCAGCGCCTCGGGCTCGCGGGACAGCGCGCGCAGGACGTCGAGTGCGTTGACGTTGCCCGACCCCTCCCAGATCGAGTTCAGCGGCGATTCGCGGAACAGCAACGGCATCGTCGACTCCTCGACGTACCCGTTGCCGCCCAGGCACTCGAGGGCCTCCGCGACCATCATCGGGGTGCGCTTGCAGACCCAGAACTTCGCCAGTGGCAGCGCGATCCGGCGCAGCGCGGCCTCATGCGGGTCGTTCAGGTTGTCGACCGCCGCAGCCAGCCTGATCGCCAGCGCCGTCGCGGCCTCGGACTCCACCGCAAGGTCGGCGATGACGTTCTGCATCAGCGGCTTGTCGGCGAGCAGCCCGCCGAACGCCGACCTGTGCGCCACGTGCCATGACGCCTCCGCGACGGACCTGCGCATCAGCGACGCAGAGCCGAGCACGCAGTCGAGCCGGGTCGCCGCGACCATCTCGATGATCGTCCGGACGCCGCGCCCTTCGTCGCCGAGCCGCTGCGCCCAGGTGCTGCGGAACTCGAGCTCGGAGGATGCGTTCGACCGGTTGCCCAGCTTGTCCTTGAGCCGTACGACGTCGAGCTGGTTTCGCGACCCGTCGGGGAGCGCGCGCGGGACGACGAAGCAGGTGACCCCACCCTCGGCCTGCGCGAGCACCAGGAACATGTCGTTCATCGGCGCGGACGTGAACCACTTGTGGCCGGCCAGCGTGTACTCGCCGTCCACCGACGTCGGGGTGGCCGTCGTGACGTTCGAGCGGACATCAGAGCCGCCCTGCTTCTCGGTCATCCCCATGCCGGCGAGGGCACCGGACTTCTCTGCCACTGGGCGCACGCCGAAGTCGTACGACGTCGCAGCCAGCTTGGGGGTCCACTCCTTGGCGATCGCGTCGTCGACGCGCAGCGCCGGGATGGCGGCGTAGGTCATCGAGATCGGGCAACCGTGACCCGGTTCGGTCTGCGACCAGGCGAAGAACCCGGCGGCCCGGCGCACGTGCGCGTGCGGCTGGTCGGACGTCCACGGCGCGGCCTGGAGTCCGTGCCCGATGCCGCGCTCCATCAGCCAGTGCCAGGACGGGTGGAACCGGACCTCGTCGACGCGGTTGCCGTAGCGGTCGTACGGAGCGAGCTCGGGCTCGTGCTGGTTGGCCAGCATGCCGTGCTCGCGAGCCTCCGCCGTACTGGCCTCGGCGCCCAGGGGAGCGAGTTCGCCGACAACGTCAGCAGACGCGTGGCGGGTGACCGCGTCGACCAGCGCATGGTCGGAGGTCACCGTGTTGTGGTCGACGAGAAGGGGCGCCTGGTTCGTTGCTACGCGGATATCAGCAGCCATGTGGATACCGTAGGGCCATGGCAGGGAATGCGGAGGTCCCAGGGGCCTCTGACCTTTCCCGTTGGGACATGGTGCGTGACACCACCTGGCGTCTGATCGTGTCGACGGTCGGCACGTGCTTCCGCAACCGGGTCACCGGTCTTGCGGCCGAGGCCGCCTTCTTCGCGCTCTTGTCGCTGCCGCCGCTGCTGTTCGGGTTGACCGGGTCGATCGGCTACGTCTTCGACGGGTTCAGCCCGGCACAGGTCGAGCAGGTTCGCAGCTCGATCCTCGAGCTCGCCTCGCGTGCGCTGACCGACTCGACCGTCGACACGATCATCAGGCCGACGCTGAACGACGTGCTCGGCCCCGGCCGGTTCGACGTGATCTCGATCGGCTTCATCCTGGCGTTGTGGTCGGGCTCCCGTGCCCTCAACGTCTTCGTCGACACCATCACGATCATGTACGGCCTCGGTGGTCATCGAGGCGTCGTCAAGACGCGGGTGCTGTCGTTCTCGCTCTACGTGATGGGCCTGATCACGGGCGTGGTGACGCTGCCGCTGGTGCTGGCCGGCCCGCGGCTCGTCGACCGGGTGATCCCACCGCAGGCCGACGTTCTCAACGAGCTGTACTGGCCCATCGTCATCGTCCTGTGCATCTGCTTCCTCGCCACGCTGTACCACGTGTCGGTGCCGGTGCGGACCTCGTGGCGCTACAACATCCCGGGCGCCGTACTGACGATGCTGATGTGGATCTTCGGGTCGTTCCTGCTGCGTTGGGTGCTGAGCAGTACGTCGGGGGCATCGACGTCGATCTACGGCCCGCTGGCTGCGCCGATCGTCGTACTGCTGTGGCTCTACCTCTTGTCCATCGCCGTGCTGATCGGTGCGGCGGTCAACGCGTCGTTCGACCGGGTGTGGCCGGAGAGCGAGACCGCTCGCGCCCGGATGGAGACGGTCCGCAAGCTCCGCCTCAAGGGGATGCTCCCGCGGTTGCGCCGGCTGCAGGACGAGCGCGAGCAGTTCCCCGAGGTCGCCGACGAGACGATGGAGCTGCTGCGGTACGACGATCGGCATCCCAGTGACGAGCGGCGCGCCCCCGATTCGGAGCCGTCTGACGATCGAGGACCGACCCGCCCCTGAGAAAACCGGGTGCCCCGCACCCTGACCGCTCGTAGATTCACGGTGTGCTGGAGTCGCTGGGATACGACGAGACGACCGCGGCGGCGTTCGCCCCGTGGGCTGCTACCGACGCTGTCGTCGGGCGCGTCACCAGCATCGAGCCCGGGCTGATCACGCTGGTTGCCCGCGAGGGGTTGCTCCGGGCGTCGGCGGCCGGTTCCCTGATCACCGAGATCGCGGCGCATCCGGTGTCCGCCCCGTGCCCGGGTGACTGGTGCGTCGTACGACGGTGGCCCGACCGGCGGTTGACCGTGGAGCGAGTGCTTGCGCGTCGCGGGGTGATCCTGACGACGGCTGCGCCTGCGTCGACGGGGCCGGCTCGCCCACTCGTCGCGAACGTCGACCTCGTCGCGCTTGTCATGGGGCGCCCCGCGGCCGAGCCAGCCGCCAGCCCGTCGGACCTCGTCGCTGCCGTACGACGTACTGCCGACGGGATCCCGTTGGTGCTGGTGAACGAGGCTGCCGCGCTCCACGGTGGCCCCACCGGCAGCACGATCGCGCTCGTCGGTGACCCACGCGTGACGTCCGCACTGGCGGACCGCCTGCTCGGGGCCAGGTCGATCGGCGCCCGTCGCTCGCCCGTCGAGCTGCGAGTCCGACCGGCCGGGGGAGCCGTGTTCGACCTGGGTCTCCTGCCGGTGACCGGTGGCGCCGGAGGACGAAGCGACACCGCGGCGGGTCGGAGACCCTGACGCAACGTGCGAGCTGCCCCCGCGTATTTTGTCCCGCATGGGAAACGTGAACCTGCCGACCCCGGTGGCGCTCGCCGGCGCTGGCATCTGCGTGCTCGGCGGGTACCTGTTCGGCGTCGTGGTGGGGCCGGACACGGTCACGCGGACCACCGCGCAGGTGCACAGCTACGAACCCAGCAACAGTCGGCTCTGCCTCACGGGCGAGGGGATCGACGGGCAGGAGGGGCCGGTCGTCGACGGTCTGCTCTGCGGTGTCTGGCGGCGTACCCAAGGCACTCCCAGCGAGCCCCGGCCGGGCGACGAGTTCCGCTTCGTTTCGCTGAGCGTCGGTGACCCGGAGGCGACCGGCCCGGAGGGGCAGCGGCCCACCACGGTGATCTACGGCGACGTCGTCCCGTAGATCGGCTGCTACGTACCGTAGATTCTCAGCGTGCCTGACCGACTGAGCGACGACGAGATCCGGGGACGGATCAGGCTTCCGGCGATCGAGCGCTCTCCGTTGTGGGAGCTCACTCGCCGACTCCTGCTGGCCGTGGCCATCCTCGGGTTCACAGTGGCGCTGGTCTACTTCGATCGCGACGGCTACCGCGACAACAACGACCCGACTCGAGCGGTAGACCTGGTCGACTCGATCTACTACACGACCGTCACGTTGAGCACGACCGGCTACGGCGACATCGCGCCGTACACACCCACGGCTCGACTCATCAACGCGTTCGTGATCACCCCGCTGCGGATCGGGTTCCTGGTTCTTCTGATCGGCACCACCATCGAGGTCCTCGCGACCCAAGGACGCGAACTGTTCCGGGTCGCGCGCTGGAGGAAACACATGGATGAGCACGTCGTCGTGATCGGGTACGGCACCAAGGGTCGCAGTGCCATCGACACGCTGGTCAACAACGGGCTGAACAAGGAGTCGATCGTCGTCGTCGACCCCTCCAGTACGGCGCTGGGTGAGGCGAATGCCGACGGGCTGGCGGTGGTCACCGGAGACGCGACCAGGCGCGAGGTCCTACGCCGTGCGGGCGTCGCACGCGCCAGCCAGGTCATCATCACCACCGACCGTGACGACTCGACGGTTCTGTCGACGCTGAACGTGCGCCAGCTCAACCCCAACGCGTACGTGGTTGCCGCTGTTCGAGAGGCCGACAACGTCCCGCTGGTGCGACAGAGCGGCGCCGACTCCGTCGTGACGTCGTCGGAGGCGGTCGGCCGGCTGCTCGGTCTCTCGACGCTGAGCCCGACGCTGGGCGAGGTGATGGAGGACCTGCTGACGTACGGCGCGGGGCTCGAGGTCGCCGAGCGCGACCTGCTGGTGCCGGAGGTCGGCAAGACGCCGCAGAGCCTCCCCGACCAGGTGATCGCCGTCGTGCGGGACAACCGCGTGCACCGGTACTTCGACCCGGCGGTGACGCAGCTGGTGCGTGGCGACCGGCTGATCGTCGTCCGACCTGCGACCGAGCTTCCGTGGGCACCCCGCCCCGGGACACATGGTGAGGACTCGACCTCCGACGAGGACTGAGGACCGAACAACACCGGTGTAATTTATAAGGCAACACCCGGCGCGTCGGCTTGACTTTCTTGTAGTTCTTTCACTCTGGTCACGTTGTGTCCCTATGATCACACACGTGCCTTTGCTCCCACGCGCCCTCGGCGCACTCCTGAGTCTCCTGTTCGTGCCGCTGGCGGTTCCGGTCCTGGCGGCCGCGCCGGCGCACGCCGCGATCACGACGCTGTGCACGGGCTACGCGGGCTGCAAGGCACTCGGGATGGGGAACGCCGGGTACTCGGCGGTGAGCAGCACGATGTACTGGCGGATGTACGCCGGGCACAACTGCACCAACTACGCCGCGTACCGCATGGTCAAGAGCGGGATGCCGAACACGCGCCCCTGGACCGGGTCCGGCAACGCCATGTACTGGGGCAGCTCGAACTCCCGCATCACGAACGCCACGCCGGCCGTCGGTGCGATCGCCTGGTGGGACCAGAACGTCCGTCCCGCGGGGTCGGCCGGACACGTCGCGTACGTCGAGCAGGTCGTGTCGGCCGACGAGATCATCGTGTCCCAGGACAGCTGGGGCGGTGACTTCTCGTGGGCGAGAATCACCCGCTCGGGCAGCGGCTGGCCCAGCGGGTTCATCCACTTCAACGACATACCGGTCGTGAACACGGCGCTGCCGACGATCACCGGTGAGCTGAAGGTCGGCCAGGTCGTCACCGCGACCCCCGGGACGTGGAGTCCGGCAGACGTCGCGTTCACCTACCAGTGGCGAGTCAACGGGGTCGACGTCCTCGATGCCACCAGCGTCCACGCTGAAGATGCGACGCTCATGGGAGGGCAAGCGCATCTCGGTACGGACGGTGGCGAGCAAGGTGGGCCACGCATCCGCAACGGCCTACTCGGCCGAGACCGTGCCGGTCGAGCCGGGCGAGATCACCGCACTCACGGCGCCGACTGTCACCGGGGAGGCGAAGGTCGACAGCCCGCTCACCGCCACCTCGGGCGAGTGGAAGCCGGCGCCTGCGGGGCTGACGTACCAGTGGACCGCGGACGGCGCCCCGATCGCGGGGGCAACGGCCGCGACGTTCACCCCGGGACCGGACGAGGTGGCGAAAGCCATCGCCGTGACCGTGACGGCGACCAAGCCGGGATACCTGGACGTTCAGTCGTCGTCTTCAGCAACCGGTCCCGTCCAGAAGGGCACGATCGTCGTCACGGAAGAGCCGAGTCTGGACGGCACCCCGCGCCTCGGCGAGACACTGTCGCTGACGTCGGCTCGGCTGACGTCGACGAACGCCCAGATGGCGGTGGAGTGGCGGCGCTCGGGGCAGGTCGTACCCGAAGCCAACCGCTCGTCGTACGCCCTGGCGGCAGAGGACCTCGGCTCGCGCATTGCGGCCCGCGTGACCCTCACCAAGCCGGGCTACGAGACGGTCGTCATGCGCGCCGGTCGCAGCCGGGTGGTCAAGTCCATCTCGAAGATGTCCGTGAGCACGTCTCCGGCGCGGCGCAAGGTCGCAGTTGCGCTCCAGGTGACCGCCCCCGAGGTCGAGCCGGTTAAGGGGACCGTGCTGGTGAAGCGCGGCCGGACGCTGCTCAAAGAGGTGACTCTGCGCTCAGGTGCGCGGAGCATGACGATCCGCGGACTGCCCTCCGGCCGTCAGAAGCTGAAGTTCATCTTCCGATCGACGGAAACGGTCACGCGGGCCAAGGTCGTGCGCACGGTCAGGATCCGCTGACGGAGCCGAAGACTCAGGCGGACGATGCTTCGGGCAGGCCCTTCGTCGTTGCGCCATCGGTCGGCCCGCGGTCGATCTTCAGCACCCGGTCAACCCCGGTGATCCTGAACAGTCGGAGCACTCTCGGTTGAGAGCAACGAATCGTCAAGGTGCCTTCCGAGGCGGTGATTCGCTTGTGCGCTCCCACCATCGTGCCGAGGCCCGACGAGTCGATGTAGGTGACCTGGTCCAGGTCCAGTACGACGTGGCGTACATCGGCGGCCAGGACGGTCGTGATGGCGGACCGGAGCTTGTTGACGGTGGCTAGGTCGATCTCGCCTACGGCGGTGATCGCGGCGGTGTCGCCGGACACGAGGTGCTCAACGCGAAGCAACATCGGAGCACCCCCGGATCCGGTCGAGGGGCTGCGCGGCGACGGGCGCGGTCGCAGAGAATTGGGTGAGCGTGAGCAGCGACGTCAAGTCGCACCTTGAGTTTCTGACGACGTGGTGGGTGCCAAACACGGGGGCGTCGGTTGATCATTCGCCGGAACGGAAACGCCTTGGTCAGCGCGACACGGGTTGCTCTCGACTCTTCGAGCATAGGGCCTCGAGCCCGAAAACGGGGCTTCCGGGTCGAGGAGCGGCTCCAGGCGGCTCCAGAAGGGGGCGTGGTGGGGGCCGCTCGCTGCCGCGCGGTCAGAGTCCCAGCAGGATAGGGCCATCGGCGCGGCAGCGAGCGAGAAGTGGGGAAACCCCGCAAGCCACCGTAGGCAGAAGGGGGCCGGTGCGCGAGGTTATTCGGCAATCTGATGGTTAAGAAACAATTCACCCGACACGCGTTGACGGACCTGGGAACTGTTGATCGCGGTGAGCGACTCGCGTTCTGTGCGATCGCGAGTCGAGCAGGTGTTCGAATAGATGGCAGAATGCTCGCATGGCAGGCGGAATGAACAAGCGTGGAAGGTACGGCCCGATGGCCGACCGGGTGGCCGCGAGTCGACCCGCCGAACCCGCTCCCGAACCGCCCGCGCTCAAGCACTGTTGGGTCACCGGGCCCCACGGACGGCTGCCCGGTCTGCTGCTCGGCTGGGAGCGCACCTCGACCGGCTTCCGCGGTCGCGTGCTGCACCCGGTTCTCGACGCGGACGGCTGGGCCGTCATCGAGGAGTGGCTGCCGGCCGACGTGCTGGCACCCGCCTGAGGCATCCTCGTCGGGCCATTCCGGTCGCTCGTTGGCGCGTTTGCCGCCACCCCATCTGCCTATTCACGCTTCCGCCTGACGCGACGAGAGTGGCAAGCGAAAGGAAGTGCTCATCTATGTCACAGCAAGGAAGAACCCAGGTCACATTCATCTTCACCGCAACGCCGGACCAGGTCGCCGAAGCCGACCGGATCTTCGCCAGTCATGCCGACTGGATGGAGAAGACCCACCATCGCGAGGGCCCGCTGCAGATGCTCAGCTACAACGTGGTGAAGGGTCCCGAACTGTCGAACCCGCTCGACCCGTCCTCGGCGCCGACGGGCAACACCAACTACGTCCTGGCCGAGGTGTACGAGAACCCCGAGGGGCTCGCCGACCACTGGGCCAACGCCGGCACGTGGGGAGACTTCGGTGCGTTCGTCGAGGCCGCCGGCGGGATGAAGGTCGCCGTACTCCACGGGTCGCCGGTCGTCCACTCCTTGTGGTGAGGATGACGCCCTCCTAGGCGTTCAGTGGCAGGGGCCGTGGCCGAGTCGGTCAGAGCGCGTTTCCGTCGATCCCCGGTGCACGCCATGGTCGACCTGCAGGAACCACACCTTGTCGATGCTGACGCAGTTGCCGCCGCCCGTGTGCACGTGATGGATGCGCACGGTTCCACCTGGATCCTGACGCGCAGGAGGCTCACGTGCGGCGGCGGTCACGGCCAGAGGCGTGACGACGAGAGCGAGTCCAGCGAGTACGGCGGCAGAGGTCCTCATGATGTCTCCGAGACATGGGATCCGCGCGGCCCTCCCTGCCACTTTTCTTCACGTTAGACCTCATCCGGGTCGCGCGACATGGCGAGCGTTACCTAGTCCCTGGACTCGGTGACGGCGTTCAGAAACGCAAAAAACCCCAGGGTGACCTGGGGTTTCTGGTGGGCGATACTGGGTTTGAACCAGTGACCTCTTCCGTGTCAAGGAAGCGCGCTACCACTGCGCCAATCGCCCGTGACGACTCAAGTTCCCACATCTTGCTGAGATTGAGCAATCGAGGTGGAGACGGGATTTGAACCCGTGTAGACGGATTTGCAGTCCGTTGCCTCGCCTCTCGGCCACTCCACCAAAGGAGGGGACCTGCGATCCTTCTCCGAGCGGACGACGAGGCTCGAACTCGCGACCTCAACCTTGGCAAGGTTGCGCTCTACCAACTGAGCTACGTCCGCTTGCGCCCGCCGTTTCGGTTTCCCGGACCGGCGGTGCGTCGGAAACTTTAGCCCAACTCCACCGAATGACAAATTCGGCCCCAGGTGGGCGTGTTCGAGGCGCTCCGACGCCTAGGGTCGAAGCATGCGCGCATGGGTCAACGGCAGCCTTCTCTCCGATCCGACCGCCCCGGCGATCACGGTCCAGGACCACGGGTTCACCGTGGGGGACGGCGTGTTCGAGGCGGTCAAGGCCATCGACGGTCAGCCGTTCGCGCTGACCCGGCACCTCCGACGGCTGGCCCGGTCCGCGGCCGGGCTCGGGCTCCCGGCATTCGACGAAGCCGACGTACGGGAAGGGGTGGCTGCGGTTCTCGCGGACCAGGAGCTGCCGCTCGGCAGGATCCGGATCACGTACACCGGGGGAGTGGCCCCGCTGGGCTCCGGCCGCGGCGACAACCCGCCCACGCTGGCAGTGGTGGCCGACGCGATGCAGCCGTGGAGCGGTCCGACGGCGGTACGGACGGTTCCGTGGCCCCGTAACGAGCGCGGCGCCCTTGCCGGCCTCAAGACGACGTCGTACGGCGAGAACGTGGTCGCGCTCGCCTACGCGCAGGAGCGCGGCGCCAGCGAGGCGATCTTCGCCAACCTGGCGGGCAACGTGTGTGAGGGGACGGGGTCCAACGTCTTCTACGTCGTGGACGGCGAGCTGCGCACGCCCACGCTGGAGTCCGGGTGCCTGGCCGGGATCAGCCGGGCGCTGCTGCTCGAGTGGTACGGCGGCCGCGAGGTCGACGAGCCGATCGGCGTCGTCGATCAGGCGAGCGAGGTGTTCCTCGTCTCCACGACACGCGACGTCCAGCCGGTGCTCCGCTGGGACGACCGCGATCTCGAGGCGCCAGGGCCCGTCACGACGCAGTGCATGAAGGTTTGGTCCGAACGCGAGTCCGCCGACCTGGACCCGTGAGGGTCAACAGGTCGGCGGTGATGCTCTCTGCCGCGGGGTGGTCCTCCCAGCCACACCGTGGCGCGGAACCGCCTGGCGCTCAGACGCCCTCGGCCGCGAAGATCGCAGCGACAGCGGCGTCGACGTCTGTGAGGTCGGACTCGCCGCCCGGCGGGACCGCCTTGGCCATCTTGTCGACGAAGGTGCGCATGTCACCGGTCTTGGCCTGGACCAGAGCCTCGCCGTCAGGGGAGCAGAGCTCGATGATCACCACGGCGTGGCCGGCGCTGTCGAGGCAGGGCCAGACGTGCACGTCGCCGTCACCGGTGGGCTCGTAGAGGCCCTCGGCGAGCAGGTCGCGGCCGAAGGTCCACCGGACCTGGCTGGCTGCGGTCATGAAGACCGTCGTCACCGCGTACGGGTCGGTCGGGTCGTACTGCAGCTCGGCTTCGATCGGCGTCGACTCCCCCGAGGCGTCGATCAGTTCCAGGCTCACTGACTGTGTGACGGTCAGTGGCGCCGTGTTCATCGAGTAGTCCATGGTCTTTCCTCCCAGTCGTCCCCTCCGGACTTGTGAAGGAGACGTTGATGAGTGGCCGCCATGACGGCGTTCCAAACGAATCTTCGGGATTTTTTCGTGCTCGGGACGCTGGAAGCAACTGAGTGTCCGCTTTGTTGCGGTAATTCCTCACGACTTCCGCTGGGGTGGCCAGATACGCTCGTGAAATCCCTGGTCAGAACACAGTGAGAGAGCCCGTGACGGACGAAGCCACCCACCTCGAGAGCGACGAAGAGGTGACTGAAGAGTCCGGTCGGCACCACGGCCGGCTGCACCAGCGCCTGCACGCGAACCGGGCCCTCGCGCTGACCACCAAGATCGTCGTCACCGTCGTCGGCAGTGTGGTGGCGCTGGCCGGCGTCGTCATGATCTTCACCCCGGGTCAGGGTGTCCTCGCGATCATCCTCGGCCTGGCGATTCTGGCCACGGAGTACGAGTGGGCTGACCGGTGGCTCAAGCGTGCGAAGGAGAAGGCCGCCGACGCGCGCCGGCGGGCTGAGGAGATGGACCCGAAGGTACGGCGACGCCGGATGCTGCTCGCCGGGTTGGGCACCCTCGTGGTGACCGCCGCGATTGTTGCCTACCTGGTCACCTACGGCTGGCCCTCGTTCGCGGTCGGCGGGTGGAACTGGCTGCAGGGCCTCGTCACATGGGTGCCGGAGCTCCCCGGAATGTGAGTGCCGCGCTCGGATGCGCTAACCTTTCGGCGCACCCCGGGCACGATGGGGTCTGAGGGGCGATTGGCGCAGTGGTAGCGCGCTTCGTTCACACCGAAGAGGTCACTGGTTCGAACCCAGTATCGCCCACCATCCGCACAGCAGTCAGAGGCCGTTTCCCGTAAGGGAAACGGCCTCTTTCAACGTCTCGACATGTCGGAGCCGGACGAGCTCTCCAGTGCCAGCCACGCAAGCTGCGTGAGGGGGCGTGGGGCGACCGGGAAGCTCGTCCGGCAGGACCTGGTGGGTCAGTCGCGGTGGCTAGGCCATCTCAGGTACGTGCAGGTGGGCGTACACCAGGTCGTACTCCTGGACGTCGAGGATCTCGGCGCCGGCCTGCTGCGCGATCTCGGTCCTGATGGCGAGTGCCCGGTCGCGGGTGGATTCGACGGCAGCGCGGGTCGCGAAGGTGACAGCCGATACGGCCAGCCCCTCGTTGCGGTCCACCATCAGGCTGGCGCTGCAGAACTCTTCCATCTGCTCGGCACGCGGCAGCACGCCCATCTTGAACAGGTCGATGACACGGTCGGCGGCACTCGGGTCGAACGTGAGCCAGGTCGCCCGTACGCAGGAACCGTCCGGTGCGTGCTTGATGCGGTGCATGACCGCGATCTCCCACTCGTGCACCTCGGCCGTGGCGGACATCTTGCTGATCGCCTCGTCGCGCAGCGAGTTTGCCGTCTGCGCGCTCTGACGCATAGCCATGTGGGTGTTCCAGGCGCTGGTGACGATGCCCGACCCGTTCTCACGGTTCACCATCATCGAGAGCCCGATGTAGCCCTCCATCGCGCTGATAGACGGGTGCACCACGTCGCGCACCTGCGTGATCCCGGTCTCGACCTCGCTGGGCGGACCGCTGAACGATGTTGATCGTGCGTACACAACGCACTCCCTCGTGCTCGGGGCGGCGCCCCGGTAGCGCCACCGGCTCTCCTCACACTTCCCCTCGGGCGGGGGGCTGGCAATGGTCAAAACGTGCCAGCCCAGATCGGGGCAAGACGCGCATCCTCGGAGGTTCGCTGCCCGGGCCTCTGACCGCGCAGAAACCCGGGCGCGGGGCAGTCGTGCCGGCGGATACGATCACCGGGTCCGTCCGACCCAGCATGAGGAGTGATCGAGCGTGTCCGAGATCAAGGTCACCGTTGTCGACGCAGCAGAGCGCGACGAGCGGACCGTGACCACGGGCACGAAGGCCTGGGAGCTGTTCGCCGACAACCCGTCGGTCATCGCGGCCCGCGTCGGTGACGCCCTCCGCGATCTGGCCCACGAGCTGTCCGACGGCGACACCGTGGAGCCGGTGGCGATCGACTCGGCAGACGGCCGTGACATCCTGCGGCACTCGACGGCGCACGTGATGGCTCAGGCCGTCCAGGAGCTCTTCCCCGAGGCCAAGCTCGGCATCGGTCCGCCGATCGAGAACGGCTTCTACTACGACTTCGACGTCCCGGAGCCGTTCACCCCGGCCGACCTGGAGAAGATCGAGTCGCGGATGAAGAAGATCGTCAAGGAGGGCCAGAAGTTCTCGCGTCGGCCGCTCTCCGACGACGAGGCCCGCATCGAGCTCGCGGAAGAGCCGTACAAGCTCGAGCTGATCGGCCTCAAGGGCTCCTCCGCGGACGCCGCCGAGGGAGCCAGTGTCGAGGTCGGCGCCGGCGAGCTCACCATCTACGACAACCTCAAGCGCGACGGTTCGCTGGCCTGGAAGGACCTGTGCCGCGGGCCGCACCTGCCGACCACCAAGCGCATCCCGGCGTTCAAGCTGATGCGCAGTGCCGCGGCGTACTGGCGCGGCGACGAGAAGAACAAGCAGCTGCAGCGCGTCTACGGCACCGCCTGGGAGTCGAAGGAGGCGCTCGAGGAGCACCTGCACCGGATCGAGGAGGCAGAGCGCCGCGACCACCGCAAGCTCGGCCGCGAGCTCGACCTGTTCAGCTTCCCCGACGAGCTCGGCTCCGGCCTCGTGGTGTTCCACCCCAAGGGCGGGGTGCTCAAGCGGGTGATGGAGGACTACGTCCGCGCGCGCCACATCGAGGAGGGCTTCGAGTACGTCGGCACCCCCCACATCACCAAGGAGGGGCTGTTCCACACCTCCGGGCACCTGCCGTACTTCGAGGACACCATGTTCCCGCCCATGGAGATGGAGGGCGCGCGGTACTTCCTCAAGGCGATGAACTGCCCGATGCACAACCTGATCTTCCGATCCCGCGGGCGCTCTTACCGCGAGCTGCCGCTGCGCCTGTTCGAGTTCGGCACCGTCTACCGGTTCGAGAAGTCCGGCGTCGTGCACGGGCTGACCCGCGTGCGGGGCCTGACCCAGGACGACTCGCACTCCTACTGCACCGCGGAGCAGGCGCCCGCCGAGGTGAAGCACCTGCTGAGCTTCGTGCTCGGTCTGCTGCGCGACTTCGGCCTCGACGACTTCTACCTCGAGCTCTCCACCCGTGACGCCAGCAAGGACAAGTTCATGGGCTCGGACGAGCAGTGGGAGACCGCTACCAAGGTGCTGGAGGAGGCGGCCACCGAGACCGGCCTGGAGCTGGTCCCGGACCCGGGCGGCGCTGCGTTCTACGGCCCGAAGATCTCCGTGCAGGCGCGCGACGCGATCGGCCGCACCTGGCAGATGTCGACGATCCAGTACGACTTCAACCAGCCGGCCGGCTTCGACCTCGAGTACCAGGCGAACGACGGCACCCGGCAGCAGCCGGTGATGATCCACTCCGCCAAGTTCGGCTCCCTGGAGCGGTTCTACGGGGTGCTGGTCGAGCACTACGCCGGCGCCTTCCCGCCCTGGCTCGCGCCGGTGCAGGTCCAGGCGATCCCGATCGCCGAGCGGCACAACGACTACCTCTTCGAGGTGGCGAAGAAGATGCGCGCGCTGGGCCTGCGGGTCGAGGTGGACGACTCCGACGACCGGATGCAGAAGAAGATCCGCAACGCGCAGCTGCAGAAGGTGCCGTTCATGATCATCGCGGGAGACAACGACGTCGAGAGCGGCGCGGTGTCGTTCCGGTACCGCGACGGTCACCAGGACAACGGGGTCCCGATCGACGAGGCGCTCAAGCGCGTCGTGGAGGCCGTCGAGACTCGCGCCCAGGTCTGAGCGCGATGACCGACGAGCACCGGCAGGACGGCGCGGGCACGCCCGACGAGCTCGACCGGATCTGGGCGCCGCACCGGCTGGCCTATATCCAGGGCGAGAACAAGCCGACGCACGCCGAGGCGGGGGAGTCGTGCCCGTTCTGCCGGGTGCCGACGCTTTCGGACGAGGACGGGCTGGTCGTCCACCGCGGTACGACGGCGTACACGGTGTTGAACCTGTACCCGTACAGCCCCGGCCACCTGATGGTCTGCCCGTACCGGCACGTGGCCGACTACACCGACCTCACCGCCGAGGAGACCGTCGAGGTGGCCGAGCTGACCCAGGCGTGCATGCGCGTGGTGCGGGCCGTCTCGGGGGCGCACGGCTTCAACCTGGGCATGAACCAGGGCGCGGTTGCCGGTGCGGGGATCGCCGCGCACCTGCACCAGCATGTCGTACCACGCTGGGCCGGCGACCAGAACTTCATGCCGATCATCGGCAAGACCCGGGCGCTGCCGCAGCTGCTCGCCGACACCCGCGGACTGCTCGCCGCGGCCTGGCCTCGCTGACCCTGGGTCAGGCGCCGGCGAGCGTCAGGTCGCGCGCGGCTGCGTAGCGCTCCCGAATCTGCGGGGCGGCATCGGCGGTGTGCTTTTCGCTGCCGTGAGCTTGCCACTCCGGTGGCGGTCCGTCCGGCCGGAGCGCCCAGGCGGCCTGTCGCGCGGCGCCTCGAGCGACGTACTCCTGCGGCTGCGGCACTTCGACCGGCCGGCCCAGCACCTGCGGGGCGATCGCGCGGACGGCCCGCGAAGCTGCGCCGCCGCCGACGAGCAGAACTCGGTCGACGCGTGCGCCTTGAGCAACCAGGGCGTCCAGCGCATCGGCAAGTCCGCACAGCATTCCCTCGACGGCCGCCCGCGCCAGGTAGGCCGGCGTCGCGGTCGTCAGCGTCAACCCGTGCAGCGACCCGGTCGAGTGTGGCCGGTTCGGCGTCCGTTCGCCCTCCAGGTAGGGCACCATCACCAGGCCACCGGCGCCGGCGGGAGCCGACAGTGCGAGGTCGCTGAGTCCGTCGAGGTCCACATCGAGCATCAGCGCGGCGGAGTCGAGTACCCGAGCGGCGTTGAGGGTCGCCACGAGAGGAAGAAACCGGCCGGTGGCGTCGGCGAACCCGGCCACCGCGCCGCTCGGGTCGGCTGCCGGTACATCGGAGACGGCACACGCGACGCCGGACGTACCGACGGACACGACAACGTCACCGGGGACGGCGCCCAGCCCGAGGGCGGCTGCCGCGTTGTCGCCGGCCCCTGCAGCCAGAAGGGCCCCCGTGGCTGTACGGCCGGTCGATGCCGCGGGTGCGAGGACTTCGGGAACGAGCGGCACGTGACCCAGAGACCGTTCGAGGAGGTCCGGCCGGTACTCGCCGGTGGCGGGGGACCAGTACCCCGTGCCACTTGCGTCGCTGCGGTCGGTCGTCAGGTCCGATAACCGACCGGAGCCCCTGAGCCGCCAGGTCAGCCAGTCATGCGGCAGACACACGGCCGCCGTTGCCTGGGCGGCCTGAGGCTGATGGTCACGCAGCCAGCGCAGCTTGGTGACGGTGAACGACGCGACGGGCACCGATCCCACCGCGTCGGCCCACGCGCCGGGGCCACCCAACTCCGACACCAGGTCCTGGGCCGCCCCCGCGGAACGCGTGTCGTTCCACAGGAGGGCTGGCCGGACCACCGCACCCTTCTCGTCGAGACACACCATTCCGTGCTGTTGTCCGCCGACGGCCATCGCCGCGACATCTCCCAGGCCTCCAGCCTGCTCGAGCGCCTCCTCCAGCGCGTGCCACCAGTGGCTCGGATCCACCTCGGTGCCCTGCGGATGCGAGGCTCGGCCCTCGCGGACGAGGTCCCCGGTGTCCGAATCGAGCACAACGACCTTGCAGGACTGGGTCGAGGAGTCGACGCCGGCGACCAGCGCCATCAGCCCCGGACCCCGTAGAGATGCTCGAGCGCGAGCTGGTCGAGCTTCTCGAATCCCATGCCCCGGGCCGCGGCCTCGTCGGGGTCGAACGCCTCGGCGCGCAGCGCCTCCACCGTCTCGCCCCCGGCCATCGTCGGCTGGGCCAGCTGATCGACCCGGGCCTCGACCAAGGCCTGCTGCACCTCCGGGTCAGCCCGGAACGCCCGCACCTTGTCCCGGAGGATCAGGTAGTTGCGCATGCAAGCCTCCGCCGACGTCCACACCCCTCCCATGTCTTCGGTCCGAGGCGGCTTGAAGTCGAAGTGGCGCGGCCCGTCGTACCCGCCGTGCTCGACGATGTCGACGGTCCAGAACGCGCCGCGAACGTTGCCGGCACCGAAGCGCAGATCCTGGTCGAAACGAGGCCCGGTCTGGCCGTTGAGGTCGATGTGGAAGAGCTTGCCGTGCCAGAGCGCTTGCGCGAGGCCGTGGGCATAGTTCAGCGAGGCCATCTCCTCGTGGCCAACCTCAGGGTTCACCCCGACGAGCTCGGGGTGATCGAGCTCGTTGATGAACGCAAGCGCGTGGCCCACGGTGGGCAGCAGGATGTCGCCCCGCGGCTCGTTGGGCTTCGGCTCGATCGCGAAGCGGAGGTCGTAGCCCTGGTCCAGCACGTACCGACCGAGCACGTTGAACGCTTCGGCGTAGCGGTCGAGCGCGGCGCGGACATCTTTGGCCGCTCCCGACTCGGCGCCCTCCCTGCCACCCCAGGCGACAAAGATCCGGGCGCCCATCTCAGCGGCAAGGTCGACGTTCTCGAGCGCCTTCCGGAGCGCGAAGCGCCGCACGTCACGGTCGTTGTTCGTGAAGCCGCCATCGCGGAAGACGGGATGAGAGAAGAGGTTGGTGGTGAGCATGGGCACCGCCAGGCCGGTCTCATCGAGCGCCTTGCGCAGCGAGGCGAGGTGTTGCTCTCGAGTTGCCGTGTCGGCGCCGAAGGGCACCACGTCGTCGTCATGGAACGTGATGCCGTAGGCCCCGAGTTCGGCAAGCCGGTGCACTGCCTCCGCCGGATCCAGTGGCGGCCGGATCGCGCCGCCGAAGACGTCGACGCCTTGCCAGCCCACGGTCCACAGGCCGAAGGAGAAGCGGTCCTCGGGGGAGGGAGCGGGGAGCGGGGTGGTCGTCATGGGTAGTTCCTGCCTTCTGTCGTTATTCGGGCCCACTGCCTGTTTGGTTCCGGCCGACAACAAATCGTTATGAATAGTCATTGCGGTCGTGGTTTTCAGAGGTCTATGTTGTGGCGAACAACATACGCGTGACGCACGTCACTGGGAAGGCCCTCCGTGGGCTCGCCCGACACTGGAGGTTCGAGGACATGCTCAGAAACCGGAGAATGCGTTCGCTGTCGGCTGCCGTGCTCGGCGGGCTGCTGCTGACAGTGGCCGCCTGTGGCGGCGACAACGGCGACGGCGGCAACGGAGGCGACGGCGGCGATGGCGGCGACGGGGGCAGCGCCACCAAGAAGGTCGGCGTGATCCTGCCCGACGCCACGACGTCGCCGCGCTGGGAGGCCAACGACCGGCCCAGCCTGAAGGCCGCGTTCGACGACGCGGGCATCGAGTCCGACATCCAGAACGCGGGTGGCGACAAGGCGAAGTTCGGCACCATCTGCGACGGCATGATCAACGCCGGCGTCCAGGTCCTGATGATCGTCAACCTGGACTCCGACTCCGGCGGCGCCTGCCTGAAGAAGGCTGCGGCCGCAGGCATCCAGTCCATCGACTATGACCGGCTCACGCTGGGCGGCGGCGCGTCGTACTACGTCTCCTTCGACAACGTCGTCGTGGGCGAGCTGATGGGTCAGGGCCTGCAGACGTGCCTGGACGACATGGGCAAGACCAAGGCCAACATCGTCTACATCAACGGCGACCCGACCGACAACAACGCCGCGCTGTTCAAGTCGGGCTACGAGCAGGCGCTCCAGCCGAAGATCGACTCCGGTGACTACACCCTCGTCGGCGACCAGACCGGTCTCTGGGACGCCAACAAGGCGGGTACCGCCTTCGAACAGATCTTCACCCAGAACAACGGCAAGGTTGACGGCGTCGTCTCCGCGAACGACACCATGGCCGGCGGCATCGTGGCTCGACTCCGGGCGAACGGGCTCGACGGCAAGGTCCCGGTTACCGGCCAGGACGCCAGCGTGGAGGGTCTGCAGCGCGTGCTCGCAGGCAGCCAGTGCATGACGGTCTACAAGGACACGAACGTCGAGGCCAAGGCCGCTGCCGACCTCGCGATCGCGCTGATCAACGGTGACAAGGCCTCCGCCGACGCGATGGCGACCGGCTCGGTGACCGACAGCGAGACCGGCGAGGAGGTGCCCTCGGTTCTGGCGACGCCCGAGTCCATCTTCACCGAGAACGTCAAGGACGTCATCGCCGACGGCTTCCAGCCCAAGGAAGACGTCTGCACCGGCAAGTTCGAGAAGCTCTGCGCCGACAACGGAGTGGAGTAAGACTCCCGGTGAGGGGGCCCGCCCAGAGCGGCGGGCCTCCTTCCCCGAGGGACCTGACCACCCCACGGCGCTGGCGGGCGCCTCACCACTTGGAGTTGGACCGTGACGACAACGACGACCGAGAGTGAGCGCGTCAGCGCTTCGACCGAGCCGCTGCTGCGGCTCCGGGGGATCAACAAGAGCTTCGGCGCCGTGCACGTGCTGCGCGGGGTCGACCTCGACGTCACCCCGGGTCGCGTCACGGCCCTGGTCGGAGACAACGGCGCCGGCAAGAGCACGCTGATCAAGGGGATCGCCGGCATCCACTCCTTCGACAGTGGGGAGTACGTCTTCGACGGCAGTCCGGTGCGGGTGACCAGTCCCCGGGATAGCAGCGAGCTCGGGATCGAAGTCGTCTACCAGGATCTCGCACTGTGCGACAACCTCGACGTGGTCCACAACATGTTCCTCGGCCGTGAGCTCAAGAAGGCCGGGATGCTCGACGAGCACGAGATGGAGAGCCGCGCCAAAGAGACTCTTGCTGGACTGTCGGTACGCACTCTCGCCTCGGTGAGGACCCCGGTCGCGTCGCTGTCCGGTGGCCAGCGACAGACGGTTGCGATTGCACGGGCGGTGCTCTGGAACTCCAAGGTGGTCATCCTCGACGAGCCCACTGCTGCCCTGGGCGTCGCCCAGACCGAGCAGGTGCTGAAGCTGGTGCGCCGGCTGGCGGACCGGGGCCTCGCTGTGGTCCTGATCAGCCACAACATCCTGGACGTGCTGCGTGTCGCCGACGACATCGCCGTGCTCTACCTGGGCGAGATGGTCGCCCAGGTGGACGCCAAGGACGTGACTCAGGGGGAGGTCGTCCAGCTGATCACCACAGGGCAGATCGGCGACGACGAAGCCGACGACGCTGCGACGAAGGGAGCCGGACGATGACTGCGACGGCCACTGAGGAAGAGGTCCACCCGCAGGACGACGACACCACGCTTGCAGGCGTAACGCGTGCGTACATGAACCGGATCCGCGGTGGCGACGTGGGCGCGCTTCCCGCCGTACTCGGTCTGCTGGTTCTGGTGGCGGTCTTCTCCGCGCTGCGTCCCGAAACCTTCACGAACGCGTTCAACTTCGCGAACCTGATCAACCAGGCGGCCGCGGTGATCGTGCTGGCCATGGGGCTGGTCTTCGTGCTGTTGCTCGGCGAGATCGACCTTTCTGCGGGCTTCACCGCCGGCACCGCCGCTGCGGTCATGGGCATCGCGCTGACTCGAAACGACGTGCACTGGCTGCTGTCGATCGCGATCTGCCTCGCCACCGGCGCTGTGATCGGGCTGGCGATCGGGCTGCTCGTCGCGAAGCTCGGGATCCCGTCGTTCGTGGTCACGCTTGCCGCCTTCCTGGGCCTCCAGGGCGTGGTACTGGTCCTGATCGGCGAAGGCGGCACGATCTCGTTCCGCGACCCCACCATCCTCGCCATCATGAACAAGAACCTCCCGCTGTGGCTCGGCTGGACGCTGTGCGTCGGCGGCCTGGTGGTGTACGCCCTATTGACCCTTCGCCAGTCGCAGAGTCGCCGATCGGCCGGTCTGCACGCCGACCCGCTGCTGCTCTGGGTGCTCAAGACCGGCGCGCTGGCCGTGATCCTGATCAGCGCCACCGCCTACCTCTCGGGAGAGCGCAGCCGGAACCCTGCGATCACCTCCCTCAAGGGTGTTCCGATCGTCGTGGCGGTGCTGGTCGGCCTGCTGGTCGTGCTCACCTTCATGCTGACGCGGACCGCCTGGGGCCGCCACGTGTACGCCGTCGGCGGCAACGCGGAGGCCGCCCGGCGATCCGGCATCAACGTGCTGCGCGTCAAGGTCTCCTGCTTCATGCTGTGCTCCACGCTGGCTGGCGTGGCCGGCATCCTCCTGGCCAGCCGGGACAACTCCGCCTCACCGACCACCGGCGGCGAGCTGACCCTGCTGTTCGCCGTGGGTGCGGCCGTAATCGGAGGCACCAGCCTCTTCGGCGGCAAGGGTCGTGTCGTGGACGCGATCATCGGCGGCTTCGTCGTGGCCGTCATCGACAACGGCATGCTCCTGCTGAACCAGCCGGCGGGGCGGGTGTTCATGGTGACCGGGGCGGTGCTGCTCTTCGCAGCCAGCGTGGATGCCATCAGCCGGCGTCGGGCCGCTTCTTCGGGGCGGGCCTGAAGCAGCGATGACACGTCGGTCCGGGCTGAGCCAGGAAGAGCTGCGCCGGCGGAACCTCAGCAGCGTGCTCACGCGCGTGCACCTGTCCGGGCCGACCAGTCGGGCGGAACTCACGGCGGAGCTCGGCCTCAACCGCAGCACTATTGGTGACCTGACCGGCCGTCTCGTCGAGCTCGGTCTCGTCGAGGAGGGGCCGCCGACCCGCTCGACCGGGTCGGGGCGTCCCTCACTCATGGTGGCGCCCCGGCAGGACGTGACGGTGCTCGCCATCGACCTCGGCGTGGACCGGATCGACGTGGCCCTGGTGGCGCTCGGCGGTCTGGTCGTCGAGCGCCGGACCCGGGCGCACCAACGCGGTGAGCACGACGTAGAGCACGTCGTCGAGAGCGTGGCCCAGATGGCTGAGGAGATCTTCGCCTCCCACTCAGAGACCCACTGCCTCGGCGCGGGGGTATCTGTCGCCGGCGCCGTCCGGCAGTCCGACGGACTGGTGCGGTTCGCGCCGAACCTCGGCTGGGTGGACGCGCCGTTCGCCGTGCTCTTCACCGAGCGGACGGGACTGCAGACCACCACGGGCAACGACGCGAACCTGGGCGTGCTGGCTGAGCACCTGCGTGGTGCAGCAGTCGGGTTCGACAACGTTGCCTACGTCAGCGGCAGTGTCGGCATCGGTGGTGGCTTCATCGTGGGTGGTCGGCTGCTGGAGGGCGCCGGGGGGTACGCCGGGGAGATCGGCCACATCACCGTCGACCGCGACGGGCCGGAGTGCCGCTGCGGCAACCGCGGATGTTGGGAAATGATGGTGGGGGAGAACCAACTGCTTCTGGGGGCCGGGCGCCTGCCCGGCGGAGGTCCGGAGGCGGTGGCCGAGGTGGTGACGGCGGCGCTCGGTGGTGACGACCGCGCGGCCAAGTCGTTGGGCAATGTCCTCGACTGGACCGGGATCGGCCTTCGCAACCTGGTCAACGTATTCAACCCCGAGGTGGTCGTCGTCGGCGGCTCGTTGGGCCAGATCGTGGCCGCCTCGCCCGAGACGGTGCTGGAGGAGATCCGCCGAGCGATCGCGCCGACCGACGACCTCCAGGTGCGGGTCGCCGGGCTCGGCCAGCACTCGCCGCAGGTCGGCGCAGCCGAGCAGGCGTTCGCGGGGCTGCTCGCCGATCCGGTCCCGGTCCTGCGCGAGGCCGGATGACCGCTAGCCTTCACTAGCCATGTTGAACAGATTCCGTGACTTCTGGACCAAGGTCATCTCGCCCGTCGCCCGGCTCTTCCTGCGTCTGGGCATCAGCCCGGACGCGGTGACCCTGGTCGGCACGCTCGGCGTCTCCGCCGGCGCGCTGTGGTTCTTCCCTCGGGGAGAGCTCTTCGTCGGCGTCCTGGTGATCACCGCCTTCGTCTTCTCCGACCTCGTCGACGGCCACATGGCCCGGCTGTCGGGTACGTCGTCCAAGTGGGGAGCGTTCCTCGACTCCACGCTGGACCGCTTCGGCGACGCCGCGATCTTCGGCGGCCTGGTCATGTACTACGTCGGCCCGGGGGAGTCCGACGTACTCGCGGCTCTGGCGCTGTACTGCCTGGTGATGGGCTCGGTGACGTCGTACGCCCGCGCCCGCGCGGAGTCGCTCGGCATGGAGGCCCGCGGCGGGATCGCCGAGCGCGCCGACCGGCTGGTGGCGATCCTGGTGATGACCGGACTGTCCGCACTGTTCAACGTGCCGGTGCTGATCCCGCTGACGCTCGGGGTGCTGGCGCTCGCGAGCACGGTCACCGTCGTGCAGCGGATCCTCGCCGTCAAAGACCAGGCGACCGCGGCGGCCTGATGCGCTCGAGGCTCAGGAGCGGGCTGCAACGAGCGGCCGGGGCGGCAGCCGACCAGGCCGCGGCCACCGGGTACGTCACCGGCTGGCGCGTCGTACGACTGCTCCCCGAGTCCACGGCCCGCGCCGGGTTCTCCCGGATCGCGGACGAGATGTACCGGCGCAACCCGGGGTCGGTACGCCGGCTCCGGTCGAACCTGGCCCGGGTCCGTCCCGAGCTCTCCGAGCTCCGAGCTGGACGACCTGACGCGCGCCGGCGTCCAGTCGTACCTGCGCTACTGGCGAGAGTCGTTCCGGCTGCCGTCCTGGCCGAAGGACGACCTGGTCCGGCGCACGCGGACGGTCGGTGAGCATCACCTGCGCGAGCCGCAGGCCGCGGGCCGCGGCGTGGTGGCCGCGCTGCCGCACATGGCCAACTGGGACTGGGCCGGCGCCTGGGCCTCCGCCACCGGGATGCCGTTGGCGACTGTGGCAGAGCGGCTCCGGCCGGAGCGGCTGTACGACGAGTTCGTCGCCTACCGCGCCTCGCTGGGCATGGAGATCCTGCCGCTGACCGGGGGCGAGCCGACCGTGCCGATCCTCGAGCAGCGGCTGCGCGAAGGGCTGCTGGTGCCGCTGCTGTCGGATCGCGACCTGTCGCGCACCAGCGTCGAGGTGACGCTCTGTGGCCACCGCGCCCGGATGCCGCGCGGCCCGGCCGTGCTTGCCCGAGCGACGGGCGCGCCGCTGGTGCCGGTGACGCTGGCCTACCGCGGCGACGACCTGGAGATCACGTTCCATCCGCCGGTGCCTGCCGAGGACGGCGACGCCGGTCTGGTGACGATGATGCAGGCGGTCGCCGACAGGTTCACCGACGGCATCCGCGCCGACCCGCAGGACTGGCACATGATGCAGCGGGTCTTCGTCGACGACCTCGACCCGCGGCGGGCGCCGTGAGGATCGGGATCGTCTGCCCGTACTCGTTCGACACCCCGGGCGGCGTGCAGATCCACGTCAAGGACCTCGCCGAGGCACTGATCGCCCGCGGCCACCACGTGTCGGTTCTCGCGCCGAGCGAGGACACCGACCTGCCGCCGTACGTCGTGGGGGCGGGTGGCGCCCTCCCGGTGCCCTACAACGGGTCGGTGGCGCGGGTGTCGTTCGGACCCGTCGTCGCCTCGCGGGTGCGCCGGTGGCTCAAGGACGGCGACTTCGACGTGCTGCACCTGCACGAGCCGGCGACGCCCAGCATCGCGCTGCTCGCGTTGTGGTCCGCGGAGTGCCCGGTGGTCGCGACGTTCCACACCTCGAACGTGCGGTCGCGGGCGATGTCGGCGTCGGCGACCATCCTGCGGCCGTCGTTCGAGAAGATCACCGCCCGGATCGCGGTGTCGGAGTACGCCCGCGGCACGCTGGTGAACCACGTCGGCGGCGAGCCGGTGGTGATCCCGAACGGGGTGTACGTCGACCAGTACCGTGCCGCCGAGCCGCGTGCCGAGTGGCGGGGTGACGCCGGCACCGTGGCGTTCGTCGGTCGGCTCGACGAGCCCCGCAAGGGTTTCCCGCTGGTGGCCGAGGCGTTCGGGCGGGTGGCCGCGGACCGGCCGGGGCTGCGGATGCTTGTCGTCGGCGGCGGGGACGTCGACCGGGCGCGGAAGCTGCTGCCCGCCGGCGTCCGTGACCAGGTGCTGTTCCTCGGGCGCGCGTCCGAGGAGGACAAGGCAGCCGCGCTGCGCACGGCCGACGTCTACGTGGCCCCCAACACCGGCGGCGAGAGCTTCGGGATCGTGCTGGTCGAGGGGATGGCCGCCGGGGCGACGGTGCTGGCCAGCGACATCCCGGCGTTCACCCGCGTGCTGGGCAACGGGGAGTTCGGCGTGCTGTTCCGTTCGGAGGACGTCGCCGACCTCGCTGACCAGCTGGCGGCGCTGCTCGACGACCCCGAGCGTCGTACGTCGCTCGACGCGGCCGCCCAGGTCGCCGTCCGGCGCTACGACTGGTCGACGGTGGCGACCCAGATCCTCCAGGTGTACGAGACCGTGACGCAGGGGAGCGCCCGATGATGTGGCTGTGGTTCGTGCTCGGCTTCGCCGTGGCGCTCGTGCTCGGGCTGTGGCTGAGCTGGACGGCCAACCGGCTCGACCGGATGCACCACCGGATCGACGTCGCCCGCGCCACCCTCGACACGCAGCTGTTGCGACGGTCGGGCGCCGCGCTGGAGCTGGCGACGTCCGAGACGCTCGACCCGGCGCGATCGCTGCTGCTGGTCGACGCCGCGCACGAGGCCCGGGCCGCCGAGGCGGAGGGCTTCGAGTCGGCGGAGTCGGACCTGTCCGAGGCGCTGCGGGCGGTTCTCGCGGACGCCGACGAGGTCCGCACGCTGCGTCAGGACCCGTACGTCGGCCCGCTGCTGGGCGAGCTGGCGTCGGACTGCCGCAAGGTCGAGCTGTCCCGCCGGTTCCACAACGACATCGTCGTCTCTGCTCGCGCGCTGCGCTCCCGGCGGCGAGTTCGCTGGCTCAGGTTGGCCGGCAAGGCGGCTCCGCTGGAGACCATCGACCTCGACGACGTACCCCCGTCGGCCCTCGCAGCCGACTGAACCGGTTCGTCCTGGCTGGCCTGCTGGACGTAGGCTGAGGTCATCCCCTGAGTCTCGGGCGCGCTCGTCGCGCCCCGGTGAAACGAGAAGGTCCGCAGTGACGAACGACAGCACCAACACGACGCCCGCCACGACCGGCGGCCAGACCGGCACGTCCGGCGTCAAGCGCGGCATGGCCGAGATGCTCAAGGGCGGCGTGATCATGGACGTCGTCACCGCCGAGCAGGCCAAGATCGCCGAGGACGCCGGCGCTGTCGCGGTCATGGCCCTCGAGCGGGTGCCCGCCGACATCCGCGCCCAGGGCGGCGTCTCCCGGATGAGCGACCCGGACATGATCGACTCGATCATCGAGACCGTGTCGATCCCGGTGATGGCCAAGGCCCGGATCGGCCACTTCGCCGAGGCGCAGGTGCTGCAGAGCCTCGGCGTCGACTACATCGACGAGTCCGAGGTGCTGACCCCCGCGGACTACGCCAACCACATCGACAAGTGGGCCTTCACCGTCCCCTTCGTCTGCGGTGCCACCAACCTCGGCGAGGCGCTGCGCCGGATCACCGAGGGTGCGGCGATGATCCGCTCCAAGGGCGAGGCCGGTACCGGCGACGTCTCGAACGCCGTCACCCACATGCGCACGATCCGCGCCGAGATCCGCCGGATCCAGTCGCTCTCGCCCGACGAGCTGTACGTCGCGGCCAAGGAGCTGCAGGCGCCGTACGCACTCGTCAAGGAGGTCGCCGAGGCCGGCAAGCTCCCGGTGGTGCTCTTCACCGCCGGTGGTATCGCCACCCCCGCCGACGCGGCGATGATGATGCAGCTCGGCGCCGAGGGTGTCTTCGTGGGCTCGGGCATCTTCAAGTCCGGCAACCCGGAGCAGCGCGCCGAGGCGATCGTGAAGGCCACGACGTTCTTCGATGACCCGGACGTGGTCGCCAAGGTGTCGCGCGGTCTCGGTGAGGCGATGGTCGGGATCAACGTCGAGGAGATCCCGCAGCCGCACCGGCTCGCCGAGCGCGGCTGGTAAGGCCGCCTTGACCTCCGCGTCGCTGGCCGAGGAGCAGGTCCGGGACTTCGCGCGCGTCAGCGTGCGGGCCGGGCTGCTGCCCGATGCCGAGGTGCGCGCGGAGGTCGTCGAGGCGATCACGGTCGAGCTGCCGGATCGTGCTGACGAGGCCTCCGATCTGGCCTCCGCGTGGATCGACGACGCACGCGAGCAGCTTCGGGTCGACCAGGAGTCGTGGCCCGAGGCCACCGACTACGAACGGTTGCAGACCGCGTTCGCCGAGCTCGAGCTCGACGATGTCCTGACCCTGCAGGGGTGTGAGGACCACTGGGCCGCCAAGGCGGTGCTCGACGAGCGGGCCGCTACCGGTCGGTCGCCGCGGGGGATCGCCTGGTTCACGCCGTCCGACGTCTGGCACGCCGTGGACGAGGGCATGCTCGAGGTGAACCTCTGGCACGGCACCACTGCGAACGCCGCTCCCGGTGACGCGTTGCTCGACGACGTACTCGGTGTGCTGGAGAAGCACGGCCTGGCCGCCCACTTCGACGAGGGCCGCATCGAGGTCAACGCCCACTGGCACCGCCGGCTTTCGCTCGCCTGACCCGGCCACCCATCGGGCCGTCCCGGCATTCTCCGGCTCTTGTTCTTTACCGGCAGGGCCTCAATTCGTCGTGCGGAGCAGCCGATGTTGGCTGTGCGCATGGCCGGCGTGAGCGCTCCGTCGATGGCCCTTTTACGCGTGTCCGCTTAGGCATGCCTCTCATCGGGACTACCAATGTGCCTTGGTTGATGGTTCAGGCAGCCAGGCGAAGGTAGCGCCAAGCGACCTCGCGGACGTGACCGTTCCGGCGATGTTCCGTCATTGCCCCTGATGTCATGGTTCTTCGGTCGGCCTAGGGGGGCCGTGAACGGGGTCGCAAGTCGGGGGTCTTCGGGCAGGACTTGTTCCGTTCTCCATCATGTACGACCGATGAGAGGGGCCTGCCGCTATGCGCGCACCCAAGATGAACAAGAAGACCGCTGCAATCGTCGCCGGCGTTATGGTGCTCGGCACCGCTGGCGGCGCCTACGCCTACTGGTCCACGAGCGGCTCCGGCTCCGGAACTGCGGCGACCACCGTCGGCGTGAGTCAACGAGATTGTCGTTCGTGCACACGCGGTCCTCGACGACAATGTTCCCAGGCGATAGCTCGCAGCCGCATCGACCGTCACGGTGACCAACGACTCGGGCGACGACGCGTACGTGTCCGTCGTCAAGGCCGTGACATCACCACCATCGACAGGCGCGCTGTCGCGACGGCTCGAACTTCCTGCTCGACGGTAGCGCCGCTCCAGCACCGTTGCGACTCGCAGGTTCCGCTGGACTGGACTCCGCAGGACGCTGGCGGCTGGCGTCGGCACCGACGACGCGACCGCGACGATCCAGTTCAACAACAAGGCTGTCGAACCAGGACGCACTGCAAGAGCGCGACGGTCAACGTGGCACTACGTCGCCAGCTGACTCACCTGACCCCGGAGGGGCGGGGCGAGCTCCCAGCTCGCTTCGCCCACCGGGGTCGAGTCGCAGCAGCACCAACCCTTCCCATAAGCGCACTACTCCGGGGGTTTCCGATGACGACAGTGAAGAGCAGCAGGGTGTATCCCCTGATGCTGATCAGCGCCTTCATCGGCCTGGCTGTGCTCGTGTTCGGCGTGGGCGCGGCGTTCTCCAAGCCCAAGGTCGCCTCGCCAACCATCACCGCGCAGCCGCCGGCCATGACGTCGAGCCAGTCGGCCAGCTTCAGCTTTACAGGCCCCGCGGGCGCGACCTTCCGGTGCAGCCTCGATCTGGCCTCGTACACGACGTGCACCAGCCCGAAGTCCTACGCATCGCTCACTGACGGTTCGCACCGCTTCCGAGTCATCGCGGTGCAAGGCAGCAGCCAGAGCAGCGCAACGACCGCGAACTGGGCCGTGGACACCTCGGGTCCGGAGATCCCCATCCTGACGACGAAACCAACCGACCCGACGCCGAACGCGACCAACGACTTCGAGTGGACCGTGTCCGAGAGCGGGCTCACCTTCGAGTGCTCGGAGAACAATGGCGCCTTTCAGCCCTGCTCGTCGCCGCACCGCTGGGTGATCGACACCGGCAACTATGGACAGAAGCAGTTCGCCGTCCGAGCCGTCGACCCCGCCGGCAACAAGTCGGCTGAGGCGTTCTACCGGTTCAAGTATGAGAAGGGGCTGCCCGACTCGGGTGTGCCCTTCACGATCAGCGGCACCGTCGACCCGTTGCCGATCGGGGTCTGGAAGACGATCAACGTCACCATCACCAACCCGAACTCGGTTCCGATCTTCGTCAACGCTCTGACTGTCGACGTCTCCGAAGACAGCACTCCGAGCGGCTGCCGGCGTGACGACAACATCTCGGTGGAGCAGTCGACCATCGGCAGCGGCAACACGCTCACTGTGCCGGCGGGTGCGAGCAACTTCGTCGTGCCCGCCTCAATGGCTCCGCGGATGCGCCTCAGGAACTTGCCCGACGTGAACCAGGACGTTTGCAAGAACAAGAGCTTCGGGCTCACCTTCACCGGATCGGCGACGAACTGACATGCGCACTCTGACTCTTCGCAACCGCAACCGGCAGCCGCTCGGCAAGCTCGCCGCGTTCCTCGTCTACGCCCTGGCTGTCTTCGTCGGCATCGGGGTCCCAGCCTTCGCCTACTGGAGCACGATCGGCAGCGGCACCGGATCTGCCAGCACCGCGACCCTGAACGCGCCCACGCAACGTCTCTGCGACCACTGGCACCAGCGCAGGCAGCGTCAGCGTCAGCTGGACGGACTCGACCGGGTCGCCGGCTCCGGAGGGCTACCACGTCCGCAGGATCGACACGTCCGACGACAGTTCGACGTTCGCGTGTGGCAGCTCCGCGATCACCTTCGCGACTAGCCCCTGCACCGACACCTCCGTGCCCGACGGCGCCTACACGTACGTCGTGACGGCTGTGCTCAACAGCTGGACCGCCCCGAGCGCACCCAGCTCCTCGATCTCGGTCACGAACACGGTCGGAACGACTACCACGCTCACCTCTTCGGCGAACCCTTCGGCGTACCGTCGAGACCGTGACCTACACGGCGACTGTCGACGCCACATCTGGCAGCGCAACCCCGGCCGGCAGCGTCGAGTTCACCGAGGGCGGCTCGCCTGTGAGTTGCTCGGGCGGATCAACGTCGCTTAGCGGCGTAGGGGAGGCCACGTGCGAGGTCGCCTATTCGACCGCGGGATCACACACCATCACCGCCACCTACCCGGGCTCAGCTGGGTTCGACGCATCTTCCGATGTCCTGGAGCAAACCGTCAACCTCGCGGCACCCACAACGAGCGCTGAGCTGAGCGGCACCGCGGGTACCAACGGCTGGTACACCTCCAACGTCCTGGTCACGCTCAGTTCGACACCAGATGGGGCACCGGTCGCGAGCACTGAATACTCCTACACGGGCGGAGCGCCGTGGACCACCTACAGTGCTCCCTTCTCCATCACGGCCGATGGCACACACACGCTCACCTTCCGCTCGACCGACGCCAACGGCAACGTCGAGGGCAACAAGTCCCAGCTGGTGAAGGTCGACAAGTCAGTGCCGGTGACGAGTGCGAGCTTGTCGGGGACTGCGGGTTCGAACGGTTGGTACACCTCGGATGTGTCGGTGACGTTGTCGACGCTTGCGGACACGTCGGGTGTGACGTCGACGGAGTACTCGCTGGCTGGCGGTGCGCCGTGGACGGCGTACACGGTGCCGTTCACGTTGGGTGAGGGTCAGCACACGGTCACCTTCCGATCGACTGACGCGGCCGGCAACGTTGAGGGCAACAAGTCCCAGGTGGTGAAGGTCGACAAGGCTGCCCCTACGACGAGTGTGGGACTTAGCGCTACGGCTGGCACGAACGGCTGGTACAAGTCGAACGTCCAGGTCACGTTGACGACGGCTGCGGACACCTCGGGGGTGGCGCTGACGGAGTACTCCCTCACTGGTGGTGCGCCGTGGACGACGTACGCGGGTCCGTTCACGTTGAGCAGCAACGGCATCTACACGGTGACTTTCCGCTCAACCGACACCGCGGGCAACGTGGAGTCTGACAAGACGCAGCTGGTCAAAATCGACAAGGACGCCCCCACGACGAGTGCCGGCCTGAGCGGCACGGCCGGCACGAACGGCTGGTATACCTCGAACGTCCAGGTGACGCTGAGCACGGGTGCCGACACCTCGGGGGTGGCGCTGACGGAGTACTCGCTCACCGGCGGGGCTCCCTGGACGACCTACACCGGCCCGTTCTCGTTGACCGCAGACGGCATTCACACGGTGACGATCCGGTCCACCGATACCGCGGGCAACGTGGAGTCGAACAAGACCCAGCTGGTCAAGATCGACAAGACGGCACCGGCAGCTCCATCGACCAATCCGTCCACCTCCGGAGCCACGAACAACAACAGCGGAAATTCTTCGTGGGGAAAGATCTGCCTCAACAACCCCAAGATCTGTGTGACACCTGCCGCGGACACCAGTGGCACTGCTGGGGTGACCTATGCACTTGCCGGTCGAACACACGCGAACGCTGGCAAATGCTGGGTACCGGGAACAGGATTCGTGGTTGCAGCGAGTGCACCCCGGTCTCGATGGCGGCGGTGGACGTCCCGATGATGAGAGTGCGGACATCCCGCAAGAGCTCGATGCTCGATGGGGACTACCGACTCGTCGTCGTCGTGACCGATGTCGCGGGCCGTTCGAGCTCGTTCACGATCGACTTCACTGTCACTTGAGTCAATGAGCGCTTGAGAGGTAGCCGGGCGGCCCGAGGGCGCGGGCCGTCCGGCGCACCTAGACTGACGGCATGACGACCTCCCGCCCCACGATCGGCGTGCTCGCCCTGCAGGGCGACGTGCGCGAGCACCGCGCGATGCTCGAGCAGGCGGGCGCCGACACCGTCGCCGTACGCCGACCGACGGAGCTCGCGGCGCTCGATGGGATCGTGATGCCGGGTGGCGAGTCCACGACGATCGCCAAGCTGGCGCGCATCTTCGACCTGTTCGACCCGCTGCGTGACGCCATCAGCGACGGGCTGCCGGCGTTCGGCACCTGCGCGGGCATGATCATGCTGGCCGACCGGATCGAGGGCGGTGCAGTCGGCCAGGAGACGTTCGGCGGCCTCGACGTCGTCGTACGGCGCAACGCGTTCGGGCGGCAGGTCGACTCGTTCGAGGCCGACCTCGACCTCGAGTTCGCCGACGAGCTGGAGCACCGGCCGTTCCACGCCATGTTCATCCGCGCCCCGTGGGTCGAGAAGGTCGGCCAGGACGTCGAGATCGTCGCCCGGATCGCCAGCGGCGACGCGGTCGGTAGGATCGTCGCGGTCCGGCAGGGCAACCTGCTCGCGACGTCGTTCCACCCCGAGATCACCGGCGACCACCGGATCCACAGGTTGTTCGTGGACCAGGTGCGCCGAGCATCGACCTGAGCCACCAAGCGGAAGTAGGAGCATCACCGGATGTCTGGCCACTCCAAATGGGCGACCACGAAGCACAAGAAGGCCGTGATCGACGCGCGTCGCGGCAAGATGTTCGCCAAGCTGATCAAGAACATCGAGGTCGCCGCGCGGATGGGTGGCGGCGACCCTGCCGGTAACCCGACGCTGTTCGACGCCATCCAGAAGGCGAAGAAGTCGTCGGTCCCCAACGACAACATCGACCGCGCGGTCAAGCGTGGCTCCGGTGCTGAAGCCGGCGGCGCTGACTACCAGACGATCATGTACGAGGGTTACGGCCCGAACGGTGTGGCGATGCTCATCGAGTGTCTGACCGACAACAAGAACCGCGCCGCGATGGAGGTCCGCACGGCGATGAGCCGCAACGGCGGATCACTCGCCGACCCGGGCTCGGTCTCCTACCTGTTCAACCGCAAGGGCGTCGTACTCGTCCCGCAGGACCAGGACGGCAAGGCAGTGGGGGAGGACGACGTACTCGAGGCGACGCTGGACGCCGGCGCCGAGGAGGTCAACGACCTCGGCGAGTCCTACGAGGTGATCAGCGAGGCCACCGACCTCGTCGCCGTCCGCACCGCGCTGCAGGCCGCCGGGCTCGACTACGACTCGGCCGAGGCGTCCTTCGTGCCCTCGATGAACATCGAGCTCGAGGACGGCAAGGCTGCGAGTTCAGTGCTCCGCCTGGTCGAGGCGCTCGAGGACCTGGACGACGTGCAGAACGTCTACGGCAACTTCGACATCAGCGACGAGATCATGGAGTCGCTCGAGGACTGAGGCGTACGGCGCGGCGGATCCCGCTGGTCGAGCTTGTCGAGACCATTAGTGGTTTCGAGACGCTCGCTGCGCTCGCTCCTCAACCACCGGACTCCGCTGGTCGAGCTTGTCGAGACCACTGACGCGCGGGTGTGTCCTGCGTGGGAACGGGGGAGCCTTCGGTTAGCGTTGCCTACGAACATGTGTTCGACCAGGAAGGCAACGCGATGCGCGTGCTCGGAATCGACCCGGGGCTGACCCGCTGCGGTCTCGGCGTCGTCGAGGGCGAGGTGGGCCGACCACTGAGCCTGGTCGACGTCAGCGTCGTACGGACGTCGTCGACCGTGCCGGTGCCGGTCCGGCTGGTGACCATCGAGAAAGGCGTCGACGCCTGGCTCGACGAGTACGCCCCCGACGCCGTGGCCATCGAGCGGGTCTTCGCCAGGTCCGACGTCAGCACCATCATGGGCACCGCGCAGGCCAGCGGCATCGCGATGGTGTGCGCCGCCCGGCGCGGGATCCCCGTCGCGCTGCACACGCCCAGCGAGGTGAAGGCGGCCGTTTCCGGGAGCGGTCGGGCCGACAAGGCCCAGGTCGGCGCCATGGTCACCCGGATCCTGCGACTCGACGCACCCCCGAAGCCCGCCGACGCCGCCGACGCCCTGGCGCTGGCGATCACCCACATCTGGCGGGGCGGCGCCCAGGCCAGGATCGACGCGGCCCTTGCTGCCGCCGGAAGGAGCGCCCGATGATCGCGTTCGTCAGCGGCACCGTCGCCGCCGTCACGCTGAGCTCGGCCGTGGTCGAGGTCGGGGGAGTCGGCCTCGAAGTGATCTGTACGCCGGGCACGCTCGCGACGCTGAACGTCGGCCACCCGGCCACCCTCCCCACCAGCATGGTGGTCCGCGAGGAGTCGCTGACGCTCTTCGGGTTCCTCGACGACGACGAGAAGGGCGTCTTCGAGATGCTGCAGACCGCCAGCGGCGTCGGCCCCAAGCTCGCCCAGGCGATGCTCGCCGTCCACAGCCCCGAGGACCTCCGCCGGGCGGTCACCTCCGAGGACGTCAAGACGCTCACCACCGTTCCCGGCATCGGTCAGAAGGGCGCGCAGCGGATCATCCTCGAGCTCAAGGACCGGATCGGCGCCCCGCACGGCATCGCCGCAGGTCGACCCGTCGCCTCCGCGGCCCCCGCAGACGCCTGGCGCGGTCAGGTGCACGCCGGGCTCGTCGGTCTCGGCTGGTCCGGCAAGGAGGCCGACAAGGCCGTCGAGACCGTCGCCGCCGAAGTCCCCGGCGCCCAGACCGTCGAGCCGGACGTCGGCGCCCTGCTCCGGGCCGCCCTCCGCACCCTGAGCAAGGCCTGATCGCGTGAACTACGACGACGAGCTGACCGCCGCCGAGGTGGCGTACGCCGAGAGCCGGTCGCTGGTGGCCGCCGAGGCCGAGGGCGACGAGCGCGCCGTCGAGGCAGCGCTGCGACCCCGCACCCTCGACGAAGTGATCGGTCAGGAACGGGTGCGCGAGCAGCTGTCGCTGGTGCTCGAGGCAGCCCGAGGCCGTGAACGCGCCCCCGACCACGTACTGCTGTCCGGCCCGCCCGGGCTCGGCAAGACCACCCTCGCCATGATCATCGCCGCCGAGATGAGCAGCCCGCTGCGGCTGACGTCCGGTCCCGCGATCACCCACGCCGGCGACCTGGCCGCGATCCTGTCGGGGATGAACGAGAACGACGTCCTCTTCGTGGACGAGATCCACCGGATGTCCCGCCCCGCCGAAGAGATGCTCTACATGGCGATGGAGGACTTCCGGGTCGACGTCGTGATCGGCAAGGGGCCGGGCGCCACGGCGATCCCGCTCGAGATCCCGCCGTTCACGCTCGTCGGGGCGACCACCCGCGCGGGGCTGCTGCCCGGACCGCTGCGCGACCGGTTCGGCTTCACCGGCCACCTCGAGTTCTACGAGCCGGCCGAGCTCGACCTGATCGTGCACCGGTCGGCCAACCTGCTCGGGGTCGAGCTGACCTCCGAGGGCGCCGCCGAGATCGCCTCCCGCTCCCGCGGGACGCCGCGCATCGCCAACCGGCTGCTGCGCCGGGTGCGTGACTACGCCCAGGTGCGAGCCGATGGCGTCGTCACCCTCGACGTGGCCCACCGCGCCCTCGACCTGTACGAGGTCGACCAGTCCGGCCTCGACCGGCTCGACCGCGCCGTCCTCGATGTCCTGTGCCGCCGGTTCGGCGGGGGACCGGTCGGGGTCAGCACGCTGGCCGTCGGCGTCGGCGAGGAGCGCGAGACGGTCGAAGAGGTCGCCGAGCCGTTCCTGGTCCGCTGCGGCTTCCTGGCCCGGACCCCGCGCGGCCGGGTCGCCACCGCGGCAGCCTGGGAGCACCTCGGGCTCACCCCTCCGGCGACGTCGCCGTTCGGCGGCGAGCCTGCGCTGTTCGACACCGACCCCAGCTGAGGGCGGACTGCGTCTCCGGGGCTGAGACCGAACCGTGACCCCCTGGTCACGGCCGCTGGCGTGCGCCGCGTCACGGTGCAGTTAGACTCGACCGTTGGCCGAGCCGTCTCGGGTATCGAGCCGTGCCCACGTTGCCCCTTTGCAAGGAGTTTGTTGTCGTGACTGGTTGGGAGCTCTTCCCATTCGTACTGATCGTCCTCGTCTTCTGGTTCCTGGTGCTGCGCCCTGCGCGCCGCCAGCAGCAGAAGCTGGCCGCGACGCAGGCCGCTGTTGCGGTCGGTAGCCAGGTGATGCTCGGTTCGGGCTTCTTCGGCACCGTGACGCGCGTCGACGACGAGACTCTGCAGCTCGAGATCGCCCCCGGCACCAGCGTGAAGGTGGCCCGCCAGGCCGTCGTCCGGGTGATCGAGGACGAGCAGCGTGCGGCCCACCCCGAGAACACTGCGTCCGACGACGCTTCGAACAACCTGCAGGACTAGCAGACCCGTCCGGGCTCGCGGCCCGAAGTTAGAGGAGCGTATTAGCAGTGGCGACACAAGCGTCCCGCCCCGGGCGCCGGCTGATCATCTTCGCGTTGCTCACTGCAGCGCTGTATGGCGGCGTGGCACTCGGCGGCGAATGGAAGCCGAAGCTCGGCCTCGACCTGCAGGGCGGCACCCGGATCACGCTCGAGGCCAGCACGGCCACGGGCGACGCGATCACCCCGGAGAAGCTCGAAGAGGCCCGCGGCATCATCGACCAGCGAGTCAACGGCCAAGGTGTCGCCGAGGCTGAGGTCGCCGTCCAGGGTGACCGCAACATCGTCGTCGAGATCCCGGGCGCCAACCGCAAGGACCTCGTCGAGTCTGTGCAGCAGACCGCTCAGCTTCGGTTCCGCCTCGTCGCCGCTGTCGGCGCCGGTCGCGCCAGCGACATCCCCGACCCGGCGGCGTCGCCGTCGGGCGACCCCAGCGCGGACCCCTCCGCCGACCCCTCTGCTGAGTCGGGCGCCACCACCGAGCCCCAGCCGTCGGAGTCCGCCACCCCGAAGGGCCGCGCCCTCTCCGGTGGCCTCGTCAGCGCGGACAAGAAGCCCGGCGACAAGAAGGACGGCAAGAAGCAGTCCGACAAGCCGTCCCCGAGCGCCGACCCGACCGAGGCGCCCGTCGCCCCGCCGGTCGACGCCGAGGGTGCGCCCGTCGACAAGCCGCTGCAGTGGATGGACAACCCCGGCCAGGAGTGGCTGCAGAAGTTCTCCGAGTACCAGTGCCCCGAGGCCGGCAAGGCGTCCGAGCCGGTCCTCGACCGCAGCGACCAGCCCATCGTCACCTGCGACGAGGACGGCGTGAAGTACCTGCTGTCTTCCGCGATGATCCAGGGCACGCAGCTGACCCGCGCCGAGGCCGGCATCCCGCAGAGCCAGGTCCAGTGGGCCGTCGACCTCACCTTCGACAAGACCGCGCGCGAGACCTTCGCCCAGGTCACCCGCTCGATCGTCAATGCGACCAGCCCGATCACCGGTCAGCAGAAGCAGTTCGCGATCGTCCTCGACGGCAACGTGATCAGCGCCCCCGTCGTCAACGGCGTCATCCCCAACGGCCAGGCCCAGATCACCGGTGACTTCACGCAGACCGAAGCGCTGACCCTGGCCAACAGCCTCAAGTACGGCGCCCTGCCCCTCACGTTCACGGTCCCCGTGGTCAGCGAAGAGGGCCCCACGCTCGCGTCCGACCAGCTGTCGGCGGGCCTGTGGGCCGGAGGCATCGGCCTCGGGCTGGTGCTCATCTACTGCCTCTTCTACTACCGCGGCCTCGGCATCGTCGTTGTCGCCTCGCTGTTCATCGCGGGACTGCTCACGTACGCGGTGGTCCTCGCCATGAGCCAAGCAGTCAACTTCACCCTGACCCTGCCCGGTATCGCCGGTCTGATCGTGGGTGTCGGCATCACGGCCGACTCGTTCGTCGTCTACTTCGAACGAATCCGCGACGAGATGCGCGAAGGCAAGTCCATGCGCGTCGCCGTCGAGGCCGGCTGGATCCGAGCCCGAGCCACCTGCCTCGCCGCCGACGCGGTGTCGCTGCTCGCGGCCGTCGTGCTCTACATCTTCGCCATCGGCGTCGTGAAGGGTTTCGCGTTCGCACTCGGGATCAGCACGTTGATCGACCTCGTGGTGTTCTTCCTGTTCACGAAGCCGATGGTGTCGTGGCTGACCAAGTTCAAGTTCTTCAACAGCGGCCACAAGTTCTCCGGGCTCTCCCCGGAGAGCGTCGGCCTCAAGCGCAGCAGCCGTACGCCGCAGCCGGCGGTCGCAGGGGGTAACGCCTGATGAGCAAGATGTCGCAGATCGGACAGGACCTGTACGACGGCACCATCTCGATCGACTTCGTCGGTCGGCGGATGGTCTGGTACGCGGTCTCCGCCGTCATCGTGGCGGTCGCTGTCTTCGGGCTGATGTGGAAGGGCCTCAACCTCGGTATCGAGTTCGAGGGCGGTGTCGAGTACCGCGTCTCGATGCCCGCGGGACAGGCCAACCAGGAGAACGTCGAGGCGATCCGCGGCGCGGTCGCCGACACCGGGATCGGCAACGCCTCGGCCCCGATCGTGAACACCTCGGGCGACAACAACATCCGGGTGCAGACCGAGCCGCTCGACAACCAGCAGTCGACCACCGTCTCCGAGGCGATCCAGGATGCTGCCGGCGTACCGGCGGACAACATCAGCCAGGACGCCATCGGCGCCACCTGGGGCCAGCAGGTCGCGGACCGTGCCGTGATCGGTCTGCTCGTCTTCCTGGTGTTGGTGATGCTCTTCATCTGGGCGTACTTCCGCGAGTGGAAGATGTCCGTCGCCGCCATCGTCGCCCTCGCCCACGACCTCGTCATCACCGTCGGCATCTACGCGCTCTCGGGCTTCGAGGTCACCCCGGCCACCGTCACCGGTGTGCTGACCATCCTCGGCTTCTCGCTGTACGACACCGTCGTCGTCTTCGACAAGGTGCGCGAGAACACCCGCGACATCGCCCGGACGCGCAAGACGTACCGCGAGGCCTCCAACCTGGCCGTCAACCAGACCCTGGTCCGTTCGATCAACACCTCGGTGGTCGCGCTGCTGCCCGTGGGCGCGATCCTCTGGGTCAGCGTCGTGACGCTCGGCTCCGGTGCGCTCAAGGACCTCGCGCTCGCACTGTTCGTCGGTATGGCTGCCGGTCTGTACTCGTCGGTCTTCATCGCCACCCCGCTGCTCGTGCAGCTCAAGGAGATGGAGCCCGGCGTCAGGGCCGGGGACGCCCGCGCGCTGCGGAACCACCGTCGCAAGCAGGCCGACCCGTTCGCGAACGTCCCGGCGTTCTCCGAGGACATGCCCGTGTACGACGAGGAGGCGGCCCCGTCTCGTCCCGTGACGGTCAACCAGGTGGACGACGGGGACGGCGCCCCCGTCGGGGCTCCCGCGCGGACTCCCCGTTACACCGCGGGGGAGCGGCCGGCCTCGAAGCCGGTCAAGCCCTCGGCGTCCGCCAAGCGGGACCAGCCGACGCGTCGGCCGAGGTCCCAGCGCGGCAAGAAGTGACGGCTCCCGAGCTGTCGCGGGCTCTCGACGAGCTCATCCGCGACGTACCCGACTTCCCCGAGCCCGGGGTGATGTTCAAGGACATCACCCCGCTGCTCGCGGACCACAGTGCGTTCACGGAGGTCATCGAGGCGCTGGCCGCGGCAGGTCGTGACGAGCAGGGTGAGGTCGTCGTCGACAAGGTCGTCGGGATGGAGGCGCGCGGGTTCATCCTCGCCGCCCCCGTCGCGCTGGCCCTCGGCGCCGGGTTCGTCCCGGTGCGCAAGGCCGGCAAGCTGCCCGGGGACACCCACGCCGTCTCGTACTCGCTGGAGTACGGCGAGGCGACGCTGGAGGTGCACCGGGACGCGTTCACCGAGGGGGAGCGGGTCCTGCTCGTGGACGACGTGCTCGCCACCGGCGGCACGGCCGTAGCCACCCGCCGGCTCGTCGAGGAGTGCGGGGCCACGGCCCACGCGTTCGCCGTACTGATGGAGCTTCTCGTTCCTGTCTGGCCGCCAGGCCATCGGGGACCTACCACTGCACGCCCTGAAGACGGTCTGAGGAAGGCCCGGCCGTCTAGACTGGACGGACTGGTCGAGCCGGGAGGAGAACGCGTGGCCGAAGAGCGCACTGCCAACCCTCCCGTCGACGCGCCCACCGAGCCGGAGCAGCCTGAACGCCGGCCCCCTGGTGGAGCCCCGTCGGGCCGGCGGATGCGCGCTCGTCTCGCGCGGATGACGACCAAGTCGCAGACCGGAAACCCGGTGCTGGAGCCGCTTTTCCGGGCAGTTCGGGCCAACCACCCCAAGGCCGACCTGGCGCTGCTCGAGCGTGCCTACTTCGTCGCCGAGAAGCATCACGCGTCGCAGACGCGCAAGAGCGGCGACCCCTACATCACGCACCCGCTCGCGGTGGCGACGATCCTCGCCGACATCGGCATGACCGAGCCGACGCTGGTGGCGGCGCTGCTCCACGACACCGTCGAGGACACGCCGTACTCGATCGAGGAGCTGCGCTCCGACTTCGGTGACGAGGTCGCCGTCCTGGTCGACGGCGTCACCAAGCTCGACAAGGTGAAGTACGGCGACACTGCGCAGGCGGAGACGATCCGCAAGATGATCGTCGCGATGAGCCGCGACATCCGGGTGCTCGTCATCAAGCTCGCCGACCGGCTGCACAACATGCGCACGCTGCGGTACCTCAAGCAGGAGACGCAGGAGCGCAAGGCGCGCGAGACCCTCGAGATCTTCGCGCCACTGGCTCACCGCCTGGGCATGAACACCCTCAAGTGGGAGCTCGAGGATCTCGCCTTCGCCACGCTGCACCCGAAGATGTACGACGAGATCGTCCGCCTCGTCGCCGAGCGGGCGCCGTCGCGTGACCAGTTCCTGGCCCAGGTCATCACCCAGGTGCAGAAGGACCTCGACGACGCCAAGATCAAGGCGCTCGTCACCGGAAGGCCCAAGCACTACTACTCGATCTACCAGAAGATGATCGTCCGCGGTCGCGACTTCTCCGACATCTACGACCTGGTCGGGATCCGGATCCTGGTCGACTCCGACCGCGACTGCTACGCCGTACTCGGCGTCCTGCACTCGCGATGGAACCCGGTGGCGGGCCGGTTCAAGGACTTCATCGCGATGCCGAAGTTCAACATGTACCAGTCGCTACACACGACGGTCATCGGCATCCAGGGCAAGCCGGTTGAGCTGCAGATCCGAACCTTCGCCATGCACCGCCGCGCCGAGTACGGCGTGGCGGCGCACTGGAAGTACAAGGAGGACGTCGGGGCGGGGGCCGACACCGACCGCTCGCTGGCCGAGTCCGGCAACAACGACATGGCCTGGGTCCGCCAGCTGCTCGACTGGCAGCAGGAGACCGAGGACCCGGGCGAGTTCCTCGAGTCGCTGCGCTTCGAGATCAACTCGGCCGAGGTGTACGTGTTCACGCCACGCGGCGACGTGATGGCGCTGCCCAATGGGTCGACGTCGGTCGACTTCGCCTACGCGATCCACACCGAGGTCGGGCACCGGACCATCGGCGCGCGCGTCAACGGCCGCCTCGTTCCGCTCGAGTCGACGCTGGAGAACGGCGACGTCGTCGAGGTGTTCACCTCCAAGGCCCCGAACGCCGGCCCGAGCCGCGACTGGCTTGGGTTCGTCAAGTCCCCGCGTGCGCGCAACAAGATCCGGCAGTGGTTCACCAAGGAGCGCCGCGAGGAGGCCATCGAGCAGGGCAAGGACCAGATCGCCCGGCTGATGCGCAAGGAGGGAATGCCCCTCAAGCGAGTGCTGACCCACGACTCCTTGAGCGCGGTGGCCTCCGACCTGCGGCTGCCTGACGTGTCGGCGCTGTACGCCGCTGTCGGCGAGGGCAACCTCGGCGCCCAGACGGTCGTCCGCCGGGTCATCGACCTCTTCGGCGGCGAAGAGGGGGCATCCGAGGACCTCGCCGAGGGTGTCCAGATCACCTCACCGCGGTCGCGGCAGGCCAGCAGCAGCGGCGGCGACGCCGGCGTCATCGTCAAGGGCATCACCGACGTCTGGGTGAAGCTGGCCAAGTGCTGTACTCCGGTGCCCGGCGACGAGATCCTCGGGTTCGTGACGCGCGGGGCCGGGGTGTCGATCCACCGCTCCGACTGCACCAACGCCTCGAGCCTGAACTCGCAGCCGGAGCGGCTCGTCGAGGTCGAGTGGGCGCCGACCGCGCAGTCGATGTTCCTGGTCAACATCCAGGTGGAGGCCCTCGACCGGGCCCGGCTGCTGTCGGACATCACCAAGGTGCTCTCCGACGTACACGTGAACATCCTCGCCGCGTCACTGCAGACGTCGCGCGACCGGATCGCCAAGAGCCGGTTCACGTTCGAGATGGCCGACCCCAAGCACCTCGGCCACGTGCTGAAGGCCGTGCGCTCGGTGGACGGCGTGTTCGACGCCTACCGCGTCACCCAGTAACGCCGGCTCGGCGTCAGGGGGAGAACTCCTCGAGCGCCTTCATGGCCTCGGCGAGCCAGGACTTCCGCGCCTCGAGCGCAGCTGCGTGCTCGGCGGCCTTCTTGTCGTTGCCCGCAGCGACAGCCTTCGCGTGCTTGGCCTCGAGCTCGGCGATCGACGCCTCGAGCTGCGCGACCGTGTCCGCAGCGCGAGCGGCAGCCTCGGGGTTCGAGCGCTTCCACTGGTCGTCCTCGACCCCGCGGATGGCCTGCTCGACCTTGCGGATGCGGCCCTCGAGCTCCTTCATCCGGTCGCGCGGCACCTTGCCGGCCTCGTCCCAGCGATCCGCGATGTCGCGGAACGCGTCCTTCGCAGCCTTCAGGTCCGTCACCGGGACGAGCTTCTCGGCCTCGACGAGCAGCGCTTCCTTCTTCTCGGCGTTCGCCGCGAACTCGCGGTCGAGCTCGGCGTTCGCAGCGTCACGAGCCCCGAAGAAAGCGTCTTGAGCGCTTCGGAACCTCTTCCACAGCTGGTCATCGACGCCGCGGGGCGCCGGACCGGCGGCCTTCCACTGGCGCATCAGCTCGCGGTACTTGCCTGCGGTCGGGCCCCACTCGGTGGAGTCAGCCAGAGCCTCGGCCTCGACGACGAGCCGCTCCTTGATCTCGCGGGCGCCTTCGCGCTTCTCGTTCAGCTCACCGAAGTGCGCCTTGCGACGACGCGTGTACGTCGTACGAGCCGTCGAGAACCGGCGCCAGAGTGAGTCGTCGACCGACTTCTCGAGGCGGGGGAGCGCCTTCCACTCGTCGAGCAGGTCGCGGAGCCGGTTGGCGCCGTTGCGCCAGTCGCTGCCCTCGGCGAGCTTCTCGGCCTCGGCCGCGATGCGCTCCTTCTCGGCGCGCGCGGCCTCGAGCTTGGCGGCGCGCTCGACCTTGCGCTTCTCGCGCTGGGTGGCGATGGTGCCGCTCAGCGCGTCGAGGCGCTTGTCCAGCGCAGCGAGATCGCCGACGGCCTGGGCCTCGGCCAGCGTGCCGTGCACCTGCTTGACGGCGGAGGCCGCCTCGTCTGGCCCGACCGTGCCGGCCTTGACCCGCTGCTCGAGCAGGTCGACCTCGAAGGCGAGGTCGTCGTACCGCTTCTTGAAGAACGCCATGGCCTCTTCGGCGGAAGCATCGGGCATCTGGCCCACGGCGCGCTCACCATCGGCCGTCTTGACATAGACGGTGCCGTCTTCTGACACCCGGCCCCAGGGATCCGTCGACGACGGCTCGTTGGGCTGCTCGGGGGGAGGGGTGGTCACCGGAGTACCTCGATCGGTGTCGTGGGCTGAACGGCAGGCAACGCATCGTAGTCAACGACGGGTGCGAGGGTGGCAGAGCGGTCGTCGTCGTGGGTCACGATCCAGAAGATCAGCGCCGTCAGCGCTGCGAGCACCGCAACGACGACAGCGACGGTCTGGATGAGGCGGCGACGGTTCTCCCGACGCGCCACCGATTGCGTACGGCGTTGCGCGCGCGCCCGGGCCAGCTGGGTGCGGCGCTGCTTCTTCGTGACCACGGGAGGGAGTCTATGGTCCGGAGGCACGGATATCGGTTAACGGGCGGAACCTCGCCGTCGGTAGGCTGCAACGGTCCGAGCGCGAACCGATCCGACCAGGAGTGTTGACCCGTGTTGATCGCTGGCTTCCCCGCCGGGCCATGGGGCACCAACTGCTACGTGGTCGCCACCGGTCCCGGAGCAGAGTGCGTCGTCGTGGACCCGGGCAAGGACGCCGCCGCCGGGGTGGCTGAGGTGGTGCGCGAGCACAAGCTGAAGCCGGTCTCCATCCTCGTCACGCACGGGCACATCGACCACATGTGGTGCGTCGCTCCCGTAGCGGGCAGCTACGACGCCACGGCGTACATCCACCCTGCCGACCGGCACCTGCTCACCAACCCGATGGCCGGCATCTCGCCCGAGACCGCGGGCATGCTGCTGGGGGGTGACTACGAGTTCGCCGAGCCCGACGACGTGGCCGAGCTCGCCGATCTCCAGACGATCGAGTTGGCCGGACTGGAGTTCCGGGTCGACCACACGCCCGGGCACACGCCGGGCTCCGTGACCTTCCGGACGCCGTACGGCGTGGTCTCGACAAGCTCGACCACCGGGGGACAAGCTCGACCACCGGGGGGACAAGCTCGACCACCGGGACGACAGGCTCGACCAGCGATGGGCCTTCGGAGGTGATGTTCTCCGGCGACCTGCTCTTCGCAGGCTCGATCGGGCGCACCGACCTTCCGGGTGGTGACCACCCGACGATGCTGCGCAGCCTGGCCGACAAGGTCCTGCCGCTGGCCGACGACATCGCCGTCCTCCCCGGTCACGGCGAGCAGACCAGCATCGGTCGCGAGCGCGCCACCAACCCCTTCCTGCTCGACCTGCTCCGCGGCAGTGACGCACCCGCCGCGCCCAACCGAGGCCTCTGACCTGATGAACGACACGATCTCCGCCCCGAAGGGTGTGCCCGAGTACCTCCCCCCGGACTCGGCCGCCTTCCTCGCGATCAAGGACGCCCTCGCGGCGCCCGCCGTCAACGCCGGCTACGGGTACGTCGAGCTGCCGGTCTTCGAGGACACCAACCTGTACGTGCGCGGGGTCGGTGAGTCGACCGACGTCGTGAGCAAGGAGATGTACACCTTCCTCGACCGCGGTGGCCGCTCGCTCACGCTGCGCCCCGAGGGCACGGCCGGCGTGATCCGCTCTGTCATCGAGCACGGCCTCGACCGGGGGCAGCTGCCGGTCAAGCTCTGGTACGCCGGGCAGTTCTTCCGGGCGGAGCGCCCGCAGTTCGGTCGCTACCGGCAGCTGCAGCAGTTCGGGATCGAGGCCATCGGCAGCGACGACCCGGCCCTGGACGCCGAGGTCATCGCCATCGCCGACGACGGCTACCGGTCGCTCGGCCTCACCGGCTACCGGCTCGAGCTCACCTCCTTGGGGTGCGCCACCTGCCGTCCGGTCTACCGCGACAAGCTGACCGCGTTCCTCGACACCCTCGACCTCGACGAGGCCACCCGCGAGCGGGCGCAGGTCAACCCGCTACGCGTCCTCGACGACAAGCGCGAGAAGGTGCGCGCGCAGCTCGACGAAGCTCCGCTGATGCTCGACAACCTGTGCGACGACTGCGCCTCCCACTTCACCGAGGTGCGCGCGATCCTCGACTCCCTCGAGGTCCGGTACGTCATCAACGCCCGCATGGTGCGCGGGCTCGACTACTACACGCGCACCACCTTCGAGTTCGTCCACGACGGCCTCGGCTCCCAGTCGGGCATCGGGGGCGGCGGTCGGTACGACGGCTTGATGGAGGAGCTCGGCGGCCAGTCGCTGTCCGGGATCGGCTTCGGCCTCGGGGTCGACCGCACGTTCCTGGCCTGCCAGGCCGAGGGGCTCACCGTCGCGGATCCCGCCCGCGTCGACGTGTACGTCGTACCTCTGGGTGACGAAGCCCGCCGACGCGCAGCCCTCATCGCGGCCGGCCTTCGGCGCGCCGGCGTCCGCGTCGACATGGCGTTCGGAGGCCGCGGGCTCAAGGGCGCCATGAAGGGTGCCGACCGCTCCGGGGCACGGCTCACCGTCGTGCTGGGGGAGCGAGATATCGAGGCCGGCGAGGCCCAGCTCAAGACCATGACCACCGGCGACCAGGTCGCCGTCCCGCTCGAGAAGCTCGAGCAGACCATCAAGGAGAAGCTCTCGTGATCCGCACCCATGACGCTGGCAGCCTGCGGGCCGACCACGTCGGACAGACCGTCACCCTCGCCGGCTGGGTCGCCCGCCGCCGCGACCACGGCGGCGTCGCGTTCATCGACCTGCGCGAGGCCTCCGGCGTCGTCCAGGTCGTGATCCGCGACGAGGACGTGGCCCACAACCTCCGCGCCGAGTACTGCCTGAAGATCACCGGCACCGTGTCGGCGCGCCCGGAGGGCAACCAGAACCCGAACCTGCCCACCGGCGAGATCGAGATCATCGCCGACGACGTCGAGGTGCTGAACCCGAGCGCGCCGCTGCCCTTCCCGATCGACGAGCACGTGGAGGTGGGGGAGGAGGTCCGTCTCGCCCACCGCTACCTCGACCTGCGCAGGAGCGGCCCCGGTGCGGCCATCCGGCTCCGTTCCGAGGTGAACCGTGCCGCGCGCGACGTGCTGTCCACGCAGGGCTTCGTCGAGGTCGAGACGCCGACCCTGACCCGGAGCACGCCCGAGGGTGCCCGCGACTTCGTCGTCCCGGCGCGACTCCGCCCGGGTAGCTGGTACGCGCTGCCGCAGAGCCCGCAGCTGTTCAAGCAGCTGCTGATGGTCGGCGGCATCGAGCGCTACTACCAGATCGCGCGCTGCTACCGCGACGAGGACTTCCGCGCCGACCGGCAGCCCGAGTTCACCCAGCTCGACATCGAGATGAGCTTCGTCGACCAGGACGACGTGATCGCGCTGATGGAGGACGTCCTCGCCGCGATGTGGAAGCTCATCGACGTGGACATCCCGCGCCCGATCCCGCGGATGACCTACGCCGACGCGATGCGCAAGTACGGCTCCGACAAGCCCGACCTCCGGATGGGCAACGAGCTGGTCGAGTGCACCGAGTACTTCAAGGACACGCCCTTCCGGGTGTTCCAGGCCGAGTACGTCGGCGCCGTCGTGATGCCCGGGGGCGCCTCGCAGCCGCGCAAGCAGCTCGACGCCTGGCAGGAGTGGGCCAAGCAGCGCGGCGCCAAGGGCCTCGCGTACGTGCTCGTCCAGGAGGACGGCGAGCTCGGCGGGCCGGTCGCCAAGAACCTCAGCGACGAGGAGAAGGCGGGCCTCGCGGCACACGTCGGCGCCCAGCCCGGCGACTGTGTCTTCTTCGCCGCCGGCGCCACGAAGTCCAGCCGTGCCCTGCTCGGCGCGGCGCGCCTCGAGATCGGCCGTCGTTGCGGCCTGATCGACGAGAGCGCCTTCGCCTTCACCTGGGTGGTGGACGCCCCCATGTTCGAGCCCGCTTCCGAGGCGGTGGCCAGCGGCGACGTGGCCGTCGGTGGAGGTGCCTGGACGGCGGTGCACCACGCGTTCACCGGCCCCAAGCCCGAGTTCGCCGACACCTTCGACACCGACCCGGGCAGCGCGCTCGCCTACGCCTACGACATCGTCTGCAACGGCAACGAGCTCGGCGGCGGATCGATGCGAATCCACCGCGAGGACGTCCAGAAGCGCGTCTTCGGCGTGATGGGCATCGGCGAGGCCGAGGCACAGGAGAAGTTCGGCTTCCTGCTCGACGCGTTCAAGTTCGGTGCGCCTCCGCACGGCGGGATCGCGGTCGGCATGGACCGGATCGTCGCGCTGCTGGCGGGCACGGAGTCGATCCGCGACGTGATCGCGTTCCCGAAGTCCGGTGGCGGCTACGACCCGCTGACCGCCGCACCCGCGCCGATCACTCCCGAGCAGCGCAAGGAAGCCGGCGTCGACGCTCAGCCGGAGGCAGATTCCGCCTGACGGAGGTATCGGTTTGAGCCGGTATCAATTCGTTACCGGCATGGGGCCTAAGTACGGCCTTATGTCGTCTACCCTCGCAGAGGCTCTCGGTCAGGTTGTTGTGCGTCAAAGCGCGCAGACCGGACCGGGGAGTCCTCTCGACCCAGAAAGGTGGCCATGGGTATCCAGCCCACGGAGATGGCGGAGCAGGACGTTTCGTCGGAGCCTGTCCTCGCCAAGCAGCAGATCGCGGGACGCTCGCCGACGCAGATCGCGCTCGCCCGTCTGAAGAAGGACAAGATCGCGGTCGCGTGTTTCGTGATCGTCGTGCTCTTCGTGCTGATCGCCGTCTTCGCGCCGCTGCTGACCCGCCTTTTCGGTGTCGAGCTGAACGCCGGTTCGTCGGACGACACCGACCAGTTCGCGTTCCCCGTGATCGGTCCGCCCGACCACGGCTTCACGTGGGAGGCGCCGCTCGGCCTCGCGCCGTACACCGGTGACGACAACCTCGCCGAGTGGTTCTACGGTGCTCGCACCTCGCTCTTCGTGGCGACGGTGTCGACGCTGGCGGCGACGATGCTCGGTGTCGCCATCGGCCTGGTCGCCGGCTTCAGCCGCGGCTGGCTCGACCGGTTCATCAACTTCTTCATCGACGTGTTCCTGTCGCTGCCGTTCCTGCTCGTGGCACTCGCGCTCGCGCCGATCATCGTGAGCCGCTTCGGCAACAAGCCCGACCAGCTGGCCTTCTGGCAGTTCGTCTCCCTGCTCGCGGTTCTGTCGATCTTCGGCTGGATGACCCTTGCCCGCCTCGTGCGTGGAGAGGTGCTCTCGCTCCGCGAGCGCGAGTTCGTCCAGGCGGCCCGCGTGATCGGCGTACCGACGCGGCGGATCCTGTTCAAGGAGCTGCTGCCCAACCTGATCGCACCGATCATCGTGTCGATCTCGCTGGGACTGCCGGCCTTCGTGACGGCGGAAGCCGGACTCGCCTACCTCGGCATCGGTGTCGTCGGGATCCCCTCGTGGGGCCAGACGATCAACCGAGCGGTCGAGTTCTTCAACACCTATCCGCTTTTCCTGTACGCGCCCGTGGCCGGAGTCTTCCTCCTGGTCGTGGCGCTGAACCTCCTAGGCGACGCCGTGCGCGACGCCTTCGACCCCAAGACTCGCCGGTGAAACTGACACCGGAGGGAAGCATCGACCAGCCAAGAGAGGTGGGTACACCTAGATGCGCATGAAGAATCCCGCAGTCGCACTCGCGACTGCAGCCCTGATGACGCTCGCTGCCTGCGGTGGAGGCAGCGGGACCGAAACGGACTCGTCCGACGACCCGACGTTCAAGGAGGGCGGCAACGCCGGCGCCTTCAAGAACGAGGACGTCCAGGCTCCGCTGGAGGTCCCCTCGGACGCGACGGAGGGTGGCACGCTGACGGTTCTGACCGCCAACGTCCCTTCGACGCTCGACCCGACTCAGGCGTACTACACCGACTCGACCGCGATCCTTTCGGACCTCGTGACCCGTGGTCTGACGCAGTACGCGTACAACGCAGAGTCGAACGACATGCAGCTGATCCCCGACATGGCGACCGACCTCGGCCGTCCGAACGAGGACAACACCGAGTGGACCTTCACCCTGCGTGACGGCCTCAAGTACGAGGACGGATCGGACGTCAAGGCCGAGGACGTCGCGTACGCGGTCAAGCGTTCGTTCGCGATCGAAGAGCTGCCGGACGGCCCGACGTACCAGACGACGTTCTTCCTGGACGGCGACAAGTACAAGGGCCCGTTCAAGGACAAGGGCGAGTACGCCGGTGTCACCACGAGCGGCAACGACATCACCATCAAGATGCGTCGTCCGTTCACCGACATGGACTACTACGCCTCGTTCCCGGCGTTCACCGCGATCCCCGAGGACAAGGACAACCCGGAGACCTACGGGCGCAACCCGTTGGCCACCGGTCCGTACAAGTTCGCGGACTACAAGCCGGGCTCCAGCCTGACCCTGGTCAAGAACGACCAGTGGGACCCGAACACCGACCCGGGCCGTCTGCAGATGGTTGACGGGTGGGAGTTCAAGTTCGGCCAGGACACCGCCAAGCTCGAGAACGTCATCATCAACGACAACGGCTCGGCGCAGACCACGCTCACCTACGACAACGTGAGCGCGGCGTCCTACCGTCAGATCTCCGAGGACAAGGACCGCCTGATCACGGGCACCTCGCCCTGCACGTACATGTGGTTCATCGACATGACGAAGATCACGGACCTCAAGGTTCGCCAGGCGCTCGGCTACGCGTTCCCGTACGAGGCCTACTGGAAGGGCATCGGTGAGGTCCAGGGCGTGACTCGCGTTCCGGGCACCTCGATCCTTCCCCCGGGTACCGCCGGCCGTGTCGAGTACGACGCGCTCGGTATCGGTGGCTCGCAGACCGACGCGGAGAAGGCCAAGGAGCTGCTGGCTGAGGCCGGCGCCGAGGGCTTCGAGATCAAGTTCCTGTTCGCCACCGACGACGACCTGTCGGTCGAGGGCAAGAACCAGGTTGTGAAGGGTCTCGAGGCCGCTGGCTTCAAGGCCACGCCGATCGCCTCCACCTCGGAGACGATTCGTACGGACCGCACCGACTACGACAGCCCGATCAACGTCCGCTCCAGCGGATGGTGCTCGGACTGGCCGTCGGGTGGTTCCTGGTTCCCGGCTCAGTGGGCCGGCAACCTCGTTGGCCTGGAAGGTATGCCGAACCCGGCTAACTTCGAGGTCAAGGAGATGGACGACGAGCAGGACCGCATCCTCGACACGCTGACCCCCGAAGAGGCCACCGCTGCCTGGGGCGAGTTCGACGAGACGATGCAGACGGAGTACATGCCGGCGATCAACCTCGGCTACTCCGGCACCGCGATGATCCGCGGCTCGAAGGTCGGAGGCATGGAGAACGACAACGTTCGCGGCATGCCGACCTTCTCGCGGATGTACATCACCGAGTGATGATGCTCATCTGAGCGGACTCTGCTAGCGCAGAGAGTCAAATCCTGATGGGGGCGGGGTAACACCCGCCCCCATCGGGCCGACATAACGACCGAGGAGTCCCCCTCATGTTCGGCTACATACTCCGACGCCTGATTTCAGGAGTGCTCGTCCTCCTGGTGGTGTCCGTCGCCGTCTTCTCGCTCTTCTTCTACGGGCCCTCGGACCCGGCGCTTGCCTACTGCCCGGAGACCCGGTGCACCCCGCAGCGTCTCGAGGCGATCCGCACCAACCTCGGTCTGGACCGTCCGGTGGTCGAGCAGTACGCCGAATACATGGGCGGAATCTTCACTGGCAATGACTTCAAGGCCGGGACGATCAGCATCAAGTGCGACGCCCCCTGCCTCGGTGTCTCGTTCAAGCTCCGGCTGAACGTCACCGACTACCTTCTCGACCGGTTCCCAGCCACGCTGTCGATTGCGTTAGGCGGGTCGGTCCTGTTCTTGTTGATCGGCATCACGCTCGGCATCTTCGCCGCGCGAAAACGGGGAACCTCCGCGGACAAGGGCATCGTGGGGGCGAGCCTCTTCATCAACGCGATCCCGTACTACCTGCTCGCCCTGTTGGCCTACCTGTTCCTGATCAGCCAGTGGGCGATCTTCCCCGAGAGCGGCTACTTCTCGCCGTTCGAGGACGGCGTCATGGCCTGGGTGAAGGGCCTGCTGCTTGCCTGGATCGTGCTGGCGTTGGCGTACTCGACGCAGTACGCCCGGTTCAGTCGCGGCTCGATGATCGAGTCGATGAACGAGGACTACGTGCGCACCGCGCGAGCCAAGGGGCTCAACGAGCGGCGGGTCACGTTGAAGCACGGCCTGCGCGCCGCGATCGTGCCGGTGGTGACCATCTTCGGTCTGGACTTCGCGTACCTGCTGACGGGCACGATCTTCACCGAGCGCATCTTCAATATCCAGGGAATCGGTCTGACTGCCCTCGACGCGATCGGCACCAAGGACCTTCCCGTCATCTCTGCGACCGTGTTGATCTCGGCGGCGTTCATCGTCGTCGCGAACATCGTCGTGGACGTCGTCTACAGCGTCATCGATCCGAGAGTGCGGCTGTCATGAGCGATTTCGACCTGAGCACCGAGCCAGCAGCGGCGCCGGCCGACGGCCGCCCGGGCGAGCCGTACCTGGTCGTCGACGACCTCTCCGTCAGCTTCCCGACCGCCGACGGCCTGGTACAGGCCGTGACCGACATGAGCTACACCCTCGAGCAGGGCAAGACGCTCGGCATCGTGGGTGAGTCCGGTTCCGGCAAGAGCGTGTCGTCGATGGCGATCATGGGGCTGCACGACTACAAGCGGACCCGCATGTCGGGCTCCATCCGCGTGGGCGGCCGCGAGATCATCGGCCTGAGCAACAACGAGATGCGCAGCGTCCGTGGCGGCGATGTCGCGATGATCTTCCAGGACCCGCTCACCGCCCTGCACCCCTTCTACTCGATCGGCAACCAGATCGCCGAGGGGTACCGGGCGCACAACGACGTCTCCAAGAAGGAGGCGCGTGCCAAGGCGATCGACATGCTCGACCGGGTCGGCATCCCGCAGGCCAAGAGCCGCGTCGACGACTACCCGCACCAGTTCTCGGGCGGCATGCGCCAGCGCGCCATGATCGCGATGGCGCTGGTCAACGACCCGAAGCTGCTGATCGCCGACGAGCCGACCACCGCGCTCGACGTCACCGTGCAGGCCCAGATCCTGGACCTGCTGCAGGAGCTCCAGCGCGACTTCAACTCCGCGATCATCATCATCACCCACGACCTCGGCGTCGTCGCCGAGATGGCTGACGAGGTGCTGGTGATGTACGGCGGCCGCGCGGTCGAGCACGGCAAGACCCGCGAGCTGCTGACGCACCCGGAGATGCCGTACACCTGGGGCCTGCTCTCGTCCGTCCCCGACGTGCGTGGCGACACGGAGGCGCGGCTGATCCCGATCCCGGGCAACCCGCCGTCGCTGCTCGACCCCCCGCCGGGCTGCGCGTTCCACCCGCGGTGCACGTTCAAGGACAAGGTCCCCGGTGACCTGTGCCGCACGGAGCTGCCGCTGCTGGAGCAGGGCAACCGCCCCGGCCACCTGAAGCGCTGCCACCTGGCCGACGCCGACTCGATCTACGAGACCGAGATCCTGCCCGAGATCGCACCGGACCTGGTCGACGTGGTGCGCAGCGACTCGCACCCCACCGCCGGTGAGACCACCGACGCACCGGAAAGCCGGTGACGAGGACAATGACTTCCATGACGAACCCCACCGTCGAGCCCACCCGCGAGGCCTCGGACCAGGATCCGCCGATCCTCGAGGTCACCAACCTGCGCAAGTACTTCCCGGTCCGCTCCTCGGGCCTGATCCGTCGCACCATCGGCCAGGTCCAGGCCGTGGACGGCGTCTCCTTCGAGGTACGGCGGGGCAGCTCGCTGGGCCTGGTCGGCGAGTCCGGCTGCGGCAAGTCGACCACCGGTCGGCTGATCACGCGCCTGTACGACCCGACGTCCGGCTCGATGAAGTTCGACGGCCGCGAGATCGGGAACCTGTCGAACAAGCAGATGCTCCCGCTGCGCAGCGAGATCCAGATGATCTTCCAGGATCCGTACAGCTCGCTGAACCCGCGCCACACCGTCGGCACCATCGTCGGCACGCCCCTGCGCGTGCACAAGATGGTCCCCCCGAACCAGGTGCTCAAGCGCGTCCAGGAGCTGCTCGAGGTCGTCGGCCTGAACCCGGAGCACTACAACCGGTACCCGAACGAGTTCTCCGGCGGTCAGCGCCAGCGCATCGGCATCGCCCGCGCGCTCGCCCTGCAGCCGAAGCTGCTGGTCGCCGACGAGCCGGTCTCCGCGCTCGACGTGTCGATCCAGGCGCAGGTCGTGAACCTCCTCAGCGACGTGCAGAAGGAGTTCGGGATCGCGTTCCTGTTCATCGCGCACGACCTCGCCGTGGTCCGGCACTTCTGCCCCGAGATCGCGGTCATGTACCTCGGCAAGATCGTCGAGATCGGTGACCGGGAGACGCTGTACAACCACCCGCACCACCCGTACACGCAGGCGCTGCTCTCCGCCGTTCCTGACGTGAAGCAGGCCGCGATCGGTGGTCGGCGCGACCGGATCTCGCTCGAGGGCGACGTGCCGAGCCCGATCAACCCGCCGTCCGGCTGCCGGTTCCGCACCCGCTGCTGGATGGCGCAGGACATCTGCGCGCGCCAGGAGCCGCCGCTGCTCCAGATCGGCAAGACGCACAAGGTCGCATGCCACTTCGCCGGCGAGTTCGGGAAGGCGCCGACCAGCCCGATCACGCTCAGCGCGCTCGGCGTCGACCAGGACGGCACCCCGCAGCCGGGAGCCACGCCCAGCACGGAGGACCTGAACAAGGCTGGGTACGCCGACACCTGGACCGACCTCGAGACCCACACGGCCGCGTCGTCGAAGCTGGACACGGACAACCCGTCGAACTGACCACGCGCGACATAGGCTGACCCGCGTGGACAGCCTTTTCGACATCGGTACGCCGAGCGGGCAGAGCGGATCGGGCGGGACCCTCGAGGGGAACTCGCACGCCTCCGCTCCGCTCGCCGTACGGATGCGCCCTCGCACGCTCGACGAGCTCGTCGGCCAGCAGCACCTGCTGGCGCCGGGCGCGCCGCTGCGTCGGCTGATCGAGGGCGACCAGCCGATGTCGCTGCTGCTGTGGGGTCCTCCGGGGACGGGGAAGACGACGATCGCCTCGATCGTGTCGCAGCAGACGAACCGCCGGTTCGTCGAGGTGTCCGCCGTCTCGGCCGGGGTCAAGGAGGTCCGCGCCGCCATCGACGGCGCTCGGGCCCAGCTGACCCGAGGCGGCCCGGAGACGGTGCTGTTCGTCGACGAGGTGCACCGGTTCACCAAGGCGCAACAGGACGCGCTGCTCCCCGGCGTGGAGAACCGCTGGGTGACGCTGGTCGCGGCCACGACGGAGAACCCGTTCTTCTCGGTCATCTCGCCGCTGCTCTCGCGCTCCCTGCTGCTGACGCTCGAGCCGCTGACGGACGACGACATCCGCGGCGTCATCGAGCTCGCACTGACCGACGAGCGTGGTCTGGCCGGCCAGGTCACGGTCGACGACGAGTCACGCGAGCACCTGGTGCGGCTGGCCGGCGGTGACGCCCGCCGGGCGCTGACCTACCTCGAGGCCGCCGCCGGGGCGGCGATCGCGACGGGTCGTGACGAGGTGGACCTCGAGACCGCGGAGACCGCGGTCGACCGGGCCGCCGTCCGCTACGACCGGCAGGGAGACCAGCACTACGACGTGATCAGTGCGTTCATCAAGTCGGTGCGCGGCTCCGACGTTGATGCGGCGTTGCACTACCTCGCCCGGATGATGGAGGCCGGCGAGGACCCCCGGTTCATCGCCCGCCGGCTCGTGATCCTGGCCAGCGAGGACATCGGCCTCGCCGACCCGACGGCGCTCACCACCGCGGTCGCTGCTGCCCAGGCTGTACAGCTGATCGGGATGCCGGAGGGGCGACTCACGCTGGCCCAGGCCACCATCGCGCTCGCGCTGGCGCCCAAGTCCAACGCCGTGATCACGGCGATCGGCGAGGCCGCGGCCGACGTCCAGGCGGGCAAGATCGGGCCAGTGCCCAGCCACCTGCGCGACGCCCACTACGGGGGCTCGAAGAAGCTCGGTCACGGCAAGGGCTACAAGTACTCGCACGACGAGCCGTTCGGGATCGCCGAGCAGCAGTACGCACCCGACGTGGTGGCTGATGCGACGTACTACCGACCCACCTCGCTGGGTGCTGAAGGGGCCATCAAGGAGCGCTGGGAACGCGTCCGTCAGCTCATAAGAGGGCGAGGCTCTCGGCAGGACCCCGCAAGGTAAGGTCACGTCCTATGACTACGGGGCTGCTGATGGCGACGGCGGCGGTGGCGACAGCGCTCGTCGTCGTGCTGGCCGTCGCGCTCGTGCGGGCGCTCCGTCATCGTCGCCGCGTCGAGCAGTCGCTGGCCGCGGCTCGCGACGAGCTCACGTCCGTGCAGAGGCGGCTCGACGGCCTCGCCCGCCGGGTCGAGACCCGGGCGGTGCAGGACGAGCAGGAGTACGTGATCACGACGGCGGGCGACCTCGAGGTGGCGCCCACTCCCGACCGCGCGCCGGCCCAGAGCCTCCCCGAGCCGCTTTCGGCACGTCAGTTCGCATCGGTGGCGATGGGGGAGTCATTGGTGACCCTGCTGTCGCTGGGTCATGGACTGCGCCGCGCCCTGTCGGCGGAGAACCGCAACAGGATCGGCTTCGAGATGCGTCGCGAAGTGCGGCGCTCCCGGAAGCAGCGCAAGGAAGACATCAAGCAGGCGCGACGGCACCTGCGGGGCGCCGGTGGCGTCGCGGGGGACGCGGCATGAACGGAGTGATCCGATGAACCGCACGCTGTGGTTCGTCGCCGGAGCCGGCGTGGGCGTCTACGCGGTGAGCAAGGCCCGGCGTACCGCCGAGCTGTTCACCCCCGAGGGCCTGGCCGACCGGTTGGCCGGACTCTCCTTGGGCGCCCATCTGTTCGGTGAAGAGGTCCGCGCCGGGATGCACGAGAAGGAAGACGAGCTGCGGGACCGCTTCGCCCCCGCGCTCCAAGGGCAGAGCACCAGACCACGAGAACTCACCAGAAAGGGCAACGACTGATGGACACCGCGGAGGTCCGCCGACGGTTCATCGCTCACTTCGAGGCCGACTCGAAGTGGGGGAGCCACCAGGCAGTCCCTTCAGCGTCGTTGCTGCTGGACGACCCGAACCTGCTGTTCGTCAACGCCGGCATGGTGCCGTTCAAGCCGTACTTCCTGGGGCAGGAGACGCCGCCGTACCAGCGCGCCGTCAGCGTCCAGAAGTGCGTGCGCACCCTCGACATCGAGGAGGTCGGCAAGACCACCCGCCACGGCACGTTCTTCCAGATGTGCGGCAACTTCTCCTTCGGTGACTACTTCAAGGAGGGGGCGATCGAGCTCGCCTGGGAGCTGGTCACGAAGAGCCAGGCCGACGGCGGCTACGGGTTCGACGAGTCGGTGCTCTACCCGAGCGTGTACGACGAGGACCCCGAAGCGGTCGCGCTGTGGAAGAAGGTCACCGGCCTGCCCGACGACCGGATCGTGCGGCTGGGCAAGTCGGAGAACTACTGGTCGATGGGCGTGCCCGGCCCCGGTGGGCCGTGCAGCGAGATCCTGATCGACCGCGGGCCCGAGTTCGGCGCCGACCGTGACTGGGACGCCGGCGACCGGTACCTCGAGTTCTGGAACCTGGTCTTCATGCAGGACGAGCTCAGCGACGTCCGCAGCAAGTCCGACTTCGACATCCGCGGGTCGCTGCCGAAGAAGAACATCGACACCGGCATGGGCCTGGAGCGCGTGGCGTACCTGCTTCAGGGCAAGTCGAACCTGTACGAGATCGACGAGGTCTTCCCGGTCATCGAGCGCGCCGTCGAGCTCTCCGGCCGCCGGTACGGCGCCAACCACGAGGACGACGTCCGGTTCCGGGTCGTGGCCGACCACATCCGCAGCGGCATGATGCTGATCGCGGACGGCGTCACCCCCGGCAACGAGGCCCGGGGCTACGTGCTCAGGCGCCTGCTCCGCCGCGCGGTCCGCTCGATGCGGCTGCTCGGCGTCGAGGACCGCACGCTGCCCGAGCTGTTCCCGGTCAGCCGCGACAAGATGAAGCTGTCCTACCCGGAGCTCGAGAGCGACTGGGAGCGGATCAGCACCATCGCCTACGCGGAGGAGGACGCCTTCCGGCAGACGCTCCGCACCGGCACCACCATCTTCGACGTGGCCGCGCAGGACGCCAAGAAGGCCGGCGAGAAGCAGCTCTCCGGCACCAAGGCGTTCGCGCTTCACGACACCTACGGCTTCCCGATCGACCTGACCCTGGAGATGGCGGCCGAACAGGGCCTGGCCGTCGACGAGGAGGGCTTCCGTCGCCTGATGACGGAGCAGCGCGACCGCGCCAAGGCCGACGCGAAGTCGAAGAAGGGCCAGCACGCCGACGCCGGCGCCTACCGCGAGGTCTTCGACGCGCTCGGCCGGGCAGTTGAGTTCACCGGCTACGGCGAGGTCACCTCCGAGGCCACCATCAGCGGCATCGTCACCGACGCCGGCGCCGTCCGTTCGGCCCGCGAGGGCGACGAGGTCGAGCTGGTGCTCGACCGCACGCCGTTCTACGCCGAGGGCGGCGGCCAGCTCGCCGACCAGGGCGTCATCGAGCTGGCCAACGGCGCCCGGCTCGAGGTGCGCGACGTCCAGTCCCCGATCACCGGCGTCATCGTCCACCAGGCCAAGGTTCTCGCCGGCGAGATCACCGTGGGCGAGCAGGCCCAGGCGATCGTCGACGTCGAGCGCCGTCGGTCGATCAGCCGCGCGCACACCGCGACGCACATGGTGCACAAGGCGTTCCGCGAGGCGCTCGGCGACACCGCGACGCAGGCCGGGTCGGAGAACGCGCCGGGTCGCTTCCGTTTCGACTTCTCGGCAACCGGCGCCGTGCCGGCGTCCGCGATGGTCGACGTCGAGGAGCGGGTCAACGACCTGGTGCTCGCCGACCTGGCTGTCCACGCCGAGCTGATGACCCAGGACGAGGCGCGCAAGTCCGGCGCCATGGCCCTCTTCGGCGAGAAGTACGGCGACCAGGTGCGCGTCATCTCGGTCGGCGACTGGGCCCGCGAGCTCTGCGGAGGCACCCACGCCGGGCGCTCCGGCCAGCTCGGCGTCATCAAGCTGCTGGGCGAGTCGTCCATCGGCTCCGGCGTACGACGCGTCGAGGCGCTGGTCGGCGGCGACGCCTACCGGTTCCTGGCTCGAGAGCACGTGCTCGTGCACCAGCTCTCCGAGGTGCTCAAGGTGCGTGCCGAGGAGCTCCCGGAGCGCGTCAACGACATCGTCGAGCGGCTGCGGACCGCCGAGAAGGAGATCGAGCGGATCCGGGTCTCCCAGCTGCTCGCAGCGGCGGGTGAGCTCGCCGGCCAGGCGAAGGACGTCTACGGCGTCGGCTTCGTCGGCCACCGCGCTGACGGCGCAGGTGCAGGCGACGTACGCAAGCTCGCCCTCGACATCCGCGGTCGGATGCCTGCGGGCAAGCCGAGCGTCGTCGCGATCATCGGCTCCACGAACGGCAAGCCCGCCGTGGTGGTGGCGGTCAACGACGAGGCCCGCGCCTGGGGGATCTCGGCCAACGCACTGGTGAAGGCCGCGGCAACCGCGCTGGGCGGTTCCGGCGGCGGCAAGGACGACGTCGCCCAGGGTGGTGGCGCCGACGTGACGCACGTCGACCAGGCGCTCCTGGACGTCGAGTACGAGGTCGGCCGGGCAGCGACGAGCCGATGAGCAGCAGCTGATGCGATCCGGAGTCAGGCTCGGCGTGGACGTCGGTGACGTCCGCATCGGGGTGGCGCGCTCCGACCCCTCGGGGATGATCGCCACGCCCGTGGAGACGGTGCGCCGAGGCCAGGGCGACCTGGCCCGGCTGCGCGCGCTCGCGGAGGAGGAGTCGGCGTTCGAACTGGTCGTCGGCCTGCCGCGCAGCCTCTCCGGTGGCGAAGGTCCGGCGGCGGCTAAGGTGCGCGAGTTCGCGGCGAGGATCGCGGCCGAGGTTGCCCCGTTGCCGGTGCGGCTGTGTGACGAGCGACTGAGCACCGTCACGGCTGAGTCAGTGCTCCGTGAACGGGGTAAGAAGGGCCAGAAGCGTCGTGCGGTGGTCGACCAGGCCGCCGCCGTGGTGATCCTGCAGAATGCACTGGACACCGAACGCAGCACAGGTCGCGCGCCGGGCGAGCTCGTCGCGGTGCACGACGCAGCACAGGATTGACAGTGCCGGCGACCGCCGGCATCGGACCACGGGGCAGACACGGATAGGTGTGAAGCAGGGCCTTGAGCGACTTGGGACTTGAACTCGGAACCCACCGGAAGCACAAGCCGCGCCGCGGACCCGGTTGCCTTGCCGTGCTCCTCGTCCTGGCGGTGCTCGTCGGCGGCGGCTACTTCGCGGTCACGGCAGGGATGGCCGCGTTCCGTGAGCGGTTCAGCCCGCCGCCGGACTACAGCGGCGCCGGCACCGGCAGCGTCCTGGTCGAGGTGAAGGACGGCGACAACGCCTCCGACATTGCGGCCACGCTCAAGGAGAAGGACGTGGTGAAGAGCATCGAGGCCTTCACCGCCGCCGCCCGAGCCAACCCGGAGTCCGTAGGCATCCAGGTGGGCTTCTACGAGCTGGCGAAGCAGATGTCGTCCGAGGCGGCCCTCGAGGTGCTGATCGATCCGGCCAACCTGATGCAGAACGCTCTGACCATCCCTGAGGGCTGGACGGTCGAGCAGATCGTCGACCGGCTCGCGCAGGAGACCGACTTCAGCAAGCGCCAGTACAACAAGGCGCTGTCGAAGCCCGGCGCGATCGGACTGCCGGACTACGCCGGCGGCAACGCCGAGGGCTACCTGTTCCCTGCGACCTACAACGTGCCCCCGAACGCCACGGCGAAGTCGATCCTGTCGATGATGGTCGAGCGCTGGCGTACGGCGGCCGATGCGGCCGACCTCGAGGGTGCCGCCAAGCGGCTCGGGTACACGCCGGCCGAGCTGATGGTGGTGGCCAGCCTGGTCGAGGCGGAGTCGAACCGCGACGCCGACCGCGGCAAGGTCGCCCGGGTCATCTACAACCGCCTCGAGACCGATGCCACCAACAAGCTGCTGCAGATCGACGCGGCCGTGAACTACGCGCACGACCGGGACCTCGGGATCGCGCTGACCACCACGGACCTCGAGATCGACTCGCCGTACAACACCTACAAGTACCCGGGTCTGCCGCCGACGCCGATCGAGGCACCCGGCGATGCAGCCATCGAGGCCGCGGCGAACCCGACGGACGGCCCCTGGGTGTACTACGTGACCGTGAACCTGCGGACCGGCGAGACCAAGTTCACGCAGAGCTACGACGAGTTCCTGACCTTCAAGGCCGAGTACAAGGAGTACTGCCGTACCCAGTCCGACAACTGCTGAGCCGCAGCCGTCCGGCCGCCGGTGCGCGGTGCTGGGGAGCCCGATCTCGCACTCGCTCTCCCCGGTGCTGCACCGGGCGGCCTATGGCGCCCTGGGGCTCGACTGGCAGTACGACGCGCACGAGGTCGACGAGGCGGGCCTCGCCGGCTTCCTCGACGGGCTCGATGACTCCTGGCGCGGCCTCTCGCTGACGATGCCGCTCAAGCGGGCCGTCGTACCGCTGCTCGACGAGCTCACCGAACGCGCAGCCCAGGCGGGGGCCGCCAACACGGTGATCCTCGAGGGCGGCCGCCGGATCGGGCACAACACCGACATCCCCGGGGCAGCCGCGGCGCTGATCGAGCGGTACGGCGGCCCGTTCGACACGGCCACGGTGCTGGGCGGGGGCGCCACGGCGGCCTCCGTGCTGCTGGCGCTGGCCGACCTGGGGTGCGTCCGGGCGACGCTGCTGGTGCGGGACACCAGCCGGGTGGAGCCGACCCTGGCCGCGGTCGCTCGACACGGGAGCCCGCCCGCGGTCGACGTACGTGCCTTCGGGAGCCCGGCCGACCCGTGCGACGTCCTGGTGTCCACGATCCCTGCCGCGGCGCAGCCTGAGCTGGTCGGGCTGGTCGACTCCGCAGGGCTGGTGTTCGACGTCCTCTATGACCCGTGGCCGACCCCGCTGGCCCGGGCAGCCGCCGATCGCGACCGTCCGGTCGTCTCGGGCTTCGACCTGCTGGTGCACCAGGCGGCGCTGCAGGTCGAGCTGATGACCGGGCGAAGCGCCCCCGTCGACGTGATGCGCGCGGCTCTCGGAGCCGCGTCGTCCACGGATTCGGGCGTTTTCGGCCGAGACGACCGCTGAGAGCCGGGGGAGTGGTTAGGGTCGCGGCGTGACCTGGCATCTGGACGTCGCACTGGCCTGTGCTCTCTACGGCCTCTTCGCGGGGCAGTTCGTGCCTGCGCTCATCTCGCGGGTGCCCGAGCCCGAGCCGGAGAAGGACGAGACGGGTGGTGCGTCCGAGGCGGCCGATGAGACGCCCCCCGCCGAGCCCGCGACTCCGGAGGAGCCGAAGGAGCTCTACGTCGACATGGCGCGCCGTCGCGGGCTGCGGGCCAAGGCGTCGCTGGCGACCGCGGTGGTGGCGGGGCTGCTCGGTGCCGCGATCGGCTGGTCGCCGGCGATCTCGCTGGCGCTCTACCTGGCCCCGGTGGGCGTTGCGCTGACGATCATCGACTGGCGGACGCGGCTGCTGCCCACGAAGGTGATCGCCCCGTCGTACCTCATCGTGGCGCTGCTCGCCATCGCCTCCGCCTGGGCCGAGTCCGACCTCGACGCGCTGATCCGATCGGGGTTGGGCTGGCTGATCGCCGGTGGCCTGTTCTTCCTCACCTGGTTCATCTACCCGAAGGGCATGGGGTACGGCGACGTGCGCCTGTCCGGCATCCTCGGCATCGCACTCGGCTACCTGGGCTGGGGCGAGCTGCTGGTGGGCGTGTACGCCGGGTTCATCATCGGCGGACTCGGCGGCTTGCTGCTGTCGCTGCTGCGGATCGTCGACCGCAAGTCGCTACCCGTTCGGGCCGTTCATGCTCATCGGCGCGTTGGTCGGCGTGCTGTTCGGGCCGTATGTCGCTGCCTGGTACGCCTGACCGAGCGACGCGTCCCGCGTGAAAGACTGAGCCCATGCTGCGCTGGCTCACAGCGGGCGAGTCCCACGGACCCGCCCTAGTCGCTGTCCTCGAGGGTCTCCCCGCCCATGTCCAGGTGACGTCGGGCGACATCGCCGACGCCTTGGCCCGTCGCCGTCTCGGCTATGGCCGCGGCGCCCGGATGAAGTTCGAGCAGGACGAGGTCGAGATCATCGGCGGCCTGCGCCACGGCCGGACCCTCGGCAGCCCGGTCGCGATCCGCGTGGGCAACAGCGAGTGGCCGAAGTGGGACAAGGTGATGTCGCCCGATCCGGTCGACGACGCCGAGCTGGAGTCGCTGGCCCGCAACGCCGCGCTGACCCGACCCCGCCCGGGGCACGCAGACCTGGTCGGCATGCAGAAGTACTCCTTCGACGAGGCCCGGCCGATCCTGGAGCGGGCCTCCGCGCGCGAGACCGCAGCCCGGGTCGCCCTCGGCGCGGTGGCGATGGCCTTCCTGAAGCAGGCTGTCGGCGCTGACGTGGTGTCGCACGTGGTCGCGCTCGGTGGGGCCACGGCGCCCGACGGCTCGGTGCCGACCGTCGAGGACGTCGCCTACCTGGACGACGACCCGGTGCGCTGCCTCGACGCCGACGCGAGCAAGGCGATGGTCGCCGAGATCGACCAGGCCCACAAGGACGGCGACACCCTCGGCGGCGTCGTGGAGGTGGTCGTGCACGGGCTGCCGCCCGGCCTCGGGTCGCACGTGCACTGGGACCGCCGCCTCGATGCGCGGCTCGCCGGCGCGCTGATGGGGATCCAGGCGATCAAGGGCGTCGAGGTCGGTGACGGGTTCGCGCTCGCGGCGACGCCCGGCTCCAAGGCGCACGACGAGATCGTCGGCACGGACGACGGCATCCGCCGTACCTCCGGCCGCTCGGGAGGCACCGAGGGCGGGATGTCGACCGGTGAGACGTTGCGCGTGCGCGCCGCGATGAAGCCGATCGCGACCGTGCCGCGGGCACTCCGCACGGTTGACGTCACCACCGGCGAGGAGGCCGTGGCGCACCACCAGCGCTCTGATGTGTGCGCCGTCCCCGCCGCCGGCATCGTCGCCGAGGCGATGGTGGCGCTGGTGCTCGCCGACGTCGTGCTGGAGAAGTTCGGCGGCGACTCCGTCGAGGAGACGCGACGCAACGTCGACTCCTACCTGGCGTCGCTGAGGTTCGCGTGACCGCTCCGCGGGTCGTGCTCGTCGGGCCGATGGGGGCGGGGAAGTCCACCGTCGCCGGCCTGCTCGCCGGGCGCTGGGGGCTGTCGGTGCGCGACACCGACACCGACATCGTGGCCGCCGAGGGGCGCGAGATCTCCGCGATCTTCGTCGACGACGGCGAGGAGCACTTCCGCGCCTTGGAGCGCGCCGCTGTCCGTGACGCGCTCGCCGGGCACGACGGCGTGCTCGCGCTCGGTGGCGGTGCCGTGCTCGACCCCGGCACCCAGGAGTTGCTCCGCGGTCATCGCGTCGTGTTCCTCAACGTCGGACTGTCCGACGCGGTGAAGCGGGTCGGCCTCGGCATCGGCCGGCCGCTGCTGCTCGGCAACATCCGCGCCCGCGTGAAGGCGCTGCTGGAAGAGCGGCTGCCCGTGTACCAGTCCGTCGCATCCGTGACCGTCGACACCGACGGCAAGTCAGCGGAGGAGGTCGCCGACGAGGTGGCCGCCGCCGTACAGAACCTGGAGGAGAGCTCCCGATGACCCCCGCACCCGACCAGTCCGTGATCCACGTCGGCGGTCAGTCGCCGTACGACGTGGTCGTCGGCACCGGCCTGCTCGGTGAGCTGCCCGCCATGCTCGGCACCGGCGTCCAGCGGGTGGCCGTGATCCACCCGCGTGGGCTCGCCGCCACCGGTGAGGCGATCCGCCTCGACCTCGCCGAGCAAGGGTACGAGGCGCACGGCATCGAGATCCCGGACGGCGAGGAGGCCAAGCTGGCCCCGGTCGCGTCGTTCTGCTGGCAGGTGCTCGGCCAGACCGGGTTCACCCGCTCCGACGCCGTCGTCACCGTCGGCGGGGGCGCCACCACCGACATGGGCGGCTTCGTCGCGGCCACCTGGCTGCGCGGGGTCAAGGTCGTGCACATGCCGACCACGCTGCTCGGCATGGTCGACGCCGCGGTGGGCGGGAAGACCGGGATGAACACCACCGAGGGCAAGAACCTCGTCGGCGCGTTCCACGAGCCGGCGGGCGTGCTCTGCGACCTCGCCACCCTCGAGACGCTGCCGCGCAACGAGCTGATCAGCGGGCTCGCCGAGGTCATCAAGTGTGGCTTCATCGCCGACCCCACGATCCTCGACCTCGTCGAGTCCGACCCCGAGGCAGCGACCACGCCGGGCAGCCCGATTCTGCGTGAGCTCATCGAGCGGGCCATCCAGGTCAAGATCGACGTCGTCGTGGCCGACCTCAAGGAGACCGGGGGGTCGGGCGGACACCCCGGGCGCGAGGCGCTCAACTACGGGCACACGCTCGGGCACGCGATCGAGAAGGCCGAGCGGTACAAGTTCCGTCACGGCGCCGCCGTCGCGATCGGAATGGTGTACGTCGCCGAGCTGGCCCGGTTGGCGGGGCGACTCGACGAGGCCACCGCCGACCGGCACCGGTCGGTGATGAAGCTGGTCGGCCTGCCCACGACGTACGGCGGAGCCTCCTGGGGTCAGCTGCACGACGCCATGAAGGTCGACAAGAAGACGCGGGGCGACTCGCTGCGGTTCGTCGTGCTCGACGGGCTCGGCAAGCCGTCGATCCTGAACGCGCCCGATCCGGCGCTGCTGACCGCGGCCTACGCAGAGATCACGGGGGAGTCCTGATGAAGGTTCTGGTCCTCAACGGTCCCAACCTCGGTCGCCTTGGCCGTCGCGAGCCGGACATCTACGGCACCACGACGTACGCCGAGCTGGTCGAGCGGTGCGAGAGCTGGGGCGCCGACCTCGGGTTGCAGGTCGACGTGCGGCAGACCAACCACGAGGGGCTGATGATCGACTGGCTCAACGAGGCGGCTGACGACGAGACGCCGGTGGTGCTCAACGCGGGCGCCTGGACCCATTACTCGTACGCCCTCCACGATGCCTGCGCGCAGCTGGTGGCGCCGATGGTCGAGGTGCACCTCTCGGACCCCACGAAGCGCCCGGAGGAGTTCCGGCATGTGTCAGTCGTGACGCCGTACGCCGCCCAGGTGATCGCTGGCCACGGCACCGACTCGTACCGGCTGGCGCTCGAATACCTCGCCCAGGGCTGACTCGCCGCTACGCTCCGGCTATGAACTCGATCCCCAAGCCCGTCCTGTACGGCATCCTCGGTGGCCTCGCCTGGTTCGTCCTCGGGATCCTGGTCGGCCACTACGTCTGGAACTGACGCGATCGAGCCGACCTTCCTGACTTCCACGCGTGCCGCCTATGACGCGGTCGCCGAAAGCTACGCGGAGCAGCTCGCTGACCTGCTCGACACGATGCCGCTGGACCGCGCGCTTCTCGGCCTCTTCGCCGAGCTCGTTAAGGCCGGCGATCCTGGTCCGGTCGGTGACCTCGGCTGTGGTCCGGGCCGGTTGACCGGCCACCTCGCGGGTCTTGGGCTGGACGTGTTCGGAGTCGACCTGTCCCCGAGGATGGTGGCGGTCGCGCGAGAGCGGCACCCCCACCTCCGGTTCGAGGTGGGAACGCTGACCGCGCTCGATCTGCCCGACCGAGGGCTCGCCGCGGCGGTGGCGTGGTACTCCCTGATCCATACTCCGCCCGGGGCGCTGCCAGATGTCGTGTCTGAGCTGGCCCGGGTGGTGCGGCCAGGTGGGGAGCTGGTGCTGGCCTTCCAGGCAGGGGACGACGACCACGTTCACCACGAGCAGGGGTATGGGCACGAGATCGACCTCGACGGCTACAGGCTGTCGACCGAGTCGATGGTGAGGGTGCTTGCCGCCGCAGGCTTTACCGTGCACACGCGAGTGCTGCGCGAGCCAGAGGGGCGCGAGAAGACGGACCAGGCTTTCCTGCTGGCCCGCCGGGTCGGCGCACCCGTCTGATTTCTGGCGCGGACGGGGCGTTGGCTAGACTGGGCGGCTGCTGCCGGTACGGCGGCCCGACGACTTCCAGCTGACCCTCACACGAAGGCAACGACTGCGCCATGGCAACGACCAACGACCTCAAGAACGGCATGGTTCTCAACCTTGACGGCCAGCTCTGGTCCGTCATCTGGTTCCAGCACCACAAGCCCGGCAAGGGCGGCGCGGTCGTGCGCACCAAGCTGAAGAACATCGAGTCGGGCAAGACCGTCGACAAGACGTTCAACGCCGACGTCAAGGTCGAGGTCGCGAACGTCGACAAGCGGACGATGCAGTACCTCTACAACGACGGCACAAGCTACGTGTTCATGGACGTCGCCAGCTACGAGCAGACCGAGGTCGCGCCCGAGATCGTCGGCGACGCGCAGAACTTCCTGCTCGAGAACCAGGAGGCGATCGTCGCCACCAACGACGGTCGCGTGCTGTACATCGAGCTGCCCGCCTCGGTCGAGCTTCTCGTCGAGTACACCGAGCCCGGCCTGCAGGGCGACCGCTCCACCGGCGGCACCAAGCCCGCTCGTCTCGAGACCGGCCACGAGATCAGCGTCCCGCTGTTCATCACCACCGGCGAGAAGATCAAGGTCGACACCCGCGACAGCAGCTACCTCGGTCGCGTTGCGGCGGACAAGGGCTGATGTCAGCCCGTACGAAGGCCCGGAAGCGCGCGCTCGACATCCTCTTCGAGTGCGAGGTGCGTGACGCCTCGATCGCGGCGACCCTCGACGACCGCGTGATCGCCGGCGAGCCGCCGGTCAACGAGTACACCGTCACCCTGATCCGCGGGATCGTCGAGCACCAGACGCGGATCGACGAGCTGATCTCCCAATACGCGCAGGGCTGGTCCATCGAGCGGATGCCCGCTGTGGACCGGAACGTGCTGCGGCTCGGCATCCTCGAGTTGCTGTACGTCGAGGACACCCCCGACGCAGTCGCGGTCAGCGAGGCGATGAACCTCGTCCGCGACCTGTCGACCGACGAGTCACCGGCGTTCGTCAACGGCGTGCTCGGCAACATCCTCCGCGACAAGGCCACGCTGACCAGCTGAGGCTCAGGCCGGTTGCACGATCTGCTGCAAAGCCCAGCGGTTGCCGTCGGGATCGTTGAAGTACACGAACCGTCCCCAAGGCTGCTCGTCCACGTCACTGCACTTCACTCCGCGTGCGCGCAGGTGCTCGAGGGCGTCGTCGGCGTCCGCGACGACCACCTGGATCATCTGCGAGGACCCGTCGGCCATCATCTCGAGTCCGGTGCCGAAGCAGAACGAGCAGGCTGAGCCCGGCGGTGTCACCTGCACGAAGCGCAGTCCGTTCTGCACGGGGATGTCGTGGTCGACTGGCCACCCGACCGTGTCGCGGTAGAAGTCGACGGCTCGGTCAACGTCGGTGACGGCGAGCGGGATCAGCTCGATCTTGAAGTCCATGGCGTGCTGTCCGTCCATGTCGGCCCCGCCACTCGGGGCGTCTGATCCGACGCTAGGACCTCGCACCGACAGTTCTGCGAGTCAGTCCGTCGAGGTTCGACGGACTGTGGCATGCCCCTTGCGGTAGTTCTGCGGCTCGCGTCGCGCCTTGGCGTCGTCCAGCTGCCGCCGGACGTGGTCACGGACCTCCATCAGCGCGGCTGCGAGGTCGGACTCACTGCTGCTCGTGACGACGTGGGCGCGACCAGCCACTCGGCACTCCAGGGTGATGGTCTGACCAGGGCGTTCCCGCTCCTTCGCGGTGAGCTCGAGCTCGGTGCTCTCAGCCGGGAACGTCTTCAGTCGAGTGTCGAGCGACGACAGCAGGCTCACCACGTGGTCGTGCTCCTGGGCGGCGAACCCCGCGCCGAGCCTTAGGCAGCGGTCCACGGTTGCCGGATCTGCGTTGGCGGGTGACATCGCGTCCTCCTCTGGTCTCGGTGTCCACGATGCTGGAGGCAACTGCAGGCGGGCAGGGTCGTTGGTCCCGACCGGACGAATGCGTCCAAGCCCGGGCAGGTGGTCGAGGCGCGAGACGCGCCTTCCGAGGTTCGCCCGGGCCCGGTGACGGCTGGTACCGTAGCGCCCGATCGACATCCTTTAACGAGCCGTCCTGTGAGGCGGAGAAGGAGGTCCGGCACGCTGATGCCTGCCCGTACTTCGGCTGAATCCGCCGGCGACACCTCTGTCGCCCGCCCCGCCAGCACCGTCATGGACGCGCGTGACGTAAGCCGCGCACTCACCCGCATCGCTCACGAGATCCTCGAGCGCAACAAGGGCGCCTCCGACCTGGTCCTGCTGGGCATCCCCTCGCGTGGTGTCCCGCTCGCCAAGCGCATCGCCGCCAAGATCGCGGCCGTCGAAGGGATCGACGTACCGGTCGGCTCGCTCGACGTGACGATGTACCGCGACGACCTCCGCCTGCGCCCGGCGCGCACGCTTATGCCGACCGAGATCCCCACCGCCGGGATCGATGGTCGCGTCGTCGTCCTGGTGGACGACGTGCTCTTCTCGGGCCGCACGATCCGGGCCGCCCTCGACGCCATGAACGACCTCGGCCGGCCGCAGGCGGTCCGCCTCGCGGTGCTGGTCGACCGCGGGCACCGCGAGCTGCCGATCCGTGCCGACTTCGTGGGCAAGAACCTGCCCACGTCGCTGGTGGAGAAGGTCTCGGTCCGGCTCGAAGAGTTCGACGGTGAGGACGACGTGACGATCGAGGGAGTCTCGACGGCCGGAGTGGTCTCGACAAGCTCGACCACCGATAGCTCGACCAACGAGGGGGAGGGGCGATGAAGAAGCACCTGCTCAGTGCGGGCGACCTGACCCGCGACGACGCCGAGCTGATCCTGCAGACCGCCGAGGAGTTGCGCTCGCTCGCGGATCGGCCGATCAAGAAGCTGCCCGCCCTGCGCGGCCGCACCATCGTCAACCTGTTCTTCGAGGACTCCACCCGGACGCGGATCTCGTTCGAGGCTGCCGCCAAGCGGCTGTCCGCCGACGTCATCAACTTCTCGGGCAAGGGGTCGAGCCTCAGCAAGGGCGAGTCGCTCAAGGACACGGCGATGACGCTCGAGGCGATGGGCGCCGACGCGGTCGTCGTCCGGCACTGGGCCTCGGGCGCACCGCACCTTCTGGCCAACGCCGGCTGGTCGCGGTCCAGCGTCGTGAACGCCGGTGACGGCACCCACGAGCACCCGACCCAGGCATTGCTCGACGCGTTCACGATGTGGCGCCACCTGGGCGCGCTGGACGGTCGGCGGATCGCCATCGTCGGCGACGTGCTGCACAGCCGGGTCGCCCGCTCGAACGCCCTGCTGCTCCGCACGCTCGGCGCCGAGGTCACCCTCGTCGGCCCGCCGACGTTGCTCCCGTTCGGGGTCGACGGCTGGGACGTCGAGACGTCGTACGACCTCGATGCGGTGCTGCCGAAGGCCGACGCCGTGATGATGCTGCGGGTCCAGCGCGAGCGGATGAACGACGCGTTCTTCCCGACGGTGCGCGAGTACAGCCGGCGCTACGGCCTCGACGGACGCCGGATGAACACGCTCCAGGACCACACCATCGTGATGCACCCGGGGCCGATGATCCGCGGCATGGAGATCACCGCCGACGTCGCCGACTCCGACCGGTCGGTGATCGTCGAGCAGGTGACCAACGGTGTCGCCGTACGGATGGCGGTGCTGTACCTGCTGCTCGGCGGCAGCGAGCCCGCCCTCTCCACACCCGACCAGACGACCGAGACCGACGCCGGAGGCGCCCTGTGAGCACGTACCTGATCAAGGGAGCCCGGATCCTGGGCGGCGAGCCCGCCGACCTGCTGATCCGGGACGGGGTGATCGTTGAGATCTCGACGAGCGGGGACGGCGGGGTGGTCTCGACAAGCTCGACCAGCGGAGGCAGCTCGACCAGCGGTGATGGCTCGACCAGCGGAGGCAGCTCGACCAGCGGGGACGTTGAGGTGATCGAGGCTGAGGGGCTGATCGCCCTGCCGGGGCTGGTCGACCTGCACACCCACCTGCGCGAGCCGGGCCGTGAGGACGCCGAGACGGTCGAGACGGGGACGCTTGCCGCTGCACTGGGCGGGTTCACCGCCGTCTTCGCGATGGCCAACACCGACCCGGTCGCTGACACGGCCGGTGTCGTCGAGCAGGTCTGGCGGCTGGGCCGCGAGGCCGGACACTGCGACGTCTTCCCAGTGGGAGCGGTCACCGTCGGCCTGGCCGGCGAGCGGCTGGCCGAGCTCGGCGCCATGGCCGACTCCGCTGCGCACGTCCGGGTCTTCTCCGATGACGGCAAGTGCGTCTCCGACCCGGTGCTGATGCGTCGGGCCCTGGAGTACGTGAAGGCGTTCGACGGAGTCGTCGCCCAGCATGCTCAGGAGCCACGGCTGACCGAGGACGCCCAGATGAACGAGGGCGAGCTCTCCGGTCGGCTCGGCCTGCGTGGCTGGCCCGCGGTCGCCGAGGAGGCGATCATCGCCCGCGACTGCCTGCTCGCCGCCCATGTCGGCTCACGCCTGCACATCTGTCACGTGTCGACGGCCGGCTCGGTCGAGATCGTGCGGTGGGCGAAGAGCAAGGGCTGGCCGGTCACGGCCGAGGCCTGCCCGCACCACCTGCTGCTCACCGACGAGCTGGCAGCGACGTACGACCCGCTCTTCAAGGTGAACCCGCCGCTCCGCTCCGCCACGGACGTCGAGGCGCTCCGCGCGGGCCTGGCCGACGGCACGATCGACATCGTGGCCACCGACCACGCCCCGCACCCGCACGAGGACAAGGACTGCGAGTGGCAGGCCGCCGCGTTCGGCATGCTCGGCCTCGAGACGGCACTGTCCATCGTGCAGAAGGCGATGGTCGACACCGGCCTCGTCGACTGGGCGGGCGTGGCGCAGCGGATGTCCGCGCGGCCCGCCGAGATCGGCCGCGTCTCCGGGCACGGTCGCCCGCTCGCCGAGGGCGAGCCCGCGAACGTCGTCCTGTACGACCCGAACGTCACCCGCGTGGTCGACCCGACCGAGACCGCGTCGCTGTCGCGGAACACGCCGTACGCCGGAATGGAGCTGCCAGGCCGGGTGGTCGCCACGTTCCTGCGCGGCAAGCCGACCGTCCTCGACGGAAAGCCGGCGTGAGCACACGATGAACCTGTCCACCTGGCAGTCCGTCCTCGTGCTGCTCGCCGTTCTTGTGCTGCTGTACCTGGCGATGTGGCGCGGCTGGCGTCGTCGCGGCAAGAAGCACGACCTGCCGCCGCTGGTGCCGGCGCCCGCCGTGGCCGACCTCCCTGAGGCCAAGCTGGTCGGGGGAGCGCGCTACTTCGGCACCACCGTGAGTGGCGACTGGCTCGACCGGGTCGTCGCGCAGGGTCTCGGCGCGCGCAGCAGCTGCCGCCTGAACCTGTCCGCCGAGGGGCTGGACGTCGTCCGCCTCGCGGGGTCGTTCCGGATCCCGGCGGCCGCGCTGCGCGGTGCCCGGCATGACCAGGGGATCGCGGGGAAGGTCGTACCTCCGCACGGGCTGCTCGTCGTGACCTGGGAGCACGGCGAGTACACGCTCGACACCGGCTTCCGACTCACCGACGAGGTGGTCGCTGACCGGGGAGTCACCGAGGCGCACAACGCCTGGGTGCGCTCGATCTCCAAGCTCGCCAAACGACGTCCTGAGCCCGCTGAAGGAGAGAACACGTGAGTCTCGACAAGCTCGACCACCGGGCGGACAAGCTCGACCACCGGGCGGACAAGCTCGACCACCGGGGGCCGAAGGCCGCGATCCTCGTCCTGGAGGACGGTCGCACGTTCCACGGCGAGGCGTTCGGCGCCGAGGGTGAGACCTTCGGCGAGGCGGTCTTCTCCACCGGGATGACCGGCTACCAGGAGACGCTGACCGACCCGTCGTACCACCGACAGATCGTGGTGATGACCGCGCCGCACGTCGGCAACACGGGCATGAACGACGAGGACCCGGAGTCGCGCAAGATCTGGGTCGGCGGGTACGTCGTCCGCGACCCAGCCCGGATCCCGTCGAACTGGCGCTCGCAGCGCAGTCTCGACGACTCGCTCCGCGAGCAGGGCATCGTGGGCATCTCCGGGATCGACACGCGCGCGCTGACCCGGCACCTGCGTGAGCGAGGAGCCATGCGCGTTGGCATCTCGACCACCGAGCTGGACGAGAAGGCCCTGCTGCGCCGGGTGCTCGATGAGCCCGAGATGGCCGGCTCCGAGCTGGCCGGCGAGGTGTCCACGAGCGAGACCTACGTGGTGCCCGCAGTCGGCGAGAAGCGGTTCACGGTCGCGGCACTCGACCTCGGGATCAAGGCGAACACGCCGCGGATGCTGGCCGAACAGGGCATCGAGGTGCACGTGATGCCCGCGCGCTCCACCGTCGAGGAGGTGCTCGCCCTCCAGCCCGACGGCGTCTTCTTCTCCAACGGGCCGGGCGACCCCGCGGCCACCACGCACCAGGTCGAGCTGCTGCGGGCCCTCCTCGCGCAGGGCACGCCGTACTTCGGGATCTGCTTCGGCAACCAGCTGTTCGGGCGTGCGCTCGGCTTCGGCACCTACAAGCTGAAGTACGGGCACCGCGGCATCAACCAGCCGGTGATGGACCGGACCACCAACAAGGTCGAGGTCACCGCCCACAACCACGGCTTCGCCGTCGAGTGGCCCGACCCGACCCTCGCCCCCACCAGCACCGAGTACGGCGAGGCGTCCGTCAGCCACGTCTGCCTCAACGACGACGTGGTCGAGGGCCTCGAGCTGCGCGACGAGAACGGCCGGCTGAAGGCGTTCAGCGTCCAGTACCACCCCGAGGCTGCCGCCGGACCGCACGATGCGGCGTACCTCTTCGACCGGTTCACCCAGCTGATGGAAGGCGTTGCCTGATGCCGAAGCGCACCGACATCCAGAGCGTGCTCGTGATCGGGTCCGGCCCGATCATCATCGGCCAGGCCTGCGAGTTCGACTACTCGGGCACGCAGGCGTGCCGCGTCCTCAAGGACGAGGGCTTGCGGGTCATCCTGGTCAACTCGAACCCGGCGACGATCATGACCGACCCGGAGTTCGCCGACGCGACATACGTCGAGCCGATCACCCCCGAGTTCGTCGAGAAGGTGATCGAGAAGGAGCGTCCCGACGCGCTGCTCGCGACGCTGGGCGGTCAGACGGCCCTGAACGCCGCGATGGCCCTCGACGCGAACGGTGTGCTCGAGAAGTACGGCGTCGAGCTGATCGGCGCCAGCATCGACGCGATCGAGCGCGGCGAGAACCGACAGTCGTTCAAGAAGATCGTCGAGGAGCTCGGGGGAGAGGTCTCCAAGTCGGTCATCTGCCACACGATGGACGACTGCCTCGCCGCGGCCGACGAGCTCGGCTACCCGATGGTGGTGCGGCCGTCGTTCACGATGGGCGGCACCGGCTCCGGGATGGCCTACGACGAGAACGACCTGCGCCGCATCGCCGGTGCCGGACTCGCCGCCAGCCCGACCACCGAGGTACTCCTCGAGGAGTCGATCATCGGCTGGAAGGAGTACGAGCTCGAGGTCATGCGCGACACCGCGGACAACGTGGTGATCATCTGCTCGATCGAGAACCTCGACCCGATGGGCGTGCACACCGGCGACTCGATCACGGTCGCGCCGGCGATGACGCTGACCGACCGCGAGTACCAGAAGATGCGCGACCTCTCGATCGGGATCATCCGCTCGGTCGGCGTCGACACCGGCGGCTGCAACATCCAGTTCGCCGTCGACCCGACCGACGGCCGGCTGATCGTCATCGAGATGAACCCGCGGGTCTCCCGCTCCAGCGCGCTCGCGTCGAAGGCGACCGGCTTCCCGATCGCCAAGATCGCGGCGAAGGTGGCGATCGGCTACACGCTCGACGAGATCCCCAACGACATCACCCTCGAGACCCCGGCCAGCTTCGAGCCGTCGCTGGACTACGTCGTGGTGAAGGTGCCGCGCTTCGCGTTCGAGAAGTTCCCCGCCGCCGACCCGACGCTGACCACGCACATGAAGTCGGTCGGCGAGGCGATGGCGATCGGCCGCAACTTCACCGAAGCGCTGCAGAAGGCGCTCCGCTCGCTCGAGGCGAAGACGGCGGTCTTCGACTGGCGCAAGGAGTGGGTCGACCTCGACAAGGACGCCCTGCTCGAGGAGATCCGCACCCCGCACGACGGTCGCCTCAAGAAGGTGATGGACGCGATCCGCGCCGGGGCGACGCCCGAGGAGATCTTCGCCTCGACGGCCATCGACCCCTGGTTCGTCGACCAGCTGATGCTGATCAACGAGATCGCAGGACAGGTCGCGGCCGCCGACGAGCTGACGCCGCACCTGCTGCGCAAGGCGAAGCGACACGGGTTCTCCGACGAGCAGATCGGCAAGCTGCGCGGGATGAGCGCCGACGTCGTGCGCGGAGTGCGGCACGCGCTCGGGATCCGGCCGGTCTACAAGACGGTCGACACCTGCGCCGCCGAGTTCGCCGCGAAGACGCCGTACCACTACTCGTCGTACGACGAGGAGAGCGAGGTGGCGCCCCGCGAGAAGGAAGCCGTCATCATCCTGGGGTCGGGCCCGAACCGGATCGGCCAGGGCATCGAGTTCGACTACTCGTGCGTGCACGCCTGCCTGGCCCTGAGCGAGGCCGGCTACGAGACGATCATGGTCAACTGCAACCCCGAGACCGTCTCCACCGACTACGACACCTCCGACCGGCTCTACTTCGAGCCGCTCACGCTCGAGGACGTGCTCGAGATCGTGCACGTCGAGTCGCAGGCCGGGCCGATCGCCGGTGTGATCTGCCAGCTCGGCGGCCAGACCCCGCTCGGCCTCGCCAAGGGGCTCGAGGAGAACGGCGTCACGATCGTCGGCACGTCACCCGACGCGATCAACCTCGCCGAGGAGCGTGGCGCGTTCGGCCGTGTGCTCGCCGACGCCGGGCTGCCCGCCCCGAAGCACGGGATGGCGACGTCGTTTCCCGAGGCGCAGCGGATCGCCGAGGAGATCGGCTACCCGGTGCTGGTGCGCCCGTCGTACGTGCTCGGCGGCCGCGGCATGGAGATCGTGTACGACGACGAGTCGCTCGAGGGGTACATCGAGCGCGCCACGGAGATCAGCCCGGAGCACCCGGTGCTGGTCGACCGGTTCATCGACGACGCCGTCGAGATCGACGTCGACGCGCTGTACGACGGCGAGCAGCTCTTCCTCGGCGGCGTGATGGAGCACATCGAGGAGGCCGGCATCCACTCCGGTGACTCGTCGTGCGCCCTGCCGCCGATCACCCTGGGCGCGAGTGAGATCGACCGGATCCGCGAGGCGACCGAGGCGATCGCGCGCGGCGTCGGGGTGCGCGGGCTGCTGAACATCCAGTACGCCATGGCCTCCGACGTCCTCTACGTGCTCGAGGCGAACCCGCGGGCAAGCCGCACCGTGCCGTTCGTCTCCAAGGCCACGGGGACACCGCTGGCGAAGGCCGCGGCGCGGGTGATGCTGGGCGAGTCCATCGCCGACCTGCGCTCGGCAGGTGTACTGCCGGCCGAGGGTGACGGCGGCGCGCTGCCGCCGGACCAGCCGATCGCGGTCAAGGAGGCCGTGATGCCGTTCAACCGGTTCAAGACCCCCGACGGCCGCAACGTCGACACGGTGCTCGGGCCGGAGATGAAGTCGACCGGCGAGGTGATGGGCTTCGACGCCGACTTCGGTACGGCGTTCGCGAAGGCGCAGGCTGCGGCGTACGGGTCGTTGCCCCGCGGCGGGAAGATCTTCGTCAGCATGGCGAACCGCGACAAGCGGCACATGATCTTCCCGATCAAGGTGCTGGCCGAGCACGGCTTCGAGATCATGGCGACCCAGGGCACGGCCGAGGTTCTCCGGCGTAACGGCGTCCGGGCGACCGTCGTGCGCAAGCACTACGAGGGGCCGGGGCCGAACGGCGAGAAGACGACCGTCCAGCTGATCGTGGACGGGGAGATCCAGCTCGTGATCAACACGCCCAACGGGTCCAGCAGTGCAGGGTCGGCCCGCGTCGACGGCTACGAGATCCGGACGGCGGCGATCATGGCGAACATCCCGTGCATCACGACCGTGCAGGGGCTGGCGGCCGCCGTCCAGGGCATCGAGGCGGTGCGCGGTGGGGACATCGGCGTTCGGTCGCTGCAGGACTGGATGAAGAAGTGAGCGCGCGTCGATGACGGCGTACCGCTGGCTCTTCGACCACGTCCTGGTCAAGGTCGATGCCGAGAAGGCGCATCATCTCGGGTTCGCCGGGCTGCGGCTGGGCGTCCGCTGCTGAGTGGTTTCGACAAGCTCAACCAGCGGGGTGGTTTCGACAAGCTCAACCAACGAACCGCGATGGGGATCGAGTTCCCGGGAGTGCTCGGGGTGGCGGCGGGGTTCGACAAGAACGCCGAAGGCATCGACGCGCTCGCCGCGCTGGGCTTCGGTTTCGTCGAGGTCGGCACGGTCACCGGTGAGCCGCAGCCCGGCAACCCGACGCCGCGGCTCTTCCGGCTGCCTGCCGACCGTGCAGTGGTCAACCGGATGGGCTTCAACAACGACGGCGCCGAAGTGGTCGCGGAGCGGCTCGCCCAGCGACGGCTTCGCCGACCACACGGTGACGTCGTCGTCGGCATCAACATCGGCAAGACCAAGGCCGTTCCCGAGGACGACGCCGACGCGGTGATCGCCGACTACGAGAAGTCCACGATGCTGCTGGCGCCGTACGCCGACTACCTCGTGGTCAACGTCAGCTCGCCGAACACCCCGGGGCTGCGTGACCTGCAGTCGACGGAGCGCCTCGGACCCCTCCTCGAGGCGGTGCGCGCCCAGGCGGACCGGGTCACGTCCCAGCGCGTCCCGCTGCTGGTCAAGATCGCGCCCGACCTCACCGACGACGACGTGCTCGCGGTGGCCGACCTGGCGGTGCAGCTCGGTCTCGACGGCATCGTCGCCACCAACACCACGATCAGCAGGGACGGTCTGGACTCCACCTCGGACGACATCGACAGGGTGGGAGCCGGTGGCCTCTCGGGCGCACCCCTCAAGGCGCGTGCGCTGGAGGTCCTCCGCCTGCTCCGTCAGCGCGTGGGCCCGGAGATGACCCTGATCGGCGTCGGCGGGATCAGCTCGGCGGAAGACGCCCAGGAGCGGCTCGACGCCGGAGCCACGCTCTTGCAGGCGTACAGCGCGTTCATCTACGAGGGGCCGACGTGGCCCGCGCGCGTGCAGCGCGAACTGGCGCGGCGATGACGTCGTCGACACCGGGGGGCGGGCAGCCGCTGCGCGTGACCGGGGAGCTGCTCAGCGTCAAGCGCGTCGGCGCTCACCACCACGTCACGCTGGTGGCCCCGGGAATCGCGGAGCGGTTCCGGCCGGGCACCGTGGTGGCGCTGACCCTGGGCGGGCCGATGACCGAGCGCGTCACCCAGGCGACGTACCCGATCCATCGGGTCCGCGTCAGCGGCGCGTACGGCGGCACGGTCGAGCTGGTCGTCAGCGCAGTCGACGAGGCGTCCCGGTGGCTGGTGGCTGCACCCGCCGGAACCACCCTCCCGCTGGTCGGCCCGCTGGGTCGGCCGTTCGCGCTCCCGAAGGAGCCTGTCACCTGCGTACTCGTGGGAGAGGGAGCCGCCAGCGCCTCACTGTTCAGCCTCGCTGAGCGGCTCCGCGAGCGCGGCTGCGCAGTGCACATGCTGCTCGGCGGCCAGAGCGAGGCATACCTGTTCGGAGCGCTCGAGGCCCGTCGAGCCACCCGCGGGGTCACGGTCACCACTGAGGACGGCTCGGTCGGGATCGCCGGGACGGTGGCCGATGCGCTGCCGGAGCTGCTGACGCGCACCGCTGCCGACGTTGTCTACGCGAGTGCCAGCCACACGACACTGCACGCCGTCGCCGCACTCGCCGAACACCACGGGGCCTGGAGCCAGACCGCGCTCGACGTGCCGATGCCGTGTGGCACCGGCCTGTGCAACGCCTGTTCGGTGCCCGTGGTGGGGGAGGACGGCGTGACCCGGATGGTGCGCGCGTGCACCGAGGGGCCGGTCTTCCGCGGCGACCGGGTTCGCTGGGCCGACCTCGGCTCGGTGCCGGAGGACGCGCGATGACGCTCACCGCGCCCGAGCTCGCCACCACGCTCGCGGGGCTCGGCCTGCCCAACCCGGTGCTGACCGCCGCCGGCTGCGGCGGCACCGGGCGCGAGCTCGAGCCCTTCCTCGACCTCGGTGCCCTGGGCGCGTTCACCACCCGCACCATCACCCTGGACCGGCAGCCAGGCACGGCCGCTCCGCGGCTGGTCCCGACAGCCGGCGGCGTGCTCGCCAACACCGGCCTGCAGAACCCCGGCCTCCAGGGCTTCCTGGCGACCGAGCTGCCCTGGCTCGCGCAGCGCAACGTGCGCACCATCGTGTCGATCGCAGCGTCGAGCCTCGGGGAGTACGGCGAGCTCGCCCGTCGGGTCGGCACCGGCCCGGGAGTCGCGGCCGTCGAGGTGAACCTGGCCGGCCCCGATCACGACGGTGCTCCCGGCCCGTTCGGGCTCGACCCGTACCAGGCCGGCAAGGTGCTGCACGTGGTCAGGCGCGACGTACCGCGCGGCGTCGCCGTGCTGGCGAAGCTGGCGCCCGGCTCCTCGGTCGTCGACGTCACTCGCTCCGTCGTCAAGAACGGCGCCGACGCGGTGGTGCTGATGCAGGGTTTCCCCGGCATCGCGTTCGACCCCGAGACGTTGACGCCCGTGCTCGCGGGCGGCCCCGGGGTGGTCAGCGGACCGGCGGTGCTGGCCCAGGCGCTGCGCTGCGTCTGGGACGTGCACCAGGCGATGCCCGACGTCCCGGTGGTCGGCGCCGGGGGAGTGCGCACCGGCTTCGACGTCGTCCAGATGTTGCTGGCCGGGGCCACGGCCGTCCAGGTCGGGACGGCGCTCCTGGCCGACCCCGCTGCTCCGCAGCGGATCGTCGACGAGCTCATGCACGAGCTGACCAGCCGCGGGCTGTCGAGCACCGCGGACCTGGTCGGGCGCGGCCACCACCCATCGGAAGGAACCCCGGCATGACCTTCGGCACCAGGCTCCAGGACACGATCGACGGCCGTGGCCGGCTGTGCGTGGGGATCGACCCGCACCCCGCACTGTTGGACGCGTGGGGGATGACGGACTCGCCCTTCGGCCTCGAGAAGTTCGCCCTCACGGCGGTCGAGGCGATCGGCGGAACCGTGCCCGTGGTCAAGCCGCAGTCGGCGTTCTTCGAGCGCCACGGGTCGGCGGGTATCGCGGTGCTGGAGAAGGTCATCGCCGGCTGTCGTGAGCTCGGTGCCCTGGTGCTGCTCGACGTGAAGCGCGGCGACATCGGCAGCACGGCGCAGGCGTACGCCGACGCGTATCTCGACCCGAACAGCCCGCTCGCCGTCGACGCCGTGACCGTCAGCCCCTACCTCGGCTTCGGCTCGCTCGACCCGTTCATCGACACCGCGTTGGAGCACGACTGTGGCGTCTTCGTGCTCGCCCTGACCTCCAACCCCGAGGGTCCGCAGTTCCAGCACGCTGTGACGACCGAGGGGCAGACGGTGGCCGGGACCGTCCTCGAGGAGGTCCGCCGGAGGAACGCCGACGTCGACGGTCTCGGGTCGATCGGCGTGGTCGTGGGAGCGACCATCGGAGAGACCTCGGAGAACCTCGACGTGAACGGTCCACTGCTGGTCCCCGGCATCGGCGCCCAGGGCGGCAGTGTCGACGACGTACGGCGGATCTTCGGGGACGCCGCGCGCAACGTGTTGCCCAGCAGCTCGCGTGAGGTTCTGGGTGCGGGGCCGGACAAGGCGTCGCTGCACGAGGCGGCGCTCCGTGCGGCCGAGTCTTTCGCCTCCCTCGGGTGAGGTAGAACTGTGGCCATGGACCTCGACGAAACGAACCCGTTCGCCGCCCCCAGTACCTTGCCGTTCGAGTTCCCGCCGTTCGACGCGGTTCGCCTCGAGCACTACCGGCCCGCGTTCGAGGCGGGGGTCGCCGAGCACCGCGCCGAGATCGACGACATCTCGGGTAGTCCCGAGCAGCCGACGTTCGCCAACACGATCGAGGCCCTGGAGCGCTCCGGTCGGATCCTCGACCGCACGATGCGCGTGTTCTACGAGATGGCGAACTCGATGGCCACCCCGGAGACGCAGGAGCTCGAGGCCGAGCTGATGCCGGCGTACTCCTCGCATCGCGACACTGTGCTGCTCGATGCCCGCCTGTTCGCGCGGGTCGACGCCGTGCACGCGGCCGGCCCCGACGGGCTCTCCGAGGAGCAGTGGCGGCTCGTCGTCCGGCACCACACTGACTTCGTACGCGCAGGCGCCGCCCTCGCGCCCGACGCCCAGAAGCGGCTCCGCGAGCTGAACGAGGAGCTCACCCGTACGACGACGAAGTTCGGAACGACCTTGCTGGCCGAGAGCCAGTCACGTGCCGTCCACGTCGACGACCGCGCCCGGCTCGAGGGGCTCTCCGACGACGCGATCCAGTCCGCGGCCCTCGCGGCCAAGGAGCGTGACCTCGACGGCTACCTGATCACGCTGCTGTCACCCACGATCCAGCCCGCCCTGTCGGCGCTCGCCGACCGCGAGCTGCGACGCGAGCTCTTCGAAGCGTCCACCGGCCGCGGGATGAGTGGTGGTGAGCACGACACTCGCGCCCTGCTCACTCGGATCGCAGCGCTGCGGGCGGAGCGCGCCACATTGCTCGGCTACTCGGACCACGCGAGCTACGTCGTCGCCGACCAGACCGCCGGTTCGCCGGAGACGGTCACCGAGGTGCTCGACGCCATGGTTGCGCCCGCCATGCGGAACCTCGAGCGCGAGCGTGACGCCATCGAGGCCGCGATGCGCATCGACGGAGTCGACGGTCCGGTGCAGCCCTGGGACTGGACGTACTACGCCGGCCGGGTGAAGGCCACGCAGTACGACGTGGACGCAGGTGCCCTGCGCCCGTACTTCTCTCTCGACCGGGTGCTCGAGGACGGCGTCTTCTTCGCGGCCGAGAAGCTGTACGGCGTGACGTTCGCCGAGCGGCACGACCTGCCCGTCTACGCGCCCGAGGTTCGGGTGTGGGAGGTGTTCGACCACGACGGCTCGACACTCGGCCTCTTCATGGGGGACTGGTACGCGCGTCCGACGAAGCGTGGCGGCGCCTGGATGGACGAGTTCGTCACCCAGTCGCGGCTCCTCGACCAGCAGCCGGTGGTCGTGGTGTGCATGAACGTCTCGCCGCCTGCCGACGGACAGCCGGCCCTGATGACGGTCGACGAGGTGCGCACGGCGTTCCACGAGTTCGGGCACGCGTTGCACGGCCTCTTCTCCGACGTCACCTACCCCCGGATCGCCGGGACCGAGACGCCGCGCGACTTCGTGGAGTTCCCGTCGCAGGTCAACGAGATGTGGGGCTTCTGGCCGGAGGTGCTCGCCAACTACGCGCGGCACCACGAGACAGGCGAGGCCCTCGACCAGGTTGTGGCCGAACGGCTCATCGCCTCACACCGTGCCGGCATGGGGTTCGACACCGTGTCGATGCTGGGCGCTGCCCTGCTCGACCAGGAGTGGCATCGCCTCTCCGCTGGCGACGATGCCGCGGCGCCTGAGGGGGTAGTGGAGTTCGAGGGTGCAGCGCTCGACCGGCACGGCGTCAGGTCCGACCTGGTGCCGCCCCGCTACCGCAGCGGCTACTTCGCGCACTCGTTCACCAACGGGTACGACGCCGGCTACTACTCCTACCTGTGGAGTGAGGTGCTCGACGCCGACATGGTGGGCTGGTTCGAGCAGAACGGTGGGCTGCGACGCGAGAACGGGGACGTGTTCCGTGCCCGTCTCCTGTCCCGGGGAGGGTCGGTCGATCCGATCGAGGCGTTCACCTCGATCAGGGGGCGCGGGCCGAGCACCGAACCGCTGCTGCGGCGTCGTGGGCTGACGGGTTGAGGTCGACCGGCATGAGGCGCGCGTGGTTCGTCGGGCTGTTGGTGCTCGCGCCGACGTTGGTCGGCTGCTCGTCACCGCAGGAGTCGTACTGCAGTGCTTTGGAAGACGAGCAGCAGACCCTCGCGGATCTGGCGGAGAGCTCCAGCGACCCCGGCAGCGGCGCTCTCGCGAAGACGATCGACGTCTTCGAGGGCCTGCGCGCAGAGGCGCCTGAGGATGTCCAGGACGAGTGGGACACCTTCATCGCCGCCTGGCAGACGCTGGAGTCGAAGCTGGAAGATGCGGGTGCCGACGAGAGCATGTTCACTGACGGCACCCGTCCCGACGGGATGAGCGAGGACGACTACCAGGCCATCTCTGGCGCCGCCGCCAAGCTCCGATCGACGCGCGTGGTCGAAGCGGCCTCGGGAATCGAGCAACATGCGCTCGACGTGTGCAAGCTCGACCTGGGCGGTTCCGGCCTCACACCGTGACGGGCGTCCCACCGGCGCCGCTCGCGTTGCAGGTGTTGGCGTCCGGTGGCTAGATTGCGACCTGCAGAACCCCCTGCCCTGCACAACTCAACTCAGACGAGGTCCTCACCGTGGCTTTGCCGGAACTGACCCCGGAACAGCGACAGGCGAATCTGGAGAAGGCCGCTGCCTCTCGCAGGGAGCGGGCTGAGGTGAAGAACCGCCTCAAGCACTCGGGTGCCTCGATCGTCGACGTGCTGCGTCAGGGTCACGAGAACGAGGTCATCGGCAAGATGCGCGTCCTCGACCTGCTGCAGGCGATGCCCGGTCTAGGCAAGGTGCGCGCCCGGCAGATGATGGAGCGGCTGGGGATCTCCGAGAGCCGTCGGGTCCGTGGACTCGGCGCCAACCAGGTCGCCGCGCTCGAGCGCGAGTTCGACGGACGTGGCTGAGCCGGTCCCCGGGGCCGGTCGGTCCCGCCTGACCGTGCTCGCCGGACCCACCGCGGTCGGCAAGGGCAGCGTCGCGGCAGACATCCGCGCCAACCACCCCGAGGTCTGGATCTCGGTGTCGGTCACCACCCGCAAGCCCCGGCCCGGTGAGGTGCACGGCCGCCACTACTGGTTCGTCACCGACGAGGAGTTCGACGCTCTCGTCGCCGACAAGCAGCTCTTGGAGTGGGCCGTGGTCCACAAGGCAGCCCGCTACGGCACGCCGCGCATCCCTGTCGAGGACGCGCTGGCCCAGGGGAGGCCCGCGCTCCTGGAGATCGACTTGCAGGGCGCGCGTCAGGTTCGCGACACCATGCCGGACGCCCTCTTCGTCTTCCTGAAGCCGCCGAGCTGGGATGAGCTGGTCCGTCGCCTGGTCGGCCGCGGCACCGAGTCCGAGGCCGAGCGTGAGCGTCGCCTGGAGACCGCCCGCGAGGAGCTGGCGGCCGAATCCGAGTTCGATGTGACCGTGGTGAACACCGAAATTCACCACGCGAGCGAAGAGTTGGTAGCCTTGATGCAGAATCCACCCCCACGATCGTGAGGCTGTAACCGCGTGTCTGGAACCGCACCCGCCGCCGAGGGCATCACCAACCCGCCCATCGACGAGCTTCTGACCAAGACTGACTCCAAGTACAAGCTTGTCTTGTACAGCGCGAAGCGGGCCCGTCAGATCAACGCCTACTACTCCCAGCTCGGCGAAGGCCTGCTGGAGTACGTCGGTCCGCTCGTGGACACCCACGTGCAGGAGAAGCCGCTGTCGATCGCGCTCCGCGAGATCAACGACGACCTGCTCACCTGCGAGGACATCGACCCCGAGGCCACGACTGACCAGCCGGCCAAGGCCTGAGGGTTCAGCAGGCTGACATGGCCCGCCCTGCGGCAGACCGCCCTCGCCCCCACGTAGTTCTCGGGGTGAGCGGCGGTATTGCTGCGTACAAGGCCTGCGAGCTGCTGCGGCGGCTCACCGAGTCCGGCCACGACGTCACCGTCGTCCCGACCGCCGCAGCGCTGGAGTTCGTCGGCGCGCCCACCTGGGCAGCCCTGTCGGGCAAGCCCGTCAGCGCCGACGTCTGGAGCTCCGTCCACGAGGTCCCGCACGTCCGGATCGGGCAGACCGCCGACCTGGTGATCGTCGCCCCCGCCACGGCCGACCTGATGGCGAAGGCCGCCCACGGGCTGGCCGACGACCTGCTCACCAACACCCTGCTCACCGCTCGCTGCCCGGTGGTGTTCGCGCCTGCGATGCACACCGAGATGTGGGAGCACCCGGCGACCGTCGACAACGTCTCCACCCTGCGCCGCCGCGGCGCCCTCGTCATCGAGCCCGCCGAGGGCCGGCTCACCGGCGCCGACACCGGCAAGGGCAGGTTCCCCGACCCGGCCGAGATCTTCGAGATCGCGCGCGACGTGCTCTCCCGGCGTACGGCGCCGAACCTCCTCGACCTGGCCGGCCGACACGTCGTCGTGTCGGCGGGCGGCACCCGCGAGTACCTCGACCCGGTGCGGTTCCTCGGCAACCGGTCCTCCGGCCTCCAGGGCTACGCGCTGGCGCGCACGGCGGTCTCCCGCGGGGCCGAGGTCACGCTGGTCGCCGCCAACGTCTCGCTGCCGGACCCGGCCGGGGTCAAGGTGGTGCGGGTCGAGACGACCGCCGAGCTGCGGGACGCCGTCGTCGCCGCCTCGGCTACTGCGGACGCCGTGGTGATGGCTGCTGCTCCGGCCGACTACCGGCCGACCGCCACGAGCGAGGCGAAGATCAAGAAGGCCGACGACGGGTCCGCCCCCGCCATCCAGTTCGAGCAGAACCCCGACATCCTCGCCGAGATCTCGCGCGACCGGGCGCGTCCCGGGTCGGTGATCGTCGGGTTCGCCGCCGAGACCGGTGACGACACCGGGGGCGTGCTCGACCACGCCCGCGCCAAGCTCGCCCGCAAGGGCTGTGACCTGCTGGTCGTCAACGACGTCAGCGGAGGCAAGGTCTTCGGGTCGCCCGAGAACGAGGCCGTCGTACTGGACTCATCGGGCGAATCGACCACGGTCCCGCGCGGGTCGAAGTCAGCGCTCGCCAACGTCATCTGGGATGGTGTGGTGGCCCGCCTCGGGGCCGACACGCACTGAGACCGGGTGCCCACCTGTTGGGATACCGGGTTATCTTTCACAGAAGACCATTCCACCGCTGACGAGTGCGCCCTCACGGGCGCCGCGAGAGGGTACGACGACGTGGCCGGACGCCTTTTCACCTCCGAGTCCGTGACCGAGGGTCACCCGGACAAGATCGCCGACCAGATCAGCGACTCCGTGCTCGACGAGCTGCTGCGCCAGGACCCGGCCAGCCGGGTCGCCGTGGAAACACTGCTGACCACCGGCCTGGTCGTCGTCGCGGGCGAGGTCACCACCAACGCCTACGCCGACATCAAGGAGCTCGTGCGAGCCCGGATCCTGAAGATCGGTTACGACTCGTCACTCAAGGGCTTCGACGGCCACTCCTGCGGCGTGATGGTGGCGATCGGTGGACAGTCCGGCGACATCGCCCAGGGCGTCGACACCGGCCACGAGTCCCGCAGCGGCTCCTCGTCCGACCCGCTCGACAAGCAGGGTGCGGGCGACCAGGGCCTGATGTTCGGCTACGCCTGCGACGACACCCCCGAGCTGATGCCGCTCCCGATCATGATCGCCCACCGGCTCGCCGAGCGGCTGTCCGAGGTGCGCCACAACGGGACGCTCTCGTACCTGCGCCCGGACGGGAAGACCCAGGTCACGATCGAGTACGACGACGACGACCGCCCGGTGCGCGTCGACACCGTCGTCGTCTCGACGCAGCACGCCGCCGACATCGACCTCGATGCGATGCTGACCCCCGACATCCGCCAACACGTCGTCGACCACGTGCTCGCGCAGTTCGACCTCGCCTCCGACGACTACCGGCTGCTGGTGAACCCCACCGGCCGCTTCGAGGTCGGCGGCCCGATGGGCGACGCCGGGCTCACCGGTCGCAAGATCATCATCGACACCTACGGCGGGATGGCCCGCCACGGTGGCGGCGCGTTCTCCGGCAAGGACCCGTCCAAGGTCGACCGCTCGGCGGCGTACGCGATGCGCTGGGTGGCGAAGAACGTCGTGGCTGCGGGCCTGGCTCGTCGCTGCGAGGTGCAGGTCGCCTACGCGATCGGTAAGGCGCAGCCGGTCGGCTTCTACGTCGACTGCTTCGGCACCGAGACCGTGTCGGTGAACACCATCCAGAAGGCCGTGCTCGAGGTGTTCGACCTGCGGCCCGCCGCGATCATCCGCGACCTCGACCTGCTCCGGCCGATCTACGCCGAGACCGCTGCGTACGGCCACTTCGGCCGCGAGCTGCCGAACTTCACCTGGGAGCGGACCGACCGGGTCGACGCACTCAAGGCGGCGGCAGGCGTCTGACCCTGCAGGCTCGTCTCGTCGGAATCGTCCACCCGCCACAGCAGGTCAATTGCACCGATGTGACAGCGCAGCGGCCACAACGGCCGTCACAAGCGCGCAATTGTCGGTGATGGACGGCAGCGCGCCGCGCTCAGCCGTCAAAGTGGCGCAATTGTTGCGTCGTGGCGCGAACGTGAACGCGCCACGGGGTCTGGGGGAGCCGGCTGGTAGGACTGGGGCATGACCGACGCGGACGACGAGGGCCAGCTCGCGCTGATGCCTGACCTCGTGCGCGAGCGGGCCCGCGACGCGAAGCAGCGCGCGCAGACCGCGGCGTCCGGCCCCAAGCCGGTCGACCCCGCGGAGCACCTGCCGGTTGCGCGGGTTCTGGTCGACGTACCGCTGGCCCATCTGGACCGGCCGTTCGACTACCTGGTGCCGCGCAAGCTCGACGACCAGGTGGTGCCCGGGTCACGGGTGAAGGTCAGGTTCGCCGGGCAGGACGTCGACGGCTTCGTCCTCGAGCGCGTCGAGACCAGCGACCACGAGGGGCGGCTGGCGCCGCTGCGTCGCGCGGTCAGTGCCGAGCCGGTGCTCCTGCCGGCGGTCAGCCGACTCTCGGAGCTCGTGGCGGCGCGGTACGCCGGCACCCGGTCCGACGTCCTCCGGCTGGCTGTTCCGCAACGTCACGCCACCGTCGAGAAGCAGCAGTCCAAGCCCACGGTCACCGGCGCGGTGGATGTCGAGGCGACCGAGCGGCTCTGGTCCGACTACGACGGCGGTGCGTTCGTCCGCGAGCTCGCCGCCGGAGACAGCCCGCGCCGGGTGTGGAGCGCCCTTCCCGGCGCCGACTGGCCCGCCCTGCTCGCCGCTGCTGCTGCCGCCACCCTCGCCTCCGGTCGGGGTGCACTGCTCTGTGTGCCCGACCATCGCGACGTCGCGCGCCTCGACGAGGCACTCACCGAGCTGCTCGGCGACGGCCGTCACGTCGTCCTGACCGCAGATCTCGGTCCCGCCCAGCGTTACCGCGCATTCCTTGCCGTTGCGCGCGGGGCGGTCAAGGTGGTCGTCGGCACCCGGGCCGCCGCGTTCGCGCCCGTTCACGACCTGGGCCTCGTCGCGCTCTGGGACGACGGCGACGACCTGTACGCCGAACCGCGCGCGCCCTACCCGCACACCCGCGAGGTGCTGCTGCTGCGCGCCCAGGAGGAGTTGTGCGGCGTGCTCGTCGGCGGCTTCGCCCGGACCGTCGAGGGCGCCTACCTGGTCCGCTCCGGGTGGGCGGCCGAGATCGTCGCCGAGCGGGCCACGCTGCGCGCGCACGCTCCCCAGGTGTCGATTACCGGCGCGACTGACCGCGAGCTGGAGCGCGACCCGCTCGCGCGGTCGGCGCGGCTGCCCCGCTCGGCGTTCGACGCGATCCGCGTCGGCCTCCAGCACGGGCCCGTCCTGTTGCAGACTCCGCGCCAGGGGTACGTCAGCAGCCTCGGCTGTGACCGCTGCCGGACGCCCGCCCGCTGCCGCACCTGTCATGGTCCCTTGCAGCTCGCGTCGGCCCACGAGCCGCCGTCCTGTCGCTGGTGCGGCACCGCCGACCCGCAATGGGCCTGTGCTGAGTGCCGCGGCCGCGGCCTCCGGGCCCCGGTGCTGGGCGACCGCCGTACGGCGGAGGAGATCGGCCGGGCGTTCCCGGGCACGACGGTGCGGACGTCGGCCGGCGACCGGGTGCTGGCCGAGGTCGATGATGAGCCGGCGATCGTGGTCGCGACGCCAGGAGCCGAACCCGTCGCACCTGGCGGTTACGCCTGCGTCGTGCTGCTCGACACCTGGTTGATGCTCGGCCGCGCCGACCTGCGGACTGCCGAGGAGTCGCTGCGCCGGTGGCTGAACGCGGCGGCACTGGCACGACCGGCAGGTTCGGGCGGTCGGGTGGTGGTCGTGGGTGAGCCCAGCGACCCGGCTCTGCAGGCCTTGGTGCGCTGGGATCCTTCTGGTTTCGCCGAGCGCGAGATGAACGAACGTCAGTCCGCCCACCTGCCCCCGGCGTCCCGGCTCGCCACCGTGATCGGTCCCGAGGAGGACGTCGCGACCGCCCTCGAGCTGCTCCGGCTGCCCGCCGGCGCCGAGGTGCTCGGCCCCGCCCCGCTGCCGCCGGCGCCGGGCCCGGCTCGGGCCGGTGCCTCCGACGAGGCCGAGGTGCGCGCCGTCGTGCGCGTGCCCCGGGCCGCGGGCACCGAGCTCTCCCGGACGCTCGTCGAGATGCAGGGTGTCCGTGCCGCGCGCAAGCTCGGGCCGGTGCGAGTCCGGGTGGACCCGGTGGGCCTCGAGTGACGTCGGGTCTTCCGTAGACTGGGGCGTTCGCCCCCGCTGTCGTCCCCGAGGAGCCCTGTGGCCATCCAGCCGATCCGTTTGTTCGGTGACCCGGTGCTACGCAGTCCCGCCGTGCCCGTGACGGACTTCGACAAGGAGCTGCGACGTCTCGTCCAGGACCTCGGCGACACGATGCTGCACGCCCCCGGCGCGGGTCTCGCCGCGCCCCAGATCGGCGTCGGTCTCCGCGTCTTCACCTGGCACGTCGACGGGGAGCTCGGGCACTTGGTGAACCCGTCGCTCGACCTGTCCGACGAGATCCAGGACGGCCCCGAGGGCTGCCTGTCGCTGCCCGACCTCACCTTCGACTGCAAGCGCGCGATGTCGGTGGTCGCCAAGGGCTTCAACATGTACGGCGACCCGGTCATCATCGAGGGATCCGAGCTGCTCTCGCGGGCGATCCAGCACGAGACCGACCACCTCGACGGCGTGCTCTTCATCGACCGCCTCGACCGTGAGGCTCGGAAGGCCGCGATGAAGGCGATCCGCGAGGCCGAGTGGTTCGGCGCACCGCCGACGGTCAAGGTGTCTCCCCACCGGACGAACGGGCTGGGCCTCTGATGCGCGTCGTCTTCGCCGGGACCCCCGAGGTCGCCGTCCCCGCGCTCGACGCGATCGTGGCCAGTGAGCACGAGCTCGTCGGTGTCGTGACCCGTCCCGATGCGCCGTCGGGCCGCGGCCGCAAGCTGGTCGCCTCACCCGTTGCGCTCCGCGCCGAGGAGCTCGGCGTCCCGGTGCTGAAGCCGGGCCATCCACGTGACCCTGAGTTCCAGGCGGAGTTGAAGGCCCTCGAGCCCGACTGCTGCCCGGTCGTCGCCTATGGCGCGCTGCTGCCGCAGAGCGCCCTGGACATCCCGCGGCACGGCTGGGTGAACCTGCACTTCTCGTTGCTGCCGGCCTGGCGCGGCGCGGCCCCCGTCCAGCACTCGATCTGGGCCGGCGACCCGGTGACCGGTGCCACGACGTTCCGGATCGTGAAGGAGCTCGACGCCGGGCCGACGTTCGGCCTGATGACCGAGACGGTCCGCCCGACCGACACCGCGGGCGACCTCCTCGGGCGGCTTGCGACTGGCGGAGCGCAGCTTCTCGTAGCCACCCTCGACGGCATCGAGTCCGGAGAGCTGGAAGCGCGCGAGCAGCCCGAAGACGGGATCAGCTTCGCGCCGAAGATCCTGGTCGAGGACGCCGAGGTCGACTGGACCGAGCCGGCCGCCGCCGTCGACCGGCGGATCCGCGCCTGCACGCCCGGTCCGGGGGCCTGGACGACGTACGAGGGTGAGCGGTTCAAGCTCGGGCCGGTGCAGATCGAAGGCACCCACGAGCCGCTGGCTCCCGGGGTCCTCGAGGTGACCAAGAACGCCGTCTTCGTCGGCACCGGCAGCATGCCGGTCCGGCTGGCCGACGTGAAGCCGTTCGGCAAGAAGCAGATGAACGCTGCCGACTGGGCGCGCGGGGTGCGGGTCGAGTCCGGTGCGCGCTTCGGGTCGACGTCCGAGGCCGGATGAGCCCCGTCGACGCCCCACGCCTCGCCGCGTACGACGTTCTGAAGGCGGTGCGCGAGGAGGACTCGTACACGAACCTGGTGCTGCCGCAGCTGCTGCGCACGCGCGGGATCCGTGAGCGGGACGCCGCGTTCACGACCGAGCTGGTCTCGGGGACGATCCGCCGGCAGGGCACCTACGACGCCGTGCTGGCCTCGTTGGTGAACCGTCCGCTCGACAAGGTCGACCCCGGCGTCCTCGACGCGCTGCGCCTCGGGGCGCACCAGGTGCTGAGCATGCGCGTGCCCTCGCACGCCGCCGTCGGCACCACCGTCGACCTGGTCCGTTCGGCGATCGGGCATCGCCCGGCGGGTTTCGTCAACGCCGTGCTGCGCAAGGTCGCTGCTCATGACCTCGATTCCTGGGTACGTCGGGTCGCACCCGATCCGGGCACCGACCCGGTCGGCTACGCGGCCGTTGCCCACTCCCACCCGCGCTGGGTGGTGGAGGAGCTGTCGGCCGCGCTCGGCTCCGACTCCGACGAGCTCGAGCAGCTGCTGGCGGCCGACAACGCGCCGCCGCGAGTCTCGCTGGTCGCACGGCCAGGTTCCGCGACCGTCGACGAGCTCGTCGAGGCCGGGGGAGTGGCCTCCACCATGTCGCCGTACGCGGTCACGCTGTCGGGTGGGGACCCTCGTGACGTTCGTGCTGTCGCCGAAGGCCGGGCCGGGGTCCAGGACGAGGGGTCGCAGCTGGTGGCCCTCGCGCTGGCCGAGGCGCGGATCGACGGGCCCGACGCTCGATGGCTCGACCTGTGCGCCGGCCCGGGCGGCAAGGCGGCGCTGCTCGCCTCGATCGCGGGGAAGCGTGACGCCCGCGTGCTCGCCGCTGAACGCCAACAGCACCGCGCGCTGCTGGTCCGCGGGGGCACCCGGCGGGTCGGAGCCGGCCTGCTCGGTGTCGTGACGGCCGACGGTCGCAAGCCCGCGTGGCCGGCGGGGTCGTTCGACCGGGCACTGGTGGACGCTCCGTGCACCGGGCTGGGCGCGTTGCGCCGCCGGCCCGAAGCGCGGTGGCGTCGGACACCGGAGGACATCGCGAGTCTCGTACCGCTGCAGCGTCGGCTGCTCGACTCGGCGCTCGACTCGGTGCGGTCAGGGGGCGTCGTCGCGTACGTGACCTGCTCCCCGGTGCTCGCCGAGACCTCCGGGGTCGTGAGCTCGGTGCTGGCCGAGCACGACGATGTCGTACTGGACGACGCGGCTCCGCTGTTCGCCGACGTTCCCGACCTGCGCGCCGAGGGGATGCCGCTGCCGGGGACGGTGCAGCTCTGGCCACACCGGCAGGGCACCGACGCGATGTTCTTCGCCCTGCTGCGTCGCCGCTGACCGGCGCTCCAGCCCGCATCCTCAACCGGGGCGTCGTCCGGTCAGTGCTCGTTCGGGTCGTTCTCCGCGTCCTCGTGCGTGGGGTGCACGGTGCCCGGTGCGTGGGCGGCGCGAGGCGTGCAGACGCGCCGGGGCGGTGGGGTGGTGGAGGGCGATGGCTAGGATCGGTGGCCTCATGGGTATCCAGATCTCGCCGAGCATGCTCGCCAGTGACTTCGCCAACCTCGCCGCCGAGGCCGAGCGCATCTCCGACGCCGACTGGCTGCATGTCGACGTCATGGACAACCACTTCGTCCCGAACCTGACGCTGGGGCTGCCTGTCGTCGAGGCGTTGGGCAAGGCGTCGTCCACGCCGATGGACTGCCACCTGATGATCGAGGACCCCGACCGCTGGGCGCCGGCGTACGTCGAGGCCGGGGCCGCCTCCGTGACGTTCCACGTCGAGGCAGCTGCCGCTCCGGTGCGGCTCGCCCGGGAGCTGCGCGCCAAGGGTGCTCGCGCCGGCATGGGCCTGAAGCCGGCGACGCCGATCGAGCCGTACGAAGACTTGCTCCCCGAGCTCGACATGCTGCTGGTCATGACGGTCGAGCCCGGCTTCGGCGGCCAGGCGTTCCTCGACATGTGCCTGCCCAAGATCCGGCGTACCCGCGCGCTGATCGACAAGCACGGCCTCGACCTGTGGCTCCAGGTCGACGGCGGTGTCTCGCTCGAGACGATCGAGCGCTGTGCCGACGCCGGAGCCGACGTGTTCGTGGCTGGGTCCGCGGTGTTCCGCGCCGACGACCCGAACCGGATGGTCGAGCGGCTCCGCGAGGCCGCGGCTGCTAGTCGACCCGAAGCCTGAACACGTCCGGTCGGGAGTAGTGGCCCACCGCGTCGAACTGCGCACGCGCCTTCGGGATCAGCGCCAGGTCGAGGTCGGCGGTGACGATCCCGGGCTCACCGATGAGCGGCCCGGCGACGATCTCGCCGTACGGGTCGACGATCGCGGTGTTGCCCCGCGCCAACCAGTCGTCGTCACCGTCGTACAGGTCCTGTTTGTGCGGCACCGAGTCCGGGAGGTCGCCGCTCGTAGACAGAAGTTCACGCCGATCACGAAGCACCGGCCTTCCTTGGCGATGTGCTGCAACGTCGGCACCCAGACGTCCGAGTTGTCCCACGTCGGCGCCACGTAGAGGTCCACCCGCCGTTCGTACAACGCGGCCCGGGCGAGGGGCATGTAGTTCTCCCAGCAGATCAGCCCACCGAGGCGTCCGATCGCGGTGTCGAAGACGTCGAGCGTGCTGCCGTCGCCCATGCCCCAGACGAGCCGCTCGCCGCCGGTGGGCACCAGCTTCCGGTGCTTGCCCAGCAGCCCCCCGTCGGGTCCGAAGTAGACCGTGCTGTTGTAGAGGGTCCCGCCTTCGCGCTCGTTCAGTCCCATCACCAGGTGCACCTGATGCCGCGCGGCGGCCTCGCCGAGCAGCGACGTGACCGGCCCCGGTACGTCGACCGCGTTCTCGTACAGCCGCTGCTGCAGGTCGGTCGCCGCCCGCGACCAGGGCGTGGTGCGCCATACCCAGTCGGGATAGGCCGGGAGGAACGTCTCCGGGAAGCAGACCAGCTCGGCGCCCGCGTCAGCGGCCTGCTCGATCAGGTCAAGTGCCCGCGCGACGGTGGCGTCGAGATCGAGAAACACCGGCGCGGCCTGGACCGCGGCGACGCGGACGACGGTCATGCGTCCGTGCTCGTGGGTTCGGGGCTCTGCGCGTGGTGCATAGGTACAGATTCCGCGCACCCAGGTCCGGGCGCAAGGCCCTGGCCGGGCAGGCCGCGCGGGCGAGCGGCAGGTGGGCAGGCTCACAGCGCAACCTGCGCGTGGGTGTGGCAGGCTTGTACCGACGAGTGAACAGCTCGCGTGCTCTGGGGTCGGTGTAATTCCGAGCCGGCGGTGAAAGTCCGCGACCCGGCTGCAGCCAGCAGCCGGTTGACCAGGTGAAACTCCTGGACCGACGGTGAAAGTCCGGATGGGAAGCGCACGCAGCCGTATCGCCGTCGGCTCTTCGGCCAGCGCCTGCGCGCTGGTGAACGTCGGCGGCGTCGGCCTTGTCTTCCCCTCACCTGACCCCGGTCGGCGCGCGACGCCCGACGAGAGGGTCAGCATGGTGTTCAGCCCGGCCGAGCAGGCCGCGATGGCGCGCGCCCTCGAGCTGGCGCAGACGCCCGGCGTCCCGCTCGCCCCGAACCCGCGCGTCGGCTGCGTGCTGCTCGATGCCGACGGTACGACGATCGCGGAGGGCTACCACCGCGGCGCGGGGACAGCGCACGCTGAGGTCGATGCGCTGCTGGCCGCCGGCGACCGGGCACGTGGTGCAACCGCGGTCGTGACGCTCGAGCCCTGCAACCACACCGGCCGTACCGGGCCGTGCGCCCAGGCGCTCGTCGAGGCGGGCGTGGCGCGCGTCGTCTTCGCCCAGGCCGACGCCAGCGCCGAAGCATCCGGCGGCACCGCCACCCTCGAGGCGGCCGGCGTACAGGTGGAGGGCGGCCTTCAGGCCGACGAGGCCAGGGACATCAACCGCGGTTGGACGTTCGCCGCGGACCACGGACGCCCGCTCGTCACCTGGAAGTTCGCGACCACGCTCGACGGCCGGAGTGCCGCCGCCGACGGCACCTCCCGGTGGGTCAGCTCGGGGCCGGCCCGCCGCGACACCCACCGGCTGCGCGGTCTCTGCGACACGATCCTGGTCGGTACCGGCACTGTGCTGGTCGACGACCCGGCGCTGAACGTGCGAGACGAGGACGACGTCCCACTGCCGCGCGACCGACAGCTGCTGCGCGCGGTGATGGGGGAGCGTGAGGTCCCCGCCGGCCGACGCGTCCTCGACGGCACCGCCGAGACCGTCGTGCTTGCCACCCGCGACCCGCACGCTGCACTGGCCGACCTGTTCGCCCGAGGGAGCCGGCACGTCTTCCTCGAAGGCGGCCCGACCCTCGCCGCGGCGTTCCTGAAGGCGGGGCTGGTCGACGAGGTCGTGGCGTACGTCGCGCCCATGCTCCTCGGCAATGGCCGCAGCGCCGTCGGGGACCTCGGCATCGACACGATCGCGGACGCCCTACGGCTCGACCTCACCGACGTCACCGTGCTCGGTGAGGGTCCTGACGCCAACGTCCGACTGACCATGAGCACCCGAAAGGCAGGAGAGTGATGTTCACCGGAATCGTGGAGGAGCTCGGCACCGTTGCCGGCATCGAGGAGCAGCAGGACGCCGTGCGACTGACCGTCCAGGGGCCGCACGTCGTACAGGACGCCAGGCTCGGTGACTCCATCTCGGTGAACGGGTGCTGTCTCACGGTCGCGGAACGGGACGGCGAGACGTTCACCGCCGACGTGATGCGCGAGACGCTCGACAAGACGTCCCTCGGGGCGCTCGAGCCCGGTGCCAGGGTCAACCTCGAGCGCGCCGTCACCGCCCACACCCGCCTCGGCGGTCACATCGTCCAGGGTCACGTCGACGGCACCGGGCAGATCCTGGGCCGCACGCCCAGCGAGCACTGGGAGGTCGTCGAGATCTCACTGCCGACCGCGCTGGCCCGCTACCTCGTCGACAAGGGCTCGATCACCGTCGACGGAATCTCCCTCACGGTGGTCGAAGTCCGGGAAGCGTCATTCACTGTCTCGCTGATCCCGGAGACCCTCGCCCGCACCACCCTCGGCTTCAAGGAGCCCGGCGAGGCGGTCAACCTCGAGGTGGACGTGATCGCCAAGTACGTCGAGCGCCTGCTCGACCACCGCCCGACATCAACAACAGCGCCGGCCCCGGAGCCACAGTCATGATCACCCAACAGCAGGACCAGAGAGAAGGTGGCGGCATGAACGCCCCCCAGGTGCGACTCGACAGCGTCGAGGACGCGATCGCCGACATCGCCGCCGGCAAGGCCGTCGTCGTCGTCGACGACGAGGACCGCGAGAACGAGGGCGACCTGATCTTCGCCGCCAGCAAGGCCACGGCCGCGCTGATGGCGTTCACGATCAGGTACAGCTCCGGTGTCATCTGCGCCCCGATGACCGCGCAGACCCTCGACCGGCTCGGCATCCCGCTGATGACGCCGCACAACCGCGACCGGCACCGGACGGCGTACACCGTCTCGGTCGACGCCCGCGACGGCGTGACCACCGGAATCTCGGCCGCGGACCGCGCGCACACGGTGCGGGTGCTGAACGACTCCGCGACGGAGCCGTTCGAGGTGACCCAGCCGGGGCACGTGTTCCCGCTGCGCTACACCGAGGGCGGCGTGTTGCGTTCGGCCCGGGCACACCGAGGCCGCCGTAGACCTCGCCCGGATGGCCGGCCTGACCCCGGCGGGAGTCATCTCCGAGATCGTGAACGACGACGGCACGATGAAGCGGGGCCAGGACCTGCGCGAGTTCGCCGACGAGCACGGTCTGAAGATGATCTCGATCGACGACCTCATCCACTACCGGCGACGCCACGAGACCCACATCGAGCGGGTCGCCGAGACGAGGCTGCCCACGCGGTCGGGTGACTTCACGGCGTACGGCTACCGGATCACCATCGACGGCACCGAACACGTCGCCCTCGTGCGCGGTGACATCTCCAGTGGGGACGCCGTCCTCACCCGGGTGCACTCCGAATGCCTGACCGGCGACGTGTTCGGGTCGCACCGCTGCGACTGCGGGCCTCAGCTCGAGGAGGCCATGGAGCGGATCGCCGAGGAGGGACGCGGCGTCGTCGTCTACCTGCGCGGCCACGAGGGCCGAGGCATCGGGCTGGTCGCGAAGCTGCAGGCCTACCAGCTCCAGGACGGCGGGCGCGACACCGTCGACGCCAACCTCGAGCTCGGTCTGCCGGCAGACGCACGCCACTACGGCACCGCCACCCAGATCCTGCGCGACCTCGGAATCCAGTCGGTGCGCCTGCTCACCAACAACCCGGCGAAGGTGACCAGCCTCCAGGAGTACGGCGTACCGGTGAGCGAGCGCGTCCCGCTGACGCCACACCCGAACGACCACAACCTCGGATACCTGCTGACCAAGCGCGACCGGATGGGGCACCACCTGCCCGACCTGCACGGACACGGAGCCGGGACCGACCGGCTCGCCGCGATCGAAGGAGAGCTCGCATGAGTGGCGCCGGAAGCCCCGTCGAGAAGCCGATCGACTGCAGCGACCTGCGCGTCGCCGTGGTTGCGGCGAGCTGGCACGAGCAGGTGATGGGGGGCCTGCTCGAGGGCGCGCAGCGTGCGCTCGAGGCGTACAAGGTCGAGTCGCCGACGATCCTGCGCGTGCCCGGCTCGTTCGAGCTGCCGGTCGCCGCGGGCGCGCTCGCGGCCCAGGGGTACGACGCCGTCGTCGCGCTCGGCGTGGTGATCCGTGGCGGCACGCCGCACTTCGACTACGTGTGCGCGGCCGCCACCGACGGGCTCTCCCGCGTCGCGCTCGACCACGGGGTCGCCGTGGGCTTCGGCCTGCTGACGTGCGACAACGAGGCGCAGGCGCTCGACCGAGCCGGCCTCGCAGGCTCCTCTGAGGACAAGGGCTACGAGGCGACGTCGGCCGCGCTGGTCACGGCCACCCGGCTGCGCGAGATCGCCGGCGGGTAACGCGGACCACACCCCGGCCTCCGGCCGACGGGCCGCGGCCCGAGACGCCGTACCCTGGTGATGTCCGGCAGGACGCACCCCTGAGACGGAAAGCATGCGGATGAAGACGTTCGACGAGCTCTGGAGCGAGCTCAACGAGAAGGCCCAGACCAGGCCCGAGGGCAGCGGCACGGTCGCTGCGCTCGACGGCGGCGTGCACCAGATCGGCAAGAAGCTGGTCGAGGAGGCCGCCGAGTCGTGGATGGCCGCGGAGCATGAGGGCCCGGAGCGTGCCGCTGAGGAGATCAGTCAGCTTCTGTACCACGCCCAGGTGCTTATGATCGCGAGCGGCATCACCCTCGACGACGTCTACGCCCACCTCTGAGAGGTCCCCATGCCAGACGACAACCAGCTGCTGCGAATCGCGATCCCCAACAAGGGCTCGCTGTCGCAGGCTGCCTCCGACATCCTCCGCGAGGCCGGCTACAAGCAGCGCAGCGACACCAAACAGCTCACCCTGACCGACAGCGACAACGGGGTGGAGTTCTTCTACCTGCGTCCGCGCGACATCGCGTTGTACGTCGGCGAGGGCACGCTCGACATCGGCATCACGGGGCGGGATCTGCTGCTCGACTCGGGCGCGAAGGCCGAGGAGGTGCTGCAGCTCGGCTTCGGTCGGTCGCTGTTCCGCTTCGCCGCCCGTCCCGGCATCGTGAACTCGACGGCCGACCTGGCCGGCAAGCGCATTGCGACGTCGTACGACGGCGTGGTGAGCGCCTACCTGCAGGAGCGGGGGATCGAGGCCACCGTGACCCGGCTCGACGGCGCCGTCGAGACCAGCGTGCAGCTGGGGGTGGCCGACGTGATCGCCGACGTGGTCGAGACCGGCAGCACGCTCCGGCAGGCCGGCCTCGAGGTCGTCGGCGAGCCGATCCTCGAGTCAGAGGCGGTGCTGATCACCCGGTCGGGTGGGTCGCTGCCGGCCGGGTTTCCCGACCTTCCAGCGTCGTGTCGAGGGCGTGCTGGTCGCGCGCTCCTACGTGATGATGGACTACGACATCCTCGAAGCGCGCGGTCGAGCAGGCAGTAGCGCTGACCCCCGGTATCGAGAGTCCCACCGTGTCCCCGCTCCATCGCGAGGGCTGGGTCGCGGTCCGATCGATGGTTCCGCGTGCCACCGCCCAGCGGGTGATGGACGAGCTCTACGAGCTGGGGGCCCGCGGCATTCTCACCACGGACATCCATGCCTGCCGCCTCTGAGACCCCGCACGTGACCCTGCCGCACACCTTCCGCCCGTACGGGGTCCGAATCGCCGTGTACGTGCTCGGCGGCCTGCTCGGTGTGGTCGCGATCGGCATCTGGATCGCGTTCCCGCCCGAGATCCGAGCGAAGTTCACGTTCTTCCAGCTGAGCACGATCGTCGTGCTCAGCGCGGGGTTCGGTGCGCTCGGGTGGGGCCTGGCTCGCAGCCGGGTCGAGGCGCGCGACGAAGGGGTGCGCCTGGTCAACGGCTACCGCGTGCATGCCTATGAGTGGAGCGAGATCCTCGGCATCACGTTGCGGCCGGGCAGCCCCTGGGCGCTGCTGGACCTGAGCGACGGCACCACGGTCAGCGCCCTCGGAATCCAGGGCTCGGACGGCGCCCGCGCCGCCACCCAGATCCGGACGCTGCGCGCCCTGGTCGCTCAGCACTCGCACACCGACCGCGACGACTGACGACTGACCTGTCGACGCGGCCGGCTCAGGCCCCGATCGCGGGTGCCTGAGCCGCCAGGGCGTCGAGCGCCTGGGTGAAGCACTCCATCGGGGGCGTCACCAGGCCGGCGCCCACCTGACCGGTGCCCGGCACCCGACCGGCCATCCCGGTGTTGATCTGGGGCAGCACGCCCGAGCGCACCACGGCCGTCACGTCGATGCCGGTGGGGCTGCCCCGGAACTCCAGGATCGGGATCGCGAACGCCGGGTTCTCACCGACGGTGATGTCGTACATCCGCTGGGTCGTGGCCAGCGCGTCCGGCACCGAACCGCCGACGAAGCGCACGATCGCCGGGGCCGTCGCCATCGCGAGCCCGCCGATCCCGGCCGTCTCGGTGATCGCGGAGTCGCCGATGTCGGGGTTCGCGTCCTCCGGGCCGTAGCTGCCGAGGTAGAGCCCGTCCGGCGTGAGGGCCGGAGCGGTGAACCACTGGTCGCCCGTACCGGAGGTCTGGATACCGAAGTCGGTGCCGTTGCGGGCCATCACGGTCACCACGGTCGAGCCGGGAATCCCTGCGGCCGCGCGCGTCTGGAGCTTGCAGGCGGGCATCACCAGGTTGAGGAAGAAGTGGTCGTTGCCGGACACGAACCGGACAGCCTCAGCGACCTCGGCGCTGGGCCGGCCGCTGTCGATCATCCCGGGCAGCACCTCCCGCAGGAACATCAGCGTGCCGGCGCGGTTGCGGTTGTGCCCCTCATCGCCCATCTGCACCATCTGGCCGATGATCGCGCGGATGTCGACCGGCCCACCCGACCGGACGGCCTGCTGGAGCAGGGGACCGAGTACGTCGCTCATCCACCGGAGCCGGTCGATGACCTCCGGCCCGTAGGCGCCGTACCGGAGCACCTTGCCCAGACCCTCGTTGAGCGTGCACCAGGAGGTGTTGCCCTGGCTGTCGTCGCGCAACTCGAAGACCCACATCGACGGCGTCACCACACCCGCCATCGGTCCGACCGCACCCCGGTGGTGGCACGGCTCCCACCGGACGCCGTCACCGGCCGCGAGCTTCCGCTCGGCCTCGTCAGGATCGGCCGCCAGCCCTTCGAGCAACATCGCGCCGATCAACGCGCCGCGCATCGGTCCGGATGCCTGTTCCCAGGAGACGGGTGGCCCGGCGTGCAGGAACGTCCCGGCCTCGAGCCCGAGCGCCTCGGACGCGGGACGAACGTCGACCAGGTGCGCCTCGGCTGCCAGCATCGCGTCGAGCGCCTGGGCGTTGGCCGCGCGGCGTCGAGGGTCGGCCATCACCGCGGCGAGCGAGCCGGCGTCCCCGACCGGCGGCTGCCAGTCGACCCTGACCGTCTCGACGGCCTGCTGCTCCACCGAGTCGGCGAGCAGCCCGGCGCCGGCAGTGAGCACGCGGGTCGGTGTGGGCAGGCCGTTCATGAGGTCGCTCCGAGGATCAGGTCGACGGCCGCCCGGGCGGCGTCGGCGTTGGACAGGTAGACGGACGCACCGGCCTCGTTCAGCCTGGCGACCTGGGAGGGCACGTCCTGGGGATCGTCCCGGGTGCCGACCACCGACAGGACCACGGGGATCCCCGCGGCGGTGGCCTTGCGCACCGGTTCGACCAGGGAGGCTGCCGGGTCTGGGTCCGAGCCGAGACCGAGCACCACGTCGAGGAGGAGCACGCCTGCGGACGGGTCGTCGATCTCGGCGATCATCCGCTCCACGCGCAGCGAGCCGTCGATCATCGGGTGCGGCCGGCCTCGGGTCAGGTCGTCGTCACCGAAGTCGATCATCGAGTGGCCGCGTGCGGAGAGGTCAGATCCGAGCGCGAGGTCGGGGCTGAGCGGGATGTTCGACGTCACCGGTCCGAGCCGGTCGGCGGCGATCAACATCGCCTCGTCGCACAGGGTGCCGCCGCTGAACAGGCCGCGGAGGTCGCTGCCGCGGGCGACGCTGACCTCTCCAGGCCAGTGCTGCGGCGTCGTCCAGGTCGCGCCTACGGCGTCGGCGACCGACTGCGCGGTGGCCGTCAGGTCCGGCATACCGGCGCCGAGAAGACCGAAGAGCACGGGTGTGCTGAGCCGTTCGGCGTGGGCCCGGACGGCGTCGGCGACCGATGCGGCCGGAGGCTTGGAGACGACGACGATCAGCTCGGTCGTCGGGTCGGCGTCGAGCAGGTCGAGGGCACGCATCGTGGAGAGGCCGCCCACCGCCTCGGACAGGTCGCGTCCGCCGACGCCGAGGCAGTGGGAGACACCGACGCCGGCGCCGTCGAGCAGCGTCATCATGTGCTGGGCTCCGGTGCCGGAGGCGGCGACGATGCCGACCGGACCGGGGCGGACCACGTTGGCGAAGCCGAGCCCCACGCCGCCCACGACGGCGGTGCCGCAGTCGGGGCCCATCAGCAGGGCGCCGGTGTCCTGCGCCCGGTGCTTCAGAGCGACCTCCTGCTCCACCGGCACGTTGTCGCTGAAGACCATCGTCAGCAGCCCGGCGTCGATGGCGTCGGCGGCGTCGGCGATCGCGTACTGGCCCGGTGTCGAGATCAGCGCCACCGTCGCTGCGGGATCGGCGTCACGGGTGGCGGCGGCCATGGTCAGTGCAGCGGGGGCGGCACCGAAGCCAGTCGCCGAAGGGCGCGCTGCTTCGGACAGGGCGGCCTCGAGCTCCGCCATGGCCTCGGCTAGCGCATCGTCGTCGCGGGCGTCGACGGCCACCAGCATCTCGTTGGGGCTGATCTCGGCAGGCACGTCGAAACCCATGCCCTGGGCCAGCTCGAGGTTGAGGTCGGTCGCCATCGCGATCAGGGCTCCGGTCACGCCGTCGAGGCTCCCGACGCGCTTGCTGACCTGCATCAGGGTGACCGAGTCGACGTAGGCGCCCTTGCGGGTCTCCAGGGTGCGGGTCATGCCGCTCCTTCGTTTCGGGTGGGGAGTGCGCGGGTGGTCAAGGTGTACGTGACGCCGTTCAGCAGAGCAGCCCCGGACGAGTGCCCCACGGCGCGGAGCCGCGCCAGCGGCCCGACCAGGTCGCCGCCACGACACAGGACCGTGAGCAGGTCGGCCAGCTGAGGGACGGCGTACCCGTCGAGTGCGTGGTGAAGCAGCCCGCGTGAGACTGCGGTGGTGGTTCGGCTCGCGAGGGCGGCACGAGTCTCCGCTCTCCAGCGCGCCAGTCGTGGGTCGTCGGTGGCGTGGGCGGTGACGAGGGCGCCGGCCAGCAGGTCGTCCCCCTCAGGGGTGAGCCCCTCGCCGCGTCCGACCAGCAGGTCGGGCCGCAGCACGTCGTACGGTGCGGCCGGTAACGCCGCGAGGCGCGACAGCGGAGGCGCAGCGAGCCCGGTCGGCCGGTCGGGGCGCCACCAGCGAGTCACCTGGAACCGCGCGGCCGCCAGAGCACCCTCCGGCAGCTGCGAGGTGACGAACGCGTTGGGCAGGCGTACGGCGTCGGACGTCGCCAGGCAGAGCACCGGGACGTCCGGATCGCCTGTCTCGTAGTGGACCGCGAGCCGGGTTCGGGCCACCTCGACCAGGGGAACGTCGCCGCGGGTGACCAGCCGTGCCAGCAGCGTCGAGGCAGCCCCGGCGATCGGGGTCGTCGATGTGGCGGGGGTCACCTGCCGAGCCTACGACTGGAGTACCGTCCCCCGCATGGGAGAAGTTGCCAACGATCCGACGCAGGCGGGGCGTGACTTGCCAGCCCACGACGTCGGTCAGATGCTCACGCTGCTCGAGCGTCGGGACGAAGTGCAGCGGGATCTGGTCACGGCCGTCCTCGCCGGCGGCGAGCTGGACGACGTGGTGTCCCGGGTCCGGGACGTGTTCGGCGGGGTCGCCCTGGTCACCACGACCGATGGCCGAGTACTCAGCGAAGTCGGCGACGAGCAGTCGGTCGATCAGGTGCGCCGCTCGAGCGCGTTCCACCCCAGCGGCAGGTTCCTGGCCGAGGTGTCGGGTCCGGGTCTGCACCTGGCCCCTGACCTGCCGGGGTCCCACGCCGTCGTCCCGGTGGCCGGTGGCCGGATCGACCACGGTCGGCTCGCCCTCTTCCACCTCGAACGCGAGCTCACGGTCGAGGACGTCGCGGTTCTCGAACGCGCGGCCGACGTGGTGGCGATCTGCCTCACGAAGCAGCTCGCGGTGACCGCCGTCGAGAGCAAGTACCGGGGCGACTTCCTTCGCGACGTGCTCAGCGGCCGGACCGGGCGGGGCGACGACGTGGTGGGACACGCCCGCACGCTCGGCTGGGACTTGGCCCGACCCATGGTCGTGGTCGTCGCCGCCCTCGAGACCGAGAATGCTCCACCCATGTCGCGTGGCTACCAGGGGCCGCTCGAGCTCGAGCGCTTCTCGGCGGCCTGGTCGACGGTGACCGCAGCGTTGGATCCGGCGATCCCGGTGGTGGGGTTCGCCGCAGAGGTGGTGGCGCTGCTGCCGGTGACCGATCCGGACGCGGAACGATCGGTGGTAGAGCGGACCGTGCGCGGCGTCCGTGGCGACGGCGGCGGCGGACGCCGTACCTTCGCGGCGGGCGTCAGCCGGCTCGTGACCGACGCCGACGACCTCCCGGTTGCCTACGAGCAGGCGCGCAAGGCGCTGCAGTCCGGCCGTCGACTTCACGGTCCGAGCGCGGTCGCCCACTTCGACGATCTCGGCGTGTTCCGGCTGCTCAGCCTGATCGAGGACCCCCGCGAGCTCGACCGGTTCGTCACCGAGACGCTGAAGGACCTGGCGCCGGGGCCCGGTACGTCGGACGAGGCGCAGACGCTGCGCGAGACGTTGCAGGTGCTGCTCGACTGCAACCTGAACGTGGCCGAGACCGCCCGCGCTCTGCACTTCCACTACAACACGCTGCGGTACCGGATCAGCAAGATCGAGCGGGTGGTCGGTCCGTTCACGACGGACCCAGCCCTGCGCCTCGATCTGGCTCTGGCGTTACGCGTGGTGACCCTGCGTGAACTCTGACTTGGCAGGACCTGCCAGCGAAATGACCCGGCTTTCGGCAGAAGTTAGCCCGTGCGCGTCCTTTGCGGGGCCCCGTTCTTCGGGCATTGTGAGCGTGGCCCGTGACGAGAGTCACGCTCGGGGGAGTCATAGCGCGCACCGCTTCGACGGTGCCTGAGCAGGGAGGCCTGCAGTGGCGTTTGGTTGGAAAGTCGTCTATGACGGAAAGACGCCGCCACCCGGCGCGTCGGTAGCGCCTGACGAGCGGCTGTCCTGGGGGAGGACGACCGGACTCGGTGCCCAGCACGTGGTGGCGATGTTCGGAGCCACCTTCGTCTTCCCGCTGATCATGGGGCTGAACCCTCAGCTCGCGATCATGATGAGCGGCATCGCGACGATCTGCTTCCTGCTGATCGTGCAGGGCAAGGTGCCCAGCTACCTCGGTACGTCGGCCTCGTTCGTCGGCGGTGCGTTCGCCATCTACGGGCAGGGCGGTGACCCCGCCGATGTGACGGGCGCCGTGCTCGTCGCCGGTGTGGTCCTCGCCGGCGTCGGCATCCTGATCCACATCCTCGGGCCCGGCTCGTTGCACGCCGTACTGCCGCCGGTCGTCACCGGTGCCGTGGTGATGCTGATCGGCTTCAACCTCGCGCCCGTGGTCGCCAACATCTACTGGCCGCAGGACCAGTGGATCGCCCTGATCACGATGTTCTTCGTCATCCTCGCCGCGGTCGGCCTGCGTGGCTTCGCCGGCAGGGTCGCGATCTTCCTCGGCCTGATCTTCGGCTACACGATGTCCTGGGTCTTCGACCGGTTCGGCCAGGTCACCTCGGTGCTTCCGGGCCAGAACCTCCGTGACGCCAGCGGCGAAGCCTGCGCGCCCGAGGGCCCGTACTGCGTCGCGACCGCGTTCGCCCACGACCGGGTGAACTGGGACGGCGTCCGCGCGGCCGACTGGATCGGCCTCCCGCCGGCCAGCGACTTCGCCAACGGCATCGTCGGATGGCACGCGCCGACGTTCAGCCTCGCGTTCATCCTGCTGATGCTGCCCGCCGTGATCGCCCTCGTGGCCGAGAACACCGGGCACGTGAAGGCCGTGGCTGAGATGACCAACCGCGACCTCGACCCGGTGATGGGTCGCGCGATCGCCGGTGACGGTATCGCCACCGTGATCACCTCGTCGGTCGGCGGCTCGCCGACCACCACGTACGCCGAGAACATCGGTGTCATGGCGGCGACGCGGGTCTACTCGACAGCTGCGTACTACGTCGCTGCGGTCGTGGCGATCCTGTTCGGCCTGAGCCCGAAGTTCGGGGCCCTGGTGTCGGCCACTCCGGGCGGCGTACTGGGCGGCATCACGGTCGTGCTGTACGGCATGATCGGCCTGCTCGGAGCCAAGATCTGGAAGGAGAACGGGGTCGACTTCGCCAACCCCGTCAACCTGGTCCCGATCGCCGCGGGCATCATCATCGCCATCGGCGACACGACGCTGGTCGTCAGCGACAACTTCTCGCTGGCCGGCATCGCCCTCGGCACGATCGTCGCCCTGGTCGCCTACCACCTCGCCCGGGCTGTGGCCCCGCCCAACCTCCGGGAGGGCGCGATCATCGCGGTCGGTCGAAGTGGGATCCACCACGACGAGGAGACCGATCCTCCGACAGGCTCACACCGAGCACACTGATCCGACCCCAGCAAGGACGCCCGTGAAACCTTCCCCCTTCGCCTATCACCGGCCGAACACGACCGACGAGGCAACGCAGATGCTCACCGACCTAGGTGACCATCCGGGTGGGGCGAAGGTGCTCGCGGGCGGGCAGAGTCTGGTCCCGTTGATGTCGATGAGGCTGGCCGCACCCGGCCACCTCATCGACATCAACCACATCCCCGGTCTCGATGCCGTGGACGTGGTGGCGGACGGCGTCCGGGTCGGTGCCCTCGCGCGGCACGCTCAGGTCGAGCGTGATCGCGACGCGTACGTCGCCGTACCTCTGCTCCGGCAGGCGCTGCGTCACGTCGCGCACCCGACGATCCGCAACCGGGGTACGACGGTCGGCAGTCTCGTGCACGGCGACCCGGCCGCGGAGATGACCGCCGTGCTCGCGCTGCTCGGCGGGTTCGTCGAGGTCGTCAGCCCGCGTGGCCCGCGGCAGATCCCCGCTGCGGAGTTCTTCGTCGGTCCGATGGAGACCGCGGTCGGCACCGACGAGCTCGCGGTCTCGGCCACCTTCCCCCGGCCGGCGGCCGGCAGCGGCTCGGCGTTCGAGGAGCTGGCACGCCGACATGGCGACTACGCCATGTGTGGGGTCGGCGCGATCGTCACGCTGGACCCGGACCTCGCCATCACCTCGGTCAAGGCCGGGCTGATCAGTGTGGGGGCAGGTCCTGTCGTGGTCGACCTGGCCCAGGCCATCAGCGGCAGCGGTGGCGGCGTCGACTCCGCCCGGCTCCGCGAGCTGCTCGACGAGTCCATCGACCCGGAGGAAGACATCCACGCCACCGCCGCCTATCGCCGCAACCTGGCCCACGTGCTGACCGAGCGCGCCGTGGCCAAGGCACGCGAGGCCGCCACGACGGCTCGCCGCGACGGGAGGGCCGCCTGATGGACGAGCTCGTCCCCGTCTCATTCACCGTCAACGGCATCCCGCAGTCCCTCGAGCTGCCCGCACGACGCCTTCTGTCCGACGCGCTGCGCCATGACCTTCGACTGACCGGCACACACGTCGGGTGTGAGCACGGCGTCTGCGGGGCGTGCACCGTGCTCGTCGACGGTGCTCCGGTGCGCTCCTGTCTGGTCTTCGCGGTGAGCCTCGAGGGCGCCGCCATCACCACCGTCGAGGGTTGCCGCGCGCCGGACGGCGGGATGGGCCCGGTACAGCAGGCGTTCCGCGACTGCCACGCGCTGCAGTGCGGCTTCTGCACCCCCGGCTTCATCACCACGATCACCGCGTTCCTCGACGAGAACCCCGCCCCCAACGCAGCCGAGGCCCGCGAGGCGATCAGCGGCAACCTCTGCCGCTGCACCGGCTACCAGAACATCGTCTCCGCAGTCCTCCGCGGCAGCGAGCTGCTGGCGGAACGGACCGCGGAGCCTCCGGCAGCGGTGGACGGCGGAGTGGTCTCGACAAGCTCGACCAGCGGTGAGGGGGAGGACGCATGACCACGAAGCTGTTCGGCGAGCGCGTGCCTCGATCTGAGGACCCGCGCCTCGTCACCGGCAACGGTCGCTACCTCGACGACCTCGGCCACGACGCACTCGAGGTCGCGTTCGTACGCAGCCCGCACGCTCACGCCCGCATCCTCGACATCGACGTGTCCGCGGCGCTCGACGTCGACGGGCTGGTCGCGATCTACACCTACGACGATCTCGCCGACGACACCGGCACCAGGGTCGCCGAGCCGCTGCCGTTGCTGATCCCGCACCCGACGCTGACCCACGGCCGCACCCAGCACGCGCTGGCCAAGGACGAGGTGAACTACGTCGGCGAGGCCATCGTGATGGTTGTGGCGTCGAACCGTTACGTGGCCGAGGACGTCGTCGACCTGATCCGGGTCGACTACGAGTTCCTGCCGGCCGTCGTCGGGATCGAGGCGGCGCGCGCGGCCGAGAACCTCGTCCACGACGACGTACCCGACAACGTCGCCGCGGTGATGGTCCAGGAGACCGGCGACGCCGACGCCGCGATCGATGCCGCGCCGCACAGCCTCGAGCTCGACCTGGCGATCGAGCGCAGCGCGTCGATGCCGATGGAGGGCAAGGGCGTCTACGCGCGCTGGGACTCCGACGACCTGTCGCTCGCGGTGCACACCTCGACGCAGACGTCGACCAGCGTGAGGCAGGCGATCGCCGCGAAGCTCGCGCTCCCCGTCGACCGCGTCGAGGTCATCACGCCCGATGTCGGCGGTGGCTTCGGGGTCAAGATCGTGCACCCCTGGCCCGAGGAGGTGCTCGTCCCGTGGGCGGCCCGCCGCCTCGAGCAGCCGGTGAAGTGGACCGAGGACCGTCGCGAGCACTTCACGTCGAGCGCCCACGAGCGGGGCCAGCTGCACCAGGTCCGGGTCGGGTACGACGACGACGGCCGCCTACTCGGCCTGTCGGTGAAGTTCTGGCACGACCACGGCGCCTACACGCCGTACGGGCTGATCGTCCCGATCATCACCTCCACGCAGCTGCTCGGCCCGTACAAGCCGGGCGTCTACCGGGTCGAGTTCGCGAGCCTCTACACGAACACCGTCATCGTCACGCCGTACCGCGGCGCCGGCCGGCCACAGGGCTGCTTTGTGATGGAGCGGACCATGGACGCGATCGCCGCCGACCTCGGCCTCGACCGCACCGTCGTCCGCGAGCGCAACTTCATCCAGCCCTCGGAGATGCCGTACGACCAGGGACTGATCTTCCAAGACGGTCGCCCGCTGCTCTACGACTCCGGCGACTTCCCGGCGTCCCTCGACAAGCTCAAGAAGCTGGTCGGCTGGGACGACTTCGAGGAGTACCGCGCCGAGGCCCGCGCCGAGGGCCGCACCGTCGGCATCGGGCTGGCCTGCTACGTCGAGGGCACCGGCGTCGGGCCGTACGAGGGCGGTCACATCCGGGTCGAGACCGACGGCAGCGTCGTCGTCTCCACCGGGCTCACCAGCCAAGGCCAGGGCCACCAGACGATGCTCGCCCAGATCGTCGCCGACGAGCTCGGGGTCCCGTTCGATCGGATCAAGGTCACCACCGGTGACACGCGTCGGTTCAAGTACGCGGTCGGCACGTTCGCCTCGCGTACTGCGGTGATGAGCGGCAGTGCCGTGGCGATGACGGCCCGCGGAGTTCGTGAGAAGGCGCTGCGCATCGCCGCTCAGGCGCTCGAAGCCTCGGTCGAGGACCTCGAGATCGTCGACGGCCATGTCCGCGTCAAGGGATCCCCGACCACGCAGGTCGACCTCGGCGCCGTCGCCGTGCTCTCCAACCCGCTCCGCTACGCGTTCGACGAAGCCTCGAAGCGGGCTACCCAGTTCGCTGCGCCCGCCGACCCCGACCGACCGCCGGTCGAGGCGGGGGAGCCGCCCGGGCTCGAGGGCACCGACTACTACTCACCGATCCGCTCCACCTTCGCCAACGGCATGCATGCCGTCGTGGTGGAGACCGACCCGGACACCGCCGACATCAAGATCCTCCGCTACTGCGTAGTCCACGACTGCGGCACGTTGATCAACCCGATGATCGTCGAGGGGCAGATCCATGGCGGTGTCGCGCAAGGCGTGGGCGGGGCGCTGTACGAACGCATGGAGTACGGCCCCGACGGTCAGCTGCTCAACGCGTCGTTCATGGACTTCCTGATGCCCTACGCCTCCGAGGTGCCCGAGGTGGAGATCGACCACCTGGTCACCCCGTCGCCGCTCAACCCGCTCGGCGTCAAGGGCGCCGGCGAGGCGGGCGTGATCCCCGGATCGGCCGCCATCGCTGCGGCGATCGAGGACGCCGAAGGCATCCGCATCCACCGCATGCCCATCTCGCCGAGCGAGCTCTACGACCTCCGCCTGTCGGCGGAAGCGGAGCGAACGACGTGACCCTCTCGACACCAGCCCCAGGACGAGGACCCCGATGAAGATCTCCGGCACATCCACCCTGACCGCCGACCGGGCGACCGTGTTCGCGGCCCTCAACGATCCCGCGGTGCTTGTCGCGACCATCCCCGGCTGCCAGCGACTCGTGGCGATGGGCGACCACGCCTACACGATGACCGTCGCCGCCGGCGTCGGCTCGATCAAGGGCGTGTACGACGGCCAGGTGCAGCTGTCCGAGCAGGACGAGCCCGCCTCCTTCCGGATGCACGCCCAGGGCGCTGGCGCACCCGGCACCATCGGCGCCGACGTCAAGGTGACGCTCGACGACGCCCCCGGCGGCGGCACCTCCCTGACCTACGACGCGGACGCGACCGTCGGCGGCATGATCGGCGGCGTCGGCCAGCGGATGCTGACCGGTGTCTCCAAGAAGATGGCGGCCGAGTTCTTCCGCAACGTCGACGCCGTACTCGCCGGGGGAGGGGCCCCGGGCATCCCCGTCGGTGCAGGGGCGACGGAACCATCCGGCCTCGCTTCGCTCGGCCTCCCGCCAGTCCCAGCCACCGGCGCCCCCACCCCGACGGGTCAGCCCGCGGCCGCTGCCGCTCCGGGGCCGGTCTTCACCGCCGCGGCAGGGCCGTCGCAGCGGCGGCGTGGCGGGCAACGGGTTCGTGCTCGGCGTCGCGGTGGGGGCGGCTGCGGCCTTGGCGGGTGCGATCGTCGGGGGATGGATCGCCAGCCGTCGGAAGGGCTGAGCGACTTCTCCCATGTCCGACCTCACGATCTACAGCACTGCCCGCGAGATGGCGCGCGCCGTCGCCGCCAAGGAAGTATCGGCCCGCGAGCTGCTCGACCTGCATCTCGACCGGATCGAGCAGGTGAATCCTGCGGTCAACGCGCTGGTCAGCCTCGACCCGGCGCGTTCGCGGGCTGAGGCAGCCGCCGCCGACGAAGCAACCGCGCGAGGCGAAGACCTCGGCCCGCTGCACGGGTTGCCGCACGCGTTCAAGGACACCCATGAGGTGGCCGGGTGGACGACGACGTTCGGGTCGCCGCTGCGCGAGAAGCACGTACCCAAGCGCGACGAGCTGATCGTCGAGCGGATCCGCCAGGCCGGCGTGGTGGTGCTCGGCAAGAGCAACGTGCCCGAGTGGGCGGCCGGCTCGCACACGTTCAACCCGATCTTCGGGATGACCCGCAACCCGTACGACCTCTCCCGCTCGGCGGGTGGGTCCAGCGGGGGAGCCGCGGCGGCGCTGGCCTCCGGCATGACGCCGCTCGCTGACGGCAGCGACATGGGCGGCTCGCTGCGTAACCCGGCGTCGTTCTGCAACGTGGTCGGGCTCCGGCCGAGCGTCGGACGGGTCCCCGCCTGGCCGAGCCTCAACGCCTGGGAGCTCACCTCCGTCGGTGGCCCGATGGCCCGCAACGTCGACGACCTCGCGCTGCTGCTGTCCGTGATCGCAGGCCCCAGCACGCGTGCCCGGATGTCCCTGGAGACCCCGGGCCGCGCGTTTGCGCCGCCCCTCCACGGGGGTCTCTCGGGAGTGCGCGTCGCTCTGTCCGTAGACCTCGGCGGCGCCTTCCAGGTCGACCACCAGGTGGCCGATGTGGTGCGTGCCCAGGCCGCCGTCTTCGAGGGCGCGGGCGCGGAGGTAGCCGACGACCACCTCGACGTCACCGGGGCCGAGGCGGCGTTCCGAACGCTGCGCGCCTGGTTGTTCCAGGCTCGGTTCGGGGCGCTGCTCGCCAAGCGGCCCGACTCGTTCAAGGCGTCGCTCGCTGACAACATCCGTGCCGGCCAGGACCTTTCCGGCGCCGATGTCGCCGGCGCGTACAAGCGGCTCACCGTTCTGGCGGAGAAGGTGCGGCACTTCTTCGAGCGCTACGACGTGCTGGTGCTGCCGGTCAGCCAGGTGCCGCCCTTCGACGCCGACGAGGAGTACCCGGCCAACATCAACGGCCAGGAGCAGGAGACGTACCTCGACTGGATGCGGTCGGCGTACCTGATCACCGTCACGGGCTGCCCCGCGATCTCCGTGCCCGCCGGGTTCACCCGCGAGGGGTGGCCGGTCGGTATCCAGATCGTCGCGGCCCCACGTAACGAACGACTGCTGCTCGAGGTCGCCCAGGCCTTCGAGCAGCTCACGCGCGTCGGTGAACGGCGCCCCACGATGGAAGAGAGCTCATGACCCAGACCGCCTCCGGGCGCAGCATCAGGATCGGCATCGACACGGGCGGCACCTTCACCGATGTCGTCGCGGTCGATGAGCACACCGGCGAGCTCGCGGCCACGAAGACGCCGTCCACGCCCAGCGACCCGGCGGTCGGCTTCATGGCCGGCGTGCACAAGGTGCTCGGGATGCTCGGCCTCGACGGTGAGTCCGTCAGCGCGGTCAGCCACGGCACCACCGTCGCCACCAACAAGCTGCTCGAGGGCAAGGTCGAGAACCTCGGCTTCATCACGACCGAGGGCTACGAGTTCATGCTCGAGATCGCCCGCCAGTCGGTGCCCGACGGCTACGGCAACTCGTACTTCTGGGTGAAGCCCGACCGGATCGTCCCGGCCCACCGGGTGAAGACCGTAGGCGGTCGGCTCGCGGTCGACGGCAGCGAGATCCGGCCGTTCGACGAGGAGAGCGCCGTGGCGGCCGCGCGCTTCTTCCGTGACGCCGGGATCAACACCATCGGCGTGTGCTTCCTGCACTCCTACGCCGACGACGTGCACGAGCTCGCCATGCGCGAGGTGCTGGAGCGCGAGCACCCCGAGGCGACCGTGTCGATCTCGAGCGAGGTGCTCCGCGAGTACCGCGAGTACGAGCGCTCGGTGACCACGCTCGTCGACGCTGCGGTGAAGCCGAACATCCGCCGGTACGTCGAGAACATCTCGAACCACCTCGCGTCGCTGGGCAGCGGCATCCCGTTCTACGTGATGAAGTCCAACGGGGGAGTGCTCTCCGCCGACGAGGTCGTGCACCAGCCCATCACCACCGTGCTGTCCGGCCCCGCCGCGGGTGCCCTTGGTGCTGCGGTCGTCGCAGAGAAAGCGGGCTTCCCGCAGGTGGTGACGTGTGACGGCGGCGGTACGTCGACCGACGTGACCGTCGTGATCGACGGCCAGCCCGCGCTGACCACCGAGGGCCACGTCGGGGCGTACCCGTCGAAGATCCCGATGATCGACGTGGTGACCGTCGGTGCCGGCGGTGGCTCGATCGCCTGGATCTCGCCCGAGGGGACGCTGAAGGTCGGCCCGCAGTCGGCCGGCGCCGACCCCGGCCCGATGTGTTACGGATCCGGCGGCTCGGACCCGACGATCACCGACGCCCACGCCGTACTCGGCCGGATCCCACCGCATCTGCTCGGCGGGGAGGTTCCGCTCGAGGTCGACCTGGCCCGTCAGGGCGTCACCGACCTGGCCGGCAAGCTCGGACTCGGCTTCGAGGCCTGCGCCACCGGCGTCCTCGAGATCTCGGCCTGGAACCAGGCGAACGCGCTGCGTCAGGTCACCGTGAACCGCGGCCTCGACGTCCGTGACTTCACGATGGTCACGTTCGGAGGCTCGGGGTCGCTGCTCGCATGCCGCCTCGTCGACATCCTCGGCCTGGAGGGTGTGTTGGTGCCGCTTAACCCCGGGAACCTGTCGGCGTACGGGCTGCTCACCGTGGACGTCCGCAACGACTACGTGCAGACCGCAGTGGCCCGCCAGTCGGCGTTGGACCTCGACCAGATGCAGGCGATGTTCGACGACCTGGCGGCCAAGGCCGACAGCGCGCTGGCCCGCGAAGGCTTCCCCGAGTCCGAGCGCCAGTCGGTCCGCACCGCCGACCTGCGCTACTACGGGCAGGCCTACGAGGTCCGCGTCGAGGTGCCGGACGGGCCGCTCACCGACGAGGTCCTCGCCACCGTGGCCGCCCGGTTCCACGACGAGCACAAGGTGCTCTACGACTACGACTTCCGCGACGACAGCCGCCAGGAGGTCGAGTGGGTCAACCTCCGGGTCACGGGCGTCGGCCCGATCCGCAAGCCCGAGGTGCGCGAGGCAGCGAAGGGCAACGGCGCCGAGTCCGCGCGCAGCGGCTCGCGGCAGGTCTACTTCGACGACTGGGCGGAGACGCCGGTCTACGACCGAGCGCTGCTCGGCGCCGGCGACGTGATCGAGGGGCCCGCGGTGCTCGAGGAGTTCAGCTCCACGGTGCCGTTGCACCCCGGCTTCACCGCGCGTGTCGACACCTACGGCAACCTGATCATCACGAGGACGACGGAGAAGAACTCATGAGCGGCCGCGACACCCTCGACCAGCCGGCGACTCCTGCGCCGTACCGGCTCACTGCCGAGACCGCCAACGGGCCGGACCCGGTGCTGGTGGAGATCGTCGAGGGCTACCTCGCCTCGGTGGAGCAGGAGGTGGAGACGTCGATCGGGCGGACCTCGCGGTCGCCCATGATCCGCGACGCGCACGACTACCGGGCCGGCATCCACGACCGGCACCTGCGCAAGCTCACGGGTCGCTCGTACTCCGCGCTGGTGCAGCCGGTGGTGCGCGACTACCCGATCGAGACGATGAAGCCGGGCGACGTCTTCTTCCACAACGACGTCTACATGTCCGAGGGCGGCATCGGGCACCTGCCCGACCTCTGCGTGACGGCGCCGGTGTTCCACGACTCCGGCAACGGTCCCGAGGTCGTCGCCTTCGTGCAGGCCTTCGGTCACCACGACGACATCGGCGGATCCGTGCCGGGCTCGATGCCGAGCCACGCGACGAGCGTGTTCGAGGAGGGCCTGATGGTCCCCCCGATCAAGCTCTGGGACGAGGGCGTCCCGTGCGAGCAGGCGCTGAAGATCATGACCCGCAACTCGCGGATGCCCGAGTCGCTCGCGGCCGACCTGGATGCCGAGTGCTCGGCGTGCCTGATGGGTGCCCGCCGGATGGCCGAGCTGTTCGAGCGCTACGGCAAGGAGACCGTCGAGGCATGCTTCGACGCTGTGCTCGACAAGACGACGGCGACGTTCCGGCGCGAGATCCTCTCCAAGATCCCCGTGGGGGAGTACGTCTGGGAGGACTACGCCGAGCACGACGGCGTCGAGGACCCGAAGCTGCACACCCAGCGGATCACGCTGACGAAGACCGACGCCGACGACCCGGACGGCGAACGGCTGATCCTGGACTTCCACGGCACGGCGCCGCAGGCCAAGGGGCCGATCAACCACTGTGGCGACTACGCGGACGGCAACTTCCTGAAGAAGTGGTTGGCCCCGATCCTGCGCAACCTCGCCGACACCCCGGAGCGGATGGCGGAGCTCGACGTCAACGAGGGCGTCGTACCGCTGATCGAGATGCGGTTCCCGCCCAAGGGCACGCTGCTGACGCCGGAGTTCCCGGCGCCGACCAACGCGCGCACGTTCGTGATCCTGCGGCTGCTCGGCGTGCTGGCCGGCGTTCTGGCGAAGGCGGTCGAGGGCCGGATGCCGGCCGACCAGGAGACGATCCGATACACCGGCGTTTACGGCACCGACCTCGACGGCGCGCCGTACCTGATGCGTGAGGTGCTCGGCGGTGGCTCTGGTGGCCGGTACTACGCCGACGGCGAGGACACCATCCACGTGGTGCCCGACTCCCGGAACCTCCCGTCCGAGTTCTCGGAGGCCAGGTTCCCGTTCATCGTGGAGCGGCTCGGGCTGGCCGTCGACAGCGGCGGGGCCGGCCGGTACCGCGGTGGGCTCGGCTACGAGAAGCACATCCGGATGCTCAAGGAAGCACACTTCATGTCGATCGCCGACCGGTCGATCCTTGCGTGCTGGGGCGTCAAGGGCGGCAAGGCCGGCCGGCCTTTCGAGGTGACGATCGACCCGGGCGGCCCGAACGAGCGCGAGGTCGACGCGTTGGCGGACGCCGAGCCGGTGGCTGCCGGTGAGGTGATCCGGATCCGCACCACGGGTGGCGGTGGCTGGGGTGACCCGCTAGAGCGTCCGTACGACGAGGTCGTGCGCGACGTCCTCTGGGGCAAGGTCTCCGTCGAGGGCGCGCGCGCCGACTACGGGGTCGTCGTCACCGGTCCCGCTGACGCGCCCGAGGTGGACGCCGCCGCCAGCGACGCCCTGCGCGGCGAGCTGCGGGCCGGCCGTACCGGACGAGCCGTTCTTCGACCGCGGCCCCGGCTACGCGACCCTCGCCGCCGGTGCAACGTCCGCCGACGTCGACTGGATGGAGTCGCGCCCATGACGGCCGCCGCTTTTGGACAGTCCGCCACCCCAGGACAATTGACCGGTTGTGACGGCGTACCGGCGCGATCGGCTGTCACAACGGGTCAATTGCGGCGGAGTGCGGCCGCGCGGCTGGGGTTCCTGTCATGAGGGTCCTGCTGGCACTGGGCGGCAATGCGCTGGCTAGGGACGACGGGCGTGTCCGGCCCGCCGACCAGGTCGAGGCAGCGCAGGTCGCCATGGACGCCGTGGCCGACCTCCTCGACCACGACGTCGAGGTCGTGCTCACGCATGGCAACGGTCCGCAGGTCGGCAACCTGCTCGTGAAGAACGAGCTCGCCGCCCATGTGGTGCCTCCGGTGCCGCTGGACTGGTGCGGCGCCCAGACTCAGGCGACCCTCGGGCTGGTGCTGATGAACGCCCTCGAGCGGGCGATGGCGGCGCGCAGTATCGAGCGCCGCACGGCAAGCCTGATCACCCGCACACGCGTCGACGCCGACGACCCGGGATTCGCTCACCCGACCAAGCCGATCGGCCGCCACCTCACGGACGCCGAGGCCGCTGTGCTCGTGGAGCGGGGCGAGACCTGGGAGGACCGTGGCGAGAAGGGCTGGCGCCGCGTCGTGGCGTCGCCTGAACCCCTGGAGATTGTCGACGCAGCGGCCGTGACCGCGCTGGTCGACGCAGGATTCATCGTCGTCGCCAACGGGGGCGGCGGAATCCCTGTCGTACGACGCGAAGACGGACTGCACGGCGTCGAGGCGGTCATCGACAAGGACCTCGGAGCCGCACTGCTCGCCCGCACCGTCAAAGCCGACGTTCTGGTCGTCGCGACCGACGTCCCTGCCGCCGTCCTCCGCTACGGGACGCCGGAGGCAGAGGACGTGGGCCGGGTGAGCGTCAGCAAGATGCGGGCGCTTGGCCGACGAGGGTCACTTCGCCTCCGGGTCCATGGGACCGAAGGTCGACGCGGCCTGCCGCTTCGTCGAGCAAGGCGGCCAGTACGCCGTCATCACCAACATGCAGCACATCGTCGACGGCGTGGCCGGCGAGGCCGGCACCGTCATCACCCCCGAGGACCCCCGGTGATCACCCCGCTGATCGAGCTCACTCCGCTGATCGAGCTTGTCGAGATCACCTCAGACCCAACCAACGAAGGAGAAGCCGATGCCTGAGCCCATCGAGGTCCGCAAGGTCCCGATCCTGAACGTGTCCGACGCCAGCGGTCTCGCGGAGCTGATCGACGACGGAGTGCTCGAGGCCGATCGGGTGATCGCGGTCATCGGCAAGACCGAGGGCAACGGCGGCGTCAACGACTACACCCGCATCATCGCCGACCGCGCGTTCCGCGAGGTGCTCGTCGAGCGGGGCAGCCGCAGCGCCGACGAGGTCAAGCAGGTCCCGATCGTCTGGTCGGGCGGCACCGACGGCGTGCTCAGCCCGCACGCGACGATCTTCGCCACGATGCCGGCCGAGAAGGCCGCGCAGACCGACGAGCCCAGGCTCACCGTCGGCTTCGCCATGAGCGAGGTGCTGATGCCCGAGGACATCGGTCGAGTCGCGATGGTGAGCAAGGTCGCGGACGCCGTCACCGAGGCGATGGCGAAGGCCGGGATCACCGACGTCGCCGACGTGCACTACGTGCAGACGAAGACCCCGCTGCTGACGATCCACACGATCCGCGACGCCAAGAGCCGTGGCAAGACGGTGTGGACCGAGCACACGCACGAGTCGATGGACCTTTCCAACGGCTGTACGGCGCTCGGCATCGCCGTCGCGCTGGGCGAGATCGAGATGCCGACGGATGCCGACGTGATGCACGACCGGTCGCTGTTCTCGTCGGTGGCCTCGTGCTCCAGTGGCGTGGAGCTCGACCAGGCGCAGGTCGTCGTGGTGGGCAACGCCCGCGGCGTGGGCGGTCGCTACCGGATCGGCCACGCCGTCATGGAGGACGCCCTCGACCAGGACGGCATCTGGGACGCGATCCGGGACGCCGGCCTCGACCTGCCGACGCGGCCGCACCAGAGCGACCTGCAGGGCCGTCTGGTCAACGTCTTCCTCAAGTGCGAGGTCAGCCAGGACGGAAGCGTCCGCGGACGTCGCAACGCGATGCTCGACGACTCGGACGTGCACTGGCACCGTCAGATCAAGGCCTGCGTGGGCGGCGTGACCGCGGCAGTGACCGGAGACCCGGCCGTGTTCGTGTCCGTGTCGGCGGCGCACCAGGGTCCGGACGGCGGCGGCCCGGTCGCGGCGATCGTCGACCTGGGCGACGACCCGACCGGTTACATCTCGCCGACCTGAGTCCGGATTCCCCAGGTGCAGGTGTGCTGGTCGCCGGCCTCGCCGGCCGGGGGAGAGGACGACCAGGTCCTCTCCCGAGTTGAAGGCGTCGGGCGGCGCGGTCATCGGCTCCACGGCCAGGATCGACCGCGGTGCGTCGTCGACGCCGGCAAAGACCTGCACCCAGGGGTAGGACGCGTCCATCCAGAGCGTCACGCCGAGGTCTCCGTTGCTCACGGTGACCTCGGCGTTGCCGTCGGTCCCGCGCGACAAGTCGGTGAAGGCCGTGTCGAGCACGGTCGAGCCGATCTGCCTGCCCTCGCGGAAATCCAGGTCGGTGCCGCCGACGCTGCGCCGCCCGCTGGGGATCATCCGCTCATCGACGTCCAGCGCTGTGCCCGCCGGCAACCGGAGGTGCCAGCGGTCCACCGGCCCCTCGCCCACGGTGAGGAACGGGTGCGACCCAGCCGCGAACGGCGCGGCTTCGGCGGACCGGTTCGTGGCGGTCACGCTGACGGTCAGGCCGTCGACGGAGAGTGTGTAGCGAGCCTCGAGGTCGAGCGTCCACGGGTAGCCCGGCTGCGCCATCAGCCGGTAGCCCAGCGCGACCGAGTCGTCGGTGTGGTCGAGCGTCGTCCAGGACACCCAACGCACCAGCCCGTGGCTGGCGTTGCCCCGGGCGACCTCGGAGAGTGGCAGCTGGTGCTGCCGACCGTCGAAGGCGTACCTCCCGGCCGCGATCCGGTTCGGCCAGGGCAGCAGCAGCTGGCCCCGGCCCGAGCTCGCCTGGACGTCCTCCGCGAAACCGGCGACGACGTCGCGTCCGTCGTACGTCAGGGCCCGGAGCGTGGCCCCGCACTCGGTGACAACGGCCTCGTAGTCGCCTGCAGCGATCGTGAGCTGGTTCCCGCTGGGCGGCAAGGTCATGGCAGCACCCTGTCAGAAAACTGGGTGCATGGCCCGGGGTCGGGGCCCTAACCTCGTGGGGTGACTGTGACGTTGCGCCCGCTGGGCTACGCCGACATCCCCGCCTTCGCCCGACTGCTCGCCGCCGTCGAGGCCGTCGACCAGACGGGTGAGCACTACAACGAGGCCGACCTCCACGAGGAGTTCGACAACCCGGACGTCGAGGTAGGCCGCGACATCCTCGGCGCCTTCGTTCCGGCTGACGACGACTCCGCCGAGATGGTGGGGTACGCCTCGGTCTACCCCCGGGCAGCTGACGAGACCCACCTGAAGTACCACGTCGAGGGCGCGGTGGCACCGATCCGTCGCGGCGAGGGCATCGGCAGCCAGCTTGTCGATGCGATGCTCGCGCGCGTCCGTGAGAGCCACGCCGAGCGTGCTCCCGAGATGCCGGTGAAGGTGGCCCTGACCGGGCTGTCGACCAACGCGTCGCAGGCGGAGCTTCTCGCGAGCGCGGGCTTCATACCCGAGCGGTGGAACTTCGTGATGCGCACCCCGCTGGGAGCCATCGACGCTCCGCCGGCGCTCCCCGACGGGCTCGAGCTCCGGCGCTACGAGCCGTCGCTGTCCACCGCGATGCACGAAGCCCACAACGCGGCTTTCGTGGACCACCCGAACTTCACGCCGTGGACCGACGTGATGTGGAAGCAGTGGGTCACCGACAGCCGCAACTTCCGCCCCGACCTGAGCCTGGTGGCTGTGGATCCGTCGTCCCCGGACCGCGTCGTCGCCTACATCCAGTCCAACGAGTACGACGCCTACTTCGAGGCGACGGGCAAGCGTGAGGCGTACGTCGCGAAGGTCGGCACCCGCCGGGAGTACCGCGGACGAGGTCTCGCGGGGGCGCTGCTGCGACACGCTCTGGCGGCGTACCAGGAGGCCGGCTACGACGAGGCATCCCTCGACGTCGACTCGGAGAACCCGACCGGCGCGCTGGGGATCTACGAGCGCGTGGGCTTCGAGGTCGAGACCCGCTGGACCAACTACTCGTTGACGTTCGGGCCCGTCACCAGCTGAGAGCCCGAACTCATCCAGCCGCCGGGCCGCAGTTCCCCTGCACGATCAGGTCGGCGCGCTCGCGGGTTCGGTTTTGGCGGAAATGGGCGTCCTCGTCGCGGCTCCACGCCAGCCAGTGGGCCCTCAGGTGCTCGTCGGGCTGCTCGAGCCCGACGAGCGCTGCGTCACGGGCGAGCGCTCGGTCGATTCGCACGTCGCGTGGCGCCTCCACCCAGACGAGCGTCGTGATCTGCGCGTCGTAGTCCAGCGCGCCTGCGCCGACTCCCTCGATCACCAGCAGGTCCACGGGTGCGACGTCATGCCACTCGGCCTCCTGTCCCGCATGCCAGTCGTAGCGCCGGTAGCGGCCCGGCCGGCCCAGCGCTCGCGGAGCCACCAGCAGGCGGCTGACCCGGTCGACCCCGGCGGCGAGCCCGTCCCAGCCGGGGTAGATGTCGTCCATGTGCACGAGCGCCACATCCACGGAGCCGGGAACCGCTGCCAGGACATCGTTCGCCAGCGTGGTCTTCCCCGAACCGGACGGCCCGTCGATGCAGAGCAGCCGCCCTGCGCCGAGGGTCGGGGGAGCGGCCAAGGTCCGCTCGACGATCTCTCGCGCCGACGCATCGGGACTCACCACGCGTTGCCCGTCCCGCGGTACGTCGGTACGACGTCGACGACGGAGTCCCCGGACACGAGGTGGACCTCGCGGACGTGCTCCATCAGCTCGCCGGCCTTCGCATGCCGGAACCAGACCAGGTCGCCGATGGCGAGCGACGACGTACCGCGCCCGACCAGCGGGGTCTGCACCTCTCCCGCCCCCTCGAGCGACGTGAGCCGCAGGCCGGGCGGAGCCCAGGGGAGCGGTGACCGGTCCTTGCCGGTGGCCCCCGATGCGATGAGGCCCGCCGCCCGCCACCGTCACGCAACCGTCGCCCGGGCGTCGGACGACCGGCAGTCCGAAGAACGCCGCGGGCCGTGGCTCGAAGCTGCGGTAGTGATCGAAGAGCCCCGGCACCAGCAGCCCCGAGCCGGCCGCCACTTCGGTCACCACCGGGTCGGCGGACGACTCCTCGATGCTGCCGGAGCCCCCGGCGTTCCAGAACTCCAGGTCCGTCACTGGGCCCAGGGCAGTGGCAATCTCCGCTCGTCGGGCGTGCAGCTGCCGTACCGACGCGGACTTCAACCGCCGTACGACGAGGGAGCGGGCCCGCTGGCGGGGCACCTCGTCCGGTACGCCGGCGACCTGCCCCTCGTAGGTCATCACGCCGACCAGCGCGAAACCGGGCCGGTCGATCACGGCCCGTGCCAGCGCCACCACGTCGGCTGGCTGCTGCAACGGGGACCGCTTCGGGCCTACATGCGCCGGCCCGAGCCGAAGCCCGGCGTCGACGTCGATGGCGATCCGCACAGTGAGGTCGGTTGCCCGAGCCGCGTCGACGGCATCGAGATGAGCGACGTCGTCGACCATCAGGGTGATCGAGGCGGCAGCAGCGCCGTCGTCGGTCAGCGCGCGGAGCGCGGCGGCGTCGACGCACGGGTAGCCCATCAGCAGGTTGTCGCTCAATCCGGCGTTGTGGAGCCACAGCGCCTCACGCAAGGAGTAGGTCAGAAGCCCCTCGAGACCAGGCGAGTCAACGGCTCGCGCGACCAGCGCCGGCACCCGCAGCGACTTGGTGGCCACCCGGATCGGAACTCCGCGTGCGCGGGCCGCGAGGTCGGCGGCGTTGGCGTCGAAGGCGTCCAGGTCGACCACCACGGTCGGGGTGGACGGGACGACGGGCAGCGTCGCGAGGGCGCGCGCGAGCCGGGCCGGTAGTCGGCTCCGCTCCGCCTCGTGGTCGAGGCGCCGGCTCACCCGATTCCGTGCTTCCTGAGGATGGCCTCGATGTCGTCCATGTCGTCGTCGGCGGCGCCCGACCCCGAGGGCTGTTGCGCCGCCGGAGCGGACGACCGAGTCGCCGGGAGCGATGCGTCCGAGCGCGGCGACTTCCTCGACGTACGACGACGGAGCAGGCCGGAGACTGCGAAGAGGCCCGCCGCGACACCGGTCACCGCGATCCCGATCCACACGGTCGGGCTGAAGACGAGGCGTGTGGCCCACGTCAAGACCGAGTCGGTGACCTCCCAGACCAGGCGCAGCACTCCCGTCAGTGCAGCGGCCAGGGGGAGCAGTGCCCAGGCCGCAGCCCGCAGGCCCGAGGCCGCCCCTCGTCGCCGCCACAGCAGGACGCTCAGCGCGAGGCCCAGGACGGTCAACGTCAGGCCGACTGCTTGCCAGGTTGTGCTGTCGAACTCACCCACACACCCAGCCTAGGCGCTCGTCAATACCGCCCTGGCAGGATCGGGGGGTGCGCACTCTTCCTGACCCCGGCTTCGCAGGCGACGACGGATCGGTCACCCCCGAGGTGACGGCCGCACTGGCCGCCTACGCCGAAGATCCCACGTCTCGGCACGCGTCCACCCTGGCGGCGCTGCAGCACGCCCGGCTGCTGGTGCCGGTGGTCGCGGTGCTCGGCGAGGTCGAGTACGACGAGCAGGGCCTTGCCCACGACAAGACGTCCGACATGGCCACAGTGCTGATGACGGGCAGGGACGGTCGTACGGCGCTGCTGGCGTTCACCGGGCGCGAGTCGATGGACCGCTGGGACCCGCAGGCGAGGCCGGTCCCGGTCACGTTCGAGCGGGCAGCCCAGGCCGCCCGTCAGGACGGCGCCGAGGCGATCGTCGTCGACGTGGCGGGACCGACGCTGTTCGTCATCGAGGGAGACGACCTGGTGCAGCTTGCCGAGGGCGCCACCCTGGTCGAGGTCAGTGACCGCTTCGGGTGGGTGAGACCGGCCCCGTGAGCGACTCGCCCGGACCGTCGCCGGGTGCGTCCGGGATCGCCGACGCCTCGCGGAACGCCAGCTGAAGGGTGCGCAGCCCGTCGCGCAACGGTGCGGCGTGGTGGTGCCCGAGCCGGGGAGCACCCGCGGTGACCAGGCCGGCGAGCGCCTCGATCAGGGTGCGGGCCTCGTCGAGGTCCTGGTGCTCGGGCAGATCCTCGGCGAGACCGAGGTTGACGGCGGCGGCGCTCATCAGGTGCAGCGCAGCGGTGGAGACGATCTCGAGGGCGGGAACTTCGGCGATGTCCCGGGCGGACTCGGGGGCGGCGTGGCTCATGGAACAAGCGTGTCATGGTCACGATGTGCGCTCAGGGGCGCCCTCTTGCTACCCTGTACGAGACCGATCTGCGAGGTCGGCTGTCTGTGCGCCCCGGGTGAACCATCCGGGACATGCAGGTGGTTGGTCTCAATGATCCGACAAGCGGAGATCCGTCTCCCACCCGCATCGACCGACTGGCACCAGCCGACAGGTCGTCGGGTCCGGTCATGAGCAGCACGTAGTGGTTGTGCGGGTGCAGTTCTCCCGTCGGCGTACTCGTGGACTCATCTGACGTCGTGCAGTGCACGTTGTCGGGGCTGGCTTCCGCTGTCATGTGACGCGGAGGCCTTTTTTCGTTTCCGGGCCAAGGCGGAGCAGGTCATAACCCGAGAACTCAACCCAGGAGGACCCATCAGCACTGAGCTGCGAATCAACGACCGGATCCGGGTACCCGAGGTCCGTCTCGTTGGCCCCAACGGCGAGACCGTCGGCATCGTCCGCATCGACGATGCCCTGCGTCTCGCGCAGGAGTCCGATCTCGACCTGGTCGAGGTTGCACCGACAGCCCGTCCGCCGGTCTGCAAGCTCATGGACTACGGCAAGTTCAAGTACGAGAACGCTCAGAAGGCTCGCGAAGCCCGCAGGAACCAGACGAACGTGGTCATCAAGGAGATGAAGCTTCGTCCCAAGATCGACCAGCACGACTACGAGACCAAGAAGGGTCACGTCGTGCGGTTCCTGAAGGCCGGCGACAAGGTGAAGATCACGATCATGTTCCGCGGTCGTGAGCAGCACCGTCCTGAGCTGGGCTTCCGGTTGCTCCAGAAGCTGGCCGAGGACGTCACGGAGCTCGGCTTCGTGGAGTCGTCGCCCAAGCAGGACGGTCGAAACATGATCATGGTGCTCGGCCCGCACAAGAAGAAGTCCGAGGCCAAGGCCGACGTCGAGGCCGCGAAGGCCGAGAAGGCAGCCGAACGCCAGGCGGACAAGGAAGCCGAGCACGCCGAGCGCACCGCAACAGCTCCGACCGACCCGTCGGACAAGAAGCCGCGGCGCCGTTCAGAGAATCTCGACCCCGACATGTGAACGCGGTCGGTTCGTCGCCAGACGGGCCGGCCTCATGAGAACCAGAAGGACAGCATCCCCATGCCGAAGAACAAGACGCACTCCGGTGCGAGCAAGCGCTTCCGTGTGACTGGCTCGGGCAAGCTCCGTCGCCAGAAGGCCGGCCTGCGCCACAACCTGGAGCACAAGGCCTCGAAGGTCACCCGTCGGATGAGCGGAACCACCGAGGTTTCCAAGGCCGACACCAAGAAGGCTCGTCGCCTCCTCGGTCTCTGACCGAGCTCGCCCCACCCCCCAGTCTTAGAAGCACAAGGAGTCAGAAGTGGCACGCGTCAAGCGGGCAGTAAACGCCCACAAGAAGCGCCGGGTAACTCTCGAGCGCGCCTCCGGCTACCGCGGTCAGCGTTCGCGCCTGTACCGCAAGGCCAAGGAGCAGGTCACCCACTCGCTGGTCTACAACTACCGTGACCGCAAGGCGAAGAAGGGCGACTTCCGCAAGCTCTGGATCCAGCGCATCAACGCCGCTGCCCGTGCGAACGGCATGACCTACAACCGCTTCATCCAGGGCCTCAAGGCCGCTGGTGTCGAGGTCGACCGCAAGATCATGGCCGACATGGCTGTCAACGACCCCGCGGCGTTCGTCGTTCTCGTGGAGACCGCCAAGGCGAACCTCCCCGCTGACGTCAACGCCCCCCGGGACGAGACGGCTGACGCCAACGCCTGACGACTCCGGTCGTCAGACGAGCAGTACGTCGATGGCGAGCCTTCCTGCTGACGCGCCGCTCCTCACCACGAGGAGCGGCCGCGTGAAGACAGCACGAAGGCTCGCCCGACGTGTTTCCAGGGCCGAACACCGGCTCTTCCTCGCCGAGGGGCCCCAGGCCGTCCGCGAGGCGCTCGACGTGCCCGGCTGCGTGCACGAGGTGTTCGCGCTCCCGTCGACCGGCGCCCAGCACCCCGACCTGCTGGCCGCTGCCGACTCCCAGCAGGTGCCGTGGCAGCTGGTCGACGAGCCAGCACTGGCGTCTCTCGCAGACACGGTCCAGCCGCAGGGCGTGGTGGCGGTCTGCCGGTTCCTCGACGTTCCGTTCGGCGAGATCGCGGAGTCGTCTGCCCGACTTCTCGCGGTGTGTGCCGACGTACGCGATCCCGGCAACGCCGGCACGGTGATCCGCTGTGCAGATGCGGCGGGTGCGGCAGGGGTCGTCCTCACCGGAAGCTCGGTGGACCCGTACAACGGGAAGGCGGTGCGAGCGAGTGTCGGTTCGCTTTTCCACCTCCCGCTCGCCATCGAGCCGGACACCGCGGCGGTGATCGCGGACCTCCAGTCCTCGGGCCTGATCGTCCTCGCCGCCGACGGTGCCGGCGAGCTCGACCTCGACGAAGCGGCCGACAGCGGGCTCCTCGCCAAGCCCACGGCCTGGCTCTTCGGCAACGAGGCGTGGGGGCTGCCCGACGAGCTCGCGCAGCTGGCCGACCACCGGGTGCGGATCCCGATCCACGGTCGCGCCGAGAGCCTCAACCTGGCGACCGCGGCCGCCGTCTGCCTGTATGCATCCGCACGTGCGCAACGTGCCTGACGACTTTCGAGTCGTCACGGTCCGGCGGGTTCGCGCGCACTTGGGCCGAAAGCACTAGCCTGGGGGGATGGTCGCGCCAGCAAGCCACGAACTGAGCATGCTCGACGTCTTGCCTGATGGTGTGGTCATCGCTGACGAGACCGGCACCGTGGTCGTGATGAACACCGCGGCCGAGGAGTTCCTGGGTGCGCGCGGGGGCGTCGGCAAGCACCTGTCGGACGTCGTCAGCCTCCAGGACAACGCCGGCAACGACTGGTACACCAGCGCGACGCCGTACGAGGGGCTGCACATCCGGTCCGCGCTGCCGGAGCAGGCCTGGTTCCTCTCCGACGGCACCGAGCTGTTGCTGACCGTTCGGTTGCACCGTGAGGTCCCGCGCGGGCCGGTGAGCCAGGTGGCGATCTCGCTGCGTTCTGCGCGGGCTCGTGCTCGGCTCGACCGCGAACGCTCCGACCTGGTCGCGACGGTGGCGCACGAGCTCCGCTCGCCGTTGACGGGCGTGAAGGGCTTCGCCGCGACGCTGCTGTCCAAGTGGGACAAGCTCAACGACGCGCAGAAGAAGATGATGCTCGAGACGGTGAACGTCGACGCCGATCGGCTGACCCGCCTGATCGCGGAACTGCTCGACGTGGCCCGCATCGACACGGGTCGGCTCTCGCTCTACCCGCGTCCGCTCGACTTCAGCCAGGCCGTCGAGCGGGTGGTGGCTTCGGTGCGCGCCGGTACGGGGCGCGAGATCGCGTTCGACGCCAGTGACCGCCTGCCCCAGGTCATGGCCGACCCCGACAAGCTCGCACAGGTGCTGCACAACGTGGTCGACAACGCGATCCGTCACGGTGAGGGCGACGTCCGACTCAGCGCTACGCCGCTCGACGACTCTGCGCCGTTCGGTGGGGTCCTGCTCCTCGTCGATGACGAAGGCGCGGGCATCAGCCCCGAGATCCGGAGCCGGGTGTTCACGAAGTTCTGGAAGCACGGAACCCGGGGCGGCTCCGGGCTCGGCATGTACATCATCCACGGGCTGGTCCGCGCCCACGGGGGTCTCGTCGAGATCGATGACGCCCCCGGCGGCGGCGCCCGGATCGCCATCATGTGGCCCGCGTACGTCTGAGCGGCAAACCGGTTCGCGGCCGTGCCGGCCGACTTCCTAGACTGACGCCCGTAGTCAGCACCCTTACGCCTGAGGAAAGGCAACAATGTCGGGCCCGAACTCCGAGTACGACCCGGTCGAGGTCACCCCGCTGAAGGCCGAGGAGGTCGAGGCGGCGCGCGACGACGCCCTCGCAGCCGTGGCCGCGGCGACGGACCTCGCCGACCTCAAGCGGGTCCGGATCGAGCACGCGGGCGACCGCTCGCCGCTCGGCCTGGCCAACCGCGAGATCGGTGCGCTGCCGCCGCAGGCCCGCAAGGAAGCCGGGATGCGCATCGGGCAGGCGCGGGGCGCGGTCAACAAGGCGATCGCCGAGCGACAGGGCGTCCTCGAGGCCGAGCACGAGGAGCGGATGCTCGCCGAGGAGACCGTCGACGTGACGCTGCCGTGGGACCGCCGTCCCGTCGGAGCGCGCCACCCGATCACCACGCTCTCCGAGCGGATCGCCGACGTGTTCGTGGCGATGGGCTGGGAGGTCGCAGAGGGCCCGGTCGTCGAGGCCGAGTGGCTGAACTTCGACGCGCTCAACCTCGGCCCCGACCACCCGGCACGCACGATGCAGGACACGTTCTGGATGGAGCCGGCCGAGAACGCCGTCGTGCTCCGCACCCACACGTCGCCGGTGCAGGCGCGCACCATGCTGACCCGTACGCCGCCGATCTACGTCGTCTGCCCCGGGCGGGTGTTCCGCACCGACGAGTACGACGCCACGCACAGCCCGGTGTTCCACCAGGTGGAGGGCCTCGTCATCGACGAGGGCATCACGATGGCGCACCTGAAGGGCACGCTCGACCACTTCGCCGAGTCGATGTTCGGCGAGGGGATCTCGACGCGCTTCCGGCCGTCGTACTTCCCGTTCACCGAGCCGTCGGCCGAGGTCGACCTCGTCTGCTTCGTCTGCCGCGGGCAGGCGCCTGCCAAGGAGAGCTGCCGCACCTGTCGCGGTGAGGGCTGGATCGAGTGGGGCGGCTGCGGCGTGGTCAACCCCCGCGTGCTGACGGCCTGCGGCGTCGACAGTGAGCGCTTCACCGGCTTCGCCTTCGGCATGGGCATCGACCGCACGCTCATGTTCCGGCACGGCGCTGAGGACATGCGCGACATGTTCGAGGGCGACGTCCGCTTCACCACTGCTTTCGGGACGGAGATCTGATGCGCGCCCCCGTGTCATGGATTCGCGAGTACGTCGACCTTCCGCACGACCTGTCGAGCGAGGACCTCGCCGCGCGGCTGACCGCGCTCGGCCTGAAGCTCGAGGCGCTCGAGCAGCACGGCGCCGACATCGCGGGTCCGCTCGTGCTCGGCCGCGTGCTCACGATCGAGGACGAGCCGCAGAAGAACGGCAAGGTGATCCGTTGGTGCACGGTCGACGTGGGCCAGGCCAACGGCACCGGCGAGCCCCAGGGCATCGTCTGCGGCGCGCACAACTTCGCGGTCGGTGACCTGGTCGTCGTCGTACTGCCAGGTGGCGTGCTGCCGGGTGGGTTCGAGATCAGTGCTCGGAAGACGTACGGCCACGTGTCGTCGGGGATGATCTGCTCGGCCACGGAGCTGGGCCTCGAGGACCCGACGTCGGCGGACGGGATCATCGTGCTGCCGGCCGACGCGGGCAACCCGGGCGACGACGCTTTCGACGTGCTGCACCTGCGCCAGGACGTCATCGAGTTCGAGATCAACCCCGACCGCGCGTACGCGCTCTCGCTGCGGGGAGTGGCTCGCGAGGCGGCGCTCGGCTTCGAGGCGCCGTTCACGGACCCGGCCGATCGACCGACGCCGGCCGCCAACGACTCCGGCTACCCGGTGGTCGTCGACGACCCCGAGGGCTGCCCGGTCTTCGTGACCCGCACGGTCAGCGGCTTCGACCCGACCGCCCCCACGCCGCGCTGGCTTGCGCGCCGCGTGCAGCTCGCGGGCATGCGTCCGATCTCGTTGGCCGTCGACGTCACCAACTACGTGATGCTCGAGCTGGGTCAGCCGATCCACGGCTACGACGGCGACAAGCTCGCCGGCCCGATCACGGTCCGCCGGGCGACGGCGGGGGAGAAGCTCACCACCCTGGACGGCGTCGACCGGGTGCTCAGCGACGAGGACCTGCTGATCACGGACGAGTCCGGGCCGATCGGTCTGGCCGGCGTCATGGGCGGCGCGACCACCGAGCTGTCCAGCACCACGTCGCACGTCGTGATCGAGGCCGCGCACTTCGACCCGGTGTCGATCTTCCGCACCCAGCGTCGCCACAAGCTGCCCTCCGAGGCGTCCAAGCGGTTCGAGCGCGGCGTCGACCCGACCATCCCCGCGGCTGCGGCCGACCGGGTGGCCGAGCTCCTCGTCGCGTACGGCGGCGGCACGATCAGCGATGGTGTGACGGTCGTCGGTGCGCCGCCCGAGCAGCGGTCGATCAGCATCCCCGCCGACCTGCCCGCACGCGTGACGGGCATGGACATCTCCGCCGACACCACCGTCGAGCACCTGCGCGCCGTCGACTGTGACGTGACGGTCGACGGAGGGACGATCATCGCGGTAGTGCCGAGCTGGCGCCCGGACCTCAACGACCCGTTCGACCTCGTCGAGGAGGTCGCCCGCCTGGTCGGCTACGAGGACATCCCGTCCGTGCTTCCGACCGCGCCCGCAGGTCGCGGACTCACTCCGGCACAGGCGCTGCGCCGTCGGATCGGTCGCGCCCTGGCCGGCGCCGGCTTCGTCGAGGTGGTCAACTTCCCGTTCATGGGTGCAGCCGATCTCGAGCGGCTGGAGCTGCCCGAGGACGACGAGCGCCGGACGGCGATGAGGATCGCCAACCCGATCAGCTCCGAAGAGCCGATGATGACCACGACGCTGCTGTCGGGGCTGCTCAAGGCGGCGGCGCGCAACGCCGGTCGCGGGCAGTCCGACGTCGCGCTGTTCGAGACGGCGACCGTCACGTTGCCGAGGGGGACGGTCGCGGCACCGATCCTGCCGGTCGACCGCCGACCCACCGGGGGCGAGTGGGACGACCTGCAGAAGGCGCTGCCCGACCAGCCGCTGCACCTGGCGCTCACCATCTCCGGTGACAGCGAGCGCGCCGGCTGGTGGGGCGAGGGACGCCCGGCCAGCTGGGCGGACGCGATCGAGGCGGTCCGCGTGGTTGCCGTCGCTCTCGGCGTGGAGGTCGACGTTCGTGCGGCGACGCGCGCTCCCTGGCACCCGGGCCGCTGCGCGGAGATCTTCGTCGGTGACGTCTCGATCGGATTCGCCGGCGAGCTTCACCCGCGGGTCTGCACGGCGTACGGCGTGGCTGCGCGGACGGCAGCGGCCGAGGTCGACCTCGACGCGCTGCTCGAGCGCGCCACCCTGATCGTGCCCGCGCCGCAGTTTTCGACGTACCCGGTGGCGAAGGAGGACGTCGCGCTGGTGGTCGACGCCTCGATTGCCGCCGCAGCTGTGGCCGCCACCCTGCGTGAGGGCGCCGGCGAGCTGCTCGAGTCGGTGCGACTGTTCGACGTGTACACCGGTGAGCAGGCGGGGGAGGGCAAGAAGTCGCTGGCCTTCGCGCTGCGGTTCCGAGCCCCCGACCGCACGCTGACCGAGACCGAGACCGCCGGCGCGCGTGACGCCGCGGTGGCACTCGCAGTCGAGCGTCATGGAGCCGTGCACCGGGCCTGACATCGGCGTACCCCCTGGACGAGAGCCATGCACTCGCCTGTATAGTCATGCACATGACCAAGCGGAGAGTTGCCGTTGCAGGAGCCAGTGGGTACGCCGGAGGCGAGGTGCTGCGGCTGCTGCTGTCGCACCCTGACGTCGAGATCGGGGCCGTCACGGCCGGGTCCAACGCGGGGGAGCGGCTCGGTGCGCTGCAGCCGCACCTGGTGCCGCTGGCCGACCGGATCCTCGAGGAGACCACCGTCGAGGTGCTGTCGGGGCACGACGTGGTCTTCCTCGGACTGCCGCACGGCCAGTCGGCCGTGATCGCCAAGGCGCTCCCTGAGGAGACCGTCGTCATCGACTGCGGCGCCGACTTCCGGTTGACCGACCCCGCGCACTGGGAGACGTTCTACGGTGGCGAGCACGCCGGCTCCTGGCCGTACGGGTTGCCTGAGCTCGCCGGCCAGCGCGAGCGGCTGAGCGCCGCGACCCGGATCGCCGTGCCGGGCTGCTACCCGACGGTCTCCACGCTGGCCCTCGCGCCGGCTGTCGCCGCGGGCATCGTCGACCCGACGGGCATCGTCGTCGTCGCGGCCTCGGGCACGTCGGGCGCCGGCAAGGCTCCCAAGACCAACCTGCTCGGGTCCGAGGTGATGGGCTCCGCGAGCGCGTACGGCGTCGGCGGCACGCACCGCCACACCCCCGAGATCATCCAGAACCTCGGCGCGCTCACCGACTCCGAGGTGAAGATCTCGTTCACCCCGGTGCTGGTGCCGATGCCGCGCGGCATCCTCGCCACCTGCTCCGCGCCCTCGACGGCCACCCCGGACGAGGCGTACGCCGTGTACGAGAAGGCGTTCGCCGACGAACCGTTCGTGCACCTGCTGCCGTCCGGCCAGTGGCCGCAGACCAAGTCGGTGGTCGGCTCCAACGCCGTCCACGTCCAGGTCACCGTCGACGAGGCGGCAGGCCGACTGGTCGCCGTCGCCGCTGTCGACAACCTCGCCAAGGGCACCGGCGGCGCCGCCGTCCAGTGCATGAATCTCGCCCTCGGGCTCCCGGAGACCACCGGCCTCACCACGATCGGACTCGCACCGTGAACGACTCCTCGCACATCCTCTACCGACACTCCGACGCGCTCGCCGTCGTTCGCCTCGGCCGCGGCGCAAAGATCCCCGCCTGGGCCTCGGCGTCCACGCTCTTCTCGGTGACGGCCACCAACGACGAGACGTCGGTCGTCTGCCACGCGTCGTCGGTGCCGACCCGCGCCAAGCGCGAGGGCCCGTTCGTCGCCTTCGAGGTCGCCGGCCCGCTGGACTTCAAGGAGACCGGCGTCCTCTACGGCCTGCTCGGCCCGCTCGCCGAGGCCGACATCAGCGTCTTCACGCTGTCGACGTACGACACCGACTGGATCCTCGTGCACGCGGCGAAGGCCGACGCGGCGGAGGAGGCCTGGGTCGGTGCCGGCCACGAGGTGCAGGCGCCCCCGACGCCCGCCGCGCCGTCGGGCAAGGACAACGCATGAGCGTCACCACCCCGAAGGGCTTCCGCGCTACCGGCGTCACGGCCGGGCTCAAGACCTCCGGTGGCAAGGACCTGGCGCTCGTCGCCAGCGACGGCCCCGAGTACGCCTCCGCGACGGTGTTCACGTCGAACCGGTGCAAGGCCAACCCGATCCTGTGGAGCCAGGAGGTCGTCAAGGACGGCATCGTCAGGGCCGTCGTCCTCAACTCCGGCGGTGCCAACTGCTACACCGGCGCCGAGGGCTTCCAGACCACGCACGCCGTCGCCGAACAGGTCGCGACCGGGCTCGGTATCGGTGCTGTCGACGTCGTCGTCTGCTCTACCGGGCTGATCGGCCTGAAGAACCCGCGCGACCTGCTGCTGAAGGGCGTCGACGAGGCGGTGCAGGGGCTGTCGTACGACGGGGGCGCCGACGCGGCCGAGGCGATCATGACCACCGACACCGTCAGCAAGCGGGTCGTCGTCGAGGGCAGTGGCTGGACCATCGGCGGCATGGCCAAGGGCGCCGGCATGCTCGCGCCCCAGCTCGCGACGATGCTCGTCGTCCTCACGACCGACGCGAAGGTCGACGCCGCCACCTGTGACCGGGCGCTGCGCACCGCCACCCGGCTGAGCTTCGACCGGCTCGACTCCGACGGTTGCATGTCCACCAACGACACCGTCACCCTGCTCGCCAACGGCGCCTCCGGGATCACGCCGAGCGAGGAGGACTTCACCGAGGCGCTGACCCGGGCCTGCACCGACCTCGCGATGCAGCTGCTCGCCGATGCCGAGGGCGCCGACCACGAGATCGCGATCACCGTGCTCAACGCCGCCACCGAAGACGACGCGGTGAAGGCCGCTCGTTCGGTGGCTCGCTCCAACCTGTTCAAAGCCGCCGTCTTCGGCAAGGACCCGAACTGGGGCCGGGTGCTCGCCTCGCTCGGCACCACCGACGCGGCGTTCGATCCGGCCGACCTCGACGTCGCGATGAACGGCGTCTGGGTGTGCCGCGCGTCGGAGCCCGACGAGTCACCCGAGCGTGTCGACATGAGCGGACGCGACGTCAGCGTCACGATCGACCTCAAGTCCGGCACCGAGCGGGCCACGGTCTGGACCAACGACCTGACCCATGCCTACGTCCACGAGAACTCCGCCTACTCGAGCTGAGGGCCGATGACCACCGACGAGACCATCACCGGCAAGACCCCCGAGGAGTGGCGCCGCGCCACCGCGAAGGCCGGCACGCTGGCCGAGGCGCTGCCGTGGCTGAAGACGTACCACGGCAAGACGATCGTGGTGAAGTACGGCGGCAACGCGATGACCGACGAGTCGTTGAAGCAGGCGTTCGCCGAGGACATCGTGTTCCTCCGGTACGCCGGCTTCAAGCCGGTCGTGGTTCATGGCGGCGGCCCGCAGATCAGCCAGATGCTCGACAGGCTCGACATCAAGTCGGAGTTCCGCGGCGGCCTGCGCGTCACGACGCCGGAGGCGATGGACGTCGTCCGGATGGTGCTGGTCGGCCAGGTCGGGCGCGAGCTCGTCGGGCTGATCAACGGCCACGGTCCGCTCGCGGTGGGGCTCAGCGGCGAGGACGCCGGCCTGTTCACCGCCGAGACCACGCGCACCGTGGTCGACGGTGAGGAGGTCGACCTCGGGCTGGTCGGCGAGGTGGCGCGGGTGCGCCCCGAGGCGGTGCTCGACATCGTGGACGCCGGCCGGATCCCGGTGATCTCGTCGGTGGCCCCTGACGACCTCGGTCGCGTCCACAACGTCAACGCCGACACCGCCGCCGCTGCGCTCGCCGTCGCTCTCGGCGCCGCGAAGCTGCTGGTGCTCACCGACGTCGAGGGGCTGTACCGCGACTGGCCCGACAGTGACGACGTGATCGGTCAGATCAGTCCCGAAGGTCTCGACGAGCTGATGCCGACGCTGGCCAGCGGCATGGTCCCGAAGATGAAGGCCTGCCTGAACGCCGTCCGGGGCGGGGTCCCGCGGGCCACCGTCGTCGACGGGCGCGAGCCGCACGCCGTCCTGCTCGAGATCTTCACCGACGACGGGGTGGGCACCCAGGTGCTGCCCGGCGTCGACACCCGCATCCGCAGCGCCCGCAAGGAGGCCTGAGATGACCGACGACCTCAAGCAGCGGTACGCCGCCGCGATGATGAACACCTTCGGCCCGCCGAAGCTGGTGCTCGTCAAGGGTGACGGGCCGTACGTGTGGGACGCCGACGGCACGAAGTACCTCGACCTGCTCGGCGGTATCGCCGTGAACGCGCTCGGCCACGCCCACCCGGCGCTGGTCTCGGCGGTCACCGACCAGCTCAACACGCTCGGCCACGTGTCGAACTTCTTCGCGACGGAGCCGCAGGTCACCCTGGCGGAGAAGCTGCTCGACCTGCTCGGCGTCCAGGGCAAGGTCTTCTTCACCAACTCCGGCTCGGAGGCCAACGAGGCGGCGTTCAAGCTGACCCGGCGCACCGGCCGCACGCACGTGGTGGCCACCGAGGGCAGCTTCCACGGGCGCACGATGGGCTCGCTGGCGCTGACCTCGAAGGCCGCCTACCGCGAGCCGTTCGAGCCGCTGCCCGGCGACGTCACGTTCGTCCCGTACGGCGACGCCGACGCGCTGGCGGCAGCCGTCACCGACCAGACGGCGGCCGTGCTGGTCGAGCCGATCCAGGGCGAGGCAGGCGTCGTCATCCCGCCCGAGGGCTACCTCGCCCGGGCGCGCGAGATCGCCACCGAGCACGGCGCCCTGCTGTGGCTCGACGAGGTGCAGACCGGGATGGGCCGCACCGGGGCATGGTTCGCCCACACCGCGTCCGGCATCACCCCCGACATCGTCACCCTCGCGAAGGGGCTGGCCGGTGGCATCCCGATCGGCGCCTGTGTCGCCGTGGGGGAGCACGGCGCGCTGCTGCAGCCGGGCAACCACGGCACGACGTTCGGCGGCAACCCGGTCGCCACCGCGGCCGCACTCGCCGTGATCAGCACCATCGAGAAGGACGACCTGCTCACCAACGCCACCACGGTGGGCGAGCACCTGCGGGCCGGCCTGGCCGACGAGCGGGTCACCGAGATCCGTGGCGAAGGCCTGCTGATCGGCCTCGACCTGAGCGATGACCGATCCGCGCAGGTCGTGGAGGCCGCCCAGGCGCACGGGTTCATCATCAACGCCTGCGCCCCGAACCGGATCCGGCTGGCACCCCCGCTGGTCCTCACGTCCGCTCAGGCGGACGAGTTCCTCGAGGCCTGGCCCGCGATCCTGGACGCCGCGTACCAGGAGGGTGCGCCGTGACCCGCCACTTCCTCCGCGACGACGACCTCACCCCGGCCGAGCAGGGCGAGGTGCTGGCCCTCGCGGCCACGCTGAAGGCCGACCCGTTCTCGGCGCGCCCGCTCGAGGGCCCGAAGACGGTCGCGGTCATCTTCGACAAGCCGACGTTGCGCACCCAGGTCTCGTTCACCGCCGGCATCGCGGCTCTCGGCGGGCTGCCGATGGTCGTCGACGGCAACCTCGCGCAGATCGGCAAGCGGGAGTCCGTCGCGGACACCGCCCGGGTGCTCGGCCGGCAGGCGGCCCTGGTCGTGTGGCGCACGTACGAGCAGACCCGGCTCGAGGAGATGGCGGAGTACGCCGGGGTGCCCGTGGTCAACGCGCTCACCGACGAGTTCCACCCGTGCCAGCTGCTTGCCGACCTGCTCACGATCCAGGAGCACCTCGGCGACCTGACCGGCCGGACGCTCACGTTCGTCGGCGACGCCGCGAGCAACATGGCGCACTCGTACCTGCTGGCCTGCGCGACGGCGGGCATGCACGTCCGGGTCAGCGGACCCGACGGCTACGCCCCCGACGACGCCGTACTCAAGCGGGCCCAGGAGATCGCCGAGACGACCGGCGGCTCGGCCTCGTACGTCGTCGACCCCACTGCGGCCGTCGCCGGGGCCGACGTCGTGGCCACCGACACCTGGGTGTCGATGGGCAAGGAGGGGGAGGCCGAGCAGCGGGTCGCTCCGTTCCGTCCGTACGCCGTCACCGACGAGCTGCTGTCCGGCGCGGCTGCGCACGCGATCGTCCTGCACTGCCTCCCCGCCTACCGCGGCAAGGAGATCAGCGCCGACGTTCTCGACGGTCCGCGCGCCGTGGTCTGGGACGAGGCCGAGAACCGGCTGCACGCCCAGAAGGCGCTGCTCACCTGGTTGCTGGCCCATCAGGGGGAGGCGTCATGAGTGCCATCCCGCTGACCAAGAACGCCCGGCAGCAGAAGATCATCGACCTGCTCAGCAAGCACCCGATCCGCTCGCAGACCGAGCTCGCCGAGCTGCTGGCCGGGGCCGGCGTCAACGTCACGCAGGCCACCCTGTCGCGCGACCTGGTCGAGCTCGACGCGGTGAAGGTGCGGATGCCGAACGGCGCACTGGTGTACGCCGTACCGGCCGTCGGCGCCGACCGCACTCCGGTCGTCGCGCAGGACACCGCAGCCGCCGACACCCGGCTGGCGCGACTGCTCGGTGAGCTGCTGGTCTCCGCGGATGCCTCGGCCAACCTCGCCCTGCTCCGCACACCACCGGGGGCGGCACAGTTCCTCGCCTCGGCGTTCGACCGCATCGAGTCCGAGGACGTGCTCGGCACGGTGGCCGGCGACGACACCGTGCTGGTGATCAGCCGACGACCCGACGGCGGGCAGGCGCTCGTCGAGCGCTTCCTGGCGCTGGCGAACGGCGCACCCTCTCCCGCCGGGGATCCGACCACCACCCCCTGAGCCCCTGACGCAGTCCCACAACCCTGAGGAACACCCCCCATGAGCAAGGTCCTGACCTCCCTCCCCGTCGGCGAACGCGTCGGCATCGCCTTCTCCGGCGGGCTCGACACCTCCGTCGCCGTCGCCTGGATGCGCGAGAAGGGCGCCGTGCCCTGCACCTACACCGCCGACATCGGTCAGTACGACGAGCCCGACATCTCCGGGGTTCCCGACCGGGCCCTTCAGTACGGCGCCGAGCTGGCGCGCGCGGTCGACTGCCGCCACATGCTGGTGGAGGAGGGGCTGGCCGCGCTGGCCTGCGGCGCGTTCCACATCCGCTCCGGCGGCCGCGCGTACTTCAACACCACACCGCTTGGCCGAGCTGTCACCGGCACCATGCTGGTGCGCGCCATGCACGAGGACGGCGTCGACATCTGGGGCGACGGGTCGACGTTCAAGGGCAACGACATCGAGCGGTTCTACCGGTACGGGCTGCTCGCCAACCCGTTGCTGCGGATCTACAAGCCGTGGCTGGACGCCGACTTCGTCCAGGAGCTCGGGTGGCCGCCACGAGATGAGCGCCTGGCTGACCGAGCGCGAGCTGCCGTACCGCGACAGCCAGGAGAAGGCGTACTCCACCGACGCCAACATCTGGGGCGCCACCCACGAGGCGAAGGTGCTCGAGCACCTCGACGTCTCGCTGGAGACCGTCGAGCCGATCATGGGCGTGAAGTTCTGGGACCCCTCGGTCGAGATCCCGACGGAGGACGTCACGATCCGGTTCGACGCCGGGCGCCCGGTCGCGATCAACGGCAAGGAGTACGACGACGCGGTCGAGCTCGTGCACGAGGCGAACGCCATCGGCGGCCGGCACGGCCTGGGGATGTCCGACCAGATCGAGAACCGGATCATCGAGGCGAAGTCGCGCGGCATCTACGAGGCGCCCGGGATGGCGCTGCTCTGGATCGCGTACGAGCGGCTGCTGAACGCCGTTCACAACGAGGACACCATCGCCAACTACCACGCCGACGGCCGTCGGTTGGGCGTGCTGCTCTACCAGGGCCGCTGGCTGGACCCGCAGGCGCTGATGCTGCGTGAGGCCATCCAGCGCTGGGTCGCCTCGCTGGTGACCGGCGAGGTGACGCTGCGGCTGCGTCGCGGCGAGGACTACACCGTGCTGAAGACCGACGGGCCGGCGTTCTCCTACCACCCGGACAAGCTGTCGATGGAGCGCACCGAGAACGCTGCGTTCGGTCCGTCGGATCGGATCGGCCAGCTGACGATGCGCAACCTCGACATCGCCGACTCGCGCTCCAAGCTCGAGCTGTACGCCATGCAGCCGCAGGACCAGGGCCACGTCCTGGTGGAGCACGGCAACCTGCTGGGCGCGCTCGAGCAGGGCGGCGCCGACCGGATCGCGAGCAACCCGGACGCCGCCGACGCCGAGGCGCTGGACCACGCCGCGATGGAGGCGGGGACCGACTGATGGGGACCAACACCGGCGCGCTCTGGGGCGGTCGCTTCGCGGACGGGCCCAGCCCGGAGCTGGCGGCGCTGTCGAAGAGCACGCACTTCGACTGGCGGCTGGCGCCATACGACCTGGCCGGCTCCAAGGCGCACGCGCGGGTGCTGCACCGGGCAGGCCTGCTCACCGACGACGATCTCGACGGCCTGCTCGGCGGCATCGACTCGCTGGCGGCAAAGGTGGCCTCCGGCGAGGTGGTCGCCGCGGACACCGACGAGGACGTGCACGGTGCGCTCGAGCGGCTGCTGCTCGACGAGGTCGGCACCGAGCTCGGCGGCCGGCTGCGTGCCGGCCGCTCCCGTAACGACCAGGTGGCCACGCTGTTCAAGGCGTACCTACGCGACCACGCTCGCTCGGTCGCGGCTCACGTGCTCGACCTCGCGGACGCACTGGCCGACCAGGCGGAGCAACACCTCGGCGACGTGATGCCGGGGCGCACGCATCTGCAGCACGCACAGCCGGTGCTGCTCAGCCACCACTTGTTGGCGCATGCGTGGCCGTTGGTGCGCGACCTCGGTCGGCTTCGCGACTGGGACGCGCGTGTCGCCACGGACTCGCCGTACGGCTCAGGGGCGCTCGCCGGCTCGAGCCTCGGCCTCGACCCGCAGCAGGTGGCGCGCGAGCTCGGCTTCAGCGACTCCAGCGCCAACTCCATCGACGGGACGGCGTCGCGTGACTTCGTCGCGGAGTTCGCGTTCGTCGCCGCGATGGTCGGGGTAGACGTCTCGCGTCTCGCCGAGGAGGTCATCCTCTGGGCGACACGGGAGTTCGACTTCGTCCGCCTGCACGACGGGTACTCGACCGGGTCGAGCATCATGCCGCAGAAGAAGAACCCCGACATCGCCGAGCTCGCGCGCGGCAAGGCCGGTCGCGTGATCGGCAACCTGACCGGGCTGTTGGCGACCCTCAAGGCGCTGCCGCTCGCGTACAACCGTGACCTGCAGGAGGACAAGGAGCCGGTGTTCGACTCGGTCGACACCCTCGAGGTGCTGCTGCCGGCGTTCACCGGGATGGTCGCCACGCTGACGTTCAACACCGAGCGGATGGCCGAGCTTGCGCCGCAGGGCTTTTCGCTGGCAACCGACGTGGCCGAGTGGCTGGTGCGTCAGGGCGTGCCGTTCCGGGTCGCCCATGAGGTGGCAGGGGAGTGCGTGCAGCGTTGCGAGGAGCTCGACACCGACCTCGCGGGCCTCACGGACGAGCAGTTCGCCGAGATCTCCCCGCACCTGACCCCCGATGTCCGCGAAGTGCTGACCGTGGCCGGCTCCGTTGCCTCCCGCAACAGTCGTGGTGGGACGGCGAAGGAGCGGGTCACCGAGCAGCTGGCCGAGCTTCGCGAAGCGGTCGCACAGCATCGTGCCTGGCTGGGCTGACGCGCTCGCCGGTCACGTCACCGAGGTCGCCCCGCGGCTGCTCGGTGGCGTGATCACCCATGCCGGCGTCTCAGTTCGGATCACCGAGGTCGAGGCGTACGACGGGGAAGCCGACCCTGCCTCGCACGCCGCCCGCGGCCGCACCGACCGCAACCAGGTGATGTACGGCGAGCCCGGTCGTTTGTACGTCTACTTCAGCTACGGCATGCACTGGTGCGCGAATGTCGTCGTGGGGGAGGAGGGCCGTGCTGCCGCGGTCCTGATGCGGGCCGGCGAGGTCGTCGAGGGCGTCGACCTGGCACGGCAACGTCGTGGTGAACGAACGCCCGATCGCTCGCTGGCCCGCGGGCCCGCATGCCTCACCCAGGCGTTGGGGATCGACGGGAGCCACAACGGTCTCGTGCTCGACGGGCACTTGGTGCTGAGCGACCCGCCGCTGGACGAGGTGGCGAGCGGGCCACGGGTCGGCGTGACACTCGCGCACGACGTCCCCTGGCGGTTCTGGATCCCGGGCGAGCGCACCGTGTCGTCGTACAAGCGCAGCCCCCGCGCGCCACGCGACTGAGGCTCGGCACTTCGCGGCCCTGGGCGCACAAGCATCGGCGGGCGCACTAGCACCTTGAGTGCGCTGGCCGACTGCCTAGGTACGCTCCGGGGTCAGAGCGCGGGCTTGTCGCCCCGTCAGCAGCCTGCTTCGGGCCTGTAGCCCTCGATCTCCGAGGTCGCCGCCATCGTCGAGCTTGCCAGCTGACGGTGACGGACTTGCCGGTCTTGAGCGTCGCGAGCTCGTCGGTGGACATGTCGTTGCAGTTGACGCCGAAGATCGTCCCACTTGCCACCTTAAGTCGCAGGATGTACGTCTCGTCGTCCCACGATGTCGGTGCTCGATTCTTGTCGCTCGATCCAGTGCCCTTCTTGGAGAACGCGCTCGTAGCCCTCGAAGTCCTTGACGGCAGCGCATGGCGTTCTCCTGGCCGTGACGGCGGGCTGCGGCTGGGCTCCTCTTCGCCCTCCTCTTCGCGGGCTCCTCTTCGTCCGCGACCTCCTCGACCTGATCGGTCTCGGTTTCGCCGGACTCGTCGGTGGTTGCCACCGTCGTCTCGCCGCTGGTGGCGGTGGTCGTGTCGTCGCCGAGTCGCAGAGCCGACGACGCCGATCACGGCGAGTACGCCGATGGCAGTAAAGATCTTCCTGAGCATGCTGAAGTTCCCCCAGTGAGGTGGTTGGTTGGTTGACCGGAGATCGGCCTCGAAGAGATTAAGTAAAGAGACGGCTCGCCTGTCACGGAAAGTAAAGAGATAGTCCAAACGGGTCATACGATCTGGCCCGACTGGGTCCCCACTAGGCGGGTCGTTGTGGCCGCTGGCCAGCCGGACTTGCCCTACCGTGCGCCGTGCCGATGCTGACCCCCTCCGACCCATTGCCGACGAGACCCAGCCGGGTGCTCGTGGCAGGCACGTCCGGATCGGGCAAGACGACGGTCGCGGCGCGACTCGCGGAGGCGCTCGGGACACAGCACATCGAGATCGACGCGCTGTTCCACGGCCCCGAATTGGACGCCGCGCGAGGAGTTCCTCGCCGACGTGGAGTGGTTCAGCTCCGAACCGTCCTGGGTGACCGAATGGCAATACAGCCCGGTACGACCGCTGCTCGCCGAGCGTGCCGATCTCGTCGTCTGGCTGGACCTGCCTCGATTCACGGTGATGAGTCAGGTGGTAAACCGCACCGTGCGTCGGCGACTCAGCGACGAACCGCTGTGGAACGGAAACCTCGAGGGACCGTTCCGTGACGTTCTTCACCGACCGTGACCACATCGTTCGCTGGGCCTGGCGTACGCACCGGCTGTCCGCCGAGCGGATCGCGGCTTGGATGGAGACCCGTCCCGAGCTTCCGATCGTGCGGCTCCGAAGTCACGCCGACGTGCAGCGCTGGCTGACCGGCCCGGTGGCCAGCGAGGGCTCCGCCTAGCCCAGGTCCACGACCCGATCTGACTCGGGTGCGTCGGCCGGGCGGGACAGCGCTAGTGCGGGTGTCCCTCAAGGGTGGCGAGGTCGCGCTCGGCGTACTGCCGGTGCCACCACTCCTCGTTGAGCACGATCGACAGGCACTCCTCCACGGTCATGCCGCGGGGTGGAGGCCAACTTCCGTCATCTGGCGGGGTGGCCTCAGCGGCGAGCGACTCCTCGGTGAGCCCTTCGATGACACGGCGTACGTCGGCCTGCCGTGCGCGCCGGAGCTCGAGGACCTCGTCCAGGGGCGGCCGCGCGGAGCGGTCCCGTGGGAAGCCTTTGTCCTCGGGCGCTTCGTCCCACGGCAGGTCGAGCGGGTGCCACGGGGCGGGTTCGCCGCCGATCGCACGGAGAACCCACGAGGCGGTCGCGAACGAGAGATGCCGCAGCGTCTCGATGAACGACCACTCACCGTCCACCTGATCGTGCAGCTGCGCGGGGTCAAGGCGGCGGGCCCGCGCGACCGTGCCGTCCCAGAGCTGCTCGAGCAGGTCCCAGGCCTCGCGGAAACCGGCGGGGCTATCAGGCTGCATCTTGGCCATAGCGGGCTCGCGACGCGCCATCTCCGCTTCGACGTACTCCGTCACGTCGACGCCGTTGATGCGCAGGCCCCGGACCTCGCCGCTGATGTCGACGTCCCAGAGCTCGACGCCCGTCATCTTCACACGGTGCAGGTCGGTGCCACGGATCGTCACGTCGCTGAGGGAAGCAGCTCGGAACGTCGATCCGCTGAGGTCGGTCCAGTCGAACGTCGAGCCGCGCAGATCCTCCTTGCCGAACTCAGCCATGCCACACCGCCAGCTCGGCACAGGCGGCTTCGACGAGATTGTCGGGTCCCGGATTACGTCGGTCGCGTGCAGTGGCCATGGACACGAAGGTACGACGCACCGGGGCGGTGCGGCCACGGAATGTGTCGTCTGACTGCGGGCTGCAGATGGCTTCAGCGGGCCGACGACAACCAGTCGTCGAAGCTGACCGTCCCGAGGTTCACGGGCCCGGTCGGCAGAAGTGCACCGGTGGACATCGCCCTGCCGGCGGAGCCTGGCACGCGGACGCCGACGACGCGGCGGGATCGGCGCCCGCTCTTGCTCTCCCGTCGGGCCAGGTCGACCAGCTCGTGCACGTCGGGACCGGCAAGCTCGTGCGCTCTCCCGCGAGCTGGCCCAGTCGCGAGCTCGGCCAACCGCGCGCCCACCTCCGCTGCCGCGACAGGCTGGACCCGCATCTGGGGCACCAGTGCCAAGGGCCCTCGACTGCGGTCGAGCAGCTGACCTGCGAACTCGTGGAACTGAGTCGCGCGCAGCACTGTCCACGGCACGGGGCCCGACTCCACCAGCTCCTCCTGGCGCAGCTTGCCCGCGTAGTAGCCGGTGTCCACCCGGTCGACTCCGACGATCGAGAGCACCACGTGATGCGTGACGCCGCCTTGGGCCTCCGCCTCGAGGAGCTGCCGGGTCGCAGTGGAGAAGAAGTCGACCGCCGTACGCCGCCGCAGAGTGGCCACGTTGCTGACGTCGATGACACTGTCGACCTCCGCCAGGGCCGACAAGAGGCCTCGCCCTGTCGTCAGGTCGACCCCGCGCGATCGCGCCAGGATCACCACCTCGTGACCGTGGCGCTCCAGTGCCCTCACCACGTGTCGGCCCACGACGCCGGAACCACCGGCAACTGCGACGTGCATGGCCTCTCCTCCCTGCTGGTCGGACCCCTCGATTGTGCCGCCCTCACCGCCATCGGCGCCCGTCCGTGGCTGGCGGTAAGGTCCGGCCATGCCTGAACTGAGCGAGAGCACCACCCGCGGCCTGCACCGGATCGCACTCGAGAAGCAGGTCAAGGGCCGCGTTCCCGGCCTGTACGCCGGCGTTGTGCGAGGCGGTGGGTTCATCTGGCACGAAGGCATCGGCGCAGCGGACATCAGCGTGCCGCAGGTGGCACCGACGCCGGACGACCAGTACCTAGTCGCCTCGAACTCGAAGACGTTCACCGCGGTGGTCGTGATGCAGCTGCGGGACGAGGGGAAGCTGAGCCTGGACGACACCCTTGACCAGCACCTTCCCGAGGTCGCACATCCGGGCGTCACGATCCGCCAGGCGCTCGCCCACTCGTCCGGCATGCAACGCGAACCGGTCGGCGATGTCTGGGAGACGCTCCGCAGCCCCGACCGCGACCAGCTCGTCGCCGGCTTCAACGAGGCCGAGAGGGTGCTCGCCCCGCACCATCGTTGGCACTACTCGAACCTCGTGTACTCGATGCTCGGCGAGGTGGTGGCACGGCTCGATGGCCGAGACTGGTTCACCAGCCTGAAGGCCCGCATCCTCGACCCGCTGGAGATGCGTCGTACGACGGAGGGCCACCAGGGGAGCGCGGTCACCGGCTACTACGTGCCCCCGTTCAGCGATGTGCCGGTCCAGGAGCCGCTGGTCGACCTCCGCGCGATGGCCGCCTGCGCCGGCCTGGCGAGTACGCCGCGCGACATGGCCCGCTGGTCCGCCTTCGTCGCTGCTCCCGATGACGGGGTGCTCTCCCCGGACACGCTCGCCGAGATGTGCGAGCCGCAGATCGTCATGGACCGCGAGCGCTGGGCCGGCGCGTTCGGGCTCGGCTTCATGCTGCTGCGCTCGGGCAACCGCACCTACGTCGGCCACACCGGCGGAATGCCAGGGCACATCACCGGCCTCTTCACCGACCGCGAGAGCGGCACCGGGGGACTGGCGCTGATGAACTCCACCTCCGCCCCGGATCCTGCAGCTTTGGCGATGGCCCTGGCCGACTACGTGATCGAGAACGACCCGGCCGACCAGCCGGTGTGGCGGCCGGGCACCGAGGTGCCGAGCGAGCTCGAGGGTGTGCTCGGCCAGTGGTTCTCCGAGGGCGCGGCCTACGTGTTCAGCGTGAAGCAGGGCCGCCTCGAGGCCCGCTCGCCGTCGTTGCCCGAGCACAAGAAGCCGGCGGTCTTCGAGAAGGTCGGCGACGACCTCTACCGCACTGTCGACGGCCGCGAGGTCGGTGAGCTGCTGCGGATCACGCGCGGCGACGACGGGCAGGTGACCAAGCTGAACTGGGCCACGTACCTGTTCACCAGGGAACCGCTGGCCTTCGGCCAGTGGCTCTGACATCGAGAACTCTCTGGTCCGTGTGAAATAGCCCTCCTCGAGCCGACCTCGGCCACGCCAGTCGCCTCCCGGGAACGCACCCGGCAGCGTGGCATCATGGCGGCGCCATGAAGTTCCCCACGCGCCAGCAGACCAACGACGGCCTCCCCGGCATCACGGGCACGGCCCGCGTCGACCGCCGCACCAGCGCGGTCGTCCAGCGCGCGCGTCCCGGCGACGTCGCCGTGATCGACCACCTGGACCTCGACCGCTCCCACGCCGAGGCGCTCGTTGACGCCGGAGTCGTCGCCGTCGTGAACGCCGCGTCGTTCATCTCCGGGCGCTACCCCAACCTCGGCCCGAATCTGCTGGCCAACGCCGGCGTACTGATGGTCGACAACGTCGGGTCCGGTGTACTGACCGCGATCAACGACGGCAGCACGGTCCGGATCGACGGCGGTCAGGTGCTGCACGGCGACCAGGTGGTCGCTGAAGGCACGGTGCTCACGCCCGAGGCCGTGACCGGACTGATGGAGGAGGCCCGCGGCGGCCTCGCCACTCAGCTCCAGAGCTTCACCCACAACACCACCGAGTTCCTCCGCCGCGAGCAGGACCTGCTCCTGCACGGGCAGGGTGTGCCGAAGCTCCGCGTGAAGATGACCGGCCGACCGGTCGTCATCGTGGTCCGCGGCTACGACTACCGCGAGGACCTCCGCAAGCTGCGCCGCTTCATCCGCGAGCAGCGACCGGTGCTGATCGGTGTCGACGCCGGGGCGGACGCACTGTTGGCTGCTCACCACCGACCCGATGTCGTGGTCGTGGGCGAGCAGGGGCTCGGCACCGGCAGCACCAACGCTGGAGAACAGGCCCAGAAGATCACCGACAAGGCCCTGCGCAGTGGCCGCGAGGTCGTCCTCCACGCGGATCGCTCGGGCCGCGCGATCGGAGCGGACCGGCTCGACCGGCTCGGTGTCCGGACCCAGCGACTCGCCGCGTCCGGCACGTCCGAGGACGTCGCCATGCTGCTGGCCGACGCCTCCGGTGCGTCGCTGATCATCAGCGTGGGCACCCACGCCACGCTCGACGAGTTCCTCGACCGACAGCGCACCGGCCTCGCCAGCACGTTCCTGACCCGGCTCCGGGTCGGCCCGAAGCTCGTCGACGCCAAGGGTGTCCAGCAGCTGTACGCCGGTCGCGTGCGGATCTGGCACCTCGCGCTGGTCATGCTGGCCGGCCTTCTCGCACTCGGCGTCGCCATCGGCGCCACGCCGGTCGGCGCCGACTGGTGGGACGCCATCAAACAAGCCCTGTCCGACCTGTTCGACTGGATCCAAGGACTCTTCACGTGATCTCGTTCCGCTACCACATCGTCTCGATCGTCTCGGTCTTCCTCGCCCTCGCGATCGGGGTGGCGCTGGGTGGCGGCCCGTTGAAGGGCGAGGTCGACAACACGCTGGTCGAGCAGGTGAAGGCAGACCGGGCACGCAAGGCCGAGCTCCAGTCCGAGATCGCCTCGCTGCGCAGCACCAACGACTTCGGCGACGACTTCGCCAACACGATCGCGCCAGGGCTCGTCGGGACCACGCTCAAGGATCGCGTCGTGAACCTCGTCGTACTCCCGTCTGCCCAGCAGTCCGAGGTCGGCGCACTCGCCGACATGATCGGCACCGCCGGCGGCTCGGTCGGCGGCACGATCCGGATCGGCAGGGGCCTCCTCGACGTCGAGAACAAGCAGCTGGTCGACGAGCTCGGCTCGCAGCTGCTGGACGGCGCGAGCGACGTGAACGTCCCGGCCGACGCCAGCGGGTACGAGCGGATCGGCGCACTGATCGCGCGGGCGATCGCCACCGACGAGGCGGCCGAAGGGGTGGAGGTCGACGGGACGTCCGACACGATCCTGGCCGGTCTGAGCACGGCCGGTCTGCTCTCGACGGACGGCGACCTGAACCGGCGCGGCAGCCTGCTGCTGGTCGTCGCCGGGCCGGGCGACACCAAGGGCAACGAGGCGAAGGGTGCCAGCAGCATCGCCTCCACGCTGGCGACCGCCTTCGACGCCAACACCAATGGCGTGGTGGTCGCGGGCCCGGTCGCCACGGCTCGCGACGAGGGCCTGATCCGGACCATCCGCGACGACGTCGTCGCCGCGCGCGACGTGTCCACGGTCGACGTGCTCGGCCGTGCGGCGGCCCGCGTGGTCACCGTGATGGCCCTGGCCGGCCAGGCACGGGACGAGACCGGTCACTTCGGCGCGATCGACGCAGCCGACGGCGCGATGCCGGGCGCCGGTGGCTGAGCCGCGGGGGCGGGGCCGCAGTAGTCGTTGGGGCGTTCGGGAGATTTGCAGCACGTCGGCCGGTGCCGCCGAGCCAAACGCCGGGGTTGTTGGTAGGCTAGAACCCCGTGGACGATTGATTACGAATCGCCTCTGCAGCGCGATCCTTCGCTAGCACAAACTTCGACGCCACGGGAGTTCACTTGGCCGCATCGCAGCCGACCAAGCACGTCTTTGTCACCGGGGGCGTCGCGTCCTCTCTCGGCAAGGGCCTGACTGCCTCATCGCTGGGCAGCCTGCTGAAGTCTCGCGGGCTCCGCGTGACCATGCAGAAGCTCGACCCGTACCTCAACGTGGACCCCGGGACGATGAACCCGTTCCAGCACGGCGAGGTCTTCGTGACGAACGACGGCGCCGAGACCGACCTCGACGTCGGCCACTACGAGCGGTTCCTCGACACCGACCTCGCGGGCATCGCCAACGTGACGACCGGGCAGGTCTACTCCCAGGTCATCGCCAAGGAACGCCGCGGCGACTACCTCGGCGAGACGGTCCAGGTGATCCCGCACATCACGAACGAGATCAAGGAGCGGGTCCGTGCCATGGCCGGCCCCGACGTCGACGTCGTCATCACCGAGATCGGCGGCACGGTCGGCGACATCGAGTCGCTGCCCTTCCTCGAGGCGGCCCGCCAGGTGCGCCATGACGTCGGCCGTGACAACTGCTTCTTCCTCCACGTCTCCCTGGTGCCGTACATCGGCCCGTCCGGCGAGCTGAAGACCAAGCCCACCCAGCACTCGGTGGCCGCGCTGCGCTCGATCGGTATCCAGCCGGATGCCATCGTCTGCCGATCGGACCGCACGATTCCCGAGTCGATGAAGCGCAAGATCTCACTGATGTGCGACGTCGACGACGAGGCCGTGGTCAACGCCAGCGACGCGCCCTCGATTTACGACATCCCGAAGGTGCTGCACGCCGAGGGCCTCGACGCGTACGTCGTCCGCCGCCTCAACCTGCCGTTCCGCGACGTCGACTGGACCGAGTGGGACGACCTGCTCCGTCGGGTGCACCACCCGGCCGAGGAGGTCACGATCGCGCTGGTCGGCAAGTACATCGACCTGCCCGACGCGTACCTCTCCGTCGCCGAGGCGCTGCGTGCCGGTGGGTTCGCCCACGAGGCCAAGGTGAACCTGGTCTGGGTGCCCTCGGACGAGTGCCAGACCAAGGAGGGCGCGGCCCGCCACCTCGCCGACGTCGACGCGGTCTGCGTCCCCGGCGGGTTCGGCATCCGCGGCATCGAGGGCAAGGTCGGCGCGCTCGAGTACGCCCGCACGCACGGCATCCCCACGCTCGGGCTCTGCCTGGGCCTGCAGTGCATGGTCATCGAGTACGCCAGGAACATGGCCGACATCCCGCGTGCCGACTCCACCGAGTTCCACGAGCACTGCGACGAGCCCGTCATCGCCACGATGGAGGAGCAGCAGGAGTTCGTCTCGGGCGACGGAGACCTGGGCGGCACGATGCGCCTCGGTCTGTACCCGGCCGAGCTCAAGGACGGCAGCGTCGTCCGCGAGGCGTACGGCGAGGCGAAGATCGAGGAGCGGCACCGGCACCGGTACGAGGTCAACAACTCCTACCGCGACCGTCTCGAGAAGGCCGGCCTGGTCTTCTCGGGCACCTCGCCCGACAACAACCTGGTCGAGTTCGTCGAGCTGCCGCGCGAGGTGCACCCGTACTACGTGTCCACGCAGGCGCACCCGGAATTGCGGTCGCGGCCCACCCGTCCGCACCCGCTGTTCGCCGGGCTCGTCGGCGCCGCGATCGAGCGGCAGCGCGAGCTCCGCTTCCCGATCGACGAGGCGACGCTGCGTCGTCCCGCCGCCGACGACGAGTCGTGACCCTGTCGTGACTCAGGCGGAGGACCGGCCCGAGGAGTGGCCGGTCCACGAGGTGGAGGACATCTGGTCCGGCGCTGCGCCGTTCTCTGTGCGTCGTGACCTGATCTCGCTGCCCGACCGGCCCCAGGAGCGGTTCGGGCGGGTTGTCCTGGAACATCCCGGTGCGGTCGTCATCCTCGCCGTCGACGAGGACGAGCGGGCGCTGGTGCTGCACCAGTACCGGCACCCGACCTCGATGCGCTTCGTTGAGCTTCCGGCCGGCTTGCTCGACAAGCCGGGGGAGGACCCCGAGGTAGCCGCTCGGCGTGAGCTGCAGGAGGAGGGTCTGCTGCTCGCGGAGACCTGGACCCACCTGCTGGCGACGTACCCCTCGCCGGGGCTCAGCAGCGAGCGCATCGACATCTACCTGGCCACCGGCCTGAGCGAGGCGCCGGACCGCGGCGACTTCGAGCCGCACCACGAGGAGGCGGACATGACCGTCTCGTGGGTGCCGGTGACCGAGCTGCTGGAGGGTTTCCTCGCCGGCCGGCTCACGGACGGGCCGCTCGGGCACGCCGTGATGGCCTACACCCTTGCCGGGCGTGCGGCTGACACCTCCCGATAGGGAGGCCTCAGCCACACGACCCCGTGGGGGCAATACACTCGCGGAGGTCGCCCCGATGGAGTGGCGACGATCACACAGAGGGAGCAGTTGTCGTGAAGGTCGGCGTACCGAAGGAAGTCAAGAACCACGAGTACCGGGTGGCGCTCACGCCCGTGGGCGTGCACGAGCTCACCGAGCACGGTCACGACGTGTACGTCGAGCAGGGCGCCGGTGCCGGGTCGTTGATCCCCGACGAGGAGTACACCGCCGCTGGGGCGACGATGCTCGCGTCGGCCGACGACGTCTGGGGCACGGCTGACCTGGTGCTCAAGGTCAAGGAGCCCGTCGCCGAGGAGTACGCGCGGATGCGCGAGGGCCAGACGCTCTTCACCTACCTCCACCTCGCCGCGGACCAGCCGCTCACCGACGAGCTGCTCCGGCGCAAGGTCACGGCCATCGCGTACGAGACCGTGCAGCTGCCCTCCGGCGGGCTGCCGCTGCTCTACCCGATGTCCGAGGTCGCCGGCTGCCTCGCCCCGCAGGTGGGCGCGCACTCGCTGATGAAGGCCCAGGGTGGCCGCGGCGTCCTGATGGGCGGCGTCGGCGGTGTCGCCAACGCCAAGGTCGTCATCATCGGCGCCGGCGTCTCGGGCCAGAACGCCGCGAACATCGCGCTCGGAATGGGCGCAGACGTCACGCTGCTCGACACCGACCTCGACAAGCTCCGGCTGTCGTTCTGGCGCTACAACAACCGGGTGCACGGCCTGGCGTCGTCCAAGCTCGCGATCCAGCAGCAGGTCATGGAGGCCGACCTCGTCATCGGTGCGGTGCTGATCCCGGGTGCCAAGGCGCCGACGCTGGTCAGCAACGAGCTGGTGTCGCAGATGAAGCCGGGCTCCGTGCTGGTCGACATCGCCGTCGACCAGGGCGGCTGCTTCGAGGACACCCGCGCCACCACGCACGCCGACCCGACGTACGAGGTGCACAACTCGGTCTTCTACTGCGTCGCCAACATGCCCGGCGCCGTGCCGAACACGTCGACGTACGCGCTCACCAACGCCACGCTGCCGTACGCCGTGGCGCTGGCGAACAAGGGCTGGCAGCAGGCCCTGCGCGACGACAAGTCGCTCGCGCTGGGGCTCAACACCCACGCCGGCGACCTGACCAACGCCCCGGTCGGCGAGGCGCACGGCATCAAGAGCGTCGCCCTCGACGGGATCCTGGGCTGAGCCCGACCAGCGAGGTGGGGGAGCCTCAGGTGTCAACGCCTGCGGCTCCCTCTGCGCTGCTGCGCGCCGTCCGTAGCTACCTCGACCACCTCGTGGTCGAGCGCGGGCTGGCCGACAACACGCTCAAGTCGTACCGCCGCGACCTGCGTCGCTACCTGCAGTTCCTGGCCGCGCGTGGGGTCGACGACCTCGGGGGCATCAGCGAGGAGGCGGTCACCGCGTTCCTGCGGGCGCTGCGCGAGGGCGACGCCGACCACCCGCCGTTGGGCGCTGGCTCTGCCGCGCGCACTGTCGTCGCGGTGCGCGGGTTCCACAAGTTCGCCGTCCGTGAGGGGCTGGCCGAGGCCGACCCGTCGGCGGCCGTCCGTCCGCCTGCACCCGCGAAGCGGCTCCCGAAGGCGTTGCCGCTGAGCGACATCGAGCAGATCTTGGAGGCCGCCGGAGCTCCCGGGACCGCCCTGGCGCTTCGCGACCGTGCGTTGCTTGAGGTGCTGTACGGGACCGGCGCGCGGATCTCCGAGGCGGTCGGGCTCGACATCGACGACCTCGACCTCGAGCCGGAGGACAGCGGCGCCCAAGGCACGGTGCTGCTGCGAGGCAAGGGCAGCAAGCAGCGGATCGTGCCGGTCGGCTCGTTCGCTCGCGCGGCCGTGGACGCCTATCTGGTCAGGGGACGCCCCGAGCTGGCCGCCACGGGCACCTCGTCGGTGGCCGGTGCGCTGTTCCTGAACGCTCGCGGTGGTCGACTGTCCCGGCAGAGCGCCTGGGCCGTGCTGGCCAAGGCGGCCGAGCGGGCGGGGGTCACCGCCGAGGTGTCGCCGCACACCCTGCGGCACTCGTTCGCCACCCACCTGCTCGACGGCGGCGCCGACGTCCGCGTCGTACAGGAGCTCCTCGGCCACGCGTCGGTGACCACCACGCAGGTGTACACGCTGGTGACCGTCGACTCGCTCCGCGAGGTGTACGCCACCGCGCACCCCCGCGCCCTCGGCTAAACCCCGATTCGTCAGCGATCTTGCGGCGTTTCCACGCGGAACGATCGCTGACGAATCGGGGTGGGGGTCGGGGGTGGGCCAAATGTCGACATGTTGACGGCGCGCCTGCACTAACTCCCGGCGCGTCGGTAGTTGACTGACGGCGTCAGCCCCTCCAGACCCACGGTTGTCGGCCCGGAGCGGGACCACATAGAGTCGAGAGGCAGCAGCGTGAACGACTTCGGCCCGGGGAACCCCGGCACCAGCGCTTCCGAGATCCCTCCGATGATGGACCCGGCACGTCTGCGACCGACCGCCGCATCCCCGACTCAGCCAGGAGACAGTGTCCGCGTGAGCGACCCCATCCCGTTCCGTCGACCGATGCCCGAGGACGAGTCGTCGACGTCGACACGCGTCACCAAGGACGAGCTCTCCGTGGCCGACCCCGAGTTCGACGTTCCGGTCGCCAAGCTCGGCCCGACCGGGCGGCCGATGCCCGAGTTGCCGGAGCCGCGTCCGGTCACCACGCACGGCAACGCGCGCGTGATCTCGATGTGCAACCAGAAGGGCGGCGTCGGCAAGACGACGACCACGATCAACCTGGGTGCCGCGCTCGCGGAGTACGGCCGCAAGGTCCTGCTGGTCGACTTCGACCCGCAGGGATCGCTCTCGGTCGGGCTGGGGCTGAACCCGCACGACATGGAGCTGTCGATCTACAACCTGCTGCTGCAGCGGGACGTCACCATCGACGACGTCATCGTGAAGACCAACGTGCCGGGCATGGACCTGCTGCCGAGCAACATCGACCTGTCCGCCGCTGAGGTGCAGCTCGTGCACGAGGTGGCGCGTGAGCAGACCCTGCAGCGCGTGCTCGCCCCGGCCATCGCTGAGTACGACGTCATCCTCATCGACTGTCAGCCCTCGCTCGGCCTGCTGACCGTCAACGCGCTCACCGCGTCCGACGGCGTGATCGTGCCGCTGGAGTGCGAGTACTTCGCGCTGCGCGGTGTCGCGCTGCTCAAGACCACCATCGACAAGGTGCAGGAGCGGCTCAACCCGAAGCTCTCCGATCGACGGCGTACTCGGCACCATGTACGACGGACGCACCCTGCACGGCCGCGAGGTCATGGAACGCCTGGTCCAGGCCTGGGGCGACACCGTCTTCCACACCGTGATCCGGCGCACCGTGAAGTTCTCCGACTCGACCGTTGCCGGTGAGCCGATCACCACGTACGCCGGGACGTCGGCCGGCGCCGACTCGTACCGCCAGCTGGCCAAGGAGGTGGCTGCACGTTGTCTCGACGTGTGAGCCTGCCTGCGGCTGACGACCTGTTCCGGCCCACCGTCGTCCCCGACCCGGAGGACGTCGCGGAGCCGGAGGCAGCGGCACCGGTCGAGCCGGAACCCGTCGTCGAGGAGCCCGAGCCCGAGAAGCCGCGCACCCCGAGCGGGCGCGTGCGCCACGACGAGAAGATGACCGTCTACGTCACCGCCGACGAGCTGCTCGACCTCGAGCAGGCCCGGCTGCTGCTCCGCCGTAACCACGGCCTGGCCGTCGACCGCGGCCGCGTCGTTCGTGAGGCCATCGCCATCGCGCTGGCGGACTTCGACGAGAACGGTGGCGACAGCGTCATCGTGCAGCGTCTGACCCAGGACTGATCGGGTGAGCATCGACCTCGCAGCCGAGGAGTCCTCTCCGGAGGTCTCCTCGAGCGAGCAGGGGAGCGCGTTCGCCGTCCACCTCGAGAACTTCGAGGGGCCGTTCGACCTGCTGCTCAGCCTGATCTCCAAGCACAAGCTCGACATCACCGAAGTGTCGCTATCGCGGGTGACCGACGAGTTCATCGCCCACATCAAGATGGGCAGCTCGGGCGCCGACGGCGGGGAGCCGTGGGACCTCGAGGAGACGTCACAGTTCCTGCTGGTTGCTGCCACGCTCCTCGACCTCAAGACGGCGCGGCTGCTCCCGCAGGGCGACGTCGAGGACGAGGAGGACCTCGCGCTGCTGGAGGCGCGTGATCTGCTTTTTGCGCGGCTGATGCAGTACAGGGCCTTCAAGCAGGTCGCCGGCGTGCTGGAGCAGCGGATGCTGGAGGAGTCGGTCCGGCACCCACGCGCCGTCGGGCTCGAGGAGCGTTTCGCGACGTTGCTGCCTGAGGTGCTGATCGGCCTCGGGCTCGACGACTTCGCGGCCCTGGCAGCGAGGGCACTGGAGCCGAAGCCGGTGCTCGAGGTCTCTCTGGCCCACATCCACGCGCCCGCGGTCAGCGTCAAGGAGCAGGGCGCCATCGTCGTCGACCGGCTACGTCGCCAGGGCACCATGACGTTCCGCGCGCTGGCCGGCGACGCCCCCGACATGCTGACCCGGGTCGCGCGGTTCCTGTCGCTGCTCGAGCTTTTCCGCGAGGGAGCGGTGTCGTTCGACCAGGTGACGCCGCTCGGCGAGCTGACCGTACGGTGGACAGGCAGCGAGGACGGCGAGGTCGAGATCACCGACGAGTTCGACGGCGCCCCGCCGGGTGATGAGGCGGCCGATGAGTCGGTCGATGAGCCGGTCGATTCAGACGAACCCGGCGAGCCGACACTGGTCGCGGACGACGTACCAGCCGAGCCGGAGCAGGAGAGTGACGAGGCGTGACCGAGCAGGTGAACGTGACCGAGGCTGAGCACGAGGCGGACACGGACCTCGACAGCGAGACGCTGGCCATCCCGATGGCCGAGCTACGGCCCGCCCTGGAGGCGGTGTTGATGGTGGCCGACCAGCCGCTGGACCACGTCACGCTGGCCGACCGCCGTCGGCTACCCGGCCGACCAGGTTGTCGCCGCCCTCACCGAGCTGGCGGAGGAGTACTCCGAGCAGGGCCGCGGCTTCGACCTGCGCAACGTCGCGGGCGGCTGGCGCTACTACACGCGCGAGGAGTTCGCCCCGGTCGTCGAGAAGTTCGTGCTCGACGGTCAGCAGGCGCGGCTCACGCAGGCGGCGCTCGAGACCCTCGCCGTGGTGGCCTACAAGCAGCCGGTCAGTCGAGCTCGAGTGTCAGCGATCCGTGGGGTGAACGTCGACGGTGTGATGCGCACGCTCGTCTCTCGCGGCCTCGTCGAGGAGGCCGGACACGACGCCGAGACGACGGCGACCCTCTACCGCACCAGCAGCTACTTCCTGGAGCGGATCGGGATCACCTCGCTGGAGGATCTCCCCGAGCTCGCCCCGTTCCTCCCCGAGATGGCAGACCTCGACGACCTCGACCAGCGCGCCGAGGTCGCTGAGGTCGCCGAAGTCGGGTCGGCGTGAGCAGCGAGGGCCTGAAGCTCGACGACGACGGACTGATCCGCCTGCAGAAGCTGTTGGCCATGTCCGGGGTCGCGAGCCGTCGCAAGTGCGAGGAGCTCATGCTCGCCGGCGAGGTCGAGGTGGACGGCGAGATCGTCACCCGACTCGGTACGAAGGTCGACCCGACGACGGCCGTGATCCGGGTCCAAGGACGACGCCTGCCGCCCGTGAGCCCGAACGTCTACCTGGTGCTGAACAAGCCGCGCGGCGTCGTGTCCACGATGTCCGACCCGGAGGGCCGCCGTTCGCTTGCCGAGTTCGTCGAGGACCGGCCCGAACGGCTCTTCCATGTCGGCCGGCTCGACACGGACACCGACGGGCTCATCCTGCTCACCAACGACGGCGACTTCGCCCAGCGCGTCGCGCACCCGTCGTACGAGCTCGACAAGACGTACGTCGCCGAGGTCGAGGGCCTCGTCGCGAAGGCCACCGTGCGTCAGCTGCTCGCCGGCGTCACCCTCGAGGACGGTCCGGTGCAGGTCAACGCGTGCAAGATCGTGTCGACCCAGGCCGAGCGCTCGATCGTCGAGCTCGTGATCCACGAGGGCCGGAACCGGATCGTCCGCCGACTACTCGACGAGGTCGGGCATCCGGTCCGCAAGCTCACCCGGACGGCGATCGGCCCAGTGCAGGTGCGTGGACTCCGTACTGGATCTCTGCGCGAGCTCACGCTGGATGAGCTCGGCGTCTTCCTCGACGCCGCCAAGCTCTAGCCACCCGCTGGTCGAGCCCGGCGCCCGTTGGTCGAGCCCGGCGCCCGTTGGTCGAGCCCGGCGCCCGTTGGTCGAGCTTGTCGAGACCACTCGGTTGTCCCGAGAACGCGACGGGTCGATAGTGGAAGGGTGCTGCGCATTGCCGGACTCCGGAAGTCGTACGGCGACGTCGAGGCGCTCAGAGGGGTCGATCTGGACGTTGCAGACGGCGAGGTCGTCGCGCTCCTGGGGCCGAACGGCGCCGGCAAGACCACCCTGGTCTCGATCGTGTGCGGTCTGCGCACCGCGGATGCCGGCGCTGTCGAGGTAGGCGGGATCGACGCCTTGTCGCGCTCGCGCGAGGCCCGAGCCCTGATCGGGCTCGCACCGCAGGACACCGGGATCTATCCGGTCGTCTCCGTGCGACAGAACCTGAGCCTCTTCGGCGAGCTGGCGGGCGTTCAGCGACGAGACCTCACCCGACGCGTCGACGAGGTGGCGGAGGCGCTCGACATCACCGACCTGCTCGATCGTCAGGCCGGCAAGCTGTCCGGCGGGCAGAAGCGACGGGTGCACACGGCGATCGCCTTCATGCACCGGCCGAGACTGCTCATGCTCGACGAGGCCACCACGGGCGCGGACGTGGAGACGCGTTCGCACATCCTGAACCTAGTCAGACACCTGGCCGACGAAGGATCCGCGGTCGTGTACTCCACGCACTACCTGGCCGAGGTCACGGCTCTCACCGGTGCGACCGTCGCCATCCTGGACGGGGGCGAAGTGATCGCTCGAGGGGACGTGGAGGCGCTGGTGGCGGCCCATGCCGAGCCTTCGTTGGACCTGTCGTTCCATGGCCCCGCGCCGAGGCTCGACCGGCCCGACACCACCACGGTCGACGAGCGACGACTCCGGGTGACCGCTCCGGACCCCGCCGCAACCTTGGTCGACGTACTGCCGGGCCTTCCCTCAGGGAGCCTCGCGTCCGTCGAGATCGTCCGCCCCGACCTCGAGGCGGTGTACCTGGCGCTGACCGGACGTCGGTACGACGCGGACGGCGCCACCGAGCCCGCAGAACGAGGGGAGCGGTCCGATGTCGCCGAGGGCTAGCTGGGCGATCATGCGCCATGAGTTCCGGGTGCTGTTGACCGATCCGTCCACGGCGATCTTCATCATCATCATGCCGCTGTTCATGGTGGCGATCATGAAAGACCTGTTCGCCACGTCGCTTCAGGCGCAGGGCTACGAGTCGGCGAACGGGTCCGAGTTCGGGGTGCCGGCCATGGCGGTGGCGTTCGCGGCGTTCGGCGTCGGGTATTCGGGGTTCTCGTTCTTCCGTGACCACGGCTGGGGGACCTGGGAGCGACTCAGGGCCGCGCCGGTGAGCTCGGTGGACATCATGGTCGGGAAGGTCGTTCCGAACATCAGCGTCACCTTCCTCCAGGTGATGCTGCTCTTCGTCCTCGGTGTTCCGTTGTTCGGTCTCACCGTGACGGGCTCCTGGGTGGCGCTGGTCCTGCTGATCATCGCCCTCGCCCTGTGCCTGAGTGCCTTCGGGATGCTCGTCACGTCGCTGGCGCGCACGATGAACCAGCTCAACGCCATCGGCAGCGTCGGCGGGATGGCACTCGCGTTGCTCGGCGGCGCGTGGGTCCCGGTCGAGACGATGCCTGGCTGGGCGGAGTTCATCGCCCCCGCGATGCCCACGTACTGGGCGATGGAGGGCTTCCGGGCGATCGTGCTGGAGTCGGGCGGTCTGGGCGCCGTGCTGGTGCCGTGCGCGGTCCTGCTCGCGTTCGGGGCAGGTTTCACCGTGGTGGCGGCGCGCAGGTTCAGGTTCGAGGAGTCCAAGGTCTACTACGGCTGACGTTGTTGCCCCGCGGGTCGAGCCTGTCGAGACCACTCGGTCTAGGGTTGGCAACGAGATTCCGACCTGAGGGGTGCAAGCGTGGCGGTACGGGCGGTGCGAGGCGCGACCCAGCTCGAGGACGACGTCCGCGAGCACATGCTCGACCGGGTCGCCGAGATGGTCAACGACGTGATGGCCGCGAACGACCTGGACGTCGACGACTTCATCAGCATCATCTTCACCGCGACGTCCGACCTGGTGTCGGAGTTCCCGGCGTACGCCGCGCGACGGCTCGGGTTCAGCGACGTACCGCTGCTGTGTGCGCGCGAGCTGGAGATCTCCGACTCGATGCCTCGGGTGGTGCGGATGATGGCGCACGTCGAGACCGACCTGGCGAAGGCGGACGTCACCCACGTCTACCTGCACGGCGCCGCCAACCTGCGACGCGACCTGAACCGCGTCCGCGAGGTCCCCGATGAGCAGTGACGTGCCCGCCGGCCCCGTGCTGGTGGTGGGCGCCGGCCTGCTCGGCACGTCGATCGGCCTGGCGCTGCGACGGCGCGGCGTTGACGTCGCCCTGGCCGACATCAACCCCGAGAACCTGCGCATCGCCAACGGGCTCGGCGCGGGCAACCTCGACCAGTCGGACCTCGTCGAGGATCGCGTGCCACGGCTCGTCGTCGTGGCCGTGCCGCCCGACCATCTTGCGGAGGCGATCGTCGCCGCACTGGCCAAGACCGATGCGGTCGTCACCGACGTCGGCAGTGTGAAGGCGGCGCCGCTCGAGTCAGTGCGCGAGCAGGTGTCATCGGCCGACCTGGAGCGGTACGTCGGCGGCCACCCGATGGCCGGCAGTGAGCGTTCGGGCCCGTTCGCGGCCTCGGCGGCGCTCTTCGACGGCCGGCCCTGGGCGATCACCCCGCACGAGACCGCCTCCGGCGCGGCCGTGGACGCAGTCACCCTGCTGGCTACTGCCTGTGGCGCGACGCCGATCCGACTGACGCCCAGCGAGCACGACGACGCCGTGGCACGTACGTCGCACCTGCCGCATCTGCTCGCCGCTCTTGTGGCCGGCCGGATGACGGAGGCCCCCGCCGAGCACCTGGCCCTGTCCGGGCAGGGCGTCCGCGACGTCACCCGGATCGCGGCCGGCGATCCCGCCCTCTGGCAGCAGATCGTGGCCGCAAACAGCACCGCGCTCAGCGCACTCCTCCTCGCAGTACGGGACGACGTCGACACGCTGCTGAGCGCGCTCGACGGCGGCGACCGCGAGGCGGTCGGTGGCCTCCTGCAACGTGGCGTGGCGGGGACAGCGGCGATCCCGGGCAAGCACGGTGGACCTCCGATCCCCGAGTCGTCGGTGTACGTCGCGGTGCCCGACCATCCCGGTGAGCTCGCCCGGCTGCTCGCCGAGGTGGGGGAGATCGGCGTCAACATCGAGGACCTCCGCATCGACCACGACCCGGGTCGTCCCGTCGGTCTGGTCGAGCTGTTCGTGGCCGACGGTGAGGTGGACCACCTCCTGGCCTCCTTGGAGGACCGGGGCTGGACCACGCACCGGTAGGCTTCGCCCGTCAGCAAATCGGTCGGAAGGCGGGCAATCGTGGGTGTGGTCGTGGCGATGGACGGGCCTTCGGGCTCCGGGAAGTCGAGCACCTCGCGAGGTGTCGCCTCCCGGCTGGGCCTCCGCTACCTCGACACCGGAGCGATGTTCCGGGCGATGACCTGGTGGATGCTCGAGCACGACATCGACGTGAACGACGCGGCCGCCGTGGCAGCCAAGGCCGACGCGCCGCTGCTGGTATCGGGCACCGACCCAACCGCCCCCACGATCACGATCGACGGGGTCGACGTGGCCGGCCCGATCCGCTCCGCCGAGGTGACCGCCGCCGTCAGCGCAGTCAGCGCCGTGCCCGAGATCCGCGAACGCCTGTTGCGGGAGCAGCGCGACATCATCGGCGCCGGGGGGATCGTCGTGGAGGGCCGCGACATCGGCACCGTCGTCGCGCCGGACGCCGCCGTGAAGCTGTACCTGACGGCCGACCCCGCGGCGCGCGCCGCCCGGCGTACGGCCGAGCTCACCGGCGTGACGGTGGACGCGACCGAGCAGGACCTGATCCGCCGCGACAAGGCCGACTCCGGTCGCGCTACGGCCCCGTTGAGCATGGCCGACGACGCGCACCACCTCGACACGACGCCGTACTCCCTCGAGGAGGTCATCGAGCAGGTCGCCGCGCTGGTGCGCGAGGCGATGCAGGTGACGGACGCGACGTGAGCGGGGCGTTCGACCAGGCGCGCTTCGCCGATCTCCCGAGGATCGACCACGCGGTCCACCCACCGCACCGGCTGCTCAGGATGCTGCGCCCGGTGAGTCGCGCGTACTTCAACCGCCGGTACGACGTGCGGGTGCACGGCACGGAGCACGTGCCGGCCGTCGGCGCGGGCGTCGTCGCGTCGAACCACATCGGCTACCTCGACGGCCCACTGCTCGCCGCGTACGCGCCGCGCGTGGTCCATGCGCTCACCAAGAAGGAGATGTTCGAGGGGCACACCGGCACCTTTCTCAGGGCTGTCGGTCAGATCCCGTTGGAGCGGTACGACGCCGACCCGGGTGCCATCAAGGACTGCCTGAAGGTGCTCCGCGAGGGCGGTGTCGTCGGCATCTACCCCGAGGGCACCCGCGGCGACGGCGAGTTCCGGCACTTCCACACCGGCGCCGCCTACCTGGCGCTGGCGACCGGCGCGCCCGTCATCCCCTTGGTGGTCTTCGGCACACGTGAGCGCGGGGGACACACGGATTCGGTGCCCCCGAAGGGTGCTCGATTCGACTTCGTGTATGGGCCTCCGGTCTACTTGGAACAGCAGCCGTGGCCAAGGACACAGGCGGAGGTACGCCGTACCGCCGCCTTCGTGCGGAACAGACTCGTCGAGCATCTGGTTGACGCAAAGGCCCGCACCGGCCGGGAGCTCCCCGGCCCGCTGCCCCAGATCACCGAGAAGGACATCCGCGACGCACGCGGGGTGTCGCGAAGGACAGAACGATGACGACCGAATCTCAACCCACTGCTGCTGCGCCCGCAGTGGTCCCCGTGCTGGCCGTGGTCGGCCGCCCCAACGTGGGCAAGTCGACGCTGGTCAACCGGATCATCGGTCGGCGCGAGGCGGTCGTCCAGGACATCCCCGGCGTCACCCGTGACCGGGTGTCGTACGACGCCAACTGGAACGGCCGCGCGTTCACCGTCGTCGACACCGGCGGCTGGGACCCGGACGCCCGCGGGATGGCGGAGCGGATCTCGGCGCAGGCCGAGGTCGCCGTGACCATCGCCGACGCCGTGCTGTTCGTCGTCGACGCCACGGTCGGCATCACCGACGCAGACGAGGCCGTCGTCAAGATCCTGCGCAAGTCCGGCAAGCCCGTCGTCCTGGCCGCCAACAAGGTCGACGACCAGCGCACCGAGGCCGAGGCGTTCGGCCTCTGGAACCTCGGGCTAGGGGAGCCGTACCCGGTCTCGGCACTGCACGGTCGAGGCTCCGGCGACATGCTCGACGCGATCCTCGCGGCGCTGCCCGAGCCGCCGCCTGAGTCGGAGCCCGCCCACGGCGGACCGCGCCGCGTCGCGATCGTCGGCAAGCCGAACGTCGGCAAGTCCTCGCTGCTGAACAAGCTGGCGAAGGAGGACCGCGTGGTCGTCGACGACGCCGCCGGCACCACCGTGGACCCGGTCGACGAGCTCGTCCGCCTCGGCGGCCGCACCTGGCGCTTCATCGACACCGCCGGCATCCGCAAGCGCGTGAAGGAGGCATCCGGCCACGAGTACTACGCGAGTCTCCGTACCAGCGGCGCCATCGAGCGCGCCGAGGTGTGCGTGATGGTCGTCGACGGGTCTCAGCCGATCTCCGAGCAGGATCTCCGCATCATCTCGAACGTCGCCGAGACCGGCCGCGCACTGGTGATCGCGTTCAACAAGTGGGACCTCGTCGACGAGGAGCGCCGCTACTACCTGGACCGCGAGGTCGAGCGCGACCTGGTCCGCGTGCAGTGGGCCCCGCGGGTGAACATCACGGCGAAGACCGGCTGGCACGTCGACAAGCTCGTACCGGCGCTGGACGCCGCCCTCGAGGGCTGGCAGACCCGCATCGGCACCGGTGCACTCAACTCGTTCCTCGGCCGTCTGATCGCCGAGCACCCGCACCCGGTGCGCAGCGGCAAGCAGCCGAAGGTGCTGTTCGGTACCCAGGTCGGCACCGAGCCGCCGACGTTCGTGCTGTTCACCTCGGGGCTGCTCGAGGCGGGCTACCTGCGCTACATCGAGCGTCGCCTGCGCGAGGAGTTCGGCTTCGTCGGTACGCCGATCCACCTGCAGCAGCGGCCGCGCGAGAAGCGGAAGCGCTAGCCAGTGCGGGGGCGCGCGCAGGCTGGTCGCGCTCATCGTCGCACCTGTTGGCGGCGAGCCTGTCCGCACGGTGGCGCCCAGGCGGCCAACCGAGCCGAGCCGCTGGCGGGCACTGGCTGCACTGCGTTCCCGGCCAACAACTACTGGCGCACACCGATCCGCGACCTGCCGGTACACCCGCGCAGCGATGCGTGGCTCAGCAACATGTCGACGGGGCGCCGACTGCATCCGGACTTCGGACCGTCGTACGGCGTCGGCCCCGACTACGGGATTCCGGTGACCGTGGTGAGCGGGAGCCATCCGAAGGTTCGAGTCCGGTTCGACTACGCCGATGAGAGCGACCACGTCGGGTACCCGTTCGGTCGGGACACGCGGATCGAGGGCGGGCGGAACTCGCCGGGGGACAAGCACGCCGTTGTCGTCGACCGCGACCGCTGCCGGCTGTACGAGACCTGGAACACCCGGGTCCGCGACGGGAGCTGGTCGGCAGGGTCGGGGGCAACGTGGTCCCTGACCAGCAACCGGTTGCGGCCTGACGGGTGGACCTCAGCGGACGCCGCCGGACTCCCGATCCTCCCGGGACTGCTGCGCTACAACGAGGTCCGGGCCGGACGCGTCGACCACGCGATCAGGTTCACCACCGACATCACGCGTCGCCACCACCTCTGGCCGGCGCGCCACGACGCCGGATCCACGAACAGCCGTGCCTACCCGCCGATGGGAGCGCGGTTCAGGTTGAAGGCGTCGTTCTCCGCGGACGGGTACGGCGCCGGGTCCCGCGCCGTGATCCGCGCGATGAAGACCTACGGCTTGGTCCTGGCCGACAACGGGTCACCTTGGTACTTCCAGGGCGAGCAGCACGGGCGCTGGTCCGAGCGACTCGTCTCCGACTTGAAGCGGATCCCCGCATCCGCATTCGTCGCCGTGGACACGTCGAAGCTGAAGATCAACGAGGGCAGCGCACGCGCGCGGTAATCCGGTCGAAGGCGGATTCGGACCGAGCCGAGCGTTGCGGTAAGGTTCACTCGCCTTCGAACGCCACGGCGATTTCGGAGGTTTTCGGGCTGTGGCGCAGCTTGGTAGCGCACTTGACTGGGGGTCAAGGGGTCGCAGGTTCAAATCCTGTCAGCCCGACCGAAGAACTGCCTCTGAACTGCGGAAACGCAGATCAGAGGCAGTTCTCGTTTCTGACCGCTTTGCGGCCGGTCCTCATGTCGAATCTCGTTGCCTGTGCCTCGAAATCGCCCCTAACCTGCACCCACACAGATCGGGTGATCTCCGGGCGACAATCGCCTGACCTGAGACGCGATAAGTCCAGGCCGTCTTGGGCTACCCAGACTCGGCCAATGTCGACGATGATCCAGGAAGGTCGTTGCAATGCCGCGTGCTCGTACATTGCAACCGACTGGCTTCACGTAAACACCAGTCAGGGCAGACCACCCACCCGCCGCAGGAGACCAGCCCATGATCACCACCGACTCGGCCGATGCACCCGCCCAGCACGCCGGTCGCACCGGCCGCGAGATCCTGACCGTCGCCCTCCCTGACCATGGCTGTCGAACTCGGGAGATGGCTGTCCGCCACAGGGCAGGAGCGCTGGCGGGGCTGATCGTCGTGGTCGCCTCCCTGACCGGCTGCATTGCTCCCGACGTCGAGGTGATCGGTGCGCTGGGAGTGACCGTGGACGAGGAGCAGCGACCGGTCGTCGTGGTGGAGGCGTGCAAGGGCATGGCCACAGCCGTGGACCTGTCCTTCGACCGCGAGAGTCTGACCGAGAACGATGAGAACGAGCAGGTCGCGGCCTGGATCTCGGATGTGCCGGTGCCCGGGACCAGCGTGCTGGTCCTGAACGCGCCCGCTGGACCGTGGACGGGCGAGTCTGTCGAAGTGGTCGTCGACCGGGGGTACATCGCGACGGCGGCCGGCGAGGGTGACCGTGAGTTGCTCAGTCAGGTGGCATTCCGCGGCGAAGACTTCGCCGCGATGGAGCCCGGGACTGTCTACACCAACGACACGAACCCTGAAACGGAGGAGTTGGTCGGGCGCAGTGCCAAGGACTTCACCGCCGACGTGTGCAGCCGGCGATGAACTTCGGGCCGCCCCTCGTTGCGCGACTGCAATCTGGGTGGTCGACTCCTCGAGCCGACGGGTGGATGCCGCAAGCGACTTCAGCACGAGCCCGTGGCTCATCAGGAGCGACGAGTCCGGGCCCACCGGCCACGGACTCGAGTTCACTGGCCCACAGATCGGCCGCGTCGCCACCGTCTCGCGGAGCGTGGAACAGTTCGGGGGCGAACCGGGGGTCGTGCGCAGGGTCGGTGCCTCAGGCGCGGCGTGACCGGTCGGTGGCGAACTCCGATGAAGATTCCCGCGAATCCAGGGGAGCCAGCTCCTGGAACAGCGTCACCTGGACGCCGGCAGGACTATCGATCCGCGCGTTGAGGGACCGCCAGGGAGTCACCCTCGGGGCACCGAGCAGCGGGGCGCCGGCCGCGACCAGTCGGTCGGCGGCCGCGCGGGTGTCGGTCACCTCGAACGCCAGTCGGATCGGCGGTGAGCCCACCTGTCCAGTCTCGACCCTGTCGATCAACCCCATCTGCGACGGGTTGGACAGCTCCAGCGTCGCTCGCCCGGCGTTCAGGATCGCGACGCGGGCGTCACCCTCGCCCTCGAAGGCCACTTGCTCCTCGAGCCCGAGGACGTCGCGGAAGAAGTGAAGCGCCCCTTCGTGGTCCTCCACCTCCACGATCACTCGGAGCTGTGCGACTGCTGGGGCGTCGCGGTACGTGGTGTCGTCATTCTCTGCCATGCCGCCACGGTAGGAGCTGACACCGGCGTCAGATTCAAGGGCGGGGGGCCGGACCGCGTCAATCTGCCTCGACCAGGACACGTCGAGGTTGGCTGTCGTGGGTCGCCATGCCACTGCGCCTGTCGAAGGGCCCTCAGACACTCCTCGGGCCAGGCAAGGCGGTGTCGTTCTGCAGCGCCCGCAAGGTGTCGAGCTCGCGGTCGATCTCGCGGCGCATGCCCTCAAGTCGGTCCACTTCCTGCACGAGCAGCTGCTCGAGGACCCCGGTGCGTTGGTCCAGCGGTGCCTCCAGGCAGGGGAGCAGGTCGTTGATGGTGGCGGTGTGCAGGCCGGCGGCGAACAGGTGCTGGATCGTGACGACACGTTCGACCATGGACTCGTCGAAGTCTCGCCATCCGCCAGGGGTGCGGGCCGAGCGGATGAGCCCGTTCTGCTCGTAGTAGCGCAGCGACCGTGGGCTGACCCCGCTCGCCTTTGCCAGCTCGCCGATGCGCAAGAAGAACTCCTGTCTGCCGCCAGCCTTCGGGTCTTGCAGTTCACACCCGTGTCAGTTTTCACGATAGTCGGGCGGCACGACAAGGTGTTCGCGCTCTGCGGCGGCCGTACCTCGCAGGACTGCCCAGCACCGACCAGACCTGACCAGACCTGACCATCAAGGGATCGAGGAACACCGTGAACTGGCTCCATCTCGGCATCGCCGTCGTCTTCGAAATCGCCGTCGCCATCTCTGCGGGCAGGGCGCAGGGCTTCACGCGGCCCGCGTGGACCGCTGCGACCTTGGTATGCGGCGGCATAGCCACCTACTTCCTCAGTCTGGCGCTGCTGACATTCGACGTCGGCGTGGGGTATGCGCTCTGGACCTCGCTCGCGGGAGCGGGCATCGTGCTCCTCGGCGTCGTCCTCTTCGGCGAACGCCTCACATGGCGCAAGTTCCTCGGCATCGCAGCGGTGATCGTGGGAGTCGTCGGTCTTCAGCTCAGCGGCACGGCGTGAGGGGCCGCTGGTTCTTCGCCGCGTACTCGATGATCAACGCTTTCCAGGAGAGGACTCGTACATGACCAGCAACTCCGCCACCACCCCCGCCGACCGGGGTCGCGCCTGGCTCGTCCTGATCCTCGCGGGGGTCTTCGAGGTCGGCTATGCGATCTCCGTCGGAGGTAGCCAGGGGTTCACGCTGAGATCGTGGTCGCTCGTTGCGATCATCTTCTTCCTGCTCACTCTCCTCGCACTGAGCCTGGCCCTGCGCAGCATCGACGTCGGCATCGGCTACGCCGTCTGGGCCGGGATCGGCGCGGTGGGCGCTGCGCTGCTTGGGCCGGTCTTCTTCGACGAGACCCTCACGCCGGCCAGGGCCTTCTGGCTGACCGTCATCATTGCCGGCGTCGTGTGGCTGAAGCTCACCGACAGACCCCAGCGGGCAGCGGTCGAGGCGTCCGCCCATTCGTGATGACTGACGAAGCATGCCTCCTCCGGACTCATCGCTCGGGTGGTGAGCACACTTTTGGCGAGCGGGACGACCGGGACGACCGGCGCGAGCGCCCGCGTGTCAGCGGCAGCCGCGGGCACCCCGGCTCAAGGAGCTGTTTTGGCTGCAGCCGCGCGCGTCGGGGGTCACCTGCTGGCCGGGCCCGTCCGTGGCCCACCATTGGCCCCGTGAACACAGACGCCCGCCCGCCAGTGGTGCTCGCGAAAGCGCCTTCTCGATGAGCCCGGATGGTGGGTCAGCGCGACGGTGGACGACGGGTGTGGCCTCCGTCGTGGCGCTACTTCTCGGCGGCCTCGGCTGCCTGGCGCTGGTCGCTGCGTTCACCGTGTTCGACGACCCCTGCCCGGGGTACGACGACGAGGGGCCGATGTCGGCCCCAGGCTCGCCGTACTCCCAGATCATGTGCGAGCCAGCGGTCACGCTGGAGCTGACCCGGATGACCCAGGTGCCTGTTCCCGCGGTGGTGCTCGTCTCCGCGGCGATCGCCTTCACGGCGGCGATCCTGCTGGTGTGGCGCCGTCCTCGCATCACCTCACGTTGGTTCCTCGCGGTTGGGCTGGTGGGCGTGCTTCTCGTCCAACCGCTCATCGTCCTCGCTCTTCAGTTCACGCTTCCGCGTGACTGTCTCAGCGGCCGCACCAGCACGGGGGAGTGCAGCCGCGATCGTGAGATCCGCTGAGGCGCAGGTGTGCGGCCGCGATCAGCTGTCGCGAGGCCCGGTGCCGGGTGTTAGCCAGTGGTTGGTCGGACATGCGACGACGGCAGCGTGGTCGTCTCCGGGCGAATGCCTCGCAGCAGTAGGTAGCCGATCATCCAGAACTCGCCGACCGTGGCCGGGAGAGCCAGTCCGTCGACCAGCAGGCTGGGCGGGCTGACGAAGCCGTAGTCGACGAAGCTGCTGAGCACGTAGCCGACACCGCCGATCACCAGAGCCCACCCGAGTGCAATCGGGAAGCGCCCTGTCGTGATCGCTGCCCATCCCATCGGGATCAGCCACAGCCCGAAAAACAAGGCGCCGACTCCCCAGGCGTTAGTGCTGAGTTGATACAGCAGACCGACCGTCCCGGCGTCGTCGCCGCCAGGCGCGAGCGAGGTGTCGTCCGCGACAGCGACGGCCGTCGCCAGGAACGCGGCACTGGCCATGATGGCTACCGCGTTGACCAGCCCGAACGCCGCGACCGAAACTCCGGCGACGTTGTTCACCTGACGGAACAACTTGTAGAACCAGATCGCCGCGAGCGCCTGGGTGACCACGATGGCCATCTCCAGCGCGACGCCAAGCTGTGCCAGCCACGCCCGATCCTGGAGGTTCGCCAACGTGGCCGCGGCGTCTCCTTCGATGTAGATCTCAGGACGAACCAGTAGGAACCCGAGAATCCCCGTGACGGCCAGGCCCAGGTACCAGGCGCCGGCGATTCGCGCCGTCTTCACCTGATCGGTCATGCTGCCCCCTTCAACGGGACGGTGCCGGTCACCGGTCCGTCCAAGTTACCGCGGTCTACTCACTCAGCACGCGACATTGCGCTCGTGCGCGGTCGGGCAGCAGGCCGGCATGGAGTCCCCACGCCCAGTAACCCAGGGAACGAGTAGCACACCGACCGCTACTTGGTCAGGATCCGGGCGATCTCGCCGTACCCCTTCGACCGGGCATGCTCGAGAGCAGTGACCCCGTCACTGTCGGTGATGGTCGGGTCGGCTCCGGAGTCAAGCAGGATCCGGACGATCCGCTGGTGCCTGAGCCCGCCGTCGCCGAGAACGACCGCCTCGAGGAGAGCGGTCCAACCGAGCCGGTTCACGTGGTTTACGTCGATGCCGGTCCGCACCACGCGGCGTACGTAGTCGACGTGACCGCGTTCGCTGGCCGGAATGACGGACAGGCCACCGAAGCGATTCTCGATCGACAGATCCGGGTTGGCGGGGAGCAGCGCTTCGAGCATCGCGACGCTGCCGGTGACCCCCGTGACCAGCCAGGGAGTGTCATGCCGGTCGTCGAGCGCGTCCGGGTCGGCGCCCATCGCGACCAGTACCTTCGCCACGTCGACATGATCGTGGGTCGACGCCAGGAGCAGTGCTGTGCGGCCGAGATCGTCACGCGCCTCGATGTCTGCGCCGCCGCGGAGCGCAACAGCCACCATCTCGGCGTCGCCCGACGCGGCGGACTGGAGCAAGGCGACGTCCGCCTCGCGCGGCTGCTTGCTCGTCATCATCCGTCTCAGCACTCTTTCCAGGCCGTCATAGCCACGTCGCTGCGCCATCTGCAATGGAGTCAGTCGCTCGCTGCCCGACGGCCGGTCCAGCTCGACGCCGCCTGCTACAAGGACTCTGAGGGTGATCGCGTAGGTGTCGTTGTCGTCGCCGAGCCACACCGCCTCGTGGATCGCCTGGTAGCCGATGCGGTTCACGTGGTTGAGATCGATCCCCGCCTGGATCAGCTCGCCGACGACACCGTAGTGGCCGCGCTCGGCGGCGCGGATCAGCCCCGTGCCGTTCCAGCTGTCCTTGTCATTGATCCGCGCACCGTTGCGCAGCGTCAGCCGGAGAAGCTCGAGATAGCCCTCGCTGGTAGCGATGAGGTACGCCGACTGAACGGTCGCATCCTTCGCGTTCACGCGGGCTCCTTGGCTGATCAACCTGCGAGCAGTGGCGACGTTGTTGTCCCAGGATGCGTCCCGGAGCCGCTCGTCGAGCCGCGCCTGGTCGGCCGCAGTGATTGGGGGATGCGGCGTCGGGTCGAGGGACGCCGACGGCATGGGCTCAGTCACCGCTGTCCGAGCGGCGGTGGGAGGGCGGTCCGGCTTGTCCAGACCGACGGGGTCGTTCGCGGCGCGACAACCCTCGAGCGCCATCGTCGCCGCGAGCAGGACGCCCACTGCGGCACCCAGATGGCTCTGCCGGGTCATCGAACTCCCGAGTCAATGACGTTTTCCGGATGGCGCCAGGCGGGGGACGACTCCTCGTACCTTCTGCAGTCCACTCCACCAGGGTGCCACCTGCCGGATGTCAGCGTCAGGGCACAGCATCGACGACGTACTGGTGTGGGATCTGGAGTTCTCGTCCCAGGGCTGAGGCGGCAGACTAGGGCGGCCCACACCCAGCCGATCACCTCGGAGCACCCTTGAGCCTTCCCCTGCGTGCGCTGTTCCTGCCCAGTACCGAGGTCAGCGAGGAACTGCTTCGAGAGATCTGGCGGCTGCGGTTGGAGATGTTGACGCTCACCCGGAGCGAAGCCCAGGACTGGGACGAGTTCCAACAGGCGGTCGTCGGCCCGAACCGGTTCGTGTTCGTCTTCGTTGATCCGCAGGGCAAGGCACAGGGCTTCTTCACCATCGCCATGCTGCCGGTGGACGTCGGACGCCGGCGACTGCTGCTCATGTTCTCCAAGTTCTTCTACTTCCGCCGCGCCTACCGTGGACATCCGAAGACGATCCTGGCGCCGTGGCGGCTGGTACCGGTCGCCTTGCGCAGGTTCGGTCTCCGGAGTCTGCACTTCGTGACCACGGCGTACCCGCAGAGCTACGTCTCGCTGACCCGAACCTCCGGCAGGACTTGGTCACTGCGGGACTCGGGTACGCCGGCGTGGGCACGCCAGGCGCTGGTGGCATTCGCGGAGGCGTTCTACCCGAACTCGTTCGACCGCGAGAGGGGAGTGGTGCAGGGGGCCAACGTGGCAGACGGTGAGTCCTTGCCGCGGTCCGCCGAGTCACGTCGGCTGGCTGCGCACTACGAGGCGCTCAATCCTGATTGGCGCGCTGGCGTCACGCTGCCGATCCTCTTCTCGGTCGACGCCCGCCTCGTGCGGCACAACCTCGCCCGCGTAGTCCGCCGTACCATCCGCCGCTGACCGGCTGACCGGCTGACCGGCCGACCCGCTGGTCGAGCCTCCCCGGTGGTCGAGCCTCCCCGGTGGTCGAGCTTGTCGAGACCACTCGCCAGGGTGGTTTCGACAAGCTCGCTGCGTTCGCTCCTCAACCACCGGGGTGGTGTCGCTGGCGATCGTGGACGGATCCCTTCAGTGTCGGCGTACTGTGGCGGCACGGAGCCATTCAGGCTTCCAACCAGGGAGCCACCATGAGCGACAAGTCGCCGCGACAAGGCATGACCAAGAAGTCCGGCAAGTCCATCAAGGAGAAGCGGGCAGACAAGCGCGCCAAGGGCCACGAGGAGCCCACTCCGGGGAACCTCAACGCGAAGTCCAAGTGACGCTCCTGGGCCTGGGGGTCATCGGTTCCTCGGCCAAGGAAAACGAGCACAGGCTCCCGCTGCACCCGGAGCATCTCGCCCATCTCGACGCCGACCTGCGCGCCCAGATCACTCTCGAGCACGGGTACGCGACTCGGTTCGGGGTCTCAGACGACCAGTTGACCGGAGTGGTGGCCGGTTTCGCGTCACGCGAGGAGATCCTCGCCAGGTCCGAGGTCGTGCTGCTGCCGAAGCCGCAGCACTCGGATGTCGCCGCCATGGGTCCGGGTCAGGTGCTGTGGGGTTGGCCGCACTGCGTGCAGGACTCGGCTCTGACCCAGCTGGCGATCGACCGGGAGCTCACTCTCATCGCCTTCGAGGCGATGAACCACTGGACCTCCGACGGCGCTGTGGGCTTGCACGTCTTCCACAAGAACAACGAGTTGGCCGGCTACTGCTCTGTGCTGCACGCCCTCGAGCTCATCGGCACGACGGGTGACTACGGACGACGCCTCTCCGCCGTCGTGATCGGTTTCGGGGCCACCGCGCGCGGTGCGGTGACGGCGCTGAACGCCCACGGAGTCCACGAGGTGGCGGTCCTGACGAACCGTGGCGTGGCCGCGGTCGGATCGCCGATCCACTCGGTCCGGATCCGCCAGTTCGACCACGACCCGGCCGACTCGACGGTCAGTCATGTGATCACCGAGCAGGGTCGCGTGCCGCTCCCGTCATACCTCGCCGAGAACGACATCATCGTGAACTGCACGCTCCAGGACACCGCCGCGCCGTTGGTGTACCTCCAGACCGAGGATCTCGCGGACTTCCGGCCGGGGAGCCTGATCGTCGATGTCTCCTGCGACGACGGCATGGGGTTCAGCTGGGCACGACCTACCACCTTCGACGAGCCGATGTTCGGCGTCGGGCACGGCGTCCACTACTACGCCGTCGACCACAGCCCGTCGTACCTCTGGGCGTCGGCGACCTGGGAGAACAGCTCGGCGTTGATCCCGTTCCTGCGACCGGTACTGGAGGGCCGCGCCACCTGGGCTTCGAACGAGACGGTGACTCGCGCCATCGAGGTCTTGGACGGACGGATCGTGAACCCGGCCATCCTCGACTTCCAAGGCCGCGCAGAGCTTCACCCCCACTTGGTCGGCTGACCTCACAGCGTCGGCCGAGGCGTGGGATCGACGCTGCCGGAGGAGGTCGCGATGGAGGGGGTCGCGATGGAGGAGATCGTGCTGCATCCGGACGCGCCCGCCCCCAACATCGCGGTCGTGCTATTGCCGGGGCCAGACGGCGGTGCTACCCAGGGAT
>CAVYJQ010000007.1:0-19253 GCA_963768905.1 uncultured Actinomycetota bacterium | reverse complement strand
CCGGGCGACCGCATCCGACGTGCTCGACCTGGCGACCCAGGACGCCTGCCGGCTCCGGTTCGGGTTCACCGACGACGACCTCACCCGGGTCACCCGGTGGGTGGCCCAGGCCGGCATTCGCTGGGGGATCGACGGCCCCTCCCGCGAGCCGTTCTCCATGGCCGGCTTCGACCACAACACCTGGCGTTCGGGTCTCGACCGGATCCTGCTCGGTGTCGCGATGAGCGGCGACGACCACCGCCACCTCGGCCGCGGTCTGCCGGTCGACGACGTGGCCAGCTCAGACATCGACCTGGTCGGCCGGCTTGCCGAGTACGTCGACAGACTCGGCGGCTGCCTGGCCGCGATGGTCGAGGCGCGCACCGCTCGCGAGTGGATGGGCGCGCTCAGTGCGGGCGTCCGGTCGCTGACCGATGTCCCAGCGGACGACTCCTGGCAGCTGCCGCAGCTCGAGCGGGAGCTCGCCCGGGCCGGCGCCACGACTGGCGCCGACCCCGCCGTACCCCTCCGGCTCGCCGACGTCCGGGCACTGCTCCGGTCCCGGCTCGGCGGCCGGCCTACCCGGGCCAACTTCCGTACCGGCACCCTCACCGTGTGCACGATGGTGCCGATGCGCTCGGTGCCGCACCGGGTGGTCTGTCTGGTGGGCCTCGACGACGGGGTCTTCCCGCGCACCACATCGGTGGACGGTGACGACGTGCTGGCCCGTCGGCCCCTCACCGGCGAGCGCGATGCGCGCAGCGAGGACCGTCAGCTGCTCCTCGACGCGATGCTCGCCGCCGTCGAGACCGTGGTGATCACCTACACCGGCGCCAACGAGCACACCGGCGCCGAGCGCCCGCCCGCGGTGCCGCTGGGCGAGATCCTCGACGCCACGGACCGCACCACGGCCGAGCTGGTCCGCGACCGGGTGCTTGTTCGGCACCCGCTCCAGCCCTACGACGTCCGCAACCTGAAGCCGGGTGAGCTGGTGGGTGATCGTCCCTTCAGCTTCGACCGGTCTGCCCTCGCGGGGGCGGTGGCGGCCGGGGGCGTGCGCATCGCACCCCCTCCGCTGCTCGACGGGCCGCTTCCGCCGCGGCCCAACGCCGACGTATCTCTGGCGGACCTGAAGGCGTTCCTCACCCACCCGGTGCGCGCGTTCCTGCGCGGACGCCTCGACGTGAGCACGCCGTTCGCGCCCGACGAGCTGAGCGACGCGATCCCGGTCGGTCTCGACGCCCTGGAGGTGTGGCAGGTCGGCGACCGACTGCTCCGTGAGGTGCTCGCCGGGCAGGACGCCGCAGCAGTGATGACGGCCGAGCAGCTGCGCGGCACTCTGCCTCCGGGACGCCTGGGGCGGCTGGCCCTCACCGGTGTCACCGAGGAGTGTCAGAAGCTGTTCACCCACACCGCCGACCTGCGCGCCGGCGACCCCCGCTCGATCGACGTCGATGTCGACCTCGGCAACGGCCGCCGGCTCACCGGCACCGTCTCGAGGGTGCACGGCACCAAGCTGGTCACCCTCGGGTACTCCCGGCTCAAGCCACGTCAGCGGCTGCTGGCCTGGCTGGACCTGCTCGCGCTGAGCGCTGCGCTGCCCGACGAGAACTGGACGTCGCACGCGGTCGGTCGCGAGCGCGCGGGTCCGAGGCGAGCCCTGGGCGGACCGCTCGACCATCGCGGCGCCGAGTGGCTGCGCGACCTGGTCGCGCTCCGCGACGAGGGGCTGACCCGGCCGCTCCCGATGCCGCTGGCCACCTCGGCAGCGTGGGCGCAGGTGCACGCGCAGACGCTGCTGGGTGACGACCGGGACCCGGTCGGCGCGGCGCGCCGGGCCTGGGAGACCGACCCGCACAACGACTTCGGCATCTTGGGAGAGGACGCCGACGCCTACCACCAGCGGATCTACGGTGACTCCGCACCCGTCGAGCGGCTGCTCGACCTCGGCCTGGCGACGTACGCCTGGCGGATCTGGGAGCCACTGATGACCGGCGCCGAGCGGATCGGGCCACTCTGATGGCCACGGCGATGGACGCGTTCGACGTCTGCGGCCCGCTGCCCCGAGGCACCACCCTGCTCGAGGCCAGCGCCGGCACCGGCAAGACCTGGACGATCGGTGCGCTCGTGACCCGCTTCGTCGCGGAGGGTGAGGCGCTGCTCGAGGAGATGCTCGTGGTCACGTTCGGCCGCGCGGCGAGCCAGGAGCTGCGGGAGCGGGTGCGCACTCAGCTGGTGGAGGCAGAGCGTGCGCTCGGCGACGACCCCGCGCTGGCCGGCGAGGTCCTCGACTCCGACCTGATCCGGCTGCTCCTCGACTGCGACGCCGACGAGCGGCGGGCTCGGCACCGCCGGGTGCTCGAGGCGCTCGCCGGGTTCGACGCGGCGACGATCGCGACCACCCACCAGTTCTGCTCGATGGTGCTCGGCTCCTTGGGTGTCGCCGGCGACAGCGACTCGCAGGCCCGGCTGGTCGAGGACCTCGACGACCTGATGGGCGAGGTCGTCGACGACCTCTACCTGCGCGCCTTCGCCTTCGGCGACCACGACCCGGTGTTCGACCACCAGGAGGCGATGGACATCGCGCGGGCCGCCATCGGCGATCCCCAGGCGGTGCTCGAGCCGGCGGGGGAGGGCCGCGCCACCCCGGTGGGCCGCCGCGTCGCCTTCGCCCAGGCGGTGCGCGACGAGATGGAGCGGCGCAAGCGCCGGCTCGGCATCCTGTCCTACGACGACCTGCTGGAGCAGCTCGCCGACGCGCTCGTCGACGACGACGCTCCCGCGCGGGCCCGGATGCGGCAGCGCTGGCAGATCGTGCTGGTCGACGAGTTCCAGGACACCGACCCGGTGCAGTGGGAGGTGCTCGACCGGGCGTTCAGCGGGCACGCCACGATCGTGCTGATCGGGGACCCGAAGCAGGCGATCTACGCGTTCCGGGGCGGCGACGTCACGACCTACCTGCAAGCGGCGCAGACCGCCACCACCCGGCAGACGCTGGCCGTCAACTGGCGCAGCGACGCAGCTCTGCTGGCCCAGACCCAGCAGCTGCTCGCCGGTGCCGAGCTGGGTGATGCGCGGATCGTGGTCCACGAGGTCGAGGCGCATCACCAGCAGCGGCGGCTGGTCGGCGCACCCAAGGACGCGGCGCTCAGGGTTCGCGTCGTCCGCCGCGAGCAGTTCGGCCGCCGCGGCGGATCGACCCTCACCGTGGGCCAGGTCCGACCGCACATCTCCAAGGACCTGGCGCTCGACGTCCGAGCGTTGCTGGCGGCCGGCGCGACGTTCGACGGCCGGCCGATCGCGCCGGCCGACGTCGCGGTCATCTGCTACCGGCACGCCGACCTGGCCGCGGCCCGGAGCGCCCTCGCCGAGGTGGGGGTGCCCGCGGTGATCGCGGGCGGCGGCAGCGTGTTCGCGACCCCGGCCGCGGTCGAGTGGCTCTCGCTGCTCGAGGCGCTCGAGCAGCCGCACCGCAGCGCCCGGGTCCGTGCGGCGGCGCTGACCTGCTTCTTCGGCCACACCGCCGCCGAGCTCGACGGACGCGGCGACGACCTCACCGACGAGGTTGCCGACCGACTCCGCTCCTGGCTCGAGGTGTTCGGCAGCCGCGGGATCGCGGCCGTGCTCGAGGCGGCCACGGCCCGCGGCTTGCCCAGCCGGGTCCTCGCCGAGGTGAGCGGGGAGCGCCGGCTCACCGACCTGCGGCACATCGGGGAGGCGCTGCACGAGGTGGCGCAGCGCGACCACCTGGGCGTGGTCTCGCTGCTGAGCTGGTTGCGCGAGCAGGTGACCGAGGGGCGTGCGGGGCGTGGGGTCGAGCGCAGCCGACGACTCGACTCCGACGCGGAGGCCGTGCAGCTGGTGACCATCCACGCCAGCAAGGGGCTGGAGTACCCCGTGGTCTACCTCCCGGCCGTCGCCGACCGGTTCGTACCCCAGCCCTTACGACCGCTCTTCCACGACGACGGCGGCCGGCGGTGCCTCAACGTCGGTGGGGGTGGCGCCGACTGGAGCGATCACTGCCGGCGCTGGGCCGACGAGGAGGCCGGCGAGTGGTTGCGGCTGCTGTACGTCGCGATCACCCGGGCCAAGTCTCAGGTCGTGTGCTGGTGGGCGCCGACCAAGAACGTCGTCGCCTCGCCGCTGCACCGGCTGCTGATGCGGGCACCGGAAGACAGCGTCGTGCCCGAGGCTCCGCAGGTGCCGGCCGACGACGAGGTGGTCGACCTGTTCACCCGCTGGCGCGATCGCGGCGGCCCGGCACCCGAGCCCGCGATCCCAGCCCCGCTCGGCGACGACCCACCGGTTGACCCCGTGCCGCCGCTCGATGTCCGGGTCTTCGGCCGTGAGGTCGACGTGACCTGGCGGCGGACGTCGTACTCCGCGCTCAGCCATGCCGCCGAGACGGCACCCGGTGCCGGCGTCATGAGTGAGCCCGAGGTGCGAGCCAAGGACGACGAGGACCTGGACACCGCCGGCGCTCCCGCGCTCCCCGCGCCGGACGGCTCGCTGCCCTCGCCGATGGCCGGGCTACCGGTCGGCGCGACGTTCGGCTCCCTCGTGCACGCCGTCCTCGAGCACACCGATCCCGACGCACCCGACCTGCGTGCGGAGATCCTCGGCCACCTCGACGAGCAGCTCGAATGGTGGCCGGTGGAGCTCGAGCGCGACGAACTGGTCGACGCGCTGGTGGCGGTGTGCGACTCCCCGCTGGGGCCGCTCGCCGACGCGACCACGCTGCGCGCGATCCCGCTGCGCGACCGGCTCCGCGAGCTCGACTTCGAGCTCCCGCTGTCGGGCGGTGACCTCGTCCGCGCGGGGAGCCACGCCACGCTCGGCGACCTGGCTCCGCTGCTGCGCAACCACCTTCCGGAGGGTGACCCGGTTCGTGGGTACGCCGAGGTCCTGGACCAACCGGCGCTGGGTGGGCAGAGCCTGCGCGGCTTTCTCACCGGGTCGGTCGACGTGGTACTCCGGCTGCCCGGGCCGCGCTACCTGATCGTCGACTACAAGACCAACTGGCTCGGCCCTCGTGACGTTCCGCTGACCGCGCACGCCTACCGCCCCGAGGCGCTGGCCGGCGCGATGCAGCACTCCGACTACCCCCTCCAGGCGCTGTTGTACGCCGCGGTGCTGCACCGGTTCCTGCGCTGGCGGCAGCCGGGCTACCGCCCCGAGGAGCACCTGGGCGGTGTGCTCTACCTCTACCTGCGCGGCATGTGCGGACCCGCCACGCCCCTGGTCAACGGGGAGCCGTGCGGGGTGTTCGCGTGGCAGCCGCCCGTGGCGCTGGTTGAGGCGTTGTCCGACCTGCTCGACGGGGTGGTGACAACGTGACCGAGCTCTTCGAGCCCGCAGGCGCCCATGACTCGCGCCTGGCCGGCGGCGCGACCGGCCTGCTGGGGGAGTTCAACCTCGCCGGGCTGATCGAGTCGGCCGACATCCACGTCGCCCGTCGGGTGGGTGACCTTGGCAGGGAGGACGACGAGCGGGTGCTCCTCGCCGTGGCCCTCGCCGTGCGCGCGGTGCGGCACGGCTCGGTCTGCGTCGACCTCGAGACGGTGGTCGACCTGGCCCCGGAGCTAGCCTGGCCGGACCACGGTGGCTGGCAGGCGGCCGTCCAGGACTCGCCGCTCCTGGCGGCCGGGGTGATCCGGGTCGAACACGACCTGCTCTACCTCGACCGCTACCACCGGCTCGAGGCGCAGGTCTGCGTGGAGTTGGTGGCCCGCGAAGCGCAACCGCCGCCGACCCTGGACGAGGCCGCATTGACCACCGCGCTGGACCGGGTCCGCGGCGAGCACTTCAGCCCCGAGCAGGAGCTGGCGTCGGTCGGCGCGGTACGCCGCTGGACCACGGTGCTCACCGGCGGTCCGGGCACCGGCAAGACGACGGCCGTGGCCCGGCTCCTGGTGCTGCTGGCCGACCAGGCGGCCGCCCATGGACAACGGATCACGGTCGCGCTCGCCGCGCCGACCGGCAAAGCCGCCACCCGGCTGCAGGAGGCGGTGCTCGCCGAGCTCAAGGGCCTGTCCGACGATGATCGAGCGCTGGTCGGCCGCCCGGACGCGATGACGCTGCACCGGTTGCTCGGCTGGCGGTTCGACAACACCACCCGCTTCGTCCACGACCGCGGCAACCGGCTCAAGTACGACGTCGTGGTCGTCGACGAGTGCTCGATGGTCGAGTTGACGATGATGGGCCGGCTGCTCGAGGCGGTCCGGCCACAGTCCCGCCTGGTACTGGTGGGCGACCCACGCCAGCTGACCTCGGTCGGGGCGGGGGCGGTGCTCGCGGACCTGGTCGCCGGCTACGAGGGCGACGACTCGCCGGTGGTCGCTCTGACCGAGAACTTCCGCTCCACCGAGCACATCAAGGCGCTCGCAGAGGCACTCCGGGTAGGTGATGCCGACGCCGTCCTGGCCGCGCTGAGATCAGGTTCTGACGAGGTCGAGTTCCTGGAGACCGACGATGCGTCCGCGGCGTTGCGCGCCGATGCGCTGGGCTCGGCCCTGGCCGTGCGACGAGCCGCTGAGGTCGGCGACCATGCCGCGGCGGTGGCTGCGCTCGACGACCATCGGCTGCTCTGCGCGCATCGCGAAGGACCGCACGGCGTACGCCACTGGAACCGGCAGGTGGAGCAGTGGCTGGCCGACGAGCTGGAGCTGCCGTTCCAGACCGAGTGGTACGTCGGCCGCCCGCTGCTCGTGACCAGGAACGACTACACGCTGCAGATCTACAACGGAGAGACCGGCGCTGTGGTGCGCGAGCCCGCCGGGCGGCTGCGAGCCTGGATCTCGGGCTCCGACGGACTGCGTGACTATGCGCCCGGCCGGCTGGATGCGGTCGAGACCATGCACGCGATGACGATCCACAAGAGCCAGGGCAGCCAGGCCCGGCGGGTCACCGTGCTGTTGCCCGTCGCCGACTCCCGGCTGCTGACTCGTGAGCTGTTCTACACCGCGGTGACCCGGGCGCAGCAGCGGCTCCGGGTGGTCGGGTCAGAGACTGCGGTCCGGGCAGCGGTTGCCACCCGCGCTCAGCGCGCGACCGGCCTCCGTCAGCGGTTGGCCGCGGCCAGGGGCTGAACGTCGGAAACGTCCCGGCAATCACGCCGGGTTAGGGTCGAGCAATGCCCTTCCTGCTGCGCGTGGAGCTGCCCGACGTCCCCGGTTCGCTGGGTCGCCTGGCCACGGCTATCGGTGAGGCTGGCGGTGACATCGAAGCAATCGAGATCGTGGAGAAACGTGACGACGGCACCGCCCTCGACGACGTGCTGCTCAACACGGAGTCGATGCCGGACTCCATCGTCTCGGCCTGCAACGCGCTCGACGGGGTGGAGGTGGTGTGGATCAGCCGGTACGCCGCTGGCGGCAACCTGATCCTCGACCTGGAAGCGGTGGAGGAGATCACCGCCAAGCCGCAGGAGGCCGTCGAGCGGCTGGTCGACATGCTCCCGGACGTGTTCCGGGTCGACTGGGGTGCCCACGTGCACCGCGCCAAGGGCCTGGTCCATGGCACGACGGCGACGCCGCCCGACCTCGAGTTCGTCGAGATCGAGGGTCCGACCCGGATCGAACTACCCGGGGACGACGTCACGCTCGTAGTGGCCGCGCGACTCGACGGCAACGAGATCATCGTGGTCGGCCGCCGCGGCGGCCCGGACTTCCTCGACTCCGAGCTTGCTCGGTTGGGCCACCTGATCGGCCTGGCCGTCTCGATCTCCCAGGCCTGATGCTGAAGCCGACCGGGCCGATGAGCCAGTTGGCTTGGGTGGTCGACGACATCGACCGCGCCGAGCGCGACTTCGCCGGCGACCCGAACTGGACCCGGCTGCCCGACATCCACTTCGCTCCGGATACCTGTCGGCTCCGCGGGGAGCCCGCCGACTTCGTGGCGCACATCTCGCTCGCCTACGTCGGTGACCTCCAGCTCGAGCTGATCGAGCCGGTGAGCGGCGAGAGCATCTACACCGAGTTCCTGGCGGCCCAGGGTTCCGGGCTGCACCACGCATGCTGGGAGGTCGACGACCTCGACGCAGCACTGGCCGGCACCGAGCCGATCCAGGCGGGCTCGATGGCCGACGGCGAGATCCGCTTCGCGTACGTCGAGCCCGGGCTTCCGGGGTTCGCCGCGATCGAGCTGGCGCAGATCGGTCCCAATATCCGCGCGTTCTACGACGTGCTCCGGACTTCCTGAGGCGGGGTCAGACCCGCTCGAGGAGGAACACCGGGATCACGCGGTCGGTCTGCTCCTGGTACTCGGCGTACCGCGAGTACACGTCGACCGAGCGCTTCCACCAGATCTCGCGCTCCTCGCCCTCGGCGATCCGGGCGCGGTAGAGGTGTGGCTCGGGGCCGTCCTGCAGCTCGACCTCAGGGTGGGCGACGAAGTTGTGGTACCAGACCGGGTGCTGCGGCGACCCGCCGTACGACGCCACCGCGGCGTACACACCGTCGTGCTCGACGCGCATCACCGGGTTCTTGCGGAGCTTGCCGGACTTGGCGCCGCGGGATGTGATCACCACGATCGGCCACTCGGGTTGTCCGCGCAGGATGTTGGCCTCGCGGCCGCCGGAGGCCTCGTACTGCTCCACCTGCTCGCGGACCCACTGCTGCTTGCTGGGCTCGTACTCGCCTTCGAGAGTCATACCTATCGGAACCCACGCGCCAGGATCTGCATTCCCGCACTACTAGTGTCTCGGCCATGAGCGCACTGCCCGGGGTGTCCGACACGTTCGACCCCGATGCCTGGGACGCCGTCGCCGGCTTCGACGATCTGACCGACCTGACCTATCACCGGGCCAGGGCTCACGGGACGGTCCGGATCGCGTTCGACCGACCCGACGTGCTCAACGCTTTCCGGCCGCACACGGTCGACGAGCTGCTCCGCGTCCTCGAGCACGCGCGGATGTCAGCCGATGTCGGTTGCGTGCTGCTCACCGGCAACGGCCCGAGCGAGCAGAACGGCAAGTGGGCGTTCTGCACCGGTGGAGACCAGCGGATCCGCGGGCGCACCGGCTACCAGTACACGCGACCGGAGGGAGCAGACGGTAGAGCGGGTGAGACATCTGAACATGTCGACAAGGCCAGGCTCGGCCGGCTGCACATCCTGGAGTGCCAGCGGCTGATCCGGTTCATGCCGAAGATCGTGATCTGCGTGGTGCCCGGCTGGACCGCCGGCGGTGGGCACAGCCTGCACGTCGTCTGCGACCTGACGCTTGCCAGCGCCGAGGAGGCACGGTTCAAGCAGACCGACGCAGACGTCGGGTCCTTCGACGGTGGCTTCGGGTCGGCGTACCTCGCCCGGCAGGTGGGCCAGAAGTTCGCCCGCGAGATCTTCTTCCTCGGCCAGGAGTACTCCGCCGAGGACGGGATGCGGATGGGCACCGTCAACCGCGCGGTGCCGCACGCCGAGCTCGAGGCGACCGCGCTGGAGTGGGGCCGGCTCATCAACGGCAAGTCGCCGACGGCGCAGCGGATGCTGAAGTACTCCTTCAACATGATCGACGACGGGTTGGTCGGTCAGCAGCTGTTCGCGGGAGAGACGACTCGCCTCGCGTACATGACCGACGAGGCGCAGGAAGGTCGCGACCAGTTCCTGGAGAAGCGGGACCCGGACTGGTCGGCGTTCCCCTGGTACTACTGATCTGACGCGTTTGCGCAGGTCAGAGGCCTGCTAAGGCCCCGTGCGATGCGGCCGCGACGGCAGCACGGAGGCGAGCACGGATCTGGGCAGGGGGCATCACAACGTCATCGTTGCCGATCGTGGGTGGCTGTCACCTCGTTTCTACTGGCGTTAAAGGTGGTGTCACAACTCTACCGGTGTTGGTATAGTTGTGACATGGCCGCCGAGGTGAAGTACCGAGACATTGTTCGTGAGATCGCGCTCGACAACTTCGGCTATGTCACCACGAAGGAGGCGGCCGAGGCAGGGGTGCCGGCCGTTGAGCTTCCAAAGCTGGCAGCGCGCGGCGGCCTTGAGAACATCGCTTACGGGATCTACCGCGTTCCCGACGCGCCGGCCAGCGCGTTCGACCAGTTTGCCGAGGCGTTGCTGCGAGCGGGCGAGGGTGCGTTCCTCTTCGGAGAGTCGGTCCTCGCGATCTTCGGCCTGGCGGACGTCAACCCGCGGCGAATCAAGGTCGGTGTTCGCCGGCGCACACGACCCAAGCTTCCGGCGTACGTCGAGCTCGTGCCGGTGAAGGGCGAGGTCGAGACCACCTACTACGAAGGTCTGCGGTCGCAGAGGGTGGCGGATGCGATCCTCGCCTGCCGCGGTCGGATCGAGAGGATGCGTCTGATGGAGGCCGCCAAGCAGGCGCGCAAAGAAGGCCTGCTGACCACGAGCGAGTGGACGCTGGTCCGGAAGGAGCTCCAGGCGTGAGCTACGACGACGTCCCGACACGCGTGCGCTCGCTCGAGCAACGCATCCGGCATCTCGAAGGCAACGAGCAGCTGGCGCTGCGTCGACGGGTGGGGATGGCGCTGGTTGTCGTCGGCCAGATGCTGCCCGAGGGCGCGATCAAGGGCGGCAGCGCGATGGCTCTGCGCTACGGACGCGGGACCCGCTTCACCCAGGACCTAGATGCGGCGCGGGTTCAGCCATTGGCACGCTTCCGCAGTGACTTCGAGGATGCGTTGGCCGCTGGCTGGGCAGGGTTCACCGGCCGACTCATAGAGAAGGCAGCGCCGCGACCGGCCGGCGTTCCGACTGCGTACGTCATGCAGCCCTTCGACGTGAAGCTCGACTACCGCGGCCGGCCGTGGTGCACGGTGAAGTTCGAGCTCGGCCACAACGAGATCGGCGACGCGGACGAGCCGGAGTACCAGCTCGCGGACGACCTCGCTCAACTGTTCACAGAGCTCGGGCTCGAAGCGCCGAAGCCAGTCCGGGTCATGCGTGCTGATCATCAGATCGCGCAGAAGCTCCATGCCCTCTCGGAGCCTGGCAGCGAACGGGTGCGCGATCTTGTCGACCTGCAACTCCTCGACAGGGGCGAGGATCTCGACCTGACCCAGGTCCGGGCCACATGCGAGCGACTCTTCGACTACCGACGTCAGCAGCCTTGGCCGCCGACCGTTGCCGTGGACGACGGCTGGGGAACTCTCTATGAGGCGGCGGTCGAGGACATCGACGTGCTTACCGATGTTGATACCGCCGTGGCGTGGGTCAATAGGCTTGTCCAGCGAATCGTCAGCGGCGCATGAACGACAATTGGCCGCGCCGACTTTCGGACCCAACAATTACGTTGCTCTCGTGACCGTCCCGAAGCCGAATCAGCACGCTGGACCGATGGCCGGCCACGTCCGGAAGGGACGCGTTTACAGTTCCCCGCTCGCCGCAACAGGTGCGCTACAGGTTCACGACTGGTTCAAGGACGATCTTCCTGATCTCCTGTGGCCGGCGCTTGTCCTCGCTGAGCAAGGCAACGAGAGTGTCCATCGCTTCGTTCGGTGGCAGAAGGCGGTTCAAGATGGGCTCGCTGCTCACGGCGAAACCACCCTTGTCGCGGAGTCGTTGGACGGGCGCCTGACGCACCTCGCGGTCCTTGCCGCGAAGTTCTCGGATGCGGCGGAACTCATCGTCGCCGAGGCAACTCGCTATCGCTTGCTGTCAGAGGGTGTCCGCGGTGCGCTCGGGGCCTATCCCTACATGCCAGCGCCGTGGCTCGCCGGACAAGGAGAGGTCCGTCCTCCCGAGTTGGCCGAACTGCAACTGATTCGCAGCGCCCTGCTCGGTGTCCTCAAGGATGGTCACCGGGACGCGCTCCTCAAGTGTCTGCGCACCTGGAGCACGGTCCAGGCAGGCACGTTCAGGTCAGACGAGAAGACCAACGACATCCTGAAGAACTACCCGGGCGACATCAGCACCAGATCAGCCGCCAACACGACTGTTCGAGCCATGTGGGGTGCGCACAAGGGCGCGGTGCTCGTCGACGATCCGAACCACTTCGATGAAGCGATCAAGTGGGCGCGAGTGCTTTGGGGCGCCAACTCGATGACATCCAGGTGCGTCCGCAAGCGGGAGTCGGAAGCCGAAGACGACGTGGAAGCTCCAAAGGATGCGAGTGACCTGGACGACATGTCTCCGGTCGACCGGTCTTCTGGTGATGTGGCCGCTGCTACTCCCGTCCCGGCCGACGGAGCGCACCTTCGTGGGCTCACGATGGACCTGTTGAGCAGCTTCGTGGAGGCACTCGAAACAGCACCGGCGCGGTTGCACGACAACGAGCGGCACGAGGTCATTTCGGGACTAGTCGCCCGCGCTGGGCGCGACCTCATTGCGGTGCTGACCGCGCCTGATCTCTGGTGCATGGAGCACGGAGCGCACATCGTCCGGATGCTGGTTGAGACGAAGATCTACCTCCACTGGATGGCTCAACAGGACCCGTCCATCTACCGGGAGTTCCAGGAATACGGCGCCGGCAAGGCGAAGCTCTATGCCCGGATCTCGGATGAGGTGCCGGCGGAAGCGCGCAAGGCTGGTTTTCAGGAGGCGATCGAGGAGTTCGAGCGTCTCAGTCATAACCATGACGTCCTCGATCACCGGGTTGTGGACACCCGAGACACATTCGCGGGCGGGAAGTCGATCCGAGCGATGGCCGAGGAGGCCGGGCTGCTGGACTTCTATCGGCAGGCGTACTCGCTCGCCAGCGGGGTCGCCCACTCCGAATGGTGGTCAATCGAGACGCATGCGATGGAGCCCTGCCTGAATGTGCTTCACGGTCTCCACCTCATCCCGAGTCTGTCACTGAGCTTCGGTGGCAATGTCCCGCTCGCCTCGTCTTGGGTTGATCAGTTCTACTCCTTGGTTCGAACTGCCTTGGGCATCCTTGGCACCGATGACGCGGCCGTGTCCGCAGCGTTCGTCTGGCTCGACGAGTCGGCCGAGGACGAGCCCGAGCCCGCCAGTGAGCAGCCCCGATAGCCGCCACTCGACAGCGCGATGCGTGGCAAAAACGTGGCAGGAGAGTCATCAGCGCCCGTCGACCACCAACTCCGACAATCGCGTTTGCACAGGTCAGCGGCACATTGCCGTCACTGACCATCAACACCCGCTGAGCGTGCCGCGCTTCCCTTGGTACTACTGAGCCGCTCAGCCATGCCGCGCGTCGTCGTCCTCACGGGGGCAGGGATCTCCGCCGAGAGCGGCATCCCGACCTTTCGCGACGCTGACGGCCTGTGGGAGGGGCACCGGGTCGAAGAGGTGGCCACGCCCGAGGGCTTCGACGATCAGCCCGAGCTGGTGCACCGGTTCTACGACGCCCGCCGGGCGGCGCTCGCGACGGTCGAGCCGAACGCCGCTCATCGCGCCCTCGCCGAGCTGGAGACCCGGCTCGGCGACGACCTGCTGGTGGTCACCCAGAATATCGACGACCTGCACGAGCGGGCCGGCTCGACCCGGGTGCTGCACATGCATGGCGAGCTGCTCTCCGCGCTGTGCCGCGCCTGCGAGCTGCGCACGCCCTGGGCGGCCGACCTGATCGACTTCCCGCCGTGCCCGCACTGCGGGACGTGCGAGCTGCGCCCCGACGTCGTCTGGTTCGGCGAGATCCCCTACGAGATGGACCGGATCCAGGACGCCCTCGCCGACGCCGACCTGTTCGTCTCGGTCGGTACGTCGGGCGCGGTCTACCCCGCCGCCGGCTTCGTGCAGTTCGCTGCTCGCTGTGGCGCCGGCACGCTCGAGCTCAACCTGGAGCCGAGCATCGGTACGGCGATGTTCGACGAGGCCCGGCACGGCCCGGCCGGCGTACGCGTGCCCGAGTGGGTGACCGAGCTTTTAGGACAGGAGCTCGGGCAGCTCGGCCAGCAGTAGCGCCTTGTCCTCCGCGTGCTCGGGATTGGACTGCTGAGCGTCGAGGAGCGGCAGCGCCTCGTGTCCCGCCACCAGCGCCGATGCAGGATCCCCGAGGCGATTCAGGGCGCGCGCCAACATCGCGAGCGCGCTGCCGCGCCATTGGAAGTTGGGCGGAGACTCCTTGAGAGCAGCGAGAGCATGGTCGCGGCCATCCTCACGTCGGTCCTCGATCAGGGCGATCTCCGCGAGGTTCAGATGAGCGAGCGGGCCCATGACCGACTCGCCGGCCTCGGAGGCCGCATCCAGCGCGAGCAGGTTGTACTCGATGGATCGGGCCCGGTCCCCGAGGTAGTAGTAGGCGTGGCCGAGGGTGACGAGCATGCTGGGACGCCGGTGACGAGCCTGCTCGTGCAGCTCGGTGAGTGCGAGTGCCTGGTGAACCAGCGCGACACAACGTGCCCAACGACCTTGGTTGCCCTCGTGAATGGCCTCGGTGTGGAGCACGAACATCAACAGCAGAGCGTCCCCCGCCGCTTCGGCGAGAGAACGCATCAGCTGAAAGGTCGGCGAGGGTATCCCCGAGTCGTGCTCATTCTGCTCGAGGATCTGCGCGCCCGAGGCGATGATGCTCACGCTGTCGAGATCCTCAGGGGTGATGGCAACGGCACGCTGAGCCAGCGCCAGCGTCACCTGCCCGGCGCCGCGACTGTGAGAGATGGTCGACAGCAGGCGCCACGTGTGCCCCAACCCCGGGGTGCGGACACCGAGGCCGTGATCCAGAGCCACAAGGATGGCCAGAACGGTGTCGTCGCTTACATCGTCCTCACTCACATCGTCGTGCGTAGTGAGAATTCGGTACCTGTCCTCGCCGAGAGCTGCCGCCCACGCTGCGAGCCCTTCGTGCGCCTCGCGTTGCAGGGCGGGGTCCTGGTCCAGCTTGCGTCGCGCCGCGGCGCGGATGGTCCACAGCAGTCGGTAGTCCGACCCGTCGACGTCGACGAGGCTGGCTGTGGTCAGCACCCGCATCGCCTCGGGGTCGCCGTGCGGCGCGGCGGCCAGCACCGCCCTGGCCATGTCCGGGCTGAACCGGCCGGGAAAGACCGACAGCACGAGCAGCGAGTCGCGGACCTCGGGTTTCAGGCGATCCAGGCTCCACTCCAGCACGGCGTCCAGGCTCCGCTGCCTCGTCTCGCCGCCGCGCCGCGCGAGCGAGTCAGTCCCCGAAGTGACGACGGCGAGGATCTCCTGGAGGGGCGCGGCCCGGACCTGGCTGGCCGCGAGCTCGATGGCCAGGGGCAGGCCGTCCAGTGCCTGGCACAGCTGGAAGACGAGGTCGAGGTCGGGCGTCGCGTCCGCGGCGTCGTTGGCCCGGTCGAGGAAGAGCTGGGTCGCGGCCCCGTCGGCCGGTAGCGGCGGGAGCGTCCAGGCCCGCTCCCCGGCGAGGTTGAGCGCCTCCCGGCTGGTGCAGAGAACCGTGAGCTCCGGGCATGCATCCAGCAGCGGCTCGACCAGGTCGGTGACACCATCGAGCAGGTGCTCGCAGTTGTCGAGCACCAGGGCACACCGGCCGCGGTGGCGGAGAACGTCGGCGATCTGCTCGGGGCTCGCCGAGGTCAGCCCGACTGCGGTGCCGGTGGCTCCGGCGATCTGGTCCGGGGACTCGAGAGTGGCCAGCTCGACCAGCCAGGCCCCTCCGGAGAGGGCCTCGTCGCCCCGCAGCGCCAGCTCGCTGACCAGCCGGGTCTTTCCGGTGCCGCCCGGTCCGACCACCGTCACCAGACCCGGGGCGCCCACCAGCTCGCGGAGCCGGCGCAGCTCCTCGGTCCGGCCCACGAAGCTGGTCCGCGGCTCTCGCACGTTGCTACGCCTCGCCGGCATCGCCCGCGGCGGCGTCTCGTCGCCGGCGACCCGCCAGATCCGGGTCGGCTCGGGGAGGTCCTTGAGGTCGTAGGTGCCGAGCTCGACCGGTTCGACGACGCCCAGCTCCTCGACCACGGCGTCGGTGACCAGCACCTGTCCCGCATTCGCCGCGCCGGCCACCCGGGCCGCGACATGCACGGCGACCGCGAGGTAGTTGTTGTCGACGGGGACGGCGTCGCCGGTGTGCGCACCTGACCGGAGCCGCAGCCGGAGCCCGCCGTCGGCGGCGCGCTCGAGCTCGTGCTGCAGTGCGACCAGGGCCGACACCGCGGAGGATGCGTCACCGAACGCGAGGAACGCGCCGTCGCCCTCGGTAGTTACCACCACCCCGCCCGCGCGCTCGGCGTGCTCGGCCACCCGGACGTGCAGCTCGCGCTGCGCCGCGACGTACGCCTCGCCGTGCTCGTGGAAGGTGCGGGTGCTGCCGACGACGTCGACGAAGGCGAACGTGACCCGACCCGAGGGGAGCGAGCGGGCGTTCGCCATGAACGCAGGCTAGTGCCGCATCACGCCGTCAGGCGGTCGCGGATGATCTGCTCGAGTCGCGGGATGTCGTCGGTCAGGCCCATTCGCGGAGCGAAACCACGGACGACGTCGACGAACATCTCGCCGCTCTCGATGATCCGGGGATCCATGTGGCCCATCACCTCGAGCGCGACGACGCCGTAGAGCTGGGTCCAGCCCTGCATGTAGACCCAGACCAGGCCGCGGTTCTGGAGAGGGATCTTCTCGACCTTGGCCGGGATCATCGGCTCCTCGATCGCACCCTGCACTGACGCGGGCAGCTCACTGAGCTCCGGGATCGGGAAGTGGTTCTGCTGCCAGACCTCGAACATCAGGTCGGTGAAGAGGTGTCCCGAGCACGAGAGCGTGTGCAGCTCCCGGCGCTCGCTCGCGATGTCGGCGATGGGGTTGGCGAACACGAGGCTGAACTCGTGCGGGCTGGCCAGCGCCCAGAGCCGGAACTCCGTCGCAGCGAGCACCAGCTGCCCGGCCGGGTCGTCCGTCGGGAGGGCCTCGATCGCGGCGGCGAAGCCCTCGGTCGCTGCCTTGTCGACCTCGAACGCCACCAGGTCGACGAGCTCCTGGACGCTCCCGACGTAGCGGTAGAGGGCTGGCGCGGTGACGCCCATCTTGGCGGCGACCGCCCGCAGCGAGAGCTCGGCGCCGTCGGCCAGGAGCTCGCGGGAGGCGCGGACGATCTCGACGTACGTCGCCTCGCGCTGGCGCTCACGTCGGGTGAGGGAGGGGTCCTCCGCTTGGTGCTGCGTGTGCGTCGTCACACTCGCTCCATCCGCTCCGAGACCTTGACACTGGCAGTTTACGCTGTTTACGGTTAACGCCGTTCACCGGAACTATAGCCGTTCACCGAGGAGACGTCATGCTGGAGCGCTGGGGTGGGTTCGTGGCCCGGAGGGCGCTCGCCGTCCTGCTCGCGGGGATGGCACTGACCATCGCCGCGGCGGTCTACGGCTTCGGGGTCTTCGACTCCCTGTCCACCGGCGGGTTCGACGACCCCGACTCCGAGGCGTCCGTCGAGCGCGAGGCCGAGCAGGACGCGTTCGGCAACCGTTCCATCGACATCGACGCCATCTACTCCTCCGACGAGCTCACCGCCGACTCCCCGGAGTTTCGGTCCGCGGTGGAGGCGGTCGTCGAGCAGCTCCCGGACGACGCCGTCTCCGCGGTCGTGCCCTACTACGCCGCCCCGCCGGAGAACGGCCTCGTCAGCGAGGACGGCCACTCCGTGCAGGTCCTGATCTCGCTCGAGGGCGACGACCAGGACGCCGTCATGGACAACTACGACAAGGTCGAGCCGGGCCTGCACGCCGAGGGGCTGCAGACCGACCTCGCCGGTCCGATGGCCGTCTACAACGACGTCAACGAGATCACCTCCGAGGACCTCGAGCGCGCCGAGCTGATCTCGATGCCGATCGTCATCCTGCTCGCGCTGCTGATCTTCGGCAGCGTGGTCGCCGCGTCGATGCCTGCCCTGGTCGGCCTGCTCTCGATGATCGGCGCGCTGGCCGTGGTGCGGGTGATCACCCAGTTCACCGAGGTCTCGGTGTTCTCCGTCAACGTGATCTCGCTGCTGGGGATCGGTCTCGCGATCGACTACGCGCTGTTCGTGATCAGCCGGTTCCGAGAAGAGCTGGCGGCGCTGCCGGTCGACGATCCGGCCGCGTCGGCCAAGGCGATCCAGCGGACCATGGTCACCGCCGGCCGCACCGTCCTGTTCTCCGGGCTGACCGTGGCCGCGGCCTTGTCCAGCCTGCTGATCTTCCCGCAGGCGTTCCTGCGCAGCATGGGTTACGGCGGCGTCGCGGCGGTCGTGATCGCGATGCTTGCAGCGCTCACGGTGCTGCCCGCCGTCCTCCGGCTGCTCGGCCGCAAGGTCGACGGCGGCCGGCTGCCCTGGCGCCGACACCGCCCGGTCGTGGTCGATGACGTGCACGGCTGGTGGGCCCGGCTGGCCCGGGGGGTCATGCGCCGTCCGATCGTGGTGATCGCCGGTGTCGTGATCGTGCTGCTCGCCATCGCTTCGCCGTTCCTCGGCGTGAAGTGGGGGAGCGTCGACCACCGGGTGCTGCCCGAGGACGCGCCGGCTCACATCGCTGCCGACAAGCTCGCCGACGACTTCGGCACCGAGACCTCCTCGGCCAACCTGCTGCTGAAGGCCACCTCGGAGGCGGACATCGTGGCGTACCAGGCCGAGGTGGAAGCGGTCGAAGGGATCGTCTCGGTCCAGACGGTCGCGGGCGAGGGCGACTACACGCTGCTGCGCGCGATCTGGAACGGCAACAGCCAGACCGAGCGCTCCCAGGACATCGTCCGCGACCTGCGTGACGTCGACCCCGCCAGCGGCACTGCGCTCGTGGGCGGTCTCGCCGCCGACACGGTGGACCTGATCGACTCGGTCGCCGACCACCTCCCGTGGATGGGCCTCATCGTGGTCCTGGTGATGCTGGTGCTGCTGTTCGTGGCCTTCGGCTCGCTGGTGCTGCCGATCAAGGCGGTGATCATGAACATGTTCTCGATCACCGCGTCGTTCGGAGTGATCACCTGGATCTTCAGCGACGGGAACCTGTCCGGCCTGCTGGGGTTCACGCCCCAGGGCTACCTCGACGCGACCAACCCGATCCTGATGCTGGCGATCCTCTTCGGTCTGTCCATGGACTACGAGGTGTTCCTGCTCTCGCGGGTGCGGGAGGAGTGGGACCGCACTCACGACAACGACCTCGCTGTGGCGACCGGCGTACAGAAGACCGGCCGGATCATCACCAGTGCCGCGATCCTGCTCGCCGTCGTCATCGGCGCGTTCAGCATGAGCGGCATCGTCTTCATGAAGATGCTGGGCATCGGGATGCTGGTGGCGCTGCTGATCGACGCCACTGTCGTCCGTGCCCTGTTGGTGCCGGCCACCATGAAGCTGCTCGGTCGCTGGAACTGGTGGGCGCCCGGCCCGATGCGCCTTTGGTGGGAGCGTTACGGCTTCCGCGAGCACGGTGACACTCCGGAGAAGGACCGGACCCTGGACGCTTCACCGGTCT
>CAVYJQ010000006.1:0-7758 GCA_963768905.1 uncultured Actinomycetota bacterium | reverse complement strand
ACCCCCGAGCGACCCACCTGCACCCGGGCCAGGTCGGCGCCGAGGCTCGCGGTGCGCCCGAGCACCGAGCGCGGGTGACGAGCCAGTCCGGCGGCGAACTTCACGCCGGAGACGCCGGGCAGGAAGCGGCGCACGGGTCCGCGGCTGGCATCGGCCAGCAGCAGGTCCAGCGGCGTGCCGAGCTCGCTCGCCTCGGGGGTGTCGGCCGCCCCGGCCGCCTCGATCCGGCTGCCGGCCTCACGGGCCAGACGGGTGCTGCTGTCGGTCATGGGTGCCTCCGAGCGGCGTCGACCCACCCGCGACGGCCGCCGCGGGCGATCCCCCGAGTGTGACGGGCGCCACCAACCGTGTCATCTCCTGAGGCGCGGGGGCGGACCGGCGTACGACGGACGCAGGCCGGTCGGCACACTGGTCGACGTGAGCGAGACACCCACCCTGGACCACTTCCCGGCGCACGCGCGGGACAAGCTGCGCTACGGCGACACCGACCGGCAGGGGCACATCAACAACGCCGTCTTCTCCTCGCTGCTGGAGACCGGTCGCGTCGAGGTGCTGCACTCCCAGGCCGGACCGCTCGCCGACGCCGGTGCCTCCTTCGTGATCGCGCGGCTGACCGTGCAGTTCGTCGGTGAGCTGCAGTGGCCGGGCACGGTCGACATCGGCACACGGGTGGCCCGTGTCGGTCGCTCCTCGGTGACGATGGAGCAGGCGATCTTCCAGGACGGGCGCTGCTGCGCCACCGGGGAGAGCGTGATCGTGCAGGTCGACGACGCCACCCGTGCCTCCACGGCGTTGTCGGTGGCCGCCGTGATGCGGCTCAAGGCGCTCAGCACCGCTGGTTGATTCGTCGGGGAGCAGCGGGGCTCCGTAGACTCCCCGCCCGTGGCACTCACCATCGGTATCGTCGGGCTCCCCAACGCGGGCAAGTCCACCCTCTTCAACGCCCTGACCAAGAACGACGTCCTCGCGGCGAACTACCCGTTCGCGACGATCGAGCCGAACGTCGGGGTGGTCGGCGTGCCCGACGACCGGCTGCCGCAGCTCGCGGAGGTCTTCGGCTCGGCCAAGCTGCTGCCGGCGACGGTGGAGTTCGTCGACATCGCCGGCATCGTCAAGGGTGCCTCCGAGGGTGAGGGGCTGGGCAACAAGTTCCTCTCCCACATCCGGGAGTCGTCGGCGATCTGCCAGGTGACCCGCGTCTTCCGCGACGAGGACGTCACGCACGTCGACGGCGAGGTCAACCCCGCCAGCGACATCTCCACGATCCAGACCGAGCTGATCCTGGCCGACCTGCAGACGGTCGAGAAGGCCATCCCGCGCCTGGAGAAGGAGGCCCGCGGCAACAAGGCGGTCACCGCCAACCTCGACGCCGCGCGCGAGGCGCTGGGCTTCCTCGAGGCCGGCACCCCCATCATCGCGACCAAGCTCGACCGCTCCCTGATCCGCGAGCTGTCGCTGCTGACGGCCAAGCCCTTCATCTACGTCTTCAACTGCGACGCCGACGAGCTCGCCGACGAGGCCCTGAAGGCGAAGATGCGCGAGATCATCGCTCCCGCCGAGGCGATCTTCCTCGACGCGAAGTTCGAGTCCGAGCTCGTCGAGCTCGACGACGACGAGGAGGCGCGCGCGATGCTCGCCGAGATGGGCGTCGAGGAGCCCGGTCTCGACATGCTGGCCCGGGTCGGCTTCGACACCCTCGGCCTGCAGACCTACCTCACCGCCGGCCCCAAGGAGACCCGCGCCTGGACCATCCCCCAGGGCGCCACGGCCCCCGAGGCGGCCGGTGTCATCCACACCGACTTCCAGCGCGGCTTCATCAAGGCCGAGATCGTCTCCTTCGACGACCTGATGGCCGCCGGCTCCATGCAGAAGGCCAAGGAGGCCGGCAAGGTGCGCATGGAGGGCAAGGACTACGTCATGGCCGACGGCGACGTCGTGGAGTTCCGCTTCAACGTGTGAACGACTGGTACCACGTTGGCACCACAGGTTCATGGCGGCAGCCAGTCGGCCCCGAGGAGCTCGGCGAGGGCCACAGGTGGGCGTAGGTGGTCAGCGTGGTGGTCGACTGAGGACAGCTACGCGCGGTTGCTCCCGGCGAGCATCGATTGCCGCAGCGTTGCTCGCCCAGCGCTCGGCTGGCGCGGTGGATGTCGCATCGGCCGGGACCCGACCTGCTGATCACGTCCAGGACGAGGTCACCACTGTTCTTGCCGAGGTGGGGGTGTCCACGTCCGAGCTGTACCCCAAGCCGCTGACCGATGAGGCCCTCTCCAGTGCGGACGTGGTCGTAACCATGGGCTGCGGTGACTCGTGCCCAGTGCTGCCTGGGCGGCGCTACGTCGACTGGGAAGTCGCCAACCCCGCCGGCGCCGACCTCGACGTCGTTCGGCGCGTCCGAAACGACATCGACGCCCACATCTCGTCGCTGCTCGGCGAGCTCCTGCCCGACCGTGGTGCCACGGCCGCCTCAACGCAGCTCTGAGATGGCGCCCGGCTCCGCTGTCACGTCCTGCGGGGCCGGGCGGTCCTGGGGGGTGGCGCCGGCCATCAGAGCGGCCGCGACGCCGGCTACGGCTGCGAGGACCAGGAACGCGTCGGCGTAGGAGCCCAGGACGTCGGCCAGCGCGGCCCCGACGAAGGGGGCAACGGCAGCGGCGGCGAGCGCTGGTGCGGTGAGGATGCCGTTCACGGTGCCGTACGCGGCCGGGCCCCACCGGTCGGTGACGGCGGTGGCCTGGATGAGTGTGTAGATGCCGCGGGCGAGCCCCAGGACCATCCCGAGCACGATGAGGACCCCAGCGGATGCCGGCGACAGGGCCAGCGCGGCGGTCGCTACCGCGACGGCAGCCAGCACGACGACGCTGCGGACGGTGACCGAGGTGACGGCCGCGAAGCGGGCGTAGCCGAGGCGTCCGACGACTTGGCCCACGCCGCCGAGGCCGAGGGCCACGGCGGCGAGGTTTCGACTCAGGCCTTGCTCGACCAGCATGGGCACGAGGTTGATGATCACCGCAAACACGGCCAGTGCGGTCAAGGCGTTCGCTGTTGCCAGAAGCACGAACGGCCGACTTCGGACAGCTGCGGCAGCCTGCACCGTCGACGGTGCTACCGCCTGGACAGCGGCTCGTGACGTCGTGGATTGTTCGAGGCTGGCGAGGTCGGTCGTGCGCCACGGGTAGTCGAGTCCCCACCAGTGCAAGGGGACCGTGATGAGGACCAGGCCGGCCAGGAGGATGAGGTAGGCGCCGCGCCAGCCGACGAGGTCGTCGAGGAGTGAGGCGAGTGGGGCGAAGACGGTGCTGGCCAGGCCGGCGACGAGCGTCAGGGTGGTGAGGGCACGTACCCGTTGTGTTCCGCCCCAGTGGGTCAGGGCGGCGAACGCGGGCGGGTAGAGCGTGCCGGCCATGGCGATCCCGACGAGTGTCCATCCGATGTAGAACAGGGCGAGGTTCGGGGCGAGCGCCACGCTGGCGACCCCCGGGATGGCGACCACCGACGCCGCAGTCATGACGCGGCGTGGGCCGAACGCGTCGATGTGCCGACCGACCCAGATCCCGACGCCGCCGGACAGGATCTGGGACACGGAGAATGCGCCGGTGATCGCGACGCTCGACCAACCGGTGTCGATGGCGATGGAGGACTGGAGAGCAGCGAACGCGTAGTACAGGACACCCCAGGACACGATCTGCACGGTGCTCAGCACCGCCACCACGTGCCGCAGCCCGACGGCGTCGAGCGTGTCGCCGCCGCCGGGCTGCGGGAGCGTGTGGGTCACCCGCAGGAGCCGCCCGCGCCGCTGGCAGCGCCGGCACTGGCTCCGAGGGTGACCAGCTGCGGCTCCGCAGCCGCAGGCCCGCAGCAGCCGCCGCCGCTCGCTGCGCCGAGGTCGGCGAGGGCGTCGGGATCGTCGAATGCGCCGGCGCCGTTGCAGACCCCGGTGTCAGGCAGGACGAGGTCGACCCGGTCGGCGGACACGAGGTCGCCGTCGAGAGCCGCGACAACGGAACGGACCTGCTCGTAGCCGGTCATGGCCAGGAACGACGGCGCGCGGCCGTAGGACTTCATCCCGACTAGGAAGAGACCCTGCTCGGGCTGGGTGAGCTCGCGGTGCCCGTGCGGAGCCACGTCCCCACAGCTGTGGTGGTCGGGGTGGATCTGGTCGGCAAGCGTCCGCGCGGCCCCGAGGGCGGGGTCGAGGTCGAGGCGGACCTCGGAGAGGAAGCCGAAGTCGGGCCGGAAGCCGGTGACGACGATGACCTCGTCGACGTCGGACACGCTTTGCCCGTCGAGCGAGGTGATGCTCAGGCGACCGTCCGCTTGGGCGGTCACCGACGCGGTGCGGAACTGGGTGAGGTTGGTGACGGTGCCGCTGGTCGCGGCGGCCTTGGCGTCCTGGCCGAGCTTGCCGCGCTGCTCGAGCTGGTCGTTGTCGCCGCCTCCGAACGCGTCGCCTACGGACGGGCGGCGCAGCAGCCACGACACCTGAGTGCCGGCGCCGGCACCGGTCTTTGCGAGTTTGGCCAGACCGACGAGGACGCCCTGGGCGGAGGCACCCTTCCCGGCGACGGCGACGTGCTTGCCGGCGTAGCGTTCGGCGATGGCCTGGTCGGCGAAGTCGGGGATGCCGTAAGTGACGCGGTCGGCGTTCTCGGTCTCGCCGAGGGCGGGGTAGCCGTCGGCGCCGAGCGGGTTCGCGCGCGTCCAGGTGCCGGAGGCGTCCACGACTGCGCTGGCCAGGAGCCGCTCGCGACCCTGGGACGTCTCGACGTGGACGGCGAACGGGTCACTCTCGCGTCCGGAGTCGACCAGCAGGTCCCGGCCAGCGCGAGCGACGCCAACGACCCGCGAGTCATAGCGGACCTGCCCGCCGGTGGTGCCGGCCAGGAGATCGGCGAGCGGCTGCAGGTAGCCGTCCCGCCATTCACCCCCGGTGGGGTAGGCGGCGTCGTCCGGGGCAGTCCAGGTCCCGGAGGCGTCCAGCAGGCGCCGCGCAGCGGGGTCGACAAGCTCGGACCAGGAAGAGAACAGGCGCACATGGGCCCACTCGCCCACAGCCGCGCCGGCGTGAGGACCGGCTTCGAAGACGACGAAGTCCATCCCGCGCTCGGCGGCGTTGGCGGCAGCCGCCAGCCCGATGGGGCCGGCGCCGATGATGACCACGGGGTGCTGCATGACTCACTCCTCAACTCGTGGATGCTTCATCGACAGCAGTCGATGGAACTCGTGAGTGACTGTATCGACGTGAGTCGATTGAAGCAAGGTAGTGTGGGTGCATGACGTCGTCATCGGTCACCGACACGCAGGCAGCCCCCGAGGACGCGTCGGCGCACTCGACCGGGTCTTTGCCGGGCGCCTCGCTGCCGTTGCTGGACGCGGGTGAGCGACGCGAGACGCCCGGGTTGGGCAAGGCCGAGGCTGAGGGCTACGCCGAGTGGTTCGCTGTTCTGGCGGACCCGACGCGGGTGCGGCTCCTCCACACGGTCTCGACGTCACCGGCTGGCGCGATGCGTATCGGCGACCTCGCCGCGGCACTCGGAGTCAGCCAGTCCACCTGTTCGCACCACGTGGAGCTGCTGAAGAAGGTCGGCTTCGTGGTCGTCGACAAGGTCGGCACCGCGAGCATGGTCTCGGTCAACGCCGCCTGCTGCACCGGACTCCCGCACGCCGCTGACGTCATCATGGGCACGCTCTCCTCGCCGCCGTGCTGCCCGGAGGACCTGCCGGCCGACGTCACCACCCGCCTGGTGACCGACGCCGACATGCCGGCCGTCCTTGCCATCTACGACGAGGGTCTCGCGACCCGCAACGCCACCTTCGAGACGGCCCTGCCCACCGCGCAGCAACTACGCGCGCGCTGGCTGCCCGACCTGGCCTGGGTCGCCGAGTTGAACGGCGAGGTCGTCGGCTGGACCGCCGTCACCCCGGTCTCGGCTCGTGACTGCTACGCCGGCGTCGGGGAGAGCTCGGTCTACGTCGCGGCCGCCGCCCGCGGCCGGGGCGTCGGCAAGGCGCTCCTGTACACCCAGGTCATGGAGGTCGACCGAGCCGGGCTCTGGACGCTGCAGACCTCGATCTTCCCCGAGAACCGCGCCAGCATCGCCCTGCACCACTCCGCTGGGTACCGCACCCTCGCCGTGCGCACCCGCATCGCTCAGCTCGACGGCGTCTGGCGCGACACCGTGCTGCTCGAGCGCCGCAGCGAGATCAACTGAGCAGGAAGGTGCCCGCCGACCGAGCCGGCTCCGGCGACGGGAACGTCCGAGAGGTCGCGGTCGCGATCATCGGCGGTGGGCAGGCCGGGCTGGCGGTCGGCTTCTACCTGCGCCGGGCCGGACTGGTACCTGGCGAGGACTTCGTCATCCTCGATGCCGCCGATCGACCGGGTGGGGCCTGGCCGCACATGTGGGACGGGCTGCGGCTCTTCTCACCCTCGACGTACTCCTCGTTGCCCGGCTGGATGATGCCGTCGTGGGACGACGCATCCCACGGGTTCCCGCCTCGCGACCACGTCGTCGACTACCTCACCCGCTACGAGCAGCGCTACGAGCTCGCCGTCGAGCGCCCGCGGCGAGTGCTGTCCGTCGAGAGATCGACCCTCGACCCCCATGAGAGCGAGCCGTTGCTGGTGCGCACCAGCCATGGCGACCTCACCGCCAGGGTCGTCGTGTCTGCCACCGGCACATGGACTCAACCCTTCTGGCCGGCCTGCCCCGGCGCGCAGAACTTCGCGGGCAGCCAACTGCACGCCTCGCAGTACCGGCGGCCTGAGGACTTCGCCGGGCAGCGGGTTGTCGTGGTGGGTGGCGGCAACTCCGCCGCCCAAATCCTCGCGGAGGTCTCGACGGTCGCCGAGGCCACCTGGGTGACGGCCCGTCCGCCACGGTTCCTGCCCGACGACGTGGACGGCCGGGTCCTGTTCACCACGGCCACCCGACGCGTCCAAGCGCAGCTCGAGGGCGGCGATCACCCCGGCGTCGGCGATCTCGGCGACATCGTCATGGTGCCGAGCGTCCGCGACGCACGCGAGCGAGGCGCCCTCGAGGCTCGGCCCATGTTCAGCAGGCTCGACGCCACCGGCATCGCGTGGCCCGACGACACCAGGCGCGACACAGACACTGTCATCTGGTGCACCGGATTCCGGCCGGCTCTGCGACACCTGAGCCCACTCCACCTCAGCGCCGAGAACGGGCACCCGCGCACCGACGGACCAGCTGACACGCAGGCGAGCGGCGAGCCCCGGCTGCACCTAGTCGGGTACGGCGACTGGACCGGCGCAGCATCCGCCACCCTCATTGGTGCCGGCCGAACCGCACGCGACACCGCCCGTGTCGTGGTTCAACAACTGGACGACGAGCAGGCCAACGCCATCAACGACTGATGGCACCCGAGCGAGGTGCACGTAGTCGAGCCAGGTCGGAGGTGTATCCACAGCCCGCGTCACTGGTGATGCAGGCAGAGAGCGCGCTCATCTGCAGGCGCGTCACCTGACGGCCGCCCCTCATGCCGAACTTGAGCTGATTGCGAGTTGTCCTCGCGGCCGGTTCGGACGACGAATGCGACGAGGACTGCGCCAGACTTCGCGCTGTGGAAGAGGTCCCAGCGAGACGGGATCTGCCCTCAATCTGCCCTCACCAGGACGCAAGACAGGGACAAATGCTGACCACTGATGGCGACAAAGATTTCGTCGTTTCTGCAGGTCAGAGCGGTGATTGGTAGGAACTGGCAAACGACCGAATGGGTCGTTAACGCTCCGCTTCA
>CAVYJQ010000005.1:1527500-2009491 GCA_963768905.1 uncultured Actinomycetota bacterium | reverse complement strand
AACCTCTGACGACAACGGCGCTCAGCATTAGCCGCGTGAGCATCCGGACGTCCCGATAGACCTGTCCGGAGGCGGTCGCCGGGACCCGGGCCTGCTGCGGTGCTGACAGCAGTCCGAAGGGCTGCATGGCACGCCAAGGAATTTGAACCAGCGACACGCGGTCGCAACGGATGAGTCGCCGCACCACTCGTGGTGCTAGCCGCGCCTGAGTGCCAGCGCACGAACCAGGTCTCAGGTCAGTTTTCGGGGAGCAAAGCGCGACACAGGTCGAAATGATTCAAGAAAGCAAGTGGCCCCTGATTTGCGTTTCCGCAGGTCAGGGGCCACTTTCTTTGTAGCGGGGGCAGGATTTGAACCTGCGACCTCTGGGTTATGAGCCCAGCGAGCTACCGAACTGCTCCACCCCGCGTCGGTGAACCCAACATTACGTGACGGCTCAGCACACGCCAAATCGGGCCTTCCGGCCAGAGACCCACCACCACTATGTTCCTCGCAGGGATCAGTGGCCAGGAGGACGCCATGGGGATCGGCAAGCTGCGCTGTCACGTGATCGACGTCGACGACCTCGACGTCGCGGAGCGGTTCTGGTCCGAGGTCACCGGGCTCCCCGTGATCACGTCGCACTACACAGGACGGTTCTCGTACCTCGGCCGACCGGACCCGTGGAAACACGAGTTGATCCTGCAGCTGGTGAAAACCCGCAAGGGCGATCCGCCGAACCGGTCCCACGTGGACATCGGCGTCTCCGACATCGACGTCGCGATCGAGCAGATCCTCGCGATCGGCGGCACCATCAAGCGGACGCCGTCGATCTACCCGCGCCCACACTCGTTTCCCGGCAAGCCGCCGGTCATCGATTGGGCGGTGATGCAAGACCCCTTCGGCAATGAGTTCTGCCTCGTCTCGGTGCTCTCCGACGAAGAGTCGCAAGCCGTTCAACGAGCGGGCGACGAGGGAACCGGCGACGACCACCACTGGCGCGTCGCCGCCGGCCGGACGTCGCCCAACGAAAACGCGAACCGGCCGGACCCCACGCCCTGAGGCGCTAGATCCGACCGGTCCGATTGCGTATAGGCAGCGGCTAGTTCCCGCCGCCACCACCGTCGCCGGAGCCACCACCGCCGTCGCCGGAGCCACCAGCGTCGGCACCGCCGTCCTGGTTCTTGGCGTTCTCCTTGGCCGCAGCGTCGATCGCCTGCTGCACGAGGTCGCGTGCCTGCTCGGTCGCCTTCTCGTAGCCGGCCAGGTTGCCCGACTCAAGCGCCCGTTGGGCCTGGGCGAACTTCGCCTCGGCCTGCTCCAGCAGGTCACGGACGCTGTTCGGCACGGCCTCGCCCGGTGTCTCCTCGTCGGGCAGACCGTTGCCGTCGGGGTCGATCGACTCCTCGGGCGAGGTGATCCCGAGTACGTCGTCGAGCGCGGCGGTCAACGTCGAGCCGATGCCGACGTCCTCACCGAACGACACCAGCACGTACCGCAGCACCGGGTACCGGCCCTCGCCGGCCTGACGCAGCGTGTACAGCGGCTGCACGTACAGCAGACCGTCACCCGCCGGCAGCGTCAGCAGGTTGCCGAACAGCGCCTTGGAGTTGGTCCGCGTGAACGCGAGCAGCCGGTCCTGGATCTCCTGGTCGGAGGCGAACTGGTTCGCGATCTGCGACGGGCCCGGCACCTGCGTGTTGCTGGGCAGCCGCAGGATCCGGATCTTGCCGTAGTCGGGCTCCGCAGCGTCGGCGTCCACCGAGATGAACGACGCCAGGTTCTGCCGCTTCTGCGGCACGAACACGCTGGTCAGCGAGAACACCGGCTCCGGTCCACCGGACGGCGTCCGCACCGACAGCCGGTACGGCGGCTGGCTCTGCGTCTTGTCCTCCGGGTCCTCGGGGACCTTCCACCTGTCGCTGCCCTCGTAGAACGTCTTCGCGTCCTCCACGTGGTAGGTCGCGAGGATGTTGCGCTGCACCTTGAACAGGTCCTCGGGGTAGCGCATGTGCCGCAGCAGGTCGTCCGAGATCTCGCTCTTCGCCCGCACGACACCCGGGAACGCCTTCGACCACACGTCGAGGATCGGGTCGCGGTCCCACTCGTAGAGCGTGACCGTGCCGTCGTACGCGTCGACCACGGCCTTGACCGAGTTGCGCATGTAGTTGATCTCGTCGGTCGGCAGCGTGGCGTACGCCGTACGCGGCTGCAGCGAGTCGGAGGTCATGTCCGAGAGCGAGTCCTTCTCGGAGTTCGGGTAGCTGTCGGTCGTCGTGTAGCCGTCGACGATCCACTTCACGCGGCCCTCGACCACGGCCGGGTAGACGTCGCCGTCCACGGTCAGCCACGGCGCGACCTTCTGCACCCGCTCGCGCGGCGTCCGGTCGTAGAGGATCTTCGAGTTCTCGTTGACCCGGCTCGAGAGCACGATGTTCGGCTCGGAGAACTTCAACGCGTAGAGCAGCTTGTTGAAGATGCCGCCCACCGGTACGCCGGCCTCACCGTCGTACGTGTTGGTGGTCGGCTGCGCGCCGCCCGTCCCCTCCGGGATGTCGAGCTCGATGTTGTTGGCGCCGTCGGGCCGACCGACGATCGAGTACAGCGGGCTGTTCTCGCCGAAGTAGATCCGCGGCTGGTACCCGCCCTCGAAGATGTCGGTCAGGTCGCCCCGCGGCGGGATGTCCTGCTCGGCCCAGATCGGCTTGCCCTCGGCGTCGGGGACCGGGTTGTCCTCGCTGTCGCGCTGGTTGCCGTAGGCGGCGACCAGCCCGTAGCCGTGGGTGTAGACGGTGTGCAGGTTCGCCCAGTTGCGCTGGCTCTCCTCGAGACCGTCCTGCTCCAGCTCGCGGACCGCGATCACCATGTCGCGGTTCTCGCCGTTGACCGGGTAGCGGTCGACGTCGAGCACGTCGGGCACGCTGTAGTAACCACGCACCTGCTGGAGCTGCTCGAAGGTCTCCGACAGCAGGCTCGGGTCGAGCAGCCGGATGCCCGGGATCGACTGCGCGTCGGCCTTCAACTGGTCGGGCGACAGCGCCAGGTTGGCGTCGTACTCAGTGACCTCGGAGTCGTCGATGTCGTACGCACCACGTGTCGCCTCGATGTTGCGGGCGATGTATGGACGCTCACGGTCCGGCTCCGACGGCTTGACCTGGAACTGCTGGACGATGCCCGGCCAGATCGCACCCAGCAGGATCGCCGACAGCACCAGCAGGGCGAGCCCCACCGACGGCAGCATCCAGGTGCGGCGCAGCACGTTCGCGAAGAACAGCAGCGCACAGATCAGCGCGATGAACATCAGGATGTTCTTCGACGGCAGTACGGCGCGCTCGTCGGTGAACCCCATGCCCGTGAACAGCCGACCGGCCTCGGTGGTCAGGTCGAACCGGTCGAGCCAGTAGTCGGCCGCCTTGAACAGCACGAACAGGCCGAGCAGCACCGAGATGTGCACCTGGGCGGCGCCGCTGACGCGGTCGGTACGGGACTGCAGCCGGATGCCGCCGAAGAGGTAGTGCACGACCGCGGCCGCGATCAGGCTCAGCACCATCATCGCCATCGCGAAGTCGATCAGGTAGTGCAACCACGGCAGCTCGAAGACGTACCAGCCGACGTCACGGTTGAAGTACGGGTCCTTCGTGCCGAACGGCTCGCGGTTGCGCCACATCAGGAACTGTCGCCACTGCCCCGCACCTGAGCTGCCGGCGAAGAGCCCCAGCACCAGGGCGACGCCGATCAGCGCCCAGCGGCGCAGCGGCTCGACGACCTCGCGGTACCGGTCCAGGCTGACCTGCTCCTGCGAGGCGGGCCGGAACATCGGCCGCACCTTGTAGGCAATGAAGATGTTGAGCGCGACCACGGCGCCGAGCAGCAGGCCGAACGCCACGAACAGCAGCACCCGGGTGCCCAGCACCTTGGTGAACACATCGGCGTAGCCGAGGCTGCGGAACCACAGCCGGTCTGTCCAGATGCCGGTGAACACGCTGGCGAGGAAGAATCCCGCCACCAGGATCACGGCGGTGGTGATCAGCGCGCGTGAGCGCTGTGGCGGTGGTGCCGGCGCTGGCCTCCGCGGCTGCTGCGGGGGTCCGTCGTCGAAGAATCCACTCACGGTTTCGTACCTGCCTGCCTGGTTGGTGCCGTCTGCTGGGTCACTGCTCGAGGGTGCCTATTAACAACTGTAGGAGCGAGGGTGCAAGATCCCGGCTCTCCAGCACGGAGAACGCGTCGTCATGGGAGCGCAGCCGCATCGCACAGTACGTCGCGCCGGAGCGGAGCGCCGCGGCCACGATCCGCACCTCTTGGCGGTCTGGGTGGCCTGCTGCGAACTCCTGCGCAGCGGCCGGGTCGTCGGGAAGGGCGCCGTCGGCGGACGGCGGGAGCACGAGGCGCTCGACGACAGCCGCGCAGCCGAGCACCTCGGCCGGCCACATGATCCGGGCCAGCACGTCCTCGAGGCCGTCCTCGGCGTGCACCTGCTCCTGCTCGACCGGGGTGATGGACTCGGGAGCGGTCTCCGGGTCGACACCGAGTGCCTCGGCCAGCCCCGGCTCGCGCGCCAGCAAGTCGGCGGTCGGCACCAGCGCGAACAGTCGCGCCGCCTGGTCCCACCCCGCCTGCGCGGCGTACTCCTCGATCTCGCGGACGGCTGCACGCAGCGCGTCCGCCTCGGGATCGGCGGCTACGGCGTCGGCGTCTACGGCCTCGACGGCGTCCAGCTCGGTCTCGTTGTCCATCGGTTCACTCACAGCTCGGCAGGTCTGCTTCCTCGTCGGCGGCGTACGTCTCAAGAGAGTCGAGCGCGCTGCTCACGGTGGGCGCGCGCACCAGGCGGATCTCGTCGTCGGACACCTTCGCCCCCAGGGCGGAGGCGCAGTTGCCGGGCGGCACCAGGAAGAGCTCGGCACCGGCGTCCGCCGCGGCCACGATCTTCTGCTGGATCCCGCCGATCGGACCGACCCGGCCCTTGGCGTCGATGGTGCCGGTGCCCGCGATGTGGTTCCCGCCGGTCAGCGCACCGGGGGTCAGGGTGTCGTAGATGGCGATCGCGAAGATCAGCCCGGCGCTCGGGCCGCCGATCTCGTCGTCGATGCCGAGCCGCACGTCGAACGGGAAGTCGTACCCCTGGCCGATCTCGATGCCGACCAAGGCCCGACCGGGCTCGTCCTCGGACTCGTCCGCCGTCACTTCGATCGTGCGCGAGCGGCCGTCCCGGCGTACGACGAACGTCGCGGGGCGGTTCGGGCCGGTCTCCTGGATCGCCTCGGAGACCTGGGCGACCTGCTTCACGTTGACGCCGTTGACCGAGACCACCACGTCGCCGACCTTCAGCTTGCCGTCCGCGGGGCCGTCCTCGCTCACGCCGAGGACCTCGGTCTGCGCCTTCAGGTCGTAGCCGAGCTCCTTGAGCGCGACGGCGACCGCCGTGTCCTGCGACGAGACCATCTGCACGCTGCTCTGCCGCTCGACGTCCTCGACCGACTGCTCCGGCGGGTAGATCACCTCGCGCGGGTAGACGGCGCGGGTGCCGTCGAACCACGCACCGAGCGCGTCGATCAGGGAGAGCTCTCGGCCGGGGCTGGTGACCGAGACCGTGGTCAGCCGCAGGTCACCCTTGGTCGGGTACGTCTCCGCACCCTTGATCTTGATGACCGACTTGCCACCGGACTTGGCGAAGACGTCGACGGTCGGGCCCGGACTCATCGTCACGTAGGGCACCGGCATCAGAGCGGCGGCGACCAGCAGACCGGCCAGCAGCACGGCGACCACGACGCTGGTCACGATGCGGCGGCTCATGCCGCCAACCCTCTCACTGAGCCGCAACTAGGCGGACTTCCGGGTCGCGGAGCCCTCGCCAGGCGTACGACGGGACGGCCGGACGGCGATCCCGGTGCTGCGGTCGCGGGCGCTGGTCACGACGGGCCGGGGTCGGCCGACCCCGGGGTGCTCGCGAGCGATGGCGCGCGCAAAACGGTCATATGCCGCCTCGGACCGCTCGGTCTGCTCGCGCCGCGGTCGGCCCGCCCACGCGGCCCAGACCATCGCCGCCGAGGTGACGACTGCCGCCGGCACCAACCACAACAGGATCTCCACGGGCTCAGGCTACGGACGCAGGCGCCGTACAGACGGGAGCCACGCTGGTGTCAGGGCGTGCCGACCCATTCGTCGGACCCGTCGGCGAACAGCTGGTGCTTCCAGATCGGGACCGTCGCCTTGAGGTCGTCGATCAGCGCCCGGGACGCGTCGAACGCCTGACCCCGGTGGTCGGCGGCGGTCGCGACGATCACCGCGGCGTCGCCGATCGCGAGCGTGCCGGTGCGGTGCACGGCGGCGACCGCGCGAACGTCGTACTTCGCGGCGACGTCCTCGCACACCTCGCGCAGCTTCTCCAGGGCGGACGGGTGCGCGGAGTACTCCAGTCCCCCGACCGACTTCCCCTGGTCGTGGTCGCGCACGGTGCCGACGAACAGCGTCAGCCCGCCCGCGGCCACGTCTTCGAGGGCTGCGAGCACCTCGGACACGTCGAGCGGGGTCTCGCGGATGTCGACGAGGCGGACGACGGCTGCTTCGGTCACACCCGGAGCCTACGGTCCGGACTGGTCCACGCCCAACGGTCGGCGCAGGCGCATTGCCCGCGGCGAGTAGGTTGGAGGCATGACGAACGACCCTGGTGACCAGCCCGACGACGACGCCAGCAACCCCTTCAAGGGCACGCCGTTCGAGCAGATGTTCGCAGCATTCGGCGGCGCGATGCCCGGTGGCGCGGGCGGAATGCCCGACCTGTCCGCCCTGATGGGCCAGATGCAGGCGATGATGCAGCCGCACGAGGGCGCCGTGAACTGGAACCTCGCGAAGGACGTCGCGCGCCGTACCGTCGCTCAGGAGCCCGACCCGACGCCGACCGCCGCGCAGCAGTCGGCGACCGCCGATGCGCTCCGGCTCGCGGACCACTGGCTCGACTCGGCCACCGACCTGCCCTCCGGCGTGACCACCTCGACGGCCTGGAGCCGCGCCGAGTGGGTCGAGCAGACCGTCGACGTATGGCGGGGGCTCGTCGAGCCGGTCGCGGAGCACGTCGTCTCGGCGATGGGCTCGGCCCTCCCCGAGGAAGCCAAGGCCATGGCCGGCCCGCTGATGGGGATCCTCAACCAGGCCGGCGGCGCCATGTTCGGCACCCAGGTCGGCCAGGCCCTCGGCGGCCTCGCGTCCGAGGTGCTCACCGCCTCCGACATCGGACTCCCCCTCGGGCCCGACGGCAAGGCGGCCCTGGTGCCGGCGAACGTCAAGGTGTTCGCCGAGGGTCTCGACATCGACAACGAGGACGTCCTCCTCTACCTCGCGCTCCGCGAGGCCGCCCACCAGCGGCTGTTCGGCCACGTCCCCTGGCTCCGCGGTCACCTGCTCGCAGCCGTCGAGGACTACGGCCGCGGCACCACCATCGACGTCTCGAAGATCGAGGAGTCGATGCGCGGGATCGACCCGATGAACCCGTCCGCGCTCCAGGAAGCCCTCGACGGCGGCCTGTTCGAGCCGCAGAAGACCCCCGCGCAGGCAGCCGCCCTGGTGCGGCTCGAGACCACGCTCGCGCTCGTCGAGGGCTGGGTCGACGAGGTCGTCGGCCAGGCCACCGAGGGCCGGATGCCCGCGGCGTCCCGACTCCAGGAAGCGGTACGACGCCGTCGCGCCGCCGGTGGGCCGGCCGAGTCGACGTTCGCCGCTCTCGTCGGGCTCGAGCTCAGGCCCCGGCGTCTGCGCGACGCGTCGGCGCTGTGGGGATCGCTCCGCTCGCGTCAGGGTCACCAGGCCCGCGACGCCGTGTGGTCACACCCCGACCTGCTCCCCACCCCCGCCGACCTGGACGACCCGCTCGGCTTCCGCGACGAGATGCCGCAGCCGCAGTCACTCACCGACGCCGAGTTCGATGCCGCGCTCGTCGACCTGCTCGACCGTGAGGGCGAGGCGTCCAACGATCAGCCGGCCCCCGAGCAGCCCGCCGACGAGGCCGACCCGGAGCCGGAGCCTGAAACCGACCCGGCGGACGACGACGAGCCCGACGAGAAGTGACCGGGCTGCACGCCGACGCCCTGCACCTGCTCCGCACCTGGGCCGCACCGAGCCCTGAGCAGGAACGGCTGCGCCAGGAGTACGTCGCGCACCTCGAGGCGAACGCCGACGGGCTGCGTCGCGCCTGCTTCCCCGACCACATCACGACCGGCGCACTGATCGTGTCGGCCGACGCCTCACACGTGCTGTTGACGCTTCATGCCAAGGCACGGGCCTGGTTCCACATGGGCGGTCACTGCGAGGACGACGACGCGACGCTGGCAGAGGCCGCGCTTCGGGAAGCCGTCGAGGAGTCCGGAGTCAGCGGGCTCGAGCTCGACCCCGTCCCGATCCAGCTCGACACGCACTCCGTCCCGTTCTGCGGGGACCGCGGCAGCGTCCGGCACCTCGACGTACGGTTCCTGGCGCGGGCTCCCGAGGGTGCCGAGCACGCGGTCAGCGAGGAGTCGCTCGACGTGCGTTGGTGGCCGGTCGACGCGTTGCCGGACACCCCGGACCTTCCGCTGCTCGTCGAGCACGCGGTGGCCAGGGTTCAGCAGACGTCCTCCGCCTCCATCTGAGCCGCACCCTCGGGTGAGCAGTCGGGGTCGTCGGCGGTGATGCCCAAGTGGGACGCCGCGGCGACGCCTTCGAGGAACCCCTTGGCCCGCTCGGCCTTCGGGTAGCGGTCGACGAACCGCCAGAACCGCGGCGTGTGGCCGAGCTCCAGCAGGTGCGCCAGCTCGTGCACCAGCACGTAGTCGATCACCCAGGTCGGCATCCCCTCGAGCCGCCGCGAGAGCCGGATCGCCCGGTCGTCGGGAGTGCAGGAGCCCCACCGGCTGCTCTGGTTGTCGACCCAGCGCACGGTCTTCGGGGTGGCGAGGCCGTCGAGGAACTTGAGGTTCAGCTCCTTGGCCCGCCGCATCAGCGTCGCGTCACTGGGCCGGCGGCGCTTCTCCGAGCGCTCGAGCCGGGCCAGCATCGTGGCCACCCACTCCTTCTCCTCGGCCCGGGTCATCCGGGCCGGGATCATCACCACGACCTTGCCGTCCTCGCGGTACGCCGCCACGGTGCTGCGGCGCCGACGCGACCGTCGTACCTCGACGACGGGGTCGGGCTCCGCTGCGGAACGGGACGTGGTGGCCATGAGTGCACGCTACCTGTTGGCCCAGGCCAGGAGCCGGTCGAGCGGCCACGAGTTCACGACCCGCTCCTCCGGAACGCCGAGTCGCCGTCGATCGGGCGCAGCCGTACTCGAGGAAGTCGAGCTGACCGGGGGCGTGCGCGTCGCTGTCGATGGAGAACAGGCAGCCCGCGTCGAGCGCCAGCGCCACCAGCTCGTCGGGCGGGTCGGCGCGCTCGGGGCGGGAGTTGATCTCCACGGCGACGTCGTTCTCGGCGCACGCGGCGAACACGGCCTTCGCGTCGAACTCGCTCGGCGGCCTGGTCCCCCGGCCGCCCATCACCAGCCGGCCGGTGCAGTGGCCGAGCACGTTCGTCTCGGGGTGGGCGACGGCCGCGAGCATCCGGCGGGTCATCGCGCCGCTCTCCATCCGGAGCTTGGAGTGCACGGAGGCGACGACGACGTCGAGCCGGCCGAGCATCTCATCGGTCTGGTCGAGCCCGCCGTCCTCGAGGATGTCGACCTCGATCCCGCGCAGCAGCCGGAACGACCCCGACAGGTGCTCGTTCACCGCGGCGACGACGTCCAGCTGCTTGCGCAGCCGCTCGACGGAGAGCCCGTTGGCGACCCGCAGCCGCGGTGAGTGGTCGGTGAGCACGGTGTACTCGTGCCCGAGCTCGATCGCGGTGAACGCCATCTCCTCGATCGGCGAACCGCCGTCCGACCAGTCGGAGTGCGTGTGCAGGTCGCCGCGCAGTGCCGCGCGCAGCTTCTCGCCACCGGTCGTGAGGGGCCCAGAGCTGCGCTCGAGCTCGGTGAGGGTGGCCGGCTCGCGGCCCGCCAGGCAGTCGAGGACGACGGCCTCGGTCTTCGCCCCGATGCCGGGGAGGTCGCGCAGCGTGCCTGCCTGCGCCCGGCTCCGGAGCTCGTCGGGGTCACAGGTGAGCAGGGTCGCGACGGCGCCGCGATAGGCCTTGATCCGATAGCCGTCCTCGAGTCGGCGTTCGAGGAGGAACGCGATCCGGCGGAGGGTGCGCACCGGGTCCAGCTCGTCCACCGTCACCTCCCGCTCGTCGCGCCGCCCGGGGGCTTCAACCGGACCGGAACGTCACTTTTTTACCCGGAACGTGGTGATTTTCTTCGTCCACAGGCGCCCAGGCGCCATCTTCGCTGCTCACAGGCGGGGTCCGCCAGCCCGCCCGGGCGTGTCGCCCACAGCGCTATGCACCGTTGTCCCCAGGTCTATCCACAGCCTGTGTGCGATGTCCACAGCCGATCCCCAACGCCGTCCACAGGGCGTGCGCTCCGACCGTTGACCCGGCGACGGAAGGCCACCTAGGTTCTCCGGTGGTGAGGCCCTCGGCTGATCCGGGACGACGTTCGCAAGGGGAAGGCGCGCGGCGTACCGGGGCAGCAGGGGGCCTCCTTACGTTGCCCCGATGGCCCCGATGGCCCCGACCGCCCCCGCCGTTCAGCGGGTCAGTGGCCGCTGAACCGCGGCGCGCGCTTCTCCTGGGCGGCCCGGATGCCTTCCTGGAGGTCGGCGGTGGCCAGCGTGATCGGCTGGGCGAGCGCCTCCCACTGCAGCGCCGCGTCGAAGTCCGCGTGGCCGCCGTCGCGCAGCGCGACGGTGGTGAGCTTGCTGGGGATCGGCGCCGTGGCCGCGATCCCGCGCGCAGTCGTCAGCACCTCGTCGAGGAACCCCTCGGAGGGCAGCACCCGCGACACCAGCCCGAGCCGGAACGCCTCGTCGGCCTGCACCACGCGACCGGTGAGCAGCAGGTCTCGGGCGTGCGCCTCGCCGACCACGTTCGGCAGCAGGTACGTCGCCGCCATCCCCGGGTGCATGCCCAGCTTCACGAAGGGCACCCCCAGCTTGGCCGGCTCCGCGGCGTACCGGATGTCGCAGGCCAGGGCGAGGCAGAGCCCGGCGCCGATGGCGTGCCCGTTGACCGCGGCGATGGTCGGCACCTCCAGCCGGCGGATCGACAGCCAGGCGCGGTAGAAGGCGATCATCCGGGTGCGCAGGTAGTCGACGGTCGCGTCGGGCTCGCTCGCGATCCAGCTGGTGTTGCCGCCCGAGCAGAACGCGGACCCCTCGCCCGTGACGACGACCGCCCGTACGTCGGGATCGCCGGCGAGCTGGTCGATGGCGGCCACCCAGGACGCCGTCATCTCGTCCGACATCGCGTTGCGCTGGTCGGGGTTGTCGAGGGTCAGGACGACCACGCCGTCGTCGGTACGGTCGACCCGCAAGTGGCCGGAACGGGCAGGCGTGGAGGGCTCGGCAGTCATGGCGGGGAGACTACCGACGAAGCGCGGCGAAGTGACGGTCTGGTGACATCAATCGCACCCGCTGAAGCCCTGAATCCGGCAAAACGGGTAAAAGGTGCATTCTGACCGGCCTCTGAGCGTGAAATCCCGCTGTTTACGCCTGCGCCTGCCCCATTCGCGCCCGCCGCTGACGTAATGTGCGAGGCGGCCGACAACCGTCAGGCCAACGGCGGGTCTTTCCCGACTCCCCGCCGACGACCAGTTCAACAATTAGCAAGGAGGCCGTCATGGCGGAGACCTGGAGCGGCGAGTTCTACTGCGTGAAGTGCAAGGAAAAGCGCGAGGCCTCAGGCGAGGTCAAGGTCAACGACAAGGGCACCCGGATGGCGAAGGCTGTCTGCCCGGTCTGTGGAACGAACCTCAACCGCATCCTCGGCAAGGCCTGATCTTCACCGATCTTCCAGCGGCGGGGCTCCTCTTCGGAGGGCCCCGCCGCTGCGCTTTCCCCGCCCGTGTCGGGGCTGTGGACAGCCGATCGCAGCCGACCCTGACATCGGGCAGTCTGCCGGGATGCGCCCACTCCTCCGCCCCGGCACCCATCTGCTCCGCCGTACCGACGGCTCCCTCCAGGTCGGGCTCGACCCGGCTCATGCCGTCGTCGTGCGTGACTCCCCCGAGCTCCGCGACAGCCTGATCGGAGGCCTCCGGCCGCACACCGGGGACGTCGTCGACGTGCTCGACCTGCTCCAGGCGCAGGAGCTCCTCGTCGACGAGCGGGTGCTGATGCCACTGATCGGGCGCACCGCGGCCCATTCCCTCCCCCGCGCCGCCGGCGCCGCACTGGCCCGCGAGGCCGGGCCCCGAGCGGGAGACCTTGTGGCCGGGCGGGAGCGCACTCTGATCAGGAGCGTCTCCTTCGGTCACGCCGTCGGGGCCGAACTCACCGAGCAGCTCCACCAGCTCCTCCGTCGCTCCGGCCTGCGCTGCGAGACAGCGCCAGCCGGACATCACGAGCCGGCCGGACAGGAGGCCGGCCCCCTCGTGGGTGTCCTGATCGGCGTCGGCGAGCCCGACCGTGAGCTGCTCGACCCGTGGATGCGCGAGCACCTGCCGGTCCTGCTCGTCCGGCTCACCGAAGGCCGCGCGGTGATCGGCCCGTTCGTCGTGCCGGGGCGCACCGCGTGCGTCCGGTGCGTCGACGCCCACCACACCGACGCGGACGGCGACTGGCCGCTGCTGGTCCGGCAGTACGCCGCCGCCTCGGCGAACGACCGGGCCGACGGCGCCCCCGAACCGGTCGACCCGGCCCTCGCAGCGCTGGCCATCGCCTGGGCGGCCCGCGACGTGGCGTCGTACGTCGACGGCACCCGACCCTCCACGTGGTCGACCACGTTGACCTTCGACGGAACTCTCGGCGCCGTCGAGGCGCGGTCCTGGCTCAGGCATCCCGAATGTGGGTGCAGCTGGGCTTGAGTCAAATCGTGCGCCGCCCTATCCCCGCGTCAGGGTCCGTCCGACACAATGGAGCCCATGACCGAGCTGCCGCGCAAGGCCGTCGCCCGCACCGCGAAGCTGGCCGCGCTCCCGCTCGGGTTCGCGGGCCGCACCGCGTACGGCATGGGACGGCGTCTGGGCGGCGCGCCCGCCGAGGCCGTGATGACCGAGGTACAGGCGCGCACCGCCGAGCAGCTCTTCAAGACCCTGGGTGAGCTCAAGGGCGGCGCGATGAAGATGGGGCAGGCGCTCTCCATCCTCGAGTCGGCGCTTCCCGAGGAGATGGCGGCGCCGTACCGCGACCAGCTGACCCGACTGCAGGACGCCGCACCGCCGATGGCGTCGTCGACCGTGCACAGCCTTTTGGGCCGAGAGCTCGGTGCCGGCTGGCGCAAGAGCCTGGTCGAGTTCGACGACAACCCCGCGGCCGCGGCCTCGATCGGGCAGGTCCACAAGGGCCGCTGGGCGGACGGCCGCCCTGTGGCGGTGAAGCTGCAGTACCCCGGCGCCGGCGAGGCGCTGATGTCCGACCTGCGCCAGCTCAGCCGGGTCGCCCGCACCTTCGGCGGGCTGGTTCCCGGCATCGACATCAAGCCGCTGATCGCCGAGCTGCAGGCCCGCGTGGCCGAGGAGCTCGACTACCGGCTCGAGGCCGAAGCCCAGCAGGCGTTCGCGACCGAGTTCAGCGACGACCCGCGGTTCACCGTGCCGCACGTCGTCACGCACACCAACACCGTGCTGGTCACCGAGTGGCTCGACAGCCACGCGTCGCTGGCTCGGCTGATCGCCGAAGGCACCCAGGCGGAGCGGAACCACTACGGCGAGCTGTACGTGCGGTTCCTGTTCGAGGGGCCGGCCCGCACCGGGATGCTGCACGCCGACCCGCACCCGGGCAACTTCCGGATCCTGCCGCCGTCCGACACCAGCGACGGCGCGGGCCTCGGCGGGCTCGGGGTCGTCGACTTCGGCGCCGTCGCGCGCCTGCCTTCCCGCAGCCTCCCCGACGCGATCGGCACGCTGCTGCGGATCGCACTGGAAGACGACTACAACGTCGTGCTCGACCGGTTGCGCGACGAGGGCTTCGTGAAGCCCAACATCACCATCGACCCACGCGACCTGCGCGACTACCTGGCCCCGCTCGTCGAGCCGGCGGCCGGGCCGACGTTCACGTTCTCCCGCGACTGGATGCGCACCCAGTTCCAGCGGATCCAGGACCCGCGCCAGCCGGGGTCGCTGCTCGCACTGCGGCTGAACCTGCCGCCCGAGTACCTGCTGATCCACCGCGTCTGGGTGGGCAGCGTGGGCGTGCTCTGCCAGCTCGGGTCCGAGATCGCGTTCCGCGACATCCTCAGCGAGCTGCTGCCCGGCTTCGCCGAAGGCTGAGCCGCCGCTCGGCTACCACCACTCGCTGTCGAGCTTGCTCTCCATGGCGCGGAGGTTCTCACGCGAGCACGTCGGGCAGAACGCCCGGGAGCGCCCGTTCTCCACGGCCGTCGTCCAGGTGAGGGGCGTTTCGTCACCTGGTTCGGTGGTCCCGCAGAAGTCGCACGTCACTGCCACATCCCCAGGTTAGCCCGGCGGGCACGCCGGGCTCGGTCATGCAGAGAGCCGGAACCCCGCCATTCTGGGGTTCCGGCTCTCTTTGGCTCATCGGCTAGTTGCCTCAGAGCGAGCGGGCCAGCGCGAGCCGCGCCTGGAGGGCGGCACGCTCGGCTCGGCGGGACAGTCGCCTGTGCATGGCGAGCTGGTGTCCACGTCGCAGGTCACGCGCCTCTCCCAGGCGCATGGTCATCTGCGCGCGGGCCAAATCTTCATTAAGTAACTGCATCACGTTGCTCCGATTCGGGTTCGTGTTCATGGGTTTCGTCGTTCCGTTTCTTCGTTGTGCTGTGTCTGGTCGAGGACCAGGGTCACAGCGAGCGGGCGAGGGTCAGGCGGGCCTGAAGGGCGGCGCGCTCGGCGCGGCGGGACTGCCGCCGTGCACGGGCGAGGAGGTGTCCCCGACGAAGCTGCTGAGCCTCGAGCAGTCGCTCGGACTGCTCCGCTCGAGCGAGGTGCTCGATGAGATGAGTCATGTCGTTCTCCGATTCAGCGTCGTTGCTGGTTTCTGTGGGTGTTGCTCGGTCTTTCCTGTCGAGGCCGCCGGTCAGGCCGCAACCTCGTTCTTGCGGGGACGCCCACGGGGGCGCTTGCGCGGAATCACCACGCCTTGCAGGAACAGCTCGCCACCCCAGACACCCCAGGGTTCGCGACGTTCCAGCGCGCCTGCGAGGCACACCGCGCGGAGGGGGCACTCCAGGCACATCGCCTTGGCGAGCTCCACGTCCTGCGGGGTCTCAGCGAAGAACAGCTCCGGGTCTTCCCTGCGACACGGCAGCTTCTCCTCGTCGACGTCGAGTGCTGCCGCACGCGTGTCGAGGACGCTGATACTCATCTGTCACCTCCTTGTGAGAGTTCGATCGGTTCGGTCGGTCTGACCGGGACAAACAGAAAGGCCGCGGATCCCGGGTTTCGGGTTCCGCGGCCTGGAGGCTGCCGATGCTAGAGATTCACTCTAAATCGGCGGACTCCAGGCAGGGATCCCCGGGAAAGCACCCGTGAGGACGACATCGGAGTTCTGGCGGTATGCGCGCACAGTGGTCCCCTGGACATCGGTCTTCACCGCGGTGGCCACCCAGCCGGCGGCGACGGACGCACCGGTGCCCATCGGGAGGGCACGCGCGTCAGCGACGCGGACACATCCGAAATCGGGCATGGCGATGCGGCCGGTGTGGCTGGCGGTCATGGTGATCTCGATCATGTGGTGCACCTCCTTCGGTGGGTCTGGCGCCGGTCTGGCAGGACCGTTTCGCGCGTAGTTCTGTGGGTGGAAGAAAGTTACCGCCTACCCCTTGTAAGCGGCAAACGATTTTCTGGGTATTTCCTGGAAAATTTTTCGGCGCACTAAAGGCGGCCGCGATGCCTACGCACCTTCGCCCACCAGAGCGAGCACGTCGTCGCCGTACTTGGTGAGCTTGGCCTGGCCCACGCCGTTGATGCGCAGCAGCGCGCGGGTGTCGGTCGGCCTCGCCTCGGCGATGGCCTGGAGCGTGAGGTCGGTGAAGACGACGTACGCCGGGACCTTCTCGTCGGCTGCACGGCTGATCCGCCACTCGCGCAGCCGCTCGAACAGCTCCTCGTCGTAGTTGGCCGGGCAGTCATCACAGCGGCCGACCTTGCGTTCCGCCGTGGTAGCCAACGGCTTCCCACAGGTGCGGCAGTTCGCCACACCTTTCTTGCGTTGCGACCGCTCGGGCGCGAGGTCTGACTGAACCTGCGGGCGGAGCCCGGCGAGGAACCTCGACGGCTTGCGCGACTTGCGCGAGCCCGGGTTGCGCGCGAGTGACCAGGAGATGCCCAGGTGCACGCGGGCCCGGGTCATCCCGACATAGAGCAGCCGTCGTTCTTCTTCGATGGCGACGGGCCCCTCGGCGTAGATGATCGGCATCGTGCCCTCGTGCATGCCGGCCAGGAAGACGGCGTCCCACTCGAGGCCCTTGGCGGCGTGCAGGGTCGCGAGCGTGACGCCTTCGGCCACGGGAGCGTGCTGCTCGGTCGCGCGGCGGTCGAGCTCCTCGACGAGGTCGGTCATCGTGGCGTCGGGATGCTGGGCCGCGTAGTCCTCGGCCTGGGAGACGATCGCGTGCAGCGATTCCCACTGGTCTCGGACGTTGCCGCGGCCGGTCGGTGCGGTGGCGGACCAGCCCATCCCGCCGAGCACCGCGCGTACGTCGGCGGCGAGCCCGTCGCCCGACCCGGACTCCGAGCGCGCGTTGCCGCGCAGCAGCGTGACCGCCTGTCGCACCTCACGCCGTTCGAAGAACCGGGCCGCACCGCGCACCACGTACGAGATGCCGCGCGCGGCCAGTGCCTCCTCGAACGCCTCGGACTGCGCGTTGATCCGGAACAGCACGGCGATCTCGCGTGCGGGTACGCCGCGCTCGGTCAGGGCGAGGATCTGCGACGCGACCGACTCGGCCTCGGCCACCTCGTCGGAGTACTCGGAGTACCGGACCTCGGGGCCCGCCTCACGTTGGGCCTTGAGCTGTACGCCGGCGCTGGCCGTTCCAGCCAGCAGCCGGTTGGCCGCGGTGATGACCTGGGGCGTCGAGCGGTAGTTGCGGACCAGCTCGACGGACGTCGTGCCTGGGTGTCGTTTGGCGAAGTCGGTCAGGTACGACGCGTTGGCCCCGGCGAAGGAGTAGATCGTCTGCGCCGGGTCGCCGACGACGCAGAGGTCGTGACGCCCGCCCAGCCACAGGTCGAGCAGCGCCGACTGGATCGGGCTGACGTCCTGGAACTCGTCGACCACGAAGTGCTTGTACTGCCGGCGTACCTCGGCCGCGACGCGTTCGTCCTCGGTCAGCAGCGCGGCCGCGCAGAGCAGCACGTCCTCCATGTCCATCCGGCCCTGGTCGCGCTTGACGTCCTCGTACGTGGCGAAGACCCGGGCCACGGTGGCGTGGTCGTGGCCGCTGACCGACCTGCCGCGCGCCGCGGCCACCGAGGCGTAGTCGTCGGGCCGGACGTTGCTCACCTTCGCCCACTCGACCTCGCTGGCGAGGTCACGCAGGGTCGCCTGGTCGGTCTCCACCCGGTTGCGACGGGCGGCGTTTCCCATCAGCGCGAGCTTGGACTCGGTGAGCACGGGGAGCTCCCCGCCGAACACGCGCGGCCAGAAGTACCGGGCCTGGCGCAGGGCTGCCGAGTGGAACGTGCGGGCCTGGACGCCGCCGGCGCCGAGGTCGCGGAGCCGGCCGCGCATCTCGCCCGCGGCTCGGGTGGTGAAGGTGACCGCGAGCACCTCACGCGGGTTGTAGACCCCGCTGGCGACGCCGTACGCGATCCGGTGGGTGATCGCGCGGGTCTTGCCCGTGCCTGCACCCGCGAGCACCCGAACCGGTCCCTGCAGCGCCAACGCCACGTCGCGTTGCTCGGGGTCGAGCGCCTCGAGCAGCTGGTCGGCGTTAGCGGACGGGGGCATCGGGGAACAATCTCCTCAGATCGGGTGTTCTTTACACAGCAAGCCTAGACGCGTGAAGGGACAGGAATGACAGCGACGACAACCGGCGTGACCATGTACTCCACCCAGTGGTGCGGGTACTGCCACCGGCTGCGCAGCCAGCTCGACCGTGAGGGCATCCGGTACGAGGTCGTCGACATCGAGAAGGTCCCCGACGCAGCCTTCATCGTGGAGCAGGTCAACGGTGGCAACCAGACCGTTCCGACGCTGGTCTACGCCGACGGCTCCGCCCACACGAACCCGTCGGTGGCGCAGGTCAAGGCCAAGCTCGCCTCGTTGAACTGACGCTCGTCGCTCACCACTGACCCGGGAGCGGGCCGCCGTACCAGGTCTCGACGAGGGACCGCGAGATCGAGATGCCTCCGGGCAGGACGAGATCTCCGGCCTCGGCGCCTTGGCGCATCTCGTCGCGGGTGAACCAGCGGGCGTCGCTGATCTCGGCGCCGTCCACGTGGATCTCGGTGGTGGTCGCACGAGCGAAGAAGCCGAGCATCAGGCTCGCCGGGAACGGCCACGGCTGGTTGCCGAAGTAGGTGACGTCCTCGACGAGGACGCCGACCTCCTCCTCGACCTCGCGGGCCACGGCGTGCTCGAGGGTCTCTCCTGGCTCGACGAACCCGGCGAGCGTCGAGTACCGACCATCCGGCCAGGACGGCTGACGCCCCAGCAGACACCGGTCGTCGTCGTCGGTGACGAGCATGATCACGGCCGGGTCGGTGCGCGGGAAGTGCTGTCGAGAGCACCCCGGGCACACCAGCAGGTGACCGGCCTGGGACACCTCCAACGCCGTGCCGCAGCGCGGGCAGTGCCGGTGGTTGCGATGCCACTCCGCCAGCGCCACCGCATGCAGGACGAGCGCGGCCTCCTCGGCGTCGACGGTCTGGACGAACGCCCGCAGGTGCTCGGTGCGCATGCCGGTCGGCAGCTCGTCGGCGAGCACAGCGAACCGGACCTCGTCGCCGTACTCCCCCAACAGCAGCCGCTGGCCAGGTGGCGCCTCGGCCGGCGTCACCCAGGTGATCTCACCCGAGCCCTCGGGCACGACGAGCTTGGCGTCGTGCAGGACGAGCACCCGGGTGACGCCGTCCGCCCAGACGCTCTCCTGCCAGGCGGCGTCGGTACGGCGCAGGGCGATCCGGTTGTGCGCGTGCAGCGACAAGGCGATGGGTGCGACGCGGGAGTAGTTCGCGGGCTTGCTGGTCCGGTCTGTGTCAGCCACGAGCCGACCCTACGTCGAGCCTGATGGCTGTGCCGCCGCCGTGCCACCTACGCTGCTCTGGTGAGCACCCACATCGCTGCTGCCCCCGGCCAGATCGCCCCCCACGTCCTGATGCCCGGCGACCCCCTGCGGGCCAAGTGGATCGCGCAGACGTTCCTCGAGGACGCCGAGTGCTACAACGAGGTGCGCGGGATGTTCGGCTTCACGGGCACGTACCGCGGCCAGCGGGTCTCGGTGCAGGGCTCGGGCATGGGGCTGCCGTCAGCGTCGATCTACCTCAACGAGCTGTTCCGCGAGTACGACGTCCGCTCGGTGGTGCGGGTCGGGTCGTGTGGCGCCCTGACCGAGGACCTCGCCGTGCGCGACCTGGTGATCGCCTCGGGCGCATGCACGGACTCGTCGATGAACCGGGTGCGCTTCGAGGGACTCGACTACGCCCCGGTCGCGGACTTCGGACTGATGCGCGCGGCGTTCGACGCGGCGACGGCACGCGAGATGTCGGTCGCCACCAAGGTCGGGCTGGTCTTCTCGAGCGACTCGTTCTACAGCCCACGGCCGGAGCTGGCCGCGCGGATGGTGGAGTACGGCGTCATGGCCGTCGAGATGGAGGCCAGTGCGCTGTACACACTGGCGGCGCAGTTCAAGGCGAAGGCGCTCGCGATCTGCACGGTGTCGGACCACGTCATCACCGGCGTCGAGACGACCGCGGCCGAACGGGAGCAGACCTTCGGCGACATGGTGGAGATCGCCCTCGACGCCATGCTCAGCCAGGGCTGAACGACGTCCGTCGTCAGGCGCCGGCCACCAGCTTCTCCAGGACGTTGCGGTCGGCGAGGTCGGGGTGTTCGACAAGGTCGCCGGTGCGCACGTAGTAGAACGCAGCCCGGACCTGTTCGACCGGCACCCCGGCCAGCTCGGCCCACGCCACCCGGTACAGCGCGAGCTGGAGCGGGTCGGCCGTCTGCTTGACGTTCGTCTTCCAGTCGACGACCAGGTAGTGACCCGGGCCGGAGTCGTCGTCGTACACCGCGTCGATCCGACCGCGCACGACCTGGCCGTTGAGCACGAGCGCGAACGGCGGCTCGATCGCCGCCGGTACTCTGTCGGCGAACGGCCCCGACTCGAACTTCGCGATCAGCTCTTGCAGCTCGCTGTCGTCGTCGATGCCGTCGTCGCCGCGCCCGGGGAGCTCGTCGGGGTCGAGCAGCAGCTGCTGGCCGAACCGGGCCTCCACCCAGGCGTGGAACCTGGTGCCGAACCGCGCGCTCGGCGACGGCTTCCTGGGCATCGGTCGGGCCAGGTCGGCCGCGAACTTCTCGGGATCGTCGCGGAGGCGCGCGACCGAAGTGGCGGAGAGGCTCGACGGCAGCGGCACCTCGATCTCGTCGGCACGATCACGCCGTGCCTCCTCGAGCAGCCTCTCGGCCTCGGCGTCCCAGTCGGCAACGCGGGCGGCGTCCTCATCGGAGAGCCCGTCGAACGTCGGGTTCTCCCCCTGTGCTCGCAGCTCCAGGGCAGCGCGCACGCGCTTGGCTGCCTCGCGACGTCGCTCCACCTCTCCGAGGTGAGGATCCATCGGCCAGGGCTTCGTCTCGGGAATCTCGGTGAGCGGATTCGGCCCGCGCTTGTCCGGCTTCTCCATCCACAGCTCGGGCGCGGCTCCCCAGCCGGCCATCGTCTCCTTGGTCGTCCGCTGGTACGGCGACGGCCCGAGCGGCGTCTTCCGGTCGCGGATCCAGCAGAAGGACGAGACCACGAGCAGGTGGCGAGCACGGGTCACGGCGACGTATCCGAGCCGGAGCTCCTCGGTGAGCTCGTGCGCCTTCATGGCCTCTGCGAACTCCAACAAGGCGGCGCAGTCGTAGCCACGCAGCACCGGGAGGTCGCGCGCATCGCCCCGCAGCGGCGAGGGCAGGACGCCGGGACCCGCGGTCCACTTGGTGCGGGTCCGACCAGCGGGGAAGCGCTCCTCGGAGACTCCGACGAGGAACACCGCGTCCCACTCCAACCCTTTGGCGCGGTGCACGGTCAGCAGCTTCACCGAGTCGGCGTCGGTGGGCGTGGCGATGTCGAGGCCCGACCCGAACTCGTCCTCCGCCTGCAGGTAGGCGAGCAGGGCGGGCAGGGTGACCTCGCCGTCCACGGCCTGGAACTCGGCGACCGCCTTGACGAAGAGGTCGAGGTTGTCGCGACGTGCCTGCGCGGCCGGACTGACCGACGACGCCAGCTCGACGTCGATCCCGGTGGTGTCGATGATCCGGCGGACCAGGTCGAGCAGTGGTTCGCCGGCCTGCCCCCGCAGGTACCGCAGCTCGGCAGCGAGCAGCGCGAACCGCTCGCGCGCCTCATCGCTGTAGCCAGCATCGCCCGGCTCCTCCAAGGCGTCGGCGAGTGACGGAACTTCGGTCGGGTCGGCGCCGGAGACGGCGGTCTCGAGCTCCTCGCTGAGGTCACGGAGCCGTTCGCGGTCCTCCGGCCCGGTGACCCGGGCAAGGCTGCGCGCCCGTTTGCCGAGCAACGCCAGATCGCGCGCACCGATCGCCCACCGGGGCCCGGTCAGCAGGGTCAGCAGCTCGGCGTTGGCCGTCAGGTCGTGGAGCAGCGTCAAGGTGGCCACGACCTCGGCGACCTCGGGCAGCCGGAGCAGCCCCTGCAGTCCGACGATCTCGACAGGGATCTCCGCCGAGGTCAGCGCGTCGAAGACGTCGGCTGCGTGCTTGTTGTCGCGCGTGAGTACGCCGATCTCACGCCAGGCCGGCTCGGCCATCGAGCTGTGGGCTGCCTTGACCTGGTCGGGAAGCCAGGCGAGCTCTTGCGGGTACGTCTCATGGACTGCCACTCGGACCTCGCCGTCCGCGGCGTCCTCTTTCGGCATCAGCGGCTCGACGGACGTCGTCGCTGCGTAGAGCGGGGCGGCCAACTTGTTGGCGACGGTGAGGATGTTCCGGTCGGAGCGACGGTTCACGACGAGCGGGTACGTCGGCACTTCGGTGCCACCGTCGCGGGTCCGGAAGTCCTCGCCGAAGCGCAGGATGTTGGAGACCGAGGCACCCCGCCATCCGTAGATCGCCTGGTTCGGGTCGCCCACGGCGCTGACCGCGTGACCGAGCCCCGCCTCGGGCGATGCCCCTGAGAAGAGGCGGCTCAGCATCAGCGCCTGCGCCACCGAGGTGTCCTGGTACTCGTCGAGCAGCACCACCTTGAACTTCTCGCGCTCGAGAGCGCCGACCTCGGGGCGGTCGGTGGCGAGCCGGGCGCCGAGCTCGATCTGGTCGGAGAAGTCCATCAGCCCGAGCTCGCGCTTGTGCCGTCGGTAGGACTCCACCAGCCCGAGGAGCTCCTCGCGCCGGTCGAACGCGTGCAGGACGTCCTTCACCTTGTCCCGCTTCGTCTTCACCGGCTCGGCTGCCAGCGCTTCCTCGAAGTGCCTGCGGTTGTCGGCGTGGAAGCGGCGTACGTCTTCGGGCCCGACCAGGTGCTCGGTCATCGCGGAGTCGAGGCCGAGGACGTAGTTGATCACCGTCCCGGGGTGGTCACTGAGCAGCTCGATGCGCCCGGTGTAGCGCGCGATCACGCGGGCGGCGAGCTGGTAGCGCGAGGCATCGGCGATGACCCGGGTCTCGGGCTCGTGGCCGATGCGCAGGCCGTGTTCGGTGAGCAGCCCCGCGGCGTACGCGTTGTACGTGGAGACCGTCGGCTCCTCAGGAGGCTCGTCATCCTCCTCCGGAAGGTCGCGAAGCGGCCGCTTGCCGGGTGCGTGCAGGATGCCGGCCGCACGTAGCGAGTCGCGGATGCGAGTCGCGAGCTCGTGGGTCGCCTTGGTCGTGAACGTCAGGCCGAGCACCTCATGCGGCTCGACCTGTCCGGTCGCCACCAGATAGACCACGCGAGCGGCCATCACCGTGGTCTTGCCCGACCCAGCTCCGGCGACGACCAGCTGCGGCGCGAGCGGCGCGGTGATGGCGGCGAACTGCGGGTCGCTGAAGGCGAACGGCATACCCATCAGCGAACGCAAACCCTCAGGCGTCTCGAGGTTCGGGTGTGCGTCAGCGGTCGTCATGAGAGCACCGTCCCGGAGGCCTTGGTGGGGCAGATCGCGTGGAAGCCGCAGTAGTCACAGTGCTTGCCCGGCTGCGCGTCGAAAACCTCCGAACGGACGACCGCTGCGGCGGTCATCAGCTGCACCTCGACGGGGAGGCGGCCCTCTTCGTCGGGCTGCTGAGGTGGCTGGGTCTGCACCTTGACCCCGGTCTTCAGCTCATGGCGCAGCTGCACGAGCTCGGCGCCGCCGACCTCTCCGGGGGTGTCGAGCAGATCGTCTACGGCTCCGTGCCGGACGGCGTGCTGGTAGAGCCCGAGCTGCGGGTGCTCGGCCAGGTCCTTCTCCCCCACCGACTTCTTCGTGGTCTTCAGGTCGACCACGATGACCCGCCCGTCCTGGTCGACCTCGAGCCGGTCGGCGTAGCCGTTGAGCTTGACCCGTTGTCCGTCGGGCAGGGTGACCTCGGCGGTCAGGTGGCGCTCGGTCGCGAGGACGGTGCGTGCGCCCGGCGCGTTGTGCCAGTCGAGGAAGAGGCCGAGCGCAGCCTCGACCTGGGCGCGTTCGCGGGTCGAGGACCACGGAGTCTGGAACGCGATCTGCCCCCAGACCGAGTCGACGTGGGCCATCAGCTCGGGCAACAGGGTCTCGCGGTCGCCGGTCAGCTCACCCTTCGCGACCCGGTCGGCGAGGGCGTGGACAACGAGGCCGAACCCCTGGCTCTGGCTGGACGGTCGGGCTCCGCCCGCTTCGCGTTCGAGGAACCAGCGCGCCGGACACGTCAGCACCGACTCCAACGCACTCGCGCTGAGCGTCACGGGCTCGTCGGGGTCGCGCAACGGCTGGGCGCTGACGCTCCGGGCACGGGTCCCCCACCACTGCCCGGGGTCGGCCGCCGGCACCAGCGGGACGTCGCGGTGGGTCTCCCGGGCGAGGCTGGCGAGCCGGTCAGCCGCCACACGACGCAGCGCCTCCGAGGTCTCAGGATCGGAGAGCGTGCGCCGCAGATCGGCCACGAGGCCGGCGATCGAGAGCGGTCGCAGCGGGCGGCCCTGGCGATGCTCGCGGACGATGGTGGCCGACTCGGCGGCTGACGTCTCAACGCGGGGGTCGAGCTCGTCGACGAAGCGCGACGGCTGCTCACCGTCGTCATCCGGCGAGGCGACTGCCGTGACCACCAGCCGCTGCCGGGCGCGGGTGCACGCGACGTAGAAGAGGCGGCGTTCCTCGGCCAGCATCGAGCGGGTGGTCAGCGCCGGGAGCAGCCCGTCGGTACCGATGCGGTCGGCCTGCAGCAGGGTGGATCGCCGACGAAGGTCGGGCCAGCCCTCCTCCTGGACGTGGGCAACCACCACGAGGCGCCACTCCAGCCCCTTGGACCGGTGCGCGGTGAGTAGTCGGACGGCGTCCCCACGCACGCCGCGTTCGGCGAGGGTGTCTGCCGGGATCTCCTGGGCGCGCAGCGTGGCGAGGAAGCTCGAGACGCTGGTGTGCCCTCGCTGCTCCTCGGCGCGAGCGGCGAGCTCGAAGAGGGCGCAGAGCGCGTCGAGGTCGCGATGGGCGTGCCGTGCAGCGCCACCACCCGCGTCGATCGCGCCGCGCAGCCGGGTCGGCCATCGGGTGCCGTCCCACAACGTCCAGAGGACTTCCTCGGCGGTGCCGCCCGCATCGAGGTGCTCGCGGCCCAGTCGCAGCAACTCAGCAAGCGACCGCGCCTTGGCGGCCCCGCGGCCGCGTAGCCCCGTCAAGAGCGCCGGCACGAGCAACGCTTCGCGAATCAGCTCCGGAGACGGCCGCGGCGTGCGCGGCGACTCCGGATCCTCGGCCACCGCCGCCTTCTCGCGGGCACGCAGGTCGCGGGCCAGCGAGCGCACTTCGGTGGCGTCGAGCCCGCCCAGTGGGGAGATGAGCAGGGCCTCCGCCCGGGCCGGGTCGAGGTAGTCGGGGTGGTCGCGGTCGGTGTTGTGCAGGTTGACGACGGCGCGGAGCGCATCGAGCAGCGGGGCGACAGCAGGCTCCTGCACCAGCGGGGTGTCATCGCTGGCCACCTCGACCGGAACGCCGGCCGCCCCGAGCGAGCGTCGGAGACGCGGGATGGTCGACCGACCGGACCGCACCAGCACCGCCATCTGCGACCACGGGACGCCGTCCTCGAGGTGGGCCCGGCGCAGCAGGTCGGCGACGTGCTCGGTCTCGGCGCGGTCGGTGTCGAAGGTCAGCACCTCGACCGTGCCGTCACCGAACGCGTTGTCGGCCGGGGTGGGGTTGCGGAACTCGTGGAAGGTCTCGGCGTCGATCGACCCTGTGGCCGCGAGGGAAGACGCGACGGCGCGCGACGTCGCCAACAGGTTCGTGCCGAAGCGCCGGGTCACGCGCAGGGCGACCGTGTCGGCGGGCCGGCCGTCGAGGTGGCGGAAGTCGGTGGGGAAGTCGAGGATGCCGCGCAGGTCGGCACCGCGGAAGCCGTAGATCGACTGGTCGGGGTCGCCCACGACCACGAGGTCGCGACCGTCGCCCGCCAGCGCACGCAACAACCGGACCTGGCTCGGGTCGGTGTCCTGGTACTCGTCGACGAAGACGCAGGAGAACCGCGCTCGCAGCTCGGCCTGCACGTCGGGCTGCTCGGCGAGCAACACTGCGCGGTAGATCAGCTCGGGGTAGTCGATCGCGGCCTGGTCGTCGAGGATGACCTGGTACTGCTGCATGAACTGCGCAGCCGCGACGAGCTCGGGCACACCGTTGGCCACGCCGATCGACTTCAGGTCGACCGGGTCGAGCCCCTTCTCACGGGCCCTGGCCAGCACCGCCTGGACCTCGCGGGCGAACCCGCGGGTACCGATGGCCTGCGCCAGGCTCTCCGGCCACAGCCCGTCGGCGCGGTTGCCCTCGAGCAGCTGCTGGATGACGACGTCCTGCTCGGGAGCCGACAGCAGTCGCAACGGCGCGGCGTACACGTCGGCGGGTGCGTGCTGACGGACCAGCCCATAGGCGAACGAGTGGAACGTCGAGCTGAGCGTGGTGGCCATCGTCCGACCCAGGCGCCCGGTCACCCGGTCGCGCAGCTGCTCGGCGGCCTTGCGGCTGAAGGTCAGGGCCAGTACGGACGCGGGGTCGACGCCGCGTCGCTCGATGCGGTCGACGATCGCCTCGACCAGCGTCGTGGTCTTCCCCGTTCCGGGGCCGGCGAGAACCAGCAGTGGCCCGCCGGCGTGGTCGACGACCGAGCGCTGGTGCGCGTCGAGCGACGGGGCGTCGAGGCGCCCCGCGGTCGGGTAGGCGAGCTGGTACGTCGTCACCGGGGCATTCCAGCAGAGGGCACCGACAAGTCAAGGCCCGCCGCGGGTTCCGGCCACCACATCGCCTTCGCAAGGTCGACCCGCCCCGACGGACGGAGCGGCGTCCCCTCAGCGCGCAGCAACCCGAGCGCCTCGCCGTCGTGACACTGCGCTGGTGAGCCATCGGCCCGGATCACCCGCCACCACGGGACCGGTCCGCCGTACGCAGCCATCACCGAGCCGACCTGGCGAGGGCCGCCACGGCCCACTGCTTCGGCCAAAGCGCCGTACGTCGTCACCCGGCCCTCGGGAACCTGCTCGACCAACGCGAGCACGGCTTCGACGTAGCCCTCGTCCATCCCCGTCACGCCGCCACCCTACGGGCCGCGCGACGGCGCGATTCAGGAGCCGGAAGAGAACGGGCGGGTGCCCTTGACGAGGCGGAGCCCGGCGATGCCGGAGTGACGCTTGGCGAACGCGAGCTCGCGGCTCAGGTCGCTGACGCCGTTGGAGCCGGTCAGGGGAAAGATCGTGATGGTGGACAGCGTGCCGAGCGCTCGCCCGCGGGAGTCGAGGAACGCGCTCCCCGAGTCACCGGGGACTCCTGGGGACGCCGTGTAGACCGGGTGGGTCCAGCGACCGTACTCGTGTCCGAGGCTGACGCCCTGCTTCGGAGCCAGCGCCTCGACGCCACCGCGGAGGCTGGAGTTGCCGTACGAGAACACGTCGTCGAACGGAAGCGAACCGTCTTTCGCGAGGCCGACCGGTCCACCCCAGTACGGCACCGTCGGGTTCACCTTGCCGACGTGCTTGCGCCCCACCCGAACGAGGGCGAAGTCGTTGTACTCGCACGGGTTGGTGCGGGTGGTGCGGAGCCGTTGCATGGTCAGCCAGCTGCTGTACACGAGCCGACCACGGCCTACCGTCTCCCCCGAGCCCACTCCGGCGATGCCACCGGACGCGAAGCGCACCGGCGTGCCGAGGGGCAGCGAGGCCGCCTTGCAGCCGTTGGTCTCCGTGGAGTCGTCAGCGCCGTCAACGAGCTCATCGCTTGTCACGCCGGCGCAGTGCGCGGCGTAGCCGACGTACACCCGGCCGGCGTTGTCGGTGAAGACGAAGTTGCCGGTGCACTGCGCCCCGTCGGTGTACATCTGCACGCCGGGGTGGATCGTCGCCTTGGCGGGTGCTGTCCACCGTCCCGCTGCCGTCGCGGCTCCGCCGTTCGACAGGCCGACTCCCGAAACCGCCGCGACCATCGAGAGTGCGGTCGCGATCAGGGAGCGGCGTCGCATCTGGTCAGCCCTTCGTCTCGGTTCGGGTCGGGCCCGGACTCAGCTGAGTCCGGGCCCTTCCCCGTTCGTCGTACGTGCTGCGTGGTGCGTGGTGCGGTCGATCAGAGAACCGGCGAGAACGGCTCCGTGCCCAGTGCCAGCGCGAGACCGGCGATGCCGCCGTTGGCCTGCGCGTACCCGAGCTCGTGGGCGAGGTCGCCCACGCCGTTCGAGCCGGCGAGCGGCGCGATGGCGAGCGTGGACAGGGTGCCGACCGCGTTGCCCTCGGAGTCGAGGAAGGCGCTGCCCGAGTCACCCGGGACGCCCGGCGACACCGTGTAGACCGGGTGAGTCCAACCGCCGCCCGTCGTACCGAGGCTGCTGCCCTGCTTCGGCGACAAGGCCTCGACTCCACCGCGGAGGCTGGAGTTGCCGTACGAGTAGACCGTCTCGCCGGCCGTGGTGCCGTCGGTGTTCAGGGCCACCGGGCCGCCCCAGAACGGCACGGTCGGGTTCACCTTGGAGACGTCGGCGGCGTTGACCTTGACCAGCGCGAAGTCGTTGTAGCGGCAGGCGTTCTGGTCGGTCTCGTTCTTCTGCTGCATCGTCAGCCAGGAGCTGTACGCCAGCGTTCCGGAGCCGACCTTGGTGCCGCCCGAAACCAGGGAGCCACCGCGACGGAACTCGACCGGCGTGCCGATCGGCAGCGAGCCGGTGTCGCACCCGTTGGTGCTGGTGGCCTCACCGGTGCCCGCACAGTGCGCGGCGTAGCCGACGTAGACGCTGCCGGCCCCGTCGGTGAAGACGAAGTTGCCGGTGCACTGGGCACCGTCCGTGTACATCTGTACGCCCGGCGTGATGGTCGCCGTGTCGGCGGGAGCCCAAGCGACTGCGACTGCGCCGCCACCCTTGCCTCCCTTACCGCCCTTGCCGGCGGCGTGAGTCGGAGCCGTGGTCGCGGCGACGGCGGTCGCGGCGAGTACGGCACCGGCTCCGATCGTGAGGAGCTTGCGTGCCCGAGAAACCTGCATGTGTGTCCCTTCCCCTTCGAGTGGTGCTGCTTCAAATGTCAACGATCAATCCCCCGAAATGTCACGGCGCAAACCGCCAACCGCGCGATAGAACATCCCGACTTGGGAACGAATCCTGTCGACCCTTCCGCTTTCAGGCCGTTCTGGCGAGAATCGCCGCTTGTGCCGTGGATCTTCCGTATGGTCGAACGCGGTGCATCGTCGCCGGCTTCGTCGGTCGACAGCCAGCAAGCCAGCCACCGCTACGACCGGTGTCTCGGACCAATCGCAGCTCGGAGGGATCCATCCGTGAAAAAGGTGACCAGTGGGGTGCTTGTCGGCACCCTCGCCGCCGCCCTGGCGGCCTCGCTCGCCACTCAACCGGCGACGGCAGCCATGCGCGCCGACGCCCCCAGCCAGGCTGACGGGCCCAAGCCCGCCGCCGAGCACCGACCTGACAACCGCCCCGGCCCGCTGACCGAGCGGCAGGACAAGCTCCGCGCCGCCGCCGTCAAGGCTCTGCGCGAGGGCCGCGCCAAGAAGCGCGCCGACTCCGAAGGCGGCTCGGTCGCCAGCATCAACGGCAAGGCGGTGGAGTTCTTCGACAACAAGAAGGAGGCTCGCGTCCTGTCGATCCTGTCGGAGTTCGGCGACCAGACCGTCGGCAAGTACGGCGGAGGTCCCGGCCCGGAGCACAACACGATCCCGCGGCCGGACCGCGCGCAGGACAACTCGACGGTCTGGCGTGCCGACTACGACACGGACTACTACGAGACCCTGTTCAACGGGTCGGGCGAGTCGATGAGGTCCTTCTACCAGGAGGTCTCCGGCGGCGAGTACGACGTCGTCAACACCGTCCAGGGCTGGACCAAGGTGCCGTACAACGGCGCCTACTACGGCGCGAACCCGCGCGAGGACGAGGGCGGCTCGTGGGACTTCATCAACGACACCGGTGACTCCTGGTACGCCGACAAGCTCGCGGAACTCGGTTCCGCGGCCGCGGTCGACGAGTACCTCTCACAGTTCGACGTGTGGGACCGCTACGACCACAACAACAACGGCAACTTCAACGAGGCCGACGGCTACATCGACCACTTCCAGGCGATCCACGCCGGCGAGGGCGAGGAGGCCGGCGCCTCCCCCGATGCGATCTGGTCGCACCGTTGGTACGTGAACTCCAACGAGTTCGGCTCGACCGGACCGGTCGTCGACGGCAAGCCCGTGCTGTACGGCGGCGCGCGGATCGGCGACTCGGCGTACTTCATCGGCGACTACACCGTCGAGCCGGAGAACGGCGGCCTCGGTGTCTTCGTGCACGAGTACGGCCATGACCTGGGCCTGCCGGACTTCTACGACACCGCAGGCGGCGACAACGGCACCGCCATGTGGACCACCATGTCGAGCGGTTCGTGGCTGTCGCACGGCGACGACGAGGGCATCGGCCGGACGCCGGGTGGGTTCGGGCCGGACGAGAAGCTCTTCCTCGGCTGGCTCGACTTCGAGACCATCGATGCAGGCGAGAGTGGCGAGTTCACGCTGCGCCCGGCTGCCCAGCAGGCGAGCACCGACGGCACGCAGGCCGTGATCGTCAACCTGCCAGACAAGACGACGAACGCCGAGTACACGACGCCGCCCGAGGGCAGCCACGCCTGGTGGAGCGGCCGCGCCGACGGCCTGAACAACACCCTCACCCGCGCCGTTCCCGCGGCCGACCGGGTCACCGTCAGCGCGTCGGCCTGGTACGACATCGAGGCCGGCTACGACTACCTGTACGCCGAGTACAGCCTGGACAACGGCACCAACTGGACCAAGGTGGGACGCCCGATCGACGGCACCTCCCGCGGCTGGGAGAACGTGCGCTGGGCCTACCGCGCAGGCGGCCAGGAGTCCCTGTTCCGGTTCCGCTACCAGACCGACGGCGGGGTCAACGAGGCCGGAGCGTTCCTCGACAACATCTCGGTAACCGCCGGCCGCACCACGGTCGTCAACGACGGCGCCGAGGACGGGGACAACGGGTGGACGGCCAACGGCTGGACGACCTCGACCGGTACCGACACCCAGACGACGCCGCACTACTACATCCTCGAGAACCGGCAGTACGTCGGCTATGACGCCGTGCTGCAGACCGGGCCGTACAACTTCTCCGAGGGAGTCACTCGACCGAACTGGGTGGAGCACTTCCCGTACCAGGACGGCATGCTGGTCTGGTACGCCGACAAGGCCTTCGCCGACAACAACACGTCGGCGCACCCGGGCCACGGCCAGGCGCTCCCGGTGGACGCTCGTCCGGCTCCGTTCACGTACGAGGACGGGACCAAGCCCGGCAACCGCCGGCAGCCGTTCGACGCGACGTTCGGCCTCGAGGCCACCGACGAGGTGTGCCTGCACAAGGAGGTCCTGGCCGGCAAGGGCAAGAAGGCGACGGTTGAAAAGTACGAGGCCTGCGCGCCGTCGAACGCCGGAATCCCGACGTTCCACGACTCGGGCGAGAACGCCTACTGGTCCGAGGCCAACCCGTTGAGCTCGACGAAGACCGCGAAGTCGGGCGTGGTGGCCACGGTCCTCAGCCAGGTGGACGGTCTGCTCACCGTCTCGGTGAGCCACCAGGCGCCGACTCCCTAGCTAGTCAGAACATGCGAAGGGCCCGTAGCCGTCGGCTACGGGCCCTTCGTCGTCGTTACCTCAGTACGCGGGCTGCGACGGGTCGATCTGGCTGACCCAGGCGACGACGCCACCGCCGACGTGCACGGCGTCGGCGTACCCGGCGCCCTTGATGACCGCCAAGGCCTCGGCAGACCGCACGCCCGACTTGCAGTGCAGCACGACCTGCTTGTCCGACGGCAGCTCGCTGAACGCGTTGCCGTTGAGGAACTCGCCCTTGGGAATCAGCACCGAGCCGGGGATCCGGTTGATCTCGTACTCGTTCGGCTCGCGTACGTCGACCAGCACGAAGTCGCGCTCGCCGTTCTCGCGCTCCTTGAGCCACTGCTCGAGCTGGGTGACGGAGATCGTCGAGTCGACGGCGGCGTCGGCGGCCTCCTCGGAGATCGCGCCGCAGAACGCGTCGTAGTCGATCAGCTCGGTGACGGTCGCGTTGTCACCGCAGAGCGCGCAGTTCGGGTCCTTGCGGATCTTGAGCTTGCGGTACTCCATCTCCAGTGCGTCGTAGATCATCAGCTTGCCGACGAGCGGGTCGCCGATGCCGGTGAGCAGCTTGATCGCCTCGTTGACCTGGATCGAGCCGACGCTGGCGCACAGCACGCCCAGCACGCCGCCCTCGGCGCAGGACGGGACCATGCCCGGCGGCGGCGGCTCGGGGTAGAGGCACCGGTAGCAGGGCGCGTCGGCGTCGTCGAGGGTCGGCCAGAAGACCGACGCCTGACCGTCGAACCGGTAGATCGAACCCCACACGTACGGCTTCTTCAGGAAGTACGCCGCGTCGTTGACCATGTAGCGGGTCGCGAAGTTGTCGGTGCCGTCGACGATGAGGTCGTACTGCTCGAAGATGCCGAGCACGTTGTCGTTGTCGAGGCGCTCGTTGTGCACGACCACGTTGACGAGCGGGTTCGCCTCGGCGATGGACTCCTTGGCGGAGATGGCCTTCGGCCGGCCGACGTCGCTCTGGCCGTGGATGATCTGGCGCTGCAGGTTCGACTCGTCGACCTCGTCGAACTCGGCGATGCCGAGCGTGCCGACTCCCGCCGCGGCGAGGTAGAGGAGGGCGGGGCTGCCGAGGCCGCCGGCGCCGATCACGAGCACCTTGGCGTTCTTGAGCCGCTTCTGCCCGTCCATGCCGACGTCCGGGATGATCAGGTGCCGGCTGTAGCGGCGTACCTCGTCGTTGGTCAGCTCCGCTGCGGGTGCGACCAGGGGTGGCAGTGACACGGGTACTCCTCCGTCAGGCAGGTTCAAGGGTTTCGCTGGTGCCAACACCAGCCCGCCCCTTCATGTTCCCTGAGCGGGGTCGAACCACGCGGGGCGTCCCGGAATCTGGAACGCGGATCTCGTCAGCCGACCCGTTCTGCGAAGACGATCGCGTTCGAGTCGTAGCTGCTGCCGTTCCAGTCCTCGCAGGTGATGAGCACGAGCCGCCCGGGGCCGCCCTGTGTGAACACCCGCTCGGCGTCCTTGGCCAGCGTCGCCTTGCGATAGATGGTGACGCCGGTCACGGCGTACGTGATGTTGCCCTTGCCCGTGACGACCCGGACCACATCTCCCTTGCGAAGCGTCTCGAGGTCGTCCATCGCACCCCCGCCGGTGCTCACCGTGTGGCCGGTGATCAGGGCTCCGCCGTACACGGCCCCAGGTTGGGCACCCTTGCGCCACCAACCCAGCGTCTGCGGGTCGTCGGGAGGAATCAGGACGCCCTTCTTCACCTTGATGCCGACCACCGGGGCGTTGATGCCGAGCTTCGGTACGACGAGCGCGCTCGGTACGCCGGTGTTCTGGTGTGGCTGCGGTGGCGCCTCGGCGAGGACCACCTCAGGCTCCACCACGAACGCGGGAAGGATGGGCCCTGTTTCGATGACCGGCGCGCCCACCGGGTCCGGCGGCGGGGCAGTGCGTTCGACCAGCTCCGGCCCGAGCCAGAAAAGGCCGACACCGACCGAGCTGAGGACAAGCCCCAGCACGGCGAGCCACCGGGTGCGGTGGCTGCCGTGCTGGACCTTGGGATCAGGCCTGGTGAGTACCGTCGTCACGCCGCCCGAGTCCAATCCAGCCACCTGTCAGCAGCAGGAGCAGCCCAGCCCCGACGAGGAGCTGTGCCAATGCCTGCGTGGTCGACGATGCAGACGTGCCTGCGACACCCGCCGAGACTGCCGTCGGGACGCCAGCCTGGGTCCCGAGGACCGTCGGGTTGGCGGCCGGCCGCGGCCTGGTCGTCTCGCTGCCCTTGACGTCCGGCTTCGGCTTCGGCTTCTTCGTCTCCTCACCGAGGATGCATGCCGCGTTCGTCCACGTCACCGTCGCGGTGTTGCTGCCCGAGAGAACGTAGCCAGGAAGCGCCGTGAAGGTGAGCGTGACACCGCTTGCGGACTTGTTCGACTCGGCCACGGTGAATCCACCCGAACTCGCGTTCGTGGAGTAGCTGTCGTTCTCGGTGCCACACGGGTCGATCGTCGTCACGCTCGGCGTCACGCTCTGCGGTCCGGACGGCGGCGGAGTAGACGGCGTTGTCGTTCCCGGGCAGTTGCTCACGCTCGGCTCGGGGCTGAGCTTGCCGGTGTTCGCCACGATCACGACTGACTTCCCGTGCTTGTCAGCGAAGGTGTCGCCGACCTTGGCGAGTCCCTTCGGCCCGAGGCCCAGAGAGGCGTTCGAGACCCAGATCGGGTTCTGACCTGTCTGCAGCTGCTCGGTGTTGGCACCCGGAGTCCTCACGTACTTACAGACGTACGACTTGTACCAAGTCTTGTCCTGGCCGACGCCGTCAGGCTTGCCCTTGTTTTCAGGCTTGCCCTTGTTCTCTGAGTTCCCCTTGGTCTCAGAGTTGCTGTTGTTCGCCTTGCCCTGACCGTGGCTGTCCTTATGATCCGCCGAGGCACTCGAGGCGCTCAGCATCACGGCTCCGGTCGACAGGACTAGTGCGCCGGCCGTTGCCAGCGCGAGTGCCGTTCGAGTGCGCCAGGCGCGCGACCTCGTCAGCGGTTTGTTGTTACTCACAGAACCCAACCCCTAGCTTCTTCGTGCCCCCAACGAGTTCAGAAGCCGACGCGCGCCCGAGTCAATCGACCACATGTCGCGGGTTAGGAGGATTCAGGTCGTCGGTGCAAGCCCCGAGTCAAGCGCGGCGGCCCCCCGACCCGCTGCGACAGCTATGGCTGCCGGTTCAGGTGCGAGCCTGCCCCGATGGGGTGATAGGCGACAAGGCACTTTCGGGCTATTTTTCGGCAAAGTGCTTGACAAGTTGCGTAAAGCGCCCCGTCTTTTCGTGATTGCGAGGTCTGGTCCAGATGCCCGAAAACGCGCGCAAACAGCCGAGACGTCCCCCAAGAACGGCGATGAGCAGCGACTCAAATGGGATCGGCGAGGACGACGGCATTGGAGTCGTAGCCGCTGCCGTTCCAGTCCTCGCAGGTGATCAGCACCAGCCGCCCCGGCACCGTCTGCGAAAACACCCGCTCGGCGTCTCGGGCGAGCGTTGACTTCCGGTACACAGTGACCGCGGAGACGGCGTACTCGAGCACGCCCTTCTTCGTACGGACCTTGACCACGTCCCCTCGACGCAGCGTCTCCAGGTCGTCGAAAGCCCCACCTCCGGAGTGCACGGTGTGACCGGTGATCAGGGCTCCCCCGGCGACTGCCCCCGGAGCCGCGCCCTCGGTCCACCACCCGAGTCGGCGTGGGTCATCGGGCGGCCAGAGGGTGCCGTCGCGTACGTCCGCACCGATCACCGGTGCGTTGACCCCCAGCCGGGGAACGACCAGCCTGACCGGCGGCCCGGCTGCCGGATCCGAGCTGGGCGGCTTGGGCGGGCCGGACGTCGGCGCCACGGGCTCCAACGACACGGCCGGCGCGACGACGTACGGGGCGAGCTCGGCCAGCAGCGGAGGCGCGGGAACCGGATCGCCACCCCCGGAAGGGCCAGGGGCGGCCGCCGCGCCCGCCAGGGTCGCGCCGACGGCCACCGAGACGCCGAGCAACGCCAGCCGCCTGGGGAGGCGGCTGGCGTGCCCGGGGTGGTGCTTGTTACTGATGGGCACCTGTCTCTCGTCGGCCGAGTCCGAGCCAGCCACCGGCGAGCAGCAGGAGCAGGCCGCCGCCCACCATCAGCTGCGCGAGCAGCTGCACGGTCGACGTCGCCGCCGCGGGCTCACCCGCGTAGCCGGCGGCAACTGCCGTCGGGACGCCAGCTTGCGTGCCCAGGACTGTCGGCTTCGCGTCGGGCTTCTTGTCCGGCTTGGGACGCGACGACTCCGAACCCTTGACGCAGTTGAGCTCGTTCAGCGTCTTGTAGGTGTGCTCGAAGGTGTTGTCGAAGCCCGCCGGGAAGTCGTACTGCTCGGCAGCCGCGGCCTTGATCGTCGCCGTCACCGTAACGGCGTTGCCACGACCAGGCGTGCCGGCGACTGTGTAGGCCACGATGTCGCTGAAGTTACCCGACCAGGTCGTCCGGTTCGGCTTGGCGCAGGAGGGGTCCGCGAAGCTGACCGCAGCGACGATCTCCTCGACGCCCGCGATGCAGGCCTCGTTGGTGTCGGCCGGCAGTTCGAACGTCCTCTGCTGAGCCTCCCCTGCGAAGCGGAAGCCAGACTTCGGCTCGACCTTCAGATCTCCGTTGCCCAGCAACGTCCAGTCCAGTTCGGCAGTGTCCTGCTGGGCATCGAACGCAATGTTGTTCGGTCCACACGGATCCGTGTGGACCGGCTGGGCCGGGACATCGACGACCTCGTCCTCGTCGCACTGCTCGTCGGTGTCAGTCGGCAGCTCGAAAACCTTCTCCTGACTGTCGCCCGCGAACCTGAAGCCCGACTGGGGCTCCACCTTGAGGTCGCCATTCTCCAGTTCCGTCCAGTCGAGCTCGAGGGTGTCGACCTGCTCGAGGAAAGCGACGTTGTTCGGGCCGCACGGATCCGTGTGATCCGGGGTACCCGGGATCTCCACTACGTCGTCCGGACAGACCACGTTCGAGTCGCCCGGCAACTGGAAGGTCACGAACTGGCTGTCCTGGTCGAACCGGTACGGCGCCTTCGGAGCCACCGTCGCGTTACCGTTCTGCAACAGGCTCCAGTCCAGCTTGTCGGTGTCCGACGGCAGGATGAACGTGATGTTGCCGGGGCCGCACTGGTCGTCGATTTCCGGCCTAGCGGGAACCGCGACGACGTCGGGGACCTGGCAGAGGATCACGTGGCTGTAGCCACGCTGAGTTGCGTGGTAGTAGGTGACGCCCTTGACGGGATTCGGGATCACCGTGTTCTCTTCGATCTGACTGTCGCCCGACCCCTTCTTCAGGATGATCTTGGAGTAGGTGTAGCCCGGACTCGGGCCACTGGCGATCGTGTAGCCGCCAGACTCGGCGCCCTCGTCGTCGACCTTGGTGCACTGCTCGCCGGGCAGCGTCTGCCACGTCGACGCTTGGTTGGTGTCGGTCGCGCTCGCCGCCGATCCGGTCATCAGGACGAGCCCCGACGACAGTACGAGCGCCCCGGCTGCCGCTAATGCGGTCGCCGCTCGGATCCTGCGGGCGCGCGGAAATTTGCTCAAGAACGTGCTGGTCACTCGGAACCCCACCTTTTGGTCTGCTTCACCCCCCGCTGGGCGAGACCGACGCGTGCCCCCACGCGGCGATCACATGAGGCAGGCAGAGCGGGCAGCGATGGTGCGGTGCCCGACTCGCGGCCCCCAGGCCCCCCGGCCCACCCCGCGGCACGATGAGAGCGATATCCGAGTCGCCAGCGTGCCCCATCAACCTCTCTTACGCATGTGGGCATAAACAAGGTCCATTCGGACTATTTTTGGTAAAAGCGCTTGACACGGGTCAAAGAGTTCGGGCGTTTCTTGGCAAACCTGACATACCTCACGACACGCGAACTCCGGACATACAGGACCGCGCGCACAGGCACCCGCGCGGCTATGAGAGGAGCCCGGGGCTGGGTGTCAGACCGGATCGGCGAGGACGACGGCGTTGGAGTCGTAGCCGCTGCCGTTCCAGTCCTCGCAGGTGATCAGCACTAGGCGCCCCGGAACGGTCTGGGAGAAGACGCGGCCGGCATCGCGGGCCAAGGTCGCCTTCCGGTACACGGTCACCGCGGTCACGGCGTACTCGAGGACACCGTCACGGGTTCGGACCTTCACCACGTCACCGCGGCGCAGCGTCTCCAGGTCGTCGAACGCGCCGCCGCCGGAGTGCACCGTGTGCCCGGTGATGAGCGCCCCCCCGTTGGCTGCGCCCGGCTGGGCGCCGTCGCTCCACCAGCCCAGGGTCTGGGGATTGCTGGGCGGGAGGAGAACCCCGCCGGGAGCTCCAATCGGTACGACGGGGGCGTCGACGTGCAGCGACGGCACCACCAGCCGCTGTGGAACACCGGGACTCGGGCGCGGTGCGGGCGGAGCCGCGGCGATCTCAGCCGAGGGGGCGACGACGTACGGCGTCGCCTCCACGGTGACGTTCTGCGACGGAGCGCTGGTCGCCGGCAGGGCCACGGCCTGGGCCGGCTCCTGCTCGGGGCGGTCGGCCACGGCACCGGCGGTCAGCGGCAGCGCCAGGGCGACCACCGCCGGGGCAAGCCCGAGCGCGACGAGCCACCGAAGTGGCCCGCCGCGCTCGGTCATGTTCCTAGGCTTCCCGGGCACCGCGGGTACGACGTCCGAGTCCGATCGATCCGCCCGAGACCAGGAGGAGGAGTCCACCCACGAGCAGCGACTGCGCGAGGAGCGAACCTTCGTTGGTCACGGCGCTGGTCGGGGTTCCGCCAAGACCAGCTGCGACCGCTGTGGGAACTGCGGCGTGCGTACCGAGAACAACCGGGCCGCGGTTCGGCTTCTTGACCTCGTCGCGCGGCTTGGGCCGCGGCTTGAGGGTCTCGACGCCGGCGATGCAGTCCGTGCCGGTCAGCTTCGCCGGGACATCGAACGTGCGCTCGGTGACCGTGCCAGCCGGGAAGGCGAACCCGGAGGCCGGCGAGAAGGTCAGCGTCACCAGCCCGGGCGCCGATCCGACTGCCGAGACCAGAACGCCGTTCGGCTGCTCCGGGACGTCGAGCGAACCATCAGCACTGCACGTCGCCGCGCTCACCGACGCCGCCAGCGGCGCCACGATGCTGGGGTCGCGGCGGCGGCCCGGATTCGGGTTCCCCAGGACCACCGCAGACGTCGGCGCTCGGCCTGGCGGCAAACGTGTGCTGCCAGGACGTCGTTGCGTCCTTGTCGAACTCGTGATTCCCGACGGTCGCCGCGGTCACCGTGACCGACCGGCCCGGAGCAACGACCCCAGACGTTGCGTAGCTCGACGCCTTCGACAGGTGAGTAGATGACTGACGGCCCGCTGTCGCAGTCCGCCTCGGTCCACTGCGGCGCACGTGGAGTCACCATCGTGGGCGGAGCCGAGCAGTCGAGCCCTGAACCTGCCGCCAAGACCGTCACAGTCCAGGTGACCTGGCCAGAAAGCGCGTAGCCGGTGTCCGCGACGGCAGTCACGGTGTGGTCACCGACACCGTCGGTGGTGTGGCCCGTCCAGTGGTAGCCGTCATTCGTCGCGGAAGGAAGCACCAGGCTGCCCGGTGCCGAGCACGAGGGGGCGGTCGCATCAGGCGCAACCGCCGAGACTGTGACCAAGCAGGCGCCCGCCGGGACGAGGGGCACCTGGTAGGTCGCGACGGTGTCGGACACGGAGGTCCAGCCCGCCGGGAGCGTCCCGAGCTTGTTGCCCGAGGTCGCCGTGGCGGTCAGTACGTTGGTGGTGGAGTCGTAGCTGTAGTTCACCCCGTCGGTGGTCGCAGGAATGACGCTCAGCGAGGAGCTGGTTCCCGGACCGGTGCAAGCCGGCTGGGTGACCGTGGGATTCACCGGAGTCACCACACCGCGGCAGTCAGCGGCTGCAGAGTAGGTGTGCCGGAAGGTCGTCGTCGCGTTGTTCGGGAACTCGTATCTAGGCTTGGCCGCGGCCGAGACAACGATCGACGCGCCGGGGTCCGTGGTTCCCGAGGTGACGGTGTATGTCACCTTGTCCAGACTGCTGCCCTGCCACGAGGGCGTGTTGTTGTTCGCGCAGCTCGGGTTGGTGAAGGCGACTGACGGGGTCACCTCGATCGCGTCAGTTGTCGGCGCATCGCAGTAGCCAGCGGGCAACAGGCCCGTGTAGTTGATGCCGGGAATGATGTCGGGCCTGCTAGTTCCAGCCGCATGCCAAACGCCGTGCCACCAGACGCCCACACTCCAGGTCCTATCCCCAGGGATGTGACCTCCATGGCCGCTTGGCTGGTCATGGCTACTGGGGTCCACAGATTGGGTGACGTACGGGTTTCCAGGCGCCTGGTTCGCATGGCAGATAGTGACATTCTCGACCGTTGAAGTGACGCCACCACTGTGGTTGTTGTTGTGGTGCGCCGCCGCCGACGGCACGGTGATCATGACAATGCCCGAGGAGAAGATCAGGGCTCCTACAGCTGCGACGGCGGCGCCTACGCGCCCGCGCGCCCAACGGCCCTGTGAAGAACCGGTGACTCTGTTCAAGGTGATCCACCCCTAATGACGGCGCTTGTGCGAGCGCCCCGAAACCCCTGGTCGATAGCCGAAGACTGTGCAGTGCCCCCACCGACAGTCCCGACAAGTGACAGAACTTGGTCTATTCACCCAACTCCGATTTTCCTCCCGTACCGGGCCAGGCAGAACCACCCCTATGGGCTATTTAGTGGACAAAATGCGACTAGTTGGGACAAACGCCGGGCCACGCTGGCTCGCTACGCCTCCTCGCTGACTGCCCAAGCCATTACCCAGGAGTAGGCTTCCGATGAACGAGTGCGCAGAGAGGCGGACAGGGTGACGACGATCCACGACGAGAAGCCGCGCGGCGGGCGCATGCCCCGCAACGCTCGGCGAGCCCAGCTGCTCGAGTCGGCCCTCGAGATCTTCGTGGCCCACGGCTACCACGCCGCGGCCATGGATGACATCGCGGAGCGGGCCGGCGTCTCGAAGCCGGTGCTCTACCAGCACTTCCCCGGCAAGCTCGAGCTCTACCTCGCGCTGCTCGACCAGTCGTGCGACACGATCATCGACGCCTGCCGCGAGGCTCTGAACTCCACCGACGACAACAAGCTCCGCGTCGAAGCGGCGATGCACGTCTTCTACGACTACGTCGCCAACGCCCAGGGCGCGTTCCGGCTGGTGTTCGAGTCCGACCTGACGAACGAGCCCGCGGTACGGGAGCGCGTCGACCGGGTGACGTATGAGTGTGCCGAGGCGATCACGCACGTGATCCACGGCGACACCGGCCTGCCCGACGAGCAGTCCCGCCTGCTCTCCGTCTCCCTCGTGGGAATGGCGCAGGTCAGTGCTCGGTTCTGGCTGGACACCGAGGGCGAGATCCCTCAGGAGGAAGCCGCCAACCTGGTGACCGCACTGGCCTGGCGCGGCATCCGTGGCTTCCCGCGCACTGACGAACAAGCCTGATTCAGCAACAACCAAACGAGGAGGTCCTCCAGTGGAGGTCAAGATCGGCGTGCAGAACGCCAACCGCGAGCTGGTCATCGACACCGAGCTCACCGGCGACGACGTGGAGAAGTCAGTCGCGCTGGCCGTCGAGAGCGGCGGCAGCGGCGTACTCTCGCTCACCGACACCAAGGGACGCCGAGTGCTGGTACCCGTCGACAAGCTCGCGTACGTCGAGATCGGCTCGCCCGCTGCCGGACAGGTCGGCTTCCGCTCCTGAGCCGTTGTGACGCCTCGAAACCCAACGAGCGAGAGACCGTCACAAATACGCGCGTCGTACGTTTCGCTGTGTCGATGATTGCGAGACGATGGAGTTGGGTAACCCGTAGCGCCGGAGCGCCAGCTGGCGTCTCCGCCTAAACGAGAGAAGGCGCATTCATGGGCATCATCGGAGTCATCATCGCGGGCATCATCATCGGCCTGCTCGGAAAGTTCGTCGCCCCCGGCGACAAGGACAACATCCCGTTGTGGCTCACCATCGTCTGCGGAATCGGCGGCGTAGTCATCGGCTGGTACATCATGGCCGACGCAGGCACCGTGCTTCGGTGGGTCGTCTCGATCGTCATCGCGGCAGTCCTCGTCGTGATCGCCTCCACCGTCACCGGACGCAACACGAGCAAGAAGGTCTGAGAACTCGCTCGACAACAGAACGCCCCGTGCCGATCGGCACGGGGCGTTCTGCATGTCTCGGTCAGGCGGAGAGCCCGAGGTTCTCCATCCGCTTCGAGTGGTTCTCGGTGAGCCGCGTGAACAGCCGTCCGATGGCCGCGAGGTCCATCCCGGGGCGGTCGACACCGCCCGACAGCAAGGCTGAGAGGGCATCGCGCTCGGCGGCCACGCGCTGCGCCTGCGACAGCGCCTCCCCCATCAACCGTCGGCCCCAGAGCGCCAGGCGACCGCCGACGCGGTGGTCCTCCTCGATCGCGCGCCGGACCCGCCCCACGACGAACTCCGACTGCCCGGCGTCGGACAGGCTCTCGATGATGATGTTGCGGGTGTCGGCGTCCACGAACGCCGCGATCTCCCGGTAGAAGTCGGCGGCCAGCCCGTCACCGACGTACGCCTTGACCAGGCCCTCGAGCCAGTCCGACGGGGCGGTACGGGCGTGGAAGGCATCGAACGGCGCCTCGAACGGGGCCATCGCCTCGAACGGGTCCGCACCCAGCTCGACCAGCCGCTCACGGAGCCCCTCGAAGTGGCCGAACTCCGTGGACGCCATCCGCGCCACGTCGGCCTTGTCCTCGAGCCCGGGCGCCATCTTGGCGTCCTCGGCGAGCCGTTCGAACGCCGACATCTCGCCGTACGCGATCGCTCCCAGCAGGTCGACGACCGCGGCGAGGTAGACCTTGTCTTCGAACGCCACCGGGATCGGGCGGGCCGGCGTGGACTCGGCCGCGTCGTCCGTGCTGCCCGGGTCGTCGTCCGAGGCGTCGTCAGGCGTCTTTGGCGGCGATTCAGTCATGGACGCAGCCTAGCGATAGACTGAACCAAGCCGTCGCGGAGTGCAGGACGCTCGAACCGAGCGGGAGCCCGGCGACGCACGACCATAGATGTCAAGAGAACAGGCAAGATCCTGACCACCTTCAGAGAGCTCGGGGTACTCCCCGAGATCGCCGACGCCCTCGAGCGTGCCGGCATCACGACCCCCTTCCCGATCCAGGAGATGACGCTCTCGGTGGCCCTCATGGGCACCGACCTCATCGGCCAGGCACGCACCGGCACCGGCAAGACGCTGGCCTTCGGCATCCCGCTGCTGCAGCGCACCGTTGCGCCCCACGACGTCGACTATGCCGACCTCGCCGCGCCCGGCAAGCCGCAGGCGCTGATCGTCGCGCCGACTCGCGAGCTCGCGCTCCAGGTCTCCAACGACCTCGCTCTCGCCGGCGCCGACCGCGGCAGCCGAGTGCTCACGATCTACGGCGGCGTCTCGTACGACGTCCAGCTCGACGCGCTGAAGGCCGGTGTCGACGTCGTCGTCGGTACGCCGGGCCGGCTGCTCGACCTGGCCAACCGACGCGCGCTCGACCTGAGCCACGTCAAGTGCCTGGTGCTCGACGAGGCCGACGAGATGCTCGACCTCGGGTTCCTCCCCGACGTCGAGAAGCTGATCAGCAGGACCCCCGAGACCCGTCAGACGATGTTGTTCTCGGCCACGATGCCGGGCGCGATCGTCACCCTGGCCCGCCGGCACATGCGCCACCCGATGAACATCCGCGCCGAGTCGTCCGAGTCGCAGCAGACCGTGCCGGCGACCGCGCAGTTCATCTACCAGGTGCACGACCTCGACAAGCCCGAGATGCTCGCCCGCATCCTCCAGTCGGAGAACTCCGGGCTGACCATCGTCTTCACGCGCACCAAGCGCCAGGCGCAGCGGGTCACCGAGGACATGCAGGAGCGCGGCTTCGACGCGCTGCCACTGCACGGCGACATGCAGCAGGTCGCGCGCGAGAAGGCGCTGGCGAAGTTCCGCGAGGGCAAGGTCAAGATGCTCGTGGCGACCGACGTCGCCGCTCGCGGCATCGACGTCGCCGACGTGACGCACGTGATCAACTACAACTGCCCCGAGGACGAGAAGACGTACGTCCACCGGATCGGCCGCACCGGTCGCGCCGGCGCCACGGGTATCGCGATCACCTTCGTCGACTGGGCCGACGTGACCCGCTGGAAGACCATCAACAAGGCCCTCGAGCTGCCGTTCGACGAGCCTGCCGAGACGTACTCCAACTCGGAGCACTTCTTCCACGACCAGGGCATCGCCCCGGGCACGAAGGGACGTATCGTCCCGGAGAAGCCTCGCGAGCCGAAGCCGGCCAGTGACCGCGGCGGCGACCGTGGCGGCCGCAGCGACGACCGGAAGCCGCGCAACGACCGCCCGCGCCGCGACCGCGACCGCAGCCGGACCCGCAGTGGCAGGCCCGTCGAGGGTGAGCAGGAGTCGGCAGAGCCGAAGGCCGCCAAGTCGTCAGCGCCGAAGAGCCCTGCTGCGTCCGCCGAGGGTGCTGCCGAGGGCGACGCGCCCAAGCGCAGCCGCAACCGGCGTCGCCGTACCAGCAGCCGGCCCAGCTCCACCGCGGCCGGCGAGTAGCGCAATCTGATGTGACGCCGCCCCGGGCGGTCAGGCCACCACGACGACGGTGGTGCCGACCGGGGCGAACGTCCACAGCGCCTTCGCATCGGGGCGCCACTGCCGGACGCAGCCGTGCGACTGCGGGGTGCCGAGCTCAGCGCGGGTCTGCACCTTCGCGCCGTCCTTGATCGGGATGTCGTGGAAGCCGATGGCGGCCCGCTCGCCGCGGGTGAACCGCACGAAGTACTTCATGGTCCCGGAGTCGTCGATGCCCCAGGCCTGCTCGGACCGTGAGTACACCTCGTAGGTCCCGGGCCCGAGGTTGTCGGTGAGGCTCCCCGACACGAGATAGGTACGACGGACCGCCCCGGTGCGGCCCACGAGCCACACCCGCTGGTCGGACATGTCGAAGACCACCCGACGTCCCGCGCCGCTGTCGGCCGGCAGGTCGAGCGACTCCGCCTCAGGCGCGGTCTTGCTCACCTCGCCAGGCGCGGCGTCGACCTCGGCGTCGTCGCGTGCTGGGCCGGGCACTCGCGCCCGTTCGACGGCCGGAGCCATGGCCAGCGAAGCCTGCTGCGCGACGGGCTCGGTGGCATCGTCGACGGGCAGCAGCCCGGATCCGCCGAGCACGGCGACGGCGGTGATGGCAACGGCTCCCCCCGCCGCGGCCAGCCTCAGGTAACGGGGCCGAGCGGTGCGGGGTGCCATTGGGCAACCCTAGGTCGCAGAACCGTTCCTCTTGAGGAGGTTGGCCGCGACATCCCGGTACGCGTCCGCTCCGCGGTGCTTGCGGGTGGTGCTGAGGATCGACCGACCCGCCGCGGGCGCCTCCGCGAAGCGGATCGACTTCGGGATCGGCGGCTCGATCACGTCGAGGCTGTAGGTGTCGGAGATCGTCTCGAGCACGGCGCGGGCGTGGTTGGTGCGCCCGTCGAACAGCGTCGGCAGCACACCCCAGACCTCGAGCTTGCGGTTGGTGAACCGGCGTACGTCGTGCACGGTGTCGAGCAGCTGGCCGACGCCGCGGTGCGACAACGTCTCGCACTGCAGCGGGATCAGTACGCCGGTGGCGGCCGTCAGCGCGGCCACCGTCAGGACGCCGAGCGACGGCGGGCAGTCGAGCAGCACCCAGTCGTAGGCGTCGTCGCCCTGCGGCAGCTCCTCGACGGCCATCTTCACGACGTGCTCGCGGCCGGTACGGGTGAGCAGGTCGGCCTCGGCGCGGGCGAGCTCGATCGTGGCCGGCAGCAGGTCGACGCCGTCCTCGGTCTCGATCAGCACCTCAGCCGGCGCCATCCCCTTGGTCAGCACGTGGTGCACGGACAGCTCGAGGTCCTCGGGGTCGATGCCGAGGGAGAACGTCAGGCAGGCCTGCGGGTCGAGGTCGACGAGCAGGACCTTCTGGCCGAGCTCGGCGAGGGCGGCGCCGAGGGACGCGACCGTCGTGGTCTTGGCGACGCCACCCTTCTGGTTGGCGATGGCGAGGGTGGTAGTCACCGGGTCATTGTGCCTGAGCCGCCCGCCGTTGGTGCAGATGGTCCATGGAATGCTGGCGTCATGTCGCGACCCACCGCCTTGATCACCGGCCCCACCGCGGGGATCGGTGCCAGCTTCGCCCACCAGCTCGCCGCCAAGGGCTACGACCTCGTGCTCGTGGCCCGCGACCAGAGTCGCCTGGACGCGCTCGCCGCGCAGGTCCGGCAGGAGTACGGCGTAGCCGCCGAGGTGATGGTCGCCGACCTCTCCGACCGGACCGCGCTCGCCGACGTGGAACGCCGCGTCGCCGACCCGGAGCGGCCGGTCGCCCTGCTGGTCAACAACGCCGGGTTCGGCCACAAGCAGCCGTTCCTGGAGAACAGCGTCGAGGACGAGCAGCAGATGCTCGACGTGCTGGTCACCGCCGTCCTCCGCCTCAGCCACGCTGCTCTCGGCGCGATGGTGGCCCGCGGCGACGGCGCGATCGTGAACGTGTCCAGCGTGGCCGGGTTCCTGCCGCGGGGCACGTACAGCGCAGCCAAGGCGTACGTGACGTCGATGAGCGAGTGGGCGGACCTCACCTACCGCGACCAGGGCGTCCGCGTGATGGCGCTCTGCCCCGGGTTCACCAAGACCGAGTTCCACGAGCGGATGGACGTCAGCCGCGACTCGGCGCCTTCCTGGATGTGGCTGGACGCCGACCGGCTCGTGGCTGACGCACTGGTCGATCTCGAGCGCGGGCGTCGCGTCTCGGTGCCGAGCAAGCGCTACAAGGCGATGATCGGCGCAGTGCGCTACACGCCCACGTCGGTGCTGTCCCGGCTCCAGGGCCTCGGCCGCCGCTGACCGTCAGGGACGTGGCTCGACCGCGGCCCAGGACCGCTGGCCCGGTACGGCGCTGCCTGCAGAGCACGACGTCCGGAAGTCGCACCAGCCGCACAGCGGGCCGACGTTGGCCGGGAACTCCTCGTCGGCCTGCGCCGGGGACATGCCCTGCTTGAACCGTGCGTCCAGCCCGGCAAGCTCGGCCGCCAGCGAGTCGGCGCGGCGCAGGTGCCGGTGCAGCGACTCCTCGGTGTGGTCCCACGCCACCACGTCGCCGGTGGGCAGGTGGTGCAGCTCGACGCGGGTGCACGATCGCCGGAACGTGCGAGCCGAGGCGGCTGCGTAGACCGCCAGCGCGATCGACGTACGCGCGTCGTCGACGGTGAGCACCGACCGGCCGGTCTTGTAGTCGACGACGACAACGCCGTCACCGGCTCGGTCATCGACGCGGTCGACCCGCCCCCACAGCGCGGCGCGCGGGGTCTTCAGCGAGACGGTGCGTTCGATGCCCAGCGGCTGCTCGGTGGGGTCGACGTCGGTCAGGTACCGCTCGACGTACTCGCGGGCGCGTTCGCGGACGTCGAGGGACTGCGCGTCGTCACGGAACCCGTCACTGGCCCAGTTGCTGACGACGAGCGCTCCCCCGGCGTCGGGTGTGCGGCGCTCCTCGGGCAGGTCCCACCACTTCGCGAGCGCGGCGTGCACCGCGGAGCCGAGCGAGTTGTGCGCCCACGGCGGTCCCTTCGGCGGCGTCGGCCGGTCGAGGTAGGTCATCCGGTAGCGCCGCGGGCAGTCGAGGTACGTCGTCAGCCGCGACGGCGCCGCCGAGTAGAGCCGGGTCGGCATCCCCTCGAGGCCGAGCTGCTCAGCGGGCACTCAGCGCTCCCCCGCGGCGGCCGGGACGACCTCGGGGACGCTGCGCTCCGAGCGAGCAGCGGCCGCGCGGGCCAGGTCGAGCAGGCGCTCGAACTCGTCGGGGGCGGTCGTGTTGCAGCCGAGCGCATGACCGACCTTGCCGGTGCCGTGGTAGTCGCTGGAGCCGGTCACCACGAGGTCGAGGTTCCGGGCGAGGCCGCGCAGCTCCTCCCGTACGGCGGGGGCGTGGTCCTCGTGGTCGACCTCGACCCCCGCGAGCCCGGCGGCCTTCAGCTCGGCCAGCCCGGCCTCGTCGAGTGCCTCGTGGTCGTGGCGCTCGGCCCAGGGGTGGGCGATCACGCTGACCCCGCCGGCCGCGTCGATGATGCCGAGCATGGTCGGTCAGGTCGGCGGCGTACCGGTCGACGTACGCCGGTCCGCCCGGGCCGAGGTAGCGGTCGAACGCCTCGTCTGCGGTCGGCGACGATCCCGCGCGCGACCAGTGCGTCGGCGACGTGCGGCCGGCCGATGGCCGAGGCCATCCCGGCGATCCGGCGGACGTCGGCTTCGTCGACGTCGATGCCGAGCGTGCCGCAGCCGCGCCAGGATCGGCGGTCAGCCGGTCGGTGCGGCCCTCCAGCACCCGGTCGAGCTCGTCGACGAGCGGCGGGGTGGTCGGGTCGGGGAGGTAGGCGAGCAGGTGCACGCCCTGACCGGCGTACCGGGTGCTGATCTCGATGCCGCGGCACCAGCTGGACGCCGACGTTGTCGGCCACCTTCGGACGCCTCTGCCCAGCCGGCGGTCGTGTCGTGGTCGGTGAGCGCGACGACGTCGAGGCCGGGCGTCACGCGCGGCCAGGATCAGCTCCGCCGGGCTGTCCGTGCCGTCGGAGCGGTCGGAGTGGGTGTGGAGGTCGATCCGCACGCGTTCACCCTAGCCACGCGCGGCGACGCACCCCGGCGGACGCCCGGCGCCCATGACGGTGATCACGCCCGGTCACCAGGACGGCGTCGTGCCTCCGAACGGCAGGTCGATCAGCTCGGGGCCGAGGCCGGCGATGTCGTGCAGCACCCACTCATCGGCAGCAGCAGCGCCGCGGACGCCGGCCGGAGCACCAGCCACAGCCAGCGGCCATGCGCCTCGCCGGCGAAGACGGTGCGGTCGAACGTCACGTCGGTAGCGCTGGTCGAGACCGCCCACATCGACACCGGGTGGCCGTCGATGCGGACCTTCACGTGCGGTGGTCCGTCACCGATGTCGGCGCCGGGGTCGGTGCGCGGGGCGCCGGCGCACCGGGCACCGAGGCCGACGCCCGGCTCCTCGGAGATCACCGTCGTCTCGACGACGCCGTCGGCCTCGCTGGGCCCGGCGCAGGCGACGAAGCTCGCCCGCGGGTCGTGGCTCGCTCCCCGCGACGTACCCGAAGTCGGTGATCAGCCAACCGGGAGCGAGCGGCCACGGCATCAGGCTCGGGAACCAGGTGGCGCGCTTCAGATGTTCGGCGAAGTCGTCGTAGCTCGCCTGCGACGCGCGCCACAGCGGCATGCATCGGACCATGGTCGGGGCAGCGAAAGCCCCGTCTTCGCCGAAACCGGCGAAGGACAACGGGGGCAGCTCGGCGGCGAAATTCACGGGTCCACCCTGTTCCTTCCCCGGGTCGGCCGTCAAGGGCGGCGGGCTAGGGTCGGCTCCGTGGACGCCGCCCACCCGGACGGATCGAGTGCGTCGGCGCGGTCGTCACCGACGCCTCGGGACGGATGCTCCTGGTCCGGCGGGGCCGCGAGCCGGCCGCGGGACGTGGTCGCATCCCCGGCGGCAAGGTCGAGCCCGACGAGTCGCTGCACGAAGCGGCGACCGGCGAGAGGTCTGCGAGGAGACTGCGCTGGACGTGGTAGGTCGGGACGTACGTCGGCACGGTGGAGCTGCCCCCCGACCGGCGGCGGTTCGCCATCCTCGACTTCGTCGCCGGCCGAGCCCGGGTGTCGACGCCGGCGGCGGTGCGCGGCCGGGGACGACGCAGCGGAGGTCGGCTGGTTCACCCCGGCCGAGGTGCGAGCGCTCGACGCCGTACCCGGGCTGGTCGAGACGCTCGAGGGGTGGGACCTGCTCCCCCAGCGGTGATCTCAGGGGGCGATTTCTGTCCGAGTGAATTACAGAAGCTAGTATTCATTCACTTTGGTCCCACGAGTCACGTTGGTCGTTCAAGATGACTTCTGTGACCGCCGATAACTCCTGGGTGAACCGCCACCGCTACCCCGCACCCTGATCCGCGTCGATGATCGCCGTCCTGGCGCTCGTCGCTCCACCATGGGCACCGCAGTCCGGTGCCCAGCGTGACACGACGCCCGAGCCTCCGCCGGCGTATCCGACGTTCACGCTGAGCTCGTTCAACATCCTGGGCAGCTTCCACACCCGGCCCAAGGGACGACTCGCGTACATGGGGTCCGGCGTCGAGCGCACCCGCCTCGCGGTCCGGCTGCTCGACAGGCACGGCGTCGACGTCGTCGGGTTCCAGGAGCTGCAGATCGACCAGTGGGAGGAGTTCCTCCGGCTGGCCGGCGACCGCTACGAGGTGTTCCCGGGCGGGCCGAGCCGTCGCGCCGTCCAGAACTCGATCGCGTGGTCGCGCGAGATGTGGACCCCTGATCGAGCTCAACCTGATCAAGATCCCGTACTTCGACGGCATCGAGTGGGACATGCCCTACGTGCTGCTCCAGCACAACGTCACCGGGCACCGCGCCTGGTTCGCGAACTTCCACAACCCGGCGACGAACCGCCGTCACCGCGGCAACGACCAGCACCGGCTCGAGGCGATGAACCGCGAGATCGCGCTCGCCAACCAGCTGTACTACGAGACCGGCCTTCCGGTGTTCTTCACCGGCGACATGAACGAGCGCGAGGACTTCTTCTGCCCGTTCGTCGGCCAGACCCGGATGAAGTCGGCGAACGGCGGCAACGTGCGGAACGGTGTCTGCACGATGCCGCCGCGGCCGGTCAGCGTCGACTGGATCATGGGCGCGAAGGGACGCGGCAAGTTCACCAACTACGTCCGCGACGAGAGCCGGTTGGTCAACCGGATCACCGACCACCCGGTGATCCGCGCCGACGTCACGTTGCGGATGGCTCCGCCGCCCCCGATCGAGCCGGAGCCGACGGAGCCCGAGCCGACCGAGCCTGAGCCCGCGCCGGCACCGTGACCCTGAGGTCCGGGGTCAGTGGACCCCGGACATCAGCCGGCCGATCGGCTTGCTGAACACGGCGAGCAGAGCACCGATCGCGACGGCCACCGCGCCGGCGACACCGAAGTAGGTCACCTCGGTCTCGGGCGTGTAGAACCGCGCGAGGTAGCCCGACATCGCCGAGCCGAGCGCCACCGACAGGAAGAACAGCGCCACCATCTGGGTCTTGAAGATCTCCGGCGCGAGCTTCGTCGCCAGCGACAGACCGACCGGCGACAGCATCAGCTCGGCCAGCGTGAAGACGAGCAGGATGCCGACCAGGCCGAGCAGCGGTGCGCTGTTGGGCCCGGCGCCGCTCATCGGGATGAACAGCCAGAACGCCACACCCATCGCGGCGGCGGCCACCGCGAACTTGATCGGCGAGGTGGGCTGACGGGAACCGAGCTGGGTCCACAGCGTCGCGAAGACACCCGCCAGCAGGATGATCATGACCGGGTTGATCGACTGCACCCACGACACCGGCATCTCCCAGCCGAAGATGGTGCGGTTCAGCTGCTTGTCGGCGTACTGCGTGACCACCGTGAACTGCTGCTGGAACAGCGACCAGAACGCGGCGCTGGTCACGAACATCGGGATGAACGCGTACACGCGGCGACGCTCCACATCGGTGATCTTCTTGCTGCTGAGGATCACGACGAAGTAGGTGATCGCAGCCACGATGGTCGCGCCGATCACGACAGTGGACAGGTTCGCCGTCGTCACGACGCCGAGCATCACCAGGGCGATCAGCGCCGCGGCGCCGAGGAGACCGACGAGCGCGGCCGTCGTACGACGAGCCGCGGGCAGCGGGTTGTGCAGCGTGTTCGCCTCGACGGGCAGGCGCTTGCGGCCGGCGGCGTACTGCAGCAGGCCGATCGGCATGCCGACCGCGGCGAGTCCGAAGCCGTAGTGGAAGCCGAGCTCCTTCTGCGCGAGCCCGGTCAGCAGCGGGCCGAGCAGCCCACCGATGTTGATGCCGAGGTAGAACAGCGAGAAACCGGCGTCACGGCGCTGGTCGTGCTCCGCGTACAGCGAGCCGACCAGCGCGGTTGCATTGGACTTCAGGCCACCGCTACCGACACCGACGAGCAGCAGGCCGACGCCGACGCCGAGAAGGCCGGGAAGCAGGGCCAGCGCGATGTGGCCGGCCATGATCATGATGGCGCTGTAGAACAGCGTCCGCTCCGAGCCGAGCACGCGGTCGGCGATCCAGGCGCCGAGGATCGTGGAGAGGTAGACGAGACCGCCGTACGCACCAACGATGCCGCTGGCGACACCCTCGTCGATGCCCAGGCCGCCCTGGCCCACCGAGTAGTACAAGTAGATGAGCAGGATGCCCTGCATGCCGTAGAAGGAGAACCGCTCCCACATCTCGACGCCGAAGAGGTTGGCGAGGACGCGGGGCTGGCCGAAGAACGACTTCTCGTTCTCGGTGGTCGCCTCAGGGGGCAGGGGTGGTGGCGTAGTTGTCGCAGTCACCCGCGGGAGGCTGCCACGTGTCGGAGAGCTGCTTCAAATTCTCAGGACGTGGTGATTGCCACCCTGGTGGCGTCGGTCACTCGGCGGCGGCGCCGGGCCAGTTCTTGTCGGGCTGCGGCACGGGACGGGCCGGCTGCTCGCCACCGCGCTCGGCGAGGTAGCTGTCCTTCGGCACCATCACCTTGCGGCGGAAGATGCACACGACCTTGCCATCCTGGTTGTAGCCGATCGTCTCGACGTAGACGACACCGCGGTCGTCCTTCGACTTCGACTCCCACTTGTCGAGCACCGTCGTCTCGCCGTACAGGGTGTCGCCGTGGAACGTCGGTGCCACGTGACGAAGCGACTCGATCTCGAGGTTGGCGATCGCCTTGCCGCTGATGTCGGGCACGCTCATGCCGAGCAGCAGCGAGTAGATGTAGTTGCCGACCACGACGTTCTTGCCGAACTGCGTCGTGCTCTCCGCGTAGTTCACGTCCATGTGCAGCGGGTGGTGGTTCATCGTGAGCAGGCAGAACAGGTGGTCGTCGTACTCGGTGACCGTCTTGCCTGGCCAGTGCTTGTACGTCGCACCGACCTCGAACTCCTCGTAGCTGCGACCGAACTGCATGCGGAACTCCTCGCGACGTCAGGTGGTCGAGCTGCCCGGCTGGTCGAGCTTGTCGTGACCACGTGTCGCCCCATCTTGGCCGACCCGCGCGGGGTTGTGGAGGTCGCGAGCGCGTGGCATTCCTCACGCCCTCGACCGGTTGGTCCGGGTTCCCTTCGACAGCTCAGGGACCGGGACTCAGGGACCGGTTCAGGTCAGCTTCCCCCGCCGCCGGCTTTGCGGCGGTGCATCTTCGGGGCACCACCGACGACCTCGGGGCCGTGCGCCTTCGACTTCGACCCTGCGGTGTCGTCCGGGTGACTGGTGCCCTGCTTGCGCTCCAGCGCCTCGCGCATCTTCGCCTTGAGGTCCTCGTTGCCGGTGTTGTCGGTGTTCTCGGCCATGGGGTGCTCCTCAATCAGGAAGGTCGGTCGCCCCCACCCTGTCACGGCGCCGGTCACGAGGCGAGACCTTTACTCCCAGCTCGTCGGCACCCCGTGCCCGCGGGAGTCGCCGAGCACCCGGCGCTCCCCCGTCGGCCACTCCGTCAGCACCACCAGGAAGTCATGCGGGCTCTCCGGTGTCCGGCGGATCGGCTCCAGGAACAGGTGCGCGAACGGCGCCTCCTCGGTCGCCAGCGCGCCCAGCGTCTTGATCCGGGCGGTGACCGCGGCCTGCTCCGCACGCGAGAGGTACTGCCACATCACGCTGTGCCACAGCACGGTCGTGGTGCCGGGCCGCAGCCCGATCTCGTTGACGAACGTGACCGCGTCCTGGCGCCGTACCTCGACCGGCGTCTCCGCCGCCAGCGCGAGCGCTCCGCGGAGCCGCTCGTGCCGCGCCGTCTGGTCGGGCCACACGTACGCCGTCAGCGCGAGCCGACCCTCGGTGGACGTCGCGTCCACCGGCATCACGTCGCTCCCCCGCCGCTCGACGATCCGCAGGTCGGGCCACGGGCTGAGCGCGCGGCCGTGCCAGGCGTCGTCCAGCCGCACCGGGGACGCCGGATCGCCGTACGTGACGCCCGAGCTGTCGACGTACGCGAACCGGTCAGCCAGCAGGTTCAACCCCGCCGACGAGCCGATCTCGAGCAGCCGCACCGGGAGTCGATGCCGCAGGTGCAGCAGACCACCCATCAACGCGGCGGCCCGCCCCACCTCGTTGGTCTGCGGCGGTCGGTCCAGCCACTCACGTACGGCGTCCGGCTCGTCGGCCAGCAGCTGCTCGAACGCCGGCCACCCGTGCTCGAGGTCCCAGGTTCCGCCGACGCTCGGGTAGAACGTCGCCAATGCTCCGGCCCGGCGTTCCAGCACCAGCCGGTGCACGCTGCCCGCCAACCTGAGTGCCAACGCTGAGGGGCCGGGGTCGTCCTCGTGCCCGGCCAGCACCCGCTTCGCCACGCCACCGGCCTCCAGGTCGTCGGCCAGCCGCGCCAGCAGCTCGGCGTACATCGGCGAGCCGAGGGTGGCGCAGGCCTCGGCCTGCCTCCGGAACGCGTCAGCCGACCTCACACTCCCAATCAAACACGGCCGAGGAGTCGTTCCGGCACCCGCACCAACGGTTGATCCTCCATCGCCTTCAGCTGACCCGGCTTCGAGGCGCGGTAGGCACCACTGGGGTCGCGACGGACCGCACGGTCCAGCTCTTGCTGTGTCGGCGCGAACTCCGGGACGTCGTCCGCGTCCGCCCCCGCCACGAACGTCGAAAGCAGCAGCGCGATCTCGTCACCACCGACGGCCCAGGACGACCCCGCGCCGCGCCGGTCGGCGTCCACGAGCCGTCGACGGTGGTCGCCAACCGCCCGCAGCAGGTCGACGTCCGCGAACTTCAGGTGCACCATGAACAGCTCCGGGTCGACCTCGAACGGCGCCATGATCCCGTGCGAGGCGAACCGCCAGGGCGCAGGCACTCGTTTGATCGCCGGCTTGCACATCAGCGGCACGAACTTGGCGAACTGCCGCTGCCCGAGCACCGGCTGGTTCGGGTCGAGTGGCCCCTCGAGCGCCTGATGATGGACGACGTTCAACGCCATCGGCGCGATCACGTCGCGGTCCGGCCGCTCGGCGAGGAACTCGCGCAGGTCGGCGTACTGGTCCGGATCCGGGATCAGGAACTCGTCGACGTCCACGAACACCGCCACGTCGTACACGGCGAGCAGGCCGCGGGCGAGCCCGCTGACCAGCTCCATCCGGGCCACCTCGAAGTCCCTGTCGCCCGGCAGCACCGGCAGCCGGTGCACCGTGCACGGCAGCCCCTCCGTCGACCGGTCGACGGAGTTGTCGTCGAGGACGATCAGGTTCTCCATGCCCACTTGGTCGGCGTAGTGCCGCACCCAGCGCTGCAGCATCGCGCCCTCGTCGCGGGCCATCGTCATCACCACGACTGTCGGGCGTTCACCTGCGCTCATGCCTCAAGTGAACGTCACGCGAGGTAACGGCGTGCGGCTCAGCGGAGCTTGTAGTCCTCCAGCAGTCGCCGCCCGATGATCATCCGCTGGATGTCTGCCGTGCCCTCGCCGATCAGGAGCATCGGCGCCTCGCGGTACAACCGCTCGATCTCGTACTCCTTCGAGAAGCCGTAGCCGCCGTGGATCCGGAACGAGTCCTCGACCACCTGCGAGCAGTACTCCGACGCCAGGTACTTCGCCATCCCGGCCTCGAGGTCGTTGCGCTGGCCCGAGTCCTTCTTGCGGGCGGCCCGCACCATCATCTGGTGGGCGGCCTCGACCTTGGTGGCCATCTCGGCGAGCCGGAACAGCACCGCCTGGTGCTCGGCGATCTTCTTGCCGAACGTCTCGCGCTGCTGCGAGTACGCGACGCCGAGCTCGAACGCCCGGTTCGCGACGCCGCAGCCACGCGCCGCGACGTTCACGCGGCCGACCTCGACGCCGTCCATCATCTGGTAGAAGCCCTTGCCCGGCTCGCCACCCAGGATCTGGTCGGCCGAGATCTTGTGGCCCTCGAACACCATCTCGGTGGTGTCGACGCCCTTGTAGCCCATCTTCTCGATCTTGCCCGGGATCGTGACGCCCTGAGCCGTCTCGCCGAACCCGGACTCCTTCTCCACCAGGAAGGTCGTCATGTTCTTGTAGACCGAGTCGGCGCCCTCGTCGGTCTTCACGAGGACGGCGACCAGGTTGGCCGAGCCACCGTTGGTCAGCCACATCTTCTGGCCGGTGATCGTGTACTCCGACGGCTGACCGTCGGTCGAGCTCGTCGAGACCACGGCCTTCGTCTTGATCGCGCTGACGTCGGAGCCACAGCCCGGCTCGGACATCGAGAACGCGCCGCGCACCTCGCCGGTCGCCATCCGCGGCAGGTACTTCTGCTTCTGCTCCTCGGTGCCGTGCTGGAGCAGCATGTAGGCCACGATGAAGTGGGTGTTGATGATGCCCGAGACGCTCATCCAGCCGCGGGCGATCTCCTCCACGGCCAGGGCGTAGGTCAGCAGCGACTCGCCGAGGCCGCCGTACTCCTCCGGGATCATCAGGCCGAACAGGCCGAGCTCCTTGAGCCCCTCGACGATCTCGGTCGGGTACTCGTCCTTGCTCTCGAGCTCCTGCGCGACCGGGATGATCTTCTCGTCCACGAAGATGCGGACGGTCTTGAGGATCTCCTCCTGGATGTCGCTCAGACCCTCGGTCTCACACAGGCGGCCCATGGGGATGTCCTTCCAGACGTACGGCGGGGGAACGGCGTGCGCTGAGTATCACCGATCACCCCGCCCGGCGCTATGAGGCGAAACACACGCCCAGACCGGGTTATCGCCGCGCCGAACTCCGGATCATGTGCGCCAGCCCCTCGACCGCGGCCTCGAGCTGGTCCTTCTCGCTGATCCGGTCGGGGCGGACGCCCTTCACCGGAACCGGACGCAGCTCGTCGAGGTCGCCCACGACGCGGACGTCCAGCTTCTCGAACTCACGGATCATCGTGCGCGACATCCGGCGTACCCACCGCTTGTCGAAGCCGATCGTCGGCTCGTCGGACCGGCGCCGCGACAGCCCCTGCTTGGCGAGCCCGTGCTTCACGAGCTTGTTGTACTTCGCGTTCGGCAGTTCCTCGAGCTTCTTGTTCAACGCCTGGATGACGAGCGTCGACGCGGCCCCCAGCGACGGGTTGCTCCGCGGGGCCGGCGCGCAGATCGACGGGTCGATCCCGACCACCGAGCAGAACCGTTCCCACAGCAGCTCCTGCGGAGCACCGGGCTGCGGCACGGTCACCACCGTGAACCGCTCCGGGCCGACGACCTTCGACCACCGGCGTGCGATCTCCGGGGTGTCCTGTTGCCGCCAGAATGCCTTGCGCTTGCCGTCCTTCGGATGCCTGCCGGTGCGCACCTGCTCCAAGAACTCGGGCCAGGTCCACGTCGCGGAGTTCTGGATCTCCTCCTGCCACATCGCCGGGATGTTGCGGCCCAGATCGCGCACCGTGAGGACGACGTGCACCTCGGCCGGCGCCAGCGAGTCCACGATCGTGGCGATCTGCTTGCGCGGCGTGGGGCCGAGGAACTCCATCGACACCACCGCCGTACCCGGCCAGGCAGCGATCTCGTCGACCAGTCGCTGCCACGCCCCCTGGGTGTTCTTGGGCTTCACGCCGTCGCGCTTCTGGTCCAGCACGTCCATCACGCCGCGCACCTGGTCGCGCCACCGGGTGCCGGGGAACAGCACCCCGTGCTCCTTCAACACGTCCTGGTTGGCGGCCATCGTCGCCTGCACGAAGCTCGTGCCGGACTTCATCGCCCCGATGTGGAGGAAGACCTTCTCAGCCATGCCTGCGCACCTTCCGCGCGATCCGACCCGCGAACGACCTGGCCTGCTGAGGGGCCGCCGCGAGACGACCACGCTGTGCCCCTCCGGCGCGACCCGTGTGCCGCGAGAGCGCCTCGGCCTCGTGGGTGACCCGCCTCAGGTCGGTCATCATCTCGGCGATCGTCGCCGTCGCGGCCGCCAACATCTCGGTGTCGGTGACCGAGTCGGGGTGTCGGCGTTCGGGCAGCTCGGCCGGCGTGCGGAGGCTGTCGGCGTCACCGATCACGTCGTACCCCTGCGCGGCGACGAAGTCGGCGGCACGCGCGCCACGTTGTCGCAGCTCCTCGACCCGGCCGGCCGACGGCCAGAACTTCTCGCCACGGCGCGGCACGAGCTTGTCCTGAGCCAGGTAGCCACGGATCCACACGCCCCGATCGACCGCCTTGCCGAAGCCCTGCAGGTCGCCGTTGACCCGGCGCAGCAGCTCGACCTCCACCACTCCCAGGGACTCGTTGGCCTCCGACGACGACGCGTCGCAGGTCGAGGCGTCGATGCCGACCAGCTCGGCGAACCGCAGCCACAACGTCTCGCGGGGCTCGGACGGCTTCGGCAGCGTCAGCACGTGCACCCGCTCCGGTGGGATCTCGGCGCCCCAGCGCCGCAGTACGTCGGCCAGGTCGAGGCTGCCCCAGTCCCACTCGTCATGCGGGTTGGTCTCCTCGCGCACCGGGTAGCCGTCGATCGGGGTCGTCGCGCCGTTCTTCACGAACTCCTGCCACCGCGCGGTGACCAGGCTGACCATCTCGCGCGCCGTCACCACGACGTGCACCTCGGCGTCGCCCAGGTCGGCGATCGTCCGGGCGACCTGCTCCTCGGTGGCGCCGGCGAAGAACTCGTGGCTGATCAGCGCCGTACCGTCCCAGTCGTCGACCTGGCCACGCAGCACCTTCCAGGCGTGCTTGGCCCGCGGGCCGCGTCGGTCGATCTTCGGGTCCTCGCGGACGACGCCGCTGGCCCACAGGTGCTGGCGCGGACCGAACCCGGGCAGCAGCACGCCCTGACGCTTCAGCTCGTCGCGGTTGTTCCACAGGATCGTCTGCAGGTACGTCGTCCCCGTCTTGGGCAGACCGACGTGGAAGAAGACCGTGCGGGCCACGTCAGAGCCCCCTGCTGTAGCGCTCCATGACCTCGGCGATCGCGGCCTCGTCGCGCTGCGCCACCGGGAGCAGCAGCTCGCCGACGACATCGGTGAGCTCGGCGAGACGGAGGTTGAGCTGACGGCACTCCTGGACCTCGTCCTCGAGCACGGCCACCCGCGCCTGGAGCTCCTCGATCTGGCTCCCGGCGCTCAGGCTCGCGATCCTGCCCGCGGCCTGCTTGCCCCGAGTGCGGAGACGTTGCTTCATCGTTGCCATGAGACCACCATTCGACAGATCCGGCGGCCGGTGTCGGCGTCCCGGATGACCTTGCGCGACTCGACGGTCGCTCCACGTTCGTTCAGCTCTTCGACCACCTGGTGCACCGGCAGCGTCCTCAGGTGGTGGCGCCGGGCGAAGTCGTCGTTCTCGCCACGCCTGACCAGGAACTCCAGGTAGAACTTGCCGCCGCCCCGGGTCATCAGGTCGGCGGTGCGCCAGAGGTTCTTCCGGCCCACGTCGTCGGTCGCGTCGGCCAGGTGCCGCGCGGTGACGGTGGTGGGGCCGGGCAGGTGGGCGACCCGCGCGCTCTCGGCGAGCACGGACCTCAGCTCGAGCAGGTTCAGGGCGCGGAACTGGGCCGGCAGGCTCTCGTCCGCGGCCACCTGCGCGGCGGCCGCGCTGCCCCGGGGTACGTAGTCGAAGCCGATCGCCTCGCTGCCGTTGCGGGCGAACCACAACGCGTCGACGCCACGCCCGCAGCCGAGGTCGGCGACCCGCTCCGGCGCGACTCCGTGCTTGCCCCGTACCCAGGCGGCGAACTCACTCGGCTCGAGCTCGGCGAAGTCGCCCAGCCGCTGGTTGGAGTAGGCGCGGTCCCACTCGGCGCGCTTCACCCGGGTGCCGCGGAACCAGCCGTTGAGGCGGCGGTGCGTCGACTGCGGGGTCTCGAAGACGTACGCCGGGTCAGGCACGCGCCACGACGGGCCGTACGTCGCGATCAGGAACTCGTCGGTGTTCGCCGGAGCGGGCAGCTCACGCCCCTCGAGGGTGGTGGTGCCGAGCGGGAAGATCCACTCCTTCTTGAACGGCGTCCCGATCTCGCCCATCAGGTACATCCGGCCGCCGTTGAGGAAGCCGCCGAAGACGTCGAGGCCGCGGACCGACCCGTCGCCCTCCTTCACGTCGACCTTGAACGCCGCGCCGCTGTACCGGGTGATGTCGTACCCCATGTCGGCCAGCGCCCGCTGCAGGTCGAACGACTCGCGGACCACGTCGACGGGGTGGGTGTGCTTGCTGACGTAGCCGAGGTCGGCGTCGCTGTCGTGGCCGATCAGCTTGCCGCCGCGTACGGCGCCGAGCAGCGTGCCGTAGGCGGGGAACGCCTCGATGCCGGCCTTGGTGAGGGCAGCCAGCACCTCCTCGATCGAGTCGAGCAGCGGCGCGACGTGCTCGGCGCTGCGGGTGTCGAAGGTCTGGGCGAGGCGCAGCGACTTGTCGATGCCGAGCGGGAGGCCGCGGTCGTTGACGACGGCGATCCGGTCATCGCCGTTGCCGAGCCGCATCTCCTGGTCGTAGAGCACCGTCTGGGCGACGTGCTCCACCACGCTGAGCTGGGTCACCCCGTTGAGGAACCGTCGCAGCGCGGGCGGCCACGCCGCCACGTAGCCCCGCCCGTCCGTCGTACCGTCGCGGTGCAGGTGGAACGACCAGATCCGCCGGCCGTCGAAGAGCACGTCGAGCACCACCTCGGTGTCGCTCTCGGCCCGAACCCCCTGGTCGTCGACACGCACCGAGGTCACGGTGGTGGGGGTGGACACGGGGCGGCTCCTTCGACAGGCAGGGTGGCTGGTTCGAGGTGCCGCTCATGCTAGCGGCCGAGCCCGCCGACACCTCGGGTGGTCGCGCCGGATCCACTCCCCCGTCGTTCTGCACGGTGGACACGTGGATGAGCTCGCCCGGGGTGCTTGGCGTGCCGAACGGCGGGCGAGGGCCGGCCTGTGGATCGTCGAACGCACGCTGGGCCGGGTTCAGACAAGGTGCTCGGATGACCTCCCGGCCCCCACGACGCCGTCCGACCAGGCGACCCCAGATCGTGCTGCCGAGCCCGTTGGACCCGACCGGGACCGCCGGACCGACCCGTGGCCAGGCAAGAGGGCCATCGTGGCGGCGTACCAGCCGGGGGTACTACGTGCCGGCCCATGTCGACCCCAACCTGCCGGAACAGCGGGTGGCCGAGCAGGCGGTCCGACTGCCGCGGGGCGGCGCCGTCACCGGATGGGCGGCGGGACTGCTGCTCGGTGCGACGTACCTCGACGGACTCGCGCCCGACGGCGTGACACAGCTACCCGTCCCACTGGCGATCGGTACAGCCGGCAACGTGCGCCGCGACAGGGGCGCCGTACTGCTGCGCGACCGTCTCCCCCTGGCCGAGGTCACGACGGTTCGGGGGCTGCCGTGCACCATCCCTGAGCGCGCAGCCTTCGACGGGATGCGTGTGGCAGCTGACCTGACGGAGGCCGTCGTACTCATGGACATGTTCGCCGCCGGGAAGGTGACCTCCCTGGACCGGATGACGGCGTACGTCGAGCGCCTGACCGGCTGGAAGGGCGTCCGGCGCGTCCGAGCGGCGCTGAACCTGGCCTCCGAGCACAGCTGGTCACCCAACGAGACCCGGATGCGGATGGTGTGGCTGCTGGAGGCCGGGCTGCCACGGCCCCTGCTCAACCAGCCGCTGTACGACAGGAATGGGCGGCTGATCTGCTACCCCGACCTGCTCGACGTGGAGGCCGGGCTGGTCGGGGAGTACGACGGCGCGGACCATCGAGCCGCCCACCGGCACAGTGACGATGTCCGGCGCGAGGACCTCCTGCGCCGACATGGGCTCGAGGTCTTCCGGGTGACCGGCCCCGACCTTCGGGTGAACGGCAGGGTGAGGGACCGGATGCTGGCTGCCCGGGCCCGGGCCAGGTGGCTGCCCGAGGCTCAGAGGACGTGGACGACGGCGCCGCCCCGTCGGTAGCCCGTCGTTCTGCACGCAAAGCACCTCACCGAGGTCAGCCGAGGTGCTTTACGTGCAGAACGGGAAGGCGAGCCGGTCAGGACTCCTCGGGGGCCTTCCAGACGTCGTTGCGCTTCATGCCGGCCGCCCGACCCTTGGCCGAGATCACCAGCGCCATCTTGCGCGACGCCTCGTCGATCATCTCGTCGCCGAGCATGACCGCGCCCTTCGCGCCACCCTTCTCGGACGTGTAGAAGTCGTAGGCGTCGAGGATGTTCTCGGCGTGGTCGTAGTCCGACTGCAGCGGGGAGAACACCTCGTTGGCGGCGGCGATCTGGTCCGGGTGCAGCGTCCACTTGCCGTCGAAGCCGAGCGCGGCGGCACGACCGGCCACCCGCTTGAACCCGTCGAGGTCCTTGATCTGCAGGTACGGGCCGTCGATGGCCTGCTTGTCGTGCGCCCGCGCGGCCATCAGGATCCGCATCAGGATGTAGTGGTAGGCGTCGCCGACGTCGTACCCGGGAGGCTGCTCCCCGACGACGAGGCTCTTCATGTTGATCGAGGCCATGAAGTCGGCCGGGCCGAAGATGATCGTCTCGACGCGCGGCGATGCCGTCGCGATGGCGTCGACGTTGATCAGCCCGAGCGCGTTCTCGATCTGCGCCTCGATGCCGATCCGGCCGACGTCGTACCCCATCGTCTTCTCGATCTGGGTGAGCAGGGTGTCGAGCGCGACGACCTGCTCGGCGGTCTGCACCTTCGGCAGCATGATGCAGTCGAGGTTCGCGCCGGCGCCCTCGACGACCTCGATGACGTCGCGGTAGGTCCACTCCGTCGTCCAGTCGTTGACCCGGACGGTACGCACGCGGTCACCCCACTCGCCGGTGTTGAGCACCTCGACGATGTTCTTGCGGGCGTCGGGCTTGGCCAGCGGCGCCACCGAGTCCTCGATGTCGAGGAAGACCTGGTCGGACTCGAGGCCCTGCGCCTTCTCGAGGAACCGCGGGTTCGACCCGGGGACGGCGTGGCAGGAACGACGGGACCGCAGCGAGCGGGGCTCGGAGCGTCATGGGCACCTCTTTCGGGTGGCGTCAAAGATCCTGGGGAGCGTACTGCGACGCGCGATACCCCCGAGTAGGCCTGCGCGCCCGTGGCATTTGTCACCCGGGACGCCGACGCCGCCTCAGTCGACCGGGGCCTCGACCAGCGGCTCGACGGCTCGGCCGCGGTTGCCGACGACCACCAGCGCCAGCCCGGCCAGCATCACCGCGAGCCCGACCAGCGCGGCCGACGGCGGCTGCTGCCCGAGCAGGTACGCCGCGATCAGCGCCGCGCCGGGCACCTCGAGCAGCAGCGCCAGCGACACCACCATCGGGCTCGTCGTGGCCAGCAGGTGGTTGAACACCGAGTGGCCCAGCAGCTGCGCGGTGGCCGTGATCGAGCAGCAACAACCCCCACTGCTCCAGCGGGTAGCCGCCCAGCGCCTGACCCGCCACCACGCTCGCGACCGCGAGGAACGCCGCGCAGGTGCCGTAACAGACGAACGTGTACGTCGTCGTGCTCACCGACTGCCGCGCCCGGGAGCCGAGGATCGTGTACGCCGCCGCGGCGATGCCGCCGACCAACGCGAGCGCGTCGCCGACGATCGCCCGCGTTGACACGGTGAAGTCGACGCCCGACACCACCAGCACGCCGGCGAACGCGAACCCGAGGCCGACCACGACCTTGGCGCCGTACCTCTCCCCCTGCACCAGCTGCCAGGCGACGATCCACGCCAGCTGCAGGGTGACCAGCGCGGTGGCCGACGCGACCGAGGTCAGCGTCAGCGACGACACCCAGGTCGCGAAGTGCAGGGCGAGTGCAGCCCCCGAGATGATGACCAGCCGGAGACGCCGCCCGTTCAGCGCGGCCAGCTCCTCGCGACGCCGCGTCACCGCCGTCGGGGCGAGCGCGATCGTGGCGAACGCGTTGCGCCAGAAGGCGATCGCCAGCGGCGGTACGACGGCAGCGGCCATCAACGGGCCGGACAGCGAGACCGCGAAGACCGCCACGGCCAGCAGGAGGAGCGTGCGCACAAGGCGTGAGTCTGGCACGCTCGGGGGCGTGAGGACGCCATGACCGAGCAGGCCGTCGCGGGTGCGTTGATCGCCGAGCTCTCGAAGAAGACCGGCGTCTGCTGGCTGACCTACGGCGGGGCGACGCACGCCGCGTGGCACGCCTGGGTCGACGACGCGCTGTACGTCGTCTCCGGCGGCGACGAGCAGCCGCTGCCCGGCATGGACGAGGTCGACCGGGTCGAGGTCACCATGCGCAGCAAGGAGAACGGCGGCCGGCTGCTGACCTGGGTGGCCGACGCGTCCGCCGTACTCCCCGACGACGAACACTGGGCACCGGCCACCACCGCGCTGGTCGCGGGCCGACTCAACCTGGCCGACCTGTCGACCGCCGCCGATACCTGGGCGGAGACCAGCACGGTCACCCGGTTGGCACCGACCGGCGAGGTGCTGGAGCAGCCGGGCTCGCTGCCCGACGCGGCCCACCTCGCCGTACCGAAGCCGTCACCCGCCACGACGAAGGGCGCGCTGCCCAAGATCCTGCACCGACGCGTCAAGCGACGCCCCAAGCTGAGCTGAGGGTCGGTCAGGCCCGCGGTACGACGATCTCGCCCGACGCCACCGGGTGCACCTGACCGGCGACGTGACACGCGGTGGCGACGCCGCCCGCCGCGTCGACCCGCCCGCTCAACCGCGACGGGCGGCCCATCGCGACACCCTGGGTGATCTCGTAGCGGCCGCCGTCCGGCAGCCGATCCGACGCCACCAGCGCCATCCCGAGCCCGGCTGCCGCCGACCCGGTCGCGGGGTCCTCGGGCACCGACAGCCCGGGCACGAACACCCGCGACTGCACGGTCAGGTCGGCGCCCTCTCCCGAGATCGCCGCCAGGTTGATGCCCTCGAACGGGTCACGCGTCTCGATCGCCGGGACGTACTCCGACAGCGGGGTGAGGGACACACGCGCCCGGTCGAGCGCGTCCTCCACGACGGGCACGTGCGCGAAGGTCAGCCCGCAGCCGGCGACCCACACCGGCCCGGCCAGGTCGGTCATCGCCAGGCCCAGGTCGGCCAGCAGCGTCGCGACCAGGTCGTCGACCAGCGGCCCGACCAAGTCGCGCGGGGCCGCCGTGAACTCAACGGTGTCGCCGTCGAAGCGGACTCCGATCCGACCGGCCTCGCAGACCTGGGTCACCTGGTCGCCGGTGAGGAGCCCCCGCGAGCGCAGCACCCACGCAGTGCCCAGCGTCGGGTGCCCCGCGAAGGGGATCTCGCCGCCTGGCGTGAAGATCCGGGCGTCGTACTCGTCGGCATCCACTGGCACCGGGAACGTCGTCTCCGAGAAGTTGAACTCGCGGGCCAGCGTCAGGCACTGCTCCGTGCTCAACCCCTCCGCGCCGTGTACGACGGCCAGCTGGTTCCCCGCGAAGGGCCGGTCGGTGAACACGTCGACGATGTCGTAGGAGAGCCGCATGGCGGCCATCCAACCAGAGCCCACCCCGCTAACCTCTGGAGATGTGAGCACCTCGTCGAACCGCGTCTTCGCCGGCCGCCTGTCCGGGCTGCCGGTGTTCGACCCGGTCGGCGACCAGGTCGGCAAGATCCGCGACCTCGTCGTGGTGCTCCGACCGGGCGACCTTCCGCCGCGGGTGCTCGGGCTGGTGGTCGAGGTCTTCGGTCGACGTTCGATCTTCGTACCGATGACCCGGGTCACCAGCCTCGACAGCGGCCAGATCATCACGACCGGGCTCGTGAACATGCGCAGGTTCGAGCAGCGGGCGACCGAGACGCTGGTCTTCGGCCAGATGCTCGACCGCGCGGTCACGGTCAAGGAGAGCGGCACGCAGGGCACCGTCTACGACCTCGCCATGGAGCAGGCCCGCAACCGCGACTGGGTGATCAGCCGGGTGGCGCTGCAGGAGGGCGCGAAGCGGTTCGGTCGCAAGGGCCAGACGCACGTCGTCGAGTGGCGCGACGTCGAGGGATTCGCGCCGCCCGAGGAGGCCCAGGGCACCACCCACCTCCTCGCCGCGATGGAGGAGATGCGGGCCGCCGACCTCGCCAACGTGCTGCACGACCTGCCGGCCAAGCGGCGCGGCGAGATCGCGGCGGCCCTCAACGACGAGCGACTGGCCGACGTCCTCGAGGAGCTCCCCGAGGAGGACCAGGTCGAGATCCTCGGCAACCTCGACAACGAGCGGGCGGCCGACGTCCTCGAGGAGATGTCGCCCGACGACGCCGCCGACCTGATGGCCGAGCTCCCGCCCGAGACGGCCGAACGGCTGCTCAAGCTGATGGAGCCCGAAGAGGCCGAGGACGTACGACGGTTGATGTCGTACGAGGAGCACACCGCCGGCGGCATGATGACGACCGAGCCGGTGATCCTCTCCCCCGACGCCACGATCGCCGACGCGCTGGCCCACGTGCGGCAGGCCGAGCTCAGCCCGTCGCTGGCGGCGCTCGTGTACGTCGTCCGGCCGCCGCTCGAGCCGCCGACCGGGCGGTTGATCGGCGTCGCCCACATCCAGCGGCTGCTGCGTGAGCCGCCGTCGACGCTGGTCGGCCACGCCCTCGACACCGACATCGAGCCGCTCCGCCCGACGTCGAGTCTGGAGGACTGCGCGCGGCACCTGGCGACCTACAACCTGGTCGCCGCCCCCGTGGTGGACGAGGACGGCCGGCTCGTCGGCGCGGTCACCGTCGACGACCTGCTCGACCACCTCCTGCCCGAGAACTGGCGCGACACCCCCAGCCGCAACCGGGTCCGGATCAACGGCGGGTTCGGCGTGGGCTCCTCCGGTGGGGGTGCTGCCCGTGGCTAGGCCCAGGCCCGACAAGCGGTCCGCGCGCCTCGACGTCCCGACCGACACCCGGCGGCACCTGATCCGCCGTCCCGAGGTCGACTCCGACACGTTCGGCCGGTTCGCGGAGACATTCGCGCGCTTCATGGGCACGGCCAGGTTCCTGCTCTACATGACGATGTTCGTCGCGTTGTGGCTCGCCTGGAACTGGCTGGCCCCGGGCACGCTGCCGTTCGACAACTACCCGTTCATCTTCCTCACCCTGATGCTGAGCCTGCAGGCGTCGTACGCCGCACCGCTGATCCTGCTCGCACAGAACCGCCAGGAGGACCGTGACCGGGTGATCGGCGAGCAGGACCGGCAGGCCAACAGTCGGGCGCACGCCGACATGGAGTTCCTGGCGCGCGAGATGGCGTCGCTGCGGATGGCGCTCGGTGAGGTGGCGACCCGCGACTACGTGCGTTCGGAGCTGCGTTCGCTGCTGCAGGAGCTCGAGGACGGCGATCGTCGTTCGCGTGAGGCTCAGGGCCCGGACGCGGGCAACGGGGCCTGACCCGCCGCCGCGTACCCTTGACGACATGACCACCCCCGCACTCGAACAGATCAACGCTGCGCTCGCGACGGTGAACGATCCGGAGATCCGGCGCCCCATCACCGAGCTCGGCATGGTCGAGTCCGTCGACGTGGACCCGGCCGGCAAGGTTGCCGTCACGGTGCTGCTCACCGTCTCCGGCTGCCCATTGAAGGACACCATCACCCGCGACGTGACCACCGCCGTCGAGAAGGTGCCCGGCGTGACCGGCGTCGACCTCACGCTCGGCGTGATGAGCGCTGAGCAGCGGGCCGGCCTGCAGGAGACGCTGCGCGGCGGGCAGGCGCAGCGCGAGATCCCGTTCGCGCGGCCCGACTCGCTGACCAAGGTCTACGCGATCGCCAGCGGCAAGGGCGGTGTCGGCAAGTCGTCGGTCACCGTGAACCTTGCCTCCGCAATGGCCAAGCAGGGCCTCAAGGTCGGCATCGTGGACGCCGACATCTACGGCCACTCGATCCCCGCGATGCTCGGCGTCGGCGACGTCCGGCCGACCCAGGTCGAGGACATGATCATGCCGGTGCCGACCGCCGACGGGATCTCGGTGATCTCGATCGGGATGCTCAAGCCGCGGCGCGACCAGGTCGTCGCGTGGCGCGGCCCGATGCTCGACCGCGCCCTCGTCCAGATGCTCAGCGACGTCTACTGGGGCGACATCGACGCGCTCTTCCTCGACCTCCCGCCCGGCACCGGCGACATCGCCATCTCGCTGGGCCAGCACCTGCCGAACGCCGAGGTCGTCGTGGTGACGACGCCGCAGGAGGCCGCCGCGGAGGTTGCCGAGCGCGCCGGAACGATGGCGTCGATGATGAACCAGCGCGTCGTGGGCGTCCTCGAGAACATGTCGTTCCTGCCCTGCCCGCACTGCGGCCCGGAGCACCGGCTCGAGGTGTTCGGCAGCGGCGGCGGCAAGCGCGTGGCGGCGACCCTGTCGGGGCGCTTCGGGTACGACGTACCCGTGCTCGGCGAGATCCCGCTGGAGCTCGCCCTGCGCGAGGGCGGCGACTCCGGTACGCCGATCGTGGACAGCGCGCCGGACTCCCCCGCCGCCGCGGCGCTCACTGCCGTGGCCGCCACCCTGTCCGGACGTGGCCGTGGCCTCGCCGGCATGCAGCTCGGACTGACGCCGGCCGGTAGGTTGTAACCGTGTTCGGAGTCGGCCTGCCGGAGCTTGCGGTGATCGCTGTGGTCGCCATCGTGATCTTCGGGCCGGACCGGCTCCCCGAGTTCGCCCGCCAGGCCGGCCGGATGGTCCGCCAGCTGCGCGCGTTCTCACAGGCGGCGCGCGACGACATCCGCACCGAGCTCGGGCCGGAGTTCTCCGACTTCGAGCTCACCGACCTCGACCCGAGGCGTGCGGTCCGCAAGTACATGCAGGACGCCTGGGACGAGTCGGACGACAAGCCGACGCCCGTACGGGCCGGGCTCCGCCCCCTCGAACGCGGCGAGCTCCCCCCGTACGACGCCGACGCCACCTAGCCCGTGGTTCAGCCGACCTTGGAGTCGAGGGTGACGCGGACCTGCTTCTCGGCCCCACCACGACGGACGGTCAGCGTGATCGTCTCGCCCGGCTGGAAGCTCCGGATCGCCACGATGAGGCCAATGCCGTCGTTGATCCGCTTGCCCTCGACCGCGACCACGATGTCGCCCTCGAGCAGCCCACCGAGATCGGCCGGCGTGCCGCTCGGGACGTCGACGACCTCCGCGCCGTCCCGTTGGGAGCCGGTGTTCACGTTGGCCCCGATGACCGGGTACTTCGCCTCGCCGGTCGCCAGGATCTGACCGGTGGTGATCCGCACCTGCTCCATCGGGATCGCGAAACCGACGCCGATGTTGCCGGACTCCCCACCGAACCCACCGGTCGTCGCGATCGCCGAGTTCACGCCGATCACCTGACCGCGCATGTTCACCAGCGGCCCGCCCGAGTTCCCGGGGTTGATCGCCGCGTCGGTCTGAACAGCGTTGATGTACGACGACTCGTCCTCGAGCGACGTCGTCACGGGACGGTCGAGCGCGCTGACGATCCCGGAGGTGACCGTGCTGCTGAGGCCGAGGGGCGAGCCGATCGCCACGACGGTCTCACCCACGCGCATCGCGGTGGACGACCCGAGCGCGGCGGGCCGCAGCCCCTTGGGCTTCTCCACCTTGAGCACGGCGATGTCGTAGACGGGGCTGCGGCCGACGATCGTCGCGTCGCGCCGCTCGCCGGAGTTGTCGACGATGGTGATCTGGCCGGCTCCGGCCGCCCCAGCGACGACGTGGTTGTTGGTGATCACGTGGCCCTTGGTGTCCAACACGAACCCGGACCCCGTCGCGCCCCTGCCGCCCTCGTCCGACGAACCGTCACGGGCGAGCACCTGCACCGTGCTGGGCAACAGCTGGTCGGCCACTGCTGCGATGCTGCCGTTGTCTGCCGACAGGGGTGGCAGCGTGCCGCGGTCAGTCTCGATGACCGGGATCTCCAAGGAGCCGTCCGTCCCCCCGAGCGACCGCGAGACCGCGACGCCGCCGAGGGTGCCGCCGAGCAGGCCCACCATCAGTGCGAGTCCGGCGACCACAGGCCACAGCCAGCCGGGAACAGCCCCCGAGGATCGGTTCCCCGCGGGCTGCGGCTGGACGGCGTACGGCGCCGTCGGCCAGGCGTACGGATCGGCGGGCGTCCCGGGGCTCAGCGGCGCGATCGGGCGGGTGTCCTCGGTGTCCGAGGCACCCGGCCAGCCGAGGCCCGTCCCGCTGACGGCCGGATCGCGCGGATGCGCAGGCTCGACGGGGGTCGAAGCCTGCGGAGGCGCCGACTCCGCGGAAACGGCCGGGTCACCCGCATCGACGGGATCGGCCGGGCCCGCGTCGGCGGGATCGGCGGGATCGGCGGGATCGGCGGGATCGGTCTCGTCGTACTGGCTCACGTCGCCCATTCTGGCAAACCCCGCCAATGTGCGAACGGAGTGTTCTCAGCGGTCACCCGATCAGCCGGACCGGCACGGTGCGGGTGCCCTGCTCCGACGACTCCCCGCCGAGCCAGCCGCTGAACGGACTGGGGGCCGGCGTGGGCGCCGGGTCAGGCGTCGGAGCACTGGGAGCGGGGCGGGTCTCCGAGCTCGCGGGGGTGTTCGGAACCCCGCCGATGTCGAGGGTCGCACCGCTCAGGCTGGACAGCCCGAGTACGGCGGCAGAGACCGACCCGACACCCGCCGCGGCGATCCCGACCCGACGCCGCGATCGCGACCGGTCCTCGAGCGCGTGCACCGCTGCCCACGCCGCCCGCGCGGCGTGCGCGTCGTGCTCGTGCGCGGCCGGGCGAAGTCCGTGCAGGGAGCCCAGCAGGCCGGGCGGCAGCAGCGCGGGCTCGGTGCCTGCGATCTCGGCGAGCTGGCGCTTCACCCAGCCCTCGCGCTCGACGAGACGCCGGCACGGCGGGCAGGTCATCACGTGCGCCCACGCGCGTTCGGCCTCGTGGGGGTCGAGCTGGCCGTCGACGAGCGCACTCACCGCCGAGCCCAGGTGTCCGTTCAGGCGCCACATGCCCGGCATCACCTGGGCCTTGCCGCGAGCCTGCGGCGGCGCCAGCCCGGTCCGGAGTCGCCCCGACGTGCGGGAGGGGTCTCGGACGCGGGGGTGTCCTGGCTGGGGAGCTCGGCCGGGCCGGAGTAGCGGGACCGTCCGGTGGCGGGCGCCCGGTGCGCCAACGCAGCCCGAAGCATTCCGCGGCCGCGGTGAATCCGGGAGCGCACCGTGCCGAGCTTGATCCCGAGCACGTCGGCGATCTCCTCGTAGCTGAGCCCCTCGATGTCGCAGAGGACGACGGCGACCCGGAAGTCGGGCGGGAGCGCAGCCAGGGCGTTCTCCACGTCGTCGTCGAAGATCCCCTCGAGCACGGCGAGGTCAGGGCTGACGGTGCGGCTCGGGATCCGGGTCTCGGCCCCGTCGGTGAACCCGTCGAAGCGGATCTTCGCCTTGCGGCGGGCCTGGTCGAGGAAGAGGTTGGTGGTGATCCGGTGCAGCCAGCCCTCGAACGTGCCGGGCGTGAAGCTCGACAGCGACCGGAAGACGCGTACGAACACCTCTTGCGTGAGGTCTTCGGCGTCGTGGGTGCTGCCGGTCAGCCGGTAGGCGAGCCGGAAGACGCGGGCCGAGTGCTCCTCGACGATCTCGTCCCACGACGGCGCGGTCCACTCATCGCGGGCCCCGCCCGCCGTACCACTGGGAGTGCTCGTCATCAGTTGCTCCTCCGTGATCGCCGCCATCCGGTGGCCACCCCTCCATTCCACGATAGGAGCCGCGCCTGAAGGGAACCTGAGGAACGACTCGGACATCTCGTGACCTGTCTGGAGAACGTACGACGCCTCGCCGGTGTTCCCGGACGGACCGTCCGGGACGGCCGCGCTACCGCCCCGACCTGCAGGTCAGCCGGTAGAGTCCGGCCAGACGCCCGCTGGGGGCAACGACGAGGGAGGCCATCATCGCTACGGGACTCAAGCCGGCCAGCTGGGCCTACGCCGAGGAGTTCGTCAGCGAGGACGAGGTCCTCCTCAACGCGCGAGCTCGCGCCAAGGAGGTCGGCGTCGCGCCGATCGGCGCTGGCGGTGGCGCTGCACTGCGGTTCCTCTGCGCCGTGACCGAGGCACGCGCGGTCGTCGAGATCGGCACCGGCACCGGCGTCTCCGGCGTCTGGATGCTGCGCGGCATGCGCTCCGACGGCGTCCTCACCACTGTCGACACCGAAGCAGAGCACCAGCGGCTCGCCAAGGAGGCGTTCACCGAGGCCGGCATCCCCTCGCAGCGCGCGCGGTTGATCCCGGGCCACGCCCTCGAGGTGCTGCCCCGGCTGACGGATGGCCACTACGACCTGGTGTTCGCAGACGGCGACAAGCTCGAGTACTCGTCGTACCTCGACGAGGCCATGCGTCTGCTCCGACCGGGCGGGCTGGTCGCGTTCGACAACGCCCTCTGGCACGACCGCGTCGCGGACCCCGCCCAGCGGGACGCCGAGACGGTCTCGATCCGCGAGCTCTGCACCACGGTCGCCAACCACGACTCGCTGCTGCCTGTGCTGCTGCCGGTCGGCGACGGCCTGCTGGTGGCGAAGAAGGTGTGGACGCCCGAGGGCTGAGCGAGAGCGCTCAGTAGCGGGCGGCCGAGTGGAAGCCCGAGCCACCTTCGGCGACGGCAACCACCTGGCACGGTTCGATCAGCACCGGACCAGCGCCGACGACCTGCGACACCGGTGACTCGTCAGCGCCCTGCCGGAACTCCTGCTCGAACTCGTCGCGGTCCGACGTGGTCTCGAAGACGTAGTCGCCCTCGAACCACTCCCCGGCACGCATCCGCCAGGTCTTGAACCGCAGCCCGGGTCGACCGGTGAACCGCGCGTGGGAGCTGGTCTCGACGTAGCGGGCCAGCGACTCCTCGACGCCCTGGGGGGCGTCGACGAGTGACCAGCGGACGGTCAGCCCGTGCATCAGGCGCCCTTTGCAACGGGAGCACCGACGCCGGCGACGGGTTCGCGGAGCTCGAGCCAGTGCAGCAGCACGCGCGCCCCGAAACCGGTAGCGCCCTTGGTGTACTCGAACTCGTCCGTGGGCGAGTCGCCGACCGATGCGAGGTCGAGGTGCGCCCACGGCAGCCCGCCGGTGAAGTGCTGGAGGAACAGCGCGGCCGTGATCGCACCGGGCGGGCCGACGACGGCGTTGTCGGCGTCGGCGACCTTGGAGGCCAGCCGCTCCTCGTACTCGGCGACCAGCGGCATCCGCCACAACGGCTCGCCCGAGGCCAGCGACGCCGTCCGGAGTACGTCGGCGAGCGCGTCGTCGTTGGCGAAGTACCCGCCCGTGCGCTGCCCGAGCGCGATCTTCATCGCGCCCGTCAGCGTGGCCACGTCCACGAGTACGTCGGGCTCGAGCTCGGCCACGGCGTACGCCATCGCGTCGGCGAGGACGAGTCGTCCTTCGGCGTCGGTGTTGGTCACCTCGCTGGTGCGGCCGCCGTAGTGGCGGAGCACGTCACCGGGTCGGATCGAGCGGGAGCCGACGGAGTTCTCGGCGCAGGGCAGCAGCCCGGTGACCCGGACCGGACAGTCGAGCTCGGCCAACGCGCCCATGACCGCCAGCACCACGCCGGCGCCGGTCATGTCGCGCTTCATCGGCATCATCGCGTCCTTGGGCTTGATCGAGAGCCCGCCGGTGTCGAACGTGATGCCCTTGCCGACCAGAACGATGTGCGGCGCCTTCTTGGCGCGCTTGCTCGGCATGTAGTCGAGCTGGACGAGTCGGGGCGGGTTGATCGACCCCTGGCCGACGCCGACGATGCCGCCGAAGCCCTCGGCCTCCAGCTTCTTCTCGTCCCAGACCTTGATCTTCAGCGACGAGCGCGCAGCGACCTCGGCGGCCTGCTCGGCCATCCAGATCGGGTTCTTCACGTTGGCCGGCACCAGTGCGAGGGTGCGTGCGGTCCAGCTGGCTCCGGCGACGACCAGCGCTCGCTCGAGCGCGGGCTTGCGGGCGACCGGGTCAGCAAGGCCGGCGAGCACCACCTGGCCGACCGGCTCCTTGAGCGGACCGGACGAGCGCCAGTGGAACTCGTACGAACCCAGCACGAGGCCTTCGACGACGGCGCGCAGGCCGGCGTCGTCGGTCAGGGCGGCCAGCGACGTCGCCACGCTCTTGCGGCCCTTGGTACGGCGGGCCAGCGCGGCGCCGGCCCTGCGGAGATCGTCGGGGGACCCGTCACCGACACCCACGAGTACGACGAGCGTGAGATCGGGGTTGCTCAGACCCGTGGTGTCGAGCACCGCGCGGTCGACGATCTCGCCGGCGGCGCCGGTGGCACCGGCCACGTCGAGGAGTGCGAACAGGTCCTCAGGCAGCTCGTCGAGGAGCTCGGCCGCCCCCGGGCCCAGCGTCAGGCCCTCCCCTGGCTCCACCCCGACGTCGCCCTGCGGCGCCTTGATCACCGGGATCGCCACCACGTCGGCTCCCACAACCGCGGAGGGGGCGACCGCGCTGAGCGCGATCGTGGGTGGGCTGACCTGCGGGGGAAGGGTCACGGAACGGTACTCCTGCCAAGGGGTTCGACGGTGCTGCCGACCTCGACCTTACTCGCGCGACACCCCCGAGAACGCGAAGACCCCGGTCGCTCCAGGAGCGACCGGGGTCGTCAGGTTCGTCAGGCGTGGTCAGCCGACCACGGTCTTCAGCGCCTCACCGAGCGCCCCCGCCTCTTCGGCGTTGAGCTCGACCACCAGGCGGCCACCGCCCTCGAGCGGGACCCGCATCACGATGCCGCGCCCCTCCTTCGTGACCTCCAGCGGACCGTCGCCCGTCCGCGGCTTCATCGCCGCCATGCGCACACCTCTTCCCGTTGCTGTTCTGTGCGCCGTCATGGTTGTCGGGACTCCCCCACCAGGGCAGGGGCCGTCCTCGGCGCGCCGAGTTGCACCCCTATTATCCCCCATCGCCCCCGTGGTCCGCTCCCGACTTCGCCGATGGGTACGGCAGACTGCGATCTGTGCACGCCCGATCAGCGCTCTTCGACCTCTTCGGAGACCACCTCCGAACGCGTGACGACCGTGCTCCCGTGGCCGTTCTGGTCCGGCTCCTTGCGCCGCTCGGGGTGACCGCCCCAGCCGTCCGTACGGCGATATCGCGGATGGTCAGGCAAGGGTGGCTGACCCCGGTCCGGCTGCCCGAAGGCCCCGGCTACGCGCTGACTGCTCAGGCTCGGTCACGCCTCGACGAGGCTGCCGCCCGCATCTACCGCACCCGCGAGCCGCGGTGGGACGGCGCCTGGGACCTGCTCGTGCTCGACCAGGTCGACGGGCGCTCGGCTCGGGACCGGGTGCGCTCCGGTTTGGGCTACCTCGGCTACGCCCCGCTCAGTGACAGCACCTGGATCAGCCCCGCCGCGTCACCCGAGGTCGACGACCTCCTGGACTCGGAGGGCGCGTCGTACTCCCGGTTCGCCGCCCGCGACGACGACCCCGCCGCCCGTGCCGCCCGGGCCTGGGACCTCGACGCCCTCGCCGCGGCGTACTCACGCTGGTGCGACTTCGCCCGCGAGGTCGTGGCCGACCCGTCCCGCGAGCTCGGCACCACGTTCGGCAGCGACGACGAGCGCGCCTTCGCCGTCCGGTCGCTGCTCGTCCACGAGTGGCGCAAGTTCCTCTTCACCGACCCCGGACTGCCGGCCGACCTGCTCCCCTCCTCGTGGGCGGGGAACGAGGCGGCTAGGTTCTTCGCGGACGAGGCAAACCGGCTGATGCCTGCCGCGTCCCGGTTCGTCGACGCCTGCCTCGCCGCCGACCAGCCCGCGAACACCGAGTCCGAGGACCAGACCCAGACGGGAGCCCACGCATGACCGCAGGGAACGAGCCGGTGACGTACGTCGTCGAGGACGGCGTCGGGACGATCACCCTCAACCGCGCCGACGCCATGAACAGCCTCGACGTGGCCACGAAGGTCGCCCTGCTCGACGCGATGACCAACGCCTCGGAGGACGACGCCGTCCGCTGCGTGGTGCTCACCGGCACCGGGCGCGCGTTCTGCGTGGGACAGGACCTCAAGGAGCACATCGAGATCCTCCGCGGCGGCTCGCGTGACGACCTGTTCCGCACGGTTCCGGAGCACTACAACCCGATCGTCTCCACGCTCGCCGCGATGCCGAAGCCGGTGATCGCCGCGGTCAACGGCGTGGCCGCCGGCGCGGGCGCGAGCCTGGCGTTCGCCTGCGACTTCCGGATCCTGGCCGAGCCCGCGGGCTTCAACCTGGCGTTCGCGGGGATCGCGCTCTCATGCGACACCGGCGCCTCGTGGACGCTGCAGCGGCTCGTCGGACGCGCCAAGGCGCTGGAGCTGCTCTACTTCCCGCGCACCATCCCGTCGGCCGAGGCGCTCGAGCTCGGGCTGGCCACGAAGGTCGTGCCCGCCGAAGCACTGACTGCCGAGGTCGGCGAGCTCGCGCAGCGGCTCGCCACCGGGCCCACCGTCTCGTTCGGCGCGATCCGCAGGTCGGTCGCGTTCAGCGCCGGCCACAGCTTCGACGAGTCGCTCGCCTTCGAGGCCGAGATGATGGCGCTCACCGGCGCGACGACCGACCACGAGAGAGCGGTCGCGTCATTCGTGGCCAAGGAGAAGCCGACGTTCGAAGGTCGGTGACCGATGCGTCTCGGGGTGCTGCTCAGCTCGCTGCTGCTCGTCGTGACCGGGCTCGGCCCGGCTGCCGCCGCGGGGTCGCGTCCGCTGCCGGCGTACTTCGATCTCGACGGCCGGGTGCAGCAGCTGGTCACGGTGACCAGCGACCGGTGGTCGGCGACCCGGGGGCAGCTGTCGGCGTGGGAGCGCCGCGACGGTGGCTGGCACCGGGTGCGCGGGCCGGTGCGCGTCCGGCTCGGCTGGAACGGCTGGGTGCCGGCCGGCAAGCGACGCCAGAGCACGGGGACGACGCCTGCCGGGAACTTCGCGATGCCGTACGCCTTCGGCAACCGCGCCGACCCGGGCAGCGGGCTGCGCTACACCCGCGCTGACAGCAATGACGTCTGGCCGTACGAGCCCCGCGACCCGGCGACGTACAACATCTACCAGCCCCGCCAGGCGGCCACGTCGCACTGGCGTCGCGACTACCGCGAGCGGCTTGCCTCGTACGGCTACGAGTACGCCTATGCCGTGGTGCTCGGGTTCAACCTCCCGCGGGGCGTGCACTGGTCGAAGCAGCGCCGGCAGTACGTCGCGCGCACGCCTGCCGACACCCGACGGGGCGGCGGCATCTTCCTGCACGTGCAGCGGTCGACGTACACGGCCGGCTGCGTGGCCGGGCCGATCGACGACATCCGGTGGCTGGTGCGGTGGCTGGACCCGTCCCTCAAGCCGCGGATCGTGATGGGGCCGAGCGACTGGGTGAAGCGCAGGTTCTGACCGGCCGCCCTGACGGGGCCACAGGTCAGTAGTGGCCGCCGAGGGTCCGGACGAGCTGTCGCGGCGCGCGCACCTGCATCCGGTGCCGGCTGGGGCGCCGGTCGTACTCGACCGTCACCGCCTTGCCGTCGAACCGGTGGTTGTACCACTGGGTGAACGTGCCATGACACACGCCGCCGCAGACGAAGCGCTTGCGGGGCAGGTTCAACCCGCGGGCCAGCCGGAGCGCGAACTTGCGCACCGACGGCACCGAGGTGTCCACGCCGTACAACGGCTGGTGGAAGCTGACCACGAAGCGAGGTCGCACCTGCTCGAAGAAGCGCATCACGGCGCGAGTCTCGGGCTCGGACGCGGCGCGGGGGCCTGACTCGTAGTTGCCGTCGAGGTCGGCCCAGCGGTACGGGAAGTTGCGGTTCAGGTCGACGCCGCGGGCGTTCTTGCGGGTGCCGCGCGCGAGGCCGTCGGGGTTCATCGTGGGAACCAGCCACAGGTCGATGCCGTGCACCTTCCGCCCGTCGCGGATCGCACGGACGATCTGGCGGGTGTGCGGCTCGTCGCCGTGCATCGTCGACATCGCGACCGCGGTGACCTTCGCCTCCGGATCGCCGACACGGTAGGCGTAGATCGGGCGGCCCGCGACCGACGTTCCCAGCCGGCGGGTCTCCAGGACCGCTGACCCGTCCGTGGACGCGGCACTCGCTGCCGCGGTCGGCACGACGAGAAGCCCCGACCCGAGGGCCAGGGCTGCGAATGCCGCGGTGACCCGGCCGATCACAGCTGGTCCATCACCAGGAACGTCGTGAAGATGATGGTGCCGACGAGCAGCCCGACGTGCGCCAGGATCGAAAGACCGGGCCCCTCGCTCCAGGTGTCGGCCACCGGGCCGGACGAGTGCTTTCCCTGCGCGGGCAGCCAACGAGCGAGCACCAGCAGTCCGGCGACCACGGTGACCCACCACAGCAGCACGCCGACCCAGCCGAGGATCGCGTTGCCGGTGACCAGGAACGCCGACCAGAGCAGCACGGCCGGTACGCCGGCGAACGTGTGCAGGTTGAGCAGGGCCTTGGGGATCGAGAGGCTTCCCGCGCCCTCGTCCTTCGACAGCCGGACGCGGGTGAGCACGACGACGACGGCCGCCAGGACGGTCAGCACGATGGTGATGCGCATCGGAGTCACGGATCGATCCTGCCCCACCGACACGCCCGGGGCGAGCACCCCCTACGAAAAGGACACCGCGTGGCGAACCGTACGCCGGTCACACGGGACGTCGGGCGGCTGCCTCGACCCGGTCGCGCATGGTCCGCAGGCCGCGGTCGATGAGCCGCTCCACGATCGGCCTGACGAGCCGCCAGCCGAAGGCGCCGACCCGGCCGAACGGCAGCACCGCCATCTCCGACCAGAGGAACCGGCTGGAGCCCGGCCCGGTGCCCACCACTTCGAACTCGCCCTCGCCACGGACCACAGCCCCGGTGTGGAGCACCTCGCAGCGACCGCCGCCGTCGGGGGCGGACTCCCAGGAGGTGACCGTCATGGTGTCCCAGAAACCGATCCGCCCGAGACCCGACCACGCCCGGATCCGGCCGCCGACCGAGGTGGCTGGGTCCTCCGGGTCGACTCGCTCGACGCGGGTGTGCGGCACCCACTCGCTCTGACGCGGCCAGTCGGTGACGTACGCCCAGAGCTGGTCGGCCGGGACGGCGACGTCGACCTCGCGGCGGATCAGCGCCCTGGTCACGACCGGCTGTCCTCCGCCTGGGTCCCCGCCTGGGTCTCCGTCTGGGTCTCGGTCTGGCTTTCCGGAAGGGACCCTGCCCGTGACTCGGCCCGGGTCTCCGACGGGGGCTCTCCCTGACCGGCGTCGTCGGCGGGAGCCTCGGCGAGCGGCTCCTCCAGAACCTCCTGAACAGGAGGGCTGAGCTCCTCGGCGAGCCGGTCGAGCAGCGCGTCGACCTCGGACATCCGGTACCCGCGGAACGACGTCGAGAAGCGCACCTGGCGCAGGTCGGTCGCCGTCAGCGGACCGTCGGCCTGCACGCGCGAGTCGGGCCGGTCGTCGTACGCGTCCGCCATCCATCCGCCGCGGCCGCTCGCGACGACGGCGATCACGCCCATCAGGGCGACGATCAGGAACGCGAAGAACCAGGTCATGCGCGCAATCCTGTCACGCTCAGTCGGGGGTGTGCGGGTTCGCGGGGTGCTCGCCGCCACCGGGCGCCGGCGACGATCGCTGCTCGCGCGACTCCACCATGATCCGGACCGCCTCGTCGATGTCGTCGGTGACGTGGAAGAGGTCCAGGTCGCTCGCGGACACCTTGCCCTCGGCGAGCACGGTGCCGACGATCCAGTCGATCAGCCCGGACCAGTACTCCGTGCCGAGCAGCACGATCGGGAACGACGTGACCTTCTCGGTCTGCACCAGCGTGAGCGCCTCGAACAGCTCGTCGAAGGTGCCGAAGCCACCGGGGAGGACGACGAAGCCCTGCGCGTACTTAACGAACATCGTCTTGCGGGCGAAGAAGTAGCGGAAGTTCAGGCCGCGGTCGACGTACGCGTTGAGGCCGGTCTCGAAGGGCAGCTCGATGCCGAGCCCCACCGAGACGCCACCGGACTCGCTCGCTCCCTTGTTCGCGGCCTCCATGACGCCGGGGCCACCGCCCGTGACGACGGCGAAGCCGGCCTCGGTCAGCTTGCGGGCCAGCTCCTCGGCGAGCGCGTAGTGCGGGTGGTCGACCTTGGTGCGCGCCGACCCGAAGACCGAGATCGCCGGGCCCAGCTCGGCCAGCGACCCGAAGCCCTCGATGAACTCACTCTGAATCCTGAGCACGCGCCATGGGTCGGTGTGCACCCAGTCGGTCGGGCCGCGGGAGTCGAGCAGCCGCTGGTCCGTCGTGCTGCGGTCGAACTGCCCGCGCCGGAGCAGGGTGCGACCGCGATGCTTCTCGGGGCCGGCGCTCGTGGTGTCCGCCTGCTCGCCGGGCCGGGTCTCGCGATCGGTCACGACTCCCCCAGCCAGGTGCGCAGCTCGGCCTCGACCTCGACGATGTGGCTGATCGGCACGAACTCCTCCTGCTTGTGGGCGAGGTGCGGGTCGCCAGGGCCGAAGTTGACCGCTGGCACGCCGAGCGTGCTGAACCGGGCGACGTCGGTCCACCCGAACTTCGGGTTCACCTTCCCGCCGACCGCCTCGATGAATGCCGCCGCGGCCGGGACGCTCAGCCCGGGCATGGCTGACGGCGCCGAGTCACTGACCTCGATCTCGTAGCCGTCGAAGACCTCGCGCATGTGCGCCTCCGCCTCGGCCTCGGAGCGGTCAGGCGCGAACCGGTAGTTGACCGAGACCCGGCACTCGTCGGGCAGGACGTTGCCGGCCACTCCACCGGAGATGAACACGGCGTTGAGTCCCTCGTGGTACTCCAGCCCGTCGATCACCGGCTTGCGGGGCTCGTAGGCGTTGAGCCGGGCCAGCACCTCGGCGGCCCCGTGGATCGCGTTGACGCCCATCCAGGACCGGGCCGAGTGGGACCGCTCTCCACGCGTGAGTACGTCGACCCGCATGGTGCCCTGGCAGCCCGCCTCGACTCCGGCGTTCGAGGGCTCCATCAGGATCGCGAAGTCGGCTTCGAGCAGCTCGGGGTGGCTCTGCGAGAGCAGGAACAGCCCGTTGCGCTCGGCCTCGATCTCCTCGCACTCGTAGAACACGAAGGTGATGTCGCGGTTCGGCTCGGGAAGGGTGGCGGCGACCTTCAGAGCGATCGCGACACCGCCCTTCATGTCGCAGGTACCGAGCCCGTGCAGCAGCCCCTCGTCGTCCCGCCGAGCCGGCAGGTTGTCGTTGAGCGGAACCGTGTCGATATGGCCCGCGATCACGACGCGCTCGGGCCGGCCGAGCTCGGTGCGCGCGACGAGCGTGTTGCCGAAGCGCTTCACGTTCAGGTGGCTGAGCCCGGACAGCGCCGTCTCGATGGCGTCGGCGATCGGGGCCTCGTTGCCGCTCACCGACTCGATGTTGACCAGGTCCTCGGTGAGCTGGACGGTGTCGGCGGCGAGATCGAGCACGGGTCGTTGAGGATGCATGACCTTCATCCTGCCCCACACCGGTGGTCGGGCTCGTCCAGACCACCCCCGCACGAGTGGTTTCGACAGGCTCAACCACCGGAAGGCCCGCTGGTCGCCCGCTGGTCGAGCTTGCCGAGACCACCCTCAGGCCGCGAGTGGTTTCGAGACGCTCACTCCGTTCGCTCCTCAACCACCGGAAGTCCCGCTGGTCGAGCTTGTCGAGACCACCCTCAGCCAGCGGGGGGTGGGAAGACGCAGAACTCGTTGCCCTCGGGGTCGGCCATCACGGTCCAGCGGGGCTCCTTCCACAGCACCGTGGCACCGGCCGCCTCGAAGTCCGCAACCTCGCCGTACACGTCCCAGTGGATCCGGTTCTTCACGATTTTCGGCTCGGGCACCGGGGCGAAGTCGATGGTCAGCACCGGATCGTTGGTGACCCCCTCGAGCGTCCACCAATCGTGCGGCTCCTCGTGGATCGGCTCGACACCGAACCGATCGCCCCACCACCGCGCCATCCGCTCGGCGTCCTTGCAGTCGACGCCGATCCCGTGCAGCCGGTACGCCGGCAGCTCGTCGGGCTGCCTCAGGAACGCGCAGAACTCCCCACCCTCCGGGTCGGTCATCTGCGTCCACCCGAAGCCCGACACCTCGGCCGGCAGCAGGACGGTCGCCCCCAACGCCTCGAGGTCGGCGATCGAGGCGGCGTACACGTCGAAGTGCACCCGGTGCTTGACGGTCTTCGGCTCCGGGACGTGACACATCGCGATGCCGCCGTCCTCGAGCCCGGGCATGACCACGTCACCGGCAGCGTCGCCGGCGGTCACGACATGCTCCCCGCCGATCACCTCCGCCCAGAACCGCCCGAGCCTCGGGTCGTCGGCCACGGTGTCCATGCAGAGCCCATGCCACTGGGCGTGTCTGCGCGGCACGTCGGATGCGGTGCTCATGGTGTCCCCCTACCTGTCGATCACCTCGGGTGGCGTGGCCCGTTCCGCGAGGGTTCGGCACGCTTCGGTAGCGTTGCACAGGTGACTGCCACAGATCAGCCCCAAGCCCAGACGGCCTCCCCCACCCAGGCTTGGGGGTACGGGCTCGCGACCTTCGCGGGCACCGAGGGCGAGGGCGGCGTGCTCGACACCTGGTACCCCACCCCCATGCTCGGCGCCCCGACGGGCGATGCGGAGCCGCCGGCCGAGCTGACCCGGCTCGAGGGCGTCGACGAGGTGCGTGGCGTCCGTCGTGCGGTCGTGTTCACGGCTGTCGACGACCTCCAGATCGCCCCGGCCGACGCACATGACGCCTGGCTCCGGCTGCACCTGCTCAGCCACCGGCTCGTCGTCCCGCACACCATCAGCCTGGACGGCGTCTTCGGCCAGCTCACCAACGTGGTGTGGACCAGCGCGGGCCCCTGCGCCGTCGAGGGCTTCGAGCTCACCCGGATGCGGCTGCGCGAGGCGCACGGCCACGTCAGCGTGTACGGCGTCGACAAGTTCCCCCGGATGACCGACTACGTGCTGCCCAGCGGAGTCCGGATCGCCGACGCCGACCGGGTCCGCCTCGGCGCCCACCTCGCCGACGGCACCACCGTCATGCACGAGGGCTTCGTGAACTTCAACGCCGGCACCCTCGGCGCCTCGATGGTCGAGGGCCGGATCAGCGCCGGCGTCCTGGTGGGCGACGGCTCCGACGTCGGGGGCGGCGCGTCGATCATGGGGACGCTCTCCGGCGGCGGCAAGGAGACCATCTCGATCGGTGAGCGCTGCCTGCTCGGGGCGAACTCCGGCATCGGGATCTCGCTCGGCGACGACTGCGTCGTGGAGGCCGGCTGCTACGTCACCGCGGGCACGAAGGTGACCGTGCTCGACATGGACAACAAGCCCAAGGTGATCAAGGCCGCGCAGCTCTCCGGCAGCAGCAACGTGCTGTTCCGCCGCAACTCGACGACCGGCGTCGTCGAGGCGACCCCTTGGAAGGGCCAAGGCATCGCACTGAACGCCGACCTGCATGCCAACTAACCGCGCCGGGCGAGCAGGCCGGTTCGGGGTAACGCTGCTGCTGTCGCTGGCGATCGTGGCCGGCGTCGGCGTGCTCTTCTGGCGCGGCGTAGGCCCACTCCCCGACCCTGAGGGCTGCACCGCCACGGTCGGCGACGTCACCGTCGAGCTCGCCCCCGACCAGGCCGAGAACGCCGCGATCATCGCGGCGGTGGGGGTACGACGCGGACTGCCGGCGCGCGCAGTGTCGATCGCCCTGGCGACGGCGTACCAGGAGAGCAAGATCCGCAACCTCGACTTCGGGGACCGCGACTCGCTCGGCCTGTTCCAACAGCGCCCGTCGATGGGCTGGGGCACGGTCAAGCAGATCCAGGACCCGTACTACGCGACCAACAAGTTCTATGACGCCCTGGTCAAGGTCGACGGCTACGAGACGATGCGGATCACCGAGGCGGCGCAGCGCGTCCAGCGCTCCGGCTTCCCCGAGGCGTACGAGGACCACGCGGAGGACGGCCGCGTCCTCGCCTCCGCCCTGACCGGCTACAGCCCGCGAGCCTTCAGCTGCGTCGTCCGCAACGACGCCGAGAACAGCCAGCGCATGCGCGACTCGGGGCTCACCCGGCGTGCCGAGAAGGTCCGCGACGATCTCGAGCGGGCTTTCGGCGATCTGGCCCTCGGCGGGTTCCAGCCCGGCGGCGTGCGGGACGGGCACATGGAGGGGTCGGCCCACTACGACGGTCGCGCGATCGACGTCTTCGTACGGCCGATCAACCCCGACACCAACCGCAAGGGCTGGGCGATCGCCCAGTACCTGGTCGCCCACGCGAACCGGCTCAAGATCCACCACGTCATCTTCGACGACCGGATCTGGTCCGAGGGCACCCGTTCGGAGCTCGGATGGCGCGACTACGACCCGGGCGACGGGCCTGGTGACCGCGCAATCCTCGAGCACCGCGACCACGTGCACGTCGACGTCCAGCAGGGCGGCTGAGCAGGTCGTCCGGTAGTTCCCGCTGACTTCCGTTCGGGTCATGTCGGACATGGCCCGTCCGGGCCATCTCCTGGGTTCAAGGCACTACGGAGCCCCAGATGCTTCAAATCCACCACGAATCGTCCCTACAGTGAGATGTCGGGAGTGGGGCTCCCAAGCGACCTGGGGTGGGACTACGAGGGGATGTCATGAGCGATTCGACGATCTATACGATCGGCACGGCGCTCAACCGCGCCCACGACAACGGCGTCTCCGTGCAGGTGCTGGTCGAGGGCCAGTGGCTCACCGGCATGGTGGTAGCCGTCGACGGGCACGGTGTCGTGCTCAAGTCCGACGAGCTCGAGCACTCGGTGATCCGGATGCAGAGCGTGACCGCGGTCCGGATCTTCACTGCAGCCCCCGAGCGCACTCCGATCGCCGCCGGCGCGCACCCGATGGGCAGCACCCACAGCTGATCGACCGACGGCGTCAGCCCTCGCGGAGGCGTCGAACTGCGGCTTCGATCCGCTCGTCCGTCGCGGTGAACGCAACCCGCACGTGCCGGGCGCCCGCCGGGCCGTAGAACTCCCCCGGCGCCACCAGAATCCCGCGCTCGGCCAGCCAGGCGACGGTGTCCCAGCAGGGCTCGTCACGGGTGGCCCAGAGGTAGAGCGATGCTTCGGAGTGGTCGATCCTGAACCCGGCGTCCTGCAGCGCCGTCATCAGCGCCGCACGGCGCCGTGCGTAGCGCGCGTGCTGCTCGTCGACATGGGCGTCGTCATCGAGCGCGACCTTCATCGCCACCTGCTGCGGGCCCGGCATCTGCAGACCGAGGTTCTTGCGTACGGCGAGCAGCTCGCCCACCACGGCCGGGTCGCCGACAGCGAACGCGCAGCGGTAGCCGGCCAGGTTCGACCGCTTCGACAGCGAGTGCACGGTCAGGATGCCGGTGAAGTCACCGTCGCAGACGTCGGGGTGCAGCACACTGATCGGTCGTTGCGCGGGGTCGTCGGACCAGGCGCACTCGAGGTAGCACTCGTCGGAGACGAGCAGGGCACCGCGTTCGCGGCACCAGGCGACCACCTTGCGGAGGTGCTCGACCGGCAGCACCCGGCCCGTCGGGTTCGACGGGGAGTTCACCCACACCATCGTGACCGGCTCCGGTCCGACCGCGGTCAGCGCGTCGGTCGCCATGGTGCGAGCGCCGGCCAGCCGGGCGCCCACCTCGTACGTCGGGTAGGCCAGCTCGGGGTAGACGACGAGGTCCTCGGGGCCGAGGCCGAGGTGCGTCGGCATCGAGCCGATCAGCTCCTTCGATCCGATCACCGGCAGCACGGCGTCGAGGCCCAGACCGACAACCCCGAAGCGACGTTCGAGCCAGTCGAGGCAGGCCTGACGTGTCTCGGGCAGCCCGATCGTCGTCGGGTAGCCGGGGGCGTCGGCAGCAGCCGCGAGGGCCTCCTGCACCAGGGCGGGCGACGAGTCGACCGGCGTGCCGACCGACAGGTTCACGATGCCGTCGGGGTGCGCGCGGGCAGTGTCGCCGTACGACGTGAGGTGGTCCCACGGGAAGTCGGGGAGGGACGCCGACACCTTCCCCACAGCAGAACGCCGCCCGACCCCGGTGCTCGGGGCGGACGGCGCGGGCACGTCGTGCGTGCTCACTCCTGGTTCTGCGGCGGGAGCGCGGCGATCAGCGCGTGGTCCTTCTCGATCACGCCGAGCTTGGCGGCGCCGCCCGGCGAGCCGAGGTCGTTGAAGAAGTCCACGTTCGCCGTGTAGTAGTCCTTCCACTGCTCCGGAGTGTCGTCCTCGTAGAAGATCGCCTCCACCGGGCAGACCGGCTCGCAGGCACCGCAGTCGACGCACTCGTCGGGGTGGATGTAGAGCATCCGACTTCCCTCGTAGATGCAGTCCACCGGGCACTCGTCGACGCAGGCCCGGTCCTTCAGGTCGACACAGGGCTGCGCGATGACGTACGTCACCTGGTTCCTCCTCGTTGCTGTGCTCGGGGGTCGGCTCGGCACTGATCGGTCAGCGTCTGGCTCGACGTGTACAGCCTAGTATCACGTCAGTCCGACCTCCGATCGAACCCCGTCCGTCCTTCGAAAGTGTCGCCCGTTGAGCCGAGAACCTGCTTCCTCGCCCCGGACCCCAGGGCTGGGTCCGCACTGCGTCGGACAGCGTGTCGTGGTCCGTCGGCTGCTGCCTGGGCAGACGGGCCCCTCGGGTGGGCCGGCGATGACCGACCTGCTCGGCACGATGCTGTCCTGGGCCGCAGAGTCCACGGTGATCGAGGCCGAGTCGGGCGAGCGGGTGGAGATCGCGCTGGCCGACATCGTCTCGGGCAAGCCGGTGCCGCCGCGGCCCTCCCCCCGGCTCCGGGTCTCGCCCGACGACGCCGAGCGCCGGGCGTTGGCTGGCTGGCCTCCCGTCGAGTCGACGCCCCTCGGGTCGTGGGTCCTGCGGGCCTCGGGCGGCTTCAGCGCGCGGGCGAACTCGGTGCTGGCGGTCGGCGAGCCCGGGACGTCGTACGAGGCCGCCGACGCCGCGGTTCGTGCGTTCTACGCCGATCGCGGGCTGCCCCCGTGGGCGCAGGTGGTGGTGGGGTCCGACGCCGAGAAGGAGCTGTCGTCCCGTGGCTGGGGACCAGCACGCCCCGGCGAGGCCGACACCGACTTCCTGCTCGCATCCGTTGCCCAGGTCAGGCGGGCCCTGCGTCGGCCGGGCGGATCGCCGACCGGCACCCCCCGCCCCGAGACGACCATCGCGGCTACCGCCGGCCCCGACTGGCTCGCCGGAGACACCCGCGCCGAGGCTGACCCGAAGACGGCGCGCAGCGTCCTGGAGGGGCCGGCCGACGTGGCCTTCGTGTCCCTCGGGTCGCCGCCGGTGGCCAAGGGTCGTGTGTCGCTGGTCGACGACTGGGCCGGGATCACCGATGTGTGGGTGTCCGCAGAGCGCCGGCGCCAGGGGCTCAGCCTGGTCGTGATCGCCGAGCTGCTGCAGTGGGCCGCCGAGCGGGGCGCGAGTACGGCGTACCTCCAGGTGCGCGGCGACAACCCGGCCGCCCTGGCGCTGTACGGCGGCCTCGGCTTCGTCCGCCACCACAGCTACCGCTACCTGACCCCGGCCTGACGGTCGAAACGGCCGACGAGCCGGGCCGCTGGACGCTAGCGTTCGCCTCATGCGCCCCACTCGTTCCGTCGCCGTCGCGGTCGGACTCCTGATGACCGCCGTGGCAAGCCTCGCCGGCGTGGGCACCCCCGCAACCGCGTCGACGCAGTCCGCCCAGGCCGCTCAGGCGGGGTCGACCCTGAGAGGCGTCATCACGTTCGACAAGAACTGGCGCAACCCCCAGGACTCCGAGCTCGTGTGGCGGGTCTTCCGGCACCGCGACGGAAAGCGCACCCTCGTCGAGAGCAAGCGCTGGCGAGCGGGCTCCGGCTTCACGCGGACCTCCACCAACTCGTGCCGCAAGAACGACGGCTGGCTCCCCAACGGTGGGTACCGGCCGCGGCTGCACGCGAACTACTGGGGCAGCCTGATCAAGGGCCGCGCGATCTACCTGGGTGCCAAGCCCTGCCCGAACGGCACGATGCGCACCGACCTGTTCATCCACACCGAGCAGGGCGACCGGAACGCGCAGTGCCCCGACCGGCGCGGTGACCAGGTCTGCCGCTGGGAGTTCCCGAAGATCAACGACTACCGCTCGTTCGGCTGCATCAAGATGTCGCCGCGCGACCTGCGCGAGCTGTCCGAGGCCTGGACTGCGCCACTTCCGGCTCGGGTACGACGACCGGGTGCGCGTCCAGGTGGTCGCCTGAGACCGATGCTCCAGGAACAGCTCGACAGAGCCATCCGCCAGGCGCCCGACAAGTACGTCGGTCTCGCGGCCGCCGCGGTCAAGGACGGCGAGACTGTCTTCGCGGCCCGCGGTCTCACCCGCGCCTCGGGCAGTTCGGTCGACGAGCACACGGAGTTCGAGATCGGCTCCATCAGCAAGGTCTTCACCTCCCTGTTGCTGGCCAGCATGGTCAGCACGGGCGACCTCCAGCTGGATGACCCCCTCGGCCGGTTCTACCCCGAGCTGACGATCCCGGTCCGGGGGCGGCCGGTCACGCTGCGCGACCTCGCGACCCATTCGTCCGGGTTCCCTCGGCTGCCTCGTGGATTGATACGGCAGGCGCTCCGCAATCGCGACGACCCCTACGCCGGGTTCACCGGCGCCGACGTGGGGGTCGCGCTCGAAACGGTCCGGTTGCGGCGCGAGCCGGGCCGGAAGATCCGGTACTCGAACTTCGGCGCCGGGGTGCTCGGCGAAGCCCTGGCCAGGGCGGCGGGAACGACGTACGACGAGCTCCTCGCCGCACGGGTGCTCCACCCACTCGGTCTGACCAAGACGTACGTCGGCCCACCACCAACGAGCCGCCCGAACTGCGCCACCGGGCACAGCCGCTCCCGGAAGCCCGTGCCCGACTGGAACATGCCTGCGCTACCCGGCATGGGAGCGCTGCATTCCACCGCCTCCGACCTCGCCCGGTTCGCCGTCGCCCAGCTGTACCCGGAACGCACGGCCTTGCAGGAGGCCATCGAGCTCAGCCAGGCCCACCAGCTGGGCGGCAGGCCACTCGGCATCGGTCTCGGCTGGATGCTCATCAGCCTCGGACGCACCGGGGAGACGGCGCACTGGCACAACGGCGGCACCGGGGGCGCAGCCAGCTATCTCGGGATGGTGTGCGCCCGCGACACCGCGGTCGTCCTGCTCACGAACACCGCACGCAGCGTCGACCGCACCGGGCTGGACCTGCTTCGCGAGCTGGTCAGCTGACGATCAGCAGCAGCGCCAGCAGCGGCGCCAACCCCTGCACGAGGGCAGCCGGGAGGAACTTCCTGCTCGTCGACACCAGCACGGCGGCCGCACCCACCATCACCGCGCACGCGAACGCCGCCACCGCGGTGCCGCTCGTCTCGCTCCCCTGGTTGACCAGCACGATGCCGACGACAGCGCCCACCGCGAGGAACAGGTTGTAGAAGCCCTGGTTGTAGGCCATCGGCTTGACCAGCGCGGCGTCCTCACGCGTACGCAGCCCGAACCGGCGGTGCACGTCGGGGCGCATGAAGACGACGCTCTCCGCCACGAAGAAGAGCACGTGCAGCAGCGCTGCCACACCGACGAGGATCTGCGCGAGAGCGGTCATGCGCTCACCATGTCAGCCGGCCAGCGAGCAACGCGTCAGGACTCGCAGATGACGGTGTCGGACGGCGTGTACGTGGTGTGGAACTTCTCCCGGTGGTGCAGCTCGTCGCTGCCGATCCGGTAGAAGTTGCGGAAGACATCGATGTCGAACCCGCCGTACCCCTCGTTGGGCACGCAGTCATCACCCTTGAGCCGGCGCGTCTCTTCCTCGGTCTCGTTGTAGCGCGCGGACTGGCTCGCGGTGATGCGCCAGTACTTCGTCGACCACATCCGCACGTGCATGGCACCCGAACGCGACGGCGAGCTGCGGTCGATCCAGGCCTCGATGAGCACGCCGTACGGCGTGTCGTTCTCGAACTTGAGGTCGACGACCGGCCAGGCCACGGTGGCCTCGCGGCCGACCGGGTAACGGTCGATGTAGAACGAGTGCGGCTTGTGCTCGATGTCCTTCAGGCCGGCGAAGAACGCGGCGTTGAACAGCGTGGTCGCGACCTGGCTGACCCCGCCGCCGAAGTCCTCCTTGAACACGCCGTCGCTGATGATGAACCCCTTGGCGAAGCCGTTCTCCGCCGTCCGCTCACCGACGGTTTCGTTGAGGCTGAAGACGTCACCCGGCTTGAGCACGGTGCCGTTGACCAGCTCGGCGGCCCGGCCGAGGTTGATGTTGCGGTAGTCCGAGTGCGGGAAGTACGTCGGGAACTCGGAGACCTCCTCCACGATCTGCAGCTCACGCGCCTGGGCGGTGGTGAACTTCGGCTCCGCGACGACGGCGGCGACCCGGAACGTGCGCGCGTCGCCTGACTCGACGACGACCTCGAGGAACGCGTCGATGACCTCGTCCTGGTCGAACGTGACGCCCTTCTTCGACGGGACCACCTTCGGCTGGCCGTTGACGATCCGGACGGTCGCGTCTCGCGGAGCCAGGGCCACGGTCTGCATCCTCGGCTCGATACGTTTGACCAGCTTCTTGCCGTTGAGCTCGGGCACGAGCACGCCGTCCTCGGCCACCATCTTCAGAGCAGGCGTGTAGTCACGCGGCCGGAGCACCACGCTCTCCTTGGCGATCTCCATCACCACTGGACCGGAGACGGCAGGGTTCGCGAACTCCTTCATGGCCGCGCTGACGTCGGCCTTGGTGATGTCGGGCTCGTCGACCTCGGTCGGCAGCTCCAGTGGCTCCTGGCCCCGGGTGCTCAGGAACGCGTCGAGGATCGCGGTCTCGGCGGCGTCCCGGTCGATGATGTCGCCGTCGGCAGGCTGCACCCGTACGGCGGTAGCGCGCTTGAACTTGATGCCACCGTCCTTGGCCGGGGTGTCCACCTCACGCGCGAAGCCCTCGATCGCTCCGCTGAGGGCCACGTCATCGACGGTCACGACGGCGTCGAGGTCATCGCCGCCGGTGAAGGCGTCCCACATCCGAGCCGGGTTCCACGACCGACCGCCGCCGGCCTGCGCCACCGACTCGGCGACGTCGACATCCAGGCCGGCACGCGCCGGGACGATCCGCCCACGCTGGCCGAATGCCGTCACCAGGATCGGCTCGGCGCGCGGCTCCTCGATCGCGTTGGCGAGCTTGGCCTCGGCGGCAGCCGGAGTGAGCCCGCCGATCTCCACGCCGCTGACCGTCGTACCCCGCGGCACCCGGTCGCTGGTGAAGAGGTACCCGGCGACGTACAGGCCACCGAAGAGGACGAGCAGGCCGAACAGGAGCCAGGGGATGACTCGGCGGTCGGTGCGAAAGGGCGTGTCAGTCACCCGATCCATCCTAGGCGTGGCTGGTTTGCCGACCACCCCGGAGTGACGTGACTCCGATTACGACAAGCAGAAACGCCGCAGCCATCAGTGTGTAACCCGCCACATCAGCGGCCAGGACGTAGTCGCCCTCACGTCGTCCCGTCGCGGCGACGCCGAAGACGACGAGCCAGCCGAACGCGTACGACGCGGCGAGGCGCGGGCGTGTCGTGCCCCGGAGCGTCCATGCCGCCGCCAGCGACGCCACGGCCGCCAGCAAAAGCAACAGGACGCCCGACCTGTGGGTCGCCAACGACGCCAGCGCGACAGCGGCTCCCAGCAACGCCGTCAGGACGTAGCTCACAGGCCGGCGAACAAGTCCGTCTCGACGCCGTCGTCCCCCGGTGCGGCGGTGCCCTTCGCGATCCGGTAGCTCTCGAAGCCCCAGACCTCGTTGCCGACGCTGTTCGACAACGCGAAGAACGGGCCGTCGACCTGGATCTGCGTGGCGTGCGCCTTCATCGCCCGGAGCTTGGCGTCGACGTAGTCGTTGCCGTCGACGACGGCGCTGATCTGGTCGTCGGGGACGATGAACGGCGGCATCGGGCCGTCCGGGTCCAAGCCCTCGAACGTCGTGGTGTCGCCTTCGTCGCGCAGCCGGCGCAGTCCCTCGCGCATCCGTGACTCCGACATCGCCACCCAGTAGATCTTGGCGACGTCCCACGGCTCACCGAGATCGCGGCGGTACGACGGCGCAGCGGCGAGCATCGTGGCGTACATCGCGACGCGATGCGCCTGGATGTGGTCGGGGTGCCCGTAGTTGCCGAACTCGTCGTACGTCACGAGCACCTGCGGCCTGACCTCCCGGATGATCTCGACGAGGTGGTTCGAGGCCTCGGTGAGGTCGGCGCGCCAGAACGTCTCGTCCCTGACCACCTCTCCGGCGATCGCATGCCCCTCCTCGTGCCAGGCCATCCCGGTGTCGCGGTACCGGCCCTCGCCGCCGAGGAACCGGTAGTCGGTGACTCCGAGCTCCTTCATCGCGGCGTCGAGCTCGACCTTCCGCTGCGGGCCGAGGGCGTCGTCCTTGTCGGACGCGAGGTTGGCCAGCTCGGGGACGAGAACCTCGCCCTCCTCGCCGAGCGTGCAGGTGACGAGGGTGACCCGGGTGCCACGGGCGACGTACTTCGCCATCGTGGCGCCGTTGTTGATGCTCTCGTCGTCCGGGTGCGCGTGCACCAGCAGCAGGCTCTGATCCATGTGCCCGAGCGTAGTCCCACCCCCGCCGGTCGAGCAGACCAACCGCTGGTCGAGGAGGCGAGGCGCTACCCACCGCTGGTCGAGGAGGCGAGGCGCTAGCCGAGCCGTCTCGAGACCACTCCGCCGCCCACACGCCCACGCGCCCACGCGCCCTGCCACCCGCAGACCCGGGGCGCTGGCTCGCCGTGTCGACTCGCACGCTCGCCGCCACGCCTCGTTTCACGCGCTCCCGGGCCCTGCGGTCGTCCGGGCGCGCGGGCCTGCGCTGGTCAGTCGCCGCGTTTGATGCGGCGGGGTGCTTGGGGGAGGTCGAGTGGGGCGGACGTCGGGGGTGGGGGCTCGTCGAGCTCCAGCCAGCCGTCGTACTGATCGACCAGGAGGTCCAGGACGATCTCGGGAGCGTCGGTGACGACTGCCCAGGGGTGGTCCTCGTCGTCGTCCTCGCCGGCGAACTTCTCGCGGCTCGCGCCGGCCTCGAAGCCGTCGCTGCGCAGCCGCGCGACGACCGCCGCGGCGTCGTCCTCCTCGTAGAAGATCGCCCTCATGACGCCGCCTCGGAACGCTTGAGGCGCTCGCGGAGCTCGGGCAGGAAGGGCAGGTCGGGTTCCAGCCAGCGCACCTGGTCGATCTCGTCGGCGGCGAGCCAGCGGACTGCATCGTGCTCGTGCGGGATCGGCTCTCCCCCGACCAGGTCGGCCACGGCGACACGCAGCGTGTAGCCGTCCTTGATGTGCTGCTCGCCGTCGAGGTGGCCGACGACGCGGATCTCGCAGGCCAGCTCCTCGGAGATCTCGCGGACGATGGCGGCCTCGGGGGCCTCCCCTGGCTCGACCTTGCCGCCCGGGAACTCCCAGAGCCCGCGCGCCGTCTCGGGGGTCGTCCGCCGGGCCGCGAGCGCGCGACCTTCACGGATGATCGCGGCACCCATCACGAGCACTTCGCTGCTAGACCTGTTCGACACGGGGCTATGTTCCCATGTTCGTCCGGTATGACTGGTCCCGTGGAACGTGATCCCGACTCCCCCGGCGATGGCGTGCATCTGGCCCGTACTGCCGAGCGCACGGCCGAGATCGGCGCGCTCGCCGAGCGGCTGGGCGGTCGGGTCGGACTGGACGGCGTCCTCGGTGACCTCAACCGGGTGGCCCGTGCGGGGCGCGTGCCCTGGACTCGCGGTCTCCTGGGGGTTCCGCTGGAACGACGAGGATCAACGCAGCAGTCGCTGGTGGCCGCAGGGGATCACCACCTCGGCCGATGCGAGCCCCGACGAGATGGTGTCCGGGCGGTCGGTGTTGGTGACGAGCGCGTACGCGAAGCCGGTCGACGGTGTCGCGAAGGGTGCTCGGCTGAGCTTCGTCGACATCACCGACCGCGAAGCGATCCGCTATCGGCACGTGCTGCTGGTCGAACCGGTTCTGGACGGTCGTGGTCGCGTCGACGTACGCCCGCTGCAGGTGCACGCGGGCGGCATCGTCTGGCACGGCGACCACCTCTACGTTGCCGGGACCCGTCGCGGAATCATGGTGTTCCGGCTCGACGACATCGTGCGAGTGCCGACGGGTGGGGACTCGTCCCGCCTCGGCATCGACGACGACTCGGCGCACGGGTTCGGCTACCGGTACCTGCTGCCTGCGCGATTCGACTACCAGGCCGTCACCGGAGACGGCGTGGAGCCGTTGCGCTACTCGTTCCTGTCGCTGGACCGCAGCACCACGCCGCACGAGCTGGTCGCCGGCGAGTACGGCGCGGGAACGATGAGCACGCGCCTCGTGCGCTTCGACCTGGACCCGACGAGCGGGTTGCTGCGCGACGACGGTGAGGCGGTGTCTCGTCCGCTCCTGTTGGACGACCGCGGCATCGGTCACACCCAGGGCGCGACCGTGGTGGGCGGGCGTTGGTACCTGACCACCAGCGCCGGGCAGTACCGGCTCGGCAGCGTCTGGTCGGGGGCGCCCGGCGACCTGCGACGCTGGCGGTTCGCGACCCCTGTCGGGGTAGAGGACATCGCGTACTGGCCGTCGACGGACCAGCTCTGGTCGCTGTCCGAGTACCCGGGCCACCGCTACGTCTTCGCGATGAACCGCTCGCACTTCACGTAGCCCTGCGGAGGCCGAGCCCGGAGATCGGTGGTCGAGCGCGGAGATCCGGTGGTCGAGCTTGTCGAGACCAGTCCCGAGTGGTCTCGACAAGCTCGACCACCGGACCGTTGCGAGACCAGTCCCAGTGGTCTCGACGGGCTCGACCACCGGTGCGTGGTCTCGACAGGCTCGACCAACGTTTAGCGGGGGGCGCGGGCCAGCTGGCGGGACTGCGCGACCAGGCGCCCGGTGGAGTCCCAGACCTCGGCGTCCTCCTCGAGCAGCCCGCCGGCGAAGTTGCGCGTCCGGTGCGTGACGGCGAGCCACCCGGGCGCCGGTCGGGCACGCAGATGCACCGACAGCTCCAGCGTCGGCGTCCACCCCAGCATGCCGAGGTCGAACGTCACCGGCGGAAGCGCGTCGACCGCCAGCAGCAGCATCAGCGGGTCCGGCTGCCGGCCGTCCGCGAGCCGCAGCCAGCCTTGGATCAGGCCGCGACCCGACGGCTCACCGACCGCCCAGCCGACGCACGCGGGGTCGAGGCGGAGGTCGAGGCGGTTCAGGAGCCTGGCCTGTTCCATGAAGTCGGGGGGCGCGAGGTCCGACGACACGCACTCCTCGGGAGGCGGCATGTCGGGAGGCGTGGCCACGGTGCGTACGTCGTCGGGCAGGCTGCCCAGGTCTCCGTACGTCGCCAGGGCACGCACACGCTCGACCTCGACGTCGTCCTCGACCTGCACCAGCGACGCCTGGCCGGTCGAGAGGCTTCGACCGCGCCGGAGCACGTCGGTCCGCACCGTCGCAGCGCCGGGTTTCGACGCCGAGAGGTAGTAGGCGCTGATCGCGATCGGGTCGGGGTGCGCGTCGTCGGCGAACCGGTGCGCGAGGGCGTTGCCGACCGTGGCCAGGAGCATTCCACCGTTCACGCCTGCGCCGATCGTCCAGCCGTCGCCGAGCTTGACGTCGTACGACGAGCCGTCACGCGAGACGGCGCGGATGCCGTCGTCGAACTCGCTCTGGGTGCCGACCTGGGCCGGGGGATGATCGTTGGTGGTCACCCGCCCGACCCTAGTGTCGACCCGCTCCGGCCACTTGGGAGGTATGGCCGGAGTCAGTCGGAAGCGGCGCGCTGGACCGGGATCCTGGCCTTCTCCGCAACCAGGTGGACAGTCACGTAGTGGCCGGCGCTGCCGGCCCTGGTGGCCGCCTCGAACTCGACGAACTCGTCTTGGACGCTCATGGCGTGGGCCTCCCAGAACGGGTAGCTCACCCGGTCGCCCCAGATCCGTTCGAGGTGCCGAGCCACGTCCTCTTCCTTGAAGTAGGGAAGGAACTTGCAGAGCGCGATCACGAGCTGGTCGGGGTCGTTGGTGTGCTCCACCTCGACCTCTTCGAAGACTCCGCTGGACATCAACAGGTCGCGGAGCGACTTTTCCACCGTGACCAGGTCGTCTTCCTTGCCCGGGGACGCGTTGTCCTGGACGGCGGTCCGCATGCGGTGAAATTGCATCAGGTCCATGCACTTCATGATCAGCCCGAGACCGGCCGGGACTCGATCTTGCGAGGGTTAAGGACTGGGGAGGTTCTGGGCGAAACGGACGACGCTGGGCGAATCGCTGGTAAAACTTTTTCGGGCTTTCAGGAGGAACGCGACAAAGACATCGATCCGGGCAGCGCGACGGATCCCGACATGCCCCGCAATCCATGGACACAAGGCGGTTTGTAGCCGCCCCCGGAAGCGGCACGGGCAGGCGCCCGCTGTGATGTGCCGCTGAATCCGTTGCTTACTGGCGTGCGGTGGCTGACTGCCCGGAGGTGATCCCGAGCTGCGCCATCATGGAGCCGCTGTCGAAGTAGGTGTGGTGGTTCGCCACCTTGCCATCACGGAACTGGATGACATCGCACAACTTCAACGTGAGTGCACGACCCGTCGGCGGGAACTCGCCCATGGACGTGACGAGCTTCCCGGTGTGTGTTCCTCGCCCGGTGAACTCGGCGACGACGGTGTCGCCCGAGGCGAAGATGTTGTCGATCTCGATGCGCCCGTCCGGGAAACCGTCGGCCCAGCCGGTGTTGTACGCGCGTGACCCCTCGGGCCCCACGAAGGTGTCGCCGGTGCTGACGTTGACGATCTTGCCGTCCGGCGCCATCGCGTCGGCCAGCTCGTCGAACGCCCGCTCGTTCCAGCCCTCGTAGAGTCTGCGCGCGAGGGTGAGGTTGTCTGCCATGAGATTCTCCGCTCTGGCGCCTGCCCACGACCCAACCTAGGAAGTCCCGCTGGCGGCCTCAATAGGTTGTTTGGGTGCTTCGCATGTCGGTAACTCCCTGTGCAGGAGGTATTGACCGTGTTCACATCCCGCTACATGCCGTGCCCCGAGTGCGGCGACTCCGTTGAGAGGTTGGCGGCCGAAGCGCACCGTTGTGACCCGGACAGGCTTGTCTCGTACCGGATGTTCACGCTCCGCGAGGAGATCGCCGCGTTCGAGTCGCGGCTGCACAGCTACCTCGACACCGGCCAGGGGCGCTTCGAACGCTGGCTCGCGGCCCGGATGATCCGCGACGCCGCGCGCTGACGACGACCGGGATCAGGCAGCGACCCTGTTGCGTCCTTCGCCCTTGGCCCTGTAGAGGTTCCGGTCGGCGTGCTCGAGAAGCGCGCCGCGTTCGGTCTCGTCGACCGGCGCGGCTGCGACTCCGATGCTCGCGGTGACGGCGATCCCGCCGGTCACGGAGTCCCACTCGTACGACTCGATGTCGCTGCGCAGGTTCTCCAGCCGCGCGATGCCCGTCTCGCGTGAGACGTTCGGCAGGAGGATCAGGAACTCCTCCCCGCCCATCCGTACGGCGAGCCCGTCCTCGACCTTGCCGGCCGCCTCTTGCAGCAGCCCGGCGACCCGACGCAGCACTTCGTCACCGACGGCATGTGACCGCGTGTCGTTGATGCGCTTGAAGTGGTCGAGGTCGACCAGCCCGACGGTGAGCTCAGCTCCCTCGGCCTCCACCGACTCGAGCAGGTCGGTGAGTCGTTCGTCGAGGAGACGGCGGTTGTGCAGCCCGGTGAGCGGGTCGCGCACCGACAGCTCCCGGAAGTGATCGCTGCTTCGTCGGGCCTCGGTCGCCTGGAAGATCGCGTTCAGCGTGCGGGCATGGACGTCGCGTTCGATGGCGCGCATCTCGAGGTCAGCCCGGTGGAACTCCCGGAACAGCTCGTACGCCGTCTCGAACTCGCCGCGTGCGGCGTGGAGCTCAGCCCGCTCGTGCATGGCTTCGATGCCGCGCCCGGTCAGCGAGTACTTCTCGATGAGCTCACACGCCTGCTCCAAGAAGACTCCGGCCCGATCGAGCTCGCCCTGCCGGCGCCGTACCTCGGTCAGGGTCAGCAGGCCGAGCACGAGGCCGTCGCAGTCCTGTCCCACCTCCTCGACCGAGCACAGGGGCTCGAGGACTTCGACCGCCTCCTCGAACCGCCCGACGGTCAGGTAGGCGCGGGCGATCGTGTCACCGATGTGCATGAGCATCGGCTCGTCGTTCCGTTCGGCCTCGGCCCGCAGCCGTTCGGCGGTCGCCACGGACTCGTGGGCGAGGCCGGCTTCGTACTGGGTGTAGGCGAGGTTGTTGAGTACTGCCCGCTGGACGAGGCGGTCGCCGCTGACCTCCGCCAGCTCTGCGGCCTCCTTGTAGCGGAGGATCGACTCGCTGTACGAGCCGCTGGCGCCCAGGGCGTCGGCGAGCCCCAGCAGGTGGTCGGCGCGCACGCCCGGTGCGACGTCGTCGTCCAGCAGGTCCACGGCGGTGACTGCGTGCTCCAGCATGCGGGCGGGATCGCCCACGCGGCGGAAGAGCGCAGACAGACGACGGTGGGTCAGGGCAAGGAGGGCCTTCTCGCCGTGCGCCTCGGCCCACGCACGGACCTCGCGCAGGAGGCGCGCACCGTCCTCCGTCTCGCCGAGGCGAGCTTGGGCGGCTCCTTTGACGGACAGCCAGCGCTGGTAGATGGGCTGCTCGGACTCCCCGCCCAGGGCCTCGAGCGCCGACAGTGCCTGGTCAAGTGCCGCCTGCGCGTCGAGCCGTAACAGGTCCTCGGCGGCCTCGATGCCTACGTGCTGCTCCGGCACCGCTCCCACGCCCGTCATCTCTCCCCCGTCACTCATCTCCGGGACCGCTCGTGGTCCCGGATGGGATCGTAGGCGAACCGGACCGCAAGGACTCGTTTTTGGCCCCGCCGCCGGTGTGGCGTGGCACCAGGGCGCAGCCCATCGAGTCGGAATGAGGGAAACGCACCTCGCCAGTCTCCGAATAGTTCATGCTTACCCCCGTGAGCGTGGACGACGGCTGGTCCCCAGTGACTGTGCCTGCGCGCGCCCGAACGCGCTGGAGACCACGGCGCGACGTCGACCTCAAGGTAGCGCCAGAGTCCGAGCCGTGTCCGAAAACCGTGATGGAACTCCGTCTCCGCGAGGCGATCAAGCGACAGCACGTCCGCGTGCACTACCAACCCGTGGTGGACCTCTCGAGCGGTGCGATGGTCGGGGTCGAGGCCCTCGCCCGATGGACTGACACCGACCTCGGGAGCGTGCCCCCCGACCAGTTCATCCAGGTCGCCGAGAGCAGCGGTCTGATCAACGACCTCGGCCGGTGGGTGCTGAACGAGGCTTGCCGGCAGGCCGCGCAGTGGCCGGACCGACGGGGAGCTCCCCCCGTCATCTCGGTGAACGTCTCCCCCGTCCAGCTCCGCGAGCCGCGGTTCGTCGCTGACGTACAGGCGGCGCTCGACATCAGCGGCCTCTCCCCCGGCAGGCTGTGCCTGGAGATCACCGAGACCGCGATCGTCACCGACGTGGACGAAGCCGCTGCCACCCTCCGCCGGCTGCGGGACCTCGGCGTCCAACTCGCGCTCGACGACTTCGGCACCGGTCACTCGTCCCTCACCTTGCTGCGCAGCCTGCCCCTCCATCTGGTCAAGATCGATCGGTCGCTGATCAGAGGCGTCGCGACCGGCGCTCAGGACGCGGTGCTCGTGCAGCTGATCGTCGACGCCGCACACACGCTGGGGCTACGGGTCACGGCCGAAGGCGTCGAGGAGACCTGCCAGGCGCAGCAGCTGGTCTCGTTGGGCTGCGACACCGGGCAGGGGTGGCTCTTCGGGAGGCCGGGCCCCCCGCCGGCACCGGGCCGGTCGTGGCCGGCACCGACCGCACCACCCTCGTGGCTCGAGGCGACGGTGGGGCCGCCCGTGGCTCTGGGCGGGAACGGCGACCTGGTCGTCATGGCCGACCGCGAGCACCAGATCACCTACGTCTCGGCTGCCTGCCGGCGGATCCTCGGTCGGATGCCCTCCGAGGTCGTGGGGCAGCCGCTCGTCGACCTGCTCGGCGAGTCGCATGACCAGGGCCCGGTGACGTTGCAGCTCATGCACAAGGAAGGCGGCACCCGGTGGCTGCGCGGGGTGGTGCAGCCTCTGCACGACACGCTGGGTGAGGTGCGCGAGGTCCTCTGCGTGCTGTCGGACGTCACCTCCGCCGTACTCCGCGAGCGCGCTCTCGCAGACAGCGAGGAGCTGTTCCGCAGCGCCTTCAGCGGCGCTCCGATCGGGATCGCCCTGAGCGACTTCGACGGTCGCCTCCTCCGTGTGAATCCGGCGCTCGCCGAGCTTGTCGGCCGCTCCGCCGACGAGCTCAAGGAGCTCAGCGTCGCCGACATCACCCACCCCGACGACCTCCACGTCGACGACGCGAACCTCGCCGAGGTACGAGACGGCGTGGCGCAGCGTCACCGGGTTCTGAAGCGCTACCTGCACGCCGACGGGCACGCCATCCCGGTGGTGGTGCACGCCGCGAGCGTCGACACCGCCGACGGTGAGCCCTACTGCGTCGTCGCGCATGTCCTACCGCGGAGTCTCGCGGACGACGACTGACCACAGGTCTGGACGAGCCGCCGGTCGACCGGAATAGCTATCCACGGCACGACGTTCCTCCCGCAAACGAAGGGAACCGTCATGACCGCTTCTGCTGACTTCCCCGCCCCGACTGAGGGGTTCGTGATCACGCACTTCCTGGTGGTGAGCGACCAGGACCGCAGCCGGGCCTGGTACGAGAAGATCCTCGGCGCGCAGACCGTCCTCGAGCGTGATCCCGTCATCATGCAGGTCGCCAATACGTGGATCATCCTCAACGAGGGTGGCGGACCCACGGACGACAAGCCCGACGTCGTCCTTGAGGTGCCCGCCGACCCGAACCGCACCAGCGCCTTCCTCAACATCAGGGTCGCCAACATCGCCACCACGTACGACGCGTGGCGCGCTGCCGGAGCGACGTTCCTGACGGAACCGAAGGACCACGTCGAGGAGATCCGCGCTTACATGCGCGACCCGGACGGCCACCTGATCGAGGTCGGCCAGGCGACGGGGGTTCTCAGCGGGGACTGACACCGCCAGCGGATCGCTTTCTCCCCGGCGTCCTTCTACCCCGACCCGGAGTCTTCACCCTTCTTCGCACCGGGCTTCAGAGGAATCCGGTCGGGCCGCAGGAGCAGGTTCGCCAAGGTGGCACAGAGCCACGACGCGTAGCGGGACGGAGACCACCCGCTCCCCCGGACGTGCAGCAGGTAGAGGTCCGGGCTGGTGAGCGCCCAGAGGACGTCCGCCGCCTCGCGCTGACTCATACCGGGTCGCAGGGCCCCCAGGCGGTGCCACTCCTGCACCACCGCAACCTGGCCGGCGCGTCGCCGGTGGTGACCGGTGTCGACGTGCGCGGCCAGATCGGGGTCGGTGGCGACCGAGCCGAGCCCGACTGCGATCACGTCCGCACCCCCCTCGTAGAGCCGGCGGTGGAAGGCGACGAGCGCCTTGAGCCGCTCGTGCGGGGAGTCGGCCGGGCGGGACGGGCTCGCCTCGCCAGCGCCGGCGTCCGCCTCCAGCCGGTCGAGCAACGCGATGAGGATCGCTGCCTTGGACCCGAAGGCGGCGTACACCGTCTGGACCGAGACGCCCGCCTCCGTGGCGATGGTGTCCATCGTCGTGGCGCGCATACCGTCGACGCCGAGCAACCGTCGGGCCGCCTCGACAATCGCCTCTCGAGTACGGGCTGCCTGGGCCTCGCGCCGAGGCGAGCGGTACGACCTCTTGACCTGTGCCATTTCGCTAGAGTACCTTCTAATCAATATTCGATGTAGTTACCTCTAATCAATTGCGACGATTCCAGGAGGCCGACATGCCAGGCAGGAAGCTCGTTACCGTCGCCGGGGCTACGGGCGCACAGGGCGGCGCCCTGACCCAGCACCTGCTCGCACGCGGACACCGTGTCCGCGCACTCGTGCGCGACCCGCATTCCCCCGGAGCGACCTCCCTGCAAGCCGTCGGCGCCGAGCTCGCCGTCAGCGACTTCGATGACCGCGCGTCACTGATCCGCGCGGCGCGCGGCGCCGACGCACTTTTCGCGGTGGCGACACCCTTCGTCCCCGGCGGGACGGAGACCGAGGTACGACACGGGACGAACCTGGTCGACGCGGCTGTGAGTGCCGACGTGTCGCACGTTGTGTACAGCTCGGTTGCGAGCGCGGACCGCGGGACCGGCGTCCCACACTTCGAGAGCAAGTACATGGTGGAGCGGTACCTGGCGGACTCAGCTGCCGAGTGGACCGTGATCGCACCGACCGAGTTCCTCGACATGGTCCTGGCGCCCTGGTCTCTACCGGCGATGCGTGACGGTGTCGTCGGTGTGCCGGTGCCCGGCGGAACGCCACGTCAGCTGACGGTCGTCGCCGATGTCGCGGCCTTCGCGGGACTCGTCATAGAGAACCCCCATCGGTTCGTCGGGCGCCGGGTCGAGATTGCGTCTGACGAAGTCACCGGTGATGAGCTCGCAGCTTTCCTGGCCCGCGCCGTCGGCAGTGCCATCCGCTACGTCATGCCCCCCGAGGACGAGCCGGTGGACGCAGACCTGCGGGCCATGTACGCGTTCATGGCGGAGGGCGGGTTCACAGTGGACGTCGCGGGTGTGCACGCGACCTACCCCGAGGTGCCGTGGCGAGACATCGACACCTGGGCCAGGGCCCAGGACTGGCAGCGGCTCCTTCGCGGTAGCGCGGCATGAGCGAGCGGCACCGCCGGATCCTCGTCGCCGGAGGGACCGGCGTCGTCGGCCGGCACCTTGTCCCCCTGCTGGTGGCGCGCGGCCATGTCGTGATTGCCCTCGGCCGCACGGCTCATCCCGCTGCGCCACAGCGTCCCCGGCTGACCCGAGTGGCAGTGGACGTACTTGACGCCTCCGCGCTCCGCCGAGCCGTCGCCGAGGCTCACCCCGACGTCGTCGTCCACCAGCTCACCTCGCTGCGCACGGCCCCCGGCCAACACATCGGGTCGCGGGAGCTGGCCCGGACCGCGCGGATACGGACTGAGGGGACCGCCAACCTTCTGGCGGCCGCAATCGGCGCGGGCACCTCCCGGATGGTCGCCCAGAGTGTCGCCTGGCTGTACGCCCCCGGGCCCCAGCCGCACGGCGAGCACGACCCGCTGTTCGACGCCGACCCCGACGGCTCCCCGACCCTGGCTGGGGTCCGAGAGCTGGAAAGGCTCGTCCTCACCACAGCCGGGCTGACCGGCCTGGTGCTGCGCTACGGGCATTTCCGCGGGCCGGGGACCGGGCGTTCACGGGCCTCGTCGCCCGCTGTTCACGTGCAGGCAGCGGCATGGGCCGCAGCCCTGGCGGCCGAGCGGGGCTCCGGCGGGATCTACAACGTCGCCGACGACGGCGGACCTGTCGACAACCGGCGGGCCCGCGACGAGTTCGGGTGGTCGCCGACCATCCACGACACGGCAGGAGAACACCATGACCGACGCAGCGCATGACCCCACGGCCCTCGTCTGGGGTCCAGCGGAAGGATCCCGTGCCTGGTGGTTCCTCGGATCACTCATGACTCTCAAGGCCGGGACCGCCGACACGGCCGGGTCGTTCACTCTGTTCGAGCAGTACATGCCCGCGGGGTTCGCTCCGCCCAACCACATCCACCTTGATGAGGAAGAGGTATTCGGGATCGTGGAGGGTCGACTCGCCGTCATGTGCGACGGCGTGCACTGGGAGGTCGGGCCTGGCGACACCGTCGTACTTCCACGAGGAGTTGAGCACGGGTTCCGCGTGCTCGGCGACGAGCCCGCGAGGATTTGGCACCTCACGGCTCCGGCCAAGTTCGAGCGGTTCGTGGCCGAAGTCGGGGTTCCCGCAGAGTCCCCGACGCTGCCCCCATCGATGCAGGTCGACCTCGAACGCACCGTGCGGACCGCGGCCGCCTACGGCTACCAGATCACGGGCTGAGCGTCCTGGAGCACCACGTGCCATGCCGACGGCAAGCCATAGCGCGGCGGGCACGTGGTGCCCAGGAGGTTGGCGTACGGCACCGAGCTGACCCGATCAGCGGTCGACGAACCACCCGTCGGCGTTCAACGCAGAGCCTCGCTCGATGCGCGGCAGGTAGTGCCGGAAGAAGAGGTCGGCCGCCAGCTCACGCCGGGACCGCACCCCCGTCTTGTCGAACACCGCCTTCAGGTGGTCCTGCACTGTGTACGGCGACAGGAACAGCCGGCCCGCGATCTCTCCGGTCGACAGCCCGAGCAGCACCAGCTCGACGACCTGGCGTTCCCGGTCGGAGAGCGAGTACGCCTCCAAGGCCAGCGCGGTCAGGTCGTGCGGCGCCGACGACTCCAAGGAGACCGCGATTCGCCGTCCGTCCAGCGCCCAGGCGGTCATGGTCACCCACGCCCCCGACGGCACCCTGGCCCGGCTGCGCGCGGGCCTGCCGCCACCGTCGGCCGCACTCGACGCGACTGCCACCACGGACAGCGGCAGCCCCGACCCGTCGTCACCGAGCTGCGCGAGCCATCCGGCTGCCTCGGGAGTGACGGTGTCGATGCCCAGGTTGCTGTCGAGGAGGACCAGCCCCGGGCTGTCCGGCAGGCCACCGGCTTCGACGTACCCGTGCAACAGCAGCCTCTTGACGGCACTCGCCATCGTCGTGGACACGGAGGACATCAGGCCGGCGTCGTTTCGGGAGAACCCCGGCGAGTCGTCCGCCCGCAGCAGCACCATCAGCCCCCAGGGGCGGCCCTGGTGACGCAGTACGACGCGGAGCTCGTGCTCGAAGCCCGACGGCCTGACCACCTCGCGGTAGCGCGGACTGCGCTCCGGGACGCCTCGGGTCGCAACGTGGAGCACCCCCGTCGGCTCGGGCCGATGCAGGAGGTCGACGAACGAGTTCACGTCGCCGACGCCGTACTCGATCTCGAGAAGCCTCGGCACCAGCTCGGGGAGGAACCCCTGCCGCGAGTCCCCGCCGGTCGGCATCGCCGTGGCGGGGTCCAGCGTGTGGGCGCACCAGCCGTCCAGCGGCATCGCCCGACCGACGACGTCGGCGAGCCGGCCGAAGAGCTCGGGGATCGACTCCGCGGAATCGGCCACTCGTTCGAGGGCGTCGCGGTTCCGCGCGGTGGACGTGCCTGCCATGGTCTCCACGATAAGAGCGTCTTCCGGCGCCGGAAACCCCATTGTTCTGGGATGCCGCCGGCGGCGCCGGCTGCCTAGTTTCGACGTCATGACCATGACTCAGTTCCTCAGTCCCCCTGCCGGATTCCAAGGACAGCTCGTCACCCCGAGCTCCCCGGAGTACGACCTGGCGCGCCGCGTCTGGAACCACGCCATCGATCGGTACCCGGCCGCGATCCTCAGGTGCACCAGCACCGAGGACGTCCGCCTCGCACTGTCGCTGGCGCGCGACGAAGGCCTGGTCGTCGCCGTCCGCGGCGGTGGCCACAGCATGGCCGGCCTCGGCACCTGCGACGACGGGATCGTCATCGACCTCTCCCCGATGAAGGAGATCACCGTCGACCCCGAGCGTCGGATCGCGATCGCACAGCCCGGCCTGCTGTGGCGAGAGTTCGACCAGGCCACCCAGGAGCACGGGCTTGCGACCCCCGGCGGCGAGGTCTCCGACACCGGCATCGCCGGGCTCACCCTCGGCGGCGGCATCGGCACGCTCGGCCGGCTGCACGGGCTCACCTGCGACAACCTGAGGGCGGTCACGTTGGTGACCGCCGCCGGCGACGTCGTCCGCGCCAGCGCCGACGAGAATGCCGACCTGTTCTGGGGCATCCGCGGTGCGGGCGCCAACTTCGGCATCGTCACCTCGTTCGAGTACCACCTGCACCCGGTGGGGCCCATCTACGGCGGCGAGCTCATCCACCCCGGCTTCCGCGATGTCGACGCGCTCAGGACGATGGTCGACCTCGCTCCATCCATGCCCGACGAGGCTCGCCTGATGGCCGCCCTGGTGACCGCACCCGAAGCACCGTTCGTTCCGCCGGAGGCACAGGGCCAGCCGGTCTGCGTCATCGGAGGCGCCTACGTCGGCCCAATGGACGTGGGCGAGCAGGTACTGGCGCCGCTGCACGACCTCGGGCCGGCGGCGGTCGACACGATGCGTGAGCAGACGTACGTCGAGATCCAGCAGGCCGTCGACCAGCTGCTCCCTCCGGCACGTCACTCGTACGTGAAGTCCGACTTCCTCGGTCCGCTCGACGACCGGGCGTTCGAGGTGATCGCGGAGTACCACGCCAGGTTCACCTCGCCGTACAACCAGATCCTGCTGCACCAGCTGGGCGGCGCGATCACGCGCGTCCCGGTCGATGCCACCGCGTTCGTCAACCGCGACGCCGAGTGGATGCTCACGGTCGCTGCGATCTGGGTGGACCCGACGGAGTCGCCCGAGGAGCACGTCGCCTGGGCGCGCGGGCTGTGGTCGGCACTCCGCCCCTGGGCGACGGGCACCTACGTCAACCACCTCGGCGACGAGGGCGAGCAACGGGTCCGCGAGGCGTACGGAACGGCGTACGACCGGCTCGCAGCGCTCAAGGAGGTCTGGGACCCGGACGACGTGTTCCGGCTCAACCAGCACATTGCACCGCGTACGCGGCTCTGACCGACGCGACGTAGACAAAAGGGCGCTGCTCACAACGCCGGATCGCAGTAGGCTGGAACGTCAGCTGGCGGAAGGTACGGAGCCGTGACGGAGGCCCTGGCGAGTCCGCTCGCCGCGTTGGACGAGGGGCGCTGGGACGACGCGCGCGAACTCCTGGAGCGAGTCGTTGCCGAGTCCTCCGGCGTTGAGTCGCCGGACCCCAGGACCCTCGAGGCATTGGGTACGGCGTACTTCTGGCTCGACCATCCCGAGACCGTCGCGGTGCGCGAGCGCGCCTACCGGGCCTACCGCGACCTCGGCGACGCGCTCGGCGCGGCCCGTCTCGCGACGGCGCTGGCCTTCGACCACGTGACCTTCCGCGGCGAGCTCGCTGTAGGGCAGGGCTGGTTGGCGCTCGCCGCCCGGTCGCTCTCGGACGTCCCGATGTCCGCCGAGCACGGCTTCCTCGCCGCTTGGGAGGCCGACTTCGCCATTGCCGTCAGCGACGTCGCGCAAGCCGAGCAACATGCCTCGACGGCCGTGGCGATCGGCCGCGAGCTCGGCGTCCCCGATATCGAGCTGCTCGGCCAGGCTCAGCTCGGGTACGCGCTGGTGATGCGTGGCGAGATCCCCCGAGGCATGCGCCTGCTCGACGCCTCGGCCGCGGCAGCTGCCGCCGGGGAGGTCGTCGACCCGGCGCTTGCCGGGTACTGCTTCTGCTACGTCATCTCCGCCTGCTCGCACGTGCTCGACCTGCCTCGGGCGGCCGAGTGGTGCGGCAAGCTCGACGGCCACTGCCGCGGAGTCGGGTTCCACTCGATGCAGCACCTGTGCCGCACCCAGTACGCCGGCGTGCTGATCGAGCGCGGGGAATGGGAGGCGGCGGAGCGCGAGATTCTCGAGGCCACCGAGGTCCTTCGCGCCCGACGGCCGGGCATGGCCGAGGAGCCGATCGCCCGGCTGGCCGAGCTGCGGCGCCGGCAGGGCCGAACCGACGAAGCCCGTGCCCTGTTCGCGCAGATCGAGAGCCATCCCCGGGCCGTGCTCGGGATGGCGGCGATCGCCCTGGACGAGGGCGACCCATCCACAGCAGCAGCCCGCGCGGTGCGGTTGCTGCGGCAGGTCCCGGTTGAGGAGTCGGTGTCTCGCGTTGCGGCGCTCACACTGCTGGTCCGCGCACGGGTCGCGCTCGGGGAGCTCGACGAGGCCCGGACCACCCTGGCCGAGCTCGCGGACTGCAGCGACGTGGTCGGTCCGGGTCCCTTGTGCGCGGGCACGCTGGTCGCCGACGCGGAGCTCCGGCTCGCAGAGGGTCGGCCCGAACCGGCGCGCACCGCCGCCGAGGACGCCATCGACATGTACGAGCGTGCGGGCACGCCGTACGGCGCCGCACAGGCGCGCACCGTGCTGGCGCGCGCCCTGCTGGCCTGCGGGGACCAGGTGGGCGCCGGCCACGCCGTAGCAAGTGCTGCACGTGGCTTCGAGCTGTTGGGGGCAGGCGCGGCGGCACAGGCGGCCAGACAGCTGGTGGCACCCGCGGGACGGGCGGGACCGCTCACCCCGCGCGAGATCGAGGTGCTCCGGCTGGTCGCCGGAGGTCTGAGCAATGCCGAGGTGGCACGAAAGCTGGTGCTGTCCGAGCACACCGTCCACCGGCACGTCGCCAACGCCCTGGGCAAGCTCGGCGTGCCCACTCGGGCGGCGGCGGTGTCACGCGCGACCGTCCTCGGCCTTCTCTAGAGCAGGCCGAGCGGCGCTCCCGGGGTCGCGACTGGCCGATTCGGGCCATACGGCCGGTGGACAGAGATGGCCAGTCCTGCCGAAGCGTCAGGCGACGCCTGATTCCTAGCGTGAGGTCACCGACCCACCAAGGAGCACGCCATGACGCACACGCAGGAGCACGCGGCCGACCTGTCGATCGCGGGGCGCGTGATCGACGCGGCCCACGCCGGCTTCGACGAGGCCCGCAAGGTCTTCAACTCGATGATCGACGTCCGCCCGGCGCTGATCGCCCAGTGCGACAACGCTGAGGACGTCGCCCGCGCCATTCGCTACGGGCGGGAGCAGGGGCTCCAGATCGCCGTGCGCGGCGGCGGGCACAGTGTCGCCGGGAACGCGCTGGTCGATGGCGGCCTTGTGGTCGACCTCCGGCACATGACGCAGGTGTCAGTCGACGTGAGCGCGGGCACGGCACGTGTCGCAGGCGGCGCCACGATGAGCCACCTCGACCGGGCCCTCGAGCCGCACGGACTGGCCACCACCGGCGGCCGCGTCTCGACGACAGGCGTCGGCGGGTTCACCCTGGGGGGCGGTACGGGCTGGCTGGACCGCAAGTTCGGCCTGGCCTGCGACAACCTGGTCTCGGTCGATCTCGTGACCGCCGCCGGGGAGCAGGTCACTGCCAGCGACGAGGAGAACCCGGAGCTCTTCTGGGCGCTGCACGGCGGCGGGGGCAACTTCGGGGTCGCCACCGCACTCACCTTCCGGGTCCACGAGCTGCCGACGATGTCGGTGGCGCTGCTGATCTGGGAGGTCGACCGGGCCGAGGCTGCGCTGCGGACGCTCCGCGACGTCTTCGCCGCGGCCGGCGACGACACCAGCGGCGGCGGCCTGTACGTGACCGGGCCGCCGGAGGAGTTCATGCCGGAGCACCTCGTCGGTCAGCTCGTCCTGATGGGCGTCGTCACCCATGCCGGGCCGGAGGAGGAACTGCGCTCGGTCATCGCCCCCCTCCTGGCGGAGCACCCCGCCGCCGAGGTGGTCATGGAGCTGCCGTACGCCGACCTGCAGAGCATGCTCGACGACCCGCCGGGCCAGCGGAACTACTGGTCGGCCGAGCACCTGTCGGAGTTCCCCGACGAGGCGGTGTCCGCCTTCCACGGCGCCGTCGCCGACATGCTGGTGCCGTCGTCGTCACAGCACGTGATGTTCGTCAGCGGCGGTGCGGCCGCCCGGTCGACCGCCGACTACCCGCTGCCGTGGCGCAAGGCCCCGTGGATCGCGCACCCGTTCGCCGTGTGGGAGAACGCGTCCGACGACGGCCAGTGCATCGAGTGGACACGCACGGTCCGGCAGGCGATGCGGCCATGGGCCACCGGCGACGTGTACCTCAACTTCACCGGTGACGAGGGCTTCGCCCGGGTGCGCGCCGGGTTCGGCGCGGGCAACTGGGACCGGCTCGTGGCTGTGAAGCGAGAGTTCGACCCAGACAACGTCTTCCGCCGCAACCACAACATCCCGCCAGGCTGATCCCGGGCCAGCCGCGCGTGGGCTTACGACTCCGGATGTGTCGCTTCGGCTGCCTTCCGCGACGACGCCATCCGGAGGCCGATGAACACACCGGCCGCCACCAGCACGACGAAGAGAGAGAAAATGGAACGCAACACGATCAACCCCTGGACCTGGCAGGACGAGCTCGGATACGCCCAGGCCGTCGAGGTCGTCGGAGGGCAACGCGTCCTCCACGTCTCGGGGATCGCGTCGATGGACGCCGACGGCAAGCCGGTCAACGCCGGTGACATGAAGGCACAGATCACGCAGACTCTGGACAACCTCGAGACCGTACTGAAGGCCGCCGGCTACGAGCTGTCGGATGTGGTTCGGTTGAACTACTACACGACTGACATCGAGAACTACTGGGAAGCCGACGAGGCCGTCGACGTGGTCGGCCGCTTTGAGCGGGCTGGATGCCGGCCGGCGAGCACGCTGTTGGGCGTCGCCAACCTTGCCTGGCCGGAACTGCTGGTCGAGATGGACGCAACCGCGGTCAAGTAGGCCGGACGCCGGGGCACGAGCTCCGGTCGTCGAGCGACTCGTCAGATGTTGAGGCGGAACTCCACGACGTCTACGTCAGAGTGAGGCGGTCGGGTTAAGGCGCTATCCCCCTGGCGAGGACGGCGTCGTACATCGTCCGGGCGACCTGCTCGGCCTTCTCGGTCGCCGCGGAACCCACCGGCTTCGCCTCGTAGCGGTCCTGGTTGCGCGCGCGTCGCAGGCGGTCGAACTCCCGCGCTGCCCCGTCCGCGGGCGGCTTGTCGAAGACGGCCCGTAGATAGCGGCCGAGCGCCTCGTGCTGGCCGGGCCCGTTGGTTGTCCGAAAGCCGTACGCCGCCAGCATGGCCTCGCCGGTGTCATGACAGGCGTCGTAGGCGACGCCGTACTTCACGACGACACTTGTGAGCAGCGGCAACTGGTTCAGCCGCTCCTCGGCCTGGCGGAGGAACGAGGTCGCACGTGCGAGGTCTGCGGGCACGATCTCGAGACGTCGCGCGTCGACTAGCTCTCGGACCTTCGCCTGCTGGACGCGGCTGAGCGGAGTCAGCGCCACGGCATCTCTCCGATCACGGCAACCGCCGGGCCGCTGCGCACGTTGTCCAGGAAGGCAGAGGGCGCGGCGAACTCCTCAGACGTGAGGATCGTCGGGTTCACGGGGCGGTGCACTGCGACCTCGACCCGGGCACACGCCTCGTAGACCTCGTCCACGTCGGGCTCACCGAGCACCATGACGTCGATGTCCTGCGGTGCCGGACCGGCATCTCCGAGCATCCGCGCCGCGAAGGAGCCGTAGAGGAATGCCGACTCGATCCCGTCGATGTGGGCAAGCTCCTCGGCCAGCATCACCACCGGGCCGGTCACGACCCGGAGGATCTGGCGCAGGGGTTCCACCAGGGGGCTCTCGCCGTTGGCGCGGATCAGTCTCGTTCGGCCCACCTGCCGCTGGCTCAGAATGCCAGCGGCCAGCAGGCGGGCGACCTCGCGGTGCGCGGTCGGGTAGGCCAGGCCGGCCCGGGTGGCGAGATCGGTGAGGCTCAGCTCGTCGTCCGTCAGCAACAGGGTGGAGAGCAGGCGCGCCTGACCATCCGACCGAAAGATCGGAGCGAGTAGGGGCGCCTCAGTTCTCATATAACTGAGGTTATCCTCCGCTATATCGACAGTCAATGCGTGCGGCCCGGACCACCGCGGCTAGCTCCGAACGTGCGCGATCACTTGTGAAGCCAGCTGGACCGACGCTTCGATCTCCTCGCGCCGGATCGAGACGCTCTCGACGTTGATGCCGAACGGCACTCCGAGTCGTCGGCAGTACTCGACAAGTTCGACTGCTGTCATGACCGCTTGTTCCAGCGAGGCGGCCAACGGATTGGCCGCATGCCGCAGGTCGTTCTCGATCCACCTCGGGACATCGACCCCCAGCCAGCGCAGGAACTCAAGAGTCTTCATTGATCCGCAGACCGAGAAGGTGAACACGATCGGCACCGGCACTACGCCACGCGACTCGCACTCGTACCGGTAGTCCGAGACGAGATTCTTCGCGGCGTTGACGTCGTAGACGACCTGGGTGACGAAGAACCGGCAGCCCGCTGCTTGCTTCGCAATCAGTCGAAGGTGCTCGTTCTCCCGACGGCTGTGCCGCTCCGGTATCGCAACTCCGCCGAGGAGAAGTCCCGGATTCAGCTCGGCGCGCATCGCCTGCGCGTCAGCCAGCGAGATCGCCGGCGTCGCGTCGCCAGAGGCAGCGCCGACCATCACCGTCAACGTGCGCTGGGGGTCCTGCTCCTCAATCCATGTGCGTAGGTTGTCGCGTTGATGCTTGCCGATCGCTCGGTAGACGACCACTGGCGTCTGCCACTGCTGCAAGTACCTGGTCAGATACTCGGACGGATCCACCGTGGGGCTGAACGGGAACGGACGCTCGTCCGGATTGCGGGAACTCTCATCATCGATGTCGTAGAGGATCAATCCATCGAGATCGAGATGCCTGAGCCGGTCCATGGTGGCGTGCGCGATCTGCGAGAGTCGATCGGCAGGTGTCGCCTGCCTGGGAGGAGTCACCGCGAAGAGAACGAAGCCTCCTTCGCCTGCGACGATTCGAGCGCTCAGGTCCACGCCGCGACGCTAGCGGGTCTCACACGTTGAAGCGGAACTCCACGACGTCTCCGTCAGCCATGACGTAGTCCTTGCCCTCCATGCGGACCTTGCCGGCAGCCTTCGCGGCGGCCATGGAGCCGGCCTCCATGAGGTCGTCGAAGGAGACGATCTCGGCCTTGATGAAGCCGCGCTCGAAGTCGGTGTGGATGACCCCGGCGGCCTGGGGTGCGGTCGCCCCCTTGGGGATCGTCCAGGCACGCGACTCCTTGGGCCCAGCGGTGAGGTAGGTCTGCAGTCCGAGGGTGTCGAAACCGACGCGGGCGAGCACGTCGAGGCCGGGCTCGTCGATGCCCATCTCCTCCAGCATCGCGCGCGCCTCGTCGTCGTCACCGAGCTCGACGAGCTCGGACTCGAACTTCGCGTCGAGGAAGATCGCCTCGCTGGGCGCGACGATCTCGCGCATCTTCTGCTTGAGGTCCTCGTCACCGAGCTCGTCGGAGTCACAGTTGAAGACGTAGATGTACGGCTTCGCCGTGAGCAGGCTCAGTTCGCGAACGAGCTCGCGGTCGATCTTGGTGGCGATGATCGGCGTACCGGACTCGAGCGCTTCCTTCGCCTCACGGGCGGCCTCGAGCGCAGGGACGCGGTCCTTCTGCATCCGCGACTCCTTCTCGAGCCGCGGGATCGCCTTGTCGACGGTCTGCAGGTCGGCCAGGATCATCTCGGTCTGGATCGTGGAGATGTCGTTGGCCGGGTTGACCTCACCGTCGACGTGGGTGACGTCCTCGTCGCGGAACACCCGGGTGACCTGGCAGATCGCGGCCGACTCGCGGATGTGGCTGAGGAACTTGTTGCCCAGCCCCTCCCCCTCGGAGGCGCCCTTGACGATGCCCGCGATGTCGACGAACTCGACGGTCGCCGGGAGCTGCTTGGCGGATCCGAAGATCTCGGCCAGCTTCGCCAGGCGCGGTTCGGGTACGCCGACCACACCGACGTTCGGCTCGATCGTCGCGAACGGGTAGTTCGCGGCGAGCACGTCGTTCTTGGTCAGCGCGTTGAAAAGGGTCGACTTGCCGGCGTTGGGGAGACCGACGATCCCGATGGTGAGTGCCACGGGCGGCGAGTCTACGGGCGCAGCCCCGGGCCGACCCAATCGAGTACGTCGAGTCCGTGGCGCCCGTCACGAATGCGTCGGTGCACCACGGGCCCGGGTGGACTAGGGCATCACGTACTCGACCTGCAGGGCGGTGACCGCGCCTGCACCCTCGAACGAGTCAGCCGTCCGCTTGCCGCTGCCGGTGACGGCGAACGCCATCGCGTTCCCCGACACCCAACCCGGCCGCGACACCACCTGCTGCACCAACGCCGACAGATCCGTCGTTCGCTGGGCCACGTCCCGCTCACCCTTCGACGTCCACGGCTCCGGATCCCACGCCACCGAGCCCGTCCACGACCGACCCGACACGTCCCCACTCGAACTCGTGAACGACCCAGCATCATCGATGTCCTGCACCGCCAACCGCAGACTCGTCGACTCCGAACTCGTCTCATCAGCCTGGAACTGGATCCACGCCGACCTCACGGTCGCTCCCGCCGGCACCTCCAGCCCCGGGAACCTAACGCCGACCGTCTGTACGCGTGACTTGTCGGTCACCAGCTCCAGGTCACTGCTCGACATCGACACCGACCCACCCGAACGCTCCTCGGCATCATCAGTCCCCGCCGACACCCGCGACTCCACCATGACCGGATCACCTGCACCGCCATCACCCGGCGGCGGCTCATCAGCCGGCGGCGGCTCCGGGGCCGAGGGCGCGTCCCCGAGCACGTACTCCACATGCAGGGCCGTGACCGCGCCTGCACCCTCGAACGAGTCAGCCGTCCGCTTGCCGCTGCCGGTGACGGCGAACGCCATCGCGTTGCCCGACACCCAACCCGGCCGCGACACCACCTGCTGCACCAACGCCGACAGATCCGTCGTTCGCTGGGCCACGTCCCGCTCACCCTTCGACGTCCACGGCTCCGGATCCCACGCCACCGAGCCCGTCCACGACCGACCCGACACGTCCCCACTCGAACTCGTGAACGACCCAGCGTTGTCGACGTCCTGCACCGCCAACCGCAGACTCGTCGACTCCGAACTCGTCTCATCAGCCTGGAACTGAATCCACGCCGACCTCACGGTCGCACCCGCCGGCACCTCCAGCCCCGGGAACCTAACCCCCACCGTCTGCAACCGCGACCCATCCATCACCAGCTCCAGGTCACTGCTCGACATCGACACCGACCCACCCGAACGCTCCTCAGCATCATCAGTCCCCGCCGACACCCGCGACTCCACCACCACCGGATCACCCGAACCCGGATCACCGGGGTCACCGCCTGGGTCACCACCGGGGTCACCGCCGGGGTCACCGCCGGGGTCGCCGCCGGGGTCGCCGCCGGGGTCGCCACCGGGGTCGCCGCCCGGCGCACCGAGCACGTACTCCACGTGGAGGGCGGTGACCGCGCCTGCACCCTCGAACGAGTCAGCCGTCCGCTTGCCGCTGCCGGTGACGGCGAACGCCATCGCGTTCCCCGACACCCAACCCGGCCGCGACACCACCTGCTGCACCAACGCCGACAGATCCGTCGTCCGCTGCGCCACGTCCCGCTCACCCTTCGACGTCCACGGCACCGGATCCCACGCCACCGAACCCGCCCACGACCGACCCGACACGTCCCCACTCGAACTCGTGAACGACCCAGCATCATCGACGTCCTGCACCGCCAACCGCAGACTCGTCGACTCCGAACTCGTCTCATCAGCCTGGAACTGAATCCACGCCGACCTCACGGTCGCACCCGCCGGCACCTCCAGACCCGGGAACCGAACCCCCACCGTCTGCAACCGCGACCCATCCATCACCAGCTCCAGGTCACTGCTCGACATCGACACCGACCCACCCGAACGCTCCTCAGCATCATCAGTCCCCGCCGACACCCGTGACTCCACCGCCACCGGATCACCCGAACCCGGATCACCGGGGTCGCCGCCACCGCCCTCCGGCGCCACCGACACCGCCGCCGTGTCACTGCCCGACAGCTCCCCATCCGAAGCCGACAACCGCACCACGTACTCACCCGGCTCCGAGAACGACGCCGACGTCGCCTCAGAGTCCACCGGACTGAACGTCACCGCACCCGGACCGCTCGCCTTCTCCCACGACATCGACACCGAGCTGCCCTCAGGCAGCCCGTCATCGGACACCGACCCCACCAGCGACACCGAATCCGGCAACGTCACCGACACATCGGCACCCGCATCCACCACAGGACGCCGGTTTCCGCCCTCGCCCGGTGACTCGACCGCACCCAGGTCCGGTGCCGCGCCCTGGTAGCCGCTGATGTCGACGACCTGCTCGCCGCTGGCCAGCGAGAAGCTCGCGACGCCGGCGTCCACGACGGGGCTCCCCGGGAGCGGCATCCAGTCAGCGCCGAGCTCCGGGTCTCCGGTGAAGGAGGTGGCCGCGTCGACGTTGCTGTTGGAGTTCGGCGAGCCGTTGGAGAAGAACTGGTTGTACGCCGCCTCCGACGAGCCGTCGACGTTCTTCAGGGCAGCCGCGGCGTGCCGCGCGAAGATGTTGTTGACCGCGACCAGGTTGTCGCCACCGGCGATCCCGTGGTTGTTGCCGTCGAACGTGTTGTTCGTGACCAGCACCCGCTCGACCAGGCTGGCACCGCGGTAGTCCTCTGACGTGTCGCCGTTGTCCATCAGGCCGAGGCCCGCCTGCACGTTGCCCGCGATCACGTTGCGGTCGATGGTGAACAGCGTCGCGGACTTGGCGGGCGACGACTCGATGGCGTCGTCGTCGATGATCTGGATCCCGTCCTGGACGTTGTTGATGATCCTGTTGTCACGGATGATCACCTCGTCCACCGGCGCGACCATGTTCGTCGTACGGATCTCGACACCGTCGCCCTCGTTGAGCTCCATCAGGTTGTCGACGATGACCGTCGCGGACTCGTTGACGTCGACGCCGTCGTCGCCGTTCCCGCGCATGACGTTGTGCTGCACAAGGCCGGCAGTGTCCCGGGGGAAGTCGACGCCGTCCGTCCCCAGTGCGGTGAGCAGGTTGTGCTCCACCACGGCAGCACCCCGAACCTTGATGCCGTCCTTCCCGTCGCGGACGGTGAAGCCGACGATCCTGGTGTCGGGGCGTGCCGACGAGCTGACCAGGACGGTCTCGGACTCACTGTCGACGGCGCTGATCACCGTCTGGTCGACCATGGACTGGTCACCGGTCGTGTAGAACGTCGACGCGAGGGTGAGTGTGCGCGGCAGGTAGATGTTCTCGTTGTAGGTGCCGGGTGAGACGAGGACCAGCGCATTCTCCGGCGCTGCATTCAGCGCCGCCTGGATCGTCGAGTAGTCGGCGGGCACGCGGATGGTTGTGGGCGCGGCACTCTGGACTGTCACGGCGACGTCGTCACTGGCACTGCCTCCGCCGTCGGAGACGCTCAACCGCAGGACGTAGTCACCGAGAGCGCTGAAGTCGGCCGAGGTGTGCGCCTCGCCGGCACCGCCGAACGTGACGTTGCCGGGTCCGCTGACCTTGCTCCAGGTGATGTCCAGGGCCGAGGGATCAGGGAGGCCGTCGTCGCTCACCCTGCCGCGCAGGAAGGCCGTGTCACCCAGGGTGACCCGTTGGTCGTCCCCTGCCACCACGGTAGGCGCGGCCCCGGTGGCCGCATACCCAGGCAAGGGAGCGACTGCCACCACCAGTATCAGCGCGGCTCCGAGAGCGAGCAGACCGCGAACGGACAACGACTTCGACGTCCAAGTGAATATCCCCATTGACCGATGGTTGATCAGGTCACGGGTGCGGATCCTCGCTCAGAAGTCGTAGTCGACACCTTCGGATGAGGGAGTCCGGTCAGAGCTGCACGAGGCCCACGTCGCGGAGCACGAGCTCGCCCGCCTCGTCGGAGGCGGCGAGGTCGACGGTCGCCCGCACGCGCCAGTCGTGGTGACCCTCGGGGTCGTCGACCACCTGCTGCACCTGCCAGGTGTCCGGCCCCTGCTCCACCAGGAACAACCCGGGCCCGCGGGCGTCCGGGCCCGTGCCCAACGACGAGTGCTCGGCGAAGTACGCCGGCAGCGCCTCTGCCCAGCCGGCCTCCTCGCCGTCGAGCTCCTCGAGCTCCTCGAGGTGGCGCAGCGCGGCGAGCTCCACCCGCCGGAACATCGCGTTGCGCACCAGCACCCGGAACGCCCGCGCGTTGGAGGTGAGGGCCGGAGGTCGCGGCGGCTCCAGCGGGTCCGGCTCGACGGGCATCGCGGTCGGGTCGCTGAGCGACTCCCACTCGTCCAACAGGCTCGAGTCGGTCTGCCGAACCACGGCGCCCAGCCATTCCACGATGTCGTCGAGGTCGTCGGTCCGCACCGAGTCAGGCACGGTCTGCCGAAGCGCGCGGTACGCGTCCGACAGGTAGCGCAGCACCAGCCCCTCGGACCTGGCCAGCCCGTAGTGGGCGACGTACTCGCCGAACGTCATCGCCTGCTCGTACATGTCGCGCACCACCGACTTCGGCGACAGCGGCGTCTCGGTGATCCACGGGTGGGTGCGCGCGTAGAGCTCGTACGTCGCCTCCAGCAGTTCCTGCAACGGCTTCGGCCAGCTCACCTCGTCGAGCAGCTCCATGCGCTCGTCGTACTCGACGCCATCGGCCTTCATCTCCGCGACCGCCTCGCCGCGTGCCTTGTGCTCCTGCGCACGCAGCACCTGCTTCGGGTCCTCCAGCGTCGCCTCGACGACGGAGACCACGTCGAGCGCGTACGTCGGCACCTCCGGGTCGAGGGTGTCGAAGGTGGCCAGGGCGTACGTCGACAGCGGCTGGTTGAGCGCGAACCCAGCCTGCAGCTCGTCGACCAGCCGGACCCGACGCTCACCGTCGGGGCCAGTCGACTGCTCGACCACGCCGGCGGCAAGCAGGCTGCGGTAGATCGCCACTGCCCGGCGTACCAGCGTCACCTGCCGGCGACCGTCCTCGTGGTTGTCGCGCAGCAGCCGGGCCAGCGCCGGCAGCGGGTCGTCGCCGCGCGCGATCACGTTGAGCAGCATCGAGTGCGTCACCCGCATCCGCGAGACCAGCGCCTCCGGCTCGGCCTGCACGATCCGCTCGAACGTGTCCTCGGTCCAGGTCACGAACCCCTCGGGCGCCTTCTTCCGCTGCACCCGACGCAGCTTCTTCGGGTCGTCACCGGCCTTGGCGACCAGCCGTGCGTTCTCGACGACGTGATCCGGTGCCTGGACGACGACCGCCCCCGACGTGTCGTAGCCCGCCCGGCCGGCCCGCCCCGCGATCTGGTGGAACTCGCGCGCCTTGAGCACGCGCGTGCGGCGGCCGTCGTACTTCGTGAGCCCGGTCAGCACCACGGTCCGGATCGGCACGTTGATGCCGACGCCCAGCGTGTCGGTGCCGCAGATGACCTTGAGCAGACCTGCCTGCGCCAACGTCTCCACGAGCCGCCGGTACTTCGGCAGCATGCCTGCGTGGTGGACGCCGATGCCGTGACGCACCAGCCGCGACAAGCGTCTTGCCGAAGCCCGAGCTGAACCGGAACCCGCCGATCAGCTCGGCGATCCGGTCGCGCTGCTCGCGGGTGGCGACGTTGATCGAGGTCAGCGCCTGCGCGCGCTCCAGGGCCGCGGCCTGGGTGAAGTGCACGACGTACACCGGAGCCTGGTGGGTGGTGAGCAGCTCCTCGAGGGTCTCGTGCAGCGGCGTCACCGCCCACGAGTAGCTCAACGGCACCGGGCGCTCCATCGAGCTGACGACGGCGGTGTCGCGGCCGGTACGACGGGTCAGGTCGTCGCGGAAGAACGACACGTCGCCGAGCGTCGCCGACATCAGCAGGAACTGCGCGTGCGGCAGCTCGATCAACGGCACCTGCCACGCCCAGCCGCGGTCGGGCTCGGCGTAGAAGTGGAACTCGTCCATCACCACCTGGCCGATGTCGGCGTCGGCGCCCTCGCGCAGCGCCTGGTTGGCCAGCACCTCGGCGGTGCAGCAGATCACCGGTGCCTTCGGGTTCACCGAGGCGTCGCCGGTGAGCATGCCGACGTTCTCCGGCCCGAACACGTCGCACAGCGCGAAGAACTTCTCGCTCACCAGTGCCTTGATGGGCGCGGTGTAGTAGGTCCGCTCGCCGCGGGCGAGCGCCGTGGCGTGGGCGGCCAGGGCCACCAGGCTCTTCCCCGAGCCGGTCGGCGTCGACAGGATCACGTTGTTGCCGGTGAGGATCTCGAGGAACGCCTCGTCCTGCGCCGGGTAGAGCGCGATGCCGCGCTCGCCGGCCCAGGTGGTGAAGACGTCGTAGAGCGCGTCTTCGTCGACCCCGCCGTCGGGTCCGTCGAGGGGCGGCGGCAGCAGGTCGGTGAGAGTCATAGACGACCCATCATCCCCGATCGACGGGTCTGAGCCCACTCGGCCTTTCAGGGCACGACGAGCAGCTTGCCCGTCGTACGGCGGGCCTCGAGGTCCGCGTGCGCCTGGCCGGCCTCCTCGAACGAGTACCGGCCACCGACGCGCACGTCGAGGTGTCCCCGTACGACTCGCTGCGAGCACGTCCCCCGCCCGGTGCAGCAGCTCGGCGCGGTCGGCCACGTAGTGCGCGAGGGTGGGCCGGGTCAGGAACAGCGAGCCCTTGCGGTTCAGCACCTGCGGGTCGAGCGGCGGCACCGGCCCACTCGACGCTCCGTAGAGCACCATCATTCCGCGCGGGACGAGCAGGTCGAGCCCGGTGTCGAACGTGCTCCTCCCGACCCCGTCGTAGACGACGTCGACGCCGCGCCCGTCCGTCAGCCGGCGCACCTCGTCGCCGAGGTCCTGCTCCGTGTAGCGGACCACATCCGTCGCGCCGGCGGACCGGGCGAGCGCGGCCTTCTCCTCGGTCGAGGTCGTCGTGATCACCCGGACGCCCTTGGCCGCGAGCATCTGGATCAGCAGCCGGCCGACGCCGCCGGCCCCGGCGTGCAGCAGCGCGGTCTGACCGGCCCTGGCCGGGTACGTCGACTCGCTGAGGAAGTGCGCCGTCATGCCCTGCAGCAGCACGGCCGCAGCGGTCTCGAGATCAACACCGTCCGGCACCGGCACGAGCTGGGCAGCGGGAACGAGCACCTGCTGGGCGTACCCGGCGCTCGGCACCATCGCCCAGGCCACCCGGTCGCCGACTGACACGCCGGTCACCGCCGTACCGAACGCCAACACCGTGCCCGCTCCTTCGGAGCCGACCACGAACGGGAGGTCGCGTGGGTACCCGCCGGTGCGGTGGTAGACGTCGATGAAGTTCACGCCCGCCGCCACCACCTCGACGAGCACCTCCTCGGGGCCCGGGGCGGGCACGGACCGCTCCTCGACCTTGAGGACCTCGGGGCCACCGGTCGTCTCCACGACTACTGCGCGCATCGACACTCCTTCTCCGTTGTCACGATCTCGGCAGGGCGGCGATGCAGCCGCGCTCGAGTGCGCGCTGCCTTCGCCACCGTTGAAGCAGCCCGGGCGCGGGGCCGAGCCCCACGCGGGCGGGAAGCTCTTCGACGGCCAGCGCGGTCCCGTCCCAGTGCCCCCGGTAGCGCCACTGCGACCACCGCTCCAGGTCGGGGAACGACGCGTCCTGACCGAACAGCACCGCGGGCCCCGCGGACGGGGCGGAGCCGTCGACATCGAGCTGGAGCCTCTCCCCCGCCAGGTCTCCGGCTCCTGCGGCCGTGACGACCGGCGCGACGCCGTCCGCGACGACGAGCAGGTGGTCATGGCGCGAGTCTCGCCGGGACACCGGCGTGACGGTGTCGACGTCCAGCTCGACCACCAGCCGCGGCAGGAACCACCAGTGCTCGCGCATCAACAGGGGCGAGTCGGCGAACACGCGGGCGGGCGGGTAGCGGTGCAGCTCCTGCTTGAGCAGCTCGGCGACGTACAGGTCCCCGGTGGGATCCTCGACGAGACGCGGGCGGCCCGCCAACACCAGGGGCTGGAACGCGCGCCCGGTGGAGCGCCCCTCACGCAGCGACAGGGCGACGCGAGCGGCGGCTGCCACCTCGCGCGCGACCAGCTCGTCGGCGTACGTGAACGCCAGCGCGGGCCTGCTCTCGCGCACCAACGCCACCACGCCCCGCACCTGCGGGAGCCCGGAGCCGTCGACCCAGCAGAGCTCGCTGAGCGACGACGCGGCCACGGCGGCAGCCACCTGGTCACCGGCCATCGACGTCCCCCAATCCACGCCCGTCAGGGTAAAGGCAACCGTCTCGCATGGTTGAGACCGGCGCCACACCTGAGTGACAATGCCCTCGCGAGTCCTCCCGCGTTGGCCATTCGGGGCCCACGGGGAAACGTTGGAAGGAGCGCCTCGTGCCCGCCATTGCTGTGGCCGCCGTCGTCGGAGTCCTGTTCTTCCTGGGCTACCGCTACTACTCGGCCTACCTCGCCGATCGGATCTACGGGCTCGACCCGGCGTTCGTGACTCCCGCGCACCAGTTCAGCGACGGGATCGACTTCGTCCCGACCAACAAGCACGTCGTCTTCGGTCACCACTTCACATCGGTCGCCGGGGCAGCGCCGATCGTCGGTCCCGCGATCGCGGTCTTCTGGGGCTGGGGCCCGGCGCTTGCCTGGATCGTCCTCGGCACGATCTTCGCTGCCGGCGTCCACGACTTCGGGTCGCTCGCCGTCTCGCTGCGTCACCGCGCGCGCAACATCGGCACGATCGCCCAGGACGTCATCAGCAACCGGGCACGCACCCTGTTCCTGCTGATCATCTTCTTCCTGCTCACCCTGGTGAACGCCGTCTTCGCCGTGGTGATCGGCAACCTGTTCGTGGCGAACCCCGGAGCGGTCATCCCGATCTTCGTGGAGATCCCGCTCGCGATCTTCATCGGCCAGTACATCTACCGCACCCGTTCGGCCGCGCTGATCCCGTCGATCTTCGGCGTCGTCGGCCTCTACCTGTTGATCTGGGTCGGCCAGAAGGTGCCCGTCGACATCGCCCCGCTGGCCGAGGCGATCGGCTTCGACAACCCGCGCAACCTCTGGGTCGTGATCCTCTTCGCCTACACGTTCATCGCCTCGCGCCTGCCGGTGTGGATGCTGCTGCAGCCGCGTGACTACATCAACTCCCACCAGCTGTTCATCGCCCTCGGTGTGATCGGGCTGGGCATGCTCGTCGGCTGGAACACGATCGTGGCCCCGGTGGTCAACGACGTCCCCGCCGACTCACCCTCGATCTTCCCGTTCCTGTTCATCACGATCGCGTGCGGAGCCATCTCCGGCTTCCACTCACTGGTGTCCTCGGGTACGACGGCCAAGCAGATCGACAAGGAGACCGACGCCCGGTACGTCGGCTACATGGGCGCTGTGGGCGAGGGCAGCCTGGCGACGGGCGCCGTGCTCGCCGCCACCGCGGGTGTCGCGGCGACGCGTGCCGACTGGCAGGCGCTCTACCCCGACTTCAGCACCGCGTCGGGCGGCGCCGTCGGCAACTTCGTCAACGGTGTCGGCGTCTTCGCCAACAACCTCGGGATCCCGCTGGACCTCGCCGTCATCTTCGCGGCCGTCGTGGTGATCTCGTTCGCCGCCACCACGATGGACACCGGCGTACGGCTGCAGCGGTACGTCGTCCAGGAGATCGCCGAGATCGCCGGCTGGCACAAGCTCGCCCGCAACCTCACGCTCGCCGGCATCATCGCGGTCGCCGTACCGATGGCGATGGCGTTGCTCCCCGGCGGCGGCGACCAGGGCTACACGTTCGGCGTCCTGTGGCAGCTGTTCGGGACCACCAACCAGCTCACCGCCGGGCTCGCGCTCGCCGTGGTCGCGGTCTGGGTCTCCGCAGCGCAAGCGCAACGTGGTGCCGATCGTGATCCCGTTGGCGTTCCTGCTGGTGATGACCACCTGGGCACTCCTCGTGAACCTGAAGAAGTTCGTCGAGGCCGACCAGTGGGTGCTCGCACCGCTCGACGCGGTCATCTTCGTGCTCGCCATGTGGCTGATCGTCGAAGCAGCGCTCGCCCTGCGCGGCTCGTCCGGGACGCGTACGCCGGAGCGTGTCGACCAGCCCGCCGGTGGCGGGTCCGACGTACCCAGCCGGAAATGACCGCCCGGGTCGTGCTCGTGCGCCCGTGGACCGACGCCCACGGGGGAACCGGATGCTGCAGCGGCGACGCCCGCGACGGCATCTGCTTCGACAGCCGTGTCGACGGCGCGCGCGAGCACGACTCGGAGGTCGACGTGGTGGCGGCCTCCTACCTGCGGCTCCGCGAGGAACTGCCGGACGTCGACGTGCAGATCGTCGGGGCCGGCAACACCGCCTACCTGCTGCCCAGCACCTTCCGGGCAGTACGGCGTCGCAAGGGCACCTGGGCGGCACTCCGCGAGGCCAGCCGGGCCACGACAGCAGGGGCAGTGCTGGTCGATGGCGAACGGGTGGGCGACGTGCTCGCGCTGGGGCCGGATGGCGTGCTGACCCGGGTCCTTCAGACTCTTGATTGCGCCCAGAATCGGCGGATCATCGGAGGAAACGGGGGATGTGTTTCATCGGACTAAGGAGGTTCGAATGACACAGCGCCACGAACTCCGTTGGGGAGGGTTCGCAGGACTGGGATTCATCGTGCTGGCCGTGGTGGCCGCACTCATCTCCGGGGCACCGCCCCGGGTCACCGCTACGTCGGACACGATCGCGTCCTTCGTAGCAGACGGTCGCAGCCAGTTGCTCCTCGCCGCGCTCCTCTACGCGGCGGCGGCAGGGCTCGTGATCTGGTTCGCTGCCGCTTTCGCCGAGGCGATCCGCGAGCGCGAGGAGCGCAGCGACGTCCACATGGCCCTGTTGGCTGGATCTGTCCTGATCGGTGGTGCGCTGTTCAGCTACGGCGCCTTCACCGGCGTGATGGCCTACACCTCGGGCACGGTCGCAGCCGGCACCACGGTCGCGATGTTCACGGGACTGATGGTCTTCAACACGCTGCTCGGCTTCGCCGCGGCCCTGCCGCTGGCCGCTGCCGGGATCGGCGTGCTCAGGACGCACCTGTTGCCCGACTGGATCGGCTACGTGGCTCTCGCCGCAGCGGCCGTCTCGGTCGTCGCAGGGTTCGGCATCTTCGCCGACACGGGCAACTTCGCCCCGGGCGGCCCGGTCATGCCGTTCATCGCACTCACCGCCGGTGGCATCTTCGTAGCCATCGCCAGTGGCTTCATGGTGCGTGAGCACCTGCCGGAGGCGGCGCCTATGACGTTGCCGCAGACCTGAGGGTGACGGCCTCGTCCGGTACGGCGCGTCGTACCGGACGAGGTCGCACGCCATCGTCATCCTCGGTGACCGCCGCCTAGGGTGTCCTGCGTGCGCATCGCTACCTGGAACGTGAACTCCATCCGCTCCCGCATCGACCGGGTCGAGGAGTTCCTGAAACGACACGAGATCGACGTCCTCGCGTTGCAGGAGACGAAGGCGCGCGACGACCAGTGGCCGCTGATGGGCCTGGAGGCGATGGGGTACGAGGTCGCCACGCTCGGCCACAACCAGTGGAACGGCGTCGCCCTCGTCTCGCGGGTCGGCCTCGACGACGTGCAGCACGGGTTCCCGGGCATGCCCGAGTTCGGGGACCCGCTCGCCGCCGAGGCCCGCGCGATCGGCGCCACGTGTGGCGGCGTCCGGGTCTGGTCGTTGTACGTCCCGAACGGTCGCGCCCTCGGCGACCCGCACCTCGACTACAAGCTGGCCTGGCTCTCGGCGCTGCGTGACACGGCGGCCGGGTGGCTCGCGGACGATCCCGGCGCGCCGATCGCCCTGACCGGCGACTGGAACATTGCGCCTCTCGACGAGGACGTCTTCGACATGGCCCAGTTCGCCAAGAGCACGCACGTCTCGCCGCCGGAGCGAGCCGCCTTCCAGGCTGTTGTCGACGCGGGGTTCGCCGACGTGGTCCGCCCGTTCACGCCCGGCCCCGAGGTCTACACCTACTGGGACTACTACCGGCAGCGGTTCGAGCGGAACCGCGGGCTGCGGATCGACTTCGTGCTCGGCTCCCCCGCGTTCGCCGCACGAGTAAACGGCGCCCTGATCGACCGGGACGAGCGGGCGGGCAAGGGAGCCTCGGACCACGCCCCGGTGATCGTCGACCTCGACTAGCGCCAGGCCCCCGACCGGTCGCGCCTGACCGGTTTTGTCGGTGGGGGTCGGCATCCTGAGGTTCATGGACATCGGTACGACGCTCTCGCTGCTCATCACCCTCCTCGTCGGGGTCGTCCTCGGCGCTGTCGTCGGGCTGCTCTTCGCCCGAGGCCGTGCCTCCGGGCACGACGCCGCGATCACCCAGCGCGCCCTCGAGACCCGGGCCGCCGACCAGGCCGTGGTGCGCGAGAGCCTCGACCGGCTGCACGACCAGATGCGCGACCTCGAGCAGCACCGGGTCTCCTGGCAGAGCCAGCTCAAGCAGCAGGTCGACGAGGTGCGCCACTCGACCGAGTCGCTGCGTCGCGAGACGTCGTCGCTGTCCACGGCACTGCGCCGTCCCCAGGTGAGAGGTCGCTGGGGCGAGCTGCACCTGCGCAAGGCGGTCGAGATCGCCGGGCTGGTGTCACGGTGCGACTTCGACGAGCAGGTCACCGTGCGCAACGACGACGGCGTGCTCCGGCCCGACCTGGTCGTGAACCTCGCCGGCGGCAAGCACGTGATCGTCGACGCGAAGGTCCCGCTCGACGCCTTCCTCGACGCGACCAGCGCCCAGTACGACGAGGAGCGCGACGGACACCTGCTCCGGCACGCCCGCCAGCTCCGTCAGCACGTGGACGTCCTGGCCGGCAAGGCCTACTGGCGCAGCCTGCCCGCGACCCCTGAGTTCGTGGTGCTGTTCGTGCCCGGTGAGTCCTTCCTGTCAGCCGCGCTCGAGGCAGAGCCGTCGCTGCTGGAGTACGCCGCGAGCCGGCAGGTCGTGCTGGCCACCCCGACCACGCTGATCGCGCTGCTCCGTACCGTCGCCTACGCCTGGACGCAGGAGGCGCTCGCCGACAAGGCCCGCGACATCCACGAGCTGGGCCGCGAGCTGCATGACCGGCTCGGCACCATGGGCGGTCACCTCGACCGGCTCGGCCGCGCACTGACCTCGGCGGTCGGCTCGTACAACAGGGCGATCGGCTCCCTGGAGACTCGGGTTCTTGTCTCGGCGCGGAAGTTCAACGACCTGGAGGTCGGCGACGCCGACCTGACGGCCCCTGGCGTGGTGAGCGAGGCGCCGCGCCCGCTGACCGCCGCCGAGCTCCTCGACGCCGTCGCCCCCGACCGGGCCGAGCTGCCGGCCCTCGCGCCTGGCGAATCTGAGCCGGAGTCGGGCCGCCAGTCGGCCTGACCTGGGCGTTCACGCGCGGCGCGTCGCCGCCGCCGGTCCGCGGACTCCCCCTACCGTGACAGCGTGAGCACCTCGCGCACGACCCCGAGGAAGACCCTCTGGGAAGAAGGGCGACACCCGGGTCGCCTCGTCGTCCACGCCGCCGCGGCGGCTGCCCTACTCGTCGTCCTCGTGCACCTGCTCCTGACCGACGAGCTCACCCTCGCCTTCGACGCCGCCTTCGTGCTGATCTGCGTCGCCGCCGCGCTCGCGGTGCGCCCGCGAGACTTCTTCTTCGTGGGCGTGCTCCCGCCGCTGCTGATGGCGGGCCTCGTCGTCGTGCTGGCCGTGGTCGACCCGGGCGCCGTCGCCGACCCCGCGGACGGACTCATCCAAGCCACGGTCTCAGGGCTCGCGCACCACGCCGGCGCTCTGGTGCTCGGCTACGGGCTGGTGCTCGCCGTCCTGGCGCTGCGCCAGGTGGCGATCCGGAACGCCGGCAGCATCAGGTCCGCCGGCCGACGGACTCCCTCGACCGTCCGCTGACGCCAAGCCCCTCGCGTCAGGAGAGCTGGGCAGCGCGCATGTCGCGGCGCAGCTCGGGGGGAAGCGCGAAGATCAGCGACTCCTCGGCCGTGTGCACGGCCTTGGCGTCCGGGTAGCCGCGCTCCGCCAGGAAGGCGAGCACTCCGTCCACCAGGTCCTCGGGCACCGAGGCGCCCGACGTCACGCTGACGGTGTCGACGCCCTCGAGCCAGGCCTCGTCGATCTCGGTGGCGTCGTCGACGCGGTACGACGCCTTGGCGCCGGCCTCGAGTGCGACCTCGACCAGCCGCACGGAGTTCGACGAGTTGCCGGACCCGACCACGATCACCAGGTCGGCCTCGCGGGAGATCTCCTTGATCGCCATCTGCCGGTTCTGGGTGGCGTAGCAGATGTCGTCGGACGGCGGGTCGAGCAGCTGCGGGAACCGCTCGCGGATCGCGTGCACGATCGTCATCGTCTCGTCGACCGAGAGCGTCGTCTGGGAGAGCCAGGCCACCTTCGCGGGGTCGCGCACCTCGATCGAGGCGACGTCCTCGGGGGTCTGCACCAGCTGGATGTGCTCCGGGGCCTCGCCCGCCGTGCCCTCGACCTCTTCGTGCCCTTCGTGCCCGATGAGCAGGATGTCGTAGTCGTCGCTGGCGAACCGGCGTGCCTCGTGGTGCACCTTGGTCACCAGCGGGCACGTCGCGTCGATCGTCTTGAGGCTCCGCTCGTCGGCCTGGCGATGCACCTCCGGCGACACGCCGTGCGCGGAGAAAACCACGGTCGCCCCCTCGGGCACCTCGGCGAGCTCCTCGACGAAGACGGCGCCGCGCGACTCGAGGTTCGCGACCACGTGCTTGTTGTGCACGATCTGCTTGCGGACGTACACCGGGGCGCCGTAGAGGTCGAGTGCCTTCTCCACGGTGATCACGGCGCGGTCGACGCCGGCGCAGTAGCCGCGCGGAGCGGCGAGCAACACGGACCGTCCGTCGGCCTCGGCTGCGTCCAGGACGGGCGGCATTCCCAGGTCAGACGTACTCATGGGCCCAATCGTAGGTGGTCTCGCCTAGGGTGCGTGGCGTGGCACTGGACAAGAACTCCCTGGAGCACCCGGCGCCCGTCCGGCAGATCGCGAACCTGATCGCAGGATGGGTCGACCGGCTGGGTGTCGTCTGGGTCGAGGGGCAGGTCGCCCAGCTGAGCCGCCGCCAGGGAATGAACACCGTCTTCCTGACCCTGCGCGACGCGGTGGCCGACGTATCGGTGTCCGTGACGTGCTCACGCCAGCTCTTCGACTCGCTCAACCCACCGGTCGTCGAAGGCGCCAGCGTGGTCGTGCACGCGAAGCCGTCGTTCTACGCCAACCGCGGCACCTTGTCGCTGCGCGCCGACGACATCCGGATGGTCGGCCTCGGCGAGCTGCTGGCCCGGATCGAACGGCGCCGCCAGCTGCTCGCCGCCGAGGGCCTCTTCGACCGCGAGCGCAAACGTCCGCTGCCCTTCCTCCCCCGCTGCATCGGCCTGGTGACCGGAGCCGGGTCCGCGGCCGAGCGCGACGTGCTCGAGGTGGCCCGTCGGCGCTGGCCGGCCGTCGAGTTCCGGGTGTTGCACACCTCCGTCCAGGGCGTGAACGCCGCCGGCGAGATCATGGCCGCGGTCGGGAAGCTCGACCGCGACGACGACGTCGACGTCATCGTGATCGCGCGCGGCGGCGGGTCGGTCGAGGACCTGCTGCCGTTCTCCGACGAGGGGCTGATCCGCGCGGTGGCTGCCGCGACCACCCCCGTGGTCTCGGCCATCGGCCACGAACCCGACACGCCGCTGCTCGACCTGGTCGCAGACCGCCGGGCCGCGACGCCCACCGACGCAGCGAAGACCGTCGTGCCCGACGTCGTCGAGGAGCTCGACCGGGTGGCCCACGCCCGCCAGCGGATCCGAGCCGGCCTCGCCACCTGGCTCGCCCGCCAGCAGCAGCAGCTCGATGCGATCCGCGCACGCCCCTGCCTCGACGACCCGACCAGCGGGCTCGTCGAGCGTGGCCGCGAGGTCGACGAGCTCCGCGACCGGAGTCGACGGACCCTGCACCACCAGCTCGACCGCGCCCACAACGACCTGCACCACCAGCTCGCCCGGGTGCGCGGGCTGTCGCCGCTGGCGACCCTGCGCCGCGGGTACGCCGTGGTGCAGGACGCCGACGGCCACGTCGTCACCTCCGTCGGCCAGACCGCCGCCGACCAGCCGTTGCAGGTGCGGGTGGCCGACGGCCGGATCGGCGTCGTGGTGCACGAGACGACCCCCGAACCCATCACCGACCCAGCGACCGAGCAGGAGACCGACCATGGCTGACCAGGCCGCCCCCGAGCTGAGCTACGAGGCCGCACGCGAGGAGCTCGTCGACGTGGTGCGCCGGATGGAGTCCGGTGGCACCAACCTCGAGGAGTCGCTCGCACTGTGGGAGCGCGGCGAGAAGCTCGCGCAGGTCTGCCAGGACTGGCTGGACGGCGCCAAGCAGCGCCTCGACGCGGTCATCGCCAAGGAGAACCCGGACTCCTAGCCCGTGGGGTTGCCTCAGCGCGGTGTCAGCGGAGCGACTGCACGAAGGCGACCAGGGTCGCCTGGGGTACCCGGTGGCCGACCACCAGCGTGGTCGTATCGCCGGTCATCCGGGTCAGGGCGAGGTCGCCGCCGTCGTCGGTCCACGAGGTCCAGCGTTCGCCGTCGATCACGACCGCCTTGCCTCGCACGGCGGCCTCATCGACGTACGTCTCGACCAGCGAATCGACCGAAGCGTCCGCCTGTTCGAGACCGACGTACCTGTCCTCGTCGGTGAGCATGCCGATGTGCCAGCTGTCGGCTGCGCCCGGCTCGTACCCGACGGTGGTGGCTCGCCACCCGTCCGGCAGCGACTCCGGCGCCAGCAGGTCGAAACTGGCCTGCTCGCGGGCGAACTCCGCGGTACGGGCGTAGTCCACGGCACGCACCGGGCTCGGCGGGTCAGTCCGGTTGAGGTCGCGGAAGAGCACGAAGGCGAGCACCAGGGCGACCAGGACCAGCATCGCGCCGACCATTCCGCCCGCCGACCGTTGATATCTGCCCGCCTGTCCGCTCACCGGATCATTCTCGCAACCTCGCCCAACCCTGGCCCCGGCACCCCGATCAGGAGCCGCATTCACGGGTTGATCCCTGGGTTTTCGTCCGCAGATGCGGCACCATGGACGGGTGACGACGTACCGAGTTGCGGATGCAGCCGAGATTCTGGGGGTCAGCGACGACACCGTCCGGCGCTGGATCGACTCGGGCCGCCTCGCCGCGGACCACGACCCGTCGGGCCGGACGAGGGTCGACGGCGCCCGCCTCGCCGCGCTGGCCCGGTCGCTGGCCGACACCGCACCGGACGGCACGCCCCGAGCGTCGTCCGTGAGCGCTCGCAACCGGCTCCGCGGCATCGTCACTGCGGTCACCAAGGACACCGTGATGGCCCAGGTCGAGATGGTCTGCGGCCCGTACCGCGTGGTGTCGCTGATGAGCAGCGAGGCCGCGGACGAGCTCGGGCTCGAGCCGGGCGTCGTCGCGATCGCGTCGGTGAAGTCCACCAACGTCGTGGTCGAGCTCCCGTGAGGGTTCGGCCCCGAGCTCTGGTGCGCGCCCTCGCCCTGGCGCTCGCTGCGGCGCTCGTCGGCGGCTGTTCCGCCGGCGCCGGCACGGACGGCAATCGCACCCTGACCGTCCTGGCAGCCGCCTCGCTGACGGAGACGTTCACCGAGCTGGCCACGACGTTCGAGCGCGAGCACCCCGGGGTCACGGTCCGGCTGGCGTTCGACTCGAGCGCCACGCTTGCCCGCCAGGTTGTCGAAGGCGCGCCCGCCGACGTGCTCGCCACGGCCGACACGCGAACCATGACCACGGTGACCGACGCCGACGCCACGGCCGGAGCTCCGGAAGTGTTCGCCACCAACCGGTTGGTCCTCGTCACCCCGGCAGACGGTGCCGACCGCATCGACCGGTTGAGCGACCTCGACGCCGGCTCGTTCGACTACGTCGTCTGCGTCGAATCCGCCCCCTGTGGCTCGCTCGCCGCCGAGATGCTCGCGCGCGCCGGGGTACGGGCCGCCCCGAGCAGCGAGGAGGTCGACGTCAAGGCAGTACTGGCCAAGGTGCGCCTGGACGAGGCGGACGCGGGCCTCGTCTACGCCACCGACGCCCGGGCCGCAGGCGCCGACGTCCGGACGATCGACCTGGACGGCGACACCCCGCCGACCGACTACGCGATCGCTGCCGTCGCCGAGGCCCGGCACCCGGACCTCGCCGCAGGCTGGGTCGAGCTGGTCCTCTCGTCGCGAGGGCGCCAGGTGCTCGTCGACGCCGGCTTCGGAACGCCCTGATGGCAACCGACGCACGGGGTCCGGCCGTCGGTGCCGCGCCGTACCGACTGCTGGTGCCCGCTGGTCTGGCGGTCGCCTTCCTGCTGCTCCCCCTCGTCGCGCTGCTGGCGCGCACCCCCTGGGGTGACCTCGGCACCCGGCTGACCGACCCGGCCATCCTCGACGCGCTCCGGCTCTCGCTGGTGACGTCGCTGGCCGCGGTCGCGATCGTGACCGTGGTGGGCATCCCACTCGCCTGGGTGCTGGCCAGGCTCACCTTCCCCGGCCGGGGCTTCGTCCGCGCAATGGTCGTGGTGCCGCTGGTGCTCCCACCCGTCGTGGCCGGAGTCGCGCTGCTGACGGCGTTCGGCCGGCGGGGCCTGATCGGCGGCCCGCTGTTCGACGCGTTCGGGATCTCGCTTCCGTTCACCACCGCCGCCGTGGTGTTCGCCCATGCCTTCGTCGCGCTGCCGTTCTTCGTGCTCAGCGTCGAAGGCGCGCTGAGGGCGTCGAACGCCGAGTTCGACGTCGTCGCCGCCACCCTCGGCGCTGACCGGTGGACGACGTTCCGCCGGGTCTCGGTCCCGCTAGCCGCTCCGGGCGTGTTGGCGGGGCTGGTGCTCGCGTGGGCGCGTGCGCTCGGCGAGTTCGGCGCCACGATCACCTTCGCGGGCAACTACCCGGGCACCACCCGGACGATGCCGAACGCGATCTACGTCGCGCTCCAGGAGGACTCCGAGGCAGCCGTGCTGCTCAGCGTGATCCTGCTGCTGGTGTCCGTCGCGATCCTGGCGTTGCTGCGGGAACGCTGGTTCGACCAGGCCGTGTCCGGGGCGGTACGCCGATGATCGACGCCCACGTCGTCGTACGACGGCCCGACCACACGCTCGACGCGCGCCTCACCGCGCAGGAGCGCGACGTCGTTGCCGTGATCGGCCCCAACGGCGCGGGCAAGTCGACCCTGCTGCGCGCGCTCGCCGGGATCGTGCCGCTCGACGACGGGCGGGTCCGTGTCGACGGTGCTGACTGGGAGGTCGCGGGAGGTACCCGTCGGCGGGTGCCGCACCGCGACGTGGGCTTCGTCTTCCAGCAGCACCTGCTGTTCCCGCACTTGGATGCGCTGGCCAACGTTGCGTTCGGTCCTCGCTCGCGAGGGGCGGGCCGTCGCGCCAGCGAGCAGCGGGCCCGCGACTGGCTCGAACGGCTCGGTGTCGCCGACCTTGCGGCTCGTCGGCCCCACGAACTGTCCGGCGGGCAGGCTCAGCGTGTCGCGGTCGCCCGCGCGCTGGCCACCGAGCCCCGGGTCCTGCTCCTCGACGAGCCACTCGCCGCGCTCGACGTCGGCGTCGCCATGGCACTCCGGCTGGAGCTCGCGCGCCACCTGAGCGAGTTCGGCGGCGTCACCGTGCTGGTCACCCACGACGCGCTCGACGCGATGACACTGGCGTCGCGGGTGGTGGTGCTCGACGACGGCCGCGTGGCACAGCAGGGCTCCCCCGACGACGTCGCCCGGCAGCCCGCCACCGAGCACGTCGCCCGACTGGTCGGACTCAACGTCCTGCGCGGCCGCAGCACCGGGACCGTCGTACGCCTGACCGACGGCAGCGCGCTGGTGACCGCGGTCCCCGCCGAGGGGGAGGTCAACGCCTGCTTCTCCCCTGCGGCGGTCACCCTGACCCTCGAGGAGCCCACCGGATCCGCACGGAACAGGTGGCCCGGCACAGTCCTGTCGACGTCCCCGCACGGTGCGGCGGTGCGTGTCCACATCGACGCGACCACGGGTTTGCTGGCCGACGTGACCCCTGGCAGCGCCGCCGAGCTGGGGCTCACGCCCGGCCGCCGAGTGTGGGCAACGGTCAAGGCAACCGAAATCGAGGTCTACGAGGCTCGCTTTTGACCGGGTACTCTCTGCCCATGCCTGACGCACAGATCTCGCCCGGTCTCAACGCCGCCCACGAGGCGCCAGACAGAAACCTCGCGCTCGAGCTGGTGCGGGTCACCGAGGCGGCCGCCATGGCCGCCGGCCGCTGGGTGGGCCGCGGCGACAAGAACGGCGCCGACGGAGTCGCCGTCAACGCCATGCGCGCCCTGATCTCCACCGTCGGCATGCGCGGCACCGTGGTGATCGGCGAGGGCGAGAAGGACAACGCCCCGATGCTCTACAACGGCGAGCTGGTGGGTGACGGCACCGGCCCCGAGTGCGACGTCGCGGTCGACCCGATCGACGGTACGACGCTGGCCGCGAAGGGCATGACCAACGCGATCTCCGTGATGGCGGTCGCGCCGCGCGGGTCGATGTACGACCCGTCGGCCGTGTTCTACATGGAGAAGCTCGTCACCGGCCCCGAGGCCGCCGACATGGTCGACATCCGCTACCCGGTGGCCGAGAACATCCACCAGGTGGCGAAGGCCAAGGGCAGCGCCGCCGAGGACGTCACCGTGGTGCTGCTCGACCGCCCGCGCCACCAGCAGATCGTCGACGAGATCCGCGCCACCGGGGCCCGGATCAAGTTCATCTCGGACGGCGACGTCGCCGGCGCCATCATGGCGGCCCGCGCCGACACCGGCATCGACCTGCTGATGGGCATCGGCGGAACCCCCGAGGGCATCATCTCGGCGTGCGCCATGAAGTGCCTCGACGGCGTGATCCAGGGTCGGCTCTGGCCGAAGGACGACGAGGAGCGCGAGCGGGCCGTCGACGCCGGCCACGACCTCGACCGGGTGCTGGTGACCGACGACCTCGTCACCGGCGACGACGTCTTCTTCGTGGCGACCGGCATCACCGACGGCGAGCTGATGAAGGGCGTCCGCTACCGCGCCGGCGGCGCGAGCACGCACTCGCTGGTGATGCGCTCGCGCAGCGGCACGATCCGCTCGATCACCTCCGACCACAAGCTGCAGAAGCTCCGCTCGTACGCCGCCGTCGACTTCGAGCGCTGACCCGGAGATGACCGACGAACACGCACAGTTCGTCACGGTCGGTGAGTCGCTCGTCGACATCGTCCTCCCGGTGGAGGGCGAGCCCATCACGGCGCCCGGCGGGTCGTCGATGAACGTCGCGGTCGGGCTGGCCCGCCTCGACGTACCGACCCTGCTGTTCACCGAGGTCGGCGACGACCCGCACGGCCTCCTGGTCGCCGAGCACGTGCGCGCCAGCGGGGTGGAGCTCGGCCCCGGCTCGGTGCGTGCCGGGCACCGGACCAGTACGGCGACCGCGCGACTCGACAGCAGCGGGGCGGCGTCGTACGACTTCGACCTGACCTGGTCACTCGAGAGCCAGCGCCTGCCCGCAGACGTGCACGGGCTCCATGTCGGATCGATCGGCGCTGTCATCGAGCCCGGCCGGGCCGCGGTCATCGACCTGCTGAAGCAGGCGCGCGACCGCGAGGCGTTCGTCAGCTACGACCCGAACGTCCGTCCCGCCTTCCTCCCCGACTGGGAGGCCGTGGCCGAGGTCGCCGGCTACGCCGACGTGGTGAAGCTCAGCGACGAGGACGTCGAGCTGCTGCGACCCGAGACCGGCGTGTCCCAGGTAGCCCATGACCTCCTGCGCGCCGAGCAGACCCGGCTCGTGGTGGTCACCCGGGGCGGCGAGGGTGCGATGGCGTTCACCGAACAGGACGACATCGAGGTTGCCGCTCCGCGCACGAACCTCGTCGACACCGTCGGCGCGGGTGACTCGTTCATGGCGGCGCTGGTCGCCGTCCTGCTCGACTGGGCCACGCCGCGCGACGTCGACGCTGAGCGGCTACGTCACTTGCTGGAGTCGGCCGCCCACGCGGCCGCCATCACCGTCTCTCGCCGGGGGGCTAACCCGCCGACGCGGCGGGAACTGCCACCAGGCTGGGCCCAGGGCTGAGCGCGCCCCCGCTGAGGCGACGGGCCCGGTTCGAGGCAAGCGTGCCGGCCACGATGTCGTGGACGACCGGGTCGAACGCCATCCCGACGTGACTGGTGCGCACCTCGACGGTCTTGGCCTGCGGGTCCAGGCAGGCCCGCCAGTCGACGATCCCGTCGCGACGGGAGAAGACGGACGTGAAGCCGACGCCGTTCTCGATCGGCACCCGCCCTTGCTCCCAACTGATCCGGGCGCAGTCACCAGAGGTGCAGTCGGCGCCCATCATCCGGCCCAGCCCTGCCTGCTGGAGCCGGACCACGAGAGCCAGGTCGAACAGCAGCACCGGGTGGGCAGCCCCGGGCGCGAGCAGCGGGCTGCCCAGGGTCACGATCCCGTTGACCAGGTCGGGACGCCGCGCGGCGACTCCACGGGCGAGCAGCCCGCCGAGGCTGTGCCCGACGATCGCGACCTTGCGCCCTCGCCTGGCGGCAATCTCCTCGATGCGCGCCTCGAGCTGGTCGCTGGCCTGCTGGGTGCAGCCGACGTTGGCATGCATGGACGAGCGGTAGGTGCGGTGCCCCAGCCTGCGCAGGTGCCGCGCCAACAGCGACATGGAGCCGTCGCCCGCCATGAAGCCCGGGACGAGGACGACGGGGTCGAGGCCGGGCTCGGGAGCCCGGGTGGCGTACGGGGTAGTGCGGCGACCTAGGCGCTCGGCGGCATGACGCCGGGCGAACCGGACAGCCTCGGTGACCGCACTCCCCTCGCGGGCGATGGCGCGCAGGCCTGTCGGTCCGGCGTAGCCGGACGGACAGAGGAACGCGCCGAGCGGTGATCCCACATTCACGACAGTAGACACATCCCGGGCAAACCAAACGGAACGTCGCCGGACCGTAACCTACGGATTTCTGCCTTGGCGCCCAGGTAAACTCGTCAGTAACCGCATGCGCCGACGAAAGGACAGCCCCGTGTCCACCGCCGAGCAACGCGCCGTGAGCGCTCACTCCGAAGAGCTGTTCGCCCGCGTCGGCGACGGTCTCGAGATCTGCTACCAGACGTTCGGCGACCCCGAGTCCGAGCCGATGCTGCTGGTGATGGGGCTCGGCGGCCCGATGACCTGGTGGGATCCCGAGTTCTGCAGCGGTCTCGCCGACCGCGGCTTCCACGTGATCCGCTACGACAACCGCGACACCGGGCGGTCGAGCCGGGCGACCGGCCGGATCCGCCGCAGCCACCTTGCTCGCGCGTTCGTGGGGCGCCCCGCGACCCCGCCGTACACGCTGACGGACATGGCCACCGACGGGATGGCGCTCCTCGACCACCTCGGTCACGACGGCGCGCACGTCGTCGGCGTCTCCATGGGCGGCATGATCGCCCAGACGATGGCGCTGCACCTGCCCGACCGGGTGCGGTCGCTGACCTCGATCATGTCGACGACGGGCCGGCGTACCGTCGGCTGGCAGGACCCGCGGCTGCTGCCGATGCTGCTGACGCCGCGCTCCAACCGCGAGGCGTACCTCGATGCCTCAGTGAAGATGTGGAAGGTGATCGGGTCGCCGCTCTACCCCGACACCGCCGAGGTGATCCGGGAGCGTGCAGCCGAGACCTGGGACCGGGGCATCAGCCGCGCCGGCGTCGCCCGGCAGATGGCCGCGATCCTCGCGCAGCCCGACCGGACCCGCGCACTGCGCACGCTGGAGGTTCCCGCCCTGGTCGTGCACGGCCTGAACGACAAGATGGTGCATGTCTCGGGCGGCCGCGCCACGGCGAACGCGATCCCTGGTGCGGAGCTGCTGCTCGTCCCCGGGATGGGTCACGACGTCCCGCCGCAGCTGCACGACACGCTGGTCGACGCCATCGCCCGCACTGCGCGCCGCGCCGGTTCGCGCTAGGCGCCCTCAGCCTCCGGCGGGAGCGTGCTGAGCAGCTCGTCGAGCGCTGCCTGCAGGTAGCCCACGAGGTTCCACACGTCGGGGACCATCTCGCGACAGGCGATCAACCCGAAGTCGAGGTGGCCGTCGTACGAGAACAGCGTGATGTTGAGTCCGCCGCTCATGTCCGTGACCGCAGAGACCGGGTAGATGCCCTCGACCCGGGCGCCCGCGATGTAGAGCGGCAGCTGGGGCCCGGGCACGTTGCTGACGAACAGGTTGAACAGCACCCCCGGCACGGTCGCGAGCCGGAACAAGGACCGCGCAGCCAGCCCGGACAGAGCGGTCGGGATCAGCGTCGAGAGGTCCTGGAGAAGCGTGGCCGGCACCGCCTCGAAGTGGCGCTTGGCCTCCTCCATCGAGTCGCGCATCGCCTCGGCCCGCTCCATCACCCCACCGAGCTGGGTGGGCAGCTCGGCCACCATCACGGAGACGTGGTTGCCGATCGCGCCCTGCTGGTCCTCGGAGCGGATGGACACAGGTACGGCGGCCACCAGCGGCCGGCTCGGGAGCGCGTCGTGGTCGAGCAGCCAGCGCCGCAGGGCCGACGCGGTCATCGTCATCACCACGTCGTTGACCGTCATGCCCAGGTGCGCCTTGACCCGCTTGACGTCGTCGAGCGGCACCGAGCCGAACGCGACCCTCCGGTGCGCGGTAATGGGGCCGTTCAACGGCGTGCGCGGCGCCTTGAGTGAACGCACGGGAAGGTCGGTGCCACCTTGGCCGACCAGCTTGCCGACCGCGCCGGCAGCCGCGCTGACCACCCGGGTGACCGGGAAGTTCGCCGCTCCGGGCAGCTCGTTGAGGTAGCTGAGCGACTTCGGCACCGTCCGGAGCACCTCCACCGGGTTCAACGCCAGCGACCCCACCCCGCGGCGGACCAGGCTCGTGGCGGACGGCATCGGCCGCGGCACGAACGGCTCGTCCTCGACCACCACCGGCCGCGGCTCGACGGTCACGTCCATCACGGCCTCGAGGATCTCGGCTCCGGAGACGCCGTCGATGGCCGCGTGGTGGATCTTCGAGTAGAAGGCGGCCTTGCCGTCCTCCAGCCCGGTGATGACGTAGACCTCCCACAGCGGCCGCGACCGGTCGAGCTGGCGCGCGTGGATTCGCGCGACCTGCTCACCGAGCTGCTCGCGGGTGCCCGGTGCCGGGAGGGCGAGCTCGCGCAGGTGGAACTCGATGTCGAAGTGCGGGTCGTCGACCCAGTACGGGCGTCCCAACCCGAACGGCACCTCGGCGAGGCGCTGCCTCAACGGAGGCGCGAGGTGCAGGCGCGGTTCGAGCACGGCGCGGACGGCGTCGAGCCCCCACCCGTCCGGAGCCGACGACGGGTCGAGCACGATGAGACTTCCAACGTGCCCGACCGTCGTCGGTGACTCGACGTTCAGGAACTGGGCGTCGAGTGCGGTGAGCTGGCGCATGGGTTCAGTCTCCCGTGAGCGTCCAAACCCCGCCAGCGTCCGTCAGTCGCTCAGGCGCTCGCCCGACTCGGTGTCGAACACGTGCACGTGGTGCGGGTCGGTGGTGACGTACAGCGTCTGGCCCTTGCGGACCGAGTCACGCTGGCTCACCCGGATGATGATGTCGTGCGGCGTGCCCTCGACGCCGCTCGTTCCGTAGACGAACGCATCGGCCCCGAGCTCCTCGACCACGGTCACCTTGACCGGCAGCCCACCCTCGGACTCGGACACGATCCGCCAGGCCTCGGGCCGGACGCCAACGGTGACCTTGCCGTTCATCCGCGAGGTCGCAGCGTCGTCGACCGGCACCGGGTAGTCGCCGATCTTCACCTGGCCGTCGACGCCCACGCCCTCCATCAGGTTCATCTGCGGGGAGCCGATGAAGCTGGCGACGAAGAGGTTCGCCGGGCGGTCGTACAGGTTGAGCGGGGTATCCACCTGCTGGAGCTCGCCGAGCTTCATCACCGCGACGCGGTCACCCATGGTCATGGCCTCGACCTGGTCGTGGGTGACGTAGACCGTCGTGACGCCGAGGTCGGCCTGGAGCTTCGCGATGTCGGTGCGGGTCTGCACGCGCATCTTGGCGTCGAGGTTCGACAGCGGCTCGTCCATGCAGAACACCTGCGGCTGGCGGACGATCGCGCGGCCCATGGCGACGCGCTGCCGCTGGCCACCGGAGAGTGCCTTGGGCTTGCGCTCCAGGAACTCCTCCAGTCCGAGGAGCTTGGCGGCCTCGAGGACACGCTGGTCGCGCTCCTCCTTCGACACCTTCGCCATCTTGAGAGCGAAGCCCATGTTGTCGGCGACGTTCATGTGCGGGTACAGCGCGTAGTTCTGGAAGACCATGGCGATGTCACGGTCCTTCGGCGGGACGTTGGTGACGTCGCGGTCACCGATGAAGATCTTGCCGGAGTTGACGTCCTCCAGTCCGGCGAGCATGCGCAGGGTCGTGGACTTGCCACAACCGGACGGGCCGACGAGCACCATGAACTCGCCGTCTTCGATCTCCAGGTCGATGCCCGGGACCGCGGGTACATCAGAGCCGGCGTACCAGCGCTGAGCCTTCTCGAACTTGATTGTCGCCATGAATCTCAAATCCCTTCACCGGCAGGAACGTGCCGGACGATCCGTTGTGAAGTGGTTTTCCGTCAGCTGCTCGCCGTGGATCCGCGTCGGCCACAACCATGTCTTCCGCCTCCGGCGAGCGGCATCGGCTGCGGAGAGCCGACCTGCCTCGCGCCAACGACGGAACACGATGAAGGTGAGAGTGACGAAGACCCCCCGTCCCAGGGCCTAAGCGACCGCTGGCTTCCCGGAGAGTAACGGGGTAACCGTAGTGGCTAACGCCCTCCGTGTGAAGAAGCCGAGGGGCCGATCCGACCCCGCTGCGCCCGGGCGCTCCGCCGGTCGGGGGCCTACTCGGTCACCGCGAGGGTCACCCCGAGCGTGATCATCATCCCGCCACCCGCCGTGCCCAATGAGTCGAGTCGGTGCGGCTTGCTGGCGAACCACTCACGCGCCTTTCCCGCCCCCAGTGCCCACAGGCTGTCCGAGCAGACGGCCATGGTCGCGAAGACGAGGCCGAGCAGGGCCAGCTGCGGTGCGGCCGGCCCGGAGGGGCTGGCGAACTGCGGCAGGAACGCAGCGAAGAAGACGATCGTCTTCGGGTTGGTCACGCCGACGAAGAATCCCGTGCGGACGGCGTGCCCGCGCCTCGGCCGGGTCGTCGCCGACCTCTCGAGTGAGATCCGAGCGTCGCCACGATGCCTGATGGCCGAGACCCCGAGCCACACGACGTAGGCGGCGCCGACCAGCTTCAGTGCGGTGTACGCCGTGGCGCTCGCGGAGACCACGGCGCCCAGCCCGATCGCGACACAGCACACCTGCACCAGGAGGCCGAGCGCGTTGCCCACCACGGAGAGCAGCGCCTCGCGCCGACCCACCGTGAGCGCCCGGCCGATCGTGAACAGCAGGCTCGGGCCCGGCAGCTGAATGAACAGGATCGACGCCACGATGAAGGCGATCCACTGGCTCGAACTGGGCATGCTGGCCATTGTCTGCTGCCTGGCGGGATCTCGCGATCCGATTTCGGATGTCGGTCGAGCCTCAGCCCTTGACGCTGCCGGCGGTCAGGCCGGACACGATGCGCTTCTGGAACACGAGCGCGACGATGATCATCGGGATCGTCACGACCACGCAGGCAGCCGTGATCGTGCCGACCGGTCTCTGGAACTCCACCGCGCCGGTGAAGGCAGCAATCGCCACCGGCACGGTCTGGGCGATCTCCGGGTTGCGCGGCGCGAACGTGCTGGCGAGGAGGAACTCGTTCCAGGCGGAGACGAAGATGATGATCGCCGCCGCGAACACGCCGGGCGCGGCGAGCGGCAGGATGATCTTGTAGAAGGCCTTGAACGGACTAGCGCCGTCGACGCGCGCCGCCTCCTCGAGATCCTTCGGGATCGACGGCGAAGAACGTGGTGAGGATGAAGATCGTCAGCGGCAACGTGAACGACGTGTAGGGGATGTAGAGGCCCTCCCAGGTGTTCAGCAGCCCCAGCGTGCGCCACAGCTCGTACAGCGGCGGCACCAGCGCGACCGGCGGGAACAGCGACACCGCGAGCACGCCACCGAGCAGCAGGATCTTCCGCTTCAGCGGCAGTCGTGCCAGCGCGTACGCCGCGAACGAGCCGACGATCACGCAGATGATCGTGGTCGTTCCGGCGATCGCCAGGGAGTTGCGCAGGTTGAGGTGGAAGTCCTGGGCGAAGACAGCCTCGTAGTTCTGCAGCCCGAACGGGCCCTGGAAGAGATCCGGGCTGTTCAGCGCCCGGTCCCCCTTCTTGAGGCTGGTCATGATCAGCCAGAAGAACGGGAAGAGACACCAGAGCAGGATGACCCCCAGCATCGCCGTCTTGCCCCAGATCTGGGCCTGGGACCTCTGCTCGACGACTCCCTGGTCGGATCCCTTCTTCTTCTTCGGGGCCTTGCCGCTGGCTCGCTGAGCGGCCGCGGACTGTGTCGGGGTGCTCACTTGGACTCCTCCTCGCCGATCACCAGATCCTTGCCGAGCAGGTTCACGAAGATCATCCCGATTCCGAGGATGAGGATGAACGTGATCGTGGAGAGCGCCGAACCGAGCCCCGGGTCAGGGGTACGGACGACGAACTGCTGCACCAGGATCGACAGCGACTCGGTGCCGAAGGCGCCTCCGGTCATCACCTGGGGCAGGTCGTAGACCCGAAGTGCCTCGACGGTACGGAAGAGCAGCGCGACCAGGATGGCCGGCTTCAGCAGCGGCATCGTGATGTACCAGAACCGTTGGAACATCTTGGCTCCGTCGACGCGGGCGCCCTCGTACACGTCACCCGGGATCGTCTGCAGCCCTGCCAGCAGCAGCAGCGCAACGAAGGGGGCGGTCTTCCACACGTCGGCGAAGATCACCGCGAACGCCGCCCAGCCGGACTGCCCCAGCCAGTTGAAGTCGCCGAGGCCGAAGACGGTGTTGATGAAGCCGGGCGTCACGTTGAACATGAAGAACCACATCTGCGCCGCGATCACCGTGGGGATCACCCACGGCACCAGGATCGCCGCACGCGTGATCCCGCGACCCCGGAACGCCTGGTTCATCAACAAGGCGAAACCGAGGCCGATGACGAACTCCGCAGCCACGGACGCCACCGTGAAGATCACCGTGAACTGGAGCGACGTCCAGAACCGCTCGTCGGTGAGCGCCTCGACGTAGTTCTCGATTCCGGCGAACCCCTCGTTCTGCCTCCGGGTGTAGGCCTGGAGGCTGATCACGAAGGCATAGATCACGGGGAAGAGCGCGACGAGCGCCATCAGGAGGATCGCGGGCGAGACGAAGACCCGCCCCAGTGAGGTCTCGGACAGCTCCTTTCGCCGCTTGGCTGCCGGCGCGTCACGCCTCCCCGAATTCGGCTCCTTGTCCACCTGCGTCGTCATGTCCGACCTCGCCCGCCTCGGTTGTCTCAGCCGACCGTGTCTTGGAGTGCCTCGAGCACCGCTTGTGCGGCATCGGCCGGGTTCTCTTCCCCGTTGTAGGCCGGGAACAAGTTGCGCTGCATCTCCACGCTGATCTCGTTCCACTGCGGGGCCGGCGGGCGCGGCTTGGCGTCGGGGAGCACCTCACCGAGCAGAGCCATCACCGGGTCGTCGCCGCAGCTCGTCGTAGACGGAAGCCAGACGTGGGCGGCACGGAGGCTTCTGTGGCCAGCATGCCGCTGCACCTCAGGATCGGTGGCCGCCCAGACGACGAAGGCCTTCGCGGCGTCCTTGTTGTCGGAGAAGGCGCTCACCGCGTTGTTGAAGCCACCGAGCGCGGAGATCGTGCCCTGGCCGGTCATCGTCGGCAGCGGCGCGATATCGAACTTGTCCTGGATCGGGCTCTCGGCGTCGTCCTTGATCAGACCGTAGGCGTAGGGCCAGTTGCGCATGAACACTGCATTGCCGGACTGGAACTCGTTGCGAGCCTCCTCCTCGCGGGCGGTGTTGAACCCGGGCGCGAGACATCCGCTGTCCTTGGCCTGCGCCAGGAACTCGGTCGTCTGGGCAGCCAGGTTGGCGTCGAAGGTGACCTCGCTCTGGTCCTCGTTGTAGAGCTCGCCGCCGCCGCTCCAGTAGTACTCGAGCCAGTTGACGACGAAGCCCTCGTAGCGTGCCCCCTGACCGATGAAGCCGCCGATGTCCTCCTGCTTGCCGACCTTGACCGCGATCTCACAGAGCTCCGTCCACGTGGTGGGCGGCTCGTCGACCAGGTCGGTGCGGTAGTAGAGGAAGCCCGCGTTGGAGTTGTACGGCGCGGCCCACAGCTCGCCGCCCCAGATCGCTGACTCGAACGCACCCGGGAGTGAGCCCTCTTCGATGTCACCCCGGACGTCCTCGAGACTCTCGACCCAGCCGTTCTCGGAGTACTCGCCGGTCCAGATCACGTCGACCCCGAGCACGTCGAAGCCTGGGCTCTCGGACTGGAGCTCGAGCGCCTGCTGTTCGCGCTGCTGGTCGGCCTCGTCGGGGAGCACCTCGATCGTGATCGGGGTGTCGGGGTTCTGCTCGCTCCACAGCTCCGCGACCTTCTGGTGCACGCCACCGGGCTGCGCCTCAGAGCCGCCGAGTGCCCAGGTGAGCTCGCCACCGCCTTCCTCGTCGCCTCCACCGCCCGGCGTACAGGCCGTCACCACGAGGACCGAGACCACCCCCGCGGCCATCCATCGTCCGTATTTCGTCAGTCGGCTCATTTTCGGTTCCTCGCTCCTGTTTCGTGTCGCCGAGGCGCTGAAACGCGTGTAGTCAGCGCAACGCCGCTCCTGTCTCAATGTCGAAGAAATGCATGTGCTCGGTCTTGAACACCAGGTCGACCTTTGTCCCGGTCTTGGGTGCCTCGTGTGGCTCGAGGCGTGCGACGAACTGCTGGGTACCCGTCGCGGCTGCATGCTCGAGCTCGGCGAACGCTTCGGCGTCGTCCATCGCAGCGCGGGTGTCCTCGGAGATGATCGCTCCGGCTCCTGTGGTGAAGTGCAAGAGGACCTCGGAGCCGAGGAGCTCCACGAGGGCGGCCGGCTGCTGGACCAGCTTCTGGTCGGCAGGTGTCGAGTCGCTGGCGCGGGAGAAGTGCTCGGGTCGCATCCCGACCACGACATCCTTGCCGGCGTAGTTGCGCACACCCGGGTACTGGTCGAGGGCACCGTCGGCCAGTCGGAGCTTCGCGTTCTCGTCGAGCGTCACCATGAAGCCGGACTCGTCCTTCTCGACGCGGCCACGACCGAGGTTCATCGAGGGTGACCCGATGAAGCCTGCTACGAACAGGTTGTCCGGGCGCTCGTAGAGCTCCTGGGGGCTCGCTACCTGCTGCAGCTCACCGGCCTTCAGGACCGCGACCCGGTCGCCCATCGTCATCGCCTCGATCTGGTCGTGCGTGACGTAGAGCGTGGTCACTCCGAGGCGGGTCTGCAGCGCAGCGATCTCGGCACGCATCGCGACGCGCAGCTTGGCATCGAGGTTCGACAGCGGCTCATCCATCAGGAACGCCTGGGGGCTCCGTACGATCGCGCGTCCCATCGCGACGCGCTGGCGCTGGCCGCCCGAGAGGGCCTTCGGCTTGCGGTGGAGGTACTCGGTGAGCCCCAGCATCTCGGCGGCGTTCTTGACGCGTTCTTCGATCTCCGACTTGGAGATCTTGGCCATCTTCAGCGAGAACGCCATGTTGTCGGCCACGGACATGTGCGGGTACAGCGCGTAGGACTGGAACACCATCGCGATGTCTCGCTCGCCCGGAGAGAGGTCATTGACGACCTTGTCGCCGATGAGCAGTTTCCCCTCGGAGATGGTCTCCAGACCGGCCACCATCCTCAGCGCGGTGGACTTACCGCACCCGGAGGGGCCTACGAGGATGACGAACTCGCCATCATCGATCGTCAGACTGAGATTCTTGACCGCCTCCGTTCCATCTGCATAGCGCTTCCAGATGCCGTCGAGCTCGATCTTCGCCATACGACCGCTCCTCACAAGTGATGCGTGTCACTTGCCACATTGCCCTGAACAAGAAAGACACGCAAGGGGGCCATCACCTGGTGAGAGCGGGAGTAAGGTCGAGAGTCGAGACCAATCGCCCCTGATCGTGCCGTAAGAAAAGTGATGCACCGTGGACCGGTCCGAGACTCTCGCCACGACGATTCACCGCCACCTCGCTCAGGTGTACGACGCGGACGTCGCCGAGGCGACCACCGCCCGGATGCTCGCATTGCTGGACGGGTACGACGGGCTCCGCGGGGCCTCCTCGTCGGGCGAGCTCTTCGACGAGACCGACCTGGTCCTGATCGCCTACGGCGACATGGTCAGCGAGCCGGACAAGCCCCCGCTCGCAACGCTGGGTGAGTTCCTTCGCCAACACACACAGGGGAAAGTCCCCGGTCTGCACCTTCTTCCGCACTATCCGTCGACTTCTGACGACGGGTTCGCAGTGTCCGACTATGCGGCAGTGGATCCCTCGTTGGGCGCATGGTCCGACGTCGAACGGCTAGGTGCCGACTTCCGGCTGATGCTGGACGCCGTGGTGAACCACACCTCGGCTTCACACCCGTGGTTCACGGGTTGGCTGCGGGACGATCGCGACTTCAGGGACTTCTACCTCGCCACGGATCCGAGCGCGGACCTGAGCTCGGTGACCCGACCGCGCACGTCGCCGCTCGTGACGGAGTTCGACTCACCGGGCGGACCCCGCCACGCGTGGACGACGTTCAGTGCCGACCAGGTCGACTTGAACTACGCCAACCCGGAGGTGCTGCTGGCCGTCACCCGGCAGCTGTTGGACTACGTCGCGCACGGGGCGCGGATGCTGCGCCTCGACGCGATCGCCTTTCTGTGGAAGGAGCCAGGGACCTCATGCATCCACCTCCCGCAGACGCACGAAGTCATCCGCCTCTGGCGGACGGTGCTCGACGCGGTAGCTCCGGGCACGCTGCTGGTCACCGAGACGAACGTGCCCCATGCGCAGAACCTGACCTACTTCGGCTCCGGGCATGACGAGGCGCATCTGGTGTACCAGTTCGCGCTGCCCCCTCTGACGCTCGCGGCCTTCCACGGCGGCGACGCCGGCACCCTTTCGGAGTGGGCCGAGACGCTGGTCGCCCCCTCGGACAGAACAAGCTTCCTGAACTTCCTCGCGAGCCACGACGGCATCGGGGTCCGGCCTGTGGAGGGGATCCTGTCGGCGCGCGAGATCGGGGCGCTCGCCGCTCGGGTGGTCGACAACGGCGGCGCTGTCTCGTACCGCAGCGGGCCCGAGGGGCAGAGCCCGTACGAGCTGAACTCCGTGTACCTCGACGCTCTCGCCCAACCGGGTGACGACCCGGGTCGCGAGGTCGACCGGTTTCTGTCCGCACACTCGATCCTCTTGGCGCTGGCCGGAGTGCCGCTGATCTACTTCCAGTCGCTCTTCGGCAGCCGGAACTGGACCGAGGGTGCCGAGCGCACAGGGCGTGCGCGCGTGGTGAACCGCCAGCGGTTCGCGCGCGCCGACCTCGAACGAGTCCCTCTCCGACCCGCTGTCCATGCGCCGGCAGGTGCTCGACCGGATGTTGGAGCGGATCGACGTACGACGGTCCCAGCCGGCGTTCCACCCGGCAGCGGCGCAGCAGGTGCTCGAGGGAGGTCCGTCCTACTTCAGCCTGCAGCGCACCCCGGTGGCCGACGACACCACGATCGTGTGTGTGCACGACGTGTCGGGCCGTGCGGGGCGGTTTCGTGGCCGTCCGGCCGACCGCGTCCCCGGCGGCGCCCGCTTGGTCGACCTGTGTGACGGCAGCGAGCATGTCGCCGAAGCGGACGGCACGATCGACGTACCGGTCGCTGCCTATGGAGTGCGCTGGCTCAAGGCTCTGTAAGGCGTCTTGCCAGTTCCGGTAACGTCGGCGACATGCCGTCGCCCGCCGACGACTGGTGGAAGACCGCCGTCGTCTACCAGATCTATCCGCGCAGCTTCGCCGACTCCGACGGCGACGGGATCGGGGACCTGCGCGGCATCATCTCCAAGCTCGACTACCTCGTCCGGCTCGGCGTCGACGTGGTGTGGCTGTCGCCGATCTACCCGTCCCCGCAGGACGACGCGGGCTACGACATCAAGGACTACCAGGGCGTCGACCCGATCTTCGGGTCGCTCGACGACCTCGACGAGCTGATCGCGGCCATGCACGAGCGTGGGCTCAAGCTGATGATGGACCTCGTCGTCAACCACACCTCTGACCAGCACCCGTGGTTCGTCGAGTCGCGGTCGTCGACGCCATTCCCCGAAGCGTGACTGGTACTGGTGGCGACCGCCCCGCAAGGGGATGGCCGGCGGCACCCCGGGCGCCGAGCCGAACAACTGGGCGTCGTACTTCTCGGGCTCGGTCTGGGAGTACGACGAGCCCAGCGGCGAGTACTTCCTGCACCTGTTCTCGCGCACGATGCCCGACCTGAACTGGGAGAACCCCGAGGTCCGCGACGCCGTCTACGCGATGATGCGCTGGTGGCTCGACCGCGGGGTCGACGGCTTCCGGATGGACGTCATCAACATGATCTCCAAGGACCTCGCACTCCCCGACGGTCATGTTCACGACGGCCGCTTCGGCGACGGCGGCCCGCACTACCTGGACGGCCCGCGGATCCACGAGTTCCTCCAGGAGCTGCACCGCGAGGTACTCGCCGACCGCCCGCAGAAGATCCTCACCGTCGGCGAGATGCCCGGCGTGACGGTCGACGAGGCGCGCCTGTACACCGACCCGTCGCGCGGCGAGGTCGACATGGTCTTCCAGTTCGAGCACGTCGGCATCGACCACGCCCACAGCAAGTGGGACCTGCTGCCGTTCCGGCTCACCGACCTCAAGGCGTCGCTGGGCCACTGGCAGGTCGGGCTCGACGACCTCGGCTGGAACAGCCTCTACTGGAACAACCACGACCAGCCTCGGGTGGTCTCCCGCTTCGGCGACGACGGAGCGATGCGGGTCCGGTCGGCGAAGCTGCTGGCGACCGTGCTGCACCTGCACCGCGGTACGCCGTACGTCTACCAGGGCGAAGAGCTCGGAATGACGAACTTCCCCTTCGAGTCGATCGACGACTTCCGCGACATCGAGTCGGTCAACCACTACACCGCACGCCACGGCCGACGGTGCCGACGCCGAGCACGTCCTCGACCGCGCTGCGCTCCCGAAGCCGCGACAACGCCCGGACGCCGGTGCAGTGGGACTCGACTCCGAACGCCGGCTTCACCGACGGCGAGCCGTGGTTGGCGGTCAACCCCAACCACGTCGAGGTCAACGCCGAGGCCGCCGAGGCGGACCCCGACTCGGTCTTCCACCACTACCGCCGTCTCATCGCGCTGCGTCACGACGAGCCCGGTGGTGGCGCTCGGTTCGTTCTCGATGCTGCTTCCCGAGCACGAGACGGTCTACGCGTTCACCCGCTCGTGGGAAGGCGTCGAGCTCCTGGTCGCCGCCAATTTCTCCGGCGTACTCGGTCCACGTCGACCTGCCGGACGCCGCCGATTGGCAGGACGCCGACCTGCTGCTCACCAACCTCGACGCGACGCCTCGAGCGGTTGGACCGGAGAACTGCAGCCCTGGGAGTGCCTGGTCCTGCAGCGAAGCGTGACCGACTGAACGGGTCAGCGACGACGCAGCAGCCCGGCGTCTCGCCCGGCAGTCTCCTTGCGCTTGACCCGGACCCCGCCCATCAGCGCCAGGCCGCGCACGCGCACGATCGGTGAATCCGGCGTGATCTCGGGGGTGACGCGCGACCGCGCCTCGCTGAAGTCCCCCATCACCCCGACGCCGGCCACGACCACCTGGGTCGTCGCGTTCACGATCACGTCGATGCCGGCCATCACCGCGTAGGCGTCGATGATCGTCTCCCTGGCTGCGAAGTGGGCTTCGCGCAGGTCCAGCGTGACGCTGCCCATCAGCGAGAAGGCGTAGTGGGTCTCCGGCACCTGCCACGCGCCGCGCCGCGAGCAGTCGCCCATCACCGAGAAGGACGACGGGTACGACGGGCCGCTGACCGGCACGGGCTGGCGATGGCTCGCCGGCGTCGCGAGCGGTCTCGGCGTCGTCGCGGCTGGGCAGGTCGGCCGTGATCGGCACCAGGTCGGCGTACGTCTTCGCGGCGTACGCGGCCTCGAGCCGCTCGTCGAGCTCGTCCAGGTCGAGCCGGCCCTCACCGGCTGCGTGCCGCAACGTCTCGGCCACGGCGTGCCGATCCTCATCGGAGATGCGCAGCCGACTGGGGTCCCTCGGCACGAGGGGGCCGTCGCCGGGATCGCGTCCGGGTGCCTCCATGCGGCCATCCTAGGTCGGCCGTGCACGCCCGGGTCGAGCGTTTCGCGACGGGTCAGGCGGTGTCTCGGCGGCACCGCCGACCACCAGCACCGGCTCGGGCGACGCGGTCAGCCGCACCCGGTCGTGCGGTCGCAGCGCGGCCCCCTCGCCGCTGGACACCTGGGCGACGACCTCCTGCCCGTCGTCGAGCGTGCACAGCACCCGCGAGATCGACCCGAGGAAGGCGACCGACACGATGCGCGCTCCGCCGCGCGTCGTCCTTCGTCACCTGCACGAACTCGGGGCGTACGAGTGCCTGTCCGCGTCCGGACTGGACCGAGCCCTCCAGCGTCGGCACCGAGCTGCCGAGGACCACCGCGGTCCGGCCGTCGACGTCAGCCGCCAGAGCCGGTTGCTCAGACCGACGAACTCGGCGACGAACCGGGTCGCGGGCCGCGAGTACAGCTCGGTCGGCGGGGCGAGCTGCTCGAGCCGCCCTGCGCTCATCACCCCGACCCGGTCGGCGACCGCGAGCGCCTCCTCCTGGTCGTGGGTGACGAAGAGCGTGGTCGTGCCGACGTCCAGCTGGATCCGACGGATCTCGTCGCGCAGCTGCACCCGCACCTTGGCGTCCAGCGCTGACAGCGGCTCGTCGAGGAGCAGCACCGACGGCTCGATGGCGAGCGCCCGGGCGAGTGCCACCCGCTGCTGCTGACCGCCGGAGAGCTGGTTCGCGTACTTGTCGCGGTGCTGCGAGAGGCCGACCAGCTCGAGCATCTCCCCCGCCCGCTTCAACCGGCTGGTCTTGTCGACGCCCCGCAGCTTGAGCCCGAATGCGACGTTGTCGGCCACGGTCAGGTGCGGGAACAGGCTGTAGGCCTGGAAGACCATCCCCATGTCGCGCTTGTTGGCCGGGACGCCGGTGATGTCGCGTCCGCCGACCAGCACCGAGCCACTCGTGGCGGTGTCGAGCCCGGCCAGGATCCGCAGCGCGGTCGTCTTGCCGCAGCCGGACGGGCCGAGCAGCACCACCAGCTCGCCGGGTGTCAGCTCGAGGGTCAGCCCGTCGAGGGCGCGCATCTCGCCGTAGTGCCGGTGCAGGTCGCGCAGGGTGACGTCGGTGGCGCGTGACGCCTGGGTTTCCACGGACACGGCTCAGGTCCCTTCGGTACGGCGGGCTCGTCCAACGAACGAGAGCATCAACAACAAGGTGAACGCGAACAGCAGCGCAGCCAACGACGCCGCCACCGAGACGGCCGCGTCGCTCTTGCCGAGCAGCGCGATCACCACCGGCAACGTGTCGAAGTTCAGCAGCGACGCGAACACGTACTCACCCAGCACCAGTGCGACCGAGATGAAGGCGGCGGCGAGGACGCCCGACCAGATGTTCGGGCACGATGACCCGCACGATCACCGTGAACCAGCCCGCCCCCAACGAACGTGCTGCTTCGGCCAGCGTGACGGCGTTGATCGAGGACAGCGACGCATCGATGGCGCGATAGGCGAAGGGCAGCACCAGCACGACGTACGCGAACGTCAACGTGAGCGCCGAGTCACCGAAGAAGTAGCTGACCCAGGCGTAGACACCCGAGATGCCGACCACGATCACCAGGGCCGGGATCGCCAGCGGCAGCAGGCACAGGAACTCCAGCAGGCGCGAAGCCCGCGGCACCCGGAGTCGCACCCACACCATCGTCGGCACCAGCAACAAGACCATCAGGACGACGGTGAACACGGCGAGCAGCAGCGAGTTGATGATCGCGCCGCGCACCATGTCGTCCTCGAGCAGAGCCGCCCAGGCCCGACCGGTGCGCCCGCCGCCGCGCACGCGCGTGCTGAAGTCGAGCATCGCCACGAGCGGCACGAAGAAGAACAGCGCGAAGGGCACCAGCAGCAGTACACGGACCATCGTCTTCACCGCAACCACCTCGACGTACGCCGGAGCAGCAGGGCATAGAGCGTCATCACGACCGCGACGACGACGATCATCTCGAGGGCGAGCGCGAACGCGATGTTCTGCCGGCCGAGGAGGATCTCGCTGGTGAGCCCGCCGCGGATCAGCAGCGGCAGGATCGGGCTGCCCTGGCTCACCAGCGCCGCGGCCGTTGCATAGGCGGCGAACGCGTTCGCGAACAGCAGCAGCGCGCTGCCCAGGAACGCCGGTCGGAGCAGCGGGACGGCGACCTGCGTGAAGTACTGCCAGCGCGTCGCGCCCAGGCTGACCGCGGCCTCGCGCCACTGCGGCCGCACCCCTTCGAGGGCGGGCAGGAAGACGATCACCATCAGCGGGATCTGGAAGTAGGTGTAGACGAGGATCAGGCCTGGTAGACCGAACAGCCAGCCGGAGCCGAAGATGTCGACGCCCGCGAGCGAGCGGACCATCTCGGTGACGACGCCGCTGAAACCGAGGGTCGCGATGAACGCGAACGCGAGGAAGACGCCGCCGACCTGCGCCAGTACGCCGGCCAGCGACGTGACCGAGCGGCGCACGATGCTGGTAGGCGGGGCGGACACCACCAGCCACGCGAGCAGTGCGCCCATCACCGCGCCGATCGCCGCCGTACTCGCGGAGAGCACCACGCTCTTCCACAACGCGCTGAACGCGGCACCGTCGGCGAGCGTCGTGATGTTGCCGAGGGTGAACTGGCCCTCTTCCTGGAACGCACCGAGCACCACCGCTCCGGTGGGCACGAGCAGGAAGATCGTCACGTAGGCCAGGAACGGCACCAAGCCGAGGGCAGGGGCCAGCCGGGCAACCCGACTGGCCCCCGTCTCAGCGTTCGATGACACCCGCGGTCAGCCGATGACCTTGGCCCAGTTCTTGGCCAGGTATTCGGCAGCGGTCTCGGTCTGCTCGTTCGTCGGGATCACCGGCTCACCGTTGACCGGCGGCAGGGCCTCCCAGCGCTCCTGGTCGATCGTGCCGGCCGCCTCCATCGCCTCGGCCCGGACCGGACGCGCGCCACCCTTGAGCCAGAGGTTCTGCCCCTCGTCGGAGTACAGGAACTCCTGCCACAGCCGCGCAGCGGCCGGGTGCGGTGCATCGGCGTTGATCGCCTGGAAGTAGTAGCCACCGACGACTGCGTTCTCGGGCACCAGCAGCTCCCAGGTGTCGACCTTGGATCCCGCGGCCGCGTTCAGGTAGTCCCAGTCGATGACGACCGGGGTCTGCCCTGACTCGATCGTGGCGGGGGTCGGGTCGACCGGCAGGAAGTTGCCGGCGTTCTTCAGCTTGCCGAAGAACTCCACGCCCGGCGCGACATCGTCGGCGGAGCCACCGTTGGCGATCGCCGCCATCACGAGTCCGGAGAACGCCGCACCGGCCTGGGTCGGGTCGCCGTTCAGCGTGACCTTGCCCTTGAACTCGCTGCCGGTCAGGTCGTCCACCGAGGTGACCTCGGGAACCTTGCTGGAGTCGTAGCCGATGGACATGTAGCCGCCGTAGTCGTTGACCCAGGTGCCGTTCGGGTCCTTGAACTCGTCGGGGATGTCCTCCCAGGTCTGCACCTGGTACGGCGCGTACATGTCGGTGTTCGCCAGCGCGACCGCCTGGCCGAGGTCGAACACGTCGGGCGCCCGGCTGGTGCCGGCGAGCTGCTCGGCCGCGTTGATCTCGTCCTGGCTCGCCGCGTCGGGCTGCGCGGAGTTCACCTTGATGTCGTACTTGTCGGAGAACGCCTGGATGATCTCGCCGTAGTTCGCCCAGTCAGGCGGCAGCGCGATCACGTTCAGCTCGCCCTCCGCCTGGGCTGCCTCGATCAGACCCTCGAGCCCACCGAAGTCCTCGGCGGTCGTGGCCTCAGCGGCCTTCACGCCGCTGTCCGTGGTGCCCCCGTCGGATTCCTTCTCGGGCGGCGAGCAGGCTGCGAGCGACACCGCAGTGAGCGACGCAGCCAGACCGAGAGCCAAAGACTTGTGGATCTTCACAGCACCTCCAACCATCAGCGCGGCCGAAGCCGCGAGGCTGCACGCCCTGATCCGGGACACGTGAATGATGGGGCGCCGTGGCGGCCAGCGTGCTTCAAAAAAGTAACAGAACCGCACCCCGCCGGTAAGTCCCAGATCACCTAGTTCACTCGTGTCCTGGGGCGGGCGGCACACCGCCTGCCGGGAGTACACCCGCGACGCCCCGGCCCGGCGTGTCGATTAGGCTCCGGAGCATGAGCCAGGACCCTGACTTCCGCTACTCCGACCTGCTCCCGACGGGCACGGACGAGACGCCGTACCGGCTTGTCACCACGGAGGGGGTCAGCACCTTCGAGGCCGACGGGAGGACGTTCCTCCAGGTCGCGCCCGAGGCGCTGCAGCTGCTCACGGCCGAGGCCATGCACGACATCGCGCACTACCTCCGCCCCGCCCACCTGGCCCAGCTGCGCAAGATCATCGACGACCCGGAGGCCAGCGGCAACGACCGGTTCGTCGCCCTCGACCTGCTGAAGAACGTCAACATCTCGGCCGGCGGCGTGCTGCCGATGTGCCAGGACACCGGCACCGCGATCGTGATGGGCAAGAAGTCCGAGGGCGTCCTGACCGGGGCGGACGACGGCGAGTGGATCAGCAAGGGCGTGTACGACGCCTACACGAAGCTCAACCTCCGCTACTCGCAGCTCGCCCCGATGACGATGTGGGACGAGAAGAACACCGGCACCAACCTGCCGGCCCAGATCGAGCTCTACTCGGCGCCCGGAAGCGACGACCCGGCGTACAAGTTCCTGTTCATGGCCAAGGGCGGAGGGTCGGCCAACAAGTCGTTCCTCTTCCAGGAGACGAAGGCCGTCCTGAACCCGACCCGGATGTTGGAGTTCCTCGACGAGAAGATCCGGTCGCTCGGCACCGCTGCCTGCCCGCCGTACCACCTCGCCGTGGTCATCGGCGGCACGTCAGCGGAGTACGCGCTGAAGACCGCGAAGTACGCCTCGGCGCACTACCTCGACAACCTCCCAACCGAGGGGTCGATGGCCGCGCACGGCTTCCGCGACCTCGAGCTCGAGGAGGAGGTCTTCAAGCTGACCCAGTCGTTCGGCATCGGCGCGCAGTTCGGCGGCAAGTACTTCTGCCACGACGTACGCGTGGTGCGACTGCCCCGGCACGGCGCGTCGTGCCCGGTCGCCATCGCCGTCTCGTGCTCGGCCGACCGCCAGGCGCTCGGCAAGATCACCAAGGACGGGATCTTCCTCGAGCAGCTCGAGCGCGACCCCGCCAAGTACCTCCCCGAGACGACCGACACGCACCTCTCCGACGACGTGGTGAAGGTCGACCTGAACCGGCCGATGGACGAGATCCGTGCGGAGCTCTCGAAGTACCCGGTCAAGACCCGGCTCTCGCTGAGCGGCCCGCTCGTCGTCGCCCGCGACATCGCGCACGCCAAGATCAAGGAGCGGCTCGACGCCGGCGACGGCATGCCGCAGTACCTGAAGGACCACGCCGTCTACTACGCCGGCCCGGCGAAGACGCCCGAGGGCTACGCGTCGGGGTCGTTCGGCCCGACGACGGCCGGGCGGATGGACTCGTACGTCGACCAGTTCCAGGCGGCGGGCGGGTCGATGGTGATGCTCGCGAAGGGCAACCGGTCGGTGCAGGTCACCAACGCCTGCAAGGCTCACGGTGGCTTCTACCTCGGCTCGATCGGCGGCCCGGCGGCCCGGCTGGCGCAGGACTGCATCAAGCACGTCGAGGTGCTCGAGTACGCCGAGCTCGGGATGGAGGCCGTCTGGAAGATCGACGTCGAGGACTTCCCGGCGTTCATCGTCGTCGACGACAAGGGAAACGACTTCTTCGCTGAGACGCAGAAGCCCATTGCGCTGACCGTGCGGACGCGGTCGGCCGAGAAGGTCTGACCGCTGCTGCGCCACCGATGAGGTGCGGCGGCGCTGACGGGGTAAGGGAGCGACGTGGACTACGTGGAGCTCGCCAGGAGTGAGTCCGACCGCGGCGAGGTCGTGCTGCGCGAACGGCTCGACCCCACCGACCCGGACGGCACGCGCGTGATCGAGCTGCGCGTGAACGGTGTGTTCGTGATGGACACGATCGAGACCTCGACCGAACGTCAGCTCGCCGACGGCGGCGCTGGCCCGGGTCGACGAACCGCGGTCGGTCATCATCGGCGGTCTCGGGCTCGGCTTCACGTTGCACGAGGTCCTGGCCGACCAGCGGGTCGAGCGGGTCGCCGTCGTCGAGATCGAGGACGCCCTGGTGCGGTGGATGCGCGACGGCACGGTGCCGCACGGTCCCGGCTTCTTCGCCGACGAGCGGCTGCATGTCGTGATCGCCGACATCCGGATGGCGATGGCCGAAGCCACCCCCTCGGCGTACGACCTGGTCCTGCTCGACGTCGACAACGGGCCGGGTTACCTGGTGTACGACGACAACGCGGAGGTCTACCAGGAGAAGTTCCTGGCGCAGGTGGCCGCTGCGCTGCGACCGGGCGGAACCCTCGTGGTGTGGTCGGCCGACGAGTCCCCCGCCCTAGCCGACGAGATGGAACGCGCTTTCGGCAACGTCGCGCCGATCCCCTACGACGTGACCCTCGCCCACGAAGCAGGCCACACCCGCGACGAGACGTACTGGATCTACCTCTCCCGCAACGCCTAACCCCAACCAACCCCGATTCGTCAGCGATCTTGCGGCGTTTCCAGGCGAGACAATCGCTGACGAATCGGGTTGTAGCCTCGTCGCCATGACGGACTACCGCACCGAGCACGACAGCATGGGCGAGATCCAGGTCCCCGCCGAGGCGTTGTGGCGAGCCCAGACCCAGCGCGCGATCGAGAACTTCCCGATCAGCGGTACGACGCTCGAGGAGTCGCTGATCGTCGGCGATGGCCCGCGTCAAGGGAGCGGCCGCCAAGGTGAACGGCGAGCTGGGCGTGCTCGACGACGAGCGGTCACGGGCGATCCGGGACGCCGCCGCGCAGATCGTCGCCGGTCAGCACCTCGACCAGTTCCCGCTCGACGTCTTCCAGACCGGGTCCGGTACGTCGTCCAACATGAACATGAACGAGGTGCTCGCCTCGCTGGTGCAGCGGTCCGAGGGTGCGGATGCCTCGTGGGTGCACCCGAACGACCACGTCAACGCGAGCCAGTCGAGCAACGACACGTTCCCGACCGCGATCCACGTGGCCGCGACGACCGCCACCACACACGACCTCATCCCCGCGCTCGACCACCTGGCGACGGCGCTCGAGTCGAAGGCCGACGAGTTCGCCGACGTGGTGAAGGCGGGGCGCACCCACCTGATGGACGCGACGCCCGTCATGCTCGGGCAGGAGTTCGGCGGCTACGCGGCCGCCGTACGCCATGGCATCGAACGGCTCGAGTCGTCGCTGCCGCGGGTGGCCGAGCTGCCTCTGGGCGGTACGGCGGTGGGCACCGGCATCAACACTCCGGCGGGCTTCGCGGCCGCCGTGATCGAGGAACTCGTCGTCGTCGACGGGCCTGCCGTTCACCGAGGCCCGCGACCACTTCGAGGCCCAGGGCGCGCGCGACGGGCTGGTCGAGCTGTCGGGGCAGCTCCGCACCGTGGCGGTCAGCATCACCAAGCTCTGCAACGACCTGCGCTGGATGGCGTCGGGCCCTCGTACCGGCCTGGCCGAGATCAACCTCCCCGACCTGCAGCCGGGGTCGAGCATCATGCCCGGCAAGGTGAACCCGGTACTGCCGGAGGCCACGTTGATGGTCTGCGCGCAGGTCATCGGCAACGACACGACGGTCACCGTGGCCGGCGCGTCGGGCAACTTCGAGCTCAACGTGATGATGCCGGTGCTGGCGCGGAACCTGCTGGAGTCGATCCGGTTGCTGTCGACGTCCAGCCGGCTCCTCGCCGACCGGTGCATCGACGGCATCACCGCCAACGAGGAGCGGATGCGCACCTACGCCGAGTCGTCACCGTCGGTGGTGACGCCGCTCAACAAGTACATCGGCTACGAGAACGCCGCCAAGGTCGCCAAGCAGGCGCTCGCCGAGGAGAAGACGATCCGCGAGGTCGTGGTGGAGCTCGGGTACGTCGAGAACGGCGATCTCACCGCGGAGCAGCTCGACACCGCGCTCGACGTGGCCTCGATGACCCGGCCGCCGTCGAAGGACTGAGAACAAGCCAGCACTCACCCGCGAACAAGGCAACACTCAACGGTGAATAAGCCAGCACTCAACGGGGGGGTGGGGGTCAGTACCAGTTGTTGGCTTGCTTGAACGTCCAGGCCTCGCACGGGGTGCCGTAGACGTTCTTGATGTAGTTCAGGCCCCACCGGATCTGGGACGCCGGGTTGGTCATGTAGTCGGCGGGCAGGTCCTTGTGGGTGCCGCCGGTCAGCGCCTGCGGGATGCCGTACGCCGAGGACGTCGGGTTGTCCGCGTGCGGATCCCAACCGCTCTCGCTCATGTAGAGGGAGTCCAGGCAGCCGAACTGCGAGCTCGAGAACCCGAACTCCGGCATCATCGCCCGGGCGATGTCGCGCGGGTCCGCCGAGCTGAGGTCCTCGGTGCGGGTGGCCTGGCCACCCGGGTCCTGGCTCAGCGACTGCTTCTTGGCCGCGTCCAACGACGTGCGACGGTCGGATCGCGAGGCGGCGCTTTCACGCTCGGAGAGGTCGGAGCTGATGTTGTCGGCACCGGCGGAGCTCAAGGATGCGCCGGCGTAGTCACCCACGGCGTCTTCGCGTACGAGGATGCCGGAGGACACGGCAAGGCCGGTCGCGGCGACCGCGATACCGGAGAACAGCACCGACTTCTTGATGCCGCGCTTCAGAGCAGGTTCAGACGCGGGGCCGCGGTGCTTCGGGACGTATTCGTCTCGACGGGGCACAGAGGGGCTCACAAACTGTCGACAGCAAAGGGGACGTCCCGGCGTGACCATCAGGGTCCAGGGGACGAGTCTCCACCGTGCCTGACCGCCCATAGCACAGGCAAATCAGGACGACGTGACTTGGGTCGCCCTCTGTGAGCGCCGCCACCCGGCAGGCGCTCAGAGATGTCCGGATCGGGCGGAAAAACACTGGTTTCTCCGCCCGATCCGTCGCATTCACCCCGACACAGAACGGTCTAGACCGTTACGCGGGGTTCAGACGGTTACGTGCTCCAGCATCTCGGTGACCAGCGCCGCGATCGGCGACCGCTCGGAGCGCGTCAGCGTGACGTGCGCGAACAGCGGGTGGCCCTTCAGCTTCTCGACCACCGCGACGATTCCGTCGTGCCGCCCGACCCGCAGGTTGTCGCGCTGGGCGACGTCGTGGGTGAGCACCACCTTGGAGTTGGCGCCGATCCGCGACAGCACGGTCAGCAGCACGTTGCGCTCGAGGGACTGCGCCTCGTCGACGATCACGAACGCGTCGTGCAGCGAGCGACCGCGGATGTGCGTGAGCGGCAGCACCTCGAGCATCCCGCGGTCGAGCACCTCGTCGATGACGTCGCTCGACGTCAACGCTCCGAGGGTGTCGAACACGGCCTGACCCCAAGGCGACATCTTCTCGGACTCGCTGCCCGGGAGGTAGCCGAGCTCCTGGCCGCCGACCGCGAACAGCGGCCGGAACACCACGACCTTCTTGTGCTGACGGCGCTCCATCACGGCCTCGAGGCCCGCGCAGAGCGCCATCGCCGACTTGCCCGTGCCGGCGCGACCGCCGAGCGAGACGATTCCGACCTCCGGGTCGAGGAGCATCTCGAGCGCGATCCGCTGCTCCGCCGACCGGCCGTGGATGCCGAAGGCGTCGCGATCGCCGCGCACGAGGTGCACGCGCTTGTCGGCCTTCACCCGGCCGAGTGCGCTGCCCCGGTCGGACAGCAGCACCAGCCCCGTGTGGCAGGGCAGGTCGCGGGTCTCCTCGAGGTCGATCACGCCGTCGTCGTACAGCTCGTCAAGGCTCGCACTCGCCACCTCGACCTCGGTCATGCCGGTCCAGCCGGACTCGACGGCGAGCTCGGCGAGGTACTCCTGCGCGTCGAGACCAGCGGCCGAGGCCTTGATCCGCATCGGCAGGTCCTTGGAGACGAGGGTGACCTCGCGCCCTTCGTTGGCGAGGTTGCGCGCGACCGCGAGGATCCGGGAGTCGTTGTCTCCGAGCCTGAAGCCGGACGGCAAGGACGTCGGGTCGGTGTGGTTCAGCTCGACGTGGATCGAGCCACCCCGCTCCCCCACCGGCACCGGCTCGTCGAGTCGGCCGTGCATGACCCGCAGCTCATCGAGGCTGCGCAGCGCGGCGCGGGCGAAGTAGCCCAGCTCCGGGTGGTGCCGCTTGGCCTCGAGCTCGGTGATGACGACGACGGGGAGCACCACCTCGTGCTCGTCGAACCGGTACAGCGCGCCCGGGTCGGCAAGCAGGACGCTGGTGTCCAGGACGTAGGTGCGGATTCCCGGCTGGGCGGCGGGCTTGGCCGCAGCCTTCCGGCGTCCGGCCGTCGTTCCCTTGGAGGTCCCAGCTGCTGGCACGGTGCTCTTCGAAACAGCCACAGTACGTCCCCTCGCTGACCGCGACGCGCACCCGCGTCCCGGCCTGGTCAGTTGTAACCGGACCGGGAGCTTGTCCGGAGGTCCGAGTGCAGACTTCCGGCGATTGCTTCGTCGTGAGTGTTCACGATTGGGCCTCCCGTGACGGTGAGCTTCCCCGCTCTCCGTCCCTTCGACGGTAAACCGGAGCCCGCGTCGGCGACTACCGACACGCCCGAACGCGCGGTCGCCGGAGGGTAAAGACTTGGGCCAGGGTCAGGAGCCGAAGCGGCGCTCGCGAGCCGCGTACGCGCGCAGCGCGCGGAGGAAGTCGACCCGACGGAAGGCGGGCCAGTACGCCTCGCAGAAGTAGAACTCGCTGTGGGCGCTCTGCCAGAGCAGGAAGCCGCCGAGACGCTGCTCGCCCGAGGTGCGGATCACCAGGTCAGGGTCGGGCTGCCCCTTGGTGTAGAGGTGCTCGGAGATGTGCTCGACGTCGAGGATCTCGGCGAGCTCCTCGATCGAGGTGCCGCGCGACGCGTGCTCCTGAAGCAGCGACCGTACGGCGTCCGCGATCTCGCGCCGACCGCCGTAGCCGACAGCCACGTTGACGATCATCCCGTCGACGTCCCGGGTCGAGTCGGCCGACTCCTTCAGCTTGCGGGCGGTGTCAGCGGGGAGCAGGTCGAGGGCGCCGACCGGGTGCAGCCGCCAGCGCTGGCGCTCGGCGAGGTCCGCGACGGCGTCCTCGATGATCGTCAGCAGCCCCTGGAGCTGGGAGGTCGGACGGTTCAGGTTGTCGGTGGACAGCAGCCACAGGGTGACGACCTCGACACCGACGTCCTCGCACCAGCCGAGAAGCGGAACGATGTTCGCTGCGCCGGCCCGGTAGCCGTGGGCTGTGTCGGCTCCCAGGGCCTTCGCCCAGCGCCGGTTGCCGTCGAGCATCACGCCGACGTGCTTCGGCAGCCGGTCCATCGGCAGCTGCCGCAGCAGCCGCCGCTCGTATGCCGGGTAGAGCACCCGTCGTACCACTCGCTTCCAGTCCGCCACGACGCACAACCTTACTCGGCCTGGTGCATATCGCCTCAGGTGCGCGCCGTACCTTTGTGTGATGACGGACCACCGGGAGACGGCCACCAAGAACGAGCACGGCCACGAGCACTCGCACGGGCTGGGCCACGGGCATGGGCATGAGGTGGCCGAGCGGATCGGTGAGCACGTCCGCGAGGCGATGCACGAGGTCAAGCCGCACCTCCGCGGCTGGCTGCACGCCGCGACGGCTCCGCTGGCCCTGGCGGCCGGCATCGTCCTCGTCGTGCTGTCGCCGACGACCTCGACCCGGATCGGGTCGGCGATCTTCGCGGCCTCCGCGCTGGCTCTCTTCAGCGCCTCGGCGACGATGCACCGCGGCACCTGGTCGCCCCGTACGGAGCTGTGGCTGCGCCGGCTCGACCACGCGAGCATCTTCCTGCTGATCGCCGGCAGCTACACGCCGTTCACGCTGCTGCTTCTCGACGGCTCGACGCGCACCACGCTGCTGTCGATCGTGTGGGGCGGAGCCGTGATGGGGATCTTGTTCCGACTCTTCTGGACCGGCGCCCCGCGCTGGCTCTACACGCCGATCTACATCGCGCTCGGCTGGGCCGCGGTCTTCTACCTGCCGGCGTTCTTCGCCTCGGCCTCGACGGCCGTCATCACCTGTCTGGTCGTGGGCGGCGCTCTGTACACGGTCGGCGGGATCGTCTACGGGTTCAAGTGGCCGAACCCGTCCCGCCGTTGGTTCGGCTTCCACGAGGTCTTCCACACGCTGACCATCGCGGCCTTCGTCATCCATTACGTGGGCGTCTCTATTGCCACTTACTCGCTGCGCTAAACACCTGATTGGACAACTGCGAGACGGGTCTTTACGCCCCGCCAAACCGGGCGTACCGTCGAAATCAGTCAGTTGAATCCCTCTGATCGAGGTGGAGGTGTCGCGTTTGCTGTCCCCCAGACGATCACGTCACGAGCCCGAAGGGCCGTGAAGAGAAAGTTGACTTGACGAGTTGGGGAAGGCCCCGGGGAGACCCGCCGCCTTCCCCTTCTTCATGCCCGGATTCGGGCCTCCGACGCGCTACGAACCGAGCAGCCCCGCGAGCTCCTCGGTCGTCGTGACGGGCCGGTCGCAGACCATTCCCCGGCAGACGTACGCCGCCGCCTTGCCGTCGACCAGGGGCCGGTCGGCCAGCAACGGCAGCACCAGCGGCTCGTCGAGCCGCGCGTCGAGCGTCGCGACCTGGTCGGGCGGGCCGGCCACCACGACGAGACCTGGGCTCGACGACCGCCGGGCCGTCCGTACGAGCTCCGCCTGCGCGGGATCGTCGGAGTGCCCGACCACCGCGACCTCCAGCGGCCCGGCGAGGGCGGCCTCGGCCGCGGCCAGCGACCACCCCGCGAACCGCGGCACCCGCTCGGCCAGTGTCCGAACGTGCCTCAGGGCGCTCTCGGCGGCGTCGCGGTGGCGGCCGGAGCCGGTCAGTGCGCTCCAGGTCAGCAACGCGTGGACCAGCGCCGACTGCCCGGACGGGCTCGCGTTGTCGGAGGGGTCGCGAGGTCGCGCCACCAGCGGCTCGGCGGTCTCCTGCGTGTCGTAGAAGCCGCCGTCGTCCGCCTGCATCGACAGCGCGACGTTGAGCAGCACCCGTGCCGGGCGTGCCCATTCGACGTCACCGGTCGCGGACAGCAGGGCCAGGCAGCCATGAGCCACGCACGCGTAGTCCTCCAGCACTCCCGCGTGCCGCCCGGCGATGCCGTCGCGTGACACGCGCGCCAGGTCGCGCCCCTTCAGGTGTACGTCGACCAGCAGCCGCCCAGCGGCGACCGCCGCATCGACGTACCTCGGCTCGTCGAACAGCACGCCGGTCTCGGCGAGCGACGCGATCGCCAACCCGTTCCACGCCGCAACGACCTTGTCGTCGCGGGCCGGGCGCACCCGCTCGGAGCGCGCCGCGAACAGCCGCGAGCGAACGCGTGCCCACCGGTCGGTGTCGTCGGGGTCGGCCAGCAGCCGCAGCGTCGAGGAGCCCTTCTCGAACGAGCCGGACGTCGTCACGGCGAAGAGCTCGGCGGCCCAGGCGCCGTCGTCGGGGCCGAGGACCTGGGCGAGCTCGTCGGGGGTCCAGACGTAGAAGCGCCCCTCCTCGCCCTCGGTGTCCGCGTCGAGCGCTGATGCGAACCCACCCTCGGCAGTGCGCAGCTCGTCGAGCAGGAAGTCCGCTGTCTCGCGCGCGATGCGTTCGCCGAGCGGGTTGCCGGTCTGCCGCCACCAGCGCACGTACAGGCCGAGCAGCTGCGCGTTGTCGTAGAGCATCTTCTCGAAGTGCGGCACCACCCAGCCGGCGTCGACCGAGTAGCGCGCGAAGCCGCCGCCGAGCTGGTCGTAGATCCCGCCGCGGGCCATTGCCTCGCAGGTCGCGTCGACCATCTGCGCCGCGTCGCTCGAGCCCGTGCGCGCGGCGTGCCGGAGCAGGAACTCCAGCACCATGGACGGCGGGAACTTGGGGGCGCCGCCGAAGCCGCCGTTCTGGCTGTCGAAGTCCTGCACGAGGCTCGCGACCGCGGCGTCCAGCGTTGCCTCGTCGATCGGCTCCTCGCCGGCGACCATGGTCTGGCTGCGCAGGTGCTGCGCCACGTCGGTGGCCACCTTCCCCACCTCGTCGCGCCGCTCGCGCCAGGCCGACACCAGGGCCTCGAGCACCTGCCGGAACGCGGGCTGGCCGTGCCGCGGCGGCGTCCGGGAAGTACGTGCCCGCGAAGAACGGCTCGCCGTCCGGCGTCAGTACGACGGTCATCGGCCAGCCACCCTGGCCGGTCATCGCGGTGGTCGCCTGCATGTAGACGGCGTCCACGTCAGGGCGTTCCTCGCGGTCGACCTTCACGTTGACGAAGTGCTCGTTCATGAACGCCGCGGTCGCGTCGTCCTCGAACGACTCGTGAGCCATCACGTGGCACCAGTGGCAGGCGGCGTAGCCCACCGAGAGCAGCACCGGCCGGTCCGTGTCGCGGGCGGTGTCGAACGCCTCGGGCGTCCACTCCCACCAGTCGACGGGATTGTCCTTGTGCTGCTGCAAGTACGGCGACGTCGCGTCCGCAAGCCGGTTCACCATGAGCACCTCCACTTGCCACCGTATCCACAGCCACTGTGAGGCAAGCGTGGCCTACGAACCGGTCTTCGACGGCTTCCGGGCCGAGGCTCTGCGAACTGCCACCCCGGCGGCCACGACCAGCACCACGGCTGGCAGGAGCCACGAGGGCGTCGCGGCAGACAGGGCGACCACGGCTGCCTGTCCACGCACTTCGAGGTCGGTCAGGTCCGGAAGACCTGTGGCGCCGACCAGCCCGGCCGTGCCCTCGTACGTCAGGAACACGACGCCGATCACGATGAACATCAGCCCGCCGACCAACTGCACCGGATGGACCTGGACGCGACCCAGGCGCACCGGCCGCGGCCGCAGCCACCGTCGGCGCCCGAGGTCGAACCGGTCCCACAGCGCCGCCAGGACGAAGAGCGGCAGCGCCATCCCGAGGGCGTACAGCGCCAGCAGGAACCCGCCTGCGAGCGGAGTTCCTGATGTCGCCGCGACGGTGAGGATCGACCCGAGGACCGGCCCCGAGCAGAAGCCGGCGAGCCCGTAGACGGACCCCAGCAGCACGGTCGTGGTCCACCGGTCGGAGTCGCGCAGGCTGACCGCGCTCTGCCAGCGACCCACCCCGGGCACGCCGAACCCGCGCCCCAACAGCTGCCACACACCGAGGGCGATCACCATCCAGCCCGCCACCGAGATCAGCAACGAGCGGTGGCCGTAGAACAGTGCCGACGCGGCCCCGGCCCCGACACCGAGCGGCACCAGGGTCAACAGCAGGCCGACGTAGAACGCTCCCGTCCGCGCGACCAGCTGGACCCGCGAGGTGAACGCGTAGGCGAAGAACGACGGCAGCAGCAGCGCGCTGCACGGCGACAGCAGCGCCAGCGCCCCGGCCGCCAGCGCGGCGAGTGCCCCCACGTCGGTCATCGAGACGCCTCGAGGGCCTCGTCGATGGTGGCCCGGAACACCTCCAGCGGCTGGGCCCCGATCACCGGTACACCGTCCACGACGAAGGCGGGCGTCCCGGTCACACCGATCTGCTGGCCCTCACTGAAGTCGACCTGTACGGCGTCCTTCACCTCCTGCGAGCTCATGTCGCTGCGGAACCGGTCGACGTCGAGACCGAGGTCCTCCGCAATACCGGCGAGGTAGTCCTCGGTCAGCTTCCCGGAGTTGGGCGGCGCCTGGTCGGCGTACAGCTCGTCGTGGAACTCCCAGAAGCGGCCCTGCAGTCCAGCCGCGCGAGCGGCGTACGCCGCCGTCATCGACTCCTCGCCGAGGTAGGGGAAGTCGCGCCACTCGATGCGGAGCAGGCCCTTCTTCACGTACTCCTTGATCAGCGTGGGCGCGGTCTCGCGTGCGAAGGATCCGCAGTACGGGCACTGGAACTCGGAGTACGCGAGCATCACGACCGGAGCCTCGACGTCACCCCTGGCCGTGGGGTCGTCGGGGTCGCGACGCACGAGCTGCTCCCAGGTGTCGTCCGGCGCGCGCGAGGAGCGGTCCGGCGACTCGCTTCGGGTCTTGCCCCGGGACTCGCCTGCGGACTCGCGACTCGCGGCGCCCGATGCCTCCGTGGCCGGGGCGTCGCCGTCGCCGTTGACAAGAGTCGCCACCAGGACGGCGGCCGCAACCAGGGCCACCAGCCCGGGGACCAAGACGCCACGTCGGCGCCAGCCACCGGTGGCAGCGGCGGGCTTCTGGTTCCGGCTGTTCGTGCGGTCGCGGTCAGGCATCAATCGACTCCTCGTTGTTTCGTTCGGGGGACCACGCGCACGCCGCCTCGCCGCGCAGGCGCACGCGGAGCGCCCAGGCGAGGAGGGCGAGTGCCGTGAGCTGGAGCAACGGCTGGGCGGGTTCGAACCACGTCATCGCCCCGGACGTGCCCAACGCCAGCAGGACGAGCTTGTTGCAGACCGGGCAGCCGACCGCGAACCAGGTGAGCGCTCCGGCCGCCCAGCCCTGGCGGCCGGAGCGCCGAGCGCTGCTGTCGGCCGTCGTGGTCCACGACCCCAGCAGTGTCGGAGTGCACGTTGCGGACGTACGTCGCCGCGAGCAGGCCAGCCAGCGCCGAGGACGAGACGAGGGCGGGCCAGGTCCACCAGGGCGCCGGCACCATCCGGCCGAAGATCGGCGTGTCGATCAGGTCGGTGGGGACCCCGACGACGATCGTCGTGGCCACCGCGACGCCGAGGGCGGCCAGCCAGCGGCGACGTCGCCAGGTCGTGAGCACGGCCAGGGATCCAGGCAGGAGTCACGGAGCTCCCTGCTCCACGGCGCCACCGGCCGTGCGCCACTCGAGCATCCCGTCCTCCAGCCGCCGGGCGGTCACCTGCTCGCCCTGGAGGAGGCGCACGGCGTCGTGCGCCATCACGCAGAAGCTGCCGCGGCAGTAGGTGACGAGGTCCTGGATCCCGGAGACCTTCCAGCGTGCGGACTCCGCGGCCAGCCGCTCGAGCGGCACGCTGCGGGCGCCGGGGATGTGACCGGCGGCGTACTCGGCCTCCGGCCGGACGTCCACCAGGGTCACCCGGCCTGCGTCGAGCAGCTGCTGCAGCTCGTCGCGCGTGACGACCTCGGCACCGCCCGAGTCGGGTACGTCGAGGTACGCCGACAGCGCCCGCTCGACGTCCGCCGAACGCGTCCGCGCGACCGCCAGGAACGCGCTGTACAGCGCGACGACGTCGTCACCGGCGAGGCGGTACACGACCCGCGTGCCCTCTCGACGGGTCGCGACGAGGTTCGCCAGCCGCAGGACCTGCAGGTGCGCCGACGCGGTACTGACGCCCATCCCGGCCGTCCGGGCAAGCTCTTCGACGCCGCGCTCACCCTGGGCCAGCAGGTCGACCAGCTCGAGGCGCTTGGCGCTCCCGAAGGCCTTGCCGACCACGGCGAGCTCGTCGAACGCCGCGTGCTTCGCTGTGTCTCTCTCGTCCACCAGTCCTCCAAAGATCTTTGGAAGACTGTAGTACGCGCTCGGCCGAAGACAAGCGGCCGGCCGCCTCAGCCGCTGACGGCCTGGCCGAAGACCTCGATCTCCACCTCGCGGAAGACGTCGTCGGTGTACTTGATCTGGCACTCGAGGTCGACCAGCGAGACCGCGATCTCCTCCTGCTGCATCGTGCGCAGGGCCTCGGCCCGGGCGCCGGTGAGCGTGCTGGGGTCGTCGCCGTCCAGGAGCGCGTCGAGCCGCTCCTCGTACTCCTCGATGATCTCGTCCTGGTCGTCCTCGTACTCGTAACCGGCCTCGTGCATGCACTCGGTCCAGTTGTCCTCGGCCTCGATGATCCGGGGGTCGTTCTCGACCAGGACGTCCTTCGGGTTCACGTAGGTGCCCTTGACCTGAGCCTTCGTGAACACGGCCGCGACCGCCTTGCGCGTGCACCCGCCCGGTGCTGGAGAAGTCCTCCTCGTCGAAGGTGAACACGAAGTCCGACTTCGGCTCGTCGCCCCACAGGGTGCGCGCGTACGCCTCCTGGTCCTGCTCCGGCAGCGACTTCCAGATCTCCAGGTTCGGTCCCAGGCCGACGTCGCGCACGGGGTTGTCGAAGCGGGTCGTGACGCCGAGCCCCCACTTCTCCTTGTACGACCGGCGCGTGTCAGCCGGGGTCCATCCGCATCCGCGCCTGGCCGGCCTCGATGCGTCTTGACGTCGACGGGGACGTACTCGAACCCGGCGTCGTGCATGCACTCGGCGATCAGCGCCTGGGTGCTTTCGATGTGGTCGACGAACTCCACCTCGGTGAGCCCGAACTCCTTGATGCCCGGCAGGTGCTTGCCCTCCTTGGACTCGCGGCCGGAGGAAGGCGAGCCACCGCAGGCGGCGACCGCCACGAGGCTGAGTACGCACAGCAGCGTCCCCGCACTGCGCTTCGTCACGGGCTGCGACATGGCCGGCCTCCCAGGGGTACGTCGGAACATCGCTGATCAGAGCACGGGCGTGCTGAACACGACCTGACGATGCGGCGCCCCACGTTCAGGGTCCCGTCAGCACGCTGGTGCCAGCCTTTCGCTGAAGCCGTGGGCTCGCATGCGGCCAAGGGCGGGAAGGCAGGCGGTCTGATGAGGCGTCGGACTCTGGTGGTGGCGGTCGCCGTGGCGGTGGTCGTCTCGACCGCCTCGACCTGGGTGGCTGCGTCGCAGATCCGCTCGCCGGCCGAGGAGGCTGCCCGGACGGCTCCGCCGGTCGCGTCACCGATCCTGGTGCCCGTGGTCGAGCAGGTGCTGTCGACCCGGATCGTGACCCGTGGCACCGCGCGCTTCGGCTCGCCGCGGAAGCTCCGCGTCGTCCCGTCCCGGCTCAAGAGCGGCGCCCGCGTCGTCACCCGCCTTGCGCCCGCCGGGTCGCGGGTAGCGGCGGGCGATGTGGTCGCGACGATCTCGGGACGCCCGGTCTTCGTGCTCCAGGGCCGGCAGCCGATGTACCGCGACCTGGGCCCGGGGATGGCCGGCCGCGACGTCCGCCAGCTCGAGCGGGCGCTTCAGCGTGCCGGGTTCTCCCCCGGCGCAGTCGACGGCGTGTACGACGACAGCACGGAGCGAGCCGTCTCCGCCCTCTACCGCCGCAACGGCTTCGAGCCGTTGGTGGCCACGGCCGGTCAGGTCGCGTCGGCGCTGCCCGCGGAGGCCGCGATGACCCGCGGCGGCGTGGGTGGTGCTGGTGTCCAGCTGCCCTCGGACGAGGTCGTCTTCGTCGCGACCGCACCGCTCCGGGTGACCGACCTGACCGTCGGGCTGGGCGACACCCCCGATCGACCGATCGCCACGGTCACCGACTCCGACGTGGTCATCGACGGCTTCGTCCGCGTCGAGCAGGCGGGCAAGCTCACCAAGGGCGCCGAGGTGCTCGATGCAGGAGCCCGCGCTCGGCATCGACACCGTCGGGCAGGTCGAAGCAGCGTCGCCCCGCGCCCCGGAACGAACGGCGCCGACGGCTTCCACGTCGTTCTTCGAGGTCGCCGTACGCCGACCCACCGCCGGCGCTCGTCGGCGCGTCGGTCCGGCTCACCGTCCCGATCCGCTCCACCCGCGAGGCCCAGCTCACGGTCCCCGTCAGCGCGGTCTCCCTCGGCCCCGACGGCGGCGCCCGGGTCAGGCGCTCCGAGGACGGCCAGGTCGACTTCGTGCCGGTCGACCACCGGGCTGGCCGGCGGACGGCTTCGTCGTCGTCGAGGCCGACCCCGGCGCGCTCGCAGCGGGCGACGAGGTCGTGGTCGGGTTCAAGGCCGACCGGAAGCAGGCAGCGAGGTGACCTCGCTGCGTGCAGCTCGTCGACGTCAGCCGCGACTACGGAACCGACGCACCGATCCATGCCCTGCGCGGCGTCGACCTCGACGTCGACGACGGGCGAGCTGCGTCGCCATCGTGGGCGCGTCGGGGTCCGGCAAGACCACGCTGCTGAACATCATCGGCTGCCTCGACCGGCCGACCAGTCGGGCGCGTACTGGTTGGACGGCGTCGACATCGCGAGACGCTCGGCGACCGCAGCGGCGCGCGGGCCTGCGCAGCCGGGATGCTCGGCTTCGTCTTCCAGTCCTTCCACCTGCTCAGCTACCGGAACGTGCTGGAGAACGTGATGCTCGCCGAGGTGTACGCGGCGCCGTACCGGACCGGCCGGGCCGAGCGCGCTCTCGAGGCGCTCCGCGCGGTCGGCTCGAGGAGCGCGCCGATGCGCTGCCGACCCAGCTGTCCGGCGGCCAGCGCCAGCGCGTCGCGATCGCCCGGGCGATCGTGAACCGGCCCCGGATGCTGCTCTGCGACGAGCCGACCGGAAACCTCGACTCGGTCACGACGTCGGGAATCCTCGAGCTGCTCGGCGAGCTCCACCAGGACGGGCTGACGATCATCGTGATCACCCACGACCCGGGCGTGGCGGCCTGGTCGGACCGTCAGGTGCACATCGCCGACGGACGGATCCGGGGTGCCGGATGACCAGCCAGATGACCGGTCAGCGGACCCGGGCGAGCCGGTCGCAGCTGGACCGGGGAGCGGCCGACCCTCGCGGATGTGGGGCCGCGACCTGGTCTCGAGGCGTTCGCCGGGATGTTCGCCCGACCCGGCCGGATGCTGCTGACCATCCTCGGCACCAGCATCGGCCTCGCCGCGCTGGTGGCGACACTCGGCCTGTCGCGCACGGCCGGCAACCAGATCATCGGCCGGTTCGACGAGCTGGCCGCGACGGAGATCACGGTGACGTCGCTGCCCGCGGACGAGGGCCGCCCCAGCAACGACCTGCCCTGGGACGTCGGCTCAGCGGGTCGGCCGCGCTCAACGGGGTGGTGGCCGCGGGCACCCTGAGCCACGTCGACGTCGGGAACGCGCTGGTCACCGGTAGCCGCCGACTCGGACCCGGCCATCGCGATCGGCGTTCAAGCTGCCGGTCGACGGCGGCCTCCCCGGGGCTGTTCCCGGCGGTCCGGGCCGACCTGCGCGAGGGCCGTGCTCCCTGGACGCCGGGCACTCCCAGCGCGCGGACCGGGTCGCCGTGCTGGGTCCGAACGCCGCCGAGCAGCCTGGGCGTCGGCGCGTCGACGGCCAGCCGGCGGTCAGCATCGGCGACGAGGTCTTCCTCGTCGTCGGCGTCCTCGACTCGGTGGAGCGAAAGCACGACCTGCTGAGCTCGGTGCTCATCCCCGAGGGAACGGCACGGCGACCTCTACCAGCTCGCGGCGCCGGAGTCGCTGGTCGTGGAGACCGGCGTCGGCGCGGCCTGCCTGCTCGCGCAGCAGGTGCCGCTCGCGCTCCGCCCGGACGCCCCCGACGGGCTGAAGGTGGCCTCCCCCGAGCAGCCGCAGCGCGTCCGCGCCGGGCATCCGCAGCGACCTGGACGTCGCTCTTCCTGATGCTCGGCGGGCGTCTCGCTGCTCGTGGGGGCGATCGGCATCGCCAACGTCACGCTGGTCTCGGTGATGGAGCGCATCGGGGAGATCGGGCTGCGCCGTGCGCTCGGGGCGTCCCGTCGGCACATCGCCTCCCAGTTCCTGCTGGAAAGTGCCACGATGGGCGTCGTGGGCGGTGTGCTCGGGCGCGAGCGCCGGGATGCTGGTGGTCGTCGGGCGTGGCCGCCTACCAGACGTGGACCCCGGTGGTCGACCCCTTGTCCCGCTGCTCGCGCCGCTGTCGGTGGGCTCACCGGGCCTGCTCGCGGGGCTCTACCCGGCGCTGCGGGCGGCGCGGCTGGAGCCGGTGGAGGCACTGAGGGCAGGGACATGAAGGTGCTCCTCGTCGAGGACGACAAGAAGATCGCGGCGGCGGTCAAGCGCGGGCTCGACGCCGAGGGCTTCACCGTCGACGTCTCGCTCGACGGCGAGGACGGCCTGTGGCGGGCCACCGAGTACCAGCTACGACCTGCTCATCCTCGACCTGATGCTGCCCGGGCGTCAACGGCTGCAGATCTGCCGGCAGCTGCGCGAGCGGGGCAACTGGACGCCGATCCTCGTGCTCACCGCCCGGGACGGGCGTAACGACCAGACCGAGGCGCTCGACACCGGTGCCGACGACTACCTGACCAAGCCGTTCTCCGTTCCCGGTGCTGGTCGCGCACGTGCGCGCGCTGCTGCGCCGCACGTCGGGCGGCGCGCCGGTGCCCGATCGAGGTGGGCGACCTCCGCCTGGACTCCGCCCGGCACCGCTGCTGGCGGGGCGAGGCGGAGATCACGCTGACCGCGCGCGAGTTCGCCGTGCTGGAGTACCTCATGCGCCGCGCCGGACCTGGTCAACTCCAAGCTCGAGATCCTCGACGGCGTCTGGGACTACGACTTCGACGGCGACCCCAACATCGTGGAGGTCTACATCCGCCGGCTCCGCCAGCAAGATCGACGAGCCGTTCGGCGCGCCACGACCTCGAGACGGTGCGCGGGGCGGGCTACCGGCTGGCCAGCCGTGGCCGATGAGCAGAGGCCGGCGCCTGCAGCGGCGCCTCGGCACGGTTCGCTCCCAGGTGACGCTGCTCGCGACCGTCGCTGGTCGCGGTGGTGCTCGGCGGTCAGCGCCTTGGCCTGGTCGCTGGTGCAGCAGCGCGTGCTCACCCACGGCATCGACGAGTCCCTGCGTCCAGCGCGCCGACAACATCGAGCCGCGACGTCGCAGCGCGGCGTCTTCGGAGCGCGGCTGCCCGGTCGAGGGCGACCCCGAGGACTCCTTCCCGCAGCTGCATCGGCGCCGGACGGCGAGCGTGCGTCGCGGCGAGCGCAGAACGCAGCGGGCCTCCCGGCCGCGAGCCGGCCGCTCGACCCGCGGGCGACCGCGACAGCGGATCGCGACCGTCTCCGGCGTCCCGCTGGACAGCCAGCGGTTCCGCGTTCTGCCCGGCCGTTCGACGACGGGGACGGTCCGCGGCACCCTCGTGGTCGCGCAAGAACCTCGACGACGTGCAGCGAGAGCGTGCGCATCCTCGCCGGCCTCGCTGGTGGTCTCGATCCCGATCGGTCACCGCTGCTGCTCGCCGCTCCTGGTCTGGTGGCTGACCGGTCGGGTGCTGCGCCCGGTGGAGGCGATCCGGGCGGAGGTGGCCAGCATCAGCGGGGACGAGCTGCACCGTCGGGTGCCCGAGCCCGCGCATCGGACGACGAGATCGCCCGCCTCGCCCGCACCATGAACGCGATGCTCGACGCGGGTCGAGCAGGCCACCGAACGCCAGCGCGGTTCGTCGCCGACGCCTCGCACGAGCTGCGCGGTCCGCTGACGCGGATCCGGTCGGCACCTCGAGGTCGCGCCTCGCCGCACCCGGACGCAGGTCGACCACGAGGCGAGCTGCACCACGGCCTCCTCGCCGACACCGAGCGACCTGCAGACAGCTCGTCGACGACCTGCTGTTCCTGGCCCGCTCGGAGTCCGGCGCGCTTCGACGTGCCGCCGAAGCCGTCGACCTCGACGACCTCGTCCTGGAGGAGGCGAGCCGCGCCTGCGCGAGCGCGGGCGAGGTGCGCGTCGACTCAGCGGGGTCTGCCGCAGCACGGACGGTCGGTGACTCGCGCCAGCTGGCCCGAGCCATCCGCAACCTGGCCAGCAACGCCGAGCGCCACGCCGCCGAGCCTGTGACGTTCGAGCTTCGAGGAGGAGCGACAGCTCGTGCGAGCTGGTGGTGGCCGACGACGGCGCCGGGCATCGCGCCGGAGCACCGGCTCGATCGTCTTCAAGCGGTTCACCCGCCTGGACGAGGCGCGCTCCCGCGACTCAGGCGGGTCCGGGCTCGGGCTGGCGATCGTCCATGACATCGTCAGCCGCGGCACGGCGGCGCCGATCGCAGATCGTGGTCAGCGGAGCCGGCGACGGCGCGCCCGGTTCGTGCGTCGGGCTGCCGCGGGCCGAGGACGCCGAGGCCGGTCGGCTCGACGCCGGCCGGTAGCCTGCCGCGCGTCGGGGTCTTGCCCCAGACGTCCTTGCTGATCCGGTAGGCCCGCTCCTCCAGCGCGAACGCGTCGGTACGGACGTCGGCCAGCTCGTCGGCGTTCAGCCTGCGGAACTCGACCAGCTCGAGCACCTCCTTGGACTCGTCCTTCTTGCCGCGCCAGCCGACCCGGACCACGCCGACGCCGGGGGCGTAGTACTTGTCCTGGAAGGCCTCCGGGAGCCCGGCTCGAACTCCTCGATGACGACGACGTCCTCGTAGCAGCCCGCGGGGACGCAGGTGCTCTCTCCGGTCTGGTGGACACGCGCCGCGGTCCACCCAGTTGATCGGCGTCGGGCGCGAACCCCTGGGCGTAGTCGGGGGTTCCCACCTCGCGGCTGACGCGGGATGGTGATGCCCGCGCGTGGCTCCCTCGATGCCGTGCACCCACGCCGGCGCCGTCGACGAACTCGCCCTCCTCGCACTCCTCCGGGTACTCGCCCATGTGCCAGACGTTGCCGTCGCGTGTCCTGCGCGAACAGCGCGAGCTCGGTCTCGACCAGCTCGCCGTCGGTGTAGTCGCGCTCCCAGACCACGACGTTCGGAACGCCGTCGATGACCTTCATCAGGTCGGTGACGATGATCGTCGACGCGTGTGGTTCAGGCGCTCGCCCTCCTCGAGCGACGAGCCGCGGTAGTCCAGTCGGGTGCCGGGCTGCAGCGGGTACCAGCCGGTGGTCCACGGGCGCGGAGTCCTCGAAGAGGCCAGGGTCGTAGTCCTCGGCCGTCAGCGTGCAGCGCCTCGCTCGCTCGGCGGCAGGCGCTGGGCGTCCGGGCTCTGACGCTCCCGTCCGCTGGGTCGCTGCGGTCGCCGCACGCAGCTGGTCCCAGGAGCGCCAGCATACGGCCGCCGCGGCCACTTCGCGATCGAACCATGTGTCCACCCGCTCCGTGTTTGACGTGCCTATCCGGCATGGCGGCGGCGACGCACGGCGGTCCCGCCCAGCAGCAGCGAGGACGGCAGCGGGCATCCACGACGCACGAGGGGGAGCACGCCGGCCGAGTTCGACGACGCGCTGCCCACCGACGGTCATGTAGAGCGGCCCGCTCACGGCGACCTGGTCGCCACCCGGGCTCGTGACCGGCGACGTAGAGGATCAGCGGGCCGCTGGTCACGGCCTGGACGTCCCAGGTGAGCTCGGCGCGTCTCGCCGGGCGCCAGCTCGTCGACGTACTGGGTGCGTCGAGCGGACCAGTCCTCGGGGTCGACGTACACGTCCGGGTCGCTGGTGAGGATGTTGAGGTGGGCGACCAGGTCCGGAGAGCGGCGGTCGCCGGTGTTGCGTGACCGTCGAGGCGAACTCGGTCTTGCTCCCCGGGGCCCGCTCGACCTCGGTCGGGTCCAGGGCCACCGAGACCCCACCCGCGGGAGACGCCTGGACCGGAGCCGCGCCGTGGCGCTGACGTCGTGGCCGCCCCAGGCTGCATCAGGGCGACGAGGGCCGACCGCGAGCGGTCTTCGCCACGGCCACCGCCACGGGGCGCCTCATCTCATCGCCCCTGCGCGGCAGCAGCGTGAGCCGGCGGGCGAACGAGCAGCGACGAGCGCCGGGAGCCGCCACCGCGACCAGACCGGGACGAGCAGCAGCGACAGGTCCTGGGTCGAGCGAGTGCGCGTTGACGATCGAGCCGCTCGAGGTAGAGCAGCGCCGCGGTGAACGGGTCCGAGCCGGAGCAGCAGCTCCCCGACCCATCCCACGGGCGGCCTCGGCGGGCAGCTGGTCGGGGCGTCCAGCGTCAGCAGCACGAAGAAGCTGAGCGCGAGGCTCGGCCGTTGGACTGGGAGAACGTCGCTGACCAGCAGCCCGATCCCGGTCAGAAGCAGGGCGAGCAGGGTGCCGACGACCAGCGCCGCCGGTCGACCGCGGTGCCGAAGGTGCCGACGTCGCGGCCGATCCACCACAGGTACGGCAGCGCGAGCGCGAAGGCGCCCAGCCAGAGCGACACCGCCGCGATGCCCTTGCCCAGCGACGAGCGACTGCCGCGGGCGTCGGCGTGAGCAGCAGGCTCTCCAGCGTGCCGCGCTCGCGCTCGCCGCTGACCGCGTCGGCTGCGGCGAGCACGACGAGCAGGCTGCCGACCGCGACGGCCACCTTGAGCGTCAGGCTGACCGCCTCGCGCTGCTCCAGGAAGTTCAGCTCCTGGTTGGTGGCGATCGAGGTACGTCGATGATGCTCAGCAGCACCGTGTGCGCGAGCATCATGGTGAGGCCGCGGCCCGGACAGCCAGAGGTCCCGCAGCTCCTGCTCCGCGACCACCGCCAGGCCGGGGTCGCGGCCGGTGCGGGTCTGTCGCGGCTCGCGTCGACCTGGTCAGTCATCGGACGCCTCCTCCGGTGACGGCGAGGAAGGCGTCGCTGAGCCGGCCGCCCTCGAGCGTGAGAGCCGAGCACCGGCACGCCGGCGTCGAGCAGGCAGCGCAGGGCCGCAGCGGACGACTCCTCCGGTGGCTGCTCGGCCGGGAAGCGCAGCTCGACCTCGTCCTGACCGATCGTGCGCCGGCCGACGGCGGCGATCCGCCTGGCGACCAGCGCCTCGACCGCCCGGGCCCGCTGCTCGGCCGGGACCTGCACGACGCCCCGGCGGGGTGCGGCGGCGCGCCGTACGACCTCGGCCACCGTGCCGTCGGCGACGACCCGGCCGCGGTTGAGGATGACCACCCGGTCGCAGATCTGCTCCACCTCGGCGAGCACGTGCGTGCTCAGCACGACGTGTGACGCCGTGCTCGCGGGCCACCCGGGCGACCAGGTCCAGCACCTGTCGCTGCCCGAGCGGGTCGAGGCCGAGGGTCGGCTCGTCGAGGAAGACCACCTCGGGGTCGTTGACCAGGGCCCGGGCGATGCCGAGCCGCTGCCGCATGCCCCGGCTCAGCCCGGAGATCATGGAGCCGGCCCGCTCACCGAGCCCGACCTCGTCCAGCAGGCGACGGGCGTCGTCGCCCGGGCGTGCGGCGGCTCGCGCCGAACAGACGCGCGTGCAGTACGTCAGCCACTCCTCGGCAGGTCTGCTGCGGGGGGTAGCCGGCGCTCTCGGGGAGCACGCCGATCCGCCGGCGGATCTCCGTCGGCCGGGCTGTCGGGGACCCCGGCGACCGTGAACGTCCCCCGGTCCGGGCGGAGGACCGTCGAGAGCATCCGGATCAGCGTCGTCTTGCCCGCGCCGTTCGGACCGAGCAGACCCAGCACGGAGCCGGGAGCGACCGTGAGAGTCACCCCGTCGAGCGCCGTGCGGCTGCCGTACGACTTGGTGAGGCCCTGCGTCTCGATCCCGGCGGCGGGCGCGTGTCCGGCCTCTCTCACCGATCCCTCGAGCCCGCCCATCGCAGCCATGCCCGTCAGGTTAGGGATGGCTCCCTGAACGGTCGCTGAACCCGGCGCGCCGCTCAGCTGCCCCCGCGGGCAACGCTCGGGTCACCCGCGGGGGACTGTGGAGGAGCTCAGGCCAGCAGGTCGGGCACGCTCTGCCAGGCGGTGTACGCAGCGACGCCGAGGAGCAGTACGGCGAAGCCGATGCTGAGCGTGCGCGCCGGCAACCGCGAGGCGATCCGCGCGCCGAACAGGCTGCCGGCGACTGCCATCACGGTGAGCACCGCGACGGGGAGCCAGTCGACCTGGACCCCCTCGGTGATCCGGACGGCGAACGCCGCAGCACTGTTGACCGCGATCACCAGCAACGACGTACCGATCGCCGTCGGCAGGTTCAGCGACAGCGCGAACACCAGGGCCGGTACGACGAGGAAGCCCCCGCCGACGCCCAGGAACCCCGTGAGCGCGCCCACCGCCACTCCGGCGAGCAGCACCTTGAAGGCGCGCGGGCAGTCGCACATGAACGTCGGGTTGATCGAGATGATCGGCTCGTCGGCGCGACCGTCGCCCGTGGGCTGGCCCTTGCGGACCAGCATCACGACGGCGACGACCAGCATCAGTGCCGCGAACGACACCAGCAGCAGGTTCGGGTCGACCCGCACCGACCACACCGCACCGATCGCGGCGCCGACCGTGCCGACCAGCCCGAAAGCCAGTCCGCGGCCGACGTACACACGACCCTGGCGGTGCGCGGCGTACGCACCCGTCGCCGCCGAGATGCCCACGATCAGCAACGACGCGGTCGTGGCGGCGACGGGTGACTGGTCGAGCAGGTACACGAGCACGGGCACGGCGAGGATGGAGCCTCCCCCACCCAGGGCACCGAGGCTGAGCCCGATGAGCAGTCCCGCAAGTACAGCGAGCAGCAGTGGCATCAGGCGGTCACGCCTCGGGGCCGATGAGGTGCAGCCCCGCCGGCTCGGCGTTGTCGAAGGTGTCGTCGATCGCGACGAGGTTCAGCCCGGCCGCAGCCAGGAACGACGCGGCGATCGAGGCGCGGTACCCACCTGCGCAGTGCACCCAGACCTCGCCGGCCGGGACTTCCTGCACCCGCCGCGGGATCTCGTGGATCGGGATGTTCACCGCGCCTTCGATGCGGGCTGCCTTGGCCTCCGCCTCGCGACGTACGTCGAGCACGACGATCGGGCGGTGGTGGCGCACGTCAGCGAGGTCGGCGAACGTCGCTCGGGGGAACGAACCGAGCTCGCCGGCCGTCCACTCCTCGGGCTTGCCGGTGGCTGCCGCGGCGGGTCGGTCGATGCCGATCCGCACCAGCTCGCGCTGTGCCTCGGCCACCTCCTCCTCGGTCTCGCCGAGCAGCGTCACCGGGGTGCCCCACTCGATCAGCCAGCCGAGGTACGTGGCGAAGCTGCCGTCGAGGCCGAAGTTGACCGAGCCGGGGGCGTGTCCGGCCGCGAAGGCCGTGCGGTTGCGCAGGTCGACGACCCACTCTCCGGCCTCGATCCGGTCGCGGAGCTCGTCGGCCTTGGCCAGCGTCGGCAGCGACAGGTCGGGCTCACTCGGTCCCGCTTCGTTCCCGGGGGCCATGTGCACGTAGTACGTCGGGTAGTCGTCGAGGCCCTCGAGCAGCTCGTCGACGTACTCCTGCTCGCTCTGGGTGAGCGCGGGGTTGCTGCGCTTCTCCTCCCCGATCGTCGACTCGGTCGACTCAGAGCCGCCCGTCGAGCAGAAGCTGCCGAACCCGTGGGTGGGGAAGACATCCGCGTCGTCGGGGAGTGCGTCAACGAGTCGGTGGGCCGAGCCGTGCTGCAGCCGCGCGAGCTCGTCGGTGTGCTCGGGCCCGAGCAGGTCGGGTCGCCCGGTGGCGCCGAAGAGCAGCGACCCACCGGTGAAGACGCCGACCGGCTGGCCGTCGTCCTCCACGGCGTACGACAGGTGCGTGAACGTGTGCCCCGGGGTGGAGATCGCCCGGACGGTCAGGTGCTCGCCGACCTGCACGGTGTCGTCGGCGCGGATCGGGCTGCGCTCGTAGGACACGTCGTCGTCGGCGTTGACGTGGTACGCCGCACCGGTGCGGGCGGCGAGGGCCAGCCCACCGGTGAGGTAGTCGTTGTGGATGTGGGTCTCGAAGATGTCGGTGATCCGGACCCCTTCGGACTCCATCAGGTCGAGGACCCGGTCGATGTCGCGCTGGGGGTCGACCACGAAGCCGACCTCGCCGTCGTGCACGAGGTAGCTGCGGTCGCCCAGGGTCGGGGTCTCGATCGCTCGTACGCGGATGTTGCTCATGCCTCCACCCCCGTGTTGACCGGGCGGCCGGACTCGATCCAGCCCTTGGTGCCACCGGCCACGGTCACGGCGTCGAAGCCGTTGTGGGCCAGCAGGTCGGCCATGGACTTGCTGCGGTTGCCGGAGGCGCAGACGAGGTAGACCGGAGCGCCCTTGGGCAGCTCGCTCATCCGAGAGGGCAACTGCCCCATCGGCACCAGCTGCGCTCCGGGCACATGCCCGTCGACGTACTCGGCAGGCTCCCGTACGTCGATGACGGTGGCACCTGCCTCGTGGGCTCCGGCGAACTCCTGGATGTCGATCTCGCGCATTCTGTTCCTCTCACTCGTCTTTCGTGAACCATACCCCTGGGGGTATGTTGGTTCCAACGTCGAGGTCCCCGGTTCCATTCCGGGGCATCGGGGAATGTTGAAGTAGTCCTCAGGGTTATACCCCCGCAGGTATGAAATCAACACACGCTTCGGAAGGACGCACCACACATGACAACCATTGAGCTCACCGCAACCGACTTCGAGCAGACCGTGGCCGACAACGACATCGTGCTGGTCGACTTCTGGGCGGCCTGGTGTGGCCCGTGCCGCCAGTTCGCGCCCACCTACGAGAAGGCCGCCGAGGCCAACCCGGACGTCGTGTTCGGCAAGGTCGACACCGAGGCCGAGCAGGCGCTCGCCCGTGCCGCCAACATCACCTCGATCCCGACGCTGATGGCGTTCCGCGAGGGTGTGCTGGTGTTCGCACAGCCCGGCGCCCTGCCTCCGCAGGCACTCGACCAGGTCATCGGCGCCGTCCGCGAGCTCGACATGAACGAGGTGCACGCGCAGGTCGCGGCACAGCAGAACGGCGAGAACTGATGCAGCTACCCCCCGAGGAGATGGGCTCGGCCACCAACCGCCTGAAGCGGGCGCGTGGCCAGCTCGACGGTGTGATCCGGATGCTCGAAGAGGGTCGCGAGTGCGAGGACGTCGTCACGCAGCTCGCCGCCGTCAGCCGCGCCCTCGACCGGGCCGGCTTCTCGATCGTCGCGACAGGCCTCAAGCAGTGCCTGCTCTCGGGCGACGACGCCGAGCTCGACACCGCCAAGATGGAGAAGCTCTTCCTCTCCCTGGCGTGACCCGGCGTGACCCGGTGTGTCACTGGCATGACCCGTCAGCGCGCCCCCGCCTGGCTACGCTGGCGTCATGGACGCGAGCGCGTGGGACGAGCGGTACGCCGCCGCCGAGCTGATCTGGTCGAGCACCCCCAACCGGTTCGTGGAGTCCGAGCTCGCCTCGCTCCCGCCGGGGCGGGCGCTCGACCTCGCCGCCGGCGAGGGGCGCAACGCCCTCTGGCTCGCCGAGCAGGGCTGGCGGGTCACCGCGGTCGACTTCTCGTCGGCGGGCCTGGACAAGGGCCGCGCCCTGCAGGCCCACCACGAACGTGGCGGCGACCTGCGCGTCGACTGGGTGCACGCCGACGCGCTCACCTACGAGCCTGGCCCGGACGCATTCGACCTCGCGGTGCTGGCCTACCTCCAGCTACCCGAGGCGGAGCGACGTACGGCGGTGCGCGTCGGGTTCGGCGGGCTCGCCGTCGACGGCCACCTCTTCGTGGTGGCGCACGACTCCACCAACCTCACCGAGGGCACCGGCGGCCCCCAGGACCCGTCCGTGCTCTACACGGCCGAGGAGGTCCTCGGCGACCTCGACGGCGAGCGGTTCGAGGTGATCCGCGCGGAGCGGGTCGCGCGCACGGTGCCGCCCGACGACGAGCACCGCGGCGAGCCGGACCGGACGGCGTACGACGCCCTGGTCCACCTCCGGCGTACTGCCTGAATCAGACGGTGCCGTTCCTGGCTTCGCCGTCCTCCGTCGTGGGGGCTGCCCCGCCGTCACGGGGCTCCTCGAAGTCGACCTTGCGCAGGTGCTTGCGGAGGCTGAAGCCCAGGAAGCCGACGGCCACCGCCAGCAGCAGGAACACGCCGAACCCGAGCCAGCCGGCCTTCACGTCCTCCGGGGCGGGGCCCTCCTCGACCATCGACGTCAACAGGGGCAGCAGGGTCCACACAGCACTCATGCGCCCATCCTCTCAAGTGACTCGCGGACACCTGCAAAGAGATCGTCTTCGGGCGTCTCCACGTCGACCAGGCTGCGGGCCAGCTCGTAGTCCTCGGTGGGCCACGCCTCCTGGTGCACGTCGAGCGGGCAGGCGAACCACGGTCCGTCGGGGTCGATCTGGGTGGCGTGCGCGAGCAGCGCCTGGTCGCGCAGCGGGAAGTACTCGGCACACGGCACCCGCGTCGTGATCCTGGCGGCGTGCACCGGGTCGGGCTTCCACTCCTCGAGCCGCTCGGCGTACGGCGACTCCATGCCGCGGGCCACCATCGCCTCGTGCAGCGCCTGCGTGCGCTCCCGGTGGAACGAGTGGTGGTAGTACAGCTTCAGCGGCTGCCAGGGCTCACCGGCGTCGGGGTACATCGACGGGTCGCCGGCCGCCTCGAACGCGGCCACGCTCACCTGGTGGCACATGATGTGGTCGGGGTGCGGGTAGCCGCCGTTCTCGTCGTACGTCGTCATCACGTGCGGCCGGAACTCGCGGATCAGCCGCACCAGCGGCTCGGCCGCCTCCTCGACCGGCAGCGCCGCGAAGCAGCCGTCCGGGAGCGGTGGCTTCGGGTCGCCCTCGGGCCAGCCCGAGTCGACGAAGCCCAGCCAGTCCTGCCGCACGCCGAGGATCTCCCGGGCCCGGTGCATCTCCTCGCGCCGGATCGCGCTGATGTTCTCCAGGACGTCGGGGCGGTCCATCTTCGGGTTCAGCACCGAGCCGCGCTCGCCACCGGTGCAGGTGACGACGTGGACGTCGACTCCTTCGGCGACGTACTTCGCGGTGCTGGCGGCGCCCTTGCTCGACTCGTCGTCGGGGTGCGCGTGGACGTGCATCAACCGGAGCATGAAGGCAATCCTAGGATGGGTCGGGTGAGTGACCTCAGCCAGCGTTACGGCTCCCCCAGCGCCAGCCGCACCAAGGCGGTGGTGGCGCTCGTCGTCATCCTGGTCGCGGCCGGCCTTTCGTGGCTGACGTGGGTGATGCTCGAGCACGGTCGCCCCGAGGCGCAGTCGTCGCTGGTGTCGTTCCGCGCCGATGGGCAACATGCCGCGGTTGCCCGGTTCACTGTCGTACGCCGCTCAGCCGACATCGAGGCCAGCTGCCTGCTCCGCGCCTTCTCCGCCGACCACACCACCGTCGGGGAGCTGGACGTCGCGGTGGGCCCGGGCGGGCCCGAGAGCGAGACGCTGGAGCGGACCGTGCGCACCGAGCGGGAGGCGACGTCGGTGGAGATGGTCGGCTGCCTGACCGCTGGGCAGAAACAGCGCCGCTGATCGTCCGTTGATTGGGTCTCACCGCAGTCGTTGGTTAGACTAGTCCACTTGCCTTGACAGCACCGGTGGTGCCGCATGCCTCGGCAGCTTCCATCGGACCCAACAAGCACAGGAGCTCTACTACCGTGACGCAGTCCAGCGACCAGCACGTGATCTGGCTGACTCAGGATGCTTTCGACAAGCTTCAGAATGAGCTCGAGCACCTGCGCGGCCCCGTGCGCAACGAAATCATCGAGCGGATCAGCGCCGCCCGCGACGAGGGTGACCTCAAGGAGAACGGCGGCTATCACGCCGCCCGTGAGGAGCAGGGCAAGGCCGAGGCCCGGATCCGCCAGCTCGAGGACATGCTCCGTCGCGCCGAGGTCGGCGAGACCCCGGCTGACGACGGCATCGTCGAGCCCGGCATGAAGGTGACCACCCGCTTCGTCGGCGACACCGACGAGGAGGTCTTCCTGCTCGGCGCACGCGAGATCGAGACGCCCGAGGACCTGCAGGTCTACTCCCCGCAGTCGCCCCTCGGCCAGGCCATCAACGGCATGCGCGTCGGCGACAAGGTCGAGTTCGACGCCCCGAACGGCAAGAAGCTCGAGGTCGAGATCGTCGCCGCGGTGCCCTTCACCGGCTGACCCACGTACGAACGTCGAACGGCCCGCCCCTCTTCGGAGGGGCGGGCCGTTTCGCATCTCCCGCGGCTGTCATCCGGGCGGGACCTATGCCCCCGGGCCCGGGGCCGTCCTCCTCTGAACCGGCGCCCCCGCACCGCTGAGGCTGGAGTCGAGGAGCCGTCCGGGCTCCCGACGAGGCAGCAGGAGGAACCATGAGAAGGCTCGAAGGCAGGGTCGCCGTTGTCACCGGCGGGGCCAGCGGGATCGGCAAGGCCACGGCGTACCGGCTCGCCGACGAGGGCGCGAAGGTGCTGATCACCGACATCCAGGACGAAGTCGGCGAACTGGTCGCGAAACACATCCGGGAGCTCGGCCACGAGGCGTCGTACGTACACCACGACGTGTCGTCCGAAGACGAGTGGACCCACGTCGTGGAGACCGCGATGGAGGAGTTCGGCGGGCTCGACGTCCTGTTCAACAACGCAGGGATCGGCGACCTCGGCACGATCGAGGACACCACGCTCGACAGTTTCGAGCACACGCTCGCCGTCAACGAGACGGCCGTCTTCCTGGGCATGAAGGCCGCGGCCGAGTCGCTGAAGTCGTCGCCGCACGCCAGCGTGATCAACAACAGCTCGATCTTCGGCGTGAGTGGAGGGTTCGGTACGTCGCCGGCGTACCACGCCGCCAAGGGCGCGGTGCGGCTGATGACGAAGAACGCCGCGCTGCACTGGGCGGACGACAAGATCCGCGTCAACTCGGTGCACCCGGGCTTCATCGACACCCCGATGCTCGAGCTCGCCAAGGGCACCGAGTTCGAGGACGCCATGATCGGCCTCACGCCGATGGGCCGGCTGGGCAAGCCCGAGGAGATCGCCTCGGTCGTCGCCTTCCTGGCCAGCGACGACGCGTCGTTCATGACCGGCGAAGAGGTCTACGTGGACGGCGGCTACCTGGCCCGCTGACCCACCGCTGACCCACCCACAACCAGACAATTGCGCTGTTGTGACAGTCATTCCGCCCCGGAGCACGTCACAACGGCGCAATTGTCGGTGGGTGGCCGCTGGGTCGCGCGCTGACCTGCTACTCGGAGACGTGGTACCCGCATTCGCGCAGTCGTGCCAGGACGCGTTCGGCGTGCTCGGTGCCGCGCGTCTCCACCTGGAGCGCGACCTCCACCTCGTCCAGGTGGAGGTGGGTCGAGGTGCGCTCGTGTACGACGTCCAGGACGTTGGCCTCCACGTCGGCCAGCTCGCCGAGCAGCCGCGCCAGGCCACCGGGCAGGTCGGGGATCCGCACCCGGAACGACAGGTACCGGCCGGCGGCGGCCATGCCGTGGCGGATCACCCGCATCAGCAGCAACGGGTCGACGTTGCCACCCGACAGTACGGCGACAGCGGGCGTCTCGAAGCGGTCCGGGGCGTCGAGCATCGCAGCCACCGCCGCGGCACCCGCCGGCTCCACGAGGAGCTTGGCGCGCTCGAGCAGCATCAGCAGCGCCCGCGACAGCGACTCCTCGCTGACGGTGACGATCTCGTCGACATGCTGCTGGATCGCCCTAAACGGCACCTGCCCCGGGCAGCCGACGGCGATGCCGTCCGCCATCGTGGCCATCGTCTCCAGCGCCACGGGGTGCCCCTCGGCGAGAGAGCCGACGTACGCCGCCGCACCCTCGGCCTGCACGCCGACGACGCGGACGTCGGGGCGTTTCGCCTTGATCGCGGTGGCGATCCCCGCGATGAAGCCACCGCCACCCGTGGAGACCAGCACGGTCTTCACGTCGGGGCACTGGTCGAGGATCTCGAGACCGCAGGTGCCCTGCCCGGTGACGATGTCGTGATGGTCGAACGGGTGGATGAGCACGGCGCCGGTCTCCGCGGCGAACGCGTTGGCCGCCACCAGGGCGTCGTCGACGCTGTGCCCGTGGAACCGGACGTCGGCGCCGTACCCGCGGGTGGCCTTCTCCTTCGGGATCGGGGCGCCTTCGGGCATGAAGACCGTGGCCTTGATCCCGAGCAGCTGGGCGGCGAGGGCGACGCCTTGCGCGTGGTTCCCGGCGCTGGCCGCGACCACGCCGTTCGCACGCTCCTCGTCCGACAGCCGCGACATCCGCAGGTACGCGCCACGGATCTTGAACGACCCGGTGCGCTGCAGGTTCTCGGCCTTGAGCAGCACCGGCCCCCCGGCGAGCCCGGAGAGCCAGCGCGACTCCTCCATCGGCGTGCAGATCGAGACGTCTCGGAGCGCCTCGCGGGCGGCCTCGATCTCGTCCAGGGTCGGCAGCGCGGTCGCCTCGGAGTCGGTCATGCCGCACACCCTAGTGCCGCCGCCGCGGGGCCCTGGTGAGCAGCCTCACGGTGGTCGGTTTTGGAAGGAGATGCCCTGGTGATCGATGGTTAACGCATGCAACAGACGTCCGAGCAGGCGACGCTCGAGGAGATGGTCTTCGCGGCCACGGTTCTGGTCGGCCGACAGCTTCGGCAGCGTCACCCCGGCGACGAGATCGAGTTCTCCTCGCTCGCCATGCTCCGGGCCGTCGAGCAGCACGGGCCGCTCCGTCTCTCCGCTCTGGCGACCGCGCTCCACCTGGATGCGTCCACGGTCAGCCGACAGGTCCGCACCCTCGAGGAGCGTGGGCTGCTCGAGCGTACGACGGACCCGGGCGACGGCCGGGCGAACCTCGTCGCCATCACTCCGGACGGCCTGCGCTGCCTCGAGGACGGCGCCACCCGCCGCCGCGACCTGATCGCTGAGCGGCTCGCTGACTGGGACACCGTCGACCGAGCAGCACTCCACCGGCTGTTGGAGCGACTGTCCACGTCATTCGCGCCCGTCGACACCGACGTCCACGCCTGACGCGAGGGCCCGGCGGCCCGGCGATCAGACGCTCTCGGGTTCGCCCTGGGGATCGGACAGCTGAGCCGAGTCGATGTCCTCGCCGACCTCCGTGTGCGCGGCGAGATGCTGCGCCACGGCGTTCAGCGCCGCCACCAGCGGTACGGCGAGCAGCGCACCGGCGATGCCGGCCACCAGGACGCCCATCCCGATCGCCACGATGATCCCGAGCGGGTGGATCGACACGAAGCGGCCCGCCAGGAACGGTTGCAGCACGTGGGCCTCGATCTGCTGCACCAGGATCACCCCGCCGAGCATCAGCAGCGCCACGAACGGCCCCTGGTCGACCAGCGCCACGAGGACGGCGACGGACCCGGACAGCGTCGCACCGATCATCGGGATGAACGAGCCGAGGAAGACCAGGACGCCGATCGCCACCGCGAACGGGACCTTGAGGATGAACGCGACCGTCATGATGCCGATGGCATCGACGAGGGCGATGAGCACGGTGACCCGTACGAACTGGGTCAACGAGTGCCACGCGACCTTGCCGGACTCGTCGGTGCGCACCCGGGCGGCGCGCGGGAACAGCCGCACCACCCAGGCCCAGATCCGCTCACCGTCCGCGAGGAAGAAGTAGCTGGCGAAGAGCACGATGAAGAAGCCGGCGACGATGTGCCCGATGGCGGTTCCGACATCGGTGACCCGGGCGACGATCTCCTCGGTCGAGTTGCTGACCGCGGTCTGCACGTCCTTGATGAAGCCGTTGATCTGCGAGTCGCTGGCCTGCAGCGGCCCGTCGCGCAGCCACTGTCTGATCTGCTCCAGTCCGCTGACGACCTGGTCGGACAGGTCGCTGAACCCGCGCGACACCTGCGTACCCACGAACGTCAGCAGCAGTACGACGGTAGCCAGGCCACCGACCACGACGATGATCGACGCCAGCTTGCGGTGGATGCCCACCCGCGCCGCCGACTCCACGACAGGGGTGGCCAGGGCGGCGATCAGCAGCGCGATGGCGAGCGGCAGGAAGATCACCGAGAACCGGGCCAGCACCCACAGCAGGCCGTACCCGGCCGCCGCGATCACCAGCAGGCGCCACGACCAGGCCGCCGCGAGGTCGAACGCCCACGGCACCTGGGCCCGGCTGAAGTTGGACGGGCCGCCATGGATCTTGGGCGGGGTCACCGGCACCTGAGCGCGTTCGGGCCGGATCTGGCTCCACTGGTGCGCGAACCGCTCGGCGAACCGCTCCTCAGACTTCTGGCGTTGCGTGTCGCGCAGCCTGCCCAGCCGGCTCGACATCCGATTGCCCACTCCCATGGACACAATCTAGGCGTACGGCCCAACGGGGCCGGGCCGACGAGCCGGTTCCGGCCCCCGCGCGTCAGGCCAGGGTGCGGAGCAGGGCGTACGCCGCCTCGGGGTGGTCGGCGGCGAGGAGGCCGGCAGGAGCCAGCACGTAGTCACGGTCGACGACCGCGTGGGGACGCTCCGGGAGCTGCCAGCCGCCGACCGCGTCCAGGTGCCGGAGCAGCACGTCGTCCGCCCGGTCGCCGCTGTGCCGCAGCACTCCCCCGGACCCCACCAGCAGGTCGACCTCGCGCAGGTCCTTGCCGCTCCGCTCTACGACTCGGCCGTCGGCGCCGAACACCACCTGCGACCTGCCGGCGTGCCTCCGCAGCGCCACGGTGACGGCGACCGACGCGATCGCCAGGTCGGCGTCGCGCTCCGCGTCGCTCTCGGGGACGTACGCCGGGTCGGCCTGCCGCGCGGCGGCCGCGTCGACCAGGCCGTCTTCGGTGACGAGCCCGGCCGCGACACCTTCGGCCACTGTGCTCACCGCGCTCCAGCGCATCCCGAGGTCGCCCTCGACGGTGCGGGTCAGCGGCACGGTCGCGACGACCTCGCGGGACAGGCCGGCGTCCTCGGGGTCGAGCTCGACGACCGAGTGGACGTCGGTGGTGGCACCGCCGACGTCCACGACGACGACGTCGCCCGCGCCCGGACGCTCCTCGTCGAGGCCGTGGGCGAGCAGCTCCACGGCGGTGAGTACGACGTCGGGGGTCGCGCCGCGCACCATCGCGGTGAACAGGTGCCCCGTCCCAGTGGTCGGGTCAGCGCGCGAGGAGAGGTGCTTGCCGCCGATCACGTGGCTGAGGAACATCTCGCGGATCGCCGCCCGCGCCGAGTCGGGCGCCAGGACGCCGATCCGGGGCACCACGTTGTCGGCGGCGACGTACGGCGTACCCGCTTCGTCGAGCAGCGCGACCACGTCGGGGCGGGCATCGACGTTGCCGGCCACCACGACGGGGCCGGCCCAGCGTGCGGCGGCCAATGCCTCGGCGCAGCCGAGCAGCACCTCGCTGTTGCCTCCGTCGGTGCCGCCGACCAGCAGGACCACGTCGGGGCGGTCGGCGCGCAGGGCTTCGACGCCTGCCGCGGTGAGCCCACCGGAGGCGACGTGGACGACCCGGCCACCACTGGAGAGCGCGACCCGGCGTCCGGCCTCGGCGGTGACGAGCTCCTCGTTGCCGACGACCGCGATCCGGAGCCCGCCACCCGCCGACGAGCACGCGAGCACCTCTGCGGCTGCCGCCTCGGGGACTTGGGCGGTCAGCTGCTCCAGGCAGGCGTCCCAGCCGTCGAGGACGTCGGTGTCGATCGTCGTCCGGTGGCTCGCGGTGGCGAGCAGTCGCCCGTCACGGACGTCGACCAACGCCGCCTTCGTGAACGTCGACCCGAAGTCCACACACGCAACAAGCTGGTCGAGCTCGTCGAGACCACTCCCGCCGGTTGGTTTCGAGACGGGCTCCGCTAGCGCTCCGCCCTCCTCAACCACCGGTACCCGCTGGTCGAGCTTGTCGAGACCACTCCCGCCGGGCCGCTCCTCAGCCAAGTGCCCGGTCGAGGTCCGCGAGGAGGTCGTCGACCGTCTCGATGCCGACCGACAGCCGGATCAGGTCGGACGGCACTTCGAGGTCGGTGCCCGCCACGGAGGCGTGCGTCATCCGGCCCGGGTGCTCGATCAGCGACTCGACACCGCCGAGCGACTCCCCGAGCGTGAACACCGTGGTGCGGTCGCAGACCTCGAGCGCCTTCGCCTCGCCGCCCTTGACCCGGAACGACACGATGCCGCCGTACCGCTTCATCTGCCGGCTGGCCAGCGCGTGTCCGGGGTGCTCTGCGAGGCCGGGGTAGATGACCTGCTCGACGGCGTCGTGGCCGTCGAGGAACTCCACGACCTTCTCGGCGTTGTCGCAGTGCCGGTCCATCCGAACACCCAGCGTCTTGAGCCCGCGCAGCGTCAGCCACGCGTCGAACGGTCCGGCGACGGCGCCGATGGAGTTCTGGTGGAACGCCACCTTCTCGGCGAGGTCGAGGTCGCGTACGACGAGCGCGCCGCCGACGACGTCGGAGTGGCCGCCGCAGTACTTCGTGGTCGAGTGCACCACCACGTCGGCGCCGAGGGTGAGCGGCTGCTGGAGGTACGGCGACGCGAACGTGTTGTCGACGACGAGCAGCGCGCCCGCGTCGTGGGTGACCGCGGCGACTGCCTCGATGTCGCCGATGTTCAGCAGCGGGTTGGTCGGCGTCTCCATCCAGACGACCTTGGTCTCGCCGGGTCGGATCGCGGCCCGGATCGCGTCGACGTCCGACACCGGGGCCGACGTGTGGGTGAGCCCCCACGGCTCCTCGACCTTGGCGAAGAGGCGGTACGTGCCGCCGTACGCGTCATCGGGGACGACCGCATGGTCGCCGGGCCGGCAGAGCGCCTTGAGCAGGGTGTGCTCGGCGGCGAGGCCGCTGGCGAACGCGAAGCCGCGCTCCCCCTCCTCGAGCGCGGCGATGTTGCCCTCGAGCGCGGTGCGGGTCGGGTTGGCGCTACGGGAGTACTCGTAGCCGCCGCGCATCCCGCCGACGCCGTCCTGCTTGTACGTGCTGGTGGCGTAGATGGGCGGGATCACCGCTCCGGTCATCGGGTCCGGCTCGTAGCCGGCGTGGATCGCGCGCGTCTCGAATCCGGTCTTCTGGCTCTGCTCGCTCATGAGCGCGAGCCTAACGGCCCGGTCGTGCGGCCCTCGCCTCCCCATCGGGCGGGCTGGACCGCACGACCCCGGGGAAGGATCGGGCCATCCGTATCGTTGTGCACTACGAACCACCTCTGACCCGAGCCGAGGAGCGTCCGTGCTGTTCAACCGCCACAAGACCGAGCTGCCCACCCCCGAGCAGGCCCTTGCAGGCCACACCGAACAGTGGTTCTCCCTGGCCGAACGCCACCTCGTGCTCGACGCCCCGCTGGTCACGCCTGCTTCCGAGATCCCCGACGGTCACGAGGTCGCCGTGTTCGGGCTCGGGTGCTTCTGGGGCGCCGAGGAGATCTTCTGGCGGATGCCGGGCGTCTGGTCGACATCGGTCGGGTACGCCGGCGGTACGACGCCGCACCCGTCGTACGAGCAGGTCTGCTCCGGCCAGACCGGCCACACCGAGGCCGTTCGGGTCGTCTACGACCCCGCCAAGGTGTCGTACGCCGACCTCGTGAAGGCGTTCTTCGAGTTCCACGACCCGACGCAGGGCATGCGCCAGGGCAACGACATCGGCACCCAGTACCGGTCGGCGATCTACACGACCACCCCCGAGCAGGCCGAGGTCGCCGCGCAGCTGCGTGCTGCGTACGAGCCGGAGCTCGCCAAGCGCGGCTACGGACCGATCACCACCGAGATCGCCCCCGCGCCGACGTACTACTACGCCGAGGACCTGCACCAGCAGTACCTGGCCAAGAACCCGAACGGCTACCGCTGCCACTCGGCGACCGGCGTCCCGTTCCCCGCTGACGCCTGATCTGAGGTTGTTAGTCTCGGCCGGTGTCACTTGGGGAGCCGCGCACCGCGCCTGATGAGTTCCCCGTCATCACGCTCTGCGGCTCGATGCGATTCCGTGAGGAATTCGAGCGCCTCGATGCTGAGTTGACGCTCGCAGGACACGTGGTCCTGGCTCCGACCTCCCTGGCTCCGTCCACGGAGCTCAACGAGGACGAACGAGCACGGCTCGGCCGGATCCACCTTCAGAAGGTCGCGATGGCAGACGAGGTCCTCATCGTCAACGTCGGCGGCTACGTCGGGGAGAGCACCCGCCGGGAGATCGAGCATGCACGGTCACGTGGGATCTCCGTGACCTTCCTAGAGCCACGCGCCGACGCTTCGTAGCCGCTCTCGAGGTGCGCACCGGAAGACGTAGGCGAAGCATGAGCGGGTGAACGCGGCGCCGCGGCCGGTGCGCTCGACCGCCTCGACGGTCAGGCTCTCGGGTCGTTTCGGTACCAGCCACGTGTCGAGCCCCGTGGTCGACAGCCGGTAGGTCTCGTCGCGGCTGATCACGGCAGCCTCCAGCGTGAGCGTGTGGTCGAGCGCGGCCATCGAGGCGTCTCCGTGGCTGTTGTTGGCCAGCAGGAGACCTCCCGCGCGCAGGTACCGGGACGTGTGTCGCCACGCGAGCCCGGAGTAGAGCGAGATCACCAGGTCCATGGACTCGTCGTCCACGGGCAGCGGCTCGCCGTAGTCCATCGCCAGGAACCGGACGACGGGCTGCTCGTCGTACGTCGTCCTGCCGGCGAGCTCGTCGGCCACGACGTCGTCGGCACCGAAGAAGCGGCGCGCCCTGGCGTCGGTGTCGACGTACGTCACGTCCCGGATCGCAGTGGACGGCGACAGGTCGACGTAGCTCCCGGCGTACAGCGCGCGCTCGACCGGCCAGTGCTCGGCGATGGCGGCGAAGAGCGCGCTCCGATCACCGATCGAGGCTCGGTACGTGCTCCACGTCGTCAGTGAGCCACCCACACCCCGAACCTACGGCGTGCCCGCCAAAGCCGAGCAATTGCGCTGTTGTGACGGCGTGAGCGCGCCTGAACGCGTCACAACCAGGCAATTGCGCGGTTGTGGCGAGGTCGTGGCGCAGACGTTGCGCGGATGTCGAGGTCGGTGGCCGCCCGAGGCCCTACTCGCTGTATGCCCCGGACGAGACGATGCCGCGGATGTCGTCGTCGCTCAGGTCCTGGTGCACCTCGTCCCGGTGCTGCATCACCTTCGCGAGCAGCTCGTCGTCGTTGTCGGCGGTGAGGTGCACGTCGTCGTGCGCCTCGTGCCGGCAGTCAAGTGCTCGGGTCATGGTTCCCCCTCCATGGGTCGGTCCGTAGTACGAGGACACCACCATGAGCGACCCTCGACAAGACCCAAATCGAGCATTCCCAAGCACCCCCCTTCCACGACCCGGCGAGTCGTCGGCCGCTAGCCTCGGTCGCCATGACGAGCCCCATCAACACAGAGATCGCGCAGGTCTTCATCCCGGTCCGGGACATGCGGCGTGCGGTGACCTGGTACGCCGACCTCCTCGGCTTCGACGTGGATCACGGCAGCCTCGGCCACGAGGACACGATCTTCGACATCCCCACGGACACGGGCCCCGGCCTCTGCCTCGACGCGAACCAACCGGACTTCGTGGCATCCGGCCCGGCCCGCTTCTTCTTCACCGCCACCGACCTCGACGCCACGACGCGCCACCTGCACGCGATCGCGGCGGAGGAAGTATCCGAGCCGCAGGACATCGGGAGCGTCTCGTTCGTGACGTTCCGGGACCCGGACGGCAACCTGCTGATGGTGTGCGCCCCCAACTAGGTCGCTCATCCGTCGACGTAGGAGGGTTCCGGGCGTGTGGTGCCGGCGATCCTCCTACGTCGGGCGCCCGCTACTCGCCGGTCACCCCGTCGATGGACTCGCGGATCAGGTCGGCGTGCCCGTTGTGCCGGGCGTACTCCTCGATCATGTGGAGCACGATCCACCGCAGCGTGAAGTGCTGCCCCGTACGCCGGTGAGGTCGCACCGACAACGCGTCGAGCGGCTCGCCCTCCACGACCGACCGGCAGTGCGCGACAACCTCCTGGTGCAGTGACCGCAGCATCGCCGGCCGGTCGGACGACGCGCTGTGCCACTCCCAGTCGGGGTCGTCGTCCCAGTCGACGCCGGCGAACGGCCGCGCCACCTCGTTGCCCGCGAACATGTAGGAGAACCAGTAGTCCTCGACGAGCGCCAGATGCTTCAGCAGTCCACCGAGCGTCATCGTCGACGGAGGCAGCATCCGCGCCAGCTGCTCGGCGTCCAACCCCTCGGCCTTCCGCTGCAACGTCGCGCGCTGGTAGTCGAGGAACCCGTAGACCTGCTCGGCCTCACTGCCCTCGAGGGGCGGGTCGACGCGCGCCGTCACCGACGGCCGCCGGTGTCGGGGTCGCGCACCGTCACGCAGTACGCGCGGCCGATCGGGTCGAGCAGCGTGGTCCACGCGGAGGTACGACGTACGACGCGAGCCCCGAGCGCCACGTGTCGCGCGACCTCCGCCTCCACGTCGTCACTGGCGAGGTCGAGATGCCCGCTGACCACCGACTGCTCGTCGTCCAGCCGTTGCAGCAACAGCGCGAGCGGCATTCCGTCGGGCCGGGCCAGCCGTCGGAAGCCGTCCTTCTCAGGGCCGATCTCCCACCCGGTCAACCCTGCCCAGAACTCGCACTCCCCCTCCCACCGGCTCGGGGGAATGTCGAGGCAGACCTGGTCGACCAGGCTCCGACCCCCGGGCCATCGCTGTGGTGACGGACGCCGCCCGCCGGCGTGGCCGACGATGCAGAACGTCATCCCGCCCGGCGACCCGAGCACGACGTACCCAGCCTCCAGGTAGCTCGCGCCGGCCCCGAGCATCTCGGCGCGCATCGCGAGCCCGTCGAGGTCGTCGGTGTGCAGGTCGAGGTGGAGGCCGCCGGGGGTGGACTGCCCGATCCGCTGCACCTTCAGGAACGGGTCGCCGTCGTCGGGCAGCAGCGTCGCGAACTCGTCACGCGCCCCTCGTCGCGCGGACACGACCTGGCCGGTCACCGACGCCCAGAACGGCTCGGAGGCCTGCCAGGTCTCGGGCGCGGAGTCGAGGAACGCGGTGACCCAGGTGATCCCGCTCATGCGTCTCCGACGTGGACGCAGTCGGAGCCGCACCCACTGTGGGCTGCGCCCTCCTCGGCCGGCCGATGCAGGACGGCGTGGCTCGGCCGCACCGAGACGCCGTCCCCGGCGAGCGTCGCGCGTCCGTCGACGATCAGCGAGTAGCCGCCGTGCTCGAACGGCGGGTAGACCATCGACACGTCGGGCCGCGCCTCGAGGTTGGCACGCGTACGACGCCCGAGCCCGTCCATCTCCAGGGCCGCGCCGTCGAACGTCGGACGCACCGCGACGGGGTGCGCCCGCAGGTCATCGCTGACGGTCATCAGGTACGCGAAGCCGTAGTGCTGCAGGTGGCTCGCGAGCTCGCCGAGGTCGACTTTCACGCTCATGGCGACAGGCTACGCGTCCACCCAGTCGGTTCCTGTGGCTTCTGGAGAGCTCGCCCCGCCGGTCAGCTCGCCCACCAGGGACGCGAACCCTGCGGCATCGGCAGCCGGGACCGCGACGTGCAGCGTGGCCGCCGCCGCGTAGTCGACGCCGAGCACGGTCACCCCGCGAGCCCGCAGGTCGCTCTCCAGCCGGCCGGCGTCGGCATGACCCGCGACGACGTCGTACTGCTCCATCAAAAGCCGCTGCCGTACGCCGACCTCGTCGAGCGTGACGCGGACGGCGTCGCCGTACGCGCGGACCAACCCACCCGCTCCGAGCAGCACGCCACCGAACCACCGCGTTACGACGGCCACCACGTCGCTGACCTCGCGACCCCGGAGCACCTCGAGCATCGGGGCGCCCGCCGTGCCGGAGGGCTCACCATCGTCGTTCGAGCGCTGCACACCCGCGTCGGGGCCCAGCACGAACGCGGAGCAGTGGTGCCGCGCATCCCAGTGCTGCTTGCGGATCCGCTCGACGACGGCGCGTGCGTCGTCCTCGTCGGCGACCCGCTCCACGTGGCACAGGAACCGCGACCGCTTCACCTCGATCTCGACCGACCCGCTCCGGGCGACGGTGAGGTACGACGTGGTCACGTGGTCACCACCAGCCGCCGAGGACGTCGTAGCCGATCCGGAGCGTGAACGCCGAGACCACGATGACGAAGAACGCCCGGACGAACGCCGACCCGCGGGCGACGGCCGTCCGCGCGCCGATGTAGCCGCCGAGAAGGTTGCAGGCCCCCATGATCAGCCCGACCTTCCACATCACCGCGCCCTGCGGGATGAACACGCACAGCGCCGCGACGTTCGTCGCCCAGTTGGCCATCCGTGCCTTCGCCGACGCCTCGAGGAAGTTGTAGCCGAGCAGCCCGACGAGCGTGAACACGAAGAACGACCCGGTGCCGGGGCCGAGCGCACCGTCGTAGAAGCCGATGACGAGCCCCGCGAGCATCGCTGCAACCGCGTGCCGGTGGCCCGCGAAACGCAGCTCGGTGATCGTCCCGATCGACGGCTTGAACAGCACGTAGGCGCCGACGACCACGAGCACCACCAGGATGATCGGGTTGAACGCCGACTTGGGGATCTGCGAGGCCACCACCGCCCCGCCGAGCGACCCGGCGAAGGCCAGGAGCATCAGCGGGCCGAAGGTCTTGGGGTCCGGCTTCACGCGCCGGTAGTACGTGAGCGAGCTGGCCGTCGTCCCGCACACGGAGCCGAGCTTGTTGGTGGCGAGCACCTGCACCGGGCTGGCTCCCGGGAGGCCGATCACCAGCGCCGGCAGCTGGATCAGGCCACCGCCACCCACCACGGCGTCGACGAAGCCGGCCGACAGCCCTGCCAACGCCAGCAGCAGCAGCGTCAGCGCAGAGGGGTCCGTCACCAGAGCACCCTAACCAGGCGCATCTCGATATTCAGGTTGAGTTCAGGATCCGCTTTTTGGCTGATGCTCCGCTGAATGGTCCGGGGCGAAAGTCGAAGGGCAACGCATCCGCTTCTGTCTTACCGTTTGGGAGGCCCCGATGTTGCGATGGATCGTTGGCTCGAGCTTGAGGTTCCGCGGGCTGGTGCTCGCGCTGGCCGTCGGGGTGGTCGCCGTCGGGGTCGCCCGACTCGGCAGCACGCCCGTCGAGGCGTTGCCCGAGTTCAGCCCGCCGACCGTCGAGGTGCAGACCGAGGCACTCGGCCTCTCGGCGGAGGAGGTCGAGCAGCTGATCACGGTGCCCCTGGAACAGGACCTCCTGGTAGGCATCCCGTTCCTGGATGAGATGGAGTCTGTCTCCCTGCCCGGACTGTCGTCGGTGGTGATGACCTTCGACAAGGGCACCGACCTGCTGACCGCCCGTCAGGTCGTCCAGGAGCGGCTCACGCAGGCCGTGGGGATCGCCGGCCTCCCGGCAGTGGCGAAGACACCCCAGATGATGCAGCCGCACTCGTCGACGAACCGTGCCGCCATCGTGAAGCTCACCGCTGACGACCTCTCGCACATCGAGATGTCCGTGCTCGCGCGCTGGATCATCAGCCCGCGCCTGCTCGGCGTCGACGGCGTCGCGAACGTCGCCATCTGGGGGAACCGGGAGCGTCAGCTCCAGGTGCTGGTCGACCCCGAGCAGCTCCGGCGCGACGGCGTCACGCTGCAGCAGGTGATCCGCACTTCCGGCAACGCGCTCGAGGTGTCCCAGCTGTCGTACCTCGAGGCCTCCAAGCCCGGCACGGGCGGCTTCATCGACACCCCGAACCAGCGGCTGAACATCTTCCACGAGCAGGCCATCACGTCCTCCGAGGAGCTTGCTCAGGTACCCCTGGAAGGGCGCTCGACAGCCACGTCCGCCGACGGTGGTCCGGTGCTGCTCGGCGACGTCGCCGAGGTCGTCGAGAACCACCAGCCACTGATCGGTGACGCCATCTGCGAGGGCGGCGAGAAGTGCCTGCTCCTGGTCATCGAGAAGTTCCCCGGCGCCACCACCTCCGACGTGGCCGCGAATGTCGAGAAGACGATGACCGCACTTGCCCCCGGCCTCGAGGGCATGGCGTTCGACACCGCGGCGTACCGGCCGGCGGGCTACACGGAGTCCGCGACGTTCAACCTCGGGTTCGCCCTGGCAATCGGCGCCCTCCTGCTGCTGCTCCTGCTGGCCCTGTACTTCTGGGACTGGCGGCGCACCGTGGCCGTCGCGACCGGTCTCGTCACGGCGGCGATCGCCTCGCTGCTGGTGCTGGAAGCACTCGGTACGACGGTGAGCCTGATCGCGCTGGCGGGCCTCGTCCTCGGCGTGACCGTGCTGCTGGACGACGCCGTGCACGACGTCGAGGTCGCAGCTCGTCGGGTCCGCCACCTGCGGGCGAGCGGGACCAGTGGGCCGGTCTGGCCCGCCATCCTCGATGCGCTCTCGGCCCCGCGGCGCACGGCGATCTACGCCGGCCTGATCGTTGTGGCCGCCACCCTGCCGTTGTTCTTCCTGCCCGGCGTGGCGGGGGCCTTCGTGCCGCCGATCGTCGTCGCCTACCTGATCGCGATCGCGGTCTCGATGCTGGTCGCCCTCACCGTGACCCCTGCGATGGCGCTGACGCTGCTCGCGACCAGCCCACGCGACGAGACGCTGTCGCCCATGGCGCGTCGGCTGCAGACGCGCGTGGACCGCTCGACGGAGCCGGTCGTCAGTCGGGCCAAGCCCATCCTCGTGGGCTTCGGGGTCCTGCTGCTGGTGGGTCTCGGCACGCTGCCCTTCCTGAACACCTCGATCAGCCCCGACCTGCGTGAGCGCGACGTGGTGGTCAACGTGGCCGCCCCCGCCGGTACGTCGCTCCCGGCGATGTCGGCGTACACGCGCACCGCGGTCTCCGAGATCGGCGCGATCCCGGGAGTCAGCCACGTCAACGCGCAGGTCGGCAGGGCCGTCATGTCGGACCAGGCCGTCGACATCCACGAAGGACAGCTCTGGGTCAACATCGAGTCCTCGGCCGACTACGACGCCACGCTCGCCTCCATCGAGGACGCCGCCGCCGGGCTCGGCGGGCTCGAGGCGGACGTGCTCACGTACTCGTCCGACCGAGTCGACCAGATCCTCGGTCAGCGCACCGATGACCTCGCGGTCCGCGTCTACGGCGAGAACCAGTCAGTGCTCGAGGAGAAGGCGCTCGAGATTCGCGACGCCATTGCCGACCTCGAGGGCATTGAGTCCGCGCAGGTCCAGGAGATCCCGCTGGAGCCGGCGATCGAGGTCGCGGTCGACCTGGACCGTGCCCGTGAGCACGGCATCAAGCCGGGCGACGTACGGCGTGCTGCATCGATCCTGATCGGCGGGATCACCGTCGGGAACCTGTTCGAGGAGCAGAAGGTCTTCGACGTGGTCGTCTGGGGTCACCCCGACATCCGGTCGAGCAAGGCCGACCTCGAGGACCTGGTGATCGACAAGCCCGGCGGAGGCGTGGTCCGGATCGGAGACGTCGCGGACGTCCGGGACGTCGAGAACCCGGCCACCATCAGGCACGAGTCGGTTGCCCGGTACGTCGAGGTGACGGCCCAGGTCTCGGGCCGCCCCATCGGCGAGGTCGCGACGGACGTGGACTGGGTCGTGAAGCGGGTGTCGTTCCCGCTCGACCACCACGCTGAGCTCCTCAGCAGCTACGAGGAGACGGCCGGCAACGCCGCTCGGTTGATCACCGTGGCCCTGGCCGGTCTGGTGGCCATGATCCTGCTGATGCAGGCGGCGTTCCGAAGCTGGCAGCTGGCCCTGCTGGGCCTGGTCGGGCTCACCGTGGCACTGAGCGGCGGCTTCATCGCCACGCTCGTCGCGGGTGGAACCGTGACCCTGGGGACGCTCGCCGGGCTCGTCGTGCTCCTCGGCGTCGCCGCGCGCGGCGTGGTCGGCATGCTCGCTCACCTGCGCCATCTCCACCTGGACGAACGGGTGCGCTCCGCCGACGAGCTACTGCAGAGATCTGCAACCGACCGGTTGGCGCCGACCCTGCTCACTGTGCTGGGGCTGGCCGTGATCCTGGTGCCGCTGGCTGTGCTGGGCGGGCTCCCAGGACTGGAGCTGCTGCAGCCGGCAGCGGTCGCCCTGCTCGGCGGCCTCGTCACCACGACGCTGGTCACCGTCGTCGGACTCCCGCTCGCCTTCCCGCTGGTCGTTCCCGACGTGGACCCGGACAGCTGGGCGGACGAGCTGATGGAGCCCGAGCCCTCCGAGATCGACGCCGTCGCGGACTAGGGGGCCGAGATGAGGAGAACCGCAACTGCGGCAGCGCTCGCAGCGGCCGTCGCCACGACGCTCACCGCGTGTGCCGGGACGATCTCGGACAGCTACGAGATCAAGGATGATCCCGGCCACGTGGAGCACGTCGACGGCAGCGACGTCGCGCACGTGACGCTCACCGAGGAGGCGGCGCGCCGGCTCGACGTCCAGGTCTCGACCATCGAACAGCAGGGGCGCCACCTGGCGGCGCCCCGGGAAGCCGTCTTCGTCGACCCGCACGGCGTCTGGTGGGTCTACACCACCGACGAGCCGCTCGTGTACGTGCGAGAAGAGATCGACCTCGTCGAGGAGCGCGACGGACTCGCGCTGTACCGGAGCGGGCCGCGTCAAGGGACCCAGGTCGTCACGGTCGGGGTCGCCGAGCTCGCTGGCATCGAAGACGCAATCGAACACTGACCTGATGGGGAAGAAAGGCTGATCTCATGCGCTGGATCGTCGGCTCGAGCCTCCGGTTCCGATTCATCGTCGTGGCGATGGCCACGGCCATGCTCTTCTTCGGCGTGCAGCGGCTCGACGACGCGCAGGTCGACGTGTTCCCCGAGTTCGCCCCACCCAAGGTGGAGATCCACACGCTGGCGATCGGGATGGCCCCCACCGAGGTGGAGAGCCTGATCACCGTCCCCTTGGAACAGACCATCAACGGCATCCCCGGCGTGAAGACGATCCGTTCGAACTCCGTGGAGCAGCTCTCCCAGATCGTCGTCCTCTTCGAGCAGGGGACCGACCTGATCGAGGCCCGACAGCTGGTGCAGGAACGTGTCGCCACGGTGACTCCGACGCTGCCCACCTGGGCGGCGCCGCCGGTGATGCTGCAGCCGATGTCGGCGACGAGCCGGGTGCTCAAGATCGGCCTGTCCACGACGGATCCCGACCTGGACCTGATGGACCTGTCGATGACGGCGTACTGGAAGATCCGCTCCCGGCTGCTCCAGGTCCCCGGCGTCGCGAACGTGCCGATCTGGGGCGAGCGGCTGGAGATGCTCCAGGTGCACGCGGATCCCGATCGGATGGCGCGGCACAACGTCAGCCTGGACACGGTGATGAACGCGACCGCCGACACGCTCGACGCCGGCCTGCTGACGTACTCGCAAGGCCACTTCATCGGCCGCGGAGGGTGGATCGACGGTGAGACCCAGCGCACCGGCGTCCAGCACCTGCCGGCCGTGGTGCGCTCGGAGGACCTGGCCAACATCCCGATCACCACGCGGGACGGCAGCGAGATCGTGCTCAGCGACGTCGCCGACCTGGTCCGCGACCACCAGCCGCTGATCGGCGACGCAGTGATCAACGAGGGCGACGGCCTGATGCTGATCGTCGAGAAGCTGCCCTGGGCCAACACGATGGACGTCACCAAGGGCGTCGAGGAGGCGCTGGCCGAGCTCGAGCCGGGCCTCCAGGGCATCGAGGTCGACGCGGCGATCTTCCGGCCGGCGACGTTCATCGAGGAGTCGATCGGCAACCTCACCCGCGCGATGATGCTCGGCGCGCTGCTGATGATCCTGATGCTCGGGGTGTTCCTGTACTCGTGGCGGACCGCGATCATCAGCGTGGTCGCCATCCCGCTGTCGCTGCTGGCCGCCGTGCTCGTGCTGGACGTCCGCGGTACGACGATCAACACGATGATCCTGGCGGGCTTCGTGATCGCCTTGGGAGACATCGTCGACGACGCGATCGTCGATATCGAGAACGTCGTACGACGTCTGCGACAACATCGCCAGGAGGGCGGGAGCCGTTCTACGGCGCGGGTGATCCTCGACGCGTCGATGGAGGTGCGCGGCGCGATCGTCTACGCCACCTTGATCGAGGTCACCGCGGTCACCCCGATCTTCCTGCTCGGTGGACTGTCGGGTTCGTTCTTCCAGCCGCTGGCCCTGGCCTACGCACTAGCCCTGCTCGCGTCGATGGTGGTCGCGCTGACGGTGACGCCGGCGCTCAGCCTGATCATGTTCCGCAGCGAGAAGTCGCTGATGCACCGCGAGTCGCCCGGTCGTCCCGCCGCTGAAGCGGGGCTACGAGGCGCTGCTGCGCCGCATCGTCATCAGGCCACGCCGCGCCTACGCGGCCGTCGCCGTCACGGTCTCGGCCGGGCTGATCACGCTGCCCTTCCTGGGTCAGTCGCTGCTGCCGAACTTCAAGGAGCGCGACTTCCTGATGCACTGGCTGGGGAAACCGGACGTCTCGCTCCAGGAGGAGGTTCGGACCACCAAGCGGGTCAACGCCGAGCTGCTGACCATCCCGGGCGTGCAGAACGCCGGCTCGCACATCGGCAACGCGCTGCTCGGTGACGAGCCCTACGGCGTGTACTTCGGGGAGAACTGGGTCAGCGTCGACCCGGCCGTGGACTACGACGAGACGCGCGAGGAGATCCAGCGGGTGGTCGACGGCTACCCCGGCATCTTCCGCGACGTGCTCACCTACCTCAAGGAACGCATCAGGGAGGTACTGACGGGCTCCAGCGACGCGATCACGATCCGCGTCTCGGGCACGGACCTCGAGACGATCCGCGCCAAGGCGGTCGAGATCAACGACAAGATCGCCGGCATCCCGGGAGTCGTCGAGAACCACGTCGACTTCCAGACCACGATCCCGCAGATCGAGGTGAAGGTGAACCTCGACGCCGCCAAGGAGTACGGCGTGAAGCCAGGCGACGTACGACGGGCAGCCGCGTGGATGATGGCCGGCGAGGAGGCCGGCGACGTCTACCAGGGCGGACGCGCGTACGACGTCCAGCTGTGGACCGCGCCGGAGAAGCGCACCAGCCTCACCGACCTGAAGAACCTCCCGATCGACACGCCTTCGCGGCGATCGGGTCAAGCTCACCGATGTGGCATCGGTGGAGGTCGTCCCGGTGCCGAACGTGATCCACCACGAGGACCTGTTCCGGAGCATCGACGTGGGCGCCAACATCGACGGCTCGCGTGACCTCGGCTCCGTGGTCGACGAGGTGGAGGACCAGCTGGCGACGATCGACTGGCCGTCGGAGACCAGCGCGCAGCTGCTCGGCGAGTACACCGAACGCCAGGCCGCCCAGCAGAGGCTGCTGCTGGTCGGGTTGGGCGCAGCCGTGCTGATCTTCCTGCTGCTGCAGGCGTCGTTCCGGAGCTGGCGGCTGGCCACGCTGTCGTTCCTGACGCTGCCGATGGCGCTGGTGGGCGGCGTGCTGGCCGCGATGCTCGGTGGCGGCGTGATCTCGCTGGGCTCGATGGTGGGCTTCATGGCCGTCTTCGGGATCGTCGCCCGCAACGGGATCATGCTGATCAACCACGCCCAGCACCTCGAGAACGTCGAGCGCGTCCCGTTCGGCCCCGACCTCGTGATCCAGGCTGCGAAGGAACGGTTGGTGCCGATCCTGATGACCGCCGGCACGACGAGCCTGGCCCTGATCCCGCTCGTGGTGGCCGGATCCATCCCGGGTCAGGAGATCGAGCACCCGATGGCCATGGTCATCCTCGGCGGACTCGTCACGGGGACCGTGCTCAACCTGCTTGTCGTGCCGTCGCTGTACCTCCGGTTCGCGAAGAGCCGGAAGGACCCGGTGGGCGGGATCCCGGTACAGCGGACGGCCACCAGCTAGGCGGCGGCCGGGAGCCTCCTGGTGCCCTCCCGGCCCGCCGTCTAGGCCAGCGGCGTTGCGTCAGTGCGCGTCAGTCGCGGGTCAGTCGCGGGTCAGGTGCTGCTGGCGACGTACCCGAGCAGGTCCTGGCGGGTGACGACGCCGATCGGCTTGCCGTCCTCCTGCACCAGCAGGGCGTCGGCGTTCTCCAGGGCGTGCACCGCCGCGGTCACGGGCTCGTTGGATCCGATCGACGGCAGCGGGGCGTCCATGTGGTCCTCGACGGGGTCGACGAGCTTGGCGTGACCGGAGAAGAGCGCGTCGAGGAGGCGACGCTCCGACACCGACCCGGCGACCTCGGCGGCCACGATCGGCGGCTCGGCGCGGACGACGGGCATCTGCGAGACGCCGTACTCGCGCAGGATGTGCACCGCCTCGGCGATGGTCTCGTTGGGGTGGGTGTGCACGAGGTCGGGGAGGTGGTCGGACTTGCCGCGGAGCACCTCGCCGACGGTCTGCGTGTCGGTGGCGGGCATGAAGCCGTACTGCGCGAGCCACTCGTCGTTGAAGACCTTGGTCAGGTAGCCGCGGCCGGAGTCGGGCAGCAGGACGACGATCACGGCGTCCTCGCCCTCGGGCGTGCCGTCGAGCTCGTGGGCGAGCTGGATCGCTGCGTACGCCGCCATGCCAGACGAGCCACCGACCAGCAGCGCCTCCTCGCGGGCCAGGCGGCGGGTCATGCGAACGAGTTGGCGTCGGAGACCTCGATGATCCGATCGGCGACGTCGCGGTCGTACGTCGTGGGCCAGAAGTCCTCGCCGACACCCTCGACGAGGTACGGGCGGCCGGTGCCGCCGGAGTAGACCGAGCCGGCCGGGTCGGCGCCGATCACCTGGACGTCGGGGTTCTGCTCCTTGAGGTACTTGCCGATGCCGCTGATCGTGCCGCCGGTGCCGACGCCGGTCACGAAGTGCGTGATCTTGCCGTCGGTCTGCTTCCAGATCTCCGGGCCGGTCGTCTCGTAGTGCGACCGCGGGTTGTTCGGGTTGGAGTACTGGTCGGGCTTCCAGGCACCCTCGATCTCGCGGACCAGCCGGTCGGAGACGTTGTAGTAGGAGTCGGGGTGCTCCGGCGCGACGGCCGTGGGGCAGACGACCACCTCGGCGCCGTACGCCTTGAGCACGTTGCGCTTGTCCTCGCTGACCTTGTCGGGGCAGACGAAGACGCACTTGTAGCCCTTGGCCTGCGCGACCATCGCGAGGCCGACACCCGTGTTGCCGGACGTCGGCTCGACGATCGTGCCGCCGGGCTTCAGCTCGCCGGAGGCCTCGGCCGCCTCGATCATGCGTACGGCGATCCGGTCCTTCACCGACCCGCCGGGGTTGAGGTACTCCACCTTCGCGAGCACGAGCGGCTTGGCGCCGTCCATCGTGTTCGAGAGGCGGAGCAGCGGGGTGTCGCCGACCAGGTCCAGGAGTGAGTTCACGTAGTGCACGTCGCGAGTTTATGCACGAGTGAATAGGGTGTCCCCGTGGGGAAGGCAGCGGCGGCTCGGAAAATCGCTGCTGCCGCCATATACGGCGGCGGCAGCCTCTCTGTCGCGGGCGCATCTTTCTACGGAGTCCTCCGCGCCGAGGCGATCCTGGCGCGCCGCACGATCGGCATGGCCGAGGGCGAGCCGCCCCAACCGACCGGCTGGTACGGCCACGGTCGACCCGGCCCCGCGATCAAGCTGGTGCTGCTCGGCGACTCCTCTGCTGCCGGGTACGGGGTGGAGCGGGTCCAGGAGACGCCCGGCGCGCACCTGGCCTCGGGCCTGGCTGAAGGGGCGGAACGCCGGGTGTATCTCCGGTCGGTCGCCAAGGTCGGGTCTCAGACGCGGGATCTGCAGGCACAGATCGACGAGGCGATGACGGTCGAGCCGGACGTCGCGGTGATCCTGATCGGCGCCAACGACGTCACGCACGCGCGCTTCATCGGCGAGTCGGCGCAGCTGCTCGAGGAGGGAGTGCTCCGGCTCCGTGACGCTGGGGTGGAGGTCGTCGTGGGCACGTGCCCGGACCTCGGCACCATCGAGCCGATCGCCCCGCCGCTGCGGCAGGTTGCTCGCCAATGGTCACGCCGGCTGGCCGAGCGGCAGATCGTCGCCGTCGTACGGGCCGGTGGCCGCACGGTGTCGCTGGGCTCGGTGCTCGGACCGGAGTTCGCGGCGACGCCGAAGGTGCTCTTCGGCCCGGATCGCTTCCATCCCTCGGCTGCCGGCTACTCGAGCCTCGCGTCGGTGCTGCTGCCGTCGCTGCTGGCTGCAGTCGGCGTCATCCCGTTCGAAGACCTGGTGCCGGAGGCCGCCCGCGGCGAGGCGATGCTGCCGATCACGAAGGCGGCCGCCGAGGCAGCCCGCAATCCCGGCACCGAGATCAACGGCACGGAGATCGAGGGCGGAGCGGCACGCGGTCGCGGGCGTTGGGTGCAGCTGCGGCGCCGTCGCCGGCACGCCGAGGCGGTCCCCGAGCTGCCGACCGAAGCGCCCAGCTGACCTGCTCCTTCCGGCTCGACCCGGCTCGACCCCGTTGCCTACATGGGGCCTGTCCACAGACTCGTCTTCGGTCCCGAAACTGTCGGCGGATCAGCCTAGAATCGAACACATGTTCGAGACTTCAGACCTGGATTCCGCGGCAACGCTCGAGGGCGCGCTTCAGCGTCGCCGGGCTGCCGACCGGGCCGAGGCTGAGCTCCTGGCGCTCGCTGCGCACTGGGCCGATCTCCATCCTGTGATCACCGGTGAAGCCGAGGGGTTCCGGGTCGAAGGGATGGAACGACTGGTTCCTCTGGCCGGCCCGGGTGCCCCCGAGGTGGCGGAGTTCGCGCCCGCGGAGCTCGCCGCGACTCTCGGCCTCTCCACGTATGCCGGGCAACGGCTCGTCGGCGATGCGCTCGAACTGCGACACCGGCTGCCGCGACTGTGGGCGCGGATCCAAGGAGGTTCGCTTCAGGCCTGGCGTGGTCGACAGATCGCGGATCGCAGCCGCTGCCTGTCACTAGAGGCCGCGACCTGGCTGGACGCCCAGCTCGCGCCGTTCGCGCACAAGATCGGACTCCCCCGCGTCATCCGCGCGATCGAGGCGGCGATGGTCCGGTTCGACCCCGAGGAGGCCGCTCGTCGCGAACAGCGCGCCGCCGACGGACGGGGCGTGTTTGTGGGCGAGGAGATGACCGATGGCACCCGGTCGATCCGGATCGAGGCCGACGCTCTCGATGTCACGGCGTTCGACGAGACCATCGACGCGATCGCCGACGGCCTCGCCTCGTTGGGTGACGACGACCTCAAGGACGTACGCCGCGCCAAGGCCGTCGGCGTGATCGCCGACCCGCAGGGCACGCTGGACCTGCTCGCCTCCGACGCTGATGAGGTGATCCGCAGCGCCGCAGGCACCAACGACTCCGGCAGCGGGCGAGGCCGCTCGCGGGGTCGGCGAGGCTCGGGCGTGACCCTCTACGTCCACCTGCATGCCGATGCGATGCGCAACGGGAGCGGCGTGGCCCGGGTCGAAGGCCTCGGTCCGATCACCCTCGACCTCGTCAAGAAGTGGCTGGGTCGCACCGACGTCAAGGTCCAGCCCGTCATCGATCTGGCGGATCGGACCAGCGTCGACGCGTATGAAGCGCCGGGGCGGGTCCGCGAGGCGGTGGTCCTGCGCAACCCGTGTTGCCCGTTTCCGTGGTGCGACAACACCAGCCGCCGCAAGGACCTCGACCACATCGAGGAATACGTCCCGCCCAGCCGCGGCGGTCCGCCGGGCCAGACCAACGCCGCCAACCTCGCCCCGCTCTGCCGTCGACATCATCGGTTGAAGACGCATGGCGGCTGGACCTACTCGATGCCGGAGCCCGGTCTCTACCGGTGGCGATCACCCCGCGGCCGAACGTACGTCGTCGACCACACCGGAAGCGCCGCGCATTCTCAGTAGCAGCGACCGACACCCGCGACCAGGCCGCCCGTGTCCTGGAGAAGCTCGGCTTCGTACGCGAAGGGACGTTGCGCGAGGACTGCGTCGTGAACGGCGAGGTCTCCGACTCGTGGGTCTATGGGCTGATCAGGCGGGAGTGGAAGCCGTCGGACGAGCCGGCTCCCGCACCCTGACGCGACGAAGGACCTCGCCAGCTGAGTGCGACGCCTCGACGTTCAAGCGAGGCCGAGGAGCTTGCGGGCGGCCAACAGCAAGCCCACGTTGTCGGCGGCGATCGATCCGTCGGGCAGCGTCAGGGTGTCTTCGAGGCCGATTCGCGTCGCCAGACCTCGGCGTCCCGCATGCTCGAGCGCGGGCCAGCAGCTACTGCCTTCACCGTGGAGCACGACGACCGCGTCGCCGACCATCTCGAGAAGGGAGTCGGCCTCGTCGATGGTCTGACTGTCGTCGAGACCGTCCGGCAGCTCGATGAGGACACGCAGGCACTCACCCCGCAGCGGGGACGTCAGCCAGGCCGCGACAGCGTCGGCATGCCAGAGCCCGGCTTCGACGGCGATCCCGCGTTCCAGGAGCGCGGCGGCGACCAGCTCTGCTCCCTCCTCGTGCCAGTTGACCGACGCGAAGTCCGGAACGCTCCTCCAGGATCTGATCGCCGCCACCCGGTCGGCGGGGTCGGGCAGGGCCCATGCCCCGGTCGTGACGCCCACGGGGAGATCGGGCGCCGCGCGACGTACGGCGGACAGTGCTGCGTCGGTCGAGGACGCGTCGAACGTGTCCTTGCCGAGATCGTCTTTGACGTGCAGGTGCACGGCCTCCGCTCCGGCGTCCCGCACGCGCCTCGCGTCGAGGGCAAGCTCCTCCGGCCGCATGGGTAGCGCAGGATGCTCTCCGGGGGACCGCGCGCCGTTCACACACGCCTGCAGCAACATGGCGCCAACCTAGTCGGCTGCGAGCTGCGCGCCCGTCCAGGATTCGTCGTCACTCACGTCCTCCACGACGTCGAGCCACTCGGGAACGACGTGCGTCGGGTTGTCGCCGTCATCGATCTCGGCGACGAGGGTCCCGTCGTCGTGCTCGTCAACCGCCACCGTGAACCCGTCGCGCTGCACGAAATGGCGCTTCTTCCGCAGGCGCCGACCTGGCAACGACGCGAGAACGGACCACTCAGCCTCGTCCAGGTACATGTTCGTGCACGCCACCTCGGCGGGCCCCTCGGTGAGGCGCACCTTGTGCCCGAGCTTTCGGGTCACCGTCCCGTCACTCTCGCGCACCTCGCGCAGCCGGAGACGAGTCCCCTCCACGTAGCGGTCGACGATCTCCACGGTCCTGGTGACGCCCTCGGGGATGCCGCCGAGCAAGTAGCGCCGTTCGCGCTCCACCACCGCGTACTTCAGGGAGACAGTCACGGGACGACGGTAGCGCCGGACGAGCCAGCTAGCTGGACGCCAGCTCGAGCGTGGTGCCGGCCGAGCCATCGGACTGCTCGCGGTACAGCTCGCCCGTAGCCGGGCAGCGCCACGTCCCGGGCTCCTCGCCGGCGACCAGCCGACGTCCGCTGCGTCCGACCCAGCCGATCTGCCGAGCCGGTACGCCGACGACGAGCGCGAAGTCGGGCACGTCCTTCGTGACGACGGCACCCGCGGCCACCATCGACCAGCGCCCGATCACGACCGGCGCGACGCAGACCGAGCGGGCACCCAACGAAGCACCCTCGCGGACACTGACGCCGACGGCCTGCCAGTCGGAGGCGCGCTTGAGGTTCCCGTCCGGGTCGATGGAACGCGGGTACTCGTCGTTGGTCAGCACGGCGGCGGGACCGACGAAGACGCCGTCCCCGAGCTCGGCCGGCTCGTAGACCAGCGCGTAGTTCTGCAGCTTGACGTTGTTGCCGATCGAGACGCCCGTACCGACGTACGCCCCGCGGCCGATGACGCACCCGGTGCCGAGCCGCGCATCCTCACGGATCTGGGCCAGCTCCCACACGGTGGTGCCGTCGCCGAGAACGGCGGTCGGGGCGACCTGGGCGGTGTCCTTGATGGTGGCGCTCATGATGCCGGTGACCCTACGCCAGCGGCCTCACCGCGCGCAGTCGGCGACCCGCGGGTTGGTACTGTCGTGCGTCGGTTCAAGGAGGGTCATGCCACACACGGACGTCAGCGTCATCGTGCCCGTTTACAACACGATGCCCTACCTGACGCAGACCCTCGAATCCCTCGTCGGACAGACGATCGGGCTCGACCGACTCCAGGTCGTCACGGTGGACGACGGCTCCACGGACGGCTCCGGCGAGGAGCTCGACCGCTTCGCTGACCAGTACCCCGAGACGTTCGTCGTCGTGCACCAGCCGAACTCGGGCGGGCCCGCCACGCCGTGCAACCGCGGCCTCGAGCTCGCCACCGGCCGCTACGTCTTCTTCCTCGGCGCCGACGACTACCTCGGCGAGGAAGCCCTCGAACGCCTCGTCGACAGGGCCGACGAGTGGGGCTCCGACGTCATCTTCGGCCGAATGGAAGGCGTCGGCGGTCGCAACGTCTACCAGGGCATCTTCGAGGAGACCGTCGAAGACCTCGACGTACTGGAGTCCGACCTCGCGTTCGCGCTGTCGAACACCAAGCTCTACCGACGCGACCTGCTCACCCGGAACGACATTCACTACGCGCGTGACCTCCGGGTCGGCAGCGACCAGCCGTTCACCGTGGATGCCGTCATCCACGCGAGCAAGGTCTCGGTGCTCGGGGACTACACCTACTACTACGCCGTACGTCGCGAGGACTCCACGAACATCAGCTTCTCCAGCACCTGGAAGCAGCGCGTCGACGACATCGGCGCGGTCATGGACCACGTGGCCGACCTCCTCCCGCCGGCCGGGAACGCGACGCCTTCCTCGCGCCGGCACTTCACCTGGGAGCTCGCCAAGGTGCTGCGCAACGACCTCCCCGAGGTCGACGAGGCGGAGCAGGAGGCCCTCGCCGCGGCGGTGGCCGAGCTCTCGGAGCGTTACCTGACCGACCGCATCGCCGACGGGCTCAGTCTCGAGAGTCGGGTGAGGCACCGGCTCGCGCAGGCAGGGGACGTCGCCGCGCTCCGCGAGCTCGCCGAGGCCCGCGACCCCGACCCCGACGCCAAGGGGCTGTTCGCGACCCGGATGCTGACGCTCGACGGCGACCGCATCTACTCGCCGCTGCCCGGCTTCCGCGACGGCGGCGGCCACCCCGACGCCTGGTACGACGTCACCGATCGGAAGACCCGCAAGCGCGTCGTGCAGGGGTTCAGCACCGGCAAGGTGCGCCTCGACGGTCACGTGCTGAAGGTGAAGGGCAAGGTCCCGTTCACCGCCGACAGCGCCGACGGACTCCGGCTGACGCTGGTCCGGATGGAGCCGGGCGTCACCGTCCCCGGAACCGGCCGCACCGAACGCGTCAGACGCGCCTGCCTCTGTCGACGGCGAGGTCGCGTTCCCCGTCACCCTCACCGGCGACGACCCCAGCAAGCGGGCAGCGCTGCAGGCCGAGATCGACCTCCGCGAGCTGCTCGAGGGCGACGATCCGAAGACCCGCTGGGGCGTCCGGCTCCGCGCCGACGTCGGCCCGTGGACCTACGACCTGCCGCTGAAGATGTCCGGACCGAAGCAGACCGCCGAGGTCAGCAAGGGCCTCCGGCGTGCCGAGTTCAGCGTCTCCCCCGGCAAGCACCACCGCCTGGTGCTCCGCCGCGAACAGCTCCCCTCCGAGGTCGGCCGTCGCCTGGTGCGGCGCGCCCTGAACAGATGAACGAGGAACGATGAAGATCTGTGTCGTCGCCCTGGGCAAGATCGGGCTGCCGCTCGCCGTCCAGTTCGCGGCCAAGGGCCACCCGGTGATCGTGGGCGCGGACATCTCCCGAACGTGTCGTCGACCGTCAACGACGGTGCGGGCCGTTCCCCGGCGAGACCGACCTGGACGTACCAAGCTCAAGCAGGCGGTCACCGCCGGCCTGCTCACGGCCACCACGGACACCACGACGGCGGTCGCCGACGCCGACGCCGTCGTGATCGTCGTCCCGCTGTTCGTCGACGCCGAGGGCGTGCCGGACTTCGGCTGGATGGACTCCGCGACCCGGGCGGTCGCCGCCGGGCTGCGCCCCGGCACCCTGGTCAGCTACGAGACGACGCTGCCCGTCGGGACCACCCGCACGCCGCTGGGCGCCGATGCTCGCCGAGGGCTCCGGCCTGACCGCCGGCGAGGACTTCTTCCTGGTCTTCAGCCCGGAGCGGGTGCTCACCGGGCGGGTCTTCGCCGACCTGCGCCGCTACCCGAAGCTGGTCGGCGGCATCGACGAGGCGTCCGCCGAGCGGCGGGCGTCGAGTTCTACCAGGCCGTGCTCGACTTCGACGAGCGCCCCGACCTCGACCGGCCGAACGGTGTCTGGGACCTGGGCTCCGCCGAGGCGTCGGAGCTGGCGAAGCTGGCCGAGACCACGTACCGGGACGTGAACATCGGGCTGGCGAACCAGTTCGCCCGGTTCGCCGACACGCGTCGACGATCGACGTCGATGGAGGTCATCGAGGCCTGCAACACGCAGCCGTACAGCCACATCCACCAGCCGGGCATCGCGGTCGGTGGGCACTGCATCCCGATCTACCCGCGGATGTACCTGTGGAACGACCCGTCGGCCACCGTCGTCGCGGTCGGCACGCGAAGCCAACGCGGCGATGCCGGCGTACGCGGTGGACCTGCTCGCGGCCGCGGTCGGCGACCTGACCGGCGTGCCGGTGCTGGTGCTGGGGGCCGCGTACCGGGGCGGGGTGAAGGAGACCGCGTTCTCCGGGGTGTTCGCGACGGTCGGCGGAGCTGCGCGCGCGCGGGGCGACGGCGTACGTGTCGGACCCGATGTACACCGCCGAGGAGCTGATCGCCCACGGCCTGCCGGCGTACGACGGCGAGCCGGTGCACGGCCGCCGTCGTCCAGGCCGACCACGCCGAGTACCGCACGCTGGCGCGGCGCCGACCTGCCGGGCGTCGAGGTGCTGGTCGACGGGCGCCGGGTCACCGACCCGCAGGCCTGGGCGGGCGTGCGCCGGATCGTCATCGGCGGGTAGGGTCGCTGACCATGAGCCGCTCCTTGTTGCTGGTCACCGGCGCCGGACGTAGCGGCACCAGCACGGTCGCCGGCACCCTGCACCACCTCGGCGTCCACGTGCCCGGCCCGTACCTCAAGGCCAACGAGTCGAACCCGCGCGGCTTCTACGAGTCGAAGTGGTCGGTCGACTTCCACAACCGGCTGCTCAAACGCGCCAATGTGGCCATCGCGGACGGGCGGCCCGAGGCGGCCGACCTGATGCACGCGGCCTTCCGATCCGAGGACGCCGAGGCGCTCGCGGCCTGGGTCGACGAGTCCACGGCCGACCAGGAGTGGACGGCGGTGAAGGACCCGCGCACCACCTGGACCCTCGACCGCTGGGTCGAGGCCACGAACGGCGCTCGGGATCGACCTCGGCTTCGTGGTGATGCTGCGCCACCCCGCCGAGGTGCTCGGCAGCCGCGCCACCCACTACGGCGATCGCGAGGGCGCGCCGGAGGCCGACGCGTTCGCGGTGAAGAACCTCGCCGGCTGGGTCAACGCCCTGCTGATCACCGAGCGCCAGACCCGCGGCCGCACGCGCGCCTTCGTGAAGTACGACGACCTGCTCGCCGACTGGCGCCCGACCATGACAGCCGCGGCCGCCGACCTCGGACTCGGGCTCGACGGCCTGGACGCCCCGCACCCGGTCGACGACTTCATCGACCCGCAGCTCAGCCGGCACCGCCTCACCTGGGACGACGTCGACGTACTCCCCGAGCTCGCCGACATCGCCGAGGAGATCTGGCAGGGCTGCGAACGCCTCGCCAAGGGGCACGGCACCGACCGGGTGGCCGAGGCCGCACTGGACGACGCGGGCCTGCGCTACGCCGCCATGTACCGCGCCGCCGAGCAGCTCGTCCAGGACTCGACGACCGCGCGGTGACCCAGGCGCGTCGCGAGGCCCGTCGCGCCGCCAAGCGGGAGCTCGCCGAAACGAAGCCCGCGCCGGGCGTGGCCGACCGGCTCAAGTCGAAAGCGAAGCGACTCCGCCGAGGCTGAGCCGGGCCCAGCCCGACCCAGCGGTCAGCCCGTGCAGCGCTTCGTGGCCGCGCTCTTCGCCAGGACGCTCGTCCCGCCGATCAGCACGCGCTCGTGAATGCCCAAGAGGTCAGCTGCGTCGGCCACCGTCGGCGGCAGGCAGCCTCGACGTGTCAACAACAGCGGCGCACCTGACTTCGCGGCAGCCGGAACGCCAGCCAGCGCATCTGGGAAGTCGCTGCCAGCGGCGAAGTACCCACGAGTCGACGATCCCCAGCCGGCTCTGGCCACGGCTGCGGACGTCTCATAGCGATCCGCACCAGCCAGCCGGTCCACGGTGACGCCCGGGCTGGCGGCCTGAATCTGCATGGCCACCTCTTCCGAGAGGGCGGCCTCACCGCCGAGGAGAACGACTCGGGAGGGCTGTAGCCGAGAGATCTCCGAGGACACGACGCCCGGCAGCTCATCAGTTCGACTGAGCAAGATGGGAGCGCCTTCGTGCGCTGCCAGTGCGCCGCCTGAGAGAGCGTCTGGGAACGACTCGCCCGAAGCGACGTACACCACCCCTGATCCGGACTGCCAGACCGCTTTGGAGACGGCGACAGCGGTGGCGAAGCGGTTCTTGCCCGAAATTCTCGTGACCTCGGTTGCGTAGCGTCCGACCTCACTCTCAACGGCGGACGACACCGAAGCTCGCCCACCCAGAATGACGATGTGGGCCGTATCGAGCTCGTCGAGCGCGGTTGCGGTGTCCGACGGCAGGTCGTCGCGGCGAGACAGCAGCACCGGGGCGGATACCTTCGCCGCTGCCGGTCCACCGGAGAGTGCGTCGGGGAAGCCCTCCCCGGAGGCCAGGAACACGGCGCCACCAGGCCCCGAGAATGCGCTCCGCGCGACAGATGCTGCGGTGGCGTACCGGTCCGCGCCCGCAACTCGACGCACATCGGGCGCCCCGGCCTCGTCCATGACGCGCTGGACGTCATCGCGCAGCGAGCTGTTCAGCCAGGTGTCGGCGTACTTGCCGGGGCAAGCGGTTGCGGTGGCGGGGCGGATCCCCGACTTGTGGACGTCACGGTGTCCCGAGATGGCGGGCATCTTCTTGCCCCCGAACGTCGCCGTGCCCATCGGGTCGACACCAAACGACGCGAGCCGCCACGCCATCAGCGAGACGACCGCATCGCGCAGGGCGTACGGGACGTTGATTGTCTCGAAGTTGCCGATCATCGAGATGCCGGTCGTGTAGGTGTTCACATCCCAGTTACCGGCGTGCGCGCCGCGGATCTGCTTCTCGATCCCGCCGCGGCGACCCTGGTAGATCGTGCCGAAGCGGTCGACGAGGAAGTTGTAGCCGACGTCGCACCAGCCACGAGATTTGGTGTGGTACAGGTGAATCGCTCGTACCACCCCAGGCGCCTCGGCCTTCGTGTAGTCGTTGCTGTTCACGGTGTGGTGGAGCACGACTGCCGACATCGTCGGAGCACTCACCGGCGACTCGCACGAGCTCTGGTGCTTGGTGTTGACCCCCCACTGCTTGCGGGTCACGATCGTCGGTCGCGGCGGGATCCCGTACGTCGACTCGGCGGCGGCGGTCTGCAGCTGCACGGTTCCGGCAGCGGGCTCCATCGCGAGGCCTTCGCCGCCGTCGATCAGGTCGACGCGGACATCCTCGGGCGCCTCGCCGGTCGGCGACAGCAGCCGGACGCTCACGCCGTCGGCGTCGCCCACCCAGGTGGGTGCGGTGCCGGCGCGGGGCAGCTCGCTCGCCCCGTCGCGGCGGGTTTCGGAGCGGTCGACGCCGTCCAGCTCGAACTCGAGGTGGCTCCAGGGCGACCAGGTGCCGTCCGCGAGCGTGCGGACCTCGACGACCAGGCCGGGCGCGTCGTACCCCGCCTGCCAGGTGACGCCGAGCAGCCCGTACTCCGCGGTGCGCTCCGAGGTCAGCTCGGCGACGATCTCGCCCTCGCCGGCGTGCTCGCCGTGCGGGTCGGCAGACTTCGTGACCTCTCCGTCGTGGTCGACCGCGGGCACCTTCAGGCTCACCACGGATGCCTCGGCGTCCGGATCCGCCACCTGCTCGGAGGAGGCGGTGACCAGGGGCGTCGCCGGGACGGCGACGACGAACGCGAGCAGGACCAGCCCGCGGGAGAGAGAGGGTAGGAGGAGCGTGCGGGGGGACATCCGGGTCGGTGTCCTGCGCAGGTTCACGACAGCTATCCGATCGGTCGACGACTCATGGCCCGATGTGACACAAGTGACCATTGTTACCCGAATTCGACCGGCTTAGGTAGGAAACGGACGGGTCCGGTACCGGGCCGTGACAACCGCCTCGGAATCGATGTAGACGCTCGACCGCAGCTGGTGAAGCTCGCGCGCTCTGCCGAGCGCTCGAAGAGGCGCTCCTCCCCGCTGATAACGTCCAGGGGTTGCAGACCAGGAGGAATGCTGTGAACCAGTTACGCGCGGGCCTGATCGGGCTCGGCGCCATGGGGCGCAACCACGCCCGGATCTTGGCCAACCTCGAGAACGTCGACCTCGTCGGTGTCGTCGAGCCGGCCGGTGACCCGAACGGGCTCGCCCAGGGCGCACCGGTGCTGCAGTCCGTCTCCGACCTGGTCGCCGCCGGTGTCGACTACGCCGTCGTGGCCTGCCCGACGGCGCTGCACGAGGAAGTCGGGCTCGAGCTCGCCGCCGCCGGCGTCTCCGCGCTGATCGAGAAGCCGCTGGCGCACTCTGTCGAGGCCGCGGTGAAGCTCGTGGAGGCGTTCGAGGCGGCCGGCCTGGTCGCCGGAGTCGGCCACATCGAGCGCTACAACCCGGCGCTGCAGAGCCTCCGCTCCCGTCTGGAGGCGGGCGACCTGGGCGACATCTACCAGGTGGTCACCCGCCGCCAGGGGCCGTTCCCGGCCCGGATCGCCGACGTCGGCGTGGTCAAGGACCTCGCCACCCACGACATCGACCTGACCGCCTGGGTCACCCAACGTCCGTACACGTCGGTCTCGGCGCGCACCGTGACCAAGAGCGGCCGGCCACACGAGGACATGGTGACCGCGGTCGGGGAGCTGGCCGGCGGCGTGATGGTGAACCACCTCGTGAACTGGTTGAGCCCATTCAAGGAGCGCTCCACCGTCGTCACGGGTGAGCGGGGCTGCTTCGTCGCGGACACGCTGACGGCCGACCTGACGTTCTACGCAAACGGCGTGGCGCCGTCCGAGTGGGAGGCGATCCGTGCGTTCCGCGGTGTCTCCGAGGGTGACATGACCCGGTTCGCGCTGTCGAAGCGTGAGCCGCTGCTGGTCGAGCACGAGCGGTTCCGCGACGCACTTCTCGGCCTGGACGCCGAGATCGTGACGCTGCGCGAGGGGCTGCGCACAGTGCAGGTAGCGGCGGCCGTCCTCGAGTCGGCGGCATCGGGCGACACCGTGCGCACCCCGGTCGTGGAGCCGATCAGCCAGCCGTGAGCTTGTTGACGCCCTCGACGATCCGGGTGAGCTCGCCCTCGGTCAGCCCCGGGAAGACGGGAAGCGACAGCACCTCGTCGGCGGCACGCATCGTCTCGGGGAGGTCCCAGTCGCGGTTGGCGGCGTGGTTGCCCGGCAGGTACGGCTTCAGCAGGTGGATCGGCGTCGGGTAGTAGACGGCGCTGCCGATGCCGAGGTCCTTGAGGCCTGCCTGCACCTCGTCACGCCGTCCGTCGCGGACGCGGATCGTGTACTGGTGGAAGACGTGGACCGCGTCGGCGGCGACCGGCGGGGTGACGACGTGCTCGAGGCCATCGCTGAGGAACGCGGCGTTGGCGCGTCGCTGCTCGTTCCAGCCGGGGAGCTTCTCTAGTTGCACCCGGCCGATGGCTGCCGCGACGTCCGTGAGCCGCATGTTGGCGCCGACAATCTCGTTGCGCGTAGCGCTGCTCCATGCCCTGGTTGCGGAGCAGCCGGATCGTGCGGGCGAAGTCGGCGTCGGGGGTGGTCACCATGCCGCCCTCGAGCGAGTGCATGTTCTTGGTCGGGTAGAAGCTGAAGCAGCCGGCCTGGCCCCACGAGCCGACCGGGCGGCCCTGCCACGAGGCGCCGTGGGCCTGGGCGGCGTCCTCGACGATGGCGAGGCCGTGCCGGTCGGCGATCGTCTTGATGGCGGCCATGTCGGCGGGGTGGCCGTACAGGTGCACCGGCATGATCGCCTTAGTGCGAGGGCCGACCGCTGCGGCCACGGCGGCGGGGTCGACCGCGAAGGCGTCGGGCTCGATGTCGACGAAGACCGGCTCGCCGCCCGCCAGTCGTACGGCGTTGGCGGTGGCCGCGAAGGAGAACGACGGGACGATGACCTCGTCGCCGGGCTCCAGCCCGACCGCGATCAGCGCGAGGTGAAGGGCCGACGTACCGGAGTTGACGGCGATGCACTCCATGCCGTCGACGTGGGCGGAGAACTCGTTCTCGAAGCCGGCGACCTCAGGACCCTGGACGACCATGCCGCTGCGGAGCACCCGGACGGCTGCGTCGATCTCGTCGTCGCCGACGACGGGACGGGCGGGCGCGATGAAGGCCTGGTCAGACAAGCGAAACCCCTGGGATGTGGATCAACCGGGTAGGACGCTCGACACTACCAATCTGGGTCCAGCCGCTTCTCGCTGGCGTGCACGGTCAGCGGGCCAGGAAGCGGGCGTAGTCGCCCTTCACGTTCTCCCAGTCCCAGGTGTCGATGGCGTACTTGGCTGCCTCGGCGCCCCAGCGTCTCCACTCTTCATCCGTGGCGGTCGCCCGGAGGATCCGTTCGGCGGCCTCTCCCGGTGACGCGACCACCCAGTCCTTCGGGAAGAGGGTGCGGGCACTCGTGGGACGCCCAGCGAAGTAGGGCCAGTCACGAACCACGGGAACAGCTCCGCTGGCCGCTCCCTCGACAAGACCGGCATGGAAGCTCTCACGAACAGAGCTGCTCAGGATCACGCCGACCTGCGCTAGAGCGCTCGGCACGTCCTCGGTGCGGCCGTATCGTTGCACGGCACCTTCGGCCTCCAGCGGCGCCAACGCCGCGTCGAGCTCCTCGGCGTACCTGCGAGCCGCTGCCGTGACCGTGGGGTCGAGCTCCTCCCCGATCAGCAGGAGCCGGTACCTGTCATCAGTCGCTCTCAAAGCCCGCAGTATGTCGAGCGCCCAGATCGGGTCCTTCACGACCGCCCGCCATCCGACGAGCCCGAGCGTGAAGCGCGCCGCATCCGGCTTGGGGCGGGCGAAAGTGTTCAGCCGTAGTCCCAGCGGAAGGACGTGCAGCCGAGGCGGGTTCGCTTCGCGCAGGGCAGGGATCGCCTCCACCGCGAAGTCGCGCAGGTGATCGCTCACGAAGAGCACGTCATCAACGCGGCTGAAGTCGACCAGGTGCGGCCAGGGAGTGAAGGCCTCATAGCTGTGCAGGCGAACAATCACCCGCGTGTCCCGTGGGTCGACCATGGAGACGACGACGGCATGCGCCATGCACCACTCGACGAACACGACGTCAGCCCAGTCGAGCAGCGGCCGAAGCCTCTCCTCCACCCGGGCTGCGACTGCCTTTCGTCCGGTGAGCAGCTCACGCACCATGACCGCCGGCTTCTTGACCTCGGCCACCAAGTCATCCTCACCGGTGCTCTGGAAGGTCCGCCCTTCAAAGGCGTCGCTAACGGAGAGCAACTGTTGAATCTCGCCCAGGAAGTTGGCGTTGGTGCGGGCTACGACAAGGACTCGAGTCGGTCGCACTCCCTCGTGTGATGACGATGGCACGGCGTTCTGCCGACCGCGTGGCGCTCTGAGAGCGCGGGCCGTCTGGCTGGTGGCCAACGGCTCGACGAAGCCGACAGGGTCCTCAGCCAGCGGGGACGTCAGGCCGCCGAAATGCAGCCCGCGATTCATCGCGATCCGCAGTGCAGCCGCGAACGCACGGGCCGCCTCGCGGGACTCCCCCGCGGCGTGATGGGCGTCCGCCACCGCGAGCTCGGCAGCGTACGCCTCCCGAACTAGCGAGCATGGGAGCCCTGCTTCGAGGGATCGATTCGCTGCCGCCCCCAGCAGGTCGGCACGGAGCCGCGAGGAGCGCACCCGCTTAGCGGAAGCGGCCAGCAGCAATTCTGCATCAGCGCGTCGGCCTGAGTCAGTCAGCCGCGTTGCGACACTCTCGGCCAACTCGATGCGCCGTTCATCGGAGACGCCTGGTAAAGCGACCACAATTCGGGTCCACAGGATCGGCAGCGACACGATCCGAAGCGTACAAGGACCGAGCGGACGTGACTGTGGGCCCGCCCTCAAGGCGGGCCCACAGCATCAAGCACTTAGATCGGGCGCACCGACCCGCTGGTCAGGCAACCAATGTTGTGGTAGGTGCCCTCGTCCCATGCGTAGTGATCGAAGTGCCCGTCGAGCACGATGCCCACCTCGGCGCCACCTCGGCATTCAGAGGTTCGGTAGAGGTGAAGCTCGAACGTGCCAGTCCGCTTCACACCGTTCACCGTGCCGGTGTAGGTGCCCCGGTAGTGACCCTGCGACGTGTCGCCATCGCAGTCGATGCGATAGCCCTCAGGGGAATCGCCCTCATCGAGCCAGTACCAGTAGCCGGCATAGCTTGCGTCGTTCGGCTTCGCGCTGATCGACGTCCTCGCGGAGCTGTCGACGTACTGGAGCATGCCGCTGACCTTCTGCGTCGCTTCGTCACAACGCACTTGGAAGCCGAGGCTGGCAGAGCCTCGACCGGTGGCCGAGTCCATGCGGCCCATTCCTGCGAAGCTGCCGTTGCAGCCGGTCAACAGGACGAGCCCTGCCCCAAGCCCTGCGATGGCCTTGACTACTTTGGCACGTGCCATTCTGGGCATTGCGAGCCCCCGTTCTCGTGAGTGGATTTGTCCGAGTATCGAGTTTTTTACTCGGCTGAGATATCGCCCAACCGACCTAAATGCGGTAGTCCTACATGACTAGCATCTGCCGGCCTTTGATCTGTTGCAGTCCTTCACATTATTGAGGAACACCGTCCCAAATATCGTCGAACGGGTGATTACGTCGACCCAGACCCGGTGGCTACCCAATAGCAACAACGACCGGGCCGGAACCTTTCAGTTCCGGTCCGGCCGTGTGGTTATGCCCTATGCATTACTACTGGTGGAGCTTGTTACTACTTGGAGGAGACCGCAGCGTTCGCGGCGTCCAGTGCGGCCTGGCTAACCGCGCCACCCAGACCCAAGGCGACGATGTCGCTGTAGGTCGCGGCGTGGTCCATGAGCCAGGTCTGCGTCGCACCCGAAAGGGCGTCCGACCTGGTCAGCATGATCGGGCTGTGCCAGTTGCCGGCGAGCGGGCCGCCAGCGAGAGCGTCCGCGAAGTTCTGACCCGTCGCGAGGAAGGCCATCTCGTCGTCACCGGAGCCGCTGTCGAAGCCGAGGCCGCCCTTAGAGGTCGGGGTACGCGTTCTCCGGAAGGATCATGAAGTCCGCGAGAGCAGTCGCGGTCTCGTAGCGATCCGCACCAGCGATCCGCATGACCTCGACGCCCATGCTGGTCAGCTCGGCCTCAACTGCAGAGGAGACGGCACCGACGCCACCGACGACGATGACGACGCTGGATACCCAGAGCGTTGATCTGCGCCTTCGCCTGCGGGCTGAGCGACGCGGTCTTCGTGAGGAGCAGCGGGAGGTGACCCTTGTCAGCGCCCTCGGTAGCCGGACCGGCCGCCAGAGCGTCAGCGAAGTTCTGACCCGTCGCCATCAGCGCGGTCAGCTTGCTGGCCTCACCGAAGGTGGTGTTGGTGCGACCCACCGGGTTCGCGCCACTGAAGTTCGCCGCGGCGTACTCGTTGACCTTCTTGTTGGTGGCGAAGCGGTCCGGGCCGGCAAGACGGATGACCTCGATCTTGGCGTCACCGAACGGAACCTCACCGCCGGGCCAGAAGGCGCTGGCATGTTGACGAACCTGGTTCGCAACCTTCTCGCTCACCGCACCCGTGCCACCGATCACGTAGACCGTCCGGACGCCCTGCTCGCGCAGCACCTCGGAGGTCGCGGCGGGCAGCGAGTCGCGACGCGTCAGCAGAATGCTGGCGTCCTTCTGCTGAGCCAGGTACGCCGACGACAGAGCGTCGGGGAAGTTCTGACCCGAGGCCAGGACCGCGTACTTGGACTCCCCAGCGTTGTTCAGCGCGATCTTAGCGGCCGTCTCGTAACGGTCGTTGCCACCGATCCGGAACGGCAGCGGCAGCGCCTGCGCGTTGACCGTGAACTCGTGCGCCTCGATGTCGTCCTGGTTGATGTTCGGGCTGAAGTCAGCGTCCGAGCGGACACCGGTCACGCCCGGGTTGGTGCCCGGGGTGCCGATTGCGGGCGACGTGCCGGCCGGGTCGGCCAGGAAGTCATCGATGCTGCCACCACTGAGGGTGTACTCGATCGCGCCCTGGTCGCTGCTGCTCAGGAGCAGGCCACCGAACTTGATGCTGAGCTTGCTGGTGTCGCTGTCGTTCGCGAGGGCGAAGTCGAAGCCGTTGCTGTCGACGTTGGTGACCGTGACGGTCTCGGCGGGCGTGTTGGCAGTTCCACCGCCCGTCGCGGTCACGGTGATCTTGTCCTCGCCGGCGAGGGAGTTCTCGACGTCCGCACCGTCGATGTCGACGCGGTAGGTGTCCGACTGCAGCGAGTAGTTGTTCGTCTCGGCAACGGTGATGTCGCCGACCTTCTGAATGGTGCCGTCCGCGAGGATGTTGTTCGGCGAGCCGATGTTGAAGGTCACCGGGGCGACGTAGGCGGGGACGGTGTAGATCCCGATGAACGGGTCGAACGTCGCCGGGTCAAGGTCCGTGTCGGGCAGGTTGCCCTCGAACATCGGCGAAGCGTTGGTGCCGGTCTGTGCCGGGGTGCCGTTGTAGGCGAACGGGACGACGCGAAGCTCGCCGGGGCTGACCGCAGCACCGAGGTCGACATTGAGGCCGGAGAGGGTGACGACCCACTCGCTGTCGCCGGCCGAAGCCTGAACACCGTTCACCCGCAGGCGGATGATGTCGTTCGCGAGACCGTTGGCCCGCGAGGACTGCACCAGCGAGGCCGCGAAGACCGGCGGCTGGGTAGCAGGCGCCGTCGTGTCGGCGTCGGGTCCGATCCGTGCCCACGCCCTCGGTGTTGCTCGGGCCCGAGTCGCTGAACGGCCCGATCGAGGTCGACGGGTCGTGCGGAGTCTGGTTCACCGACACCGTCGGGACGCCGTTGAACCCGACCTTGTGCGCGGCGTCAGCGTTGATCTGACCCTCGCTGGCGGGGGCAGCGGTGGCGGCTGACCGGTCGAAGAGGACCAGATCGATCGTGTCACCGTTCTGGAACGAGTTCGGGATCAGCAGGCGGATGTCGCCGAGCGTCCTGGTTCGTGGTGCCCGGGTAGACGAGCGTGGCGCCCTGCGTCCCGTTGGTAGCACTGGTCTTGTCGGTGTCGACGAGACCGATCTCGCCGCCGGTAATGGCCCAGGCAGCCTGCGCGGGAGCGGCCACGAGGCACGCACCCATGACGAGAGCGGACGTGGCCAGGGTCGCGAGACCGGCCTTCCCGCGCCCGATTGTTGACTTACTCAAGATCTCCTCCAAGAGATTCTGTGAACAGTGGGGAATTCGTCCCCCGGGTGAACGACTGCGACCCCACGGATCCCAGTCCCCGGCACACCTTACATGCGACATGTGTCACTACAACCGATTGAAACTCTTCCGTCAGAAAAGCGTCGCTCGTGGAGTTTGCACAGGCAGCAGCGCAGGCGCGCCGGTAGATCTTGACCAATCAGGGAGCCCCCGTCAGGCCGTTGAGAAGGTTAGCTTGGATCTGGACATCTGACTCAAGAACCTCAGATACATCAGGCACCCCAGTCGTAGCGGCACCCACAGCGGTAATCGCCGGTCGCACCCCCAGGGTTACGCGGGTCACACAAACTTTTCGCCCGAATCAGGTTTGAGACGCAAAAAGGGCCCCAGGACGGTGTCCTGGGGCCCTTCGTCAGCCGCTCGAGCGGCTGTCTTTCGTTGCTCAGTCGTTACCGCGGAGGATCGCGAGGATCCGGAGCAGCTCGATGTAGATCCAGATGATCGTCACGGTGAGGCCGAACGCCGCACGCCACGACTCACGCTCCGGCAAGCCGGCCGCGATGCCCCGCTCGACGAAGTCGAAGTCGAGGATCAGCAGCAGCACACCGAGGCCGAGGCCGACGACGCTGGAGAGCAGACCCATCGGGCCGAACCCGTTGAAGCCGAACCCGGTGCCGAAGAAGTGCAGCACGAAGTCGAGCAGGCTGAGCGCCACGAAGCCGAACATCGCGGCGACGACCCACTTGCGGAACTTCGTGCCGACCTGGATGTTGAAGAACTTGTACGCCGCCAGCGTTCCGGCCACGGCGCCCACGGTGCCGACGACGGCGCCGAGCACGAGGCCGTCGCCGAAGTTGGCCTCCATCGCCTTGCTGAACGCACCGACGAAGACACCCTCGACCGCGGCGTACGCGATCACGAGCGCCGGGGAGACGATCTTCTTGAACGAGTTGACCAGCGCCAGGCCGAGACCGGCGAACGCGCCGAACATCGACAGCGCGTAGAGCTGGGCGACATCCGCCTCGGTGTCGAGCGGGCCGGTCAGCACCCAGGTGGCCGCCGCCATGAGGACGACGATGCCCAGGCTGATGCCGGTCTTCTGTACGACCGTGTCGATCGTCATCCGACCGCCGGTCATCTGGTCGTAGCCGGAGGGGCCGGTCGGGCCGCCGTACGTCTGCTGCGACTGAGCCTGCGGCGGCGCGTACTGCGTCTGCGTGGACGCGGAGCCCGCACCGGGGTACGTCATGCCACTCGTACGGCCACGGCCGCTGAAGCCTTCGGCTCGAGAGAACACGGGGTTACTGCTACGCATGTGAGGTCTCCTCCTTGGAGGCCGAGGGTCACCGATCTGGAGTCCCGGGGCCGCATACCCATATTACGGGCGTTGCAAGCAGTCCAACGAAGGTGGACCCGCCCGTGTTCCCGACCAGTATCGGCGCATCAGCCGGGCAGCTGCCAGAACTCGCCGCGCAGGCCCAGCACGTCGAGGAGTGCCTGGTTGTGCTCGCGGGTGTGTGGCTGCCAGTCCGGCGACAGTCGGTCGCCCCACCAGAGGTGCGCCAGGTCGCTCAGCTTGGCGACCGGGATGGTCTCCCCCGGCGCCCGGCCCGCGAGCCAGCGTTCGACGTGCTCTCCCGACCGGAAGAGGTTCATCGAGCCTCAGGTGAAGCCGATGTCGTCCCACCAGTGCCGCGCCGGCACCAGGCAGTGGAAGACGAGTGACTCGTCGCTCGGCCGGGCATGGCGTACGTCGACGGCCAGCGGCTCGCCGCAGTCGGCGCATGCCGTCTCGATCCGGCCGTTGCTCTCGAGGGCGGCGCAGATGCCGAACGCGTCCCAGGCACAGTTGGCGTACCACCAGCGGTCCGCGGCGTGCACCCGGTACGGCGTCTCCACGGCCGAGAACGGGTTCGCCATCCGGATCGCGGTGCGCGACTCGTCGAGGACCAGTGCGTGCCCGTCGTGCAGGCGGCGCCCACGACGCGAGCACGTCGGGCGTACGTACGGTCGACTCGCTCGCCGACCTCGTCGGCAGTCGGCGCGCGGCCGAGTGACACGAACAACCCGTAGGTCTCGTTGCGTATCGCCAGGTCGTCGGCGTCCATCCCGCCAGTGTGGCCTCGCCGCCGCGCGTTGTCAGCAACCCGACCGATGGTGCCCCCGCTGGGACTCGAACCCAGACTGAAAGGTTTTTAAGACCTCTGCCTCTGCCGATTGGGCTACGGGGGCCCTGGGCGCTAGGCGACCCGGCTGCTCAAAGATAGGTCTTCCGCGGGTAGATCGCGTGCGCTCCGGCGGCGCGGTCGAGGAAGAGCAGCCCGTCGCAGTGGTCGATCTCGTGCTGCAACGCCCGCGCCTCGAACGCCTCGGCCCGCACCTCGACCTCCTCCCCCGTGCCCGGGAGCTGCCCTCGTACGACGATCCGGCTCGGCCGCTTCACGTCGCCGGTGAAGTCCGGGACGCTCATGCACCCCTCGCGCGCCTTCTCGTTGCGCGACGACTCGACGACCACCGCGTTGCAGAGCACGAACGTGCCGTGATGGCCGCGCGTCTTCGGGTGCTCGCTCACGTCGACGCAGAACACCTTCACCCCGACGCCCACCTGCGGGGCGGCCAGCCCGACACAGCCGGGTGACACCCGCATCGTCGCGACCAGGTCGGCCGCCAGCTGCACGACGTCGGCGGCGGTCGGGTCGACCTGGTCGCCGTTCGTGGAGAGCACGCTCGCCGGCGCCCGTACGACGTCCAGCACCCGCCCGTCGACCTTCAGGTCATCGGGGGTCCAGCGTCCGACGGCGTTGTCGAGCGGCGTGATGCCGCTGTCGGAGCTCACAGCTCGTCGCTCTCCACCTCGCGCAGCGTGACGCCGACGCCCAGGTCGGCGGCCACGGCGTTCAGCGACGCCTGCAGCCCCGGGACGTCCACGTCGGACGGCAGGTCCACCTCGGCGACGAGCAGGTACAGCTCCCCCGCGAGCCGCGTCGTCAGGTCGGTGATGTTGCCGCCGACCCGCGCCACCTCGGCGACGACCGTCGACACGATGCCGGGCCGGTCACCACCGTGCACGGTCAGCACGTACGACGACCCGATCGCCTCGTGGTCGGGCTCCTCGGGCACCACGCGCACCGACACGTCCAACGACCCGTCGGCGGTCAGCCCCGACAGCGCGCGCTCGACCTCGTCGGCCGGCGCATCGCCCGAGCCGATCAGCATCATCGCGAAGTGACCCCGCAGCAGGGTCATCGTCGAGTCCTCGAGGTTGAACCCGAGGTCGGCGAGCACGCGCGTGGTCTCGGCGATGATGCCGGGGCGGTCGTGTCCGATGACGGTGATGGCGTGGAGAGTCACCCGGTCATCCTTCCACGCGTCCGCCGAGCTCAGCGGCGCGTCCCAGGACGGCATCGAGCATCGGCTCGGTGAGCTTGCCGGTGAACGTGTTCTGCTGCGACGGGTGGTAGCTGCCCAGCACGGTCACCTCCTGCCCCGCCGGCCCGCTGACGACCACCTCGGCGGCGTGGCCGAACTTCGGACGCGGCTTCGGTACGTCGTACCCGCGCTCGCGCAGCAGCCGGAACGCCGCGTCCCAGCCGTACGACCCGAGGCACACCACGACGCGCACCGACGGCTCGACGAGCTCGAACTCGCGGACCAGCCACGGCGCGCACGTGTCGCGCTCCACCGTCGTCGGCTTGTTGTCGGGCGGCGCGCATCGGACCGTCGCGATCATCCGGGTGTTGATCAGCCGCTGGCCGTCACCGGCGTGCAGCGAGGTCTCCTGCGTCGCCAGGCCGACCCGGTGCAGCGATGCGAACAGCCAGTCGCCCGAACGGTCGCCGGTGAAGATGCGGCCGGTGCGGTTGCCGCCGTTCGCGGCCGGCGCCAGGCCGACGATCAGGACGCCGGGCTGCGTCGTCGCCCCAGCCGGCGATCGGCCTGCCCCAGTACGGCTCGTCGGCGAACGACGCCCGCTTCGCCAGCGCGACATCCTCCCGCCACTGCACGAGTCGCGGGCACGCGCGGCAGACCGTGATGTCGGCGGCCAGCTCGTCGAGGTCCGCGTCGGCCGCGAGGCGTCGTACGTCCTCGGGCGTCTCGGCCACCGGAGTGTCGGGCGCGGCCGGGTCGTCGGGCCAGCCGGTGCCGGGCGGCACGGGGCTGACGAACAAGCTCCCCGTCACCGGATGTGGTGACGGGGAGCTGGGTTCGGGCCTGGGCATGGCCCTAGTCTGCCGGGTTGCGTCAGGCCTGCGGGTACGGCGCGGACGACGCGTTGGTGTTGGCCTGGGGGCCGTCGGTCTTGTCGGAGCCGTGCATCTTCTCCTGCGCGGCGGCCTTCGCGTGGCCGGCCGCGTCGGCGACCTTCTCCTTCACGACCGGCGCGTTCTCCTTGACGGCCGCGCTGGCCTCGCGGGCCTTCTCCTGCACGCGCGGGTCGTTCTTCAGCCTCTGCGCCTGGCGCTTGATCTGCTCGTAGCGCTCGCGACCGGCGCGAGTACCGAGCACGTAGCCCACCGCACCCGCGAAGATCATCGTCATCTTCTTCATGTCGTGCCACCTTCCCTCGTTGTCGGTCCTCCATACCCAACCTACGTCGGTGGCACGCGTAGCGGTTGGGCGCGAGGGGGCGCGACCGGTCAGGCGACGGACCAGGCGATCCCGTCGAGGATGTCCGAGTCGGAGACCAGCAACGTGTCCACTCCGGTACGGGCGAGCACCCGGTCGAGGATCAGGGCACCGGCTCCGATCACGTCGGCCCGCCCTTCGGGGATGCCGAGCGCCTGCCGCTGCTCGACGGTCATTGCCAACAATTGCGCCGTTATCGCATGTACGTCGGCGACGGGTAGCCGCGCGTGGTGCACCTTGCTGCGGTCCCACGTCGTGAGCTCCAGCAGCACCGCCGCCAGCGTGGTGACCGTGCCGGCGACCCCGACGACGGTCGCGGCCTGCTCGACGTGGACGCCGTGCTCGATCAGCTCGTCGAGCGCCCCGTCGATCGCCGCTGTTGCCGCGTCGACCTCGTCGGGCGTCGGCGGGTCGGACGGCATCAACCGCTCGGTCAGGCGCACCGACCCGATATCGAGCGACCGCGCCGCGCGTACCTGCCCATGTCCGCCCCCGAGGATCAGCTCGGTCGAGCCACCGCCGATGTCAACGACGACCACCGGCGCAGCGACGTCGGTCAGCGACCGGGTCGCGCCGTCGTACGTGAGCTGGGCCTCGACGTCGCCGCTGACGACCTCGGGCTCGACGGCGATCCGCTCGCGCACGCCCGCCATGAAGACGTCCGCATTGGCCGCGTCGCGCGACGCCGACGTGGCGCAGAACCGGCGTACGGCGACGTCGTGCTCGTCGAGGATGCCGGCGTACTCCTCGACCGCGGCGAACGTGCGCGCCAGCGCCTCGTCGGCGAGACGGCCGGTGCGGTCGACATCCTGACCGAGCCGGACGATCCGCATCTCACGGACCAGGTCGCGCTGCTCGCCGGTCTCCGGGTCGAGGTCGGCGACCAGGAGCTTGATCGTGTTGGTGCCGCAGTCGACCGCGCCGACCCGGGTCACGCGTCAGCTCCGGAGCCCTCCGGCGAGACGCACGGCCCCGACGCCCAGAAGTCACCGAGCAGGTCGAGCACCTCGTCGCCGAGCGGGTTGACGCCACGGCCCTGCGCGAGCGACTGCCCGGCCAGCACGTGCAGGCACTTCACGCGCGTCGGCATGCCGCCGGCCGAGATGCCGGCGATCTCCGGGACGTGGCCGATCGCCTCGCGGTAGCCGAGGTACGCCTCGTGTGCCCGCTCGTACGCCGCCGCCAGCTCGGGGTCGGACTCCAGGCGCTCCGACATCTCCTTCATCAGGCCGGACGCCTCGAGGGTGCCGATCATCGACGCCGCGCGCGGGCAGGTCAGGTAGAACGTGGTCGGGAACGGCGTACCGTCCTCGAGCCGCGGCTCGGTCGCGACCACGTCGGGGTTGCCGCAGGGGCACCGGTGCCCGATGTCATGGATGGACCGCGGCGCTCGCCCGAGCTGGGCGCCGATCGCGGCTTCGTCGTTCGCGTCGATCACGCGAGGTTCACCGCTTCTTGTCGTCGGACTTGTTTGCTGGCTTGGGGGCCTTGATGGACGTCGCCGGGGGTGGCATGTCAGCGTCCTCGGGGTGGCCGGCAACCTCGACGCTCTCCCACGCCGACTGCCACCACAGCGGCTGCTGCTCGGCCGCGATCACGTCGGGGTCGGTGAGCGAGTCGTCATGGTCGAGGGGCGTGCCGTCCTCGTCGATCACCTGGTAGGCGACCTCGCCCGGCAGCACCCACCCGAACCGTTGACGCGCCTGGGTGCGGACGTACGCCGGGTCGTCCCAGCGTTCCTTCTCGCGGCGCAGCTCCTCGATCGTCGCCTTCGACTCCGCGATGTCGCTCTCGAGGGAGGCGAGGTGGTGCCGCTGCTCGATGTACGCGCGCATGCTCGACGCGTACGACACCATCAGCACCGCCAGCACGAGCACCAGGATCGCGGCCCGGCCGGTGAGCCGGGCGCGTGCCGGCGCTGGTCGTGTGGCCGCCGGTGTCCTGGGGTCGCGGGCCGACGGGTCGGCTCGCACGGCTGCCCGGGCGCGACGACGTACGCGGGCGTGAACCCCGCGACGACGGGCGGTTACCGGACATCGAGCGGGTGCCTCAGCTGCCGTTGCCGAAGCGCGGGAACGCTCCGCGGCCGGCGTACCGGGCGGCGTCGTCCAGCTCCTCCTCGATGCGGAGCAGCTGGTTGTACTTCGCCACCCGCTCGGACCGGGCCGGTGCACCGGTCTTGATCTGGCCGCAGTTCGTGGCGACCGCGAGGTCGGCGATCGTGGTGTCCTCGGTCTCGCCGGAACGGTGGCTCATCATGCAGCGCAGGCCGTTGCGGTGGGCGAGGTCGACGGAGTCGATGGTCTCGGTGAGCGACCCGATCTGGTTCACCTTCACCAGCAGGGCGTTGGCGGAGCGCTCGTCGATGCCGCGGCGCAGCCGCTCGACGTTCGTCACGAAGAGGTCGTCGCCGACGATCTGGACCCGGTCGCCGAGCGCCGCCGTCATCGCGGCCCAGCCCTCCCAGTCCTCCTCGTTCATCGGGTCCTCGATCGAGACGATCGGGTACGACGCGCACAGGTCGCTGTAGTAGGCCAGCATCTCGTCGGCCGACTTGGACGAGCCCTCGAACTGGTAGCCGCCGTTCTCGTAGAACTCGGTGGCCGCCACGTCGAGCGCGAAGACGATGTCGTCGCCGACCTTCAGGCCGGTCTTCTCGACCGCCACGGTGATCAGGTCGAGCGCCTCGCGGTTGCTGCCGAGGTCGGGGGCGAAGCCACCCTCGTCGCCGAGGCCCGTCGCCAGACCCTTCTCCTTCAGGACGGCCTTGAGCGCGTGGTAGACCGCGGCGCCCTGCTCGAGTGCCTCGCGGAACGTCGGGCGCCCCGATCGGCGCGATCATGAACTCCTGGACGTCGACGCCGGTGTCGGCGTGGGCGCCACCGTTGAGGATGTTCATCATCGGCACGGGCAGCAGGTGGGCGTTCGGCCCGCCGACGTACCGGAAGAGCGGGAGGTTCGCCGACTCGGCCGCCGCGCGGGCGACCGCGAGCGAGACGCCGAGGATGGCGTTGGCGCCGAGCTTGGACTTGTTGGGCGTGCCGTCGAGCTCGAGCATGCGCTGGTCGACCAGCCGCTGCTCGGACGCCTCGAAGCCGACGAGCTCGGGGCCGATCCCGTCGAGGACGGCGTTCACCGCCTTGTCGACGCCCTTGCCGCCGTACCGCTTGCCCCCGTCACGCAGCTCCATCGCCTCGAACGCGCCGGTGGACGCACCGGATGGGACCGCCGCACGGCTGACCGTGCCGTCGTCGAGTGCGACCTCGACCTCGATGGTGGGGTTTCCGCGCGAGTCGAGAATCTCACGCGCGCCGACAGCCTCGATGGACGCCAAGGTGGGCTCCTAGTCCGGGATCACATGTGCGTCCACAGCCTAGCCGCGTCGCGGACCCGTTCCCGGCAGGGCTCGCCCTCTGGTCAGCGCACCCGCCATAACCGCGCAATTGTTCCGGTTGAGCAGGGTTTCGAGCCCGGCGACCGTCACAACCGTGCAATTGTCCCGGTCGAGCGGCGTGGTGCGCCCAGCGACCGTCACAACCGCGCAATTGTTCCGGTTGAGCGGCGTGGTGGACCCAGCGACCGTCACAACCGCGCAATTGTCCCGTTCGGGCGGATGTCGGCGTGGAGCGTCACCCCAGGGCAGGTACGTCGTTGCTGGTTCATGACCGCAAAGCGCGCCCGTCTCGGGGCCCTCCTGCTCACTCCGCTCGTCGCCGGGATGCTGGCGCTCGCCACCCCGACCGCCCCCGACGCGGCCGCACTCCCCCTCGGCGCCCCCGAGGCCGAGGTCGCGGTGCCCGACGAGGTGTACGAGGTGCACTACGTCAAGACGGTCGGTGACGCCGTGATCCGCGTCGAGGTGTGGCGCGACCGGCGTTACGACGCCGCGAAGCAGCCGGTGCTGCTCACGTACTCGCCGTACAACTCGATCGCCGAGCCGACCCCGGCGAAGGACTCGCTGGGCAAGAAGTTCGTCCCGAAGGGCTACGCCCGCGCCGTCGCCGACGTGCTCGGCACCCGCGGCTCGACGGGCTGCTGGGACTACGGCGGCCGCAACGAGCAGCAGTCCGGCGTCGACGTCGTGAAGTGGCTGGCGAAGCGCGATTGGTCGAACGGCAAGGTCGCGATGATCGGCGGCTCCTACAACGGCACGACCGCCAGCATGGTCGCTGCGCGAGGCGACGACGTACCCCAGCTCAAGGCGATCGTGCCGATCGCGGCGATCAGCCGGTGGTACGGCTACGCGTACGGCAACGGCGTCCGCTACTTCCTCAACTCCGAGGTGCCGTCCGACGAGGGCTTCGACACCCCGCTCGCGTTCGACCTGGGCTTCGGCAAGACCGTCGCCGCCGACCCGATGGGCGCGCACTTCGCCGACACGATCCGCGACCGCGCGGCCGAGTGCGGCACGGTCGAGCACACCGAGGAGGGGTACAGCCGCAACCCGGACTACGACAAGTTCTGGGTCGAGCGCGACTACCGGCGCGACGCGAAGGACTTCCGCGCCGCCGTCCTGCTCGCCCACGGCTGGAAGGACTACAACGTCAAGCAGGAGGAGGGCACCGAGCTGTTCCGGCGGCTGCCCGTCGACCGCCCGGGCACTGCGAAGGTCGAGGGCGTGCCGTTCAAGCTCATGTACCTCACCCAGGGCTCGCACTCGGGTGGCACGCGTGGCGAGCAGTGGAACGACCTGCTCGAGAGGTTCCTCGCCAACACACTGCGAGGGGAGTCCAACGGGATCCGCTCGGAAGGCCCGGTCATCACCGAAGGCGCGAGCAGCAGCGGTACGACGCCGTTCCGCACGCTCGGCGACTACCCGGCGCGGTCGACCGATCCCACCAAGCTGTGGCTGCACGGCGACCACTCGCTCGCGCCCCGGCCGTCGAAGAAGGCGCACACCTCGTCGTACGTCGAGACCGGTACGTCGACCGAGGAGGCCACGCCAGGGCTGAGCTACCTGTCGGAGCCGCTCGCGAAGGCGACACGGATGGTCGGGTCAGCGGTGCTGAGCGCACGGGTGAAGGTCTCGTCCGAGACGATGCACCTGACGCCGGTCCTGCTCGACGTCGCACCGGATGGCAGCAAGAAGCGTGATCGCCCGCGGGTTCCAGCACATCGACTACCGCGACGGCCTCGCGAAGGCCGAGCCCGTGACCGGCAAGTGGATTCGCGTCGACGTGAAGCTGCTCCCCCAGGACTACACGCTGGCCAAGGGCCACCGGATCGGGCTACTCGTGCAGAGCTCGAACACTGTCTGGGCAGTGCCCGGCAAGCACGGAACGGTGGACGTCGCCGACGGTCCGCTGAGCAAGCGCGTGCGCGGCTCCTGGCTCAAGCTCCCGACGCTGGGCTGACCCGGGGGCTACGCAGGCGGGCAGTCGTTCGGCAGACTGCCCGCCATGGACAACGACGTACGACGCCCGGCCTCCTCCCGGTGGCACGACGGACTGCCCATCGGTGAACGCCTCTCGGCCCAGCCGCTGCTCGACGACCCGTTCGGGTCGTTCGAGGGCGACCTGAGGATGGCGCCGCTCGAGCCGATGCTGGTGCCGGAGCACCCACGTCACGGCGAGCTCGACCCGACCGAGTGCGGCCACTGCAAGCCCGGCGACTGGGGCTGGCTCTGGCAGGACGACGACTGGCACGTGTCGGCGATGCCGGAGACAGGGCTGCCGTTCTGGGGCGGGCTCGCTCCCAACGAGCACGTGCTGCTGCACGAGATGAGCCCGACGCTGCTCGCCACGATGGGGCCGGTGATCCAGCGGTTCGCCGGCGCCATCCAGGGCCTGGACAGCGTCGCGCGCACGCACTTCTCCCGGTGGGGCGACGGCTCGGCTCACTTCCACATCCAGTTCCTGGCCCGGCCGCTCGGGATGATGCAGGGCCGCGGCAACGGGCTCCCGATCTGGGACGAAGTACTGCCGAAGACCGATCCCGCCCTGCTCGCCGACCACGCTCGCCAGGTCGCCGAGGCGATGGCGGCCGGCGGCGGCGAAGTCGCTCGTCTGACGCCCTGGCGAGGCCAGCGGGTCAGAGCTCGACCAGCACCTCGTCCAGCGGCTTGCGGTGGATGTCCGGCACGCGCGCGTCCGGGGCCGGGTAGCCGACCGGGATCAGCACGAACGGCCGCTCGTTCTCCGGCCGCTCCAGCACCTCGGTGACCCAACGCATCGGGGACGGCGTGTGCGTCAGCGTCGCGAGGCCGGCCCGGTGCAGCGCGGTGAGCAGGATGCCGACGGCGAGGCCGACCGACTCCTTGGCGTAGTACGGGCGCGGCTCGGTGTCGCTGCGGTGCACCTCGAAGACGCCGATCACCACCGGCGCGACCTCGAGGAACGGCTTGCGCCAGTCGGTGCCGAGCGGCGCCAGCGCCTCGAGCCACTCCTCGGAGGCGCGGGTCTCGTAGAAGCGGCGCTCCTCGTCCTCGGCCCCCTCGCGCAGCAGTCGCTTGCGCTCGGGGTCGGTGACCACGACGAACCGCCACGGCTGCAGGTTCGCGCCGCTGGGCGCGGTTGCAGCTGCGCGGATCGCCTCGCGGATCACGTCCAGCGGCACCGGGTCGGGGGCGAAGTCGCGAATCGTGCGACGTTCGGCGACCTCGTCGGCGAACTCCGTCGTACGGCGGATCGCCTCGTCGTCCGAGAGACGAGGGCGTACGGGAGCGGGGACGGTGCGGGGCGGGCCGAGATCGGTCATGGGCCCATCCAACCGGCAAACGCGCCGGGTCGGTGTTACTCGGTGGCGCGGACGCGCTCGGCGAGTCGACGTACGGCCTGGCGAAGCTCCTGCTCGGGGTCGGCGCCAGTCGCCCGCGCCTCGACGACGAGCGCCATGAGCCGGTCGCCGAGGGTCTCGGCAGGCTCGACCGTCTGGGGGGTGACGTCGACCTTCGCGGCCTTGCCCACCACCTTGTCGGCGAGCGCCAGCGCGGGCAGCGCCAACGGCACCCCGTCGAGGATCGAGGCACGACCCTTCTCGGTCGCCTTCAACGTCTCCCAGTTCGCCTCGACCTCGGCCACATCGGCGACGTCGAGGCCGGCGAACACGTGCGGGTGCCGGTGCACGAGCTTGTCGACGATCCCGCCCGCCACGTCGTCGATCGTGAAGCCGTCGTCGACGTCCTCGGCCGCGATCCGGGCATGGAAGTACACCTGGAGCAGCAGGTCGCCGAGCTCCTCGCGCAGGTGCGCGTAGTCGCCGCTCTCGATCGCCTCGAGCGTCTCGTAGGTCTCCTCGAGCAGGTACTTCGCGAGCGACTCGTGGGTCTGCTCGCGGTCCCACGGGCAGTTGTTCCGCAGCTCGTCCATCACCGTGACGAGGTCGACCAGCCGGGCGCCCGGCACGTCGTACGACGCGTGCAGCACCTCGACCTCGACCGCGGCGTCACCCTCGACCAGTGCGGCGGCGAGCTCGGCCGGCAGCCGGTCGGCCTCCGCGTCGCTGGCCAGCCACACCACGTCGGATCCGGCCGCCGCCGCGAGCAGCTCGGAGGCGGAGGCCGCAGCCACGATCTCGACGGGATGCCCCGCTCCGGACACCGCACGCACGACCGGGTGCTCGGAACTCGACGCGAGTCGCCGGGACGACGACGCGATGGCCTGCCACGCAGACCAGGACATCAGCCCGGGGGCGACCCGCGGGCTGGTGACGAGGAGGGTCAGCTGCACTTCTGCGACAGCGGCAGGCCGGCCACCCAGTCGACCGGCGGCTCGGCGGCTGCACCGGCGCGAGCACCCTCGGACGCGGGGATCGACAGCGATCCGCTGGTGGGGTTCAACGCCCCCTGGGCGTAGCTGCCGTAGCGCGGGTCGACCTCGATGTCGACGTTGGACGCCCACTCGTTGCGCAGGCGGGTGCCCTCGGCCACCGCAGCGTCGTTGGGCGCCGACTGCTGGCCGAGCGCGTCGCGACCGATCTCGATCAGCATCAGCTGACCCTCGGCGTACCCACGCAGGATGCTGCGGAAGTTGTCCTTCTGGTCCTCGGGCAGCAGGTCGATGTTCTGCGCGTTCTGCTGGAGCGCGGAAGACACCTCAGCCTGGTCGGGCTCGACGCCCTGCTCCTCACCGAACTGACGGGACAGCTCGCTGTCGACCAGGATCTGAAGCGCACCCTGGCGGGCGCCACGCGACGCCAGGTCGGGCTTCGCCTCACCACGCGCCTCGGCTGCGCTGAGGTTCGCCGCGCACAGCGCTCCGGCGGCGTCGTCAACCTCGCCACCAGAGATGGTCTCGTCACCGACGACCGCGGCAGCTCCGGGGTGGAGTCCGCAGCCGGTCAACGCGAACGTCGCACCGGCAACGAGGGCTGACACCTTGACGATCCGAGCACGGGTCACGACTTCTCCACCTTCTCCCCCACTGGAGCTGCTCCCGCGGGGTCAATCACTGTGTCGACTACCTGACGGGCCCACGTCAGCAGGGCCTCGTCGCGGATCGGCGTGCCACCCACGACGGCGGTCGAGGGACGGGGCACGAGCATCGTACGCAGGTTCGGCTTCAGGATGCTGCCGGGGTGCAGGCGGTTGAGCCGCACCGTTGCGGAGTCGGGCAGCTCCACCGGGGCGAACCGGAGGTACTTGGCCTGCACCGTCACGTCGGTGAGCTTCGCGGTGCGCGCACGCGCCCGGAACCTCGCCACCTCCAGCAACGACGCCACCGGCGCCGGCGGCTCGCCGTACCGGTCCACCATCTCCTCGCGGATCAGGTCGACGTCCGCGTCGCTGCGCACCTCCGCCAGCCGCTTGTACATCTCGAGCCGCAGCCGCTCGCTCGGCACGTAGTCGTGCGGCAGGTGCGCGTCGATCGGCAGCTCGATCTTGACGTCGGGCTGCTCCTCCTCGTGGTCGCCGCGGAAGTCGGCGACCGCCTCGCCGACGAGCCGGACGTAGAGGTCGAAGCCGACGTCCGCGATGTGTCCGGACTGCTCCCCACCGAGCAGGTTGCCCGCGCCACGGATCTCGAGGTCCTTCATGGCGATCGCCATGCCACCCCCGAGGTCGGAGTGCTGCGCCAGCGTGGCGAGACGCTCGTGCGCGGTCTCGGTCAACGGCTTGTCGGCCGGGTAGAGGAAGTACGCGTACGCGCGCTCGCGGCCACGACCGACCCGCCCACGCAGCTGGTGCAGCTGCGAGAGGCCGAGCATGTCGGCGCGCTCGATCACCATCGTGTTGGCGTTGGAGACGTCGAGGCCGGACTCGACGATCGTCGTACAGACGAGGACGTCGAAGCGCTTCTCCCAGAAGTCGACCATCACCTCCTCGAGCTTGTGCTCCCCCATCTGCCCGTGGGCGGTGGCGACCCGCGCCTCGGGCACGAGCTGTCGGATCTTCGCGGCGGCCTTGTCGATCGACTGCACCCGGTTGTGGATGTAGAAGACCTGTCCTTCGCGCAGCAGCTCGCGCCGGATCGCGGCAGTCACCTGGCGGTCCTCGTACGCGCCGACGTACGTGAGCACCGGGTGCCGCTCCTCGGGCGGCGTCGTGATGGTGGACATCTCGCGGATGCCGGTGATCGCCATCTCCAGGGTGCGCGGGATCGGGGTCGCGGACATCGCCAGCACGTCGACGCTGGTGCGGAGCTGCTTCATCTGCTCCTTGTGCTCGACGCCGAACCGCTGCTCCTCGTCGACGATGATCAGCCCGAGGTTCTTGATCTTGATGTCGGGGTTGAGCAGCCGGTGCGTGCCGATCACGATGTCGACCGCGCCCTCGCGCAGCCCCTCGAGGACCTCGGCAGCCTCCTTGTCTGTCTGGAACCGGGACAGCCCCTTGAGTACGACGGGGAAGCCCGACATCCGCTCGGAGAACGTCGAGAAGTGCTGCTGCACGAGCAGCGTCGTGGGCACGAGTACGGCGACCTGCTTGCCGTCCTGCACCGCCTTGAACGCCGCGCGTACTGCGATCTCGGTCTTGCCGTAGCCGACGTCGCCGCAGACCAGCCGGTCCATCGGGACGGTCTGCTCCATGTCGCGCTTGACCTCGTCGACCGTCGAGAGCTGGTCGGGGGTCTCGACGAACGGGAACGCGTCTTCGAGCTCGCTCTGCCAGGGCGAGTCCGGCCCGAACGCGTGACCCTTCGTGGCCTGGCGCGCGGCGTACAGCTTGATCAGCTCGGCCGCGATCTGCTTCACGGCCTTGCGGGCGCGGCCCTTGCGCTTGGCCCAGTCGGCCCCGCCGAGCCGGTCGAGTGACGGCTGCTCGCCGCCCACGTAGCGGGTGACCTGGTCGAGCTGGTCGGTCGGCACGTAGAGGCGGTCGGGCGGGTGCCCCTTCTTCGAGGCGCCGTACTCGAGCACGAGGTACTCGCGGGTCGCGCCCTGGATCTCGCGCTGCTTCATCTCGATGTAGCGGCCGACGCCGTGCTGCTCGTGGACGACGTAGTCGCCGGTCTTCAGCTCGAGCGGGTCGATCTGGCGCTTGCGCCGGGTCGGCATCTTGCGCATGTCCTTGGTGGACGAGCGCTGCCCCGACAGGTCGTCCCCGGTGACGATCGCGAGGCTGTCGGTGACCAGGCCGTGCGCCAGCGAGGCGGTGGTGACGATGACGAGGTCCTGCGGTACGTCGGCGCCGGCCGGGAGCGTCTCCTCGTACCGCACCGGGACGTCGTGCTCCTGGAGCACCTCGACCATCCGGTGGGCCGGGCCGTGGCCCTCGTTGACCAGGACGACGCGGCTGCCGCCCGCGAGCCAGGTCTTCATGTCGCTGACCGCGGCCTCGATGTCGCCGCGGTACTCCTCGACCGGCCGCACCGGCACCGCCCGAGTCTCGACACCATCCCGCTGGTCGAGCCTGTCGAGACCACTTCGCTGGTCGAGCTTGTCGAGACCACTCCCGAGGATTGGTTTCGAGACGGGCTCCGCTGGCGCTCCGCCCTCCTCAACCAGCGACTCGAGCGCGTCGTCACCGATCCCGAACGGCGAGACGCTCCACCACGGCTTGTCCTGCGAGAGGCTGAGCTCGCGCACGTCGCCGAGCGAGCGGTACGACGCCGCACCCAGGTCGATCGGCGCCTTGCCGCCACCGGCCGCGACGGCCCACGACGCCTCGAGGAACTCGTCGCTCGTCGCGACCAGGTCGTGCGCCCGGCTCCGTGCACGCTCCGGGTCGAGCACGAGCACGTGGGTGTCGTCGGGCATCAGGTCGATGAGCATCTCCATCTCGTCGACGAGCACCGGAGCCAGCGACTCCATCCCCTCGACGGCGTGCCCCTCGGCGAGCTTCTCGGTGATCTCGAGCAGCTGCGGGTGCTGCTCCCCCAGCGCGCGCGCCCGGCGGCGTACCTCGTCGGTGAGCAGGAGCTCGCGGCACGGCGGCGCCCACAGCCGGCTCACCGGCTCCAACGTGCGCTGGTCGGCCACCGCGAACGAGCGGATCTCCTCGACCTCGTCGCCCCAGAACTCCACGCGGAGCGGGTGCTCTTCGGTCGGCGGGAAGACGTCGACGATGCCACCACGTACCGCGAACTCGCCGCGCTTCTCGACCAGGTCGACGCGGGAGTACGCCGCGCCGGCAAGGCGGCGTACGACGTCCTCGAGGTCCGCCTCGGCGCCGACGGTCAGCTCGACCGGCTCGAGGTCGGCCAGCCCCTTGACCTGGGGCTGGAGCACCGACCGGACCGGGGCCACGACCACCTTGAGCGGGCCGTTCGACGCGTCGTCACCCGGGTGCGCGAGGCGGCGGAGCACAGCCAGACGCCGGCCGACGGTGTCGCTGCGGGGCGAGAGCCGCTCGTGCGGCAGGGTCTCCCAGGACGGGTAGTAGCCGACGAGCGCGGGGTCCATCAGGCAGCCGAGCGCGTCGACGAGATCCTCGGCTTCGCGGGCGGTGGCGGCGACCGCGAGCACGGTCCTGCCGGCGTCGACCAGGCCCCGGACCACGAACGGGCGCAGTGCGGGCGGTCCGGTCAGGTCGAGTGCGGGGACGGCGCCGGCGCGGGCGTCCTCGATGGCCGCAGCCAGCACCTTGTCCTCGAGAACGAGGTCGGCGAGACCTTGAACAATCACGACGCAGCTCCCGATGACGACAACACGATCACCCCCTGCCGGGATCGGCGAGGGGGTCAGCGGCCCATTCTACGGGGCTTCCCCAGCGCCCGCTTCCGCCGCGGCGGGGGCGCTCGAGCAGCGGGCGCACGTCGTCGTACCGGGCCAGCGCCTCCTCACCGAGGTCCGCCTCCTGCGCCTGCAGCTGCTCCAGCGACGCCGTGCACTCGCCGTCTCCAGAGCTCTCGGCGTCCGCGGCGAGGCGGCGCAGCAGGTCTCGGGTCAGGAGGGTGTCGCGATGGGTGCCGAGGGCGTCCTGCACGAGCTCCGCACGCGCGGCCAGCTCTTCCGCGGGACCGCCCAGCCCAGGGGCCAGCGCCTCGGCTGCGTACCTCAGGCGTTTCGCGGCCTTCCGCACCTCGTGCAGCGCAGCTTCGCGCGCCTCGTCGCCGGCGGCCTCGTCGACTAACGCGATGCGACGTGCGAGTCGACGCCAGTCCTTGCGCAGCAGCTTCTGCGCTGTCTCCTCCGGCAACCCCGACCAGGTGGCGTGGCGGACGAAGGAGTCCAGGTCGCCGAGCAGCGTGGCGTACCGGTCGGTCGCGAGCAGGCTCTCCACCTGGCGGGCCGCCGTCGCCCCGGCCTTCTCGCGATGCGCGTCGAGCCGGGCCAGGGCCGACGCCGTGGCGGACCCAGGATCCTGAAGCCGCTCGTGGACCACCTCGAGGTCGCGCACCGCGCTGACCTCCCCCGCTGCCCATCTCAGCTCGCCGCGGAGCCTGTCGCCCTCGGTGACCGAGTCGTCCGGGAGCATCGGCCGGAAGGTACGGAGCAGGCTGCGCGTACGCCGCATCGCCACCCGCAGGTCGTGGATGCCCTCCGGCGCCTGGTCGCGGACGAGGACGTCGGCCCGGTGGACCTGCTCGGCGAGGTCACGGAACCTGTCCGGGACGAGGGTTCCGAACGGCGACGGGTCCATCGCTCAGTCGGACGACATCGGGTTGGCGTCCATCTCCTCTGCACTGCGCAGGATGCAGAACTCGTTGCCCTCGGGGTCGCGCATCACCACCCAGCCGATGCCTGGCCCGTAGTGGTTGCGCTGGTCGTCGATCTCGATGCCGCCCAGCCCGACGACGCGTTCGACCTCCTGGTCCCTCGTGCCGGTGTGCGGTCGGACGTCGAAGTGCAGCCGGTTCTTCACCGACTTGTCGTCGGGCACCTGCTGGAAGAGCAACACCCTCGCCGGGTCGTCCGGTGGCGTGATGATGCACTCGGAGTGGCCGGGCTCGTTCGGGTCGTCCGGCAGGTCGACGTACCCGAGCACCTGCTTCCACCACGTCGAGAGCTCGTAGGCGTTCGTACAGTCGATGACGGTGTGGGCGATGTAGGACGTCATGCCGCCATCCTGCACCGCTTCGGGCGGGCGGTCGCTACGTTCTTCTCATGGCGTCCCCGAAGTCCCCGGCGGTCGAGATCGAGGTCGACGACAAGGTCGTGCGGGTCTCCAACCCCGACCGGGTCTACTTCCCTGCGCGCGGTGAGACCAAGCTCGACCTGGTCGAGTACTACCTCGCCGTCGGGCCCGGAATCGTCAACGCGCTGTACGAGCGCCCCTGCATGCTGCACCGCTTCCCCAAGGGCGTGAGCGGCGAGAAGGTGCACCAGAAGCGGCTGCCTTCAGGCGCCCCGCCGTGGATGGAGACGGTGCGGCTGCACTTCCCGCGCTGGAACCGGACGGCCGACGAGCTCTGCGTCACCGAGATCGCGCAGGTCATCTGGGCGGTGCAGATGTCGACCGTCGAGTTCCACCCGTGGAACAGCCGGCGCGCGGACACCGAGTCACCCGACGAGTGGCGCATCGACCTCGACCCGGGCCCGGAGTGCGACTACGCGACGGTGCGGCGGGTCGCGCACGTCGCCCACGAGGTGCTCGACGAGCTCGGCGCGGTCGGCTTCCCCAAGACGTCGGGCGGCAAGGGGATGCACATCTACGTGCGGATCCGCCCCGAGCACGGTTTCAAGGACGTACGTCGGGGCGCGCTCGCCTTCGCACGCGAGGTCGAGCGACGTACCGACGAGGTCACGACCACCTGGTGGCGCAAGGACCGTGACCCGGCGCAGCTGTTCGTCGACTACAACCAGAACGCCCGCGACCACACGATCGCTGCGGCGTACTCGGTGCGCGGCAACCCGGAGGGCACCGTCTCCACCCCGATCCGCTGGGACGAGGTCGACGTCGCCGAGCCGGGTGACTTCACGATCGCCACGGTTCCGGCCCGGTTCGCCGAGCTCGGTGACCTGCACGCCGACATCGACGACCACGTGTTCGACATCGCGCCCCTGCTGGAGTGGGCCGACCGCGACGAGGCTGAAGGCGCCGAGCCACCCGCCGACCCGGACGCCTGACGCCCCCCACGCGCCGCCACAACAGGTCAATTGCGCCGAAAAGACAGGCGATGCGCGGCCAGAGCCGTCACAACAGGTCAATTGCCCCCGACGGACAGGGCGTGCGCGCGTAGCGCTGTCACAACGCGTCAATTGCCTTCAAGGGACAGGTGATTCGCGCGAACAGCCGTCAGAGCGGGTCAATTGCGCCGGAATGGCGGTTGCCGTGCAGTTGGGTCGCGGTTGCAGATACGCCCGCGTCAGAGGGGCAGGCCGTGGCGGCGCAGGTGGCCGAGCAGTACGTCGGCCCCGTGGTCGACGTGCCACGTCTCGGCGCGCATGCCGACCGACCGTGCACTCTCCACGTTGGCGGCGTTGTCGTCCACGAACAGCACCTCACCCGCGGGCAGGTCGAGCCGCCGGCCGATCTCCACGAAGTACGCCGGGTCCGGCTTGGCGAGGCCGAGGTCGTACGAGTAGAACGAGCCGTCCAGGAGGTCGGCGTACCCGAGGTTCTCGTGCATGAACGTGCCGCGGTGGATGTCCTGGTTGGTCGCGAGGTAGCACGGCACGCCCGAGGCACGCACCCGCGCCAACAGCTCCCGGCTCTCGACCACCGGCTCGATGGTGAGCCACACGTTGAGGGCGTCGTCGTAGGCGTCCTCGATGCCCCAGCGCTGCATCAGCGCGCGGAGTACGTCGACCCAGCGGGCGTGACCGGTGAGCGTCGCCTTCTCGGCGGCGAACGCCTCGGCCAGGAACCCCTCGACGTCCTCGACCAGGTGCCCCACCGCGGGGCGCATCGAGGCCTCCCAGCCGGCGGGCAGACCCTGCAGGACCCCGTCGGCGTCCCACAACATCGCCCGCACGCTGGTCGAACCGCCGCCGCTGGTCGAGCCGTCGCGCTGGTCGAGCCGCCCCCGCTGGTCGAGCCTGTCGAGACCATTACTCCGTGCCGTGCCGCCGGATGAAGTCCAGGATCTGCTCGGCCAGCTCGGGCCGGCAGACGATGAGGTCCGGCAGCAGCACCTCGTCCTGGTTGTAGACCAACGGCGAGCCGTCGATGCGGCTGGTGAACAGCCCCGCGGCGCGCGCGACGGCGACCGGGGCGGCCGAGTCCCACTCGTACTGGCCACCGGCGTGCACGTACGCGTCGGTGACGTCGCGGACCACGGAGATCACCTTGGCGCCGGCCGAACCCATCGGCACCAGCTCGGCGTCGATCTCCTCGGCGAGCGCCTTCACGAACTCGGGCGGGCGGGTGCGCGAGACCGCGATCCGCGGACGCTCCGACGTACGCTCCGGGACGACCGGCGGCTGGCCGGTGTGGAACGTCGTGCTCAGTCCGGGCTGGGCCACGGCGCCGGCGATCAGGTCGCCGCCCGACTCGGTACGGCCCCACAGCGCGACGTGCACGGCCCAGTCGTGACGCGGCGGCTCGGAGAACTCGCGGGTGCCGTCGAGCGGGTCGATGATCCAGACGCGGTCGGAGCGCAGCCGGATCTTGTCGTCCTTGCCCTCCTCCGACAGCACGGCGTCGCCGGGGCGGTGCTCGCCGATGATCTGCATCAGGAACTCGTGCGCGGCGGCGTCGCCCGCGTCCTTCAGCTCCTTGCCCTCGAGGCCCTGCTCGCGCACCCGGGTGAGCAGCTCACCGGCGGCGGTGGCCGCCCAGGCGGCGAACTCGTGGTCGTCCTCGACGGCGGCGGCGGGAGGGGTGGGGATCTCGGTCACGGTTACCTCGCAGGGGTTGGCGGGCAGGAATGTCGGGGTGGGTCGGGGCTAGCTGTTGAACCGGCTCTGGGCCTTGTCGAGGCCCTCGGTGATCAGGGACTCGATGGCGTCGGCGGCACGGTCCACCTGGAACGGCAGGATCTTCCGCTCGGACGACGAGTAGTCGGAGAGCACGAAGTCGGCGGGGCTCTGCCGACCGGGCGGACGGCCGATGCCGACGCGCACCCGGTGGAAGTCGCCCGAGCCGAGCGAGCCGCGCATCGAGCGCAACCCGTTGTGCCCGTTGTCGCCGCCACCGAGCTTGAGCCGGATCGTGTCGAAGGCGATGTCGAGCTCGTCGTGGACGGCGACGATCCGCTCGACGGGCACCTTGTAGAACTTCGCGAGCGTGGAGACCGGTCCTCCGGTCTCGTTCATGTAGCAGCGGGGGCGAGCCAGTACGACGCGGACGCCGCCGACTCCCCCGCCCATCGGCCCCCCGAGGCGTCCCTCGACGACGTCGGAGCGGCCGGACTTGTGCGGCCGGAACCCCGACCCGATCCGGGTGGCCAGCTCGTCGTTCACGAGGTGGCCGATGTTGTGCCGGTTGCCGGCATAGGAAGGGCCGGGGTTCCCGAGCCCCACGATCAACCAGACTCCATTGTCGGAACTGGTCGAACCGTCGGTCACGGGATCCCCGGCCTTCCTCTTGAAGATCGCTGTCAGGCGCTCGTGCCACACGACACGGAGCCTAGTGCGCGGTGTGGGATCAGCCCTCCTCGGAGGACGCCTCACCCTCGGCAGCCTCGCCGGACTCGTCGCCCTCGGCGGCCTCAGCGGCCTCCTCGTCGGTCTCGTCGCGCTCGATGCCGGCCTCGGCCTCGGCCTCCTCGAGCTCGGCCTCGAGCTCCTCGGCGGTCGGGGCGTGGGTGATGTTCACGACCAGCACGTCGTCGTCGGCGAGGATCGTGGAGCCCTTGGGCACCTCGAGGTCGCGGACGAAGATCTGGGTGCCGACCTCGAGGCCCTCGATGTCGACCTCGACGTACTCGGGGATGTGGGTGGCCTCGGCCTCGACGGTGACCGTCGAGTGCTCGGTGACGACCAGGGCGTCGGGGCCGGGCTCGCCGTTGAGGTGCACGGGGATCTCGACGGTGACCTTCTCGCCCTTCTTCACGATGACGAGGTCGAGGTGCTCGAGGAAGCCCTTGATCGGGTCGCGCTGGACCTGCTTGGGCAGGGTCAGCATCTTCTTGCCGTCGACGGTCAGCGTCATCAGCGCGTTCACGCCGCCGTGCTTGAGCGCAAGCATGGTGTCGTGACCGGGCAGGGTCACGTGGATCGGGTCGCTGCCGTGGCCGTACAGGACCGCGGGGACCTTGTCGGCCCGGCGGATGCGCCGCGCGGCGCCCTTACCGAACTCGGTACGGGGCTCAGCCTGGATGTTGGCCTCAGACATGGGGGTAACTCCTCAGTTCTCGACAAGCGTCATGCATCACGAAGGTGGCTACATCGAGAGGGAGTGGCGCTCCGGACACGGGCGCGGGCGCAGCGAACTGCGCAAGCAACCGCGTCGATCACGGAGCGAGATACATCTCCCTCGCCGAGGCAACTTCCCAATCCTAGCGAGGCATCGAGCTTCGCGCGAATCGTGTCTACTGCGCGGACAACCGCCGCGCGGGGCTACTGGGCGTGGCCGTCGAAGAGCGACGTGACGGAGCCGTCCTCGAAGACCTCGCGGATCGCCCGGCTGATCAGCGGGGCGATCGAGAGGCAGGTGAGCTTGTCGAACTGACGCTCGGCCGGGATCGGCAACGTGTTCGTCACCACGATCTCGGTGGCCGGGCTGTTCTTGAGCCGGTCGACCGCGGGGTCGGAGAGGATCGCGTGCGTCGCGGCGATGACCACGCCAGCCGCGCCGTCGTTCATGCACGCCTCGGCGGCCTTCACGATGGTGCCGCCGGTGTCGATCATGTCGTCGACGAGGACGCAGATGCGCCCGCTCACGTCACCGACCACCCGGTTGGCCACCGACTCGTTGGGCCGGTTGATGTCGCGCGTCTTGTGGATGAACGCCAGCGGCGCGCCACCCAGCCGGTTGGACCACTGCTCCGCGACCTTGATCCGGCCGGCGTCCGGCGAGACGACCGCCAGCTGCTCGTGGCCGTACTTCTCCTTGACGTGCTCGGAAAGGATCGGCAGCGCCATCAGGTGGTCGACGGGGCCGTCGAAGAAGCCCTGGATCTGGGCGGTGTGCAGGTCGACGGCGATCAGCCGGTCGGCGCCCGCGGTCTTGAACAGGTCGGCCATCAGCCGGGCCGAGATCGGCTCGCGACCGCGGTGCTTCTTGTCCTGGCGGGCGTAGCCGTAGAACGGCAGCACGACCGTGATCCGCTTGGCCGAGGCGCGCTTGAGCGCGTCGACCATGATCAGGTGCTCCATGATCCACTCGTTCACCGGCGCCGTGTGGCTCTGGATCACGAAGGCGTCGCAGCCGCGGACCGACTCCTCGAACCGCACGTAGATCTCGCTGTTCGCGAACTCGTACGCCGAGGTGGGGACGAGGCCGGTACCGAGCAGCTCGGCGACCTCCTCCGCGAGCTCGGGGTGCGCGCGTCCGCTGAAGACCATCAGGTTCTTCTCGGTGGTGCGCTTCAGTCCGCTCACGACGTGGGCTCCTCGAGTCGGGGGTTAATCGGATTGTTCCTCAGACCCGACGCCGGGTGCGACATCGGGCTCGGAATTGTGAGACGGCGCACCCGCGGCGAGCGCCTGCGCGGCGGCCTCGGCTGCGGGGGTGCCCTGACGCTTGGCGATCACCCACTCCTCGAGGTGGCGCTGCGGCCCGGTGGAGACAGCGAGCGCCCCGGGCGGGACGTCACGTCGTACGACGGTGCCGCCGCCCGTGACCGCGCCGTCGCCGATCGCGATCGGCGCGACGAACGTGTTGTTGGCGCCGGTCTTCGCGTGCCGGCCGACGGTCGTCCGGTGCTTGTTGACGCCGTCGTAGTTGGCGAAGATCGTCCCGGCTCCGATGTTGGCGCCGTCGCCGATCTCGGCGTCGCCGACGTAGGACAGGTGCGGCACCTTCGCGCCGGCCCCGATCTCGGCGTTCTTGGTCTCGACGAAGCCGCCGATCTTGCCGCCCTCGCCGAGGACGGTGCCGGGACGCAGGTACGCGAACGGTCCGACCGTGGCGCCCGCGCCGATGACCGCCTCGATGGCGTGCGTGCGCACGACCTGGGCACCCGGCCCGACCTCGACGTCACGGAGCGTGCAGTCGGGGCCGATCACGGCGTCCTCGTCCACCGACGTCGAACCGTGCAGCTGGACTCCGGGCAGCAGGGTCACGTCGCGTGCCAGGACGACGTCGGTGTCGACCCACGTGGTGGCCGGGTCGACGACGGTGACGCCGTTCTTCATCCAGGCGTCGAGGGTGCGGCGGTTCAGCTCGGCGCCGAGCGCGGCGAGCTGGGCACGGTCGTTGGCACCCTCGGTCTGCCGGACGTCGTCGATCCGGTGGGCGCCGACGGGCCGCGCGTCGCGGTGGGCGATCTCGACCACGTCGGTCAGGTAGTACTCGCCCTTGGAGTTGTCGTTGGTGATCCGGGTCAGCGCGTCGGCCAGGAACTCGCCGTCGAAGGCGAAGACACCGCTGTTGATCTCGCGGACCGCAGCCTGCGCCTCGTCGGCGTCCTTCTCCTCGACGATGGCCGTCACCGAGCCGTCGGCGTCACGGATGACGCGCCCGTAGCCGAACGGGTCGTCGACCTCGCCGGTGAGCACGGTGATCGCCCGGCTCGCCTCCGCGTGGTCGGCCACGAGTGCGGCGATGGTCTCGCCACGCATCAGCGGGGTGTCACCGGCCATCACGACGACGGTGCCGGCCGTCGTACCCGCTGACTCGCGGAGCGCGTCGAGGCCGACCCGGACGGCGTGACCGGTGCCCTCCTGGGTCTCCTGGACGGCGAGCACGGCGTCGGGGGCCATCGCCAGGATGTGCGGACCCACCTGCTCGCGACCGTTGCCGACCACGGCCACGAGATGGGCCGGCTCGACGTTCATCGCGGCCGTCACGACGTGCCCGATCATGCTGCGCCCACAGACCGGGTGCAGCACCTTCATCAGCTTGGACTTCATGCGCGTGCCGCTCCCGGCAGCGAGCACGACGACCGCAGCGGGCCGAGTTCCGGTCACAAGTGCTCCCTCTGGTTGCGCGTCCACGAGCTGTGGCTCCCCGGGTAGGAGTCGAACCTACGTCGCTTGTCCTGATTCAAAGTCAGGCGGGCCCTGCCGGCAGACCAACCGGGGATCGGTGCGCGTCCAGCCTACGAGATCCGGACTGCGCGTCGCGCAACCGGACGGCGCTCGGGCCAGCACTCGTTGCGGATCGTTCACGCACTCCCGACCGGATCGCCCTGGCTGGTCATGGCAGTCGCGAGGAACGCGGGCAGCTGCTCGCGCGGGATCGGCTGCGAGAACAGGAAGCCCTGACAGAGTCCCGCGCCGAGGTCGCGGAGCTCACGCGCCTGCGTCTTCGTCTCGACGCCCTCGGCGAGCACCGGGAGGTCGAGCGAGTGCGCCAGCGCGATGATGCTGCGCGCGATCGTCGCGTCGACCCCCGGCAGGTGGATCGAGGCGACGAAGCTGCGGTCCAGCTTGAGCTGGTCGAAGGCGATCCGGGTCAGCTGGGTCAACGACGAGTAGCCGGTGCCGAAGTCGTCCAGGGCGAAGCGAACACCGAGGCGACGCAGCTCGTCGATCACGGGGATCGTGGTGTCGGGATCGATCATCGCCACCGTCTCGGTCACCTCCAGCATCAGCCGTCGGGCCGGGAGACCCGAGTGCTCGAGCGCGCTCTTGACCTCGTCCACGAAGTCCGGCCTCAGCTGGGTCGCCGACACGTTCACCGCGACCGTGAGATCGCCGCAGCCCTCCACGCTGTCCCAGGACTGAGCCTCGACGCAGGCCATCCGGAGCAGCTGCTCGCCCAGCGTCGTGATCATGCCGCTCTGCTCGGCCAGCGAGATGAACACCGGTGGCGCGATGGCGCCGAGGCGCGGGTGCTGCCACCGGGCCAGGGCCTCGAAGCCGATGACCTCGCCGGTGTTCAGGTCGTACTCCGGCTGGTACTGCAGCGTGATCTCCTCACGCTCCAGGGCAGCACGCAGGTCGTTCTCGAGGGAGAGCCGGTCCATGGCCTCGCGGGCCGCGACCGCACCGAGGATCTCCACCCGGTTGCCGCCCTGGTCCTGCGCGTTGCGGAGTGCCTCGCTCGCGGCGGCGAACAGGTGCGGCGCCCGCTGGTCGCCGTCGTCCAGCGCGACGCCGATGGACGACGTGACCACGACGCCGTCGCGAAGCGTGGGCGTCGACGAGATGATCCGGCGTGCCGACTCGGCGAGGTGCACGACGCGGAACGAGTCCGGCAGGTTGGTCAGCAGCACGCCGAACTGGTGCCCACCGAGATAGGCGAGGAACGACGAGCTCGCCGACGCCGCCCGCTCGTGCGGGTCGAAGCACTGCCGGAGGCGTCGCGCGGCCTCGTGCAGAACGGCATTGCGGTCCTGCAGCGACAGCGATGCCTCGGTGACCTCGAACCGGTCGAGCGCGACGATCATCAGACCGGCCTTACCGTGCCGCGCCCCCAACAACTGTGCGGACTTGTCGAGGAACGTCGCCGCGTTCGGCAGGCCCGTCAGCGGGTCGTGCTCGGTCAACCCGCCCACGGTGTGCGCGGTCGCGACGCATCCGGTCGACCTCTTGAACTCGTCCACGATCGGTGACGCCTGCACCACGACCGGCACGCGATCGCCTCCGGGACGTTCCACGAACAGGTCGAACGCCTCCCCCTTGTGCGAGGGCAGCCCGGTCTCGGCGACCCGGTTGTGCGGCAGCAGCTCCCGCGGGACGCGTTCGCCATCGGCGTCCACGAACTGCACGACGTCGTCCAGTCGGGCACCCGCGAACGCGCCGAGGTCAACCTGCAGCGTGCGGGCACTGGCCGAGCTCACGTGAGACACGTGGCCGTCGGAGGCCGTGACGAAGAGCGGCACCGGTACGGCGTCGACGACGGCGCCGAGCCGCTGCCTCTCGAGCTCCACGAGGTGCAGCTGCTGCTGCAGGTCGGCGTGGGCAGCCTCCAGCTCCTCCTCGCGGGCACGCACAGCCCGCGAGGTCACGACGAGCTCCTCGAACGTGGAGACGAGCAGGTCCAGGATCTGTTGCCGGTCGGCGGTGATGTCGAACTCGCGGTCGAGGAACGAGAGCTGGACGCCCACCTGCACCCGGCCGCTGCGCCGCAGCTCCCGGTTGGCGACGGCGGCCCGCAGCCGGGTCATCAGCTGCTCCCTGTCGTACGGCTTCCGGATGAAGTTGTCGGCACCCGACTCGAGGCCGTTGACCACCTCGAGGGGGTCCGTCAGCGAGGTGAGCAGCACGACGGGGATGTCCTTGAGCCGCGGGTCGTCCTTGACGGTCCGGCAGAGGTCGTAGCCCGACATCCCCGGCATCACCACGTCACTGGCCACCACGTCGATGGCGGCTGCCTCCAGGAGGCGGAGCGCCTCGGCCCCGCTGCTCGCATGCGACACCAGGAATCCGGAGTCCTCCAGGTCGGCGCACAGCCGCGCCGCCTGCGTCTGACTGTCCTCGACTACCAGGACATGCACCATCGTCGATCAACCCCTCACTCGTACGGCGACCTCGCCGGCCAGTTCCTCGAGCGCGCCCACGTGGTCGGCGATGCCGGCCTCGATGACGACGCGCGGCATTCCGTAGACCGCACTGCTTGCTTCGTCCTGCGCGAAGACCTTCCCCCCGGCCGCGTGCAGTGCCCGTGCACCTTCGAAACCGTCCTGCCCCATCCCGGTGAGGACGACGGCGATGGCCTCCTTGCCCAACGACCGGGCGACCGAGTCGAACAAGACCGACGCCGAGGGCCGGAAGCCGGCGACCGGCGGGCTGTTCGTCAGCTTGGCTCGCATCGAGGCCGTGACCTCGAAGTGCGCGCCGTCAGGAGCCAGGTAGACCGTGCCCGGCCGCAGCGTCTGGCCGGTCTCGGCCTGGACAACGTGGAACGGCACCTCGGCGCGCATCCAGTCGACGAGACCGGGCAGGAAGCCCGCGACCAGGTGCTGCACGACCACGATGGGGACGGGCAGGTCAGGCGGCAGGTGTTGCAGGAAGCGACAGACCGCCGGCGGGCCGCCGGTCGATGCTGCGATGGCCAGGATTCTGGGCGTGCTTGCGGCGGCCGGCAGCCCTTCTCGTAGTGGCGCGCCGATCCGACGTCGCACGACCCGCACCTCGGCCAGCGCCTTCACCATCGAGGTGAGCCGGTCGGCCGCGCCCTCGAACCCGGGAGCCTCCGGACCCACCGGCTTCGGGACCACACTCAGGGCGCCGAACCGGATCGCGTTGAGTCCGGCCTCGACGTCCTTGGACGACGTCCCCGCCGTCACCATGATGATCGGAGTCGGGGTCTCCCGCATGATCGTCTTCGTCGCCTCGAGGCCGTCCAGGTGCGGCATGTTCACGTCCATCAGCACCAGCGAAGGGCGCAGCCGGCTGGTGAGCGCCACGGCCTGCAACCCGTCGCTTGCCTCGCCGACGACCGTGATGTCTGGATCGCGCTCGCAGAGAGTGACGAGCAGATGCCGCGCCGTGGGCGAGTCGTCCACCACGACCACCCGCACCTTCTGCCCGGTGGGCACGCCGCTCACAACAACCGCTCCAGTGCTGCCACGAGCTCGTCCCGGTTGAAGCCGGCCTTCGTCAGGTACGCGTCAGCGCCGGCGTCGAGCCCTGCCTGCCGGTCGGCCTGGCTGTGCAGCGAGGTGACCAGGACGACGGGGAGCCCTTCATGTCGTTTGGAGTCGCGGATCGCGCGACACAGCGCGAACCCGTCCATGCGCGGCATGTTGACGTCGGAGACGACCGCGTCGACCTCGGATGTCTGGAGCAGCTCCCAGGCCTGCTGCCCGTCGCTGGCGACGATGACCGTGAAGCCGGCCGACTCGAGCAGGCTTCGCTCGATCTCGCGGGTGGTCAACGAGTCCTCGGCCAGCAGCACCGTCCGTGCGCCGAAGACCGTGCCGGTCGGTACCGGGTCGCCGTCCGTCCGCTCGTAGATCGCCGTGCGTACGCAGGCGGGCGGGTTCAGCACGAGCACGGTGGCGCCGTCCTCGAGCTGAGCAGTGCCGAGGACGGTACGGAAGCCGGCCAGCCGCGGAGGCGAGCTCCGCAGCACGATCTCGCGTTCGGCTGCGACGCTGTCCACGGCCAGCACCGCAGACCCTGCTGGGCTCGACACGACCAAGCCGGTCGGCGGGGTGGTGCGGCTCTCCGTGCCGCGGTCCTCCCAGCCGAGCAGCGCACCGAGCCGGACGAGCGGGACCACTTCGTCGTCCAGGGCTATCACCGCCCCGCCGTCGAGACGTGGAGTCGTCCCGGGCACCCGGATCAGCTGGCGCACCGACGCCGACGGGAACGCCACGCGATCGCCGCCGGTCGAGACGAGCAGCGCTCGGATGGTCGACAGGTTGAGGGGCAGGACGAGCTTCAAGGTCGTGCCGCGTCCGGCCTCCGTCGAGACAGTGACCGTCCCACCCGTGGCCTCGACCGCGGTGCGGACGGCGTCGAGCCCGACGCCTCGACCGGACACCGAGCTGACCTGGGCCGCGGTCGAGACGCCCGCGGAGAACATGGCCTCGGCGACGGACAGCTCGCCACCGTTGGGGCGGGTCAGGTCTCGTGCTTCGGCGGCCGAGCGGAGGCGGGCCGTGTCGACCCCACGGCCGTCGTCGGCGACGAGCACCTGGATGCCGTCGCTGCGCAGCGCGGCCGAGACCCGAATGGTGCCGACGCGGGCTTTGCCGGCGGCGAGCCGGTCCGCCGGAGGCTCGATGCCGTGGTCGAGCGCGTTGCGCACCAGATGCCCGAGGACCTCGCGCAGCGTCAGCACGAGCTCCCGGTCGACCTCGGCGTCCGTCGGGGTGAGTTCGAGCTCGACCTCCTTGTCCAACTCCGCTGCGAGCTCGCGCACCTGCCTTGAAAGCCCGGCAGTCACCTGCTCGAACGGGACGGTTCGCGCCCTGCGCGCGGCCTCCGCGAACCCGGATGCACCCGTGCGCAGCGACTTCTGGTGAGCTGACACCAGCGCGAGGATCTGCTCGAGCTCCATGGTGGCGACCCGCGCTCGCTCGTCAGCCCGGCCGAGCACGCCGGAGACGCGGCGGCGCTCGTCGGAGTCCGCGATGCAGGTCAGGGCCTCGGCCCGTTCGCCGTGGCGGTGGCGCTCCTCCTGCAGCAGCCGTTCCCCGACAGTGACCAGCCTTTCCACGAGTGCCTCGGAGCCGTAGCTGGCCGTGATCAAGTCGCCGGCCCGGGCGACGAGCGCGTCGATCTTGTGTCCGGCGACCCGGGTCGGCGCCGGGTCGGCCGCGACGGGCCCATCGGTGGACTCAGGCTTTGCACGTGCCGGTGCCTGCGCCGGAGTGGGTGCCGGTGCCGCTGATGGGACAGCCGCCGCAGCGACCTGGACCGCTGGCGGGCTACCACCGTCGGCCAGCAGCTCCAGCCGTCGTTGCCCGACGAGGTCGGTCAGCTCACGAAGGTGAGCGGCGGCGGCTCCGTCGAGGAGCAGCTTCCCGTCCCTGACCTGGGCCAGCGACTCCTCCAGCTCGTGACAGGCCGAGGCGATCGGGACGGCGTGCACCGCCTGAGCCGCCCCTTTCAGGCTGTGCGCCGCCCGGAACAGCTCGGCGACCGTGTCCTCGGGCACGTCGGGCAGCGACGCGGCTACGACCTCGAGGCCGGCGTCGAGCCGTTCGAGCTGTTCGTCGAGCTCCTCGACGAACAGCTCCTGCAGTCGCGCCTGCAGGCGCTCGTCCCCCGCGCTCGCCACTAGGCGCTCCCGACCATCAGCTTCATCTCGTGGCCGAGCTGGGTGAGCCCGCGAGCGGTCTCCTCGGCCTGGCGTGCGGCGGCCACGTTCTGCTCCATCACCGAGTCGACGTTCCGCATGGCCTCGCTGATCTGCGCGGTGGCGGCCGCCTGCTGACGGGACGACCCGGCGATCTGCTCGGCAGCGAGCGCCGCGGCCGCGATCGTCTCGGCCAACAGCGCTATGGTCCGACCCGCTTCGATGATGAGCTCGGCGCCCGCCTCAGCGCTCTTGGTGCCCTCCTCGGTCGCGACCACGGCTGCACCGGTGCCCTGCTCGATCTCGGCGATGATCCGGGTCGCGCTCGCAGTTGCTGCCTTCGACTGGTCGGCCAGTGCCTTGACCTCACCCGCGACGACAGCGAAGCCGCGCCCGTGCTCGCCGGCGCGTGCGGCTTCGATGGCAGCGTTGAGGGCGAGCAGGTGTGTCTCCGCGGCGATCGACTCGACGGTACCGACGATGTCGCCGACCGACTGGGCGCGCCGGGTCAGGTCGAGGATGCTCTGCGCCATCTCGGCCACCTGCTCCCGGATCACCTGGATGCCGGCAGTGGTCTCGGCGAGCGCCTGGTTCCCTTCATCGACCACTTCGATCGACTTCTGCGCCCGGGCCGCGACCATCTGTGCACGCTCGACTGCCTGCTCCGCGGTCTGCACGAGCTCGTCGACGGTGGCCACGGTCTCCTGGACGGCGGCGGCCTGCTGAGTGGCACCCGCCACCTGCTGACTGACGCCGGTGAAGATCTCGCTCGCGGCGACGTCCACCCGGCGGGCCAGCGTGGCGAGCTGCCCGGAGACCCTGCGGGTCAACCAGAGGGCGAGGCCCACGACGCCGATGAGGCCAGCAGCGAACAGCACCCAGACCAGCTGCAACGCCGAGTCCTTCTCCGCGTTGGACTCCGCGACGCTTCGGTCGATGGAGGTCCTCTCGGCGGCAACCGCGCTCGCGAGCGCGGAGGTGACTCGGTCGTGGGCCGGGAACAAGCGGCGCTCGACCTCGTTCGCCACCGACTCGAGCGACTCGCTCGTCGAACGCTTGCCAGCGACCTCTCGTACGCCCGCCATCCATTCCTCGTGCGCGATGGCCGCCTCGTCCAGCGAGGCAGCGACCTCACGGTCCGCGTCGACGATGATGTCGGCGAGCAGCGCGTTGAACTTCTGGCTCTCTTCCTCCAGCTGGCTGCGGGACTCGGAGTCGCCGGCGACCCAGAAGGCGCGGACCGTCGCCGTCTGGTTCGCGAACACCGCATCCAGCTCGAGCACCTTGGCGGCGACCGGCCACCGGTTCTCGATGACGTCGTCCTTCGCCGCCGCGACGGAGTTGAGGGCCATGGACGCGACGACCGCCACCAGCAGAAGGCCTGCTAGGCAGGCCGCGAACCCGGCCGTGATCTGACGACCGATGGTCATGTGGGGCATGGGTCTCCTCGATGGGTGCTACTGGCGGGGCTGAGGGGCACGTTCTGTCGCTGTGTCGGATGGCTCAGTCGGGGATCATCGAGAAGGCGCCGGGCGTCGAGGACCACGACGCCGTCGGACGTGACGCCGCTCTCGACCGAATCGCCACCGGGCTTACCGCGTACGTCGTGCTCGGCGACGCTTTCGACGGCCGCGACCTCGTCGACGAGTAGCCCGACACTCGGCTGCTCGCCGCCGACGACCACGACGTACGGGCGGGAGGCGTCGGCGGCCGCGAGGTTGAGCAGCGCGGCCAGGTCCGCCACCGGGACGACTTCGCCTCGCGCGGACACAAGGCCGACGAGGTCTCCCCCACCGGCAGGCAGCGCACACAGGCTTCGGTTGCGCAGGATCTGCAGGACGTGGCTCACGTCGAGCCCGAACCGAGTCGCACCAACGCTCACGACGAGGAGATCCCGGCAGGGCGCCTCGTCCTCCAGCACCGGCGGCTTGGCGAGCGCGACCGACCGGCGGCGCAGCAGCGTCCGTACGTCCGACGCCGAGCTCACGGAGCCACCGCCTTCTTGACCAGACGATCCGCGTTCCGACGCATCCTCGCCGCGACGGTTGCATCCCCCATCAGCTCGGCGGCGCGCGCCAGGACGACGAGGGCGAGAGCAAGTTCGGGGTCGAGGTAGAGCGCCTCGCGGGCCGCGACCCGCGCGTCCTGCGTCCGGCCCGCCTCCAGGAGCGCCGCTGCCGTCACCGCGCGTAGCTCGGCTGCCACAGGGAGCTCCGCGACGGCGCGCTTGCCGACCTCCGCCGCATCGTCGAGACGGCCGTCCGCGGCCAACGCGCGGACCAGCACGGAGTACGCCTCCGCACGGTCGACGGGTTGCTCGAGCGCCTGACGTGCAAGGCGTTCCGCCTCGCGGGGGTGGGCCTGTGACAGGGCCTGCTCCGCGAACGCCTGCCACTGACGGTCCGCGGCCGGCCTGGATGGGGCGGGCTTCGTGGTGATCGCCGCGACCGTGCGCGCAGCCGCTCTCACCCGGCGCGGCTGTGGGCGAGCCTCCGGCGCAGGGCCGTGGAGGGGCCGCGATGTCCGCTGGCGAGGAGCGTCGGTACGCCGTACCCATGTTGGTCTCGAGCCTGGTCAGGCCCTCAACACCGTCCAGCACCGGGTCGGACACTCCGGTCAGCAACCAGCCTCCGGGTCGGAGCGCCGCGACCAGACGAGCGGTGACCTGGCGTACCGCCTCCGGCGTGAAGTAGATGAGCACGTTCCGGCAGAGCACGAGGTCGAAGGGTGCTCGGGCCGGCACGTCGCTGAGCAGGTTGTGCTCCGCGAACTCGACGCCGAGCCGGTACCGGTCGAGCACGGCGTAGCCGGTGTCGGTACGGCGTAGGTACCGAGCCGCGGCAGCCTGGTTCACGCCTCGGAGCGACCAGGAGCCATAGACGCCCTGCCGTGCTTTGGCTATCGCGGCGAACGAGAGGTCGGTGCCGAGGACCTGGGCGCGCTGGCCGATCCCGGCGTCGGCCAGCATCATCGCCAGGGTGTAGGCCTCTTCCCCCGCGGCGCAGCCGGCACTCCACACGCGGATCTCACCGGGCCTGGCCGCGAGCTCGGGAAGGACGGTCTCGCGCAGGAAGGCCAAGGTCACCGGCTCGCGGAAGAAGTAGCTCTCCTGCACGGTCGCGGTCGCACAGAGCGACGCAAACGCCTCGGTGTCGCCCTTCAGCAACCTGGAGGCCACTCCGCCTTCCACGCGATCGCCGAAGGCGACGTCGCGCAGCCACTGTCCGCGCGTACCGCTGAAGTCCAGACCGGTGCGCTCCGTCATGTAGTCGGCCACGGCACCGGTGCGTCGCTCCTGGCTCCGTTCAGTCATCGGAGGCCGCCTTGCTCGCGCCGACCAGCGCCAGATCGAGAGCTTCGGACTCCTCCAGGCTGAGGAAGGCGTCGACGTCCGAGACGAGCAGCACGCCACCGTCAACCATGGCCGCGCCGGAGACGTACCTCGCCTGTACGCCGTCGAAGTCGTCGTCGAGCCGTGCGGTGTCGAGGGCACGAACTCCTTCCGCGCGGTCCACCCAGACGCCGAGTCGTCGACCCGCGGCGAGGCAGACGAGCACGTGATCGTCCGCGTCGGCTGGGCGCTCGGGCAGCCCTACGCGAGCTCGGAGGTCGAGCACAGGCAGCGGCTCACCCCGGAGGTTGAGCAGGCCGCGTACGACGGAGGGAGCCCCGGGGAGCGGAGTCACCTCAGCCGCGGGGAGCACCTCGACGACGTCCGCGAGAGCGAACGCGATGCGCTGGTCGTCGAGCAAGATCTCGAGTACGTCGAGCACGCCGGACGTCGGTACGGGATGCACGTCTCCCCGCATGGCACACCCTCCCCCAGTGCACAGCTCCCAGACGCGTCTCAGCGACCTCAGTGGAAGCACCTTCGCTCAAACGGTACTCAACGGTGACCCATCGGTACGGATATTGCCGGAAATGGATGCGTGTTCCTCACGGAGAGTTGGACCCTACGCTTCCGTAGGTTACGGTTGCGTAGGTAAGCAGCCCAGCAGTGAGGTACCCCGCATATGTCAGCACCGCCCGTCACCGACGCCCGCACCGACGACCAGGCCTCCGGCCTCTCGACTGCCACGTGGGGCGGCGACGTGCAGTCCCGCAAGGAACAGGTCGCGCTGGGCATCTTCATCGTGGTTCCGTTCCTGGCCGTGGTGGCTGCGGCCCCCCTCGCGTGGGGTGGCTGGCTCGGCTGGACCGACATCGTGATCGCGCTGGTGATGTACGCCATCTCCGGCCACGGGATCACCGTCGGCTTCCACCGCCTCTTCACCCACAAGTCGTTCAAGCCCAACCGCGCCGTGAAGATCGCGCTCGCGATCGCCGGCTCGCTGGCGATCCAGGGACCGGTGATCCGCTGGGTGGCCGACCACCGCAAGCACCACAAGTTCTCCGACCGCGACGGCGACCCGCACTCCCCCTGGCGCTACGGCCGGGACCTCAAGGCACTCACCAAGGGCTTCGCCTTCGCCCACATGATGTGGCTGTTCAACCCCGAGCAGACCCCGCAGCGCAAGTACGCCCCCGACCTGATGAAGGACCGCGACCTGGTCCGGATCTCGCGACAGTTCCCGATGTGGGTTGCGGTGTCTCTCGCGACGCCGGCCGTCCTCGGCGGGCTGCTCACCTGGTCGTGGCAGGGCGCCGTGACGGCGTTCTTCTGGGGCTCGCTCGTGAGGGTCGCTCTGCTGCACCACGTGACGTGGTCGATCAACTCGATCTGCCACACCGTCGGCGAGCGCCCGTTCGTCTCCCGCGACAAGTCCGCCAACGTGTGGTGGCTCGCCGTCCCCTCGATGGGCGAGTCGTGGCACAACCTCCACCACGCCGACCCCACCTGCGCGCGCCACGGCGTCCTGCGCGGTCAGGTCGACAGCTCCGCGCGGATCATCTGGGCGATGGAGAAGCTCGGCTGGGTGGACGACGTCCGCTGGCCCGTCAAGGAGCGGATCAACTCCAAGCTGGTCAAGAACCAGCTCACGAGCGCGGCCTGATTCCCTTGCTGCACAACGGCTTCGTACGTCGTACCTCCGCCCCGGCGGACGTACGACGGGGCATGATGGAGACGTGACTCCTCCCGCCACGTCCGACGCCCACTCGGGGGACCGGCCCGACAACCTGGTGCCGCTCGCTGCCGCCGACCGGCGCAAGCGTCAACGCAGCCGGATGACCGCAGCGGAGCGTCGCGAGCAGCTGATCCAGATCGCACGCGGCCTCTTCGCCGAGCGTGGCTTCGAGGGTGCATCGATCGAGGAGATCGCGTCGCGGGCCGAGGTCTCGAAGCCCGTCGTGTACGAGCACTTCGGCGGCAAGGAAGGCCTGTACGCCGTCGTGGTCGACCGTGAGGTGCGCAGCCTGCTGACGATGATGCAGGAGGCCCTGACGGCCGGGAACCCGCGGATGCTCCTCGAGCAGGCGGCGCTCGCGTTGCTCGACTACATCGAGCAGTCGTCGGACGGTTTCCGGATCCTCGTACGAGACAGCCCGATCGGGTCGGCGTCCGGCTCGTTCGTCTCGATCATCGGCGACGTGGCCAGCCGGGTGGAGCACATCCTCGCGGCCGAGTTCACGGCCCGTGGCTTCGACGCGGACGCCGCCCCCCTGTACGCGCAGATGCTCGTCGGCATGGTGGGGACGACGGGTCAGTGGTGGCTCGACGAGCGGAAGCCGTCGAAGGAGCAGGTCGCCGCGCACCTGGTCAACCTCGCGTGGCACGGCCTGGCCGGCCTGGAGAAGGACCCCACCCTCCGCACGCAGCGCTGACCGTCCAGCGTCGGCGAGCGCACGCGCCAACCGTCACAACGGCGCAATTGTCGCCGTGGGACAGTCGCGGAGCCGTTCCGGCCGTCACTTCGGCGCAATTGTCGCCGTGGGACAGTCGCGGAGCCGTTCCGACCGTCACTTCGGCGCAATTGTCGCCGTGGGACGGCTGCCGGCTCTGCATCGGCTCAGTTGAGCGTCGGTAGACCCAGCTTCTCGACCATCTGACGCGCGACGTCCTCCGGCTCGAGGTCGGTGTTGTCGATGCGCAGGTACGACCGGCCGTCCACCACCGACGCCGCCGCCTCGGGCAACGCCGACCCGACCGTCGTGTTGAGCAGCATCCCCTGGCTCTCGTGCAGGATCCGCTCCGACAGCTCGACGTCCCGGTGCACCCGCTTGTGCTCACGCCGCAGCTCCGATGCGTTGCGTTGCCGGCGTACGTCGAACTCGGCAGCCAGCTCGACGAAGTGCACCGTCCCCCCGCCCGCATCGACGATGTCGACCAGCGAGCTCACCAACCGAGCGTCGCCGGCGTCATCCAGCGGCCAGACGAACGTGAAGACCAACCCCGACAGGTCCGCCAAGACGGCCTCCTCGATCACCCGACGACGCAGCTCGGCCACGAGCCGAAAGAACGGCGGCGAGCCGAACTCGAAGACCTCCAGGATCGGCTCGATCGACAGGTGGTTGTGGAAGAGCTTGAACCCGGTCAGGTCACACACCGCCCTGCCGACCGTCATCTTGCCGACGGCGGGCGGACCGAAGACGAAGACGAAGTCCATGTCCGCAACCTTGGCAGAGCGGGTGCCCGGCGCCTACCGGATTTCGACGTCGATCAGGGCCGCGTTGCCCCGCGAGTCGATCCTGACCCTCGCGACGGCACGCCCGTCCCTGACTGCCTCTTCCATCTGGATGGCCTTGTCCTGTGGGAGGAACAGGCTGTCGATGCCGCACTGCAGCCGCCACTCGTTGTCCTTGCAGCTCAGGTACGGGCCCGACTCGGGCCGCTCCGTCACTGGGCGACGTCCGACCCACAGGTCGCCCGAGGCGGCCAGCGGGATGAAGACCGTGTCGCCACGCTCTGCACCGGTGACGCCGGAGTCGCGCGGCAGGTCGGGGTAGTCGAGCGCCACGTACGCGCCGCGGAACGGATCGATCGGGTCGAGCGGTGCGACGGCCAGCAGGTACTCGTCTCCCGTGACCCGGGCCGACAGCGAGGGCGCGACGGCGATCGGGACGAGCGCGAGCTGGATGGCGGTCACGAGTACGACGCGACGGGTGCGCGTCCCGAGGAGGTTCATGACGATGCTCCTTCGAGGTTGGCGACCAGCCGGCGACGGCCGCGGTCGAACAGGTAGCCGCTGCCCAGGAAGATCACGCCGAGCGTCAGGAACAGCGTTGCTCCGGAGATGATCGGCGCGAAGACCGCGAAGCTCTGCACGGTCGTGAACAACACCAACGCCGCGGTCGCGGTGAACGTGAGCCGGCTGGAGTCGCGCATCACGCCGAGCGCGGCGTACCAGCCGGCGGCCAGCACGTAGACGGCCACGCTGACGAAGGCGTGTGCGTAGCCCTCGCCGGACACGACACCCTGCACCGGCTCCGGAGCCTCCCAGAGCACGAGCAGTACGCCGGCCACGAGCGCGACCAACGGGGTGAGCGGCTCGAGTCGTGCGCGACCGGTCGACAGGACGACGGCGACCACGACCGACACGACGGCCACGATGACGCCGAGCACGACTGCCGTCGACCAGGTGAACCCGTCCACGTCGACGTACGGGAAGGCCGCTACGAAGAGCGCGAGCAGGGTCAGCACCGCCGACGCCTCGCGCCAGGTCGGCGAGAACGCAGGCAGCCGGCGACCCGAGTGCAGGACCGAGACGGACCCGGCGATCACCGCGCCGAGCAGCACGGGGAGGACGAAGCCCAGGCCGTCCTGGGTGTCCTCGAGGATCTCCCAGACGTACCAGCCCGTCGCGGCACTCACCCCGACCAGCAACGGGGTGACGCCACCGGTGGCGTACGCGTAGAGCAGGGCGCCGACGCCCCAGACACCCAGCAGGCTGGGCTCGTACGCCGGCACCTGGAGGCTCTGGGCGGCCTGGAACACGACCGCACCGAACGCGAGAGCCGCCATCAACCGGAACGCACCGACGAGCGGGCTCGGCTTCATCCGCGCCGACCGCGCGGTGCGCGCGGCGCTCGGCGAGCACCTCGGCGGCGACGACGAGCATCAGCCAGAAGAGGGTCACCACGGCGAACCGAGCCAGCGGTGGCAGCTCCTCGAGGTTCGCAGCCACCAGCCAGATCAGGCCGATTCCCACGAAGGCGCCGCCGAGGAGCAGCAACAGCTTGGTCAGCGAGAACCGTCGTACGGCGACGTACCGACTCGCGGATCGCATCCGCCTGCGTCTCGTCGACGACTCCCGCCGCCTGCCAGGCAGCGACCTCGCGCTCGAGCCACGCGACCTGCCCCGGCGTCGTGGGTTTCGCCCGTGTGGTCGAACTGTCTGCGGTCATGAGCCCAGCGTGACGGACGACCGGGCCCGCCGCATGAGCCTTCGTACTCAACCCGCCGGTGCCGTTGGTCGAGCTTGTCGAGACCACGCCGCTGGTCGAGCTTGTCGAGACCAACCCGCTGGTCGAGCTTGTCGAGACCAACCCGCTGGTCGAGCTTGTCGAGACCACTCCCCCCAAACCCGCTGGTCGAGCTTGTCGAGACCACTCCCCCCAAACCCGCTGGTCGAGCTTGTCGAGACCACTCCCTTCCCGAGAATCCCTTGTCCACACAGGGGATTCTCACCCCAAAACTGTCGGTGCCCGATGATGGAATCAAGCATGACGACGCACCCACTGGACGCACCGACCGCCTCACCGGCGGCGGTGGTGCGCGCGGCGCGGGATGCGTTCTCCGGCTTGGCGGACCTGATCTGGGCAGCCAAGAACCCGACCGACCTGCTCGACACGGTCACCGAGATGGAGCGGCTCCGCTCGATGCTGGCGGCCGTGGAGGCGCAGGTCGCTGTCGAGATCGAGGCGTCGGAGGCGGCGAAGTGCGATGGCTGGGTCTCGACCCCGGACTACCTCACAGCCGTCTCCGGAGCGCGCAAGGGAGCAGGCAAGCGGATGCTCCGTACCGGCCGGGCACTGACCAGCGATCGTCAGCGCACCCTGACGAGCTTGCTGGCGGGCGACATCTCCCCCGAGCATGCCGACGTGATCGTGGCCGCGATCGAGAGGCTGCCCGTCGACCGAGAGGTACGGGATCGTGCCGAGTCCTTCATGCTCGAGCAGGCTGCGAGCCTCGACGCCACCGAGCTCGCCAAGGCAGCCAGCCACCTCATCGAGGTCCTGGATCCCGAGGGCAGCGCGCGGCGCGACGAGAAGGCGCTCGACAAGTTGGAACGCTCCGCCCACCTCAACCGCGAGCTGATCATCACGGACGACGGCTTGGGTGGAGTCCGGGTCCGCGGTCGCGGCACGGTCGAGGACGCCGCCGTGATCAAGTCAGCCCTGGCCGCGCTAGCCGCTCCGCGACCCACGACGGGGACGGCGGTCGACACCGGGGAGCCGGACTGCGACACGGACGGGCGCGACACCCGCGATCACGGCACCCGCACCTGGGATGCGCTCGTCGAGGCCTGCCAACGACTTCACGACGCAGAGGTGCTCCCCGAGGCTCACGGTGCGAAGACCCGGGTGATGGTGACGCTGGACTTCGACACCCTCCGCTCGGGTGTCGGCGAGGCGGTGCTCGACACCGGTGACCGACTGTCGGCCGTGGCCGTCCGCAAGCTCGCCTGCGACGCCGACCTGATCCCGGCGGTCCTCGGCGCGGACGGGGCGATCCTGGACGTCGGCCAGAGCCGCCGCCTCGTGTCGACCAGCATCTGGCTAGCGCTGGTACTACGCGACCGACACTGTGCCTTCCCTGGATGTCGACGACCGCCGGTGGCCTGCGACGCCCACCACATCGTGCACTGGGCCGACGGTGGCGCGACATCGCTCAACAACATGGTGCTGCTCTGCCGGGCGCACCACACGCTCGTCCACTCGACCGGATGGCGGATCCGAGTCAACGCAGTCGACCGACGCCCGGAGTTCGCTCCGCCGCCGGGGAGACGCCGACGACCCGACGACGTCGACCGCTGGATCCGCGAACAGTCACCACGCGAATAGCCGGCCCAACCAACGTCGCTAGTCCGCCATGCGGCGAGCGTCGGTCAGCGCGACGCCATCCTCGCCTTGAGCACGTCACGCTTGTCCTCGAAGCGAAGCGCCTGCTTCTCCAGCTGCTCCATGAACTCCGCGAGCTCGTTGCGAGCCTGCTCGCCCTCGGCGTCCAGACCCTCGATCTCGAACACGTTCCAGAACCGCAGGACCGGCGCGACCACGTCGTCCCGGTGCTGGCGAAGGTCGTAGACGCCGGCGACCGCCATCTGCACGGCCTTGCGCTGGAAGCCCGCGATGTCGGTGCCAGGCATCTGGAACTCCTTCACCACATCGGTGATCGCACGCATCGCCTGGTTCGGGGAGAGCTCGAGCGCGCCCTGCAGGAGGTTCCGGTAGAAGATCATGTGCAGGTTCTCGTCGGCCGCCACTCGCGCCAACAGCTGGTCGGCCACCGGGTCGTCGGTCAGCTTGCCGGTGTTGCGGTGCGACACCCGGGTCGCGAGCTCCTGGAACGAGACGTAGGCGAGTGAACGGACGAGGTCCTGGCTGTGGGCCGACTCGTACCCGGTGGCCATGTGCTCCATCCGCAGCCGCTCCAGCTCGACGGGGTCGACGGCGCGCGAAGTGAGCAGGTAATCGCGGATCGCGATCCCGTGCCGGCCTTCCTCCGCGGTCCAGCGGTGCACCCAGTCGCCCCAGGCAGCGTCGCGCCCGAAGAGCAGGGCGATCTCGTGGTGGTAGCTGGGCAGGTTGTCCTCGGTGAGGAGGTTGACGATCAAGGACGAGCGCGCAACGTCCGACATCTTGGAGTCCTCGGGCGACCAGGCCTCGCCGCCGAGGATGCCGTCGAAGTTCCGCCCGTCGCTCCACGGGACGTACTCGTGCGGGAACCACTCCTTGGCGACCTTCAGGTGCCGGTTGAGGTTCTCCTCGACCACCTGCTCGAGCTCGAGCAACATCTGGGTCTGGGTCAATGTCTCGGTCATGGCGCCTCCCTGAGGGCCCGAGTGGCGGACCTACCTACGCCACCGTAACCTTCGGGACCGTAGGTTGCGAGCCCGAATGTCAGAGACTGGCCAGTAACTCCACTCGATTCCCATTCCCGTCAGCGGTGTGGAAGCGCCGATACCCCGGGAAGTCGTCGTCCCAGGTGACCGGAAAGCCCTCATGCTCCGCGCGGGCCGCGGCCTGCTCGAGCGTCGCGAGGTCGTCCAGCAGGAACGCCGGGTGTGCCTTGCGCGCAGGCGACGAACCCCTCCTCGACCCCGACGTGCACTTCGACCGCATCGCCGCGGAACCAGCAGCCGCCTCGCGCCGCGAGAGCGGGCGGCTTGGCCACCTCCGCGATGCCGAGGACTCCGGTGTAGAACCGCCGCGCCTGCTCCTCGCCGCCGACCGGGCACGACACCTGCACGTGATGCATCTTCATCGTCCATCTCCTAGGTAGAGCTTCATCCCGACGTGGGAGGCCACGAACCCCAGACCTGCGTTGCGGCCCTCTGCGCAGTCGTCAGCATGGCGGCACCTGCGCGACGACGAAGACCCGTCGGAAGGGCAGGACCGTGCCGGCGGGACCTTCCGGATAGACATCGCGCAACAACCGCTTCAGCTCGCGCTCGAACTCCGGCCGCAGATCGGCGGGCAGCGCTTCGAGTGTCGGCCTGGCGCCGGTGCCGGAGATCCATTCGAAGACGGGGTCCGGGCCGTCGAGGACGTGCAGGTACGTCGTCTCCCACGCGTCCACCCGGCAGCCCAATCCGACCAGAGCCTCGAGGTAGACGTCCGGCCCGAACGCATCCGGTTCCGCGACGCCGGCCGTGTGCGCGGCGTACGGCGCCTCGGCGGCCAGCCCCCGTCGCAGGGAGTGGCTGGGCTCGTCGAAGTTGCCGGGCACCTGGAAGGCGAGCCAGCCACCCGGCACCACCATCGCCACCAGCTCGGGCAGCAGGTCGAGGTGGCCGGGCACCCACTGCAGGGTGGCATTGGAGACCAGTACGTCGACCGGCTGGTCCGGCCGCCAAACGCGCACATCACCCAGGACGAAGTCGACGCCCGTGCGATCAACGCCGGCGGTCGCTGCCTCGATCATCTCGGGCGAGGAGTCGACACCGACGACGGCGGCGTCCGGCCACCGCTGTGCGAGCAGCGCGGTCAGCGCGCCGGGCCCGCATCCGAGGTCGACCACCCGCGACGGGCTCGCTGCTCCGATCCTGGCGGTGAGGTCGAGGAAGGGGCGCCCGCGTTCATCGGCATAGGCGAGGTACTGCTCCGGATCCCAGCTCACGGCACTCCTCCACTCGATGTCTCTTGACATCAAGATACCTGCTCATGCGTCAGTTGTCTCGATGTCAAGAATCTCGATGAGTACAGTGGTGCCATGCGTGACGAGGTGGACCGGCTGGTCGAGGCGTGGGGGCGCGAACGCGGCGACCTCGACCTCCGACCGATGGAGGTGCTCAGCCGGGTCAGCCGGCTCAGCCACCACCTCGACCGGGCTCGCCGGCAGGCCTTCAGCGAGCACGGCCTCGAGTCGTGGGAGTTCGACGTCCTCGCCGCCCTCCGACGTGCGGGTGCGCCGTACGAGCTCTCCCCCGGCCGGCTGCTCAAGGAGACGCTGGTGACCAGCGGCACGATGACCAACCGCGTCGACCGGCTGGTGACCCGCGGACTGGTCGAGCGCCTGCCCGACCCGCGCGACCGCCGCGGCGTCCTGGTGCGGCTGACCGACTCGGGGAAGACCACCGTCGACGGGGCGCTCGCCGGACTGCTCGACCGCGAGCGGGACCTGCTGGCCAGCCTCGGCGAGACCGACCAGGCCAGGCTCGCGGGGCTGCTGCGCTCGCTGGTCTCCCCCTTCGAGAGCGACTAGCGGCCGCTCACGATCAGGGGCGCTACTCGAGTACCGAGGCGGCCTCGAGCCACTCCTCCTCGAGGAGTGCCTTCTCCGCGACGATCTCCTGCAGCCGTACGTCGAGCTCGGCGAGCTTCTCGTAGTCGGCGGCATGCTCCGCCAGCTCGTCGTGCAGCTTCTTCTCACGCTCCACGGCGCGCGCGAGCTGCTTCTCGACGCGCGCCAGCACCTTGCGGGCTTCGCGCACCTCCTGCGCGGACGCAGCCGGAGCGGCTGACGCAGCCGATGCCGCCCCCGAGGCGGACGCGATCGGTGAACCGGAGCCGAGCTTCAACGCCGCCTCCCGACGCTCCAGGTACTCGTCGACGCCGCGCGGCAACATCGAGATCTTTCCGTCGTCGAGCAGCGCCCAGACCGTGTCGCAGACGCGCTCGAGGAAGTAGCGGTCGTGCGAGACCACGACGAGCGTCCCGGGCCAACCGTCGAGGAAGTCCTCCAACACGTTCAGGGTGTCGATGTCGAGGTCGTTGGTCGGCTCGTCGAGGAGCAGCACGTTGGGCTCCTCCAACAGCAGCCGCAACATCTGGAACCGTCGCCGCTCACCACCCGAGAGGTCGCCGATCCGCGCGGTGAGCCGGTCGCCTGTGAAGCCGAAGCGCTCCAGCATCGACGACGCCGTGATCTCGCCCGACGCCGTCTTGGTGACCCGACGGATGCCCTCCACCGAGTCGAGCACGCGCTCCTGAGGGTCGAGATCGTCGAGCGCCTGGGTGAGATGCGCCAGCGCAACCGTGCGTCCGGTCTTCACCTTGCCGGCGGATGGCTTCAGCGCGCCCGACAGCAGGTTCAGCACCGACGTCTTGCCCGCGCCGTTGACGCCGACCAGGCCGACCCGGTCGCCCGGGCCCAACCGCCAGGTGGCGTGCGTGAGCAGGGTCCGCTCGCCACGGACGAGGTCGACGTCCTCCACGTCCACGACGTCCTTGCCGAGCCGCTGGGTCGCGAACCGCTGCAGCTCCAGCCGGTCGCGCGGCGGCGGTTCGTCGGCGATCAGCTCGGTCGCGGCATCGATCCGGAACTTCGGCTTCGACGTACGTGCGGGGGCGCCGCGTCGCAGCCAGGCGAGCTCCTTGCGCATCAGGTTCTGCCGGCGCGACTCACTGGCCGCTGCCTGGCGCTGCCGCTCGGCCTTGGCGAGGACGAACGCCGCGTAGCCGCCCTCGTACACGTCGACGACACCGTCGTGGACCTCCCACGTGGTCTCGCAGACCGCGTCGAGGAACCACCGGTCGTGGGTCACCACGACGAGCGCTGAAGTACGCCGCACCAGGTGGTTCGCCAGCCACGCGACCGCCTCGACGTCGAGGTGGTTGGTCGGCTCGTCGAGGATCACCAGGTCGTGCTCCTCGAGCAGCAGCCTGGCCAGCGAGCAGCGCCGTCGCTCGCCGCCGGACAGCCCGTCGACGACCCGGTCGAGGTCGACGCCCGCGAGCAGCACCTCGACGATCTCGCGGGTGCCGGTGTCCGCGGCCCATTCGTGGTCGGCGCGGTCGCCGAGCACGGCCGAGCGCACCGTGGCAGTCGACGGTAGGTCGTCGCCCTGCGTGAGGTAGCCCAGGTGCAGGCCGCGGTTACGTGAGACCCGGCCCTGATCGGGCTCCTCGAGGTCACCGAGCAGCTTCAGCAGCGTCGTCTTGCCGTCGCCGTTGCGGCCCACGACACCGATGCGTTCACCGGCGCCGACGCCGAGGCTGACGCCGTCGAGCAGCGGGCGCACGCCGTACGACTTGTGCACGCGTTCGAGGTTGACGAGGTTGGGGACTGCCATCGCTGACTAGCCGGTCCTTTCCACACGGGCGCCGGGCACGGGGCCCCGCGCGGACGAGACGGAGTCGAGACCGGCGGCGCGCAGGGCGCCCGCGACCTGGCGAGCGTGGGCGTGCCCGCTGCAGAGGAACAGGCAGGTAGGCCCGGAGCCGGAGACCAGCGCGCCGAGCGCCGACTCCCCGAGACCTGCGGAGATCGTGGTGGCGAGCTCGGGGCGCAGCCGGAGGGCGGGCGCCTGGAGGTCGTTGCGCAGCGACAGGCCGAGCTTCTCCACGTCGTGGGCGCGCAGCGCCTCCATCAGCTCGTCGGGGAGCTCTGGATGCGGTACGACGACCCCGTCGTGCAGCGCGTCGAACTCGCGGTAGACCGCGGGCGTCGACAGGCCGTCGGACGACTCCACGACCACCCACCAGTAGTCGCCGCGCACCATCGCCGGCGCGACGAGCTCACCGCGGCCGGTGCCGACCGCCGTACCGCCCTGGAGCGCGAACGGCACGTCGCTGCCGAGCTCGGCCGCGATGCGCATCAGCTGGTCGCGGGGGGTGTCGAGCTCCCAGAGCGCGTCGCAGGCGACCAGCGTGGCTGCGGCGTCGGCGCTGCCGCCGGCGAGTCCGCCCGCGACCGGGATGCCCTTGTGGATCCGGATCGAGACGGCGCCCTGCACACCCGCGTGCTCCGCGAGCAGCCTGGCCGCCCGGATGGCGATGTTGTCGTCGTCCAGCGGGACGTCGCTCAGGTCGAGCCGGTCGTCACCAGTGACGGTCACGGAGTACGACGTCGCCGGCAGCACGGTGACCTCGTCGAGCAGGCCGATCGCCTGGTAGACGGTGACCAGCGGGTGGAAGCCGTCGTCGCGCACCGGCCCCACGCCGAGGTGGAGGTTGATCTTCGCGGGGGCAGAGGCCGTCACCCAGGCCGCCGTCATCGGGCCAGCCCCTCGGCGATGGCGGCGAACTCGGTGATCCCGAGCTGCTCTCCACGCACCTGCGGGTCGACGCCGGCGTGCGCCAGCGCGGCCTCGGCCGCCTCGGCAGACCCGGCCATCCCCTTCAGCGTCGAACGGAGCGTCTTGCGGCGCTGCGCGAAGGCGGCGTCGATCACGGCGAAGACCTGCTCGCGCGAGACGGACACCGCAGGCGGGTCACGGTGCTCCCAGGCGACGAGGCCGGAGTCGACGTTCGGGGCGGGCCAGAAGACGTTGCGCCCCACGGCGCCGGCCCGGCGGACGTCGGCGAACCAGGCGGCCTTCACCGACGGGACGCCGTACGTGCGGGAGCCGGGCGGTGCGGCGAGGCGGTCGGCCACCTCGGCCTGCACCATCACCAGGCCGTGCTTGAGCGACGGCAGCAGTGACATCAGGTGCAGCAGGACGGGCACCGAGACGTTGTACGGGAGGTTGGCCACCAGCGCAGTCGGCGGCGGGCCGGGCACCTCGGTGACCCTCAGCGCGTCGGCGAGCACCACCTCGAACCGGTCGAGGTGGTCCGGGGCGTACTCCGCCACGGTCGCCGGCAGAGCCTCGGCCAGCACCGGGTCGATCTCGATCGCGACGACCCGGCGTACGGCGCCGAGCAGCCCGAGCGTCAGCGACCCCAGCCCGGGACCGACCTCGAGCACGACGTCCTCCGCGCCGACACCCGAAGCGCGCACGATCCGGCGCACGGTGTTGGCGTCGATGACGAAGTTCTGGCCCCGCTGCTTGGTCGGCCGGATGTCGAGCGCGGCCGCCAAGGAACGCACATCCGCCGGCCCGAGAAGCCTCGGACCGGCGGACGTCGCGTCGACTGGGGGAAGGTCACTCACGCGGTGAGCCTAGACGCAGGGTTTGCACTTACTGGGGCAGGCCCATCTGCTGCGAGCAGTGCGGCCAGGAGCCGTATCCACCGTTGGCGTCACGCACCTTGGTGGCGATGGCGATCTGGGTCTCGCGGCTCTGCTGGTGCGGGTAGCCGGGGCCGCCGTAGGCGCGCCAGGTGGACAGCGAGAACTGCAGGCCGCCGTAGTAGCCGTTGCCGGTGTTGATGGCCCAGTTGCCGCCGGACTCGCACTGGGCGAGGCGGTCCCACACGGTGTTGCCGCTGCTGAACGCGACCGGGCGCTCCTTCGTGCCCACGCGCATGATCGCGTCGACCGGGGCGCGGAGGACGGTGACCTCGAGGGCCTTGCGCTTCGCGACCTCGCCGTTGACGAACGTGATCTTGTAGAGCACCTTGCGGCTGCCGGGCTCGCCGGCGCGGACCGTGGTCGACTCGTCGGTGAACATGCTGGCGTCGGCGCGCTCGATGGTGTCGTAGCCGACCGACTCGCGGACGCGCTTGGTCACCTTGCGGACCTTGTCGAACACGATCTTGTCGCCGTCCTCGAGGACGGTGCCGAAGCCGGGCTCGGCGCGGTCGTGCTTGCCGACCTTCACGCCGAGGTCGTCGAGAGCCTGCGCGACGGTGAGCGCGGTGATCGTCTTCTTCTTGGCCTTGCCGTCGGCGATCTTGACGGTGAGCTTCTTGGGGGTGATCACGTCGAGGTCGAGCCCCTCGCGGCCGATGGACGCGCCACGGCTGACGGACAGCTCGGAGTTGCTCTCGAAGCCGAGGTTGATCTGCTCGAGCGCCGAGGTGACGTCGGTGGCGGTGACCCAGAAGCGCTTCTCGTCACCGTCGACGGTCACGTCGAGCGGGCGGGCGAACTTCACGGCCACGGTGGTGCCATCGGTGACCCGGGAGTCGAGGCCGGGGGCGACGACGTCGCGCTCTCCGACCGTGATGTCCTGGCTGTCGAGGACGTCGCGCACGGTGTTACCGAGGACGCGCACATCGTCGGACTGGCCGTCCACGGACAGCGTGACCGTCTTGGTCATCGCTGCGTAGCCGGCGCCGGTGGCGGCGACCGCCATCAGGACGGCGGCAACCATGGTGCCGAGGGCAGCCTTGGACTTGGTCAGGTGTGCAAGCGTGCTCCGCACAGGTCTCCAATGGTGGTGCTCTCCGGGCCGCGGGTGCGCCGTCCCAGCCCACGCGATACGGAGCTCGTAGCCCTGCGCACGCGTGGCGGTCCACATGCTTGATCTGTGTGGACCCCCTGGACGCCGCCCGAGTGCTTCCCCGCTCCCGGCCAACAGTCACAAGACGATAACGAGGTGCCCCGGCCAGACCAAACCCAAACAGACCACGTGCAGCCATCTGAGCGGGGCGTCGTGGCCCATATCACGCGCTGCGTGCCTCTCAGCAGCCGGGCTACCACTCGCCCCCGAACGCCGCCTCGGTGTTGGCGTCGAGCGCCTGACAGAGCTCGGTGAGGTCCTGGTTCCGGGTCTCCGCCATCGCGCGAACCGTCAACGGCACAAGGTACGGAGCGTTCGGGCGGCCCCGGTACGGCGTGGGCGTCAGGTACGGCGCGTCGGTCTCGACGAGGAGTCGGTCGGACGGCGCAGCCACCAGCGCGTCCCGCAGCGGCTGGGCGTTCTTGAAGGTGACCGTTCCTGCGAACGAGAGCCACCCGCCGCGGTCCAGACAGGCCCTCGCGAAAGCCGGGTCGCCCGAGAAGCAGTGCATGACAAACCGGTCCGGGACCCCCTCCTCGTCGAGGATCCGGAGCACGTCGTCGTGGGCGTCGCGGTCATGGATCACCAGGGTCTTGTCCAGCCGCTTCGCCAGGTCGATGTGGCGCCGGAACGACTCGTGCTGGACGGCGTGCCCGTCGTCGCCGGTCCGGTAGTAGTCCAGCCCCGTCTCGCCGACGGCGCGGACGCGGTCGCTCGAGGAGGCCAGCCGTTCGATCTCGTCGAGCGCGTCGTCCAGCCGCCCGGCTTCGGCCAGCCGCGGCGCCTCGTTGGGGTGCAGCGCGACGCCGGCCACCACCGACTCGAAACGAGCAGCGGCCTCCACTGCCCAGCGCGCGCCAGGGAGGTCGCAGCCGATCTGCACGATCCGGCTGACCCGCACTGCGTCGGCGGCAGCGATCGCCTGCTCGACGTCGGCCCAGCCGCCATCGGCGCCCACCGCGATGTCGAGGTGGCAGTGGTTGTCCACCACGGGATGCGGCAGCGACTCCGGGGCGGGGGGCAAACTCGGCGCGCTCATAGGGGGCGAGGCTACTTCTTGTGTACGGCGTCGTAGACCTCGCGCTTGGGCAGACCCGCACGCCGTGCCACGTCGAGGATCGCGTCCTTGCGGGTGAGCCCCGCTGACTCGGCGTCCGCCACGAACGACGCCAGCGACGCGGGGTCGGTCGGCAGGCCGGGCGCATCCACGGCTCCCTCGACCACGATCGTCACCTCGCCGCGGATCCCGTCGCCGGCCCACGCCGCCAGCTCGGCCAGCCCGGCTCGACGTACCTCTTCGTGCGTCTTCGTCAGCTCACGGCAGACCGCGGCGCGACGGTCCGCCCCGAACGCCTCGGCCATCGCCGCGAGCGCAGCCTCGGTACGGTGCGGCGCCTCGAAGAAGACCATCGTGCGCAGCTCGCCGGACAGCGAGGCCAGCCGACGTGCGCGCTCCCCCGCCTTGCGCGGCAGGAACCCCTCGAAGCAGAACCGGTCGACGGGCAGCCCCGAGACGGCGAGCGCGGTCAGCACGGCGGACGGCCCGGGTACGGCGGTGACCACGATGTCGCGCTCGACCGCGGCGGCCACCAGCCGGTAGCCGGGGTCCGACACCGACGGCATCCCGGCGTCCGTCACCAGCAGCACCCGCTCGCCGGCCTCCAGCGCCTCGACGAGGGTGCCCGTGCGGCTCGCCTCGTTGCCCTCGAAGTACGAGACCACCCGGCCGGTGATGACGACGCCCAGGTCGGAGGTCAGCCGCCTCAGCCGGCGGGTGTCCTCGGCGGCGACGACGTCGGCGTTCGCGAGCTCCTCGGCCAGCCGCGGGGGCGCATCCGAGACCCGCCCGATGGGGGTCGCGGCCAGCACGAGGACGCCGGGTTCGGTATTCATGCGTCGATCCTCTCGCAGCCGTCCGTAGAGTTGCGCCGTGACCGTCACGGAGGAGCCCCCGCACCGGACGATGGGGTTGTCGCGCACCGCCGACGGCCGGGTCGTGCCGAGCGCTCGACGACGACTGCTGCCCGTCGTCCACCACGACAGGCTCATCGGCTGGGCGGCGACCCTTGCGGTCACCCTGCTCGCCGGCTTCATGCGGGTGTGGGACCTCGGCCGACCGAACCGTTTCCTCTTCGACGAGACGTACTACGCGAAGGACGCCTGGTCGCTGCTGCACCACGGCTTCGTCACCGGGTACGTCGACAAGGCCGACAAGCAGATCGTGTCCGGGACGACGGACGGGCTGTTCACCGACACCCCGAGCATGGTCGTGCACCCCGAGGTCGGGAAGTGGCTGATCGCCCTCGGCGAGTGGGCGTTCGGGATGACGTCGTTCGGCTGGCGGATCTCCGCGGCCGTCGTCGGCACGCTGATGGTGCTGGTGCTGATCCGTCTGGTGCGCCGCCTCACGGGCTCAACCCTGCTCGGCTGCACGGCCGGCCTGCTGCTCGCGGTCGACGGCATGCACTTCGTCCTCTCCCGCTCGGCGCTGCTCGACATCTTCCTGGCCTTCTTCGTGCTCTGCGCCGTGGCCTGTCTGGTGGCCGACCGCGACTGGGGTCGGCTCCGGATGGCGCGCCTCGTGCCGGACGGCTACCGCACCACGGTCGACGACTGGGGCCCGGTGCGCGGGCTTCGCTGGCGTCCGTGGCGGCTCGCGGCCGGCGTCTTCTTCGGACTGGCGGTCGCGACCAAGTGGAACGCGATCTTCCCGCTGGCGGCCTTCGGGCTCCTGGTGTGGATGTGGGACTCCGGTGCCCGCCGCTCCCTCGGCGTGCGCAACGCCCGGATGCGCTCGGCGGTCGTCGACGCACTGCCGGCGTTCTTCTACCTCGTCGTCGTCGCTCTGCTCGTGTACGTCGCGTCGTGGGCGGGCTGGCTGCTGAACGCCGAGCGGTACGAGCAGGCGCTGTCCGACACGCAGTACGGCCCGTACTGGGGCAGCTACCTGGAGACCGACGCCAACGGGTTCCTGCCCGAGCTGTTCCAGTCGCTGCGGTCGCTGTGGAACTACCACCAGGACGTCTTCACATTCCACACCCGCTTCCTCAACGACGCGGAGCACGTCTACCAGTCCAAGCCGCACTGGTGGCCGATCCTGAACCGGCCCGTCGGCATGCTGGCCGACCTCGGGATCGAGCCCGGCGATCAGGGCTGCACCGCCGAGAAGGGGAGCACGTGCCTGCGTCAGGTGCTGCTGCTCGGCACCCCGGTACTCTGGTGGGGTGGCGCGCTCGCGCTGCTCTACTCGGTCTACGGCTGGCTCGGCCGCCGCGACTGGCGCTACGGGCTCGTCGTCGTCGGGCTGGTCTCGTCCTGGCTCCCGTGGGTGCGGTACGACGACCGGCCGATCTTCTCCTACTACGCGATCTCGATGCTCCCGTTCACGATCATCGCGATCACCCTCGTCCTGGGGGCCGTGATCGGCGGACCCGACGCGAGCGAACGCCGCCGCATGTGGGGTGCGGTGACAGCGGGGCTCTTCGTCGTCCTCGTCGTCCTGAACTTCGCGTGGTTCTGGCCGATCTACACCGGCGAGCTGATCACCACGCCGGACTGGCTGGAACGAATCTGGTTCAAACAGTGGATCTAGGGCATCAAATGATCCGAACGGGCTATCAAGTCCGCTCTTCCGGCTATTAGTCGCGGATCTCGTTGCACGAAATGTCCGATTCGCTCACTCTGGTTCTGTGCCTCTCGACGACTCGCCTCAGGCCGGTGCCCCCATGCGCGGCGACCGCCGCGCGCAGCTGCGCCGCCTACTGCCCGACGTAACTGGGCGAAACACCCACGGCACCGGAGGCCCTGTCGTAGCGTTGGCATCTGGCCAAGTGGAGCACACCACAGGGGACCCGGGAGAGGCACGGACTGCCATGCACAGCGTCAACCACGAGCGGGCTGATATCGCTCGCCTCGTCGCGGCGTCGACCGCTGTCGGGCCGAACGGACGCCTCTGGACCGCGCAGGATCTGCGCTCGGCGATCCGCGGCCAGAACCTCGACATCGCGTACCAGCCCGTCGTCAACCTCACCAGCGGTCGGATCGTCGCTCTCGAGGCGTTCGCCCGGTGGACGACGCCGACGGGCTCGACCGTCTCCCCCGACGTCTTCATCCCGATGGCCGAAGAGTCGGGCCTGATCAACGAGCTCGGCGCCCAGGTGCTGCGCAAGGCCACCCGCGCGGCGGCCCGTTGGCAGCGCATCGTGCCGACCGGCGTACGCGTCAACATCAGCGCCCCCGAGGTGCAGGCTCCGAACTTCTACGACGAGGTCATGCGCACGCTGAACCACGCCGACCTCGACCCGCGCCTGCTGGGCCTGGAGATGAGCGAGCCGGAGCTGTTCGTCGAGGGCTCCCAGTCCGAAGCCACGCTGCGCGCGCTGCGTGCGGCAGGCGTCTCCCTGCTGCTCGACGACTTCGGGACGGGTTACTCCCAGGCCGGCTCCGAGCAGCTGATGCCGGTGATCGACGTCCTCAAGGTCGACCGCTCCTTCCTCACGGGAGGCGAGGGCGACACCCGCGCGCTGCAGTCCATCGTCGACATGGCCAAGGCCCGGCAGATGGAGATCTCCGCTCAGGGCGTCGAGACCGCCGCCCAGCACCGGCTCATCGTGGACCGGGGCTGCGACTACGCCCAGGGCTACTTCTTCGCCCGGCCGATCGCGGGGGCGCTGGTGCCGAAGATGCTCGGCTCCTGGGCGCCGTTCCTTCCTGCCTGAGCGTCGGTCAGCTCACTCCGGCTGGCGCTTGTCCCAGCCGGCGAGCAGGTCAGCGACGCCCTCGGCCGGTGTCGGCCGGGCCAGGTGGAACCCCTGCGCGAGGTCACACGCCAGCTCCTGGAGGTACGCCAGCTGCGCGGGCGTCTCGACGCCTTCGGCGCAGACCCGGAAGTCGAACGTGCGCGCGAGACCGACCACTGCCCGGACCACTGCACGTCCCCGAGCGCCCTCGCTCATGAAGGAGCGGTCGATCTTCACGACGTCCACGATCGGGAACCGCTCCAGGTAGCTCAACGAGCTGTACCCGGTACCGAAGTCGTCGACGATCAGCTGGATGCCGGCGTCGCTGAGCCGGGCCAGGTTGTCCTGGGTGCGCCAGTCGTCGTCCACGAGAGCGGACTCGGTGATCTCCAGGCCCAGGCTGCCGAGGGCGAGGCTCGACGAGTCGAGGAGGTCCTGCACCCGTTCGACGTACGTCGCGCTGCGGAGCTCGTGAGCGCTGACGTTGACGCGGAGCGACACGTCGTGCCCGGCGGCCTGCCACGCGGCCATCTGCCGCACGGCCTGCTCGAGCACCAATCTGCCCAGGTCGCCGATCAACCCGGTCCGCTCGGCGACGGGGATGAACACGTCGGGTGCGATGACGAGGCCGTCCTGGTCGGTCCAGCGTGCGAGCGCCTTCGAGTGCGACCACCTTCCCGGTGGCCAGCTCGATGATCGGTTGGTACTCCAGCCGGATCTGCCGGCTCCTGAGCGCTGCCCGGAGCCGTCCGGCGATGTCGATCCGGTCGAGTACGTCGCCGCGCATCGCTTCGTCGAACACGCGGTAGGTGCCGGGTCGGTCGCGTTTCGCGCGGTACATCGCGATGTCCGCCTCGCTGAGCAGGCGGACGCTCTCGGCTTGGCCCGCCGTGGCGAGGGCGACGCCGACGCTCATGCTGATGTCGAGGCTGCGACCGTCGATCTCGAAGGGGTCGGCGCAGGCACCCAGCAGCGCCTCAGCCACGAAGGCGACCTCGTCCGCGTCGGCCACCTCTTCGCAGACGACGACGAACTCGTCACCGCCGAGCCGGGCAACGGTGTCCCCTGAGTGGACGACGCCCTCGAGCCGCTTGGCGAGCTCGGTGAGCAGCTCGTCCCCGACGCTGTGGCCCAGCAAGTCGTTCACGGACTTGAAGTCGTCGACGTCGAGGAGCAGCACGCCCATCAGCCGGCCGGAGCGCGCCGTACGCCCGAGGGCTCCGGAGATCCGGTCGAGCGCAAGCGCCCGGTTCGGCAGCCCGGTGAGGGCGTCGTGCATGGCCTGGTGCTGCAGCTCGCCTTCGAGCTCGTAGCGGCGGATCGCCGCACCCAGCGTTGCGGTGATGGACTCGAGGAAGGCGATCTCGTCGTCGAGCCACGGCCCGGCCTCGCGACGGGTGACCCCGACGACTCCCCAGGGTCGCCCGCGTCCGGGAATGGGGCAGGCAAGGGTGGCGCGGGCGTTGGCGGCCTTGGCTCGGTCACGTCCGGTGAAACGCGCGTCTGCGGGGAGGTCGTCGCTGGCCTGGATGCGGTCCTCGAGGAGTGCCCGACCGGTCATCGAGCCTGGGTCGAACTCCACGACCCGGTCTTCCCAGGACTCTTCCTCGGTTGCCACGGTGCGCACCCGCAGGCCTTCCTCGACAGTCACCACACCGGCCCGCGTCCCCGGGAAGCGTGCCTGCACCCGGCGTACGGCGGCCCGCATCACCTCGTTGACCGGCTCGGTCAGTGCCATCCGGCCGAGCTCGGCGAGGTCTCGCTGCTCGACGACCCGCAGCGCGAGTGCCTCCTCGGTGGCCAGCCGGGCTCGGAGGTCTCGCTGCACGGTCGCCAGCGCGAGTGGCTCCCCCTCGCTGCCGGTGATGAGGAAGGAGTTCACCGAGACCGGGATGGAGGCTCCGGTGACGAAGTGCCGGAGCTCGCTCTCGCCCTCCCAGTAGCCGCGCTCGCGTACGGCGTCCTCGATCTCCTGGGAGCGCGAGTGGCCCGCCTCGGTGAAGTAGTCGGTGGTGGGCCTGCCCAAAGCCTCGTCGTCCGAGTCCACGCCGACGAGTTCGCGGCCGGCCCGGTTGAGGAAGGTCACCGTGCCGTCGAAGTCCGCCATCGCGATGAAGTCCTGCGACATCTCCACGAGAGCCGCGAATCGTTCGAGGTCGGCGTCGCGGGCGCCCTTGACCGGGGGAACTGGCACGACTCCACCCTCCCTGCCCGGCGGGGACCCTGCAACCGGAACGCCCATATCGACACCGAGTGGTCCGAAGTGGTCCAGTGCGGAACGGCGTGCAAAAGGGGCGGCGACCAGTGGTCGCCGCCCCTTCGGTGACGTCAGCTCTTCGAAACCGCCTGCTTGAACGCGGCTGCCGGCTTGAAGGCCGGGGCGTCGCTCGCGGCGATCTCGATGGCTTCGCCGGTCTGCGGGTTACGGCCCGAGCGCGCCGCGCGGTGGCGCAGCTCGAAGGCGCCGAAGCCAGCGATGCTGACCTTGTCGCCCTTGCCGACCGCCTGCACGACGCCGTCGAGCGTGGCGGACAGTGCAGCGTCGGCCTGGGCCGCCGTCAGGTCGGCCTCGCGGGCGACGTGCTCGACGAGTTCCTTGCGGTTCATTCAGTCTCCTTGTGTTGACCGGACTTGTGGAGCGCAGTCTGCCGTGCGCCGCGCCTAAACACTATGTCACAATGAGAATGATTCTCATTTCTAGGAGGCGAAGTGCAGCTCGATGCCCATTCCTCGTACGTCGCGGTGCCGTTCCGCGGCTCCGCCGACCGGGAGGGACGGAAGTCATGAGGACCCCGCTCGTGGTCGTGACCGGAGTGGATCCGGTGGCGATGGACAGCACGCTGATGAGTCTTGCGTTGGACCTGCCACGCGCCGTCTCGGTGCGACACCTCATCGATCCGGAGTCGCAGATCCTCACAAGGACGGTCAGCGACGCCACGGGCATCCTGGAGCGAGAGCAGATCCAGCTCGAGCACGCCTGCGTGGGCTGCGCATTGCGCGAGGACATCTTTCCGACGCTGGAGCGGCTGGCTCGTGCAGGTCAGTGGAGCGCCATCCTGTCGGGCCTGCCCACGGGTACCGAGGGACGTCAGCTCGGCCGCACCTTGAGCACCGACAGCCAGCTCGCCCGACACCTGAAGCTGTGCGGGTTCGTCGCCGCCATCGGGAGCGGCGACGTCGTCCGCGATCTGCTGAGCGACGACCTGCTGCGCGAGCGCGGCATCCACAGCAACCCGGGCGACGGCCGCGGCGTGGGCGAGGTGGCCTGCGCGCAGATCGAGTTCGCCGACCACGTCGTACTGGACGCCGATCCTGGCGTCGAGGCCGCCGACCTCGTCCGCGCACTGTCGCGTCCCGGCGTTCCGCACATCACGGGTGCCGACCAACTCGACGGCAACGCCCTCGTCTCGAAACGGCACCAGAACGCCCTGAGCGGTGCCTGGTGCTCACCGGAGTTCGAGTCCGCGCTGCCGTCGCTCGGAGACAGCCGCGCCTGGCGACTGTTCCTCTCGTCGCCGCGCGCCTTCCACCCCGAGCGGCTGCTGGACCAGATCGATCGACTGGGCACCGGCGCGCACCGCTCGCGCGGGTCGTTCTGGTTGCCGACGCGGCCCGGCGACGCCCTGGAGTGGTCAGGCGCCGGCGGTCAGCTCAGCATCGGCAACTACGACAGCTGGGGCACACGGGCACCCGCCACCCAGCTGGTCTTCACGGGCGTCGGAACCGCGCCGTCAGAGCTCGTCGCCGCCTTCGAGGACCTGTTGCTCAGCCCCGACGAGGCGCTCCTCGATCACCGCAGCTGGGACGTGCTCGAAGACGGTCTCGAGCCCTGGCTGGGCGACATCCGCCGCGCCGCCTGAGTCCACCCGAGTTCGGCGCCTTGCTGCCCGGGTGGATATCCGCCCGAGCCGGTCGGGACTGCCGGCGGCCACAACGGATCATCTCGGAGGGCCTACCCGCTGGCAATCAGCTCTCGTTGCCTGTCCAGTCAGGTCAGGCGTTCCACGCCTGCCAGGTGGTGAGGCCCCCAAACGCCAGCAACAACAGGCCAGCGATGAGAATCAACCGGCGAAGCCAGGCGCGTCCTTGTGACCGGCGGTGCGAGCGGTGCGGCTCGCTGTGCGGCTCCACCGAGTCCCCGCCGGCTCCGTTGGTCTCTGATGGCGGCTGCTCGTTGCTCATCGCCGACATCGTAGTGGTCGCCTGCGGCGAAGCGTCGCCCCTCGGGTAGCCCGCCTATCGGGCGACGCAGAGCAGCGACGTCGCCGGCACCTCGACCCCACCTGCCTCCGAGGCGTACTGCGTGGTGAGGCCCTCGACGCCCGTGGTGACCGCAGCGAGCTGCTCGGGCGTCGCGGCGGCGAACGCCGCAGCCAGCTGCGGCGACAGGGTGCCGATCTCCTCGACCTGCTGGGCGGCGTCCCGGTAGTGCCGACTCTTGCGCACGACCTGGACGCTGACGTCCTCGAAACCGGCCGCCCGCACGCGGCTGCTCGAGGGCCGCCGGGTCACCGAGCGAGAACGGCCCGCCCGGCCCGACCGGAGGTCCTCCCGAGACGAGCCCGTTCATGGCGGCCGACATCCCGACGGCCGTCATCCATGGGTTCTCGTGCGGCGCGCCCCACACCGCAGTGACGAAGGTGCCGCCTGGTCGCAACACGCGGCGGATGCGTTCCAAGGCCCGGTCGGGGTCGGGGGCCATCATGAGACCCATGCGGAAGACCACGACATCGAAGGCGTCCGCCGGCAGGTCGATGGTCATCGCGTCGACAACAGCCACGTCGACGTTCGGGTACGAGGCGAGCCGCTTCTCCAGCAGCTCGACCATCGCGGGAGCAAGATCGGTCGCCGTCAGCGAACCCGCCGGCCCGACCTCGTCGGCCAGTCGCGCCGCGAGCTCGCCGGTCCCGCCGCCGAGCTCGAGCACTCGTCGCCCCTCAAGCGGCCGGATCGCGTCGAGCAGTTGCTCGGTGACCTCAGCCTTCATGTCCTCGATCGTGTCGCGGTGGCGGTCCCACGCGGGGGCTGCTGCGTTCCAGTCGATGTCCATCCCAACCCACCTCCGGTACAGTAATACTGTGTTGAATACAGTTCAGGTGTATCCGAATTGACTACGCCCGTCAAGAGGCGGTATGACGCCACCCGCCGTACCGAGCAGGCCAGGGCTACCGAGCGCCAGGTCCTGGCCGCCGCGCACGACCTCTTCGTCACCCAGGGCTACGGGCGTACGACGATCGCGGACGTTGCCCGAGAGGCCGGCGTCTCGGCAGAGACGATCTACGCGCGGTTCAAGAACAAGCCGACGCTGCTGCACCGGGTCTGGGACATCACCGTGGGAGGCGACGACCAGGACGTCGTCTTCCACGAACGACCGGAGGTGCGCGCGATTCGGGCCGAGCCGGACCTCGGGAAACGTTTGATGCTGCACGCGAAGATGTCCGCCGCAACGGCCCGACGCATCGGCCCGTTCCTGCGAGCCCTGCAGGGCGGCGCCTCCTCGGACCCGCGCGTGGCCGAGATGCTCGCGGAGATGGATCGGCAGCGCCTCACGGGGATGTCGGTGATGGCTGCCGAGGCGGCCGCGACCGGCCAGCTCGCCGTCAGCGAGGAGGAGTGTCGCGACTACCTGTGGTCGATGACAGACGGCTACCTCTGGAGCAAACTGGTCGACGAGCGAGGTTGGGACGACGACACGTTCGCCGACTGGCTGGGCCGGATGTGGGTGTCCGTGCTCGTCCAGCCTGCCTCCCGGTAACCGAGAGGATCGTCGTGTCGACCAACCACGTGAACTGGGCGGGCAACGCGACCTACAGCGCAGAGGCGATCCTGGAACCTGCGACGGTCGACGAGCTTCAGGGCATGGTCGCTCGCTGGCCACGCGTGCGCGCGCTCGGGACCCGACACTCGTTCACCGACATCGCCGATACGTCAGGTGCGTTGATCTCGCTGGCCCGCATTGATCCGGACATCAGGATCGACCCGGCCGCGATGACCGCCAGCGTCACCGGAGGCACCCCCTACGGGGTGTTGATCCGCGAGCTGCAGGCGCACGGGCTTCGCCCTGCAGAACACCGGGTCGCTGCCGCACATCTCGGTGGCCGGCGCCACCGCTACGGGCACGCATGGGTCCGGTGACGGCAACGGAATCCTGTCCACCGCGATCTCGGCGGTGGAGCTGGTGGCGGCGGACGGCTCCCTGGTCAGGATCGACCGCTCCAGCGACGAGCTGTCCGCGCTGGCCCTCGGCCTGGGAGCGTTCGGGATCATCACGCGCATCACCCTCGACATCCAACCGACCTACGACGTGCGCCAGGACGTCTACCGCTACGCACCCTGGGAGACCGTTCTGGGGCAGCTGGACGAGATCTTCGCCAGCGCCTACAGCGTCAGCCTGCTCGCCGACTTCGCGAGCCCCACCGTGATGCAGGTCTGGCTCAAGACCCGGCTCGGCGCCGGTGAGCCCCCCGCGGTGGCTCCCACGCTGTTCGGCGCGACGTGGTACGACGACTCCGAGGAGCTCGCGCCGGAGAACGTGAACCAACGCGCCAGCGTGCCTGGGCCGTGGTCGGACCGGATGCCGCACTTCCGACTCGAGGGGCAGCCCTCCCACGGCGGCGACGAGCTGCAGAGCGAGTACTACGTCGGCCGCGAGCACGGCGTGCAGGCCCTGGAGGCGCTACGGACGCTGGGGGCGCGAATCTCCCCGCACCTGCTGATCGCCGAGATCCGTACGGCAGCAGCCGACTCTCTGTGGCTCAGCCCCGCCTACGAGCGGGACGTCCTGTGTATCGGGTTCACCTGGGCCAAGCACCCGGTGGAAGTGGCGGCGCTGCTGCCCGTGATCGAGGAGGCACTCGCACCGTTCGCGCCGCGACCGCACTGGGGCAAGCTCTTTCACTTCGGTGCTGACGTCATCGGTCAGCGGTTCCCTCGCCTCGCCGACTTCATGGCGGTGCGGAGGCACTTCGACCCGGAGCAGAAGTTCTGGAACCCGTTCCTCGAACGCGCTCTCGGGGCGCCGTAGGGCTTACGGGGAACTTCCGGGCCCCCACCGTGGTGGACAGACCTGGCCCGGCGATCTGGTGTTCTGGTGGAGCTGAGGGGATTCGAACCCCTGACCTTCTCATTGCGAACGAGACGCGCTACCAACTGCGCCACAGCCCCTGAACGCGCCCGAATGCGGCGCGAGCAGAAAAGATATCACCTGCGGTGGACGGTTCCGAATCAGGAGCCGACCGCGCGCTGCTGCTCCTCGATGACCTCGTCGGCAGCCTGTTCCGCGGCGTCGGTGGCGACCGAGTCAGCGACCAGCCGGCTGTCCTCCGCGGACCTGCCCGAGCTCCAGGTGTTGGGCTCCTCGAGGTCGATCGTGCGCACCGTACGACGGGCCTTCGGCTTCGTGACGTACGTCGGCAGCGTGACCGGCAGCGGGTCCCACAGCGAGCCGCCGTCGACGGTAGGAACGGCGACGGCGTCGAGCACGGCCACCGGGATGGCGATGGTGTCCTCGTCGGGCGTGACCTCGTCCGACCGCACGTCGCCGACCGGAGTGCCGTACGGCGCGTTGACGCGTGCCGCGCGGCGGGTCCGAGCGCCCGAGGATGCGACGGGCTCGGCCTCGACCGCGGCTGCCAGGTCGGAGGTCCAGGTGGCGCTGCGCTCGCGGCGAACCTGGGTGCGGCACAGCACCAGGTAGACGAGGGTGAGACCGGCCGGAATCGCGACCGACCACCACGGCACCAGCGCGAAGCCGGCCAGTCCCGTGACGACCAGCGTCGAGAACAGCAGGAACGAGAGGATGCGGCGCCGGCGACGGGCCGCGGCGCGGGCAGCCGCGCGGCGAACCTGCGGGCCGGGCGCGCGCGGGGTCAGCACCCGCGGGTTGTCGGCGGCTCGGGCCGGCGTGACCACGACCCGGGCGTCACGCTGAGCCGTCGGCTCGCGTCGCGCCAGCACCCGCATCGCGGTGGAGAACCGGTCGATGGACCTGGTCCGCGCCACCTCGTCGTGGTGCTTCAGCGCCTTGGGAATCAGGTACGCGGCCCACGCGACCGCGAGAACGACGAAGATGATTCCTGACAGGTTCACCCTACGAACGATAGGAGCGTCGCCGCCGCTCGCCCCGGAGGCGAGGGGGTGTGTCGCAAGAGAACTCCTGTGACTGGTGTGATCAGGGCTCCTGATGCTCCTCGACCCGACGCAGCAGGCCCCCTTCGCACTCCTCCACCGTCAGCGCGAAGATCCGGTGGTCGCGCCAAGCGCCGTCGATGTGCAGATAGCCCGGGGCGTAACCGATCTCCGTGAACCCGAGCTTCTCCACGACTCGAAGACTCGCATGGTTCTCGGGCCGGATCGCCACCTCGACCCGGTGCAGGTCGAGCTCGAAGAGACAGTAGTCGGTGGCGAGCGCGACCGCCGTCGGGATGACGTTCTGGCCGGCGTACCGCTGGTCGATCCAGTAGCCGATGTGCGCCCAGCGCGCCGAGCCACCGGTGATGTTCGAGACCGTCAGCTGCCCGACGAACTGGTCGTCCACCGTCACGGCGAACGGCAACGTACGTCGTTGACGCGCCTGACGGTGCAGCTCGCGCACCAGCGACCGGAACGTCGCCGGCATGCCGGTGTCGCCGGGCGGCACGGTGGCCTCCCACGGCGTCAGCCAGTCGACGTTGCGGCGGCGCACGTCCGCCCAGTCCCGGGCGTCGCTCTGGGCGATGGGGCGGAGCCCGACGCGGCCGGAGCGCAGCTCGACCCGCCACTGGCTGCTCAGTGGTCGCTCCCCACGATCTGCTCGACGGCATGACGCAACAGCGGTACGACGACCGCCAACCCGTCCTTCACACCGCCGCGCGACCCGGGCAGGTTCACGACGAACGCCTGCCCGGAGACACCGGCCAGGCCGCGGGACAGGGCTGCCGTGGGGACGCCGTTCGCGACGCCGTACGCACGGATCGCCTCGGCGACGCCCGGCACCTCGCGGTCGAGCAACGGCCGGGTCGCCTCGGGAGTGAGGTCCGTCGGCGTCAGGCCGGTGCCGCCGGTGGTGATCACGGCGCGCGCTCCCCCGTCCACCGCATCCCGGATCGCCGCTGCCACCGGGTCACCGTCAGGCACGACGACAGGCCCCGTGACCTCGAAGCCGATCTCCGCCAGCGCCGCCACGATCAACGGACCCGTCGTGTCCTCGTAAACACCCGCGGCCGCGCGGTTCGACGCGGCGATCACGGTCGCCTTCACCGGCGTCTGCCCCCCGGGGCGGGTCCAGTCGCCGGACTTGCCACCGGCCTTCGACTCGATCCGTACGTCGGTGATCACGGCTGCCTTGTCGACGGCCTTGACCATGTCGATGACGGTGAGGCCGGCAACGGACACCGCAGTCAGCGCCTCCATCTCGACGCCGGTCCGGTCGGCGGTCCGCACCGTCGCGGTGATCTCGACCGCGTCGTCGGCGACCTCGAGGTCGACGGTGACGCCCGACAGCGCGAGCGGGTGGCACAGCGGGATCAGGTCAGGCGTGCGCTTCGCGGCCATGATCCCGGCGACGCGGGCGACCCCGAGGGCGTCACCCTTCGGCACGCCGTCCCCGCGCAGCAGGCGTACGACGTCCGCGGAGACCAGCACCCGGCCGGTCGCCACTGCCGTGCGAGCCGAGACGTCCTTGGCCGAGACGTCGACCATCCGGGCCGCCCCCGACTCGTCGACGTGGGTCAGCCGCGCTTCGTCGGTCATCAGAAGTCCCGGTCCAGCACGAGCACGCGCACCTGCTCGCCCGCCGTGACGCTGGTGACGTCCTCGGCGACATCGATCAGGGCGTTCGCGTCGGAGAGGTCACCCATCAGGTGCGAGCCGTGGCCGCCGACCGGCGTCACGTGCGCACCCTTGCCGTCGATCTCGAACTGGGCGCGGACGAACTGGCGACGCCCCGGCGCCGACGAGAACCCCTTCGTGGCAAGCGCCCTCACGAGCGGACGCCGGTACGGCAGCCGGCCCATCATCCGCCGGATCGCCGGCAGCACGAAGACCTCGAACGAGACGTACGACGACACCGGGTTTCCGGGCAGCGTGATGATCGGCGTCGCGTCCTCGCCGACGACGCCGAAGCCCTGGGGCTTGCCGGGCTGCATGGCGACCTCGCCGAACGAGACGGTGCCGAGCTCGGCGAGCACCTCCTTCACCACGTCGTACTGGCCCTTGCTCACGCCGCCGCTCGTGACCACGATGTCGGCGCGCACGAGCTGGTCGCTGAGCGCGTCGCGGAACTCTTGCGGGTCGTCGGAGACGATCCCGACCCGATAGGCGATCGCGCCAGCAGCGCGCGCGGCGGCCGCCAGCATGTACGAGTTCGCGTCGTAGACGGAGTCGTGCCCGAGGCCGGTGCCCGGCTCCCGCAGCTCGGACCCCGTCGACATGATCACCACGCGCGGCCGCGGTCGAGCCTGCACCTGGGAGCGGCCCACCGAGGCGAGCAGCCCGAGCTGGCGCGGGCCGAGCACGGTGCCGTCCTCGAGGAGGACGTCGCCCGTGCGCACGTCCTCGCCCTGGTAGCGGACGTGCTGGCCACGCTCCGGCGCCTGGGTGATCCGGACGTTGGCCACTCCCCCGTCGGTCCACTCGATCGGCACGATGGCGTCGGCACCCTGGGGCACCGGCGCGCCCGTCATGATCCGCACGGTCGTCCCCGGCGACAACGCGAAGAGCTTGGTCTGGCCGGCGGCCATCTCGCCCACGACGGGCAGGTGCACCGGGTGGTCGGGAGACGCGCTCGCGACGTCCGAGAAGTAGACGGCGTACCCGTCCATCGCCGAGTTGTCGAAACCCGGGAGGTCCATCGGCGCCGAGATGTCCTCGCACACCGGAAGTCCGAGTGCCTCGAGCAACGGCTGGTCGTACGGCTGGAGCGGGATCAGCGCGTCCATGATCCGTTCGACGTGCTCGTCGACGCTGCTCATCCGGTCGGCGGGCATCAAGGTGGAGGCCATGGTTCGAACCCTACTCAGCCGATGGTGGTCCCGGGTTGAACCCGGCCCACCACGCCCCCGTCGTCCAGCACTCCCTCGCCGACCACGGTGACGTCGCTGCCGAAGTACCAGTCGCCGTTGACCACCAGCTGCTCGGCACGGACCAGCGACGGGATGCCGTCGGCGAACCTCGCGTCGAAGTCGCCGACCAGCTTGTAGTGAGCAGGGTCCAGGTCGACGAAGGGCACGGTCGGCGCTACGAGGCGCAGCACGTAGTCGTCGTCCAGCTCGTAGCAGTCCGACCGGAGCACCAGCAGGTCGTTGGTCGTCTTCACCGGCACGAACCGGTCGCGGCCCACCTCGATCGTGGTGGCGCCGTCGAACACTTCGATCGCGGCACCCATGGCGGTCTCGATCTGGATCACCTTCGGGCTCGTCGAGTCGGACGGGTCGACGGTCTTGGTGTTCGTGATCATCGCCAGCCCGAGGATGCCGTCGCGGGCGTCGAGCTCCGCCTTCATCGCGGCCAGGTTGAACCACAGGTTGTTCGTGGAGGTGAACCGGTGCCGGGTGAGGTCGCCCAGCGCGGCCTGGTCCTCCTCGTACGTCTGCGCGGTCTCGCGGAGCACGATCCGGCCGTCGGCCTTGCGGGTCGCGAAGTGCCCACCCTTGCGGTCCGACGGCGTACGGCGCACGGCCTCGATCGCGAACGGCGCACCCGACTCCGCGAACCAGCCCGCCACGCGCGCGTCGGGAACCGCGCCGAGGTTGTCGGAGTTGGAGACGAACACCTGGGTGAAGCCGGCCTCGATCAGCCGGTCGAGCAGGCCGGTGCCGCGCAGCGCCGTGTAGATGTCGCCGTGGCCGGGCGGGCACCACTCGAGGTCGGGGTCGGCCGGCCACTCGACCGGGGTGAGGTCGTCGGCGCGGAGCTTGGGCTCCTTGTTCTGCAGGAACTCCAGGGGCAGTCCCGCGACGGGCAGGTCGTCGTAGCGGCCGAGCACCTCGAGCGTGTCGGCGGAGGTGCGGAAGCTGTTCATGAAGATCAGCGGCAGCGGTGCGTCGTACTCCTCGCGCAACGCCAGCACCTGTCGCGCGATGACGTCGAGGAAGCAGAGCCCGTCGCGCACCTCGAGGAGCGACTTGGCCCGGTCCATGCCCATCGACGTGCCGAGGCCGCCGTTCAGCTTGATCACCGCGGTCGTCCCGATCGCCGTGCGAGCGGCGTCTTCCGCGACCTCGACGTCTGACAGCGCCGGCATGTCGAGCGGCTCGATCGTCGACTCGGGCACCATCCCCGTCTCACCGCTCTCGACGAGCCGGTAGTAGTGGGCGAAGACGTCGATCGCGACCGGGTCCACCCCGGCCGCAGCCATCTTGTCGCGTGCCATCGTCAGTCCGTCGTCGCTCATGCCGCCGAATCTAGTAGGAAACCCCCGCGGCCCTCGACCCCGCTAGCGTGGGGAGCGTGGACGAGGACCTCGCCGTCGTGGCGCAGAAGGTGGCACTGCGCGACCAGCTCATGGAACGCCGGCGTCGGATGTCGCTGCTCGAGGTGGGTGAGTTCGCGCGCGAGATCGCGGAGCACCTGGCCGACACAGCCGAGCTGCAGCGAGCCGCGACGGTGGCGGCCTACGTGTCGATCAGCAAGGAGCCCGGCACCGGCCCCCTCCTCGAGCTCTTGCGCTCACGCGGGAAGCGGCTGATCGTCCCCGTACTTCTCCCCGACAACGACCTCGACTGGGCCGTGTACGACGGGCCCGACTCGCTCCAACCGGCTGGCCGCGGGCTGCTCGAACCGGCGGGCCCGCGCCTCGGCGTCGACGCGGTGGCGACCGCCGACGTCGTCCTGGTGCCCGCCCTCGCCGTCGACCGCGCCGGAATGCGCATCGGCCGCGGCGGCGGCTCCTACGACCGGGTGCTCCACCGGGTGCCGACCGGCACGTTCGTCTGCGCGCTGCTGTACGACGGCGAGCTGCTCGACCAGGTGCCCGCCGACGACCACGACCGGCGCGTGACGGCGGTGGCGACGCCGGGCGGGGTCACCTGGCTGAAACCAGCCTGAGCGTCCTGTCGGCCGCGCCCTCGACCGCCTCGCGGGAGAACGCCCACGGCAACGTCGCGCCCTCGGCCCACAGCTCGGTCTGGTCGACGTAGTTGCCGCTGAACGCGTGGCCGGAGGCACCGGTGAGGTTGACCCACACCGAGTCGTCGAAGTCGGCCATCGAGACCACCATCCGCATCGACGGAGCGGCGGTCACCTCGTAGGTGTCCGTGGCGGCGTCCCACTTGGTGGCGTTGACGATCTCGCCACCGCCGCCGACCTCGTAGCCGCCGCGGTTGAACAGCCACTGCACCAGCCCGACGTCCGACTGGCCGAGGGTCTGGTTCTCGAGGTTGAGCCGGTGGTGGTGGCCCCAGGTCCAGTCGACGGCGCGTCGGGACTGGCGACGGACCAGGTCGTCGCGGGCGTCGGCCATCGCGAGCGCCAGGATCTCGTCTCGGGTCTCGACAACACCTTCAGTCGTGACGTCGTCCCACCAGGCGTTGTTCGGCTCCGCCAGCAGCCGGCGCATCACCTCGTACCAGCGACCCCCGCCGTCCGGCCAGATCGCCGGCTGCAGCTCGTCGCGGAACGTGCGCGCAAGGATCTGCTTCCAGGTGGCGTTGTAGTACGCCGCCGCAGCCGAGTTGGGCCGCTGCTGGAAGTCCCACCCCTGCAGCAGCCGCTGGCCGGCACCGAGGTACTCCGAGGGCATCAGGATGTCGAGGAGGTACGGCACCAGCGTTGGCGCGAAGCCGTTGCGCTCGTCGAGCTGGAGGTCGGTCATGTCCTCGATGCTCAGCCGCGCCTTGCGGTCGAGCAGCTCGGCGATCCGCTCGCTGCGGTAGCCGTACGCCCAGGACTCGCCCAGGTAGAACGGGTACTCGTCGTCGGTCACCGCCTGGTTCGCCGTCACCACGACGCCCTCGTCGGGGTCGAACATCGTGGGCAGCGACTCGAACGGCACGTACTTGCCGGTCCAGTCGTTGGAGGCGAGCCACCCCTCCGCGGGGTAGAGGCCGGTGTTGCCCGACTTCCGGATCGGGATCAGGCCGGGCGCCTGGTAGCCGATGTGGCCGTCCCGGTCGGCGTAGACCATGTTCTGCGACGGCGCCGAGAAGCTGGCCGCGGCGGCGCGGAAGTCGTCCCACCCGGCAGCCCGGTCGAGCGCGAAGATGGCGTCCACCGTCGGCTGAGGTTGCAGCGCAGTCCACGCGATCGCGACGGCGTACCCGTTCCCGCGCTCGGGCGCCTCCCCACCGACCGGCGAGTTCGCGCCGACCGTGCTGAGCTCGGCGGACACGTCGGAGATCAGCGGGCCGTGGTCGGTCTCGCGGACGGTGAACCGGAACGGCTCGTCACGACCGAGCACCTCGATGGTCTCGTCGCGCATCGTGAGCGGCTTCTGCTCGCCCTCGTACTCGTAGGTCTTGCCGTCGACCTTCTCCAGGTACAGGTCGACCACGTCGGGGCCGAGGTTCGTGAACCCCCAGGCGATCTGCTGGTTGTGGCCGATGACGACGCCCGGCAGACCGGCGAAGGTGAAGCCGGTGACGTCGAACGGGCACTCCTCCGAGAGTGCGTTGCAGTGCAGGCCCATCTGGTACCAGATGCCGGGGATCGAGATGCCCAGGTGCGGGTCGTTGGCCAGCAACGGCTCCCCCGTGGTGGACCGGTCGCCGTCCACGACCCAGGCGTTGCTGCCGATGCCGTCGCCGCGACCCAGCAGCTCCGGCATCTCGGCGAGGCCGGCGTCCAGGTCGCCGAGGAGCCCGAGAGTGCGTTCGGGGTACGCCGGACGGGCCGGCCGTCGCGAGCCACCCTCGGTGGCGGCCGACTCGTAGACGCCGTCCACCAGCGCGCCCTGGGTCACGATCGGGCTGTGCCGGTCATAGGGGTACGGCGGGTAGAGCTCGTCGATGTCCTCCGGGGCGAGACGTCCCGAGGCGATCGCCCGGTCGATCTCGTCCTCCATGTTGCTGCGGAGGTCCCACGCCATCGCCTTGAGCCAGGCCACCGAGTCGGCCGGCGTCCACTCCTCGACCGTGTAGTCGAGCCCGTTCACGGCCAGCACCGAGTACTCGAGCGACATCTCCGACGGGCTGTGCGAGTCGATGTAGGCGTTGACCCCCTCGCTGAACGCCTCGAGGTACGCGGTCGTCTCAGGGCTGAGCAGCGACAGCTCCTTCTCCGCGACCCGGCGCCACCCCATCGTCCTGATGAACATGTCGGACTTGAGGGCGTCCTCGCCGAGCAGCTCCGAGAGGCGGCCGGACGTGATGTGCCGGCGGATGTCCATCTCGTAGAAGCGGTCCTGGGCCTGGACGAACCCCTGTGCGTAGAACAGGTCGTGCGACGTGTCGGCGTAGATCTGCGGGATGCCGTTGTCGTCGCGCAGCACCTCGACCTCCCCGTCGAGGCCGGGAACCCGGATCTCGCCGTCCGTCTGCGGCATCGGCTTGCGGACGGTCACCACGCCCGCGAGAAGGGCGGCGACCATCGCCAGGATCAGCAGCGCCACGCCGTACGCCGTCCACCGACCCCAGCGGGGCCAGCCGCGGAACCCCGCGTCGGGGGTGGTCGGCTGGGAGGGACCTGCGGAGGCGGAGTCGGACACGGCGGTAATTGTGCCGGACGCCCCTGACGCCGGTGCTCCCGCACGGCCCGGAGGGTGGGGAAGTTTACGAATCACGTTCTGGTTGGAATAATTGGCAGTCGAACCCCCTGAGTGCCAACCGACCGGTGAGCGACAGGGGGTCCAGGTTGAGAATCCGTGGAGGACCCGTGCCGACCTACCAGTACGCCTGCACCGAGTGCGACCACGCGTTCGAGCAGTTCCAGAGCTTCAGCGACGACTCGCTGACCGTCTGTCCCGCGTGCGAGGGCCGGCTGCGCAAGGTGTTCAACGCCGTGGGCGTGGTCTTCAAGGGCTCCGGCTTCTACCGCACCGACAACCGGGCCGACGCGAAGTCGGCGAGCACCACCTCGTCGAACGGAAGCACCACTTCGTCGACCACCGAGTCGTCGTCCGCCACCCCCGCCAGCACCAGCTCCAAGAGCGAGTCCACGAGCGCAACCCCCGCCGCCTGACCGGGCCTGTGGATGGCCGGACGCACGATGTCCGGTTTCTTCCTAGCCTGACCGGATGACGCGTCTCCGCCTACTGCTCCGCCGCCTCAACCGCGCGATCCTGTCCCGACGACGGCTCATCGCCGCCGCGTGTGCCGCACTCACTGTTGCCCTCGTGCTCGAGGCCCATCAGCCCGCCTCCCCGCAACGCAGCCTGGTGCTCACCGCGGCCGCTGACCTCCCGGCCGGCAGCACGCTGACCCCCGATGACCTCGTGCTCAGGGAGTACTCGCCGGCCAGCGCGCCCGAGGGTCGGCTCACACTGCGCCAGGCCGTGGGACGTCGGACCGTCGGGCCGGTACGGTCGGGTGAACCGGTCACCGACGTACGGGTCCTCGGGCCCGGCCTGCTGCACCGGTTTCCTGGGATGGTCGCCGCACCTGTCCGGATCGGGGACGCCGCCAGCGTCGACCTGCTCCGCGTGGGTGACCGGGTCTCGGTGCTGGCCACCGACCCCCAGGGCCCCGGGTCGGCCACCACGGTTGCCGACAACGCGACCGTCATCGCCATCCCGACGAGGCGAACCCACGATCCGGGGCTCTCGTCCGGCGCCCTCGTCGTCCTCGCGGTCACGCCCGAGACCGGGCGCCGCCTGGCGGGCGCTGGGGTGAGCGCCTTCCTGTCAGTTCTGTTGGTTCGTTAGCGTTCCCCTGTCAGGGCATCACCAGCATTCGCCTGCTCTTCCGAGCGGACCTAGGGGAACACCATGAGTGGCTTCAAGAACTTCCTGCTGCGCGGCAACCTCATCGAGCTTGCCGTCGCGTTCATCATGGGCGGCGCCTTCGCGACCGTGGTCGCGGCGTTCACGGCGACCATCACCGCCAACCTGCCGGGCCTGGAGGACACCTTCGCCGGCGCGCAGGAAGGCGACGTCGGGTTCTTCCTCAACGCGCTGATCGCGTTCCTTCTGCTCGCCGCCGTCGTCTACTTCGCCATCGTCGTCCCGTACACGCATGCGAAAGAGCGGCTCTTCCCCGCCGACCCGCCGGGCGCGCCCGCGGACGTCGCCCTGCTGACCGAGATCCGTGACCTGCTGGCCGAGAACCGCGGTTCCGCAGACCCGGGGCGCAACCTCTAGTCGCTGCGTCAGCCGTGGTGCGGCGGCACCTGCCGGCGCAGCCACTCGTCAGCGGCACCGTCGTGCTCACCCGAGGAGTCGCCGCGTTCGTCGGTGGTGGTCTCGGGGAGCACGTCCCCGAACACGCGAGCGCGTCGACGGCGCCGCTCCTCAGCCTCGGACGCTGAGGGCTTCGCCGGGTTGCGTGGCTCGCCGCTCATCGCAGAACCGGCGGACGAGCGTCGAGGTTGTCTAGCCACGAGGCGTCGAACGACGCCCGGCGCGGCTGCCATCCGGTCAGCCCAGCGAAGTGCTCGGAGCTGACCCGGAGCGAGCGGGTCAGCGGCTCCGCCCGGGTTCCCGCCATCCGCCTCAGTACGGGGCCCACGAAGCCAACCGAGTCGCGACCCACCGTCGAGGCGAACCCCTGGACGTAGTCGGCACGGCGTACGGGCGCGGCCCCCACGTTGTAGACGCCGCTCGGTGCCTGGAGCGCCGCGACCACGGCCGACCCGAGGTCGTCGGTGTGTACCGCATGCAGCCAACCCTCCGGGTCGCCCATCCCGATCGGACGGCCGCGCCGCGCTGCGTTGAGCTGCCACCGGGTCATCGCGTCGTCGCCCGTGATCAGCCCGAAGCGCAGGACCACACCGACGCGCGAGTCGCACCGGTAGTCCTGGACGTGGGACTCCGCGACGGTGGCGGGCTCCGTGGCCGGAGTGATGTCGAGCGGGGAACGCTCGGTGATCCAGTCGTCGCCCTGGGCGGCGTACAGGAAGGAGACGCTCTCCTGGATGATCCGGCGCACGCCGGCGATCCGAGCGGCCGAGACCACACCGCGCACGCCGTCGCTGCGCAGCCGGTCGTTGGCGCGCCATGCGCGCGGCCAGGCGCCGGCATAGCCGACCGGGATGCGGGTGGCGAAGTTGCAGACGGCGTCAGCGCCGTCGAACAGGTCGACGAGCGTCTCGCGGTCGCCCAAGCCGCCGACCGTCGGGCTGGCACCGAGCTCGCGGAGCAGGGTGGCCTTCTCCGGGGTTCGCGCGAGTGCTGCTACGTCATGGCCCGCGGCGGTCAGCGCGGATACGGCGGAGATACCGATGACGCCGGTGGCTCCGGTGACTGCGACCTTCACTCAAGGCCTTCCCGTGTGTCGTACCCCCCGTACGAATCGGGTTCGCCCGCCATCATCAGCCGGACGCCCGTCGACCAGTGTCCGATAACGGGTTGGTAACGGCAAGCCGAACCGACGCATTGACCGGGATTTTTGTTACCCGGGCGTCCGGTCAGCGAACATGCGGCCGATATCGGCCTAGGTGCACAGCCCGTTCTCGGCCGCGGCCCGCGCTCGGGCAGCAGCCTGCTCCTGGTCCTTGGCGCTCGGGCTCGCACCCGCCGAGGGACTGGAGGAGGCGCCGGCGCCCGGACTCGAGTCGCTCCCGGGCCGCTCCGCAGCAGTCGTGACGCTCGCGCCGAGCTTCCCGCGCAGCGGCTCGTCGGCGCGGAGACGGTCCCAGAGCGGCTCCGCCTCGGCGGCCCACACCAACCGGTTCGGGTCGGGCGCGTAGCTCTCGAACGGCACCGTCAGGAACTGGATCTGCGAGAGACCGATGTCCTGGAGCTGCTTGGCCAGGCCGCCCAGCTTGTTGAGGCTGGCCAGGCCGGGGTCGGTGGTCAGCGACTTGGTCGCGGCGTCCAGGAAGTTGTAGAGCCGGACGGGGTTGGCCAGGGTGCCGGCCGAGATCGCCTTGTTGGCCATGGCGGCGAGGAAGGCCTGCTGTCGCTTCATGCGGCCGATGTCGCCGTTCTCGGAGAGCCCGTGACGCAGCCGCACGTAGCTGAGCGCCTGCTGCCCCTTCACCTCGTAGCTGCCGGCCGGGAGGTAGATGCGGCCGATGTCGTCGTTGACCTCCTCCGGAACGCAGACCGGGACGCCGTCGAGAGCGTCCACCATGTTCCGGAAGCCGTTGAAGTCGACCACGACGAAGTGGTTGATCCGGATGTCGGTCAGGCTCTCGACGGTCTTGATCGTGCACGCCGGGCCACCGACGGCGAACGCCGCGTTGAACATGCTGAGCCCGCCCGGGTCGACACCCTGGCCGTCCTTGCGCACGCACTCGGGTCGCTCGACCATCGCGTCGCGCGGAAGGCTGACGCCGTACGCCCGCTGACGGTCCGCGGAGATGTGCAGCAGGATCGTGGTGTCGGAGAGGCCGGGGGTCTCGCCGCCGATCTGGCTGTTGCCCTGACCCTCGCGCGTGTCGGAGCCGAGCAGCAGCACGTTGAGCGGCTTCGCCTCCTCGTCCGGCACCAACTGCTCGTCGGGCCTGTCGTCGCCCAGAGCATCCTCGACGTCCATCGAGGTGATGTTGCCCTCGAGATGCCGGTAGACGAAGAACCCTCCGGCCAGCACGACCACCAGAGCGGAGGCCACCGAGATGGCGACAGCCCTGAGAACACGGTGACGGGGCACCTGTTCACGGTGTCGGGGGGTATGAGGCATGCCGGTCCTGCGAGTAGACGAGGGCCGCGAGGTGACGCGAACCACAGCGAAGCGTATGTCAGCGGCCGACGTCCCACGTCTCACCCCGGACAGAGCGAGTCGCGACGAAGCGAGCCGTTAGCACCATTCTGCCAAGAGCCTGGCTAGCGACGAAATCTGTGTGACCTAGCCCGCATCGAGCCAGCGCTGCAGGTCCCGCACCTCGAGCGCCTGCATCGCCGCGATCTCGGCCGCGAGCGCCGCGAGGTCGTCGTGCCTGCCGTCGTCCGCGACCTCGGCCGACATCGCGATCGCGCCCTCGTGATGCTCGATCATCATCTCGATCCACATCCGCGCGAACACCTCGTCGGGCGCCTCCGCGAGAACACCCATCTCGTCGCTCGTCATCATGCCGGGCAGGTCGGAGTGCGCCTCGTCTCCGGAGGAGCCCATCTCGTGTGCGTGCGAGTCGCCGGTCGCGAAGCCGGTCTCGGGGACGGGCTCACCCCAGCCTCGGAGCCAGTCGGCCATCCGGTCGATCTCGCCGGTCTGCGCGACGCGGATCTCCTCGGCCAGCTCGCCGATCCGGGGGTCGATGCCCTCGCGGCCGATGGTGAAGTTGGCCATCTGGATCGCCTGCGCGTGGTGCTCGATCATGCCGGTGGCAAAGTCGACGTCGGCGTTGTTGTGGTCGGCCATGCTGCAGCCGGCGGCCAGCATCAAGACGGCGACCAGGGCCGCGACGTACCTCATCATCACTCCTCGCGGGGGATCGCAAGCGCTGTGGTGCCCCAGGCCAGAGTCGAACTGGCGACCTTTCGCTTAGGAGGCGGCTGCTCTATCCACTGAGCTACTGGGGCGTGCGACGTACAGGGTACCCAGGGTTTCGCGACTGGCTGCCGCTGGTCGTGCCGTCGGCAATGATGGCTTCATGGACGTGAACGAGGTACTGCTGCCGGGGGTCGGTGTCCGCTACGAGTTCCCCGACCGGGACGGCAACCTGATCGGCGTCATCGCGCGGCGCGACGGTGGCGTGGAGGTCGTGGTGTACGACGTCGGCGACCCGGACGAGTCGCGCCCCGCCTTCCGGCTCACTGCCGAGGGCGCCGACGCACTGGCACAGATCCTCGGAGCACCGCGGATCGCCGAACGCTTCGCCGACCTCACCAAGGAGGTTCCCGGCCTGATCGCGGGACAGGTCGAGATCCGGACGAACGGTCCGTTCGTCGACCAGCCGCTGGGGAGCACCCGCGCGCGCACCCTCACCGGTGCGTCGGTGGTGGCGATCGTGCGCGGTGAGGACGTCGTGGCCTCCCCCAAGCCGGACGAGATCCTCCGCACGGGTGACGTGCTGGTGGTGATCGGCACGACCAGCGGGATCTCGGCTGTCGACAAGATCGTCAGCGGAGGCTGAACCACGTGGAGACCTCGGTCGCGCTGTTGCTCGAGCTCGGTCTCATCCTCGGCGCGCTGACGGTGATGGGGTCGGCCGCGCGCAAGTACGGCCTGAGCCCCATCCCGCTCTACCTCGTCGGCGGGCTCGCCCTCGGCGAGGGCGGCATCGCGCCGGTCCCCGCGGCCGGGGACTTCGTCTCCACCGGCGCCACGATCGGCGTCGTCCTGCTGCTGCTCACGCTGGGCCTGGAGTTCTCCATCGGGGAGTTCACCGCGAGCCTGCGCAGGCACCTGCCCTCGGCCGGGGTCGACCTCGTTCTCAACGCGACGCCCGGGGCGGTGGCCGGCTGGCTGCTCGGGCTCGACCTCGTCGGCATCGTGGCGCTCTCCGGGGCGACGTACATCTCCAGCTCCGGCATCATCGCGCGGCTGCTCGGCGACCTGCGACGGCTGGGTAACCGCGAGACGCCGGCCGTGCTGTCCGTGCTCGTGCTCGAGGACTTCGCGATGGCGGCGTACCTACCGCTCCTCGCCGTGCTCGCCTCAGGCGGCACCTTGGCCCAGGCGCTGATCGGCGTGAGCGTCGCGGTCAGCGCCCTGTTGGCCGCGTTCATTGCTTCGTACCGCTGGGGCCATCACGTGGACCGGATGCTCGCTCACCCGGACCCCGAGCAGCTGCTGCTCCGGGTCCTGGCGATCACGCTGGTCGTGGCGGCGATAGCCGAGTACATCCACGCCTCCGCTGCCGTCGGCGCGTTCCTGGTGGGCCTGACCCTGACCGGGGAGACGGCGATTCGGGCGCGGACCGTGCTCTCACCGCTGCGCGACCTGTTCGCGGCGATCTTCTTCCTCGCGATCGGGCTGACCGTCGACCCTGGCGACCTGCTGCCGATGCTGCCGGCTGCCGCCGCCCTCGCCGTAGTGACCGCAGGCACCAAGATCCTCACCGGTCGCTACGCCGCATCCCGTGAAGGAGTCGGACGCCGCGGCCAGCTCCGGGCAGGCACGGTGCTCGTCACGAGGGGCGAGTTCTCGATCGTCATCCTCGGCCTGGCCGGAACCCAGCACCCACAGCTCGGTCCACTCATCACGGCCTACGTCTTCATCCTCGCCATCGTCGGCCCGATCCTGACCAAAACGTCCAGAACGGGCATTCGACCTAGTACTTAAGTCGTAGGCGTAATACGACTATGCCGGTACATGGAACGCATGGCCTTCTCGCCCGTTCGGAGCCAAGATGTCCGACGAGCGATCTGCGTCCTGCCGCAGGTCCTCTGTCCTCGGGGGCCACGCACCAGCAGAAGGTTCAGTCATGCTTCGCTCGTCGATGCGGCCGTTCGCCGCGCTCTTCACCCTGATCCTCTCCGTCTCCGGGCTGGCGCTCTTCACGGCTGACGCCGCGGTGAGCCTGCCCGCCTGTCCACCCACGTCGCTGACCAAGACCGGCAACCAGACGTCCGGCATCAACCAGGGAAACAACGCCGGCACCTGGGACCTCCGGGGGGCGGTGTGGAACGAGAACGCGCCCGACCCGACCACGTACCCGATCCGCTCCGAGTCGTGGACCAAGGGCTGCATCATCGGCGGCAAGGTCCTGGGCAACGTGCCCAAGGACTGGACCCGCGACCAGTGGTACAACGCCACTGACGGCGGCAAGCGTCTCGGTGGCGAGGTGTTCCGCCAGACCATGACCTCGACCTCGGGCAACTGGCTGCTGATTCGCGACGCCTACGCCGAGGACTACGAGGACGCCTACGACCCGAACGCGGCCTCATCCTCCGCCACGACGTACCTGGACCACGTCCACGCGAAGTACATCCGCGACGACTGCGTCGAGAACGAGATGCCGGTCCACAACCTGGTCATCAAGGACACCCTCTTCGACGGCTGCTTCACCGCCTTCGCGATGCGGCCGAGCGGCGCCTCGACCGCCCAGAACGGCAGCACGAACGCCTCGTTCACCGTCGAGGACTCGCTCGTCTACGTGCAGCCGCAGCCGCTCGGCTCCAAGTACTGCGACTCCGGGCGCGTCTCGTCGGGTCGCTGCAAGGTGGTCAGCAGCAACAAGTGGCTCGGCGCGTACGGCATCTGGAAGTGGAGCAACCAGGCACCCAAGAACGTGACCGTTCGCAACACGATCTTCCGTCTCGACATGCCGTCGTACTCGTCGTGCTCGAGCCAGCAGTGGCCCGCCGGCACCTACGAGAACGTGACCCTGGTGTGGACCGGGAGTGGCTCGTACAGCTCCGCCGGAGGCTGCAGCAACAAGCTCCCGGCCGGCGTCACCCTCACGACCGACGTCAGCGTCTGGAACAAGGCCAAGGACGCATGGCTGAACGGAAGTGCTGCGCCGGCTCCCTCAGGGTCGGGCTCGACGGCAACTGCTTCTCCGAGCCCGACCGCGACGTCGTCACCCAGCCCGACCGCGACCGCGTCGCCCACCACCCAGGCACTGCGCCTGGTCTGCCCCACGGTGGAGTCGCCGAAGCTCGGCCAGCAGGTCACGTGCACCTACGAGGCACAGTGACCCGCTGACCGGCGGCTGACCTCCGGTCAGTCGTTCCGCTTGGCCCGTCGTCGGGCCAGTGCTGCCAGCAGCACCGCTGGCCCGACGACGACCAGGCTGCCCGTGAGGTTGCCGCTGATGTCGGTAGTGCTCACCGGCAGCAGGTCCACCGGGCTGAGCGCCGGGACGTCGCCCACGCTTTCGCCGCTGAACTTGTAGACGTCGAACCCGCGGACGAGGTCGTTGCCGTAGCCGAAGAACGAGCCGTCCTTCTTGATCTTGTTGGTCTTGAACGACCAGGTGTCGGAGTCCGGCATCACGTAGTGCCCGATCTCCTTCATGCCGACGCCGTCGCCGAACGCGACGTCGGACGGGGAGCCGGAGACCTCGGCGAGTCCGGAGATATCGAGCACCCGAACCCCCTGCGAGTACCAGGCGATCGTCGCCATCTGCTGACGCGGGTAGACACGCAGCACGTGCGAGGTGCAGGTGGCGCCGCCCTGGGGCTGGACCGCCGGGATGAACCACGTGCCGATCTTCTGCGGGTCCTTCTCCTTGTCGCCGGTGATGTCGTACAGGTGAAGCCCACCGCCGGGGCACTCCGCGCTCGCGGCGGCGCCGGCTCGCTCGTCGGTGACGATCAGCACCTCACGCTCGGTGCCGTCCTCGCGCGTCAGCGTGACCGGGTCGGACTGGTGCGCAACGTTGATCGTCGGGTCCAGCACCTGCGACACGATCGAGGGGTTGGCCGGATCCTCGGTGTTCAGCACGAGCGTCTGGCTCAGTGCCGCCGAGTACGCGCGGTCTCCGGAGTCGTTGAAGGTGATGTCGTGCGACTCCGAGCCCAGGGAGAGCGGGACGAACGGGATCGCGAAGTCGCGGACCTTCTTCGGGTTGGCCGGCTGCGAGATGTCGTAGATGGTGATCGTCGGCTCGGCGCTGGTGATCAGGTCCGAGTTGGAGTTGTAGAGGTAGTCACCGCTCGGGTGGATCGTCATGTTGTGCGAGCCGCGCGGCACCGGAAGGAAGCTCACCGTCGTGGGCTTGGTCGGCGTGGTGAGGTCGACGATGACGGTGCCCGAGGCGGCGGAGGTCAGGTCGAGGTCGCGGGCGCACTGCGAAGCAGCCCCGGCCGCTCCAAAGGTGCCGTCGGCGGTGTAGCTGGCGAGGACGCGACGTCCGTTCTTCCAGACCTGGATGTCGCCCTGGCTGATGTCGCAGTCGTAGACGGCGGCGATCTTCGGCTGCTTGGGATTCGAGATGTCGACGATCTGCATGCCCTTGCGCAGGGTGCCGGCCAGCGCGTACTCCTTGCCGCCGACCTTGACGAACTCGATGTCCGAGCCGCTCTGGTCGGCGCCCGTCTCCTCGTACTGAAGGTTCGCGACGAAGCTCATCGCCTTGCCCTCGCCCTCGGTCGCGACCTCGAGGCTGCGCGTGTTGGTGGGCAGGTCACCCGCACGGTCGCCGTGCGCGAGCGCAGGGGCGGCGGGGAGAACGGTCAGGGCCAGCGCCGCTGAGGCCAGCAGCGCTCCGAGAACGGGCCTTCGGGTCATGATCACGCCTTCACTTCGGGACGGGCAGATGTCTTGACCAACGACCCGACGCCGAATCCGTTACCCCGCTCACACCACGGCATGCCCCCGGCACATGCGAACGGCCCGGGTCCCCGAAGGGACCCGGGCCGTCAGCCCTGACGTGCTACAGCTCAGACAGAGCCCATGCCACGACGGTTGCGGTAGATCGCGCTGCCGCCCAGCGTCAGCAGGCCGAGGCCAGCCGCGCCCAGCCAGGCAAGGCCCGGAACGGAGCCGGTTGCGGCCAGGATGCCCGCGGGAGCTGCGCGCTCCGCGGTACCGGCGACCACGCCACCGCCGTTGCTGCCGGCCTGGGGCGCGAAAGCCTCGACGCCGGCGATCACGGTCGGGTTCTCGCCGCCGTCAACGCCACCGTCAACGCCACCGATGACCGTCGGACCACCGGGGGTGCCAGCGGTGTCGCCGGTCTCGCCCGCGGTGTCGCCGGTCTCGCCCGCGGTGTCGCCGGTCTCGGCGCCGGTGTTGCCCGTGCCGGTGTTGCCCGACTTCTCCGAGCCAGTGCCGGTGCTGCCGGTGTCGGCGCCGGTCTTGCCCGAGTCGTTGCCGGTCTTGCCCGAGTCGTTGCCGGTCTTGCCCGAGTCGTTGCCGGTGTTGCCCGTGCCGGTGTTGCCCGACTTCTCCGAGCCGGTACCGGTGCTGGCGGTGTCGTTGCCGGTGCTGCCCGAGTCGACCCCGGTCTTGCCGGTGTCATTGCCGGCGAGAGTCCGGCCCGAGTCGGTACCCGTGGCGCCCGACTTGCCGGTCGACCCGCTGTCCGAGTCATCGTCATCGTCGTCCGACTCGTCGTCGGCGTCGTTGCTGGTCTCGGCCTTACGCGAGACACCCTTGTCGTCACCCGTTGCGGTAACGCCCGCCGCGACAGCGGGGGCTCCCGAGAAGGCGAAGAAGAGAAGCAGAGCAGCAAAGCCGATCCCGAGGCTCGCCATTCGTTGCAGTAGTGCTCCGGTCATTGATCTCTTTCTGTTCGATTCCTGGCCTCAGCGGGTGCGAGGGGCAGCCCATCTTTGCCTGTGTGCACTTGGGGTTCAGACCCCGGGTGCCACCGCTACCCACCGGACATTGGGCGTAAACACAAGTGAAACCGGCAGATACGACATCTGTTGCAGATGTGGGCCGAAGTCGGTCAGCAGGTCCCGTGGGTACGATCAACGACGCCGACGCAGCCGCGTTACGCCAGCGAACGACCGAGGAGAACACGTGAGTAGCGCCAAGGTCGACGCATGGGGCTTCGAGCCGGGCACCCCGATCACCTCGGACCTGACAGCGATGAAGCTGCTCGGCGGCGGTCATGTCTACGAGGCCTACGTCGCGTTCGACGAGATCCTGTACGCACCCGTTGTGGTGAAGGTCATCCGGCCGTCCCAGGTCGAGGACGCCAACGCCCTCCGTGGTCTGGCCCGCGAGCTCGACTGCCTCACCCGGATCAACCACCCGTCAGTGGTGCGACACTTCAGGGCTGTGCTCGACGGCGACCGGCCCCATCTGGTCCTCGAGAACGTCGACGGACCCCGGCTCTCGTCGCTGATCCGACGTCACGGCCCGCTCCCCGAGCAGCAGTACCTTCCGCTCGGCATCGAGCTCGCCTCGGCGGCCCACTACCTGCGCTCCCTCGAGCTGGTGCACCTCGACATCAAGCCCGGCAACATCATCATGGGCGCGCCCGCGAAGCTGATCGACCTGAGCGTGGCGCGATCACACGAGCGTTGCCAGGCACTCACCTACCCGGTCGGCACCGACGCCTACATGGCGCCCGAGCAGTGCGACCCGCCGCGGTCAGGTCAGCCGACGTACGCCAGTGACGTCTACGGAATCGGCGCCACCCTCTACCACGCGATCGAAGGTCACCGGGCGTTCAAGGGCACCACGTCGACAGGCGTGCTCACCGACCGGTTCCCCCAGCTCGCCGCCGACCCGCCGGCCTTCACGCGCAGCATCGCCCGCGACGTCGCCGACCTGGTCTTCGCGTGCCTGTCTCGCGACCCCGAAGCGCGGCCGCTCCCGCACGAGCTCGCCGAGGCACTCGAGCCGGCCCTGGCCCGCGCCCCGCGGGGCAAGCTCGTCTACCGGGTGCGCTGACCTCGAGTCATCGGGTCAGCGACGGCGTGCGAGCCGCTCGAACTGCTGCTGGTCGACGATCGTGATCGGTTGCCCCGTCCGCAATCGCTCCCGGACGCCGAAGAGCTTGAGGCCTTCCGCGGCACCCACACCGCCGACGCGCGGACCGACGACGACGACCGTTGTGCTGTCGGAGACTCGCTCCTGGACCCGCGCCCCGGCCTTGCGGGCGCGGGCCACGGCCTGATCGCGCGGCAGGCCCGGCATCCGACCGGTGAAGACCACCCCGTGCCCGCGGAGCGACCGAGGAGCTCGGCCCGGGGACATGTCGATGTGCCGGAGGGAGGCGAGCGCGTCCAGGGCGTCGAACGCGTCGAGGTACCGCTTGGCCCGGGCCCCGGTGGCGTGCCAGATCCAGCTCTTGAAGGCGTCGCTTGCGTCGAGTTCCGTGATCGCGCTGATGGACACCGACTGGTTCCACCAGACCTCGCCCGACAGCAGGGTGCCCGCGAGCAGCCCCACCTGGTAGATGTCGTCGTGCGGGCCCCACACCGATCCGGCTGTGACGTTGCCCGGAGCGAAGTCACCCTCGAACCTCGACCCTGACCCCGGGCTCGTGTCGACGACCAGCTTCGTGATCCCGAAGTCACCGAGCACCAGGCGGCCCTGGCGCAGGTAGACGTTGTCGGGCTTGATGTCGCGGTGCAGGATCCACACCGCGTGCATCCGCTGCAGCACCTTCAGCAGTGCCCGGATCTCCCGCCGTACCTTCGCCTCGGACCACTGCAGCCCGTCGTTCTCGACGGCGTCCCAGACCGTGCCTTCGTCCATGTACTCGAAGACCAGCACGTGCCTGCGCCGTTGCCGCTTTCCCCGACCGGTCGCGTCGACGAAGACGTCGAGCAGCTCGACCACCCTCGGGTCGCCGGCGAGCAACCGCCCGAAGTACGCCTCGCCGTGCCAGTCGTCGAGGCTCTGACAGACCTTGATGCAGACCTCGCGCACCTTGGTGCCGGACGGCGACAGCTCGTGCCCGACGTACGTCTGGCCGAAGCCGCCCTCGCCGAGGGTCCCCGAGATCAGGTATGGCGTGGCGGCGTCGTTGTGGAGGAGAGTCCCCGCCCGCAGCCTGGCCATGCAGGGAATCTTGCCCCAGGCATGAACAGGCGATCAGCCTGGCTCCCAGACACCCGCCAGGTCAGGCGAACGTGCCGTCCGCGAAGCGGTAGTCGTGGCCGTCGATCACGTAGACCTTCGCCGGGTTGGTGCCGGCGCCGACCTGGAAGGTCACCGAGCTGCCCTCGAGCCCGGCGAACTCTTCCGCGTTCGTCTCCACGGACCCGTCGCCATCGAAGTCCTCCGCGGCAGTCCTGGTCAGCTGCGTCAAGGGGCCGACGTCGAGCTTCATGGTGCCGACACACCAGCCCTGGTCGCAGGCGGTCCACTCACCCGACAGGGGGGTGAGGGTCGGTGCGCTCGGCGAGGGGCTCGGCTTGGGACTCGGGCTCGGCTTCGGACTCGGACTCGGGCTGGGCTTGGGGCTGGGCTTGGGACTGCTGCCCGAGGTCCCGGACGGCTTCGACTGCGTCTTCGTGCCGTCCTTGACACCCGAGGTCGCCGCGTCGCGGTCACGGTCGCGCCGCTTGCGGGGCTTCTTCGACTCGCCGTCCGGCGGGGGCGGCGACGGCAGCACGAAGACGCCGGTCCGGTAGCCGCGCTCGAACGCCTGCACCAGCGCCACGTAGTAGTCCGAGGGGTTGTACCTGAAGATGGCCGCCTTCGCGGAGGCGTCCACCAGCATCGAGCCGTACCCACTGCACAGGTACGTCCCGGCAGCCAGGGCGGCGTCATCGAGGTCGTGCGGGTTCTTTCGTCCGTCGCCGTCGCCGTCCCGACCCGAGTACGCCCACGTCGTCGGGATGAACTGCATGGGGCCGACCGCGCGGTCCCAGACCTTGTCACGGTCCAGCCGCCCGTCGTCGCTGTCGCGGATCGCGGCCACCGGCCCGCGACCGTTCAACGCGACGCCGATGATCGCGGGTCGCGAGACGCCGTCCGTGCTCAGCACCGAGCCGCCGTACCGACCGTGGTCGGACTCGACCCGGCCGATCCCGGCGAGCAGCGTCCACGGGAGCTGGCACGACGGGTCGGACTGAGCAAGCGAGGCGGCCGCGGCCTTGTAGGCGGCCAGCGCGGCTTCGGGGAGGTCGTGCGAGGCGAGCGCGCTCACGGTCCAGAGACGGCTGCCACGCGGCCCGGCGAGGCGGACCTTGCGGTTCTTGTCGGCCCGCCACACCAGGGTGGTCTGCGGCTCGACGTCCTGCGGGAGAGGCAGCTGCGCGGCCGGGCCGGCGAGGAGCGGATCCGACGTGCGGTCCTTCCAGGCGGCGGAGGCCTGCGGGCGCGCGTCAACGACTGGTTCGTTCTCTGACCCGGTGAGCACCGGCATCGAAGACAGCAGAACCAACGCCGTGAGCCTCGCTCCTCGTTGGAGCCTCTTACCCATTCCCGGTCCCCCGTGTGCGCCCGAGTCGTCCCCGTCATTGCCGTGCTCGACGGTAGTCCGACATCGGGACGTCTTACAGGGGAACAAGCAGGAATAGCCCTAACGGAAGAGAGGGGCCGCCCCGGCGGGTCACACCACCTCGAACTTGAGCCCCGCCTTGACCAGTCGGGCCATCAAGTTGTCGCCCATCGCCACCGCAGGGGTGACCTGGCCGGCCGTCACCGGGTTGTCGTCGAACGCGAGCGAGAGCGCCGACTCGGCGAGCATCTTCGCGGTCTCGGTGTAGCCGGGGTCGCCGCCCGACACCTTCGTCCGTACCTTCGTACCCCCTCCTTCGGCGATGAAGCCGACGGAGAAGTACGAGCGGGACCGGCGCTCCTCGCTGGGCCCCTCACCTTGCGGGAAGCGCTCGGCAAGCCTGCGTCGGAGCGGACCCACCTGGGCGGCCACCGCAAGCGCGCCGACGCCCGCGAGCCCACCCACGACCGACGTGAGCTTCTTCGCGGCGGCGTAGTGGCCGTACTCGAAGTCCGGGCCGTACTCCGAGAGGGCCAGCGCCGAGCGCTTGACGACCATCGGGTCGATGGTGGGCAACGGCACCAGCCAGTAGCCGGCCTCCTCGTCGCGATGCGGCCGCTTCGCCACGGTGCGGACCCGCCGCTCGGTCGACCGCTGCTCGGCCCGCCTCCGCTCGGCGTGCGCCTGCTTCATCTGACGCGCGCGCGACATCGCGTTGAGCGCGGAGGCGAACGTGCCCCCGGAGAACGTCGCGTTGCTGCGGACGAATCCCCGCATCCGGATCGGTACGTCGGACGGGAGCTGCCGCACGGTGAACAGCGCACCCAGGTCGTGCGGCACGGAGTCGAATCCGCAGGCATGCACGATCCGGCCGCCCGTCTCGACGGCGCGCTCGTGGTGCGCGAGGTACATCCGGTCGACGAACTCGGGCTCGCCCGTCAGGTCGACGTAGTCCGTCCCGGCCTGCGCGCAGGCCGCGACCAGCGGCTCGCCGTACTCGAGGTAGGGGCCGACGGTGGTGATGACGACGCGGGCCTGCTCGGCGACCGCGCGCAGAGAAGCCGCGTCGGTGGCATCGGCCTGCAGCAGGTCGAGCCCTGCCAGTGACGGGTCGAGCTCCGCGAGCCGGTCACGCACCGCGGCGAGCTTGGCCTGGTTGCGCCCGGCCAGGGCCCAGCGGCAGCCGTCGGGGGCGTTCTGGGCGAGGTACTCGGCGGTGAGCTCGCCGGTGAACCCGGTGGCACCGAAGAGCACCAGGTCGTAGGCCCGGGCCGTCTTCGCGCTGTCGTTTCCGGTCGGGGACGACGGGTTCTCGGTCACGGGGCTCCTCAACGATCGGGACTGCTGGCGACTCTCCACTGTGCCAGGCGCGCCGCCGACGCCGGAACGTGTCCGGACGGTGACCTGCACCACGTCGCTGCTCGGCGTACGTTGGATGCATGTGCCGCAACATCCGGACCCTTCACAACTTCGAGCCCCCGGCCACGCGCGACGAAGTCTCCGCAGCCGCCCTGCAGTACGTCCGCAAGGTCAGCGGCTCCACCCGTCCCTCCCAGGCCAACCAGGCCGCGTTCGACCTGGCGGTGGCGGAGGTTGCCGCGGCGACGGAGCGACTGCTCGACGCACTGGTGACGAGCGCCCCGCCCAAGGACCGAGAGGTCGAGGCCGCACGGGCCAAGGCCCGCGCGGCGGTGAGGTACGGCTGAGCGATGGCTGACCCCAGGGTTGCCGCCGCCTTCGCCGCGGCTCCTCGCGAGGGCTTCCTCCCCGCGGGTGAGGCAAGGTTCGCCGGGCTCGACCGACCTCTCGAGATCGGCTACGGGCAGACGAACAGCCAGCCGACGACCGTGCGGCACCTGCTGGAGCTCCTCGACGCCTCTCCCGGCGACCGGGTGCTCGACGTGGGGTGCGGCTCCGGCTGGACCACGGCGCTGCTCGCCCACCTGGTCGGCCCTGACGGCGACGTACGCGGCGTCGAGATCGTTCCGGAACTCGTGGAGTTCGGGCGCGCCAACCTCGCGCCTCTGGGGCTTCCCTGGGCGCGGATCGAGGCGGCGTCCCGGACCAGGCTGGGCCTGCCGGACGCCGCACCCTTCGACCGGATTCTGGTCTCCGCCGAGGCGAGCGAGGTGCCCGACGAGCTCGTGGGTCAGCTGCGCGAAGGGGGCGTGATGGTGATCCCGGTGCGCGGTCGCCTCTGGGAGGTGCGCCGTCCCGCTGGATGGCCGGAGCGCGAAGGCGGTCGTCGTACGGCATGGCCGCTACGCGTTCGTACCGCTGATCGCGCCCCGGGGCGAGGCGTCCTAGGAGAACGCCTCGCGGGTGGCGGTGCTCTCGCGCAGGTCGTTGACCGCGGCGATCGCGATCCCGGTGAACGCCACCGCCAGCCCCATCACCTGCATCACCTGACCGACGTGCCCGATCTGAGAGGTGAACGGGAACAGGGCGACGAAGACGACGAGCAGGATCGGCACCCAGACCGGCGTCTTCTTGGACGACGAAGAGCGCGATCGCCAGCAGGAAGAGCCCGAGGTAGAAGCCGGCGATCCAGCTGTAGAGGAAGAGCACGAACCCTCGCTCGGTGGTCACCATCTCCAGCTCGTTGCCGTCGAGCGCACCGGCCCGGACCACGGCGCGAAGGAAGACCAGCAGCATCGCGTAGCCGGAGGTTCCGATCACCCCGACGGCGAACACCACCACGGCCAACAGACCGATCCGGCGAGCACGATCGACGAAGAGCGACAGAACGGCCGGTAGACCGAGCGTCATCGCGAACGACGCCCCGAAGTACGTCACCGACATCCCGAGCCAGCGGCCACCGTTCTCCGTGACCAGCCGCAACGTGTCCGCCGAGCTCGAGTCGGCGTCGAGCGGGTTCAGCAGAGAGCCGAACACCAGTGCCATCACGCCGATCACCAGCGCGGAGGCAGACAGGGGGATCCAGTCCGCGCGCATACGAGAACGGTAGGTCCTCCTGAGGCCCCGTGGTGGCTTTATTTCGGAACGTACTCTGGACGGGTGGCTCAACCCGCTCCACCCCAGCCCGCCCTTCGCGACACCGAGACGGCCCTCGATCTACTCGCGGAGCGGCCCGTGCTCGCCCTGACCGGGGCGGGGATCAGCACTGACTCGGGCATTCCGGACTACCGCGGCCCCGGCTCCCCCAACCGCACCCCGATGACGTACGGGGAGTTCGTCTCCGGTGCCGACTCCCAGCGGCGGTACTGGGCCCGCTCCCACATCGGCTGGTCGCGGATGGGTCACGCCTCGCCCAACGCGGGACACCACGCGTTGGCTCGGCTGGAGGCGTCCGGGCGGGTGCCGATGCTGATCACGCAGAACGTCGACGGTCTGCACGAGGCAGCCGGCTCGCGCCGCCTCTGTGCCCTGCACGGCCGCGTCGCGGACGTCGATCTGCCTGTCCTGTCGGCGCCGCACCGGGCGAGCAGCCCTGGCCCGGCGGCTCGACGAGCTCAACCCCGACTGGGTGCAGCTGCACGGCCACGCCGCTGCCCGACCCGACGGTGACGTCGCCCTCGACGAGACCGCTGGCTTCCGGGTGCCGGCCTGCGACGACTGTGGCGGCGTCCTGAAGCCGGATGTCGTGTTCTTCGGAGAGAACGTGCCGAAGCCGCGCGTCGAGCGCTGCTACGCCGCCGTCGAGTCGCTGGCGGCGGAGTCGGGCGCGCTGCTGGTGCTGGGCTCGTCGTTGACGGTGATGTCGGGGTTCAGGTTCGTCCGGCACGCGGCGAAGCTCGACGTACCCGTGGTGATCGTGAACCGGGGTACGACGCGCGCCGACGACCTGGCCACCATGAAGCTCGAGGCGGGCACCTCGGAGTTCCTCGAGCTGCTCAGTCCACGTGCTCGCGGCGAGGGCCCCGTCGAGGAGTCCTGAGCCGGACGAGCCCGCTCCGGTCGTCCGTCAGAGACGCCGTACGAACAGGTGCGCGGCCAGGTCGGCGTCGATCTCGGCTGTTTCGCCGCCGGAGCCGATCAGCACCCCTTCGGCGCCCGGCGCGACGGTGACGACCTTGTCGGGCAGTGCGCCGACCCGGCGGAGCGCCGCCATCATCGGCTCGTCCTTCTGGATCTCCTCGCTGATCCGGCGAATGATCACGCGGACCTCCCCGCCGTCCACGACCGCGTCGAGGGGCTCGACGTTCTCCATGAACTCCTCCCCCTCGGCCACCTCCCCGAGCTCCTCGAGACCGGGGATCGGGTTGCCGTACGGCGACTCGGTCGGGTGCCCGAGCAGCTCGATGAGCCGACGCTCGACGGTCTCCGACATCACGTGCTCCCAGCGGCACGCCTCGGCGTGCACGAGCTCCCAGTCGAGGCCGATGACGTCGGTGAGCAGCCGCTCGGCGAGCCGGTGCTTGCGCATCACGCGGGTCGCGAGGCGGTGGCCGTCCTCGGTGAGCTCGAGGTGTCGGTCGCCCTCGACGGTGAGCAGCCCGTCGCGCTCCATGCGGGCCACGGTCTGGCTGACCGTGGGGCCGCTCTGGTGCAGCCGCTCGGCGATCCGGGCGCGGAGCGGGACGATGCCCTCCTCGACGAGCTCATAGATCGTCCGGAGGTACATCTCGGTTGTGTCGATGAGGTCGCTCACGCCGCCATTCTTACGCACGCTACGAACCTGCTGGCACAGTGGAGCCTGATGCCCAGCACGCGCACCGGGCCGGCGACGTCGTCAGGCCCCACACACACAGTCATGTGGTTCCGGCGCGACCTGCGTCTGGCGGACAACCCCGCGCTCCTCGACGCGTGTGCCGCCGACGGCGTGCTGCCGCTGTTCGTCCTCGACCCCGCTCTGTGGGGACCGGCCGGAGCGGCACGCCGTGCCTATCTCGGCGCATCGCTGCGCGCACTCGACGCCTCCCTGCGCGAGCGCGGAGGTCGACTGTCGGTGGTGCGGGGCGACCCGGTCGACCAGGTGGTGGCGGTGGCGCGTGAGGTCGGGGCGTCCCGGGTGCACGTCGCGGCCGACTTCGGCCCGTACGGCAGCCGCCGGGACGTCGAGGTCGAGGAGGCGCTCGTTGCCGAGGGTGTCGAGCTCGCGCGCACCGGGTCGCCGTACGCCGTCAGCCCCGGCCGGGTGCTGACCGGTGCGGGACAGCCGTACAAGGTCTTCACGCCCTTCTCGAAGGCGTGGTCCGAGCACGGGTGGCGTGCCCCGGTGGCAGCCCCGACCGAGGCGAACTGGCTCGAGGTGGACGGCGTCCCGATCCCCGACTCCCCCACGCCCGACCAGGTCACCCTTCCCGACGCCGGGGAGGCCGCGGCGCTGCGGCGGTGGCGGGAGTACGTCGACGACGACCTCGACGGGTACGCGGAGCTGCGCGACCGGCCCGACCTCGACCGCACCTCCCACATGTCGGTGCACCTGAAGTGGGGGGAGATCCACCCGCGGACGATGCTCGCCGACCTCGCGCTCCAACGTGGCGACGGCGCTGCGACGTACCGCAAGGAGCTCGCGTGGCGGGAGTTCTACGCCGACGTGCTGGCCACGCTGCCGCGCACCGCCCGCGAGTACCTGCGGCCCGAGTTCGCGCGGATGGAGTACGAGAAGCCCGGGCCGCTGTTCGACGCCTGGCGTGAGGGACGGACCGGCTTCCCCGTCGTCGACGCCGGGATGCGCCAGCTGCTCGCGACCGGCTGGATGCACAACCGGCTCCGGATGGTCGTCGCCAGCTTCCTGGTCAAGGACCTGCACATCGAGTGGCAGCACGGCGCCCGGCACTTCATGCAGCACCTCGTCGACGCGGACCTCGCCTCCAACCAGCACGGCTGGCAATGGGTGGCCGGGTCCGGCACGGACGCGTCACCGTTCTTCCGCGTCTTCAACCCGACCACCCAGGGGCAGAGGTTCGACCCCGACGGCGCGTACGTGCGACGGTGGGTCCCGGAGCTGCGTGACGTCGACGCCCGCTACGTCCACGAGCCCGTTCGGGACCCGGCCGGTCTGCCGGACGGCTACCCCCACCCCGTCGTGGACCACGCCGAGGAACGACGTGAGGCCCTGGACCGACTCGAACGGATCAAGAAGTGAGCGCATGACCGAGCTGACCATCCCGACCCGCTTTCGTGGTCCGGCCGTTTCCGGCAACGGCGGCTGGACGGCGGGCTCCCTCGCCGAGCACGTCGCCTCGTCCGCCGCGCACCCCACGTTCGAGGTGTCGCTGCGGCTGCCGCCTCCCCTCGACGTGGCCCTGGCCGTCACGTCCGAGACCGACGGCGTGACGGCCCTGCTCGGCCCGGACGGCGCCCGGGTGGCCGAGGCCCGCGAGGCGCACGCCGACCTCACCCCGGTCGACGAGGTCCCGGCGGACGTCGCTGCCGACGCGATGCACCACTACCCCGGACTGCGTTCGCACCCGTTCCCCGGCTGTTTCGCCTGCGGGCCCGACCGCGCCCCGGGCGACGGCCTCAACATCTACCCTGGCCCCGTCCCGGACCGTCCGAACACGGTGGCGTCGCTGTGGGTGCCGCACCCGTCGCTCGCCGAGTTGGGAGACGTCGTCGATTCCGGCATCGAACGGGTCGGCGTCCCCACCACCTGGGCGGCCCTCGACTGCGTCGGCGGCTGGTCCGAGGACCTCGAGGGTCGACCGTGCGTGCTCGGCCGGATGACCGCGCGCGTGGATGCGCTGCCGGTGGTCGGTGAGCCGCACGTCGTGGTCGGGCACAAACGAGGCATGGACGGACGCAAGACGTTCACCGCGAGCACCCTGTACGACGCCGACGGCCGGGTCGTGGCGACGGCCGAGCACGTGTGGATCGCCGTCGACCCGGCGGTGTTCAACGCGCTCTCTGGCTGACGCTGCCCGTCACATCGGCGCAATTGCGCGGCTGTAGCGGTCGTGTGCGGCGCCATACCGTCACATCGGCGCAATTGAGCTCTCGTGACGGCGATCCGGCCCGGCAGACCGTCACAACGCCACAATTGCTCGGTTGTGGCAGCGGCGGTGCTGAGGGAGTAGAAACAAGGCATGACCGCCACGATCCGCGTGTTCCTGCTCGACGACCATGAGGTGGTCCGTCGAGGCCTCCGCGACCTGCTCGAGAGCGAGGGCGACATCGAGATCGTCGGTGAGGCCGGGACTGCCGCCGAGGCGACCGCGCGGATTCCTGCGCTCAGGCCGGACGTCGCCGTTCTCGACGCCCGACTGCCCGACGGCAGCGGCATCGACGTGTGCCGCGACGTCCGCTCGGTCGACCCCGACATCAAGGCGCTCGTCCTCACCAGCTACGACGACGACGAGGCGCTCTTCGCGGCGATCCTCGCAGGAGCGGCCGGCTACGTGCTGAAGCAGATCGGCAGCAGCGACCTGCTCGACGTGGTCCGCAGGGTCGCGGCCGGTCAGTCACTCATCGACCCGGCGCTGACGGCGCGAGTGCTCGACCGGGTGCGCAACGGGCCCGACGAGCACGAGGAGCTCGCCTCCCTCACCGAGCAGGAGCGCAAGATCCTGGCGCTGATCGCCGAGGGGCTCACCAACCGGCAGATCGGTGAGCGGATGTTCCTCGCGGAGAAGACGGTGAAGAACTACGTCTCCAGCATCCTGGCGAAGCTCGGCCTCGAGCGCCGTACCCAGGCTGCCGTGCTGGCCGCCAAGCTGCTCGGCTGACCGAAGCGCGGGGCGCGCCCGGGCGCAGCCGTACGGGACCAAGGGCCCGAAAGAGTCATGTCCGACGGCCCTGAACGGGCCGGATGACAGCCGCAACCCTGAGAGAGCACAGTGGATCTCTACGGGAGAGGGCTCGACATGACGATCATCCGGCACCACGACCAGGCCGCCTGGGTCTGGGCACGCACCCAGCTGGTCCGCGCGAACCCGGTGCTCCGATGACCGCCACGCCGACGCCGACGCCGGGCGAGCAGAACCGGACAGACTCGCCCGTCGTCGTCGGCGTGGACGGCTCCGACGGGTCCCGCGCGGCCCTCCGCTGGGCGGCTGCTGAAGCAGCGCGCTGCCGGCAGCGACCTCTCGCTGGTCTGCATCGTCGACGACCACCCGCGCCGTCCGCGGTTCCCCGTCCGGGTGCGCCGCGACGTCGCCACCGAGATGGCGACCAAGCTCGCCGCCGAGGCTGCCGCGCTGGTCCCCGACGCCAGGGTCGACACCCAGGTGTACGACGGGCACACGCTGCCCACGCTGCTCGAGCACCTCGACGACGGCCGGCTGCTCGTGGTCGGCAAGCGGGGCCTGGGGGCGATTCCCCGGCTGCTCGTCGGGTCGACGTCGCTCGCGGTGGCCGGCCGCGCCGCTGTTCCCGTCGCCGTCGTACCCACGGACTGGGACCAGGAGGAGCACGCGGCGCAGCCGATCGTGCTCGGGATCGACCCGTACCGCCCGGCCGACCGCCTGTTCGACCTGGCGTTCAGCAGGGCGCAGCGGCAGGGCGTCACGCTGGTCGCCGTACACGGCTGGGAGGCACCCGGTACGCCGGTGTGGACCGACGCCCCCCTCGACGAGTGGGAGCGGGAGGCGCACGAGGAGTTCCAGCGGGTGCTCGCTGGCTGGCAGGCCCGCTTCCCGGACGTCGAGGTCCGGCAGGTGCCGTCGTCACACCACCCTGCCGTCGCGGTGCTCGACGCCGCCGAGGAAGGCGCACAGCTGGTGATCCTCGGCAGGCACGAGACCAGCGCGGTCACCGGGTTCGCTTTCGGCTCGGTCACCCGCGCGGTGATGCACTACGCGACCACGCCCGTGCTGGTGGTTCCGACCGGCGAGGTCTGAGGCTCAGCCAGGTGGCGGGGCATCCAACGGCACCGACCACTCGACCCGCGTGCCGTGCGGCTCCTCGGCGAACATCTGCAGGGACCCTCCGTGCTCGGCGGCCCGGCGACGGACGTTGCGCAGCCCGCTCTCGTTGCGTTCGGCGGGCAGGCCGGCGCCGTCGTCGGTGACCCGAAGCACGAGGCGTCCGTCGGCAGCCTCCACCTCGACCATCGCCGCGTGCGCTTCGGCGTGGCGGGCGACGTTCGACAGCGCCTCGCGAAGTACCGCCAGGAGATCGTCGGCGAGTGGCTTGGTGACAGCCGTGTCGACCGGGCCCTTGCTGCGAACCAGCGGTGTGAAGCCGAGGATGGGGACGTACTCCTTGACGACCCCGAGTACGTCGGCCCGCAGGGACTGCTCGCGGGAGTGCTGCAGCTCGAAGATGGTCGACCTGATGTCGCGGATCGTGATGTCGAGGTCGCCGACGGCGCCGTCGATCCGGTCACGGACCTCGTCCGTCGCCATCCGACCCGCCCCCTGGAGCTGGAGGCCGGTGGCGAACAGCCGCTGGATGACCAGGTCATGCAGGTCGCGAGCGATCCGGTCACGGTCGGCGACCAGCAGCAGCTCCTCGCGGTCCACGAGGGCCTGGGCGCGGTCGAGCGCGAGGCTGGCCTGGTCGGCGAACGCCGTCAGCAGCTCGGCTTCCTCAGGATCGAGCGAGGCGCGGGCCTCCAGCCAGATCACGAGGCTGCCGCTGGACGCCAGGTGGGATCGCAGCGGGACCAGAAGGGTGGTCCCGAGACCCTCGGCCTTGGCACCGGCGGGCACGACGATCAGCTCGGCGGAGTGCTCGGCCGCGGAAACCTCATCGGCCAGCAGATCGACCAGCTCGGACACGGTGCTGGCGGCCCGGCCACTGACGGCCGTCACCACCCGCTCGCCGTCTCCGGCCTGCACCAGGGCGACCGCCGCCGCTCCCGAAACCTTGCGGGCTCCCGCGACGATCTCGTGCAGGGCGTCGTCGAGCCGAACAGGCGGCTGCAGCGCCTCGGTCACCCGCGCGGTCGCCTCGAGCCACTGGCGACGCCGCTCGCTGCGGGCGAACGTCTGGGCGTTCTCGATCACGAAGCCTGCTGCCGTCGCGAGCGCGTCGACGAGCATCTCGTCGACATCGGTGAACTCGGCGCCGTCCTGCTTCTCGGTGAGGTAGAGGTTGCCGAACACCGTGCCTCGGATGCGCACCGGCATCCCGAGGAAGCTCTCCATCGGCGGGTGGTGCTGCGGGAAGCCGTACGACTGCGGGTGCTCCTGCAGGTGCCGCAGGCGCAGCGGCTTCGGGTACTGGATCAACAAGCCGAGGATGCCGTGGCCGCTCGGCAGGTCGCCGATGGCGGCGTGCTCCTCCGGGGAGAGGCCGTGCGTGACGAAGTCGACGAGCTCCCCGCCACCCGGACCGATGACCCCGAGGGCGCCGTACCGAGCCCCGGTCATCTGGCAGGCCGCGACGATGATCCGGTCGAGGACGCTGTGCAGGTCGAGGTCCGAGCTCATCGCCACCACGGCGTCGAGCAGCGCCTGGACGTGATCGGGGAGGTCCAGCCTGCTCATGCGGGAACACTATCCCCGGCGAGCTGCCCGCCCGGTGGTATCAGCTCAGAGCGCCCGGTGGACCGGCGACATCGTCGCCGGGCTCCAGTCGTTGCCGATCCGGCGACCGGTCACGTCGCGCCAGACCACCTTCATGTACAGGTTCCGTGGCCCCGCAGCCCACGGGCGCGGGTCCCAGCTCTTCCGGATGTCGGCGACCTCGTCCGGGTCCTCGACCAGCTCGGCCCGTCCGATCGCGACGACGCTCCAGCCCTGGTGCTTGTCGTAGTCGATGTGGTCGACCTCGAAGGCGACGTCGGCGTTCCAGCCGTACGTGCCGAGCTCGCTGTACGGCGTCGTACGGAAGACGATGGCGTCCCCGTGCATGGCGTAGTTCACCGGGACGATGCGCGGCCCGACCGGCGTCGACAGGGCCACCCGGCCCAGCACCCCTCCGCCCAGCAGTTCCAGGCATTCGTCGATCGTGAGTTCCACCGGTGCGCCCATGTCGCCCTCCTCGTCGTTTCCTCGCTCCAGCGTGGCGCGGGCAGGGGCTCCCGGGCACGGGCCATTGGTCCCTCCGGCGGGGACCGATCCGCCCGAGTTGACAGGCGGCTCTTGCTGGCGTGGGATTGGATCGTGCAAATCTCCTCGATGACCCAGAATGCCCCGTGGTGGCGCGACTCCGTCTGCTACCAGATCTACGTCCGCAGCTTCGCCGACGGCAACGGCGACGGCATCGGGGACATGACCGGCATCGAACAGCGACTCCCCTACCTGCGCGACCTCGGCGTCGACTCCGTCTGGATCACGCCGTTCTACACCTCGCCGCAGAACGACCACGGGTACGACGTCGCCGACTACCGCGACGTCGACCCGCTCTTCGGCACGCTCGCGGACTTCGACTCGATGCTGGCCAAGGCCCACGAGCTCGACATCCGGGTGATCGTCGACGTGGTGCCCAACCACACCTCCGACCAGCACGTCTGGTTCCAGAAGGCGCTGGCCGCCGGACCGGGCTCCGCCGAGCGCGACCGCTACGTCTTCCGTGACGGGCGCGGGCGTGGCGGCGCCAAGCCGCCGAACAACTGGACGTCGATCTTCGGCGGGCCGGCATGGACCCGGGTCGAGGACGGCCAGTGGTACCTGCACATGTTCGACAGCACCCAGCCCGACCTGAACTGGTGGAACGACGAGGTCGGCGACGAGTTCGAGTCCGTCCTCCGGTTCTGGCTCGACCGCGGTGTCGACGGCTTCCGCATCGACGTGGCGCACGGCCTCTACAAGCCTCGCGAGCTCACCGACCGTCGCCGCGGCGAGGGCCTCATCATGTGGGACCAGCCCGAGGTGCACGACGTGTACCGCCGCTGGCACAAGGTGCTCGCCGAGTACGACGGCGACCGGATGGCCGTGGCCGAAGCCTGGACCCCCACCCCGGAGTCGATGGCCCGCTACGTCCGCCCCGACGAGCTGCAGCAGGCGTTCAACTTCCACTGGCTCGGCGCGAGCTGGTCGGCGGCAGCGTTCCGCCGGGTCATCACCGAGACGATCGACGCGGTGTCGCTGGTCGGCGCCTCCCCCACCTGGGTGCTCTCCAACCACGACGTCGTCCGGCACACGACGCGGTACGGCGGCGGCGCGATCGGCCTCGACCGGGCGCGCGCAGCCGTGCTGACGATGATGGCGCTGCCGGGCTCGTCGTACGTCTACCAGGGCGAGGAGCTCGGCCTCGAGCAGGTCGACGTCGCCCCCGAGTTCCGCCAGGACCCGTCGTACCACCGCACGGGCGAGGTCGGCCGTGACGGTTGCCGGGTGCCGATCCCGTGGTCGGGCACCGAGGCGCCGTTCGGCTTCGGTCCGGGCAACGAGCAGCCCTGGTTGCCGCAGCCCGACTCGTTCGCCCCGCTGACCGTCGAGGCGCAGGAGGACGACCCCGCGTCGACCCTGTCGTTCTACCGTGCGCTGCTGGCGATGCGTCGCGAGGTCACGCTCGGTCTGGCGGCCGACGTCACCTACGTGCCGACGTCGCCCGGCACGCTGGCCTTCCGCCGCGGTGCCGCCGACGAGGCGGGCATCGTCTGCATGGTCAACTGCGGATCGCGCGCCTCGAAGGTGCCGGACGTCGCGGGCGAGCTGCTGATGACCAGCGGCGAGGCGCTGATCGACGGTCCCGCCGGTGCGCGCCGGCTGCCGCCGAACACGGCCGCCTGGTTCCGCACCGTCTGAGGCAGACCCGTACTACGCGGTGGGGTGCCGCGCGTCGTAGCGGAGGAAGGCTCGCTGTGCTGCCACAGCGAGCCCGACACCGACGAGGCACGCGGCACCGCCCACCACCAGGGCGGCCTGCTCCCCGATCGCGGTGGCGACGGAGCCACCGACGAAGTCGCCTGCCCGCGGCCCGCCGCTGACCACCACGATGAAGACACCCTGGAGCCGGCCGCGGAGCTGGTCGGGCGTCGCCACCTGCAGGATCGTCGAGCGGAACGCCGAGCTCACCATGTCCGCCATCCCGGACATCGCCAGGAAGATCACGCCGAGCCAGAGCGAGCTGGTCAGGCCGACCGACCCGACCACTGCCCCGTAGAGCAACACCGCCACCACGACAGCGGCGCCCTGCAGCCGGACGCGGCTGATCCAGCCTGAGAACAGGAACGCGATCAGGGCGCCGGCCGCCGGTGCGGCCTGCAGCAGCCCGACGGTCGCGGCGCCGCCGCCGTACACCTTGTACGCCAGCGCAGGGAAGAGCGCGCGGGGGTGAGCCAGCACCATCGCGCACAGGTCGAGGATGAACGTCATCCGCAGGTTCGGCGCGCGCCGGAGGAAGCGGAGCCCGTCGACGACCGAGCGCAGGCCCGCGCGCGGGCTGTCGTCCTCCGGGGGCATCTTCGGCAGCCGCAGCAACGCGTAGAACGCCGCGGTGAAAGTCAGGACGTCGACCGTGTAGGCAGCTTCGAAGCCGTACCCCTTGATCAGCAGCGCGCCCAGCACCGGGCCGAACGTGAAGCCCAGGTTGAACGTCGCCATGCTCAGCGCGCTCGCGGCGGGGATCAGCTCCTTGTCGAGCAGCCGCGGCACCATCGCCGCCCGGGCCGGGTTGTTCACCGCGTAGAACGCCGCCTGGACGGCGACGCACCCGTAGAGGAACCACACCGACGTGCTGCCCAGGTACGCCTGCACGGCCAGAGCGATCGACACCGACCAGAGCCCGGCCGACGCGATCAGGGCGAGCGTGCGCCGGTCCATGGCGTCGGCGATCGCGCCGCCGTACAGCCCGAAGGCGATCAGCGGCACCAGCCCGAAGACACCCAGAAGCCCGACGTAGAACGACGACTCGGTGAGCGCGTACACCTGGATCGCGACCGCGACGTTGGTCATCTGCTGCCCGAGCTGGGAGATCGTGCTGCCGATGAACAGCCGGCGGTACGCGGGCGAGACCTGGAGCGGGCGAATGTCGGTCAGCAACCGGGCCATTCTCGTCCGCACCGGCACACCTTCTCAGATGTGTCCAAGGCCGGTGAAAAGTGCTTGTCGTCCCCTTGTCCGCGCCGTACCGTTGAGCCACACGGAAAGGAGGTGGTCTGAAGGTGAATTCTTTCAGGACGAGTGAGGTGGCTGCTTCCTAGCAGCGCACCGTCCAGCACCGTTGACCCAGTCATCGCACTGGGGTGCGCGCTGGAAATTCCAAGCAGTCACCCGACCCGTGGGCGCTCCGGAAGTCCGCCGGAGAGCGGCCCCTCCTTCGTGAGGGGTGCGCACCGCCCACGGGTTGTCTGCGTCCGGGGCCTCTCAGCGGCGACCCTGACGCCGGGTAGTTCCCGAGTCGCCGTCAGCTGACACGCTCGTGCCGAAACGGCGACAGGGCCAGGATCAGGGCTGAGGCGGCGAACATCGCTGAGGCCGATACGAGAACCTGCCGGAAGCCGACCTGATCGGCCAGCAACCCGGCAACTGGAGAGACCAGCACGATCACGGCGCGGTTAAGCGAGCGCAGAGTCGTGTTGGTGCGTGCCTGCAACTCGTCCGGCGTGCGTCCCTGGCGAAAGGTCATCTCATGGGAGTTGCCCGTCCCCATCGCCCATCCGTGGCACACCTGGCCGACGGCCAAGACGGCCGCCGCAGCCCAGCCCGTCGGCACCGACGCAGCGCCCAGCATCACGAGGACGCCGAGAGCACTGACCGCATACGAGCAGATGATCGCGCCGCCCGTGCCCAGACGATCGCCGACAGCGGTAGTCATCGAGGCGCCAAGCAACGCGCCGAGTCCCGCGACGGCGAACACAAGTCCTAGTTGTAGGGCGGTGAGCTGCAGCTGTCGGTAGCCGTAGGGGATGACCAGCACGACAACGACCGACTGGCCCGCGAACCACACGTGCGTCGAAACTGCCAGTCGGCGAAGGCCTGACGCGCCGTAGGCCCAACGTGCGCCCTCCGCGACCTCACCCACGAGGCCGCGCACGCCGATTCGCGTTGGTCTGATGGCAGCCGGTTCCGCGACACGCTTCAACGACACGACCATTGCCGCCGAGAACAGGTAGGTCAGGGAATCGACCAGCACCGCAAGCGGTGCGCCCAGGACTCGTATCAGCACGCCGGCCAGGGCGGGCCCTGAGGTCTCGGCAACCGCCCTTGCTCGGTCGAGCCGCGCGTGGGCTCGCTGCAGTCCATGGCGCGGCACCAGACGCGGCACGAAGGACTGGGATGCAGCATCGTTGACCAGCGAAGCGGTCCCGAAGAGCAGCACGACAATCAACAGCAGTGGGAACGTGAGGACGCCGAACGCCCACACGAGCGGGATCAGTCCGAGCAGACCGGCTCGGGCGAGGTCCGTGACCACCATGACCGGCCGACGACGAACCCGGTCGACGAGGGCTCCCACGATCAGGCCCAGAAGCAGGTACGGAAGCCACCGCGCGGAGTTGATCCATCCCACCTGCGCCGCGTCACCCGCAAGCGTGACGAGCACGATGGTCTGCAACGCCAGGTACGTGATGGCGCTCCCCAGACCGGACACGGCCTCCCCCCACCAGAACCGCCCGAACTCAGATGACAGGTCGTCGGAGCGCGTTGGGGTGGCCACGCATCACACCCTCACATGGGCGGTGTGAGCATGCATGGCGGCTCGGCGATGACCTACCTCCCCGGCTGCCAACGTCGCGCTCAGGGGGCGAGGCGCTCCGTGCTCCAGCCGGAGTCGTCGCGCCGGTAGCGAAGTCGGTCGTGCATCCGTCCGCGGCGCCCCTGCCAGAACTCCACGAGGTTCGGCTCCAGCTGATAGCCACCCCAGTACGGCGGCAGCGGGACGTCGTCATCGGCGAACCGTGCCGTCATCTCGGCGTACCGCTCGTCGAGCTCTGCGCGCGAGCCGACCACCTCGGACTGGGGCGACGCCCAGGCCCCGAGCTGTGACGCGCGGGGGCGGGTCGCGAAGTAGGCGGCGTTCTCGGCATCGCCGAGCCGGGTGGCCCGACCCTCGACCCGTACCTGTCGCTCGAGCGCGTGCCAGGGGAACAGCAACGCGCAGGCCGGGTTGGCGTCGAGCTCGCGGGCCTTGCGTGACTCGTAGTTGGTGAAGAAGACGAACCCGTGGTCGTCGAGACCCTTCAACAGCACGATCCGCGCGGACGGCGTCCCCTCAGCGGAGACCGACGACAACACCATGGCGTTCGGCTCATGTAGTCCGGCGACCGTGGCGTCGTGCAGCCAGCGCCGGAACATCGCGATCGGCTGGGGGTCGAGGTCGCTCTCGTCGAGGCCGCCGACGACGTACTCCCGTCGCAGGTCGGAAAGCGCACGCTCGTTCACCCTGCCGAATCTATCGGGCGGCGCGATCGTCCGTCGCCGAACGCGCTGCAGGCGACGCCAGGTGACGACCCTGGCGACTGGCAGGCATGATGTGGCTGCTCGCCGGATCTCCGTCGGGCTGTCGACGAAGGAGTCGCGTATGACCGAGGTCCAGCACGGCCTGGAGGGCGTGGTCGCGTTCGAGACCGAGATCGCCGAGCCCGACAAGGAGGGTTCCGCGCTCCGCTACCGCGGCGTCGACATCGAGGAGATCGTCGGTCGGATCCCGTTCGAGAAGGTCTGGGGCCTGCTGGTCGACGGCTCGTACGACCCGGGCCTGCCGCCGGCCGAGCCGCTGCCGATCCCGGTGCACTCCGGCGACATCCGGGTCGACGTGCAGAGCGCGATCGCGATGCTGGCGCCGATGTGGGGCATGCAGGCGACGTACGACATCGACGAAGCCCAGGTGCGTCAAGACCTCGGGCGCGCGGCAGTCATGGTGCTGTCGTACGTCGCCCAGGCGGCGCGCGGGGTGGGTCAGCCGATGGTTCCGCAGAGCGAGGTCGACAAGGCGACCACGCTGGCAGAGCGGTTCATGATCCGCTGGAAGGGCGAGCCCGACCCCGATCACGTGAAGGCCGTCGACGCGTACTGGAGCTCGGCCGCCGAGCACGGGATGAACGCGTCGACGTTCACCGCCCGGGTGGTCACGTCCACCGGCGCCGACGTCGGAGCGGCCCTGTCGGCGGCGGTCGGCGCGATGAGCGGGCCGCTGCACGGCGGTGCGCCGTCTCGGGTGTTGCACATGATCGACGAGGTGGAGAAGAGCGGCGACGCCCGCGGGTACGTGAAGCAGCTGCTCGACAAGAAGGAGCGGCTGATGGGGTTCGGACACCGGGTGTACCGGGCCGAGGACCCGCGCGCCCGCGTGCTGCGTCGTACTGCACAGGAGCTCGGCGCCCCTCGCTACGAGGTGGCGGAGGCCCTGGAGCAGGCCGCCCTGGCCGAGCTGCGTGAACGTCGGCCCGACCGGGTGCTGGAAACCAACGTCGAGTTCTGGGCGGCGATCGTGCTGGACTTCGCGCAGGTGCCACCGCACATGTTCACGTCGATGTTCACGTGCGCCCGGACCGGTGGCTGGTCGGCGCACATCCTGGAGCAGAAGCGCACCGGGCGGCTGATCCGACCGTCCGCGATCTACACCGGCCCGTCGAGCCGTAGCGCCGACGAGGTCGAAGGATGGGACCCGTCGTGGGCCCCCACCCCCCGTTGAGTGCCGCCTTATTCCCCGTCGAGTGCTGGCCAAATTCCCGTTGAGTGTTGCCTTGTTCCCCGTTGAGTGTTGGATGGTTTCCGCGGCGCGCGACTATGGCCGCACTGAAGCGTGAATAGGCCAGCACTCAACTCGGGGGAAGGGCGCTCACACATGGATGACGTACGGGAGCTGTGGGACGCCGAGGCGTCGACGTTCGACGAGGCACCTGACCACGGGCTGCGCGACCCGGAAACGCGAGCGGCGTGGCGGGAACTGCTGCTCGAGAACCTCCCGCCCGCGCCGGCACGTGTCGCTGATCTCGGCTGCGGCACCGGAACCCTGTCGGTCCTGCTTGCCGCCGAGGGGTACGACGTACACGGAGTGGATCTCTCTCCGGAGATGATCGGCCGAGCCCGCACGAAGGCGGCGGGTGACGCGGACCTCTCGCTCGCGTTCACGATCGGCGACGCATCCCAGCCGGAGCTACCCGCTGGCTCGTTCGACGTGGTTCTGTCGCGGCACGTGCTGTGGGCGCTGCCCGACCCTGCGACCGGCCTTCAGCGCTGGTGTGACCTCCTCAAGCCTGACGGTCGGCTGCTTCTCATCGAGGGTCGCTGGTTCAACGGCGCCGGCCTCTCTGCTGCCCAGACCACCTCGCTGCTGGGCGAGGTCGGCCGTAGCTCCGGCGTACGTCTGCTCTCCGAGAGCCACTGGTGGGGGCGCGAGATCGACGACGAGCGGTACCTGGTGGTCAGTCCGGAGCGCTGACACCCCGACCGTGGCGCGCGACGAGAACAAGTCCGCACTCAAGCGGGAACAACCCAGCACTGAACGGGGAACAAGCCCGCACTCGACGGGGAATAACCCCGCACTCAACGGGGGGGTCGGGGTTAGAGGGAGTCGAGGATGGCGGTGCGACGGGCGGCGTACTCCTCAGGCGTGAGGAGGTCCGCGTCGCGCAGTGCGTTCAGCTCGCGCAGGCGCACCTCTGCCGTGCGCAGCTCGGACGTACTGACGTCAGTCGATGGCAGGCCGGTCGCACGCCCGTCGGCTGACCGGTCACGCAGGTGGCCGGCGAGGTAGCCGGCCTCGAGCCCGTGCTCGCCGAGGATGGCCAGCTCGGTGGCCTCGTCCGGGTCCAGACCGGAACGCTCCGCCACCCGGCGCGCCAATGAGATCCGCCAGACGAACGTCCCCAGGCCGACCAGCAGCGCGAACACGAAGAACCCTCCGAACCCGGCGGGCATTCCGGGGTCGCCGTGCATCCCACCCTCGAACGCTGTGAGCAGGTCGGTCATAGAAGTCTCTTTCCGTAGCAGCGGGACTTCGGCGACCACGCGTAGTGGCCGAACTTCTCGACCGGCTGGTAGCCCGATGTCTCATACAGGGCAATCGCCTCGGGTTGGGCAGTGCCGGTCTCCAGAACGATCACATCGGCCCCGGAGTTACGGGCGGTCTGCTCGAGATGTGCCAGTACGGCGCGGGCGAGCCCCTGACGACGTCCGGACGGCGCGACGTACATGCGCTTGATCTCGACGACAGCCACCCCGTCGAGCCGGGGAACATCGGGCCGGAACCGCCAGCCCCCCATCGCGACCGGCACGCCGTCGACGCGGCCGACGAAGAACGCTCCGCCCGGCGGGTCGAACATCGTCGGGTCGATCGGGCTGTTGTCGGGGCCGCCGTACAGCGCGACGTACTCCTGCTGCACCTCCGCCACCAGCGCCTGAGCGTCTGGGTCGGTGAAGGCGACCTGGGTGATCTCGAGCAACCGCTACGCCATGGTCGTGCCGCAGGAGTCGCAGAACCGCGCGTCCACGTCGTTGCGGGTGCCGCAGGAGCGGCAGTACGGACCGCCAGCCGCCCCCGCCTGAGGTGTCGAGCCGGGCGTGACGCCGAGGTTGCCGATGCCCTTCCCGTCGGTGAGGTACTCGGCAGTGTCTCGGGCCACCGGCGAGAGCTCACCTGCGATGTAGCGGGCGCCGGCTCCGGCGAACCCCGCCTGCAGGAACCAACCCCCGACGGCGAGCATCGGGATGCCGACGAAGAACATCCAGAACTTGGTCGGCGGTCCGAACGAGTTGACCGTGCCGAAGAAGTCGAGGCCGCCCATGACGATCAGGACCAGGGCGGTGCCGACCAGCACGACACCGAACATGCGGAACGAGTTGCGTGCCGCGGACTGCTTGGCGAAGCCCGGCGGCGGCGTGGTGTTGCTCATCATGTGTTCCCCGATCTTGGGCACGTACGGCCGGATGACAGAATAGGGGGCTCAGCAGCTCTGACAACGGAGTCAGGTCACCAACTCTCGACTTCAGACGAGGTAACCCGTCGTGACCGACGCGATCACCATCCCCGCTCACCTCCTGCCCGCCGACGGCCGCTTCGGAGCCGGACCCTCCAAGGTCCGCGTCGAGGCACTCCAGGCCCTGGCCGCCACCGGCACCTCTCTCCTCGGTACGTCGCACCGTCAGGCGCCCGTGAAGAACCTGGTCGGCCGGGTCCGCGAGGGCATCTCCGACCTGTTCACGCTGCCCGAGGGGTACGAGGTCGTGCTCGGCAACGGCGGCGCGACCGCGTTCTGGGACATCGCGACCTTCGGCCTGATCCGCGAGCGCAGCCAGCACCTGTCGTTCGGCGAGTTCTCCTCGAAGTTCGCCTCAGCTGCGAAGGCGGCACCGTTCCTCGGTGAACCGACGGTGATCAAGTCCGACACCGGCACCCGCCCCGCTCCGCAGGCCGAGGCGGGCGTGGACGTCTACGCGTGGGCGCACAACGAGACCTCGACCGGCGTGATGGCGCCGGTACGTCGGGTCGAGGGCGCCGACGACGACGCCCTGCTGCTCGTCGACGCCACGTCGGGCGCCGGCGGCCTGCCGGTCGACATCAGCGAGGTCGACGCCTACTACTTCGCACCGCAGAAGAACTTCGCCTCGGACGGCGGCCTCTGGATCGCGGTGATGTCCCCCGCCGCCCTCGAGCGCGCCGCAGAGCTGGCCGCGACCGACCGCTGGGTGCCGGCGTTCCTCGATCTGCCGACCGCCATCGACAACTCGCTCAAGAACCAGACCTACAACACGCCGTCGGTGGCCGCCCTGTTCCTGATGGCCGAGCAGCTCGACTGGCTCAATGGCCAGGGCGGCCTCGACTTCGCAGTCGGCCGGACGACCGACAGCTCGAACCGGCTCTACACCTGGGCCGAGAAGACGTCGTACACGACGCCGTACGTCGCGAATCCGGACGAGCGCTCGCTGGTGATCGGCACCATCGACTTCGACGACTCGGTCGACGCCTCGGCGGTCGCGAAGACGCTGCGGGCCAACGGCGTCGTCGATGTCGAGCCGTACCGGAAGCTCGGGCGCAACCAGCTCCGCGTGGCGATGTTCCCGGCGATCGACCCGGCCGACGTCGAGGCGCTCACCGCCTGCGTCGACCATGTGGTCGAGCAGCTGGGCTGACCTCCCCACAACGAAGACGGGCCCCGTGGCGACTGCCGCGGGGCCCGTTCTCTTGAGCTGTCAGGCGACGAGCTCGGTCTCGTCTCCCGGCTCGACAGCCGTGCGGGCACGCCCGACGAGCGTGGTCACCGGACGCAGCGCCGTACGTCGCAGCTTCTTCTTCGTCTCGTCGACGTAGCCGTTGGGCAGCGACAGCCGGATGACCTTGGACCACGCCGACGCGACCTGCTTCGGCAGCGGGCCGGTGGTGTAGGTCAGGCCGTACTCCGCGAACAGGGCTTCGACCCGGGGCGCGATCTCCTGGTACCGGTTGCTCGGCAGGTCCGGGAACAGGTGGTGCTCGATCTGGTACGACAGGTTCCCGGTCATGATGTGCATGGCCTTGCCGCCGGAGATGTTGGCGGAGCCGAGCATCTGCCGGAGGTACCACTCGCCGCGCGTCTCCCCCTCGATTGAGCGTCGCTCGAAGGTCTCGACGCCTTCCGGGAAGTGGCCGCACATGATCACCGAGTGGGTCCAGAGGTTGCGGACCACGTTGGCCGTGGCGTTCGCGGCGACGGTGGTGAGGAACGACGGCCCGGAGAGGATCGGGTGGGCGATGTAGTCCTTGGTGACCTGGCCGCGGATCTTCTTCAGCACCTGCTTGCTGCGCGCCCGGAACTCGGGGCTCGTACGGCGCTTCTCCGAGCGGAGGTTCTTGCCGAGCTCGAGGTCGTAGGCGGCGATGCCGTACTCGAAGAAGCAGGCGTTGACGAAGTTCCACACCGGCTGCGCCAGGTAGAACGGGTGCCAGCGCTGGTCCTCGTCGACGCGCATGATGCCGTAGCCGAGGTCGTTGTCGCGGCCGATCACGTTGGTGTACGTGTGGTGCAGCTCGTTGTGCGAGTGCTTCCACTGCTCCGACGGGGAGGCGTTGTCCCACTCCCACGTGGTCGAGTGGATCTTCGGGTCACGCATCCAGTCCCACTGGCCGTGCATGACGTTGTGGCCGATCTCCATGTTCTCGAGGATCTTGGCCACCGAGAGGCCGGCCGTGCCGACCACCCACGCGGGCGGGAACAGCGAGACCAGCAACGTGGCGCGACTGGCCAGCTCGAGGTTGCGCTGGACGCCGATCACCTTGCGGATGTACGCCGCGTCGCGGGCGCCGCGGTCGGCGACGATCTCGGCGCGGATCTCGTCGAGGCGACGGCCGATCTCCTCGATGTCCTCGGCGCTCAGATGCGCGATCGGGTTGTCGGTCTTCTTCTGCAGAACGGTCATGGTGAGGCTCCTTGTTCGCGGAGTGGTCAGAGGTCGATGTCGCAGGCGCCGGCCGCAGCCGAGACGCAGGTCTGGATCAGCACGCCGTCACCGGGCGCAGCGGTGGTGAGGTCGCCGGAGCGCAGGTCGCGTACTGCGCCCTCGCGGAGCGGCAGCACGCAGGAGAAGCAGATGCCCATCCGGCAGCCGGACGGCATCAGCAGCCCGGCCTGCTCCCCGGCGTCGAGGATCGGCGTCGCTCCGTCGACCTCGAGCACGGTGCCGCTGCTGAAGCGCACCGTCCCGCCTTCACCCGGCTCGACCAGCGCGGTGCGGAAGCGCTCGGTGCGCAACCGGTCGGCCAGCCCGAGCTCGGCCCAGCGCTCCTCGATCGCGTCGAGCAGTCCGGCGGGGCCGCACGCCCAGGTGTCTCGCTCTCCGAGGTCGGGCACCAGCGCGTTCAGCGTGGCGACGTCGAGCCGCCCGGCGTCGTCCGTGTGCTGCTCGACCAGTCGAAGGCGACCCTCGTCGGCGAGACGGCGCAGCTCGGCTCCGAAGATGACGTCGTCCGCCCGGGTCTCCGAGTGCACGAGCACGACGTCCTGCAGCCGGTCGACGCCCGACCGGAGCATGCCCATCACCGGCGTGATCCCACTGCCGGCGGTGATGAAGAGGACCTTGTGGGGCGCTGGGTCGGGCAGCACGAACTCCCCCAGCGCCTGGTCGAGGTGCACCAGCTGGCCGGGTCGGAGCTCCTGGGCGAGGTGCGCGCTGACGACCCCGTCCGGAACCGCCTTGGCGGTGATCGTCAGCAGGCCGTCGGTCGCGTCGGGGGTCGAGGTCACGGAGTACGAGCGCCACAGCCGGACGCCGTCCACGTCGAGTCCCACCCGCACGTACTGCCCCGGGAGATGTCCCTGCCAGGCGCCGCCCGGCTTCAGCACCACCGTGACCGCAGCCGCGGTCTCCGGGCGTACGGCGACGACCCGCGCGCGCAGGTCGGCGCCGGCCCGCAGCGGGCGGACCATGTCGAGGTAGTCGGCCGGGTCCTTGGGGTGGGTCAGGTAGCCCGCGAGGCGAAGTGCCCCGTCACGCAGCCGGGGTCGGCTTGAGGCACCCTGATCGGGGCGGGCGGCGTCGTCCACGAGACTGGTCATAGGGCTAGTCTTATGAACCCGGCGAGACAATTCATGACCGTGCGACGTGAAGTTCTCGTCGACAAACTGTTCGGAAAGGTCAATTTCGTGTCCGACGAGCCCATCGGCGTGACGAGCCCCACAGCCCGGGGTGCCGCCGACCTCGACTTCGACGTCGCGACCATCGAGCGACTCCGCTCGCAGCTGCCCTCGGTGGCCGAGCAGACGGTCGAGGCGATCATCGTCGAGGTACCCGGCTACGCCAACGCGCTCACCGGGTCGATGGGCGCCAACATCCAGAACGCGGTGCAGCTCGCTCTGGGCGGCTTCCTCTCGCTCGCCTCCCGGCCGCCCGGCGCCGGCCCCGGCACGCCGCTGACGCCCGCGCTCGAGGGTGCCTATGCGCTCGGCCGCGGTGAGGCCCGTAGCGGGCGCAGCATGGATGCGTTGCTGTCGGCCTACCGCGTCGGGGCCCGGGTTGCGTGGCGTGAGTTCAGCGGCACCGCAGTCGACTCGGGACTCCCCGCCCCGACCGTGGCCAAGTTCGCCGAGCTCGTCTTCGCCTACATCGACGAGCTGTCGGCGGCCAGCGTGGCCGGTCACACCGACGAGCTGGCCACCAGCGGCCGGGTGCTCAGCCGCTACCTGCAGCGGCTCGGACGCAGCGTCCTCGCCGGCGACCCGGCCGACCGGTTGGCCGCCTCAGCGGAGCGGGCGGGCTGGGATCCGCCGCGCACACTCACCGCCGTGCTGCTGCCGAGCTCGCACGTTCGGTCCGTCATCGCGTCGCTGGACGAGCGCACCCTTCGACCCGAGGAGGACCTGCCCGACCTCGACGAGGAGGACGAGCACGAGCTGGCCGTACTCCTCGTCCCGGACGCCGAGCGCGGGGCGCGCCGAGCGTTGCTGCGCAGCCTGCGCGGACACCAGGCGTACGTCGGTCCGGCCGCCCCGTGGCTCCTCGCCAGGACGTCGTACCTCCGGGCGCTACGAGCGCGCAGGCTCGACCTGCTCACGGAAGAGAACGACGTCGTCGACACGGACCAGCACCTGACCTCGCTGGTGCTGACCGCCGACCCCGAGTCCCTCGCCGACCTGCGCGCCCAGGTGCTGGCGCCACTGGGCAGCCTGCGCGACGGCACCGCCGAGAGGCTGACCGAGACGCTCCGCGCATGGCTGCTGCACCAGGGGCGGCGTAACGACGTCGCGGAGGCGCTGCACGTGCACCCGCAGACCGTCCGCTACCGGATGACGCAGATCCGTGACCTCTTCGGCGACGTGCTCGACGACCCGGCTACCGCGCTCGCGCTCACCGTCGCCCTGGCGCCTGACGCGCCGCTCGCCCCGCCTGCTCGGGCGCGGCGTCGAGCATCCGACTGACTGCCCGCTCGATGGCGAGCTGTTGATCGTCGGGGCTGTCGTAGCTGCGCTTGACCGCCGTCTCGATCGTGACGCCGTCCTCGTAGAGGTCGATGACCCGCGGGTCGACGTACGAGTTCCGCGCGATCGTGGGCGTGTTGCCGAGGTACGTCGCGACCTCCTTCATGGCGCCCACGACGGCGCGCTTGCGGGAGGCCTTGGTGTCACCGGGCTCCTCGCTCGCAGCAAGCGCGGCCGCTGCGAGCACGGTCGCGTGCCACGTCCTGAAGTCCTTCGCCGTGATCTCGGCGCCGGTGCTCTCGCGGAGGTAGTCGTTGACCATCGCGGCGTCCATCGGCGTCCACAACCGGACGTCCTTGTAGGCGAGCAGCCGGTCACCGCCGCCCCGTCGACGGCGCATGGTCTCCACGGCGTCGACCGCCAACGGATCCTCGATCTCGATCTCGTGCTCGATCCCCGACTTGCCGGTGAACTTGAACAGCAGCCGGTCACGTTGGCGCCGGACGTGGCGCTTCTCCAGCGTGGTCAACCCGAAGCTGCCGTTGGTGTCGGCGTACGCGTCGCTACCGATCCGGAAGTAGCCGAGGTCGAGCAGGCGTACGGCGGTGGCGATGGCGCGCTCGGCCGGCATCCCGTCCAGAGCGATGTGCTCGAGGATCGTCGCGCGCACTCGCGGCAGTTTGCGGGCCACTTCGGCGACCCGGTCGAACTTCATCTGGTCGCGCTTCACCCGCCAGTCGGGGTGGTAGAGGTACTGCCGGCGCCCGGCGGCGTCGACGCCCACGGCCTGGATGTGCCCGTTCGCCTGCGGGCAGACCCAGACGTCCTCCCAGGCAGGGGGGATGACGAGTGACCTGACCCGGTCGGCGTCCTCGTCGCACAGCCGGGCTCCGGTGTCGTCGAGGTAGACGAAGCCGCGACCTGCGCGGCGGCGCGTCCAGCCCTTGCTGTTGGGGGACACGGTGCGGAGTCGGGCCATGGGAGCCGTTTACCCACTACCGCAGGCCGCCATGCCGACAAGGGATTGCGCGCGGGCTCAGCGTCGTCGGACGAGCAGCAGCAGCGCGAGCCCGGCCAGGCCCGCAGCGCCGACTCGCACCCAGGTGCTGGACAGGAGGTCCTGCGGGAGGCCGTCGACTTCGTCCTCGGAGCCGTCGTTCGCCGCCGACGGGCGCGCACGTGAAGGCGACTCCGATGGCGAGGCGGCGACCAGCGACTCGGGCAGCTCGATCTCGAGCACCGGGGCGTTGCGTCCCTCGCTGCTCAGCAGCACGCGACCATCCGGCCCGACCGCGATCGCCTCACCCTGTTGTTGCGGCGGCAGCGTCACCGTGCCGCGGTGCTCGAACGCCGGGAACGTGTACACCGACGCGGAGCCGTACGTCCGAAGCACCACATGTCGTCCGTCAGGCAGGAACGCCCCGTCGGTCACCAACCTCTTCACCTGCGCGAACCGACGCAGCCGGTGGCTGGTACCCGCCTCCAGCCGACGCGGCGCCGCGTACACGACCCCACCGAAGATCGTCTTGGACACCACGAAGAGCCGGCCGCTGCGCGGATGCACCAGCAACGCCTCGGCGTCGCGCGCGCCGCCCGGGTAGGTCAACTCGTAGGAGGTGGCCCGCTCGCGCCCCTTCGGTATCCGGTAGACGGTGATGCTCGACCTGGCGGCGGCGTTGTCGCCGATGTCCCCCACCCAGGTCGACCCGCCACGGCCCGGCGCCAGCGCCTCGACGTCGACGACGTCGCGGTCCGTGTACGTCGTCGACCGCACCGTGTCCCCGCTGGCCGGGTCGACGGCGTACAGCACCGGTCCGGCCCCGGAGTCGTTGACGGTGAGGATCTCGGCGCCGGTGTCGACCAGCCCGCTGGACTCGATGATCTCCGGGTCGGTGAACCGGAACAGCGTCCTGCTCTCCACCTTCTCGGAGGCGGTCGCGGATCCGGGCACGAGGAGCGTTGCGGCAGCGACCAGCAGGACAGCGACCACCCCCTGCTGCCGCGGCCTACGCCAACCGGTCACGGAGCCGCTCCGCGAGGGCGGGGTGGACGCCCCAGGTACTGGTCAGCTCGTCGTACTCGGATCGCGCCTGCTCCGAGGGGGCCGCGCCCGTGCGCACCGCACGCAGCAGCGTGTTGCGTGGCGTGTGCTGGCTCTCGACGAACTCGATGACGTCGACGCGGTAGCCGACCAGCCGCAGGATCGAGGCGCGCACCGCGTCGGTGAGCGTGTCCGCGAAGCGCTCGCGCAGGATGCCGTGTCGCGTGAGCTGGGTGTACGGCGCAGGGGTCGGCGCGCGACGGAGCTGAGCCGCCACGTCGTGGTGACAGCACGGGGCCGCCAGCACCAGCGGCGCGTCCCACTCGACCGCTCGCGCCAACGCGTCGTCGGTGGCGGTGTCGCAGGCATGCAGCGCGAGCACGACGTCCGGCGTGCCCGGTAGGACGTCGTCGAGCGACGCCGAGGCGATCGTGCCCTGGACGAAGGTCATGGTGTCGCCGATGCCCAGCTCGTCGGCGACGGCGGTGCTGTGCTCGCGGGCCTGCGCCTTCATGTCGACCCCCACCAGGTGGGCAGGCAGGGAGCGAACGTCGTTGAGGTAGGCGTGCGCGGCGAAGGTGAGGTAGGCGTTGCCACACCCCAGGTCGACCACCCGCAACGGCTCCTCGGACGTCGGGGTGCGCAACCGACCCGAAGCCAGCGCGTCGTCGACGGCCGGCCCGAGGCTGCGCAGGAACTCCTCGACCTGGCGGTACTTCGCCTGTCGGCTCGGCTTCAGCCGGCCTTGAACGTCGGCGATCCCGACCGCGCGCAGCACCGGGTGGTCCTCGGGCAGCAGCCGCGGTTTCTTCCGGTCATGGCTGCGCGCCTCCTCGTCGGCGCCGACCTCGGCCTGCTTCCGAGCCGAGCTGTGCACCATCGCCTCGAGCTTCTTGGTCACCCGCAGCTGGTGGGTCTCCGTAGTCGTCTCGACGTGCCAGTTGCCGAAGGGCTCGTCGAGCAGGCCGTCGACCGCGTCGCGGGCGTCGGGACCGGGCTCGTGGTTGCTCGTGTGCGCCTGCGTGTCGTCGTACGCCGTCACCTGGAGCCGGCGCCCCGCCTTGAGGTCGACGTACCTCAGCTCGACGCGTCGCCAGCGCGGCGTCGCGCCCTTCTGCCGCCCGGAGGCGACCGCACGGACCAGCTGGCCCTCGTCGAGGATCAGGCTTCGCATCCGGGTGAGAGCGCGTAGCAGCGGCTCGGCCACGGTCAGCCCCTCAGCGCTGCGGCGACGGCCACGATCAGGATCAGCCCCACCAGGGCGCCAGGGATCACCATGCGTCGGTAGCGGGGGTTCATGGCGCGAGTTTATCGCCCGGCCAGGACGGCCCGTTCGCGCTATGGATCCCCCCTGCGGCCGGGCATAGCGTCCCAAAGGAACCGACGACGTGGAGGTAGTGATGTTCATCCAGATCATCCAGGGCAAGTGCACACACCCGGACGAGATGCGCGCACTCACCGAACGGTGGGTCCGCGAGATCGGGCCCGGCGCAGAGGGGTGGCTCGGAGGCACGTTCGGTGTCACCGACGAGGGCGACATGGTCGCCGTCGTGCGCTTCGAGTCACGTGAGGCCGCTCAGGCGAACTCGGAACGCCCCGAGCAGTCGGCCTGGTGGGCCGAGGCGGAGAAGCTGTACGACGGACCGGTGGAGTTCCACGACTGCGACCGCGTGATGCTGATGATGGACGGCGGCTCCGACGACGCCGGCTTCGTCCAGGTCATCCGGGGCCGGATCACCGACCCGGACGCGCTCGAGTCCGGAATACGGCGGATGGAGAGCCTGCTGCACGAGGCACGACCCGAGATCCTGGGCGCGACGTTCGCGCTCGAGGACGACGGGTCCTTCATCGAGACGGTTGCCTTCACCGACGAGGCGACCGCACGTCAGGCCGAGGCGCGAGGCATGCCCACGACCGGGGCGATGGCGGACGCGTTGCGGGACTACAACCACACAGTCCACAACACCGACTACCTCGACCTGCACCACCCCTGGTTCGCCTCCAGGGGCTGAGTCACAGCTTGGCGTCCACCACGACCGGGTCGGGAAGGCTGGCGGCCCGACGCGGTCGTGCGCGCCAGCGCCGGTAGTCGTTGATCTCCGGATCCAGCATCCCTTGGGTCCGGGTGAAGACGGCGACTGCGAGCAGGGTGCCCAGCACCGTGATTCCGCCGCCACCGATCAGGGTCCAGCGAGCCCCGAAGGTCTCCCCGACCCACCCGACGACGGGCGCGCCGAACGGCGTGCCGCCCATGAAGATCATCATGTACAGCGCCATCACCCGGCCTCGCATGATCGGCGCCACACTGAGCTGCACCGTGGCATTGGCCGCGGTGATCATCGTGAGAGCGGTGATGCCGAGCAACGGCGTGAGCAGCGCGAAGGTCAGGTACGTCGGCATCAGGCCGGCGACCATCTCGATGAGTCCGAAGGCGATCGCCGCGCCGATCACCAGCCGGTGTCGCGGCCGACCCCGTCGGGCGGCCAGCAGCGCGCCCGCGAGCGAGCCGACCGCCATCGTGGTGCCGAGCAGCCCGTACTCGCGGGCGCCCTTGCCGTACACGTCAGTCGCCATCAGGGCCGAGGTCATCTGGAAGTTGAGGCCGAACGTGCCGGCGAAGAAGACGATCGCCATGATCAGCATCAGGTCGGGCCGGCTGCGGACGTACCGCATCCCGTCGCGGATCATCCCCTTCTCGCGCAACGCCAGGTCGGGCGAGTCGAGGTCGGCAGTCCGGATCCGTTGCAGCACGAAGATGACGGCTCCGTAGCTGAGCGCGTTTGCGAGGATCACCCAACCGGTCGCCTGCGCACCGCCGCCGCCTGCCGCGATCAGGAACCCGGCGAGGGCCGGGCCGACGATCCGGGCCGCATTGAAAGACGCACTGTTCAGACCGACGGCGTTGGTGAGCTCCTCGGGGCTGACCATCTCGCTCACGAAGGACTGTCGCGCCGGTGCGTCGAACGCTGTCCCGATCCCGAGCACCAGCGCGAGGACGTACACGTGCCACGGCTGCGCCACCCCGGTCACCGCGAGCAGCCCGAGCAGCAGCGCCGGCACCGCCATCATCAGCTGCGTCACCTGGAGCAGCCGACGCTTGGGGAACCGGTCGGCGATCAGGCCGGCGTACGGCGAGAGCAGCAGGATGGGGAGGAACTGGAGCCCGGTCGTGAGCCCGAGTGCGAAGCCGCTCCCCGCGGTCAGCTGGAGGATCAGCCAGTCCTGCGCCACGCGCTGCATCCAGGTTCCGGTGTTCGACACGACACCACCGGCTGCGTACAGCCGGTAGTTGCGGTTCGACAGAGCACGGAACGTGGGACTCAAGCGTGTGCCAGCCTTTCGATCAAGGGCGCTGCCTGGCGCAGCAGCAGTCGTTCTTCGGGAGTCAGCTCGCGCAGGCGCTGGGCGAGCCAGGCGTCGCGCCGCTTGCGGTCGGCAGCCAGGGTCTGACTGCCCTTCTCCGCCAGCGCGACCAGGACCTGCCGGCGATCGGATTCGTGCGGCCGCCGCTCTACGTACCCGCCCTCTTCGAGGCAGTTCACCGTGCGCGTCATCGACGGCGGCTGGACTCGCTCCTGGGCGGCAAGCTCGCCGATCGAGCACTCTCCCTCGCGCAGCAGCACACCCAGGACCGACAGCTGCCCGATGCTGAGCAGCTCGCTGTCGGGATCGCGCTCCGCACGCAGCCGTCGCGTGAGCCGGGCCACCGACACCCGCAGGGCAGCAGCGAGGCCCGCGTCGGTGCGGGCGATCTTCTCGACGGAGGGAGGCATGTACTTAGCCTAACTCATTACCCTTGCTAAGTACTTCCCGCAGAACCGCTGGTCGAGCTTGTATCTCGCTGGTCGAGCCCCTTTCTCGCTGGTCGAGCTTGTCGAGACCAATACCCTCCGCCGGTCGAGCCCCTTCCGCTGGTCGAGCTTGTCGAGACCACTCGAGTGGTCTCGACGAGCTCGACCAACGAGATCGGCTCGACCAACAGCTAGGAGAGGTCGCGCCTCCGGAAACCGATGAGCCCCACGACGGTCAGGGCCACCGCGAGGAGCGTGAGCAGGACGATCGGCATGACCGCCAGGTCCTCGACCGGGACGAACGGGAGGTGCTCGAACGGCGAGAGGCCGAGCACCCAGCCGGGCGGGTCGAGCAGGCCACCCAGCCAGCCGATCAGGAAGCTCACGCCGAGCGCGAACCAGACCACGCCGACCATCCGCGGCTGCCAGCCGGTGAGGAGGACCGCAGTCGCGGCCAGCACGAGGATGGCGGGTATCTGCACCCAGGAGAGCGCCACGAGCTCCAGGATCGACGAGGGTTCGCTGCTCACCAGCGCATCGGCGATCCCCAGGCCCAGGCCTCCTGCGGTCACCAGGACGACCGAACCGGCCACGGTGACCATCAGCGGGGCGAGCAGCGCCCGGGCCCGCGGGACCGGTCCTGCCAGGACCGCCTCGAGCCGGCCGGCGTTCTCCTCGCCGCGCAGGCGAAGTGCCGACCCGACGGCGAACCCGGCGGCGAGGATCCCGGTCAACAACATGGACGTCGCGAAGAGCGAGTCGGTGACGCTGCCGCCGACCCTGCGGAAGTACTCCTCGAGCAGCGGGTTGTCCTCGACCATCTGCTGCAGCTCGCTGCTCGAGCGACCCGAACAGCACCCCGAACATGAAGAGTCCCGCCGACCAGGCGATCACGGAGCCCCGCTGCAGGCGCCACGCGAGGCCCAGGATCGACCCGAGCGAGCGGGATGCGTGGGCCGGCCCGGGCCTGGCGGCGACGACTCCCGCCCCGAGGTCCCGCCTGGTGGTCAGCCACCCCGCCACGACGAGCATCACAGCCACCAGGGCGACCGACATCAGCAGCGGCCACCAACGATTGTCATCGCCCACACGAACCTGCTGCGACCAGCCGATCGGCGAGAACCACGACAACGCCGACTCACGCACATCACCCACCGCGCGCAGGGCGAACACGGCACCGAGCACGGCCAGGGTCACGCCGACGGCCGTGCGCGCATGCGTCATCAGCTGGGCCGAGACCGCGGCGAGAGCGGCGAACACCAAGCCCAGGGCGGCGACGGCAGAGCCGTACAGCCAGGCGGCGTTGGCCGGGAAGCTCTGCGCCAGGACCGAGACGGCGACCCCGAATCCAACGACCACGGCCGCGCCCGACGCGACGATGACGGCTGCGGCCGTCCCCGCGTGCCGCCCGACAACGGCGGCGCCGAGCAGCTCGGTGCGGCCGACCTCCTCCTCGCCCCGGGTGTGCCGCACGACGGTGAACAGCGCCATCAGCGCGACGCCGATCAACACGGTCAGCGACGTCTCGTAGACGATGATCCCCTGGACGGTGTTCGAGCGCCACCGGCGGACCTGCCATCGCGATCGAGGCCGGGCTGTCGCCGATGTTCACGGCGTAGGAGTTGATCTCCGCGGGGGTGTCGTAGACGCCGCGGACTGCCGCCGCGGAGACGTAGGTGATCCCGACCAAGGCGCCGATCCAGATCGGCAGCCGGATCCGGTCTCGCCGCAGGAACAACCGGACCAGGGGGCCGACCCCCACGAGGATGTTCATGCGGGGGGTCTCGACACGCTCGACCGACGCGCTCATGCCTCGACCGCGTCGCCGAACTCGCGGAGGAAGAGCTCCTCCAGGGTCGGCGGGTGACTGACGAGCGACCGGATCCCCAGCGGCGCCAGGTAGGCCATCGCCTCGTCGAGGTGTCCGGTGTCGACGTCGAAGCTGACCTTCACGCCACCTGCGGAACTCGCCGCACTGCCGTCCTTGACGAAGATGTGAGCCACGCCGGGCACCTGCGCGAGGTCGTCGGCGGCCCGATCGGTGCGCACCACAACGGTCGTCCGCGTGAGCTGCTGCAGCTCCTTGAGTGTCCCGCTCTGCACGACCCGACCCGCGCGGATGATGCTGACCCGGTCGGAGAGCGCCTCGGCCTCGGCCAGGATGTGGCTGGACAGCAAGACGGTCCTGCCCTCGTCCACCAGCTCTCGGATGCAGTCCTGGAACGTCGCCTCCATCAGCGGGTCGAGACCCGAGGTCGGCTCGTCGAGCAGGAAGAGCTCGGCATCGGACGACGAGGCCGGCGACCAGCGCGACCTTCTGCCGGTTCCCCTTGGAGTACGAGCGGGCCTTCTTGGTGGGGTCCAGGTCGAAACGCTGCAGCAGCTCCTCGCGACGCCGGGCGTCGATCCCGCCGCGCAGCCTGCCGAGCAGGTCGATCACCTCGCCGCCGGTGAGGTTGGGCCAGAGGTTGACCTCCCCCGGAACGTAGGAGATCCGCCGATGCAGCGCGACCGCGTCGCGCCACGGGTCCCCGCCCAGCAGGTCGACCTCGCCGGCGTCGGCACGGAGCAGGCCGAGCAGGATTCGGATGGTGGTCGACTTGCCGGAGCCGTTCGGCCCGAGGAAGCCGTGCACCTCGCCCGTACGGACGTCGAGATCGAGCCCGTCGAGGGCGACGGTGTTCCCGAAGTGCTTGACCAGACCGGTGACCGTGATCGCGGAGCTCATGGCTCCATCTTCCTCCGAAGTTTCACCATTGTGTGAAGGTTCTGAAGACTATGCTGCTGCCATGGCCGAACAGACGAGCGAGAGAAGCGTCCATATCGTCCAAGATCGCGACAAACTGGCGCAGGCGGTCGACCAGGTCGCGGCCATCCTCGCCGAGAGCGGGATGCCGAGGATGGCGGCGCGGGTCTTCGCCTATGCCCTCGCCGAGGACTCCGACAGGTACACCGCCGCCGACTTCGCCGAGGGTCTGCAGATCAGCCCGGGCGCGGTCTCGGGTGCCGTTCGCTACCTCGTGACCGCCCGACTCCTCTTCCGCGAGCGCCATCCGGGCACCCGGGCCGAGATCTACCGGGTGTACGACGAGGACGCCTGGTCGGCGATCACGTCGGCCCGACTGCCGATGTTGTGGATGTGGGAGCAGGCCGTCCACGACGCCGCGATCCTCGTCGGCCTCGACACCCGCGGCGGTCGTCGCCTCCAGGAGACCGAGGAGTTCTTCCGGTTCGCGCGCGAGGAGGCCGCCGACATGCTGCAGCGCTGGAAGCAGCACCGCCGCACCCTCCAATGACGGAGGATGCGGCGGCGTCCGATTGAAGCCCGTCAGGCCCCGAGGATCTGCTTGACCGGGTCGATCGCGAAGTAGACGACGAAGAGCAACGACACGACCCACAGCAGCGGGTGGATCTCCGCGGCCTTGCCGCGGACCGTCTTCACCAGCGTGTAGGCGATGAAGCCGGCGCCGATGCCGGCGGAGATCGAGTAGGTGAACGGCATCAGCACGATGGTGAGGAACGCCGGCAGGGCGATCTCGATGTCGTCCCAGTCGATGTGCCGCACCTGCTGCATCATCAGGAAGCCGACCAGGACGAGGGCCGGGACGGCCGCCTCGTTCGGGATCACCTCCACGATCGGCGCGAAGACGGTGGCCAGGAGGAACAGCAGACCGGTCACGACGCTGGCCAGGCCGGTACGCGCCCCCTCGGCGACGCCGGATGCCGACTCGATGTACGAGGTGTTGCTGGAGATGCCGGACGCGCCGCCAGCTGCCGCGGCGAGCGAGTCGACGACCAGGATCCGCTGTGTGTTGGGCGGCACGCCCTCGCGGTCGTTGAGGCCGGCCTCTGCGCCGATCGCCGTCATCGTGCCCATGGTGTCGAAGAAGTCGGCGAGCAGCAGCGTGAAGACGAACAGCGCGGCCGTGACGAGTCCGACGCTCTGGAAGGAGCCGAGCAGCGAGAACTCACCCAGCGTCGGGAACGACGGCCACTCGACGAGCTTCTCCGGGATCGCGGGGACCTGGAGCCCCCAACCCTTCGGGTTGCTCTCCTCCGGGCTGATGAACGCCGCCCCCACCTTGGCGAACGCCTCCACCGCGATTGCGAGGACGGTCGCGGCGAGGATCGCGATCAGGATCGCGCCCTTCACCTTGCGCACGTACAGCGTGATCATCAGGCCCAGGCCGAGCACGAACACCAATACCGGCCAGCCGACCAGGTTGCCCTGGTAGCCGAGCTCCACCGGTACGGGGCCGGCCTGCGTACGACGCACGAAGCCGGCGTCCACCAGCCCGATCAGTGCGATGAAGAGACCGATGCCCACGCTGATCGCAACCTTGAGCTGCGAAGGTACGGCGTGGAACACCGCCTTGCGGAACCCGGTCAGGACCAGCACCAGGATGATCAGGCCCTCCAGCACGACCAACCCCATTGCGTCGGCCCAGGTCATGTCGCGGGCCACGGAGTAGGCGACGAACGCGTTGAGACCGAGGCCGGTGGCCAGCGCCAACGGGAAGTTCGCGACCACGCCCATCAGGATGGTCAGCACGCCTGCGACGAGGGCGGTGGTGGCGGCGATGCCGGCGAAGTCGCCGTCGGCCAGCGCGAGGCCGTCGCCGTCCACGGCGCCGAGCAGGATGATCGGGTTGAGCACGATGATGTAGGCCATCGTGAAGAACGTGACGAAGCCGCCGCGTACCTCACGTCCTACGGTCGAGCCGCGCTCGGAGATCTTGAAGAACTTGTCCACGGGGGGCGTCCTAGGGGTGCGGGGTGTGGGTGCGGTATCGAGACTGGACCGGCGCACATCCTGCCAGACGAGATATGTTCTAGACGTGGAACTCCCTGCCGACGAGACACCCGAGATCACGACGCACGAGATCGGCAAGCGCACCTACATCGTGGCCGACGTCGATCCCCTCGACGTCGACGGTGTACGCACGGTCGCGGTCGGTGCCGCCTTGTGGCTGTTGGCGTTCGTGCTGCTGCTGCCGTTCAGCAGCAGGCTCGCCGAGACCGACCGGGAGTGGTGGCTGTGGACCTGCCTCGCGGGCTTCGGGCTCGGCGTCATCGGGTGGGACTACTGCCGCCGTCGTCGGAACCACCGGCACGAGCGGACGTCCGCCCGTAGCGCGGGCGAAGCCGCCTAGAACTTCTCGAGCTCGTCCCAGCTGAGGGTGTCGAGCACGGGCTCGGGCAGCGGGGCCGGGAGGCTCTTCTTGCTCAGCTGCGCCTCGGAGTGGGCGCCACAGCCGTGGTCGAACGAGACCACGCGGCCGTCATCGTTCGCGTAAGCGTTCGCGCAGACGCCGAACAGCTGGGACATCGGACCCGCCAGCTTGACGAGGAAGCCGCACGAGCCGCAGTTGGCGGGGGCCGACTGCGCGATCGGCGCCTCAGGACCGTGCGACCCGTCGTACCAGCGCTGGGCTGCCAGCTCGCGGCCCTCCAGCGAGAGCACGCGCGGACGGCCGAGCCCGAGCTCGTCGGCGACGGCCTTCACGGTGTCGCGGTCGATGGTCTCGTCGCCGGCCGTGTAGCCGGGGACCAGTCGCGGGTCGTCCTCCTCGGTGGGGAGGAGGTCGCCGGGGCCGAGGTCGCCGGGCTTGATCCGGTCGCGCCACGGCACCCAGGCGGGGGCCACGATCGCGTCGTCACCAGGGAGCAGAACGACCTCGTCGACGGTGACGTTCTTCTGGCGCGATGCGCGGGCGACGGTGACGGCCCAGCGCCAGCCGCGGTACCCGGTGCGCGTACAGGCGAAGAAGTGGGTGACGACCCGCTCGTCCTCGGCGAGGTGGCCGAGCGCCTCACCGATGTCGACGACGTCGACCAGTTCGAGCAAGGCCTCGCGGGCAGCGTCAACCGACCCGGCGGCGACGTCGTCCGCCTTCTTGGCCCTCGCTGCAGTCATCACGGGGGCGATTGTTCCTCATCACCCCCCGGGTTGTCGCGGCGGGCCGCCGAACGCTGGCACGGAAAGGCAAGATGGAGGTATGCGGTCCGACAAGTCCAGCACTGTCGACGAGGGCGGGCGCGGCCGGGCGCTCGGCCGCGGCGCTCGACGAGCCGCAACGGCGTCCGCCAAGGGGGCGGTCGCGGCGGGCTCCGCCACCGGAGCCGCGGCGAACTACGTGTACCGCCAGGCGCGCCGCGCCACCCATGCGCAGGGCGCGGGCCGTAGCGGGCTGTCGCGGCTGATCGAGCTGCACGCCTTCCACGCGGGTGGCGACACGGCGGTCGCCATCTCACTGGCCGGCACGCTGTTCTTCCAGGTCCCGCCGACCAGGCGCGAGGCCAGGTGGCGCTCTTCCTCGGGCTGACGATGCTGCCGTTCGCGATCGTGGCGCCACTGATCGGGCCGGCGCTCGACCGGTTCAGCCACGGCCGACGCTGGGCGATCGGCGCAACGCTCGCCCTGCGCGGGGTGCTGTGCCTGGTGCTGGCCAACGCCGTCATCACCGGCTCGATCGCGCTCTTCCCCGCCGCCCTGGGGTGCCTCGTCGCCTCGAAGGCCTACAACGTGACTCGGGCGGCCGCGGTCCCGCGGATCCTCCCCGAGGAGCTGAGCCTGGTCCGCGCGAACTCCCGGATCTCGCTCGCCGGCCTGGCCGGAGCCACAGTCTCGGCGCCGATCGCCGTACTCGCCTCGACGCTGGGCTCGCAGTGGTCGCTGCGGTACGCGTTCGCGGTGTTCGCGGCGGGCACGATCCTCGCGATCCTGCTGCCGTCGCGCGTGGACGTCTCGGCGGGCGAGGGCGACTCCGGGCTGCCCGGAATCGGTCGGCGTCGGAGCCGCGTGGTCGTGCCTCGCCCGGTCGTGGTGGGCCTGCGTAGCAACGCCGGGCTGCGGCTGCTGTCCGGCTTCCTGACCATGTACATGGCCTTCCTGCTGCGGGACAAGCCGTTCCCCGGCTGGGAGGACCGGCCCGAGCTGCTGCTGGCGCTGGTGATCGGCGCCGCGGGGGTCGGCAGCGGGATCGGGATCACGCTCGGATCGGTGCTGCGGAACGTCCGGCCCGACATCACCGTGCTGGTGGCGCTGGTCGCCGACACGGTCATGACCATCGTCGCCGCGGTCTTCTACGGGCTTGCGGTCGCCGTACTGCTGGGGTTCACCGCGGGCATCGCCCAGCTGTTCGGCAAGCTGTCACTCGACGCCCTGATCCAGCACGAGATCCCCGACCGGGCACGCGCGAGCGCGTTCGCGCGGTCGGAGACCCTGCTCCAGCTGTCCTGGGTCGTCGGCGGTTTCATCGGGATCGCGTTGCCGCTGATCCCCCGCCTCGGGTTGGGCGTCGCGGCCGGGATCCTGCTCGCCTGGTGCCTCTGGGTCATCTCCGACCTGCGGAGCCGGCCCACGGTGCAGTGAGCCCGCTGTCAGAGCTCGAGCTCGTCGGCCAGCGCACGCAGCAGCTTCGCCGTCGGCTTGGCGGTCTTCGGGTCCGGGTGCCGACCACCGCGGTAGGCCTGCTCGATGTTCTCGAGCAGGCGGTAGAGGTCCTCGATGATGTTGACCATGTCGGCCGGCTTCTTGCGAAGCGCCTTCGACACCGACTGGGTGGGCTCGAGCAGGCGGACCTGGAGCGCCTGGTCGCCCTTGCGCCCCTGCACGATCCCGAACTCGACCCGCATGCCCGCCTTCAGCGAGGCGACGCCCTCGGGCAGTGCCTCGGAGCGGACGTAGACGTCACCGCCTTCGTCCTTGGACAGGAAGCCGAAACCCTTCTCGGCGTCGTACCACTTGACCTTGCCTGTCGGCACGGCTCGACCTCTTCTGCTTCGGGGCCCGCGGGCGTTCCGCGGACGTACGGGTTGGGTGCGCCGACCAGCCTACGGCCGATCGGGTGCGTTCCTCATCCGGGTTACCGGTACCTCTCGCGGTCGACCAGCGTCTCGTTCATGGAACCGGACCGGAAGCCAGCCGGGTCGACCTCGGCCGTCTCGAATCCTGCGTCGCGCACGGCCCGAATCAGTCGCGGCTCGGCCGTCACGGCATCGACGAGCTGCGCGTCCACCTCGACCCGGGCACGGTCGCCGAGATCTCGAATGCGCAGGTTGCGCACCGGGATTCCCGCAGTGTCGAGCACCAGACGTGCAGCCGCCTCGGCACGTTCGATCCTGGCCAGCCGGTAGGGACTCACCTCGATGCCGTAGGCCACGCGTGACGACAGGCAGGCCGCCGCGGGCTTGTCCCAGGTGGGCAGCCCCCACCGACGAGACGCATCACGGATCTGCTGCTTGGTCAGCCCGGCGTCCTTGAGCGGGGTGACCGCACCTCGTTCGGCTGCCGCCCTGATCCCAGGACGGAAGCCTGCCAGCGCGTCGTCGGCGTTGGTGCCGGTCGCGACGTGCGCGAGGCCGTGCTCGTCGGCGAGCGGACCGAGCACGTCGAGCAGCTCCGCCTTGCAGAAGTAGCAACGGTCGCCGGCGTTGGCGCGGTAGCCGTCGCGCTCCATCTCGTGGGTGGTGGGCGTGAGCACCCGGACCCCGAGCGACTCCGCGAAGTCACGGGCGGGCGACCGCTCGGAGGCGGGCAGCGAGTCGCTGTACGCCGTCGCGGCCGCGACCCGCTCCGCGCCGAGCGCGCGAACGGCCGCTGCGAGCAGGAAGGCGCTGTCCGCTCCCCCGGAGAACGCCACCAGCACCGAGCCTCGCGCCTGCAGATCGGCCTCGAGCGCGGCCAGCCGCAGGTCGAGCACGTGGTCGTCGAGCCACTCCGGGAACGCTTCCAGGCTGGGCAGGACGACGTGGGTGCCTGCGGCCCGAAGCTCCGCCTCGGAGCTGCCGCCGGTCAGCACCGACACGCTGGTGGCGCCGGCCGCGAGCGCACCCTCGACGTCGTGGACGTGGTCGCCGACGTACACCGAGGCCCCCTGGTCACGCAGCACGCCCGCCTTCCCGACGCCCCACACCTCTCCGGCCAGGTGGTCGATCTCGAACTGGAGCGCCTCGACGTGCAGGGCGGCATTGGGGGTGAACTTCCCGGTCACGACCACGCAACGCCCTCCGTGTGCACGCACGGATGCGAGGGCATCGTGGGCGCCGGTGAGTGCAGCCGTCGCGGCCACCGCGTGGTCGGGGTAGAGCACGCGGAAACGGTCGACGAGCCCGCTCAGCCGCTCGGCCGGGAAGTACGGCGCGAGCATGTGGTCCAGCGGCGGGCCCAGCGACTCGCACATGGACTCGACGTCGACGGCGACGCCCGTCTCACTCACCAGTGCTCGCAAGGTGGCGGCGAATCCGGGGCGGGTGTCGATGAGCGTCATGTCGAGGTCGAACCCGACGACCAGGGGGCGAGCGGCAGTCACCCGCCCACTGTAAGTCGGCCGTTTCGTTGCACGCCCATCGCGGCCCTGTAACCATGGAACCTCCCGTCCGCACCGTCTGTCCTCGAGAGGGGGACCGTTGAGCCTGCGCCCGCACCGCGCACCGAGGCTGCTCGCCCTGAGCGCGGGGCTCCTGCTGACCGTCGCCGCCGTCACCGTCCCGACGACGGCCGCTGCCGGCGCGGACGGCTCAGCGCCCCTGAGCCCGACGCAGGACACCGAGCGCGGGCTCTATCTCGTCACGCTGACGGCTCGCCCGACGGCCGACCACCCCTCGACGCGGCCCGAAGCCGGCCGCCGGTTCGACCGCACCCGGCCCGCGGTCGCCGAGCGCGAGTCGCGACTGCTGGCCCAGCAGGACCGGCTCCTCGATGACCTGGGCAACCCCGAGACCCTGTACCGCTACACGACGGCCCTCAACGGGTTCGCCGTCCGGCTCGAGCAGCGCCAGGTCAAGAACCTGCGCGCCGACCCTCGAGTAAGGCTCGTGGAACGCAGTACCGTGCGCGACACCACCAGCGACGCCGGCGACTTCCTCGGCCTCACCGGCGAGAACGGCGCGTGGAGCCGAGCCGGGGGACGCGCCGAGGCCGGCCGCGGCGTCGTGATCGGTGTCGTCGACACCGGGATCTCGCCGGAGAACCCGAGCTTCGCGGGGCTCCCGCAGCAGCGGCCCGGTCGCTCGAAGGCCGCGCCGGGCTTCCACGGCGCCTGTGCCGCCGCGGACCGGTGGAACCTCGCCGACTGCAACGACAAGGTGATCAGCGCTCGCTGGTTCGTCCGCGGGTTCGGGCGCGACCAGCTGGCCAGCACCGAGGCGGTGTCCGCCCGCGACACCACCGGGCATGGCACGCACAGCGCGTCGACGGCCGCCGGGGAGCCCGAGGTCGACGTACGGATCGACGGTCAGAACTTCGGCAGGGCCAGCGGCATGGCGCCGGCGGCCTCGCTGGCCGTGTACAAGGCGTGCTGGACGGCGCCTGACCCCGACGACGATGGCTGCGCCACGGCTGACACCGTGGCCGCGGTCGACCGAGCCGTGGCTGACGGCGTCGACGTCCTCAGCGTGTCGGTTGCCGGGTCGAGCGACCCCGCCGACACCCTCTCCCGAGCCTTCCTCGGCGCAGCGTCCGCGGGCGTCTTCGTCGCCACGGCTGCCGGCAACGACGGCCCCCAGGCGGGCAGCGTCGGCAACACCGCCCCGTGGGTCACCACGGTCGGAGCGAGCACTCATCGCGCCTACCAGGGCTCCGTGCGGCTCGGCGACGGAACCGAGTACGTCGGCGCGATGACGAGCGACGTGGCTGTGCCGAGCGCCCGGCTGATTCGTGCGGCGGACGCTGCCGCGGTCGGGGCGACCGGCGAGGCGGCCGCACGCTGCGAGGTGGACGCGCTGGACGCCGACCGCGTCCAGGGCAGCGTGGTGTTGTGTGAGCGCGGCGTGACCCCGCGGGTCGAGAAGTCCTCCGCGGTGGCGCGGGCCGGCGGTGCGGCGATGGTGCTGGCGAACACGGCGGCCTCCTCGGTGGAGGCTGACGTGCACTCCATCCCGACCGTGCACGTGAGTGTCGAGACTGCCCGGGCGATCACGTCCTACCTGCGGACCGCCGGCTCGAACGCCACGGCCGCCCTTGACCCGACCGGGTCCGAGGCGACCCCGATCCCCGCAGCCGCTGCGTTCTCGGCGCGCGGCCCCGTGTCGGGGCGCGACCTCCTCAAGCCCGACCTCACGGCTCCGGGGGTCTCGGTGGTCGGTGCCGTCGCGCCGATGGCCGACTCCCGCCGTCTGTGGGACCTGCGTTCCGGTACGTCGGTGAGCACGCCGCACGCCGCGGGCCTCGCGGCCCTCGTCCGAAGCACGCACCGCAGCTGGTCCCCGGCCCGGATCAAGTCCGCGATGATGACCACGGCGTCGCAGCTGCAGGGCGCCTCCACTCCGCTGGTCGCCGGCGCCGGACAGGTCGACCCCACCTCACTCCTCGATCCCGGGGTGGTGCTCGAGTCCGGTCCCGGATCGTGGCGCAGGTTCCTCGACGGCGAGGTCCGGGGCCTGGATCTCAACCTCCCCTCGATCGCGGTCGGCAGCCTCGTCGGGCGGACCACCGCGGTGCGTCGCCTCACGAACGTCTCGGGCAGCACCGAGACCTACACCGCCTCCGTCAGCGGGCTCGACGGCGTCGAGGTCAGCGTCCGCCCGCAGACCGTGACCCTGCGCCCCGGTCAGACGCGCAGGATCCGGATCGGGTTCGGCGCCACGACAGAGGCGCCCCAGCACGACTTCGTCAGTGGTGACATCACCTGGACCGGCCTCGTGCACCAAGCACGACTTCCGGTGGTCGTCCGGACCGCCCAGGTCGCCGCACCGGCCGAGGTCGCGGCCGACATCGACACCGGCAGCGTTTCTCTCGAGGGGCGTAGTGGCACCGGCCGCATCGTGGCTCCCACGAGCGTCGGGCTGGCCGCTGCCCGACCCGTCGGTCTGAGCCTGCGCCCCGGCCGGTTCGACTTCGACTCCCCGGAGTCCGACCGCGACACCTTCGCCACCACCGTCACCGTTCCGGTTGGCGCCGAAGCCGCGCGCTTCGAGGTCGCCAGCCACAACGTCGGCGACGACCTCGACCTCTACGTCTACCGGGGCGACGTACTCGTGGATCACGCGACGGGGCCCTCGGCGACGGCGACCGTCACGATGACCTCGCCGCCGAACGGCGACTACACGGTCTACGTGCACGCAGTCCGCGCCGGGAACTCCGCGGTCGTCACCGGTCAGCTCGCGACCTGGGTGGTGACTCCCGGCGGCGACAGTGGTCTCTCGATCGCGACGGACAGCCAGGCACCGCGGCCCGGGGCGTCCTTCCGCTCGACCGTCTCCTGGGCCGACCTGGACCCGACCCAACGGTGGCTCGGCGTGGTGCGCTACCCGGGATCGCCCCGCCGTACGTTCATCCGCATCGGCTGACCGGCAGACGCGAACGGGCCCCGCACCTTGAAGGTGCGGGGCCCGTCTGCTTGGTTCAGACTCGGTCGCGGACGCGGGGCTCGAGCACCCGGTCGTGGACCAGCGAGGAGGCGCGAGTCTCCTTGGCGAACAGCACCGCCACCAGCGTGATCACGGAGGCGATCGCCACGTAGATACCCACAGCGGTGGTGTTCCCGACCTCGACGTCGCCGAGCAGCTTCAGCGCGATGATCGGGGCCAGGGCACCGGCGAAGATCGACGCCAGCTGGTAGCCGACCGATGCACCCGTGTAGCGCACCGACGTGCCGAACAGCTCGGAGAAGAACGCCGCCTGCGGGGCGTACATGAACGTGTGCAGCATCAGACCGACGACCACGGCGAACAGGATCAGCGACGGGTCCTTGGAGTCCAGCAGGTTGAAGAAGATGAACGTCCAGACCCCGACGCCGACTGCGCCGAACATGTACAGCGGACGGCGTCCCACCCGGTCGGACAGCAACCCGACCAGCGGGATCGCGACGAACTGGATCGCCGCACCGATCAGCAACGCCCGCAGGATCACGGACTTCTCGGCCCCGAGGTACGTCGTGACGTAGGTGATCGAGATGACCGTGAAGATGTAGTACGAGATGTTCTCTGCCATCCGCATGCCCATGGCGATCAGGACCTCACGCGGGTAGGCGCGGATCACCGCCATCAGCGGCATGTGCGAGCTGGTCTCCTCCTTGGCCTCCAGCTCGGCCTTCGCCTCGGCGAAGACCGGGGACTCCTCGATGCTGAGCCGGACCCACAGGCCGACGAGCACGAGGACGGCGCTGAGCAGGAACGGGATCCGCCAGCCCCAGGCGAGGAACGCCTGGTCGGACTGCACGGCGGCCAGGATCCACAGCACGCCCGTGGCGAACAGGTTGCCGAGCGCCACACCTGCCTGCGGCCACGAGGACCAGAAGCCGCGCTTCTCGTCGGAGCCGTGCTCGGCGGCCATCAGGACGGCACCGCCCCACTCGCCGCCCACGGCGAAGCCCTGCACGAGCCGGCAGGCGACCAGCAGGATCGGGGCTGCGATGCCGATGCTGGCGTACGTCGGCAGCAGGCCGATCGCGAACGTGCCGATCCCCATCATCAGCAGCGAGATGACGAGCATCGTCTTGCGCCCGACCTTGTCGCCGAAGTGGCCGAACACGATGCCGCCCAGGGGGCGCGCCGCGAAGCCGAGCGCGTAGGTCATGAAGGCGTAGAGCGTGCCGTTCGTGCCGCCGATCTCACCGAAGAAGACCTCGCCGAAGACGAGGGCGGCGGCAGAGCCGAACAGGAAGAAGTCGTACCACTCGACGGCGGTGCCGATGAGGCTGGCGAAGACGACCTTGACGATCGAGGTCTTCTCCGGCTCTGACTCCGAGCTCGCCTCGGGTGAGGACGTGTGTGTGGACATGGGTGCTCTTCCTTTCACGCGGCGGTCCATCCGCCGTCCATGAGAAATGAGGTGCCGGTGATCGAGTCGGTACCGGGGCCACAGAGGAACGCGACCAGGTCGGCCACCTCGGCGGGCTCGACCAGGCGCTTGACGGGGGTGCGGGTGAGCAGGACCTCGTCGAGGACGTCGCCCTCATCGATGCCGTGGCTACGTGCCTGGTCCGCGAGCTGTCCCTCGACGAGGGGCGTGCGGACGTAGCCGGGGCAGACGGTGTTGCTGGTGACGCCGCGGCCGGCGCCCTCGAGTGCGATCACCTTCGACAGCCCCTCGAGGCCGTGCTTGGCGCTCACGTAGGCGGCCTTGAACGCCGACGCGCGGTGACCATGGACCGACGACACGTGCACGATCCGACCCCAACCTCGTTCGTACATCCCGGGGAGCGACGCTCCGGCGAGCCGGAACGGCGCTTCGAGCATTACCCGCTGCATCAGCGCGAAACGCTCCGGGTCGAACTCCTCGATGGGAGCGACGTGTTGGATGCCGGCGTTGTTGACGAGGATGTCGACGGGCCGGTCGACGCCGATCCCGAGGGCGTCGATGCTCGCGCCGTCGGCGAGGTCGGCCACCAGAGCGTCGCCGCCGATGTCGGAGGCCACCTCCTTGGCGCCTGCCTCGTCACGGTCGAGCACCAGCACTGATGCACCCGCGGCGGCGAGCCGCTCGGCGACCGCACGACCGATCCCGCTTGCGGCGCCCGTCACCAGGGCGGTCTTGCCGACCAGGGCTCCGTCAGCGTTGCGCGCGGTGTCGCGTGTCTCACTCATGGGGCCCGACGCTACGGTTCAACGCCGATCCGACGCCATGTGTGAGACCGCCACACTTCGGCGCGATCAGTGTCTTGCGGGGCTACCTTGCAGGCGCCACATCCGCAGCGCCAGCTGGACGTCGAGGGCGTGGTCGGGGTCGCGCCACCGGGCGCCCAGGAGCTTGTCCACCCGGCCCAGCCGCTGCGACACGGTGTTCGGGTGGACGTGCAGCCGGCCGGCGGTCTCGGTCAGCCGTGCCCCTGTCGCGAACCAGGCCTCGAGCGTGGCGAGCAGCTCGGTGCCGCGGCGTTCGTCGTACTCCGCGACGGGGCCCAGCGTTCGGACGATGAAGTCGTCGAGCTCGGCCGGGCCGTTCTGTCCGAGCAGCAGCCGCGCCACGCCCAGCCCGGCAGGGTCGCTGACCTCGCCCACGCGCCCCAGGCTGAGCAGGGTGTCGAGACAGCCGCGGGCCTCCTGGTACGCCGCCGCGATCGAGCCGACACCTCCCGACGTAGCCGCCACACCGACGGTCCCGTCGCCCACGGCTGCACGAAGCCGGTCCTGGACCTGCCTGCCGACGGCGACCGGGTCGGCTCCGGGGGCGACCAGGACGACGTGGCCGGCGTGGTCCCCCGCCAGTCCCCCGAGCTCGCCGGCGAGGCGAGCCACCACCTGGACGGCGAGGTGCCGCTCGACCCCGTCGACGGCGACGACAGCGGCGACGCCCACGCGGTCCAGGTCGGCGCCCTGCCGACGGGCCCGCTCTCGGAGCCGGTAGTCGTCGGCGTCCCGGCCGGACAGCACGTCGGCCACGAGCTCGCCACGTACTCGCTCCTCTGCCTCGGCGACGGTGCGCGAGAACAGCAGCACGAGCGCGGTGACGAGCGCGCCGCGCTCCAGGGTCCGGCGTTCGGCGAGCTCGAGCGGCTCGGCCCGCCCGGTCAGCACGAGCGTGCCCAGGTGCTCGGCACCCGCGAGGGCAACGGCGACGTAGGCCCGAGAGCCGTCGGACTCCCGGATCGTCTCCACGCTCCGCCCGGACTGGCGTGCCTCGTCCACGGCCGTGCGCAACCAGCCCTCCGCATCGGCGCCGAGAACGTCAGCCCCGCAGTGCGTCACCTGGCGAAGATCGGGGTCACAGATGGCGACGTCGCCGGCGAGCACCTCGGCCAGCACCGCAGCAATCTCCGCGACACCTCCGCCGTGCAGGAGCACGTCCGTGAGCTTGTCGTGGGCGTTGGCCGCGCGCTCCATCGCCTCCGAATGCGCGCGGATCTGACGGCTCGCCGCATCCACCTCGGCCAGTGCGACCTCCGTCTGGGCGAACAGGCGCGCGTTCTCGAGGGCAAGTGCCGCATGTGCCGCAAAAGACATCAACAGCGACACCTCGCGCGGTGGGAACGGCCGGACGGTCCGGTGCACCGCCAGCAGCGCCCCGATCACCCGCCCCTCCACCATCAGCGGCACCCCGAGGATCGCCCGGATCTGCTCCCCGTCGACGGCGCTGTCGATGTAGTCGCGGTGCACGAACCGGTCGTCGGCCCGGTAGTCCTCGGTGTAGTACGGCGCCCCGGCCTGGGCGACAAGCCCCAGCAGGCCCGTGCCCAGCGGCAGCCGCAGGCTACGGAACTCCGCGGTCAGGGCACCGTCGGTGACCTTCATGTACGACGCGCCCTCGGCCTCGTCGTTGAGCGACAGGTACGTCATGTCGGCGTGCAGGAGCTGTCGGGCTCGCCGGACGATCGCCGCGAGGATCGTGTCGACGTCCCGGATGGCGGTGAGATCACTGGCAGTCTCGAAAAGCGCGGCCATCTCTGCCTCACGCTGCCGTCGACGCTCCATGTGCTCGCGGATGCGCAACGCCATGGCGAGCCGCTCACGCAGCTCCTCCAGGTCTACTCCGGAGACGCCGCGGGTCAGCGCATCGCTGACAACAGCGTCGAAGTCGTCCCGCGGAGCATCCGCCGCGAGAAGTGCGAGGAACTCGTCGGACATAGTCCAGACGCTATCGGCTCCCCCATCCGTCGTACCCCCTTCACCCCATCGGGCTATGGGGGCTACGCACAGCGATGCCACTCTGGGATCAGATTCGCTTCAGCCCTTGTACAGGTGGCCCGAACCAGGCCTAGGCTCGCGAGTCATCAGGGAGTTCAAGACGGGAGGCTTGGACGACAAAGGGGTCCTGACCAGCGTCGCCAGGGCCACGGGGGGAGTGGGGTTCGGTCATGCCAGAGTTTTCTCGTCTACCGTCACAACGGCTGCGTTCGAGCAGCGACCGAGGCGGATCACATGAGCAGCGGATGCTGCACGATCTTCGTCAGTCGCTGACTGCGGTGATCTCGCTTGCGACCATCGTCGACCACGAGTCGACCGCCGGCCGTCGCGTCGATGCGCGGATCGGCCAGCTGCACCACGAGGTGGAGCGGTTGCGCGACATCGCCATGCAGGGCCAGGACCGATGGCGCTCTCGACAACCGGCCGTGGACGTCGGGGCCGTGGTGTCGGAGCTCTGGGAGGTCGCCGCGGGCGCGAACCGGTGCAGCATGCGCCTGCTGCGCGAGGCTTCCTCGGTGGTCCACGCCGACCCGGTGACCCTGAGCCGCTCGATCCGCAACTTGATCGAGAACGCCGTCCGCGCAGCCGGGCCGGCCGGCCAGGTCGAGGTACGCGTACTCACCCGCGGTCACGAAGTCTCCATCGAGGTGGCAGACGACGGCCCCGGCTTCGGAAATGTGCCGCAGCAGCACGGTCTCGGACTGATGACCGTGCGCCGCTTCGCGGCGCTCCACGGCGGACACGTGTCGGTTGGCACGTCAGTCTGGGACGGCGCACTCGTCCGTCTGCACCTGCCGAGCGCGCGCGCGGCAGACACCTCCCTGTCAGAGGCGCTCGCATGAGAATCGTGCTGTGTGACGACCACCGGCTGCTCCTCGAGGCGCTGGCCACCGCCCTCGCCACGCACGGACTCACGATCGAAGCCACCGCGACGACACCGAGCGAAGCCATCCGCGCGGTCGAGCGCAACGACCCCGACCTGCTCCTGCTCGACGTCAACTTCCCCTCCGGCAGTGGCCTTGATGCAGCGCGTCAGGTCATCGCGCACCACCCGCACACCAAGGTCGTGATGATCACCGGGTCCGACTCCCCCGACCTGATGGCCCAGGCGCTGGAACTGGGAGTCGCCGGCTACATCCGCAAGGTGCAGCCCGTCGGCGCCATCGTCAGCCTGCTCGAACAGGTGATGCGCGGCCAGCTCACGGTGGACCCGGTCCTGCTACGACGGATCCGCGAACCACGTGGGAGTGCGAAATCGCACACGGCGACACCGCTCGACGGGCTGACCCAGCGGGAGGTCGAGGTGCTCCGTCATCTCGTGCAAGGCCGGACGACGCGCGAGATCATGGAAGCGCTGGCCGTCAGCTCGAGCACCGTGCGAACCCACGTGCAGAGCATCTTCACCAAGCTCGGGGTCCACTCCCGGCTCGAAGCCGTAGCCACCTTGGCCGGCCAGGGCTCCCTCGACGACCTGGACCCGGCACATGCAGGCAGCAGCTAAGCCCCAACAGGACTCGGAGCCGGTAAGAGTCGCCATCATGCACCCCGTCGGGGTGTGGGTGGACGGCCTCGAGTCCCTGCTCCGCCCCCGCCCGCAGGTGGCGGTGACCAGCGCACACACCGACCCGGCCTGGGTCCGACACGCGGTCGGGGCACAACAGGCCGACGTCCTCCTGCTCAGCATCGAACCGCCCGGCGAGCTCCTCGAGAGCCTCGTCCCTGACCTGCTGAGCGCCGACCCGGGCCTGGGCGTGATCGCTCTCAGCGAGTCCGAGGACCGTGGGCTGCTCGTCACGGCCGTCCGAGCGGGTGTCCGCGGTTGGGTGCGCCCGACGGCCACGGTGGAGCACCTCGTCGAGGTCCTCCGCGGCGTCCACGAGGGCGAGACCTGGTTTCCTCCGGCGCTGCTCTCCAGCCTGCTCGACGAGCTCCTGAGTGAACCCGAGGTCGACGAGGGCGCCGCCATCCTCAGCAGCCTGTCAGCACGCGAGACCGAGATCCTGCAGTGCCTCGTCCAGGGGATGAGCCGCCGGCAGATCGCCGACCTCTACGTGTTGTCACCCCACACGGTCCGCACGCACATCAACAACCTGCTGCGGAAGCTCGGGGTGCACAGCACGCTGGCGGCGGTGTCGATCGCCCGCCAGGCCGGCCTCACCGGCGCGGCAACCCAGCGCTGAGCAACCCGCCCGACTCGGGCACATCGCCCACCGCGCTCGAACTTTCGACCATCCGGCGTAGCGAACATAGCCACCATGCCGGATTCCCGGGCCTCCACGAACTCCTAGATTCCGAAGTGTCGCAAGTTCCTGCGGCGTACTCGGCGTCTGGAGGACCCACCCATGAGTGCATCGGGCGTACCTTTCTCACGGCCGGTAGTAGCCCCGGAGGCGACCCAAGCCGTCGACCGCGTTCTGCGCTCCGGATGGCTGACCACCGGGCCCGAGTGCGCCGCGTTCGAGAACGAGTTCGCGTCGTGGGTGGGCGCAGAGCACGCCGTGACCGTCTCGTCGTGCACCGCTGCCCTCGAGCTGTCCCTCCGCGCGCTGCACCTTCCCGCGGGCGCACGGGTGCTGACCCCGACGGTGACGTTCTGCGGCGCGGTCGAGGCGATCGTGCACGCCGGACTGGTGCCCGTGCTCGCCGACGTGGACCTCGAGACCGGCCAGGTCAGCCCGCACACCTGCGCCGCTGCAGCGCACGCAGCCGATGGGGTCGACGCGATGGTGGTCCTGCACTTCGCCGGACTCCCGGCGCCGGTCATCGAGCTCGCCGCGGCCGCGGGCGTCCCGCTGTCCCGGGTGGTCGAGGACGCCGCGCACGGCCTGGGCACCTGGGTGGGCGAGCACCAGGTCGGGCGGATCTCGAGGGCTACCTGCTTCAGCTTCTACGCAACCAAGAACCTCCCGATCGGCGAGGGCGGGATGGTCACCACCGACGACGGTCACCTGGCCGCGTGGCTGAGGTCCACCCGGATGCACGGGATGTCGCAGGACGCCTGGAAGCGCTACCTGCCTGGCGGGTCCTGGGAGTACTCGGTGCGCGAGCAGGGGCTGAAGGGGAACCTCTCCGACGTCCAAGCGGCGATCGGGCGGGTCCAGCTTCGGCACATGCACGCATGGCAGCGACGCCGCAGGGCGATCGCGGCGCGCTACAGCGCGGCACTGAGCCACATCCCCGGCCTCCAGCTCCCGCAGGAGCCGACCCTCGGACGGCACGCCTGGCATCTGTACACCGTGCGGGTGAAACCGACGTTCGGAATCTCCCGCGACGCGCTCATCAGCCACCTGTCAGACCGCGGCATCGGGACGTCTGTGCACTTCATCCCCGTGCACCACATGCCGCGGTTCCGCCAGGTCGCCATCGTGTCGGCGCGCGGCCTGCCCAACGCCGACGTCATGTTCCGCGAGCTCGTCTCGCTCCCGCTCTACCCCGCCCTCACCGACGACCACGTCGATCTCGTGGTCGACGCCATCGACAGCGCGCGGCACCAAGGCCACGCGATGACGCTCTCGCAGGAGGTTTCCTCATGACGATGCTCAACGAGACTGGCACCGGGTCGATCCGGGCCGCTGAGCCCCGCCGGTTGAGGGCCCTCATCGTCGGCGCCGGCGAGGCCGGCCGGGCCCTGGCTCGGGACCTGAGCGCCGTCCCGCAGTTCGGTCTGGAGCCGATCGGCTTCGTCGACGACGACCCCACGCGCGCCCAGGAGTGCGACTACCCCGTCTTCGGCGGGCTCGACACCGTGGCCTCAGTCGCGGCCGTCGAGGAGGTGGACGTCGTCGTCCTCGCAATCCCCGGGCTCGACCCGGTCACCTTCCGTCACGTCGCCGAGGCCGCCTCCTCGGTCGGCGCGAGCGTGCGCTACCTGCCCAACTTCGTCGCGGCGCTCGAACGCCGGGTCGTGGGCAGCGACATGCGCTGGCTGGACGTGGGCATGCTGATCGGCCGCGACGAAGTGCACGTGGTCAGCAGCGAAGCCGCCGCCGTGATCCGCGACCGCGTCGTGCTGGTCACCGGTGCCGGCGGCTCCATCGGCAGCGAGCTCTGCCGGCAGGTGTTCGGTTTCGCGCCGAAGCGGCTGATCATGCTCGACCACGACGAGTCGAACCTGCACCGCCTCCAGCTCGAGCTCTTCGGCGAGGGGCTCCTCGACGACGACGACTGCGTGGTGGCCGACATCCGCGACCGAGAGCGGCTCGACCAGATCTTCAGGGAGATGAAGCCGGACGTGGTCTTCCACGCCGCTGCCCACAAGCATCTGCCGCTCCTGGAACGCCATCCGTGCGAAGCCGTGAAGTCGAACGTCGCCGGGACGGAGAACGTCCTGTGGTCCGCCCTCAAGCACGAGGCCGAGCGGTTCATCTTGATCTCCACCGACAAGGCGGCCGACCCGACGTCGGTGCTCGGAGCAACGAAGCGACTGGCCGAGCTGCTCGTCCAGCAGGAACGGGGCGGCAAGACGAAGATCGCCTCGGTCCGTTTCGGCAACGTCCTCGGCAGCCGAGGATCGCTGCTCACCGTGCTCGCCGAGCAGATCAACCGCGGCCTGCCGATGACCGTCACCCACCCGGACATGACGCGCTTCTTCATGACGATCGAGGAGGCCGCCGGCCTGGTCCTCGAAGCGGCACGGCTCGCGGAGAGCGGAGAGATCTTCGTGCTCGACATGGGCGAACCCGTACGGATCCTGGACGTGGTGCAGGCGTTCGCCAACCTGATGAACCGCACCGACGTACAGATCCGGTTCACGGGTATGCGCGAGGGCGAGAAGCTGAACGAAGCACTCTTCAGCGAGCTGGAGCAGCCGACCCCGACCCAGCACGCCCGGATCTACCGAACCGACGTCCCCCCGCCGTCCCACGGGTTCCACCAGCAGCTGCGCACCCTCTACCACGCCGCGGACCGCAACGACCGCGAGGCAGTGCGTCAGGCACTCAAGGACCTGCTTCCCGACTACCACCCCAACACGCCTCGGATCCCGGCGCAGGCCGCCCCCTATCCCGATGACTACTGATGAACGCCAACGAGAACTCGGCGCCCGGGATCCCGCCACAGCGGGACCGTGACCGGCGGCCGTCCGCACGCAGCCTCGCTGACTTCCTGGAGCAGGAGCAGGCGACCGTGCTCAACGTGGTTCGCGGCGCCGCGCCCGGAACCCGGCGGCTCTTCGTCGGTGCCCGCAGCGGTGACTCCGTGCGCTTCGTCGTGGCGGTCGCGCAGCGGGACCAGCCGACCAGCCAGGCCGCCGTCGCCCGGGAGGAGCAGGTGCTGGCGGCGCTGCAACGTGTGCTCCCGCCGCCGATCGAAGACACGGTCTCGATGGTGCTCGGTCGCATCGTGGTGGACGGTGAGTCCGACGGGGTTGTGATGACTGCGGTGCCCGGACTGCACCCTTCCGGGGCGAGCGACGAGCACCACGGGTCGCGGACCAGCCTCGGTGCCGTCTCTGCGTGGCTGAACGCGTTGCGATCGGTAGCCCAGGGGCCGGCTGCGCCCGTGGACCTCGGTGAGTCGGCGACCGAGTCGACCCTGACGCCGTACGCCGGACTTGCGCGGATCTCCTCGACGTTCGGGCAGGTCCGCGAGGCTCGTGACCGGCTGGGGCAGGTCGAGGTAGCCCGCACGATCACCCATGGCTGCCTCTGCCCACGTCATGTCCGGATCGAGGGCAGCGCGGTCGTCGGGGTGGACGACTGGAGCCTGGCCTCGTTGACCGGCGATCCGACTCGGGACATCGGGATCTGCGCGGTGCGGGTCGCCGACAGCCGACTCCCCGAGGTGATGCTCGGCAGATCGGCGTACGCAGCGAACATGCGCAGGTTCGTCACCGCCGGGCTCTCGGAGATCGGAGTCCCCCGTCGACTGTGGCGTGACGTACTCCTCCTGGCTCAGCTCGAGCTGGCTCTGGACTCACTGAGCCGCGGCGACCCCCACGGTGTCTCGCTTCTCCACGAGACCGCACAGGCAACCCCGCCAGACCATTGAAGAGACGAGGCATCCCAAGATGAAGGCAATCGTGACCGGCGCGGCCGGGTTCATCGGCTCGCACCTCAGCGCGCACCTGCTGGACAACGGCGATGAGGTCGTGGGGATCGACAGCTTCACCGACTACTACGACCCGTCGCGCAAGGAGACCAACCTCGCCACGGTCCTGCAGCGGCCCGGGTTCACCGCGCAACGGCTCGACCTGACCAGCGCGTCACTCACCAGGCTGTTCGCGGGAGCGGACGTCGTCTACCACCTGGCCGGCCAACCCGGAGTCCGCGGTTCGTGGGGCGAGGACTTCGAGCCGTACGTGAGTCGAAACGTGATGGCCACCCAACGCGTCCTCGAGGCCGCGCGCGAGGCGTCACTGTGGAAGGTGGTCTACGCGTCGAGCTCGTCGATCTACGGCGACAGCGAGACCTATCCGACGACCGAGGACCTGAACCCGAGACCGGTGTCGCCGTACGGCGTCACCAAGCTCGCGGCCGAGCACCTCTGCGAGGTCTACCGCACCACCAGCGGCGTGCAGACGGTCTCGCTGCGCCTGTTCACCGTGTACGGACCCCGACAGCGACCGGACATGGCGTTCTCACGGCTCATCGACGCCGCCCTCGCGGGCGAGCCCTTCCTGCTGTACGGCGACGGCGAGCAGAGTCGTGACTTCACCTACGTGGGTGACGTGGTCCGCGCGATGCGCGAAGCGGCCCTGTCGACGTTCACCGGAGTCGCCAACCTCGGTGGCGGATCGGAGACGACGATGAACGAGGTCATCTCCCGCGTCGGCGAGCTGGTCCGGCCGGTCGACGTGATCAAGCTTCCGGTTCAACGCGGCGACGTCCGGCACACGGCCGCCGACATCAGCCGGGCCCGGGACGGCTTCGGCTACGCCCCCCGGGTCACGTTCGGTGAGGGACTGAAGCGAATGGTGACCGCCGCCCACGAAGGCTTCTTCCTCGACTCACGCACGGGGGCGGAGTGAAGCGCGCAGTGTGGCCGGAGGCGCCGTCGGCGGTAGCTGCCGCCGACCAGCTGCCCGCCCCGCCCGAGCTCCCCCGCGTCAAGGTGCTGCACGTCATCACCCGGTTCATCGCCGGCTCCGGAGGCAACACTCTGGTATCCGCCACCGGCATGGACCAGGCGAAGTACGAGTCCTGGGTGGCGGCCATGCCCGGGGGTCCGTTGTGGGATCCAGCCCGTACCGCCGGCGTCAGGACCGTCCCGCTCCGGCACATGCGGGAGCGGATCTCGCCCTGGCACGACCTCCTCGCCTGCGTCGAGCTGGTGCGGCTGATCAGGCGCGAGCGGTTCACGGTCGTGCACACCCACTGTTCCAAGGCAGGCTTCATCGGCCGGGTCGCGGCGTGGATCGCCGGCGTACCGGCGGTCGTGCACACGTTTCACATCCTCGCCGTCCATCCCGGTCTCGGACCGGTACGGCGCCAGCTGTACCTGACGCTCGACCGCCTCGCTCGACCGCTCGCCCACCGGTACGTCGCCGTCGCCCCGCGGGTCGCCAGGTCCGCCGTCGAGCTCGGCTTCGCCGGCGCCGGGAGGATCTCGGTCATCCCGTCGGCGATCGACGTCGACGCCATCCCCACCGCGGCCGACCCGTCGCTGCGAGCCTCGTTGGGTGTCGAGCCCGACGTACCGCTGATCGGCACCGTGGGCCGACTGGTCGCCCAGAAGAGCCCCGTGGACTTCGTGCGCATGTGTGCGCTGGTCCAAGCCCAGCGTCCCGAAGCCAGGTTCGTCATGGTGGGTGACACCACGCTGGAGTCGGACAGCCGTGAGCGAGAGGCCCGCGAGGAGGCTGAGCGACTGGGGGTCCCGGTCATCTTCACCGGCTTCCGGGCCGACGCCCCCCAGCTGGCCGCCTCGTTCGACGTGTACGTCGTGCCGTCCCGGTACGAGGGGCTCGGGCGGGCCGTGACCGAGGCGATGGCTTCGGCCCGACCCGTCGTGGCCACCGCGGTCAACGGGGTCCCCGACCTCGTGGAGCACGGAGCCAGCGGGCTGCTCGCCGAACCCGGCGACCCGAGGTCGCTGGCGGATGCGGTGCTCTGGCTGCTCGACAACCCCGCCGCGGCTCGGACCATGGGGCTCCGGGGTCGCGACCGAGTCCGCTGGCACTTCCGCCCCGGCGTGATGTGCGGTGCCCTCGACGCCCTCTACAGCGATCTCATCGGCCTTCCCGAGCCTCCGGAGCCGGCCGCCGCACGTTATCCACAGGGTGAGGTGGGGCCGTTCGTGCCGCGACAGCAGCAATCCCGACCAGACGCCGTACTACCGCTACGCACCAGGGCTGAGGCTGACCGGCCGCACCACTCCTAGCGTTGCGGGATCGGAAGGTTTCGTCGGGAGGGAAGCGAATATGACCACGTTCCAAGGTCGTGACCATGCCGCCCCTCGAACCACCTCGGCTCCCCCTGAGACCACCGGTTCGCCACTGCGCCTGCTCCAGGTGATCGTCCAGGCCGGCCCGACCAACAGCCAGTGGAACGAGCACTGCCTGCCGGTGGCCGACGACCGTCGGATCACGGTCTGCTCGCTGCTTCCCGCGACCGTCGCCGAGGACCCGCGTATCCCGCGACTCGAGGGCAACGGCTCGATGCGGGGGGCGTTCAAGGTGCTGAGAAAGGCTCTGGCTCAGGGGCCCTACGACGCCATCCACGTGCACTCGCCGTCGAGCGCGATGCTGCTGCTGGCGGCCTGCGCCTCGCGGCCCGGCAGCGCACGTCGCGTCGTGTTCACGCTGCACAACTCCTGGCCGAACCTCCGCCCGAGAAACCGCGCCCTGGCCACCGTTGCGATGGCATCGTTCCCGACCGTCGTGGCGTGCAGCCGGTCGGCCTCGAACAGCATTCCCCGATGGGTAAGGCGGCTGCGTCGCACACCCGTCGAGGTGGTTCCCAACGGCGTCGACCTCTCGCGCATCGACCGGATTCTCGCCACTGCCCTCGGACGCGGCGAACCTGAGGGGAACCACCGATCAGGGCTGCGAGTGCTCACCATCGGCCGCCTGATCGCGATCAAGGACCACTCGACCCTGGTGCGCGCGTTCGGACGCTTCGCCGGTGCCGACGACCGACTCGTGATCGTGGGCGAAGGTCCGTTCCGCAACCTGCTCCAGGCCCAGATCGCGGAGCTGGGGATCGGCGACCGGGTCGACATGCCAGGCCTCGTGGAGCGAGACGAGGTGTACCGGCTGCTGGCCGAAGCGGACTGCTTCGTCTCCACCTCGCACGGCGAGGGGCTACCCCTGTCCGTGCTCGAGGCGATGTCGGCCGGGATCCCCGTCGTCCTCTCCGACATCCCGCCGCACCGGGAACTCGTCGAGCACGTGGACGGCGCGGCCTTGGTGCCGATCGGCGACGTCGACGGGTTTGCCACAGCCATGAGCCAGCTGAGACTCCTCAGCCCGGAGAGCCGGCGCGCGGTCGGCGCGCGGCACCGCCGCTTCGTGGAGCGACGGTTCAGCGTCCAGGAGATGACTGCCGGCTACGACCAGGTCTTCCTACGGGTCGCGGGCCCGAACCACAACCACCACCACAACAACAACCACCAGCGCAGGGGGATCCAGTGAACGAGCGGGTGCACATGAGCGAGGTCGGGTGGGCGTTCCGCCGCCTGTGGTGGATCGTGGTCCTACTGACTGCGATCGGCGCTGCTGCCGGCGTCACGGCCGCCCAGAACGTGCCTCCGGTCTACCGGTCGCAGGCCACCCTTCTGGTGGGACCGACGGACGGGGCGGTCACGCACACCTCGACCATCAGGACGAGCGAGGACCTCGCCAAGTTCTATGCCGACATGGCTCGTCGGGAGATCGTGCTCGGGCCCGTGGCCCGCAACCTGAACTTTCAGGGAACGTGGGTCCAGCTTCGCAACCGGGTGAGCTCCGAGGTGCCGGACGAGAACCTGCGCCTGGTCACGGTCACGGTGATGGGGCCGAGGCAGGCCGAGACCCGTGGCATCGCCGACGCGATCGTGGCCGAGGTCGTCGCCCTCAGTCCTGCGGTGAACGCCTCCGACGACCAGAAGTTCGTCAACCAGCAGGCCGCCCGGCTCAAGGACCGGATCCGGTCGACCGAGCGCACTCTCGACGACAGGCGCGCCCAGCTGGCCAACGCCGGCTCCCCGGAGGCGCATGCCGCACTCAGCGACGAGATCTCCCGGCAAGCGGATCTGCTCGACAGCTGGCAGCGGGCGTACGTCGAGTACATCGGCGCCGAACCCACGTCGGGCGCCGGGGGGCTCCAGATCCTCGACCCGGCGGCGCCGGCGCCCGACCAGGGTCGCTCCAGCGAGATCCGACTGGCCCTGGTGGGCGGTGCCGGAGGTGCCACCCTCGGCCTGCTGATCGCCTGGCTCTGGCACCGACGTTCGGTGCGCCTGCGTGGAGGCGACGGCTCGAGCCCCCGACCGGCGATCCGGGCCCCGTCCGGCTCCTCGAACGGAAGCACGCCGAAACGTGCTCGCCCGCTGCGACACTCCGACCGTGGGGCCGGAGCACCGAGGGGTCCGGCCGGCAGGCGCCAGCCGGTCGAGAGCGGATCGGGGCACCACTCATGAGCATCGAGTTCCGGGCCACGACTGGGCCCATCGCCGAGCCTCGGACTGAGGCGCCACCGGCACCGACGCTGGATCTGGTGCAGCGGTTGTGCATCACGCTGCGGATGTCTGCCGTTCGGTACTGCCACTGGAAGAGCAACGAAGCCCTCGACCGGTCGATGTCCGGCGACAACGACCTCGACCTGCTGGTGGCGCGCTCGGACCAGAAGCGCTTCCTCGAGGTGCTGGCCAGGCTCGGGTTCAAGGCGGCCTACCTGCCGGACCCGCGTGAGGTTCCCGCCGTACGGCACTACTACGGGCTCGACGCCGAGAGCGGGCGCCTGGTCCACGTGCACGCGCACTTCCGGCTGGTGCTCGGGGACGACACCACCAAGAACTTCTGGCTCCCCATCGAGGACGCCTACCTCGCCTCGCGGTCGCACGACGTGATCTTCCCGGTGCCGGCCGCCGAGTACGAGCTCGCCGTCCTGGTGCTCCGCCTCGTGCTGAAGCACTCGTCGTGGGACGCGATGCTGCAGGCCCGCGGCGCTCTCGCGGCGAGCGAGCGGCGCGAGCTGATCTGGCTGCAGGAGCGCACCACGTGGGACCAGGTGGATGCGGTCGTGCACGAGCACCTGCCCTTCCTCGTCGGGGTCTGGCCGGAGTGCAAGGCGGTGATGACGGACAGTCCCGGTCTCGTCAAGCGGGCCCGGACGGCGTCGCGACTCGCACGCGCACTGGACGTCTGCGCACGCCGGCGGCCGGTCGCAGACACCGCACTCAGGCTGGTTCGCCGGGTGACGTGGGGCCTGCGCCGGTACGCGCTTCGACAGCCCGTCCGCAAGCGTCTGGTCACGGGCGGCGCGGTGGTCGCGATCGCCGGCGGCGACGGATCGGGCAAGTCCACTGCCGTCGAGGGGCTGGTGACCTGGCTGAGCCGTGCGTTCGTCGTCCGCCGAGTGCACCTGGGCCGACCGCCGAAGTCCGCGACCACGGTTCTGGTCAAGGGCGCCCTGGTGGCCTCGCGTCGCCTCGGACTGTTCCCCGAGCTCTCGGAACCGACCGCTCCGCCCGCCGATCTGACCAAGGCGCCTTCGACCGCCTGGATCGCCTGGCACACGTTGACGGCGCGTGACCGGCACCGGCTCTACAAGCGGACCCGACGCGTCGCGGCGAACGGGGGCCTCGTGGTCTGCGACCGCTACCCGCTCGCGCAGCTGCGCTCCATGGACGGTCCTCGCACCACCTGGGCACGCGGGCTCCCCGGGCTCACCCGGCTCGGCGCACACCTCGTCGACCGAGAGGCCGGCTACTACGCGGCGTTCACGACGCCCGACCTGCTCGCCGTACTCCGGGTGCCGCCGGAGCTGGCCGTGCAGCGCAAGACCGACGAGGACGGGCCGTACGTACGACGCCGCTCCACCGAGGTGTGGAACGCGACCTGGGACCGCCGGACCGTCATCGTGGACGCGGCGCAGCCGGCGGCTGACGTCCTGTCGACCCTGAAGACCTCGTTGTGGAGCCGGCTGTGACTCGTCGCGTGATCGAGCTCGTCGGCCCGGCCGGAGCCGGCAAGACGACGCTGGTCAACGAGCTGCTGGTCCTCGACACGAACACGGTCGTCGGTGTGAGTGCCGGCCGACTGGGCCTGGTGGCGGGGATGGCTGCTGCGGCACCTGCCGTCGCTGCCGCTCGACTGGCGGCCCCTGGACGGTGGTGGACGGGAGCCGAGCTGCGCAACCTCGCGTACCTGCACGCGTGGCGGGCTCCCCTCACCCACGGCCGAACCGGCACCGTGCTCCTGGACCACGGTCCGGTGTTCCGGCTCGCGTACCTGGCGGCGTCAGGTCCGCCGATGACCAACACGCCCGCCTTCCGTCGTTGGTGGGGCCGGACCAGCCGATCGTGGGCGAGGGTGCTCGACACGGTCGTCTGGCTCGACGCTCCGGACGACGTACTGATCCACCGGATCGATGCCCGCGAGCGCGCCCACCAGGTGCGCGGCGCGAGCCACGACGACGCGGCCGCGTTCCTGGCGCGCTACCGCGCGGCCTACCGGAACGCCCTCGACATCCTCGCCAGCGAAGGAACACACGTCGTCTGCATCGACACCTCACGCGCCAGCGCCGCCCAGACAGCCACCGTCGTACGGGCGGCGCTGGACCACCAAGCGCCGGGCCCCCAGGCGCCGGCCGGGCTGGTGCGGTGAACCCGGCCGCCACCACACCGATCAACGGCGGCAAGACCCGTCCGCCGCTGACCCGGCGCGCGTCCCTGAACGCTTTGGCCGCGCTGGTCGACTACACGGCGCGGATCCTGATCCAGCTCGTGCTCGCCCCGCTGATGCTGCGCTTCCTGGGCAGCGGCGGGTACGGCGCGTGGCAGGTGCTGCTGAAGCTGATCGGCCAGGCGACGCCGGCCGGTGGCCGCCCGGGCGAGGCGCTGAAGTGGAGCGTCGCGCGCGACCAGAGCTCCGACGACACGGATGGGAAGCGTCAGCGGGTCGGCACCGCACTGCAGGTCTGGGCGCTGTTCCTCCCGCTGGTCCTGATCGCCGGCGGCGTGCTCGCGTGGTGGTCGCCGACGTTCGTCGACGCGGCACCCAGCGAGGTCTGGGTGGTCCGCGGAGCCGCGGCGCTCCTCGTCCTGAACCTGGTGCTGCTGGGGTTGGCCACGGTTCCGCAAGCCGTGCTCCAGGGCGAGAACCTCGGCTACCGGCGGCTGGGGCTGTCGACCTCGATCCTGCTCTTCGGCGGCGTCCTCACGGCGGGTGCCTTGTGGCTGGGGTGGGGCCTGGTCGGGGTCGCCCTCGCGACCACCGTCACGACGGTGCTGACCGGAGTCACGTTCCTGGCCATCGTGCGGTCGCAGATCGGCTGGTGGGGGGTGGCGCGGCCGCGGCCCGGCGCGCTGCGCAGCTTCGTGGGGCTGAGCGGCTGGTTCCTGCTCTGGAACCTCGTCATGCAGGCGATCAAGGGCACCGACGTCATCGTGCTCGGCCTGATCGGTGGGATGAGCCTGGTGACGGTCTACACGCTGACCAGCTACGTCCCCCATGCCATCACCGACGCGGTGTTCATGGTCATCTCCGCGACCATGCCCGGCCTGGGTGGGCTGGTGGGCGCGGGCGAGATCGACCGCGCGGCCCGGGTGCGCGCCGAGACCCTCGTACTCACCTGGCTCGTCGCCGCCGGAGCCGGTGCCGCCACGATCATGTGGCTGCCGTCGTTCCTGGGCCTCTGGGTCGGCGCCCAGTACGACGCGGGGACTTCGGCCACGGTGCTCATCTGCGTGATGGTGCTCCAGCTCGGCCTGTTCCGGGTGGACTCGAACGTCATCGACCTGACGCTGCGCATTCGGGCGAAGGTGCTGCTCGGGCTGGTCTCCGCTGCACTGTCGGCGGGGCTGGCCGTGCTCCTGCTCGGACCGTTAGGGATGGGCATCCCCGGGCTGGTGCTCGGGTTGATCCTGGGGCGGCTGCCCCTCTCGGTGGCCTATCCGCTGCTGGTGGGCCGGCGCCTCGCCGTCACGTGGGTGACGCAGCTGACGGGGATCTGGCGGGCCGCCCTGGCGACCACTGCCCTGTTCGCTACGGCCACCTGGGCACGCTCACTCGTTGCGACCGACTCGTGGATCACGTTCCTCGGCGCGAGTGCCCTCACGGGCGTCGCATCCCTGACTCTGGCGTACCTGCTCGGGCTCTCCCCGGGACAGCGGCAGACGGTGCGCCGACGAGCCCGAAAGCTGGTGCGAGGACGATGACGGAGACACGGGGACGACTCGGTGAGCAGGAGCTCGACCACCGACCCGGTGAGCGGATCGCACTGGTGACCTCGTCGATGGGCGGGGGCGGGGCACAGCGGGCCGTCGCCCGGCTGGCGACGGCGCTCGCGGAGCGCGGATACCCCGTCGACCTGGTGCTGGCCCGAGCCGCCGGCCCGTACCTGGCCGAGGTCTCCTCCGACGTACGCGTCGTCGACCTGCACGCACCCCGGCTCGCCCAGGCGCTGGTGCCGTTGGCGCGCTACTTCCGTTCGCAACGGCCGGCGGCGGTCTTCTCGGCGCTCGACTACGTCAACGTGGTGGCGATCCTGGCTCGCGCGCTGGCCCGCGTCGACACCCGGTTGGTGGTCAGCGAGCGCAACACGCTCTCGCAGGCGGTGGCGCACACGCGCAGCGCACGCACCCGGCTGATGCCGCGGCTGATCAGCTGGACCTACCCGCGTGCCGACGCCGTCGTGGCGGTCTCACCGGGCGTGGCCGACGACCTGCTCGCCGTGTGCCGGCTCGCGCCGAGCACGGTGCACGTGCTGAACAACCCGGTGGTCACGCCGCAGCTCGAGGCGCGCCGCTCCGAGCCGGTGGAGCATCCCTGGCTCCGTGACCGAACTGCTCCTGTGGCCCTGGCCGTGGGCCGACTCACCGAGCAGAAGGACTTCCGCACCCTGCTCGAAGCGTTCGCGCTGGTGCTCCAGCGCCAGCCGGCGGCGCGCCTGGTGATCCTGGGTGAGGGGTCGCTGCGAGCCGAGCTCGAGGGCCTGGCGCGCACCCTCGCGATCTCCGACTCGGTGTCGATGCCGGGGTTCTCCGCCAACCCCTACCCGGCCATGGCGGCAGCCGATGTCTTCGTGCTCTCCTCACGATGGGAGGGGTCACCCGGCGCGCTGATCGAGGCCGTGGCCTGCGGCACCGCGGCTGTGGCGACCGACTGCCCCAGCGGGCCGGCCCAGGTGCTGGACGACGGACGCTACGGCCGCTTGGTTCCGGTGGGAGACGCCAATGCGATGGCCGAGGCGCTCGACGACGCGCTCGCGGGACGGGTGGACCGCCCGCCGCCCGAGAGCTGGCACCCGTACGAACAGGGTCGGGTCGTCGACTCGTACCTCGACCTGCTGCTGCCGGGGCGGGCGACATGAGGACCGCGGCATACCGGCTGATGCTGGTGCTGATCTTCACGCTCCCGTGGGAGAACGTCGTGGACGTGGCCGGAGTCGGGCGGGTCAGCAAGCTGGTCGGGCTCCTGGTCGCGTGGGTGTGGGTGCTCGCCGTCGCGAGTTCGGGCCGGGTGCGAGAACCCAGCCCCGTCCACATCTTCGCGATCCTGTTCGTGCTGTGGAACGGCTTCTCCCTGCTCTGGAGCCTGGACTTCGCGGCCACTCAGGAGCGGCTGATCACCTATGCCCAGCTGCTCGGTCTCCTCCTCGTGCTGTGGGACACGGTCACGGACACGACGCGCGTACGCCATGCGCTTGCTGCCTATCTGGCCGGCTGCTACGTCACGGTCGCGGCGCTCCTCGGAAGCTACTTCGTGCAAGGCGGTGCCGGCGGGGTCGACCGGGTCACCGTCGGCTCGTTCCACCCCAATGACGTCGGCATGATCCTGGCGCTCGGCGTGCCGATCGTCGGCTACCTGCTGTTCGCCACTGACGACCCGCGCAACCGCGTTGCGCTGGCCTTCGCCCTCGGCCCGTACCTGCCGCTGGCCGGCGCCGCCGTGCTCGTCACCGGGTCGCGAGCCGGAGTCGCGGCCATGCTGCCGGGCTTCGTCTACCTCGGCTACCTGATGGGTCGGCGGCACCCGCTGGTCGCGACGTTCGCGCTCGCCGTCCTGGTGTCGCTGACTCCCCTGGCGCTGTCGATGGCCCCGGAGAAGGTGACGGCACGCCTGGAGAGCACCCAAGCCGCGGTCCGCGCCGGCGACCTGAACGACCGCGGCGCGGTCTGGGCCGAGGGCGCCCGCCTCATCGCCGAGAACCCCGTCGTCGGGTCGGGAAGCGGCGCCTTCAGGTCAGCTGCCGTCGGGGTCAACAAGGTCGGCCACAACTTCGCCCTGACATTGCTCGCCGAGGTGGGCCTGATCGGCTTCGGCCTCTTCATGGCGATGCTCGTGATGACCTTCACCTCGCTGCGTCGGATGCACGGTCCGGTGCGCGGACTGTGGGTCTCGATCTTCTCTGCGTGGCTCTTCGCGGCGATGCTGCACAACTGGGAGTACCGCAAGCAGACCTGGTTCTTCGTCGCCCTGCTCGCCGCCAGTGGATCACTTCAGCCACCCACCGAGCCGACCGAGCGAGCCACGGTCGACGCCACCGGACACCCGGCGAGGAGGTGACGGTGACCAAGACAGGGACCCCAGGATCTCGAGCGACGTGCCGTCGTTATCGAGCTGTGCGGACTGCCGGGGGCCGGCAAGACCACCCTGGCAGCCGACGTGGTGGGCCGGCTGCGGAGGGAAGGCGAGCGGGCCGTGGTCGCCGACGCCCCCGTCTCGGCTGCCGTGCCGCACGTCGATCGCAGCCTGCGCAAGCTGGGCCTGCTCGCTGCCCAGGTCGCGATCAGTCCGGCTGAAGCCATACGTGCTGCTCAGCTGCTCGGCGCCGGGCAGCCGAGTCGGCGCGACCGCCTCGCGGTACCGGTGCAGTGGTGCGTCACCACAGGAATCCTGTCGGCGGCACGACGTCGACCCGGTATCTCCGTTCTCGAGGAGGGCCTGGTGCAGGCGCTCTGGTCGGCGCAGCTCGGAGCCAGGTCTCCCTATGCCGCGGACGTACGCCGCATGCTCGTGCACCGCACGCGCGCCGCTCGACCGGACCTCGTCGTCCACGTCGACGTTCCGGTCGAAGTCGCGCTCAGCCGGCTCCGCTCCCGGGAGTCGCGCCACAGCCGGGTGCAGTGGCTGAGCGAGGCGGAGCAGATCGACGCGCTCTGTCATGGGGACTGGTTGTTGCGACGGCTCCTCGGCAGCTGGGCCGAGCTGGGACTGGGCCCGGTCCTGACCCTGCGGCCGCACTTCGCCTCCGTCGACGGGAGCAGTCCAGCGGCCTCGCTGGCCGAACATCTGCGGCGGATGACGGGGGCCCGGCAGGCGGAGGCCGGGGCGTGGCGCCCGGGCCGCTGACGGTGGTCGCTACCGTCCTTGCGCTGACGTTCGGGTTGACGGCTGACGTCCCCGCAGCATTCGCCGGCCGTGGTGACTGCTTTCAAGACCAGTCGGCGGACGTCACCCTGACCGGACTGCACGACACCCGCTTCGACCGGCGGGAGCTGGCCTCCTCGACCGTCATCGACGCGCGCGCCTCCCGATGGTCGGGACGACTGCCGTACGCCATCGTCGTCGGCGGCAAGCCGCACCTGTGCCTGGTCGGCGGCTCCATCGGGGGTGCGTGGCCACGGGACACCTCGTGGTCCGAGATGCACTCCACCGGCGCGGTTCTCGTCGACAACGCCTACGCGACGATCCAGGGGCTGCGCGTGGACGGATACGGCGACTCCATCCGGCTCACCGAGGGTGCGGCCGACTTCGTCGTCCAACGCGTCCACCTCACCGACAGCCGTGACGATTGCATCGAGAACGACTGGCTGCACTCCGGCACGGTGCGCGACTCCCTCCTCGACGGCTGCTACAACGCGTTCAGCGCCGAGTCGTACGGCCAGTCCGGCGTACGGGACCACGACGGTGACGCTGTGTGGCGGATCGAAGGATCGTTGATCCGGCTGCAGCCGATGGAGCGCACGTACCGCGACGAGGGACTGGTCCCGGGCACGGCGGGCTTCTTCAAGTGGGGACCGGACGGCCCGCGGCTGTCGCTCCACGACAACGTGTTCCGGGCCGACCAGCCTGCGAACACGGTCGGTCTCGACATCCCCGACTCCGCCCACGCCGACTGCTCCGGCAACGTGATGGTGTGGCTCGGCGAGGGGCCGTACCCCGGCGCCCTCCCCGACTGCTTCACGGTGACCCGTGACGCCGAGGTCTGGGATGACGCCGTGGCCGAGTGGAAGCGACAGCACGCAGGCTGAGCGTCCGGGATGGGTCACCCGATCGTGTACTCGATGTGCAGCAACGGCGCGAACGACGCGCCGCCCTCGAACGAGTCCGCCGTCCTGGTCCCGGTGCCCGAGATCTGCAGTGCCACCGCGTTGCCCTGCGCCCAGCCCGACCTGCCGACAACCGCCTGCACCAGCGACGCCAGCTCAGGAGTCCGCTGCGCCGGCCCGGCTTCGTTCTTCGTGGTCCACTGCGGCGGCGACCACGCCACCGACCCGGTCGTCGCCCGCGACGTCACGTTCCCCGACGCCGACGAGTACGTCGGCGCGTTGTCCGAAGCCTCGGCCTTGATCGTCAACGACGCCGCCGCGCTCGAACTCACCTCATCTGCCCGGAACTGCACCCACGCCGAGGTCACCGTCGCACCCGCCGGCACCTGCACGCCGGCGAACCGCAAGCCGACCACCTGCTGCCTCGAACCGTCCGTGGTCAGCTCCAGATCCGAGCTGTTCAGAGACATCGAGCCCGACGAGCGCTCCTCGGCATCATCCGAACCGGCCGACACCCGCACCTCCATCGTCACGGCGTCGCCACCGCCGCCACCTCCGCCTCCCGGCTCGGGGTTCACCACGACCGTCACCGTGTCCGAGCGAGCGACAGCCCCATCATCGACGGTCAGCTTCAGCACATACGTGCCTGATGCCGAGAACGACGCCGTCGTGTCCACGTCACCGGCCTGTGCGAAGGTCACCGTGCCCGGGCCCGAGTCCTTCGTCCACGTAGTCGTCAACACGCCCGGAGGATCCGGCAGACCGTCGTCCGCCACAGTCCCGTCCAACGTTGCCTCCGCCGGCAACGTCACCGTTCCATCGGGACCGGCGCTCACGGTGGGAGCCTGGTTCACCGGCCCACCCCCGCCACCGGGATCCGCCACATCGAACTCGTCGTAGTAGATGTTCGAGTCGTCGTCGACATGCGGCCCGAGGTCGTAGGTGAACCCGATCCTCGCCTGGGTGCTCGTCACCTCGAGCGTGTTGACGTAGACGTACTGGACTTGGACGGTGTTGCCCGGTCCCGTGTCCACGGTGAGGACGTCTGGCCCCCAGCTTCCACCGCCCGGCAACTGGTCTCGGTAGACGCTTCCATCTGCGGCGTCGCCCCACATCGCGATCACGGTCGTCCCCGCCACCGCAAGGTGAGCGACCGCCGCCGTGTTCTTGGTCGCGCCCGGATTGATGGTGACCGCAGACCCGCTCACGACGCGCTCCGGTCCGACGACACCGCCTCGGATCTCGACGGACTTCAGAATCCCGGCCGGATCGGCAAACGCAACCACCAGCACTTCGGACCCACCATCTGAGTACGCGACGGCGTTCGTCAGTGGGGTCTCGATGGAATGGGTTCCCCCTGTGTCCAGTCGCACGGGTGTGGACAGGTCACCTGCCGTCGACAGGCTGCGCCAGTAGACCTGGTCGTTCTGATGGTCCTTGTAGAAGACGTGCGTCACGTCATGCTGACCCTTGACCAGCCGCGGGGCGGTCGTCGTGCGGCTGCTGTCGACGACGATCGGCGTGCCGTACCCGCCCGTCGCGTTGCGCTTCACCACCGCCGACCGCGGACCGCCGGACGGCGTGTGACCGTGGGCCACCCAGAGGCTGCCGTCAGCGTTCTTCGCCAGTGACGTGTACTGCGGGCCGGGCGACGAGGGTGTGGCGACGGACTCATGTGCCATCAGGTACCGATCAGGCGCCGTTGGATGGTCTGAGGTCCCGAAGCTGGTCAGGTACACCTTGGACGACGCCTGCCACGCGAACCACAGTGTCGACCCGTCCTGAAGGAGCCAGCCTCCTTCGGTGTCGCCGGCCGTGGGCCGCCCAGGCGCGTCCTGCTCGGCCCAAATGACGCCACCGTCTGCTGACTTCATCACCATCGGCTTGTTGCCGTTCGCCAGGTAGTCCTCCGTGACGCGATAGAGGTTCCCGTTCGAGTCGATGACAGGCGCGACGCGATCGTGTGACTCGATCTCGACCCCATCGATGAGTCCCGGCAAAGTGCCGGGGGCCGTCGACGCGGTGACCGTGACTTCGTCGTTGCTGGAGACCGCCCCGTCATCGGCACGCAACCGCAACACATACGTGCCCGGAGCCGAGAACGACGCCGTCGTGTCTACCGCAGTCGGGTCCGCGAACGTCACCGATCCCGGCGCTGACACCGTCGACCACATGGTCGTGACGGCTGCCGGCGGGTCCGGCAACCCGTCGTCGGAGACGGTCCCGTCCAAGGCAACGACGTCGGGCAGTGTCACGGTTCCATTCGGGCCGGCACTCACGGTCGGGGGCTGGTTCATCGGGTCTCCGCCGCCACCGCCGCCAGTGCCATCGGTCGCGTACTCGATGTGCAGCAGGGGGGCGAACGACGCACCGCCCTCGAACGAGTCGGCCGTCCTGGTGCCGGTACCCGAGATCTGCAACGCCACCGCGTTGCCCTGAGCCCAGCCCGACCTACCGATGACCGCCTGCACCAGCGGCGCCAGGTCAGGAGTCCGCTGCGCCGGACCCACTTCGTTCCTCGCGGCCCACTGCGGCGGCGACCACGCCACCGTGACCGCTGCCGTCGGCCTCGACGACACGTTCCCCGGCGCCGAGGAGTACGTGGGTGCGTTGTCAGCCGCCTCGGCACTGATCGTCAGTGCTGCCGGCGCATTCGAACTGACCTCGTCGGAGCGGAACTGCACCCAGGCCGAGGTGACCGTCGCACCCGCCGGCACCTGCACGCCGGCGAACCGGATCCCCACCACCTGCTGGTTCGAGCCATCCGTGGTCAGTTCCAGATCCGAGCTCGACAACGACACCGAACCCGACAACCGCTGCTCGGCATCGTCCGAACCAGCCGAAACCCGCACCTCGGTCGACATCGGGCTGCTCGACGTCGTAGCCCCGGGGGCCGGCGTGGCGGCCAGGGCGCTGAGTCCAGCAATGGCCAAGATGAGACTCGCCGCGATGACGACTGCATGACGCGACCCGATGTGTGCCAGTGCCATGTTTTCCCCAGAGAAAGGCGGCCCGAACCCCCCTCAGTCGAGGCTCGGACGGTTTCCAGGGACGGCGCATCGTCCAGATGGCGTATTTCGGCTACTCCTCCTGGGGGGTTTGTTCAGGTGGTCGTGTACTCGATGTGGAGCAAGGGGGCGAACAACGCGCCGCCCTCGTACGAGTCAGCCGTCCGCGTGCCGGTCCCCGAGATCTGCAGTGCCACCGCGTTGCCCTGGGCCCAGTCCGTCATGTCCACGACCGCCTGCACCAGGGAGGCCAGCTCCGGAGTCTGCTGCGCCGGCCCGACCTCGTTCTTCGTCGTCCAGTCGGGCGGCGACCAGTCCACCGACCCGGTCGTCGCCCGCGCCGTCACGTCGCCGGACGACGAGGAGTAGGTTGCCGCGTCGTTCGACGCCTCGGCCTTGATCGTCAACGCCGCCGTCCCCGAGCTCACCTCATCTGCCCGGAACTGCACCCACGCCGTGGTCACCGTCGCGCCCGCCGGAACCTGCACGCCGGCGAACCGCAGTCCGACCACCTGTTCGGTCGATCGATCGGTGGTCAGCTCGAGGTCCGAGCTGTTCATCGACACCGAACCGGTGAGCCGTTGCTCGACATCATCCGATCCGGCCGACACCCGCACCTCGGTGGTCGTCACCGTCGCGCCCCCGCCGCCCCCGCCACCCGGCTCGGGATCCACTACGAACGTCACGGTGTCCGAGCGACTCTCGACGCTGTCGTCGGCGGTCAGCTTCAGCACGTACGTTCCGTCCGTCGAGAAGGACGCGGTCGTGTCCTCTGCGTTGGCGTCCGTGAACGTCACCGTGCCCGGACCCGAGTCCTTCGACCACGTCGTCGTTACCGTCGCCGGCGGGTTCGGCAGCCCGTCATCGTTGACCGTCCCGTCCAGCGCAGCGGTCGCCGGCAAGGTGATGGTGCCACCCGGGCCCGCGTTCACCGTGGGCGGCTGGTTGACAGGGCCACCGCCACCGCCGCCACCACTGCCGTCGGTCGTGTACTCGATGTGCAGCAGCGGCGCGGCCGATGCTCCACCCTCGAACGAGTCCGCGGTCCTGGTCCCGGTGCCCGAGATCTGCAACGCCACAGCGTTGCCCTGCGCCCAGCCCGACCTACCGATGACCGCCTGCACCAGCGACGCCAGCTCAGGAGTCCGCTGCGCGGTCCCGGCCTCGTTCTTCACGGTCCACTGCGGCGGCGACCACGCCACCGACCCGGTCGTCGTCCGCGACGTCACGTTCCCCGACGCCGAGGAGTACGTCGGTGCGTTGTCCGCAGCCTCGGCCTTGATCGTCAACGCCGCCGTCCCTGAGCTCACCTCATCTGCCCGGAACTGCACCCACGCCGTGGTCACCGTCGCGCCCGCCGGCACCTGCACGCCGGCGAAACGGACCCCCACGACCTGTTCGGTCGTCTTGTCCGTCGTCAGCTCCAGATCCGAGCTGTTCAGTGACACCGAGCCGGTCAACCGCTGCTCGACATCATCCGATCCCGCCGACACCCAGGCCTCCGTCGTCACGGCGCCGCCGCCGCCACCGCCGCCACCTCCGCCTCCGGGCTCGGGGTTCACCACGAACGTCACCGTGTCCGAGCGGCTCTCGGCGCTGTCGTCGGCGGTCAGCTTCAGCACGTACGTTCCGTCCGTGGAGAAGGACGCCGTCGTGTCCTCGGCGTTGGCGTGACCGAACGTCACCGTGCCCGGCCCCGACTCCTTCGACCACGTCGTCGTCACCGCTGCCGGCGGGTTCGGCAGCCCGTCGTCGGCCACGGTGCCGTTCAGTGCGACGTCCGAGGGCAGCGTGACGCTGCCGTCCGGGCCCGCGTCAACCGTGGGGGGCTGGTTCACCGGACCACCGCCACCGCCGCCACCACCGCTGCCGTCGCTGCTGTACTCGATGTGCAGCAGCGGAGCGAAGGACGCACCACCCTCGAACGAGTCCGCCGTCCTGGTCCCGGTGCCCGAGATCTGCAACGCCACCGCGTTGCCCTGGACCCAACCGGACCTGCCGACAACCGCCTGCACCAGCGACGACAGCTCAGGAGTCCGCTGCGCCGTCCCGGCCTCGTTCTTCGCGCTCCACTGCGGCGGCGACCACGCCACCGACCCGGTCGTCGTCCGCGACGTCACGTTCCCCGAAGACGACGAGTACGTCGGTGCGTTGTCCGAAGCCTCGGCCTTGATCGTCAACGTCGCCGCAGCGGTCGCACTCACCTCATCGGAGCGGAACTGCACCCACGCCGAGGTCACCGTCGCACCCGCCGGCACCTGCACGCCGGCGAACCGCAAGCCGACCACCTGCTCGTTCGCACCATCCGTGGTCAGCTCCAGATCCGAGCTCGTCAACGACACCGAGCCCGACAGCCGCTGTTCCGCGTCATCCGAGCCGGCCGACACCCGCACCTCCGTCGTCACCGCACTGCCGACCGGCGCCGCCACCACGGTGAGCTCGTCGAAGGTCGTGAGCTCGCCGTCATTCGCGGTCAACCGCAACACGTACGTGCCTTCCGCCGAGAAGGTCGCCGTCGTGTCCACGTCCGCCGCCTGACCGAACGTCACCGTCCCCGGGCCCGAGACCTTCGACCACGCGGTCGTAACCGAGCCCGGAGGGGTCGGCTGACCGTCGTCGCTGACCGAACCGTCCAGGGCGGCCGGATCCGGCATCACCACAGACGAGTCCGGACCGGCGTCGACAGTCGGCGCCCGGTTTCCACCGCCCTGAGGCGACAGTGAGGCGCGGATCTCGAACAGCTTGCCGTCGTTCTCGTTGGGGTCGGAGTTGTTGTCGACACCGCGGGTCACGACGTAGTAGTTGCGGTCGCTCGAGTTCTGGGAGCCGGGTGCGACCGTCACGCCCGCAGCTGTGCGCAGCCCGAAGCCGGCGATGTCGATGCTGTTGAGCAGGGTGCCGCTCCGGTCGAGCTCGTAGATCGCCTCCGACTTCCCGTCGACCACGATGAGGGTGTCACGGACAGAGTCGTAGCCGATCCCTTCCGGGTCGACAGCGCCATAGCCGGCGACATCGAACTGCGTTCGCGGATCATCCGACGTGCCATAGCGCCCGTCCGGTCCGCGACGGTACTGGTAGACCTCCCGGTTCACGCCGTCGACGGTCCACAGCGAGTCATTGACGGGGTCGTGCTCGACGCCCTCGGGGTCGGTGTTCCCCGACGACGACGTGCTGATGGCTGTCACCGTGTCATCTGACGTGCCGTACCTGCCATCACCGCCGGCCACCAGCTCGTACACCGCGTCGTCGTCGTCGTCACAGACGAAGAGCCGGTTGTGCAAGGTGTCGTAGCCGACTCCCACGGGCTCGTCTGACCACGGTTGCGACACGCCCGTGCTCTGCAGCGACCCGGCGCGAGTGGTCAGGAACAGGTTGGCGTTCTGGAAGATGCCCATCTCGTCGACCTCACCGTCGCCGATCATCAGGCGGTCGGCGCTGGGGTCGTACGCCACCCCGGACGGGTCCGGGCTCGGCGGGTTGAACGCTGAGGTCTCGACCATCCGGACGACGGACCCGGAGACCGCCGAAGCGGCCGTCACAGCGGCGGCGGTCAGGGCGAACTCGACGATCGCCCCCTGGCTGCTCGGCGACCCGGCGTCGGCGACGTACAGGCTCTGGACCGAGGTCTCGTCGGTGCTGTCCGACGACGGCGCGACCACAACGCCTTGGACGTCCTGCAGTGACGCCGAACTCACGTCGTACCTGGCTCCGACGTCACCACTCGGGGCCAGGCCGAGCAGTTCACTCGACGACGTGTCGTAGGTGTAGAGAAGGTCGCTGCCCGACGCGGCACTCAGGCCGCGAAGGTCCTTGCCAGTCGCGCCGCGCACGGGCGCACGCGAGACGTCTCCCTTGGGGCTCACCCGAACGAGCTGGTTCCCGTCCAGCACCACGAGCGCGTCGGACGAGTCGTACGTGGCGCCCCGCGGCTTGGACAGTGACACGGGCCCCCGGGAGCAGGCCGCATTCCCTTCCCGTTCCGTTCGACGATCGCGCCGTCCACGACGGCGGTTGTCCTGCCCGACCCGTCAACGGCGACCGTGTCAGGGTCCTGCACCCCGTTCAGGCGGTAGGACCCGACCGGCTCCTGCTCGGGGCCGACCTCGACGGCGTCGGTCCCGCCCGAGCTCGTCGACAGCACGACGAGTGCCTGGCGCGGTTCGCTCCAGGCGAGGCCCGACGGGCGTGACGCCCCGAGATCCTCGACTGGAACGGATCTGATCTCATGCGTCGGCAGCGCCTTCGCCGGCGCTGCCAAGTTCGCGGCTGCCGCCGCACCCGGCCCGGGCTCCACCGGAGTCACTGGTGCGGCGGCTTGCCCGGTGCTGACCGCCGAAGCAGTCAGCATGAGACCAACCGTGATGATTGCTGCATGGCCGTGCCCGATGATTGCCATGTCCCCTCCGGTGAAGGCGGCCCGATCCCCCTCCACCGACCTTGTGACGGCGTCCGCGCAAGCGGATCGTCCAGGTGACGTAAATCTGTTCGCCCGTCCCGAGGTTGCGGGCTCGGGAACAGGGGCGGCACCTCCCCTCGCTGGTCCCGCCCCTGCCCCGCCTCACCACGGTCACCCGTGGTCAGTACCTGAACCGGTCAACCCGGTACCCCCATCCGTCACGGAGAATGACGAACCCGTGGCGTCCCCACATCGCCTTGCCGCCCAGGTACAGGTCGTTGCCGTCGGTCCTGCCGCGGCCGGAGTGGATCCGCACCACGCGACCGGGCTTCACCTCGAACGCCGGCAGTCGGACCACGCGGCCGTTGGCACGGTTCTTGACCCGCCACCCCTCGAGGAGGATCGCCATCTTGCCGGTGTTCACGACCTTGACGAACTCGTCGCCTCGTGGCTTGACTCGCGTGACATCCGCTCGGTAGGTGCGGAGGACCAGCTTGTCCGACGTCCGCGACGCCGTCGTGGTCGTCCGGGCGGCGTAGCCCGCGATACGCACGCGGTAGACGAACTTTCCGCTCGTACCGTGGCGGAACCGGAACCGGTACCCGACGTTGTCGCCACCGGCCAGCGTGACCGCCTGGACGGTGCGCCAGGACGAACCGATCCGACGCTGCAGCCGCACCTTCTGGCCTTCGTCCGCGGCTGCGACCGCTCCTCTGACGACGGCGCGGGCGCCCACCGAGATGTTGTCGCGCACCAGCCGAGCGCTCACCAAGGAGTCGTCCGAGGGAACCGTCGGCTCAGGCTCAGGCTCAGGGCCAGGACCGGGACCAGGCCCAGGACCGGGACCGGGGCCGGGCGGCGGCGGCGGGGGTGCGGCAGCGTTCACCGTCACCACAACGTCGTCGGACACCTGGATCGCGGAGTCGTTCGCCGTCAGCCGGAGCGTGTAGGCACCGGGCAGCGAGAACGTCGCCGTGGTGTCGACCGCGTTCGGGTTCCCGAAGGTCACCGTCCCCGGCCCGGAGAACTTGGACCAGGCCGTGCTCGTGACACCCGGAGGGTTCGGGTTGCCGTCATCCGTGACGGTCCCGTCGAGGGACGCCGAAGCGGGCAGCTGCACGGTCTGGTCGAGTCCGGCATTCACCGCAGGCGCCGCGTTCGGCGGGGGCTTCACCCGCGTGAACTCCAGCTTGAGCACAGCACCGCCGGTGCCGTCGAACGCAGTCGCGGTCCGACGACCGCTACCGGCAATCTTGAACGCCGCGGCGTTGCCCTCGCTCCAGCCCGGCCGGTCGACGATCTCCTGGAGCAGCGCAGCGAGCTCCGGGGTCAACTGGTTAGGGCCGGCCTCGCCGGTCGTCGTCCATGCGGGCGGCGCCCAGGTGGCCGTCCTCGTGCCGTAGAGGCGGCCGGAGATGTTGCTGCCTTGGTCGACATAGGTTGCGGCGTTGTCGGCGGCCTCGCCCCAAATGGTCAGTGAGGAGGCATCCGAGCCCTTCTCATCGACCTTGAACTGGATCTTCGCGCTGATCACGTGTCCACCGGCTGGGATCGGAAGCCCCGTGAACCTGAGCCCCGCCAGCACCGGGTAGCGAGATGTGCCCGAGACGTCCTCCCCCAGCTCCACGTCCGCTCGTGACGTGCTGACGAAGTCGCCGCCCACGTTCGTACCCTCCTGGGCGTCGTCCGTGGCCGCCGTGATCGGGATCGACACGACTCGCGGACCACCCGGCTCGAACACGTCGATGAGCAGGTCGTCAGAGTTCGACAAGGCCGAGTCGCTCACCGTGAGCCGGAGCTTGTACTGGCCCGCCAGCGAGAACGTCGCCGTCGTGCTCGAGGCCTTGGACGTCCCGAAGGTGACCGCACCGGGACCGCTGACCATCGACCAGCTGTAGGTCAGCGTGCTGCCAGCCGGGTTCCCGTCGTCCTTGGCCGTCCCAGCAAGCTGAGCCGTCTCGGTCCGATCGATCATCTGGTTCGGGCCGGCATCCACGACGGGAGGCCGGTTGGTGATCGACGGCAGCGACGCCTTGAACTCGTAGATCTTCCCGTCGTTCTCAGACGGGTCGGTGTTGTTGTCCACGCCGCGGTCCACCACGTAGTAGTTGCGAGTCCCAGAACCGTCACTGGCGGGTGCGATGGTCACGCCCGCTGGCTTGTCGGTCGGCTTGGCGATGTCGATCGTGTGCAGGGTCGTGCCTAGGGTGTCGAGCTCCCAGATCCGGTTCTTGTCCACGACCACGACGGTGTCCCGGACGTCGTCGTAGGTGATGCCTTCGGGGTCCACGATGCCGTTGCGCTCCAGGTCGATCTGGGTGATCACGTCGTCGGTTCCGGCCCCGTCGAACTTGCCATTGGGTCCGGGGTCGATCCGGTAGAACTCGGCGCTCAGCCCGTCGGCGATCAGCAGCTCGCCTCGCTTGGAGTCGTAGCCGACGCCTTCGGGATCGGTACTCCCGAAGTTGGCCGTTCTCATCGAGGTCGTGGCGGGGTCGTCCGCAGTCCCGAAGACGCCGTCCGGTCCCGCACCGGCGATGACGTAGACCCGCTTGTTGTCGTCGTCGGAGACATACAGGTGCCCGTTGTCCTGGCGGTACTCCACGCCGACCGGCTCCTTCGAGAATGACGAGGTGTTCCCGGTCTTGCCGATGTCGACGGTCCCATCACGCTGCACCTGCCAGAGGTTGGTGTTGGCGAAGATGGGCATCTCGTCGACCTCACCGTCGCTCACCAACAGCCGGTCCGCACCGGGCATGTAGGTGATGCCTGACGGGTCCGGGCTCGGCGGCGCCCACGTCGACGTGTCGCGCATCGTCATGGTCGGCGAGACGGTGGCCGTGGGTGCGGCGACCTGTGCGGTCATGCTGACCTCGGTGATGCTGCCCAGGGTCTGAGCATTCCCGGCGTCCACGACGTACAGGCTCTGCTCGGCCTTGGGGTCGGTCAGGTCGGCGCTCGGGGCGAACGTCATCGCCTGCAGGTCGCTGATGCCGACGGCTGAGAGGTCGTGCGTGCGGACGACCTCTCCCGAGCCGTCGACGCCCAGCAGCTGCTCGCCCTGCGTGTCCGCGACGTACAGCAGCCTCGAGTTCGGCTGGTAGGCCAGACCACGCAAGGTGGTGTCGTCGACGCCCGTCAGCGAGGTGCGCGACACGTCACCGTTCGGGGCGACGTTCACGATCGTCTGGGCCTCCGCGTCGAGGACGTGCAAGGTGCCGTCAGGCGTGTACACGCTGCCGGCCGTGTCTGGAGCGTCGAGCGATCGCACTCGCGCGCTGGGCGCCTCCTCAGGGATCCGGCCGCTTCGAGGATCGAAGGCGACCTCGTCGCCGTCCTCCACGTCCGGCCGCGAGAACGAGCTCCGAACCTTCTCCTGACCGGGAGTCACCCGGACCAGCCTCGTGCCCTCCTTCGGGTGGTCGGCCGCGATGATCAGTGCCTTCTTCTTGGGGTCCCAGGAGACTCCGGTCGGGCTCGACAAGCCGTACTCACTCGTGCCGATCGTCCGGACCGCCCAGGCCGCCCGCCCCTCCGAGGGCGGGTCGGAGGACCCACCTTGCGTTGAGGCAGCTGCCGTGGCCGGCACTGCCCACCCCGCGCTGCCCAGCACAGCGGCCGCCGTCGCGAGCGACGTGGCAGCTGCCCTTCTACTCCTGGTGACCCACATGGCATCTCCCATTTCTCGTACGACGCACCCCGCGCGCGCCGCTGTGTTTTCTGAGGTCGTGCATGTCAATGCCGCAGGACGGCGGCGACCTGGCGGAACAGCAGCGCGATGTCGTATCGCAGCGAACGCCTGGCGAGGTACGTGAGGTCGGCGCGCACGCGTTGGTGCAGCAGGACGTCCTCGTAGTGACCGGCCGGGTCGTCGAAGCCGGCCAGCAGCTCCGCCTCGTCCATGAACTTCAACGTCGACGGGCCGGCGATCCCGGGCCGGACCTTGAGCACCTCGCGCTCCTCGTCGGAGTAGAGCGCGACGTACTCGGGGGTCTCCGGGCGCGGACCGACCAGGCTCATGTCGCCCTTGACGACGTTGAGCAGCTGCGGCAGCTCGTCGAGGTACCAGGCACGCAGCACCCGGCCCACGCGAGTCACTCGCGGGTCACCCGTAGGTGACACGTTTGCCGTCAGTCGGTCCGCCCCGACGACCATGGTGCGGAACTTGTAGATCTTGAAGAGCCGACCGTCCTGCCCCACCCGCACCTGGCGGTAGAACACGGGGCCCGGCGAGCTCAGTCGTACGGCGATCGCCACCACCGCCAGCACCGGCGCGATGAACAGCAACGCGATGGCGGCGACAGCAAGGTCGAAGATCCGGCCGGCCATCAGACCGCACCTCGGTGTGCCAACCCCGCCATGCCGGCCGTCGCCGACTCGCGGAGCAGCATGAACGGCTCGGCCGCCACCAGTCCCGACGCCGGCCCGTGGCGATGCGCGTAGGCGGTCAGCGCCTCCAACGACCGGGGGTGCGGGTACGGACGGAGCTCGCTGACGAACGTGTCGGCGTAGCACTTCATCGCGGTCAGCTTCGCCTCCAACGTCTCGCTGATGTCGACGAAGAGGTTGGGCGCGAAGATGCTGCCGGCAATGGGCGGCGCCCAGTCCGTGGACGACGGGATCTCGAACGCGCAGACCCGGCCGACCGGAGTTCCCGGCACCGGCCGGGTGGCCACCATGGTGGCCCTGCTCACCAGCCGGTGGTCCTCGTTGACGTCACCCGGGAAGTGGGTCAGCACCACGTCGGGCTGCAGCTCGTCGATGACCTCCTCGATCGGCGTGATCACGTCGAGCAGGCTCAACGTGTCGAGCCGCTGGTCGGGAAGTCCGACGAGAATGAGCCGGTCGATTCCGAGGACGTCGGCAGCGCGCCGGGCGCAGTCAGCCTGCTGTGAAACGCGTCCGTGCCGGGAGCTCGCACCATCTGCCAGCACGACGGCCCACACCGTGTCGCCCCGGGCAGCGTGCCACGCCATCGTGCCCCCGGCCCCCAAGGTCTCGTCGTCAGGGTGAGCCGCCACCGTCAGAAGGCGCATGCCCTTCTCCTCTCCAGTCCACAACGTCAGACAGCACACCGCGGACCGGGCGGCTGCTTCATCGTCCGATCGGCGTAGCCAACCTGCGGCAGACGACGGGGGCGGAGCGCAAGCAGCCCTGTGAAGGTTGAGGCCCCTGGGGGAAAGAGGAGAGGGGCGAACGATGGCGCTACGAATCACGGTCGTGGGGTGCGGTTACCTCGGTACGACGCACGCGGCCGGCCTTGCAGAACTGGGCTTCGACGTCCTCGGACTGGATGTCGACAGCGCCAAGGTCGAGGCGCTCAACGAAGCCCGGATGCCGTTCTTCGAGCCGGGGCTGGAGCCGATGGTTCGCAAGCACGTCGAGTCCGGGCGGCTGTCGTTCACCACCTCGTTCGAGGCCGCCGCCGAGTTCGGCGACGTGCACTTCCTGTGTGTCTCCACTCCGCAGCGAGATGGCGAGCTGGCGGCCGACGTGTCGTACATCGACAGCGCGGTCGCGACCCTGGCGCCGTTGCTGCACCGGCCGTGCCTGGTGGTCGGGAAGTCCACCGTCCCGGTCGGCACGGCGACCCGGCTGCGCAGCACCCTCGCCGAGCTCGCTCCGGTCGGCGCTCAGGCGGAGCTGGCCTGGAACCCCGAGTTCCTGCGTGAGGGGTTCGCCCTGGAGGACACCCTCAACCCTGGTCGCCTGGTCTTCGGCTTCAGCACACCGACCGAGTCAGCAGGACCCGAACGAATCCTCCGCGAGATCTACGCCGAGATCATCGACCGCGGCACGCCGATCGTGGTCGGCGACCTCGCCACCGCCGAGCTGGCGAAGTCGGCGGCCAACGCCTTCCTCGCCACGAAGATCTCCTTCGTCAACGCGATGGCCGAGCTGTGCGAGACCACCGGCGCCGACGTCACCGTCCTGGCCGACGCGATCGGGCACGACCCCCGGATCGGACGCCAGTTCCTCAACGCCGGGCTGGGGTTCGGCGGCGGCTGCCTACCGAAGGACATCCGCGGTTTCATGGCGCGCGCCGGGGAGCTCGGCGCTGGTGATGCCCTGACGTTCCTGCGTGAGGTGGACGCGATCAACCAGCGTCGACGGGCCCGCGTCGTCGACATGGCACAGGAGCTCCTCGACCGCCCCTGGCCGGGTGCGCGGATCGCCGTCCTGGGCGCGGCGTTCAAGCCGGACTCCGATGACATCCGCGACTCCCCGGCCCTGAACGTCGCCGGCCGCCTGCACCTCTTCGGAGCGCACGTGCGCGTCTACGACCCTCGGGCGATGGACAATGCGCGGCGTGCGTGGCCGACGCTCACGTACGCCGAGTCGATCGCCGAGGCGTGCAACGGCGCCCACCTGGTGCTGCTCCTCACCGAGTGGCAGCAGCATCGCGAGATCGACCCGCACTCGCTGGCCGAGGTTGTCGAAACGCCCGCGATCGTCGACGGGCGCAACTGCCTCGACCCGGTCGCGTGGCGCGAGGCCGGCTGGACCTACCGCGCGTTGGGCCGGCCGTGACCTCCACGGACCTCGACGTTTGGATCGTGGCGGGTTTCCGCCACCCCTCATTCCGCGTGCGGGTGACGGTTACCTCCCAGGCCGCCACCCGCACGCGCTCTACGCGTGAACAAGACGGTCTCAGGCGTCGCGGGAGCGGAACAGAGCCAGGCTGGCTGTCATCAGCAGCATGGTGAGGGCGCCGAAGATGACGAGCCCGCCGGTCCAGGTCATCGGGTCGCCGAACAGGCTCTCCCCGGGCGTGTAGAGGCCGTCGCTGTTGATGCGCCCGCCTGCCGCGAAGGGCAGGAACCGGGTCAGGTCGGCGTGGTCGCGCAGCCCCGGCACCAGGAAGAAGATCAGCGTGATCACGTTCTCGATCGCCAACGGCCACAGGAAAAGCAGCACCAGCGCCGCGGTCTGGTTGCGCACGAGGCCGGTGAACGCCATCGCGGTGCAGGCGAGCAACCCGGTGGAGATCACGGCCCTTCCCAGCGCCCCGAGCGTGCGGTCGTTCACCAGGTCGACGTTCTTGTCGTTCAGGAACAACCAGGCCACGAACAGGGCCAGCAGGAACGCGGCCGTCACGGTGACCATGACCCAGACCAGCGCCACGACGTACTTGGCCACCCACACGGCGCTGCGTGACGTCAGCGACGTGAGCGTGGCGCGGACCATCCCGTGCCGGTACTCGTGTCCCCACGACAGGATGCCGATCATCGCCAGCAGGTAGGCGACGAAGTGGGGGGCGCCAGCCCGAGCGAACTGGGTTCCGACCCAGGGGCCCACCTCGGTCAGGTCGGCCAGGCTCGGGCCGTCCGACGTTCCGATCGCGTCGCTCATCGCCCACCCGACCGCGACTGCCACCAGGCCCGAGAACGCGAGAGCGAGCGCAGTCAGCCAGTACGTCGACCGGACCGTGGTGATCCGGACCCACTCGTAGCGCAACGCATCCCTCACGGCTGGGCCTCGCTCTCCGACGACCCGGCCGCGACGGCGCCGGCGATCCGGTGCGCCTCGAACTCCTGCGCACCGCCGGTGGCCTCGAGGAACGCCTCCTCCAGGGTGGCTGCGCGCGGGGCCAGCTCGTGCAGGCGGATCGACCGCTCGAAGGCCACGTCGCCGATCGACTCCGCGGACAGGCCCGACACCGACAGCAGCCCCGGCTCGAGCGGCTCCACCTCCGCTCCCTGCTCCTGCAACGCGGCCGCGAGGTCGGCCGCCTGAGGCGTGCGTACGAGTACGGCGTTGTGCCTCGACGTCTGGACGAAGTCCCCCACCGGGCCGCTGGCGATCAGTCGACCTCGGCCGATCACGACGAGCTGGTCCGCCATCAGCGCCATCTCCGACAGCAGGTGGCTGGAGACGAAGACGGAGCGGCCGGTCGCCGCGAAACCCTTGAGCAGCTCCCGGATCCACTGGATCCCCTGCGGGTCCAGGCCGTTCGCCGGCTCGTCGAGGATCAGCGTGTGCGGGTCACCGAGGAGCGCGGCGGCCAGGCCCAGCCGCTGCCCCATGCCCATGGAGAACGTCCGCGGCTGCTTGCGGGCCACCGCGCTGAGGCCGAGCTGTTCGAGCACCTCGTCCACCCGGCGTACCGGGAGCCCGTTCGCGACGGCCAGCATGCGCAGGTGGCTGCGGGCCTTGCGTGTGGGGTGGAACGGCTTCGCCTCGAGCAGCGCACCCACGTGCAGCATCGGGCGATCCAGGGCCTCGAACGGAAGGCCGTCGAACGTCGTGGTGCCCGCGCCGCGGTCGAGACCGAGCATCAGCCGCATCGTCGTGGACTTGCCGGCGCCGTTGGGACCGAGGAACCCGGTGACGCTGCCGGGGTGGACGTCGAAGCTGAGGTCGCTGACGGCCGCCTTGCCGGCGTACACCTTCCCAAGACCACGTGCCTCGATCACTGCCATGCGCTCCATCCTGACACTCCGCGCATCAGCCGCCCGGGCTGTAGCGTGGAGCGGATGTCCGCAGACGCGCCCCGCACCCTCGCCGACCAGCTCCGCAGCTGGTCGGACGAGCAGCTCGTGCACCTCCTCAGCGAGCGTCCGGACCTCGCGACCCCGGCCCCTCAGGACACCGCCCAGCTCGCGTCCCGGGCCGGCACCCGGGCTTCGGTGCACCGGGCCGTCGATCAGCTGAGCACCCTCGAGCTGACCGTGCTCGAGGAGGTCGTGGCGGCCGGCGGTGGCGACTCCGTGTCGCTGGTGCGCGCGCGCGTCAACGCGGCGGGGACCGCGGTGGACGCCGCCCTCGACCGGCTGCGGGCGCTGGCGCTGGTCTGGGGGACGGACGACACCCTTCGCGCCCTGAGCGCGGTCGGCGAGCTGCTCGGCAACGTGAGCGGGCTCGGGCCCTCGGCGGAGACGCTGCTGGCCGGGTACGGCCCCAGCCGGGTGGCTCACCTGGTCCGCGACCTCGGGTCCACCTCCAGCGGCGACCGGCAGACCGACATCGCGGCGGTGGCCGCACATCTCACCGATCAACGTCTGGTCGCAGCGCTCCTGGGTGAGGTCGACGAGAAGGCCCTTGCGATCCTCGACCACCTGGAACGCGAGGGCAAGGACGGCAGTGTCGAGTCCAGCGACCGTCCCGTGGCCAGGGGCGACCAGGCGGGTCCGGTCGACCAGCTGCTCGCCCGGGGGCTGCTGATGGCGCGCGACCGTCGCCACGTCGCCGTACCCCGCGAGGTCGGGATCCACCTGCGCGGGGGACACACGACACGCGAGCCTGCTGACGACGTACCTGCCCTCGCGACCGCCAACCGGGATTCAGCCCTCGTCGACCGTGCGGCCGCCGGCGCGGCCTTCGAGCTGGTCCGCCACGTCGAGCTGCTCCTCGAGCACTGGAGTACGGCGCCGCCCACCGCACTCCGTACGGGCGGGCTCGGTGTGCGCGAGCTGCGCTCCGCCGCCGAGCTCCTCCACGTGGAGGAGCGGGTCGCCGCCCTGCACATCGAGCTGGCCGCGGCGGCCGGCCTGATCGCCGTCGGTGCCACCGACGACAGCGACGCGGCCTGGTTGCCCACCGACGCGTTCGACGTCTGGAACGCGGGCACCGTCGCGGACCGTTGGGCTCGCCTGGCCCTGACCTGGCTGGACAGTCCACGGCTGGTCGGCCTGGTCGGGAGCCGCCTCAACGGCAAGCCGGTGAACGTCCTGGTGCCGGACCTCGAGCGGTCGTGGCTGGTGGACACCCGACGTTCGGCCCTGAACGAGGTGGCGGGGCTCCCCGACGGCGAGGTGCTCGCCGCGGGGACGGGCGTGCCGTCCCTGGTCGCGCGGCTGCAGTGGCTGCGCCCGCGACGCCCGGCGGCTCGCGCGCAGGCGACGGCGTGGGCGCTGGAGGAGGCCGCGCTGCTCGGTGTGGTCGCGCTGGGGGGGCTCGCGACGCACGGACGTGCACTGCTCGAAGCCGACGACCCGGTGCACAGCGCTCCGGCAGCGTTGGAGCCGCTGCTGCCCGAGCCCGTCGACCACATGCTCCTGCAGGCCGACCTCACCGCAGTGGCCCCCGGCCCGCTCGACCACGAGCTCGCCCACAACCTCGCATCGATGGCCGACATCGAGTCCCGCGGCGGCGCCACCGTGTACCGGTTCACCGAGAAGTCGGTGCGCCGCGCGTTCGACTCCGGGTGGTCCGTCGGCGAGGTGCACGAGTTCCTGGCCACGTCGTCGCGGACGCCCGTCCCGCAGCCGCTGGTCTACCTCGTCGACGACGTGTCTCGGAAGTTCGGAACGATTCGCGTCGGTGCCGCCGAGTCGTTCCTGCGCAGCGACGACGAGTCTGCGCTCACCGAGCTGGTGCACAACCCCAAGGCGGCGAGCCTGCGACTGCGCCGGATCGCCCCGACCGTCGTGGTGAGCGACGTCCCCCTGGACGTCCTGCTGCCGCGGCTGCGTGACCTCGGCTCCGCCCCGGTGGTCGAGTCGCCCGACGGGACGGTTCGGCTCGCGCGGCGCGATGTTCTCCGGGCCCGCACACCGCGACTCCGCCCGACGCCCAGCGAGCTGTTGGCGCCGTCCCGGCTCGACGCCAAGGCCGCCGCGCGGATGTCCGCGCGCGTCTCGGCAACCGTCACGGCCATTCGCTCCGGCGACCGGGCCCGGGACAACCGACCCGCCGACGCCTCGAGCGCGCGACTGCCGCGGGCCACCCCCACGTCGACGCTGGCCGTGCTACGCGAGGCCCTGGAGGCCGAGCAGACCGTGTGGATCGGGTACGTCGACAACCACGGGTCCACCGTGGAGCGGATCGTCGACCCGGTGAAGGTCGAGGGCGGCTGGCTGACCGCCTACGACCACCGCAGCGAAGAGGTCCGCTCCTTCGCCGTACACCGGATCTCCGGCGTCACGACCGTGCCGTCCTGATGTCGCCGCCGGTTGCCGGCGTGCTCGAGCGCCTGGACGCGCGCACGTAGCGCGCCTCGAAGTCGGCGGAGCTGACCGGCTTCCCGACGAACCAACCCTGGGCCAGGTCGCACCCCAGCTCGCGCAGCTGGTTCAGGACGGCGGAGCTCTCGACGCCCTCGGCGACGAACCGTCGTCCCAGGGCGTGGGCCAGCTGGACCTGAGCGCGGACGAGGTCGGCGTCACGTGCTTTCGTCGCGATGTCGTGGCTGAACTCGCCGTACAGCTTGAGGTCGTCGAACGGGAGCTCCCGGAGCGCCCGAAGGCTGATACCTCCCGAGCCGAAGTCGTCGAGTGCGAGCCGGACCCCGAGGTCGCGCAGGGCGTTGATGATCGGTCCGAGCCGCTCGAGGTCGGCCATCAGGCCGACTTCGTTGACGTCGATCGTCAGCGCTTCGGGCGGGACGCGGCTGGCCAGCAGCGCGTTGGCGATGGTCGTGACCACGGTGTCGTCGCGCAAGTCGGCAGCCGACACATTGACGGTCACGCCGATCTCGTAGCCGTCGGCTCTCCAGTGCGCGCGGTCGGCAAGGGCCAGGGTGAGCACGCGTTCGGCGATCGCTCCGGTCATCCGGTGCCGCTGCGCCGCCTCGAGGAAGTCCTCAGGGCCCAGCCGCTCGCCGCCCGGGTGATCCCACCGGGCAAGCGCCTCCGCGCCGACCAGCTCACCCGTCAGGGTCATGATCGGCTGGTACTCGACCACGATCTCGTTGTTCTCGAGTGCGCGGTAGAGCGCCTCCGCGACGCCGAACTGCTTCGCCTTCTCCGGCCCCTTCGGGGTGTGGAACCGCACCGAGACTCCGGCGGTCTTCGCCGAGTACATCGCGGCGTCGGCGGCGAAGAGGATCTCGCTGCGCGTCTCCCCGTGGTCGGGTACGAGGGCCAGGCCGATGCTGGCCCGTGCGTGCAGCTCGACGCCGGACAGGTCGAGCGGGTCCTGGAGACTCTGCTCCAACGCGTCGCCGACGATGAGGGCAGTATCGCGGTCGGTCACCTCGTGCAGGACGATCGCGAACTCGTCACCACCCAGGCGCGCGAACAGGTGCGGCGTCTCGAGCTCCGCGAGGGCGGTCTGGAACCGGGCCGTGACCCCCTTGAGGACCGCGTCGCCCATGGCGTGGCCGAGCGTGTCGTTGACCTCCTTGAAGTGGTTCAGGTCGATGAGAGCGACCGCAAAGGCCGGCCGCTCACGCTCCCCTTCGGCCCGCGTCTCCAGGAGCTCGTCCAGGTGCTCGTACAGGGCACGGCGGTTCGCGATCCTGGTGAGCTCGTCGGTCATCGCCTGCTCGCGGATAGCGGCCAGCTCCCGCAGCTGCAGGAAGACCAGGACGAACCGGGCCGCACCCGCCACCAGCGTGGCCAAGGCCAGCAGCGTGGGCAGCGGGTTTGCCTGCCAGTCGGGCGCCAGGGTCAGCGCGGCCACGGCCACGACCGCGGCAGTGGCCGACACCAGCAGCGACCAGGGGCCGGGCGTCTCGTCCTCCACCTTGGGCGCCTCGCACAACGCACCACCGGCGAAGAGCACCACGGCGAGTACGAGGAGCGCGTCCACCCAGGTGCCCGGCACGTACGTGCCCGCCGCCATGCGCGTGGCGAGCACGGTGTCGGCGACGCCCAGCAGGACCGCCGCCAGAGTCCAGGGCCCGAAATGGCGCCAGTGTCCGTGGGAGGCGCCGAGCAGGCCGAGCGCGCCTAGGGCTGCTGCGGCCAGGACGGCGTCCAGCAGGGGGCGCCCCAGGAGCAGGGCCGAAGCCCAGGACCCGTCCCACACCCGAGACGCCACGGGGGCAAGCAGCAGGGCTGCGGCCGCTGCCCCGGCGAGGGCTCCGGCCAACCCGTCCAGCAGCACGTTGGCCCTGATCCCGCCGAGCCGCACGCGCAGGCTGCGGACCAGCCCGAGGATGAGTGCGGCAGCCGCGGCCAGCGACAGCACGCCTGCTGTGTGCGAGAGCAAGGCGTCGTCGAGGAGGTCGCCGCCCGTTCGCGCCAGCAGGCTCAGCGCCATCAACCAGGCAGCGGCGGCCAGCGGGCTGAGCCACCGGAGGTCCGCGGGGCGGGAACGGCCCTGGAGGTACAAGACGAGCCCGGGGACGGCCAGCGCCAGCGGGGTGACGACCCACGGCAGCAACCACGCGGGGCCGGCGTCAGTGGCCGCGACCACGACGTACGCCAGTCCGATGCCCACTAGGGCAGCAACAGACCGCCAACTCCCCCACATGACTCCCCCTCGTACTCCCTCGACCTCAGTTATCGGCCCGGCGAGCACCGATCTTGAGCGCGCGCACACCGCTCCGAGCTGGGCGCCTGGCCCGCGACACCCTGCGGAACGCGCGCCACTTCGGCCGGTTGGTAACCTTCACTAATGGACTTTGTTCGTTACGCCGAGCGCTCCGCGGGGCTCGTCAACGCCGACCTGGCCGACGTGGAGGCTGTGATCGCCTTCCTCGACCAGCGCGACTGGCTGCATGCCCAGGTCACCGACCGCGACGCGCTCGCGCTCCGCCGATTCCAGCGCGAGCTGCGCCCGGTGTTCGAGGCCTCGAAGGGCGGCGACGGCAGCCGGGTCGTCGAGCAGCTGAACGAACTGCTGTCCAAGCACCCGGTCACGCCGTACATCGCCGGCCACGGCGCCAAGGACGGCCAGGAGCCGGACTGGCACATGCACGTCGCCGACCGGCAGTCCTCGGTCGCCGAGCTGCTGATCGCCGAGTCACTGATGGGTCTCTCGACCCTGGTCTGCGACCTCGGTGCGACCCGTCTGGGCGTCTGCGACGCCAGCCCTTGCACCGACGTCTTCGTCGACACCTCCCCCAACCAGTCGCGGCGGTACTGCTCGGACCGCTGCTCCTCGCGCGCCAACGTGGCGGCGTACCGGGCCCGCCAGAAGGCTGCTGCCCAGTGAGCGCCTCGTGAACGACGGTCCGCTGATCGTCCAGTCCGACAAGACCCTGCTCCTGGAGATCGAGCACGAGCGCGCGCAGGACTGCCGCAAGGCGATCGCGCCGTTCGCGGAGCTCGAGCGCTCTCCCGAGCACGTCCACACCTATCGGCTGACCCCGCTGGGCCTCTGGAACGCCCGGGCTGCGGGGCACGACGCCGAGCAGGTCGTCGACACCCTGCTCAGCTTCAGCCGGTACGCCGTCCCGCACGCCCTGCTGGTCGACATCGCCGAGACGATGGCCCGCTACGGCCGGCTGCGGCTCGACAAGCACCCCACCCACGGCCTGGTGCTCACCAGCACCGACCGCCCCGTGCTCGAAGAGGTGCTGCGCGCCAAGAAGATCAAGCCGATGATCGGTGAGCGCCTCGACGACGCGACGGTCGTCGTCCACGCCTCCGAGCGAGGCAACCTGAAGCAGGCGCTGCTGAAGATCGGCTGGCCGGCCGAGGACTTCGCCGGCTACGTGGACGGCGAGGCGCACCCGATCGCCCTCGCGGAGGACGGCTGGACGCTGCGCGAGTACCAGCGCGAGGCAGCCGAGTCGTTCTGGCACGGCGGCTCCGGCGTCGTGGTGCTGCCCTGTGGCGCGGGCAAGACGATCGTCGGCGCAGCCGCGATGGCGGCCGGCCGGTGCCACCACCCTGATCCTCGTGACCAACACGGTCTCCGCCCGGCAGTGGAAGGAGGAGCTGATCCGCAGGACCTCCCTCACCGAGGACGAGATCGGCGAGTACTCCGGCACCCGCAAGGAGATCCGCCCGGTCACGATCGCCACGTACCAGGTGATGACCACGCGCCGGAAGGGCGTCTACGCCCACCTGGAGCTGTTCGACGCCAAGGACTGGGGCCTGATCGTGTACGACGAGGTCCACCTGCTGCCGGCACCGATCTTCCGGATGACGGCCGACCTGCAGGCCCGGCGGCGGATCGGGCTCACCGCGACGCTGATCCGCGAGGACGGTCGCGAGGGCGACGTGTTCAGCCTGATCGGGCCGAAGCGGTACGACGCGCCCTGGAAGGACATCGAGGCCCAGGGCTACATCGCGCCGGCCGACTGCATCGAGGTGCGCGTGACCCTGCCCGAGAGCGAGCGGTTCGTCTACGCCACCGCGGAGCCCGAGGAGCGTTACCGGCTTGCCTCCTGCACCGGCGCGAAGACCAAGCTCGTCGAGAAGCTCGTCGCCAAGCACAAGGGTGAGCCGACCCTGGTGATCGGCCAGTACATCGACCAGCTCGACGAGATCGGGGAGCGGCTCGATGCCCCCGTCATCAAGGGCGAGACGCCGGTGAAGGAGCGCGAGCGGCTGTTCAACGCGTTCCGCCACGGCGAGATCGACCTGCTGGTCGTCTCCAAGGTGGCGAACTTCTCCGTCGACCTGCCCTCGGCGGCAGTCGCGATCCAGGTGTCGGGGTCGTTCGGCTCGCGGCAGGAGGAGGCGCAGCGCCTCGGGCGGCTGCTCCGGCCCAAGACCGACGGTCGCTCGGCCCGGTTCTACGCGATCGTCTCGCGCGACACCGTCGACGCCGACTTCGCCCAGCACCGGCAGCGCTTCCTGGCCGAGCAGGGCTACGCGTACCGGATCGTCGACGCGGACGACGTCGAGGCCGCCTGACCGCGACGCACGTGGCTCAGGCCGGGTCGAGCCACCACGGGCTGGTGTAGGCGATCGCCAGGTCGTTGCACGGGTGTCCGGCCGGCCCCGGCGTCCCGTTGGGCTGCGTCGGGTCGCTGACCCGGAGCACCACCCAGTCGCCATCGGAGTGATCAAGCGGTACGGCGAAGGACACCGGGTCGCCGACCGTGAACGGCACGACGTCGACCACCTCGGGCACCGAGCTGCCCGGGCGGAGCACCTGGACGTCCAGCCTGCGCCCCAGCCACTCGGCGTCGCGCGCGAGGTCGACCGTGAACCGGACGAGCCCGGCAGCAGTCGGGATGCTGCCGCCCATCGGCACGCGGACCCCACCACCCGCGGCCACGGCGTCGAGCCGGAGCCCCGAGGTCCGGGTCGCGAAGAACCGTCGGCCGAGCAGCGCTCGTCGGACGCCGGCACGGCTGTGCTCGGTGAGCCAGAGCCCGGTCCGGCCCTTGCCCTCCGGGAAGCCCCAGTCGACGCCGTGCTCGTCGGTGACTCCGGTGAGGCCGGTGCGCCAGCCGTTGTTGAGGCAGGTGCACAGCGGCGAAGGCCGGCCGTCGGCGTACCCCTCGAACAGGAAGTCGTCTCGCCGGTTGAAGATCTCCAGGCTGACCAGTCGCTCCCGCAGCCGCGCGTCGAACCGGAACTCCTCGAAGCGGCCGCTCTCGCGCCCCGGGTGGTTGAACCCGGCCAACCCGTCGGCGCCGCCGTCGAGGGCGCCCGCGAAACCAGGGTCGCGCACCAGCCACTCGTAGAGAGGCTGCATCGTCATCGCCTGCAGGACGTCGGTGTACTGCTCGCTGAACCAGACGTTCACGTGGCCGAGCAGCGGCTCGGACCACTCGAAACCGCGCAGGGCGGTGAAGGCGCCGGGCTCGTCGGCGGCGTCCGCGAGACGGGCCGTCCGCGCCCACCCCTCGGGGGTCAGCCCGCCGAGCTGCGTGTACTCCGGCGGCAGCAAGCCACGAACGACGTCGCCGAGCACGTTGTCGGAGAGCGTCGCGTGATCGGTGAGTGCAGCGACGTCGAGCCCGGCGGCACGCATCGACGCGTACGCCTCGGCCGGGTCGCCCGCCCCATCGGAGAGCAGGGAGTGGTTGTGCAGGTCAGCGTGGACGAGCTGGGTTCCGCGGATCAATCGCGACGCTCGAGCAGCACCAGGTCGTGGACCGGCTGAGTCGGCAGCAGCGCCGGGGAGCCGCAAGCCCGGCCCGGCTGCCAGCAGCAGCCCGCTCCCCGCGGCCGCCAGTAGTCCTCGGCGGGAGAGCGCCTGCCGCAAGCCAGCGGGAGGTTCGGGGTGCCGCTGCTCCAGGCTCTGCCCATGCTCGTCGCACATGCACTGGCCAACGACCGAGGGCCGTCCAGGTTAGGGGCGCGTGCGGACCGCTCAGGCCTGACCGAGCGGGTCTCTGGACCGCACCCGGGCGAGGAACGAGTCCGGGTCCCAGGCCTCGAGCCAGGCGTCGAGAGCGACGGCGGGGAGCGCCGGGGTGAAGTGGTAGCCCTGTGCCCGCTCGCAGCCCGCGGCGGCCAGGTCGTCGATCACCTCGAGAGACTCCACGCCCTCGGCGGTCACTTCCAGACCGAGGTTGCGCCCCAGGTCCACGAGGCTGCGCACGATGGCGTCGCTGCTCGACTGCGCGTTCATCAGCGATACGTAGCTGCGGTCGATCTTCAGCTCCGAGACCGGCAGCGACTGCAACTGAGCGAAGCTGGTGTGCCCGGCCCCGAAGTCGTCGACGGCCAGCGTCACGCCCAGCTGGCGGATCGCCGTGAGCACGTCGGCCGAACGCTCCGTGTCGGCGACGATCGCGGACTCGGTGATCTCGAGCCGCAGCAGCTCCGGTGGTACGCCGTGCTCCAGCAGCAGCTCGGCCACGTCGTCGACGAGTCGACTGTCGGCGATGTTGCGGGCCGAGACATTGGCCGATACCTGAAGTGGTCGACCCGAGCGATGCCACCGGGCGGCCTGCGCCAGGCACTGGTCGATCACGTGACGGGTCATCGGCACGACGAGGCCGGTCTGTTCGGCTGCGGGCACGAAGTCACCCGGGAGGACGAGCCCGCGCTCGGGGTGGTTCCAGCGGATCAGCGCCTCCACAGCCTGCACCTCGCCGGTCGCGAGGGTGATCAGCGGCTGGTAGTGCATCACCAGCTGCCCGGCGGCCAGAGCCTCGCGCAGCTCGCTCAGCACGGAGAGCCGCTCGCGGCTGTTCGTGTCGATCTCGGGCGCGTACACACACGACCCCGTCCCCTTGCGCTTCGCGACGTACATCGCCACATCGGCCCGTTGCATCAACGTCGCCTCGTCGGTGCCGTGCTCTCCGGCGACCACGACTCCGATGCTGGCCTCCACGTGCAGGTCGATGTCGTGGATCAGAAACGGCTCGTCGAGCGATGCCAGGATCTTCCGAGCCACCAGCTCGCCGGCAGCCTCGGTCTTCACACCCGGAAGCAGTACGGCGAACTCGTCGCCGCCGAGCCGGGCGAGCGTGTCGTGCGAGCGCAGCACATGCCGCAGCCGCGGCCCGATCTGGGAGAGCACCTCGTCCCCGACGTGATGCCCGAGGGTGTCGTTGATCTCCTTGAACCTGTCGAGGTCGATCAGCAGAACCGCCAGCCCATCGTCGCCACGCCGCATGGAACCCAGACCGCGTTGGATCTCGCGCGTGAACAGGCTGCGGTTCGGCAGTCCGGTGAGCGGGTCGTGCAGGGCGCGCATGGTGAGCTCGGCCTCCAGCTCTCGCTGGTCCGTGACGTCGTGGAACGTCAGTACGACGCCGCCGACCGAGCGGTCCTCAGTCAGGTCGCGGGCCTGCACCTGGAAGTTCCTGACCTGGCCGTCGGCACCGTTGAGACGGACGTCGCGGACACCCTCGTCAGGTGCTCGGAGCAGGCTGTCCACGATCTCGTGGTCCTCCTCGTGGATCCCGTCATGGAGTCTCCGGGGAGCAGAGCCGCTCTCCTCCGGGACCCCGAGGATCCGCTCTGCCGCCGGGCTCAGGTAGTCGAGGCGCCCCAGCGTGTCGCTCACGACCACGAGGTCGGCACTGCGGTCGACGAGGGAGCGGTACCTCGCCTCGGTGGCGCGGGCCTGCTCGCGGCGTACCTCCTCCACGCGAAGCCGCCGCTGGAGCACGCTGTTACCGATGAGCGCGACTGCGATCGAGAGCACCATGCCGAGGTCACTGCGGCGTCGTGCGTCGGCAGCGTGACGATCCTGTTCATCGGCCACGCGGGTGACGTGGCCCTCGACGGCGTCGAAGGCGGGGTCGACCTGGTCATCGGCGAGCTGGGCGGCGAGCTCGAGCTCCCCGCGTTCGATCAGCCCGATCTCGCTGAGCACCAGGTCGCGGTACCGGCGCTGCTCGACCCGCAGCTCGGCGACGTCGATCGGGTCGCCGCCGAGATCGGCCACGCGCGTCAGCAGATCGTCCACCGACCGCACCGAGCGTTCTACGGAGGCACGGGAGACATCCGGGTGCACCAGTCCGCTTCCGGCACGCCCTTCGACACTGTTCTGGACCCCGAGCTCCACCTGGATCTCGTAGAGCACCAGCGAGACCTCGGCGGCTCGGTCCTGCTCGCGGGAGAAGTACAGGCTCGACCCCGCGGCCGTGATCACGAACACGGCGAGCAGCAGCGCGGACACGCCGGCGCGCACCCTGCGTCGCAAGCCTGACGGCTCGCGACGGGTCGGATCGCCCTCACCCGGCGTAGGCGCAGCGTCGGACCCCCTCAAGAGCATGTCCCGAGAGTCTCACGCGCGATTGGGGCGTGTCGGGAGAACCACAAGGAAACCGGACTCCGGCAACCGGCGCGGGTACGGTCCTCAGGTGGATCTACGAGCCCGGTGGCCACTGCCGCACCAGCCCGCCCTCTGCGACGAGCTGCTGGCCGCGTACGCCGGGGCGAACCGCGGGTACCACGACCAGCGGCACCTGACCGAGGTGCTCGACCACCTGGAACTGCTGGCGGCCGAGGCAGCCGACCTCCACCTCGTCGTGCTCGCCGCCTGGTTCCACGACGCCGTCTACGAGGGCACCGGCTCCGACGAGGAGCGCTCCGCCGCGCTGGCGCGAGCGAGACTCGAGGCGGCCGGCCTCCTCTCGGCCGACGTCGACGAAGTGAGCCGGCTCGTGCTGCTGACGGCGTCCCACCGTCCTGACGACCGCGACCTCAACGGCCAGGTGCTGTGCGACGCGGACCTCGCGATCCTCGCCGCCGACCCCGCCCGGTACGCCGACTACGTGGCGGGGGTGCGCCTGGAGTACGCCCGTGTCCCGGACGACGAGTTCCGCCACGGTCGGGCCGCCGTCCTGCGCGGGCTGCTGGCCAAGCCGTCGCTGTTCCACACCGACCTCGGCCGGAGCAGCTGGGAGCAGGCCGCCCGCGCGAACGTCGAACGAGAGCTGCGCGAGCTCGAAGCCTGACTGCCCGTCAGGCGCCCGCGATGACGCCGTCGGCTGCCTCGGCACCCGGAAGCAACCAGAAGGCGTCGGGGCGGCCCAGCAAGAACCCCTGCACCAGGCTCGCGCCTGCCGCGGTCACCACAGCCAGCTCCTGGGGAGTCTCGACCCCCATGGCACAGACGTCGGCGCCGTGCGTCCTCGCGAAGTCAATGAACAACCGGAGCACCTCGGCCCGACCTGCCGCCGAGTCACACCCACGCACCAGTGCCCGGTCGAGCTTCACCACGTCGGGGCCGAGCGTGATGATCCGGCTCAGGTCCGTCGGCCGGCTGCCCAGGTCGTCCAGGCCGATACGCGCGCCGCGTGCTCGGAAGCGAGCCAGGTAGCCGGTAACCGTCGCCTCGTCGAGCTCGCGGCCCGTCTCCTGCAGCTCGACCACAACCCGGGAGAGGTTGCCGGGCAGCTCCGCCCAGAAGCGCTCCGACTGCATCGCACGGTCGGACACGTTGACGAACAGCGCGGTGCCCTCGGGGCGCCCCGGCACAGCGAGCGCCTTGACGATGGCAGCGCACTCGAGCTGGTCGCCGTAGCCCATCTCGTGCGCGTGCGTCAGCACGGACGCAACGTCATCTTGGTGGGCGAACCGGCTGAGCACCTCGTACCCCATCACGGTGCCGTCGTCCGTGCGGAACATCGGCTGAAGGACCACCCGTTGACCACTCAGCGCAGTAGAGGGCCGGTCGTCGACGACTCCGAGCGCGGGCAGCACCTGGTTGCGACCGGCGTGCTTGGCCCGGTACAGCGCCTCATCCGCCGCCGCCACGGCGATCTCGGGGTCGGACCCCGGCACCCAGGCGGCTACCCCCGCCGAGAAGGTCTGGTCGCCAGGTGTCGCCGCGCGCAGCTCATCGATGCGGGCGACCGCCTCGGCCAGGCTCATGCCCGAGAGGCTGAGTGCGAACTCCTCGCCGCCGTACCTCGCCAGCACCTCCGAGGGCCGCAGCATGTCGCTCCACACCCGGGCCGCCTCGCGCAGCAGTGCGTCGCCGCCCTGGTGTCCGTGGGAGTCGTTGTAGCGCTTGAAGTGATCGAGGTCGATCAGCGCGATCGCCAGGGGGTCGCCGTGCGCCTCGGCGGTGGAACAGGCTCGGCGCAGCTCGTAGTTCCAGGACCGCCGGTTGTGAAGGCCGGTGAGCTCGTCCGACCGCGCCAGCTCACCCAGCTGGGCGGACTGCTCCCGGATCCGCTGCAGGAGGCCCGCCATCCGCACGAGGACCAATGCCGACACCGAGAGCCCGGCCACGGCGATCACCGGAGCGTGGTACGGCACCTGGCGCATCCACACGATGGCGAGGGTGACCAGCGGCATCGCCTGACCGACGCCCATGAACCACACCCACCGCTGGGGCAGCACCTCGGGCGCGCGGCCGGAGCCCTCGGCCGCCGTACGGGCAGACCGATGCGCAACCCCGGCCGCCAGGAGGACGAACGGCAGCAGCAGGAGCACCTGGATCGGGAGTGCGTCCTCGCCCTCGACGGTGCTCAGGGCTGACCACGACGTCGCCACCAGCGCCGAGAACATCGCGAGACCGAAGAAGACGAGCGACTTGGAGCGGCGAACGTCGCTGAGCAGGCCCCTGACCACGACGGTGATCGCGAAGAGGCCGACCAGGCCACAGACCACGGTGATGGCCTTGCGGGCCACGGTGAGCTGCGCGTGACCGAGCACCGGGATGATCAGGAAGACCAGCAGCGGGGTCAACGCGCCGAGAGCGAAGATCGCCGCCTCGATGCCGCCCGACGAGGCCCGCCGCCGGACGCGGTTCCGGTGGAACCGCACGACCCCGACGCCCAGCAAGGAGTAGCCGCCCAGCGCCAGGTACGACACGATCTCCGAGCCGGACTGCACGCGCAGCAGGTGCGTCCCGATCGCCGAGATCAGGTCGCTCACGCCGAGCACCGTGACCGCGAGGACGATGGTGTCGAGCCCTCGGCGCACCGACTGTTCCTGCCGGAGCAGGAACGCCCAGGTGAGGGCGAGCGCGCCCGCAGTGACGATGATCTGGATGAGGGAGCGCGTTGCGGCGGTCGGCATCAGGGCGTACCCGACCGTCGCCAGCACACCGAGCAGCCAGAGCGCCCCTGTGACCCAGCGTGTCATCGAGCCTCCGTCCCCCGAGCGTTGTGTGTGCCCTCTCGTGCCTTCCTCATCTCCCCGCGCCGTTCCGTCGACAAACCCGTGGCTCGCCGACGGGGCAGACGAGTCACGGCGGCCTCAGTGCACACGCTCGGCCAACTGGTCCAGCTCCACGTCGTCGCTTTCGTCTTCGAACACGTCGACTTCCTCGCCGTACCACTCGACCTGCGGGCGGCCGAGGAGGAAGCCCTGCACGAGGGTGGCCCCGGTCTCGCGTACCGCGGCCAGCTCGCCCTCGGTCTCGACTCCCTCGACGCACACGGCCACCCCGAAGTCGAGGGAGAAGTCGACCAGCTCCTTGAGCAGTGCCAGCTGCGCCGGCCTCTGGTCGCAGCCCTCGACGCGACTCCGGTCGAGCTTGACGATGTCGGGGCAGAGGTTCGCGATCCGGGCCAGGTCCGTGCCACGGACGCCGAGGTCGTCGAGCCCGATCCGCGCCCCTCGTGCCCGGAACCTGTCGAGGTAGCCCACGAGGGTCTCGTCGTCGAGGCCGTCGCGGTTCTCGTGCAGCTCGATGACGACACCGTGCAGGTCGAAGGGCAGCTCGTCCCAGAACCGCCGGGAGCGCATCGCGCGTTCGCTGACGTTGACGTAGAGGTCGACCCCGCTCGGTCGTCCCGGCGCCGCGAGGGCCCGCTGGATCGCGGTCACCTCCAGCAGGTCCCCGAACCCCGACTCGTGCGCCTCCGTGAACACGGCCTGGACGTCGTCGTCGTGGGCGAACCTGGTCAGCGCCTCGTAGCCGACGACCTCCAGGTCCTCGGCGTTGACGATCGGCTGTACGACGGTGCGCACGTACTTGAGCGGTCCAGGGAGCGGAGCCAGCTCTGTTCCGTCGGCGGCGATGACGCGGTTGCGCCCGGCCCGCTTGGCCCGGTAGAGCGCCGCGTCGGCCTTGCTCATCGCATCTGCCGGGTCAGTGCCGGGTGCCCAGGCGGCGACACCGACCGAGACCGTCTGCCCGCCCGGGGTCGCCTGGCGCAGCTCGTCCATCACCTCGACGGCATGGTCGAGGTTGCAGCCGGGCAGTACGACGGCGAACTCCTCGCCGCCGTACCTGGCCAGCACGTCGTCCTCGCCGATGGCCTTGCGCCACTTCTCCGCGCACTCCCGCAGCAGCACATCCCCGGCGGGGTGGCCGTAGGTGTCGTTGTAGATCTTGAAGTTGTCGAGGTCCACCAGGGCGACGCACAGGTCATACCCACGCTCGCTGGCGGCGTTGCAGGCGCGCGCGAGCTCGTAGCCCCAGGAGCGGCGGTTGTGCAGGCCGGTGAGCTCGTCCGACCGCGCCAACGACGCGAGCAGCCCGGACTGGTCGTGGATCCTGGCCAGCAGGCTTGTCACCCGCGCGGACACCAGGACGGACACCGTCAGCCCCGAGAACGCGATCACCAGGTCGTACGGCGAACCGCCCAGCGCCCACGCCACGGCCAGCGTGATCGCAGGGATCGCCTGACCCACGCCCATCAGCCAGACGCGACGCTGCGAGGAGACGTCCTCGTCCCAGGCGATGCCCTGGGTGAGGGTGGTCACGGAGGGATGCGCGACGCCGGCTGCGAACAGGATGAACGCGGCCAGCCAGAGCATCTGCACCGCCGCCAGCTGCGATGCCGGGCCTTGACCGGTGTCGATGCCGGACCAGAGGTCACCGACCAGGGAGGTCACGAGCGCCGTGCTCAGGAAGACCAGCGACAGGTTCTTCCGGCCACTCGTCATCAGCACCCGCGCGAGCACGGTCATCACCGCGAGGTCGGCAACGGCGTAGGCGACCGTGGTGATCCGGCTCGCCAGCGACATCCCCTCCGCCTCGATCACCGGAAGGATCAAGAAGACGAGCAGGGGGGTGAGTGCTCCGAAGGAGAAGATCGCCGACTCCATCCGGCCCGGCATCTTGCGCCCCTTGCCGCGGGTTCGCTCGAACTGAACGACGCCCACGGTCAGCATCGCGTAGCCGACCAGAGCCAGCAGGTTGGACGGCCTCGGGTGACCCACGTAGCCCACGACGTGAAGCTCGAAAGCCGCGACGGCGTCGCTGAGACCGAGCACGCTCACGGCGGTGACCATGAGCCTCCAGCCGTGCCGGGCGAGGTAGGGACGGCGGCGCAGATGCTGCCAGGCGATCGCAAGCGCCACTGCGGTGACACCCGTCTGGATCACCGCCCGACCCTCGGCTGCGGGCACCAGCGGGAACGGCACCAGCGTCACCAGCGCGAGCACCCAGAGCATCCACATCGTGGATCGCGGCATCAACTCACCTCCCCCGAGTCTCCCGGACCAACGGTAGGTGGATCTGTCCCGGTCGATGCCCTTTTGGGCAAACCTTGGCTTTCGCCTCAGAGCAGCGCGGGGACGCGCAGCGTCAGGGTGCCGGCTGCGCCGTCCAGTCGTGCCGGGACGCCCAACGGCACGGGGAGGTTGGGGCGCTCGTGCCCGAACGGCGCCCGGCTCAGAACGGGAACTCGGAGGGGAACGAGTCGCGCAGCCAACAGGGCGTCGATGGCCTCCGGCTCGCCGCAGTCGGTGAACTGACCGAGGACGATCCCGCGGACGCCGTCGAACCAGCCGGACCTGAGCAGCTGGGTGAGCAGCCGGTCGATGCGGTACGGCTCCTCGCCGATCTCCTCCAGCACGGCGATTCCGCCGTTCGCTCCAGCCCGACCCCGGGTGCCCGCGCCGGAGGCGAGCACGGCGAGGTTGCCGCCGACCAGGACGCCCTCGGCGTTCCCCGGTACGACGACCGAACACGGCGTCGGGGTCAGCTCGAGCGCCTTCTCGGGGTCGAACAGCATCGTCCGCAGCTGCGTGCGGGAGTCGTCGTCCTCGCCGAGGCCGGCGACCACCGGACCATGGATCGTGGCCAGGCCGAGGCGGGCGCAGAACGCCTGGTGCAGGGCGGTGATGTCGGAGAAGCCGACGAGCACCTTGGGCCCGGCCGCAGCGAGAGCGGGCCAGTCCAGCAGGTCGGCGATGCGCTGCGCCCCGAAGCCACCGCGGGCGCAGAAAACCGCGTCGATGTCGGGCGCGCACCACGCCTGCTGGAAGTCGTCGGCTCGCTGCGCGTCGTCGGCCGCGAGGTACGGCAGCGACGGGTGCACGCCGCGCGCATGCGCCGTCACGACCACGTCCAGACCCCACGCACGCAGCACGTCGACACCCGCGTCGAGCCGAGCCGCCGGAACCGGGCCCGCCGGCGCCACGACGGCGACCCGCGAACCGGGCCGCAGCCGTTCGGGCCGGATCAGGGCGCGCCCCGCGACCTTCGGGCCGAGGGCGTCTGCCTTGCGCCGGCGCAGCCCGGCCGCCTTCAGGCGCGTGATGAGCTCGCGGCTGGTCACGGGCTCCGCACCGGCGGCGACCACTGCGTCGTACCTCTCGGCGGGGATGTCGTAGTGGTCGCGGTCGAAGCCGCGCTCGGGGATGCCGAGCCGGGCGGCGAAACGGTGCAGCTCGTCGAAGGAGGCGTCGCTGGCCAGGTGCGACCACAGCCGGCCGTGACCGGGAGCGTTCGGCGGGTCGATGAGCAGCGTCACCCGGCAGTCCCGTCTCGCGCCTGAACGGCTCGGTCGACGGCGTCGTCGAGAAGCAGCCGCCAAGCGCGCACATGGCCCGGGTCGACGTCCGACTTCGCCCAGGAGCCACCGGGTCGTACGGACGAACCCACCTGGAACTGCCGCACTCCCGCCCGGACGAGCCACGGGACGTGCTCACCCTGGAGCCCTCCCCCGGCCATCAACAGGTCGGCGACGGCGGGCGTGGCGGCTGCGCGGTCGGTGAGCTCGTCGTGCCCGACGTCCAGGCCGCGGGGCGATCCGGCGGACAGGACGGCGTCGAGACCGGGCAGGGTCAACAGCTGCCTCCAGGCGCGGTCCAGCTCGAGGGCGGCATCGACTGCGCGGTGGAACGTCCAGGGCACCTGCGGCAGCCGGTCCACCAGGTAGTGACAGACCTCGGTGTCGACGCCGAGGTCGCTGTCGAGGAACCCGAAGGCCACCCCCGCGGCACCGACCGAGAGGTAGGACTCGGCGAGCCCGACGAGCCGCGCGAGCTCGCCGCCGGTCGTGGTGTGGGAGTCGTTGAGCCGGAGCATCACCCGGACCGGGAGCTCGCTCTCCTTGCAGATGCTCGAGACGAGGCCGGGCTCCGGCGACAGTCCGCCCGTCTCGACGGAGTCGACCACGAACAGTCGGTCGGCCCCGCCCTCGTCGGCGCCGGGGACGTCGCGGGGCTGCAGCACGACGACCTCCAGCAGCGCGGCGTGTCGCGGTCCGCGCTGGGCAAGGTTGTCCGTCGTGCTCACAATGGACATCGTGACATCCGACCAGGCACATCCCGACGCACTCATGACCGCGCGAGCGCTCGTGTTGCACGACCTCGAGGTGACCGGAGCGGCCGGTCCCGACTCGGTTTCGGCCCTGGAGTCCTCGATCACCACCCGTCGGTGGTGGACGTCGCAGTGGGAGGAGGGCCAGACGTACGTCGCGGGGCTGGTCGCCCAGGACGTGCAGGACGCCCTGCTGGACAACGTCGGCCGCTGGCCGCTGTGCCGCGCCTGCGACGAGATGGATCCGCACGCTCTGTACATCCACCCCGAGCTCGGCGGACCGGACCCCACCTGGGTGTGCGAGAACTCCGGCATCGCCGTCGCCCCGCTGGGTCAGCTCCCGCGCTGATCCCGCAACCCCGGCGACCCGGCGCCAGGGCGTGGCTGGTGGTGGATCCGGTTCTCGATCGAGGAGAGCCGCTGCCCCTGCCCACCCCACTGCAGGGCGATGATCTCCGCGGCGATGCTGACGGCGGTCTCCTCGGGGGTTCGCGCGCCGAGGTCGAGCCCGATCGGGGACGACAGGCGTGACAGCTCGCCCTCGGTGAGGCCGGCCTCGCGCAGCCGTTTCATCCGGTCGTCGTGCGTGCGCCGCGACCCCATCGCGCCGACGTACCCGACGTCGGGCAGCCGGAGCGCCACCTCGAGCAGTGGTACGTCGAACTTGGGGTCGTGCGTGAGCACGCAGAGCACCGACCGGCCGTCGATCCTCCCCGCGTCAGCCTCAGCCTTCAGGTACCTGTGCGGCCACTTCACGACCACTTCGTCGGCCGCGGGGAAGCGTGAGTTCGTCGCGAACACGGGTCGGGCGTCGCACACAGTCACGTGGTAGCCGAGGAAGTTGCCGATCCGGGCGACCGCCGCGGCGAAGTCGATGGCACCGAAGACCAGCATCCGCGGCGGCGGGGCGAAGGCCCAGACGAAGACGCGCATGCCCTCACCGCGCCGTTCGCCGTCCGGCCCGTACGTCAGCGTCTGGTGATGGCCCGCCGCGAGCAGGCCGCGTACGTCGTCGACCACGGCCGCGTCGGCACGGTCGCTGCCGAGACCGCCCTCGACAGGCGGGGCGTCAGCCGGTTGCGCCGACGGCCCGGGATCGGGGCGGACGACGATCCGCCGCCCGAGACGCCCGGGGTCAGGGTGCTCCACCACGGTCGCCACCGCGACGGGCCGTCCCGCCTCGATGTCGTCGGCGACCCCACCGAGCTCGGGAAACGTCTCCGGACTCACCTTCTCGACGAAGACGTCCAAGATGCCGCCGCACGTGAGACCGACGGCGAACGCGTCGTCATCGCTGACGCCGTACCTCTGCAGCACGGGCTCACCCGACGCCGCCACCGATTGGCCCAGCTCGTAGACCGCACCCTCGACGCAGCCACCGGAGACGGATCCGACCGCTTCGCCCGACGGGCCGACCAGCATCGAGGCGCCGGGCGGTCTCGGAGCGGAGCGGAACGTCGCGATGACCGTCGCGACGGCCACGGTCTCGCCGGACCGCCACCAGCGCATCAGGTCGGGCAGCACTTCACGCATCGGCGACCACCTCGATCAGCTCTGCGAACGTCGCCAGCGAGTGACCCGCGAGGAAGTCGTCGACGTGTGCGAGCGCCGCGACGATGCCCTGCTGCACGGGCTCGTAGCCGTCCTTGCCGACGTGCGGGTTCACCCAGATCACCCGGTGAGCCAGGGAGTGCAGCCGGCGCATCTGGTCGGACAGCAGCCGGGTGTCGCCGCGCTCCCAGCCGTCACTGAAGATCACCACGACGGCGCCACGCGCCAGCCCTCGCTGACCCCAGCGGTCGAGGAAGATGCGCAGCGTCTCGCCGAGCCGGGTGCCACCGGACCAGTCGGGGACGGTCTCGCCGGCCGCCACGATGGACCGGTCGGCGTCGCGCAGCCGCATCGCGCGGGTGATCCGCGTGAGCCGGGTGCCGATCGTGAACACCTCCACCCCACCGCCGGTCGAGCCACCCCCGCTGGTCGAGCCTGTCGAGCCACCCCCGCTGGTCGAGCCACCCCCGCTGGTCGAGCCTGTCGAGACCACGAACCGGTGCGCCAGCCGCAGCAACGCATCCGCGTACGGCGTCATCGACCCTGACACGTCCACGAGCAGCACCAACCGTCGCGGCCGTCGCGCCCGTCGACGCCAGGCGATCTCGGCGGGCTCGCCCATCCGCGCGAGCATCCGCCGCAAGGTGCGGTCGGCGTCGATCTCCCCTCGATGCCAGGGAGTACGGCGTCGCGCCCGACGCCACGGCGCTCGCGGACGCAGCTGCTCGAAGAGCAACGCGAGCTGCGCGCGCTCACCAGCCGACATCTCGCCGATGTCGCGATGGCGCAATACCTCCGTCGCGCTGGCAAGCGCGCGGAGCGGGTCGTCGTCCGCGCCGGCGCCGGCCGGGGTCTCCTCGAGCGACGCCTGCGGGACGGGTGGCCGCTCCTGCGGCGCCTCCCGCCGTGTGGGGGTGTCGTCCGACATGAACCACGCCGTGAACACCTCGTCGTACCTGTCCAGGTCATCCGGGCTGGAGCAGAGCGTGGCGCGCCCCGCCCAGTACGTCGCGCGCTGGTCGTCGAGCCCGACCACCGCGACCGCGGCGACGAACGACTGGGCCCGGTCCATGGTGACCGGCACACCGGCCGCCCGAAGCGCGCGGCTGAACCCGAGCAGCAGCTCGTCCGGCGCGTGCACGGGCAGGGTGACCGGCGTCGACATCAGGCCAGCATCCGATCCAGGGCTTGGCGGACCCGCTGGGCGTCCTCGCGGTACTTCACGACTGCGCCTAGTGTCGCCGCGGCGCTCTCGACGTCGAGCTCCTTCGCGCCGAGCTGGTGCAGCGCGCGCGCCCAGTCGAGGGTCTCGGCGACGCCCGGCGGTTTGAGCAGGTTCTCGTCGGTGCGCAGCCGTTGCACGAGCCCAACCACCTGCGCGGCGAGCTGCTCGGACACCTCCGGGGCACGCGTCCGGACGATCTCCACCTCGCGCGCCAGCCCCGGGTGCTCGACCCAGTGGTAGAGGCACCGCCGCTTGAGCGCGTCGTGGATCTCGCGCGTGCGGTTCGAGGTCAGCACGACGATCGGCGGCGTCTGCGCGACGATCGTGCCGAGCTCGGGGATCGTCACCTGGTACGTCGACAGCACCTCGAGCAGAAACGCCTCGAACTCGTCGTCCGCGCGATCGATCTCGTCGACCAGCAGTACGGCGGGCGCCTCGCGCAGCGCGCGGAGCACCGGCCGCGCGAGCAGGAACCTCTCGTCGAACAACGACGACTCGGCCTTCTCCACATCGACCACGTCACCTGCCGCTTCGAGGGCGCGCAGGTGCAGGATCTGGCGCGGGAAGTCCCAGTCGTACAGCGCCTGGCTGGCGTCGATCCCCTCGTAGCACTGCAGCCGAACCAGCGGCAGATCGAGACCCGCAGCGATCGCCTCGGCGAGCGCGGTCTTGCCGGTGCCAGGCTCGCCCTCGACGAGCAACGGCCGCTCCATCTGCAAGGCGAGATAGGCGATGGTCGCCAACGACTCGTCGGCGAGATAGCCGGTCGCGCCGAGTCGCGCGGACAGGTCTGCCGTGGACGTCACCGTCGTCACCATGATTTCGAGCCTACAGACCGGCTGTGCTGGAATCGCCTCGTGGACGACGAGCTGATCGACCTCTGGCGCAGTGAGCATGAGCGCCCTGTCGAGGGATGGGACTTCTCCGAGCTCGACGGTCGCCGGGTGACCGAGGAGCCGCCGTGGTCGTACGACGCGATGGCGCGTCAGGTGCTGGATGGCGCCGACAGCGTCCTCGACATGGGAACCGGCGGCGGCGAGGTGCTGCTCGGGCTCGCCGACAGCCTCCCGACGGACACGGTGGCCACCGAGGGCTGGCCGAGCAACGTCCCGGTCGCCGGCCAGAACCTGGCCGCCCATGGCATCCCCGTCATCCCGTACGACGCCGAGGTCGACGCCGCGATGCCGTTCCCCGACGAGCGGTTCGACGTGGTGCTCAACCGACACGAGGCCTTCGTCGCGGCCGAGGTGGCGCGCGTGCTCCGACCGGGCGGCCGGTTCCTCACGCAGCAGGTCGACGGCCGTGACTTCGAGGAGACCCAGGCGATCTTCGGCGGCACCTCGGACTACCCGCACATCACGCTGCAGCATCTCCGGGCCGAGGTCGAGAGCAGCGGGCTCCGTGTCGAGTCCGCCGACGAGTGGCGCGGCACGACGACGTTCACCGACGTGGCGGCGATGGTGCGCTACTTCGCTTGGGTTCCGTGGGAGGTGCCCGACGACTTCGCGGTCGACCAGTACGCCGCCCAGCTCCTCGACCTGCACAAGAGCGATCGGCCGCTGACCTTCACACAGCGGCGGTTCTACCTCGTGGCTCACCGCCACGCCGGGTAGGCCGAGGCCGCCCGTCAGAGGTCGTGCGGGACATCCATGTCGCGCCCCGACCCAAGGTCGCCGCACTCCACCATCAGCACCTCGTGTGCCTCCAGGTAGTCGCGGGCGCCGACGTCGCCGGTGGCAGTCACCCCCACTGCGGGCCAGTGCGCCCGCCCCAGCAGAACGGGGTGGCCGACCGAGCCGTCGTACGTCGCACGGGCCAACGACTCCGCGCTGACCGGCGTCTCGAGCAGCCGCGCGACGACCGCGTCCGACACGTCGGGCAGGTCGACCAGGGAGACGAGTGCGGCTTGGGCGTCGGTCGTGGCCACAGCATCGAGTCCGGTGCGGAGCGACGCCCCCATGCCGTCGGCCCAGTCGGTCGCGTCCACGACGTGCACCGCCTCGTCGTCCAACCACCCAGCCGACTCCAGCAGGACGCGGGCCTCGTCAGCCGCCGCCCCGAGCACCACGGTCACGGAGTCACAGCCGCCGTCGACCAGTGCCCCGATCGCGCGATCGAGGTACGGCACCCCGCGACCGTCGCGAAGCAGCACCTTGGGAAGGCCCATCCGTCGGCCGGCACCCGCCGCCAGCAGCACGCCCGCGATCCCCGTCATGGCGTCAGCCCGGCCGACGCCGCCTGTTCCATGTCACGCATCGCCCGGAGTACGTTGCCGGACCCGATCATCGCCAGCTCCCGCTCGGCGTAGCCACGGCTGCGGAGCTCGTCGAAGAGCCTCGGGTAGCCCGACACGTCGGTCATCCCGTCGGGGAAGTTGGAGGCGCCGTCGTAGTCGCCGCCGAGCCCGAGGTGCTCGAGGCCGGCTACGTCGCGCACGTGGTCGACGTGGTCGGCGACGTCGGCCACCGTCGGCGCAGGCGGCGCGAGACCGATCCGCTCGTGCATCACCGGGTCGACGTCCTCGAAGTCGCGCGGGTCGCCACCGCGCTCGGCAGCAATGTCGAGGCACTCGAAGTACCAGTTCGCCCAGGCCTGGTTGATGAAGAACGACACGAAGCTGACCATGCAGACGCCGCCGTTGACCGCCAGCTTCGTCAGCACGGAGTCGGGCACGTTGCGGGGATGCTCCGTGACCGCACGAGCCGAGCTGTGGCTGAAGATCACCGGCGCCGAGGTCACGTCGAGCGCGTCGTTCATGACCGCCTCGGACACGTGCGAGAGGTCGACGAACATCCCGAGCCGGTTCATCTCGCGCACGACATCACGCCCGAACGGCGACAGCCCGCCGAGCACGGGTACGTCGGTGGCCGAGTCGGCCCACGGCACGTTCTCGTTGTGGGTCAGCGTCATGTAGCGAACGCCTCGTGCGTGCATCTCTCCCAGCACGTCGAGCGACGAGTCGATCGAGTGGCCGCCCTCCATGCCCATCAACGATGCGATCCGGTTGCCTTCGACCGCGGCGTCGACGTCGACCGCCGTACGACACAGGGCAAGGTCGTCGGGGAACTCCTTGACCAGCGCGTGCACGAAGTCGACCTGCTCGCGGGTCGCGACAACGGCGTCCTGCCCCGTGAGCGAACACGGCACGAACACCGACCAGAACTGGCCTGTCACTCCCCCGGCGCGCAGACGCGGCAGGTCGGTGTGCACCGACGGCTCGCCCGACCGGAGGTCCACCGCCATCAAGTCGTAGCCGCATCGCTCGCGCAGCGTCCAGGGGAGGTCGTTGTGCCCGTCAAGGACGCCGACCTGGGAGGGCCGGTCGGTCATCGTCGCGGTGTCACCGGGGTGTTCGGGCGCGACAGCGGCATCCAGAGCGTGTACCGGTCGGCGCGGAAGACGGAGCGGGAGACCTCGATCGCGATGCTGCCGGCGAACGCGCGGCGCGCGATGCGCAGCACGGGTGCACCTTCGCCGATCTCGAGGAGGTTCGCCTCCTCGGGCCTGGCGGCCGACGCGTCGACGGAGTCCTCGCCCCAGGTGGGGAGCAGGTCGCGTCGCTGCAGCTCGGCGTAGAGGCTCTCGGGGAGCGGCTGATCGAGGAAGTTAGGAACGATGCTGTCGGCGAGGTATGCGTCCTCGACGCACATCGCGGTGCCGTCGGCGAGCCGGAGGCGCTGCCAGTGCACGACCTTGTCGCCCTCGCTGATCTCCAACGCGCGGGCGACGCCGGGGCCGGCCGACTCCATCCGTGCGAGCAGCGTTCGCGAACCCGGCTTCATGCCACGGCGGCCCATCTCCTCGGTGTAGCTGGAGAGCCGCACCTGGACGTCGATCTTCGCGCGGGCGACGAACGTTCCGCGGCCGGGCACCCGCTCGAGGAGTCCTTCGGAGACGAGTGCGTCGAGGGCCTGGCGCACCGTCATCCGGGCGACGCCGAAGTGCTGGACGAGCTCACGCTCCGAGGGGGCGGGGCTTCCGGGCTCCGCGCCCTGAATCAGTCCCCGTACGTACTCTCGCACCTGAACGTGCTTGTGCACGGTCTGGCGCGATCGATCTGGCGTAACCACGTCGCCCATCGCACCTCCCTCGGCCTCACCCCCGGAACTACCTTAGCCGCATCAACGGCTGGTCGGGCGGGACCATCGCTAGGTATTCGAAACCGTCCTATTCGGTAGCAATCGCCTGAAGCACGTCGAGTCGGGCGGCACGACGTGCGGGCAGCACGGCGGCGAGCACGCCGACGATGCCGGCTGCGAACACGTACAGGACGAGCTGACCGACCGGCACCTGGATCACTTCCAACCCGTCGTCGGCGAGCGAACGCATCAGCGCAAGCCCGAAGACCAAGCCCATCCCGATCCCGAGAACTGCGCCCAGGACTGCGATGACGACGGCCTCCAGCCGGATCATCATGCGCAGCTGACGGCGTTCGAGGCCGATCGCTCTGAGCAGCCCCACCTCGCGGGTCCGCTCGATCACCGACAGCGCCAGCGTGTTCACGATTCCCAGCACCGCGATCACCAGCGCGAGCCCGAGCAACGCGTAGATCAGCAGCAGCAGCTGGTCGATCGGCGCCCGCTGCTCCTCGGCGAACCCGGCCTGGTCCTTGACCGTCACCGTCGGCAGCTCGGACGTCGTCCGCTCGACCGCGGCCTGGACGCTGGCGAAGTCCGCACCGTCCGCCACGTTCACCATCAGGTAGCTGTCGGCGGGCGCGAAGCCGGCCTTCTCGAGGTCGGCCAGCGTCGTCGCGTACGGCAGCCACAGCAGCGGGTCGTTGTCCCCGTAGACCCCGACCACCTCGAACGTGACAGCGCCACTGGGCAGCGTGAGCTCGATGTCGTCACCGACGCCGACCCCTCGCTCCTTCGCTTCGCCTTCGTCGACCAGCACGGTGCCGTCGCGCAGGTCGGTCAACGCACCCTCGACCATCGGAACGGCTGCTACCTGACTGAGGGTCTCGGGTTCGATTCCTATCACCGCCTCGCCGCCGCTGTCATCGAAGGACAGGTTGGCGAAGCGCATCCGACTGACGACGTCGACGCCGTCCACGGCCGCGATGTCGTCGGCGATGGTGGGCGAGAAGGGCACCCCGATCACGTTGGAGACCACGAGGTCGCCGCTGAAGTTCTCTTCGATCGACTTGTCCACGCTGGCCTTCGCGGAGGAGCCGAGGATCGACATCGTCGTGACCAGCGCGAGCCCGATCATCAACGCCGACGCCGTCGCCGCGGTCCGCCGCGGGTTCCTCAACGAGTTCTGACCCGCGAGCACGCCGACGGTCCCGAACAGGCGGCCGTACACGCGCGCGGCCAGCGCCACCACCGGCTTGGAGATCACCGGACTGGCGGCGGCAACTCCCAACAGGGCCGCCAGGATGCCACCGCCGACCCACCACGCCGGGCGAGGAACGCCCGCGTAGAGGCCGGCGAGCATGCCACCGGCGCCCGCAATGATCAGGCCGGTACCGACGACGAGCCGAAGGTGCAGCGCCGAGGCCGGCATCGCCACGTCGTCGCGCAGCGCAGCCATCGGTGGGATCCGCGCGGAGCGCCGCGCCGGGAGGTACGCCGCCGCGACGGTGACCAGGATGCCCACGGCGTAGGCCGCGACTGCGGTCCGAGGCGCGAAGATCAGGCTCTGCCCGGACAGGTCGAGTCCGAAGGTGGCGAAGAGCGCCCGGATCCCCATCGCGAGCAAGACTCCGAGCCCGAGCCCCAGGGTCGAGCCGAGGAACCCGAGCACCAGGGCCTCGAAGAGCACGGACCGGGTCACCTGGCGTCGCGAGGCGCCGATCGCCCGCAGCAGCGCTAGCTCACGACTCCGCTGCGCAACCAGGATCGAGAAGGTGTTGACGATCAGGAAGCTGCCGACGACGAGCGAGATGCCGGCGAAGATCAGCAGGAACGTGCTGATGAACGAGATCGCCTGCATCAGGTCGCTGGCCGCCTCGTCCGCGGCCTCGGCCCCGGTGACCGCTTCGACTCCGTCGGGCAGCACGGCGGCGACCCGGTCGCGGAGCTCCTCCTGACTCACCCCGTCGGCGGTGACCCACGCGTCGTTGAACGCGTCGTCACCGTTGAGGAACAGCTCCTGCGCGGTGCGGGTGTCGAAGATCGTGATCGTGGCTCCGTTGGTGGAGCCGCCCTCGGCGAACGTCGCCAGCCCCACAAGCGTCGGGCGCAGCAGCGCTGCCTGCTGGCTCGAGGTGACCAGGTGCACCGTGTCGCCGATCTCGTAACCGGCCCGCTCGGCGGTGCCCTGGTCGAGGGCCACCTCGCCCGACTTGGTGGGGACGGAGCCCTGCGTGATCTGCAGGCCCTCGAGGCCGTTCGCTGCCGGCGCGTCGTTCCAGCTCAGTCCGAGACCGGGGGCTCCCTGACCGCCGACGACCTTGCGGTCCTCGTCGATGACGAAGACCCCGAACGTCGTGACGTTTCCGTCGGCACGAGCGACACCCTCGACTGCGGCGAGGTCGTCGATCAAGTCGGCGGGAAGAGTCTTGGTGGTGGGGGTGCCGTCGGCGCCGGTGCCGCCGATGGGGCGGACGACGACGTCGCCGACGGAGGAGGCGAAGATCGCGTCGAACGAGCGGCTCAAGGTGTCGGTGAAGATCAGCGAGCCGGCGACGAACGCGACGCCGATGACGATGGCGAAGGTGCTCATCAGCAGGCGCAGCTTGCGCCCGAGGAGGCTCTTCCAGGCAGCGGTGAACATCAGCGGTCCGTTGCCCCTGTCTGCGCTGCCTCGAGCTGCTCGGCGTCCATCTTGGTCATCCGCGCCAGCACCGTCTCGCGATCGGGGTGACGCAGCTCGTCGACCACCTTGCCGTCCGCGAGGAACACCACGCGGTCGGTGAACGCAGCCGCCACCGGGTCGTGGGTGACCATCACGATGGTCTGGCCGAACTCGTCCACGGACCTGCGCAGCAACGTCAGCACCTCGGCGCCCGACCGGGAGTCGAGGTTGCCGGTCGGCTCATCGGCGAAGACGACCGACGGACGGCTGGCGAGGGCGCGGGCGACGGCGACTCGCTGCTGTTGCCCGCCGGAGAGCTCGCTGGGGCGGTGCCGCAGCCGGTCACCGAGGCCGACGGTGCTGATCACCATGTCGTACCACTCCTGGTCGGGCTTGCGACCGGCGATCGACAGCGGGAGCAGGATGTTCTCCTCCGCGGTCAGCGTCGGCACCAGGTTGTAGGACTGGAAGACGAAGCCGATCTCGTCGCGTCGCAACCGCGTCAGGTCCTTGTCCTTGAGCCGGGTGACCTCGGTGTCGCCGATCATGACCGAGCCCGACGTCGACGAGTCGAGCGCAGCGCAGCAGTGCATCAGCGTCGACTTCCCGGAGCCCGAAGGTCCCATCACGGCGGTGAACTCGCCCGCGTAGAAGTCGACGCTCACGTCGTCGAGGGCGACGACCTGGGCCTCCCCGGAGCCGTAGGTCTTGGTGAGGTTACGAACCTGCGCGGCTGCGCTCAGGCTTGATGGCTGCTCGGACACGGGGATTGCTTCCCTCCATCGACGATGCGATCGGACGCTGTGCCACGAACCTAGCCGCCCGCACCCCCACCGACATCGGACTTTCGACCCGTCCCACCCCGCGTTGATCCCTGACCCAACCCTGAGACGGCGGTCGCTCCGGCCCCGACCGTGACCCACAGACACGTCCGAGCCAGTAGAACATGTGTTCGATTCCGGTTAGCCTGGTCGCATGACGGTGGACTTCCAGACCTCACTGTTCGACGTACTGTCCGACGACCTGGGCCCGCGGCTCGGCCCCCTCGGACCCGACGTCCAGCGCACCTGGCTCAGTCCGGGGGCCTGGGTCGACACCCGCCCCGGCTGGGTGACCGGCTCCGAGGAGCTCTTCGCGCGCCTCGTCCACGACGTTCCGTGGCAGGCAGAGCGCCGACAGATGTACGACCGGGTCGTCGACGTTCCCCGCCTGCTCGCGTACTACGGGGAGGGCGTCGCGCTCCCCGACCCGCTGCTGACGGGGGCCCGGGAGCGGCTCGACGAGCACTACGCCGGCGAGCTCGGCGAGGGGTTCGCAACTGCGGGGCTCTGCTTCTACCGCGACGGCCGCGACAGCGTGGCCTGGCACGGCGACACGATCGGACGGAGCCGGGTCGAGGACACGATGGTCGCGATCCTCTCCCTCGGCGAGAGCAGGCGACTCTCGCTGCGCCCACGGCCCGGCGTCGAGGGCACGCCGCTGTCGTTCCCCGCCGGGTACGGCGACCTCCTGGTGATGGGCGGCTCGTGCCAACGCACCTGGGAGCACGCCGTCCTCAAGACAGCTCGACCAGTCGGCCCGCGGATCAGCGTGCAGTTCCGACCACGGGGCGTCCACTAGCGGCAACCAAGCCCGACACCCGGGCACGACGAAGGGCCCCGGCCGAAGCCGAGGCCCTTCGTTTGATGCTGTTGAGCGAGGGGGTTGGACTCAGAAGTCCATGCCGCCCATGCCGCCCATGCCGCCGTCGCCGCCCGGCATGGCCGAAGCCTTCTCGGGCTTGTCGGCCACGACGGCCTCGGTGGTGAGGAACAGCGCCGCGATGGACGCTGCGTTCTGCAGCGCCGAGCGCGTCACCTTGGCGGGGTCGATGATGCCGGTGGCGATCATGTCGACGTACTCGCCGGTGGCCGCGTTGAGACCGTGACCGGCCTCGAGGTTGCGCACCTTCTCCGCAACGACGCCGCCTTCGAGGCCGGCGTTGATCGCGATCTGCTTGAGCGGCGCCTCGGAGGCGTACCGCACGATCGCGGCACCGGTGGCCTCGTCGCCCTCGAGCTCGAGCTTCTCGAACGCCTTGTCGGAAGCCTGGACGAGTGCCACGCCACCTCCGGCGACGATGCCCTCCTCGACGGCAGCCTTCGCGTTGCGAACGGCGTCCTCGATGCGGTGCTTGCGCTCCTTGAGCTCGACCTCGGTGGCCGCGCCGACCTTGATGACCGCAACACCGCCGGCCAGCTTGGCCAGGCGCTCCTGCAGCTTCTCGCGGTCGTAGTCGGAGTCGCTCTTCTCGATCTCGGCGCGGATCTGGTTGACCCGTCCGGCGATCTGGTCGCCGTCGCCGGCGCCCTCGACGATGGTGGTCTCGTCCTTGGTCACGACGACCTTGCGGGCCTGACCGAGGAGCTCGATGCCGGTGCTCTCGAGCTTGAGGCCGACCTCCTCGGAGATGACCTGGCCACCGGTCAGGATCGCGATGTCCTGCAGCATGGCCTTGCGGCGGTCACCGAAGCCCGGGGCCTTGACGGCGACGGACTTGAAGGTGCCACGGATCTTGTTGACCACGAGCGTGGACAGGGCCTCGCCGTCGACGTCCTCGGCGAGGATCAGCAGCGGCTTGCCGGACTGCATGACCTTCTCGAGCAGCGGCAGCAGGTCCTTGACGTTCGAGACCTTCTGGTTGGCGATCAGGATGTACGGGTCCTCGAGGACCGTCTCCATGCGCTCGGCGTCGGTGACGAAGTAGGCCGAGATGTAGCCCTTGTCGAACCGCATGCCCTCGGTCAGCTCGAGGTCGAGCCCGAAGGTGTTCGACTCCTCGACCGTGATGACGCCTTCCTTGCCGACCTTGTCCATCGCCTCGGCGATGATCTCGCCGACGGAGGTGTCAGCGGCGGAGATCGACGCGGTGGAGGCGATCTGGTCCTTGGTCTCGACGTCCTTGGCCATGCCGAGCAGCTGCTCGGAGACGGCCTCGACCGCAGCCTCGATGCCGCGCTTCAGCGCCATCGGGTTCGCACCGGCCGCGACGTTGCGCAGACCCTCGCGCACCATGGCCTGGGCCAGGACGGTGGCCGTCGTCGTGCCGTCACCGGCGACGTCGTCGGTCTTCTTGGCAACTTCCTTGACGAGCTCCGCGCCGATCTTCTCGTAGGGATCCTCGAGCTCGATCTCCTTGGCGATGGACACACCGTCGTTGGTGATAGTGGGGGCGCCCCACTTCTTCTCGAGGACGACGTTGCGGCCCTTGGGGCCGAGCGTCACCTTCACGGCGTCGGCGAGCGTGTTCATGCCACGCTCGAGTCCGCGACGTGCTTCCTCGTTGAACGCAATAAGCTTCGGCATTCTCCGCGAATCCTCACGCGTAGATTGGATGGCCCGGTCGATGCCCGCGACGGACGGCCCGTGCTGACCGGCGGACCCTTCCCGCCGGCGCTCCGGAGCCTCATCTTCCGGTCCGTGAACAGCACCCCCGCCGGAGCTCGGCTCCCCCGGAGGCTGTCACTCTCATGATGAGAGTGCTAATCACTTTTTAGCACTCGCCACCCCCGAGTGCAAGGCGAGTTCGGCCCCCGGGACGACCCGGTCACGCCGTTCGACTAGACCATGCACGGCATGGCCTCTCCGGGCCATTGACCACTGGCTCGGGGCCGCCATAACCTGAGATCACCTCGTGGGTGCGACGGGGTTCTGGCCGGAGCGGCGCGCAAGCGCTACTCCGGCCACTCGCACGTCTGGGGCCCGTCTGCCCTCCCGTTGTCAGCCCCGCTGGGACGAAGCCTCGTCACGGCGGGCGTGCAGCCGCCGTTCGATCAGGTCGCCGAACTCGTGCGCCATCGCAGGCAGTACGTCGAGGTAGAGCCCCGGCTCGGTCGCCTCCACCTCGCTGACCACGAGCGCGCCGTCGTCGTCACGCATCAGGTCCACGCGCGCGTAGGCGAGGTCGGCGCCGAGCATGCCGGCCACGTGGGCGACTGCTGCCCGCGCCACCCCCGCCGCCTCGTCGGTCAGGTCGACGACCTCGCTGCTGCCGCCGAAGTGCTCGTGCACGCGGATCTCACCGCGAGCCGGACGCTTCTGGACCTGCGCAACGACGACGCCGTCGAGCACGAAGATCGAGATCTCTCCCTCGGTCTTGACCGACTGCACCAGGGGCTGGACCACCCAGGGGCCGAGCTCGAGATGGGACTCGTCGAGCTCTTCCGGTCCACCCGGCTCGCCGTCGAACACGACCAGCCCGCGACCACCTGCGGCAACCCGCGGCTTCACCACCGCCGGCATGTACGCCGCGATCGCTGGCGCCAGCTCGAGCTCGTCGTCGACCGAGACAGTGGGCACCACGGGCACCCCCCACTGGGCCAGCTCGACCAGGTAGGCCTTGTCGGTGTTCCACGCGAAGACGTCAGGGCCGTTCAGCAACCGGTCGCCCACAGCCCTGGCCCAGGCCAGGAACTCGTCACGACGCCACTCGTAGTCCCAGGTACTGCGGGCTGCGACGAGGTCGGCCGATGCCCAGTCGACGGAGGCGTCGTCCCAGGCCACCCATCGCGCAGAGATGCCGCGCGCCGCGAGGTCGTCCACCAACAGATGGCCGTCAGGCTCTCCGTCGGGCCAGTCGGCGCAGGTCGCGAGCAGCACATCCACCATGCGCGCGAGGCTACCGGTCGTCGGGACTCGCGGGTCCCGCCACGCGGTAGCCCACCATCAGCGCGCCGCCCGCCCGCAGCAGTACGTCGACCGCAGCGCGATGCAGCACCGCCGTGTCGCCGTACAGCACGACGTGCCGATGTCCGTTGATCAGCCGCTCCAACAGGTCGGGCTCCATCGCGTTCACAGCGCGGGCCAAGGCCTTGCCCGCCCCCGACCACTCCCCGGCCAGGGCGAGTGCCAGCTCGCTCACCGTGCGTACGACTGCGTCGGCGATGAAGACGAGCTCGCGCTCGTCGGCGCAGCCGGCCATGTCGTCGAGGAGGTCGGTGAGGCGGTACCTGCTCGCGTCCAGCTCGGCGCCGGTGAGCGGCGGCGGTCCCGCCGCCAGCCTTCGGGCAGCGGTTGCCTGGATCTCGGCGGCCACCCCCGCCGGGTCGGCGATCACCACGCCCTCGGCGCACATCCGGGCAAGCGTGCAGACGCGGCGCGCCGCGTCCGTGCCCCAGAAGTGGTCCATGCTCGCCCGCGTGTGGACGAACGCCTCCACGATCCAGCCGTCGTGCTCGAACGTCTCCCGGTACGGCGCCGGCGGGCCCGGCAGCACGACCACGACGTCGAGGTCGGAGGTCGGCGTCCGGTGCTCACTGAGCACGCCTCCCCCGAGGATGGCGGCCTCCACGAGGGGGAAATGAGCACCCAGGAACGACGACGCAGCCTCGAGCGGAGCGGGACGGTCGCCATACATGGCCCCATGCTGCCCCCGCAGGTGCGCCCGGCCGGGCTACTGACGGTCGGACTATGCCGCGTGTCGTCGGGCGTACCCGATCGGGCTATACCGGGCACCACCCCTTGGAGCGGACAATTGGGTACATGAAGGGGCTCCTCACCGCCACGGCGGTCCTGGGCGTGCTCGCCATCGGCGGGCTGCCCGTGCTTGCCCTGAACCTCGCTGCCGACGAGACCCAGCCGGCCCCATCGGCGCAGGTCGAGGGCACTCCAGACGACGGCATGCCGCCCTGGGGCAAGGCACACGGTCGCGACAAGGCCGGCAAGGACGCCGTGAAGGACAAGGACGCCAGGCGCGAGGCCAAGGACGCCTGGAAGGCCGATCGGCCGGACGACGTTGAGGATGGCACGCCCGGGTGGCTGAAGCAGTCCGAAGTACCGCCTGGCTGGGCCAAGCACCACGGCGGGCAGCGGCCGCACGGCTGGGACATGCGGGTGTGGGCGCACTGCCTGGCGGACGAGGCGGGGAAGCTGCGCGAGGGCGAGAAGCTCGACCCGCAGACCGCCTGCGGCCCCCGTCCGGCCAAGCCCTCGAAGTCGTCCGACAAGGCGTCGGAGAAGTCGTCGGGCAAGTCCTCAGCGAAGTCGAAGCCCACCCCGGCCCGCTGACCAGCCTTGCGGCTCAGCCTCCGGCGACCGCCGGGATGACCGAGATCTGAACGCCGTCCGGTGTCTTCGTGTCGAGCGCGTCGAGGAACCGCACGTCGTCGTTGCCGACGTAGACGTTGACGAAGCGGCGGATCGCACCCTGGTCGTCGAGGATCCGCGCCTTGATCCCGGAGTGGTGCGTGTCGAGGTCGTCGAGCACTTCGGCGAGCGTGGCTCCCTCGGCAGACACCTCGGACTCACCACCTGTGTACGTGCGCAGGATCGTGGGGATGCGGACGCTCACGGCCATGGATCAGTTCTCCTTCATGAATGGTCTCGACAAGCTCGACCAACGGACTGTGCCCGCTGGTTGAGGAGCGAACGCAGTGAGCGTCTCGAAACCACTGGAGTGGTCTCGACAAGCTCGACCAACGGACCTGCGCTCGACCAACGGCTTCGCTCGTCCAACGGACCTTCGCCCGGCCAACGGGGTCAGCCTGCCAGGCCGGTGCCCGTGAACGCGGCGTACGTCGGGTCGATCGTCGCCGCCGGGCCGACGCGGTCGGCGATGGCGTCGAGCGTCTTCAGCCCGTCGCCGGTGTTGAACACCACCGTCTCCGCCTCGGGATCGAGCCGACCTGCCTCGACAAGCTTCTTCAACGTCGCGACGGTCACGCCTCCGGCCGTCTCGGCGAAGATCCCCTCGGTCCTGGCGAGCAGCTGGATGCCGTCGCGCACCTCTTCGTCGGTCACGTCCTCGACGGCACCGCCGGTCCGGCGAGTCACGTCGAGCACGTACGGCCCGTCAGCCGGGTTGCCGATGGCCAGCGACTTGGCGATCGTGTCCGGCTTCACCGGGCGCACCACGTCGTGGCCGTCCTTGAACGCGGCCGACACCGGCGAGCAGCCAGCCGCCTGCGCCCCGAAGATCTTGTACGGCGACTCGTCGACGAGCCCGAGCTGCACCAGCTCGGTGAAGCCCTTGTCGACCTTGGTCAGCTGTGATCCCGAAGCGACCGGGATCACGACCTGCTCGGGGAGCCGCCAGCCGAGCTGCTCGGCAACCTCGTACGCCAGCGTCTTCGAGCCCTCGGCGTAGTACGGGCGGACGTTGACGTTGACGAACGCCCACCCGTCCTCCTCGCCGGCGATCTCGGAGGCGAGCCGGTTGACGTCGTCGTAGTTGCCCTTGACCGCGATCAGCGTGCCGCCGTACACGGCCGTGGTCAGCACCTTGGGGCGCTCGAGGTCGTGCGGGATGAAGACCACGGTCTTGATGCCGGCGCGGGCACCCGCTGCCGCGACCGCGTTGGCCAGGTTGCCGGTCGACGGACAGGCGAACACCTTGCTGCCGAGCTCACGCGCGGCAGACAGCGCGATCGCGACGACCCGGTCCTTGAAGGAGTGGGTCGGGTTGCCTGAGTCGTCCTTCACCCAGAGGTTCTTCATGCCCAGCTCGCGACCGAGGTTGTGGGCCTTGATCAGCCGCGTGTAGCCGGGCTCCATGTTCGGGCTGGAGGCGATGTCGGTCGGCACCGGCAGCAGCGGCTGGTAGCGCCAGATGTTCTTGGGGCCGGCCTCGATCTGCGCCCGGGTCAGGCTCGGGAAGTCATAGCCGATCTCCATCGGCCCGAAGCACTCGCCGCAGGCGTAGAAGGGGCCGAGCTCCTGGGTGGCGCCGCATTCGCGACAGGCCAGGTGGGTGGCGTTGCCGAAGGCCCCGGCCCGCAGGCCGCCGGTCGCGCCGGTGGCAGGGTTGAGGAGTGAGGTGCTCAAAGGAAGTCTCCTTCTCATCTTCCCCGCGCCGACCGTCGCCGCGGGACGGAATTAGCACCGTGGTCGCCATACGTGCATGACGACGGGTTGCCGAGGCTTCGTCGGGCCGTGTCCCTCTGCCCCTCTTGATGAGCGAGTTCCACTGTAAGGAGCCGTCTCAGAATGTGCACATCATGTCCATGATCCGAGATGTGTCGGTCCACGGGTCAGACTGGGCGCATGAAGAGCTGGCGAGTCAGGCAGGTGCTCAACGCCGTCAACGGGTCGACCCTCCTCGGACTGGGCGTCGCGGCGGCCTCCCGAGCCAGTCTCCGGACCGGGCCGGACGGCCTGCTCCTCGCTTCCGGGGCGCGGTTCGTTCCGCCAGGCGCTCGTGCCTTCACCCTCGGCGACGTCGTCATCACGCGCCAGCGAGCGGACTGGCTGCTCGAGAGACCGCGACTGCTCCGCCACGAGGGCCGGCACGCGTGGCAGTACGCCGCCTGCCTCGGACTGCCGATGCTGCCGCTGTACGTCGTCGCCGCCGGCTGGTCCTACGCCCGTGGCGGGGACTTCGGCGTACACAACCCGTTCGAGCGGCTGGCCGGACTGTCCGACGGCGGCTACCCGGTGGTCAGCGCTCGGCGCCGGACGCCAGCTCGCTGAGCAACGACATCACGCCATCGGGCCCGTCGACCACGACGTCCGCCACGTCGGCCAATGCCTGCTGCTCGACCGACCCCGAGCAGACGGTCACGGCCGGCAGGCCCTGAGCGCGCAGGCTCCGCACCGCCTCGAAGGCCTCGAGGTCGCCGAGGTCGTCGCCCGCGAAGAGCACTCCACCGGCGTCGGACTCGGCCACCACCTGATGCAGGGCGTGACCCTTGTGCATGCCCGGGGCGCGGATCTCGAGGACCAGCCGCCCCGGCTCGAGAGCCAGGCCGTGCCGCGCCGCAGCGTCGGCGATCCGCGGTTCGAGTCGGGCGAATGCCTCCGCGGCGTCGGGCAGGCGGCGGGTGTGGACGGCCACCGCAAGCCCCTTCTCCTCGATGTACGCGTCAGCCGCGCCTTCGTCGTCGAGCAGGTGCGGCAGCTCGTCCTGGAACGCCGCCAGCGCGGCGGGCACCTCCGGGGAGGTGAACACCCGCGACTGGGAGTCCCAGAGCTCGTTCCCGTACTGCCCACGCACCAGCAGGCGGGCGCCGGCGGGCAGTGCGTCCGCCACGTCCTCGAGCCGGCCGAGCTCCACGACCTGGCGAGCCGGTCGGCCGGTGATGATCGCGACCGCGCGCACCCGCGCCGCGAGGGCGGTGAGCACCGCGGGCCCGTCAGGATGGATGACGGCGGCCTCGGGGTCCGGGACGATCGGCGACAGGGTGCCGTCGAAGTCGAGAGCCACGACGCTCTCGCGGGCGACGCCGACCAGAGCGTCGTACTGCCGGCGTGCGTCTTCGGTCCGGAAGTCCATAGGCGTCAGCCAACCACGGTCGACAGGCCGGGTCGAACCCCGACAGTTGCGATCAGCGCGCGTAGTCGTTGGTGAGGATGACCGTCAGCCGGTCGAGCCGCATCGGCGAGATCGCCGGCTTCAGGCGGTCGACGCCGAGGTCGCGACCGAGCAGCTTCGCGGCGGCCTTGAGCCGCTGCGGGTAGTAGATGGTGCTCGCGGGGATGGTGCCGTACCAGTTGTCCGAGCCGACGACCTGCCAGCCGGCACCCGACGCCCGCTTGGCGGTACGGCCGGCGAGCCCGCTGATCCCGGAGTTGTTGTAGACCTCGACGTAGGTCTCGCCGCGGCGTACGGGCGGCTTGCTCGGCTTCTTCTTCTTCTCGATGACCGGCTCGGGCGCGACCGTCGGCGTCTCCGTCACGGTCGGGGTGGCCGTCACCGGACGGGCCTGCTCGGTCGTCGCCGGAGGACCGTCGGTGGCGACGAACGCTGCTCCCGCGACCACCACCGCGGCAGCAGACAGCAACGCGACCGGCGACGACAAGGCGATGCCGCGCTGGTCACGGGTGCGGCTCGACCGGCGGGCGGCCCGGGTCATCTCAGACCTCGAAGCCGAGCCGGCGAGCGGAGCGAGCCCGCTGGCGGGCGGCGCGGAGCCGACGCAGCCGGCGCACGAGCAGCGGGTCGAACGACAGTGCCTCGGGGCGGTCGATCAGGGCGTTCAGGACCTGGTAGTAGCGCGTGGAGGACATGTCGAACTTCTCGCGGACCGCCTGCTCCTTGGCGCCGGCGTACTTCCACCACTGGCGCTCGAAGTTGAGGATCTCGCGGTCGCGCTCCGACAGGTCGTCGGTAGGGGCGGGCTGCTGCGCAGAGGTCAGGGCGTTGGCGGCGTCCATGTCACGGCTCCTGGTCCTGAGATCGATGCGAGGCGTCGTGGCGGGGTCCTCCCGCCGGGCCCCATCGTAGGCGACGAAACACAACGATGTCATTTGCTTCGAGCGTTTCGCGAGACAATGGTCTGCATGATGTCACCCCAGCCCCAACCGTCCCATTCGTCGCCCGGTTCGCTGCTCCAGGAGCTCCCGCCGCTGTCCGTCGAGCCCGGACCAGCGGTCGCGCGACCGCTTCCGGCGGACCGACCGGTCCGCTGGGGGATCATGGCCACCGGCAAGATCGCCCGCGGCTTCGCCCAGGACCTGGCCCTGCTGCCTGACGCCGAGATCGCCGCCGTCGGCGCTCGCAGTCTCGAGTCCGCCCGCGAGTTCGCGGCGACGTACGGCGCCCGCACCGCCCACGGCGACTACGCCTCGCTCGTCAACGACCCCGACGTCGACGTCGTGTACGTCGCCACCCCGCACGCCCTGCACAAGGAGCACGTGCTGCTCGCGTTCGAGGCCGGCAAGCCGGTGCTCTGCGAGAAGGCGCTGACGCTGCGCGCCGACGACGCCGCCGAGCTCGTCGCGGTCGCCCGGGAGCGGGGCCTGTTCCTGATGGAGGCGATGTGGATGCGCTGCATCCCGCTGGTACGCCGACTCCAGCAGGTGCTCGCGACCGGGGCGTTCGGACAGGTCACCCAGGTGCGCGCCGACCTCGGCTTCCCGGTCGACAGGCCGCCGACCGACCGGCTGCTCGACCCCGCGCTCGGCGGCGGAGCCCTGCTCGACATGGGCGTCTACCCGCTGACGCTGGCGCAGCTGTTCCTGGGCGAGCCGGCCCAGGTCGCGGCGGCGGGCACGCTGTCCGGCCAGGGCGTGGACCTCGACGTGGCCCTGGCGCTCGCGTACGACGGCGGCGGGGTCTCGTCGCTGTCGGCGTCCATGACCGCCCTGTCCCCCCGTACGGCGTCGATCTCCACGCAGATCGGCCGGTTCGACCTCCCGACATCGTTCCACCACCCGACCACGGCGATCTGGACCAGTGCGGACGCCACCGAGACCTTGCACGAGCCCCTGATCGGGAGCGGACTGGCTCATGAGGCGATCGAGGTGATCCGATGCCTGCGCTCGGGGGAGGTCGAGAGCCCGCTGGTGCCCTCGCGACGACTCGGTCGCCCTGCTGCGCCTCACCGACCGGATCCGCCGACAGATCGGGGTCCGGTATCGCCGACGAACTCGACTAGGCCTTTGCCTGCGGACGTGAGCCAGGACGCACCGCCGCAGACCTCGTCATCGTCGCCAACCGCCTGCCCGTCGACCGTGTCGTCAACGAGGACGGGTCCATGGCCTGGCGCCCGTCCCCCGGCGGGCTCGTGACCGCCATGGAACCGGTGATGCGCTCCCACGACGGCGCCTGGATCGGCTGGTCCGGTGGCGCCGACACCGACCTCGAGCCTTTCGAGTCCGACAACATGACGCTGGTCCCGGTCCCGCTCTCCGAGACGAGATCGAGGAGTTCTACGAAGGCTTCTCCAACGCCACGCTCTGGCCGCTGTACCACGACGTCGTCGCCAAGCCGGAGTTCCACCGCGAGTGGTGGGACTCCTACCTGAAGGTCAACCAGCGGTTCGCCGAAGCCGCTGCTCGCATCGCCGCCGAGGGCGCCACGGTCTGGGTGCACGACTACCAGCTGCAGCTCGTGCCGGCGCATGCTGCGCGACCTCCGCCCCGACCTCCGCATCGGCTTCTTCCTGCACATCCCGTTCCCGCCGGCTGAGCTGTTCCAGCAGCTGCCGTGGCGGCGGCAGCTGCTCGAGGGACTGCTCGGCGCCGACCTGGTCGGCTTCCAGCGGCCCAACAACGCGCAGAACTTCGTCCGCCTGGTCCGGCAGCGGGTCGGTCACAAGACCCACCGCGACCTCGTCTACCTGCCCGACGGTCGGGTCGTGAAGGCCGCTGCCTTCCCGATCTCGATCGACGTCGAGGGCCTCGACGAGCTCGCCCGGTCGGAGTCGGTGGCCAAACGGGCGCAGGAGATCCGCGACCAGCTCGGCAACCCCCGGCACATCCTCCTCGGCGTCGACCGCCTCGACTACACCAAAGGCATCTACAGCCGGCTGCGTGCCTACGGCGAGCTCGTGGACGAGGGGAAGCTGTCGGTGGAGGACAGCGTCTTCGTCCAGGTGGCGACGCCCTCCCGTGAACGCGTGGAGCAGTACCGGATCCTGCGCGACGAGATCGACCGGCTCGTGGGTCGGATCAACGGCGACCTCGGCCGCATCGGGCGCCCCGCCATCTCGTACCTGCACTCGTCGTACCCCCGTCACGAGATGGCCGCCCTGTTCCGCGCAGCCGACGTCTGCGTGGTGACGCCACTCGCCGACGGCATGAACCTCGTCGCCAAGGAGTACGTCGTCTGCAAGTACGACGAGGAGGGCGCGCTCGTGCTCTCGGAGTTCGCCGGAGCGTCCGGCGAGCTGCGCCAGGCCTACCTGGTGAACCCGTACGACATCAACGGCATGAAGGAAGCGATCCTGGCCGCAACCCGCGCTCCGGAGTCCGAGCGCACGCGACGGATGCGGAGCATGCGGAAGACCGTCGCGGACAACGACGTCAGGGACTGGGCGAGCAAGTTCCTGAACGTTCTCGCCGAGGACCAGCAGACGCACTCCAAGCAGGTCCGGCCCGCGCGCCGGACCTGATCCCCGGGCCACGTCGGAGCGGCGTCGGCCTAGCGAACGAGGCGGAGCGAGCCAGGCATCGGCGGGAGCCGCGACTCTAGGAAGCGCGTCATCTGGTCGGCCGGCATCGGCTTGGCCATCAGGAAGCCCTGCGCGGAGTCGCAGCCCAGCTCGCGCAGCGCCTCGAACGACGAGGAGTTCTCGACCCCCTCGGCCACCACGTGCTTGCCGAGCCGGTGGCCGAGGTCGACGATCGTGCCCACGACCGCCTGCGAGGACGCCTCGTCGAACTGTGCCAGGAACGACTTGTCGATCTTGATCTCGTCCACCGGCAGCCGTTGCAGGTAGGCGAGCGACGAGTACCCCGTCCCCAGATCGTCGACCGAGAGCCGGACGCCGACGTCGCGCAGCCGCTCCAAAGCCGTGATGGCACGCTCGGGGTCGGACATCAGGTTGGTCTCGGTGATCTCGAGGATCAGCGCGGACGCCGGCAGCTCCGAACGGGCCAGCGTGCGCGTGACCTCGTCGACGAAGTTCGGGTCGAGCAGGCTGCGCGGTGAGATGTTCACCGCGATGGAGAAGCGGCCGGTGGCGCCCTTCCACTGCTCGGCATGCGACAGCGCCGTTCTGAGCACCAGCATCGTCAACGGCGTGATCAAGGTGCTGTGCTCGGCGAGTGGGATGAACTCGTCCGGGCCGATCCGGCCGAGGACGGGGTGGTTCCAGCGCGCCAGCGCCTCGGCGCCGATGATGTCGCCCGTCTTCAGGTCGACCTTCGGTTGGTAGTGCACCTCGAGGGTGTTCGACGCGACAGCGTCCCGCAGGTCCGCCAGCAGCCCGAGACGCGACGAGTCCCGGGTGTCGAGGTCGCGACGGTAGACCTCCAGCCCGGTACGCGACTCCTTGGCGGCGTACATCGCCAGGTCTGCCCACTGCATCAGGGTGGAGGCGTCCTCGTCCCGGGTCCCGACCGCCACCCCGACGCTGGCGTCCACGGCAACCGCGAACCCGTCCAGGCTGATCGGGGCAGCGAGGACCTCACGCACCATCGCCGCGCAGGCCCGGGCACCGAGGTCGTCGGCTCCGGGCAGGAGGACCGCGAACTCGTCGCCGCCCAACCGCGCCACGACCGCCCCCTGCGGCACGATCTCGGAGATCCGGCCCGCGACCACGGCCAGCAGCCGGTCGCCGGTGTCGTGACCGAGGGTGTCGTTGACCTCCTTGAACCGGTCGAGGTCGAGGACGAGAAGGGCGGCCGAGCTGTGGTTGAGCACCTTCGCGAGGTTGTTGACGAACAGCCGACGGTTGGCCAGTCCGGTCAGCTCGTCATGCAGCGCCTCATGCTCGCGCTCCTCCGCCTGGCGGATGATCGTGGCCGCGCGTACGGCGTTCTCCAGGACGACGGCAGCGTGGTTGGCCAGGGCCCGCAGCTGACTGACGTCGGTCTGGCTGAAGGTGGTGACATCGCTCAGCCGGTCGGCGACAAGCAGGCAGCCCGATACCTCGCCGACCGTGCGCAGCGGCACCATCAGGCAGTCCCTGAGCCCTTGGTCCTGGAGCAGTCCGGACACCTCGAGCATCTTGTTGCTGCGTGGGGACAGCAGCACGCCGCCAACGGCATGCGGCTCGAGACCATCAAGGAGGTCGGTCGAGGTGCGCACGACCGCGTCGTCGACCAGCGTCCAGTCCTCCGGGTCGTGCAGCGGGCGGGCGAGTCGCAGGCGGACGGTGGAGACCTCGAAGGCGGACCGCACCTCCCGGAGGATGTTGCCTACCAGCGCCTCCACCTCGACGTCGCGCCCCACGAGCTCGGTGAACCGGTTGACCTGCTCGAGGCTCTCCGAGCGCAGGCGTGCGCCCTCGGAGGAGCGGTAGGCCACAGCGAGGATCGCAACCACGACGGCGAGCATCCACGCCGTGCGCCAGTCGGCTGCCAGAAGATAGACCGCTACCAGGGCCAGGCAGGCGTTGGCGAGATCGCCGAGCTGACCGAGGCTGAAGACTTCGTTCAGCGATCGAGGCGGCTCCCCCGTTGCGATCCAGATAGCGCCCGTGACGAGGGTCGAGCTGATCATGCTGATACACAGCACAGCCACCAGGGTGGCCAGCCAACCGCGCGGGCTCAACGGATCCGCGGATCCGAGGACCAGGTTCCAGGCCGCAACCGCGACCGAGGTCTCCACGATGAACAGCGAGCAGTTGAAGGCCACCTTGTGGACCGTCGTCCGCTGCCACAGCAGGCACAGCCCCCCGCCCACCAATCGACAGACGACCAGCAGGTCGGGTCGGACGAAGAAGAGGCCGACCACGAGGGGGATCTCCGACATCGAGAACGCGAACGCCTCGGACTTGAGCCGAACGAACACAGGGAACCGCTCCGCGACGAAGAATGCGACCGTCATCCCGACCAGCAGAAGGGGCGCAGCCTCGTCCGACACCTCGACCCAGGGCCTGACGCCGAGCCAGTGGACAACGGACCCGACCAGGGCGACGACGAGGATGTAGACCCAGAGACCGAAGCCGCGCCACCGCGTCATGACCGCTCCATTGCGCTACGACCAGTTCTGGCCGCGCCAGGTTCGACCAGCCCAGGTCCGACCCGCCCAGCCCTCACCGGTCCAGGCGTCGCCCCTCCAGGTCCGGCCTCGCCAGGTCCTGCCCGCCCAGTCATCACCCGACCAGGTCAGGTCCCTTCCAGAGTCCGACCCGACCACGCCTTGCCCGACCACGTGTCCGCGCAGTAGCAGTCGCCGGTCCAGTCGCGACCGTTCCACTTGCCACCCACCCACGACGTCTGCTTCGTGCTCGCGGCCGCCCACTTCGTGGCGTTCCACGGGCCGAGGATGTCCTTCTCGCCGGTGAGCTCGACATCGCCGTCCGCGACGTGCGAGGTGCCTCGTGCGGCCTCCAGTGAACCGGTGCCCTTGGAGATCGCCCAGCTCTGCTTGCCGGACGGCGGCGTGGTGAGGGAGGCGGCCGCCAGGTTGATCTCGCCCTGGCCCCGGCCGGCGGCGTCAGCGAGCGGCATCGGGACGCGGTCTGGCGCAGCAGCGCCTTGACCTGGTTGGGCGTCAGCGACGGTCGCTGCTCGAGCAGGAGTGCCACCGCGCCGGACACGACCGCCGCAGACTGCGACGTCCCGCTGCCCTTGAAGAACTGGTCGCCGTACCGCGCCTGCGGGTGCGCCTCGTCGATGTAGGAGCCCGGGTCGCGCAACGACACGATGGACCGGCCCGGTGCCGTGACGTCTACGCGCCGGCTGGAGTCACCACGACTCGAGAAGCTCGGAACGGTGTCGTCGGCCGTCAGCGCCGCGGTGCCGTTGAGATCGGCCGCGCCGACCGCCAGCACGTGTGGGTCGTAGGCCGGGTTGTTGAGCTTGGCGGCGCCGAAGCCGTCGTTGCCACCCGACACGACGACCACGATGCCGGCCCGCCAGGCGTTCTCGACGGCGTGGGTCAGCGGGTCGACCTGGTAGCTCTGCACGCCGTCGGTGCCGTAGGAGAGGTTCAGGACCCGGATCGGGTTCTTCGGGTCGTCGTTGCGGTGCTTGACCACCCAGTCGACTGCCGCGATCACCTGCGAGACGTCGACGGCGCCATCGGCTGCGCCCACCTTGATGCTGGTCAGCTTCGCGCTGGGAGCCACGCCGCGGAAGCGAGCGGGATCGGTCGGGTTGCGGGTGTCGTTGCCCGCGATGATCCCGGCCATGTGCGTGCCGTGACCGAACGTGTCGTAGTACCGAAGCCCGTCGGCCTGGCTCTCGAACGAGAGGTCGGCGCCGTTCACCACGTTGCCGGCGACCAGCCCCTGCACCGGCACCACGCCGGTGTCGACCAGGGCGACGCCGACGCCGCGACCCGTGTAGCCGCGGGCCCACATCGTGTCGGCTCCGATCGCGGATCGAACCTCGGCCATGGTCGTCGCGGAGCCGTCGTAGAGCCACCCGGTCGGGACCGGCGTCCCGATGATGCCCTCCACAACGCCGACGACTGGCGCGAGCGGATCCAGAAGGCCTGCGTTCGCAGGACTCGCCGGCGTCATCACGCTCGTCAGTGCAGCGACGGCGCCGACTGCGACAGCCCGGCGGCCCCCCATAAAAATGCTCCCCTTGCGCATTGCGCCCCTCCCAGAGCAGTCCCCACGAAAGCCCTTTCAGCCTCCCGAGCGGTGACAAGACCGCTAAATCCCCTGATCAAGAATGACCACATGTCCATCGGCCAAACAGCCGCTTTACCTAGATTTAGGTTTATCCGCTTATGTCCGATGCGCGCTGAATGTGGCTCACGTCAACCTCTGCCCCGGTACCGCGACGAGGTGACCCGCTGGTAACTTTTGGGCATGGATCTGTTCCCCAAGCCGGACCAGATCGTCTCCGCAGCCGCCAACGTCGCACACAAGATGTTGTACGGCGGGCTGGCCGATCTGCGTCCGATGCCCCGGACCCTCATCGACGACGGCGTACTGCGCGAGGTCTACCACTACCGCCCGCGCGGCAAGGCCCGCGAGCAGGGCGACCCGGTGCTGATGGTGACCCCGCTCGCCGCACCGGCCATCTGCTTCGACCTGCGCCGTGGCTGCTCGCTCGTCGAGCACTTCGTCGACGCCGGCCGTCCGACGTACCTCGTGGAGTACGGCGAGGTCTCGTTCGCGAACCGCAACCTCGGCATGGAGCACTGGGTCGACGAGGTGATCCCGCAGGCCATCCGTGAGGTCAGCGCCCACGCCGGCGGTCGACCCGTGCACGTGGTCGGCTGGTCGCTGGGCGGGATCTTCGCCCTGCTCACCGCCGCCGACCAGCCCGACCTGCCGATCGCCTCGCTGACCACGCTGGGCTCCCCGACCGACGTCAGCCAGGTGCCGCTGGTGGCGCCGATCCGGCCGTTCCTCGGGCTCGCCGGCGACCGTGCCGGGCTCATCACGCAGGCCTACCGGGTGATGGGTGGAGCACCCAAGCCGCTGGTCCGTCGCGCCTTCCAGCTCTCCAGCTTCAACAAGCTCGTCACCAAGCCGATCGCGATCGCGGCCAAGCTCGACGACGCCGACTTCCTGGCCCAGGTCGAAGCAGTCGACCGGTTCACGGCCAACATGATCGCCTACCCCGGTCGCACGTTCGGGCAGCTGTACCACCGGATCCTCAAGGGCAACCAGCTCGCCTCCGGGACCGTGACGATGGACGACCGCGAGATCAAGCTCGCCAACCTGACTGCGCCGTTGCTCGCGTTCGGCGGAGCCTCGGATGGCATCGCGCCCGTCCAGTGCGTACGCCCGATCGTCGACCTGGTGCCGAACGTCGACAAGCTCCGCTTCGAGATCGTCCCGGGCGGCCACCTCGGCATGCTGACCGGCCGCGCAGCACGCACCACCACCTGGCGCGTGCTGGACGAGTGGATCGAGGAGAACTCGACGTCCGACTCCAGTACGGGCGTCGCAGCATCGCCCGGCGCCTCCGTCAAGAAGTCGACCACCAAGCCGGCCGCGAAGAAGGCAGGCGCGAAGGCTCCCGCGAAGAAGCGGGCCACCAAGAAGGCACCGGGCAAGCGGGCCCCTGGCAAGCCCGCCGCGGGCGCTCAGTCGAAGTCGAAGCCGACGACCTCCACCGCTGGACCGGAGTCGATCGGAGCCAACCCCAACCGCCGTTACGCGTCGGCGTCGAGCCGAGACCTGGCCGCCAAGAAGTAGCCTGCGCTCCGTGCCCGTACTCGCCGCGACCGCGGCGCTCGAACCCGACTGGCGGCTGGCCGCCGTACTCGTCGCACTGGTGACCCTCGCGGTCGCTGCTTCGCGCCTCGGGCAGCTCGGCGTGGAGCGGAACCAGGTCACGGCTGCCCTGCGAGCCGTCATCCAGCTCTCCATCGTCTCCCTGGTGATCGCGGCTGCGCTCGAGTCGCTGGTGTGGTCGCTGGCGTTCGTCGCGCTGATGTTCGTGGTGGCGAGCTTCACCGCACTCGGTCGGGTCGATGCGCCACGCCGGCAGCTGCCCTGGGTGATGGCCGCGGTCGCTGCGGGGGCGATGCCCGTCCTCGTGCTGATCCTCGGCTCGGGGGTGGTGCCGTTCAACGGCCCCGGGATCATCCCGATCGCCGGCATCGTCATCGGCAACACGATGACCGCGGCAACACTGACCGGTCGTCGGGCGTACGACGAGCTGCAGTCGAAGTTCGGCTCCTACGAGGCCGGGCTCGCGCTGGGGCTGCAGAGCCCGTCCGCGGCGTACGAGGTGATCCGGCCGACTGCCAAGGAGGCGCTCACGCCGGGGCTCGACCAGACGCGGACCGTCGGACTGGTCACGCTGCCGGGCGCGTTCATCGGCGTACTGCTCGGCGGTGGGACACCCCTGCAGGCCGGCGCCGCGCAGGTGCTCGTGCTGATCGGGCTGATGGCCGGCCAGGCACTCACGTCCGCCGTGCTGCTCCGGCTCGTCGCCCGCGGCGCCATCGTCCGAAAGTCCCTCACCCCCCACTACCCCCGTTGAGTGCGGGGTCGTTCCCCGTTGAGTGCGGGCTTCTTCCCCGTTGAGTGCGGGGTTGTTCCCCGTTGAGTGCGGGCTTGTTCCCCGTTGAGTGCGGGCTTCTTCCCCGTTGAGTGCGGGCTTGTTTCCGAGCTCGGGAACGAGACAGCACTGGAGCGGGAATCCTCCAACACTCACTGGTGAATACGGCCGCACTCAAGGGTGAATAACCCGACACTCAACGGGAGGGGGTGGGGGTGGTGGTTAGGGTCGGGGCGGTGAGCTCGCTGCAGACACTGACGGAACGTGGCCTGATCGCCCCCGACTGGGCCGAGGCCTTGGCCGACGTCGACGACACGATCGGCGAACTGGGCGCCTTCCTCCGCGACGAGGTCGCAGCCGGGTCGGAGCTACCTCCCCGACGGTGACCACATCTTCCGGGCCTTCAGCCGACCCCTCGCCGACGTGAAGGTGCTGATCGTCGGTCAGGACCCCTACCCCACACCCGGCCACGCCGTCGGCTTGTCGTTCTCCGTGGCCCCGAACGTGCGGCCCATCCCCCGGAGCCTCACCAACATCTACAAGGAGCTGGTGGCGGACGTCGGCGGCGACATCCCGTCGAGCGGCGACCTGACCCCGTGGTTCGACCAGGGCGTGATGCTGCTCAACAGGGCGCTCACCGTCGCCCCCGGTACGCCGGGCTCCCACCGCGGCCGCGGCTGGGAACGGGTCACCGAGCGCGCGATCACGGCACTCGCCCACCGCGGTGGCCCCCTCGTCGCCATCCTGTGGGGCCGCGATGCCCAGAACCTCGCCCCGCTGCTCCGCGAGGTGCCCTGCATCGCCTCCGCGCACCCGTCGCCGCTTTCGGCGTCCCGTGGGTTCTTCGGGTCGCGACCGTTCAGCCGGGTCAACGAAGTGCTGCACGACCAGGGCGCTGTCCCGGTGGACTGGCGGCTGGACTAGAGGGCAGGGTTGAGCTGAGACTCTTCGATGCGAGCGGCGATGTGCCCGGCGATGCGCTCGAGCGCCGCGACGTCGTCATGTGACAGGCCGTCGAAGACCAGCGAACGCACGTGCTCGACATGTCCCGGCGCCGCGAGAACCAGCTTCTGCCACCCGTCATCTGTGAGCGAGACCATCGTGACGCGCTTACTGTCCGGACAAGGCGACCTCTGCAACAGTCCCCGACCTTCGAGCTTGCTGACGACGTGCGAGAGGCGCGACAACGAGGCGTTGGTCTCAGCCGCCAGCTGACTCATCCGCAGGGTTCGCCCATCGGTCTCGGAGAGCATGGCGAGGCAGAGATAGTCGAAGAACGTGAGGTCGGAGTCACGCTGGAGCTGCGTGTCGAGCGCAGGCGAGAGCCTCAGCATCACGCTCGCCAACTTGAGCCACGCCCGCAACTCGTCGTCGTTCAGCCATCGGGTCATAGCGCGAGCATACCGATCCACACTTGATGCTTTAACTGATTTTTCGCCGCACGGCATAGTCGCTGCGATGCCCATGCAGTTGGATGGGGCAATGCGCGCGTTGCTGCTGACCGTCGTCCTGCTGACCACCCTGCTGGTGCCGAGCGCCTCCGCACAGGTGCCGGCGACCCAGACGGCTGTCGACGAGCCCCGCCGCTTCTGGGTCCGCGACACCCATCACTACACGTCGCCGTGGTACGCCGGGGCGCATCGCAAGATGATCAACTACGGCTGCACGAGGGCGCCGTACTACTCGCCCGACCCGAGGTGCTCTAGGGAACGCGGCTTCCACCACGGGCTCGACATCGCGATGCCCTGCGGCACCAGGCTGTTCGCGGGGTTCCGCGGCTGGGTTGCCCCGAAGACCGGGCCCGGCGCCCTGGGCAGCGCCTACGGCCGCAACGCCTTCCGGATCCGCAACTGGGACCGCGGAGTCGACATCGTCATCGGGCACGTGAAGCGCGTGTACGTCGCCCCCGGCGATCGGGTTCGGCGCGGCCAGCTCATCGCGCGCGCCAACCGGCTCGGCGCGCCTGACGGATGCCACCTGCACTTCGAGGTGCGGCCGATCAAGGGCGGCTACACCTCCGCCGTACGCCCCCACCCCCACCTGATGCTTCAGCGCTGAGTGGCAGGATCGCGCTCGTGAGCATCCTCTCGATCCAGTCCCTCGTCGCCTACGGCCACGCCGGCAACAGCGCGGCCCTCTTCCCGCTGCAGCGACTCGGCAAGGTCGTGTGGCCCGTGATGACGGTGCACTTCTCGAACCACACCGGGTACGGCGACTGGCGAGGACCGCTGCTCAGCGCCGCCGACGTCGCCTCGGTGATCGAGGGGGTCGGCGACCGGGGAGCCTTCGAGCGGTGCGACGCCGTCCTGTCCGGCTACCAGGGCGCGGAGGACATCGGCGCGGTGATCCTCGACGCGGTCGCGAAGGTGCGGGCCGCCTCCCCCGACGCGATCTACTGCTGCGACCCGGTGATGGGCGATGTGGGGCGAGGGATGTTCGTCCGCCCCGGCATCCCGGAGTTCATGCGCGACCAGGTCGTCCCCGCGGCCGACGTGATCACCCCGAACCACTTCGAGCTCGACTTCCTGGCGGGCACCACGACCACGACGTACGACGAGCTGCTCGCCGCCGCGGACGCCGTCCGCGCCACGGGCCCCTCCATCGTGCTGGTCACCAGCGCGATCCTCGAGGACACGCCTGACGACAGCCTCGACATGGTGGCCGTGTCCGAGGCGGGCGCCTGGCGCACCCGTACGCCGCGGCTGGGCGTGAACCCGCCCGGGGCCGGCGACCTGACGACGTCGGTCTTCCTCGCGAACCTGCTCGACGGCCGTCCGCTTGACGAGGCGCTCGAGCGGACGACCGCGTCGGTCTTCGCCGTGGTCGCCGCCACCGCGGAGGCCGGCGAGCGGGAGCTCCGGATCGTGCAGAGCCAGGACGAGATCGCCGCCCCGACGCGAACCTTCGCCCCCACCCCCCTCCGTTGAGTGCTGGCTCATTTACGGGTGAGTGCCGCCGTATTTACCGGTGAGTGCTGGCCGGTTTGCGGGTGAGTGCGGCCTGGTTCCCGGTAGTTGACCCTGCAATTACGGACGCATGTCCGAATTTGGGTCTTGCCGACCGCGGAGTCTTGGTGAATCCTGGAGCCGCTTGTCAGGTTCGAACTGACGACCTTTCGCTTACAAGGCGAGTGCTCTACCAACTGAGCTAAAGCGGCGTGCTTTCGGACCAATCGTAAAGGCGGAGGCATGACGGTGCAGAACGTGGGTACCAAGGCGTTCCACACCGACGAAGGAGACTGACATGGGCATGGACGACAAGCTCAAGAACAGCACCGACAGCACCCTGGGCAAGGCCAAGGAGAAGGTCGGCGACGCCTCCGGAGACAAGGACATGCAGGCCGAGGGCAAGGGTGACCAGGCCAAGGCCGACCTGAAGCAGGCTGGCGAAAAGGTGAAGGACGCCTTCAAGTCCTGACAGACCCCTGCGGCAGGGGACGCCGCTTACGCAGCCGGCGCCCCCTGCCCATCAGTTCGTGGTCGTGGGGTTCGCCCCGTTGTCACGCCGCGGGGCGTGCCCCACGACCCACCAGGAAGTCGGCGATCGACCGCCGCAGTCCTGCCGCATCGAGCCCGAACGCCGCCAGGTGCTCCGCCGCACTGCCGTAGCGGCGAAGCTCGTCGGCCGGCACGCCTAGCGACAGCAGCCGGTGTGGCACATCCTGAAGCCCGTCGCTGATCAGCCGGCTCGACGTCCCAGCGAGATACGGCTCCACCAGTACGACGGCCGGCTCCGCCAACACCTCACGAAGGCCTCGCGTGTCGAACGGGCGCACCACGTTGGCGTAGAGCACGGTGACGTCCATCCCCTCCACGGCGGCCAGCACCGGATCGAGCATCGGCCCCACGGCCACCACCGTCGCACCCTGTCCACGCCGTACGACGTGGAAGCGCCCGGGCCGCACCGGGTATGACGCCGAGTTCTGCTGACCGACCACGCGCACGTAGTGCCGCCCGGAACCTGCGACGGTCGTCCGGAGCGACTCCTCCACCTCGCGAGCGCTCCCGGGCACGTGGATCCCCCACCCCGGCAGCGTGTCGATCAACGCGACGTCTCCCGGTGACTGGTGGGTCCGACCGGCAGCGGCCATGTCGACCGACCCGCCCGACCCGACCAGCACGCCGCCGACGTCCTGGTGGCTGAAGCCGAGCTTGATCTGCTCGAAGGCCCGCTCGACCAGGAACGACGAGAACGTGTGCACGATCGGGCGCATCCCCGACAGCGCGAACCCGGCACCGACACTCACCAGCAATTGCTCCCGAATGCCGACGTTGATCACCCGGTCCGGATGCAGCCGCTGCACCGTACCGAAGTACTGGCCGCTGATCTCCGCGTAGACGAGGGCGACGGACAGGTCCTCCTCGACCAGGGCGGCTGCTGTTCGCGCGAACGCCTCTCGCGGGTCGGTCGTCATCACTTCGCCTCCACTTCCGCCACGACGACGCCGGGTCGTCCGGCCGCCGTCCTCGCCAGCACCCGCTCGAGCGCTGGCGGTCGTGCCCGTCGACCACGTCGACCTGCCAGCCCTCGTTCGCGAACCGACCGGCGATACGGCCGGGCAGGTCGTACGTCGACGACGTGTTGTCCACCACCACGACGGTGAGCCGGTCGAGGCCCAGCGCCCCGGCGAGGACGATCGCCTCGTGGTTGCTGCCCTCGTCGAGCTCGGCGTCCCCGACCAGGACGACGACACGCGAGTCGAGCCCCTGTGCCCGCAGGCCCAGCGCCGTACCGACCGCCAACGGCAAGCCGTGGCCCAACGATCCGCTGGAGATCTCCACGCCTGGCACCAGCACGCGATCCGGGTGCTGCCCGAGGGGCGAGTTGTGGCTGGCCCAGTCATCGAGCCACTCGGCGTCGATGTACCCCTTGGCGGCCAGCACGGCGTAGTACGCCATCGGGCCGTGGCCCTTCGAGAGGTAGAACCGGTCGCGGGTCGGCTCGTGCATCATCGCTGGGTCCACCCGTAGCACCCGGTCGTACAGCACCCACAGCACGTCGAGGGTGGAGGTCGCGGCAGCGGTGTGTTTCTCGTCGCCGGTCATCCTCGCCATCAGCGGTCCGAGGTCGTCATATCCGTGGGGCTCGACACTGGGGGCGAGCTCGTACGTAGAAGTCATGCCCGCAAGCATGCAAGTTCAAGTTAACTTGAAGTCAAGGCTGATATTCTGCAGCGGTGACCAAGAAGCGCGACCCCCTCACGATCGGGCAGCTGTCAGCCCGATCAGGGGTGGCCACGTCGGCCCTGCGCTACTACGAAGAGCTCGGGTTGATCCGGTCGGAGCGCAGCGCCGGGAACCAACGCCGCTACGAGACTGCCGAGCTGCGCCGGGTCGCCTTCATCCGCGCCGCCCAGCGCGTGGGCCTGACCCTCGACGAGGTCGCGGAGGCGATGGCGACCCTGCCCGAGGGGCGGACGCCGACGAAGGACGACTGGTCCCGGCTCTCCCGCTCGTGGCGGCCACGCATCGACGCCCAGATCGAACGGCTCCAACGCCTTCGCACCAAGCTCGACTCCTGTATCGGGTGCGGCTGCCTGAGCCTGCGTACGTGCGCCCTGAACAACCGGGACGACGAGGTCGCCGCCCGCGGCCCCGGAGCCGTCTTCCTCGAGCCGGGGGCCTGACGCCCGCAGCGGCCGACAGCCGCACCGCGCAGCAGTGACACTCCCCAGGAGCACTAGGCTGGCCCCATGGCGCTGCGCCTCGTCGCGACTCGACCCAATCCAGCGCTCGTCACGCTGCCCTGGCACCTCCCGCTCGAGGAGTGGGGCGAGGACGTCGTGCTCGACCTGCCGCGCGGCATCTCGCGGCACGTGGTCCGAATCGTCCGGCAGCAGGCCGACGTCTACGCGGTCAAGGAGACCCGCGAGAAGTACGCCTTCCGCGAGTACCGACTGCTGCGCGACCTCCGGAAGCTGGGGCTGCCCACGGTGGAGCCGGTCGCCGTCGTCACGGGTCGGGTCGGTGCGGACGGTGAGGAGATCGAGCCTTGCCTGGTCACCCGCCACCTCAGCTTCTCGCTGCCCTACCGGTCGCTGTTCAGCCACGGGACGCCGGCGGAGAGCCTGCCGCTGCTCATCGACGCCCTCGTCGTGCTGCTCGTGCGCCTGCACGTGGCTGGGTTCTTCTGGGGCGACGTGTCGCTGTCGAACGTCCTGTTCCGGCGTAGCGCCGGCTCCTTCACCGCCTACCTCGTGGACGCCGAGACCGGCGAGCTGCACGACACACTGAGCGACGGTCAGCGCGCGAACGACCTCGACGTGGCCACCACCAACATCTTCGGCGAGCTGCTCGACCTCCAGGCGGGCGGCCTGCTGGAGCAGGACTTCGACGCCTGGGAGATCGGCCCGATGGCCCGCGAGCGGTACGACGCGCTGTGGGCCGAGCTGACCGGCACCGAGGAGTTCACCACCCAGGAGATGTGGCGGCTCGAGCAGCGGATCGAGCGGCTCAACGACCTCGGTTTCGACGTCGACGAGCTCGACATCGTCACCGACTGGGACGGCTCCACCGTCCGCGTGCAGCCGAAGGTCGTCGAGGCCGGTCACCACGCCCGCGAGCTGCAAGGGCTGACCGGGCTCACCGTGGAAGACCTGCAGGCACGGCGCCTGCTCAACGACATGGCGTCGTTCACCGCGCACCACGGCCTGAGCGGCGAGGACCGCGCCGTCGTCGCCCACCAGTGGCTGACCACCATCTACGAGCCGCTGGTCAGGATGATCCCGACGGAGCTCCGGGGCCGCCTCGAGCCGGCCGAGGTGTTCCACGAGATCCTCGAGCACCGGTGGTACCTCGCCGAGCAGACCGGCCGTCAGCGAGACCTGTTCGAGGTCGCCTCGCTCTACTTCGAGTCCGTCCTCGCCAAGCGACCGGACGAGGCGGTCACCACGTCGTTGCCGGAGCCCCGGCGCGCCGACTAGGCACGCCGGGGCCTCACGGGCGGCTCAGCCGCGCTTCTGGGCGATCGAGTAGAGCGTCACCGACGCGGCCACGCCGGCATTCAGGGACTCGAGCGAGTTCACCATCGGGATCGACACGAGCAGGTCGCAGTTCTCGGCGACCAGGCGCGACAGGCCGTCACCTTCCGACCCGACGACGACGACCAGCGGGCCGTCGGCCAGGTCGAGATCAGGCAGCGACACCTCGCCGTCGGCGGCGAGACCGATGACCATGCAGCCGGCCTCCTGGTACGCCTTGATCTGTCGGTTGAGGTTCGTGGCCTGCGCGACGGGGATGCGCGCGGCAGCTCCGGCCGACGTCTTCCACGCCGACGCCGTCATGCCCGCGGCGCGACGCTCCGGGATCACCACACCGTGGGCCCCGAAGCCGGACGCCGAACGCACCACGGCGCCGAGGTTGCGCGGGTCGGTGACGGAGTCGAGCATCACGATCAGCGGCGGCTCCCCCATCGCCTCGGCGCGCTCGAGCAGCTCGTCGGGGTGGGCGTACTCGTACGACGGCACCTTCGCGGCCAGCCCCTGGTGCACCGCGCCCTTCGTCAGCCGGTCGAGCTCGCCGCGCGGCACCTCCAGGAGCGAGATGCCTCGGTCGGCGATGATCCGGAAGACCTCGCGCAGCCGCGAGTCACGCTCGGCGCCCTCGGCGACGTACACGGCAGCGACGGGCATCTGTGCCCGGAGCGCCTCGACCACCGAGTTGCGGCCGGCGATCCACTCGAGGTCGCCGGGCTTGGAGGCGCGACGCGGCTTCCTGGCGTCGACCTTCTCGGCCTTCTTCCGGCTCTTGTAGGCGATGTGCCCCTCGCGGTCCTTGGCCTTGGGGGTCGGCCCCCGGCCCTCGAGCCCGCGCTTGACCCGGCCACCCGACCCCGCCGTCGGGTTGCCCTTGCCGGTCTTCTTGATCGCGCCGCGACGCGACGAGTTGCCTGCCATCAGATGTTCCTTGTTTTCGTGGGGTGTTGCGTGTTCGGACGGATGGTCACAACGACCACTTCGGTCCCTGCGGGGTGTCTTCGAGCTCGATGCCCGCTGCCTTGAGCTGGTCCCGGATTGCGTCGGCCGCCGCGAAGTCCCGGGCGGCCCGGGCCTCTGCGCGACGCTCCAGGAGCGAGGCGACGAGTACGTCGACCGCACCCTCGAGCTTCTCCTCGCGCTGCGTGGACCCACCGGCCCCCCAGTGCGGGTCGAACGGGTCCAGGCCGAGCACGGCGAGCATCCCGCGGACCGAGGCGGAGGATCCTCGCAGCGCCGGCGAGGGACCGTCGGCGAGCAGCTTGTTCCCCTCGCGCATCACCTCATAGATCGCGGCCACGGCCGCCGGAGTGCTGAGGTCGTCATCCATCGCCTGCTCGAAGTCGGCGCAGAACGTGCCCAGCTCGACCTCACCGAGTAGGTCCTTCGCCCGGTTGAGGAAGTGCTCGATCCGGGCGAAGCCGGCCGCGGCCTCCTCGAGGGCGGCCTGGGAGAACTCGACGTGCGAGCGGTAGTGCGCCGCGACCATGTAGAAGCGCAGGTCGATCGGCCGGACCTTCTGGAGCACGGCCGGGATGGAGAGCGTGTTGCCGAGCGACTTGCTCATCTTCTCGCCCGCCGTCGTGATCCAGGCGTTGTGCATCCAGTACGACGCGAACGGGTGCCCGGCTGCACGCGACTGTGCCTGCTCGTTCTCGTGGTGGGGGAACCGCAGGTCGACGCCGCCGCCGTGGATGTCGAAGCCACCGCCGAGGTACTTCAGCGCCATCGCGGAGCACTCGATGTGCCAGCCGGGGCGCCCGGGGCCCCACGGCGAGGGCCACGCAGCCGTCGCCGGCTCGGTCTCCTTCTTCCACCCCTTCCACAGGGCGAAGTCGCGGGGGTCGCGCTTGCCACGCGGGTCGGCGTCCTCGGCGGCTTCCATGTCGTCGATGCGCTGGCCGGTCAACGACCCGTACTCGGGCCAGGAGCGCACGTCGAAGTACACGTCGCCGGAGCCGTCAGCCGCGGCGTAGGCGTGCCCCTTGCCGATCAGCTGCCCGATCAGCTCGATCATCTCGGGGATGTGCCCGGTGGCGGCCGGCTCGTACGTCGGCGGCGCGACGTTGAGCGCGTCGTACGCCTTGTCGAGCTGGATCCGCATGGCGTAGGCGAGGTTGTACCAGGGCCTGCCCTGCTCGGCCGACTTCACGAGGATCTTGTCGTCGATGTCCGTGATGTTCCGGATGAACGTGACGTCGTACCCGCGAGCCTCGAGCCAGCGGCGCAGTACGTCGAAGTTGACTCCGGAGCGCACGTGCCCGATGTGGGGCTCCGACTGCACGGTCAGGCCGCAGAGGTAGATGCCCGCCTTGCCCGCTTCGCGCGGGACGAAGTCGTGCACCTGCCTGGTCGCCGTGTCGTAGATTCGGATGCTCACCGGGCTAATCCTATCGAGCGCAGCGCGTACTCCTTGCCAACGCTCGTCACACTCCCCCTGGGACAGTCCGAGAGTCCTGTGAAAGTTGTGCACCTGTGGGGCTGAACTGTCGTATCGTCGACGGGTGCGCGTCCGAGCCAAGCTTGCTGTGGCGGCCCTTGCGGTCGCCCCCCTGTCCGTACCCGTCACCGCCGGTACGGCGGGGACGGCTGCTGCTGCCCCCAGCACCGACAGACCCATCCGGTACACGTCCTGGGACTCCACGCGCCGGCTGAACACCGGCCGCGGCGTCGGCGTCCAGGTCTCCCGTGGCACCGTCACGCTCGCGGAGCCCAGCCTGCAGCGTCGGCGCGCGCGCACGACGTACGACGCCGGCCGATGGACCTCTCCCTGGACCTCGCCGGGCTTCTCCTTCACCGAGCTGATCCCCTCGTGGGAGGCGACCACCCCCGAGGGCACCCTCGTCGAGATCAAGGTCCGGGGCCGCAACCCCGCCGGCAAGCGAAGCAGCTGGGACACCATCGGCAGGTGGGCCAGTGGGGACCAGGACTTCAAGCGGACCTCGCAGGGCTCACAGACGGACGACCTGGCGCGGGTCGCGACCGACACCTGGATCGCGAACGACCGGTTGTCGAGCTACCAGATCCGGGTCGTGCTGCTTCGCCGCAGCGGCAGTGCGGCAACACCGGCCCTCGACGCCGTCGGCGCGATGGTGTCGCGGATCCCCGCCTCGACCGGCGCGTCCCGGAGCCCCCAGGGCGTTGCGGGCGGGATGACGCTCGCCGTCCCGAAGTTCTCCCAGATGACCCACCAGGGCGACTACCCCGAGTACGACGGCGGCGGCGAGGCCTGGTGCTCCCCGACGTCGCTGGCGATGGTGCTCGCCTACTACAAGGCCCTCCCCTCGGCCGACGAGTACTCCTGGGTGAAGCCGAACCACACCGACCGGGTGGTCGACCACATCGCCCGGATGACCTACGACTACAGGTACCGCGGCACCGGCAACTGGCCGTTCAACACCGCCTACGCCGCCACCCTCACCAAGCAGGCCTTCGTCACGCGGTTCTCCTCGCTCCGCGACGTCGAGCGGTTCATCGCGGCCGGCATCCCCGTGATCACGTCGCTCACGTTCCGCGCCGGCGGCCTAGACGGCTCGCCGCTCGTCCGTGGCACCAACGGCCACCTGATGGTCGTCGTCGGCTTCACGGCCTCGGGTGACGTCGTCGTCAACGACCCCGCGGCCGCTCGCAAGCGCGGCGTGCGCCGGATCTACGACCGCGGCCAGTTCGAGAGCGCGTGGCTCAAGCGCGGCAGCGCGGGCGGGTCCGGCGGCGTCGCCTACATCGTCCGTGACGGCAAGCACCCGCTTCCGGCACGGCAGGGCGCCACCAACTGGTGACCAGGCGGATCCCGCTGGTCGAGCCTGTCGAGGCCACTCGGTCTAGGCACGTCACGTTCCTGGCCTGGCGCCAGGGACAGTTCGGCACCGGCGTTCACCTCGGCACCGACCCTGCGTCCGGCCTCTCGTGGCACGAAGCCGTGGGGTCGCGCCGCTACGCCGACCCCTACGGCGACGCGACGCCTCGAGAGTACGAGTGGGCCGCCTGGGTGAGCCCCGAGGTCGCGCCTGCCCACCCGTTCACGTGGCTCGTCCCGTCGTGGAACGCTCGCACTCCCGACGACAGCTGGCTGGAGGTCGAGGCCCGTACGTCGACGCACCGAGTCGGCTGGTCGCCGTGGGTCTCCCTCGGCCGATGGGCGGAGTCCGACCACGAGATCCACCCCGCCTCGGTGGGCGGCCAGGACTCCTCCGAGGCCACCGTCGCCACGGACGTGCTCCAGGCCCGCGACGGCATCACCTGGTCGTCGTACCAGCTGCGGGTCACCCTGCTCAGGCGTGCCGGCAGTGCGGCAGAGCCGTCGGTTTCCCTGCTCGGCGCGGTGACGTCGCTGCCCGGCTGGGACGACGACCCGGACGATCGGCCAGACAGCACGCCGGGCGTCGAGCTCGACGTGCCGCCGTACTCGCAGGAGATCCACCGCGGCGAGTACCCCGAGCTGAACTCCGGCGGCGAGGCGTGGTGCTCCCCGGCCTCGACGAGCATGGTGCTGGGTCACTGGGGCCTCGGGCCCTCGGAGGCGGAGCTGTCCTGGGTGGCCGACGGCATCACCGACCCAGTCGTGGACCACGCCGCGCGCTTCGTCTACGACCACGCGTACGGCGGTGCCGGCAACTGGACGTTCAACACCGCCTACGCCGCCCGGTACGGCACCGAGGGGTTCGTGACCCGGCTCCGGTCGATCGCCGAGATGGAGCTGTTCCTCCGGGCCGGCATCCCGCTCGTGGTGTCCCTGTCGTTCCAGCGAGCAGACCTCGACGGCGCCGGCTACGACACCAGGGGGCACCTGCTCACGGTCATCGGTGTCGACGACCGCGGCGACGTGGTCTGCAACGACCCGGCCTCGCACGGCGTGCCGAGCAACGACGAGGTGCGGGTCGTCTACAAGCGCGACCAGTTCGAGCGCGCGTGGCGAAGGTCCTCGGGGGTCACGTACGTGATCCACCCGCACGACGTCCCGCTGCCTCCGGCGCCGCGCCCCGACGAACCCAACTGGTAGCCGCGCGCTCCTGGTGACGCTCGGTCAGGTCGCGCTGAAGTCGATCGTGTGCCAGCCCGTCGCGCCGTCAGGGACGACGTCCGCACGCGCCGCGGTCTGGGTGTAGCCGGACTTGTCGGTGGCGCGGACCGCCAGCGTGTGCGGGCCGGGCTCCACCTCGAGAGTCGCGGCCCACTGCGCCCAGGTGTCGTTCCCCGGTACGCCGCCCAGCTCGGCCGCCTTCCAGGCGCCGCCATCGAGCCGCACCTCGACGGCTTCGATGCCGGTGTGCTGCGCCCAGGCGTGACCACCCACGCGCACCGATCCCGCCTTCACCTCGCGGCCGTTGCGCGGCACCTCGATCCGCGACTGGGTCTTCACCGGCCCCTGGGCGGACCAGCCGCGCTCGGTCCAGTACGCCGTGAAGCGGTCGAAGCGCGTGACCTCGATGTCGACGATCCACTTCGTGGCCGACACGAAGCCGTAGAGCCCAGGCACCACCATCCGCACCGGGAAGCCGTGGTCGACCGGGAGCGGTTGACCGTTCATCGCCACCGCCAGCAGCGCATTCCGGTCGTCGGTCAGCGCCTCGATCGGCGTACCGCAGTTCCAGCCATCGTCGGAGGTCTGCTTCACGGCGTCCGCCTCCGGCGAGACGCCCGCCTCGGCGAGCAGGTCGGCGATCCGGACCCCACTCCAGTACGCGTTGCCGATCAGGTCACCGCCGACCTCGTTGGAGACGCAGCAGAGGGTCACCCACGCCTCGGTCAGCTCGCGCTCGACCAGGTCCTGGTAGGTGATGACCAGCTCGCGGTCGACGAGGCCGTGAATCCGGAGTCGCCACTCGTTCGGGTCGATGGCGGGGAGGACGAGCGCGGTGTCGATCCGGTAGAAGACGTCGTTCGGCGTACGCCACGGCTCAACACCCTGGACGCCGAGCTCGGCGTCAGCGGGGGCAGCACCGCGCGCGACCGGAAGCCGCAGCAGCCGTCGACTCGTCTCCACAGCGCGCCTGCTCCGCCCGAAGAGCCGCCCGCTCGCCGCGACTGCCAGCGACCCTGCCGTCACCAGCCCGGCCATCACCAGGAACCCCCGCCGCCCCCCACCGCTGGTCGAGCTGTCATCGCTGGTCGAGCCCTCCCCGCTGGTCGAGCCGTTCCGCTGGTCGAGTCCGTGCCGCTGGTCGAGCTGACCCCGCTGGTCGAGTCCGTGCCGCTGGTCGAGCTTGTCGAGACCACCCCGGCCGCCGAGTCAGCCAGGATCCCGAACACGATCAGCCAGGTACCCACCCCCACCGCGAGCGGCAGTGCTGCATTGGCGCTGAACCCGGGGCGCGACATCAGCGCGACCAGCGCGACTGCACCCATGCCGAGGAACACCAGGTTCGCGGCCAGCCGGCTGCGTCGCGACAGCACGCCGGCAAGCGCGCCGAACAGGATGATCGCGACCGTGACGCCCGCGATCAGGATCGGCTTGTCCTTGTCACCCACGAGCTGGATCAGCGCCTCGGCGAGCCCGCCGGGAGTGATCACGATGATCGTCTCCGCGACGGCCTGGATCGGCGTCGCGCGCGCGTTGAGGATGTTCGTGGTGACGTGACTGACGGCGATTCCAGCAAGGCCGGCGACCGCCCCGGCCAGGGCCACGTAGCGTCGCTGGTTGCTGCTCACACCTCAATGTTCGCGCACCGGAGCAACCCGGATGGTCGGTGCGGCATGATTCGGGCATGACGGCGACCCCGCGGATCGGCATCGGCACCGACGTCCACCGACTCGCGGACGGCGTACCGATGCACCTGGCCGGGCTTGCCTTTCCCGACGAGCCCCAGGGTCTCGCGGGGCACAGCGACGGCGACGTCGCCGCGCACGCCTGCTGCGACGCCCTGCTGTCGGCCAGCGGCCTCGGCGACCTGGGCAGCAACTTCGGCACGTCCGAGCCGCAGTGGGAGGGCGCAGCCGGCGCCACGCTGCTGCGCGAGACCGCGGCACGGGTACGCGCGGCCGGCTTCGAGATCGGCAACATCGCAGTGCAGGTGATCGGGAACCGCCCGAAGATCGGCCCCCGACGTTCCGAGGCGGAAGCAGCGCTGTCCGAGGCAGCCGGAGCACCGGTGACCGTCTCCGCGACGACGACCGACGGACTCGGCCTCACCGGTCGGGGCGAGGGAGTCGCCGCCATCGCGACCGCCCTCTGCGCGCGCCTCAACAAGTAGCCGGATACGGTCGCTCGCGTGACCCCGCCATCCCCTCGAACGGCCGTGGTGCTCCTTGCCGCTGGATCCGGATCTCGGGTAGGCGCGGCCACGAACAAGGTGCTGTTGCCGCTCGGCGACCGCCCGGTCCTCGCCTGGTCGCTCCAGACGATCGCGGAGCTCCCGTACGTCGAGCGCGTGCTCGTGGTTCACCGGCGCGACGACCTCGAGGCGGTGCGCGCGCTGGTCGGCAACGCCACGGTCGTCGAGGGCGGCGCGAGCCGACACGCCTCCGAGGCGAATGCCCTGCACGAGTTGGCGACGGCGATCGACGGTGGCGAGATCGACCTCGTGGTCGTGCACGACTCCGCTCGACCATTGGCCCCGGCGCCGCTCTTCGACGCCGTGGTCGAGGCGGCGGCGTCGTACGGCGGCGCGATCCCGGTCCGTGAGCAGGCGGGACTGGTGCACGTGGCTGCGACAACCGAATCTGCGCAACGGCTCGTCGCAGTTCAGACGCCTCAGGCCTTCCGGGCAACCGAACTGCTGGCGGCCTACCGGCAGGCCGCCGTCGATGGCTTCGAGGGCACCGACACCGCCGCGTGTGTCGCGAGGTACACCGACCTGGTCGTGCGGGCAGTGCACGCCGATGCCACCAACCTCAAGATCACGTTCCCGGAGGACGTCGCGATCGCCGAGCGTTTGTTGGGGATCCCCGACTGACGCTGTCAGGCGTCAGGAGTCGACGCCTCGAGCAGCTTGAGGTCGGACTCGTCCGTCACCCTGCGCCCTTCGGGCGGAGCCTCGAGGAACGCCACCGGGAACCGGCTCCGGAGCGACTCCACCCAGCTCGGCAGGTCATCGAGGTTCGGCCACTCATCGTGGGCCGACACCACGGCCGCCGGAAGCACCACGGGCGACGCCACGGCTGCCAAAGCCGACCGGTCGACCGTCTCGCCGACCACGTCGTCCTCGAGCTGCTTCACCGTGTCGGTGACGGGACGCACGCCGACGACGACCGCGCCCGAGGACACCGCCTGCTCGAGCGCAGCAGAGAGGAACTCGACCGGGGTCGCCGGGCACAGTGGGTCGTGCACGACCAGCGGCAGCTCCCGCGCGACCACGTCGACCCACAACGCGTTGAAGTCGAGCAGCTCCGCGCCGGACTCACCGAGTGTCCAGGCGGCGATCGCCACCAGCGACTCGTTGTGGAGCAACGCGAACGGCAACGACCCGCGGCCATCGGTGGGGACCACCCCGAGCGCCTCGTCGAGCTCAGTCATCGCCCCTCCTGAGATATGTGCGTTGGTGATGCGTCGTGGGGACGGATCGGAAGAGAAAGACGGAAGCCCCCGGGACGCGTAGTTCCGGGGGCTTCCGACGATTCTTGCGGAGGATCAGGAGGCAAGGACTTCGTCGAGAAGCGCCTCGGCCTTGTCCTCATTCGTGTGCTCTGCCAGGGCCAGCTCAGAGACGAGGATCTGGCGCGCCTTCGCCAGCATCCGCTTCTCGCCGGCCGACAGGCCACGGTCACGCTCCCGGCGCCACAGGTCGCGGACGACCTCCGACACCTTCATCACGTCGCCGGAGTGGAGCTTCTCGAGGTTCGCTTTGTAGCGACGCGACCAGTTGGTCGGCTCCTCGGTGTGCGCCGCACGCAGGACGTCGAATACGCGGTCAAGACCTTCCTTGTCTACGACGTCGCGGACCCCGACAAGATCGAGGTTGCAGGCGGGGACACGAACCACCAGATCCTGCTGGGCGACGATGCGTAGTACGAGGTACTGCTTGTCCTCTCCCTTGATCTGCCGAGTCTCGATGTCCTCGATAACTGCTGCGCCGTGATTTGGGTAAACAACCGTTTCGCCGACGGTGAATGTCATGTGCCAAGTACCCCTTCCTAGGTGACCAGTCTAACACGTGCGCCGGAGTGCCCTTTCGACGTTTGCGCAGGTCAGAGGCCACATCCGGTCTTGACAGACACGCTGCGAATGTGCAGAGGGGATGGCGCTGGACGGCCGCCTCCTGCTCGCGGGGGCCAGGAACCGATGCAAAACCGCAGGTAGTTCCCACACCCGTGGACAAACCTGGTCAATACTGCGCCCATGGGGTTCCGGAAGAAGCGTGGGCTGACAGTCACGCTCGTGATGGCCTCGCATCCCCTCCCCACGATCGCCATGACGATCGCCCTGAGTGCGGCCGCCGCCCTCACCGGTCGCAGCGGCATCGAGGTACTCCTGGTCGCCGCGACCGTGCTCACCGGGCAGCTGACGGTCGGCTGGCTGAACGACGTCGTCGACCGCAAGCGCGACCGCCTCGTCGGACGTCGCGACAAGCCCGTCGCCATGGACTGGATCGACCCGGGCACGGTGGTCTTCGCCGCGGCCTGCGCCGTACTGCTGGTCATCCCGCTCTCGATCGCCAACGGCACCGCCGCCGGCATCGCGCACCTCGCCGCGGTAGCCAGCGCCTGGCTCTACAACCTGTGGTTCAAGCGCACCTGGCTCTCGTGGCTGCCGTACGCCGTGAGCTTCGGCCTGCTGCCGGCCTTCCTCTCGTACGGCGGACTCGGCGGAGGCATGCATGGCGGCCCGCCGACCATCGAGATGACCGTGCTCGCGGCGATGCTCGGTGTCGGCATCCACTTCCTGAACACGCTGCCCGACCTCGTCGAGGACCGCGAGACCGGCGTCATGCACCTGCCGCTTCGAATCGCGCTGCGGATCGGGGCGCCAAAACTGCTGCTGATCTCGACGGTCTACACCGCGCTCGTCGGCATCGGCATCGTCATCGCCGCCCTGACCGTCGGGATGCGTCAGTAGCCGATAGACTCTGGCCCGCAAACCCCGAGTATTCGCGCGCCCCGAGCGTCGCAGCGAGAGGATCCCGAGCCGTGAACGTTCGTCGCAGCATCGCCCACATCCCCGTCGTCCTGGCGACGGCCGCGCTGTCTCTCGGGCTCTCTTCCTGCGGCTTCGACGCTCCGACCGACCAGATCTACACCCCCGCGGTCGGCGTCAACGACCAGACCGGCACGGTCAAGGTGCTGAACGCCGTCATCGTGTCGGGCTCGGACGGCAGCGGCACCGTCGTGGCGGGCTTCGCGAACAGCGACCAGGAGCAGGACGACAGCCTCACCAGCCTTACGGGTGGCGGCGACGACCAGGGTGTCCAGGTCAGCGTCACGGGCGACACCGAGATCCCTGCCGCCGGGTTCCTCAACCTCGCAGAAGAGGGCGGCGTCACCGTGTCCGGCGAAAGCGTCACCCCCGGAGCGTTCGTCACGCTGACCTTCGTCTTCGAGCGCGGTGCGTCCACCACGCTCGACGTCCCGGTCGTGGACGCCGACGACGAGCCCTACGCGGACGTCCCCCTCTCCTGACACCCCGCTGGTCGAGCCGGACACCGCTGGTCGAGCCGTCCACCGCTGGTCGAGCCCGTCGAGACCACTCAGCCACCGGGCCCCGCCCACTCGACGTCTCGCTAGGCTGCACGCATGACTGCCGAGCACACCCTGGTCCTGCTTCGACACGGCGAGAGCGACTGGAACGCCAAGAACCTCTTCACGGGTTGGGTCGACGTGCCCCTCACCGAGAAGGGACAGGCTGAAGCGAGCCGCGGCGGAACGTTGCTCACCGAGGCGGGCGTCCTCCCCGACGTCCTGCACACCTCGGTACTGCGTCGCGCGATCGCCACCGCGCAGCTGGCACTCGACGCGTGCGAACGTCACTGGATCCCGGTCCGCCGGTCCTGGCGCCTCAACGAACGCCACTACGGCGCGCTGCAGGGCAAGGACAAGAAGGCCACGCTCGAGGAGTACGGCGAGGAGCAGTTCATGCTCTGGCGCCGTTCCTACGACACCCCGCCGCCGGTGCTCGACGACGGCAGCGAGTTCAGCCAGGTCAGCGATCCCCGGTACGCCGACCTCCCCGATGAGATCCTGCCGCGCACCGAGTGCCTGGCGGACGTCGTCGACCGGATGCTCCCCTACTGGTACGACGCAATCGTCCCCGACCTTCGCTCCGGCCAGACGGTCTGCGTCGCCGCGCACGGCAACTCGCTCCGCGCGCTCGTCAAGCACCTCGACGGGATGTCGAAGGAGGCCGTCGTCGGCCTCAACATCCCCACGGGCATCCCGCTGGTCTACAAGCTCGACGAGGACATGCGGCCGATCGAGCGTGGCGGTCAGTACCTCGACCCTGACGCCGCCGCCGACGCCATCGCCGCCGTGGCGAACCAGGGCCGCTGAACGACCCGCAGCCTCACTGGATCTCCAGGGTGGCTCGACGCCGGCCTTCCTCCTCGAGCAACCGCAGCGCGACGAGGCCGACGGCGCCGTAGACGACCCCGAGTCCGAGCTCGCGGCCGACCAGCCCGCCCACCGACGCCAGGCTGCCGCCGGCGGCGACCTCCCGTGCCGCCTCGATCGCGTGGGTGAGCGGCAGCCACCTGGACACCGCCTCCATCCAGGCGGGGAGAGCGTCGACCGGAACGTTGGCGCCGCAGAAGATCAGCAGCAGCCCGAAGAGCACGTTGGACATCACCGCCGTCTCGCGCACCCGAAGCCCGAGGGCGGCGTTTGCAAGGCCGAGGCCCGTGCAGGAAACCGCTGCAACCGCGACGACGAGCGCCAGCGGCAACCACGACGACGCGGGCAGCCTCACCCCGAGCAGCAGTGCCCCGACGGCGAGGCTGAACATCGAGACGAAGAAACCGTTCACCACCACGGGTAGCGACCTGCCGAGGAAGAGCGCTACCCGGTTCGCCGGCGTGACGAGCACGATCCCGAGCGTCTGGGTCCAGCGCTCTCCGGCGACTGTGTTCGCCATCGCGAACAGGCACGGGATGGCGGAGTACTGGACGGCGTTGCCGATCACGTAGAAGCCGTCGGAGCCGACGCCGGCGGCGCGTCCCATGTAGGCGAACAGCAGGATCTGCACGACCGGAGCGATCAGCATCGACGGGATGTAGATCCACGGGCTCAGCCAGTTGAACAGCGCGCGGAAGCTGATGAGTCCGCCGACGAAGAAGATGCGAGTGGAGGTCATGGGTCGCCTCAGGTCAGGGAGAGGGTGGCATGGCGGCGGGCTGAACGGAGAACCGTCTCGGACACCAGGTACCCGGCCAGTCCGTACGCCGTACCGGTTCCCACGCACAGGAGGATGTCGAGCCACGGCGACTCACCGGATGCGGATGCCCGGATCGCCGCCATCCCCCAGGTCGGGGGCAGCGCGTACGCGATCCAGGTGACCCACCCGGGGAAGAGAGACAGCGGGACGACGAATCCGCAGAGCAACCAGCCGGGGTACTCCAGCATGTTTCCCATCGCCCACGCAGTGCGGTAGCGCACGACCGCCACCGAGAGCAGGAAGCCCAGCAGCGCCACAGACCCGACCGAGACCGCGATGGACAGGCCGAACAGCAACGGACTCGCGATCGGCACCGTGATCCCGAACAGCAACCAGCCCCAGAGCAACGTCGTACCCAGGCTGAACAGGCCGAGCGTCGCCATCGCCGTCGTCACCGGCACCAGGATCAGCGCGAACCTGGTCGGCGAGGCCACCAGGAGCTCCAGGGTGCCGAGCCACCGTTCGCGCTGGAGCAGGCCGCTGGCCGTCGTCGTGACCACCGACCAGATGCCCATCACGGCAGCACCGAGACCCGCGTAGATCATCACGCTCTCGTCGTCCGCCTGCCCGTAGAGCAGGAAGGCGACCGTCGCGAAGTAGAGCGGCCAGATCACCTGGAAGATGCCGTCGAACGCCGAGACGGCGAGCATCTTCAGGTGCAGCCAGTAGGAGACCGCGAGCAGCCGTACGACGCGCATCAGCCGCCCACCAGGGCGACATAGGCGTCTTCCAGCGTCGGCTGCCGGGAGCTGACCCGACCGATGGTGACGCCGTTCAACCGACCGAGGACCGCCGAGGTGACCTCGGCCCCGGGTTCCACCTGCACCAACAGCAGCTGCGCGTGCCCGCGCTCCTCGAGTGCCACGGAACGAACGCCGGCGATCTCGCGCACTGCGTCGAGGCCCGCCTCTTCGACACCGAAGGTCTCGACCTCCACGACGTGGCCGTCGGCAACGCCCTGCTTCAGGATCGCGGGGGTCCCCTCGGCCACCAGCTCGCCGTCCCGGATGACGGCGATCCGGTCACACAGCTCGTCGGCCTCGAACATGTAGTGCGTGGTGAGCAGGATCGTCTTCCCCTGCCCACGCAGGGTGTCGATGGTCGCCCGAAGCTCGCGAGCACCGACGGGGTCGATCCCGATCGTGGGCTCGTCGAGGAAGAGCACCTGCGGGTCGTGCAGGAGGCCGCGGGCGATGTGCAGGCGTTGCCGCATGCCCCGTGAGAAACCCTCGACCCTCTCCTTCTCGCGTCCGGTGAGCCCGACGAGCTCGAGCAGCGATCCGATGCGCTGCCGCTGCTCGCGCGGGGCGACGCCGTACAGCTCGGCGAAGTAGCGCAAGTTGTCGAGCGCGCTGAGCCGCTCGTACAAGCCGCGGTCTCCGCCGAAGACGTAGCCGATGTGCCGGCGCACCTCGCGCGCGTCGTTCACCACGTCATGGCCGAGCACCCGCGCGGCGCCGCCCGTGGGCAGCAACAGGGTGATCAGCATCTTGATCGTGGTCGTCTTCCCCGCACCGTTGGGGCCGAGGAGGCCGAAGAGCTCACCCTTCTCGATGGAGAAGCTGACGCCGCGGACCGCCTCGACGGTCTTGCGCTCGCGCTTGAACGTGCCGGCGCGGGTGGCGTAGCTACGACGGAGGTCCAGGGCTTCTACGACGGGCATGCGCAGAACCTAAGGTAAAGAACCGACAGGAACCACCACATTCCTGCGCGGCGGCAGCCGAGGTGCTGCGGTCAGGGGACGAGACGCGAGTCGAGGAACGCCTCGAGTCGACCACGATCGCCGGTCAAGGAGAGCTCCTCGACAGGTCGGCGGCCCCAGAGCACCCGGTAGAGAACGTCCGCCGGGGCCGAGATCTGGTCGACCATCGGGTGTCGGCGCTCGACCACGCGCGGGGGACCCTCGGTCCGAGCCGGGGCAGCCTCGGAGGACGAGCCACGCGGCTGGAGGGGCACGCCCGTCCCGGCGTCCTCGACCACGGCGCGGGGCATCACGGTCCACGACCGGTCGAGGTCCGTGGCGGTGATGCAGAGCGGCGCGGTGAGGGCAGCGGGGAACCCCCGGTGATGCATCCGGTGCAGGAAGACGGTGAGCACCTCGTCGACCCCGTCACCTGCCACCTCGGCGGTGATCTCGGTCGGGCGGCCCGAGGAGTCGTGCAGGTCGATCGTGTGGACCGTGGTCTCGTGCAGCTGACGCCGCTGCCAGAACCCGACGCCACCGAGGTCGAAGGCGAAGTTCCAGCACGCCTTGTGAGGCGGGGCGGTACGAAGCACCTCGTAGAGGTCCTCGGCCTTCCCGGCGTACCACTCGCTGACGACCTTCGGCTTCCGCGATCGTGGCTCGTCGTTCTGCTCCACAGCGCGGCGACCGGTCTCCACGATGGTTGCCGCCCAGGCGTGCGTGTTGCCGAGGTGGCAGACCAGGTCGTACGCCGTCCACTCGGGGCAGGTCGGCACCCGGGCCTGGAGGTCGGTGCTCGCCACCGAGATCGCGAAGCGCTCCGCGGCCGCGACGTACTGCTCGACGAAGTCGAGGGAGGTGGCGGTTCCCGGCGCGCTCACGCGGCCATCATGCCTCAGGAGGGCTCGGCGTGGACCTTCTCGCCGGTGACCAGGTACACGACGCGGCGCGCGAGCGAGACGGCGTGGTCGGCGATCCGCTCGTAGTAGCGACCGAGGAGCGCGATGTCGACGGCAGGCTCGACGCCGTGTGCCCACGACTCGTCGAGCATCATCTGGAACGACGACCGGCGCAGCTGGTCCATCTCCTCGTCGCTCTTCTCGAGCGCGATCGCGCCCTCGACGTCGCGGTCGGCGATGATGCCGGCGGCCTGGCCGACCATCAGCTCGGCGACGTCGGCCATCCGCTCGATCGTCGGCACCAGCTCGTCGGGGATCGCGACATCGGGAACACGCAGCCGGGCAACCTTCGCGACGTGCACGGAGAGGTCGCCCATCCGCTCCAGGTCGGCGACCATCCGCAGCGTCGCGACGAGCATCCGCAGCTCGCCGGCGACCGGCTGCTGGAGGGCGAGGAGCTCGAACGAGCTGGCCTCGATCTTCTCGCGCATGGCGTCGATCTCGGCGTCCTCGGAGATCACCTGCTCGGCGATCTCGGCGTCCGCCGTGAGGAGAGACTTGGTCGCCTTCCGGACGGCGACCTGCACCTCGCGGGTCATCTCCACGAGGTCGTCCACGATGGCGTCGAGTTGGTCGAAGTAGGCGTTACGCATGGTTCTCATACTAGAGCGCCGCGCCTGAAGTGAAGGTGACCAACGGGCGACGAGTTGTGAACGTGCGATGAACAGTCCGCGAAACCGCAGGTCAGGCGCACCCCACCGGACGAACCCGGGCGTTCGGCGTGCGTACGATCAGGTCGTGGACTCGTCGACGCAGGCGCTGCTTTTCGCGATGCTCGGCGGCGTACTCGGAGCTGGCGTGGTGCTCGCATGGCGGGTGTCGGAACGTCAGCTCCGCGGCCCGTCGTCGCAGGTCGAGCCTGTCGTGCCCCCGGGGATCGCCACCGTGCTGGGCGCCCTGCGCTCCAGCGCCGTGCTCGTCGACGAGAACGACCAGGTGGTGAAGGCCTCGGCGCCGGCGTACGCCCTCGGCCTGGTGCGCGGCAGCGCGCTGACCGTGACCGAGCTGGCCGACCTGGTTCGCCAGGTACGGCGGGACGGGCAGATCCGCGAGACCGAGCTGGTCATCGCCCGAGGGCGCATCGGACCGCCCATCCACGTCACCACCCGCGTCGCGCCGCTGAGCAGTCGGCTGGTGCTCGCCCTCGTCGAGGACCGCACCCGCGAGCGGCGCCTGGAGTCGATCCGACGCGACTTCGTCGCCAACGTGTCCCACGAGCTGAAGACCCCGGTCGGGGCGCTCAACCTGCTCGCCGAAGCGGTCCGCGAGGCTGCCGACGACCCGGAGGCCGTCACCCGGTTCGCGGGCCGGATGCAGACCGAGAGCGCGCGGCTGACCCGGCTGGTCCAGCAGATCATCGAGCTGTCGCGACTTCAGGGCGACGACCCCCTGGACGACCCCGGACCCGTCGACGTCGACGAGGTCATCGCCCGCGCCATCGACCAGACCGCGATCGATGCCGGGTCCCGGCGCATCGAGGTCGTGCCGGACGGCGACAAGGGCCTGCAGATCCACGGCAGCGCCGACGAGGTGACCCTGGCGCTCGGCAACCTCGTGTCCAACGCGGTGGCCTACTCGCCCGACGGGAGCCGCGTCGTGGTGGCCGCGAAAGCCAACGACCTGCGCGTCGAGCTGAGCGTCACCGACCAGGGCATCGGCATCCCGACCACCGAGCTCGACCGGATCTTCGAGCGTTTCTACCGAGTCGACCCGGCCCGCCACCGGTCCACCGGCGGCACCGGCCTCGGGCTCTCGATCGTGAAGCACGTCGCTGCGTCGCACGGGGGCGACGTCACCGTGTGGTCGGTCGAGGGCCAGGGTTCGACGTTCACGCTGTCACTCCCCCGCCGTACGACGTCCGAAGGGCCGACGACGGACCGCACCCATCAGGAGGCAACCCCGTGACCCGTGTTCTTGTCGTGGAGGACGAGGAGTCCTACAGCGACGCTCTCGCCTACATGCTGCGCAAGGAAGGGTTCGAGGTCTCGCTGGCCAACACCGGCCCCGACGCGATCATCGAGTTCGAGAAGTCCGGCGCCGACATCGTGCTGCTCGACCTGATGTTGCCGGGGCTGCCCGGCACCGAGGTGTGCCGGCAGATCCGGCAGACGTCGAACGTCCCGGTGATCATGGTCAGCGCCAAGGACTCCGAGGTCGACAAGGTCGTCGGCCTCGAGCTGGGTGCCGACGACTACGTCACGAAGCCGTACGCACCACGCGAGCTGGTCGCGCGCATCCGGGCCGTGCTCCGGCGCGGTCAGGACGTCGAGCTGGCGCCGGCGACCCTCGAGGCCGGGCCGGTACGGATGGACGTCGAGCGCCACCTCGTGACCGTCGACGGCGAGGACACGAAGCTGCCGCTCAAGGAGTTCGAGCTGCTCGAGATGTTCCTTCGCAACCCGGGGCGGGTGCTCACTCGCGGCCAGCTCATCGACCGGGTCTGGGGCTCGGACTACGTCGGCGACACCAAGACGCTCGACGTGCACGTCAAGCGGCTGCGGGCGAAGATCGAGCCCGATCCGGGCACGCCGACGTACCTCGTGACGGTGCGCGGGCTGGGCTACAAGCTCGAGGTCTGAACCGGGGCCGAAACCGTCGGTGGGCTCGGCTAGCGTTCGCCCATGACCCCTCGCCACCCGGCGCTTCCGCTGCTGGCGGTAGCCACCACCCTGGTCTTCTGGGCCTCGGCCTTCGTGGCGATCCGTCACCTCGGCGAGGAGTTCTCGCCCGGCGCACTGTCACTGGGTCGGCTGGTCGTCGGCTCGCTGTGTCTGGGCGCCGTGCTGTTCTCCCGGGGCTGGGTGCGCCCGAAGCGGGGTGACTGGCCACCGCTGGTGGTGATCGGACTGCTCTGGTTCGGCTTGTACAACGTCGCCCTGAACGAGGGCGAACGACGGGTGGACGCAGGGACAGCCTCGATGCTGATCCAGGTGGCCCCGGTGCTGATCGCGGTGCTCGCGGTGCTGTTCCTGCGCGAGCGGTCCGCCGCAACGCTGTGGGCGGGACTCGTGATCGCGTTCGGCGGTGTGGCTGTGATCAGCCTCGCCACCACACCGGGCGGCACGCGCGACGTGTTGGGCGTGCTGCTCTGCCTGGTGTCCGCGGCGGCGTACTCGGTCAGCGTGATCCTGCAGAAGCCGCTGATGTCCCGGATGCCGGCGCTGCAGGTTACGTGGATCGCCTGCACGGTGGGCGCTGTCGCCTGCCTCCCCTTCGCCGGCCAGCTCGCCCGAGACGCGTCCGCGGCGTCGGCGGTCGACATCGGCTGGGTGCTCTACCTGGGCATCTTCCCGACCGCGATCGCGTTCACGACGTACGCCTACGCGCTCACCCACATGACGGCGTCCAACCTCGGCGTGACGACGTACCTGGTGCCGCCGATCACCGTCGGGCTGGCCTGGCTGCTGCTTGCGGAGACGCCACCGTTGCTGGCGTACGTCGGGGGCGCACTCTGCCTCGCGGGTGTGGCGCTCGCGCGACGTCGTCCTCGCCGTCGGCAACAAGTGGAGCCCGTGACGGCCTAGGCGTCCTTCTCGAGCCAGCCGCGGAACGCCTCGAGGTTCTTCGTCGACTCACCGCGCGAGCGACGCCAGTCCCACTCCTTGCGGATCGAGGAGGCGAAGCCGAGCTCGAGGATGGTGTTGAACGACTCGTCGGCGTAGGTCAGCACTGCACCCAACAGCCGGTCGAGCTCCTCGGGGGTCACCGACGTCAACGGCAGCCGGCCGTCGAGGTAGATGTCGCCCAGGTGGTCGACGGCGAACGCCATCCCGAACAGCTTGAGGTTGCGTTCGAGGAGCCACCGGTAGACCCGCTCGTGGTTCTCGTCGGGATGCCGGGCGACGAACGCGTGCACACCGAGTGCGTGCTTGCCGACGTCCAGCCGCACCGGGGTCTGCAGCTTCTTCACGCCCGGCAGCGTCACCGTGAAGACGCCGTCCGAGAGCTCCTGCCACTCGAGCTCGCCCTCCCCGAGCACCGCCCGGATCGTGTCGATCGCGGCACGCTGCTCTGCGGACTGGCTCACGCGGTGGCCTCCTGGTACTCGTCGCGCATCGCCTGCGCGGCCTGCCGGTAGACCTCGACGGTGCGCTCGGCGGTCCGCTCCCAGGTGAAGTTCGCGGCCTGGGCGATGGCGCCTCGGGACAGCTGGGCCCGCAGTGCCGGGTGGTCGACGATGCGCCCCATGACCGTGGCGTAGTCGGCCGGGTCGTGCCCGTCGACGAGGAAGCCGGAGATGCCGTCACGCACGACCGTGGTCAGCCCACCGACGGCGGCCGCCACCACAGGGGTGCCCGCGGCCTGCGCCTCGACGGCGACCAGGCCGAACGACTCGTTGTACGACGGCACGCAGACCAACGTCGCCGCGGCGTACCAGTCCGCCAGGACCGACTGCGCCACCGGCGGGATGAACCGGACGACGTCGGAGATGCCCAGCGAGTCGGCGAGCTGACCGATCGACTCGGGGTGCTCGAGCCCGGTGCCGGAGGGGCCGCCCACGACGGGGACCACCAGCCGGTCCCGCAGCGACGGGTCGCGTTGAAGGAGCAGCGCCACCGCATGCAGCAGCACGTCGGGCGCCTTCAGCGGCTGGATCCGGCCTGCGAACATGAGGACGACCGCCTCCGGCGACAGCCCGAGCCGGGCGCGTGCGTCGCCTCGCGCCTTGAACACGCTCAGGTCGACGCCGGGGTGCACGACCTCGACCCGCCCCGGGTCGGCGTCGTACAGGTTGATCAGCTGCTTCGCCTCGAGGTCGGTGTTGGCGATCAGCATGTCGGCGGACTCGACGACCTGCTCCTCACCGATCACGCGGCCCTGCGGCTCGGGCGTGTCACCGGCGGCGAGCAGCTCGTTCTTCACCTTGGCCATCGTGTGCATCGAGTGCGCGAACGGCACGCCCCACCGGTCGCGGACCAGCGCCCCGACCTGGCCGGAGAGCCAGTAGTGCGAGTGGATGACGTCGTACCAGCCCTGGTCGTGTCGAGCCTCGGCCCGCAGCACCTCGCGGGCGAAGGCACACATCTGACCTGGGAGAGCGTCCTTGGACAGCCCCTCGAACGGCCCGGCGTGCACGTGGTGGACGGTGACCCCGTCGAACGCCTCGACCGTCGGCGGCAGCGACGACGAGGTGGCGCGGGTGTAGATCTCGACGGCGATGTTGCGCGCGGCGAGCCGCTTCGACAGCTCGACGACGTACACGTTCATGCCGCCCGCGTCGCCGGTCCCGGGCTGGTCCAGCGGGGACGTGTGCAGGCTGATCATCGCGACCCGGCCATGGTTCGTGCGCGGGACAACGTGGGTGCGGTGGTGATGAATCACGTGGGGGTGTACCTCCGGAGGGCAGAACCGCTGCCGATTGTGACGTATTCCCCGGATCCGGACGGATCACACCCCGGGGCGGTGGGCGGCACGCTGAACCAGGCGCTCGACGCGCGGCATGGCTCGCGTCGATGCCTGCCAGAACGCGATGCCGCCGAGCAGCGACGCGACGGTGGCAAGCAGCGGGAACCGGTCCTCGAGGTGCGGGTAGATCTGCCAGTGACTCAGGTAGATGTACAGCGACGCCGAGGCCAGTACGCCGGCGGCGCGACCGAACCAGTCCGGAACCCGGACGGCGCGGAGCCAGACCAGCAGCAGCATCCCCGCGATCACGACGGCGTCGCGGGCCGGCTCGGCGAAGAAGCCGGGCACGGTCGCCACGACGACCGCCGACACGAGAGCCCGCTGCCACCAGTGCTCGGAACGGACGGTGGCCCAGCCCAGCGCGAAGATCCAGAACACCACGTACGCCCGGTGGATCTCGTCACCCGAGAACAGCTGAACCACGTCGTACCGCGGCAGCAGCCCGGCGAGCGCGAGCCCGAACGGCAGCCAGAACGACCAGCGACGTTCGAGACGGTCGACCCAAGGCACGGCCATCACCGCCGTGAGCACGACGAGGATCGCGACGATCGCCTCGATGAACCAGTACCACCACTGCGGCTCCGCCCACTGGCGTGGACCGAGGACGCCGTTGAGCAGCAGCACATTGGTCCAGCCGTGGTCACGGGTGATCGCAGCGACGGCGCCCAGCCAGAGCACCGACGGCACCACGATCCGCAGGATGCTCGTGCGGAGGTGCCGGACCCGCTCGCGGCGTGGTGCGGAGGTGAGGTGGAAGCGCCCGAAGTTGAAGCCGGCGACCGCCAGGAGCACGTGCGCACCGCCGGTGGCGACGAAGAGGTTGGCGTGGCTGCCGACGATCATCACGATCGCGAGCGCGCGAAGCAGGACGTTCGTCTCGAGGGTTCGTCCACGACGCGGCGCGGAGGTGTTCGTGGCGAGGTCCTTGATCGGGACCACGTGCCAGTTCGGGGGCAGGACGCCGAGCAACTGCTCCAGGCGCACCGACGTCTCGACGTACGACAGCGAGTCACCCTCGAGGGAGACGAACGTGTCGTCGTCGGTGGCGTCCGGGCGGCGCAGGACCTCCGCGAACACCGCCCGCACCTCCCCGCCGGTCGAGCCGCTCCCGTGGTCGAGCCGTCTCCGGTGGTCGAGCCGTCTCCGGTGGTCGAGCCGTCTCCGGTGGTCGAGCCGCTCCCGCTGGTCGAGCCGTCTCCGGTGGTCGAGCTTGTCGAGACCACTCCCGCCCGCGCCACGATCGTCCGGTAGTCCGGCTTCCCGGACGGCAACCGCGGCACCTCGAGCAGCGGCAGCACCTGCACCGAGCGCCACGGCAGCCCCAGCTGCTCCTTGGCCACGGCGTGCAGGGCGTCGACATCGGCGGGCCTGGCCGAGATGTCCACGGCCAGGACCAGCCGGTCGCCACCGTCAGCGCACTGCACGATGTGTCCCGCGTCGGCGTACACGCGCTCGACCTGGTCGAGGTCGATGCGGAGCCCGAAGACCTTGGCGAACCGGTTGCGCCGGCCGATGACCTCGTACAGGCCGTCAGGACTCCGTCGTGCGACGTCGCCGGTCCGAAGCTGGGTGGTCTCGCGTCCCAGTGCGAGGTCTGCGGGTGACGTGGCGTAGCCGAGCATCACGTTGGCGCCCTCGTACACCAGCTCCCCGACCTCCCCCGCCGGTCGAGCGCCTCCGCCGGTCGAGCGCCCTCCGCCGGTCAGGTCGAGCCTGTCGAGACCACTCCAACGGCAGCTCCGGCAGCGGCGCCAGCGAGAACGAGCCACCCGGGATCGGTACGCCGATCGAACCGGGTGACGTGAGAGCGAGATCGGGGGGCAGGTACGCCATCCGCGCGGTGGCCTCGGTCTGCCCGTACATGACGAACAGGTCCCAGCCGCGACGGCGGCCCAGCGCTGCGTACTTGCGAACCCGCTCGGGCGCGAGGCGACCGCCGGCCTGGGTCACGTACCGCAGCGAGGGGAGGTCGAACTTCTCGAAGCCGACCCGGTCGAGCAGGTCGAACGTGTAGGGCACGCCCGCGAAGCTGGTCACGCCGTAGTCGCGGACGGCGTCCCAGAAGCAGCCGTCGACCACCGAGAGGTCGGTGAGCAGCAGGCTCGCTCCCGCCGCGAGGTGGCTGTTGATCACCGACAGCCCGTAGCAGTAGTGCATCGGCAGCGTTGTCGCCGCGAGGTCGTCGGTGCGGATGTCGAGGTACGACGCGATCGCCTCGGCGTTGGAAGCAACGTTGTCGTGGGAGAGCCGCACGAGTTTCGGCGACCCGGTTGAGCCGGACGTCGAAAGCAGGAGCGCGAGGTCGGGGTGCAGGTCGTGCACGGTGCCGCTGCGCAGCTCGACCAGCTCGCCGTGCTGGAGCAGCACGTCGGGGTCGTACGCCGCGGCCACCGACGCCACGTTCTTCGGGTTGTCGCCGGGGACGAGGATCGCGGGGTGCCCACCCGCGAGGGCGGCCAGGTAGGCGACGACGGCGTCGACATCGTTGGCCCCCGAGACGAGCACGAGCCGACGTGTGGTCCCGAGTCGCTCGCGCAGGTCCGCGACTCGGTCGGCGAGCTCGCCGTACGTGAGCACGCCCGAAGGGGTGACCAGCGCCGGCCGGTCGCCGTGCGCGGCGAGACGGCTCCAGAAGCCAGTGGTACGACGCTCGGCGTCGGTCAGGACGGGACTCACCGAGATAGAATATTAGGCAAGCCTTACCTTTGCCAACGTGAGGGTCACCACGGTCCAGACCTGGGCGCCTCAGCGAGCGGCGCGACGACCGTGAACCTGGCGCTCTTGAAGGTGCCGGCCGGCATCCTCCTCGACCTCAGGGGCGTCCGGACCGCCCCGACCGAGCCCGATCCCACCCGCGACGACCAGGAGCACCCCGCCGACCATCGCGGCAACATCCCCGGACGGCAGGCTGTCGCGAATGATCAGCCAGACACTCGTCCCGAGCGCAGGGGTGGCCAGCGTGACCACGGCACGCAGCCAGATCGGCGCCGTGGACACCAGCGTGTAGCCGGCCCCCGCGAGCCAGAGAACCATCAACGACAACCCGCTCAGGTACAGCGTGGGGTTGAGGTTCCCACCCCAGTACAAAACCGCTCCGACGACCCACACCAGGCCGCCGAGAAGCGCCGCCACGGACGCCAGCCTGATCACATTCATGGACAGAGTGTGCCGTGAGTGCACCCTCCGGCACCACCGGGTGCGACTGGTCTCACCCGAGACTCTCGATTCCGATTGATGAGGCCGCGGCCGCGGCGACACGTCCTGTGACAGACTCGCCCCGTGTTGACCATTGGCCTCATCGGCGGGATGAGCTGGGAGAGCAGCGTCGAGTACTACAAGCTGCTCAACACCGGCGTGGAGAACCGACTCGGCGGGTTGCACTCCGCCAAGGTGGTGATGGCGTCGATCGAGTTCGCCGAGCTCACCGAGCTGCAGGAAGCCGACCGCTGGGATGAGGTCGCCGACGTCCTGGCGAACGCCGCGCGTGGCCTCGAGGCTGCCGGCGCCGACGTTCTCCTGATGTGTACGACGGCCTTCCACAAGGTCGCCGACCAGGTCGAGTCCGCCGTCGACATCCCCTTCATCCACCTCGCGGACGTCGTGGCGCAGGCCGCGAAGGACCGCGGCCTCGCCACGATCGGGCTGATCGGAACGTCGTTCACGATGAGCCACGACTTCTTCACCGACCGGATCGCCTCTCACGGGCTGAAGGTCGTCGTCCCCGACGCGAAGCACCACGAGACGGTGAACCGGATCGTGTACGACGAGCTGGTCCACGGCAAGGTGCTCGACGCGAGCCGCTCCACCGTCGTCTCGCTGATCGACGAGCTCTGGGACGCCGGCGCCCAGGGCGTCATCCTGGGCTGCACGGAGCTCGAGCTGCTGGTGAAGCAGGCCGACTCGGAGCTGCCGGTGTTCCCCTGCACCACGCTGCACGTCGAGGCCGCCCTCGACCGCGCCCTCGCCTGACCCGCCGACCCGAGCCCTAGCCGAGGACGGCGTCCACGGCCGACCCGAGCGCGTGGCCGGCGGACCCGGCCACCAGCAGGTCGGCCAGGTCGTCGAGCGGCGTGGGCTCCGCGTTGACGATGACCAACCGAGCGCCACGGGCCACCGCCACCTCGGGCAACCCCGCGGCCGGGTACACCTGCAGCGAGGAGCCCGCGACGACCACGAGATCCGCCTGCTCCACCAGCTCGTACGCGGCCTCGACGACTCCCGGGAACATCGCCTGCTCGAACGAGACGGTCGCCGACTTGACCAGCCCCCCGCATCCGGGGCAGCACGGATCAGGCTCACCGCCGTCGATCGCGTCGATCGCCCACGTGTACGCCGCCCGGAACCCGCACCCGTCGGGCACGCCGTACGACGGAGCGTGGCCGATGCACATCACCTCGCGAGCCGTCCCATGCAGCTCGATCACCCGCCGCGAGCCGGCGTCCTGATGCAGCCCGTCGATGTTCTGGGTCACGACGCCCAGGCAGCGACCCGCCTCCTCGAGGCGGGCGAAGGCGTAGTGCGCGGCGTTCGGCTGAGCCGGGTGCTCGTGGAACTCCCGGCGCATCTGCCACGAAAGGGACCGGACATCGGCGCTCTCGACGTACCGGCTGAAGGTGAAGTCACGCGGGTCGAACCGACTCCACACGCCGCCGGGCGACCGAAAATCGGGGATTCCGGACTCCGTGGAGACGCCCGCCCCTGTGAACCCCACCACACGCTGCGCGTCTGCGAGGAGCGCGCTGAGGTCGGTCACCCGCTCAGGCTAGCTCCGGACGATTCGGAGTGCAGCGCTCGCGCCGATAGACTGCAGGGGTCTTTCCCGCCGCGTCACACGCAGCGCGGGAGCCCCGAACCGAAAGCCAGTGCCTCGTCATGCCCGACACCCAGTCCCGCTCCGACCTCCGGAACGTCGCGATCGTCGCGCACGTCGACCACGGCAAGACCACCCTCGTCGACAAGATGCTCTGGCAGGGCGGTGCGTTCGGCGAGCACCAGCACGTCGACGAGCGCGCGATGGACTCCGGTGACCTCGAGCGCGAGAAGGGCATCACGATCCTCGCGAAGAACACCGCGATCAAGTACACCGGCGAGGCCGCCGGCGGCGAGCCGATGACCATCAACATCATCGACACCCCGGGCCACGCCGACTTCGGTGGCGAGGTCGAGCGCGGCCTGTCCATGGTCGACGGCATCGTGCTGCTGGTCGACGCGTCCGAGGGCCCGCTCCCCCAGACCCGGTTCGTGCTGCGCAAGGCCCTGAACGCCGACATGCCCGTCGTGCTGGTCGTCAACAAGGTCGACCGCGCCGACGCGCGCATCAGCGAGGTCGTCGACGAGACCTACGAGCTGTTCATGGACCTGCTCGACGACAGCCACAGCGCGGACGCCCTGGACTTCCCGGTCGTCTACGCCAGCGCCAAGGCCGGCCGCGCGAGCACGACCATGCCGGAGAACGGCGGGCTCCCCGACTCGGAGAACCTCGAGCCGCTGTTCAAGACGATCCTCGACACGATTCCGGCGCCGACGTACAACGACGGCGCTCCGCTGCAGGCGCACGTCACCAACCTCGACTCGAGCCCGTTCCTCGGCCGTCTCGCGCTGGTGCGCGTCAAGGAGGGCAACCTCAAGCAAGGGCCAGCAGGTCGCGTGGATGAAGCGCGACGGCTCGGTGCAGAACGTCAAGGTCACCGAGCTGCTGATCACCGAGGGCCTCGAGCGCAAGCCCGGTGACTACGCCGGCCCCGGCGACATCGTCGCCATCGCCGGCATGCCCGACATCATGATCGGCGAGACGCTGGCCGACCCGGAGAACCCGGTCGCCCTGCCGCTGATCACCGTCGACGAGCCCGCCATCTCGATGACCATCGGCACCAACACCTCCCCGCTGGCCGGTCGCGGCCCGACCAAGAACGCCAAGGTCACCGCCCGTCTGGTCAAGGACCGCCTCGACGCCGAGCTCGTCGGAAACGTGTCGATCAACGTGATCCCGACCGAGCGTCCCGACGCCTGGGAGGTGCAGGGCCGTGGCGAGCTGGCGCTGGCGATCCTGGTCGAGCAGATGCGCCGCGAGGGCTTCGAGCTGACCGTCGGCAAGCCGCAGGTGGTCACCCGGGAGATCAACGGCAAGGTCCACGAGCCGGTCGAGCGCCTCACCATCGACGCTCCCGAGGAGTACCTCGGCACGATCACCCAGCTGCTCGCCGTCCGCAAGGGCCGCATGGAGCAGATGACCAACCACGGCACCGGCTGGGTCCGCATGGAGTTCCTCGTGCCCGCCCGTGGCCTGATCGGCTTCCGCACCGAGTTCCTCACCGACACCCGCGGCACCGGCATCGCCCACCACGTCTTCGAGGGCTACGAGCCGTGGGCCGGCGAGATCCGCTCGCGCGCCTCCGGGCTCGCTGGTGGCGGACCGCTCCGGCGCGGCGACGTCGTACGCGATGACGAACCTGCAGGAGCGCGGCACGATGTTCGTCGAGCCGACCACCGAGGTCTACGAAGGCATGATCGTCGGCGAGAACTCCCGCGACGACGACATGGACGTCAACATCACCAAGGAGAAGAAGCAGACCAACGTCCGCTCCTCCACCTCGGACAACTTCGAGAAGCTGATCCCGCCGAAGCAAGCTCTCCCTCGAGCAGTGCCTGGAGTTCTGCCGCGAGGACGAGTGCGTCGAGGTCACCCCCGACACGGTCCGGATCCGCAAGGTCGTCCTCGACGCCAACCTCCGCGGCCGGATGGCCTCCAAGGCCCGCCGCAGCTGACGAAGCCTCACGACGTACGACGGGCCCACCGGATCTGATCCGGTGGGCCCGTCGCTCGTTCGGGGTGGGTCAGGCGCTCGGGTCGTCGCCGACCTGCACCACCAGCTTGCCGAAGTTGGCGCCGGTCAGCATGCCGCGGAACGCCGCAGGCGCGTTCTCCAGCCCGTCCACGAAGTCCTCGCGGTAGCGCACCGAGCCGTCGGCGACCCAGGCGCCCATGTCGCGGACGAAGTCAGCGCCGTGGCTGCGCAGGAACTCGTCCTGGATGAAGCCGCGCACGGTCAGGCTGCGACGCAGCACCTGCCCCATCAGTGCCGGGAGCCGGTCCGGGCCCTCGGGCGCGGAGGTCGCGTTGTAGTTGGCGACCAGCCCGCAGACCGGGCACGCGGGCGAACTTGTTGAGCCGTCGGAAGACTGCCTCGGCGACCGGGCCGCCGACGTTCTCGAAGTAGACGTCGATGCCGTCGGGTGTGGCCGCGGCAAGCTGTTCCGCGAAGTCCGGGGCGCGGTGGTCGATGCGCGGCGTCGAAGCCGAACTCCTCGGTGAGCGCCCGCACCTTGTCCGGCCCCCCGGCGATGCCGACGGCGCGCGCACCCTTGAGCCGGGCGATCTGGCCGACGGCCGAGCCGACCGGGCCGGTGGCAGCCGCCACCACGACGGTCTCACCGGGCTGCGGGCGGCCGATCTCGAGCAGACCGGCGTACGCCGTGAAGCCCGGCATGCCGAGCACGCCGAGCGCTGTCGAGATGGGAGCGACCGAGGGGTCGAGCTTGCGCACGGCGTCGCCGGACACGACGGAGTGCGTCTGCCACCCGGAGTACGACAGCACCGTCGACCCGACCGGGAGCCCGTCGTGACGCGACTCCACCACCTCACAGACGGTGCCCCCGACCATCACGTCCCCGATCTCGACCGGGGCGGCGTAGGACTTCGCCGCGCTCATCCGGCCGCGCATATAAGGGTCGAGCGACAGGTACACGGTGCGGAGCAGCACCTGGCCGTCTTCCACGTCCGGAAGGTCGACGACGCGGGTCTCGAAGCTGTCGTCGGTGGGCTCCCCGACAGGTCGGGAGGCAAGGGCGATCTGGGTCGACTTCATCCAACGACCATGCCCGGCAGAGGCCCGCCACCAAACGTGACCCTGACGACTGTCAGCCACAACTCAGCGGAACGGGATCGCGGGTGCACCCTCACGACTCGGACGGAACAGTCGCGACCTGGGGCGATGCGACTCGTGGCTCGGAGCCGGGATCACCACCACCGGACACGTCGCGTGGCGAAGCACCTTCTGCGCGGTGGTACCCACCAGCTTGTCGTACAGCGTCCCGTGGCCATGGCTCGCGAGCACCAGCAACTCGGCGTCCACCGACTCGGCACACAGCGCCGTGCTGGCCACACCACGAGGGAACCGACGGTCGACGTCCGGCGCGTGCTCGACGTTCTCGAGCACCCGGGCGACGACCTCGTCCTGGATCTCGGCGGCGCGCTCGCGGGCCTCATGCTCGCTCCGGGCGGCGACCATGTCCTCGACGCCGTCCCACGTCCAGGCAGTCACGACCCGCAGCTGGCAGCCTCGTACGGACGCTTCGTCCATCGCCCACTCCAGGGCGCGCTCGGAGGCCGCTGACCCGTCGACCCCGCAGACGATGACACCACTGCGCTCGTCCATGATTTACCTCCATCGGAAGTTCTCAGGTCTCCAGTCTCGCCCTGCGTCGACAGGGACCCAAGGGCACTTCGGCCCGGTTTGGCAGGTCGGTCCCTCAGCGCAGGGACTCGTACAGCGCCACCGTCTGCGCGGCTACGGTCTCCCAGGAGAACTCGCCTTGCGCGCGAGCCCGGCCCGCCGAGCCCATCCGCGTCGCCCGGTCGGGGTCGGCGGCGAGCTGGTTGACCGCCTCGGCCAAACGACGTTCAAAGCCGGCCGTGTCGTCAGGGGTCCAGTCGACGAGCAGCCCGGTCTCCCCCTCGGCGACCACCTCGGGGATGCCGCCGACCCGGCTGGCCACCACGGCAGTCCCGCAGGCCATCGCCTCGAGGTTCACGATGCCGAGCGGCTCGTAGACCGACGGGCAGCAGAACAGCAACGCGTGGCTCATCACCTGCCGGACGTCGGCCGGAGGCAGCATCTCCGACACCACGAAGACGCCGCTGCGGGCGGCGCGCAGGTCGGCGATCGCTGCGTCGGTCTCCGCCTTCAGGTCCGGGGTGTCGGCCGCCCCGGCCAGCAGCACCAGCTGCAGCTCGTCGGCGAACTCCAGCCCGGCCCGCAGCAGGTGCGGCACCCCCTTCTGCCGGGTGATCCGCCCGACGAAGACGACGTACGGGCGGTCGAGGTCGACGCCGATCCGCTCGAGCACGTCGGTGTTGTCGTCCGGCTGGTACAGGTCGGCGTCGATGCCGTTGTGGATGACGTGGACCAGTTCCGGATTCACCGAGGGGTACGCCGCCAGGACGTCGTCGCGCATCCCCCGGCTGACCGCCACGATGGCGTCGGCTGCCTCGTACGACGTCCGCTCGGCCCACGACGACAGCCGGTAACCACCGCCGAGCTGCTCGGCCTTCCACGGTCGGAGCGGCTCCAGGGAGTGCGCCGTCACGACGTGCGGGACGTCGTACAGGAGCTTGCCCCAGTGGCCGGCCATGTTGGCGTACCAGGTGTGCGAGTGCACGAGGTCCGCCGAAGCGACGCCCGCCGTCATCTCCAGGTCCGTCGAGAGCACGCGCAGCGCCGCATTGGCCCCCTCGAGCCTCGGGTCGACCTCGCTGTGGGCGGTCGCTCCCGCCCGGGGCTCGCCCATGCAGTGCACGTCCACGTCGATGAGTCGCTGGAGCTCGCGGACCAGGAACTCGACGTGCACCCCGGCACCGCCGTACACGTCCGGTGGGTACTCACGGGTCAAGATCGCGGCGCGCATGTCGTGAACTCTATGTAGTGTGCGTCACATGGCAAAGGTGCTGGGCATCGTTTTGGCAGGCGGCGAGGGCAAAAGGTTGATGCCCCTGACGGAGGACCGCGCGAAACCAGCGGTTCCCTTCGGCGGCAGCTACCGGCTCATCGACTTCGCCCTGTCCAACCTCGTCAACGCCGGCTACCTGCGATGTGCGGTGCTGACGCAGTACAAGTCTCACTCGCTGGACAGACATATCTCGCTTACGTGGCGAATGTCCTCACTGCTGGGCAACTACGTGACCCCGGTGCCGGCGCAGCAGCGGCGCGGCAAGCAGTGGTACATGGGCAGCGCCGACGCGATCTACCAGTCGATGAACCTGATCAACGACGAGAGCCCGGACATCATCGTGGTGTTCGGCGCCGACCACGTCTACCGGATGGACCCCTCGCAGATGGTGCAGGCGCACATCGAGAGCGGGGCCGGCGTGACGGTCGCCGGCATCCGAGTGCCCCGCAAGGACGCCTACCAGTTCGGCGTGATCAGCACGAAGGACGACGGCGTCACGATCAGCGAGTTCCTCGAGAAGCCGGCCGATCCGCCCGGCCTGGCCGACTCCCCCGAGGAGGTCTATGCCTCGATGGGCAACTACGTCTTCAGCGCGTCTGCCCTGGTCGAGGTGCTCGAGCGCGACGCCGAGAACCCCGACTCCAAGCACGACATGGGCGGTGACATCATCCCGGCGCTGGTCGACCAGGGCCGGGCGTGCGTCTACGACTTCCGCGACAACGTCGTGCCTGGGTCTACCGAGCGCGACCGCGACTACTGGCGCGACGTGGGAACCATCGACTCGTACCACGAGGCGCACCTCGACCTGGTCTCGGCGATCCCCCAGTTCAACCTCTACAACACCGAGTGGCCGATCTTCTCCGACCCGGGCCAGCTCCCGGGTGCGAAGTTCGTGCACGGCGCCTCGGTTCGCGACTCCATCGTCTGCTCGGGCTCGATCGTGTCCGGAGCCTCGACGGAGAGCTCGGTGATCGGCAAGTACGCCTACGTCTCCGACGGGGCCCTGCTCCAGCGCGCCGTGCTGATGGACAACGTCCGGATCGGCGCAGGGGCGGTGATCCGCAACGCGATCATCGACAAGAACGTCGTCGTACCCCCGAACACGGTGATCGGGCTGGACCACGACGAGGACCGTCGTCGCGGCTTCACCGTCAGCGAGGGCGGCGTCGTCGCCCTCGGCAAGGGCCAGCTCGTCGACTGATCCTGGCGCGGCCTGCGGTCAGCGGGACGTCGGGAAGTGGAAGCTCGCGTCACTCGCGTGACTGGCCCGGGGCCATCGCGCCGTGACCACCTTGGCCCGCGTGTAGAACGCCACTCCCTCCGGGCCGTGGATGTGCTTGTCGCCGAACAGCGAGTCCTTCCAGCCGCCGAACGAGTAGTACGCCATCGGCACGGGCACCGGCACGTTGATCCCGATCATCCCGACATGCACGCCGCGCTGGAACCGTCGAGCGGCCTCGCCGCTGGAGGTGAAGATCGCGGTGCCGTTGCCGTACTGGTTCGCGTTGATCAGCGCGATGGCCTCGTCCACGTCGTCCGCCCGCACCACCGAGAGCACCGGCCCGAAGATCTCCTCGCGGTAGACATCCATCGTCGGCGTGACCCGGTCGAGCACGGTGGGTCCGACGAAGAAGCCGTCCTCGAACCCCGGGACGACGTACCCGCGGCCGTCGACGGTGACCGCCGCCCCCTGCATCTCGCCGCTGTCGATCAGACCGGTGATTCGCTGCTGCGCCTCGCGAGTGACTACGGGGCCCATCTCGCTCGCGGCCTCGCGCCCTGACCCGACCTTGACGGCGCGCGCCCGCTCGTTGACTGCTTCGACGATCCGATCGCCCGCCGAGCCGACCGCGACCGCCGCCGACACCGCCATGCACCGCTCGCCGGCGGACCCGAAGGCCGCGGCAGCCAGATGCTCCGACGCGAAGTCGACGTCCGCGTCGGGCAGGATCACGGCGTGGTTCTTGGCGCCACCGAGGGCCTGCACCCGCTTGCCCGTCGCGGTCGCGCGCTCGTGGATGTAGCGGGCGATCGGCGTCGACCCGACGAACGAGACGGCCGCGACGTCCGGCGAGTCCAGGATCGCGTCGACCGCGGCCTTGTCGCCGTGGACCACGTTGAAGACCCCGTCCGGGAGCCCCGCCTCCTGCCACAGCTCGGCCATCCGGATCGAGGCCGAGGGGTCGCGCTCGCTGGGCTTGAGCACGAACGTGTTGCCACAGGCGATCGCCACCGGGAACATCCACATCGGCACCATCGCCGGGAAGTTGAACGGGGTGATGCCGGCGACCACGCCGAGCGGCTCCCGGAACGAGTACGAGTCGACGTCGGTCGAGACCTGGTCGGAGAAGTCGCCTTTGAGCAGAGACGGGATGCCGCAGGCGAACTCGACGACCTCGAGTCCGCGCTGCACCTCACCCATCGCGTCGTTGAGGACCTTGCCGTGCTCGTCGGTTATCAGCTCGGCCAGCTCGCTGGCCCGCGCGTTGACGAGCTCCCGGAACGCGAACAGCACCTTCGTACGGCGACTGAGCGAGGTCTGGGACCAGTCGACGAACGCGTCCTTCGCGGCGGCCACCGCCCGGTCGACGTCGGCGGTGCTGCCGAGCACCACGCGGGCCTGCTCAGCGCCGGTGGCGGGGTTGAACACCGGAGCAGTGCGGGCCGCGTCGCCCGCGGTGCTGTTGCCGGCGATCCAGTGCTCGATAGTTCTCACGACGTCCTCCTGTGACCTCACCTGCTCACACCCTTCCACTTGAGCCCGACATTGGCGACGCCCGGCAGCTCCGACGCTCCGCGCACCTCACAATCGGCGGCTGATAGCGCCCAACTACGCTGAAGCCCATGCCTGCCACCCGCGTCATGCCGACCTCCGAGGCCACGGATCTGATCCATCTCGTCCGGGACCTCGCCCGCAACGAGCTCGCCCCCCGCGCGGCCGAGGCCGAGTCGACCGAGGTCTTCCCGCGCGAGGTGTTCCGCACGCTCGGCAAGGCGGGCCTGCTCGGGCTCCCCTATCCCGCTGAGTACGGCGGCGGCGAGCAGCCGTACGAGGTCTACCTCCAGGTCCTGGAGGAGATCGCCGCAGTCTGGAGCAGCATCGGAGTCGGGGTGAGCGTGCACGCGCTCAGCTCCTTCGGGCTGGCCACCCGCGGCACAGAGGAGCAGAGGCAGCGTTGGCTGCCCGACATGCTGGGCGGCGAGCTGCTCGGCGGCTACTGCCTCTCTGAGGCGCACGCCGGCTCGGACCCCGCCGCTATGAGGACGAAGGCGGTGCGCGAGGGCGACGAGTACGTCATCACCGGGGCGAAGGCCTGGACGACGCACGGCGGCCACGCCGACTTCTACAAGGTGATGGCCCGCACCAGCGACGACCGCAACGGCATCTCGTGCTTCCTGGTGCCCGCCGACAGCGACGGGCTCGAGGCCGACGCCCCCGAGAAGAAGATGGGGCTCACCGGCAGCGCGACGGCCACGATGCGGTTCGACGGAGTCCGGGTTTCGGCGGACCGCCGTCTCGGCGAAGAAGGCGAGGGCCTGAAGATCGCCCTCGCCGGGCTCGACGCCGGCCGCCTCGGCATCGCTGCGGTGGCGACCGGTCTCGCCCAGGGCGCGCTCGACACCGCGGTGGCGTACGCCAAGGAGCGCGAGACGTTCGGCAAGAAGATCATCGACCACCAGGGTCTCGCGTTCGTCCTGGCCGACATGGCTGCGGCGGTCCAGTCCGCCCGGGCGACGTACCTGGCGGCCGCCCGCCTCAAGGACCAGGGCCTCCCGTTCACCATGGAGGCCTCGGTGGCCAAGATGGTCGCCACCGACAACGCGATGAAGGTGACGACGGACGCCGTCCAAGTTCTGGGCGGGTACGGCTACACCCGCGACTTCCCGGTCGAGCGCTACATGCGCGAGGCCAAGGTGATGCAGATCTTCGAAGGCACCAACCAGATCCAGCGCATGGTGATCAGCCGCGCGCTGGCCACGTCCGACAAGGGCGCGATCAGCACCCGCCCCGACCAGCAGGAGAACTGAATGCAGCTCGACAACACGACCGCCATCGTCACCGGCGGGGCGTCCGGCCTGGGTGCCGCCACCGCACGCGCCCTCGCCGAGAAGGGTGCGAGTGTCTTCGCACTCGACCTGAAGGTCGACGACGCGCCTGCGGTTGACGGCGTCACGTACGTCGCGACCGACGTCACCGACCCGGAGCAGGTGCGCGCCGCGGTCGACCAGGCTGCCGCCGCGGGCTCGCTCCGCACGGTGGTGAACTGTGCTGGTATCGGCCCGTCAGCGCGGATCCTCGGCAAGAAGGGCGTCCACGACCTCGAGCTCTACGCCACGGTCGTCAAGGTCAACCTGATCGGCACGTTCAACGTGATGGCGCTCGCCGCTGAAAAGATCGCAGAGACCGACCCGGACGAGCAGGGCCAGCGAGGCGTCGTCATCAACACCGCGTCGATCGCGGCGTACGACGGCCAGGTGGGCCAGGCGGCGTACTCGTCGTCCAAGGGCGGCATCGTCGGGCTCAACCTCCCGGCGGCTCGCGACCTGGCCCAGTACGGCATCCGCGTCAACACGATCGCCCCCGGCATCGTGGAGACCCCGATGCTGGCGACCGTCTCGGAGGACTTCCGGGCGGCACTCGCGGCCGGCGTCCCCTTCCCGCAGCGGCTCGCCAAGCCCGAGGAGTACGCCAAGCTCGCGCTGGCGATCATCGACCACGACTACCTGAACGGCGAGGTCATCCGGATGGACGGCGCGCTGCGCATGGCACCCCGCTGACCGGAGCCGGCAGCAGCCGGACATGACGCGAGCCCCCTGACTCCTGGAGTCAGGGGGCTCGTGTCATGTGTCAGGAAACGCGACGACGCATCATTGCCGCGGCACCCGCGGCCAGCATCGTGAAGCCGGCACCTGCGAGGAGCCCGAGGCCCTCGTCAGATCCCGTAGCCGGCAGCACGCCGGTGGACGGGCGCACAGCCTGCGCGCCGAGCACCTGTGCGTTCGGGCGAGGACGGAACGCCTGGACGCCGAGAACCTCGGTCGACGGCGTGACGCCGCCGACTCCGTCGATCTCGGTGCCCGGCGGGGTCGTGACCGGGGTCTCCGGGGTGCCCGGCGTACCGGGAGTCTCAGGCTCCTCCGGGTTTCCCGGGGTCTCCGGCTTCCCCGGGGTCTCCGGCTTCTCCGGGGTCTCCGGCTTCTCCGGGGTCTCGGGCTTCTCCGGGGTGGTACCCGGCTCGCAGGTGGTGTGCGCGGGGTTGCCTCGGGCGATGCCCTTGTTCCCGTCGCACTCGTAGCCGTTGTTGCCGTCGTTCTTGGCGTCCGGCTTCTGCCCCTTCGGGTTCTTGTTGTCGGCCTTGCCGACGCAGCCGGCGCAGGGCTTGCCCTTGGCCTCGCCGTCACCGTTGCCGTTTGCCGAAGGCTTGTCGCGGTCGGTGCCGCAGTAGGGCCCGCCCGGGCACTGACCGTTCGCGCCGCCAGAGTTCTTGTCGGCATTGCTCAGCGGCTGCTTGGCCGGCGGGTTGTCGTTGCCGTTGTCGTTGCCCCGGCCGTTGTTGGCCTTGGCAGGCTGGTTGCCGGTCGCGGCGTCGTTGCCGTTGCCGTTGCTGGCCTGTGAATTGCTGTGCTGGGCGGCCTGGTTGCCGCGGTCAGCGTCGTTGCCGTTGCCGTTGCCGTTGCCGGCCTGAGCCGCCCCGGCTGTTCCGAAGGTCAGCACCAGCAGCGAGGCTGCCAGCATGGATGATCCGCGCGCGCCGTAGCGCATCAATGAAGACATGTCTGTGCCCGTCCCCCCGGCGATGGTGCAACCGGGACATCTCGTGTGTGCGTAGGCGGATATGCCCCCATATCCGTTTAATCCCCCGCTTTTACTTTACGTTCGGATACCCGAAGTACACGGCTTCAAAACGGCCCTGCTGGGTAAAGAAATAGCGAATGTGCCCACGTCTTCGTCACATCGGACTACAAAGCCGCGCGCACCAACTCGTAGACCGCGTCGCCGAAGGCGACGATGCGCGCCTCCTGCACCTGCGTCGGCGTCCCACGGAGGGTCTCCACGGCGGCCAGTACGGCGTCCTCGCGAGGCCACCCGTAGACACCGGCCGAGACGAGCGGGAACGCGACTGTGGCCGCACCCAGCTCGTCCGCCACCTCGAGGGCGTTGGCGTAGCAGGACTCGAGCAGACTGCGCTCTCGTTCGCCGGCGTTGTAGTTGGGGCCCACCACGTGGATCACCCACCGAGCAGCTAGCTGATGCCCCGATGTCCACCCCGCCGCACCTGTCGCGAGGCCCGCGGGAAACCGCTCTTCGCACTCAGCCAACAGCCGCGGACCTGCGGCCGCATGGATCGCCCCGTCTACTCCGCCGCCCCCACGCATGGCGCGGTTCGCGGCGTTCACGATCGCGTCGACGCGCTCGATCGTGATGTCACCCTGGACGACGGTGAGCTCCACGCCCGGGTCATCCCCGAGTCATGGAGCGAAGCGCCGGCCGCACGTCGACCAGGTAGACGATGGCGGCGACCGCGCCGATGAGGTTCAGGATGCTCATCGGGTTCCAGATGAGCATGTGCGCCGCGAGCGCGATCCCCAGGATGATCAGCCAGGCAGGCTTGGTGAGCTTGTCTGCGGCGACGTACACCTCTGGCCGGTGGCCGATCCCGTCGACGAACGCCCAGGCTTGCAGCGCGAACAGCAGGAGCGTGGCGACCATCATCAGGCCGCTCTGGATTCCGAAGATCACAGGCACAACACCAGCGTAACCAGAAAGAGCGCCGCCCCCGACCAGGACGGTCGGGGGCGGCGCTCGTGACTCAGAACAGCGTCAGCTGTCCGGGGTCGACCTCAGGTTCGAGGCTCCTTCAGTTGCCGGCCTTCTCGGCCGCGTCCGTGGTGGCCTTGGCCGCCGAGGTGGCGGTCTTCTTGGCAGCAGTGCCGGTGGCCTTGGCCGAGGACGACGCGGTCTTCGCGGACGAAGCGGTGGTCTTCGCCGTCTTCTTGGCCTGCGTCTTGGTGGCCTTCGCCTTGGACGTCGTGGTCTTCGCGGCAGCCTTGGTCTGCTTCGTGGCCTCCTGCTTGCGCACCTTGGTCACGAAGTCCTGGCCGCGGCCAGCGAGCTCGACGTAGCTCTTGTTGAGCTCGGCGACGGTCTTGTTCAGCTCGGCGAGGTACTCGTTCACGAGCTTCTCGACCTTCTCCGGCAGCGCCTTGGCGTCAGCCTGGAGCTCGGCGATGCGGGCCTCGAGCACGGTCTGGGCCTTCTTGGCGTCGGCCTGGAGCTCCTCGACGCGGGTGCTGACCAGCGTCACGGCCTGGTCGCGGAGAGCCTTGGGCTCGAGCTCGACCTTGGCCGCGCGGGCCTGGACGTCCGCGGCGGTGCTGCGGGCCAGCTCGATGGCCAGGTCGCCGGCGCCGACCGCGGCGTAGAACGGGCGGGTGGCGTCGAACTTGAACTGCTTGTTCTTGGTGGTAGCCATGCTCAGTTTCCTCCTGAAGGATTGATGTTCGAGGCTCGGAACGACTGGTAGACGTCGAGCAGCGACTGCTTCTGACGCTCGGTGAGACCCGTGTCCGCGAGGACCGCGAGCTCGACCGACCGAACCTCTCCGTCCTCTGGGTCGAGGATCCCCGCGCGGACGTACAACGTCTCAGCGGAGATCCGAAGTGCCTTCGCGAGCTGCTGCAGCACTTCGGCGGACGGCCTGCGGAGGCCGCGTTCGATCTGACTCAGGTACGGGTTGGAGACGCCGGCCTGCTCGGCGAGCTGCCGCAACGAAAGCTGGGCAGCCACCCGCTGCTCGCGGAGGTACTCCCCGAGCGACTCGACGGTCTTGCCGACCCCGAACTTGGCCATACCCACAGTCTGCTAACTACAGTTAGCAAACACAACCCCTGAGCGGGTGAGTGATCCCACAAACCCATTAGAAATAAGGGGAATCAGCCACCTCACGAGTGGGTACACCTGCATGCCAGGTTCAGCCCTCCGGACAGGGCCACCGTTCGCCCGGCGTACGGGCGACAGCGCCGTCTGCGTCGATGACCCAGACCGACTCGCTGCCGTATCCCTCCGCAACTCCATCCCCCAACGCCACCCCGAACGTTCGAGCCAGCGCACCGGCACTTGGTCGAGGCGCTGCGCGGCCTGCTCGGCGAGACCGTCGCCCACTTGTTCACTGGTCACCGCTCATGCCTTTGCGCCGAGATACCGAACTATCAGTGGCTGCTCGACAGCGACGCCGTCGGCGTGATGAACACGAAATGCGCGAGCGCCGGGCCTCGACGACACGGCGTCTGCGAGTTGCCCGTCACGGAAAAGGAGGGCGCAGCCGTCATCAGCCGCATAACCCCTGGGCATGCGTTGCGTGGCCACCATGTCGAGGTAGGTGGGACGCCGGTGTTCTTCTCCGTCGTAGTGGGGGCAGGCGCTCCCAGCCAAAAAGCCCAGTCCGTCGTCGAGTGGCTGCAGCACGTCGAGGCCGAACGAATCGGTCACGGACGCCTGGAACCAACAGTTCATCCCTGCGCTCAGGCCAGCCAGCACGACGCCCGCCCTCAGAGCCTCGGCCAGGATGCCGTCCAGACCGTGCAGGCGCCACAAGGCAAGCAAGTTCGCGGTGTTGCCGCCGCCCACGTAGACGATGTCCTGGGAGAGGACGAACGATCGCAGGTCCGTGTGCTCTCGCTTGAACAACGACAGCACAGAGGTTCGGGCGCGTGGCGCGGCAAAGGCTTGCTCAAACCGCTGCGTGTAGCTGTCGGAGTCACCGCTGGCGGTCGGCAGGAAACACACCCGGGGCGAACTGTTGGTGGGAACCAAGGACAAGCAGAAAGTCGTCCAGGAGCGGGTTGTCGGGCTCCATCGAGAAGCCGCCCCCGCCCATGGCCAGAATCGTGCCAGCCGTCACGCGTCGAATCGTCACGCCTGGCAGTGTGCCGCACTCGCCATAAGCGCGGAGTCACCCGCCCACCACTGCGGCCCGATGAAAAGCGCCTGAAAAGCAGAAGAGGCCACCCCTTGTGGGGTGGCCTCTTCGCAAAGTATGTCCGGCGACGTCCTACTCTCCCACAACCTCCCGGTTGCAGTACCATCGGCGCTGAAAGGCTTAACTTCCGGGTTCGGAATGGAGCCGGGTGTTTCCCTTTCGCTATGGCCGCCGAAACTCTATGGAGTTAGATCTACCAACTCGAAAAGTCTCGTGACTTATCAGCTGGTTCCCGACCGTAACTCGGGAACCACACAGTGGACGCGCAACATCTTTGAGGGACAAGCCCTCGGCCTATTAGTACCGGTCGGCTAGGCATTACTGCTGTACACCTCCGGCCTATCAACCCAGTAGTCTGCTGGGGGCCTTACCCGGTTAATCCGGTGGGAAACCTCATCTTGAAACGTGCTTCCCGCTTAGATGCTTTCAGCGGTTATCACTTCCGAACGTAGCAAACCAGCCGTGCTCCTGGCGGAACAACTGGCACACCAGAGGTTCGTCCATCCCGGTCCTCTCGTACTAGGGACAGCCTTTCTCAAGTTTCCTGCGCGCGCGGCGGATAGGGACCGAACTGTCTCACGACGTTCTAAACCCAGCTCGCGTGCCGCTTTAATGGGCGAACAGCCCAACCCTTGGGACCTACTCCAGCCCCAGGATGCGACGAGCCGACATCGAGGTGCCAAACCATCCCGTCGATATGGACTCTTGGGGAAGATCAGCCTGTTATCCCCGGGGTACCTTTTATCCGTTGAGCGACGCCGCTTCCACATGCCAGCGCCGGATCACTAGTCCCGACTTTCGTCCCTGCTCGACATGTCTGTCTCACAGTCAAGCTCCCTTGTGCACTTACACTCGAAACCTGATTGCCAACCAGGCTGAGGGAACCTTTGGGCGCCTCCGTTACATTTTAGGAGGCAACCGCCCCAGTTAAACTACCCATCAGGCACTGTCCCTGATCCGGATAACGGACCTAGGTTAGATATCTAGTACGACCAGAGTGGTATTTCAACGTTGGCTCCACATGAACTGGCGTCCACGCTTCAAAGCCTCCCACCTATCCTACACAAGCCGAACCAAACACCAATACCAAATTGTAGTAAAGGTCCCGGGGTCTTTCCGTCCTGCCGCGCGTAACGAGCATCTTTACTCGTAGTGCAATTTCGCCGAGTCCACGGTTGAGACAGCGCCCAAGTCGTTACTCCATTCGTGCAGGTCGGAACTTACCCGACAAGGAATTTCGCTACCTTAGGATGGTTATAGTTACCACCGCCGTTTACTGGGGCTTAAGTTCTGCGCTTCGTTCCGAAGAACTAACACGTCCCCTTAACCTTCCAGCACCGGGCAGGAGTCAGTCCGTATACATCGTCTTACGACTTAGCACGGACCTGTGTTTTTAGTAAACAGTCGCTTGGGCCTGGTCTCTGCGGCCATCATTGCTTCATGCAGCAAGTGCACTAACAAATCCGGCCCCCCTTCTCCCGAAGTTACGGGGGCATTTTGCCGAGTTCCTTAACCATGGTTCACTCGATCGCCTTGGTATTCTCTACCTGATCACCTGAGTCGGTTTGGGGTACGGGCGGCGCATAGCTCGCTAGAGGTTTTTCTCGACAGCATAGGATCATCCACTTCGTCCATACGGACTCCCCATCAGATCTCAGGCACATGAGACGCGGATTTGCCTACGTCTCGCCCTACATCCTTAGCCGTGGTCTACCATCGCCACGGTTGGACTACCTTCCTGCGTCACCCCATCGCTTGACTACTACTAGTTCGGGTCGTGCGCTCCACCTCCACGTCCCCGAAGGGCTCTAGAAGGCTTTGGGCACTTAGCATCACTAGGTTCGTCATGGGCGCTATTTTGCCGGTACGGGAATATCAACCCGTTGTCCATCGACTACGCCTGTCGGCCTCGCCTTAGGTCCCGACTTACCCAGGGCAGATTAGCTTGACCCTGGAACCCTTGATCATTCGGCGGACAAGTTTCTCACTTGTCATTCGCTACTCATGCCTGCATTCTCACTCGTATGGCGTCCACGACTGGATCACTCCGCCGCTTCACTCGCCATACGACGCTCCCCTACCCATCCACGCACCTGGACCACGAAGGCCTAGCTTACGCGTGAATGCCATAGCTTCGGTGGATAACTTGAGCCCCGCTACATTGTCGGCGCGGAATCACTTGACCAGTGAGCTATTACGCACTCTTTCAAGGGTGGCTGCTTCTAAGCCAACCTCCTGGTTGTCTGTGCGACTCCACATCCTTTTCCACTTAGTTATCGCTTAGGGACCTTAGCTGATGGTCTGGGCTGTTTCCCTCTCGACTACGGAGCTTATCCCCCGCAGTCTCACTGCCGCGCTCTCACTTACCGGCATTCGGAGTTTGGCTGATTTCGGTAAGCTTGTGGGCCCCCTAGACCATCCAGTGCTCTACCTCCGGTAAGAAACACGCGACGCTGCACCTAAATGCATTTCGGGGAGAACCAGCTATCACGGAGTTTGATTGGCCTTTCACCCCTATCCACAGGTCATCCCCCAGGTTTTCAACCCTGGTGGGTTCGGTCCTCCACGCGGTCTTACCCGCGCTTCAACCTGCCCATGGATAGATCACTCCGCTTCGGGTCTTGGTCGTGCCACTCAGTAGCCCTATTCGGACTCGCTTTCGCTACGGCTTCCCCACACGGGTTAACCTCGCGACACAACGCAAACTCGCAGGCTCATTCTTCAAAAGGCACGCCGTCACAAGATCGAAATCTCGCTCCGACGGATTGTAGGCACATGGTTTCAGGTACTATTTCACTCCCCGCCAGGGGTACTTTTCACCTTTCCCTCACGGTACTTGTCCGCTATCGGTCACCAAGGAGTATTTAGGCTTAACGGGTGGTCCCGCCAGATTCACACGGAATTTCAGGGGTTCCGTGTTACTTGGGGTGACGACTCAGAGTCACTGTCTTACGTGTACGGGGGTATCACCCTCTACGCCGGGACTTTCCAGTCCACTTCAACTTCAACAGTGATTTCTTACTCTGTGCTGGTTCGGCAGAACCAGCGGGTCGGCCCCACAACCCCGAATGCGCAACGCCTGCCGGCTATCACACGCAAACGGTTTGGCCTCTTCCGATTTCGCTCGCCACTACTCTCGGAATCACTTTTGTTTTCTCTTCCTGTGGGTACTGAGATGTTTCACTTCCCCACGTTCCCTCCATCTGCCCTATGTGTTCAGGCAGCGGTAACTGGACATGACTCCAGCTGGGTTTCCCCATTCGGAAATCCCCGGATCACAGCTCGGTTGCCAACTTCCCGGGGCTTATCGCAGGCTCCTACGTCCTTCATCGGCTCTTGGTGCCAAGGCATTCACCATGTGCCCTTAGTAGCTTGTCTTGCTACAAAGATGCTCGCGTCCACTGTGTAGTTCTCAAATTACGGGCGGTTCCATCGACTGATCTGCGCTTGCCCGTCGACCGATAACGGTCGTGGTGGTAGTTCGCAGGGGCGATGGCCCACTGAAGAATCG
>CAVYJQ010000005.1:0-1525000 GCA_963768905.1 uncultured Actinomycetota bacterium | reverse complement strand
GCGCCGTCGTCGACCTTGATCGCAATGGCGCGCCCGTCAGGCAGCGCAACGGCGTAGCAGGACTCCGCACCCGCCTTACCGATCGCACCCGGGATCGCCTTCAACAAGGCGGCCTCATCACGACGCGATCCGGAGGTGAGCTCCGGGAAGGAACGAATCGCGTCTGCGACCTGGCGTTCAGGGCCGTCGGCGGCCAGGGCGAGCTTTCGGAAGGCGCGGGCGAGGCCGGTCAACGACGCCGACAACAAAGGCGCGCCGCAGCCATCAACGGCCACCGCCTCGACCGGCTCTTCGGTCAGCTCGGCGAACGTGACTGCGATCGCCTGCTGCAGCGGGTGGTCGACCTCGCGGTAGGTGTCCGTGTCCCAGCCATTCGCCACACACGTGGCCAGCATCGCGGCGTGCTTGCCCGAACAGTTCATCGCTATCGACGACTGGGCACCGCCCGCGCGGATGTGAGTGGCACGGGCCTCGTCGTCGAGCGGATAGTCGGCCGGCGTCTGGAGGTGGCCCTCGCCGAGCCCGACCATGTCGAGGATCCTGCGTACGCCCTCGACGTGGAACGGCTCGCCGGAATGGGAGGCAGCGGCAAGAGAGAGCAGGTCGCCGTCCAGCTTGAGCCCGGCTCGCAGCATCGCCACGGCCTGGATCGGCTTGTTGCACGAGCGCGGCAGGATCGGCGACTCGACGTCGCCGACGGACCAGGCGACCGAGCCATCGGCCTCGAGGATCACGATCGATCCGTAGTGGTGCCCCTCGATGAACCCGGAGCGGACGATCTCGGCGACGATCACTGGGCTAGGCATACTCGCGACTGTAGACATGCTGGACCGCTCAACTGAAACCGACGTACGGCACACTGTCTGCGTGCCTGACTCCCCCGTTCCCCAGCACTGTCCCTCTGCGCGCGAGCTCGACGACCTGGAGCTGCTCGTCCACCGTGCGCTGTCCCCGCTGACGGGGTTCGAAGGCCCGGACGGCCTGGTCACCTTGCAGGTGCCGAGCGACGTTGCCGCTGCGGCAGTGGCCGCCGGCCGCCTCGAGCTGGTGGACCCCGAGGGTGTGCCGCTGGCACACGTGGCCGTCGAGGACACATATGAGGCGGGCAACCTGACCGGCATCCAGGGCGCCGTGACCGCACTGGCCCACAACGAGTTCGGCGCGTTCCGCCGGCTGTACCTGACGCCGACCCAGGTGCGAGAGCAGTACGACTCGCACATCCTGACCGTGCCCGTCGTCGACGCGCTGACGTTTGCCGACCTGGACCGGATCCGCACCACCGCCGGCGGGGACCCCGTACTACTGCTGGCGCTTACCGGCACCGGCACTCCCGACCTCACGCCGCCCGCACTCATCCGCGCGACCCTCGCCGCCGCCCGACACCTGCCGGATGCCCACGTCGCTGCCGTCCCACTGGCCAGCCGAGGAGACGCCGATGCGGACCACGAGCTGGGTCAGCGGGTCGTCGAGGCCTACGCACCCGGGTCCGGTCCTCGGCGTGACCGGCGAGGGCGACCTCCCGGACGACATCGCCGCGATCGTCGAGCGCGACCAGCCGGCGCCCCACCAACAGGGCTTGGTGCTGTTCTTCACCGGGTTGTCGGGAAGTGGCAAGTCGACGCTCGCCCGAGCACTCCACGACGTCATCCTCGAGCAGGGCGACCGCACCGTGACCAGCCTCGACGGCGACGTCGTACGCCGGAACCTCTCGGCCGGGCTCACCTTCTCCAAGGAGGACCGGGAGACGAACATCCGCCGGATCGGCTGGGTCGCCGCGGAGATCAGCCGGCATGGCGGCGTCGCGATCTGCAGCCCGATCGCTCCGTTCGACGGCACGCGGCAGCAGGTGCGCGCCATGGTCGAGGAGGCCGGCGGCGCGTTCGTGTTGATCCACGTCGCGACGCCCCTCGAGGAGTGCGAACGTCGTGACCGCAAGGGGCTGTACGCCAAGGCCCGCGCGGGCGAGATCCCGGAGTTCACCGGCATCTCCTCTCCCTATGAGGAGCCGGACGATGTTGCGGTCAGGGTGGACACCACCGGCCGCAGCATCGAGGACGCGCTCAGCGACGTACTGACCGTGCTCCGCGCCTCCGACTACCTCCCCGACCCGCTGGTCGAGACCGCCGAGCATGCCGAGACCGACCCCAACGCAGAGGACCCGCGATGACCGAGTTGCTCACCAGTGCCGCCCTCGCCGTCCTCCTGGTCAGCTTCGGGGTGGGCATCGTCGTCGGGCTGACCGGAATGGGCGGTGGCGCACTGATGACGCCGGCGCTGATCTTCCTCGGCGTTCCTGCGGGTGCGGCCGTCGCGAACGACCTGGTGGCGGCCAGCGTCAACAAGTCTGTCGGCGCCGCCGTGCACTGGCGTCACGGCAAGCCCAATATGCGGCTCGCCGGCCTCCTGATCGTCGCCTCGGTCCCGACTGCCTTCGCGGGGGCGTTCATCGTCAAGGCTGTTGGGGGCGGAGGCGAGGAGTCCGACAACTTCCTCATCTACGCCATCGGAGTCGCACTGCTCTTCACCGCGGCGACGTACGCCCTGCGGATGTACCTCCAGCTGCGTCACGTCACGAGCGGCAACACGATCTCCGAGGCCGACCCGGAACTCCGCGTGATCCCGACGCTGATCGTCGGCGCGCTCGGCGGGCTGCTCGTCGGCATCACCAGCGTCGGGTCCGGGTCGCTGATCATGGTCGCGTTGCTGTTGCTCTACCCGACGCTCAGCGCCCTGAAGCTGGTCGGTACGGACCTCGTCCAGGCGGTGCCCCTCGTCCTGTCGGCAGCCATCAGCCACGTGCTGGTGACCGGCGTCGACTGGTCGGTGCTGATCCCGCTGATCGTCGGCGGTACGCCGGGCACGTTCCTCGGTGCCCGGCTGGCCAACTGGGTCTCCCAGTCGGTGATCCGGCGCGGCATCGTGATCGTGCTGACGCTGACCGGCCTGAAGATGCTCGGCGTCTCCCCGGAGATGGTCGGGATCATCGGAGCCGGGCTGCTCCTGCTGGGGCCGCTGGCCTGGGGGTTCATCCGTCAGACGCGTGGCCTGCCGGCCTTCGACAACAACGCTGCCGCCTGGCGCATCCCCGACGCACCGAGTGACCGAGAGCACGACTCAACGCGGTGATTGAAGCGGTCTGGACGGGTAACAACACCTGGTGAGGCCGCTCATCGACCTCGCCCTGCCCACATCGCTCCCCGGGCTTCCGACTGGGTACGATGACGGCTGCTCCCCGACGAGAGGTCTACCCAACAGATGACCACCACGCACGCTGACTACCGCATGAGCCAGCTCGATGAGCTGGAGGCGGAGTCGATCCACATCTTCCGCGAGGTTGCGGCCGAGTTCGAGAAGCCGGTCCTGATGTTCTCAGGCGGCAAGGACTCGATCGTGATGCTCCGGCTGGCCGAGAAGGCGTTCTACCCGGCAAAGATCCCCTTCCCCGTCCTGCAGGTGGACACCGGCCTCGACTTCGACGAGGTCCTGGAGACCCGCGACCACTGGGTGAACCGGCTGGGCGTGCGCATGATCGTCGCGTCCGTCGACGAGGCCATCGCCAACGGCGTTGTCGTCGACGACGGCAAGACGAGCCGCAACCGCCTCCAGATCGGCACCCTGCTGAACGCCATCGAGGAGGAGAGCTTCACCGCTGCCTTCGGTGGCGGCCGCCGCGACGAGGAGAAGGCTCGCGCCAAGGAGCGCGTCTACTCCCACCGCGACGAGTTCGGCCAGTGGGACCCGAAGATGCAGCGTCCCGAGCTCTGGTCGCTGTACAACGGCCGGATCCACGGTGGCGAGCACATGCGGATCTTCCCGCTGAGCAACTGGACCGAGCTCGACATCTGGGACTACATCCACCAGGAGCAGATCGAGATCCCGTCGATCTACTTCGCCCACGAGCGCGAGGTCATCGAGCGCGACGGCATGCTGCTGTCGGTCTCCGACGCCGTACAGCCGAAGGGCAACGAGAAGCCCGAGACGCGGATGGTGCGCTTCCGCACGGTCGGCGACAAGTCGCAGACCGGCTGCGTCGAGAGCAGCGCGGCGACCACCGCCGAGATCATCGAAGAGATCGCGATCGCCCGGGTCACCGAGCGCGGCGCGACGCGTGGCGACGACCGGTTCTCCGAGGCCGCCATGGAAGACCGCAAGAAGGAAGGCTACTTCTGATGGACCTGCTTCGTTTCGCCACCGCCGGCTCGGTCGACGACGGCAAGTCCACGCTGATCGGGCGCCTGCTGCTCGACGCCAAGGCGATCTTCGAGGACCAGCTCGAGTCGGTCGAGGCGACCTCGCAGTCGCGCGGCTACGACTACACCGACCTGGCGCTGCTCACCGACGGTCTCCGCTCCGAGCGCGAGCAGGGCATCACGATCGACGTGGCCTACCGCTACTTCGCGACCCCGCAGCGCAAGTTCATCATCGCGGACACCCCCGGCCACGTTCAGTACACGCGCAACATGGTGACCGGCGCCTCGACGGCCGACCTCGGCCTCGTGCTGGTCGACGCCCGGCAGGGCCTCACCGAGCAGAGCCGTCGCCACGCGGTCATCCTGTCGCTGCTCCGGGTCCCCCACCTGGTGCTCGCCGTGAACAAGATGGACCTCGTCGACTACGACGAGAAGGTCTTCGACAAGATCCACGAGGAGTTCACCTCCTTCGCGACCAAGCTGTCGATCCCCGACCTCGAGATCATCCCGATCTCGGCGCTCCAGGGCGACAACGTCGTGAACCGCTCCACGAACATGGACTGGTACGACGGCCCGTCGCTCATGCACCACCTCGAGCACGTGCACGTCGCCTCCGACCGCGACCTGGTCGACACCCGGTTCCCGGTGCAGTACGTCGTTCGTCCGAAGTCCGACGAGTACCACGACTACCGCGGGTACGCCGGCCGCGTTGCCGGCGGTGTGCTGAAGCCGGGCGACGAGGTCGTCGTGCTGCCGAGCGGCCTGACCAGCAAGATCGCCGGCATCGACATGTTCGACAAGGAGGTGTCCGAGGCCTTCCCGCCGATGTCGGTCACCATCCGCCTCGAGGACGACGTCGACGTGAGCCGCGGCGACATGATCGCTCGCCCGCAGAACGCTCCGAAGCCCAGCCAGGACATCGACGCGATGATCTGCTGGATGACCAACGAGCCGCTCAAGCCGCGCCAGAAGCTCGCGATCAAGCACACGACCCGCACCGGGCGCGCGCTGGTCAAGGACATCCAGTACCGCCTCGACGTGAACAGCCTGCACCGCGACCAGGAGACCAAGGAGCTCGGCCTGAACGAGATCGGTCGCGTGCAGCTGCGCACGACCGTCCCGCTGCTGTGCGACCCGTACTCCAAGAACCGGTCCACGGGCTCGTTCATCCTGATCGACGAGGCGACCGGCGTCACCGTCGGCGCCGGCATGATCAACAGCGGTAGCTGACCTGCCGCAGCAGCTCCACCACCGAGGGGTCCTCACGTCACGTGAGGGCCCCTCGCTGCGTCAGCGCCCGTAGTCGTCGTCGAGGCGGAGGATGTCGTCCTCGCCGGTGTAGTCACCGCGCTGGACCTCGACGATCACCAGCTCCTCGGTGCCGTCATTCGCGAGCCGGTGCTTGGCCCCGCGAGGGACATCGACCGACGCGCCAGGCGAAGCGGTGAAGACCTCGCCGTCGATGGTGCAGGTGGCTGTGCCGAAGACGACCACCCAGTGCTCGGACCGGTGCTCGTGGGTCTGGTACGACAGGCGGCAACCAGGGGTGACATGGATCCGCTTGATCTTGTAGCCCTCGGCCACGTCGATCACGTGCCACGATCCCCACGGCCGCTCTTCGGACTCCAGTGCCACGATTGTCCCTTCTGTCATGGGGATGCAGCCTATCTGGGAGTGGTCTCGACAGGCTCGACCAGCGGGTGTGTGCTCTACCACCGGGTGCGCTCGACAGGCTCGACCAGCGGGTGTGTGCTCTACCACCGGGTGGTCTCGACAGGCTCGACCAGCGGGGAGCTCGACCAGCGGGTGTGTGCTCTACCACCGGGTGCGGTCAGCGGCGGATGGCTTCGCCGTGCGTGGTCCACCAGCGGGCGGCCGCGCGCTGCCACTCGGGGGCATCCGAGGACTTGCTGATCGCCTGCAGCCCGGGGGACCCGGTCATCCCGAGCGCATAGACCTTCGCCCGCTCGCGCAGCGACCACCCCTTGCCCAGCGAGTTCCGCAGCGCCTGGTCGGCGAGCGCTGTGGGCGTCAGGTGCCCCAGCCCCTGCGCGATTGGAGCAGCGATCTCCTCGAGTGGGTGCTCGATCAACGTCAGCATCCGCATCCGGTGGGCGTCGTTGCTCAGGTACCTCACCAGCGTGGCGCCGCGAGCCCGCATCCACGTAGGTACACCGTCATCGCTCACGACCGTGAGCATCTCGTCCGCAACCGCATCGCCGAACGGCGACGCGGAAATCAGCAACGCTGCCAGGTGCCGGCGTTCCGAGTCGCGGTGGAACAGCGCCTCCCGGATCAGCCGGGGCAGCATCTGGTCCTCCTCGTACGTCGGGTCCTGCGGCGCCCGGACCCGCGCGCCCTCGGACAGATCTTCCGCGATCACCCGCGCGCGACTGGCCACCATCTCCTCACCGTGCTCGACGACGTACCCCAGCTTGCGGCGGCCCGCTTTGGTCGCGGCGTGCACGAGGGTCGAACGGATCCCCTCGGGCAGGTTGGCGATCAGCTGGGCCAGGTCCTCGCTCGCCTTGGCCGGGTTCTGCCGCCAGAGCCGGAGCACCAGCATGTCGAGCTCGGAGCGCTCATCGGGCGTGAAGTCGCCGTTTCCGGCCTTCGTCGTGGCACACCAGACCCCGATGTGGAAGACGGCGTCGTTCGGTGGGTGGCCGATCACGTCCAGGAGCAGTCGGGCCGCCTCCCGCGTGGGGAGCCGGTCGAGCAGCCCCATCGGGTTGGTCACCACCTGGACGTCCGGATCGGAGATGTAGGTCTTGATCGCGTCGACCATGTAGTTCTGCGCCCGAGTGACCGCGGCGAGGTTCATCGCGGCGGTGCTGTACTGGCGATAGGCCACCTTGATCGACCTGGGCAGCTCGTTGACCAGGCGGTGCGTCAACGCCTCCCAGGTGTGCCCCCGCAGGTGCACCATCGGTGCCGCCGTGACGTACCAGCCGAGCTCTTGCCAGTCGCGCGCAATGGCATGGCCATCCTCGGCGAGGTCGAGCAGCTCGTCGAACCGTACGGCGAACTCGCGGGTCTCGGGATCAAGACGTGGCCGTACGACGCGCGTCCGGACGCTGCGCAGGGTGGCTCGGACATAGCCGGTGATCGAGGAGATCCGCCCCCGCTCCAGGCCCAGGGCGCTCTCGTAGGCCTCCATGCCCTCGTAGGAGATCGGGATCTCCCCCGACTCCCAGCGACTGAGCAGGCTACGACTGGTGGGCATCCCGGCATCTGCGAGCGCAGCCAGGAAGGTGCTGCCGTCCTGGAACTGCCGATCGCGATGGTGCAGTCGCGACATGGCGAGCAGCCACCCGATTCGGGCGTCGATGTCGGGTTTGGTGGAGTTCAGCGGTGTCGCATCGTGTGCGATCCGTTGGAGCCGTCCCGGGCGACGCGCGGCAGCTGCCATCCAAGCGCCCTCCCGTCACGCAGTTCCTCTGCGGATCATAGGGGCCTGAGCATCGATCCGTCAGCGAAGCGTCGGGCGCACGTGCAGCCCGACTTCAGGATCGACGAGAACCTCCTGGGACGCCGCGATGCCGTCGACCTCGAGCGGTACGTCGAGAGGCACGTTCCGCTTGACCATGGCGAGTGCGATCGGACCGAGCTCGTAGTGCCGGGCACTGGTGCCGACGAAGCCGACCACCTTGCCGTCGCGGATCAGGTCGCTCCCGCGCTCCGGCAGTCGGTTGTCGGACCCATCGAGGTGAAGGAGCGTGAGTCGACGCGGCGGCCGACCGAGCGTGTGGACCCGGGCCACGGTCTCCTGCCCGCGGTAGCACCCCTTGTCGAGATGGACGGCGGGGCCGATCCACCCGGCCTCGTTGGGGATCGTGCGGTGGTCGGTGTCCAGGCCGAGACGAGGTTCACCGCGCTCGATGCGGAGCGCTTCGAAGGCCCACAGCCCGCACGCCGGCCCGGCAGCGGCTGCAAACGCGGGGAGGTCCTCGCGGCGGATGAAGCGGTAGCCGGCGTAGGGATTGGTCTCGACAAGCGCGGGCGGCGGGGTGGTCACGGACGCCGGGGTGGTCTCGACAAGCTCGACCAGCGGGTTGGGCTGGACCGGCGGCGCGGGGCGCCAGACGACGGCCAGCTCATCGGTGACGTCAGCGACCTCGACCCGCATCATGAAGCGCATCCGGTCGAGCCACTCGACGAGTGGGCCGGCCTGTCCGGGCTCGACGTGCGCCGTGAACGCCTCGCCGTCGTCGACACCGAACATGGCGTGCTCGACGTGGCCCTGCGGGCTGAGGATCAGAGCACCAATGGCGGTCTGCGGGGCCAGGCCCTCGAAGTACTGGCTGGTGAGCGAGTGCAGCCACGTCAGCCGATCGGGTCCGGAGATCCGGACCACGCCACGGTGCGAGAGGTCGACGAACCCCTCACCTGACGCCAGCAGGCGCTGCTCGGCATTGAACGAGCCGTAGTGCGCCGCCACGGGCGCGTCGACGCCGTCACCGGCGACGGCGTCCGGGAGGTCCAGCAGCGGGCTTAGGTCGGTCACGTGCACTCCTTCAGGGCGATCTCGGAAACCACGCCCACCATCACAACGACCTCCGACGGGCTGTCATTCCGCGGCGCAGTCGGCGCAGGTGCCGAAGACGGTGAGGTGGCCCACGTCGGTGACGAACCCGTACCGGTCCGTCAGCTCGTTCGTCATCGGCTCGATGATGTCGCGGCTCACCTCGGAGACCTTGCCGCAGTTACGGCAGACCAGATGGACGTGCGGTGGCCGGGCAGCCGAGTGGTAGGTCGGGGCCCGGTCGGTGATGTGGGCGTGCCGGATGAGGTCGAGCTCCTCGAGGAGCTCGAGCGTGCGGTAGACGGTCGAGATGTTCACGGCGCTGGACTCGCTGCGTACTTCGGCCAGGACCTCGTCCGGGGTGGCGTGTCCCAAGCGCTCGACGGCGCGGAGCACCAGCTCCCGCTGCGGCGTGAGCCGGTAGCCGCGGGCGCGCAGCTTCGCCTGCCAGTCCTCGGGCGCATCGGGGGCGTGGGTGTGGTCGTGGGACACAGGGCGAGTCTAGGTCGGGTGGTCTCGACAGGCTCGACCAGCGGGAGGGTCGGGTGGTCTCGACAGGCTCGACCAGCGGGAGGGTCGGGTGGTCTCGACAGGCTCGACCAGCGGGAGGGTCGGGTGGTCTCGACAAGCTCGACCAGCGGGGACGGCTCGAGCAGCGGGAGGGTTAGCGCCAGGCGCGTTCGACGGACGCGGCGACGGTTCCTGGTCGGACCCGCTGCGGGTGGTCGCCGACCTTGATCCAGGCGATCTCCTTGGCGGTCGCCAGGTCGATCACCGCAACGGCGTCGTTCCCACTCATCGACATCCAGCAGGTGTTGCCCGGGCCCTCCGTCGACCAGTACGGCTTCAGGTACCGACGGTCCTCTCGATCGCCTCGTCCATCGAGGATCGTGAACTTCATCGTCCGCCGGGTGACGACGGCTGCGTAGTCCGACATGGTTCCCGCCACGCAGAGCTTGGTCCCGCGCGAGTTCATCGAGAGGCCGTGGTGGGCCGAGTCGAGGACGTACTGCTCGCGTGGCATGTCGGGGACCCGGTTCGGTAGCGGGATCAACCGGGTGACCCGCCCTGTCGCGGGCTCGGACTCGTCGCCCATCCGGTAGTCGCCACCGCCGTTGGGGTCCTTCGCTTCGAGGTCGAACTCGACGAAGCCATGGAAGAACGAGACCTGGTAGTACACGAACCGCTCGTCAGCGGAGAGCGCCATCGGTCGCACGGCCGACGACATGTTCGGGTAGCCGGCCTCTTCGAGCTCGAGCCCCATGTCCCAGCGGCGAGCGACCTCGAAGGAGTCGTTCCGGACGATCTGGAACCAGCGGTCCGCCTTGATCACGTCGCCGACCTGGTCGAGCTCACCGGCGTCCACCGGCGTGTAGACGCGGCCGATGCTGGCGTGGAAGATGCGCTCGCCGTCCCGGGAGAAGTTGCTCTCGTGCGGCGTCTCCCCTGAGCCGAAGGAGCGGAGGCGCTTGCCGGTGTTCGGGTTGTCGGCACCCCCGAGCACGAACTCGTGGACCGCCTTGGACGTCGAGTCCGAGACGACCAGGCGCCTGCCGTCCGGCGACACCCCCATGTGGTCGGTCCGGTAACCGTCCATGGTCTGGCGCTTGACGATCCTGCCGCTGGCCAGGTCGATCCAGACCACGTCGGCGAAGCTCGGGCGCGACACGGCCAGGATCTTGCCGTCGCGGGTCGAGAACATGTCGTCGACGAACTGGTCGTTCCCCTCACCCACGGCCTGCTGGATGCCGAGATAGAACGCCAGCTTGTCGGGGCTGGTGTAGATCTCCTGCATCCGCTCGTCCTTGTCGGGGACGATGTTGATCCGCTTGATCCGCTTGAAGGTGCGTGCATCCACCACGTCGGCGGTGCCGGCCCAGTTGTTGCCGACGAACATCACCTCGCGCGCCGTACCGTCGGCGGCTGCCGTGGCGTGGCCGGTCCGCACGCGGGCGGGCGTCGCCTCGGCGCCGAGCCCGACTCCCACGAGGACGGTGAGCAACGCGGCAGCGCAAACGGACGGGATCAGGGCGGTACGTCGCATCGGTTCTCCTCGCGCAGGGTCGCTCCAGGACCAACGAGGCGCCCCCCGGATGTGTTACGTCCGCGCATCGATGACCTAGGCCGACTGCCCCGAAAGGGCCATCGGGAAAGGGGCCAAACGACCCACTAACGCCGAGGGTGTCGCCTCGTTGTACCTGTCGTAGCTCGACTCGGGCGGGTCCACCTACAACATCACCAGGGGGACGTGATGGATGACCGTGAGACCGATCTGACCCGGCCTGCCGAGGCCGCCCTGATCTCAGCCGCCCGCCTCGGAGACGAGGAAGCGTTCCAGCGCCTCGTCGCCCTGCACCGTCCGGCCGTCGAGACCCTGGCCGGGCTGCTCAGCGAAGACGAGCATCACGTCCGGGCCGTCGTCGACGAGACGTTCGCCGTGGCACAGGAGACGATGCGCAGGATGCTGGGGCCCGGCATCGCGCTTCGCCCGTACCTGCTGCTCCTCGCCCGGCGCCTGAACGAGGAGATCGGCGAGGCTCCGACGTCGGACCTGAGTCGTGAGCATGCGTGCACGGCTGTGCCGTTCAGGGACGACCCCCAGCCCGGGACCGACCCCCGGCACGCCAACGTCATCCGACAGTTCTCCTGGCTCCCGGAGGCGTGGCAGGCCCTCGTGTGGCATCTGGGGGTCGAGGGGGACGACGAGGCGGACGTCGCCGCCCTGCTCGGGATCTCGCCTTTGGCGGTGCCGGCACTGCTGACCAGCGCCCGCGTGACGCTGCGGCAGTCCGTGCTGGCGAACCACCGCGCCCGTACCTTGCCGCCGACCTGCCTCGGACACGCCCTGCGCCTGGCCCGGTCGCGCAGCCCGGTCACTCCACGGGCGGTCGCGCGGCACACCCGGCAGTGCGAGACATGCGACCGGCTCCTCGCGGACTTGGAGGCCCTCGATGCAGAGCTGCCGCAGGTGCTCGCCCGCGTGCTCCTGGGCGACATCGCCGACTTCTACCTGGCGCTCCGCCGGAGCCGGAGCCGAAGTCGGATCGATGCATGGGCAACGCCCTGCTGACCAGGTGGGGTCAGTTACTGCCGGACGAGCCTGCCCCACAGGTGCGGCTGCAGCGCCTGGCCGACCGCGGCCATGTCGTAGGCCCAGAGCAGGTCGCCCTCGACCATGCCGTACATCCGGTGGCCGCGCGGTGTACTCCTTGGCGGTCGTCGTGCGCGCCACCGCGTCGGTCGTGATCTCGAGTCGCGGCGTACCGACCTCGGCGTTGCCGTACCAGATCTCCACGAACCCGGTGTTGTGCGTCATCGTCCACTCGAGGCTGCCGTCGGCCTTCGGCCGGATGAAGCCGGTCTCGATGGCGGCGTCGCGCACCTTGGTGCCCGAGTCGTCGACGATCCAGGCCCGGCTCATGTAGTGGAAGAACGGGCGGCCGTCGTGGGTGAAGATGCACTCCTGACCGAACTCGAACTTGTCGACCGTCGGGTAGTCACCGTGGCCGTTGCCGCGCCAGGTGCCCAGCAGCCACGCGATCGGAGCGCAGTCGGGGTGCAGGTTCTCCGGGATCTCGAACGGCATCAGCGACGAGTGGTGTTGCCGTTGTCGTCTTGAACGAGGTTCCAGACGACGACGGCAGACACATAGCCCGTGAGCAGCACGACCAGCGCCATCAGCGCGATGAATACGGCTTCCATGACGGGTCGAGTCTAGTGTGCGGAGCATGACAAACCGACTGGTGGTCAAGGTGACCTGCGGCGACCGACGACCTCGAGCGGGCGAACCAGGCCTGCACCGTGGCCTCGATGGCCGTCGCCGCGGGCGCTGGGCCTCCCTCTGGCTGACCGGTGAGGCGGCCTGGTTCGCGGTGCCGGGCTGCGCCGAGCAGATCCACCGCTTCCGCACGCGACCCCGTGGCCGACCTGCTCCAGATCGTGCTGGCCGGAGGAACGGTGACGCTGTGCACCCAGTGCGCGCCGCGCCGCGGCATACCGAGCGCGAGGACCGATCGACGGGATCCGGATCGCCGGGGCGGCGGTGTTCGTCGAGGAGATCGCTCCCGACGGGACGCAGGCGCTCGTCTACTAGCGGCGCTTGACCTGCAGGAGGTCCTGCGCCTGCGCCGGTGTCATCGGTGTGCGCTGCGCGATCCTGGCCCAGCTCGACGGCGCGGGCGACCAGCTGCTCGTTGTGCTCGACCGGCACACCCCTGGCCAGTGTCAGCACGTCCTCCATGCCGACGCGCAGGTGGCCGCCCTTGCTGAGCGACGCGAGGGCCACGGCCAGGGTGGAGCGGCCGATGCCGGTCGCCGACCACGACGTGACAGCCGCCGGCAGCGCGTCGACCGCGGCGACCAGGGCATCCGCCGTCCCGGGCATTCCGCCGGGCACACCCATCACCAGGTCGACGTGCACGCGTCCGCCGTACGGCGCGCCGTACCGATCGCAGCAGCCGCTGCAGCGAGGTGACATGGCCGAGGTCGAAGAGCTCGAACTCCGGCACCACCTCGCGCTCCTGGCTGAGCTGGTAGAGCTCGGTGATGAACGGCCACGGGTTCGAGAAGACGTCGTCGCCGAAGTTGGTGGTGCCCATGGTCAGGCTGCAGGAGTCCGGCTGCGCGTCGAGCACCTTGCAGCCGCTCGCTCGAGCGGGTCGTGGACGCTGCCGCCGGTCGAGAGCTGCACCACGAGATCGGTCTGCCTCGTGCAGCGCGTCCACCGTGTCGGTGAGCCGCGCCAGGTCGAGTGCTGGGCCGGTGCTCGTCGTCGCGGATGTGGACGTGGACCATCGCGGCGCCGGCCGCCTCGCACCGCTGCGCCGTCTCGACGAGCTCGTCGAGCGTCGTCGGCAGCTGCGGGCAGTCCGCCTTGCGGGTCTCGGCCCCGGTCGGGCGCGACCGTGACCAGCAGCGCGTTCGGGTCGGGGCGCGTCGGCGTGCTCATGGCGGCATCGTGTCAGAATTCGCCGTCCCGGTCGAATCCCCTGACCAGGAAGATCTACCGATGCGTGCCGTTGTGCAGACGAGTTCTTTCCGCCATCAGGTCGGTCGACGGGAAGGTACGTCGGAGCGATCGACTGGCCCGGGTCTGCTGGTGCTGCTCGGCGTGACCCATGACGACGGCGCCGACCAGGTGCGCCTGGATGGCGCGCAAGATCTGGGAGCTGCGGATCCTCCGCGACGAGCGCTCCGCCTCCGACGTCGACGCGCCGATCCTCGTGGTCAGCCAGTTCACGCTGTACGGCGACGCCCGCAAGGGCCGCCGTCCGACCTGGAACGCCGCCGCTCCGGGACATGTCGCCGAGCCGCTCTACGTGGCCGTCTGCGTGGAGCTTCGCGAGCTCGGCGCCACGGTCGCCCGGGCAGCTTCGGCGCCGACATGGAGTGTCAGCTCGGTGAACGACGGTCCGGTCACCCTGCTCCTCGAGACTCCCTGAGCCCCTTGCGACTTCGGCGGCAGGGCGAGTCGGAGGGTGTCACTCCGTGACGGCGGCGACCAGGACCTCGCTGACAGCGATCGTGTTGCGCGCACCGCGCGTCGAGGCCAGCACCTCCAGTACCACCTTGTCTGCGGCGGTCGGCGGAATCCGGACGGTCTGCAGCTCCCGGTTGGTGGCCGAGCCGTCGAGGCGCTGGACGACGGTCGTGCCATCGGAGAACGTCCAGCGCACCCGCGTGATCCGGTTGTTCTCGGCGTAGCGGTCGGTGCCGTCGCGGGGGTCGGTCTTGGCGTAGCCGGGCACGAGTCCGACCTCGCCGATCTCCGCGCTCTGCGGAAGGGACAGCGTCAGGGCCTGCCCCACCCCGTCGCCGTCACATCGCCAGGCGGTCGTGAGGTCGCCGTCGTAAGCGTTGCCGGCCGGATAGGCAACCCGGTTGCCGGCCGCATCGACACTGGCCGGCGACTGACAGCTGCCCGTGGCCCCGCCGATCGTGGCAGGCTCGGTGCGCCCGTCGTACCGATCGGCGCGGGAAGGGGTTGGCGATGCCTCCGGAGCGGGCGACTCATCCTCGGGCGGCTCGTCGCCCTCGCTCATGACGACGCCGTCCGGCTCGGGCTCGGCGAGGTCGCCGTCGTCCACGGAGCTCGACAGCAGCAGACCCATCCCGTAGGCGGCCCCCAACAGCAGGGCGATCAGGCCCACCAGGATCGCGGGACCAGCCACACCGGCCGCTCGTCGGCGTCGGGTCCTCGATGGCTCGGTCCCAGGTACGGACGGCGTGGAGCTGTCGCCAGCTCCTCCTCGAAGGGGTCCGGCTCGGGGCCTTCGCCGTACGCGCGCTCGAACCCACGGCGGTACGCCTCGGCGTACTCCGGGGGCAGGTCCGGCGGCAGGCCGGCGGGGGCTCGGTCATCAGGCACAACGGTTCAGCGTAGGGATCCATGGCCGCGCCCACAACGCGACCTACTCCTGTCCGCTTTCGCTCACCCCGGCAGCTGGGTGATCACGACGAGACCGCCGAGGTAGACGGCGAGCACACCGATCCCCTCGAAGCCGATCCCCTTGCGTTGCCGGCGCACCAGGCCGGAGGCGAGGATCGCGACCAGCAGCATCGCCCAGCCGATCGTGAAGTGGTCCGTGCTGGTGAGCGCGGCGTACACCGACCCGTCCCGGTACGCCACGTCGGACGCCGCGATGAACAGCAGGTCGAAGGCGTTGCCGCCGACTATGCCGCCGACAGCGAGCGCCAGCGCCCCGGTGCGCACCGCGGCCACCGTGGTCACCAGCTCCGGCAGCGACGTCGTGACGCTGGTCGCGAAGGCGCCGACCAGCGTGCCCGAGGCGCCGGTGCTCTCCACGATCGAGAGGCCGGCCTGCGCCACCACGAACCCGGCCACGACCACCGCCAGCGCCAGCAGCCCGAACCGGATCAAAAGCCCGGTCAGTGACTCCTGCTCCGCGCTCGGGTCCGGCTCGTCGGTGTCGGTCTCCGAGGTCTCCTCCGGGTGCCACATCGGGTCTGCCTCGACCCGGCGGGCGAGGACCATGCCGTATCCGTACCCGCCGACCAGTAGCAGCGTGAACGGGCTGACCGCCATCAAGGTGTACGTCGGACCGACGGAGCCCATCAGGACGATCGCCAGCAGCACCAGCAGCACCAGGCTGTTGAAGATGTTGCCGAGCGACGCAGCCGCGTGCTCGAGGTTCGCGCGGCGGTAGAACAGGTCTGCGACCACGATGAACGCGGTCTGGACGGCGATGCCGCCGATCGAGTTGCTCACCGCCAGGCTCGCGTTGCCGTCGAGGGCGGCCACGATGCTGACGACCAGGCCCGCCAGCGACGTCGCCGCGCCCATGAACAGCGCTCCGGCCATCGCCTCGCCGATGCCGGTGCGGTCGGCCAACCGGTCGACCACGTTGGCCAGCCGGCTGCCGAAGACGCCGATCCACACCGCCGAGCCCAGCAGTGCGACCAGGGCGACCGGCCAGGACATCGCGAGCATGCCTCGACCGTAGCGAGCGCCCGCGTACAGGCAATGCCAGAAGGCCCCCGGACCAGGTGGGGTCCGGGGGCCTTCTGTGTGGTCTCGACAGGCTCGACCACCGGGGTGGGGCTCGACCCACCGGGGTGGGGCCCGGCCACCGGGGTGGGGCTCGGCCACCGGCTCGACCCCGGGGTGGGGCTCGACCCGCCGGGGGTGGGGCTCGACCACTATGACTGCTAGATCGGGATGGCCACCTCGGCGACGCTGCCCTGCTGGGCGACGACGGTCCGGTCGACCACCTCGGCCTTGGGGGCCAGGGTCCGCAGCGTCCACTCACCGGGCGCCGCGAAGAACCGGAACTCGCCGGCCTCCGACGTCGGCACCTCGGCGGTGAACTCCCCCGTCCTGTCGAGCAGGCGCACATAGGCGTTGCCGACGGGCTCGTCGCCGCGGGTGACGCGACCCTGGATCACGGATTCCTTGGCGAGGTCGACGCCGTCCAACGAGTGGCCGCCCTCGGGTGCTGCGCAGCTCATGCCTGACCTGCCTCGTCGCCCAGGGCCACCGGTACGCCGACCAGCGAGCCGTACTCGGTCCAGGAGCCGTCGTAGTTCTTCACGTTCTGCTCCTCCAACAGCTCACGGAGCACGAACCAGGTGTGGCTCGACCGCTCCCCGATGCGGCAGTAGGCGATGGTGTCCTTGCTCCAGTCCACCCCGGCCTCGGTGTACAGCGCACGGAGGTCCTCGTCGGACTTGAACGTGCCGTCATCGTTCGCGGCCTTGCTCCACGGCACGTTCGCCGCGGTCGGGATGTGCCCCGCGCGCTGGGCCTGCTCCTGCGGCAGGTGGGCCGGCGCGAGCAGGCGGCCGGCGTACTCGTCGGGGCTACGTACGTCGACCAGGTTCTGCTGGCCGATGGCCGCTACGACCTCGTCGCGGAAGGCGCGGATGCTCTGGTCCTGCTCCTGCGCGGTGTACTGCGTCGTGGCGCGTTCGGGCAGCTCGGCGGTCAGTTGACGGCTGTCGAGCTCCCACTTCTTGCGACCGCCGTCGAGCAGCTTGACGTCCTGGTGGCCGTAGAGCTTGAAGTACCAGTACGCGTAGGCAGCGAACCAGTTGTTGTTGCCGCCGTACAGCACGACGGTGTCGTCATTGGCGACTCCCTTGCCGGAGAGGAGCGCCTCGAACTGCTGCTTGTTGACGAAGTCGCGGCGGACCTGGTCCTGGAGATCCGTGGTCCAGTCGAGCTTGATGGCTCCCTGGATGTGGCCCTTGTCGTACGACGAGGTGTCCTCATCGACCTCGACGAGGACGACCTTGGGGTCCTCGAGATGGTCCTGGACCCAGTCTGCGGTGACGAGTGCGGTGGCGCGGCTCATGGGATGTTCCTTCCGCGGCCCGACGAGGGGCCGCTAGCGATAGGTGAAGACGTGTGGGTGACGAGAGGTGTCAGTGGGTGACCGTGCGGGCCGGGACGGCGCGCTTGGCCAAGAGGTAGACCTCACAGCCCAGACAGAAGCCGAAGGCCGCGTTGAGGAAAGCCGCTGCGAGAGCGGCTCCGGTGGCGACGGACCCGAGCAGGGTGGCGCCGCTGAGGTAGCCGGCCAGCGCGACGACGGCGAAGCCGAGGCCGACGGCCTGGGCGAACCGAGGCGGCGCGGCGTCCTCGAGCTCGGCCGGCGGGGCGAGCCGCGGGCGGACCACGGTGCGGAACAGCCACCCGTACGGGGTGTTCTGTACGCCGTAGACGGCACCTGCGGCGAACAACGCCGTCTGGATGACGAGCAGCACGACCGTCAACGAAGACGGCGCTGCCAGCAGCGCGACTACGAGCAACAGCGTTGTCAGCGTGGCCGCCAGGCGGGGGCCACGGGGGTCGATCCGCCCGGAGCCGGCTGTCGGGCGGCCGGCGTGGGGCGTTTCGGTGGTTGCGGGCATGTGAGGTTCTCCTGCGAAAGATGAACAGTCGGCCTGGGCGGAGGCACGGGAACGTCGTTGGACGACGGCCTGAGGCCGCGTCACGCGTAGGACAACCTGGCGACAACCGGCTCAGATGCGGTGTCGGCTGGAATCAGCAGAGAGGTTGCGACGTCCCGTCAGGACATTCGACACAGCGCCGAGTGCACGCGGCAGTGATCCACTGCGCGGCGCTTGGTCAGCATGGTCGAGGAGGACATACCGATGAGAGTAGAGGCCTGGACGGGCCGGGAGGAAACCGGCGTCTCACGAAGCGGACGCTCGTCCCATGATGCGGACCTGCGCGCGGCGGTCACGGCGTGATCACCCGGGCGAGCGTCGCGAGCACTTCATCCCGCTTGGGGGCACCACTGGCCCGGGAGGTCTCGCGACCGTGCGCATCGAGGATCAGCGTCGTGGGGGTGCGCAGCACGCCGAGGCGGCGGACCAGGTCGAGGTGGTGCTCGGCATCGACCTCGACATGGACGACGCCGGGCACGGTCTCCGCGACATCGGCCAGGATGCGGCGGGTCACCCGGCACGGAGCGCAGAACGCCGAGGAGAACTGCAACAGGGTCGCGCGTTCTCCGAGCTCGTGCTCGATGTCGGAGTCTCGCAGCACGCTCAGCTCGTGCTCGTCGGTCGGGGGCGCGCCCTTCACCGGGTGCGTGCCGCGGAACCTGCCGTCGCGAGCAGCGCGGATGAGCCCGAAGGCCGTCGCCAGCAGCAACGCTGCGATGACAACCCACGCTCCTTGGCTCATGTCGGGATTCAACCACTCGGATCCGCGGTTGATTCCCCTGCCCGCTCCGGTGCGCGCCCTCGCGCGCTAGGAGACGTGCGGGCGCTCGAGCTCGAGCCGCACGGCTAGGGGCACCTCGGGCCCGTACTCGACCTCGATCTGCTGCTGCTTCGGCAGCTGCTGCGGGTGCATGCTCTCGTGGTTGTCATTCATGTCCGGACCCCTTCGACGACTGCCGCTCAGCGAACGGTGAAGCCCCGAAACCTCCCGTCGCCTCTCAGGCCCCCCTGAGAGCGACTGGTGTGCGGCCGGCTTGAGACCGGCCATCTCGAACGTAGGGGCAGCCGTTCGGCGCGTACCCCAAACTGCCCAATCTGGGCCGAACCGCTGACGCGTGACCTAGCCCGAACGGGCGGATTCCGGACGCCGACCGGCTCACTAGAACGGGTCAGCCGCCAGCGAACGGCGGCAGCAGCTCGACCGTGTCGCCAGGGGCCACCTTCACGTCCGCCGGATCCGCTGAGCCAACAGGTCGGTCGCCGACGAGCACCGAGCAAACGGCGAGCACCCCCGGCAGCTTGGGCCGGTCGGCGCGCAGGCGGCGTACCTCGTCGAGCACGGCCGCCAGCGAGGCACCATCGACCACCTCGACCGTGTCGGAGTCGACTCCCGCCGCGGCCCGCGCTGCAGCCCAGTACCGGACGACCACCGAGCCGGCAGCGGCTCGACTGGCGGACTTCTCCGGTGTCGTAGGTGTCACATTCGGTATCCTGCCCTATCGCGCCAACCGGCCAACGCCGTCGGTGCCTGCGATGCTCGACCGGCTCAACGACGAGCCTCCTGACCCACCGGGACCGTCCGGGAGGTGCGATGCGCACCCTGCTTCTGCTCACCAGCACCAACCAGCCCTCAGCCGAGGTGCTGCCTGCCCTCGCCCTGCTCCCCCATCAGGTGAAGATCCTCCCCGCGGAGGGGAGCGCTCTGCTCGAGGCTCCCGAGGCGGACCTCGTTCTCGTGGACGGGCGCCGGGAGCTCGCGCACGCCCGTGACCTGTGCCGGCTGATCCGCACGACTGGCAGCCCGAGCCCGGTGCTCATGGTCGTGACCGAGGGCGGCCTCGCCGCCGTAGCGGCCGACTGGGGCATGGATGACGTCCTCGTCGACACGGCCGGTCCCGCCGAGGTCGAGGCCAGGATCCGGCTGGCGATCGGCCGACTCGCAGCACTGAGCCAGGCCGACGACCCCGAGGCTCATGTGATCCGCTCAGGCGAGGTCTCCGTCGACGACACGACGTACACGGCTCGCCTCGGTGGCCGCCCGCTCGACCTCACCTTCAAGGAGTTCGAGCTGCTGAAGTACCTCGTCCAGCACCCTGGGCGGGTCTTCACCCGGGACCAACTGCTGCAGGAGGTCTGGGGGTACGACTACTTCGGTGGCACGCGCACGGTCGACGTCCACGTGCGCCGGCTACGCGCAAAGCTCGGCCCCGAGAACGAGACGCTGATCGGCACGGTCAGGAACGTCGGCTACCGGTTCGTGCTGCCGCCCAAGGAGACGCCATCAGAGCGGGAGACGTCCGACCGCTGACCGACGGGACCGCCGGTCGCAGCTGTCGCGTCGCTGGGCGCGCGTTGCAAGGGAATCGCCAGCACCGGCGGCGGATCGGGTGCCCGCACGGATCGCCGGACGGCAGCGGGGATCGCGTCCTCGAGCCGCGCCATCCAGAGCAGGAAACCCAGGCACAACACCGGGAACGTCACCGCTGCAAGCAGCACTAGCAGCAGGTCCATGCCTGCCTCCGTTCACGGAACCTAGGGTGGGGTCCATGTCCTCGAGCCCCGTAGTGCAGCGCGTCGACCCCGGCGACTTCGACCCCGACCTGTTGGATGCCGTCGTCGACCAGGCGACCAAGGAGGACGGCGCCGAGCCCCTCAACGAGGCCGCGCAGCTCGCGCTCCGCCGCCACGGGCTCGAAGGGTCGGCGTTGTTCACGGCCGGCGCGGACGGATTCGCGTGGGTGCACGGAGGTGAGGTCGACCTGGTGGTCCGGCCCGACGCGCGGGGTCACGGCATCGGCACCGCCCTGGTCGAGGAGGTCCTCGCGGGCTACTCCGGGGCCTCGCTCGGCGCCTGGTCGCACGGGGACCATCCGGCTGCCGCCGTACTCGCCGAGAGGTTCGGCTTCAACCGCGTGCGCGACCTGTGGGTGATGCGCCGGCCGTTGGGTCTCGAGGCGGACCTTCCTCCGCTGGAGCAATCCCCTGAAGTCGCCGTCCGCAGGTTCCGTCCCGGGGCCGACGAGGACGATCTGCTCGCGCTCAACGCGGAGGCGTTCGTGGAGCACCCGGAGCAGGGGGCGCTGACCCGTGCCGACCTCGACCAGCGGATGGCGGAGCCGTGGTTCGACCCGGAGGGGTTCTTCGTGGCGGAACCCGCGCCGGCTCCGCACCCCGCCGGTGACGGGGGGAGCGCGCCGAGCGGCGCAACGGGCGGCAACCTGTTGGGGTTCCACTGGACCAAGGTGCATGACACCGCCCCACCGATCGGGGAGGTCTACGTCGTCGGAGTGTCGCCCCGGGCCCAGGGAATGGGCGTGGGCAGGATGCTGACGCTGGCCGGGTTGCACCACCTGGCCGACCTGGGACTAGGCGAGGTGCACCTGTACGTCGAGGCCGACAACGCCGCCGCGATCCGGGTCTACTCGCGACTCGGGTTCACGCACGCGCACGCTGACACGCACGTCATGTACCGCCGGGACTGACCTGGCGGGTCAGTGCAGCGCCGCCCTGACCTGGGCGGCGATCTCGGCCACGGCGGCCCGCTGGCTACGTCCGACGCCGACCACGTTGAAGAAGCCGTGGATGAGCCCCGGGAAGCGCTTGAGTGTCACGTCGATCCCGTTGTCGGCGAGCCGCCGGGCCCAGGCCTCGCCCTCGTCACGCAGCGGGTCGAAGCCAGCGGTGGCCACGTAGGCGGGTGCGAGGTTCTCCGGGATCTTCTCGGTGAAGGCCACGGACAGCAGCGGGTCGCGCTTGTCGACGCCCTCGGTCAGGTAGGCGTCGACGGAGAGGTCGATGAACTGGTCGGTCAGGTAGAACCCCTGGCCGAACAGGCGACGACTCTCGCTGGACTCGGCCATGTTCGTCATCGGGTAGACCAGCATCTGCAGGGCACACGGCACTCCGGCCTCGGCGGCCTTGAGTGCCACCACAGCTGACAGGTAGCCACCGGCTGAGTCACCCCCGACCCCGATCCGGTCGGGATCGGCCCCGAGCTCGTCCGCGTGCTCGACCACCCACTCGTAGGCCGCCCAGCAGTCGTCGACGGCGGCGGGGAACGGGTGCTCGGGGGCGAGCCGGTAGTCGAGTGCCAGGACCCGTACGTCGGCGCGCTCAGCGATCAGTCGGCAGGTCGCGTCGTGGGTGTCGAGGTCGCCGTACATCATTCCGCCGCCGTGGATGAACACCAGCAGCGGCGCCCCACCGCTCGTCGAGCTGTCCCCGGTCGTCGAGCTTGTCGAGACGACTCCGCCACCGTTCGTCGAGCTTGTCGAGACGACTCCAGTGGTTTCGACAGGCTCAACCAGCGGCTCAGTGGTTTCGACAGGCTCAACCAGCGGCGCAGTGGTTTCGACAGGCTCAACCAACGGGTCGGAGGTTTCGACAGGCTCAACCAGCGGAACGGACTCGACCAGCGAGCGCGGGGTGTAGAGGCGCGCACCGATCGGGCCGGCGCCGCCCACGACGTCCAGGTCTCGCACCTCACCGATCCGCTGACGTCCGCCCGCCAGCGCGCACTGCCGGGCGATCGCCCGGCGACCCTCGGGGATCGGCAGTGTCTCGGGACCCGGCTCCCGCAACAGCGCTTGGAGCCGCAACATCCACTGCGTCTCGACGTCGAGCACCTGGCCGTCGAGGACGACGGGCCGGCCCGCGAGGCGGCGGATCACGGCGGATGGCAGGGCCATCAGGCCGTGGAAAGCGCTCGATTCGACCCGGCTCAGGAGTGCGGCGACCATGCCGGGAACCTACCGGGTCGTTACCGCTTCCCTACAGGTCGGTGTCACGATGCAGGCATGACCGTCGACCGTCCTCTCGCCGTGGTGCCTGCCGAGCCCTTCGACATCGAGCCGCCGTACGACCGGGACGCCGACGATCTGCCCGACGACCGATTCCTCGACCGCGAGCTCTCGTGGCTGCACTTCAACACCCGGGTGCTCGAGCTCGCCGAGAACACCGACCTGCCGCTGCTGGAGCGAGTCCGGTTCCTGGCGATCTTCGCCTCGAACCTCGACGAGTTCTTCATGGTCCGGGTGGCCGGCCTGAAGCGGAGGATCGCTGCCGGCGTCGCCGTACCGTCCGCCTCGGGCTTGATGCCGCGCGACCTGCTCGAACAGATCTGGAGCATGACCAGCGAGCTCATGGAGCGGCAGGCGGACCTGTTCCGCCACGAGCTGATCCCCGCGCTGGTCGAGCAGGACATCGAGCTCCTTCGCTGGTCGGAGCTCACCCGCGACGAACAGCGGGCCTGCAAGAAGCTCTTCCGGGACCGCGTCTTCCCCGTGCTCACGCCCCTGGCCGTGGACCCGGCGCACCCGTTCCCGTACATCTCGGGGCTGTCGCTGAACCTCGCCGTCCTGGTGCGCAACCCCAAGACCGGCAAGGAGCACTTCGCCCGGGTCAAGGTGCCGCCGATCTTCAACCGCTTCGTGCCGTTGGGCAACCAGCGGTTCGTGCCCCTCGAGGACGTCATCGCCGAGCACCTCAAGCGGCTCTTCCCGGGCATGGAGGTGCAGGCCGTCCACACGTTCCGGGTGACGCGCAACGAGGATCTCGAGGTCGAGGAGGACGACGCCGAGAACCTGCTCGTGGCCTTGGAGAAGGAGCTGCTGCGCCGACGGTTCGGCCCGCCGGTCCGGCTCGAGGTCGAGGAGTCGATCGACAAGCACGTCCTCGACCTGCTCGTCTCCGAGCTGGGAGTGTCCACCGCCGAGGTCGTCCGGCTGCCTGGCCCGCTCGACCTCAGCGGGCTCGGCGACATCGCCGACCTGGACCGGGCCGAGCTCAAGTTCCCGGCGTTCGTCCCGTCGACCCACACCCAGCTCGCCGAGGTCGAGAGCGCCTCCCCCGTCGACGTGTTCGGGGCGCTGCGCCGCAACGACGTGCTCCTGCACCACCCCTACGACTCGTTCGCGACCTCGGTCCAGCGATTCATCGAGCAGGCGGCTGCCGACCCGCACGTGCTGGCGATCAAACAGACGCTCTACCGCACCTCCGGCGACTCCCCGATCATCGACGCCCTGGTCGACGCGGCCGAGTCCGGCAAGCAGGTGCTGGTGCTGATCGAGATCAAGGCCCGCTTCGACGAGCAGGCGAACATCAAGTGGGCGCGCAAGCTCGAGCACGCCGGCTGCCACGTGGTGTACGGGCTGGTCGGGTTGAAGACCCACTGCAAGATCGCCATGGTGGTGCGCGACGAGGCCGACGGCATCCGTCGGTACGTCCACATCGGCACCGGCAACTACAACCCGAAGACGGCGCGGTCGTACGAGGACTACGGCCTGCTGACGGCGAACGACAGCATCGGCGAGGACGTCGCCCACCTGTTCAACAACCTGTCCGGCTTTTCGCGCAACGCGTCGTACGAGAACCTGTTGGTGGCGCCCGACTCGGTGCGTGACGGGATCCTCGAACGGATCGCGCACGAGGTCGAGCACCACAAGGCCGGCCGGCCGGCACGCATCCGGATCAAGGCGAACTCGATCGTCGACGAGGCCACCATCGACGGGCTCTACCACGCGTCGCAGGCCGGCGTGCCGGTCGATCTCCTCACCCGCGGCATCTGCTCCCTGAGGCCTGGGGTTGCCGACCTCTCCGAGACGATCCGGGTCCGTTCGGTCCTGGGTCGGTTCCTGGAGCACAGCCGGATCTTCTGGTTCGAGAACGGCGGGGAGCCCGCGGCCTGGATCGGCTCGGCCGACCTGATGCACCGCAACCTCGACCGCCGCGTGGAGTGCCTGGTGCGCCTGCCGGGCACCGCCCAGATCGAGGAGGTGGGTCGAATGCTCGACCTCGCCTTCGACGACGGAACGGCGTCGTGGTGGCTGGAGCCGTCCGGCGAGTGGGTCAGCCACCACCGCGACGCCGAGGGCGCACCGCTGCGCGACATGCACGAGGTGCTGATCAGTGCGCGGCGGCGGCGGCGGGCCACCAGCAAGTCCGCCTCTCCTCGCTGACGTCCGTCAGCAGGTAGCGAACAGCACCGGCCCCGAGGTGATGTCGCTGAAGACGAAGTCGGTGTCGCCCGGGTCGAGCCGCAGGACGACCGTTGAACCCGAGGCCTCACCGGACGTGAGGGTGAAGCGCTCCGCGAACGAGCCCCCCTGCCCCGGCGCCTCCCCCGCGGCGAGGTCGACCCTGGGCTGCAGGTTGCGCTCGGCCTGGTCCGACGACTCGAACTCCATGGCCACGGTGATCGTCCGGTCACGCTGCTGCGCCATCACCAGTCCGGACAGCGGGCTGACGCCGCCCGCTTCGTCGACCAGCGACGCGGCGACCCGCTGGTCCTCCTCGTCGGCTGCGCTCATGGCGAGGTCGCCGCAGGCGAAGTCCTCGGCCCAGAGCGTCGCGGTTTCCGGTTCACCTGCGAGCGCGGTGAGCGGGGCGACGTCCAGGCCATCGGACTCCCCGGTGATGACGTCCGCGGCGGACGAGACGGTCGCCGGGCTGTCGGACATCACGACGACCCGCTGGTCGCGCAGCACGGCCACGTTCTGCTGCACGGGCGTGAGCGTGGGGTCGAGCGCGGCCACCAGGTCCGACGAGCCGGCCCAGGTGCCACCTTCGCCGACTCCGTCGACGGGCTCGTCGTACCCGAGGCTGCGCAGCTTCCGCTCGACGGCGTCCAGGTCCGCCGAGTCGGGAAGCTGCATGATCGCGACCTGCCCCTCGGGCGACTGGCCGAAGACCTCCCACGAGACGTTGAGCGGGGAGAACCCGTAGCGCCGGTGGAGGGCGAAGGTCGACTCGGCCACCGCCGAGGTCGAGGTCAGGTCCTGTTCGAAGGCGCGGTCCAGGAAGGCCTGCACCTTCGACTCTGACGAGCCTCCACCAAGGGACTCGCCGTCAGCCGAGGCCCGGACGGCGTCCCAGTCCGTGTAGGTGACGCGCAGCGTGCCGGCCGGCAGATAGCTCGCCGCCCGCTCGTAGTCCGTGGAACGGTCGAGGAGCCGCCAGGTCAGGACCCCGAGCACCAGCAGTGCGACGACGACGGCGCCGATCACCACGCGACTCCTGCCCACTGCGACCTACCTTCCGAAGCTTGCCGACCGGGGATGTGAGACTAGCCGGGTGGACAGCGACGAGGTCGTGGCGGCAGGGGCAGTGGTCTCCCGGGAGGGCCCGGAGGTGCTCCTCGTGCACCGCCCGAAGTACGACGACTGGTCTTTCCCGAAGGGGAAGGTCGACCCCGGTGAGCACGTGCTCGCCGCGGCGGTGCGCGAGGTCGCCGAGGAGACGGGACTGCACATCCGGCTCGGCCCGCCGTTGCGCACGCAGCACTACATGACCGGCAACGGCACCCTCCGCCCCAAGCGCGTGCACTACTGGGCCGCCCGACAGGTCGCCGGGGACATCTCCACGTACGAGCCGAACTCCGAGATCGACGAGCTGGCGTGGCTCAGCCCCGCCGAAGCCCGCGAGCGGCTGACCTACGAGCACGACCGCGACACGCTCGACGAGTTCGTGGAGGTTCGCAAGCGGTCGACGCCACTGGTCGTGCTGCGCCACGCCAAGGCGGTCTCGCGGAAGTCCTGGGACGGAGATGACCCGGAGCGCCCGCTGTCCGACATCGGCCAGGGCCAGTCCGATGCGCTGGTTCCGCTCCTCACCGCGTACGGCGTACGACGCGTGGTGTCCTCGAGCAGCACCCGCTGCTGGACGACCGTGGCCCCGTACGCCGAGGTGGCCGGCGTCGATCTCGAGATAGCGGATGCCCTGAGCGAGGAGCTCCTCGACGAGGCCGGGCTCACCGAACTCGTCAGCGAGCTGCTGGAAGACAAGACGCCCGCGGTGCTGTGCAGCCACCGCCCCGTCCTGCCCCTGTTGACGGCTGCCCTGAGTGTGCCGGACCCGGGGCTCGAGCCCGGCGGGATGCTCGTGGTGCACCATCGCAAGGGCAAGGTCGTGGCTACAGAAGAGCATTGGCTCTGACCCTGAAAACGGGTGAGCGTCAAGGGCGCCGCGCCGGAGTTCATGTGACTGCCGTCTCACGGAAAAGGTAAAGAAACCCAAGACGCCCTTATCGTTCACCTCTCGTTCATGTGGGGCGGACGGTTGCTTCACCTGGGCTGCCTACGTTCGCTATGACCAACCGATGTGTCTGACCCAAGATCACAGGAGTCCGAAGTGAGCACCACTTCCATTCGCCGGTTCGCGGCCCCCGCCGCCGCCCTCGCCCTCGGGCTCAGCCTGAGCGCCTGCGGCGCGGCCAACGAGCAGGGCACCACCGGCTCGGCCAACGGCGGCAGCGACCTGACCGGGACCCTCAGCGCCGGCGGGGCCAGCTCCCAGGAAGCCGCCCAGAACGCCTGGCGCGCCGGCTTCCAGCAGGCCAACCCGAACGTCACGGTCAACTACGACCCGATCGGCTCGGGCGGCGGCCGCGAGCAGTTCATCTCCGGCGGCTACCCGTTCGCCGGCTCGGACTCGTACCTCTCAGACGACGAGGGCGAGCTCACCGACGCCAAGAAGCGCTGCGACGGCCAGGACCCGATCGAGGTCCCCAACTACGTCTCGCCGATCGCCGTCATCTACAACGTCGAGGGCGTCGAGGACCTGAACCTCGCCCCGGAGACCCTCGCCGGCATCTTCGCCGGTGACATCAAGACCTGGGACGACAAGGCGATCGCCGCGGACAACCCCGACGCGGAGCTTCCGTCCGAGCCGATCAACCCGGTTCACCGCTCCGACGAGTCGGGCACGACCGAGAACTTCACCGACTACCTCAGCGACGTCGCGCCGGACGCCTGGACCCACGGTCCGATCGAGACCTGGCCGATCAAGAGCGGCGAGGGCGCCAGCGGCACCTCGGGCGTCGTCTCGGCCGTGACCAACGGCGCCAACTCGATCGGGTACGCCGACGCCAGCCAGGCCGGCGAGCTCGGTGTGGCCAACGTCGGTGTCGGTGGCGACTTCGTCGCGCCGGAGCCCGAGGCCGCAGCGAAGATCCTCGAGGTCTCGCCGCGCGTCGAGGGTCGCCCCGACGGCGACATGGCGTTCGACCTCGACCACAAGACCGACGAGGCCGGGGTCTACCCGATCGTGCTCACCTCGTACCTCATCGCCTGCCCGACGTACGCCGACAAGGCGGAGGGCGAGCTGGTCAAGGCGTACCTGTCGTACGTCCTGAGCGACGAGGGCCAGCAGGCATCGGCCGAGAACGCCGGTTCCGCTCCGCTGTCGAGCACCCTGGCCGAAGAGGCCACGGCGATCGTCGACGCGATCAAGGCTGGCTGAGCCCAGTCGCGACTGTGATCCTGGGGGTCCGCGTCCGGCAGCGACCTGCTGCCGGAGCGGACCCCGACGCGCGCGGGGAGCCCGAGACCCCGCATGCTGTACGACGAGAGCAGGACCGCCTGCTCCTGGACCGGGGAGAGGGACCCACGTGGCAGTGACCACCGAGTCAATGGCGCCGGGCGTGCGACGAAAAGGCGACATCGTCTTCTCCGCACTCGCCCGGGCGGCTGGCATCGCAATCCTGGTCGCCCTCGCGGGCGTTGCCATCTTCCTCACCATCGAAGGCGCCCCCGCCATCACCGCTCCTCCGGGAGCGATGAACGGCAAGGAGGGGATCGTCCTCTACGTCTGGCCACTCCTCTTCGGCACGTTGCTCGCGGCCGTGTTGGCGATGCTGATCGCGACCCCGCTCGCCATCGGCGTGGCCCTGGTGATCTCGCACTTCGCTCCGCGCAAGTTCGCGAAGACACTCGGCTACCTGATCGACCTGCTCGCCGCCGTCCCCAGCGTCGTCTACGGCCTGTGGGGCATCGACTACCTGAGCGGCAAGGTCGTCCCCGTCTACCGCTGGCTCGGCGACAACCTCGGCTTCCTCCCGTTCTTCGAGGGGCCGGCCACCTCCGGCCGCACGATCCTCACCGCAGCGCTGGTGCTGGCCGTGATGGCGCTTCCGATCATCACCGCGATCACCCGCGAGATCTTCGCCCAGACGCCGGTGCTGCACCAGGAGGCGGCGCTCGCCCTCGGGGCCACCCGCTGGGAGATGATCCGGATGACGGTCTTCCCATACGCACGCTCCGGCATGATCTCGGCGACGATGCTCGGCCTCGGCCGGGCCATCGGCGAGACGATGGCCGTCGCGATGGTGCTCTCCGCGACCGGCATCGTCACCTTCAACCTGATCTCCACGTCGAACCCGTCGACCATCGCCGCCAACATCGCGCTGCAGTTCGGCGAGGCGTCCGGTCTGAAGATCAACGTGCTGATCTTCAGCGGCCTGGTGCTGTTCGTGGTGACCTTCGCGGTGAACTTCCTCGGCCGCGCCATCGCTGCCCGCGGCGTGAACGGAGGGAAGTGAGATGACGACCGACACTCAGCCTGAGGTCACCCAGACGCCGCGGCAGAGCGTCCCGCTGACCCACCCCACCCTGCCGCGCTACGCACCCGTGCTGGTCGGCGTGATCATGCTGGCGGCGTCGACCCTGGCCGGGCTCACCCTCGGCTGGAGCGTCCCGGTGATCGCGCTGGTCGCCATCGTGCTCTTCGCGATCGGCTGGCCTACCTGGACGCTGGTGATCGAGGGCAGCCGCGCGGCCACCGACCGGCTCGTCACGACGCTGGTGTGGTCGGCGTTCGCGACCGCGATGCTCCCCCTGGTCACCCTGCTCACCCAGGTCGTCACCAAGGGCGCCGCCGTCCTGAGCCCGCAGTTCTTCACGTGGTCGATGCGCAACGTGATCGGCGAGGGCGGCGGTATCTACCACGCGATCATCGGCACGCTGCTGATCACCTTGTTCGCAACGCTGATCTCGGTGCCGGTCGGCATCATGGCTGCGGTCTACCTCGTCGAGTACGGCGCCAACAACCGCCTCGCGAAGTGGATCACCTTCCTCGTCGACGTGATGACCGGCATCCCGTCGATCGTCGCCGGCCTGTTCGCGTACGCGCTGTTCGTGATCATCTTCGGGCCGGGCGTCCGGATGGGCTTCGGCGGCTCGATCGCGCTGTCGATCCTGATGATCCCGATCGTCGTGCGCTCCGCCGAGGAGATGCTGAAGCTCGTGCCCAACGACCTTCGCGAGGCGTCGTACGCGCTCGGTGTGCCGAAGTGGCGCACCATCGTCAAGGTGGTCATCCCGACGTCGCTGGCCGGGATCGTCACCGGCGTGACGCTGGCCGTCGCCCGCGTCGCCGGCGAGACCGCGCCGCTGCTGATCATCGCCGGAGACACCGACTCGGTGAACTTCAACGTCTTCGCCGACCGAATGGCGACGCTGCCCGTATTCATCTACTACTCGTACACCCAGCCGGGTGTTCCCCCGGAGTTCGGTCAAGACCGAGCCTGGGGAGCTGCACTGGTGCTGATCGCTATCGTGATGATCCTGAACCTGCTCGCGCGATCGATCAGCGCATTCTTCTCCCCCAAGACCGGCCGCTGAGCGAGATCGAGAGAGAAACGACTGTCATGGCCAAGAGCATCGATGTCTCCGACCTGGACATCTACTACGGCGACTTCCTCGCCGTAGAGGGCGTCTCGATGACCATCAAGGCGCGGTCCGTGACCGCCCTGATCGGCCCGTCGGGATGCGGAAAGTCCACCTTCCTGCGCTCGCTCAACCGGATGCACGAGGTGATCCCGGGCGCGCGCGTGGAGGGCAAGATCGTCATCGACGGTCAGAACATGTACGACGCCGAGGTCGACCCGGTCCAGGTACGCCGCCAGGTCGGCATGGTCTTCCAGCGCCCCAACCCGTTCCCCACGATGTCCATCTACGACAACGTGATCGCGGGCAACCGGCTCAACGCGAAGCGGATGTCCCGCTCGGAGACCGACGAGCGCGTGGAGAAGTCGCTCCGCGGCGCGAACCTGTGGACCGAGGTCAAGGACCGCCTCAACAAGCCCGGCTCCAGCCTCTCCGGCGGCCAGCAGCAGCGACTGTGCATCGCCCGCGCGATCGCCGTGGAGCCGCAGGTGCTGCTCATGGACGAGCCCTGCTCGGCGCTCGACCCGATCTCCACCTCGGCCATCGAGGACCTGATCCACGAGCTGAAGACCGACTACACGATCGTCATCGTGACCCACAACATGCAGCAAGCAGCGCGCGTGTCCGAGGACACGGCGTTCTTCAACCTTGCCGGAGCCGGGCTGCCCGGTCGGCTCGTGGAGATGAACCCGACGAAGAAGATCTTCTCCAACCCGGAGGAGCCTTCCACCGAGGCGTACATCTCCGGCCGCTTCGGCTGATCCAGTCTGGTCAGGGCAGCTGGAAGACGTACCGGCTGACCCAGTAGACGAGGGCGGCCATCGCGCCGGCCATCGGGAACGTCAGTACCCACGCCATCACGATCGACCTGGCGACGCCCCAGCGCACCGCGGAGAGGCGCTTGGTCGCGCCTGCGCCCATGACCGCCGAGGTGATCGTGTGCGTCGTGGAGATCGGCGCCTCGAACGCGAACGCCGTGGTGTAGAGGACTCCGGCCGCGACCGACTCGGCGGCGAACCCGCGGGCCGGGTCGAGGTGGATGATCCGGCGGCCGAGCGTACGCATGATCCGCCACCCGCCCGAGTAGGTGCCCAGGGAGATCGCGGCTGCGGCCGACAGGATCACCCAGGCGGGAAGTCCGTCGTCCTGGGCGACGTACCCGCCGGTGAGCAAGGCCAGGAAGATGACACCCATCGTCTTCTGGGCGTCCTGCAGGCCGTGTCCGAGGGCCATCGCTGCGGCGGACACCGTCTGGGCCAGGCGGAAGCCCCGGTTGACCTTGAACGGGCGTGCCTTGCGGAACAGCCAGAGGATCCCGATCATCACGAGGAACGCGACGGCGAAGCCGAAGAGCGGCGAGCCGATCATCGGGATCACGATCTTCTGGACGATGACGTCCCACTTCACCAGCGATCCCGAGGCGAGTGCTGCGCCCACGAGCCCACCGATGAGCGCGTGGGACGACGAGGACGGCAGGCCGTAGTACCAGGTCAGGATGTTCCACGAGATCGCCCCGAGCAGCCCCGCCATCACCACGACCAGGCCATGCGTGCCGACCTCGGGCTGGATCACGCTCCCGACCGTGTTGGCGACCTCCTGACCGAGGAACGCGCCGACGAAGTTCATCACCGCCGCCATCGCCAACGCCACCCGCGGAGTGAGGGCCCGGGTGGACACCGAGGTGGCGATCGCGTTGGCCGCGTCGTGGAAACCGTTGGTGTAGTCGAACGTCAGGGCAACCAGGACTACCGCGACGACGATCGCGAGCTCCACGCTCAGCCTTCCTTGACGGCGATCTGCTCGATCCGGTTGGCGACGGTCTCGAACGCGTCGATCGCCGACTCCAGCGAGTCGACGATGTCCTTGAGCTTGAGCACGTCCAGCGCTTCGTACGTGCCGCTGAACAGCTGGGCGAGGATCCGCCGGTAGCTGCGGTCGCCGGCGTTCTCGAGCCGGTTGATCTCGATCCAGTACTCCTCGAGATGTCTCATCGTGCGGAGCCTGGGCATCGCCTCAGCGGTGAGCTCGGCGCACCGCTGGATCACCTCGATCAGCTCGGCGAACTCGGTCGGCAGCGACTCGACCTCGTAGAGGAGGACGAGGTCGACGGCCTCCTCCATGAAGTCCATGATGTCGTCGAGCCCGGACGCGAGCGCGTAGATGTCCTCGCGGTCGAACGGGGTGACGAACGTCTGGTTCGTGCGCTGGATGATCGCGTGGGCGGACTCGTCGGCACGGTGTTCGGCGTCTCGCATCTGTTCCGCGATTGCGACCCGGTCACCCCCGTCGGCGAGCATCTGGGCCAGCAGAGCTGCGCCATCGACGATGTGCTGGGCGGAGCCCGAGAACAGGTCGTAGAAAGTCGAGTCAACCGGACGGAAGCGCAAAGCCACGTTGAACTCCTGATGAACGGAACAGAACCGGGCACAATGCTAGAGCCCCGAGCTCGGATGCGCTCCCCGCCGCGCTCCGTGGGTGGCTAGCGCTGCTTCTGCGGCGGGATGTTCGGCGGTTCGACGCCGAGCAGGCGGTCGACCTCGTCCTGGGCCAGGCTCGAGTCGGACTCGCTGGCGGCGATGATCAGGTTGGTGGTGAGCTCGACTTCGGCGAGGAGCTCCGCGTCTTCGAGCGGGACGTTCAGCTGGTCATCCATGACGCCGCTCACACCTCGCCTCACTCGTCGTACGCTCCTGTCGGCTGAACGCGGAATCGCGCTGCCTCATTCTCGCCGACCGTCCCGACGGTACCCATAGTCAATTCGGACAAAACAAGAGACCCCGACGGTTTCCCGTCGGGGTCTCTCAATGCCTAAGAGGCGTTTTCTCTGAGGATCAGAGGGCGCGAACGTTCTCCGCCTGCGGGCCCTTGGGACCCTGCGTGACGTCGAACTCGACCTTCTGGTTCTCGTCCAGGGACTTGTAGCCCTGGGTCTGGATCGCCGAGTAGTGAACGAAGACGTCGTCGCCGCCGTCCTCCTGAGCGATGAAGCCGAAACCCTTCTCGGCGTTGAACCACTTAACGGTGCCCTGAGCCATGCTGTCTTACTCCTACTTACGGGGGGCTTGGATACGCCACTTCGGCGAACCCAGCGTCAGATGCGGTGAAACGCCGTGCCCCCTCGAACGAAGCATGGTGCTCAACTCAAGAGAAAACGCCGTCGGATCACAAACTCCGCGGGCGTCGACCTGCTGGAACTTGCATCTTCTGCACCGCTGACCCTACCAAGTTCGAGCCCATATTCCGAGTAGAGGTCAAATCAGGCGTGATGACGTTCAACTCATCAGGCCGAGTGGCCGGTGCTGGAGACCCGGGAAGACGGCGCTGATGGACCGGCTCGGGAACCGCGAGGTGACCACCTCGCCGAGCACGTCGCGGTAGTCGGTGGTCACGGAAAGGTCGCCGTCGACCAGCTTTCCCGAGCCCAGCCCGGGCCACTGGCCGTAGTAGCGACCACCACGGACGCCCGCGCCCATCAGGAGCATCATGTTGCCCCAGCCGTGGTCCAGTCCCCGGTTGCCGTTCTCGGCGACACGTCGTCCGAACTCGCTGATGGTCACGAGCGTCACCCTGGAGCGGAGCGGGCCGAGATCCTGCATGAACGCGCTCACCACGGAGGCGAAGCCACCGACCATGCTCTGCATCTCGCCGGAGTCGGTGGAGCCGTAGTCGCTGTGCATGTCCCACGAGCCGTAGTCGATGGTCACCACCTCGGTGCCCACGTTGGCCTTGATCAGCTGGGCCGTGTCCTTGAGTGCATCGGAGAGTCCGGTGGCCGGCCAGGTCCGGGGGTAGGTCACGGCCGGCTGGTAGGTCGCCGAGACCACAGGCTGCAGGTCCTGCACCGTCCGCAGCGCCGACCTGGCCGCCGACCCCAGGGGACCGCTGGCGTCCCCCCACATCGTCTGCAGCTGACGCCGCCGCCGGGCCTCGTACCCGTGGCTGGCGCCCGCCAGGGTGATGTCCTTGAGGCCACGGGCGGACAGCGACGGCGCCGACCCGACAAGCGCGGCCGGCGTGATCGGGTCTCCGAGATTGACCGCTTCGTACGGCGCGTCGCCGGCGTTGAGGCCGATCATGCGGTTGACCCAGCCACGTCGGAGGCTCGAGGAGGGGTCGGCGTCCTCGATCTCCTCCATTGCCAGGAAGTGAGACCGGTTCGGCACCTGCATGCCCACCGCGTGCACGGCAGCGAGCTCGCCACCGGTCCACAGCCACTCGAGCGGCGCCATCTTCGGATGCAGCCCGAAGAAGCCGTCCTTGGCGATCAGCCGGTCGGCCGCGACGGACAGCTTCGGCCGCGCCGCGTAGTACGCGGCGTCACCGTGGGGCACCACCATGCCGAGGCCGTCGATTCCTCCGCGCAGGCTGATCACGACCACGACGTTGCCGTCCGGGGCGGCCCCGAACGCGGTCTGCCGGACGGCGTCCCCGAACATCGACGTCGCGACCGCGGCGCCGCTGGTGGCGGCCATGCCGGCCAGGAACCGACGACGCGAGAGTCCCGCGGCCTGCTCGTACTCGTGGCAGCAGCCACCGTCGTTCACCGTGCTCATCGGGCGCCCTTCACCGGCTCATATGGGTGGGTGAGTCGAGGAGCACGGCGACCAGCCGGACGAACATCCAGCGCGCGAGCGCGTGATCCTTGGTGATCTTGTCGCCGGGCTGCAGGCCGGTCGCCTGGCAGACCGCCTTCACCTCACGTGACGTCGAACCGCGACCGAGCAGCATTCGGCACAGGTGGTCGACGTACTGGTCGAGCCGGATCCGGCTCTGCGGCAGCCACCACGAGGGCGACCGGTACGACGCATCGACGCTGGGGTAATAGCCGCCACCGAGGTTCCAGTGCATCCGGAACGAGCTCATCATGCGGGAGGCGGAGGCCCACTCGGGGTTCCGCTCGGGCGGGCCGTCCGGCCGCGGCCACTGGTAGAGCGGCAGGCCCTGGTGCAGCCAGGTGATGGCGTTGGCGAACGAGCTGTCGCTGCCCGGTTTGCGCGCTCGGATCTGGAGGGCGCGGGAGGTCGCCACCAGGTCCTCGACCGGGGTTCTCGTCTTCTGGCCCGCGGAGCGGCGGAACTCGCTGCTCGCGACCAGTCGGCGCAGCACCGCCTTGATGTCGGTGCCGGATTCGAGGAACACCTTCGCGAGGTCGTTGACCAGCGCGTTGGATGGAGTGTCGGAGACGAAGCGGGTGGCGATCCGGCGGGCGACCGTGCGCGCGGTGGCGGGGTGGTTGGCCAAGTACTTCAGGTACTGCACCGTGAGCTGGGAACCGTCCGCGCCGGCGTTGCCCGCGGTGAAGCCGAGCACCTTGACGGCGCCGGTGGTGTGCAGTGCGGGGTCGTAGGCCATCTCCCATGTGGTCGCATGCCTGACGGTGTACCCGCTGAGGATCTTCGCCGAGTCCTTGACCATCTGCTCGGTGTAGCCGGACGTGCGGCCGACCGTGTGCAGCTCCAGGAGCTCGCGGCCGTGGTTCTCGTTCGGCGCGTTCCGCACCGATCGGAAGTTGTCGAGGTAGAGCAGCATCGAGGGATGCAGGGTGGCTGCGACCAGGAGGTCCTCGAACCGGCCGAGCGCGTGCTTCCGGATCACCCGGTCGTAGTCGAAGCGCTGAACCCACGCGGTGCCGCCCTGCGCGGTGATGTGGAAGTGGTTCGACCACAGGTCGACCATGGTCTCGTGCACCTGCCGCCGCGAGTAGATGCGCCGCAGCATCGTCCAGTTGGCCAGGTCGCGCGCGTAGCCCCAGCCACCCTTGCTGCTCCGCCGCTCCCACATGCGCTCTGGGCTGTCGAGCAGGTCCGGGAACCAGGTGATCAGTCCGTCGGCGATCGCGGTCTCAGGGACGGCGCTGGGATCGAGCTGCTGCTTGAACCACGCGTCGGCTCCCCCGGCGCGTTTCATCTCCCGCCACGTGGAGCGGGCGTACCCGCAGCCGAGTCGGTTCATCATGTGCCGCTCAAATGAGGTGGGGGCCTTCGTGGCGCGGTACGGGTTCACCGCGTACGTCGTTCCCGCCGCCAGGCGCAGGGCAAGGTCGCGCACAGGCATGTCGAACCCTCCCAAGTTCTCAGCCGAGCGGTCGCCTCCCAGACGCCGCGGATCAAGTGTGCGGCGATCCGCCCCCGACGGAGGGGGAAACGGCGAAAAGAATGGCCCTCCTGCACCCCCCTGGGTCAGCCGAACAGACATTCCGAGACTCGCCAGGCAAAGAATCGAGGGCCGGACCCGGGGATCTGCCCGCCGCACCGCTACATTTGGGGCAAGCGAGCACATGCCGTAACGACGGCGACGAGGCGGGGGCGCCTGGGTGCTCGCTCGTGACTTTTTAGGGGACCTTGATGGGCGGGCCGGAAGTGTCGGCACGACGCCGGCGAACGAGCGCGATCGCCGTTGCGTCGCTTGCCGTTGCCGCGATCGCAGTCGGCGCCGCCGTGGCGAGCCGGGGCGGGGACACGCCGCAGGCGACCCCGAGCGACAGTGCGGCGCTCTCCGCCGGCGCGGAGGAGCCGACTCTCGACCTGGACCTCGGTTCGGTCTCGGGCGAAGCCGCAGTACGTGGATGCCTGGCACCGGACTTCGCTGAGGACCCGTCGACCGTCGACGTGCTCTATGGCATGCGCCAGCGAGCGGCGGTCGATGAGTCCCCCGTGCTGCTGCTGCGCAACGATGCCGGCGAGCTCCAGATGTGTGACATGACCGGACCGGACCGTCCCGCCCAGGTGCCAGTGCCCCGGGCAACTGCTGGTGAGCCGGTCGTCTTCCTGTCGAACGGCAGGGCCGACTGGCAATGCACCGACACGCGGCTTGATGGGTTCACCAGCACCACCTGGCTCTCCGTGGCGCCGGTGGTCGACCGCGTGCAGCAGCGCTTCGTCGTGGACGGCGGGCCCGGCCCTTGGTTCACGACCCGGGCGGCCGGCGGCTTCGCCCACCTGCAGACCTGGCTGGACGGCCCGGTTGCCGTGACGGCGAGCATCGAGGTCGAGACTCGCGTGCTCGACGCGGCAGGCGATCCGGTCCCACAGTCCGCCATCCCGGAGAACGCCGAGCTGCTGCCGAGCTGCGCCGGCGACGACGTACAGATCGGCTGACAGCCGGTCGGCGAGGCGGGGATCCTCCGCCACCCAATAACGAAGGATCCCCGCGTCCGCGTCCCCCCGTCTGACGCGGACGCGCACCCTGGACGGCGCCGCATAAGACCGCGAGACGCGCGCATCACATCAGGCGGAACGCATCGCCCGACCAGTGACACCTCTCGCTTGCTCCGGCAGGGCCGGGGCATCCCGAGTATCGGCAGCAGGAGTGGCCGCCTTGAGAAAACCATGACAAATGGAACTCACTAGTACTGACCGTGAGGATCTGGCGTTTACCTCGCGAGCGAGAGGAAGATGTTGTCGAATTGCTTCTTGCAGGCGACGTCAAGGGGGAAGCATGCCCGCACGGTTCTGGGCGTACCTCTTGGTCGGTGCGTCGACCTCGGCAGCTGTCCTGTCTGGACTCGCGCACGCAGCCGAGCTGAGCGACCCACAGCCGGAGTCCCCCGGCCCCGGGTCGCTGCTGCTCGTAGCGGGGCTCGTCACTCTGGTCGTGGCCGTCGTGGCGGGACTCTCCGTGGTACGCAGCCTGCTCAGCGCACGCCAGCAGCTCGAGCGGCAGGCTCAGGTCATCGCCGCGGCCGGCTCGATGAGCCGCGACTGGCTCTGGGAGTCGGACCTCGACGGCCGCATCACCTATTCCAGTCCCGGCGTCATCGACCTACTGGGGTACCACCCGGACGAGATCCTGGGCCGGGCCAGCGACGAGCTCACCTCTGACGACAAGGGCGCCGAGAAGGTTCGTCAGCTCTTCCGCACTGCCCGACACTCGAGGTCGGGATGGGACCACGCGATGATCCCCTGGAGGCACCAATCTGGCGAACCGGTCCTCCTCCAGGGCGCTGCAGTGCCCATCCAGGACCAGCGCGGCAGGATCGTCGGGTACCGGGGCGCTCGTCGTACTCCGCTGAACCCGGCCTCGCCGCAGGCGATCGCTGAGCGGGACCGTCGACTCGACAAACTCCTGACGCAGGGCGGGGTCGAGATCGCACTCCAGCCTTTGGTGAGCCTGGTCAGTGGGCGGGCTGTCGGGGTCGAGGCACTGGCACGTTTCGCTGACGGGCGCCCGCCTGAGGAATGGTTCCGCGAGGCGGGCGAGGCTGGGCGCACAGCCGAACTCGACGTCCTGACCTTCACGGCAGCATTGGGACTGCTCGACCGGCTTCCCGACCACGTGCACCTGTCGGTCAACGCCAGCCCCGAGCTGCTGCTCGACCCCGACTTCCCAGGAATCGTCACCGGTGCCGGAGCTGCCCTGGACCGGCTGGTCATCGAGATCACCGAGCACGCCCGCGTGACCGACTACTGCGTACTCATGTCGAGTCTTGAATCGCTGCGGGGACACGGCGTTCGGTTCGCCGTCGACGACACCGGCGCCGGCTACGCCTCGCTCAATCACGTGCTGCAGCTGCGCCCCGACATCATCAAGCTGGACCGCGGGCTCATCACCGACCTAGCGGCCGATCCCGCCCGCAGATCTTTGATCACGGCACTCGTACTGCTCGCCCTCGAGATCGGAGCGACCGTGACCGGTGAGGGCGTCGAGGAGGAACACCAGCTCGAGGCACTTGCGTCGCTCGGCGTCGACCACGCCCAGGGGTACTTCCTCGCACAACCGACCACCGATCCAGACCAGTGGGCGTCCTGGTTCGACCGTGAGTGGCTCTCAGTGGCCGATCGGCCGCTGACCGAGGCCCCTCGCGGCGGTTTGTGAGACGATCGAAACTAGGTCAAGGGGGACCTGGAGGGGCGCAAGGAGGGGTGCCGGGTGGAGCTGACGCTCACCGTGAGGGACATAGCCGGACAGGCTGTGGTCGCCACCGAAGGCGCCATCGACCTCTACACCGCCGGCATCCTCCGCGACGAACTCGCTCGGCTCGACGTGGCCGGCAGTCACCGCGTCGTCGTGGACATGACCGACCTCGACTTCCTCGACTCGACCGGTCTCGGCGTCCTCATCGGAGGACGCAAGGCAGTCACCGCCCACGGCGGAGCCCTCAAGTTGGTCTGCCCTCAGGAGCGGTTCCGGAAGCTGTTCCGAATCACCAGCCTCGACAAGGTGTTCCCGATCTTCGCGTCGCTGCCCGAAGCACTCGACGACTGAGCCGGTTCGCTCCTTCGGTCAGCACATGCCCCACATGCCGCGGTCGGCGACGACCGCCGACTGCTGGGCCGTGCGGTACGACGCCACGCGGTTGAACGGGTTGTTGTTGTAGACGTAGACCTGCGCCCAGCCGCGTGCGATCTGCTGACGGTTCACGTCCTTGCCGGTCGACACCTTGGTGACGTAGCGGAGGAGCCGACCGTAACGGTCCTTGAGGTCCTGACTCGGGTCGGAGACGAGACGCACCGCCGCACCTCGCGGCAGGAGCTTCTTCAGCGACCGCGAAGCCTCGGGGCCGCCGCACTCGACGCCGCCGTACACCTCGGGAGTGTCGATCCCGACCATCCGGATCCGTCGTTCGGCGCCAGACGACAGCCGTACGTCGACGGTGTCGCCGTCCACCACGTTGATCACGCGAGCCTTCTGGATGACCTGCTTCGGCTGCGTCGTCGTCGAGCCGTCCGGCAGGGTCTTCTTGTAGTAGCAGGTGCACGGGTTCGACTCGCAGGCGATGCCGTCGCTGTCGTAGTCGAGGCGGTGCGGGTCTGACGCGGGCCCGCCATTGCTCAAGAAGAAGATCTGAGCAGCCTTCTGGGTGGCGAAGTCGGCGCAGTCGCGGTCGGCCAACGAGGCAGACGCCGACGGCCCGAGTGCGACGAGCATCGCTGCGAGCAGGCTGAGTACGGGCAGGGCGAACAGATGACGGCTGCGCATGGCGAATCCCCCGGTCGTGCGTGATGGCTTGCGGAAAGCGTAAGTCCGGCAGGCCGAGGTGATCGGTGGAATGGCATTACCGTCTGCGGCCGCGGTCCGGGATCGCCGCACGGATGCCCGGGGCTTCTGGATCGGATTCTGACCCCCGGGGCAGCGGCGGACCTCCGACTAGGGCGCGGCCGGCGGGGCGAGCACCAGCGGGCCGACGACCTCGCCCGCGGGCAGCCCGACGTCTTCCGGGGTCACCTGCACCAGCCGGTACCCCGTCCGCTGCCAGACGAAGTCGGTGTTGCTCGTGCACACCGTCCCGTCGGACTCCGACATCGTGTTGAGGATGCTGGTCCCCGATTCGGCGGTGTACAGCTGCTGGCCCTGCGGCCCGGCGTAGACCCAGTTGGGGTGCGGCGCCGACGCTTCGACCACGATCGGGTTCCCGCGGCAGTCCGCCCCGGACCAGTAGATCCGCCCGGGGCCAGGGCCGCGCGAGGCGCCGGCCCAGGTCAGGTCGACGAAGTGCCCGGAACCGGTCAGGGTCCGGACGTAGGTCGGCTCCGCGGCCAGCAGCGTCCCGAGCACCGTGCCGTCGGCCGCCTTGACCACCAGGCCCGCCGACGGGCCGGCCGGCCCGCGCGCCCCGGGCGCCCCGGTCGCGCCGGGCACGCCCTGCGGGCCCGCGGGACCAGGCGCGCCGTCGGCCCCGGCCGGGCCGGTGTCCCCGGTGGCGGCGGCCCGGAGCCGGGCCCGGGTGGCCGGGTCGAGGTCCCGCATCCGCAGCGAGCCGTCGAGGACCTCGCTGGAGCCGACTGCGCCGCGGCCGATGTCGCGCTTGGCCACCGAGCCGTCCTTGATGTCGGAGGAGCCGATCAGGCCGTGGGCGACGGCACCTCCGCCCGTGAGGACTGCGAGGACGGCGGCGCCACCGAGCACCGCGCCCATCCGTGACTGCACGAGCTTGCGCATGCGGGTTCCCGTCGTAAGGGGTGGGGGCCGTCGGCCGTGACGACGCATCCTGACACGGCCGGGACGCGCGGCGGGCCGTTTCCGGACTGCCGCGTCCGATCGACCCATGCGAAGAGCGCACCATACGAGACGAGGCACGCACTCGGATACTGTGTCTGCCCAGGCGTCAGGCGGGCTCGAACCACACGCGCGTTGTCCTGAGGGTTCTCCCAACCAAACCCCTGACGTCCCGGGCCTCTAGCTCAATTGGCAGAGCAGCGGACTTTTAATCCGCGGGTTGTGGGTTCGAGTCCCACGGGGCCTACCCACCTGCAATTCAGCGAGCGATCGTCCGGCGTTGTGTGAAACCGCCGCATGCCGTCGGGCTACCCCGGGCCACTGTCTAACGAGGATGTGCCGCCGAACCGGTTAGCGGTGTTCTGCGGTGGGCTCGGGCATCGATGGTGATGTCGTGCGGGGCCAGGTCCACGCGGACCGGAGGATGTAGCCGAGGATGATCACTTCGAGCACGGCGCCGAGGCCGTAGAAGTAGATCCAGGACTCGCCGACCACGTTGAACGCAGAGACGGGGATGTAGAGCGATGCCACGACGAGGTTGAGCGTGCGGTTCGCTCGGGCGGGCAGTGCCGTGGAGAGCAGGATCATGAGGGCCGGGATCCCCACGAGCATGAGCGAGACGACGACGAAGGTTTGGCTGATGTCGAACTCGAAGACGATGCCGGCCAGGATGTCGTCGATGGCGCCGGGCTTGTACAGGTGCAGGTAGTCGACGTAGATGTAGAAGAACATGAAGCTGGTCCAGGCTGCGGCGAGCTTCGCCCTGATCGGCGCGGGCGGATCGTGTAGGGCTGTCGTGGTCCTGGTCGTGATGCTCAAGGTCTCTCGGGACATGGACCTTCTCCTTGCTCGATGGTCCGGCCTCTCTGCCGGGTGGTTCCACCCTCGCGGACCGCCGGCCCGGCCGCATCGGCGTCGAGGCCGGACTCGCCTCGTTCTGGGGGAGGAGCGGGGTGTCGTTCTTTCGGTCGGTCCGCGAGGCCTCCGAGATCCCTAGGCTGGGCAAGTGATCACCAACGCCCTGCGCTCGCTGTGGGCCGAGCCGCGCGCCATGGGCGCACCCGCTCGGATGGCGCGCGACTGGGTGCTGGTCGGGGTGGTGATGCTGACGGCGCTCCTCGAGGGAGTCCTCCGCGACGACGTCGCCTGGCGGCCGGTCGCGACACTCGTGGCGGTCGGGCTCGCACCGGTGCTGCTGTGGCGGCGTACCCGGCCGTTGGCCTGCGTCGTGGTGGCGTTCGGCACCGCGACGGTGCTGGGGCTGGCGAGCCTGGCGAGCGGGGCTCCGAGCGTGGGCCTCGACACGATGGTCTACGTCCTGGTGCTCGTCTACGCACTGGTCCGCTGGGGCGCAGGGCGCGAGATCGTGATCGGGCTGGCGGTGGTGCTGGTCGCTGCGGTGATCGGCACGGTCGCCGAGGACACCGGGCCTGCCGAGCTCATTGGTGGGTTCGCCGTCCTGGCAGCGGCGGCGGCAGGCGGGGCGGCGTTCCGCTACCGCGCCGAGAGCTGGCGCCGAGCGCGGGACCAGATTCACAGCCAGGAGCGGCTCGCGCTCGCGCGCGAGCTGCACGACACGGTCGCCCACCATGTCTCGGCGATCGCCGTGCAGGCGCAGGCGGGCCGGGCGATGGCCGGGCAGCGACCCGAAGCGGCGCTCGAGGCGCTGGCGGTCATCGAAGGTGAAGCGTCGCGGACGCTCGCGGAGATGCGGGCGATGGTCCGGGTGCTGCGCGACGGAGCGCCGGCGGAGTACGCCCCCCAGCCCGGGGTCGCCGACCTGGTGTCCCTCGCCCGCCGGGACCCGGTCCCGATCGTCGACGTGGAGTTGCCAGACGACCTGGAGGAGCTTCCGCTCCAGGTCGACGCGGCGGTCTACCGGCTGGCGCAGGAGGCGCTGACCAATGCCCTGCGGCACGCCCGCAACGCCTCGCGTGTGGAGATCCGGATCGTCGAGGGCGCAGGAAGGCTGCGACTACGCGTGACCGACGACGGTCAGATCGACTCGGCGCGTCCGGCGAGCCAGGGCTTCGGGCTGCTGGGGATGACCGAGCGCGTGCAACTACTCGGCGGCACACTCGTCGCCGGGCCGACGCCCGAGGGCGGGTGGGCGGTCGACGCCGAGCTGCCGACGAAGGAACGCCGATGACGGTTCGCGTGGTGGTGGCCGACGACCAGGACCTGGTGCGCACCGGCTTGTGCATGATCCTCGACGCCCAACCCGACATCGAGGTCGTCGGCCAGGCCGCCGACGGCCACGCCGCGGTCGAACTCGCGCGTCGGCTCCGCCCCGACGTCTGCCTGGTCGACATCCGGATGCCCGGGCTCGACGGCATCGAGGTGACCGAGCTCCTCGCAGGGCGGAGCGTCCCGGACCCGATCGCGGTGGTGGTGATCACGACCTTCGACCTCGACGAGTACGTCCACGGAGCGCTCCGGGCCGGCGCCCGAGGCTTTCTCCTCAAGGACGCAGGGCCGGAGCTGCTCGTCCAGGCCGTGCACGCCGCCGCCGTCGGCGATGCCCTGATCGCGCCGAACATCACCCGGCGGCTGCTGGCCACCCTCGCCGCGAGGGAACCGTCGACACGACGTACCCAACCGATCGAGCCGCTCACCGAACGCGAGGAGGAGGTGCTGGCGCTGGTCGCCCGTGGCCGCACGAACGCCGAGATCGCCGCCGACCTCTTCATCGGCCTGACGACCGCCAAGACCCACGTCGCCAGCCTGCTGACCAAGATCGGCGCCCGCAACAGGGTCGAGATCGCGATGTGGGCCTACGACACCGGCCGGGTGGGCGACTGAAGCCGCCTCGACTCGGAGTCGACAACGCGCGGCTAGGGTGCGGGCATGACACGCGAACGTGCTGCGCTTCTCGCCCACCTCGACGCCGAACGCGAGCACGTTCTCGCGGCTGCCGCAGGGCTGAGTGAGCACGACCTGACCCGTCCGGCGGCACCGTCCGGGTGGTCAATCGCGCAGATGCTCAACCACCTCACGTACGACGACGAGATCTTCTGGGTCGGCGCGATCCTCGGCGGCGACGACGAGTGCATCGGCCTGATCCAGGACGGCTGGAAGGTCCCGGTGACCTCCGGTGCAGACGCAGTGGCGCAGTACCGGCACTGGCGAAGCCGCAGCAACGCCGTACTCGCCGACGTCGACCTCGACGCGGCTCCACGCTGGTGGCCCCCGAAGGAGATCTTTCCCTTCCCACCCTTCGACGGCGCGCGTGACTGTGTGCTCAGGGTGCTGATGGAGACAGCCACCCATGCGGGCCACCTGGATCTTGCTCGCGAGCTCATCGACGGGCGCCAGCACCTCGTCGTGAGCTAGGGGCTCAGTCGCCCTCGTACCCGATCAGCCAGCGGAGCCCGAACCGGTCGACGACCTGCCCGTCGGTCGCACCCCAAGGTCGCGTCTGGAGGTCATCCACGATCTGCCCGCCCTCGGAGAGCTTCGAGAACCAGTCGTGCAGCACGTCGGGGGTGGACGTACCGAGCAGAGAGAGCGTCATCCCTTCGCAGTTGAGTGATGGCTCGTCGCCGGCCACGTCCGAGGCGAAGAGGGTCACGGGACCCTGCGCGAGGTAGCCGTGGGCAATGGCATCCGCCGGGCCGTCGGACCTGCCGAACTCCTCGAAGGTGTGGAGCTGTACGGCGCAGCCGAAGACACCGCCGTAGAAGGTCAAGGCGTCACGCGCGGCGCCGGCGAGGTGGAGGTAGGGCGTGGGTGCAGTCATGGGGTCGGATGCTACGCATTCGGTCTGGTTCAACACAGGTCTTGACGGCCGGCGCACCCGCGTCTAACGTACAACCAAATGGTTGTAGAAACTGAGCTCTCCGACGACGAGGTGGACCGGATGTTCCGGGCCCTCGCCGACGCGACACGTCGCGACATCCTCCGCCGCACGATGGCGGGCGAAGCGTCGGTGTCACAGCTCGCTGCGGCGTACGACATGTCCTTCGCCGCCGTCCAGAAGCACGTTGCCGTCCTGGAGGGAGCAGGCCTCGTGACCAAGGAACCACATGGCCGCGAGCGCATCATCCGCGGCAACCCCGAGACCATCCGCAAGGCCCAGGCCCTGCTCGACCGGTACGAGGAGATCTGGCGGTCGCGCATCGACCGGCTGGACGCCCTTCTCGCCGAAGACTGACCAAGGAGTACTCATGCCGATCACGTCCGTCACTCGCGACACCGACGCCCTCACCATGACCGTCGTCGCCGACTTCTCTGCACAGCTCGAGCGCCTCTGGGAGGCGTACGTCGACCCGCGCCAGCTCGAACGTTTCTGGGGACCCCCGACGTACCCCGCGACGTTCACCCGGCACGACGTCGCACCCGGCGGCCGGTCGACGTACACGATGACCGGCCCGGAGGGCGAGACCCACGGCGGCTACTGGGAGTGGCTCAACGTCGAGCAGGGCAAGGGATTCGAGGTGCTCGACGGGTTCGCCGGCCCCGACGGCGAGCCCAACCGCGACATGCCGTCGATGCGCATGGAGTTCGTGTTCGAGGAGACCGCCGACGGCTCGCGCGTCACCACCACGACGTACTTCAACTCCCTCACCGACCTCGAGCAGCTGATCGAGATGGGCATGGAGGAGGGCCTGCGCGCGGCGATGGCGCAGATGGATGCAGTGCTCGCCGACCTCACCTCGTTCGCCGCCGGTCAGGCCGTCAACGCGCAGATCCTGTCCGACACCCGGGTGCGGTTCAGCCGTGTCATCCGCGGCACCGCCGAGCAGGTCTGGCGCGCGCACCACGAGCCCGAACTGCTCCAGCGCTGGATGCTCGGCCCCGACGGCTGGACGATGCCGGTCTGCGAGATGGCCACGTCGGTTGGCGAGAAGTTCCGGTTCGAGTGGGAGCCCGTCGAGGGCTCCGAGGGTGGCTTCGGCTTCGAGGGCGAGCTGCTCGAGTCGGCTCCCCCGCACCGCGAGGTGACCACCGAACGGATGATCGGGATGCCGGGTGACGGGACGGTCAACGAGCTCACGCTCACGCCGCTTGCCGAGGGCACGCTGCTCGCGCTCGTGATCACCTACCCGGACCGCGAGCTGCGCGACACGATCCTCGCCACCGGAATGACCGATGGCATGGAGGCCAGCTACGCGCGGCTCGAGCGGGAGGTGCTCGTCTGACGCGAGCGGTCAGTCCGCTCCGTCCCGCCCTACGTTCAGGGCGACGGTCAGTACCTGGTCGAGCTCGACCCCCGTGGCCCTCCGGACCACGTCCTTCACCGGGATCAGGTACTGACCGTCCTTGGGGAAGAGCGCCGTCCTGAACTCGGTGTCGCCGATACGCACCACGACTGGCACCTGGCCCCAGTACTCCAGCCCCCGGGCCGCCTCCTTGATGTCCGCGCTCTCCTCCTCAGGGATGCGCACGAAGTAGAAGGGGGCGGGCCCGCGCCACTCGACCACCACACCCTCGAACTCGAAGTCCATCAGCTCCATGCGGTCGAGTATCACGCCACAGCCGCACCGTTCACGACTCGATCTCGACATTCCGATGTCTCTACGAAAGGCTCAGCCATGACCAGGAAGACCACTGCTCATCTGTTCTCGTCCATCAACGGCGTCGTGGAGTCGCCGCACCTGTTCCAGTACGACGCGTTCGGGCCCGAGGAGGGCCAGTTCATGGAGCGCGGGCTCCGAGACGTGACTGACGTCGTCATCGGAAGCACGCTCTGGCGCGAGTGGTCGGAGTACTGGCCGACCGCCGAGGACGCGTTCGGCGAGTTCATCAACCCCGTCCGCAAGCACGTGCTGACCAGCACCCTGACCGGTGACCTTGGATGGAACAGCACGATCGTCGATGGCGACGCGGTGGCGTACGTCCAGAAGCTCCAGCAGGACGGCGAGGGCGACATCGCCGTGATCGGTGGCATCGAGACCGTCCGCTCGCTGTTCCTTGCTGGAGTCATCGACGCCCTCACCCTGACCGTCCACCCCGCGGTCACCGATCAGGGCCGAAGGCTCTTCGACGAGACGGTCCCCGTGACCCGGCTCGCCCTCCTCGAGGGAGCCACCACCAGCGCCGGCAACGCGATCCTCACCTACGGGCTGCGCCGCTGACCGGGAGTTCGTCCGGGCTGCGGCTGATGGTGAGGCGACGCGTACCGATAGCGTGAGCCCATGAGTCATCCTCACCCAGAGCTTTCCAAGCCCCCCAAACTTCCCCGCGGGGGCCTGCGTGTCGTCGGACTGGGTGGGCTCGGTGAGATCGGCCGGAACATGACGGTGTTCGAGCACGCAGGCAAGCTGCTCATCGTCGACTGCGGCGTGCTGTTCCCCGAGGCCCACCAGCCCGGCATCGACGTGATCCTCCCGGACTTCAGCTGGATCCGCGACCGGCTCGACCAGGTGGTCGCCGTCGTCCTGACCCACGGCCACGAGGACCACATCGGCGGAGTCCCGTACCTGCTCAAGGAGCGCGCCGACATCCCGGTCGTCGGCTCGCGGCTGACGCTCGCGCTGATCGAGGCGAAGCTCAAGGAGCACCGGATCAAGCCGAATCTGGTCCAGGTCGCCGAGGGTGACAGCGCCAAGCACGGCCCGTTCGACCTCGAGTTCCTCGCGGTCAACCACTCGATCCCCGACGGCCTCGCGGTGGCGATCCGCACCCAGGCCGGGCTGGTGCTGCACACCGGCGACTTCAAGATGGACCAGTTCCCTCTCGACAAGCGCATCACCGACCTCCGCGGCTTCGCGCGGCTCGGCGAGGAGGGTGTCGACCTCTTCATGACCGACTCGACCAACGCCGAGGTCCCCGGCTTCACGATGTCGGAGCGTGACCTCGCCCCGGCCATCGAGACGGTCTTCCGTACGGCGCCCCGCCGGATCATCGTGTCCAGCTTCGCCAGCCACGTGCACCGCATCCAGCAGGTGCTCGACAGTGCGCAGGCCCACGGCCGCAAGGTCGCGTTCGTCGGCCGGTCGATGGTCCGCAACATGGGTGTTGCCCGCGACCTCGGCTACCTGAAGATCCCGGACAACCTCGTCGTACCCCTCGAGCAGCTCGAGAAGATGAACCCCAACAAGATCGCGCTTGTCTGCACCGGGTCGCAGGGCGAGCCGATGGCCGCCCTGTCACGGATGGCGAACCGCGACCACAAGATCCGCATCGGCGAGGGCGACACCATCCTGATGGCCAGCTCGGTCATCCCCGGCAACGAGAACGCGATCTCCGGTGTCATCAACGGGCTCACCCGCTGGGGCGCGAACGTCGTCCACAAGGGCAACGCCCGCGTGCACGTCTCCGGCCACGCCAGCGCCGGCGAGCTCGTCTACTGCTACAACATCGTCCGCCCGGCCAACGTGATGCCGGTGCACGGCGAGTGGCGGCACCTCCGCGCCAACGCCGACCTCGCCATCGCGACCGGCGTCCCTAAGGACCGCGTCGTCATCGCCGAGGACGGCGTCGTCGTCGACCTGGTCAAGGGTCACGCCAAGATCACCGGCAAGGTGCCTGCAGGCAACGTGTACGTCGACGCGGCTACCGTCGGCGGCGCCACCGAGGCGTCCCTCAAGGACCGTCGCACGCTCGCCGAGGAAGGCGTGGTCACGGTGCTGGCGATCGTCGACGCCGATACCGGCAAGCTCGCCGAGACTCCGGACTTCCTGATCCGCGGCTTCGTGCACGACGACGCCGACTTCGACGCCGCGATCCCGGTGGTCGAGAAGACGCTCGCCCACGCCGCCCGCGAGGGCATCGGCGACGCCCACCAGCTCGAGCAGATGCTCAGCCGCGACGTCGGCCGGTGGGCGCACAAGAAGTTCCGGCGCAGCCCCTTGATCATCACGATCGTCATCGACGCCTGACGATCGGCAACGAAAAGCGCCTCGACCTGCTCAGCGGGTCGAGGCGCTTTCTTGTGTCAGTGCTTCGGGTCAGTGCCCGGCGCCGAGGTGGCCGCTGAGCCGCCCGTGCATCGCTGCGCTGGCCTCGTTGAGGCCGATGATCTTGACGTTCTTGCCCTTGGACTCGAACTTGTGGGTGACCGCATCGAGCGCAGCGACCGTCGAGGCATCCCAGATGTGCGCCCCGGACAGGTCGATCACCACGTTGTCGGGTGCGCCGACGTAGTCGAACTGCGAGTACAGGTCGTTGCTGGTCGCGAAGAACAGCGCCCCTGTCACGGCGTACACGTGGGTGTTCTCGTCGAGCTCGGCGACGTCCCGGACGTCGGTCAGGTGGGCGACGCGTCGGGCGAAGAGCACCATCGCGACGATCACCCCGACGACCACGCCGATCGCGAGGTTGTGAGTGGCCACGACCACGACGACCGTCGACAGCATCACGATGTTCTCGCTCTTGGGCATGCGGCGCAGCGTGTTCGGGTGCACGCTGTGCCAGTCGAACGTCCCGACCGCCACCATGATCATCACGGCCACCAGCGCAGCCATCGGGATGATCGAGACCAGGTCGCCGAGACCGACCACGAGGATCAGCAGGAAGACACCGGCGAGGAACGTCGAGATCCGGGTGCGCGCGCCGGACGCCTTCACGTTGATCAGCGTCTGACCGATCATCGCGCAGCCACCCATGCCGCCGAAGAAGCCGGTGATCACGTTCGCGGCACCCTGGCCCCAGGCCTCGCGGGTCTTCGCCGAGTGAGTGTCGGTGATGTCGTCGACGAGCTTCGCGGTCAGCAGCGACTCGAGCAGTCCGACCAGCGCCATCGCCAGGGCGAACGGCGCGATGATGCGCAGGGTCTCCATCGTCAGCGGTACGTCGGGGAACAGCAGCTGCGGCAGCGTCTCGGGCAGGTCACCCTCGTCGCCGACCGTCGGCACGGTGAACGCGGAGAGCACGACGAACGCCGTGATCAACACGATCGCGACGAGCGGCGCCGGTACGACGTTCGTGAACCGAGGCAGGAACACCATGATCGCGATCCCGACGGCGATCAGCACGTAGACGACCATCGGCACGTCGACCATGTGCGGCAGCTGGGCGAGGAAGATCAGGATCGCCAGCGAGTTCACGAAGCCGACCATGACGCTGCGCGGGATGAACCGCATCAGCCGGGCCACGCCGAGGACACCGAGAACCACCTGCATCAACCCGCCGAGGATCACGGTGGCGAGGAAGTACTCGACCCCGTAGTCACGCGCGACGGGCGCGATCACCAGCGCGACCGCACCGGTGGCGGCCGAGATCATCGCAGGGCGTCCACCGAGGAACGCGATCGAGACGGCCATCGTGAACGACGCGAAGAGCCCCAGCCGGGGGTCGACGCCGGCGATGATCGAGAACGAGATCGCCTCGGGGATCAGCGCGAGCGCCACCACGAGGCCGGCGAGCACCTCGGTGCGCAGTGCGCGCGGCGTACGCAGCGCGTACTTGACGGTCGAGGCCTCCTCAGGCGAGACCGTGGGCTTGGCGGGGAGTGTCGATGACTTCGGCACGGGGATTCCGATCGTGGTGTCGTGACACGGGTGGCGGGCGTCGTTGCTCGGCAGCGCCGTGTCGGTGAGTCGTCGTTCAGCCGCGGCCGGCGAGCAACGGCTCGAGCATGAGGTCGGGGTGGTTGCGCTCGATGTTCTGCGCGCGCCACTTGTCGGGGAACAGCGCCAGGTGGTCGCCGTCGCTGCGCTGCAGGACCTCGACGTCGCGCAGCCCGTTCAGCGCCGCGACATCGGCCGGGCGGGTGAGCCGTGCGATCCCGTAGCCCAGCCGGTCCATCCGCACGGGAGCGTTGAACTCGGTCTTCATCCGCTGCGAGACGACCTCGAACTGCATCGGCCCCACGGCGGCGAGCACGGGTGCCTGGTCGCCGCGCAGGTCGGAGCGGAGCACCTGGACGACGCCCTCCTGGTCGAGCTGCTCGATCCCGCGGCGGAACTGCTTGTAGCGGCCCGAGTCCATCGCGGTGGTGACGGCGAAGTGCTCAGGCGCGAAGCTCGCGATCGGCGGGAACCGCACCGGGCGCCCGTCGAAGATCGTGTCGCCGACGCGCAGCGCTGAAGCGTTCACGAGGCCGATGATGTCGCCCGGGTAGGCGGTCTCGATGACGGAGCGCTCGCGCCCGAAGACGGCCTGGGCGTACTTCGTACCGAAGGCGCGGCCCGTCGCCGCATGGGTGACGGTCATGCCGCGGTGGAAGACGCCCGAGCAGACCCGCGCGAACGCGACGCGGTCGCGGTGCGACGAGTCCATCCCGGCCTGCACCTTGAAGACGAACCCGCTGAACGGCTCGTCGAGCCCACGGGGGTCGCCGTCCACCGAAGCCGAGGGCCGCGGAGCCGGGGCGATGTCGATCAGGGTCTGGAGCAGCTGAGCGACGCCGAAGTTGAGGATCGCGGAGGCGAAGAGCACCGGCGTCGTGACTCCGGCCAGGAACGTGTCCTGGTCGTGGTCGGCGCCGTCGGCGGCGAGCAGCTCGTGCTCCTCCACCGCGGCCCGCCAGTCGTCACCGGCGATGTCGTCGGCCTGGTCGGGGCTCACCACCCGCTCGGGAGCACGGGTCGCGCCACCGGCGGTGCGCGTGAACTCGATGAAGGTGCCGTTGCGACGGTCGAGTACGCCGTGGAAGTCGCCAGCAACGCCGACCGGCCAGGTCAGCGGGGTCGGCCGGAGTCCGATCTCGCGCTCGATCTCGTCCATGAGGGCAAGCCCGTCGTGGCCGGGGCGGTCCCACTTGTTGATCACGGTGAGCACGGGGATGCCGCGCTGCTTGCACACCTGGAACAGCTTCAGGGTCTGTGGCTCGAGGCCCTTGGCGGCGTCGACGAGCATCACGGCCGCGTCGACGGCGGAGAGCACCCGGTAGGTGTCCTCGGAGAAGTCGGCGTGGCCCGGGGTGTCGACGAGGTTGACGACGTGGTCGCCGTAGGCGAACTGGAGAGCCGCCGACGTGATCGAGATCCCGCGGGCCTTCTCCATCTCCATCCAGTCGGAGACGGTGCTCTTCCGGCCGGCCTTGCCGTGCACGGCGCCCGCCTCGGAGATCACCTTGGCGTGCAGGGCGAGCGCCTCGGTCAGCGTCGACTTGCCGGCGTCCGGGTGGCTGATCACGGCGAAGGTACGGCGCCGCCGGGCCTCGACCAGGGCAGTGTCCCGGTCGATCTGCGCGTGGGTGTCGAGGTCGCTCATCGGCTGTGGCTCAGCTTCTTCTGGCGACCCAGCTCGCGGCGAAGCTCGGTGGCGAAACCCTCGGCGCTGGCGAGCTGCTCGCTGAGCTCGTGCACGCGCGTCTCAGCAGCGACCCGGTAGGACTCGAGTCGCTGCACCAGGTCATCCAGCTCGTTGCCGGGCTCTGCTGCCTCGAGGCCGTCGAGCACGCTCAGGACGTCGCGCATCTCGTCGAGCGAGAACCCGAGCGGCTTCATCCGGCGGATCAGCAGGAGCCGGGAGACGTCGTTGGCCGAGTAGAGCCGGAAGCCGCCGGTGGTGCGGCCGGACGGCGTCACCAGCCCGACCTCTTCGTAGTACCGGATCGTGCGGAGGCTCAGGCCGGTTCGATCGGCCACCTCACCGATCTGCACGTGGGCGAACCCCATTGACTGACAACTCCTCGACGTTCCTGGACCGATCGCCCAGGCTAACGTGACGTAACGGCAGAGTCACATCGAGAGAAGTGACTCGCCTCACGTGGAACAGCAGGAGTCTCCCCACACGTCAGCCTTACGCGACGTAAGAGTGAGCCGCGTCAACGCTTCTTGGCTGCCTTCTTCTTCACCTTGGGCGGGAACGTCGACACGTACTCGACCGCCTTCGCGACCCAAGGCTCCGCAAGCGCCGGGTTCTCGACGTACGCCGGCGGCAGCGAGAGATAGCCACCCATCGGGCGCTCGGAGGGGCCGAACGGCGCCGACCCCTCCTCCGCGGCCAACCGGGCCAGCTCGTCCTCGGGGAGCTTCACGCCCACCGAGGAGCCGAACAGACCCGCGAACATGTTGCCGTTCACGAACGCCCCCAGGTTGCCGAACATCGCCTTCACCTCGACACCCGGCCCGCTCGGCATCAGCGCGCGGAACCGGTCCTTGTCAGCCTCGGACGGCTTCGGCATCTCCATTACTGCCTCACATGTCCATCGAGACGAGCTCGAAGATCTCGACCGAGAACACGTCGCGACCGTCTGAGAGGAACGGGTGGTCCTTGCACAGCGCCGCGGCGGCGTCCGCGTCGTCTGCCTCGACGATCGTGTACCCGGTGAGGTCGGCGGCGGTACCGGTGCTGCCGTCGGCCTTGAGCGACGTGTTCGCACCGAACGGGGCGCCGGCGTCGAGCATGGCGTCACCGAGCTTGCCCATCCACTCGCCCCAGGCCTGCATGGTCTCCTGGGACTGCTCGGGGGTGAACTCCTCCATCGGCGTGGCGGGACCCTTGTAGATCAACATGAACCTGGCCATCGTGACCATCTCCTTTGTTGTGTGTAACTGAACGGACTCAGGCCGCGGCGCGACCGGAGTAGGCGATGAGGCGATCGAGCACGTGGGCGTCCGGGCCCGACCTCGACCTCGTCGGCGAACGCGCCACTGCTCGCGGCTCTGGGGGGTGATGACCTGCTCGGCGAGCTCCAGCACGTACGCAGTGACCTCGTCGGACACGACGACGTCCTGGCCGGTCGCGACTGCGAAGTCCCACGCGTGGATCAGGAACTCGAGCGAGAGAATGTTCGCGGCCACGTCGGCGGGCATCCCGCCGTCGCCGATGGGGACCACCCCGTCGAGGCCGCGCTTGTTCCAGGCCTCCAGGGCCTGCTGAGCAGCATCCGCGACGCGCTCCTCGACGGACCCGGCGGCATCGACCGCAACCGAGCCGCCGGCCACCCCGCCTAGACCCTCGAGCGACTGCAGCAGGTGGTCGACGAGCTGGCCGACGGTGAAGTCCGCGCACGGCGTCGGCTTGTCGAGGTCGTCCTTCGTGACGCCGGCGAGAACCCGCTGGCAGACAGCCAGCGTCGCGTCGGCGGACGTGAGCTTGGTGAGCTCGGCCGGGACCGCCGCCCACTCGTCGGGGCCGACGGCCCCGGTCGCGGCGAACTTCTCGAGACGGTCGAAGAAGTGGTTCCAGCCCTCGAGGTGGCTCATCTCCTGCTCGGCGTTCAGTCCGGCGTGCACGAGACGCACCTGCGTCCCGCCCTCCACAGGCTCGAGGGTCACCGTCACCGTCGACGAGTCGGGCGCGAGGTCGTCCGACCCCTCCCAGCCCCAGCCGAAGACGACCCGCTCACCCGGTACGACCTCGCGGTACGTGCCGGCCGCGACGTGACCGGGGACGACGGTGAAGCGGTAGTCGCCGCCGGCGCGCAGGTCGACGCGGGCCGACACGGTCTTCCAGCGACGGAGCCGCTCGGGCTCGGTGATCAACGCGAACGCCTCGTCGGGCGTGACGGGCAGGACAACAGTCTTCTCAGCAGTCATCGGGGTTCCTCAGGTCGAGTGGGTGATGTGGATCGGGAGGCTGATGCGTCGGCGACGAGCAGGTCGAGCTCGGCGGTCCAGAACCGGTCGATCTCGGCCCGCAGCTGGGCCATTCCTGACGGGAGCACCTCGTAGAAGCGCTGGCGTCCCTGCTTGCGGTTGGTGACCAGGCCGACCTCGGCCAGCAGCGCCAGGTGCTGCGAGATCGCTGACCGGGTCACCGGGAACTCGGCGGCCAGTTCGGACACCGTGCGCGGACCCGACGCCAGAAGCTGCAACAGGCGTCGCCGGTTGGGCTCGGCTGCTGCGGAGAAGACGTCGGGCATACGGATACGTTAGTAACGACTAACGTATTGCGCAAGCGGGCGACTAGACGGCCATGCCGTCAGGCGTCCCGGTCGTTGACGGTGAGGAACGTGAACCGGTTCCGGCCGGAGTGCTTGGCGACGTACATGGCCGAGTCGGCTGCGGAGAGGACGTCGCTGGCACTGAGATGGGAGGCATCGACGACGACTCCGCCGATGCTCACGGTGACGCCGCGCCGCGCGTCGCCCATCCTGCTCACTTGTTCACTGATCCGCTCGACAATGCTGGCGGCGACCAGCTCCGCGGACTTCTGGTCGGCCTCGGGCAGCAGTACGGCGAACTCGTCGCCGCCGAGCCGCGCGACGAGGTCGGTCGACCGCATCCGGTCCATGAGGAGCGCCGCCACGTCCACCAGAAGCTCGTCGCCGATCGCGTGGCCCAGGGTGTCGTTGACCTCCTTGAAGTGGTCGAGGTCCAGCATCAGGACGGCGCCGCGCGGGCCGTACCGGCGGACGTGGTCGACGTGCCGGGCCAGCTCCTGGTCGAACCGGCGGCGGTTGGCCAGACCGGTCAGCGGATCGTGCTCGGCAAGGAAGGCAAGCTGCCGCTCGTACCGATACCGCTCGGAGACGTCCACGACGTTGGTCAGGATCTGGTCCTCCCCGTCGCCGACCCCCTTCAGCATCGTGCTCACCAGGACGACGTGGATCACCTCGCCCTGCGCGTCGCGCACCGACCACTGGGTTTCGGCACGCTGGTCGGGCGCATCCCGCACCCGGGTCAGGTGCAGCGAGATGGCCAGGTCCTCGGGGTCGTCGGAGAGCGCATCGAGCGGCCGGCCCTCCAACCCGGAACCGAACATCGCCGTCAGCGCCGGGTTCACCCGCAGGACTGTCCCGTCGGGACGGAGCAGGGCGATCCCCTGCGGAGCGTCGTCGAAGAGCCGCTCCGCGCGCGCCTTCGCCACGGTCAGGCTTCGCTGCCGCCGCCGTTCTACGCTGACGTCGCGGGCGACCACGATCGCCTGCCTGCGCCCGCGACGCTCCGGCAACGCGCTGGCCACGAACTGGTGTTCTGCCTCGCCGACGTTGGCGTAGACCGGCGGAACCTCCTCACCCGCGAAGGCCGCTTCGAGCATCCGGTCCATCGTGCCCGGGGCGTCACGATCCACGAGGTCCTGCAGTCGCCGCCCGGGGGCGTCACGGAGCCGATGAGCGAGGTCCTCCGCGCCGGTGACCACCGTGACGCCGGTGCCCTCCTCGACCGTGATGACCGTGGTGCCGGGCAGGTGGTCCATCAGCACCCGCCACCTCTGCTCAGCCTGGACGAGCGCACGCTCAGCACGGGTTGCGTCAGTGGCATCGATCGCCACGCAGAGGTAGCCGCGCACCAGGTCGCGGTCGTCGCGGAGCTCGGTGACAGCCAGACGGACGAACGCGGTGCCGCCATCACCCCGGCGGATCGTCCAGATCCGACTGGGTGCCCGCAGATGGGCGAGCCGGGCCAGCACGGCGAAGCCCGCATGCACCTCCAGCTCCGAGGCGACAGCCTCGATCTCGTCATCAAGGAACCAGAGCGCGGTGAGCGGCTCGCCCTGGACGTCGGCGGCTACGTACCCCGTCTGCAGCTCGGCGCCTACGCCGTAAGTCGTGATCCGTCCGTCGACATCCGTGGTGACCAGGCTGCTCAGCGTGGCCCCGCGCATGATCCCTTCGAGCCGTGTCGCGACCTCCCGAGCGCGGTTGCTCTCCACGGCGAGACGACGTACGACGTGCTGGACGACCGGCGCGATGACGAGGGCTACGCCTGACCACAGCGCTGCCCGCCGCCACTCCTCGAACGGGTACTCGGGGGCACCGACCATGACCATCGGCAGCAGGAACGTGAACGCCACCAGGCCAGCCCCGACGAAGACGTCGCGCCGAGTGCCGAACACGGCGAGCCAGAAGACGGGAACGGCCACCAGAGGCGCGAGCCCGGAGTCTGCTCCGCCCGTCGCGTCGCGCAGCACGACGATCAGGGGGAACATCGCCAACGGCGCAGCGAGGTCGACCCAGCTGCGCTCGGCGCGCCGCATCGACACCCGGTGCAGCCAGAGGATCACGGGCACCATCACCGCGATCAGCACCAGGTGCACGGGCCGGGCGTGGTACGGCGGCAGCACGAGGTTCAGCAGCCCGACCGCGCCGAGCAGGAGAAACGGAACCGCCATGCGCGGAGTGGGTCTGGTCGCGGGCGCGTGCAGCCCCGGCGACGCCTGAACGTCGGACATCCCACCCCCTCTCGCGAAGCCCCCTCCAACCGGGACCTGTCCCTCGACCGCGGTCGAGACGGAGGTGCCCGTGAATCGAGCCTAAGCGACGACTACGGCCCCCTAAGCCGGTCTGCGGCTTACGTCCGATTAGTCGGGTTAGGGGGTCATCACGCGGGATGCTGCGGCTGCTCGGCCATCCCGTCCAGGTAGATCGTGCTGGCGTTGTCGAGCCGGCGCTGCATCACGGCGACCGCCTCCGGGTTGGAGTCGACCAGCACGAACCGCCGTCCCATGGCCGCCGCCACGGCGCCCGTCGTACCGCTGCCGGCGAAGAAGTCGAGCACCCAGTCCCCCTGGCGCGACGACGGCTGGAGGATGCGGCGCAACACCCCTTCGGGCTTCTGGTTGGGGTAGCCGGTCTTCTCCCGCCCCCCGGTCGGCACGATCGTGTGCCACCAGACGTCGGTCGGCAGCTTGCCGCGCGCGGCCTTCTCCGGGCCGACCAGCGTGGGCGCGAGGTACGGCACCCGCTCGATCGCCTCCTGGTCGAAGAAGTGGGCGCCCGGGGTCTTCACATAGACCAGGATCGTGTCGTGCTTGGCCGGCCAGCGGTCCTTAGCTCGGCCCCCGAAGTCATAGGCCCAGATCACCTCGTTGAGAAAGGCGTCTCGGCCGAAGACCTGGTCGAGCAGCACCTTGCAGTAGTGCGCCTCTCGCCAGTCGATGTGGAAGTACAGCGTTCCCGAGTCCGACAAGAGCCGTCGCGCCTCGAGCAGTCGCGGCTCGATGAACGCCGCGTAGTCAGCGAACGAGTCGGGGTAGGCGACGCGCCCCACGACCTCGGTTCGGTACCGGTTGCCCCGGAAGCCCGTGCGGTCGCCGGCGTCCGCAGCCTCGCGCGTCGAGCGCAGCGTGCGCCGGCTCTGGCTCTCGCCGGTGTTGAACGGCGGGTCGATGTAGATCAGCTGGAACGCTCCGTCGGGCAACAGCGGCAGCACGTCCATGTTGTCGGCCTGGACGACGACGTCCGAAGGGCCCGCTAGGTCGATCACATCCGCAATCGTGCATCCCAGGGCTCGGCCACGCTCCAGCAGGGGCGAAGAGGGTGGGGTCCCTGGCGTCCACCGCTGCAAAGGAGTAGGAGTGGTACATGAGCGACAACCGCGAGAACTACGGCGACTACAGCGTCGACGACGAGGACCAGCTCCAGCAGAGCGACTCGCTCGTCGACCGGGGCGTCGACGACGCGCTCGACGAGGGGTACTCCCCGCCCGAGCGATGGTCGGCCGCGGAGGGGTACGGCAACACGCCGCTCGAGGAGGAGCTCGGCGAGTCACTCGACCAGCGCATCGCCCAGGAGGAGCCGGAACCCGACCCCTACCTCGCGGACGAGCTCGAGCAGGAGGACGAGGAGCGCGAGGTCGGGAACATGCGGGCCGGTCGGCTCGTCGAGGACGACGACGGCCGCGGACCCGACGAGCACAACGACCTGCTCTCGCGTGACGTCGGCATCGACGGCGCGGGAGCCAGCGCCGAGGAGGCCGCGGTCCACATCATCGACGACGAGGACGACGGCACCGACGAGGACCGGTAGCCCTCACCCTCCCGCTGCGAATCGGGGCCGCGCGATCAGGCGTTGCTCTCCTGGTGAACCCCGCGCTGTCCGCTGTCGGTCAGCCGCGCCTCTTCGGCCGCCTTGGCTTCGAGCTCCGCACGTCGGCTCGTCTCCAGCAGCTCCTGGGCCGCTTCGTGGGCTCCCGGAGCGCTGACCAGGTCGGCAGCCCCACCCTTGAGCCGGCTGAGCGCCGCACGGGCGAAGATCTGCTGCTCCGTGGCGGTGCGCTCGGAGCGCCCGCGGCCGATGAAACTGATGAACCAGTGCATCAACGCGGTCACGCGGTTCTTGAAGCCGGTGATGTAGACGAGGTGCACGGCCAGCCACATCAGCCAGGCGATGAAGCCGGAGAGCCTGATCTTCCCGATCAGCGCGACGGCGCGGAAGCGGGAGATCGTGGCCATGCTGCCCTTGTCGAAGTACTTGAACGGCTCCTGCGGAGCCTTGCCTTCGATCCGTCCGCGGATCGTCTTGGCGGCGTACTTCGCTCCCTGGATCGCGACCTGAGCGACCCCGGGGAGGTTGTCGAGCGAGATCATGTCGCCGACGACGAAGACCTCGGGGTGACCCGGCAGGGTGAGGTCGGGGTTCACGCCGATCCGGCCGGCCCGGTCGAGCGGTGCGCCGGTCTGGTCGGCCAGCACCTTGCCCAGACTGCTCGCGGAGACGCCGGCAGCCCAGACCTTCGTGACCGCTTCGATGCGGCGGCGGGTGCCGTCCTTGTCCTGGACGACGAGGCCGCGCTCGTCGACGTCGACCACCATGGCGCCGAGCTGCACCTCGACGCCGAGGTCCTCCAGCGCGCTCTTGGTCTTCTCGCCGAGCTTGGCGCCGAACGGCGGAAGCACCTGCGGGGCGGCATCGAGCAGGATGACCCGCGCCTCGCGGGTGTTGATCCTGCGGAAGTCCTTCTTGAGCGTGCGGTGCGCGAGCTCGGCGATCTGGCCGGCCATCTCGACGCCGGTGGGGCCGGCGCCGACGACGACGAAGGTCAGCAGCCGCTGGATGTCCTCCTCGTCCTCCGCGATCTCGGCGAGCTCGAACGCGCCGAAGATCCGGCCTCGGAGCTCGAGGGCATCGTCGATGCTCTTCATGCCGGGTGCGAACTCGGCGAACTGGTCGTTGCCGAAGTACGACTGCCCCGCGCCGGCGGCCACGATCAGCGAGTCGTACGGCGTCACGCTCGTCCGGTTCAACACGTGGGACGTGACGAGCCGCTTGTCGAGGTCGATGTCGGTGACCTCACCGAGGATCACCCGGGCGTTCTTCTGCGAGGCGAGCACCTCGCGCGTCGGCGGGGCGATCTCGCCCTCGGAGAGGATCCCGGTGGCCACTTGGTAGAGCAGCGGCTGGAAGAGGTGGTGCGTGGTCTTGGCGACCATCGTGATGTCGACGTCGGCGCGACGCAGCGCCTTGGTCCCGAACAGCCCCCCGAACCCGGACCCGATCACGACGACCCGGTGACGGGCCTCCTCAGCGGCGGCCGCAGCCTCCTGCGTGTCGGTCATCTGACTCACCCTTCCCAGCGGTAGGTCACCATTTTCGGCCCTGGCCCGGATCGACGCACAACGGGGCCGCTGCCTCGCATCCTCGCACCATGGCCCACCTCACATCTGACGTGCACGTCAGGCGTGAGACCGCTGCGAGCGAGTAGCGGGAATCACACGGACGTCAGGTCGAGGGGGCAGGATGGGCAGGTGCCCACACCATCGTCCGGCCCCGAATCCCGCCATTTCGACCTCGCCGTCATCGGAACCGGCTCGGGCAACTCGATCGTCGACTCGTCGTTCGACGACTGGAATGTCGCGATCATGGAGAAGGGCACGTTCGGCGGCACCTGCCTGAACGTCGGCTGCATCCCCACCAAGATGTTCGTGTACCCGGCCGACCTGGCCCGCGACGCCGCCCACGGTCGCCGGCTCGGCCTCGACACCAGCTTCGCCGGAGTGGACTGGCCCGCGGTGCGCGACCGCATCTTCGGCAGGATCGACCCGATCGCCGCGTCCGGCCGCGACTGGCGCGCCACCGGCCGACCGAACGTGACGTTGTACGAGGGGCACGCCCGCTTCGTGGGCGACCGCACGCTCGACACGGGTACCGGCGAGACGATCACCGCCGACCACGTGGTGGTCGCCGCGGGCTCCCGTCCCGTGATCCCCGATGTCCCCGGGCTGGATGACGTTCCGTACCTGACCAGCGACACCGTCATGCGGATCGACGAGCTGCCGGAGCGGCTGCTCGTGCTCGGCGGGGGCTTCGTCGCCTCCGAGCTGGCGCATGTCTTCTCCTCGTTCGGCACGCAGGTGACCATCGTGAACCGCACCGGCCGCCTGCTTCGTGAGGAGGATGCCGAGGTCTCCACCAAGTTCACCGAGATCGCCCAGGAGCGCTGGGATGTCCGGCTCGACACCCAGGTCACCGCACTGAGCCAGGTGGGCGGCGACATCCGGGCCCGGCTCAGCGACGGATCGACCGTCGAGGCTGACCGCCTCCTGGTGGCGACCGGTCGCCGGTCGAACTCCGACCTGATGGATCTCGACCGCACCGGCGTGGAAGTCGACGCCCAAGGCCTCGTGGTGGTCGACGAGTTCCAACGCACCACCGCTCCGGGGGTCTGGGCCCTCGGCGACGTCAGCAACCGCTACCAGCTCAAGCACGTCTCGAACCGTGAGGCGCGCGCCGTACAGCACAACCTGTTGCACCCGGACGACCTGCTCCAGGCCGACCACACCCATGTTCCGAGCGCCGTCTTCAGCAACCCCCAGGTGGCCAGCGTCGGGCTGACCGAGGAAGAGGCGCGGGCCCAGGGTCGCGCGTTCGTCGTCGGCCGCCGGGACTACTCCGACACCGCGTACGGATGGGCGATGGAGGACGCCGTCGGGTTCGCGAAGGTGCTCGTCGACCCTGCATCTGGCCTGCTGCTCGGGGCGCACATCATGGGCGCCCAGGCGTCGAACCTGATCCAGCCGTTGATCCAGGCGATGACGTTCGAGCAGACCGCGCACGACGTCGCCCGTGAGCAGTACTGGATCCACCCCGCCCTGATGGAGGTCGTCGAGAACGCCCTCCTCGACGCGGACAGCTGACCTCAGCGGCGGCGTCGGCGGCGGCGGGGCTTCAGCAGCATCTCGCCGACGAACTCCAACGACGGGCGGTCCAGGTCGTCCCCGACCACCCCGGTCTCCCAGCGGAGCAGCAGGCCGTCGGGGCGGTCCTCGAGTGCCGCGATGCAGTTGTCGAACCACGGGCCGCGCCGGCGGCGCCACCGGAACGGTGGTTTGGGCACACTGGCCGACCGTGCCACCACCGACCCCAGGAACCCGGCGAGTGGGTAGGCGAACGCCGCGGTCGCGTAGCGCAGCACCCGCGGCAGCGGGTTCCGGATCGGCGAGCAGACGGCCTGGATGATCCGCGACCCGCGACGCCGTCGTACCTCCGAGACGTACGAGTGGTGGACGTCGCCGGAAAGGAACGCGATGGTCATCGGCGGCTCGCCACGCTGGCCGGACGCGACCTCGTCGACCATCCCGGCGACCTGGCGGAACGTCTTCTGGAACGCACCCCAGTGCTCGAGGTCGAAGGACTGGCGGAGCCGCTCGCCGATGCGCGAGGCAAACCTCCCCCAGGCACCGGCCACCACCGCCTCGTTCCACGCCTCGAGGTGCTGGAGCCCGGCGGGGAGCAGGTACGGCAGCGAGGTGCCGATGAGCAGGTGCCGGAAGCCGCCCTGCACGTGCTCGTCGAGCCAGGCGAGCTCCGGATCGTCCAACATCCCGCGATGCTCCGGATCGAGCACCCGGGCGGCTCTCGAGTCCAGCACGATCAACCGGGTGTCTCCGAGGTCGCGCGTGTAGCTCCACAGGTACGACTCGGGGTCGGCGTCGGCCGCCTCCGCGAGGGCGTCGAGCTCGGCGGTCAGGTCGAGCTCATCTGGCCCGTCGTGATGCTGGGTCCGCTGCCAGAGGGCGTCCTCGTCGCGCTCCTCGTGCGAGAGGTTCCCCAGGTGCTGGTAGACCCAGTACGCCGCCAGTCCGGACACCAGCCGCTGGTGCCACCAGGGCGTGGCGTCCATCTTCCGCTTCCAGGCGATCGAGGTGTTCCAGTCGTCGCGGATGTCGTGGTCGTCGAAGATCATCGCGCTCGGCAGCGTGGACAGCAGCCAGCGGATCGCCGGGTCGGTCCAGGCCAGCCAGTAGAGGTGGGCGTACTCCTCGAAGTCCTTGAGCTCCTCCCCCGGCGGCTGGTCGATGTCGCGGCGGGACTCGATGAAGTCGTGCATCTCCTTCGGTGTCTCGTCGGCGTACACCTGGTCCCCGAGGAACAGCACGAGGTCGGGCCACGGCGACGCGTCGCCCGCCATCCGCATCGCCAACGCACGGAGCGCGTCGACCCCGTGCGTCCGGTTTCCGTGCTCGTCGTGCGGGACGCTCGTACGGCAGGAGCCGAACGCCATCCGCAGCGGCTTTCCCGGCTTCAACGTCGCGATGACGCTGGGCGGAAAGGGCGAGCCCCGGAGCGGCCACACCTTCTCTCCGTCGATCTCGACCTCGTACGGCGCGATGCTGCCCGGCTCGAGTCCCTCCACCTCGACGAGGGCGTAGTGGTGGCCGTGCACCCCGAACGTCTGGTGCTCCCAGCTACGGCCCGCGGCCCGGACGGTTACCGACGCGGCCGCCGACGTCTCGACCCAGACGCCCGCCGACGTCTCGTCCACGAACCTCATCAGGGGGCCGAGCACGAGCCGGTCATCGGGCATGTGTCCGTTGTACTCCACCGGGGTACTGATGGCACAGGGAACGGGCAGCGGGCCCGGCAGAGGGAGCAGGTTCGCCAGATGAGCATCACGGGCAAGAAGGAGCGGCTCAGCCGCAAGGCCGAGAACAGCGACCTGCTCGACCACGCCGTACGTGTCGGTCTGGTGTCGTACGGCATCCAGCACCTGCTGATCGCCTGGTTGGCCATGAACCTCGTCTTCGGCGACCGGTCGGGCCAGGCATCGAACACGGGAGCGCTCCACCAGCTCGCGACCTCCGGCCTGGGGCGGGTTTCTCTGTACGTCGTCGCGGCCGGCTTCGTCGCGCTGATCGTCTGGCAGGGCATCGAGGCGGCGATCGGCCACCACGACGAGGATGGGGCCAAGCGGCACTGGAAGCGGTTCGTCTCGGCGGTCAAGGTCGGGATCTACGCCACCCTCGGCGTCTCCGCACTGAAGATCGCCACCGGCTCGTCGGGCAAGGGGAGCAGCACCGACACCTGGACCGCTCGGTTGATGGGTGCGCCCGGCGGCGTGTTCCTGGTCGCGCTGGTCGGGGGCATCGTCGTCGGCGTCGGGATCGCCCTGATGTGGCGAGGCTGGACCGAGAAGTTCGCGAGCAAGCTCGACAGCAAGGGCAAGTCGGGCAAGGACGGCAGCGCCTACATCCTGTTCGGCAAGGCCGGCTACCTCGCCAAGGGTTTCGCGCTCGGGATCATCGGTGCGCTCTTCCTGTACGCCGCCCTCACCCACGACCCCGACAAGTCCGCCGGGCTCGACCGGGCGCTGAGCCAGCTGCTGCAGCAGCCGTTCGGTGGGCCGATGGTGGCGGCTGTCGCGGTGGGCATCGCCGGGTACGGCCTCTTCTGCTTCGCCTGGGCTCGACACCTTGACCGCTGAGCCCGCCTTCGAGACCGAGCGCACCGTCGTCCGCGACTGGCAGCCTGAGGAGGCGGACCGGCTCTTCGATCTCTACTCGCGTTGGGAGGTCGCCCGCTTCCTCGGGGCCAATCCCACGGCGATGCAGGACCCGGCCGAGGCCCCCGCCAAGATCGCGCGCTGGCGGGACCTGAACGTGGCGGATCCGGACGAGGGGCGCTGGGCAGTCGAACGAAAGGCCGACGGCGTCGTCGTGGGCACGGTGATCCTGGCCCGCATCCCCGAAGGCGACGGTCAGTTCGAGGTCGGTTGGCACCTGCACCCCGACTCGTGGGGGCACGGCCTCGCTACCGAGGCGGCTCGCGGGGTGCTGGACCGCGCGTTCGGTCGGGGGCTTGACGAGGTGTACGCACTGGTCCGCCCGGACAACGCCGCGTCGGTGGCAGTCTGCCGGCGACTCGGCATGGAGGCTCTGGGACGGACGGACCGCTACTACGACACTGTGTGCGAGATGTTCCGAACCGACCCACTGCTACACGGATCGGCACAACCTCACCGATAGCCTCATCCAATGCGGCGCTGGCTCCGGTTCCTCAAGACGACGCCATGCCTGGTGTTGCTCCTCGTGCAGCTGGCCGGGGTCGTCCTCTACCCCTTCATGGCCGACAGCTTCGCGGGGCGCGCTGCGTTCTCGGTGTTCGGGATCGTCGTGCTCGTGTTCACGATCCTGGCGCTGCGGGCGACGCCGTTCTTCACCTGGGCGGCCGGCCTCGTCTTCGTCCCCGGCGGGCTGCTGCTGCTCGTCTCGATCTTCACCCGCAACGAGGATCTCTTCCCGTGGGCCGCCGGGTTCGAGCTCGTCCTGTACTTCTACGCCGGCGCCTCGATGCTGGCGTACATGCTGAAGGACGACGACGTCACGACCGACGAGATGTTCGCGATCCCTGCCGTCTTCACGCTGTTCGCCTGGGCGTTCACGTATCTGTTCGTGGTGGTTCAGGCGCTCGACCCTGGCGCCTTCGGCGAGCAGCGCGGCTGGATGGAGCTGCTGTTCCTGTCGTTCACGGTGCTGTCAGGCACCGGCCTTTCCGACATCCTCCCGGTCACAGGTCACGCGCGCAGCGTGATCATGCTCGAGCAGATCTCCGGCATCTTCTACATCGCCATGGTGGTCACCCGGCTCGTCTCGCTTCGCGCCTACCGGAACCGCATATGAGCGCCTCGCTCCACCTCGACCCGCGGCCGCAGTCGGTGCGAGTGGCCCGACGCTGGGTGACGGACGAGCTGCTCCAGCTCGGACGTGAGGACCTGTCCGCCTCCGCCGAGCTGGGCATCTCTGAACTGGTGACGAACGCCCTGCTGCACGCCGACTCGCCCATCACCGTGCGGCTCCGCGGCACACCCCAACACCCCCGCGTCGAGGTGCACGACAACTCGCGGCGGGCACCCGTCGTCAACACGCACATGGCCGAGGACGACCTGCTGCTGCGGACCGTCGGTCGAGGGCTCGGCATCGTCGCCCTGCACTCCGCCGTTTGGGGTGCGGACCTCTCCCCCGACGGCAAGATCGTCTGGTTCGAGCCAGTCGCGGAGCCGAAACGGGGCGACGACCTGGGCTCCCTCGACGACCGCCTGGGCGCGGGCCACGACGGCGCCGATGCGGTTAGGCGATCAATGGCCGGCGAGGTCTACGACCTGAACGAGATCGTGGACGAGCTTGTCTCCAAGAAACCCGAACCCGAGCAGCTCGTGTCAGTGGTGCTGCTCGGGATGCCGGCGCGCGTCTTCGGCAGCTACCGCGTCTGGTACGCCGAGATCCGGCGCGAGCTGCGCCTGTTGTCGTTCGTGCACGGCGTCGACTACCCCGCTGCTGCCGAGCTCGCACAGATCACGCTCCAGGTCGAGCAGGAGCGACGGCACGCCACCGGGATCCAGGCGCTGGACGCCGCGATCGAAGCCGGCGTCGAGCGGGTCGACCTCGAGTACCTCGTGCCCAGGAGCTCGGCCGGCACGATGAGCAGACTGGCGAACCTTCTCGATCGCGCGGACGACTTCTGTCGCGAGCACCACCTGCTCACGATGGCAGCCACACCACAGATCGTGGAGCTGCGTCGCTGGTACACCGGCGAGTTCGCGCGTCAGGCCGACGGCCTTGATCCCATTCCGTGGCCCGGCTCCTACGACGTCGAGCCGCTGGCCGTCTGACCCGGCCGCTCAGGCGTAGCCGAGCTCGTGCAGCCGGTCGTCGTCGATACCGAAGTGGTGGGCGATCTCGTGGACAACCGTGATGTTGACCTCGGACACGACCTCCTCCTCGCTCGAGCACATGGCCAACGTCGGGTTTCGGTAGACCGTGATCCGGTCGGGCAGCGCCATCGTGTAGTCGCCGCCTCGTTCGGTGAGCGGCGTGCCGTCGTACAGACCGAGCAGGTCCGGATCGTGTGCAGGCGCCTCGTCCTCGACGAGGATCACGCAGTTGTCGATCAGTGCGGACAGCTCTCCAGGTACGTCGTCCAGGGCCTGGGCGACGGCCTCCTCGAACTGCTCCCTGCTCATCTCCATCACGCCGCCATTGTGGTCGACGGCCCTGAGCCCCGGGCACCCACTCACGCTGCTGGACCTCGATTTGTCGGTCCGCGGAGTGAGCCCTATGCTTTACCGGTCCCCGACGGCAGTCGTGCCCGACGGCCTCTTCGAGGGAATTAGCCCCCATCGTCTAGTGGCCTAGGACCCCGCCCTTTCACGGCGGTAGCACGGGTTCGAATCCCGTTGGGGGTGCTGCTCTGAATCTCGATTCGGAGCGAAGCGGTGGAGTGGGTTAGCATTGCGCCGCTTGAGAAACACCAGCACCAAAGCATGAGAATTACCTGGCCCCGTAGCGCAGTTGGTTAGCGCGCCGCCCTGTCACGGCGGAGGCCGCGGGTTCGAGTCCCGTCGGGGTCGCCACCAAAGAACGCTCCGGACATCACGTCCGGAGCGTTCTTGCGTTTCATCACATGACTTGGTCGGAATATTGAACCGTCAACCTTTGTTCTGTACGGCATGAGCACCCACATCGAACTCTCCCCCGAGGCCCAGGACCTGCTGTTCCGCGAGGGCCGTACCGCGAACGCCTTCACAGACGAGCCCGTCAGCGACGAGCAGATGGCCGCCATCTACGAGCTCGTCAAGTACGGCCCGACCGCCATGAACTCTCAGCCGCTGCGCATCGTGCTGGTGCGCAAGGGCGAGGCCCGCGATCGCCTGCTCAAGCACATGGCCGACGGGAACCGCGACAAGACCGCCGACGCTCCCCTCGTCGCCGTGCTGGCCGCGGACACCGACTTCCACGAGAACCTCGGCCGGACCTTCCCGCACTTCGCCGGCGCGAAGAACGTATTCGCGGACGACGAGGGCCGCGCGGCCGCCGCGAAGTTCAACTCGGCGATCCAGGTCGGCTACTTCCTGATGGGTGTCCGCGCTGCCGGGCTCGCCGCAGGCCCGATGGGCGGCTTCGACGCGGCCGCGCTCGACGACGACCTGTTCGCCGGCACCACCTTGAAGTCCATGCTCGTGGTGAACATCGGCAAGCCCGCCGAGAACGCGTGGTTCGACCGGCTCCCCCGTCTCGAACTGGACGAGGTCGTACTCGAGGCCTGAGACCCTCGCCGCGGGCGATTCCAGCATGGCCACGTGCTTGTTGTAGAGTTTCCCGCGCTTGGGCAGGTAGCTCAGTTGGTACGAGCGTCCGCCTGAAAAGTGGAAGGTCGGCGGTTCGACCCCGCCCCTGCCCACAAGCACAGAGGCCGCAGACCGGAGTGATCCGATCTGCGGCCTCTCGTTCGTCCGCGGCGAGTTACGGGGCGATGTTCTGGTTTACCCGGAACAGGTTGCCTGGGTCGTACTCCCGCTTGATGCTCACCAAGCGGTCGTAGTTGCCGCGGTAGTTCTCCCTGATCCGACTCTGGTCGTCGTCGGCCATGAAGTTGATGTAGCCGCCCGCCTCGGAGTGCGGGGCGGTGGCACCGTAGTAGTCGCGCACCCAGGCAGTGTTCGCGTCGTTCTGCGCCGGGTCCGGCCACATGCCGGCGATCACGGTGGCAAACGTCGCGTCCCGATAGGCGAACGCAGTGTCGCCCTCGGCGACCCGGTTGCAGGCGCCGTTGATCGGGTAGATGTGCACCGTCGAGTTCACCGTCGGCAACTTCGGGCCGTGCTCGAGATGGGCCGTGATCGCCTCGTCGGGCAGGTCATGGTTGAAGCTCGCCTTCCAGTAGTGCTGGAGGCCGGGCGGCACCAAGGCGTCAAAGGCGCTGTTCAACGCCGGGTAGGGCATCTCCCCCACGTGCTCGGCCATCACCGGCGCGATGTCGCGGAACGGCGCGAGCGCATCGGGGCCGTCCTCGACCGCGCCTGCCCAGCAGCTCACCATCGCGATGAACGGCTCGCCGTGCCGCTCTTCGGGGATGAACGGCAGCGGCGGTGCGATCTGGAACGCCGGGAAGCACCCGAGCTCCTCAGGCGCCGTACGGATGTACTCACGGTAGAACTCGAGCAGTGCACGAGCGTGCTCGAGCTCGAAGAACATCGGGCCGCCGTAGATGTTCTTGACCGGGGCCAGCCGGAACTCGAACGACGTGACCACGCCGAAGTTGCCGCCGCCTCCCCGGATCGCCCAGAAGAGGTCGTCGTTCTCCTTCTCGCTGGCCTCGTGGAACTCGCCGTCAGCCGTGACCACGTCGGCCGACACCAGGTTGTCGCAGGAGAGCCCGAGACCTCGGGCCAGGTAGCCGATACCGCCTCCGAGCGTCAGCCCGCCGACGCCGGTCGTGGAGATGATCCCACCCGTCGTCGCGAGGCCGAAGGCGTGCGTGGCGGCGTTGAAGTCACCCCAGGTCGCACCACCCTCGACGCGAGCCGTGCGCGTCAGTGGGTCGACGCGGACCGCCTTCATGCGGGAGAGATCGACGACAAGTCCGTCGTCCACGGTGCCGAACCCCGGCACGCTGTGAGAGCCACCTCGCGTCGCGACGGGCAGGTCGTTCGCGCGGGCGAAGTTCACTGCGGTCATCACGTCGCCAGCGTTGGCGGGCCGGACGATCACGGCGGGCCGTCGCTGGATCATCGCGTTGTAGACCTGTCGGGCCTGGTCGTACTGCTCGTCGTCACGGGCGATCACATCGCCCCGTACTGCTTCGCGCAGGGATTCGACATCAACCGACGTCATAATCGTGCGTCCTTCCCTCGATCCGGACCCACGACTCAGAGGCGGGCGGGTGCGACTCGCGGCTGACCGCGGGAGGAGACATGCTCGATCCCCCGAACGTAGGGGGATGGCCGGGGCAGGCGTAAGACACGGACGTGCTATTTGTGCCCGTCCGGACGCCAAGAGCGGACCTTCAGACTCGGAAGGTGACCCACACGCGCTTGCCGTCGTCGCCGTTGCTCTCGATCCCCCACGAGTCACTCAGGGTGTACACCAGGAACAGGCCGCGCCCGGCCATCGCGTCGGGATGCTGGGCCTGGGCTCGCGGGGGGAGGCGGGACGAGTCAGTGACAGCGAGGTGGACGACTCCGTCTTTTCTCTCGAGGCATACCTCGAACGGGGTTCGGGCGTGCTGTACGGCGTTGGTCGCAAGCTCGCTCACCGCCAGGGCGACGTCGTCGCGCAGATGGACGAGGTCGTGGGCCGCGAGCAGGTCGGAGACGAAGGCACGCGCCTGACCGACGCTGTCGGCCTCCGCAGGCCAAACCGCACGATAAGACCACCCCCGCTGTAGCTGCATGCGTTGCACCCTGTCTCGGAACCTTTGGTTCGGAAGCCGGGTCCACAGCGGGGTCTAGGCAATGGGACGGCCTGTCGCAGAACAGTACCCGTTTCGAGGCCGGCCGAATCGAATTCTGCGCGTATCGTGGAGCCGTGCGGTCGTAGTTGCGCAGACCGCTCGACCGATTCCGGCGCGACGCAGTACTGCGATGAGCGACGGGCGGTGGCGACAGTCGGCGTGAAGGGCGGCCCCGAACACCCTGCTCAAAGGCGCGTCGAGAGGCTCTGCATGGATTGCGTCGAAGCCGTCAAGGTGGACGGCGGGGGGGTCACGATCTTCACGGATCGCGGCCAGTCCGTGCCGCTCTGTGCCACTGACTCGATCTCCGCGCTGATCGAGGAACTGCAGGTGACCCTCGGTGAGGGGCCCTGCGTGGACGCCTCGCGGACGTTCAGCCCGGTGCTGGTCACCGACCTCACCGACCCGGCCGAAGGAACGGCCGGCCGATGGCCCGCCTTCGTCGAGCGGGCTGTGAGTGCGGGCGTGCGTTCGGTTCATGCGTTCCCCATCAGGGTCGGGGCGATCAACCTGGGGACGTTCGACATCTACAGTCGAGCGCCCCACACCATGAGCGCGCATCAGCTGCGCGCTGCGCTGCTGGCCGTCGACGCCATCTCCGCCCAGCTCCTGCACCTCAACGACAGTGACATCAGCACGCCCGAGCCGCACTACCACCTGGTGACGCACCAAGCCGCCGGGATGCTGACGGTCCAGCTCAAGACGACCATCGACAACGCGATGGTCCGACTGCGAGCCACCGCGTACGCCGAGGGAATCTCGATCAACGACCTGGCGTTAGACATAGTTAACGGAAGACGCACCTTCGACGAGGAGTCATCGTGAACGACACCACTCCGGCTTCCAGCAGCCCCGGGTCGTCCAACCGAGACGCACTCCTGGCGAGCGCACTGGTATCCCTGGCCGACACGCTCGTCGACGACTACGACGTCGTCGAGCTCCTCGACCGCTTGGTCCAGACGGTGGTCGACCTGCTCGACGTGGATGCCGCCGGCCTGATGCTGGTGGACCAACGAGGGTCCCTGCGACTGCTCGCATCCTCCAGCGAACAGATCCGGTTGTTGGAGGTCCTGCAGCTGCAAAGCGACGAGGGGCCCTGCCTCGAGTGTGTTCACGGGGGCCAGCCCGTCATCGCCGACGACATCGTGGTCGACGGTGACAGATGGCCGCGGTTCAGCGAGGCGGCGGCCTCCGCTGGTTTCCGCTCCGTCCTGGCGCTCCCCATGCGACTGCGTGACGAGACGATCGGAGGGCTCAACCTGTTCAGCCGAGAGTCGCCCGCACTGTCGCAGGAGGAACGTCCGATCGCGCAGGCACTGGCCGACGTCGCAACCATCGGCATCCTCCAGCAACGATCGATCCACCGGGCGTCCCTCCTGGCGGAGCAGCTGCAGTCCGCGCTCAGCACCCGCGTCCTGATCGAGCAGGCGAAGGGTGTGATGGCCGCGCATGGACAGCTGAACATGGATGAGGCGTTCGCGACCCTGCGGAGCTTCGCGCGCAGTCAGAACCTCAAGCTGTCCGTACTCGCCGAAGAGATCGTCACGGGGCTCCGGCCCGCGACCGAGGTGCTCGGCAGCCACGCCACTCCAGGAGCCTGACCGCGCTCAGGTGAGTGCCGGGACGACGGCCGCGCAGAAGTCGTCGGTTCGGCCCGTCGACTCCTTGACGATCACGCGGTCCAGGAACTCTTCGCCGTTGGCATCCAGAAACATCTCGAAACGGACCTGGCCCGGATTGGCTGCGATCAGCCGCCCCGCCATGTCCCGGACCTTCGAGCTGCCCGTGGCGAGGATCAGGATCGTGAGGGTCCCGTCTGGATTCTCGGTGACGACCTGATCCTTCTCGGTCACCCGATCCTCGACCGTGACGTACTTGCCGCCCGCGGCAGTGATGGTCTCCTGCACGTGGCCATTGCTTACGTAGTAGGCCGGTCCGTCCTTGCCATGCGGGACGGCCCGATAGCGCAGAGACAACGTTCCCTCGTGGGTCACAGTCAAGTCTTCGACGCCACAGAACGCTGCTTCCGTGCCGGCGATCGTCTCCTCGATCACCCCTTGGTCGACCACGACCGAAGATGCCGCAGCCGGCCACAGCACCGCGATCAGCAGCGGCGAGACGAACGCGCTGGTCGTTCTCACCCGAGACATCCGAAACCCCCAAACTTACGGCCGGCGCGAGGGCACCCTGCCCAGCCAGCTTCAGCGTGCTCTCGGGGTCGACACGAGTCCATAGCCCGGCCGGGCGAAGCGAGCTCGCGCCGCCCTAAACCTCATTCGTGAGGCCGTTGCCGGATCGTGACCCGCCGTCACGTGACCCTTCACTACGCGACTCGTTGGTTCCGATAACCCGCCCAAACCTGGCGGACCGGGCTCCAACGAAAGGGCTTTCATGCGTCTCCGACGTTCCGTGGCCACGGCGGGAATCCTCGCCACAGCCGCAGCAACCCTTGCCGCGGGTGGGTTGATCCCCTCCGCGAGCGCTATCTCAGAGCACCCGCTCGCCAGCACAAGCAGCACCGACGCCGGCGTCACCGACGTCCGGCTGGGCAACCCCCTGGTCAAGCCCAGCCAGCTTCAGCTCGACGCCGTCAGGGCTCTGGTGGCCGGCACGAGCGCCAAGGTCACCTGGGACAACCGCTTCGGCACGCCGCGGACGATCTACCCCGGCGCTGGCGAGGCCCTGAGCGCGCCGCATACCGGTTCCGCCGTGGACGCCGCTCGCGCGTTCGTCGCGGACAACCGCGCCGCGTTCGGACTGGCGGCGGCAGACGTCTCCGCCCTCGAGGTCACGCGTGACCACAAGCTGACCGGGATCGACGTCACCATCGTCAACCTCACCCAGCGCGTCGGCGGCGTCTCCGCCTTCCGTGGCGGGTCCATGGGCATGGCCGTCGACGGCGAAGGGCGCATCCTCTCCTTCACGGGAGCCATCGCCCCGAAGACCAACCTGCTCGGCGGGTTCGCCCTCACGCCGTCAGCCGCTCTCACCAGCGTCGCCGCGACCCTGGGCGCGCCGTCGGTCACCCCGAAGGCGGCCGGCTCCGTGGCCGGCTTCGACTCCTTCACCACCGGCCTCGCGTCGAAGTCCTACGTGCAGAAGGCCGTCTTCCCGACCAGCGACGGCGTGCGCGCGGCGTACCGGGTGCTGCTGGTCAAGCAGCTCGACGAGGCGTATGACGTACTCGTCGACGCCACCACCGGTGCGGTGCTCTACAAGTCGTCGCTCGTGCAGCACGAGGCCGAGGGCATCATCTACCCGAACTACCCCGGCGCCCCCAAGGGTGGCAAGGCCGTCAAGGAGAGCTTCGGCCCGACGCCGGAGTCGCCCGGTGGCTACATCGACCCGACCGGGCTGACCGGCATCGGCGTCACGACATTCGGCAACAACGCCGACACCTTCAAGAACTGGTCGAACTTCATCGCCCCGCTTGACCAGGCGAACCGCACCGTCGCGCCGACCGGCCAGTTCAACTTCGGTTTCCCGAACGCCTGGGAGACCTCGGAGTGCCAGGCGGTTCCGCCGTCCTACGCACAGGACTCCGACGCCTCGTCGACCAACCTCTTCTACCAGCACAACCGGATCCACGACGAGTTCTACTCGTACGGGTTCACCGAGAGCGCCGGCAACTTCCAGCTCGACGGTGGCGACCCGATCATGGGTCTCGTGCAGGCCGGCGCGATCAGCGGTGGCGCACCGACGTACACCGGTCGCGACAACGCCTACATGCTCACGCTGCCCGACGGCATCGCGCCGTGGAGCGGCATGTTCCTGTGGGAGCCGATCAACGACGCGTTCGAGGGCCCCTGCCGCGACGGCTCGTTCGACGCCGGCGTCATCGAGCACGAGTACGCTCACGGTCTCTCGAACCGGTACGTCGGCACCGAGGACGGTGCCCTGGGCGGCGCCCAGTCCGGCTCGATGGGTGAGGGCTGGGGCGACTGGTACGCCCTGAACCACCTGAACGCCAACGACTTCCAGGACGACTCGGTCGTCGGCACGTACGTCACCGGCAACGCCGAGCGCGGCATCCGGAACTGGGCGTACGACGACACCGAGGCCAACTTCGGCGACATCGGCTACGACCTCGGCGGCCCCGAGGTGCACTCCGACGGCGAGATCTGGACCGCAGCCCTCTGGGACCTGCGCCAGGACCTCGTCGCCAAGCTCGGTGAGCAGAAGGCCTCTGAGATCTCGGCGTTCATCGTCACCGACGCGATGCCGCTGGCCCCCAACGACCCGAGCATGCTCGACATGCGCAACGCGATCATGAAGGCGCTCGACCTGCGCTACCACCGTCGTGCGGACTTCGACGTCGTGCAGGACACCGTGTACGGCGCCCTCGCCCGTCGCGGCATGGGCACCGGTGCGGCGAACGAGATCAGCGAGCAGGACCCGACTGGCGCCAACGACATCGACCCGACCCCGTCGTTCACGCACCAGAACCCGGAGCGCAACGGCACCGTGACGGTCAAGCTCACCAACGCGACGACGGGCAAGCCGCTCGCCGACGCGAACGTGATCTTCGGAACCCTCGAGGCCGGCGTCACCCCGATCGGTGTCACCGACAGCAAGGGCGCCATCACCACCACCGCCGTGGCCGGCAGCTACCCGCTGACCATCCAGGCACGCGGCTTCGGCGCCCAGACCTTCGAGAGCTTCACGCTCGCCGAGGGCGCGTCTGTGACGAAGAAGATCAAACTGTCGCCGAACCTGGCGTCGATCGCCAACGGCGCCGAGATCGTCAGCTCGTCGTCCAAGGGTGCGAAGTCGCTCATCGACGACACCGAGCAGACCCGCTGGAAGACCGCGGTGGGCACCGGCAACGCCGTCGTCAAGCTGGCCAAGCCGACCACGATCAAGTCGCTCCAGGTCAGCGCCTTCACTACCTCGCGGTTCGAGGCCGTGAAGTCCTTCACCATCCAGACGTCGAAGGACGGCATCAACTGGAAGACGCAGCCGATCGGCGAGAACGCCTTCGGCTACGACATCCCGCGTCCGACCGTGGGCGACGTGCACTACAAGACGTTCACGCTGGCGACCCCCGTCGACGCGTCGTACATCCGGGTGTTCGCCGACGAGGCGCTCGGCGACACCAAGGTGAACGCGCAGTTCGGTGACGTCCAGGTCTTCGGCACGACGTCCGGGCCGGTCAACCCGATCCCGCCGAAGCCGCTCGACCCGGACTTCGTCGAGTCGTTCACGATCCTGGGCACCAACCCGGGTGGCAACGAGGCCGCCGGCGGCATCGTCGGCACCGAGCTGGCGACGTTCTGCCAGTTCCCGCCGGCGTCGCAGGACACCGACGGTCACGTCACCAAGCTGCCCGAGGACTTCGGCGACGGGGCCCACAAGGTCTCGGTGGTCGGTGGCCCGACGGCGGTCGACCTCGACCTGTACTTCTTCAACGACGATTGCGCGCTGATCGGCAGCGTCGCAACCGCCGCGGTGAACGAGTCCGGCGCCCTGCCCAGCGGCACGGCGTACGTCGTCACCAACAACTACGCCGGCGTCGCCGCCAGCGTCACGCTGACGGCAGTCGACACCAAGTAACAACGTGGGGGCGTCGCCTACGCGGGGCGCCCCCACTCACCACCGGAGGCCGTGACTCCGGGCGAACCGCTCAGCCGGTGCTCGCCCGGGTCGCGGCCTCCGGCGCGTTCGCCAGCGCCATCGACGCCATCAGCTCGACCGCCTCGGGCTCCGGGAGTGCGCCGTCACGGCACAGCGACCGCCAGGTCCAGAACGAGACGGCATGAGCGAGTACGGCGCCCAATCGGGGCGAGCCGATACCGCCCAGGGGCTCGGCGAGCACCTCGACGTACAACTGCTCCTCCGCGTCGAGCCCGCGCCTGATCGCCTTCGGCAGCGTGTGCCGCTCCCGGTGCACGTTCGTCAGCATCGCCTCGCCGTCGCGGAAGAAGCGGTACAGGTCGGCCAGCCCCACGCTGAGGCGTGTTGCCGCGTCCGGCTCCCGCGCCCAGGCGTCGGGGTCAGGGGGCACCTGCTGGGCGAGCCAGTGGGCGGAACAGGCCGCGAACAGCGCGTCATCGTCCTCGAAGTGCCGGTAGACCGTCAGCCGGGTGACGCCCGCTCGTTCCGCGATGGCCGCGATGCTCGTCGCCGCAGGCCCCACGGTGCCGTGCAGCTCGACCGTGGCCTCGACGATGCGCAGGCGGGTCTCGTCGACCTGCTCGGCGCGTTTCGTCATGCGGTACGTGCGACCACCCTCGGACCCCGGCTGTTCAGACAACCCTTGACACCGATCCTTCTCCGGAGGAATGTTTCGCGAAACACCACCGTACACCGAAATCACGGTTCGGTCGGGTGCCACCCTTCTGGAGGAGCGATGCAGATCCACCGCCTAGGGCGCGACGTGAGCGTCCTGAACGACCAGGCCGAGGTACCAGGTCTTGGCTTCCTGCCTGTGAACGCGTTCGTCATCCATGCCGAGCAGCCCCTGGTCGTCGATACCGGCCTGAGCACCCCGGACACCGGCTTCATGGACGCCCTCGGCTCGGTCGTCGACCCTGAGGACGTCCGGTGGATCTGGCTGACCCACCCGGATCGCGACCACACCGGCGGGCTCTTCGAGCTGCTCGAGGCCGCCCCCCAGGCGCGCGTCATCACAACCTTCCTCGGCGTCGGGATCATGTCGACCGAGCGACCTCTCCCGCTCGACCGGGTCTACCTGCTGAACCCGGGGCAGAGCATGAGCCTCGGCGACCGCACGATCACCGCGGTGCGCCCACCGCTCTTCGACAGCCCGGCGACCGTCGGCTTCTTCGACGACCGCTCCCGCACATTGGTGGCATCCGACTGCTTCGGCGCACCGCTGCACACCTCCGAACTGGCCGGCTGCAGTGACGTGAGCGACGTACCCGCGGACGACCTCCGCTCCGGGCAGCTGCTCTGGGCCGCGATCGACAGCCCGTGGGTCCACACGACCGACACGACCCGTTACCAGGCGACGGTCGAGCCGCTCCGGGCCATGGATCCAGACCTGATCCTGAGCTCGCACCTGCCACCCGCGACCAGGAGCCGGACAGCCGAGCTGATGGACATGCTCACGGCTGCCCCGGCGGCCGAGCCGTTCGTCGGCCCCGACCAGCGCGCACTCGAGGAGCTGCTGGCCAGCTTCGAGCCCGGGCCGGCCGCGCCCGTGCCGGCAGGCTGACGAAAGCACGTGGACCCCCGGCCGCCCAGCCGGGGGTCCACGAGTTCAGGCGGTGAGCCGAGGAGCGCTCAGCCGTTGTAGGAAGGCTGCGACTGCGGGTTGAACACGTCCATCCGCACCCGCTGAGCGTCGGCCACCAGCGGGTCGCGCAGCTCGAACACATCGAAGCCCTGCTGGATGTCGTTCGAGTAGATGTGGCCGTTGTACCAGTACGCCGACCACGAGCCACCGAGGACGAGCTTCTCGGCGGAGAGCGGACCACGGTCGAACCAACCGATCTCGCGCGGGTTGGCGGAGTCGGTGAAGTCGAAGACCGAGACACCGCCCTGGTACCACGCCTGCACCATGATGTCGCGACCCTTGACCGGGATCAGCGAGCCGTTGTGGGCCACGCAGTTCTCGGTGTTCGACTGGGTCCGGGGCATCTTGTAGTAGCTCTTGAAGACGAGCTCGCCGTCGACGATGTCGTAGATGCCGTTGGCGCCCTTGGTCGGCCCGACGGTCGGGTTGCAGGTCGCGCCGCCGCCACCACCGAGCTCGTCGGTGTAGACGACCTTGGTGCCGTCGTTGTTGAACGTCGCCGAGTGCCAGAACGCGAAGTTCTGCGTGTCCCGGACCTGCTCGGTGACGACCGGGTTCTCCCGGTCGGAGATGTCGAGCAGGACGCCGTCACCCATGCACGCACCGGCCGCGAGGTCCTTGCTCGGGTACGCGGTGATGTCGTGGCACCCGCTGGTCGTGCCCGAGCCGTTGCCGCCCGGGTTGCCGCCGTCCGGGAAGAGCACCGGCGTCGCGACGACTGCTGCGTCCTGCGGAGCCGCGACCGGCACCTTCACGACGCTGATCTTGTCGTGCGGCGGCTGGCAGTCCGGGAAGGCGATGTTCGGGCTGTACGACGAGACGTAGACGTAGAGGTCCTCGCCCGACTTGGTCGGCGCGAGTGTGTGCGTGTGCGACCCGCAGTCGGTCTCGACAGCAGCGACGTACTCGGGGGCGGCCGGGTTGCTGATGTCGAAGACCCGAATGCCCTCCCACGAGGTCGGGATCGACGCCGACTGCGAAACGCTGTTGCACGAGTTGTCGTTGCGGCTCGAGTCCACGCTGAGCACCAGCAGGTCGCCCCACACCGAGACATCGTTCTGCGCGCCCGGGCAGACGACCTGGGTGACGACCTCGGGCTTGTGCGCCTTCTTCACGTTGTAGACCGTGAAGCCGTTGTAGTTGCCGGCGAACGCGTAGTCGCCCTTGAAGGCAAGGTCGCTGTTGTACGACGTCTCGCTCGCGAAGGCCCCCTGCTTCGGAATGTTGGCCAGCAGGGTCATGTTGGCGCTGCTTGCCGTCTCACCCGGGGCCAGGTCTGCACCGGTGTCGTCGAGCCGGGCCATGTCCTGGCCGGGCTGGCAGGCGAGGGCGAAGTTGTCGCCGGCGCGATCGAGCTGGCGCTCGAGCCCCGGGGCGCAGCGGTCCTTGTCAGGGGAAGGCGCCCCGTCCCCCTCGTGGGCGCCCACGGGGGCTGCGGTCGCAGCCAGTCCAAGGGCGATAACTGCTGCCATCACCGCGCGTGCTCGGGTGGAGCGCTGGTTGGCGGTGGCACGCGTGCGTGGCTGCATGCGGGACCTTTCGTCGGTGCGATGCGAGATGTCGCATTTCGTCAGCCTTGTCGTACCGTTTCCGCGACGACGAAGTAAAGGTCTCTGCGTTGCAGGTCTCGGAAGGTACACAAATGCGCAAAACCCGAACCACTCACCGGGTCGCATCTCGGCTGACCGCGGCAGGGGCGGCCACGGCCGCAGCGACCGTCCTGCTCGCTGGATGCAGCGGGACCGGAGAGGGCGCCCACGCCGGCCGGCACGGCGACGACGTGACGATCGTTCAGCCCGGGAAACCCGGCGAGGCCGCCTCGACCATCGGCCCGGACGACGTCCCCGAGGCTCCGTCCTGGAACCACACCGACATCGCCTTCATGCAGATGATGATCCCGCACCACGACCAGGCCCTGGAGATGTCACGGCTGGCCGAGGCACGTGCGGACAACAAGGCAGTGCGCTCCTTGGCCAGCCGGATCGAGGCGGCTCAGGGACCCGAGATCATGACCATGGCCGCCTGGCTCGACCAGCGCGGCCTCGAGGTCCCGCGACACGGCGACGACGCAGCGAAGTTCGACCACAGCCAGCACGGCCACGACGCGATGACCGGCATGCTGACACCGGAGCAGATGTCGAAGCTCGCCGATGCTCGCGGCACCAGGTTCGACCGACTCTTCCTCCGCGGCATGATCGCCCACCACCGCGGCGCGCTCACGATGGCGTCGCGCGCTGCGCAGGAGGGCACCGACCAACAGGTCAGCGAGCTGGCCGCCGACGTGAGCGCCTCGCAGTCGGCCGAGATCGAGCGGATGCGCGAGCTGCTCAGCAGCCTCGACGCCTGACCGATCAGCGCAGAGCGGTCGCGTCCGGGTAGGCCAACGGGTCGAGGTGCGCCTCGGTGACGATCATCGAGTGGTCGCTCGTACGACGCACCAACCGGCTCCGGTCCTCGACGTAGTCGCTGAAGCCGACCTTGCGGTGACCGAAGATCCAGTCCACCGACCTCGGGTTCTCGGCGCGGCAGACGCCGTTCTCGTGGCTCCCGCCGCGAGCCGCCTTCATCGGCGCGCCACCCGTGATCGGGCAGAACGCCTTCTCACGCTCGTTCATGTCGCCCGTGAGGAACACCGGGATCCCGGTCTCGCTGAGCCTGCGCATCAGCGCAACCTCCTTGCGGATCGCCTTCCGGCGCCAGCCGTCCTGGCCGGGGTGCTTCCGGTTCGTCGCCGGGTTGTGCACGTTGACGAACCACGCCGTCATCCCGGTCGCGAGGTTGCGCAGCTTCACCACCGGCATCGGCCGCAGGTTGCCGTTGAAGTAGGGGATGTCGACGGTCCGGCGCTTGACCGCCTCCCACGCGGTGCGGTCCCACGCGAGCGAGTTCTCGGTGTCGAGTCGTCGCATCGTGAACCCCGGGTAGACGTCGTACTGGCCTGAGGTCTGGTCGAGAAACGTGCGGAGCTGGTCGGCCTGCATCTCCTGGAACCCGACGACCTCGACGTCATGCCGGCGCATCAGCTCGACCACGCCGTCCGTACGCCGAACACCTGAGGCGAACCGCGCGTCGCCGCGGGTGTGGCTGCTGCCGAGCACGTTGAACGACGCGACCGTCAGGTCGGTGGAAACGGCCCGGCGAACCGCGGCGGTGTTGGCTGAGGCGGGGAGCATGGAGACGGACAGCAGCACGACCATCGCCGCAGCCAACCCGCCGAGCATCCGAAGTTTCGGGGCACGTTTGGCGAACGAGGATCGGTTCCAAGTCTCGAAAAGCATCTGAAGACGGTAGAAACGAGACCTGGGGACTGACAAATCGGTCTAGAGGGCATAAGGAGGTGCGGCTGTGGCCGGCTTCACGCCCGGCCGGCGCCCCCCGCGCGACCGGCGGGCGCCGGGGGTGTCGGAGCCCACACCCCGTAGCGTCGGGCAAGACCAAGAGGCGGCGCACGATGCTGCACAGCAGGCCAGCCACCAGATCAGCGAGGAGCAACTCGATGTCCCCCAGGTTCAAGGTGCGGCACTCCGCCGCAGTACCGCGCCATCGCCGGACTGCTGATCAAGCACGGCCGAGGCGACCTGATCAGGTCCGCCGGGTTCGATGCGGGGTTCTCGGACGACGAGCTCGACGGCGGCGACCCGGAAGCGGCGGCCAGCCTGGCGGACGACCTCGAGTCGATGGGTCCCACCTACATCAAGCTCGGTCAGATGCTCTCCACCCGCGTCGACCTGATCAGCCCGGCGTACGTCGAGGCTCTCTCCCGACTGCAGGACGACGTCGCGCCGTTCCCGTTCGAGGAGGTCGAGCGCGTCGTCACCTCCGAGCTCGGCGTCCGACTGTCGACGATGTTCCCGACGTTCGACACCACCCCCCTCGCCGCCGCCTCACTCGGGCAGGTCCACCGGGCGACCCTGCGCGACGGCCGCGAGGTCGTCGTCAAGGTGCAGCGCCCCGACATCCGTGAGCAGATCGTCGAGGACATGGAGGTGCTGCGCGAGATCGCCTCGCTCGTCGACGCGCACACCGACTTCGGCCAGCGCTTCGCGATCGCCGACTTGCTGGAGGAGTTCCGGCGGTCCCTGATCGACGAGCTCGACTACCGCCGCGAAGCAGAGAACCTCACCACCATCGGCACGATGCTCGAGAGCCATGAGCGGATCGTGGTGCCCAAGCCGTACGCCGACTTCACCACCGGCCGGGTGCTGACGATGGAGTTCGTGCCCGGTCGCAAGGTCACCGACATCGGTCCTCTCGGCCAGCTCGAGCTCGACGGCGCCGAGCTCGCCGACGAGCTGTTCGGCGCCTACATCCGGCAGGTGCTGGTCGACGGCGTCTTCCACGCGGACCCGCACCCGGGCAACGTCCTCGTCACCGACGACGGCCGGATCGTGCTCCTGGACATCGGCATGGTCGCGCGGGTCGCGCCTGCCCACCAGGAGAAGCTGCTCAAGCTCCTGCTCGCGATCGCCGACTCGCGCCCCGACGAAGTGGTCCGGGTCGCGCGCACCCTGGGCGAGGAGCTGCCCGAGTACGACGGGGTCCGGTTCGAGCGTGCGGTGGCGCGCGTCGTGAGCCGCACCGCCGAGGCGTCCCTGGCCGACCTCGACCTGGGTGCCCTGCTCCTCCAGCTGATTCGCGAGGCAGGTGAGCACGGGCTGCGCATGGATCCCGAGCTGACCATGCTCGGCAAGGCGATCCTGAACCTCGACCAGGTCGCGACCGTTCTGGATCCGGGCTTCGAGCCCATCGAGGCACTGCGCCGCCACGTCACCAAGTTGATGAAGACGTCGATGCACAGCTCACCCGCCGCGCTCTTGTCGTCGATGCTGGAGGCGAAGGAGTTCGCCGAGTCGCTGCCCGGCCGGGTCAACCGTGCGTTCGATGCGATCGGCGAGGGGCAGTTCGAGCTTCGCATCAAGGCGTTCGACGAGGACGAGTTCCTGCAGGGGCTGCACAAGCTGGCCAACGTGATCGCGGCCGGCCTGGTGCTCGCGGCGATGATCATGGCGTCTGCGTTCCTGGCCAGGTCTGGCGCCGATGGGCCGACGGCCGAGAACCGGATCGCGATGGTGGTCTTCGTGACGGCGATCCTGATCGCGCTGACGATGCTGGCACGGATCCTGTGGCAGTCGAGGCGGCTGCGCGCCCGGCGATAGCGGCGAAAACGGAACGGCCCGGCGGTCAGCTCAGAGCCAGGCCCACAACCGCACCTGGGTGCCTCTCGGGCCCGAACGCACCTGGACCAGCTCGCACAGCTGGTTGGCCATCCAGATCCCCCGGCCCGACTCGGAGGTGAGGTCGAGCAAGCCGCGCCCGACGAGCGGGTCGTCGATGACGCCGGCGTCGCGAATCTCGACGACGAGGGCACCGGGCTCGTCCCACACGGTCAGCTCGCCGCGGCCACCGCCGTGCAGCACAGAGTTGGTCGCGAGCTCGTGCGCGGCGAGCATCAGGTCGTCCGTGCGCTCCTCGCTCAGACCGGCGGTTCGGCCCAGCTGCTGCACGAGTGCGCGCACGAGCACGATGTCGTGGGCGGCGAACCGGCGCGACCGGGCATCCGCCGGCGGGGGCAGCAGCGGCGAGGTGAAGAGGCTCTGCGCGTGGTCGTGGCCGGCGTACGCCACGGGGTCTCCGGCCTCGTCGTGGACGACGGGGTGGTTGCGTTGCGCCTCCTGCACGACGTGCCGCGGAAGCGCCGTGACGTCGTAGGGGCACATCAGGCGCCAGCCCGGGCCGTCGTCGAAGGCCAGGTTGAGCAGGCTCTCGTGGAGGGCGGCTTCCTGCAGTTCGACATCGCGGCGCCCGGACCAGATTGGTTCGCCGACGCCGCGTACGGGGCCGACCGACTGCGTGTCCGAAAGGAACCGCCGCCACTCGGGGATGATGCACGCCGGGTTCGCGCCCAGCTCGGACATGTCCACGAAGTCGACCTGGAAGGCGTCCACGCCGAGTTCGCGCTCGAGGATCTCCAACCGCTCCGGAACCATGGCGATCAGCACGGGCTCGTGTCGAGCAACACCCTCACGGATGAACGGCACCACGGCGCGCGCAAGATCGTCGGGCCCGCCGTAGAAAGCGGCCTCGTGGCTGAACCGTTGCTGCACAGACCCTGCTGACCCCCAGGAATCATTCATCACGCTTCTCCCTCACCCCCGCGTGCGGCACCATTCTCCGACTATTTCCCGCCTTTTGACAGGGGGCGGACGACGCTGTTCGGATATTCCCGGGGAGAGGGCTATACCAGCTCCGGTAGTCATATCGGGCCAGCCCGTATGAATCTGGTGTCGGCCAAGACTCGTAGGTGCAGAATTGAAGCCACGCGCGGACACCCCGCGCCCGGGGGTCGGGAGGTCTGCGGTGCAGCGGTACATCCACGAGCTGCACGTCCTGCACGCCATTCGGCTCTCCGTCTTGGCGACCGACGCCGAGGGCACGATCGTGTTCGCCAACGAAGCGGCGGCTGCGGCCTTCGGCGCCGAGACCGAGGAGCTGCTCGGCCGGGACGCCGGTCACCTGCTGATATCCAAGGACGATCCGAAGCAGGGCGAGGCCATGGTCACGACCGTGCTCTCCGGCGAGAGCTGGCGCGGCGACCTCACCGTTCGCCGGGCTGACGGCAACACCTTCCTCGCGGACGTGTCAGCGACGCCGATCCGCGACGACCACAGCATCGTCGGGTCCGTCATCGTCGCGGACGACATGACCGAGATCCGCGCGGCTGAAGCAGTCGCGGCCGCGAGCGAGCAACGCCTTCGGCTCGCGCACGAAGCGGCGCAGCTCGGGAGCTGGCACTGGAACATGCTGGACGGCTCGAACGTGTGGGACGAGAAGCTCGAGGCGATCTTCGGCCTGCCGCCGGGCGGCTTCGACGGCACGTTCGAGGGCTGGGCCGCACTCATCCACCCCGACGACGTCGAGACCGTGATGGCGACAGTCCAGGAGGCGATGGACAAGCGCTCGTCGTACGTCCTGCGCAACCGCTGCGTGTGGCCCGACGGCACGGTTCGCTGGGTCGAGGCACACGGCAAGGTCACCACCGACGACCGCGGCATCGCCACTGGCACGATCGGCTGCGTCCGCGACATCACCGAGCGGGTGACGGTGCAGGAGCGCGAGGCCGACGCGCAGGCACGTGCACTGCTGCTGCAGGAGGTCACCGCCGACTTCGCCCAGGCGTGGACACCGACCCAGGTCGCCACCGTCCTGGCGGGCAGCCTGAAGCGAGTCCGCGACATCATCGGTTGCCACGTCCAGCTGGTCGTCCCCGAGTCGTTGAGCGGGATCTCGCGCAGCGACGTCTTCATCGCCGACGCCGAGAGCAGCCTGTCCCGCGAGGACATCCAGCTCCTGGACACGTTGGCCTCCCAGTGCGCCATCTCAGCCCAGCGCGCGGAGCTGCTCGAGCGCACGTCCGACATCGCCGAGCAGCTCCAGGCAAGCCTCGCTGCCAGCCCACTTCCCCAGCTGGAACGCTTCGAGCTCGCCGTGCACTACGCCCCCGGGGGCGATGCGCTGGAGCACGTGGGCGGTGACTGGTACGACGCCGTCAGCACCGCCGACGGTTCGCTCGCCCTGGTGGTCGGCGACGTGATGGGCCGGGGCGTCCGCGCCGCGACCACGATGATCCGCGTGCGCGCGGGCATCCGCGGCCTGCTGACGGTCGATCCGCTGCCGCAGGCCGTGCTCACGGCAGCCGATGACATGACGGCACGGGACGCGCCGGACCAGTTCGTGACGGCGACCGCCGTCCTCATCGATCCGGCCGACGGCACGCTCTCCCTGTGCAACGCCGGACACGTCCCCGTCATCGTCGTGCACCCAGACGGTCGCACCGAGACGCTCGGCGGAGGTTCCGGTGCGCCGCTCGGCGTCGTGGAAGGACTCGAGCGCGACGTAGCCACGACGCGACTCGAACGCGGGGCTCTCGTCATCCTCGTCACCGACGGCGTGGTGGAGTCTCGCGACTACGACCTCGACATCGGGATGGAGAAGCTCATCCTCACCGCGACCGAGCAGCGCGAGCGGCCGCTCGAGGAGCTGGTGGCGAACCTGGCCGCCCTCGCCGACGACGCCATGCACGACGACGTCACCGTGGTAGCCGCGCGCTTCGTCTGAGCGCGTTTCGGCTGCCTGCATCGAGGACACGCCCGCCCGTTTGTCATCGAGCGCGGCACGCACCTGCACGAAACTCTCGATTCGATGCGACACACTTGTGCGTTCTCGGACAGGAGCAGGTATGGACTCCACCACATCGTCGCCGCAGGAGCGCGTTCAGCGCTTCCAGGAGATCTACGACGCGGCGTACGTCGACCTGCTCCGCTTCGTACGCAGGCGCATCCATCCGACCCATGCCGATGACGTGGTCGGGGACGTCATGCTCGTCGCGTGGCGTCGTCTCGACGAGGTCCCCACCGACCTCTCGTCGGCGCGCGCCTGGCTGTTCGGCGTGGCACGCAACACCCTCCAGAACACCCGGCGTCGCGACGACCGGCACGACGCCGTTGCGGTCCGTCTGGCCGACGTGCGGCTCTGTCCCACCGATACCGGCCAGCACCCTGACCTGGTCGCCCACCGAGTCGACATCGCTGCAGCCTGGCCGCTCCTGAGCGCGTTGCACCAAGAGGCGATCGCGCTCTCCGTCCTCGACGGGCTCACCGCCCCCGAAGCGGCCACGGTGCTGGGCATCTCGTCCACCGCCTTCCGCCTGCGGTTGTCACGTGCCAGAGGCGCCCTGCGGCGCCACATCGACTCCTCCGTCGCCGTTGACCGCCTGCCCGGTCGCCTTGCTTCCGAAAGGAGCCCTCGATGAACAAGCACACTTTCGCCACCATGACCGCCGCGGCCCTGCGCGACCTCGACCCAGCATCGACCACCGACCTGACCGATGAGGACCTCGAACGTGCCGACGCGACGTTCGGTCGCATCCTTGCCACCCCCAGCCAGGGGCACGTCCCAGAGTCCGATCGGCCGCGACGGCGCCGGAGGCGACTGCTCGTGTCGGTGGGTCTGGTCGGCGCCGCCGCTGCCGCCGTCCCCGCACTGCTGCTCGGCGGCGGCTCCGCTTTCGCGTCGTGGACGCCTACGCCCGAACCACTGGCGGCCCCGGCCGCGAGTGAGGCCGCCGCCACGTGTCGCGCCGTCCTCGAGGTGCCCGAACAGGGCGAGCGAGTCGTGATCGCAGAGCGACGTGGCGGATGGACCTACATTCTCATCGCCGGCCCCGAGGCAGAAGCGTCCTGCCTGATGCCGGACGACCTCGTCGGGCTTCAAGACCCCGCGGACCACAAGCAGGAGGGGTTCTTCGGGGGCTACGCCACGAACCCCGTCCAGGCCCCGACCCTGGCCCGGGACCGCATCGTCGAAACCGAAAGCGTCGCGGGCAGTGTGCCCACCCCGGGGCTCTGGCCCTTCAGCAACGACGAGGGGTGGTTCAGCTCGGTCCAGGGCTACGTGGGTAGCGACGTCACCGGTGTCACCGTGCACACCCCCGTGGGGACCGACGTCGAGGCCTCCGTTGTACAGGGGCGCTTCGCCGCCTGGTGGCCATCGGACCGGCCCAGCAGCGAGAGCCCAGATGTGATGGGAGCGTGGACGTACACCGTGACCCTCGCCGACGGCAGCACCCGTCGGGTCACGGGCTGATTCCTGCTCAGCGGACAAGAACCGTCGACGCCAGCCTGGCTTCAGTCCTGACCCACCACCTGCGGAGCTGATCTCGGCCAGGCTCGCTCTTCCCAAGCAGCATTGCCGACCGCTACGTTCCTACTCGCGACTGCCGGGGGGCCGAGCTGTCAGAGGAGACAGTGATGCCCCAGCTCCGCCGTCCACGTCGTGCCCGTCTCGCCCCGCTCGGGGCTCTCACCGCGCTAGCCCTCAGCCTCACCGGCCTCACCGTCGTCTCGGCTCCCGCCCAGGCGGACGGTCCCGGCTCCGGCACACCCTGGGTGGTGACCGTCGGCGACTCCTACATCTCCGGCGAAGCCGGCCGTTGGGCCGGTTCCTCCAACACCTCCTCGTCGTACGCCGACGCCCTCGGCCCCACGGCGTACTTCGACAACTCGTCCGGCACGGCCGAGACCATCGACCGGTGCCACCGCAGCAAGTCCGCCGAGGCGTACGTCGCCGGCGGAGTGAATGGCCTCAACCTTGCCTGCTCCGGCGCACAGACCTCGACGTTCACCGACAGCAACGGCCGGTTCAAGCCGGGCCTCGACTTCTACAACGGCGGCGCCGGCAAGCACGGGCAGGCGAAGATGCTCCAGGACTTCGCTACGACCAACAACGTGAAGATGGTCGTCGTGTCGATCGGTGGCAACGACTTCAACTTCGGCTCGATCGTGCAGACGTGCGTGTCCAACTTCCTGACCTCACCGTCGTGGTGGCCGGACTACTGCAACGACGACAGCAGCGTCACGTCGAACTTCACCTCGAGCAACGTCACCACGGTTCGCGCACGCATCGCGACGGCGTACCAGAACATCCGCACCGCCATGCGCAACGCCGGCTACGCCGACACCGCGTGGACGATGCTCGTGCAGAACTACCCGTCCCCGATCCCGAACGCCAGCGGCTTCCGGTACTCCCAGAGCGGCTACACGCGTCAGAGCACCGGCGGATGCGGCTTCTGGAACGCCGACGCGGACTGGGCGAACGCAACAGCGCTCCCGACGATCAACAACGCGGTGACCGGTGCGATCGGGCAGGCGGGGATCAGCAACAGCAAGACGCTGAACCTGGCATCGGCGTTCAACGGGCGTCGGCTCTGCGAGAGCACGGTCGGCCTGTACGAGGAGAAGGGCCTGACCAGCTGGACGCAGGCAGGTGCCGTCGACAAGACCGAGTGGATCAACCAGATCCGCACCGTCAGCACCTGCTGCTCGAACAGTCCGTACTACATCCAGGAGTCGCTGCACCCGAACTACTGGGCGCAGCTCGCGACCCGCTCCTGCGTGCGGAAGGCCTACAACGGCGGCGTGCCCCGCGGCGGGGCGTGCGCGATCAGTGGCACCGGCCTGCTCAACGGCGAACCTCGCATGTCGCTGAACTAGCGCGGACGGGAGCGGCCGGCGACCTGTCGGCCGGCCGCTCCTAGGTCTTCGTACTCACCTGACCTGAGTCGCAGAACCCTCCACGCGTGCACCGCCCGTGTGGCTTGATTGAGTCATGACTCGCTATGCGGACCCAGAACGCTGTCCCGACTGTGGCCAGCCCATCGTTTCCGGGGCCGCCGCCTGCGCCTCGTGCGGGTTGCCGCTGCGCGGCCAGACCGCTGCGCAGCTCTTCCAGACGCTTTCCGCTGCCGATGCACTCCTCGCAACGCTGCGGGCAGGCACGACGACAGAACCCGTGACCTCGCCGGCGTTCCCATCGCCCACCTCGACCATGTCGCCGCTCGCACCGGCTCCGGCCGGCGAGCCACCCGCCCCCCGCGCCGGGCTGAGCGCCGCCTCGGTACCGAAGATCTTGCTCGCACTCGGGGCCGCCTGCCTGCTGATCGCCGCCCTCGTGTTCCTCGCCGTCACCTGGTCGGTGATGGGTGTCGGCGGACGCACCGCCACCCTCGTCGGGTTCACCGTCATCACCGCCGGGCTCGCCGCCTGGGTCGCCCGGCGCAACCTGCGAGGCGCTGCCGAAGCGCTGAGCCTCGTCGCGCTCGGTCTGCTCACCCTGGACGCCTTCGGCGCCCGGGAGGCCGGCTGGTTCGGCGACGTCGGCACCCCGTGGTTCCTGATCCTGCTCGGCGTTCTGATCACGGTCGCCGGCGCGACCGCCGTGCTGGCCGCGAGGCGCTCACCGATCGGCGGCCTCACCGGGGTCGAGCTGGTGACTGGACTGGGCGTTGCGCTGGTGGCGCTGGGCGTGGCCCAGCAGGAGGCGCCCGGTCAGGCCGCCGCGCTGGTACTCGCTGTGCTGGTCGCCGGCGCGGCGGCCTACGGCGCGTTCCGGCTCGCGCTCCCCTTCGTCGCGGCGGCCTCCGCGCTGGTCGCAGGGCTCTGGTGGCTGGCGCAGTTCGGGTACGCCGTCGACAGCCTCCACGACGCCACGCTCGTCGACCTGTGGGTCGAGCTCGAGGTCTGGCAGCTGCTCGCGTCGACCGCACTCGCGGGCGCCGTCCTGCTCGTCCGCGAGCTGCCGCGGCCGTTCCGCGTCGCGGCTGCCTCCGCCGGCTACGGCGTCCTGACGCTGGCCGCGATCCTGCCCGCCCTCAACGAGAGCGCGACCAGCGTCACGCTGGCGGTCCTCGGCGCGCTCGTGGCCGCGGGCGGCGTCGGCTGGCTGCTGCCCCGCCCGTGGGGGCTCAGCGCCGTCGTCACCCAGTCTGTTGCCGGCGTCGTGACCCTCGCGTTCGCGATGGCCATCAGCGCGGTGGCGTCCGAACGTCTCATCGACGCCGCATCCGCACGTTGGGCCGGCAGCACCTCCGGGCTCCTGGTGGGCGCGATTCCGGAGTCGATGCCGGCCGCCTGGCTGCTGCCTCTGTGCGTCGCCGCCCTGCTCGGGACACTGGCCGTGCTCGGACACGCGTCGCTCACCCTCGGACGGGTGCTGTCCGCGTTCTCCGACCGCAGTGTCATCGCCGGGCTGCTGGTGGCGTCCGGCGTGGGCACGCTGGCGTCGTACTCCGTCCCGGTCTGGACGGTTGTCGCGGTGCTGCTCGTTGCCGCCGCCGGCTTCCTGATCTGGTGGTTGCGGACCTCCTCCGTCCTCCCGCTCGTCGTCGCAGCGGTCCTGCTGGCAGGAGGCGTCGCTCTCGGCTGGTACGACGAGTGGCTGACCGTCGTCTCGCTGACTGCGCTGCTCCTGATGGCCGGCGTCGTCCATCTGCGGGCCCGCCAGACCGACCTCAGCGCGGTCGCAGGCGCACTGGTCGCGACCGCACTCACTGGCAGCGTCTGGACCTGGGGCGCCCTGGTCGAAGCGTCCGAACCGTGGGTCGCCGCTGTCGGCCTCGTGCTGCTGGGCGCCACCGTGCTGACCCTGCACCTCTACCCGTCCGAGTGGTGGTCGTGCGCCAACGCGACCCAGGCTCGGGCCGGGTACGAGGTCGGCGCCGCGGCCTCCGCCCTGCCGCTCGCGCTGGCCGGGGTGATGCTGGCCTCCGACCCGACCCAGGCCACCTGGGCGGCGGTGAACCTCACCGTCGCGGGTGCGGCCGTGACAGCCCTGTCGTTGCTCCGAGAGGATCGCCGGCTGCTGGTCTGGCCAGGTGGCGCACTGCTGGCCCTGGCCAGCTGGGTACGGCTCTGGGACATCGGCGTCCGTGAGCCGGAGCCCTACACACTGCCCACCGCCGTCGTCCTGCTCGCCGTCGGCCTGGTCCACCTGCGCCGGCACCCCGGCGAGGGCACCGGGACCTCCCTGTCGCCCGGACTCGTCCTGGGGCTGCTGCCCAGCCTGCTGTGGGTGCTCGCGGAGCCCACCGGGCTACGCTCGCTGCTGCTCGGGGCTGCCTGCTTCGGCCTGGTGCTCGGCGGCGTCCGAGTTCGCTGGGCCGCCCCCGTCACGCTCGGGGCCGCGGCCGGCGCGCTGCTGGTGCTGCGTCTGGCCGCGCCGTACGTCGATGACGCCGTGCCGCGCTGGGCCCTGATCGGCGCCGCCGGCACGATCCTGATCCTCGCCGGCGTCACCTGGGAACGTCGGCTGCAGGAGGCCCGACAGATGGTGGGCTACGTGCGTGGCCTGCGCTGACGGCACGCCCGCGGGCATGCAACGGCCCCCGCGCATCTCGACGATGCCGGGGACCACTTGCGTCAAACCTCTGGAACCAGCCCCCCAGGCCCACTCCAAAAGCTATGTTTCGACCAGGTCAGGCCTGGTCGTCGCGACGACGCTGTTCCGGGACCATTCCCGTCAACAGGTCGCGTACCTCGGACTCGCGATAACGGCGATGTCCGCCCAAGGTCCGAATCGAGCTCAGCTTGCCGGCCTTCGCCCACCGGGTGACCGTCTTCGGGTCAACCCGGAACATGGCGGCGACTTCTGCAGGCGTGAGCAGCGGCTCAGACTCCGGTGGCCGCGTATTCATGCAGGCCTCCCTCACTTTGGTGTCAAACCCCACTTGTGCTTGCCCCGAAGCACGGAGCGTCTCCCGAGAGACTCCCCCAGCCCCAGTGTTACACCATGAGCCTAGAACCGGGTGAAACTTACGACAATGGCTCAAATGAGTCACTAAGCACTTGTGGGGAGAATGACGAGCGCGGCCGCCAAGTCGCTACTCGGGCCACGCGGGCCTAGGCTTACAGGGACGCCCGCACCATCCCCGTGGGCGTCGCGAGACTCCGCCCGCACCACCCCCGCGGGCCCGAACGAAAGGGTCACCACCGTGGCCGACTCCCCCCTGCAGCCCGCTGCCGCGTCGCCTGGCGTCTTCGCCCAGGTCGCGGGACACGAGCAGGTCGTGTTCTGCAACGACGAGCAGACCGGTCTGAAGGCGATCATCGCCATCCACTCCACCGCGCTCGGCCCCGGTCTTGGCGGCACCCGCTTCTACCCGTACACCTCGGAGCAGGACGCCCTCGCGGACGTGCTCAACCTCTCGCGCGGGATGTCCTACAAGGCCGCGCTGGCTGGTCTGGACCTCGGCGGCGGCAAGGCCGTGATCATCGGCGACCCGACCAAGATCAAGACCGAGGAGCTGCTGCGCGCCTACGGCCGCTTCGTCCAGTCCCTCGGCGGCCGCTACTACACCGCCTGCGACGTCGGCACGTTCTCCGAGGACATGGACCAGGTCGCGCGCGAGTGCACCTACGTCACCGGACGCACGGTCGCGAACGGTGGCGCCGGCGACTCGTCGGTGCTCACGGCGTACGGCGTCTTCCAGGGAATGCGCGCCGCGGCCGAGGCCACCTGGGGAGCCCCCACCCTGCACGGGCGGACCGTCGGCGTGGCCGGCGTCGGCAAGGTCGGCCACCACCTGGTGCGTCACCTCGTCGAGGACGGCGCGACCGTCATCGTGACCGACGTCAACGCCGAGGCAGTCGCCCGCGTCCAGGCGGAGCACCCCGAGGTCCAGGCGGTCGCGGATGCGGACGCACTGGTGGCCAGCGAGCTCGACGTCTACGCGCCCTGCGCCCTCGGTGGCGCGCTCACCGACGAGGTGGTCGAGGTGCTGAGCGCCAAGATCGTCTGCGGCGCGGCGAACAACCAGCTCGCCCACGAGGGCATCGAGAAGCAGCTCGAGGACCGCGGCGTGCTGTACGCCCCCGACTACATGGTCAACGCCGGCGGCCTGATCCAGGTCGCCGACGAGCTCGCGGGCTTCTCGTTCGACCGCGCCAAGGCTCGCGCGGAGAAGATCTTCGACACCACGCAGAAGGTGTTCGCGCTCGCCACCGACGAGGGCGTGCCCCCGGCCGTCGCCGCGGACCGGCTCGCTGAGCGCCGGATGCGCGAGGTCGGACGACTGCGCGGCGTCTGGCTCGGCTGAGACCGACGACGGGAGGCCACACCCGCGAGGGTGTGGCCTCCCGTCATCCGGACAGCCTGAAGCTCTACCGGAACGCCCGCATCGCGGGCGGGGGTACGAGTGTCAGTCGTGGGTCAGCGGGACTCGGAGGAGTCCGGCGCCCACTCGTCGCTGTCATCGGAGTCGTCGACGGTCTGGCTGACAGAGTTGTCGCCACCGCCATGCAACTCCTTGGCCAGCGCACTGAGGTCCGTCTCGTGAGAGCGGTACTTCAGGTCGCGGGCAACCTTGGTCTGCTTGGCTTTCGCACGGCCGCGCCCCATTGGGTCGACCCCCTCGCACACTCGGCCGGAGTCACGCCTGACCTACCCACGGCGGCTCGTCGTACGACGCCGGGGATCGAACAGGACGCGCGTCCGGTCTCTCCACTGGTTTCTCGTGCTGACAACCGTACCCGCCCGGTGGCTGATCCCGCACATCAGGTGCCGAAGAACCTCCGGATTTCGCGCTCAGCGGACGCGTCTCACCAGCCGGGGTGCTGGCCGCGCAGGGTGACCGAGCCCGGTGCCGGCGCGCCAGGAGCACCGTCGGCGGGGGCGACCTCGCCGCAGACCCAGGCGTCCACCCCGTGGCCGGCCAGCAGGCTCACGGCCGCGTCGACGTCCTCCGGGTGCAGCAGTGCCACCATCCCGACGCCGCAGTTCAGGGTCCGCTCCAGGTCGGCCTGGTCGACGTTCCCGACCCTGCGGACCAGGTCGAAGATCGGCTGCGGCGTCCACGACCCACGGTCGATGCTCGCGACGAGCTCCTCGGGCATGACCCGCTGCAGGTTCTCGGCCAGCCCGCCGCCGGTCACGTGCGACATCGCGTGCGTGCGGGTGTTGCGGGCCAGGTCTAGACACGCCTTCGCGTAGATCCGGGTCGGCTCGAGCAGCTCCGGCCCCAGGTCGCGGCCGAGCTCGTCGACGTGCCGGTCGAGCTCCCAGCCGGCGGTGTTGAGCAGGACGTGCCGCACCAGGGAGTACCCGTTGGCGTGCAGGCCGCTGGAGCGCATCGCCAGGACGACGTCCCCGGCTTCGACTCGCCCGGGGCCGAGCAGGTCGGCCGCCTCCACAACGCCGGTCGTCGAGCCCGCCACGTCGTACTCGTGCGGCTGGAGCAGGCCGGGATGCTCAGCGGTCTCGCCGCCGACCAGGGCGCAGCCGGCCTGCACACAGGCCTCCGCGATGCCCTGCACGATGGCGGCGATCCGCTCCGGAACCACCCGACCCGTCGCGATGTAGTCGGTGAGGAAGAGCGGCTCGGCGCCGCACACCACGAGGTCGTCGACGAGCATGCCGACCAGGTCGAACCCGATCGTGTGGTGGACGTCCATCGCCTGCGCGATCGCCACCTTGGTACCGACGCCGTCAGCCGACGTGGCAAGCAGAGGGTGGTCGTACGACTTCAGCGCCGAGGCGTCGAACAGTCCGGCGAAGCCGCCGATTCCGCCGACCATCTCGGGGCGACGGGCCTTGTCGATCCACACCTTCATCAGCTCGACGGCCTTGTCGCCGGCGTCGATGGACACCCCGGCGGCCTCGTACGTCGCGCCGGCGTTCGTCCCGGTCTCGGGCGTGGGGTCGGTCATCGATCGTCCTCGTGGCTGGGGGTCAGGGTCGGTCGAGAGCGTCGGACGCACCGCCACCGAGGGTGAGGGTCAGCCCGGGCGTCAGGTCGTCGTCGAGGGGCAGCGTCGGCTCGATCTCGAGCAGGTGCTTGCCGAGGTGTTCGGGGTCGGGCAGGTCGACCGGGTAGACACCGTCGAAACAGGCGCGACAGAGGTTGTCGTTCGGAACGGTCGTGGCCTCGACCAGCTCGTCGAGGGAGATGTAGGCGAGCGAGTCGGCGTCGATCGAGCGACAGATCTCGTCGGTGTTCAGGCCGTTGGCGATCAGCTCGGCGCGGGTCGCGAAGTCGATGCCGTAGAAGCACGGCCACTTCACCGGCGGGCTCGAGATCCGGACGTGCACCTCGCGGGCGCCCGCCTCGCGGAGCATCCGGACCAGCGAACGCTGGGTGTTGCCGCGCACGATCGAGTCGTCGACGACGACCAGCCGCTTGCCCTCGATGACGTCGCGCAACGGGTTCAGCTTGAGGCGGATGCCGAGCTGTCGGATCGTCTGCGACGGCTGGATGAACGTGCGACCGACGTACGAGTTCTTGACCAGGCCGGTGCCGTACGGGATTCCGCTCTCCTCGGCGTACCCGATCGCGGCGGGGGTGCCGGACTCGGGCACCGGCATCACCAGGTCGGCGTCCGCAGGGAACTCGCGGGCCAGCCGTCGACCGATCTCGACGCGGACGCTGTGCACGCGCTGGTCGTTCATCATCGTGTCGGGGCGGGCCAGGTAGACGAACTCGAAGAGGCAGTGCTTCGGCGCGGCCTCGGCGAAGCGGCGGCTGCGGAGGCCGTCCTCGTCGACGACGACCATCTCGCCCGGCTCGATCTCGCGGATGAACGACGCACCCACGATGTCGAGGGCGGCGGTCTCGGAGGCCACGACCCAGCCACGCTCCAGCCGACCCAGGACGAGCGGCCGGATGCCCTGCGGGTCGCGAGCGGCGTAGAGAGTGTCCTCGTTCATCCAGATGAACGAGAAGGCACCGCGGATCGTCGGGAGCAGCTCGGCGGCGTTCTCCTCGAGGCTGCGGTCGGGGTGGTGGGCGAGCAACGCCGTGACGAGGCTGGTGTCGTTCGTGGACACCGGGCCGTTCTTCATCGGGAGGTCGAGCTCGCCGGGCGCCAGCGCGGCCACGCGGGCGGCGAGGTCGCGGGTGTTGGTCAGGTTCCCGTTGTGGGCAAGGGCGATCGACCCGGTCTCGGTCGGACGGAACGTCGGCTGCGCGTTGTGCCAGGTGCTCGCGCCGGTCGTGGAGTAGCGCGCGTGGCCGACGGCGAGGTGGCCCTTCAGCGAGGCCAGCGTCGACTCGTCGAAGACCTGCGACACCAGGCCCATGTCCTTGTAGACGAGGATCTGCCGGCCGTTGCCGACGGCGATCCCCGCGGACTCCTGGCCGCGGTGCTGCAGCGCGTAGAGGCCGAAGTAGGTGAGCTTGGCGACGTCCTCACCAGGCGCCCAGACACCGAAGACGCCACAGGCGTCCTGGGGACCGAGGTCGTGAGGATCGATGGCGGCGGTCAGGCGGCCGTCTCCGCGGGCACTGGGCACGGGCCCCATCGTACGGGCCCGCGCCTGGCCGTCGGTTAGCGCGGGGCGAGGTTGGCGAGCAGCAGCGCCTCGGCGAGGCAGACCCGCTCGAACTCCTTCAGGTGCAGGCCCTCGTTGGCGCCGTGCGCCCGGGTGTCCGGGTCCTCGACGCCGGTGACCAGGACGGACGCATCCGGGAACGCGTTCTTGAACGCCGCGATGAAGGGGATGGACCCGCCCACGCCCATGTCGACGGGCTCGACGCCGTCCCACGCCTCGCGGAAGGCCGCGCGCGCTGCGTCGTACGCCGGGCCGGTCGCGTCGATCTGGATCGGCTGCCCGGTCTCGCCGACCGTGAAGGTCATCTGGGCGCCCCAGGGCACGTGCTTCTCGAGGTGCTCCTGCAGGCAGCCCATCGCGCGGATCGCGTCGTCACCCGGGGCGATGCGCACCGAGAGCTTGGCCTTGGCAACCGGGATCAGGGTGTTGCTGGCGTCCGCGGTGCGGGTCGCGTCGAAGCCGACGACGGCGATAGCGGGCTTGGTCCAGAGCCGCTCGACGGCGGGGCCGGTGCCGAAGAACTCGACGCCGTCGGCGATCCCGGACTCGGCCCGCAGCCGGTCCTCCGGGTAGTCGACGTCGGCGGCCGGGCCGGCGTGCAGGCCGGCGACCGTGACGTTGCCCTGCTCGTCGTGGAGGGTGGCGAGGAGCTGGATCAACGTGGTGACCGCGTCGGGCACGATCCCGCCCCACATCCCGGAGTGGACCCCGTGCTTGAGGGTGCGCACCTCGACGAAGCCGTCGACCAGCCCGCGCAGGCTGGTGGTCAGGGCCGGAACGCCGATGTCCCAGTTGCCGGAGTCGGCGATCACGATCACGTCGGCCGCCAGCAGGTGCTGGTACTCGTCGAGGAAGGCGCCCAGGCTCGGCGACCCGACCTCCTCCTCACCCTCGACCAGGACGGTGACCCCGACCGGCAGGTCGGCACCGAAGGCGCGGACGGCCGCGAGGTGGGCGGCGATGCCGGCCTTGTCGTCGGCGGAGCCGCGGGCGTAGAGCCGGTCTCCTCGCTCGGTCGGCTCGAACGGGCTGCTCTCCCACTCGGCGGGGTCGCCCACCGGCTGGACGTCGTGGTGGGCGTAGAGCAGCACCGTCGGCGCGCCCTCCGGCGCGGGGCGCCGGGCCACGACGGCCGGCGCGCCGCCGTTCGCGGTCAGGATCTGCACGTCGTCGAAGCCCTCGGCGCGGAACAGCTCCGCGGTCGCCTCGGCGGAGCGGCGTACGTCGTCGACACGGGCCGGGTCGGCGCTCACCGACGGGATCCGAATCAGCGCCTCGAGGTCGGCGCGCACCGACGGCATCACGTCGCGCACGGCGGCTCGGATCTGGGCAGCGTTGAACTCGGCAGGTGCGTTGGTCATGACCGCCACCCTAATCCCCCGGGTTCGCGCGAAATCCCGCGCCCGACCAGCACCGATGCCTACGCTTCTGCCGCACCAATTCGTATCAATCGGCGCAATCCACGCCTTCCACACCGTTCGGACGAGATGAGTCACCATGCGCGCTTCGGCCCGCCTGCGTTCCGTGCTTCGCTCCCTGGTCACCCCGACCGTCGTCGTCGGCCTCTGCCTGACCTCGCTGCCCGCCGAGGCGGCGTCACCACCCGACCGAGCCGGCCCGGTCGACCTGGCGAGCGCGACGGCGCAGGCCTCGACCGCAGCGAAGCCAGCCTCTCGAGCCCGTGCGTCCGCCCGAGGGCAGCTCGACGGGTGGACCGGGTTCGCGTTCGACGCCTGTCGCGCGCCGTCCAACCGGGTGATGGACCGGTGGCGGGTCGCGTCGCCGTTCCTGGGCGTCGGTGTCTACATCGGCGGCGGGCTGCGCGCCTGTCCGCAACGGAACCTGACCCGGCGCTGGGTGAGCCGCCAGAGTCGGTTGGGCTGGAAGATCCTGCCGATCTGGGTCGGCCCGCAGGCGAGCTGCACGTCGTACCGGCAGCGCATCTCGTCCTCGCCCGGAGCCCGCGGCCGGTTCCCCCGCGCCCGCACGCAGGGGGTGCAGGCTGCCCGCGGCGCTCGCGCGGCGGCCGGCCGGCTGGGGCTGAAGCGCGGCAGCACGCTCTGGTACGACCTCGAGTACTTCCCGGCTCGACGCAGCACCTGCCGTCGCGCTGCACTGCACTTCCTGTCGTCGTGGACCCGCGAGCTGCACCGTCACGGGTACCGGTCAGGCGTCTACTCCAGCGTGAGCGCCGGGATCGCGGCGCTGGGCCGTGCGCGACACCGGCGCGCCTTCACAGCGCCTGACCGGGTGTGGTTTGCGTGGGCGAACGGCCGGCGCGACGCCTGGCTGGGCAACCGGTGGGTGCGGGCACCTCGCTGGAAGCAGGATCGGCGTGTGCACCAGTACGCGCTCGACGTCGTCGCATCGTACGGCGGCAAGCGCATGCACATCGACCGGAACTACGTGGCGCTCGGCGGCTCACCCCGGGTCCGTCGTACCCCCGCGGTCTGTGGCTCGACGGCAGACCGGCAGACGTATGGCGCGTTGCATCGCGGCGACCGCGGCCCTCGGGTGAAGGCCGCCCAATGCCTGCTGAAGGCGGCCGGCCGCTACCGCGGCGAGGTCGGCGGTTCGTACGGCGCGGAGACCAAGAAGGCGACGCGCTCCTTCCAACGGTCGCGGGGCCTGCGCGCGACCGGCCGGATCAACGGGCGCACGTGGACGGCCCTGCTCGCGAACGGATCCCGACCTGTTCTCAAGCGCGGGTCGGAGGGACCGCCGGTACGCCGGGCGCAGCGCGCGCTGACCGCCGCACTCCCCGGCGCCGTACCGGTGCACGGGCACTTCGGGCCGCGCACCGGTCACGCGGTGCGGCGCTACCAGGCCCGCGCCGGGCTTCGGGTGAGCGGCGTGCTGTCACCCGGCACGTGGCGGGCGCTCCGGTCCGGCAAGGTGGTGAAGGTCCGGTCGAAGTCGGTGCGGCCCGCGAAGCACGGCAAGTCTGCCAAGCACGGAAAGGCCAAGCGCCACCGGAAGGGCGGCAAGCGCCGCTGAGCGTCGCCGTTCAGTGGAGCGGGAGCAGGGGCGTGAGATCGGAGCGCTCCCCGGAGGCGATCACGCGCCCGCGCCCACAGGCGGCCGACCAGGTCAGGTCTCCGATCGCCAGCGCGATCCAGGTCTCGGGGTCGGTCTCGACGACGGCCGGCGGCGTTCCCCGGGTGTGCCGGGTGCCCTCGATGCACTGCGCCACGGCGTACGGCGGAACCCGGACCTCGACGGCACCGCCGGGCGCGCGGGCGACCAGTACTGCCAGCAGGTGCTTGGTGAGCAGCCGCAGATCGGCCGGATCGCGGTCTCCGGCGCGGAATCGGTCGAGGGCCGAGCCGACGGCAGCGGGATCAGCGAGACGCAGTCGTACGGGCACTCGTCCAGTCTGCCGGACAGGGCCTCGATCACCGGGTTACGGTGCTGCGACGCGACCTCGGAGTGCATTCATGCGGATATTTCTGGCCATCCTGACGGCCGGTGCTGCCACCATCGCTGCGATGGCAGTGCCACAGCCACCCGTCGAGGCGGCGACCCGTGCGATGCCGGGATCGTTCACCGGCTACGCCTTCGACGCCTGCCAGGCGCCGTCCCAGAAGGCGATGGACGTATGGCGTGAGAAGTCGCCGTACTGGGGTGTGGGCATCTACACCTCCGGAGTGAACCGCTACTGCGCCGACCAGAAGAACCTGTCGAGCGCCTGGGTCTCCGAGCAGGGCGCCAAGGGCTGGCGGCTGCTGCCGCTGCACGTGGGGCTGCAGGCCTCGTGCGCGACCGTCACCCGCTGGAAGAAGATCGACGGCGACCCCACGAACAACTATGCGGCCGCCCGCGCGCAGGGACGAGCGGAGGCCCAGGAGGCGGTGTCGGCAGCCCGCGGCTACGGCATCGGCGCGCAGAGCACGCTCTGGTACGACCTCGAGCACTTCGACGTCAGCCGCACCCACTGCCGCGAGTCGGCCCTCAGCCTGGTGTCGGCCTGGACCCGCCGGCTGCACGGCCTCGGCTACCGAAGCGGCTTCTACTCGAGCGGCTCCTCAGGGATCCGGATGCTCGACGAAGCCCGTCAGGACCCAGCCAACCGCTACACCCTGCCGGACCAGCTCTGGATCGGTGACTGGAACGGCCGCGAGGACACCCGCTCCGCGTACCTGTCCGACGACGGCTGGGTGCAGGCCCGTGTGCACCAGTACCGGGGCGGTCACGACGAGACGTACGGCGGCGTCACGATCAACATCGACAGCAACTTCATGGACGTCGGGCGCGGGTCGTTGGCCCGGGCCGACGGGCGGAACTGCCGGGTGCGCGTGAACTTCCCGACGTACCGGACCGTCGAGCGGGGCGACCGCGGAAAGCTGGTCGCGGCCGGGCAGTGCTTCCTGAAGAAGCGCGGGTTCTACAGCGGGAAGGTGCACGGTCGGTTCACCAAGGCGACCAAGCGGGCGACTGTGCGGCTGCAGCGCGCGACGCCGGGTCTCTCGGTCACCGGCTCGCTCGACCGGCGGTCCTGGACGGCGCTGTTGTCGTCGGGCTCCACGCCGTTGATGAAGTACGGGTCGGCCGGCGACGGGGTGCGACGGCTCCAGCGGGCGCTGAACGCCGCCGACGGAGCGCAGCTCGACGTCGACGGGGTGTTCGCCGGAGGCACCCGGCGCGCCACGAAGATCTACCAGCGCGACCACGGGCTGGCGCGGACCGGCGTCGTGACGGCCGAGGTCTGGGCGTTGCTGCAGCGGGGACGCCGATAACCGGAGAATCTCCGGGAATTACAGGCGTGTTGTTCACAAACTCCTGGGTGATTCTGGTAACAGGTGGGGTTTTTGTGACTAGAGTGACTCTCGCCTTCTGACCTTCCTGGGAGTCCTCATGCTGCTGCGCCTCCGCTCGTCCCGGCGACTCGCGATCACCCTGGTCGCTGCCCTCGCCGCCGTACCGGGTCTCGTCATGGCCGCCCCCGCGCAGGCCTCGAACATCGTGACGCCGGGCAACTTCACCGGCTACGGCTTCGACCAGTGCCTGGCGCCGTCACAGTCGGCGATGGACGCGTGGCTGGAGAGCTCGCCGTTCTGGGCCGTCGGCATCTACATCTCGGGCGACTCGCGGTACTGCATGAGCCAGCCGAACCTCACCCCGACCTGGATCGACACCCAGCTCTCGAAGGGCTGGCGACTGCTCCCGATCACGCTGGGCCCGCAGGCTCACTGCACCACCCGCGAGCGGTACCTCAAGCAGGTGCGGATCAACCCCGACCCGACGAAGCGCTACGCCAAGGCTCGCCGCCAGGGACGCCAGGAGGCCGTGAAGACGATCGCCCGTTCCGAGCAGCTCGGGATCGCACCCGGCAGCACGCACTGGTACGACATCGAGGCGTTCAACATCTCCCCGGAGAACTGCCGCGAGTCGGCGCTGTCGTTCCTCTCGGCGTGGACCAACAAGCTGCACGCCCTCGGCTACGTGTCGGGGATCTACTCGAGCGCCGCGTCGGGCGTGAAGATGCTGGACGACGCGCAGACCTACCGGCCCGGCAAGTACGCCATGCCCGACCAGATCTGGATCGCCGACTGGAACGGCAAGGCCGACGTCAACTCGACGTACGTGCGCAGCACCAGCTGGATGCCGCACCGCCGCGTGCACCAGTACCGCGGCGGGCACAACGAGACCCACGGCGGCGTCACGATCAACATCGACAGCAACTTCCTCGACCTCGGCACCGGATCGTCGGCCCGCCGGGCGCGCAAGCCATGTGGCGTGGGCGTCGACTTCACGTCGTACAAGCCGCTCCGCGTCGGCGCTGAGGGCGAGCTCGTCACCGCGGCACAGTGCCTGCTCCGACGTCAGAAGCTGTACAGCGGCGAGCTGACCGGTACGTACGACGTGGCGACCGCCGAGGCCACCAAGGCGTTCCGCGCGAAGATCGGCCTCACGCCGCGCCGCGCGATGTCGTACAAGGCATGGACGGCGATCCTGTCGCGCGGTCGGAAGCCGCTGATGAAGTACGGGTCGGCCTCGCAGTCGGTCCGACGACTGCAGCGGTCGCTCAACGCCGCCGACAACGCGGGCCTCGCGGTCGACGGAGTGTTCGAGGGGCGGACCACGGCCGCGGTGCAGAAGTACCAGGCCGACCACGGCCTGCCGCGCACCGGAGTCGTCACCACCACCATCTGGGAGATGCTCCGCGCCGGCAACCGCTAAGCCCCACCCGTTGAGTGCTGGGTTATTTCCTGTTGAGTGCTGGGTTGTTTACGGGTGAGTGCTGGCTTGTTCACGCCAGATACCTGCTGCACGAACGTGCACCTGCGTAGAGCAGCAGCGTCGTACCCGTGACCACATCCGTCACAGGTCGTTGGGACTCCGTTGGGTCGCCTTCTGGCGGCACGTCTCGGAAGCAAGGATTCCCATGCGCAGAAGTACAACGGTCGCCGCAACAGCGTGCGCCGCCCTCGCCCTCGGCGGCACCGCAGTCTCCGCTGCCAACGCCGTCCCCTCCCCCCAGTCCGTGACAACCACCTCGAGCTACATCGTGGTGCTCGACAACGACGCCTCGGCCCGCTCGCTGGCAACGGCGCACGCAGATCGCTTCGGCTTCAGCACCGGCCACGTCTACACCTCGGCCCTCCAGGGCTACTCGGCCACGATGTCCGCAGCCACCGCCTCGGCGCTCGAGGCCCTGCCGACCGTGCAGTGGGTGCAGAAGGACACCGCCGTGGCCACCACTGCGCAGACGACGCCGACCGGCATCAACCGCGCCGACGCGGACCTGAGCCCGACCGCCAAGATCAACGGCGTCGACGAGCGCGTGAACGTCGACGTGGCCGTGATCGACACGGGCGCTGACCTGGACCACCCCGACCTCAACATCTACCGGGCGGGCGCGAAGAACTGCTCGCTGCTCTCGGTCACCGCCGAGGACCTGCACGGCCACGGCACCCACGTGTCCGGCACCGTCGGCGCGATCGACAACGGCAACGGCGTCGTCGGCATGGCGCCGGGCGCCCGGATCTGGCCCGTCAAGGTCCTCTCCGACGCCGGCACCGGCCTCAACTCCGACGTGATCTGCGGCATCGACTACGTCACCGCCAACGCCAGCAAGATCGAGGTCGCCAACATGAGCCTCGGCGGCGGCGGCACCGACGACCAGAACTGCGGCAACAGCAACAACGACGCGATGCACAAGGCGATCTGCCGTTCCGTCGCTGCTGGCATCACGTACGTCGTGGCGGCCGGCAACGACTCCGAGGACGCGTCCAACTCCACCCCCGCGGCGTACGACGAGGTCATCACGGTGAGCGCGCTCGCCGACTTCAACGGGCTCCCCGGTGGCGGCGCGCCCTCCACCTGCCGCAGCGACGTCGACGACACGTTCGCCAACTTCTCCAACTACGGCGCTGACGTCGACATCATCGCGCCCGGCGTCTGCATCAACTCCACGTGGATGGCCGGCGGCTACAACACCATCTCGGGTACGTCGATGGCCAGCCCGCACGTGGCCGGTGGCGCCGCGCTCTACAAGGCGCTCAACCCGGCGGCCACCCCGGCGCAGGTGAAGGCCGCGCTGCAGTCGGCGGGAACGCTGGACTGGAACAACACCGACGACGGCGACTCCATCAAGGAGAAGCTGCTCAACGTCAAGAACTACTGACGCGGCAGAGCCTTCGCGACGGCTCGCTCACCCCGGCACGCAGCCGGGGTGGGCGGGCCGTTCGGCGTTCTGAGTGGAAACGAGCCAGCACTCACCCGCAAATAACCCAACACTCAACGGGGTGGGGTCAGGCGAGGGCGGTGGGGAGGGTGGCGGACCACGCGGCCCGGACCTCCGACAGCGGCACCGTGAACTGGTCCTGCACGTCGAGCACAGCGTCGTCCCCGTGCCCGTCGGTGACGCCGATCCGCTGGTGGGCGAAGCCGCGCGCGCTACACATGTCGGTGAACCGCACCTCCTCGGACCGCGGCACCGCCACGATCGCCCGAGCGGCCGACTCGCCGAACAGCGCGACGCACGGGTCGAGCTCGTCGGGCAGCCACACCCGGGCGCCGACGCCGTTGCGCAGGCAGGACTCGACCAACGCCTGCGCGAGACCGCCGTCGGAGAGGTCGTGCGCCGCGTCGATCAGCCCGTCGCGCGACGCGTTGATCAAGATGTCGGCGAGCTCCTTCTCGGCAGCGAGGTCGACCTGCGGCGGCAGCCCGCCGAGGTGTCCGTGCACGACGTGCGCCCACTCCGACCCCGACAGCTCCTCGCGGGTCGTGCCGAGCAGGTAGATCTGCTGACCCTCAGCGACGAACCCCGAGGGCGTACGACGGGTCACGTCGTCGATCACGCCGAGCACCGCCACCACCGGCGTCGGCAGGATCGCCGTCTCGCCGGTCTGGTTGTAGAGGCTCACGTTGCCGCCGGTCACCGGCACGCCGAGCGCCTGGCAGCCGTCGGCCAGGCCGCGGGTCGCCTCGGCGAACTGCCACATGACAGCCGGGTCCTCGGGCGAGCCGAAGTTCAGGCAGTCGCTGACCGCGAGGGGACGCGCCCCGGTGGTCGCCACGTTCCGGTACGACTCGGCCAGCGCGAGCTGCGCACCGGCGTACGGGTCGAGCCGCGCGAACCGGCCGTTGCAGTCGGTCGACACAGCCACGCCGAGGTTGGTCTCGACGTCGACGCGCACCATCCCGGAGTTCTCCGGCTGCGACAGCACCGTGTTGCCCTGCACGTACCGGTCGTACTGGTCGGTGATCCACGACTTGTCGCAGAGGTTGGGGCTGGCCACCAGCTTCAGCAAGGTGTCGCGCAGCTCGGCCCCGGTCGAGGGACGGGTCAGCTTCTCCGCGATGTCGGCCTGCAACGCATCCTGGTCGGCCGGGCGCTCGTACGGGCGGTGGTACGTCGGCCCGTCATGCGCGACCGACCGCGGCGGCACCGACACGACCGTCTCGCCGTGCCACTCGATGGTCAGCGTTCCGGAGTCGTTGACCTCGCCGACGACAGTGGCGTCGACCTCCCACTTCTCGCAGATCTCCAGGAACCGCGCGACGTCGGCGGGCTCGACGACCGCCATCATCCGCTCCTGGGACTCCGACATCAGGATCTCCTCGGGAGCCAGCGTCGAGTCGCGCAGCGGCACCCGGTCGAGCCACACGTGCATGCCGCCGTCACCGGCCGACGCCAGCTCCGACGTGGCACACGAGAGGCCGGCGCCGCCGAGATCCTGGATGCCCACGACGAGGTCCTCGGCGAAGATCTCGAGCGTGCACTCGATCAGCAGCTTCTCCATGAACGGGTCGCCGACCTGGACGCTCGGCCGCTTGGCCGGGCCGGTGTCCTCGAACGTCTCCGACGCCAGGATCGACACGCCGCCGATCCCGTCGCCGCCCGTCTTGGCGCCGTACAGGATCACCTGGTTGCCCGCACCGGACGCCTTCGCGAGGTGCAGCTGCTCGTGCCGCATCACGCCGACGCACAGCGCGTTGACCAGCGGGTTGCCGGCGTAGCTCTCGTCGAACACCGCCTCGCCACCGATGTTGGGCAGGCCGAGGCAGTTGCCGTAGCCGCCCACGCCCGCGACGATCCCGGGCAGCACGCGGTGGGTGTCGGGCGCGTCGAGCGGGCCGAAGCGCAGCGGGTCCATCACGGCGACCGGTCGGGCGCCCATCGCCAGGATGTCGCGGACGATGCCGCCGATCCCGGTCGCGGCGCCCTGGTACGGCTCGACGTACGACGGGTGGTTGTGCGACTCGACCTTGAAGGTGACGGCGTACCCGTCACCGATGTCGACGACGCCGGCGTTCTCGCCGATGCCGACCATCAGGTGCTCGCGCATCTCGGGCGTGACCTTCTCGCCGAACTGCTTCAGGTGCACCTTGGACGACTTGTAGGAGCAGTGCTCGCTCCACATCACGGAGTACATCGCCAGCTCGGACGACGTGGGACGCCGGCCGAGGATCTCGCGGATGTTGGCGTACTCGTCGGGCTTGAGCCCGAGGTCCGCCCACGGCTGCTCGCGATCGGGGCTGGTGGAGGCGGTCTCGACCGTGTCGAGATGGGGGCGCTGATCAGTCACCGAGTCGAACTCCGTGGTCGCAGGTGGTCGCGGGATCGTGCGTGAACCGATCGCCAATCTACAAGGCGCCGGATGTTTACTTCCGCGCGGCCGGGTGTGAGCGTTGACCCAGCGACCTCACGACGGGAGACCCATGAGTACGTTCGATCGCCGGACCCTGCTCAGAGCCAGCGCAGCAACCGCCGGAGGGGTGGCGCTCACGTCGATCCCCACCGCTGCCGAAGCCCGCCCCCGGGTGGGCAGGACCCTGGCCCGCGGGCTCGAGATCCCGTGGGGGCTCGCGTTCCTCCCGAACGGCAACGCGCTCGTCTCCGAGCGCTCCACCGGCGTCATCTACCGGGTCTCGCGCAAGGGGGGCCGCACGCGCATCGGCCGGGTGCCGAACGTACGCCCCAACGCGGGCGAGGGCGGACTGCTCGGGCTCGCGCTGCATCCACGCTTCCGCCGGAACCGGTGGGTGTACGCCTACCTCTCGGCGGCGTCCGACAACCGGATCGTCCGGATGAAGTACGTCAACGGGCGGCTCGGCCCACAACAGGTCGTGCTCGCGGGGATCCCGACGGCCAGCTACCACAACGGCGGCCGCCTCGCGTTCGGCCCCGACGGCCTGCTCTACGCGAGCACCGGCGACGCCGGCGACGGCCGGCTCTCCCAGGACACCAGGTCGCTGGCCGGCAAGATCCTCCGGATGACGTCGAACGGCGACGTGCCGGCCGGCAACCCGTTCGGCAACCACACCTGGTCGTTCGGGCACCGCAACGTCCAGGGCATCGACTTCGACGGGCGCGGCCGGCTCTGGGCCACCGAGCTCGGCCAGCACACCCGCGACGAGCTGAACAAGATCGTCAAGGGGCACAACTACGGCTGGCCCGGGGTCGAGGGCGGCGACGGCCCAGGAGGGGTGCACGACCCGTTCGTCACCTGGCAACCGACGTCGTCCTGCTCACCGAGCGGGCTCGCGGTCACCGGCGGCCGCGCGTACGTCGGCGCGCTGGCCGGGCGCTGCCTCTACGTCGTCCGGCTCAACGGCCCCAACAAGCGCAAGATCAACCGGTGGTTCAGCGGAGACTTCGGGCGCATCCGCACCGTGCAGCAGTCGCCCGACGGCTCCCTCTGGATCACCACCAGCAACCGTGACGGTCGCGGCTCCCCGGGTGCCCGCGACGACAGGGTGGTCAGGATCAGACCCTGACCAGCCTCGTTCACCACCCTCACATCCGCCCCGACGTCGTCCCGCCCGGCCGGATCGTCGGGCTGGACGTCGCCCGCTGCATCGCGCTGCTCGGGATGATCGCCACGCACACGCTCGTGTCGGTGACCCCCGCCGGCGACACGACGTTCCTGCAGCAGATCGCCGGCGGCCGGTCGTCCGCGCTGTTCGCCGTGCTGGCGGGCGCGAGCATGGCGCTGATGTCGGGTCGGACCGAGCCGGTGGTGGGCCGCCCCGGCATCCGGGTCGCCACCCGGCTCGCCGTCCGCGCGGTGATCGTCTCCGCCATCGGGCTGCTGCTCGGCCAGCTCGACACGTCGGTCGCGGTGATCCTCACCTACTACGGACTGCTGTTCCTGCTGGGCATCCCGTTCCTCCAGCTTCGGGCGGCGCCCCTCGCCGTACTGGCCTCCCTCGGCATCGTCGCCGGTCCGCTGGTGTCGCACGTCGTGCGCGGGTACCTGCCGGCGACCAGCTACGACAGCCCCACCTTCGAGATCCTGGTGACCAGCCCGGTACAGCTGTTCTCCGAGCTGGCGTTCACCGGCTACTACCCGGCGGCGACCTGGCTGCCGTACCTCGTGGCGGGGATGGCGCTGGGGCGCAGCGACCTCACCAACCGTCGGCTGGCCTGGGCTCTGGCGATCGGCGGGCAGGTCGTCGCAGGTCTCGCCAAGGGCATCTCAGCGCTGCTCCTCACCAGCGACAGCGTGCGGGCGACGCTGCTGAGCACCTACCCCGGCCCGAGCAGCTCGGAGGATCTCGGGCAGATCATCGGGCACGGGCTGTACGGCGTCACCCCGACCGGCAGCTGGTGGTGGCTGGCTGTGTCCGGTCCGCACTCGGGGACGCCCTTCGACCTCGCGCACACCATCGGCACCAGCGTCTCGGTGATCGGGGCATGCCTGGTCGTCGTGCCGCTCGCCCAACGACTGTTCGCCGTGGTGTTCGGGGCGGGCGAGATGACGCTGACGCTGTATTCACTGCACGTCGTCCTACTGATCCCTCAGGCCTGGGACGAGGACGGCACCGGCACCTTCCTCAAGCACGCCGGCCTGGTGCTGGCGATCGGCGCGGCGTACCGGCTGATGAACCGGAGCGGGCCATTGGAGCGCCTGGTCGGATCTGCTCGCCAACGCGTTCGTGCGCGAGCGGGACCGAGATCGGGAGCGCTCAGGCCAGCGTCGCGGCGACCAGTGAGGTGAAGAACCCGAGACCCTCGGTGCCCGGACCACACAGGTCCTCGACGGCGTGCTCGGGGTGCGGCATCAGCCCGACGACGTTGCCCGCCGCGTTGGTGATGCCCGCGATGTCGCGCAGCGAGCCGTTCGGGTTGCCGCCGAGGTAGCGAGCCACGACCCGTCCCTCACCCTCGAGCTCGTCGAGTACGGCGTCGTCGGCGACGTAGGCGCCCTCGCCGTTCTTGAGCACGACCGTGATCTCGGCGCCCTCGTCGTACGCCGAGGTCCACGGCGTGCGGTTGTTCTCGATCCGCAGCAGCTGGTCGCGGCACACGAACTTCTGGTGGTCGTTGCGGATCAGCGCACCCGGCAGCAGATGCGACTCGCAGAGAATCTGGAAGCCGTTGCAGATCCCGAGCACCGGCATCCCGCGCTTCGCGGCGTCGATGACCTCGGTCATCACCGGCGAGAACCGGGAGATCGCCCCGCAGCGCAGGTAGTCGCCGTACGAGAAGCCACCCGGCAGTACGACGGCGTCGACCCCGCGCAGGTCGTGGTCGCCGTGCCACAGCGGCACCGCCTCGGAGCCGCCGAGCGTCACCGCGCGCTGCGCGTCGACGTCGTCGAGCGAGCCCGGGAAGGTGACGACGCCGATCCTCACGCGTCGCCCTCGTCGTCGCCGCCGTCGAGCTCGACGTACACCTCGAAGTCCTCGATGACCGGGTTGGAGAGCAGCGTCTCGGCGATCTCGTGGACCTCCGACCAGCGCTCGGGCGTCATCTCGCCCTCGACCTGGAGCTCGAAGCGCTTGCCCTGGCGGACGTCGGCGATCCCGGTGAACCCGAGCCGGGGCAGCGCCCCGTGGACTGCCTTGCCCTGCGGGTCGAGGATCTCGGGCTTGGGCATCACGTCGACGACGACACGGGCCACGGGAGGCTCCTAGGGACGGCGGGAGAAGTCGGTGAGAGTCTAGTGACCACCCTCGACCCCCGGTCGTGCGGCCCACGCCTCCCCGGGGGAGGCCTCACGCGCACGACCCCGGCCCGACCGAAGGAGACCCCATGGACACGCCCCGCGACCCGCACCTCTGGCTGGAGGAGGTGCTGGGCGAGGACGCCCTCGCGTGGGTGCGCGAGCAGAACGCCCGCACCGACGCCGCGGTCGGCGGCACGGACGACTTCGCGGAGCTCGAGCGCGAGCTGCTGGCCGTCCTGGACTCCGACGAGAAGATCCCGTACGTCAGCCAGATCGGCGACTGGCTCTACAACCTGTGGCAGGACGCCGACCACGAGCGCGGCCTGTGGCGGCGTACGACGTGGGACGAGTACCGCAAGCCCGACCCGACGTGGGAGACGGTCCTCGACCTCGATGCGCTGGCCGCCGAGGAGGGCGAGCAGTGGGTGTGGCACGGCGCCCGCTTCCTGCGCCCCGACCGCACCCGGGCGCTGGTGGCCCTGTCGCGCGGTGGCGCCGACGCCGACGTGACCCGTGAGTTCGACGTCACGACCCGGCAGTGGGTGGCCGGCGGGTTCGAGCGCCCCGAGGCCAAGGGCGAGCTGTCGTGGGTCGACCACGACCACGTCCTGGTCAACACCGACTTCGGCCCCGGCTCGATGACCGACTCCGGCTACCCGCGGATCGTCAAGCGCTGGGCTCGCGGCACCCCGCTGTCCGAGGCCGAGACGCTGTTCGAGGGACGCGCCGAGGACATGTACGTCGGCGCGTACCACGACCCGACGCCGGGCTTCGAGCGCGACTTCGTCGTCCGCGCCCCGGAGTTCTTCACCAGCGAGCTGTTCCTCCTGGCCGACGACGGCACGCTCACCAAGATCGACGCCCCCGACTCGGCTCACAAGTCCGTCCACCGCGAGTGGCTGACGGTGCGGCCGCGGGAGGACTGGACCGTCGCCGGTACGACGTACCGGGCCGGCTCGCTGCTCGCCACGAAGCTCGACGACTTCCTGGCCGGCGAGCGAACGTTCGAGGTGCTCTTCGAGCCCGACGAGAAGTCGGCCCTGGAGAACTTCGCCTGGACCCGGTCGCACCTGGTCCTCAACACGCTCGTCGACGTCCGCACCCGGCTGGAGGTGTGGACTCCCGGCGCCGACGGATGGCAGCACAGCCAGCTGACCGGTGCCCCCGAGCTCGGCACCGTATCGGTGGGAGCCGTCGACAGCGTCGACTCGGACGCCGTATGGCTGACGGTCACCGACTTCCTCACCCCGACCACGCTGCTGGTCGCCGAGGTCGGCTCGGAGCCCGAGGCGCTGCGGTCGATGCCGTCGTTCTTCGACGGCGACGGGCTGGTCACCGAGCAGCGGTTCGCCACCTCGGCCGACGGCACCCGAGTGCCGTACTTCCTGGTCCGTCGCGGCGACCTCCCGCTGGACGGCACTGCGCCGACGATCCTGCACGGGTACGGCGGGTTCGAGGTCTCCTCGCTGCCGGCGTACTCGGGTCTGCTCGGCCGGGGGTGGCTGGCCCGCGGCGGGGTCTACGCGCTGGCCAACATCCGCGGCGGCGGCGAGTATGGTCCGGGCTGGCACCACGCCGCCCTCAAGGAGAACCGCCACCGGGCGTACGACGACTTCGCGGCCGTCGCCAGGGACCTGGTCGACACCGGGGTCACGTCGCCGGAGCACCTGGGCGCCACCGGCGGGAGCAACGGCGGTCTGCTGATCGGGAACATGCTGGTCCACTACCCGAAGCTTTTCGGCGCGCTGGTCTCCTACGTGCCACTGCTGGACATGCAGCGCTACACGAAGCTGCTCGCGGGAGCCTCCTGGGTGGCCGAGTACGGCGACCCCGACGTGCCCGAGGAGTGGGAGTACATCCAGAAGTTCTCGCCGTACCAGCTCTTCGACTCCGAGCAGGCCTACCCGGCCACGCTGATCTGGACCACGACGCGCGACGACCGAGTCCACCCCGGCCACGCCCGCAAGCTGGCCGCGCTGATGCTCGAGGCCGGCAAGGACGTCTGCTACTTCGAGAACACCGAGGGTGGTCACGGGGCCGGGGCGACCAACGCCCAGACGGCGCACACCTGGGCCGTGCACTACGCGTTCCTGGCGTCCCGGCTGCGCTGAGGCGTCATCGTTCTGCACGAAAGGCACCGTCCCGGGGCTGGGAACGGTGCCTTTCGTGCAGAACAGCGAGCGTCAGGCGAGCTCGCGCTTGAGGATCTTGCCGGTGGCGGTCATCGGCAGCCCATCGGTCACCTCGACGACGCGGGGGTACTTGTACGCCGCCATCTCCTCCTTGCACCACGCCACCAGGTCGTCACCCGTCACGTCAGAACCCTCGTTGAGGATGACGAACGCCTTGATCTCCTCGCCGTGGCTGTCGTGAGGTACGCCGATGACGGCAGCCAACGAGACCGCTTCGTGGGTCATCAGCACCTCCTCGACCTCCCGGGGGTACACGTTGAAGCCACCACGGATGATCATGTCCTTGGCCCGGTCGACGATGTAGTAGAAGCCGTCCTCGTCGCGGCGGGCCAGGTCACCTGACCTGAACCACCCGTCCCTCATCACTTCCGCCGTCGCCTCGGGCCGGTTGTAGTAGCCCTTCATGATGTTGTGGCCGCGGATGGCGACCTCGCCGACCTCGTCCGCCCCCTCGACGGTCTTCCACTCGCTGTCGATCAGCTTGCACTCGACGCCCCAGATCGGGATGCCGATCGAGCCGGGGCGTGCCTCGCGCTCGGGGTCGCTGAACGTCGCCACCGGTGACGTCTCGGACAGGCCGTACCCCTCGAGCACCTGGATGCCGAAGCGCTCCTGCACCTGGTTGATGATCTCGACGGGCAGCGACGCACCACCGGAGACGGCCGTACGGAGGTTGGACGCGATCCGCTTCACGTCGACGTCGTCGGTGAGCGCGCCGAGCAGCCCCCACCACATCGTCGGGACGCCGGCGAAGAAGGTGATGTCCTCCCTCTCCAGCAGGGCGACCGCCTGCTCCGCGTCGAAGCGAGGCAGCAGCACCAGCGTGGCGCCGACCGAGAAGCCGCCGTTCATCTGCACGGTGGAACCGAAGGAGTGGAACAGCGGCAGCGTCAGCAGGTGCCGCTCGTGGACGCTCGGGTCGGCCCGGAACAGCCGGTTGCAGGTCAGGGCGTTCAGCACGAGGTTGGAGTGGCTCAGCTCGGCGCCCTTGGGCTGCCCCGTCGTACCACTCGTGTAGAGGATGACGGCGGTGTCGGTCTCGTCGGTCACGACCGTGTCGAACGTCGCCGGCTGGCCCTGCAGCGCCTGGCCCAGGGTCTCGGCTCCCTCGACCGACGCGGGCGCTGCCGGGTCGGCCATCACCAGGAAGAAGTCGTCGCACCCGGACGCGTCGTCGAACCCCTTCATGCCCTCGGTGCCCATCGGCAGGTCCGGCGTGCCCTGGAAGCAGAAGTACGCCTTCGCCTCGGCGTCGCCCAGGTGGTAGGCGATCTCGCGCCCCTTGAGCAGCACGTTGAGCGGCACGACCACGGCGCCGGCCTTGAGGATGCCGTAGTAGATCACCGGGAAGAACGGCAGGTTCGGGCACGAGAGCGCCACCTTGTCGCCGGGTTCGATCCCGCGCGACACCAGCAGGTTCGCCACCTGGTTGGCCATCGCGTCGACCTGTCGGTAGGTCAGCCGAGTGTCCCCGAGCACGACAGCGTCTCGGTCGGGATGCCGACGGGCGCTGTCCTCGAGCAGAACGGACAGGTTGAGCATGCGTGCCTCCTGGGCTCTGGCGTTTTCGCCAACCTACTCGGAGGGAGCAACGCCCTAGAAGGTCTCGCCGGTCAGCAGTTCGTAGGCCTCGATGTAGCGCGACCGGGTCCGCGCGACGACCTCGTCGGGCAGTGCCGGAGGCGCCTCGCCCGAGGCACGGTCCCAGCCGCTCGCCGGTGAGGTGAGCCAGTCACGGACGATCTGCTTGTCGTACGACGGCTGGGCCCGGCCCGGCTGCCACTGGTCGGCCGGCCAGAACCTGGACGAGTCCGGCGTCAGCACCTCGTCGGCCAGCACCACCGTGCCGTCGGGCCGCGACCCGAACTCCATCTTGGTGTCGGCGAGGATGATGCCGCGCTCGCGGGCGATGCCTTCGGCTCGCGCATAGACCTGCAGCGTCAGGTCGCGGAGCCGCTCGGCCGACGGCGCGCCGATGGTGTCGACGACCGCGTCGTACGAGACGTTCTCGTCGTGGTCCCCGACAGCGGCCTTCGTCGCGGGCGTGAAGATCGGCTCGGGCAGCCGGCTGCCGTCCTCGAGCCCGTCGGGCAGGGCGATGCCGCAGACCTCGCCGGTACGCCGGTAGTCGGCGAGCCCGGAGCCGGTGAGGTAGCCGCGAACGACGCACTCGACCGGGAACATGTCGAGGCTCTCGCAGACCACCGCCCGCCCCCGTACCGACTCCGGTACCTCGGTCGACACGATGTGGTTCGGCACCAGGTCGGCGAGCTGGTCGAACCACCACAGCGACATCCGGGTGAGCACCTCGCCCTTGTCGGGGATGGTGCTGTCGAGCACGAAGTCGTACGCCGAGATCCGGTCGCTGGCCACCATCAACAGGTTGCCGTCTCCGAGCCGGTACAGGTCGCGCACCTTGCCGGAATGGAGGTGCTCGGCCCCGTCGATCGGCGGGGCGAGCGGGATACCCGGCAGGTGGCTCGTCATGGCGGCGATCCTACGCATCGTGCCGGAGCCCGGTCCCCGGCCATCGGCTTGGCGGGATGCGAGAGGCTGGCTCGGTGACCGACGGACCCCGCCACGACGGCGAGCAGCCCTACGAGCCCGACCCGCGACGCTGGCGGATCCTCGCAGTCACCCTGCTGATCGGGTTCATGGCGCTTCTGGACGTCACGATCGTGAACGTCGCCCTCCCCTCGATCCGCGAGGGCCTGGACGCGTCGGCCGCCGAGGTGCAGTGGATCGTGTCCGGCTACGCCCTGACGTTCGGGCTCACCCTCGTCGCGGGCGGGCGGCTCGGTGATGCGTACGGACGCCGCCGGATGATGCTGCTCGGGCTCGCCGGCTTCATCCTCGCCAGCGCCGGCATCGGCCTGGCCCCCGACGAGACGACCGTGGTGACCGCCCGGCTGATCCAGGGTGTTGCCGCAGGGCTGCTGACCCCGCAGAGCAACGGCCTGATCCAGCAGCTCTTCCGCGGCGCGGAACGGGGTCGCGCGTTCGGCCTCTTCGGGCTCACCGTCTCGATCTCGGCCGCGGGCGGACCGATCCTCGGCGGCCTGATCCTGGCGGCACTCGGCGAGGAGAACGGGTGGCGCGCGATCTTCCTGGTGAACGTGCCGATCGGCCTCGTCGCGCTGTACTTCGTGGCCCGGCTGGTGCCCGGTCGCGCCGCCGTCAGCGCTCAGGCGGGAGTCGGTCTCGACCTGCCGGGAGCGCTGCTGCTGGGCGGCGGCGTGCTCTCCGTCCTGCTGCCGCTGGTCGGCGTGATGGACGGTGTGTCACCGCTGCTGTGGGTGCTCGCCCTGTCGCCGGCGTTCTTCTGGGCTTTCGTTCGCTGGGAGCGACGGGTCGTCGCCCGCGGGAAGGCCCCGTTGCTCGACGTGGTGCTGCTCTCCCGAGCGCCGGGCTACGCCTCGGGGATCGCGATCGGGGCGCTGTACTTCACCGGCTTCACCGGGGTTTTCCTCGTCCTGTCGGTCCACCTGCAGGACGGCCTCGGCCTGTCGCCGCTGGCGACCGGGCTGCTGCTCACACCGTTCGCCGCCGGTTCCGCCCTCACGTCCCCCATCGCCGGGCACTGGGTGTCGGTGATCGGCCGCCGGATCACCGTCCTCTCCCTCCTCGTCGTGATGGCGGGTCTGGCCGGCGTGACCCTGCTGGCGCCGGGCCGGGAGGGAGCAGGCCTGTGGGCGCTGCTGGTGCTGCCCTTGCTGCTGGCCGGGCTCGGTGGCGGCGGCGTGGTCTCGCCCAACTTCACCCTGACCCTGGCCGACGTACCACCGCGCATGGGCGGCGCAGCCGGTGGAGCCCTGCAGACCGGTCAGCGGATCGGATCGGCCCTCGGGGCAGCGCTGATGATGGCGGCCTACCAGGTGACGCTGTCGCGCACCGACGGCACCGGGCCGGCGCTGCGGGTGGCCCTGCTGACGTCGCTCGTGATCATCAGTGCGGCGCTCGTTCTTGCGGTGCGCGACCTCAAGCACGACGCCGCACGCGAGCTCATCCGACGCTGAACCCCTGGACACCCGCGGGCTCGATCACCTCGACGTCGACGTGCCGGACACGGGCGCTGGACGGACCGTCGTGACACCAGACGACCAGCTCCTCGACCGCACGGCGCGGTCCTTCGACATGGGCGGCGACCGTGCCGTCGGGCTCGTTGCGCACCCAGCCGTCGACGCCGAGGCGACGGGCTTCCTGCCGGCAGAAGTACCGGAACGAGACGCCCTGCACCTCACCGTGCACCCTGACCCGGCGGGCCGTTCGCTCGGAGACGCTCATGGCGTCACCCTGCCACGGCGACGTCCAGGATGTCCCGGATCAGGAGCCGAGACACTCCCGTAGCCGGCGCAGGTCGGCGGCGATGCTCCGGTTGACCTGGGCTCGCATCAGCGGCCCGGCCCAGCCGAAGAACCGGCCTGGGTTGCCGGTCGCCCGGATCGTGACCTCGGTGCCCTCGGACACCTCGGCCAGCTCGTACCGCACCACCATCGGGAACGGCTTCTCCACCTCGAGCTCGAGCAGCCGCTCCGGCTCGTACGCGGTCACGACGTACCCGTAGTCGAACGTCCGGCCCAGGAAGCGGGCCGTCCGGACGACGGTGTGCCCCTCGCGCAACGGCCCCGGCTGGTCGGGCCGGCTGCTGGTGATCCCGCCGGTCCAGGCGAGGTCGTTGGCCGGGTCGAACATGAACGCCTCGACCTCGGCCGGCGTGCGCCCGATGACGGTGCTCGGCGAGACGTCGACGGTCACAGGATCGCCCCGGGCGAGTACGTCGCGGCCTCGGGGTAGCGCAGCGACACGGTCTCGATCCGCCGTACGACCGCCTGCACCTGGTCGACAGCCGCGCCCGTGAAGGTGATCGGCTCAGCGACGAGGGTGGCCAGCTGGAGCTCGGAGAGGCCGAGCCGCTCGTCGGCGGCCAGCCGCGCGAACACGTCGTTCTCGGCGCGCCCCTGCCGCATGCCCAGGGCCACCCCGACTGCTGCCTCCTTGATCGCCTCGTGGGCGACCTCGCGGCCCACTCCGTTGCGCACCGCGGCCATCAGCACCTTGGTGGTGGCCAGGAACGGGAGGTAGCGGTCGAGCTCGCGCTGCACGACGGCCGGGAACACCCCGAACTCGTCGAGCACGGTGAGGAACGTCTGGAAGAGGCCGTCGGTCGCGAAGAAGGCGTCGGGCAGAGCGACCCGTCGTACGACGGAGCAGGAGACGTCGCCCTCGTTCCACTGGTCGCCCGCGAGCTCGCCCACCATCGACAGGTAGCCGCGCAGGATCACGGCCAGGCCGTTGACCCGCTCGCAGGACCGGGTGTTCATCTTGTGGGGCATCGCCGAGGAGCCGACCTGCCCCTCCTTGAACCCCTCGGTGACCAGCTCGATCCCGGCCATCAAACGGATCGTCGTCGCCAGGTTCGACGGGCCGGCAACGACCTGGACCAGCGCGGAGACGACGTCGAAGTCGAGCGAGCGCGGGTAGACCTGACCGACCGAGGTGAGCACGCGGTCGAAGCCGAGGTGGGTGGCGACCCGCTCCTCGAGCTGGGCCAGTCGGTCGGCGTCGCCGTCAAGCAGGTCGAGCATGTCCTGTGAGGTGCCGACCGGGCCCTTGATCCCCCGCAGCGGGTACCTGACGATCAGCTCCTCGAGCCGCTCGAGCGCGACGAGCATCTCGTCGGCGACGGTCGCGAACCGCTTGCCGAGCGTGGTGGCCTGCGCCGCCACGTTGTGCGACCGGCCGGCCATCACCAGCGTCTCGTGCTCGGACGCGAGCCGGCCGAGCCGGGCCAGCGCGGCGACGACGCGGTCGCGCACCAGCATCAGCGAGGAGCGGATCTGCAGCTGTTCGACGTTCTCGGTGAGGTCGCGCGAGGTCATCCCCTTGTGGATGTGCTCGTGGCCCGCGAGCGCGCAGAACTCCTCGATCCGCGCCTTGACGTCGTGCCGCGTGACGCGTTCGCGGTCGGCGATCGACTTCAGGTCGACCTGGTCGATGACCTTCTCGTACGCCTCGACGACGCCGTCCGGCACGTCGACCCCGAGGTCGCGCTGCGCCTTGAGCACGGCGATCCAGAGCTGGCGCTCGAGCACGATCTTGTGCTCCGGCGACCAGATCGAGGCCAGGTCGGCGGCGGCGTACCGGGTGGCCAGCACGTTGGGGTGGGCGGGTTTCGAGACGCTCACGTCATTCGCTCCTTCGGACGGGCCGTTGGTCGAGCTTGAACCGCTGGTCGAGCTTGTCGAGACCACCGGCATCGCTCGCTGCTCAGCCATCGATGTCGGCGGCGATGTCAGTGCGGTGGTGGGCACCGTCGATCCGGATCTTGTCGACTCCGGCGTACGCGTTCGCTCGCGCCTCGGCCACCGTCGGACCGGTGGCCGTCACGGCGAGCACGCGCCCTCCGGCGGTGACCAGGGTGCCGTCGTCGCCCTGCGAAGTTCCCGCATGGATCACGTCTACCCCGGGGAGGGCGTCGGCGTCGAACAGTCCGTGGATCACGTCCCCGGTGCGCGGCTTCTCGGGGTAGTCCTTGGCGGCGACGACGACTGCGACCGCAGCGCCCTCGCGCCACGCCAGCGGACCGACCTCGTCGAGCCGACCCTCGGCCGCCGCCTTGAGGACGACGCCGAGCGGCGACTCCAGCAGCGACAGCAGCGGCTGCGTCTCCGGATCACCGAAGCGGGCGTTGAACTCCACCACGCGCAGCCCGCGCTTGGTCAACGCCAAACCGGCGTAGAGCAGGCCGGCGAAGGGTGTGCCGCGCCGAGCCATCTCGTCGACGGTCGGCTGAAGCACCCTGTCGAACACCTCGTCGACCAAGCCCTCGGGCGCCCACGGCAACGGCGTGTAGGCACCCATGCCGCCGGTGTTCGGGCCGGCACCCCCGTCGAACACCCGCTTGAAGTCCTGGGCCGGCAGCATCGGGAGCACCGTGGCGCCGTCGGTGATCGCGAACAGCGACACCTCGGGACCGTCGAGGAACTGCTCGATGACGACGGTGTCGCATGCGGCGGCGTGAGCCACCGCCTCGTCGCGGTCCTCGGTCACGACGACGCCCTTGCCGGCCGCGAGCCCGTCGTCCTTCACGACGTACGGCGGGCCGAACGAGTCGAGCGCGTCGGCGACCTCCTCGGGGGTGGTGCAGACGCGGGCAAGCGCGGTCGGGACGTCGGCCGAAGCCATCACGTCCTTGGCGAACGCCTTCGACCCTTCGAGTACGGCGGCGTCGCGCGACGGGCCGAAACAGGCGATGCCGGCCTCACGCACCGCGTCGGCGACGCCGGCCACGAGCGGGGCCTCCGGCCCGACCACGACCAGGTCGACGTCGAGGTCGCGGGCAAGTCCCGCGACCGCGGCCCCGTCGAGCTGGTCCACGTCGTGACAGGTGGCGACTCCGGCGATCCCCGGGTTGCCCGGGGCCGCGTGCACCTCGGTCACCTCGGGGTCGCGGGTCAGCGCGAGCGCGAGCGCGTGCTCGCGGCCACCCCCGCCGAGGACCAGCACCTTCATCGCAGGATCACGGTCTGCTCGCGGCCCGGGCCGACGCCGACGGCCCAGAACGGCGCGCCGGACATCTCCTCGAGCGCCCGCACGTACTTCTGCGCGTTCTTCGGCAGGTCCTCGAACGACCGGCAGTCGGAGATGTCGGACTTCCAGCCCTCGAAGACCTCATAGATCGGCTTCGCGTGGTGGAACTCGGACTGCGTCATCGGCATCTCGTCGTGCCGGACACCGTCGATCTCGTAGCCGACGCAGACCGGGATCTCGTCCCAGGCGCCGAGGATGTCGAGCTTGGTGAGGCAGAACTCGGTGAGGCCGTTGATCCGGGCGGCGTAGCGCGCGATCACCGCGTCGTACCAGCCGCAGCGGCGGGTCCGGCCGGTCGTGGTGCCGAACTCGGAGCCCAGCTCGCGCAGCTGCGTGCCGTCGTCGTCGTGCAGCTCGGTGGGGAACGGGCCGGAGCCGACACGGGTCGTGTACGCCTTGACCACGCCGATGACGCGGTCGATGCGGGTGGGCCCGATGCCGGCACCGGCGCAGACACCGCCAGCGGTCGGGTTGCTGGACGTGACGAACGGGTAGGTGCCGTGGTCGACGTCGAGCATCGTCGCTTGGGCGCCCTCGAAGAGCACCGTCTTGTCCTGGTCGAGCGCCTCGTTGATGACGCGCGACGTGTCGGCGACGTACGGCTTGATCTTGTCGGTGTACGCCGCGATCTCCTCGAGGACCTGGTCGACCTCGATGGCGCGGCGGTTGTAGACCTTCACGAGCAGGTGGTTCTTCTGCTCGAGCGCCGCTTCGACCTTCTGGCTCAGGATCTTCTCGTCGAAGATGTCGGCGACCCGGACGCCCATGCGGTTGATCTTGTCGGCGTACGTCGGCCCGATGCCGCGGCCGGTCGTACCGATCTGGTTCTTGCCCAGGAAGCGCTCGGTCACCTTGTCGATCGTCGTGTGGTACGACGTGATCAGGTGCGCGTTGCTCGACAGCAGCAGGCGCGACGTGTCCACGCCGCGGGCCTGGAGCCCCTCGATCTCCTTGAGCAGCACCGCCGCGTCGACGACGACGCCGTTCCCGATCACGGGCGTGACGCCCGGGGTCAGGATGCCCGAGGGCAGCAGGTGCAGGGCGAACTTCACCCCGTCGATGACGATGGTGTGGCCGGCGTTGTTTCCGCCTTGATATCGGACGCAATAATCAAAGGAGGAGCCGAGCTGGTCGGTCGCCTTACCTTTACCTTCGTCGCCCCACTGGGCTCCGACGAGGACGATCGCGGGCATCGAGCACCCCTCTCACTGGCCGGGGACGAGCGCGGCGGGCGGGCCGGGCTCGGGGTCTGGGACAGGTCCCCCGGGACACGCGTGGCCAGAAAACGACGAAGCCCCGGGATGCAACAGCACCGGGGCTCTTGCGGCCCAACGTTATCAGAGGCCGGGACCGCCGGATCGGTCCGATCCACGGCCCGGACTGACCGTCCCCGCGTCGGGGTACTGTCCCTCATCGTGGAACCCCAACTTCTGATCACGAATGCCGACGCCGGCAGCAACGACTCCGAGCAGCTCGAGTGCGCGCTCGCCGTACTCCGCGAGCACGGTGACGTCGAGGTCGCCGCGACCGCCGACCAGGGCGAGCTGGACGGCGTCCTCCACCGCCGTGGCGGCCGGCGCCTGATCGTCGCCGGCGGTGACGGCAGCCTGCACGCCGTGGTCGCAGCGCTGCACCGGCGCAACGAGCTCAGCGACGCCGTCCTTGGGTTGCTGCCGCTCGGCACCGGCAACGACTTCGCCCGCGGCGCCGACATCCCGCTCGACCCCGAAGAGGCGGCGAAGCTGATCGTCAAGGCCGACCCCCGTCCGGTCGACCTGATCGTCGACTGCGCCGGCGAGATCGTCGTCAACAACGTGCACGTCGGGGTGGGCGCGCAGGCCAGCCGCAAGGCCAGCAAGTGGAAGTCCCGACTCGGCAAGGTCGGCTACCCGATCGGAGCCGCCCTCGCCGCGGTGAACCCGCCGTTCGTGCGGCTGCGGATCGAGGTGGACGGCGAGGAGGTCGCCGACCTCGCCCACCCGATCCTGATGGTCGCGATCGGCAACGGCCCGAACGTCGGCGGCGGTGCCGAGATCACGCCCGACGCCGACCCCGAGGACGGCAGCATGGACGTGATGATCTCGTTCGCGGTGGGCCCGCTGGCCCGGTTCGGCTATGCGCTGCACTTCCGCAAGGGCGAGCACCAGCACCGGGACGATGTGATGTACCTGCGCGGAAAGCGCGTCTCGATCTCCGGCCAGTCGTTCTACTGCAGCGCGGACGGCGAGATCTACGGTCCAGAACGCAACCGCACCTGGCACCTGGAGCGTGGCGCGTTCCGGATGGCGCTCCCGAGCTGACGCAGAAGTCCAGCCGGTACGACGGTCAGAGCCACCCGCGACGCACGGCCTCGACGCCGGCCTGGAACCGCGACCCTGCCTCCAGCTCGTCGAGGACCTCGGCCACTCGGCGCCGTACGGTACGCAGGCTCAACCCGAGCGCCCGCGCGATCTGCTCGTCCTTGGCACCGCGAGCCAGCTGGTCGAGGAGCAGCCGCCGGTCTTTCGCCGACAGCTCCGCGTCCGTGGAGTCGAGACCGGGCACCACGAGGGCGCGCTCCCACAGCGCCTCGAACAACTGCGTCAACGATTCCACCACCGAGGACTGCCGGATGATCATCATCTGGTCGTTGGGGAGGTCGAACCTCGTCGGGATCAGCGCCGCCTCCCGTCCCATCACGCCCATCCGGCCGGGGACCTCGGCGAGGACGCGCACGTGCTCACCGAGCGCGGCGCGCTGACGGACCATGTCCGGGGCCTCCTCGAGCACCCGCGCGGGATAGATGACCCGGGAGCGGCGTCCCGACCGGAGCAGCTCGTGCATCCACGTGTCGACCTGGCGTCCCTCAGGGATGCGCCACGTGTCGGGCCGGAACCACAACAGGTCGCCAGTCGAGTGCGCGGTCAGCTCGCGGATCACCTCCACAGCCTCAGTCATCTCGATCACCTCGATGCTGAGCTGCCTCCCCCGGGGAGTCCGGCTGACCAGATGCTCCGCGGCCAGGTCCGGCAGCGCCCGGCGAACGACCTCGAGCTCCTGCTGGGCGTTCCGCAGGCGCTCGCCCTCGTCATCGATGAGGCGGGCCAGTGCGCGCTCGGGCTCGGCGGCGACGATCGTGTCGCCGGCGACCCGGACCAGGCCCGCCGAGACGAACCGCGCGACCCGGTCGGTGAGGGAGTCAGGCTCAGCACCCACGAGGTCTGCGAGGACGCCGTACGTGACCGGCGAATGCCGCAGCACCGTGCGGTACAGCTCCTCCTCGGTGGCGTTGAAACCGAGGGCTGACAGCGTGGATTCCCCCTGCGCTAGACCATCCATGCTGGCACCTTACTGCCGCTGGCAGTTTCCGGTCACCGATTGGTCCGGCTGATCTGGGATTGTTCTCACGAGGCCGACCGGGAGTTCGTCGGGGGATCGAAGGACCCAGGTCGGCCCTCACCAACGACGAAGCGCCGGAATCGCAGCAGGGGACGATTCCGGCGCTTCGCCACGTTGAGGGGCGGAACGGGCGCAGGGTCAGCCCAGCAGCTCGTCGAACGCCGTCTGGCTCGAGTCCCTCAGGAACTCCGCACAGCGGGTCGCCTCGGGCGCCTCGCCGATGCGCTGCGCTGCGACGGCCAGCGCCGCGAGCGCGCGCAGGAAGCCTCGGTTCGGCTCGTGCTCCCACGGGACGGGGCCGTGCCCCTTCCAGCCGTTGCGCCGGAGCAGGTCCAGGCTCCGGTGGTACCCGACCCGTGCGTACGCATAGGCGGTCACGTCGTCGACGTCCTGGTCCGCCAACGCCCCCTCGGCCAGGGTCGCCCACGCCAACGGCGACTCCGGATGGGCGCGGACGACGTCCTCGGCCGCCGCGGCAGCCAGCTCTGCGGCTGCCGGGTCTACCGGAAGGTGGGTGGGTGGGGGGCCGGCCATCAGGTCCTGGAAGGTCATGCCCCCATTCTGCCGACCGGCACCAGCCGCGCGGACTAGGGCACCTCTGCGGCGTGAATAGGGAACTCTTCCGATGTGCCGTACCCCGGCGCGGGTGGACCGTAGGAGTACGAACCTCCCACCCAGGAGCACGCCATGTACCAGCTCTCAGCCTTCCAGTACGAGGTGCTTGCCCAGCAGCGTCTCGACGAGTCCGCCCACATGGCCCGGCGAGCCCGCCCGACAACGCCGTCGGCCACGGATCGCACGGTTCTCGTAGACGCTGCGCTGCGCAGGCGCTGGAACGTACTCTGGCGTCAACCATCTCGGGCCGGGGCGTTCTGACGCGAGGGGTGACCGCGATGCACGAGAGTGCCGTACCTTCCGGCGTCGTCGGGCGCGCCGCCGAGCTCGACGAGATCAAGGCCTTGCTCGACAAGGCTGTCGTCGGGGAGCCGCGGCTGCTGCTGATCGGCGGCGATGCCGGCATCGGCAAGACCGCGCTGGTCGACGAGGCGGTCCACGAGGCAGAGGCACGCGGGTTCCTCGTGCTGCCAGGGGCCTGCCTCGACATCAGCGCCGACGTGCCGTTCCACGCCGTGATCGAGGCTATGCGGCCCGTCCTCGCGCGCTCCTGGGAGCTGGCCGCCCACCCGGCAGCGGCCCGGCTCAGCTCGCTCGTCCACGAGCACGGCAGCACGACCGCGGTCGAGGCCAGCGAGCTCTTCGACCTGCTGGTGCGCTGCGTCGACGAGATGGCGCGGACCGCCCCGGTGCTGTTGGTGCTCGAAGACATGCACTGGGCATCGAAGTCCACCCGGGACTACGTGCTGGCCGTGGCTCGGACGATGCGCGGGCGACTAGCGGTGATCGTCACGTTCCGCGCGGAGGACCTGCACCGCAAGCACCCGTTCCGTCCGAGCCTGACCGCCCTGGAGCGCCAGCCGACGGCAGTCCGGCTGGACCTCGGCCCGCTCGACCGCGATGACCTCGCCGACCTGGTCCACCTCCGCAGTGGCGACCGCCCCGACTCCGCCTTCGTCGGCGCACTGCTCGCCCGCTCCGAAGGCAACCCGTTGTTCGCCGAGGAGCTGCTCGAGACGTCGCGGCACGACGACGAGCTGCCCCCGCACCTCAACGACCTGCTGTTGGCCCGCGTCGACGTCCTGTCCCCACAGACCCGAACCGTCCTTCGTGCCGCCTCGGTGACCGGCAGCCGCATCGACGAGGACCTACTCACCGACGTGACCGAGCTGCCCGCTCCGGAGATCGACTCCGCCCTGCGTGAGGCTCTGGACGTCAACGTCCTTGCCCAGCGACGGGGCCACCTCGAGTTCCGGCACGGCCTGATCCGGGAGGTCGTGTACGACGACCTGCTGCCCGGTGAGCGCACCCGGCTGCACGAGAAGTCCGCCCGGGCCCTTCAGAAACATCTGGAGTCCGGCAGCGGAGCACCGATGGGCCAGGCCGCCCGCTTGGCGTACCACTGGCTGGCGGCCCACGACCTGCCTGCCGCCCTCGACGCCTCCGTGCTCGCGGGCACGCTGGCACACCGGTACGGCGCCACGGAAGCCACCGCCCACCTCGACCGTGCCCTCGACCTCTGGGACAAGGTGCCCGACGCCGAGTCGCGCGTGGGGATGCACCGCGCGGACGTGCTCAGCCTCGCGGGTGAGTCCTGCGCCCACCAGGGCGAGCACGAACGGGGTCGGGCGCTGCTACGGGAAGCCATCGAGCTCCTCGGCGACGACCCCGACCCGTTGCTGGCCTGCCGGGTCTACACGTCGTACGCCTCGACCTGCTCGGCGTCCAGCCACGTCATGGACAAGGCCGAGGCCGTCGACAGGGCCGTCCAGTACGCCGAGGGCACCGACACCGTCGAGCTGGCCGGAGCGCTGGCGGCCCAGGCATCGAACCGCAGCTACCACGGCAGGTTGCGCGAGGCGCTCGAGATCGCGGAGCGGGCCCTGGCGACCGCGCGGCGGGTCGACGCCCCCTTGTTCGAGGCGCGCGCCCTGGACACGATCCTGATGGCGCGAGTCCACCTGGGTGAGCTGGCGGATCCGGACCACGAGACTGACGCTGCGGTGGCGACGTTCCACCGAGCCGGCCACACCGCCGAGGCGCTCGTGTACGAAGCGATGTACGCGTGGGAGGCCACCCTGCAGGGGCGCCCTGCGGTTGGTCTCGCACGAGCTCGACAGACCGGCGAACGGGCTCGGGGCCTGGGGCTTTCGGCCGCGTGGTTCCTCAGCGTCGAACAGGTGGCCTGGACCCAGCTGCTCATCGGAGAGCTCGATGCGGCCGACCTGGCGGTCTCCGAGATGGAAGCGGCAGAGGTCTACCAGATCAGATGGGCCTCGACCCGTGCGATGTTGCTGACGGCTCGAGGGGAGTACCAGGCGGCGCTCGAGCTGGCCCGCCCGCAGCTGCAGCTGGAGGCGTCCGAGTCCGGCGCCTCGAGCGCAGACATCCTCTGGCTGTGGGTGAGTGTGCTGCTGGCCAACCACGAGACCGACGAGGCCTGGGAGCTGGCGACGAACTTCTCCGCCGTACTCGAGCAGGCCGGGCGACAGTCACCCCTCCTCGAGGCCGCCGCCCTGTGGTTCCAGTACTCCTGCCTGGCGCACCACGACCGGATGGGTTCCGGCAGACCGGACGCCGCCGACCTCGGCGCCCTCAGCGACCGCCTGGAGGCTCTACTGGCACGGTGGCCCGGGGACTGGGACAACAGCTGGTACGGCGGCCTGCTCGCCGGCGCACTGGCCCGCCGAGCACGCGCCGAGGGCGGTTCGGAGCCCGACCTATGGGCCGCCGCACACGACCGTTGGACGAGCATCGGCTTCCACTACCTGGCGCTCGAGGAAGCCGTGCCCTGGGCCGAGGACCTCCTCGCCACGCGGCGCCGCGACGAGGCTCGCGTCGTCCTGACCGAGACCTGGCACACCGCGCGCCGCATCGGGGCGCGCGGCATCGCCGAGCGGGCTGCCACGCTCGCCCAGCGGAGCCGGATCGCACTGCCCGACCAGCCGCCCGAGACCGGGCTGCTCGCTCAGCTCACCCCGCGCGAGCGCGAGGTGCTCGACCTGCTCGCGACAGGCGTGACCAACCGCGGCATCGCCGAGCAGCTCTTCATCAGCGAGAAGACCGTGAGCGTGCACGTCTCCAACGTGCTCGCCAAGCTCGGTGTCGCCAACCGGGGCGAGGCCGCCGCGCTCGCGCGCGAGTCCGTCAGCCGCTGACCGACGTTCCGGTGCTGCGGAGGTTCTCGCAGGCCTCGACGATGCGCGCAGCCATCCCCGCCTCCGCGGACTTGCCCCACGCCCGCGGGTCGTACTGCTTCTTGTTGCCGATCTCGCCGTCGACCTTGAGCACGCCGTCGTAGTTGGTGAACATGTGCGTGGCGACCGGACGGGTGAACGCGTACTGGGTGTCGGTGTCGATGTTCATCTTGACGACGCCGTAGTCGACCGCCTCACTGATCTCCTCGGCCGTCGATCCCGACCCACCGTGGAACACCAGGTCGAACGGCCGTGCGCCGGCGTCGAGGCCGAGCTTCTCGACAACCGCCTCCTGGGCGGTCTTGAGGATCTCGGGGCGGAGCTTCACGTAACCCGGCTTGTACGAGCCGTGCACGTTGCCGAAGGTCAGCGCGGCCATGTAGCGGCCGTGCTCGCCGGTGCCGAGCGCCTCGACGGTGGCCAGCGCGTCCTCGGGAGTGGTGTAGAGCTTCTCGTTGATCTCGCCGACGATGCCGTCCTCCTCGCCACCGACGACGCCGACCTCGATCTCGAGGACGATCTTCGCGGCGGCGGCCTTGGCGAGCAGCTCCTGGGCGATCTGCAGGTTCTCGTCGAGCGGCACGGCCGAGCCGTCCCACATGTGCGACTGGAAGAGCGGCGCCTGGCCGTTCTTGACGCGCTCCATCGAGATGTCGAGCAGCGGCCGGACGAAGCCGTCGAGCTTGTCCTTGGGGCAGTGGTCGGTGTGCAGCGCGATGTTCACCGGGTAGGACTTGGCGACCTCGGCGGCGTACGCGGCGAAGGCCACGGAGCCGGTGACCATGTTCTTGACGCCGGGGCCGGAGAGGTACTCGGCGCCGCCGGTGGAGACCTGGACGATCCCGTCGCTGCCGGCGTCCGCGAAGCCCTTCAGGGCCGCGTTCAGGGTCTGGGACGAGGTCACGTTGATGGCCGGGTAGGCGAAGCCGTCGCGCTTGGCCTTGTCGAGCATCTCGGCGTAAATCTCGGGCGTTGCGATGGGCATCTTCGTCTCCTGTGTCCTGCGACGATCTCGGCTGGCGGGGGGTGACCCACGACTCACTCTAGGCCGCGCGGCCCGGCCCGCGACAAGCCGGATCAGTCAGTGGACCGCCTCAACGGCGTGGCGTCGTCCTGCTGCCCCGCGCGCTCGCGCCCCGGCGTCGGCAGGTCGAATCGACGGATAGCAGCCCGGAACACCCCGTAGTAGACAAGCGCGTACGCGAGCCCGATCGGGATGATCAGCAGCGGTCGCGTCGCCGCGGTGAAGTTCAGCGCGTAGTCGATCGCCCCGGCCGAGAACGCGAACCCGTCCTTGATGCCCATGCGCGTTCACCAGCGCCAGCGCGGTGCCGGTGAGGAAGGCGTGGATCAGGAAGAGCGGCCAGGCGACGAACATGAAGGCGAACTCGAGCGGCTCGGTCACCCCCGTAAGGAACGACGTCAGCGCGGCCGAGAGCATCACGCCGCCGACGAGCTTCCGCTTGCCCGGCTTCGCCTCGTGGTAGATCGCCAGCGCGGCCGCCGGCAGCGCGAACATCATGATCGGGAAGAACCCCGTCATGAAAGCCCCCGCCGTCGGGTCGCCGTTGAGGAAGCGAGCGATGTCGCCGCGGACCGACCTCCCCCGAGGCGGTCTCGAAGGAGCCGACCACGAACCAGGGCACCGAGTTCACCAGGTGATGCAGCCCGAACGGGATCAGCAGGCGGTTCACGAACCCGTAGATGCCGGCGCCGACGATCTCGTTGCCGACCAGCCAGCTGCCGAGCTCCGTGAGCCCGCGGTCGAACGCCGGGTAGACGAACGACATCGCGACGGCCAGCATCAGCGCCCCGTTGGCGGTCAGGATCGGCACGAACCGCCGTCCGCCGAAGAAGGCGAGGTACGGCGGCAGCTTGACCCGGTAGTACCGCTGCCAGAGCAACGCCGCCATGATCCCGATCAGGATGCCACCGAAGACCCCGTAGTCGATCAGCACCGGCGCCGAGCTCGGCGTCGACTCCAGGACGTACGGCGACATCGCCTCGGTCACCGCGTCGAAGACCAGGTAACCGACGACCGCCGCGAGTGCCGTCGAGCCGTCGGACTTGCGGGCGAACCCCACGGCCACGCCGACCGCGAACAGCAGCCCGAGGTTGGCGAACAGGGTGCCGCCGGCGGCGGCGAGCACCATCGCCACCGGCTCGAGCCAGGGCCAGCGGCTGCCGAGGGCGAGTCCCGAGTCACCGGCGCCCAGCATGTCGGGCTGCCCGAGCCGGAGCAGCAGAGCTGCCACCGGGAGCGCCGCGATCGGGAGCATCAGGCTGCGGCCGAGGCGCTGCAGCACTCCCAGGCCGGCGCCTCGCCCGGCGCGCTCGCCAGTGGAGCCGGCGTCCGCCCGTCTGATCTCGCCCATCGGCCCTCCTCGTCCCCCGCTAGCCTCAGGTGATGCTGTCGAACGCCGCTCGGTGGTTAGATGCCACCATGAGCCAAGCCGAGCAGATCGTCGCCGGGCTGGGTGGCCTCACGAATATCGTAGAGATCGAGGCCTGCATCACCAGGCTGCGAACCGCACTCGTCGACACGTCGCTTGTCGACGACGCTGCTCTGAGAGTTGCCGGTGCGCACGGAATCATGCGTACCGGATCGGTGGTCCAGGTCGTCGTCGGCCCCGACGCGGACACGATCGCGAGCGAGATCGAGGACCTGCTCTGATGGTCAGCATCCTCTCGCCCGTGTCGGGGGTCCGGTACGACGTGGCGCAGATGCCCGACCCGGTGTTCGCCGCCGGGCTGGTGGGCCCCGGTGCCGCCATCACCCCGCACCCGGGCAAGCAGACCGCCCTGGCGCCGATCGACGGACGGCTGGCCAAGCTGCACCCGCACGCTTACGTGATCGTGAGCGACGAGGGCCCGGGCGTGCTGGTCCATCTCGGGATCGACACGGTGCACATGAACGGCGATGGATTCACCCAACTGGTGAGCGAGGACGACCACGTGCTCGCCGGCGACGAGATCATCCGCTGGGACCCCGACCTCGTCGAGGACAGCGGCCGGTCCGCCACCTGCGCGGTCGTCGTACTCGACTGCCCGTTCCCCGCCAGGGCGCTGAGCGAGTCCGGCACCGAGGTCGAGGCCGCCGAGCCGCTGTTCGCCATCGAGTGCTGACCACGTCCCCGAAACTCCCCGCGAGCCACACCCACCCCTGATCACGGAGACCCCATGACGCAGACCCCTGAGGCACCCGCTCGCTCGGCCTGGGCGCCGGGCACGCTGTTCACACCCCAGTCGGGCGCCATCGCGGCGCTCGCCGTCGCGCTTGCGAGCCTGACCGGCCAGAACCTGATCCAGCTCGCGATCTCCTCGTTCCTCGGCCAGGGATTCACGAACCGCAGCCTCACTCCCACCGGCTACTACGTGGCCTGGGGCGTGGCGACGCTGGCCGTCGTCGGACTCGTCGTGCTGCTGGCCCGCCCGGCGATCGCCAAGCCCGGCTCCTGGGAGACCCACGTGGCGCGGGCCGCGGTGCTGCTGGCCGTGGTCATCGCCGCCGCGGGCCTGCTGCTCCTGCTGAGCGCCGTCGCCGAACAGGCCGGGCTCTGGGCCTGAGCGGCGACCTTACGATCAGCCTCGCCAGGAGCCGTCGAGGTCCGCGTGCTGACGCACCCAGGTGTGCATCGCGATCGCGGCGGCCGCGGACGCGTTGATCGACCGCGTCGAGCCGAACTGCGCGATCGAGAACGTCCCGTCGCAGGCGTCCCGGGCGGCATCGGAGAGGCCGGGGCCCTCCTGACCGAAGAGCAGGCAGACCTTGCGTGGCAGCGCGAGGGTCTCGATCGGCTCTGACCCCGGCAGGTTGTCGATCCCCAGCAGGGCGACGCCGCGACCGTGGAGATGGTCGGCCAGCTCAGCCACGGTCGGGTGGTGCAGCACGTGCTGGTAGCGGTCGGTGACCATCGCCCCGCGCCTGTTCCAGCGCCGGTTGCCCACGATGTGCACCTCGGCGGCGAGGAACGCGTTGGCGGTCCGGACGATGGTGCCGATGTTGAAGTCGTGCTGCCAGTTCTCGATCGCGATGTGGAAGTCGTGGCGCCGCAGGTCGAGGTCGGCGACGATCGCCTCCATCGTCCAGTAGCGGTAGCGGTCCACCACGTTGCGCCGGTCGCCCGCGGCCAGGAGGTGGGCGTCGTACTGCTCGCCCTCCGGCCACGGACCCTCCCAGGGGCCGACGCCGACCTCGGGCTGGCCGTGCGGCATCGGGTCGTACGGCGCCCTCTGCTCGTCGGCCGGTTCGGCGACCTGGTCGCCGGCCTGCTCCTCGGTCTGGTCCACCCGACGATGCTAGGAGGTCGCGTCGCTCTCGAGCCCCGCCGGTAGGGTTCACCCCGTGATGGACGCCTTGACCCCCCTGCTGCTCGGTCTCGACTGGATGGACCCCGAGTGGCTGCTGGACCAGTTCGGCCAGGAGATGTTCTGGGTCAGCGTCGCCATCGTCTTCATCGAGTGCGGGCTGCTGTTCCCGATCCTGCCCGGCGACTCGCTGCTCTTCAGCATCGGCCTTTTCGTGCACCGCGCCGAGGCCGGCGAGGCCGGTATCTCCGTCAACATCGTGCTCGCCTGCATCGTGCTCTCGGCCGCGGCGTTCTTCGGCAACGTGGTCGGCTATGAGATCGGGCGCGCAGTCGGCGAGCCGATCTCCCAGCGCGACGGGCGGATCCTGAAGCGCCGCTACTTCGACCAGACCCACGCCTTCTTCGAGCGGTACGGCGCCCGCGCCCTGGTGATCGGACGCTTCGTGCCGATCGTCCGCACGTTCATCACCGTCGTCGCCGGCGCCGGCAAGATGGACCGTCGGCACTTCTTCACGTGGTCGTTCGTGGGGGCCGTGCTGTGGGCCACCGGGCTCACTCTGGCCGGCTACTTCCTCGGCGGGATCGCCCTGCTGCAGGAGCACATCGAGGCGGCGGTGCTGGCCATCGTCTTCGTCTCGGTGCTGCCGATGGTCTTCGAGTACGTGCGGCACCGGCGCCGTCGGCGCCGTCCCGTCGCCTGACCCTCTGTTTCCGACCTCTCCGGTCGGGCAACCTGAGGGCATGGACGTCGCCCATCCCCTGGACCGTGCGCTGCAGCGCAGCCGGCTCTCGCTGCGCCAGCGCACCGCTCGGCTCAAGGCCAACGCCTGGATGATCGGGCAGTGCGCGGTGGCCGCCGGCGTCGCCTGGTACGTCGCGTCCGACCTGCTGAACCACCCGACCCCGTTCTTCGCTCCCATCGCCGCCGTGGTCAGCCTCGGTACGTCGTACGGGCAACGGCTGCGCCGCGTCGTCGAGGTGACGATGGGGGTGGCGATCGGCGTCTTCATCGGCGACCTGTTCGTGCTCGGCTTCGGCTCGGGCGCCTGGCAGCTCGCCCTGGTGGTGGCGCTGGCGATGACGACGGCGTTCCTGCTCGACGCCGGCCGGATCTTCGTGACCCAGGCCGCCGTGCAGTCGATCGTCGTGGTGACCCTGCTTCCGCAGCCGGAGGCGGCCTTCACACGGTGGTCCGACGCGCTCGTCGGTGGAGGGGTGGCCCTGCTCGCGGCCACGGTGGTGCCCCGGGCTCCGCTCCGCCGTCCCCGCGAGCAGGCGGCGGTCGTCGTACGGAAGATCGAACAGCTGCTGCGTGGGGCGGCGGGCGTGCTCGAGGACGGCGACCCCGAGACCGGCGTCGAGCTGCTCGCGGACGCCCGCGCTACCGACGTCCTGATCCGGGAGCTCCAGGACGCGTCCGACGAGGGGCTCTCGGTCGTCGCGTCCTCGCCGTTCCGGCTACGGCATCGAGAGCCTCTGCGCCGGATGGCCGAGCTCGTCGAACCGCTCGACCTGGCCCTGCGGAACACCCGGGTGCTGGTACGCCGGGTCGCGGTCGCCGCGCACCGCCGGGAGGCGATCCCACGCGGGTACGCCGTGCTCTGCCGAGACCTGGCTGACGCCACCGAGCTGGTCGCCGCCGAGCTGGTGGCGGACCGGATGCCGGTCGCCGCGCGTCCTGCCCTGCTGGAGGTGGCCGCCGGAACGGCCCTCGTCGAGCGGACTCCCGATCTCTCCGCCGAGGTGCTGCTCGGGCAGCTGCGGTCGCTGACCGCGGACCTGCTCCGGATCACCGGCATGGGTGTCATGGAGTCGACAGATGCACTTCCGCCTTTGGTCCGCGACTAGGGTCATGAGGTGACGACACTCCCCCTGCTGCTCCTCGGCCTGGACTGGCTCGACCCGCAGCAACTACTCGACCGGTTCGGCGACTACGCACTGTGGGGTGCCGCAGCGGTCATCTTCGCCGAGTGCGGGCTGCTGATCGGGTTCTTCCTCCCCGGCGACTCGCTGCTGTTCACGGTCGGCCTCCTGGTCGCCCAGGACAAGATCTCCTACCCGCTGTGGCTCTGCTGCCTCGTGCTGTTCATCGCCGCGATGGCGGGGAACGCCCTCGGGTACTGGATCGGCGACAAGGCCGGGCCGCGGATCTTCCGGCGCGAGAACTCCAAGGTGTTCCGCAAGGAGTACGTCGACAAGACGCACGAGTTCTTCGAGAAGTACGGCAACCGAGCGATCGTGCTGGCCCGGTTCGTTCCCGTCGTCCGCACGTTCATCACGGTGATGGCGGGCGTCGGAACGATGAGCTTCCGCCGCTTCATGCTGTACTCCGCGATCGGCGGCGCCCTGTGGGCCGTCGGGGTCACCCTGCTCGGCTTCTACCTCGGCACGATCCCGTTCGTGGAGAACAACATCGAGGTGATGATCCTGGCGTTCGTCGCGGTGGCGGTCGTCCCGGTGGGGATCGAGTTCCTGCGCGACCGGGCCGCCCGCAAGCTCGAGGAGATCAGCGAGGACTGAGCCCTGCCTCATCCAGGTCAGAGGCCGAGGTCCTCGGCGTCGTACGCCCAGCGGTAGTCCAGGCCGGTCTTGGCGACGCGCTCGCGGGCGCCGGTGTCGCGGTCCACGATCACGGCGACGCCGACGACCTCGGCGCCGGCCTCACGGAGGGCTTCGACGGCGGTCAGGACGGATCCCCCCGTCGTGGAGGTGTCGTCGACCGCCAGCACCCGCCGGCCGGTGACGTCGGGGCCCTCGATACGGCGCTGCATGCCATGCGCCTTCTCGTTCTTCCGCACGACGAACGCGTCGAGAGCACGCCCCTGCGCGGCAGCCGCATGCAGCATCGCCTGCGCCACCGGGTCGGCCCCTAGGGTCAGTCCGCCGACGGCGTCGTACTCCCAGTCCTTCGTGAGCTCGAGCATCACGGTTCCAACGTGCGGAGCGGCCTGTGCGTCGAGGGTGATCCGGCGCAGGTCGACGTAGTAGTCCGCCTGTTTGCCTGAGGAGAGCGTCACCGCGCCGTGGACGACGGCCTTGGACGTGATCTGGTCCCGCAGGGTCTCGTGCGCAGTCATGGCGGTCACCTTATGCGGCGGACTTCGACACCTTCTCGACCAGATGGCCGAACGAGATCATCCGGTCGTCGGTGTGGAAGAGCTCCGCACACGTCGTGAGCGTGATCAGGCGGGGGTGGTCCGCCGGGTTCACGCCGCCGGGCTGCGGGTTCTGAGGGTCGGGGCCCACCACCCAGATGTCGCGGAAGGTCACGACCAGCTTGTTCGGAGTTGGTGTCGAGCACGTAGGTGTAGACGTGGTTCTTCGTCTCGACGATCACCTCGTCGCCGGGTCGGAGCTTCGGCATGTCCCGCAGTGGCTCGCCGTGCGTCACCCGGTGAGCCGCCAGCGCGTAGTTGCCCTTCCCGCCCGCACGAGCGGAGTCCTCGAACCGGCCGTAGCCGCGGGCGAGTACGTCGTCGGCGACCCCCTCGAAGACCGGCATCACGTAGTCGCTGCCGAACCGAGGGATCCGCAGCAGAGCCGTCGCGTCGCCGAGCTTCACGTTCTTCTCGAACGTCGCGCCCTCGCTCTCGCTCCAGGTCTGCTCCAGCTGCGAGACGGCCTCCTGCTGTCGGCGCTCGGAGACGATGTTGGTGCCGAACAGCTGCCATCCGACATAGCCGAGCAAGGCCAGCCCGGCGCCCACGAGCCCGAGGCCGAGCCAGAACATGATGCCGTGTCGGGGTCGTTGCGCCATGCCCCAATTGTTCCCCAGGGTCTGAAAGGCGTCACCTCAACCCCCTACAGTCGCGGGTATGCAGACCTCTTCCGCGCAACGAACCCGGATGGCGAAGCGACTGCAGAGCGTGCCTCCGACGATCTTCTCGGAGATGTCGGCGTTGGCCGTTCGCACCGGTGCCCTCAACCTCGGCCAGGGATTCCCGGACGCCGACGGCCCGCCCGCCGTGGTCGAGGCCGCGATTGCCGCGCTGCGCGCCGGCCGCAATCAGTACGCCCCGGGCATCGGCGTACCGGAGCTTCGCTCCGCGGTCGCGGCACACCAGGCCCGCCACTACGGCCTCGACGTCGACCCACTCACCCAGGTCGTCGTCACCGCCGGCGCGACCGAGGGCATCGCGGCCGCGATCCTCGCTCTCGTGGACCCCGGCGACGAGGTCGTCGTGCTGGAGCCGTTCTACGACTCCTACGTGGCCTGCATCGAGATGGCGGGTGGCGTGCGCAAACCGGTGACCTTGCGGGCGCCGGACTTCAGGTTGGACGTCGACGCGCTGCGCGCCGCGGTCTCCGAACGGACCCGGCTGCTGCTCGTGAACACCCCGCACAACCCGACAGGCGCAGTGCTCACCCGGGCTGAGCTGGAGTCGATCGCGGAGGTCGCCATCGAGCACGACCTGATCGTCGTCACCGACGAGGTGTACGAGCACCTGCTGTTCGACGGGCGGCAGCACATCCCGCTCTGCACGCTGCCGGGGATGTGGGAGCGCACGGTCACCATCTCGAGCGCCGGCAAGACGTTCTCGTTCACCGGCTGGAAGGTCGGCTGGGTCACCGGGCCGCAGGAGTTGGTGAACACGGTGATGGCCGCGAAGCAGTGGCTGACGTTCAGCAACGCGGCGCCATTGCAGCCGGCGATCGCCCAGGCGCTGGACGAGGAGGCCGACTACTACGACGACCTGGCGGTGCAGCTCCAGACCAAGCGCGACCTGTTGTGCGCGGGCCTCGCCGAGCTCGACGTCGACGTGTACGTGCCGGAGGCGACGTACTTCGTCACCACCGACGTCCGCCGGCTCGGCTTCGAGGACGGCCTCGAGTTCTGCCTGTCGCTGCCGGACCGCGCGGGTGTGGTCGCGATTCCCTCACAAGCGTTCTACGACGACCAGGAGGAAGGGCGCCACAAGGTGCGCTGGGCGTTCTGCAAGGAGACCTCGGTCATCGAGGAGGGCCTGCGGCGTCTGCACGCCGCCGACCTCACCGCCTGAGCGCAGTCACCAGACCGGTGGCTTGCTGTCGTCCCGCGGCGGGACCGGCTGCGTCGACTGCGTCGGCGGGGTCGGCGGGGCCGGGTAGTTCGACCGTGCCGGTCTTGCGGGAGAACCACTGGTTCGCCCCGCGTGAGAAGAGCAGCCAGATAGTCGCGACTGCGGCGGCGGCGTGCACCAGACCGATCGGGAAGGTGAGCAGGCCGAAGAGCGCTGTGACGGCGGCCGAGACCACCAGGGCGATGCGTGCCCAGGCGACCCGCCGGAAGGCGAGCACGGCCAGCGCGAAGGCGGACACACACCAGAAGATCGAGATCGCGCTCATCACCCAGAGCACGGCCAACAGGTCGGGGGCCGCCATCCCCAGGTCGTCGAACCGGGGGTCCTGCTGGAGCGCGTCGACGAGCGGTCCGCGGGCGAACATCAGCATCACCACGATGACGAGGTACACCAGCGCCGTTCCGCCCGAGAAGACCCAGGTGAGTACGGCGGCCGCCGTGACGCCGCCGGGTCGTTGGTCGTACGCCGCGGTCCCGCCGACGGGGCCGGGCGCGACGGGCGGGGGCTCGTAGGGAAGCCGCGTCCAGTTGTTCTCGGGGGGCCGCCCGAACGGATAGGAGGCCGGGCCAGGCCGGTCGGCGCCCGGCGTGGACTCGGGCTCGCTGGGCTTCTCCTCGGACGACCGGACCGGCGCGGGCGGTGCCGGCGCAGCCCACGGATCGGGCCGTTGCGCCCGGGCGGGCTCACCGGCGGGGGCCGCCGCAGGCAGCGGCTCGCGCCCGGCGAACCAGTCCCTCGCCGGGCGACTCCAGAGCATGGTGGCCGCGAACGCGACGAGCATCGCCATCACGCCACCGGAGAACGGAGACGTGAGCAGCAGCAGTCCGGCCGCGATGCTGAACGCGATGCGGGCCGCGTGGTGACGCTGGAACACGTAGACCGCCGTCACCGCGGTCACCGCGGCCAGGGCGCCGTTGAACAGGATCATGACGTGCAGGGCGTCGAGCACCCAACCGGTCGAGACACCGAGCCCGTCACCGGGCGGTTCGGCCAGGAACTCCTCGACTGCCTGGCGCATCTCCACGGTGCGAAGGCGCTGGAGCGCGTCGAAGAGTGACAGCACCACCAGCGCGCTGCCGACCACGCCAAGCGCTACCGCCGTCGTGACCTGGCGGGGGCGGGCGGGTGTCTTCTCGGTGCTCATGACCCCAATTCCATCACGCCCGATTCGTCAGCCATCTTGCGGCGTTTCCTCGCGGGGCGACTGCTGACGAATCGGGGTGAGGGTGAGGCCCTCGCCCGACTCCGCCACGTCGACGGTGACCGACCCTCCGTCGAGCACCTCACCGGCGAGCAGCATCCGGGCGAGCGGGTCGCCGATCGCCGTCTGCACCAGCCTGCGCAGCGGCCGGGCGCCGTACGCCGGGTCGAACCCGGTGCGGGCCAGCCACTGGTGCGCCGCCTCGCTGACCACGACCGAGATCCGCCGTACGGCGAGCCGCTTGTCGAGCTCGGCGATCTGCAGGTCGACGATGTGCGCGAGCTCGTCACGGGTGAGCGCGTCGAACATCACGACCTCGTCGAGCCGGTTCAGGAACTCCGGCTTGAACGCCTGCCGGACCACCGACATCACCGACTCGCGCTTCTTCTCCTCGTCGAGCGCCGGGTCGACCAGGAAAGTCGAGCCCAGGTTGGAGGTGAGAATCAGTACGACGTTGCGGAAGTCGACCGTCCGGCCCTGACCGTCGGTGAGCCGGCCGTCGTCGAACACCTGGAGCAGGATGTCGAAGACCTCGGGGTGCGCCTTCTCCACCTCGTCGAGGAGCACCACGCTGTACGGCCGACGGCGGACCGCCTCGGTCAGCTGGCCACCCTCCTCGTAGCCGACGTACCCAGGCGGGGCGCCGACGAGCCGAGCCACGGAGTGCTTCTCGCCGTACTCGCTCATGTCGATCCGGACGATCGCCCGCTCGTCGTCGAAGAGGAAGTCGGCGAGCGCCTTGGCGAGCTCGGTCTTGCCGACGCCGGTCGGCCCGAGGAAGAGGAACGTGCCGGTGGGCCGGTCGGGGTCGGCGATGCCGGCTCGCGAACGACGGACCGCGTCGGAGACGGCGGCGACGGCGGCCTTCTGGCCGATCAGCCGCTCACCGATCACCTCCTCCATCCGGAGCAGCTTGGCGGTCTCGCCCTCCAGCAGCCGGCCGGTGGGGATGCCCGTCCACGCCTCGACGACGTCCGCGATCTCCTCGGGGCCGACCTCCTCGCGGACCATCGGCTCCAGGGCGCCCTCCTGCTCGGCGGCGGTGGCCTCCTCGATCTGCTTCTCCAGGGCGGGGATCCGGCCGTAGTTGATCTCGCTGGCCGCGCCGAGGTCGCCCTCACGGAGCAGGCGATCGGCCTCGGTCCGGAGCTGGTCGAGCTGCTTGCGGAGGTCGCCGACGCCCTCGAGCGAACTCTTCTCGCGCTCCCAGCGAGCTTCGAGCCCGCGCAGCGTCTCCTCGCGGTCGGCGAGCTCGGCGCGGAGCTTCTCGAGCCGGTCCTTGGACGCCTCGTCCGACTCGCGGGCGAGGGCGAGCTCCTCCATCTTCATCCGGTCGACCAGCCGACGGAGCTCGTCGACCTCCAACGGCGAGGACTCGATCTCCATCCGAAGCCGGGAGGCCGCCTCGTCGATCAGGTCGATGGCCTTGTCGGGCAACTGCCGCCCGCTGATGTACCGGTCGGAGAGCATCGCCGCGGCGACCAGCGCCTGGTCGGTGATCGTGACGCCGTGGTGCGCCTCGTACTTCTCCTGCAGGCCACGGAGGATCGCGACCGTGTCCTCCACGGACGGCTCGCCGACGAACACCTGCTGGAAGCGGCGCTCCAGGGCGGGGTCCTTCTCGATGCGCTCGCGGTACTCGTCGAGCGTCGTCGCGCCGATCATCCGCAGCTCGCCGCGGGCCAGCATCGGCTTGAGCATGTTGCCGGCGTCCATCGCCGAGTCGCCCCCGGCGCCCGCGCCGACGACGGTGTGCAGCTCGTCGATGAAGGTGATGACCTGGCCCTCGGAGTCCTTGATCTCCTGGAGCACTGCCTTGAGGCGCTCCTCGAACTCGCCGCGGTACTTCGCGCCCGCGACCATCGCGGCGAGGTCGAGCGAGAGCACCTTGCGGCCCTTGAGCGAGTCGGGGACGTCGCCGTCGACGACCCGCTGGGCGAGCCCCTCGACGACGGCGGTCTTGCCCACGCCCGGCTCACCGATGAGCACCGGGTTGTTCTTGGTCCGCCGCGACAGCACCTGGACGACGCGCCGGATCTCGGAGTCACGCCCGATCACCGGGTCGAGTTTGCCGGCCCGGGCGGCGTCGGTGAGGTCGACGGCGTACTTCTCGAGGGCCTGGTACGTCGACTCCGGGTCCTGGCTGGTCACCCGGCTCGTGCCGCGGACGCTGGTCAATGCACCGCGCAACGCCTCGGCCGTCGCCCCAGCTTCACGGAGCAGCGTGCCAGCGGGACTCTCCACCGTGGCGGCCGCGACCAGCAGGTGCTCGGTCGAGACGTAGTCGTCCTTCATCTCGCCGGCGATGTCGTTGGCGGTGCCGAGGATCTGCAGGGCGGCGCGCGAGTACGACGGCGCCCCGACCGTCGAGCCGGAGGCGGCGGGCAGCTTCTTCAGCTCGGCTTCCACGCCGGCGATCACGGTTGCGGGCTGAACCCCGGCCGCCTCGAAGAGTGGCCGAGCGATGCCGTCGGGCTGTGCCAGCAGCGCGGCCAGCAGGTGGATGGCCTCGACCTGTGCGTGCCCACCCGAGGCCGCGGTCTGGATCGCGGTGTTGATGGCTTCCTGGCTGCGAGTCGTGAACTTCGATGCGTCCATCTGGTGCGTCACCCCTGGTTCGAACCGGCTGGCATGTCGTCAGTCTCAACGTCCAGCGCCCCGGCCCTGTTCCGAAGCGCGCGATGCGCCCCAGGGTATTGCGTCGCCGTGCCAGGTCAGCGTCCCGAGGGCTTGCCGCCGCCCTTGCCGCCTCCGCCCTTGCCGGAACTGCCCACGGTGACGGTGACCGTGTCGCTGTCCGTGGCTCCGTCGGGATCGGTGACGGTGAGCTCGTACACGTAGTCACCCGGGTCGGTCTGCGTCTGCTGCACCTGGGCGAACGTACCGACCTGCTGACCGTTGAGCGTCCACCGGTAGGTGATGTCGTCGCCATCGGGGTCGAACGACGCGGTCCCATCCAGCGTGAAAGCTGCCTCCCCGGTCTTCCGGTGCGGTTTCACCGTCTGGTCCGGGCCCGCGTCGGCGACGGGGGCCGTGTTCGCGGGGGGCGGCGGAGGCGGCGTTCCGCCACCCGAGGTGACGGGCCCGCGCGAGATGTCGACCGCGAACGACCCGCCGTTCCCGTTGCCGCCCTGCCAGGCGTAGACGCGGAGGTTGTAGGTACCCGCAGTCTGGGGCACGTACCCGATCGTCTCCTGGCGCCCGGTGGTACACGAGACCCCGGAGAGCGCGCACTGGCTGTTGGCGACCACGGTGCCGTTCGGCGCGAGCAACTCGACGTCGAGGTCGGGCGTCCACTCACCGGCCGTCCACCCGATCTGGCACCAGGTGTCGCAGAGCAGCTGCCCACTGGTGACCGTCAGCGTGGCCGCCAGCGGCACCCCGAGTGCCTCCGCACCGATCGTGATCGGCACCAGCACCTGGCCGTTGTTCGGAACGTTGCCGGTGTGCCGCGACCACGTGGGGAACGCCGTGGTGCGGAGCGGACTCTGACCGGCGACCGAGTCGACGAACGCGCGCACGTCGATCAGCCCGGCGCCCCACTCGTTGTCGAGGCCGGCTGCCCCACGGTCGGCCGCGGTCGAGAGCATCGCGTTGCGGATCGCTGCGACCGATGCACCGGGAGCCGCTTCCAACGCGAGCGCGACCGCGCCCGCAACGTACGGCGTCGCCATCGAGGTGCCGTTGTAGGTCGCATAGCCCGACGTAGAGCCCGCCCTCGCCGCGGTCACCGTCGTGCCGGGAGCGGTGATCTCGGGCTTGGCGCGCCCGTCGATCGTGGGTCCACGACTGGAGAAGGCCGCCAGCCAGATGCCGTTGTCCCGCCGAGGAGTGCCGGCCGGGGCGCTGTAGTCCGACGCGGCACCGACTGCGATGGCGCCGGTCGCCACGGCCGGTGAGTTGATCGTCTTCGGTACGTCGCCGCTGTTGCCGGCGGCTACCACGACGACGTCACCGCCGGCCGAGGCGGCGTTCACGGCCTGGCTGACCGGGTCGGTGCCGTCCGACTGGATGGTGTCGCCCAGCGACATCGAGATGACCTGGACCCCGGCCTGCCCGTGGCACCACTGGATACCGGCGATGACTTGGCTGTCACTGCCGAAGCCACTGCCATCGAGCACCTTCGCGGCGTACAACGCTGCGCCCGGCGCGACCCCCACGAAGGTCGCCGCGGACGAGCCGCCCGTGCCGTCGCCCGCGGCGATCGACATGACATGGGTGCCGTGGCCGTGGTCGTCGTACGCCGCCGTGCGGGTGCCGATGAAGTCCTTGAACACAACCGGTCTCGGGGCGATCTGCTCGTGCGCCGGGTCCGCACCCGTGTCGACGACGCAGATGCCCCGCCCGGCGCCCGAGAGCCCGGGCCGGTCGGTCCGGGCCGCGGTGGCTCCGTAGTCGGCGTTCGTGGCGTCGTCCAGGGCCTTCATCACCCCGTCGGCGGAGACGCGCTGGACCTTCGGGTGGCGCGCCAAGGCCCGAGCCTGCGCAGCGGTCATGGTCGCAGAGAATCCCGTGATGAGCGGCAGCCGGTGACTGACCCGGAACTTGCCGACGGCCCGGGCGGCCGGTTCGGCAAGCACGCCGGTGACGATCACGTCGAGCTTGTCCCCCGGGTTCGCGGCGCGGAGCTTCGGGGCGAAGTCGTCGGAGATGCGGTCGCCGTCCCGGTCACCCTTGGGCGTGCTGGGCTGACCGGCCGACGGCGGTGGCCCTCCGGGGTCCGGCCCGGGAGCGGCCACGACCGCACCGGGGGCCAACAGGGCGAGCACGAGCGCGGCGGGGGATGCCAGCGCGAAGACCGTACGGCGACTCATGGTCGCTCCCGACGCGGGAGAGGAAATGGGACTTTCAACCCTACGAAGCCGAATGCTCAGCCTCTATGACGTCAATGGACCATCCGACCCGGACCCGGACAGACGATGTCCACCGTCTCTTTGTGGGGTCTTCGGGTCAGGGACGGCCGCGTCGCCAGACGGTGACGGACTGCCCGGAGACCTGGGTGCGCACGGCCGGGAGGTTCCTCGACGTGGCGTTCTGGAGGGTGGTGCGCAGGGCGTACTCGGTGGTGGCGAGCTGATCCTCGAGCTCGGCGACCCGGCTGCGGAGCCCGTCGACGTGGCGCTCGAGCTCCAGGATCCGGCGTACGCCTTCAAGACCGATGCCGGCTGCGGTCAGCTCCGCGACCTCGCGCAGGACCTCGATGTCACGCCAGGAGTAGCGACGACCGCCGCCACCGGTACGGCCCGGTGAGACCAGGCCGAGCCGGTCGTAGGTGCGCAGCGTCTGCGGGTGCAGGCCGGTGAGCTCAGCGGCCACGCTGATCACGTAGACCGGGACGTCGGGGGACGGTTGTCCGGCGCCGAGCAGGCCGGGGCGCTTCATCGGGCACCTCCGTCGAACAGGTTTGCGCGGAGGTCACCGCCGGCGGTGGCCGCGCGGAACGCCTCGACCGCTTCGCGTGCCTGGGCGTCGAGCTTCGCCGGCACCTGGACCTCGACAGTGACGAGCAGGTCGCCCTGGCCGTCCTTGTGCTGCACGCCCTTGCCCCGGACGCGCAGGGTCCGCCCTGACGGCGTGCCGGGCGGGAGCTTGACCGTGACCGGGCTGCCGTTGAGCGTGGGCACCTTGATGTCGGCGCCGAGCGCGGCCTCGTCGAACGAGACCGGCACGGTGATGGTCAGGTTGTTGCCCTTGCGGCCGAACAGCCGGTGTGGCTGGACGTGCACGACGACCCAGAGGTCACCCGACGGCCCGCCGTTCTCCCCGTTGGCGCCCTTGCCGCGCACCCGGATCCGCTGGCCGTCCTTGACGCCCGCAGGGACGCGCGTGGAGATGGTGCGGTTCGAGAGGCCGCGGCCCGAGCCTCGGCAGGTGGGGCAGGGGTCGTCGACGACCAGCCCGCGACCGCCGCACGAGGGACAGGTCTCGTTCATCGTGAACGCGCCGCCGACCGAGGCAGCGACCATGCCCGCGCCACCACAGTCGGCGCAGACGCGAGGCACGGTGCCGGCTCGCGCGCCGGTGCCGCTGCAGTCGCCGCAGGGTGCCTCCGACGCGAGGCGCAGCGAGATGGTGACGCCGTCCACGGCGTCGGTGAAGCCGATGGTCGCCTCGGTCTCGACGTCGGCTCCGCGCCGTGGCGCGGCCCTGCGGGTGCCCGCACGGCCTCCGCCTCCGCCGCCGAACATGGTGCCGAACAGGTCGCCGATGCCGCCGGAGCCGGCCTGCCCGCCGGCCCCGCCGAAGATGTCGTTGACGTCGAACGGCCGCCCGCCGGAGCCGCCGCCGAACGGGCCGAAGCCACCGGCGAAGGCGGCCCGCATGTCGTCGTACTGCTTGCGCTTCTCCGCGTCGCCGACGACGTCGTAGGCCTCGGCGATTCCCTTGAACCGCTCTTCGGCGGCCTTGTCACCGGGGTGGGAGTCGGGGTGGTTGGCGCGGGCGAGCTTGCGATAGGCCTTCTTGATCTCGTCGCTCGAGGCGTCCTTGGAAACCCCGAGAACCTTGTAGAAGTCCTTGTTCGCCCAGTCTCCGTTCGTCATGCCACCCCTCCCTTCTCCTGGTACGGCGTGCGGGCGTGAGCGGCACGCCCGCACGCTGATGAACCGTTACGCCTCCGGCTGCCCCGCGGGCTCCGGGTCGACGACCGTGACCCGGGCCGCGCGAACCACGCGGTCCCCGATCTTGTAGCCGGCCGACACGATGTCGCGACAGGTCGTCGTGGTGACGTCCGGGGAGTGCGCATGCATCAAAGCCTCATGCACGTGCGGGTCGAACTCGTCACCCGACGCGCCGAACTTGATCAGCCCCTGGCTCGCGACGATCCGCTCCAGCGACTCGGCGACGGCCTTGAAGCCGCCCTCGAGCTCGCCGTGCTCGCGGGCCCGGTCGAGGTCGTCGAGCACGGGGAGCAGCGCGGCCAGCACCGAGAACTTGGCGTTCTGGAGCACGAGCTCGCGGTCCCGGTCGACCCGCCGCTTGTAGTTGACGTACTCGGCACGCAACCGCTGCAGGTCCTCGGTGAGCGAGGCGACCTTGGTCTCCGCGTCGGCCATGTCGGACTCGACGAGGTTCGCCTCGAAGTCCGCGTCGCCGGCGTCGACGTCGGCCTCTACGCGTGCACCGTCGGCTCCCGCCGGAGCGGACGCTCCGGCCTCGGCCGTCGCGTCGCGCTCCTCGGCGGACTCCGGTGTCTCGGGGTCGAACGAGGTCTGCCCGTCAGCCGGGAAGTGGTCCTCGGTCACTTGGCGTCACCCTCGTCGGCGTTCTCGGCGCCGTTCTCGTCCACGATCTCGGCGTCGACGACGTCCTCGTCGGTGTCGCCGGTGCCCGCCGTGCCACCGGCAGCGGCGGCGTCGGCCTCGCCGGCGGCGTACATCGCGGCGCCCATCTTCTGGCTCGACTCGTTGACCTTCGCGAGGGCGGCCTCGATCGCGGTGATCGCGTCGTCCTCGGTGTTCTCGAGAGCAGCCTTCAGCGCGTCGATGTCGGCCTGGACCTCGGTCTTGACCTCGTCGTCGACCTTGTCGCCGTTCTCGGCGAGGAACTTCTCGGTCGCGTAGACGACGCCGTCGGCCTGGTTTCGAGTCTCGACGGCCTCCTTGCGGCGACGGTCCTCGTCGGCGTACTGCTCGGCGTCCTTGATCATCTTGTCGATGTCGTCCTTCGACAGCGCCGAGCCGCCGGTGATCGTCATCGACTGCTCACGGCCGGTGCCGCGGTCCTTCGCGGACACGTGCACGATGCCGTTGGCGTCGATGTCGAAGGTGACCTCGATCTGCGGCACGCCCCGGGGAGCCGGCGGCAGGCCGGTCAGCTCGAAGTTGCCGAGCGGCTGGTTCTGCGCCGCCATCTGACGCTCGCCCTGGTAGACCTGGATCATCACGGACGGCTGGTTGTCATCGGCCGTCGTGAAGACCTCGGAGCGCTTCGTCGGGATCGTGGTGTTGCGCTCGATCAGCCGGGTGAGCACGCCGCCCTTGGTCTCGATGCCGAGGCTCAGCGGGGTGACGTCGAGGAGCAGGACGTCCTTGACCTCGCCCTTCAGCACGCCGGCCTGCAGCGCGGCGCCGACGGCGACGACCTCGTCGGGGTTCACGCCCTTGTTGGGCTCCTTGCCGCCGGTCAGGTCCTTGACGACCTCCGCGACGGCGGGCATCCGGGTGGAGCCACCGACGAGGATCACGTGGTCGATCTTGGAGACGTCGACACCGGCGTCCTTGATGACCTGCTTGAACGGCTGCTTGGTGCGGTCGAGCAGGTCGGAGGTCATCCGCTGGAACTCGGCGCGGCTGATCTTCTCCTCGAAGTGCAGCGGGCCGGACTCGGAGTGGGTGATGTACGGCAGGTGGATCGTGGTCTCGCTCGAGGAGGAGAGCTCGATCTTCGCCTTCTCGGCGGCCTCCTGGAGGCGCTGACGGGCGATCTTGTCGGCACCGAGGTCGACGCCGTTGTTGTCCTTGAACTTCTTGACCATCCACTCGACGAGGCGGGAGTCCCAGTCGTCACCACCGAGGTGGTTGTCACCGGAGGTCGCCTTCACCTCGACGACGCCGTCGCCGATCTCGAGCAGAGACACGTCGAAGGTGCCGCCGCCGAGGTCGAAGACCAGGATGGTCTGGTCGGACTCCTTGTCGAGGCCGTAGGCCAGGGCGGCCGCGGTCGGCTCGTTGACGATCCGGCTGACGGTCAGCCCGGCGATCTCACCGGCCTCCTTGGTGGCCTGACGCTGGGCGTCGGAGAAGTACGCCGGCACGGTGATCACGGCGTCGGTGACGGTCTCGCCGAGGTACGCCTCGGCGTCCCGCTTGAGCTTCTGCAGCACGAAGGCCGAGATCTGCTGCGACGTGAACGCCTTGTCGTCGATCTGGGTCTTCCAGTCGGTGCCCATGTGGCGCTTCACCGAGCGGATGGTCCGGTCGACGTTGGTGACGGCCTGGCGCTTGGCGACCTCGCCGACCAGCACCTCGCCGTTCTTGGCGAAGGCCACGACGGACGGGGTGGTGCGGGCGCCTTCAGCGTTGGCGATGACGGTGGGTTCTCCACCCTCAAGAACAGCGACGACGGAGTTCGTCGTACCGAGATCGATTCCGACCGCGCGAGCCATGTGGTGTACCTCCATGTTGCGACCCCGCGCGAGCGGGCGGGGATCTGGGTTGCTCAGTTCGTGTACGGGGACGGTTCTAGCCCGTCCCCCACGAGTGTGGCAAATAAGTTGAGCCGACTCAACTCAACTTTGTGGAGACGCCTCCGCGCCGCCCCAGCAGACGGAGGCTCGGCAGTCGCAGGACGCCTCAGCGGATGGTGACGGTGACCGCGTTGGAGGCCCGGCCCGAGCCCAGGTCCAGCACCCGGAACTTCGCTTTGCCGGTGCGGCTGGTGACGATGTACGTCGTGAAGATCCCGCCCCGCACGTTGGCGGTGACCGGGAAGTCGGACCAGCTGCCCTCGAAGCGCTGCACCTGCAACGTCGCTCCCTCACCGGCTGGGTAGACGCCGGAGAAGTTGATCCGCTCCCCCGGGCTGACCTCGTTCGGGAACACCTGGAGCGAGATCCTGCGCGAGGGCTTGTTCGGGCTGGGCTCGGGAGACTCGCTGGGCTCCGCCGTCGGCGACGTCTCGGGCGCGGTCGGGTCCGGGTAGGACTCGGGGGTCGTGGAGGGCTCGCCGGTGGGGATGTACAGGCTCGGCTTGGCCACCGGGCCGCCTCCGGCGCTCTCGATCCCCGACAGCTTCGCGGCGCCGAGGGCCAGGGCGCCGACGATTCCGCCTACGAGCAGCGAGATGGTCACCAGCGCGCCGAGCCCGATGGCGAGCTGACGCCCCCACGAGCTGTCGTCGTCGTCTGGTTCCATATCGCGATCATCGTTCACCAGACCACCCCCTTGCGACCCGCGACTGCCTGGTGAGAACAGTGTCACAACGCGCAGCGTCAGGAATCAGACGGTGGGCGGCGCACTCGCGGGAGCGCCCTCGGGGCTCTGCCCGTCCGGCGGGTTCTCCGGGAAGTGGCAGGCCACCTGGTGCCCGGGGAGCAGCTCGACCAGCTGAGGCTCCTGGGTCTTGCAGATGTCCTGGGCCTTCCAGCAGCGGGTGTGGAAGCGACACGCAGGGGGCGGGTTGATCGGCGACGGCACGTCGCCCTCGAGCCGGATCCGCTCGCGCTCGTGGCGCCGGGACGTGTCCGGGATCGGGACCGCCGACATCAACGCCGTCGTGTACGGGTGCATCGGCCGCTCGTACAGCGGGTCGCGATCCGCGATCTCCACGATCTTGCCGAGGTACATCACGGCGACCCGGTCAGAGACGTGCCGCACGACCGACAGGTCGTGGGCGATCATCACGTAGGTGAGGTTGAGCTCCTGCTGCAGGTCCTCGAGCAGGTTCACCACCTGCGCCTGGATCGACACGTCGAGCGCCGACACCGGCTCGTCGGCCACGATCAGCTTCGGCTTCAGCGCCAGCGTGCGGGCGATCCCGATCCGCTGGCGCTGACCGCCGGAGAACTCGTGCGGGTAGCGGTTGTAGTGCTCGGGGCTGAGCCCGACCAGCTCGAGCAGCTCCTGGACGGCCTTCTTCACGCCACCCTCGGGCTCCACCTTCTGCAGGTTGAACGGAGCGCCGACGATCTTGCCGACCGTGTGTCGCGGGTTCAGCGACGAGTACGGGTCCTGGAAGATCATCTGGACGTCGCGCCGGATCGGGCGCATCGCGCCGTCGCCGAGGTGCGTGATGTCGCGCCCCTCGAAGACGATCTTCCCGTCCGTGGGCTTCTCCAGGCGTGTGATCAGCCGGCCGGTGGTGCTCTTGCCGCAGCCGGACTCACCCACCAGGGAGAGGGTCTCGCCCTCGCGGACGCTGAAGCTGATCCCGTCGACGGCCTGGACGGCGGCGACCTGACGCTGCAGCAGGCCCTTGCGGATCGGGAAGTGCTTGACCAGCCCGGAAACGGAGAGCAGCTCGGGGGCGTCCGCGCGCGGCTCCGGGGGAACCGGAGTGCTCGCGGAGTCGGTGGCAGTCATGCGGAGGGAATCCTCGTCTCGTCCTGGTCTAGAGCTTCGGCTTGATCTCGTCGCGCCAGATCTTCTGCCGCTCGGCGTGGGCCAGGTGGCAGGCCACGAAGTGGGCCTGGCCGGTGTCCTGCAGATCGGGGCGGCACGGTCTCGCTCAGCCCGTTCGTGCGGTCGGAGAACTGGCAGCGCGGGTGGAACGCGCAGCCCGACGGCACGTTGATCAGGCTGGGCGGCGAGCCCTTGATCGGGAGCAGACGCTGGGAGCGATCGCCGGTCGAAGCGCGGCATCGAGCCCAGCAGCCCCCAGGTGTACGGGTGCTCGGGGTCGTTGAAGATCTGCTCGGCGGTTCCGTACTCGGCCGCACGCCCCGCGTACATCACCAGGATGTCGTCGGCGAGCTCGGCCACCACGCCGAGGTCGTGCGTGATCAGGATGACCGCGGAGTTGAACTCCTTCTGCAGGTCGCGGATCAGGTCCAGGATCTGCGCCTGCACCGTCACGTCGAGCGCGGTGGTCGGCTCGTCGGCGATCAGCAGCTCCGGGTCGCACGACAGCGCCATCGCGATCATCGCGCGCTGGCGCATGCCGCCCGAGAACTGGTGCGGGTACGCGTCGACGCGCTGGTCGGGCTCGGGGATGCCGACCCGGTCGCAGCATCTCGATCGCGTGCTTGCGCGCCTCGGACTTCGAGACCTTGTTGTGGACCCGGTACGCCTCGACGATCTGGTTGCCCACCGTGTAGTACGGGTGCATCGCCGAGAGCGGGTCCTGGAAGATCATCGCCATCCGCTTGCCGCGCAGCTGGCGCACCGCCTCCGGCGTACTGCTGACGAGGTCCTTGCCGTCGAGCAGGATCTCGCCGGAGATCTGCGCCGTTCCTGCCTTGTGCAGGCCCATCACGGACATGCTCGTCACGCTCTTGCCCGAGCCCGACTCGCCCACGATGCCCAGCGTCTTGCCGCGCTCGACATGGAAGGAAAGCCCGTCGACGGACTTCACCAAGCCGTCATCGGTCGGGAAGTGCACGCGCAGGTCGCGCACGTCGAGGAAGCGGTCGGCGGCAGGCACCGACGACATGCCGGGCTCGTCGAGCATGGAGGTTCCCATCTCTGTCATCGGGTCCGCACCCTCGGGTCGACGACGGCGTACAGCAGGTCGACGATCAGGTTGGCGATGACCACGAAGAGCGCCGCCAGCAGCGTCACGCCCATGATCTTGGGCAGGTCGTTCGCGAAGATGCCCTGGACGGCGTACTGGCCCAGGCCGTTGAGCGAGAAGACCCGCTCGGTGAGCACGGCACCGCCGATCAGCAGCCCGAAGTCGAGACCGAAGATGGTCAGGATCGGGGTCAGCGCACCGCGAAGGCCGTGCTTGACCACGACCTTTCGTTCCTTCAGACCCTTGGCGCGCGCGGTGCGGATGTAGTCCTCGTTCATGGTCTCGAGCATCCCGGCGCGCGTCAGTCGCGCGTACTGCGCGGAGAACAGCAGCGCCAGGGTCATCCACGGCAGCAGCAGCGAGTACGCCCAGCGCGCCGGGTTCTCCGTAAACGGCACGTAGCTGCCGCCTGGAGCGAAGATGCCGACTTGATAGCTGAGCAGGCTCAACGCCATCAGGCCGGTCCAGAAGATCGGCATCGAGACACCTGCGAGCGCCACCGTCATGGCGGCGCGGTCGAACAGGGTCCCGCGTTTCAACGCCGAGAGCACACCGACGGAGACGCCGAAGATCACCCAGATGAAGGCGGCACCGATCGCCAGTGAGAACGTCACCGGCGCCCGGTCCATCAACTCGGGGAAGACCGCCTGCCGGGTGAGGAACGAGTAGCCCAGGCACGGGGCCGGGCAGTCGACCTTCGCGACGCCCGTGTCGTACTCGGCGCCGACGAAGATGCCCTTGGCGAACTCGCCGTACTGCACGTAGATGGGGTCGTAGAAGCCGAGTCGCTCGGCCGTCAGCTTGACCGTCTCCGCCGTGGCGGCGCGCCCGACGTAGCGGGTGGCCAGCGACTCCGGCGAAGCGCCGGCGAGTCGCGGCACCAGGTAGAAGATCGAGAAGGTGATGGCGCTGACGACGAACAGCAGCACGAGGGCCGCTGCAACACGTCTGATGAGGTAGGTGATCACGCAGATTCCCGGCAGTGGTGCCCGGCCCGGGGTCGTCCCCCGGACCGGGCACCGTCGCCTTGCCTCTCCTTAGAGAAGGAGGCGGGCTCGATTACTCGAGGCCCATCTCCATGTAGTCGTACATGCCGAAGGAGTTGTTGACGAACACGTTCGTCAGACCCTGTCCACGCAGGAGCACGCTCTTGGCGTACACACCCGGGTAGATCACGGCCTCCTCCATGACGCGCTTGTCGATCGCGCCCCACGCAGCCTCACGTGCAGCGTCGTCGAGCTCGAGCAGCGCCTCGTCGAGCATCTTGTCGACCTCAGGGATCCGGACGCTGACGTTGGACGAGCCACCGGTCTCCCGGATGACGCGGCTGTCCACGATCTGCGACAGGAAGCCGAAGCCGTCGTTCCAGTCAGCACCCCAACCGTTGGTGCACAGGCCGAGCTTGTTCTTCACGACGAACGGCGGGAGGCCGCACTGCTCGGAGAAGTACGTCGCGGCCGGGTAGCCCTTGAGGGAGACCTTGATGCCAACGCGGGCCAGCGCCTGCTGGAACGCCTCGGCGGTCGCCTCCTCCTTCGGACGGTCAGAGCGGAAGCCCATGTTGATCTCGAAGCCGTTCGGCTGGCCGCAGGCCTCGAGGGCCTCCTTGGCCGCGTCCAGGTCGCCGGTCTCGCCAGCGGGGTAGACGTCGAACTTCTCGTAGCCCGGGATCTGCGGGGGCATGATCGTCGTCGCCAGCTCGCCGCCGGCGAACTCGCCGCCGTACGCGGTCTGGTACGACTTGTGGTCCATCGCGTACATGATCGCCTTGCGGCACTCGATGTTGTCGAGCGGCTTCACCGTCGGCGAGATCGAGGTGTACCAGAGACGCGCGATGGTCGGGTTGTCGACCATCTTCTTCATCTCCGGGTCGGTGAGCACCTGGCTCAGCGCGGCCGGCTGGACACCGGTGCCGGCGACGTCGACGTGCAGGTCGCCGAGATGGAGACGGTTGTCGATGTCGTCAGCGTTCGACGTTCAGCGTGACCTCGTAACCGTCCGGCAGCGCCTTGCGGTTCGGGTCCGTCGCCGGGTCCCACTCGGGGTTGCGCTTGAGCGTGAACCGCTTGCCGGCCTCGTACTCGTCGAACATGTACGGGCCCGTGGAGACGATCTCGTTGCGGTACTTCGCACCGGTGTCCTTGGCCTCCGGCACCGGCATGGTCTGCGGCAGCTGCGCCGAGGTAGTCGAACCCGGCGAACGGCTGCTTGAGGTGGAAGACGATGGTCTTGTCGTCCGGCGTCTCGATGGCCGAGTCGACGTTCATGTCCGGCGTCTTGTACGGACCCTCGTAGCCGCCGGCAGGTCGAGGAACTGCTCGAAGTACGCCGGCCCGTTCGGGAAGGTCGCCTTGTCGGTCGAGCGCAGCACGGCGTACTTGACGTCGGCCGACGTGACCGCGGTGCCGTCCTCGTACTTCACGCCCGTCGCGGAGCGTGTAGGTCCAGGTCTTGCCGCCGTCGCTCGGCACGCCCAGGTCCTCGGCGAGGTCGGGCGACGAGCTCGTTGCTGGCCTCGCCGGGAGCGGCTTGAACATCACCAGCGAGCGCCCGTACAGGCGCGAGAAGTTCCACGAGAAGCCGTAGTACGTCTCGCCCGGGTCGAGCGTGTCCCAGTCGCTGGAGTGCGCCATCTTGATGTGCCGCCCTTCTTGTCCGACGGGTTGTAGACCTCATCCAGCGCGGCGTTGAACTCGGGAGTGGCGGAGCCGCCGTTGTTGTTCCCGTTGTCCCCGTCGTCGCTGGTGCCGCCACCGCACGCACTCAACGTGAGTGCCGCGACTGCGGTGAGAGCCGCTGCGGCCCTCCAGCGCTTGTTCCTCATCTGGTTACGCCCTTCTCTCAAGGTGTGTTGCGTTTCCCTAGCGGGTTCGTGGGTCGAGGGCGTCGCGAAGACCGTCCCCGAACAGGTTGAAGGCGAGGACGGTGGCGAAGATCGCCAGTCCGGGCCAGAGCATGAAGTGCGGCGTCGTGTAGAAGGTCACCGCGTCGGAGAGCATGCCGCCCCAGGTGGCCGTGGGCGGTCGAACACCCACGCCGAGGAACGACAGCGCCGCCTCGAACAGGATGTTCGTGGGGATCAGCAGCGTGGCGTACACCAGGATCGGCGCGACCAGGTTCGGCAGCAGCTCGGTGATCAGGATGTACGGGCGTCGAGCGCCCAGGCTGCGCGCGGCGTCGACGAACTCGCGGTTCGCGCAGCGAGAGCGTCTGACCTCGGACGATGCGGCCGATGTACGGCCAGTTGAAGAAGCCGATGATGAAGACGAGCAGGACGATCCGCAGCGTGTTGCCGCGGAGTCCGAACGCCGAGTCCGGGAAGACGCCCGCCAGCGCGATCGCGAAGACCAGCAGCGGGAAGGCCAGGAACATGTCCATCAGCCGGCTGATCGCCGCGTCGACCCAGCCGCCGAAGAAGCCGGCGACGACGCCCATCGTCGTACCGATGGTCACCGACAGCAGGGTCGCGAAGAACGCGATCAGCAACGAGATCCGCGAGCCGTAGATGACCCGGCTGAAGATGTCGCGGCCGTTGACAGGCTCGAGGCCCATCAAGTGGTCCCAGCTCATGCCGCCGTAAGCGCCCTTGGGCATCAAGGTGCCGCCCTCGGTGTCGATGAGGGCCTGGTGGAACTGGTTCGGCGGGGAGCCGAGGAACTTGACGATCAGGGGCGCGAAGATCGCGACCAGGATCAGGAAGAGCAGGAACGAGAAACCGGCGATCGCGATCTTGTCGCGCTTCAGGCGTCGCCAGGCGATCTGACCGAGTGAACGACCCTCGATCTTGCCTCCGCCACGGAGTACGGCTTCAGGGTCCGCAACGGCGGAGCCCGGCTCGACTTCCAGCGGCGTGCTCACGCGTACAGGCTCCTCAGGGCAAAAGGCTTTGGACACGGGGTTACCCCGACAGCACAACGTCGCCCCTGCGTGAACGGGAGTCAAGGATCAACCCGGCCGTGTTGCGCAATCGTGACTCAACGAGGCCGTTGGTTGAGCTTGTCGAAACCACCATTGGTCTCGACAAGCTCGACCAGCGGGGAGTCCGGTGGTTGAGGAGCGAGCGCGCAGTCTCGAAACCACCGCCGGACTGGTCTCGACAAGCTCGACCACCGGTGCGCAGCTCGACCGGCGGTCGACCGGCGGTTGTTACCGGGGGGTGACCGTGATGCGGGCGCCGTGGCGGGGGACGCTGGTGATGTTGCGGACGCGCGGGAAGTCAGCAGGACCAGGCGGCAGGCTGACGTCGTACGACGACAGCACCTCGCGCAGCACCGCGACGCCCTCCATCAGCGAGAAGCCCGCCCCGATGCAGCGCCGCACCCCACCGCCGAAGGGGATCCAGGTGTTGGGCGCGACCGGCCCGTCGAGGAACCGCTCGGGCCGGAACTCGTCGGGGTCCTCGTAGTTGTCCTCGCGGGCGTGGTTGATCAGGATCGACGGGCCGACCGTGGTGCCCTCCGGGAGGTCGATGCCGCCGATGGTGGCCGGGGCCATCAGCTGCCGGGCCACCATCGGGATCACCGGGTGGAGTCGCATCGACTCCTTCATCACCGCTTCGAGGTAGTCGTCGTCCTCACGGTCGACGGCGTCACGGGCCTTGGCGAGCTGGTCGGCGTCGCGGCCGAGCTCGTAGAGCGCCCACGACAGCGCGGTCGCCGTCGTCTCGTGTCCGGCCAGGAGCAGCGTGACGAGCTGGTCGCGGAGCTCGTCGTCGGTCAACGGGGTCTCGTCGGCGTCCTCGTCACCGACCCGAAGCAACCGGGACAGGACGTCGGAGCGCTCACCCAGGTCAGGAACCCCGCGGCGCTCCGCGATCTCGGCGTACATCACCCGGTCGAGCTCGCGTTGGTTGTCGACCGTGCGCTTCCACGGATGGATCCGCTTCAGTCCCGGGTGGCCGGCTGCGAGGAGGATGGCCGGGCTGATGTCGACGGTCCGGTTCACCAGGGGCCGCAGCTCGCGGAGGCGTCGCTCGTCGGTCACCCCGAAGACCACGCGCAGGATCACGTCCAGCGTGAGGGCGTTCATGCGATCCAGGGAGCGGAACGAGTCACCCGGCGTCCAGCGATCGACCTCCTCGCGAGCGATGCGGCTCACCAGCGACGCGTAGCCACGCAGCGCCGCTCCGTTGAACGCCGGCATCAGCAGCCTGCGGGCGCGCTTGTGCTCGGACGAGTCCTGCAGAAGCAGCGAGTGCTCCCCCATCACCGGGCCGAGGATCGCGTTGCCCTTGCCGGCGTGGAAGATCTCCGGGTCGCCGGCGAAGATCTCCTTCGCGTGCTCCGGCCTGGTGAACAGGACGATCGGAGCGCCACCCGGCAGCATCCGGACCGTGAAGACGTCGCCGTACTTCGCGTGCATCCGGGGCACGAACCAGTGCCGGAACCGGGTCAGGGCGATGCTCTGAGCCAGGGCCGGCCAGCGCGGCCCGGGCGGCAGGTCCGAGGCGGGGATCCGCGGCGCGCGTTCACCGTTGAACGGTCGCATCCGCTCCAGACGGGCGTCGGTGACAGTCATGGGTCCTCTCCGAGATCGGGCCGATTTCGGATACTACGGGTATGCCCGCGTCGGCGGAACCCCTCGCGAGCGCTCAGATCAGCGCGTCACGACGGGCGATCGCCGCTGCCTCGGTGCGACCACTGGCCCCGAGCTTCGCCAGGATGTTGGAGACGTGCACGCTCACCGTCTTGGCGCTGATGAAGAGCTGGCGGGCGATCTCCGCGTTGCTCCGGCCCTGCGCGACGAGGGTCAGGATCTCCACCTCACGGGGCGTGAGCTCGCCGCGCGCGGCCGTGCGCGACTGGGCCGGCGGCGCCCCGAGCTCGGCGAGCAGGGGACGCGCCTCCAGCCGCTCGGCGGTGGTGCGGGCTGCGACGAGCGGTGAGGTCGCCTCGTCCGGACGTCCGGCAGCCCGCAGTACGGCGCCCAGCCGTGCGCGCGACCGGGCCGACTCGAAGGCGTGGCCCATGGCGTCGAACGCCGCGACGGCCGCCTCCCACGCTGCGACCAGCACGTCCTCGTCGGGAGCGTCGCTCCCGGTCAGCCAGCGCAACCGCAGCAGCTCGGCCTCCACGCGGGCCAGCCAGGCGACCCCCTCGGGGCCGAACGGGCGCTTACGTCGTCGAACCCGCTGCTGCACTCCGTCGACCGCGGCGAGCAGGTCAGGGACCGGCCCGAGCAGGGCATCCCGTTCGGAGACAGCGGCCCGCCCGGCGGCGTTCGCGAGCTGACCGAGCACCAGTGCACTCAGCCGGACGCGGGCCTGGAAGTGCTCGTGCCAGAGCGCGGACACCATGGCCACGGTGTCGTCATGGACGGCGAGCATGCCGGGGACGTCGCCGGCGTCGCCGAGGGCGTCGATCGCTGCACCCCCGCTGGTGATCGCAAGCATCCCGTCGCGGTCCCACAGCGGTCGGACCTCGGCCAGCAGCCCAGTGACGGCTGCCTCGCCGCGACCTGCCGCGACCGCCATCCGCACCGCCGACAGCAGGGCCTCCGCGACCGGCGGACCGGGAGGTGACGCCTGGTCCAGCACGGCGAGTGAGCCACCCCAGTCGCCGGCCTGGTACGCGATCAGCGCCTCGAGCATCCGGGAGTCAAAGCCGTACGGCGCCCAGGGTCGCCCCGCTGCCCGCGCCGCCTCGGCCGCCTGGCGGTAGGTCGTACGGGCCTCGTCGAGGCGGGCGTCCTCGTGGTGCATGCCGCCCAACAGGTAGAGCCCGCGCATCTCCGCCGCCGTGTCGCCGGTGCGCCGGGCGTCGTCGACGATCCCGTGCAGAGCGCGGATCGCCGTCTCCTGGTCACCCACGCTGCGGTCGATGCCGGCCAGCGTCGTGGTGGCGTCGGCGACGAGTCGCGGCAGGTCGAGCTTCTGGGCCAGGGTCAGCGCCTCGGTGGCGTACTGCGCCGCGTACTCCTCACGGTCGTTCTCGAGCTGGGCCCGTGCGTGGGCGCCCAACAGCTTGGCTCGCAGTGGAGTGGGCTCATCGGGCACGAGCTCCAGCGCTTCGGTCGTCACCGCCAAGGCGTCCTCGGCGTCCTCGGTGAGCAACACGGCAGTCGCCCCCGCGAGCAGGAGCCGCGCCCGGTCGTGGTCCGGCGCGTCGTCCGGGAGGCGGCGAAGCTGGTCGTTGACGAGCTTGCCCGCCCGGTCGGGGTGGCCCGACGCAGTGATCGCCTCGCTCGCCCGGGTGACCAGCGAGACCGGGTCGACGCCGTCCGGCAGCGTGCGCCGAGAGTCGGCCAACAGCTCCAGCGCGGCCTGATAGTGCTGGGTAGCTTCGTCGGGTCCACCAACCGACATCGCATCGTCACCGGCTTCGATCTCCGCGACAAGTGCGGTGTCGAGGTCGTGGGCGTTCCGGGCATGGCGCGCCAGCTCGGCCGCCATCCCGTCGACGCGCCGGCTGCGTAGGGCGTCGGCGTACGCGGCGTGCAGGCGCACCCGCTCCCCCGGCAGCAGGTCGTCGTACACGGCCTCGGCGAGCAGGGCGTGCCTGAAGGCGTACCCGTCGTCCCCCACCTGGACCAGGACGTGCGACTCCACGGCCGACCGAAGGGCCACTTCGAGCGCGTCGGCGCCGAGAGCGACGACGACGGTGAGCATCTCGTGCGACACCCGGCGGCCCGCGACCGAAGCGGCCCGCACCACCGAACGGCTCTCGTCGTCCAGCCGGTCGAGCCGCACAAGCAACAGGTCCGCCAGGTTGTCCGGCAGCCCCTGGGCGCCGAGCTCCGCGGCGACCAGCTCCTCGGCGAAGAACGCGTTGCCCTCGGCACGGTCGACGATCCGGCCCAGGTCGCGCGCGTTCAGGTCACCGCCGTGCAGCGACTGCACGAGAACGCGTACGTCGTCGTCGAGCAGCGGTGGCAGCTGCACACGCTGGACGCCGGGGACGCGCACCCACTCGGCGACCGCCGAGCGCAGCGGGTGGCGACGGTGCAGATCGTCGCTGCGGTACGACGCCACCACCGCCACGGCACCGGAGAACGGGCGCGCGAACAGGAAGCTGATGAGGTCGCGGGTCGACTGGTCGGCCCAGTGCAGGTCCTCGAGCACGACGAGCAGTGGCGCGTCACCACCGAGCAGGTCCAGACGCTCCGTGCACGGCCTCGAAGATCTCCACGCGCTCGACCGACTCCCCGTGGGTCGTGCCGCCGGAGATCAGCCGCCGACCGGGTTGCAGGTGGCGGAGTGCGGGGTACGTCTCCGCGAGCCGGTGCGACTGGTCCGGATCCAGCACGTCCAGCCGGCCGAGCGCCTCGGAGAACGGCAGGTACGGCAGGGCGCTGTCACCGAAGTCCAGGCAGTGGCCGACTGCTGTGACCCAGCCGGCCTGCTCGGCACGCTCCCGCAGCTCGGTGAGCACGCGGGTCTTGCCCACTCCCGCATCGCCTGCGAGCAGCACCGCCCGCGATCGGGGCGTGCCGTCCAGGCCGAGCTGCTCGGCCAGGTAGGCGAGCTCACTCTCCCGACCGAGAATCGGGGTCGCGGAGTCGAGGTCGAGGGCCACGGAGCCATCATCTCGCGGGCCGACCACGGATCCAGTGGATTCGGGTCGGCCCGCGAGGTGGGTCGCGGTCACGCGACGGCGAGAGGACGCCGACGCGGAGGCGGGAGCTTCAGGGTCGGACGGCGCGGAACCCAGCGACGCGGCTTCGTCGGCCGCTGGAACGTCCGGCGGGCGCGCTCCGCGCGGTACTGGAACTCGGCCATCGCGAACGGCTGGCGGGCGAAGCTAGCGATCTCGGACATGGCCCCTCTTCTCGGATCTGGTCTGTTTGATGACTTGATCCTGCGTCTCTGAGGTAGGCCCGCACATCGGAACTAATCCCTATTCGTCGGCTCGCAAACCGTGTGGGTCCTTAGACGCGGGCGCCCCGTCGCCCAGGCAGACCGGCACGATTCGGGCGGGTCGGTTTGTCGCCGAGCGGTGATTCCGGTAGGTCTGAGCGGACACTTTCTCGGGAAACGGGGTCCCAGTGACGGCAACCGACTACGACAGCTTCGCGACCGCCTACGCGGTGCAGAACGAGTCCAACCTGTTCAACGCGTACTACGAGCGGCCGGAGATGCTCCGGCTCCTGGGCGACGTCTCGGGTCGTCGCATCCTCGACGTCGGGTGCGGCACGGGCGCCCTGTCCGAGGCGCTGCGCGCCAAGGGCGCCGTGACGACCAGCTTCGACCTGAGCGCTGCCATGGTCGACCTGGCTCGCAAGCGGCTCGGCGATGACGCCGATCTGCACGTCCACGACCTCGCCGCGCCGCTGCCTTTCCCGGACGCCGAGTTCGATGACGTCGCCGCCTCGCTCGTCCTGCACTACCTGGAGGACTGGTCCGGCCCCGTCGCGGAACTGCGCCGCGTGTTGAAGCCGGGCGGTCGCCTGGTCGTCTCGCTGATCCACCCGACGATCTACCCGATCGTCTACCCCGACGCCGACTACTTCGCCGTCACGCAGTACTCCGAGGACTACGAGATGGACGGCCAGACCGTGTGGCTGACGTACTGGCACCGGCCGCTGCACGCCATCACCAATGCCTTCAGCGCCGCCGGGTTCCGCATCACGGGCCTCAGCGAACCGCCGCCCGCCGCTGACACTCCTGCCGAGGTGCTCCCCGAGGGTCTCGAGCCGGGCGCGTCGTTCCTCTGCTTCCTCTTCTTCGACCTCGAGGCGGCCTGAGACCGGACGCGACCGGCAACCGGCTCGGCGAGTTGAGCTACACCAGACGGCCGCGCAGGAAGGTTTGCCGGACCAGCGGGACGCCGGGTCGGTAGGCGAGGTGGAGGTACGACGGCGCCTCGAGGACGACCAGGTCGGCCGCCGCGCCCGGGGCCAGGTGACCGACGTCGGAGCGCCCGAGCGCGTGCGCGCCGCCGAGCGTCGCGGCCCGGAGCGCCTCGGCCGGCGACATCCCCATCTCGCGAACGGCGAGGGCGATGCACAGCGGGATCGACGAGGTGTAGCAGGAGCCGGGGTTGCAGTCGCTCGCGAGCGCGACCTTCACGCCTGCGTCGATCAGAGCACGGGCATCCGGGTATGGCGACCGCGTCGAGAACTCGACGCCCGGCAGCAGGGTGGCGATCGTGCCGCTCTCGCGCAGGGCGTCGACGTCAGCGTCGTCGAGGTAGGTGCAGTGGTCCACGGCGGTCAGCCCCAGCTCGCAGGCTAGTTGGACGCCGGGGCCGGGGCCGAGCTGGTTCGCGTGCAGGCGCCCCTTCAGTCCGCGCGCCGCGCCGGCCACGAGGATCGCCCGCGCCTGGTCGGCATCGAAGGCTCCGCGCTCGCAGAACACGTCGATCCACGACGAGTACGGCGCGCAAGCGTCGAGCATCGGCCCGGTCACCAGCGCCACGTAGTCCTCGGGCGTCGTGCCTTCGGGGACGACGTGTGCGCCGAGGAACGTCGTCTCATCCGTGACCTGCCGGGCGAGCGCGAGGCTGCGCGCCTCGTCGCGGACGGTGAGCCCGTACCCGCTCTTCACCTCGACCGTGGTGGTGCCCTGGCGTCGCATCTCGTCGACGAGCCGCGCGAGGTTCGCGGCGAGCTGCTCGTCGCTGGCCGCGCGAGTGGCCGCGACCGTCGTACGGATCCCGCCGGCCGAGTACGGCGTGCCCGTCATCCGAGCCGCGAACTCCTCGGCCCGGTCACCGGCGAACATCAGGTGCGCGTGCGAGTCGACGAAGCCGGGCATCACCGCTCGGCCGCCGACGTCGTAGGCCGCGTCGGCCGCAGGCGCCCGATCGGCGGGGCCGATCCAGGCGACGCGACCGCCCTCGATGACGATCGCCGCGTCGTGCAGGACAGGTCGGCTGCGCCGGGTCGTGCGTCGTCAGCTCGCCGACGTTCGTGAGCACCAACGTCGAGCCTGGTCCGCTGGTCAAGCCGCCCCCGCTGGTCGAGCTGTCCCCGGTGGTCGAGCCGTCCCCGGTGGTCGAGCCGTCCCCGGTGGTCGAGCCTGTCGAGACCATTCAGTCCTCCTGGATGCGACGGATCGCGCGGTCGAGGGCGATGCCGGTCTCGCGGTGTCGGTCCGGCGAGTCCAACACCTCGAGCCCCTGAGCCACCACGTGGACGACATCGGCGGCCGATGCAGCGAAGACCGCCGTCTCCAGGGTGGCCCCGGTACCGGCGGTCCGCGGTGAGCGTACGTCGAGCGTGACCAGGTCGGCGGGCGCACCGACGGCGATCCGGCCCGCGCCCTCGAAGCCGATCGACTTGTGCCCGATGACCGACGCCGCCTCGAACAGCTCGGCCGCCGACCACTGTCCGCGCTCCTGAGATGCCAGCCGCTCGTCGAGCTCGACGGCCCGCATCTCCTCGAAGGCGTCGACGACGGCATGGCTGTCGGTGCCGATCGTCAACGGCGAACCGGCCTCATGCAGCAGGCGTGACGGACCTATTCCGTCGGCGAGGTCGCGCTCGGTGGTCGCGCAGAAGCAGGCGTGCGTGCGACTGCCACCCAGCAGCGCGACGTCGTCGTCGGTGAGGTGGGTGGCGTGCACCGCGGTGCTGCGCTCCCCCAACGCACCCGCCTCAGCGAGCACGCCGGTCGGCGTCTCGCCGTACGCCTCCCGACAGGCGACGTTCTCCGCGAGCTGTTCGGAGACGTGCATGTGCAGCGGAGTCGCGTGACGCTCCGCCCACTCCGCCACCAGGTGCATCTGGTCGCGGGGCACCGCACGCACCGAGTGGATCGCGGCCCCGACCACGACGTCTCCGGCGTCTAGTGACGGCACTGCCGAGCGCAGGTCATGCGCACGCGAAGCCCACGCCTCGGCGTCCCCGTCGGAGAACCTGCGCTGAACACCCTCGGGCCCATTGCCGATCCCCGCCGCGACGTAACACGTGTCGAGCAAGGCGATCCGGATCCCCGCGTCCCGGGCTGCCTCGATCAGCGCCAGCCCCATCGCGTTCGGGTCGTCGTACGGCGTGCCGTCCGGCCCATGGTGCAGGTAGTGGAACTCGCCGACGCTGGTGAACCCGGCGCCGAGCATCTCGCGGTATGTCGCGCGTGCGAGGTCGTAGTAGGTGTCGGGGTCGAGTCGTGCGGCGACGCCGTACATCTGCTCGCGCCAGGTCCAGAACGTCCCGCGTTCACGTTGCGTCCTGCCGCGCAGCGCGCGATGGAACGCGTGGCTGTGGCAGTTCGCCAGCCCCGGAATCGTCAAGCCCAGCAGGCGATCCGCGCCCTTCGCCTCGACGCCGACCTCCACGGCGGTGAAGACGCCCGCGTCGATGGCGACCCGCACCGAGCTGCGCACCTCGCCATCGACGTACGCCCGCTCCAGCCAGTACGGCGTCATGACGCGAGCCGCTTCAGCGTGCTGGCGAGCGCGTCCACGCCGACCAGGCAGTCGGCCATCTCCGCGAACTCGTCGGGGCTGTGCGAGATGCCGGTCGGGTTCCGTACGAAGAGCATCGCGGTGGGGATGCCTGCCGCCGACAGCACGCCCGCGTCATGGCCGGCCATCGTCGGAATCACCGGCCAGCCCGGCCCGTCGTCCTGCGTGGCGATCCGGCGGGCGAGGTCCTCGTCGAAGCGCACCTCCCCCGACACCGACTCCGCGGTCACGTCGAGCGTCGTACGGTCCCGGTCTGCGCGCTCGCTCGCCTGTCGGCTCACCTCGGCGACGAGGGAGTCGAGCTGCTCGGTCGACTCGGCGCGCGCGTCGAGCCACGCGGTCACGTGGGAGGGCACGGCGTTGGTGCCGTTGGGTCGGACGTCGATGCGCCCGAACGTCGCGCGCTGGCCCGAGAGCCGCGCCTGCTTGTTAGCCGCCAGCGCGGTCATCGCGTAGCTGAGCATCGGGTCGCGTCGATCCTCCATCCGCGTCGTACCCGCGTGGTTGGCCTCGCCGGCGAAGTCGAAGCGGTACCGACCGTGCGGCCAGATCGCGCTGGCCACCCCGATGGGTACGCCGCGGTCGATCAGGTCGCGACCCTGCTCGACGTGCAGCTCGACGAAGGTGCCGACCTTCTGATGCAGGTCGGCCCAGGCGACGTCGTTCACGTCGGACCCGAGGTGGATTCCGCTCGCCGCCACCGCGTCGAGGAACCAGACCCCGTCTCGATCGCGCAATTGCGTGGCTTGCTCCAACGTCGTCGCGCCCGTGGCCAGCCGCGAGCCCAGGCAGGCCAGGCCGAACCGCGACCCTTCCTCCTCGAGGAACAGGCCCACGCCGATCGGTCGGTCGGGCGCGAAGCCCTGCTCCCGGAGCCGGTCGATAGCGGCGAAGGCGGTGACGATGCCGAGCGGGCCGTCGTACGCCCCGCCGTCGAGCACCGAGTCGAGGTGCGAGCCGGTGAGGACGCCGGGCAGCGCGACGTCCCGGTCGGGTCGCCACCAGGCGATCGTGTTGCCGATCTCGTCCTGCTCCATCGCGAGTGCGCGAGCCCCCGCCTGCTCGTAGAACCAGGCGACGCACTCGCGCTCAGCCGACGTCCACGGTTGTCGGAAGTACCCGCCCGTGGTCGTCGACCGTCCGATCGGGGCCAGGTCGCGCCACATGGATTCGAAGTCAGACATGATGCGCTCCATGGAGTTCCAAGACGTCGTACGTCGCCGCCGGATGATCCGCCGCTACGACCCGGACCGACCGGTGGACCCGGCCGTGGTGAACAGGATGCTCGACAACGCTGTGCGCGCGCCCAGTGCAGGCTTCAGCCAGGGCTGGGCGTTCCTGGTGCTCGACACGCCTGAGGACGTCGCGAGGTTCTGGGACGCCGCGACGCCGAGCGACGCGGACGCCGAGCCGGACAACTGGCTGCGCGGGATGAGTACGGCGCCCGTGGTGATCGTGCCGCTTTCGCACAAGGACGCCTACCTCGACCGGTACGCCCAGCCGGACAAGGGCTGGTCCGACCGCGACGAGGCCCGCTGGCCGGTGCCGTACTGGCACATCGACACCGGCATGGCCGCGCTGCTGATCCTGCAGACCGCGGTCGACGAGGGCCTCGGGGCATGCTTCTTCGGCGTCCCGCCCGAGCGGATCGACGCGTTCCGTGAGGCCTTCGACGTACCGCGGCGTACATGCCCATCGGCGCGGTCACGGTCGGTCATCGGATCGAGGACACCGGCGCCAAGGGGTCGGCGACCAAGCGCGCGCGACGTTCGCCTGACGAGGTCGTGCACCGAGGCCGCTGGCGACCACCCGCTTCGTAGACTGGCCGCGGGGTGATGCGGATGAGCGAGTCGACCGATCCGAACCGAGACCGACGCCTGCACGACGCCGCAGTGGCCCGGGCTCTCGGTCAACCGCCGCCCGAACCCGAGGACGACGAGGACGTCGACGACGCCCCGGACCGCTGGGAACACCAGGCGCTCTGGGTCGACCACCAGATCAAGGCGGCCATGGACCGCGGGGAGTTCGACAACCTCCCCGGTACGGGCAAGCCGCTCGACCTCCCCGACCGGCACGACCCCGACTGGTGGGTCAAGGGCCTCATCGAGCGCGAGAAGATCACCGGCGTACTGCCCCCCGCGCTCGCACTGCGCCGTGAGGACGCCGAGCTCGACGCGGAGCTCGACCGGATGCCCACCGAGGAGGAGGTGCGCGAGCGGCTGGCCGACTTCAACCGCCGCGTCGTCGACGCTCGTCGGCAGCTGCAGGGCGGCCCGCCCGTCGTCACACCCACGCGAGGCGTTGAGGACGAGGTGAACGCCTGGCGGCAGCGGCGCGCCGAACGTCGTGCCGTCGTCCGCGCCGCCGAGCTGAAGGAGAAGGCCGAGCAGCGGCCGCGGCGGCGCTGGTGGCGTCGCGCTCGCTGAGCGCACCGGTCAGCCCTCCTGCATCGGCACCCGGACGCCCCGCTCACGGGCCACCTCGTCAGCGCGGTCGTAACCAGCGTCGACGTGGCGGATGACGCCCATGCCGGGGTCGTTGGTCAGCACCCGTTCGATCTTCTGCGCGGCCAGGTCGGTGCCGTCGGCGACCGTCACCTGACCCGCGTGGATCGACCGACCCATGCCGACGCCGCCACCGTGATGGATCGACACCCAGGTCGCGCCGGACGCCGTGTTGACCAGCGCGTTGAGCAGCGGCCAGTCGGCGATGGCGTCCGACCCGTCGGCCATGGCCTCGGTCTCCCGGTACGGCGACGCGACCGAGCCCGAGTCGAGGTGGTCACGGCCGATGGCGATCGGGCCCTTGAGCTCGCCTGAAGCCACCATCTCGTTGAACTTCAGCCCCGCGCGATGGCGCTCGCCGTACCCGAGCCAACAGATCCGAGCCGGCAGACCCTGGAAGGCGACGCGCTCGCCGGCCATCGTGATCCACTTGCGTAGCTTGGCGTCGTCGGGGAAGAGCTCGAGGATCGCCTTGTCGGTCGCGGCGATGTCGGCCGGGTCGCCGGAGAGCGCGGCCCAGCGGAACGGGCCCTTGCCCTCGCAGAAGAGCGGACGGATGTACGCCGGCACGAAGCCGGGGAACTCGAAGGCGCGCGCGAACCCGCCCTTGCGCGCCTCGTCGCGGATCGAGTTGCCGTAGTCGAAGACCTCGGCGCCCTTGTCCTGGAAGCCGACCATCGCCGCGACGTGGGCGGCCATCGACTCCTGGGCCTTCTCGGTGAGCACCTCGGGGTCCTTGTCGCGCAGCGACGCCCACTTCTCGAAGTCGATCCCGCGCGGCAGGTAGTACAGCGGGTCGTGGGCCGAGGTCTGGTCGGTGACGATGTCGATCGGGGCGTCCTGGGCCAGCAGCGCGGGCACCATGTCGGCGGCGTTGCCGAGCACGCCGATCGACAGCGGGCGCCGCTCGTCGCGCGCTTCGACCGCGAGGGCCAGCGCGTGCTCGAGAGAGTCGGCCCGTACGTCGAGGTAGCGGTGCTCGATGCGACGCTCGATCCGGGTCTCGTCGCACTCGATGCAGATCGCGACGCCGTCGTTCATGGTCACGGCCAGCGGCTGCGCTCCGCCCATGCCGCCGAGACCGGCGGTGAGGGTGATGGTGCCGGCCAACGTGCCGCCGAACTTCTTGTCGGCGACGGCGGCGAACGTCTCGAACGTGCCTTGCAGGATGCCCTGGGTGCCGATGTAGATCCACGAGCCGGCCGTCATCTGGCCGTACATCGTGAGGCCCAGGTGCTCGAGGCGGCGGAACTCCTCCCAGTTGGCCCAGTCGCCGACGAGGTTGGAGTTGGCGATCAGCACGCGCGGCGCCCACTCGTGGGTGCGCATCACGCCGACCGGCTTGCCGGACTGCACGAGCAGCGTCTCGTCGTCGGCGAGCGTCTTCAGCGTCGCGATGATGGCGTCGTACGCCTCCCAGCTGCGGGCCGCCTTGCCGGTGCCGCCGTAGACGACGAGGTCCTCGGGGCGCTCGGCGTTCTCGGGGTCGAGGTTGTTCATCAGCATCCGCATCGGCGCCTCGGTCTGCCACGAGCCGCAGGACAGCTCGGGCCCCCGCGGCGCCCTCACAACCCGATTCGTCTGCGATTTTGCGTCGTTGTCACGCGGGGTGACCGCTGACGAATCGCGGGGGGTGGGGGTCATGAGAGTTCTCCGATCGCTTCTTCGACGGCGCGGACGAGGGCGCCGGAACGGACGTCCTCCACGGCATGCTCGATCTCGGGGGCCAGGTGCCGGTCGGGCCCGGGCCCCTCGACGTTCTTGCGCAGCAACGCGATCGCGGCGGCCGTTGCCGGCGACGGCTGCAGCGGCGCCCGCATGTCGAGCGCGCGCGCCGCGGTGAGGTACTCGATGGCGACGACCCGCGTCAGCCCGTCGACCGACGTACGCAGCTTGCGCGCAGCCGACCAGCCCATCGAGACGTGGTCCTCCTGCATCGCGCTGCTCGGGATCGAGTCGACACTGGCCGGGTTCGCCAACCGCTTCAGCTCCGACACGATGGCGGCTTGTGTGTACTGCGCGATCATGTGCCCCGAGTCGACTCCGGGGTCGTGCGCGAGGAACGGGTGCAGGCCGTGGTTGCGGGCCTTGTCGAGGAACCGGTCGGTACGTCGCTCGCTGATCGAGGCCACGTCGGCGGCGACGATCGCGAGGAAGTCGAGCACGTACGCCACGGGGGCGCCGTGGAAGTTGCCGTTCGACTCCACCCGCCCGTCGTCGAGTACGACGGGGTTGTCGATGGCGGACGCGAGCTCACGCCCCGCCACCAGCGCCGCGTGGTCGACGGTGTCCCGGGCCGCGCCGTGCACCTGGGGCGAGCAGCGCAACGAGTAGGCGTCCTGCACGCGGTTGCAGTCAGGGCCGCGGTGGCTGGCGACCACCCCGGAGTCGGCCAGGATGCGGCGGAGGTTGGCGGCCGATGATCCCTGGCCCGGATGCGGCCGCATCGCCTGGAGGTCCTCGGCGAAGACGCGGTCGGTGCCGAGCTGGCCCTCGACCGACATCGCGGCGGTGATGTCGACGGCCTTCAACAGCATCCGCAGGTCCGCGATCGCCATCACCAGCATCCCGAGCATGCCGTCGGTGCCGTTGATCAGCGCGAGCCCCTCCTTCGCGGCGAGCTCAACCGGCGACAGGCCGGCCTCGCTGAGTGCCACCGCGGCAGGACGTCGTACGCCGTGCCGGTTGGTCACGTCGCCCTCGCCCATCAGCGCGAGCGCACAGTGCGACAGCGGGGCGAGGTCGCCGGAACAGCCCAGCGAGCCGTACTCGTGCACGACCGGCGTGATGCCGTGCGACAGCATCCCGGCCAGGGTCTGCACGGTCTGCAGCCGTACGCCGGTGTGCCCGGTGGCCAACGTCGAGAGCCGGAGCAGCATCAGCGCCCGGGTCACCTCACGCTCGACCTCGGGGCCGCTGCCGGCCGCGTGCGAGCGGACCAAGGAGCGCTGCAGCTGCGCGCGCATGTCGGTCGGGATGTGCCGGGTGGCCAACGCGCCGAATCCGGTCGAGATCCCGTACGCCGGCGTCGGGGCCGCGGCGAGCTTCTCCACGGCCTCGCGCGACCGCTCGATCGCGGCGATCGCGTCGTCGCCGAGCACCACTGGGGCGTCGTACCGCGCGACGGCCACGACGTCCTCGGGGCTGACCGGGCCAACGCCGACGGTGACCGCCGGGATGTCTGTGTGGGGCCTGAGTTGCATGGAGTCATTCCACCGCGGCCGGGCCCCGGCGGGAACCATTCGTGCAAGGATGATGTCTCAGATCCGAGACACCCCACCCCGATTCGTCAGCGATCGCTCGGTGGGGCAACGCCGCAAGATCGCTGACGAATCGGGGTTGGGAGGGACATGAGCCAGGTGCCGGCGGCGACCCGGGCGTTGCGCGTGCTCCGCTACCTCGCGAGCCAGCCGGATCCGGTCACCCTCGAGCGGCTGGCAACGGCGGTCGGCCTGCCACGTTCGACGGCGTACCACCTCGTCGCCGCGATGATCGAGGAGGGATTCGTCGCCCACCTGCCCGACGAGCATCGCTACGGGCTCGGCGTGGCGGCGTTCGAGGTGGGCAGCGGGTACGCCCGGCAGGAGCCGCTGCAGCGCATCGCCCGACGCCCGATGGCCTCCCTCGTCGACAGCCTCGGCCAGTCGGCCCACCTGGCGGTGCTGCACGGTCGCGACGTTCTCTACGTGCTGGAGGAACGAGCCCCGGGGCGACCGCCGCTGGTCACCGACGTCGGCGTCCGGCTACCAGCCCACCTGACCGCGAGCGGGCGCGCCGTACTGGCTGCGCTGCCGGCCGCCCAGGTCCGCGCCCTCTACCCGGACCGCTCCGCCTTCGTCGACCGGCATGGCATCGGCCCGGCCTCCCCGAGCGCCCTGCGCAGCCTGCTCGCTGAGACGCGGCAGCGCGGGTACGCCGTCGAGGCCGGCGAGGTCACGCCAGGGCTCGCCTCGGTCGCGGCCGCTGTCATCGACCACAACGGGCACCCGCTCGCCGGCGTCGCGGTGACCTACCCGATCGACGAGGTACCGAGCCCGGAGCGCGTCGCCCAGGCCACGCGACGTACCGCCGAGCAGCTCACCCGGCGGCTGGGCGGGGCGCCTTCAGCCGGATGACGTGACCTACGTAACGGCATCTCGTAACTCTCGTTGACAGTTCGTACGTGCGACCGAGAGGAACCTCATGCCGTCCGGATCTGCCCCCCGCACCCCTTCGCCCGAGACCGGGGCTGCGCTCCGACGGAGGCTCGCGTGGTCGGCGTCCCTGACCGCGGCGGCGGTGATCGGCGCGGCAGTGATCGTGCCGTCGTACGGCGACGACGCGACCGCCCCCGTGTCGGCATCGAGCCAGACCGCCCCGGTTGCGGACGACGGACACACCGACCACACCCACGACGTCGACGACGCCACCGGGCTGGCTGCCGACGACGGGCACGCCCACGACCACAGCGACCAGTCGACCAAGAACGACATCTCCCGCTCCGGCGATGGGACCGTCGCGACCCGGGACACGACCACCCGCCAGCAGCGCCGCGCCGCCGCGCGGGCCGTCGCAGCGCAGCGCTCCGAGCCCGACCCCACCCTGGTCCCGATCGCCGCGCGACCGGACCGGGCAACCGCCCCCGAGGACAGGTACGCCATGGCCGGCGGCTGTTACGCGCTCCAGGCGGAGGGCGTCGACAAGTGGGTCGTCCGCGACGGCGACACGTTCACCGCATCGGCCGGCAAGCGCACCGCCGGTGAGCCGTTCCACTTCCAGGCCACCGACCTCGGCTCCTACCTGTTGTTCGACAGCGAGGAGGCGTTCGTCGCGCGCTCCAGTACGCCGGTCATCGGCGACTCGGTCAAGGCCGAGCCGGCCGCAGGGCCTTCGGCCGACTGGACGGTCCGTCGCGGCGGGCCGGCGTACACGTTCACGCTCGGCGACCGGAGCCTCGCCGTCGCCGACGACGGCTCCCTGACCATGGCCGAGAAGCCGACCCGCTTCCAGCTTCGCCAGACCGACGGCTGCGCGACGTGGCCCGAGATCGGCACCAGCATGAAGGGCCGCACGTTCCGCGGCGTCTCCGACATCCAGGAGGTGCGTGGCTACGTCGACGGGCACACCCACGGGATGGCGTTCGAGTTCCTCGGCGGCAAGGCGCACTGCGGCCGGCCGTGGCACCCGTACGGCGTCACCTTCGCGCTCAAGGACTGCGACGACCACACCTACACGAACGGGTACGGCGCCGCGCTCGAGACGGCGCTCTCGGGTCGGCCGGGCCACGACCCGGTGGGTTGGCCGACGTTCAAGGACTGGCCCGCCCCCGACTCGCTGACCCACGAGGGCACCTACTACAAGTGGATGGAGCGGTCCTGGCAGGGCGGTCTCCGGCTGTTCGTGAACCTCCTCGTGGAGAACAACCAGCTCTGCCAGCTCTACCCGCTGAAGCAGAACTCCTGCGACGACATGGACTCGATCCGCCTGCAGGCCAAGGACATGCGCGCGTTCGAGCGGTACATCGACGCGCAGTACGGCGGCCCCGGCGAGGGCTGGTACCGCATCGTCACCAACCCGTTCCAGGCGCGGCGGGTCATCAACGACGGCAAGCTCGCCGTGGTGATGGGGATCGAGACGTCGGTGCCGTTCAAGTGCACCATGAAGGCCGACGTACCCCAGTGCGACAAGGACTCGATCGACCGCCAGCTCGCCGAGGTCCACAAGATGGGCGTGCGACAGATGGAGCTGGTCAACAAGTTCGACAACGCGCTCTCCGGGGTCGCCGGTGACGCGGGCCAGACCGGCGTCGCGGTGAACAGCGCCAACTTCCTCGAGACCGGCTCCTACTGGGCGATGGAGCACTGCGAGCCGAAGTCCGAGGGCGCGCACGACAAGGAGCAGTACGCCGCCCCGGAGATCGACCGCACCCAGCAGGACGCGCTCTTCGGCGCCGTGTACCAGCTCTTCGGCCCGATGCGTCCCGCCCCGGTCTACGACTCGCCGGCGCACTGCAACCAGCGCGGACTCACCGACCTCGGCAAGCACCTGATCAAGCGGATGGTCGACCGCGGGATGGTGTTCGACCCCGACCACATGAGCGTCGCCGGCCGTGACGCCGCCCTCGACCTGCTCGAGAAGGTCGACTACCCGGGCGTCATCTCCAGCCACTCGTGGGCCACCCCCGACGCGTACCCGCGCATCTACCGGCTGGGCGGCACGATCACGCCGTACGCCGGCGACTCCGAGGGCTTCGTGAAGAAGTGGCGCCAGCACGTGGCCTGGTCGGACCCCCGCTACTACTTCGGGATCGGGTACGGCGCCGACATGAACGGCCTCGGGGCGCAGGGCGACCCGCGTGGGGCCGACGTACCCAACCCGGTGACCTACCCGTTCAAGGCGCTCGGCGGCGTCGAGGTGCTCAAGCAGCGCAGCGGCGAGCGGGTCTACGACATCAACGTCGACGGCGTCTCGCACTACGGCCTCTACCCGGACTGGATCGAGGACCTGACCAAGGTGGCCGGCGCGGGCGGCGACGCGATCTTCGCGGACATGGGGCGGGGCACCGAGGCGTACCTGCAGATGTGGGAGCGCGCGGTCGGCGTCACCAACGATGGCTGCCGCGACCGGAGGGCCCTGAAGCCCGCCTCGACGATCCGCAACCTCCCCCGCGGGGCGTCGGCGAAGCGGGTCCTCATGAAGGCCGGTCAGCCGCACAGTCGGCTCGACGACACCTTCACCTACTGCGCCCGTACGGCGGCCGGCACGACGACTCGCGTCGAGGTCGTGTTCAACGACGCGAACCGCGTGGCCCGCATTCGCTGACCCGTGATCCACGCCCCTGTCGCACGAAGTTACCGGTTGGTAGGATCGGGCTGCCTAGCCCGGACGTCGATGCCGCGATGACGTCCCCTGAGGGCTGGGAATAGGCTCAACCGTCGTTCCCCCGCACGCGCGCCAGGAGCATTCATGCAGATCTTCGCCATCGTGGTCTCGCTCGCGATCGCCGCAGTCGGGATCGCCCTCTTCGTGAAGGCGATCCGGCAGATCCTCGCGGTGGTGATGGTCGGCCAGCCGGCCGCGAACCGCACCAACGACCCGGCGTCCCGCACCGTCACGCTGGTGAAGGAGACGCTCGGGCATACCCGGATGCTGCAGTGGACGGCGATGGGCGTCGGCCACTGGTTCATCTTCGTCGGCTTCGGGCTGCTGTTCTTCACGCTGCTGACGGCTTTCGGCCAGCTCTTCGACGCCGAGTTCGCCCTGCCGTTGATCGGCCACTTCTTCCTGTACGAGTGGGTCACCGAGCTCTTCACCTGGGCGATGATCGTCGCGATCGTCGCGTTCATCGGCTACCGCGTGACGCGCCCGTCCGAGCGGACCCGCGGCGCCAAGGGCCGGTTCTACGGCTCCACGATGTGGCAGGCGTACTTCGTCGAGGCCGTCATCCTCGGCGTCGGCCTCTGCATCGTGACGCTGCGCGGCCTCGAGTACGCCCTGATGGGCGACGACACGTCGGCCTTCCACTTCCCGCTCACGTTCTGGCTGGGCGAGGCATTCTCCGGGATGTCGACCGGCGCCCTCGAGAACGCCATCTACCTCGTCGCGATGCTGAAGATCGTCATCTCGTTCACCTGGATGATCGTGATCTCGCTGAACACGACGATGGGTGTCGCGTGGCACCGCTTCACGGCGTTCTTCAACATCTGGTTCAAGCGCAAGGCGGACGGCGGTACGGCGCTGGGCGGCCTGCAGCCGATGATGGTCGGCGGCGAGCCGATCGACTTCGAGAACATCGAGGAGCTCGACGAGGACGCCGTCATGGGCGTCGGCAAGATCGAGGACTTCGCCTGGAAGGGCATCCTCGACTTCACGTCGTGCACCGAGTGCGGCCGCTGCCAGAGCCAGTGTCCTGCGTGGAACACCGAGAAGCCGCTCTCCCCCAAGCTGCTCATCACCAACCTGCGCGACCACGCGTACGCCAAGGCGCCGTACCTGCTGGCCGACGAGGCCGACCGCGACTCGCTCCCCGATGCCGTCAAGGCGGAGGCCGAGCGCGAGCTCGTCGGTGCGACCGAGGGTGACCCGACGCTGCCGAGCGGCGGCGCCGTGATCGACCCGGAGGTGCTCTGGAACTGCACCTCGTGCGGCGCCTGCGTGCAGCAATGCCCCGTCGACATCGAGCACGTCGACCACATCGTCGACATGCGTCGCTACCAGGTGCTGATCGAGTCGAACTTCCCCTCCGAGCTCAACGGACTTTTCAAGGGCCTGGAGAACAAGGGCAACCCCTGGAACATGTCGCCCAACGCGCGCATGGACTGGGCGAAGGATCTCCCCTTCGAGGTCAAGCAGGTCGGTACCGACGTCGAGGACCTCGACGAGGTCGACTGGCTGTTCTGGGTCGGCTGCGCCGGCGCGTACGAGGACCGCGCGAAGAAGACCACACGTGCGGTCGCCGAGCTGCTCGACATGGCGGGCGTCAGCTTCGCCGTCCTCGGCAACGGTGAGACCTGCACCGGCGACCCGGCCCGCCGTGCGGGCAACGAGTTCGTCTTCCAGCAGCTCGCGATGCAGAACGCCGAGGTGTTCAAGGAGACCAAGGTCAAGAAGGTCGTCTCCACCTGCGCGCACTGCTTCAACACGTTGAAGAACGAGTACTCGCAGTTCGGTGTCGAGCTCGAGGTCGTGCACCACACCCAGCTGCTGAACCGTCTGGTGCGCGAGGGCAAGCTGACGCCGGTCGCGAGCAACGGTTCGCCGAGCCGCTCGATCACGTACCACGACCCCTGCTTCCTGGGTCGCCACAACCAGGTCTACTCGCCGCCGCGCGAGCTCCTCGACATCCTGCCGAACGCCGAGGTCAAGGAGATGCCGCGCAACAGCGAGCGCTCCTTCTGCTGCGGCGCCGGTGGCGCGCGGATGTGGATGGAGGAGACGATCGGCGAGCGGATCAACCTGAACCGCACGACCGAGGCTGTCGAGACCGGCGCCGACCAGATCGCGACCGGCTGCCCGTTCTGCCGCGTGATGCTGTCGGACGGACTCACCGCCAAGCAGGCCGACGGATCGGCCCGCGAGGAGGTCGAGGTGCTCGACGTCGCCCAGCTGCTGCTCGCGTCCGTGAAGCGCGAGCCGACGGTCGAGCCTGTCGAGACCAGTCGGACCGAGACCGCTCAGACCGCGGCTGCCGGTACGGCGACCGCTGTCCTGGACCGCACCGACCCGGTGATCGAGCCTGTCGAGACCACTCAGACGGCCGACTCGAACCCGGAGCCTGCCCCGGCGGTCGAGCCTGTCGAGACCAAGGTCGAGGCCGACCCGGTGGTCGAGCCTGTCGAGACCACCCAGGCCGCAGAACCCGTCGAGACCAAGGCCGAGCCCGAGCCCGGCGACGTCACGCAGACCGAGGACACGGTGACCGAGCCTTCCGAGGTCGGTGCTGCAGCCGAGGCGGCGGAGGAGGTCGCCGAGGAGGCGCCGGCCGAGACGCCCGATCCGGTGGTCGAGCCTGACCCGGTGGTCGAGCCTGTCGAGACCAACGCCGACGAGAAGGCCGACCACAAGGACGACGACCGTCCCGAGGGAACGCTGTTCTGATCAACTGAACTCGACGACGCCGCCCCCGAGCCATCACGGCCGGGGGCGGCGGCGTCGAGACTGCCGGTTCGTGCAGTGCACGTCTGCGCGACGTCGTGGACCTATCGGGGTCAACGCCGAGGGCCCTAAGTTCGCGAGCATGATGAACTCGGACATCGCCCCCAAGCCCACCTCTACCCGGCGCCACAGGCTCCGTTCCGCTGCGGCCGCCTCGGCCATCGCGTTGACTGCCGTCGTCGCAACGGCGGTCCCCGCCGCCGCGGTGAGCCAGGCCGCCGCGGAGGCCACCTTCCGCGCCAACGGCATTACCTGGTCGTCGTCGGGCAACTGCACGACTCGGAGCAACCCGACCTGCACGTCTTTCGAGGGTCTGCGTCAGGCGACCGTCGACGGCGCGGTCACCCTCAAGAACGCCAGCGGCTGCGCCCTCAACATCACGGGCGGCACGGAGGTCGGTCACGCCAGCGGGACCTACAGCCACTACAACGGCTACAAGCTCGACTTCTCGCGCTATACGTGCCTGACCAACTACGTGCACAGCCACTTCAGCTACATCGGACTGCGCGGCGACGGCGCCCCCCAGTACCGATCGGCCTCAGGCAACATCTATGCCGACGAGGGCAACCACTGGGACGTCCTGTACTACAACTGCGGCGGCTGCTGACGACTGGCGAGCAACTGTTCCCTAAGGATGTCGGCGTGGCCGCAGTGTTGGGCGAGCTCGCGGATCGCGTGCAGGTAGACCCACCTCAGGGGTAGCGGTCCACGCCGGTTTCCCGTCACCACGTCGTCGACGCCGAGGCCCGCGGCGCGGGAGCGCGATGCGGCGCAGACTGCTTCGTACCCACCCTGCACGGACGCGATCGTGTCCGCCGGGTCGAGCTCGAACGACTCGTCCGGACCCTCGGGACAGCCGATGTGTGCACGCGAACGACAGGTAATCGCCTCGTCGAACCACACTTGCTCGACGAACGTCGCGTGCTTGACGAGTCCGAGCAGCGTGGTCTTCGACGGGACGAGCGAACGTCGCGCCTCCTCCTCGGTCAGCCCCTCCAGCGAGTCATGGATCGCGCGGCGATGGTCGTCGAGGAAGACCTCGAGCTGCTGACGGAGCGGAGCCGGGAGAACTGCGGGCTCGTGGGAGGTGATCACGGCCGAACCGTACGCCTGACGTCACATTGACGCCATGATGTGGTTGACATGACGTCAATGTGACGTCAAAGTGATGTCCATGGACATCACCCCCTTCGTCGAAGGCCTCCGACGCGACCTCACCGCGGCCGCGGAGGCAGGTGGCCAGGAGGTCAAGGCAGCCGCCGAGCGCCTCGCGCTGGCGCTCGACCCGGCTGTCCGGCTCGCCCTGATGGACGCCCTCTCCCAAGCGGCCGCTGAGATCACCAGCGAGCTGCCGGCCGGGTCGGTCGACGTTCGGCTCCGCGGCCGGGAGCCCCAGTTCGTGGTCGACATCCCCGCGCCCGCCGTCCACCAGCACGCAGTCCCGGCGTCACCCGCGCCGCCGTCCTCGCCCGGTCCCGCCGACGCCGAAGACGCGGACGCCGGCGATGACGCGGTAGCCCGGATCACGCTTCGGATCCCCGAGTCGGTGAAGTACAAGGCCGAGGAGCTCGCCGCGAAGGGCGGGCACTCGCTCAACAGCTGGATCGTCAACGTCGTCCGCGCAGCCACGCGAGAGCGTGCCGTCAACGTCGAGATCGACCTCTCCAGCGTCCCGTTCTTCGACAGCCCCGCCACCGGCCGAGGGCGCAGCGGCAAGCGCATGACCGGCTGGGTCTGACCCACCCCGCACGTCCCTGTGAACCGTCCGGCTTCCGCCGGTCGGCCGGACCGACACACCTTGGAGCCACCATGCAGAAGACCTTCGAGACCCCGGAGCCCACTTCGTTGTACGTCGAGCTCGACCTCGGCAACCTGACGGTGCTGTGCGCCGACGTCACGGAAACCACCATCACGGTGACCGGCAAGTACGAGGAGAACGTCGTCGTGGATGAGCGCGGCGACCAGATCGTCGTAATCGCACCGATGCGCCGCGGCGGACTCTTCGACCGCGATCGCCTGACCGTCGAGGTCAGCCTGCCCCACGGCAGCGCCCTGTCGACCAAGCTCGCGTCCGCGCCCGTCACCGTGACCGGACGCCTGGGCGAGGCCCGGATCCGCACCGGCTCCGGCGACGTGCGGGTCGAGCTGCTGGACGGCGACGGCTCGGCCGAGACCGGCTCCGGCGACATCGAGATCGCCGAGACCCGCGGAGGCCTCATCGCCAAGTCCGGCTCGGGTCGGATCGAGATCGGCCGCGCGGACGGCCCGGTCTCGGCGTCGACCGGCTCAGGTGACGTCGTGGTCGGGGTCGCCGGCGCCGCGGTCAGCGCGAAGTCTGGGTCCGGCAACGTACGGGTGGCGGATGCCCAAGCCGACGTGTCGCTGAAGACCGCCACCGGCGACCTCGTCGTCGGCTCTATCGCGCGCGGACAGGTCGAGGCGAAGAACGCCACGGGCGACATCAGAGTCGGGGTCGTGGCCGGCGTCCCGGTGTGGACCGACATCAAGACCGTCACCGGGTCGGTGAGCTCGACGCTCGAAGGCGCCGGCCAGCCCGACGAAGGGCAGGCGTACGTCGAGCTCCGCGCCAAAACTGTCAGTGGCGACATCTACCTTGAGCAGAAGTGACCCAGCAGCGCGGCGCCCGCTAGCGACTCAGATGTCGGTGCGGTGGAAGCTCAGGTGCGAGCGGGACGGCGTCGGCCCCCGCTGCCCCTGGTAGCGCGAGCCGTACTTCTCCGAACCGTAGGGGTGCTCCGATGGCGACGACAGCCGGAAGAAGCAGAGCTGCCCGATCTTCATCCCCGGCCAGAGCTTGATCGGCAGCGTCGCGACGTTTGACAGCTCGAGCGTCACGTGGCCCGAGAACCCGGGGTCGATGAAGCCGGCCGTGGAGTGAGTCAGCAGGCCGAGCCGGCCCAGCGATGACTTGCCCTCGAGTCGTGCGGCGACGTCGTCCGGCAGCGAGACGACCTCGTACGTCGACCCGAGCACGAACTCCCCCGGGTGCAGGATGAACGGCTCCTCACCCTCCGGCTCGACGAGCCGGGTCAGGTCGGGCTGGTCGGAAGCCGGGTCGATGTGTGGGTAGCGGTGGTTCTCGAAGACGCGGAAGAACCGGTCGAGTCGGACGTCGATGCTCGACGGCTGCACCATGGCGGCCTCGAACGGGTCGAGCCCGACCCGGCCGGCGTCGATCTCGGAGAGGATGTCGCGGTCTGAGAGCAGCACACGCGCACCTTACCGACTCGCTCGTTCCTCGCCCCGCACCGCGCCACCGACTCCTAGGATCGAGTCGTGGCCCATCACGTCGCGATCGTCGGCCCCTCGGCACCGACCGATCCCCAGCTCGTCGTACAAGCGCGGACGGCCGGTCGACTGCTCGCCGCCCGCGGCTGGGTCGTCTTCACGGGCGGACTGGGTGGCACGTCGACGCCCCACCCGACGCGGGCGCCACTGCACCCGTGGCCTGCGGGTCCGTCGAGGAGGCTGTAAACCGGATCGCCGAGGTCCTCCTGTGACGCCAAGGATCATGAAGTAGCATTCCTGCCGTCGAGCCGCACGGTTCGGCATGCGGATGTAGCTCAGTTGGTAGAGCGCGACCTTCCCAAGGTCGATGTCGCGAGTTCGAATCTCGTCATCCGCTCCAATCACGATCCCCCCGATCCGCTACGCGTTGCGTCATCCGGGCTACCACCCGCACGTCCCCTTGGGCCATGGCTGCCGCCACCCGCTCGGCGTAGCGTCGAAGCCGGGCCACCCACGCTGGCTCGCGCGGGTGCCCTAGGGGAGGTCACCATGATCGCCTTGCGCTTCAGGATGCAGTGCAAGCCCGAGCGCGCCGAGCAAGTGGCCGAGCTGTTGAGTCAGGTCGTACCCCCGAGTCGAGCCATCAGCGGCGTCATCAGCTTCGACATCGGACGTGACCTGGTCGACCCCAACGTGTTCATCGCGACCGAGGTGTTCGAGGACCTGGCAGCGCTCGACCTCCAGGAAGAGCTGCCCGAGGTCGGCCTGGCGATGTCGGTGCTCGAAGGTGCCCTCGCCGCCGAGCCCGAAGCCACGCTCTACGTGATCTCCCGGACCGAGCCGTACGGCGACTGAGGGACCCTGACGATTTCAGTGAGATGAGGCGCTGTTTCATGCGACCCTGCGACCTCAGGAGGTTCCCCCATGTCTGACATCTCGAACCGCACCCCTGCCCATCGGGCCGGGATCATCGCCGTGAGCGTCGCGATGGTCGCCGTCGCGGCTGCCCTCGTGGCCGTTGTGGTCACGGGCTCGCAGGTCGAGACGCCGCTGGCGCTGAGCGCCGCGCTGCTCGGCCTCGCGGCCGGCCGTCACGCGCTCGTGCGCGGTCGAGCCTGAACGCATTCCCCGCGATCACGCAGGTGACGCGGACCGCTCAGCGCTACCTGCGACTCGCCGACTTGGCGCGGGAGCCGCTGCCCCAGATCATGGCCAGCCCGATGACGAACCCGAAGTCGTACCAGTTCCCTTTGTTGTCGACCTCGTAGATGTTCACGTTGTCGGTGAACAGGCTGATCACGAAGGTGACCGGCGTGATGAACCCCTGCCAGAGGCCGAGCCAGAACCCGGCCGCCCCGGCGTCCGACTCGACCGCCGTGTTGGGGCCGGCCGCGCAGGACGCGAGCAGCACCAACCCACAGGCGACCAGCGTGCACACGACTATTCGACTTCGCCTCTCCATGCCCACCAGCCAACCGGGCACGGCACGGGCGGGACAGAGCCGATGGTCCCGGCAGGGTTGACTCTCGTATTGTCCGGAGCATGGCAACCACGAGCGAGTTCACCGGGTTCCCCTCGGCAGCGCTGGACTTCTACGACGACCTCGAGATGGACAACACCAAGTCGTTCTGGGCCGCGCACAAGGACACCTACGACTCCGCCGTCAAGGCGCCGATGACCGCACTGGTCACCGCGCTCGAGGACGAGTTCGGAAAGGCCAAGGTGTTCCGGCCGTACCGCGACGTCCGCTTCGCCAAGGACAAGACGCCGTACAAGACGCACCAGGGAGCGTTCGTCGCGAGTGGCCCGTCGACCGGCTGGTACGTCGAGGTCGCGGCCCCCGGCGTACGGGTCGGCGTCGGGTTCTACGAGGCCAGCTCCCCGCGGCTGGCCGCGATCCGCGACGCCATCAGCGACGACAAGCACGGCCCAGAGCTCGAGCGGATCCTGGCCGACCTCGCCGAAGACGGCTGGACGCTCGGCGGCGACACGTTGAAGACCACCCCGCGCGGGTACGACGCCGACCACCCGCGCATCGAGCTGCTGCGCCACAAGTCGATGACGCTGGGGAAGTCGTACGGATTCGAGCCGGTCATCCACACGCCAGAGCTCGTCGACCGCGTCCGCGACGACTGGCGGACGGCCCGCCCGTTCGTCGACTGGGTCAGCTCACACGCCACCACCCCTTGAACCCCGATTCAAACCCCGATTCGTCAGCGATCTTGCGGCGTTTTCACGCGGAGTGATCGCTGACGAATCGGGGTTGGGGGTAGGTCAGTGTGGCTGCCAGGCATCCTCTGACGCCGTGCGCTTCGTGACGGCGTCGGGCAGCGAGCGGTCGGCCAGCGCCTGGATGCTCACGTGCTCGAACACGTCGCGCAAGCTGCTCCGGGCTGCGATCCACACGTGCTGCAGCACGTCGGCCGACTCGTTGTACGACACCGCCTCGGGGCGAAGCCCGTAGACGCTCACGAGCGGCCCGTCGACCGCGCGGATCACGTCGGCGACCGACACGTCGGCAGCGCTCCGCGCGAGTCGCCACCCGCCGGACTGCCCACGCTGACTGGCGACCACGCCGGCCCGGCGAAGGTCCGCGAGGATCGCCTGCAGGAACCCGTGCGGGATGTCCTGGAGCCGACCGAGCTCCTCAGCACTCACGGCGCTGCCGTCGTCGCGCGCCGCGAGCTGGATCAGCGCGCGGAGGGCATAGTCGGACTTTGCGGAGACTCGCATGCGCCAAAGTCTGTCAGATCGCTAGAGATAACAGGGCCGGTCGGGGAGTATCCCAGCCTCCCCGACCGGCCCTGGGCTCGTGCGGCGGTTCAGACGAGGGCCGCCGCCTCGGCGTCGAGCTTCTCGAGCTCGCGGGACAGTCGCTCCTGCTTGACCGCCCAGACGATGAGCGAGATCCAGGTGACGAACAGGGCTGACACGATGACCGCCAGGCCCATGCCGCTGATGCCGACGCTCTCCAGCAGGGTCTTGCTGTTGGTCACGATGATCAGGCCACCGGCCGCTACGCCGAGCACGCGCGCCGCGAGGTAGCGGACCAGCCAGGCCGCGATCGGAGCGGCCACGATGCCACCCGCCAGCAGGGCGATCGCGATGTCCCACGGGATCTGCGCGGTGCCGAGCGCCAACAGGAAGCCGATCGAACCGCCGACCGCGACGACGAACTCCGCGGTGTCGATCGAGCCGACCACCTTGCGCGGCTCCAACCGGCCGGAGGAGAGCAGCGACGTGGTACCCACGGGGCCCCAGCCGCCGCCACCGATGGCGTCCATCAGGCCGGCGACGACGCCGAGCGGTGCGAGGAACCGGGCGGAGAGCTGGCCCTTGAACTGCGGACGACGCCCACCCAGGACGAGGAACCGGTAGATCACGTAGATACCGAGGCCGAGCAGAAGGGCCGCGACGTACGGCTTGGCCGTGGCGCCGTCGATGCTCGAGAGGAAGGTCGCGCCAACGAAGGCGCCGATACCGCCGGGGACGGCGATGATGCTGACGGTCCGCCAGTCGACGTTGCCGAGCTTGTGATGGCTGATGCCCGAGACCAGCGTGGTGCCGATCTCCGAGAAGTGGACGGCGGCCGAGGCGGCTGCGGGTGCGATCCCGGTCGCCAGAAGAAGGGTGGACGACGTGACGCCGTACGCCATCCCGAGGGAGCCGTCGATGAGCTGGGCCACCAGGCCCACCAGTCCGAGCACGATCAGGCTGCGCATCGTGTACCTGCTTTCCAAGGAGCCGCTCGCAGCGGCGCATGACTACTTTGTCTACTGACTTTGTTATTTGACTGAATCACTAGACTAAAGACGCGTCAGCGGCAAAGTCAACCGAATCGGTAGTGTTCGGCGCGTCACGCCTGCCGGTGACGCCCCGAAAGGGCTCGCCAGGGCCGCCACTGTCCGCCACGATGCAGACATGAGGCTGCCCGGGATGAGCCATGAGCAGACGATCGCCGAGGTGTACGACCTCGGCGCCGCCAAATACGAGAAGTACTGGGCGCCGGCCTTGCACCGCCACGCCCGCGCCCTCGTCGACACCCTTCCTTCACCTCCCGGCGACGGTCGGTTCGTGGTGGACGTCGCGACCGGTGCCGGCACCCTGGTCCCGGCACTGCGCGACGTGGCGGGCAGATCCGGGCGGGTGCTGGCCCTGGACCGGAGCATGGGCATGCTCGCCCGCGCCTCCCACCACGAGGCGCGCGTGCAGGCCGACGCCTGCCAGCTGCCGATCGCTGACGCCACCGCCGACGCGGTCGTTCACGCGTTCGTCCTGTTCATGCTTCCTGACGTGCAGCGCGCGCTCCGGGAAGCGGCCCGGGTCCTCCGACCCGGCGGCTGGATCCTGGCGTCAACCTGGGGCGGCGGCGACGACGACACCCGGGCCGACGACCTGGTGCGCGAGGTGCTCGACGCCGCGGGAGCACCGGCCTTCGACGCGCCACCGCGCTCCGACGACCGCACCGACACCCCCGAGAAGATGGTCGCCCTGCTCGAGGCACATGGCTTCACCGACGTACAGACGCAGTCGCGGTCGCTCGAGGCGAGGTTCGACCCCGCGTCGTTCGTCGACATGCGGCTCGGCATCGGCGTGCTCGGCTGGCGACAGGCGCAGCTCGACGCGACAGCCCAGAACGCCGTCCGCGAGGAGCTGCTGAGGCGGGTCAGCGACCTCCCCCGCGACGCCCTCCTGGACACGTCCGAGGTGATCCTGAGCACCGGCCGCCGGTAGCGGTTCAGACCACCCGACGCCCCCGGGGAAGCTGGGGCTTGTTTTTGGCTACTCGTGGGTAGGATAATGAAGTTACTGACGAGTAGACCGACGGTATGCCAGTTCGCGCAGACCGGTGGCTACCCGGTGAACCCCGAGACTGAAGGTGGAGCAGTGAGCCACTACAAGACCAACATGCGTGACATCGAGTTCAACCTCTTCGAGGTGCTCCGCCGCGACGAGGTGCTGGGCCAGGGCCCCTTCGAGGAGGTCGACGTCGACACGGCGAAGGCGATCCTCGCCGAGGCCGACCGCCTGGCCCGCGAAGACCTCGCCGCGTCCTACGAGGACAGCGACCGCAACCCGCCGGTCTTCGACCCGGCCACGGGCACCGCCGACCTCCCCGAGTCGTTCAAGAAGAGCTACCAGGCGTGGATGGACAGCGAGTACTGGCGCATCGGCATCCCCGCCGAGCTCGGCGGCACGCCCGCTCCGTCGTCGCTGAACTGGGCGCTCGGCGAGCTCGTGCTCGGCTCGAACGCCCCGATCTGGATGTACGCCGCCGGCCCGAGCTTCGCTTCCGTGGTGCACCGCAACGGCAACGACCGCGACAAGAAGATCGCCAGCTACATGGTCGACCGCCAGTGGGGCGCCACCATGGTGCTGACCGAGCCCGACGCGGGCTCTGACGTCGGGGCCGGCCGCGCCAAGGCCACGCTGCAGGACGACGGCTCGTGGCACATCGAGGGCGTGAAGCGCTTCATCACCTCGGGCGAGCACGACATGAGCGAGAACATCATCCACCTCGTGCTGGCCCGTCCGGCCGGCATCGAGGGCGTGGGGGGCCCCGGCACCAAGGGCCTCTCGCTCTTCGTCGTACCGAAGTTCCACTTCGACCACGAGACCGGCGACCTCACCGGCGAACGCAACGGCGTCTACGTCACCAACGTCGAGAAGAAGATGGGCATCAAGGTGTCCAACACCTGCGAGGTGACCTTCGGCGAGAAGGAGCCCGCCAAGGGTTGGCTGCTCGGCGAGGTGCACGACGGCATCGCGCAGATGTTCCAGGTGATCGAGAACGCTCGCATGATGGTCGGCACCAAGGCCATCGCGACGCTGTCGACCGGCTACCTGAACGCTCTCGAGTTCGCCAAGGAGCGGGTGCAGGGCGCCGACCTGACGCAGGCCTCGGACAAGACCGCGCCGCGTGTCACGATCACGCACCACCCCGACGTACGTCGTTCGCTGATGACCCAGAAGTCGTTCGCCGAGGCGATGCGCGCGCTGGTGCTCTACACGGCGTCGTGGCAGGACAAGGTCCAGATCGCCGAGTTCAACGGCGAGAAGGACGAGCAGGCCGAGCGCATCAACGACCTGCTGCTCCCGATCGTGAAGGGCTACGGCTCCGAGCGCTCGTGGGTGCTGCTGGGCACCGAGTCGCTGCAGACCTTCGGTGGCTCCGGCTTCCTGCAGGAGTACCCGATCGAGCAGTACGTTCGGGACGCCAAGATCGACACGCTGTACGAGGGCACGACCGCGATCCAGGGCCAGGACCTGTTCTTCCGCAAGATCGTGAAGGACCAGGCGAAGGCCCTCGGCTTCATCGCCGGCGAGATCCAGTCGTTCATCACCGCCGAGGCCGGCAACGGTCGCCTGAAGGTCGAGCGCGAGCTGCTCGCCAAGGGCCTCGAGGACGGGCAGGCGATCGTCGGCACGCTGATCAACCAGCTGATGTCGGCCGACCCGAGCGCCGAGGGCGGCGAGCTGAAGAACATCTACAAGGTGGGGCTGAACACCTCCCGCCTGCTGATGGCTCTCGGCGACATCGTCTGCGCGTGGCTGCTGCTGCGCCAGGCGGAGATCGCGCTGGAGAAGCTCGGCGGCGACGTGAAGCCCGGCGACCAGGCGTTCTACGAGGGCAAGGTGGCCGCGGCGCAGTTCTTCGCCCGCACCAACCTGCCCCGCCTCACGGCAGAGCGGGCCATCGCCGAGGCGACCGACCTGTCGCTGATGGAGCTCTCCGAGGACGCGTTCTGAGCATGAACTGACCGTTCCAGGTCACGAAGGGGCTGCTTCACCGACTCGGTGGGGCAGCCCCTTCTGCGTCTCGACGTGAGGTTCGCCCCATCAACAACACGGGCATCTTTGATTGACGACGCCGTTTTATGGGTATCCCCTGTTCTGAGAGGGCACATATGTGCCATCAGGGTGACGATTCGTCGCCGCAACTGAAGGAGCAAAAATGGGTATCGGTCTGGGCGTAGTACTTCTCGTTCTCGGACTCATTCTCGTCACGGGTGTCATCAACTTCGACATCGGTTTCACTGACGACCAGGGCCTCGGTTGGATCTTCCTGATCGTGGGTGTCCTGGCCATCGTCCTCGCACTGGTCATGAACAAGCAGCGCTCGGAGACCCGGCACGTGGAAGAGCGTCGTTACGACGGTCCGCCCCGCTGATCTCGGCGTCACGCAGACAAGCAAAGGGCCGTCCCACCTCATGGTGGGACGGCCCTTTGTCATGCAGCTAGAGCATCAGCGGTAGCCGGCGCTCCGGCGGGGACGGTCGGAGCCGGCACGCTCACGGCGCTCGGCCCGGTCGGCCCGGTCGGCGCTGCGCTGCTCGAACGAACGGCCGCCGGACGGGGCGGACGCGGCGCGTGCGGCGGGACGGTCGTCGCGGCCGCGCGTGGCCGGGCGGTCCTCACGGCGGGCGGGGCGCTCGCCGTACGACGGGCGCTCCTCACGCTTCCCGCGGTAACCGCCGCGGGCCGGGGCGCTCCCGGCGCCTGACCGGCCGCCGCTGCGACCGGCGTACCCGCCGCGGGTGGAGCCCGAGCTCGAGCCACCCTTGCGGGGGGCCGGTGCCTTGGTGCCCGACTCGGCCAGCGTCTCCGCGGTCAGCGGACGCGGGGTGGTGCGGATGTCGTGGTGACGCGACTCGACACCAGCGCGCGACTGGAGCCGCACGATCTCGTCGAGCTGGCGCGGCGTCGTGATCATGACGACCATGCCGGACTCGCCGGCGCGAGCGGTACGGCCCGAGCGGTGCAGGTACGCCTTGGGGTCGTTCGGGGCGTCGAAGTGGACGACGACGTCGACGTTGTCGACGTGGATGCCGCGCGCCGCGACGTCGGTGGCGACGACGACCTTCGCCTTGCCGGACGAGAACTTGTGCAGGTTCCGCTCACGGACGCGCTGCGACAGGTTGCCGTGCAGGTCAACCGACTCGATGCCACCCTCGACGAGAGCGTCGCTCAGCTCGGTCGCGCCCTCACGGGTCCGGGTGAAGATGATCGCGCGGTTGTTGGCCTCGACCAGCGCGGTGGCTGCGTGGATCTTGTCGCGGAACCCGCCGACGACCATCACGTGGTGGGTCATCGTCGTGACCGCTCCGGCGTTCGGGTCGAGCTCGTGGAGCTTCGGGTTGCGCAGGTGCTTGCGGACCAGGCGGTCGACGTCGCCGTCGAGCGTGGCGGAGAGCAGCATCCGCTGGCTGCCCTCGGGGGTCTGCTCCAGCAGCTGGTTGACGGCCGGGTAGAAGCCGAGGTCGCAGAGGTGGTCGGCCTCGTCGAGCACGGTCATCTCTACGTCGTCCGTGCGGCAGTGACCCTTGTCGATCAGGTCCTGCAGGCGGCCGGGGGTGGCGACGACGATGTCGGCACCGGCACGCAGCTGCTTGATCTGACGGTCGTAGGCGGTGCCGCCGTAGATGGTGGTGAGCTTCAGCTGCACCGAGAAGGCCAGCGGCTCGAGCGAACGACGCACCTGGGTGGCCAGCTCGCGGGTGGGGACGATGATGATCGCGCGGGGGTGCTTGGGACGGCTCTTAGTGCCGGCCAGGCGGGCCAGGATCGGGAGGCCGAACGCGAGCGTCTTGCCGGAGCCGGTCTGGGCGCGGCCCAGGACGTCGGAGCCGGACATGGCGTCGGGAAGCACCGCACCCTGGACCGGGGTCGGGTGGGTGATCTCGACCTTCGCCAGGGCGGCGACGACCTTCTCGTTCAAGCCGAGCTCGGCGAACGAGGGCTGTGCGGACTTCTGGGCAGGGACAACTGCAGACAAGAGTGAAGCTCCATCGATGTGGATCGGGCGCGAACTGCCCCAGGCCACGGCGTGGACGGGTGAGCCTGCAGGACGCAATGCGTTTCCTCGGGCACCCGATCTCGGTCTTGCGCGACAACGATCGCGCACCACACCGGGCGACAAGAAAGGCCGTGAGCGAAACACCTCACGGCCTTGGCTGACATCAATTCTACCAGTGACGGGAGGCTCCCCCGACCGGGCGTGCGCCGATCGGGGGAGACCTCCACCACGTCGTACGGGGCTGGGCCCCTCGCTTCAGCCCGTCAGCCCGTCATCGGCCGAGGCGGGCGACCCGGCCTGCGGAGCCCGACGCCCAGCAGCCACCGCCCGGCGTGCAGACGACCGAGTCGAAACCGGTGTCGCTGAACGTCGTCCACGCGCGGCCGCCGTCGTGGCTGATGTCGCTGCCAGACGGGCCCACCGCGATCACGGTTGCCCGCGTGCCGGAGACGAAGTCCGCGCCCGAGCGGTAGCCGCCGAGGTCACCGCCGCCGGTCCAGGAGACGCCGTCGCGCGTGAAGCCCGAAGCGTCCGCCCCGTTCTCCGGCGCCAGGTAGTCGCCGCCGACCGCGACGCCGTGGCGTGGGTTGTCGAAGGCCAGCGAGAAGACACCGCCGGCATCGCTGGCCGGGATCGGCGCATCGGTGACCGACCAGGTGAGGCCCCCGTCGTCCGAGCGGAAGATCCGCGACGCGGCACCCCCGGACGCCATGAACGCGGAGCGGCCGGCCGTCACCAGACACGTGCCGCTGGCGGCGAAGTTGAACTCGCCGTCCACCGCCGCGGGCATGCCGGCGTCGGGCAGGACCTTCCAGGACGCGCCGCCGTCGTCGGTGCCGAGAATCCGGAACTTGCCGTCCACCGGGTCGCTGACTGCCAGGCCCCGGTTGCCGCCAGGGAAGAAGTCCATGCAGTTGTAGAAGGCGCGCGGCTCGTCGTTGACGAAGACCAGCTCCCAGTCCTCACCGCCGTTCTCCGTGCGGTAGATGCGCGACGCGTCACCCTCACCGATCGCGAGCACGGTGGCGCGGTCGGCGTCCCGCGCCTCGACGTCGCGGAAGAGCAGGCCCGCCGCATCGGGCGGGCTCACGTCCTCCCAGGTGGAGCCGGCGTCCGTCGTACGCCAGACGCCGCCGTCACTGCCGCCCACCCAGGCGGTGTCGCGGTCGACGGCGTCGAGGCCGCGGAGGCGTTGGTCGGTGCCGACATCGACGGACTGCCACTGCGGGCTGGGTGGGCCGGTCGGCGTGGCGGAGGCGGGTAGGGCCGTCAGAGGTACGGCGAGGGCAAGGCTGAGTGTCCCGAGAAGGATTCGCATGGCGAGCACCTTGCCGTGGCCCCCGCCGGGTGTCTAGGCCTGACTACAGGCGAAACCACCCGACCGGGCTGTTGTCCTTCACAACCGGTCAGCGCCGATGCCCCGCCCGACCCATCGACGGGACCGGCGGCACGTTGTTAGATCAGTAGTGCGGGCGCCGAGGGCGCTCGCCCCGCGTGAGAAGCGGGAAACCCGCAGCCCGGACCCTGCTGCCGAACTGAACCCGACACCCAGTGTCGGCCCAGGAGGCAACCGGCTGTCGTGGCCGGATCGCCTTCGCCAGCGGAACCGGACCAGGCACCAGGGTCAGCCTGGTCTTTCGGATCGGCCGACCAGGGCGCGTGAGCCGCGGGGGAGCTCAGGCGGTCTGGTCGGCTCGACCCGACAACGGAAGCACCAGGTGCACGGCCGCACCCTCAGCCACCCGCACCGGGACACCCCAGTCCTGCTGGTGCATGTGACAGGCCGCGCCCTCACCACCCTCGACATCGCAGGAAGCAGCACGGGCGGCGATGTGAAGCACGCCGTCCCCGACAGTGCCGTCGATGACCAGCGTGCGGCGCAGGTCGGTGCCGCGCCCTTCACCGGCTTTCAACAGCGCCGGAGGCGTGGCCTCGACGACGAGCTGCGAGGCAGGTCCGAACCGGTCGTCGACCTTCTGACCGGGAGGCGGCTCGAACGACACCACGAGCTCGAGCTCGCCGGGTGCCACCTCGGTCACCGGACGCTGAGTCGTATGCGCGAACCCGGCCACGGACGCGCTCGCCCCGAGCGGCACCCGGGTCAGCCGGTGAGCCGCGGACTCGACGACGACGAGGTGTTCGCCGTCGACCGCGAGGCCGCTGGGCTCGACGAGACCGGTGGCGATCGTCGAGAGCTCGTCGGTCGAGGGGTCGTACCGACGCACGGCCCCGTTGTAGGTGTCGGCCACCGCGATCGACCCGTCGGGGAGCACCGCGACACCGAGCGGGTGTTGCAGCAACGCGTCGGCGGCAGCCCCGTCCTTGAACCCGAAGTCGAAGAGCCCGCTGCCGACAGCGGTCTGCACCTGGCCTGCCTCGACGTACCGCAGCGACGAGGTCTCGCTGTCGGCCAGCCAGAGCCGGTCACCGGCCACGGCGAAGCCGGACGTCTGGGCGAACCAGGCCTCGGCGCAGGGTCCGTCGACGAGGCCCTCGTTGGTCGTACCCGCGGCGACGTCGACGCCGCCGGTGCGGGGGTCGAACGACCACAGCTGGTGGATGCCGGCCATCGCCACCCAGACCCGGCCGCCCCACCAGGCGACGTCCCACGGGCTCGACAGGCTGTCGGTGCCGTCGCCCTGCATCCACTGCCGGCCCGACCCGGCCAGCGTGGTGACGTCGCCGGACTCGAGCGCGATCCCCCGCAGCAGGTGGTTGACCGTGTCGGCGACGACGACGTCGTACCCGACCTCGGCCGCGACGTCGGGAGGGAGCAGGCAGAGCCCGTTGGGCTCGTTGAAGCTCGCGGTGGCTGCCGCCCCGTCAGTCGCGCCCTTCTCCCCCGAGCCGATCCGGCGTACGACGGTCTCGGCGTCCTGGGCGAGCTCGACCACCTGGTGGTGGCCGGCGTCCGCGACGAGGAATCCCTTACCAGCAAGGCGAATCGCCTTGGCGGGGAACCGCAGGTCGCCCTCGACAGCGGGCGGCGCGACGTACGGCGAGTCCCCCGACTGGAGCGTCCCCTTCGCCGCGTGCGCCTCCCGGAGCTCCGACACCAGCGCATCGATCGCGTGCGCATGACCCTCGCCGGAGTACTGCGCGACGACGTACCCCTCCGGGTCGATCAGCACCAGGGTCGGCCAGGCGCGTGCCGTGTAGGCCTGCCAGGTCACGAGGTCCGGGTCGTCGAGCACCGGGTGGCGCACGTCGTACCGCTCGACGGCAGCGGCCAGCGCGTCCGGGTCGGCCTCGTGGACGAACTTCGGCGAGTGCACGCCCACGACGACCAGCTCGCCGGCGTACTTCTCCTCGACCTCGCGCATCTCGTCGAGAACGTGCAGACAGTTGACGCAGCAGAAGGTCCAGAAGTCGAGCAGCAGAAAACGGCCGCGGAAGTCGGAGACCGAGTACTCGACGCCGCCGGTGTTCAGCCAGCCGCGGCCACGGAGTTCGGGCGCGCGGACGCGGGGACGCTTGCTCATGGGGCAATGCTCTCAGGCAGCCAAGCGCTCGACGTTCGACTCAGTCGCCGATGAGACGCGGAGAGTGCAGTGTCGGCTAGGTTCCCATCATGAGGATGCCTGTACTGGCCGCTGAATCACTGTCCGAGTCCACGCAGAACATCCTGGACTCCCTGGTGAGGGCAGTCCCGCGGCTCGGGCTCGCCCTGCTGGTGCTGGTCATCGGCTATGGCTTTGCTCGGCTGCTCAGGTGGGGGTTGAGCAAGGTACTGGCCCACCGACACACACCCAGCTTCGCCACGGTGATGAGCAAGCTCGCCAGCTGGCTGGTGCTGTTCGTGGTGGTGCTCAGCGCGGTGGCGATCGTGTTCCCCTCCGTCAAGCCGGTCGACCTGCTGGCCGGGCTCGGGTTCTTCTCGCTCGCGGTCGGGTTTGCCTTCCAGGACATCCTGGAGAACGTTCTCTCCGGGGTGCTGCTGCTCTTTCGCCAGCCGTTCCAGTCAGGCGACCAGATCGAAGTACAGGGCCAGGCGGGAACGGTGCAGGCCATCACCATCCGCGAAACCCGACTGAAGACGTATGACGGCCAGCTGATCCTGATCCCGAACCGCGACGTCTACAAGAGTGTGATCAGAGTTCAGACCCACTTCGACCAACGTCGGATCGCGTTCGTCGCGGGGGTCGCCTACGAGAACGACGCTCGCGAGGCCTGCGAGGTCGTCGTGGCCGCTCTGTCGCAGGTCGAAGGAGTCTCGACAGAGCCGGCACCAGAGGCCCTGGTTCAGGGACTCGGCGTGTCGACGGTCGACATCGAGGCTCGATTCTGGGCCTCGCCCCGCCAGCACGACGCCCGCCTGGTCCAGCACGCAGCGATCAGCGCCGTGAAGTCGGCGCTCGACCAGGCTGGCATCGAGATGCCGGCCGACATCGTCGCCCTGCAGGCCACCCCGAGCTTCCGAGCCGCTCTGCAGGGCGACGCCGAGGTCACCCCCGGTGGCGGCGTGCGTTCCTGAGGGGTCGTCGCAGACCGGCATGGCACGCCGACGGTCGGCCACAGCGCGTGATCCACTGGCGGCATGTGGTTCGACAGTTGGTCCGATCTCATCCGTGTCGGGCTCGTGGGCGCGGCCGCCTACGCCTGGCTCGTGCTGGTGCTGCGGGTCTCGGGCAAGCGGACGCTGGCGAAGCTGAACGCGTTCGACCTCGTCGTCACGGTGGCGCTCGGCTCGACGCTGGCCACGGTCCTGCTCAACAGCGCAGTTTCGTGGAGCGAGGGGGCGGCGGCCTTCGCGCTGCTGGCTGTCGCACAGTTCGTCGTCGCCTTCGTGACGTCCCGGCGTCGAGGGACGCGCAACATCTTGACGTCGGCGCCGACCCTGCTCGTCCGTGACGGCGTTGTGCTCCACGCCAACCTGAACCGCCAACGTGTCGCCGAGGCCGAGGTTCGGCAGTGCGTCCGGGGGTCGGGCTTCGGCGGGTTGTCCGAGATCGCTGCCGTCGTGCTCGAGACCGACGGGAGCCTGAGCGTGATCCCGGCGTCGAGCGTCGGCGACGGCTGGGCGCTGGCCGACGTACTGGGCGGACCCCACGCCTAGTCGCCGATGAGACCACGCAGGGCCGCGCAGTGCTGCCGGTACGCGTGGCGACCTGCCTTCGTCGCCTTGTACGCCGTGACGGCGCCGCGGCCGTGGCCACTCTTGGTGATCGTGATGTACCCAGCGGACGCCAGCGCGGCCGCCTGCTTGGACAGGTCGGAGTCACTGACACCCAGGTGCTCTCGCAGGAAGGCGAAGTCGGTCGATGTCGAGCCCACCAGCACGGCCATCATGCCCAGCCGCTTGGGGGCATTGAGGACGGGATCGAGCCCCTCGAGGGCTGAGGACGACGGCGTCACTTCAGCCGCTCTCGCAGGCGGGCCGCGGCCGCCGCGAATTCGTGCTCGTAGCGGGCCACGACGGCGAAGGCACCGACCCCCGCGATCGCGGCGGCCAGCCACACGCTGACCTGCTCGCCCGCCAGCCACGCCACCCCACCGACGACGGCGACCCACAGCACCATCCGGAGGATGGGCCCGTTCAGCTCACGTGGCGGGCGTCCGGTGGGGTAGGTCCCTCGGCGACGACGGTCCCACGCGATCAGCAGAGCGACCGCCGAGATCAGTCCGACCTGGGCGAGCGCGCGCGTGCTGCCCTCGAGCAGGCCGACGACCAGGGCGAACGCCGCAGCCCACACTCCGAAGCCCACTGACCACCACACCGGCGTCGGCGGGTAGTTGATCCACGAGGCAGCCTCTCCCCGCTCGATCTCGTGCAGCTGTCGCCGGGTCGCTTCGGGGTCGCCATTAGTTTCCATAGTGGAAACATATTGAGTTGTTTCCACTATGGCAAGTACTTCGGCAGATCTGCGTGACTTCGCCCCCTTGACGGACACGGCATCCGCCGCTGGCATGGACGCATGACTGACGCGACGTACCCGCGCCTTCTGCACACCGTCCTGGACTCAACCAGACCCCGCGATCTGGCCGAGTTCTACCGGCAGCTGCTCGGGCTTCAGTACCGGCCCGGCGACGAGGCACCGAGCGACGGGACGCCTGACGACGCCGACTGGCTCGTCCTGACCGACGCCGACGGGGCCCGCAAGCTCGCGTTCCAGGAGGTGGACCACCTGCCCCGCACCACCTGGCCCCGGCACGACGTCCCGATGCATCTGCACCTCGACTTCACGGTGCCGAGCCGGGCCGACCTCGAACTGCAGCGACAACGAGCGGAGGACCTCGGCGCCGAACTGCTGCTCGACCGGACGGACGACGAGGACGAACCGCTCTACGTCTTCGCCGACCTGTCCGGCCATCCGTTCTGCATCTTCGTGGCCTAGGAGTCAGGGGGTGCGCCCGTGACCGTCGAGGAAGCATGATGACCTCATGGCCGACACTTCGCAGCCCCGCGCCGGACAGCTCGCCGCCCCCTCCGACCTTGTCGACGTCGCGCACCTCGTGACGGCGTACTACACGGGGGTACCCGACCCTGACGACATCGACCAACAGGTCGCGTTCGGCACCAGCGGCCACCGCGGCACGAGCCTCAAGACGTCGTTCAACGAGACCCACATCGCCGCCACCACGCAGGCGATCTGTGACTACCGCCGTGACCAGGGGTACGACGGCCCGCTGTTCATCGGCCGCGACACCCACGGACTGTCGGAGCCGGCCTGGGCGACAGCGCTCGAGGTGCTCGTCGCGAACGACGTCCAGGTGCTCGTCGACGACCGCGACGGCTACACGCCGACCCCGGCGGTGTCGCACGCGATCATCCGCGCCAACGGATCTCGACAGGCTCGATCGGCGGCAGGAGGCCTCGCCGACGGCATCGTCGTGACCCCCTCGCACAACCCGCCCAGCGATGGCGGATTCAAGTACAACCCTCCGCACGGCGGGCCCGCCGACTCCGACGCGACCTCCGTGATCGCCGCCCGCGCCAACGAGCTGATCGCCGCCGGGCTGTCCGACGTGCGCCGGGTGCCGTTCACCCGCGCCCGCGCCAGCGTCGGGTCGTACGACTTCCTCGGCTCGTACGTCGACGACCTCCCGAACGTGCTCGACATCGACGCGATCCGGTCGGCCGGCGTACGGATCGGAGCCGACCCGTTGGGTGGCGCCAGCGTCGCGTACTGGGGCGAGATCGCCGACCGGCACGGCCTCGACCTGACCGTCGTGAACCCGCTCGTCGACCCGACGTGGCGCTTCATGACGCTCGACTGGGACGGCAAGATCCGGATGGACTGCTCGTCGCCCAACGCGATGGCCTCGCTGATCGGCCGCAAGGACGAGTACGACATCGCCACCGGCAACGACGCCGACGCCGACCGGCACGGCATCGTCACCCCGGACGCCGGGCTGATGAACCCCAACCACTTCCTCGCCGTCGCGATCGGCTACCTGTTCGGCGGCGCCCGCCCCGACTGGCCGGAGAGCGCGCGGATCGGCAAGACCCTGGTCTCGTCGTCGATGATCGACCGGGTGGCGCAGGCCGTCGGCCGGCCGATGAGCGAGGTGCCGGTCGGCTTCAAGTGGTTCGTGCCCGGACTCATCGACGGCTCGTTCGGCTTCGGCGGCGAGGAGTCGGCGGGCGCGTCGTTCCTGCGCAAGGACGGGACGACGTGGACGACCGACAAGGACGGCATCCTGCTCGCGCTGCTCGCGTCGGAGATCCTCGCGACCACGGGCCGGTCGCCGAGCAGCCACTACGCCGACCTGGTCGCTCAGCACGGCGATCCGGCGTACGCGCGGATCGACGCCCCGGCCGATCGCGCTCAGAAGGCCGCCCTGGCAGGGCTCTCCCCCGACGACGTCACGGCCACCGAGCTAGCCGGGGAGAAGATCACCGCGAAGCTGACCGAGGCTCCCGGCAACGGCGCGAGCATCGGCGGTCTGAAGGTGACCACGGAGTCGGCGTGGTTCGCCGCGCGGCCGTCGGGAACCGAGGACGTCTACAAGATCTACGCAGAGTCGTTCCAGGGACCCGAACACCTGGCCCGGGTGCAGGAGGAGGCCCGCGAGGTCGTCGGTGCAGCCCTCGGCTGACCGTGGCTAGAGTGCGGCCATGACTGAAGCGACCTCGGACGCGGAGCGTCTTGCCGGATACGTCGATGCGTGGGCGGGGGCCGTTGACGAGACGGTCGCCCTGCTGCGGGACCTCGACGAGGCCGACTGGCAGACACCGACCGACCTCCCGGGCTGGGACGTCCGGGCCGTCGCGTCGCACCTCGCCCACCTCGAGTCGGAGCTCGCCGGCAACGAGCAGGCGAGAGTCGAGGTGCCCGAGCTCGAGCACGTCGTCACGCCGATGGGCCGCTACACCGAGATGGGTCCGATCGCCCGATGGGACTGGTCGACCGACCAGATCGTCGACGAGCTGGCGTCCTCCGCCGCGACCCGGCTGGCCGACCTCCGGGAGAACCCACCCGCCGACCCGACCGCGATGCCGCCGCGCACGCCCGGCGGCATCGGTTGGGACTGGGAGGGGCTGCTCTCCAACCGCGCCTTCGACGTGTGGATGCACGAGCAGGACATCCGCCGCGCGGTCGGACGGCCCGGCGGACTGGACTCCCCCGCGGCCGCCCACACCGTCGCCGTGTTCACGCGGTCGTTCGGCTACGTGGTCGGCAAGCGAGTGGCTCCGCCCGCCGGCACCCGCATCGCCCTCGAGGTGACCGGGGAGTGGCCGGCGCGGATCGCCGTCCGCGTTGACGAGAACGGCCGGGCGGTGCAAGACGACTCGGAGGCGGGCGGACCCGACGTCACGCTCACCATGGACGTCATGACCTACACGCTGCTGTGCGGCGGACGGCGCCCGGCCCGCGACCTCGACATCGAGATGACCGGCGACCGGGGGCTCGGGCTGCGCGTGCTCGACTCGATGGCCGTCACCCCGTGACCGCTGCTACCTCGGCGCACGTGGGGCCGGCCGTCCAGTGGACGCCTGCCGACGTGCCCGACCTGACCGGCCGCACCGCGCTCGTCACCGGAGTCACCAGTGGCATCGGCGAGGCCACCGTGCTCGACCTGGCCAGCCGCGGGGCAACCGTCGTGCTGGCCGGACGCAACCCCGAGAAGCTGACGGCGACACTGCAGGACGTCGAGCGACGGTCGGCGGGCGCCGACGTCCACCCGCTGGTCCTCGACCTGGCGAACCTCGCCTCGGTCCGTCAGGCCGCAGACGAGGCGCGACGGTTCGGGCCGGTGCACCTGCTGGTCAACAACGCCGGCGTGATGGCGACGCCGTACCGGCGCACTGTCGACGGCTTCGAGCTGCAGCTCGGCACCAACCACCTCGGTCACTTCGCGCTGACCGGCCTGCTGCTCCCGCAGCTCGTCGCCTCCGGTGACGCTCGCGTGGTCACGGTGGCCTCGCAGATGCACCGGATGGCGCGGCGGGCTCCGCTGGGTGACCCGCGGCTGCCCCACGGCCGGTACAACCGCTGGCGCGCCTACTCCGAGTCGAAGCTGGCGAACCTGCTCTTCACGTTCGAGCTCGAACGGCGCGCCCGTGAGCACGACCTGCCGCTGAAGGCGCTCGCCGTCCACCCGGGCAAGGCCGCCACCAGCTTGATGGGGACGGGCCGGGCGCACGAGCCCGCGGGGCCGCGCGCCCGGATGCTCTCGGCGGCGTTCGCCGTGACCGGGCAGAGTGCCGAGATGGGCGCGCTACCCACGTTGATGGCGGCGACCGCCGACCTGCCGGGCGGGACGTACCTGGGGCCGAGCGGCTTCGGGGAGCTGCGCGGGATGCCGACCGTGGTCACGCCGCGACGCCTCGCGAAAGACACCCGGGCCGCGCGCCAGCTGTGGGAGGTCTCCGAGCGCGCCACCGGTCTCCTCTTCCCCTGACCTCCGGCTTCCGCGGATCGCGCACGCCGTCGCCCTAGGGTGTCGGTGTGAGCGACGACGCCAAGGACCACAGCGACCCCCACCGACCCGACTCCAAGACCGCAGCCGGCGGCGATGGCACGAGCTCGAAGCCGGCAGAGCCGAAGGACGACGTGGTCGCCACGAAGCACCAGCTCAAAGTCGGTCGCAAGACCTTGGACTACACCGCCACCACCGGGCGAGTGGTGCTCCGCGACGAGGTCTACGAGGACGGGAAGTTCACCGGCTTCAAGGCCAAGGCCGAGATGTCGATGACGTCGTACGTCCTGGACGTCCCTGAGGGCGAGCACCGTCCGGTGACGTTCGCCTTCAACGGCGGCCCCGGCAGCTCCAGCGTCTGGCTCCACCTCGGCCTGTTCGGCCCGCGCCGCGTGCTGATGGGCGACGTCGGCGACCTGCTGCCGCCGCCGTACGCCCTGACCGACAACCCGGAGAGCCTCCTCGCGGTCAGCGACCTGGTCTTCATCGACCCGGTCTCGACCGGCTACTCGCGCGTGCTCGAGGGCGAGAAGGCCGAGCCGTTCCACGGGTACCAGGGCGACATCGAGTCCGTGGCCGAGCTGATCCGGATCTGGACCGCGCGGCACAAGCGCTGGATGTCGCCGAAGTTCGTCGCCGGGGAGTCCTACGGCACGCTCCGTGGCGCGGCGCTCGTGGAGCACCTGCAGTCGCGGCACGGGATGTACGTCAACGGGCTGATCCTGATCTCCAGCGTCCTCGACCTGTCGTCGATCGACTTCGAGAACCAGCGCAACGACCGAGCCCACGCGCTCTACCTCCCGACGTACGCCGCGATCGCCCACTTCCACGGGAAGCACGGACGAAAGTCGCTCAAGGCGGTCCTGGAGGACGCCGAGGAGTACGCAACCCGCGACTACCCCTGGGCGCTGTCGCGCGGCGACCGGCTCACCGCCAAGGAGCGCGCGGCCGCGGTTCGCAAGATCGCGTCGCTCACCGGGCTCTCCGAGGACTACGTCGACCGGGCCGACCTGCGGATCGAGCACTGGCGCTTCTTCGGCGAGCTGCTCCGCGACGAACGGCGTACCGTCGGCAGGCTCGACGGCCGGTTCAGCGGCCCAGCAGCCTCCGCGATCGCGGAGAACATGGACGCCGACCCGTCCCACGACGCGATCGCCGGACCGTACGCCGCGGCGTTCAACCACTACGTGCGTGACGAGCTCGGCTACGAGAACGACCTGCCCTACGAGCAGATCTCACGCCGCGTGCAGCCGTGGTCCTACAAGGACTTCGAGGGCCGGCCGATCGACGTCACCCCGAAGCTGGAGCGTGCGATGCGGCAGAACCCGCACCTGAAGGTGCACGTCGCCTACGGCTACTACGACGGCGCGACGCCGCACTTCGCGGCGGAGGACGTCATCGCCCACCTACAGCTGCCGGACGAGCTGCGGGCGAACATCGAGCACGCCTACTACCCCGCCGGCCACATGATGTACGTCCACGAGCCGACCCGCCGTCAGCAGAGCAAGGACCTGGCGGAGTTCGTCACGCGGTCCGCCGGCAGCTGACGCCGTCCGCGCTGGTCCAGCCCTTCGTCAGATGTGGCGGCGGGACTGGACGATCCGGAAGCGGCTCGCGACGTAGGCGGTGTCGGTGTACGACGCGTTCGCGGCGGGGTTGGCGCCCGTGCCGTGGAAGTCGCTGAACGCCGCCGACTGGTTCACGAACACGCCGCCGGTCAGGTTCTCCGACAGGGCGACACCCGCGTCGAGGGCAGCATCGCGCATCGACTCGATCACGTCGTCCGACGTGGTGTAGACCGCCGCGGTCATCGCGCCGTGGGCGCGCACCGTACGACGGAACAGGTCGATCGACTCGGTCGTGTCCGACGTCTCGATCAGGTAGCCGACCGGCCCGAAGCACTCCTGCTCGTAGACCGACGTGTCCGCGGCGGTGAGCCCGATCAGGGTCGGCGTCCGCACGATCGCGTCGCCGTACGCCGGGTGCTCGACGGCGCGGGACTCGACGAGCACCTTGCCGGTCGACCCAGCCGACGCGAGCCGCGACAGCACGCCCTCGTTGACCACGCCGCCGAGCAGCTCGACCGCGCGGGCGTCGTCCCCGAGCAGCTTGCCGAACGCCGCGTCGATGCCGGCGGCCACGTCGGCCACCGACTTCACGCCGTCCTCGGTCTCGATACCCCCCGCGGGGATGAAGACGTTCTGCGGGGCAGTGCACATCTGCCCGGTGTAGAGGGCGAACGAGAAGGCCAGGTTCATGCACAGGCCCTTGAACGAGTCGGTCGAGTCGAGCACGACCGTGTTGACGCCGGCCTTCTCGGTGAAGACCGTGGCCTGGCGGGCGTTCTCCTCGAGCCAGTCGCCGAAGGCGTTGCCGCCGGTGAAGTCGATCAGCTTCACCTCGGGGCGGACGGCCAGCACCGCGGCGAGGCCGTCGGCCGGGTCCTCGGCCGCGAGGGTCACCAGCGCCGGGTCGAAGCCCGCCTCGGCCAGCACCTGCTGGCAGACCTGCACGGTCATCGCCAGCGGCAGTACGGCGCCAGGGTGCGGCTTGACGACAACGGGGTTGCCGCAGGCCAGCGACGCGAACAGGCCGGGCCACGAGTTCCAGGTCGGGAACGTGTTGCACCCGATCACCAGCGCGACGCCGCGCGGAACGGGCGTGAACGTCTTCTCCATCCGCAGCGGGGCGTCCTTGCCGGGCTTCTCCCACACCGCGGTGTGCGGCACGCGCGTCATCTCGTCGTACGCGTAGGCGATCGACTCCAGGGCGCGGTCGAGCGCGTGGGCGCCGCCGGCCTGGAACGCCATCACGAAGGCCTGACCAGACGTGTGCTGGACGGCGTTCGCGAGCTCGAAGATCCGACCGTGCAGCCGGTGCAGCACCTCGAGGCAGACGCCGACGCGCGCCTCGGGGCCGGCGTCGCGGAACGCCTTCATGCCGACCGTGGACGCGGCGAGCAGCACGTCGACACCCTCAGCCGCGACGCGCGGGTAGGACACGTCGAGGGAGAAGCCGAACGGTGACTTCTCGCCGGCGATGGTGCCAGCGGCGCCGGGGGTGCTGACCTCGAACGTCGTGCCGGCGTGCGCCTCGAACGCGGCCTTGCCTTCGGCGGCGGCGTTCTCGCCGTACACCCGCGGGGACGGCGACTCGTTGTACGCCGAGAAGTAGTCACGCGTCCGGGTGGCCTCGATGGCCTCGCGGAGGGTCTTCTCGTGGCTGGCGAACATGTCGGCGGCGTTCTTCATCGGATCCTCACTCGCACGGCTTTGTGGCGTTCCTGTGACAGCACAGGGTCGGATATGCGGCCAGTCTGTCACACGTCGTACGCTGACGGGATGCCGCTGCTGCGCCCGATCGCCGACGACGACGTGGCACCCGTCCTGGCCCTCAACGAGCGCAACGTTGCCGCGCTGGCCCCCATGGACGAGGACCGGTTGTGGGCGCTCCAGGCGTGGGCCGACCGGTTCGACGTGCTCGACGTCGACGGCGGTTTCGCCGGCTTCGTGATCACGTTCGGACCGGGCACGCCGTACGACTCGGAGAACTACCGGTGGTTCTCCGACCGACACCCGGACGACTTCTACTACCTCGACCGGATCGTGCTCGACGAGCGGTTTCGTCGACGTGGCCTGGGGGGCTTCGTGTACGACGACGTCGAGACGACGGCAGCCCGACACCGTCGGCTCACGCTGGAGGTCAACCTGACCCCGCGGAACGACGCGTCGCTGGCGTTCCATGCCGGGCGGGGCTACCGCGAGGTCGGCCGGCTCGGCGACGACGACCACCTCGTCGCGCTGATGGAGAAGCCGCTCGACGGGGCGTCGCGATGACCCCCGAGGAGATTGCGCGTCGGGCAGCGACTGCCATGTGGGACGACGACCCGGCCAGCCAGGCGCTCGGCATGCGGATCGTCGACGTCGCTCCCGGGAGCGCCGTCCTCGAGATGCCGGTGCGCGAGGACATGGTCAACGGTCACGCGATCGGGCACGGCGGGCTGACGTTCACGCTGGCCGACTCGGCGTTCGCGTTCGCCTGCAACACCTACAACCGGCGGACCGTGGCGCGTGAGTGCGAGATCCGGTTCCTCGCACCGACGCGGCTCGGCAACCTTCTGGTCGCGGAGGCCGTCGAGCGCAGTCGCGAGGGACGGGACGGCGTGTACGACGTGACCGTGCGCTGCGGCGACACGGTGGTCGCCGAGTTCGTCGGGCACAGCCGCGAGATCCGGGGCGTGTTGCTTCGAGGAGTAGTGGTCTCGACAAGCTCGACCAGCGGGCGCGGCTCGACAAGCTCGACCAGCGGGCGCGGGTGGTCTCGACAAGCTCGACCAGCGGGCGCGGGTGGTCTCGACAAGCTCGACCAGCGGGCGCGGGTGGTCTCGACAAGCTCGACCAACGGGCCGGAGTTGCTGTGAGCGTCGGCAGTCGCGCTTAGACTCGTGCGGCACCCCCGGGAAAGGTTCACCGTGCTTCGTAGATCCACCGTCGCTGCCGTCGTACTCGCTCTGACCGCTGCCGTCCTCGGCACGGCCCTGGCGTCGGCCGAGGACTCGTACTACCCGAACAAGGGAAACGACGAGGTCGATGTCGTCAAGTACTCCCTCGACCTGAACTGGAAGCCGAGCACTCGCACCCTCTCCGGGACCGCCACCTTGAAGGCGCGACCCAAGGGCACCGGCGAGACGATCGCACTCGACCTGCACCCGCGCATGAAGGTGTCGTCGGTGATGGTCGACGCCGTGGAGACGCCCTATGTGCACGAGGGCAAGGACCTCGTCATCGGCCCCGTCGTGGTGACCGCCGCTGAGCACGAGGTCATCATCAAGTACTCCGGCAAGCCGCGCACCGTGAAGGCCCCGACGACGCGCTCCGACACCACGGGCCTCGGCTGGCACACCACCAGCAAGGGGCAGGTGTGGACGATGCAGAAGCCGTTCGGCGCCTTCACCTGGTACCCGGTCAACGACCATCCGTCGGACAAGGCGCAGTACTCGGTGCGACTCAACGTGCCGGACAAGTGGACCGGCGTGTCGAACGGCGCGTTGACCAGCAAGGTCACGCTGGCCGGCCGCACGATCACGGAGTTCACCAGCAACCAGCCGATGGCGCCGCACCTGGTGACCGTCGCGATCGGCCCCTACGCGAAGTACTCGCAGACCGGCCCCCGCAACCTCCCGATCACTTACTGGTACCCCAAGGGCAAGACCGACCTGCTCGCGCCGCTCAAGCACACGCCGAAGACGCTGTCGTGGCTGGAGTCCAAGCTCGGCCCGTACCCGTACCCGCGGGCCGGTGTCGTCATCACGCCTGGCAAGTCCTCGGTCGAGACGCAGACCTTGATCACGATGGCGAAGGCCGACTACAAGTACGGCGCCATCGACGTGCGTCAGCAGATCGCCCACAACCTCGCCCACCACTGGTACGGCAACACGGTCACGCCGAACGACTGGCGCGACCTCTGGATGAGCGAGGGCATGGCGACCTACCTCGAGGCGAAGTACACCGTCGCCCGCGGCTGGGACACCTGGGCGTACTGGAAGCGCGAGTTCGCCCGCAACGACTCCTACTACCGCGAGCTGTACGGCGGCCCGGGCAGCTTCCACAGCAACGACTTCGGCCAGCGCAACACGCACTACGGCGCAGCCTTCATGCTGCACAAGCTGCGCGGCGTGGTCGGCGCCAAGACGTTCGACTCCGCGATGCGTCAATGGCCGCAGCAGAACCTGAACAGCACCAAGGGACGCGCCGCGTACATCTCGTTCATGGAGGCGAAGAGCGGCAAGGACCTCAGTGGCTTCTTCAACAGCTGGCTGAACAGCGACACGACGCCCTGATCATGATGCTCAGCGACCTGGTCGTCATCGACCTCACCCGAGCGCTCGCCGGACCGCACGCCGCGATGATGCTCGGCGATCTCGGCGCCCGGGTGATCAAGGTCGAGCAGCCCGACGGTGGCGACGAGTCCCGGTCCTGGGGTCCGCCGTTCGTGGGACCGGACGACGACCCGGTGTCGACGTACTTCCTCTCCTGCAACCGCAACAAGGAGTCGGTCACCGCCGACCTGAAGTCCGACGAGGGCAAGCAGCTGCTGACCCGGCTCGTGGCCCAGGCCGACGTGCTGATGGAGAACTTCCGCACCGGCGTGCTCGACCGCCTCGGGTTCTCGGTCGAACGGCTGCACGAGATCAACCCCCGCCTGGTGATCCTGTCGATCACCGGCTTCGGCCATGACGGCCCGGAGGGCGGCCGGGCGGGCTACGACCAGATCGCGCAGGGCGAGGCCGGGCTGATGTCGCTGACCGGTCCCTCGGCCGAGGAGCCGACCAGGGTGGGCGTGCCCATCGCCGACCTGCTCTCCGGGATGTACGGCGCGTACGGCGTGCTCGCGGCGCTGCACGAGCGCGCCACGACCGGCCGCGGTCGCGTCGTCCGGTCCAGCCTGCTCGCCTCGGTGGTCGGCGTGCACGCGTTCCAGGGCACGAGGTGGACAGTCGCGGGCGAGGTGCCCCACGCCATCGGCAACCACCACCCGTCGATCGCGCCGTACGGCCTGTTCCACACGGCGGACGCCCCGATCCAGATCGCGTGCGGCAACGAGAACCAATGGCGTGCGCTCTCCGCGCTGCTCGGCGTCGACGACCCGCGCTTCAGCAGCAACCGCGAGCGGGTCGGCCACCGCGCCGAGCTCGTGCAGGTGCTGGAGTCGGCGCTGGCCTCCGCCGATGCCGAAACCTGGCTGGCCCGGCTCGCCGAGCTCGGCATCCCCGCCGGCAAGGTACGCACGCTGGACGACGTCTACGGCTGGGACCAGACCCGCTCCCAGGGGCTGCTGATCGACGTCGAGCACCCCACGCTCGGGCAGGTCGAGCTGCCCGGCCCGGCGCTCCGCTTCGACGACAACCCCCACGCCGGCGACCGCTCCGAGCACCTGCCCCCGCCCCGCCTGGGCGAGCACAACGAGGCGGTCCTGACCTGGCTGGACAGCCTCGACTGACGCGTGACCTGAGGCCGTCCCGGTCGTTGACCCACCAACTCGACGACCGAACCAGGAGACTCCATGTCGCACCGGTCCCGCCTCGGCGCTCTCGCCGCCACCACCACTCTCGCCGTGCTGGCTGGGCTCGCGCCCATGGCCATCTCCGGCTCCGCCGTCGCTACCAGCGAGGTGTTCGCGCCCCAGCTGGTCACGGTCGACACCCCGACCCGGGCCGACAAGGAACGTTTGCAGACGCTGGGGCTGGACCTGACGGAGCATGCCGGCCACGACTACGTCGAGGTCGTGCTCCACAACGGCCTGGACCAGGCTCGGCTCATCGAGGCCGGGTTCGACTACGACGTGCGCATCCCCGACCTCGTCGCCCGCAGCAACGAGATCAACCGGATCAACGAGGCCTACGCCGCCGCCACGGCCGCGTCGGCGCTGCCCTCGGGCCGCGACTCGTACCGCACGCTGGCCGACTACAACGCCGACCTGGCGGCGCTCGCCAAGGACCGACCGGCCATCGCCAAGACGTTCACGATGAAGCGGCCCTCCCTCGACGGGCGCACCGTGCACGGAATCGAGATCGGCGCCCGCGTGCAGGAGGCCGAGGACGGCCGACCGGTCTTCGCGCTCTTCGGCGTCCACCACGCGCGCGAGTGGCCCTCGGGTGAGCTCGCCATGGAGTTCGCCACCGACCTGGTCAAGAACTACGGCACGGACGCCCGCATCACCAACCTGCTCGACCGGTCGCGCGTGCTCGTCGTTCCCGTGGTGAACGTCGACGGCTTCGAGCTCTCCCGGACCGACGGCGCGATGATCGACCTGCGCGGCATCGACGGCGGCGGCACGGTGAGCATCCTCGGCACGCCGGGCAACGCCTACAAGCGCAAGAACTGCCGGATCGTCGACGGCCAGGACACCCCCGACGGCACCTGCCGCGCGGGTGCCACCAGCCCCGGCGGGTTCGGCATCGGCACCGACCTGAACCGCAACTACGGCGGCCTCTGGGGCGGCCCAGGCGCCTCGACCACCGGCGCCGACCCGACGTACCGCGGTGCCTCGGCGTTCTCCGAGCCGGAGTCGCTCAACGTCCGTGACCTGGTCAGCAGCCGTCAGGTGACGACGCTGATCTCGAACCACACGTTCTCGAACCTCATCCTGCGTCCGAACGGCGTGCACCCCGACACGATCGGCCCCGGCGGCCACCCGGTCGGAGACTCCCATGACGAGGACGCGCTGAAGGCTCTCGGCGCCAAGATGGCGGCCCAGAACGGCTACGCCAACATCCACGGCTGGGAGCTCTACGACACCACCGGCACCACCGAGGACTGGTCCTACAACGCCACCGGCGGGTTCGGCTACACGTTCGAGATCGGCGCCAACGAGTTCCACCCGCCGTTCCCCGAGGTCGTCGACGAGTACGTCGGCGCGGGCAAGTACGCCGGCAAGGGCAACCGCGAGGCGTACCTGATCGCCCTCGAGAACGCCATCGACACCACCACGCACTCCGTGATCACCGGCAAGGCTCCCAAGGGCGCGACGCTGCGACTGTCCAAGACCTTCCAGACGCCGACCTGGAGCAGCTCGTTCGAGGACAGCCTCGAGACCACGATGGTGGCCGGCGGCAACGGCAAGTTCGCGTGGCACGTCAACCCGTCGACCCGCCCGATCGTGCAGGAGCGGGTCATCGAGGAGACTGAGGACGTCGAGATCCGCTCCCAGTCGTACGAGGGCGGACCGACCACCGTGGGTGACCACGTCGACCACGACTTCACGATCACCGAGACGAACGTCGACACCTGGCACGTGGCGCTGGACTGGCCGATGCCGGACGACCTCGACCTGGAGATCTACCGCAAGGCCACCGACGGCACGCTGACCCAGGTCGGCAGCTCGGGCAACGCCCCCGGCGAGAAGGAGCTCGCTGAGATGTCGGCGCCGGCTCCGGGCGACTACGTCCTCCGGGTCATCAACTTCGCCTCGGCGAGCCCGACGTACACGTTGACGTCGACGCTCTTCGAGGAGCAGGTGATCTCCTCCGAGGTGATCCCGGGTCAGGTGGAGTTCTGGACGCTGACCTGCGAGAAGGCCGGCCAGGTGCTCCAGACCGTGCAGGTCCAGGTGGACCGCGGCCAGCAGGCCAAGGTCAACCTGTCGGAGTGCTCCCGCCGCTGGTAGGCAACCCGCAGTCACGGAAGGCATCGGCCCGCGCAGGGGCGGTGCCTTCCGGCTGTTTCGAGGGAGATTCCCTCACCTCACCGACTCGTCCCGTGATCGGATGTCCCCATGGCCGACCGCCTCTCCGCGACCCAGCTGATCGACCTCGTCCTGGACGAGGGGTCCTGGACGTCGTGGGACACGCCCCCTACGCGCGGGCCGGTGTCCGAGGAGTACGCCGCCGAGCTCGCCGCCGCGCAGGAGAAGACCGGACTCGACGAGTCGGTGATCACCGGCGAGGGGCTGATGCGCGGGCGCCGGGTCGCCGTCGTCGCGTGTGAGTTCCGGTTCCTGGCCGGTTCGATCGGGGTGGCGTCGGCGGAGCGCCTGGTGCGCGCGATCGAGCGCGCGACAGCCGAGGGCCTTCCGTTGCTCGCGGCTCCCGTCTCGGGCGGCACCCGGATGCAGGAGGGCACCGTCGCCTTCGTGCAGATGGTGAAGATCTCCGCGGCGATCGCCGCCCACAAGACCGCCGGTCTCCCGTACCTCGTCTACCTGCGCAACCCGACCACCGGCGGCGTGATGGCGTCGTGGGGGTCGCTCGGCCACGTGACGGTTGCCGAGCCCGGCGCGCTCGTGGGCTTCCTCGGCCCGCGCGTCTACGAAGCGCTGTACGACCGTCCGTTCCCCGAGGGCGTGCAGACCTCGGAGAACCTCTACGCCCACGGGCTGATCGACGCCGTCGTACCGCCGGAGGAGATCGCCGCGATCCTCGACCGGGCACTGACCGTGCTGCTGGCGCGGGAGGACGTGACGTCCGATCCGGCGAACCCGGTCGACGACGAGATCGAGGACGTCGACACCTGGGACTCGATCACCCGGTCGCGACGGCCCGACCGCCCCGGCGTACGGCGCCTGCTGAAGTACGCCGCGACCGACGTGATCCCGCTGAACGGCACCGGTCAGGGCGAGTCCGACCCCGGACTGCTGATCGCGCTCGCGCGGTTCGGCGGGTCGCCGTGCGTGTTCCTCGGCCAGGACCGGCGCGGCCAGACCGAGGCGCACCCGCTCGGCCCTGGGGCGCTCCGGGAGGCCCGCCGCGGGATGCGCCTCGCTGCCGAGCTGAACCTGCCCCTGATGACGGTCATCGACACCCCCGGCGCAGCCCTCTCGGTCGATGCCGAGGAGGGCGGGCTGGCCGGTGAGATCGCGCGCAGCCTGGCTGACCTCGTCACCCTGGACGCGCCGACCCTCTGCCTGCTGCTCGGTGAGGGCACGGGTGGCGGAGCGCTGGCGCTGCTGCCCGCCGACCGGGTGATCGCCGCCCAGCACGCGTGGCTCTCCCCGCTGCCGCCGGAGGGCGCGAGCGCGATCGTGCACCGCGACGTGGCCCACGCGCCTGACATGGCGCGGGCGCAACGGGTGCGCTCGCTCGACATGCGCGAGGCAGGCATCGTCGACCGGATCGTCGCCGAGAAGCCCGATGCGGCCGACGAGCCGGAAGAGTTCTGCGCCCGCCTCGGTGAGGTGCTCCGGTACGAGCTGGCGATGCTGCTGCACCGTGACCGGGCGACGCTCGTGGCGGACCGCACCCGACGGTTCCGCGCCCTCGGGCTCCCCTGACGCCTCGGCCGACGGGGGCGAGGTGCCGACCGCACCGGCAACGGGTGAGGATGGGGCCATGGACTATCGCGTGCTCGGGAACAGCGGCTGCAGCGTGTCGACGTACACCCTTGGAACGATGACGTTCGGGGCGGAGACCGACGAGGAGGGCTCGCACGCGCAGCTCGACGCGTTCGTCGAAGCGGGCGGCAACCTCGTCGACACCGCCGACGTCTACACGGCCGGCGCCTCGGAGTCGATCATCGGCAGCTGGCTCGCGAAGCGCCCCGCCGACGTCCGCGACTCGGTGGTGCTGACCACCAAGGGCCGGTTCCCGATGGGTCCGGACGTCAACGACCTCGGCCTCTCCCGACGTCACCTCCAGCGCGCCCTCGACGACTCGCTGCGCCGGCTCGGCGTCGACTGCGTTGACATGTACCAGGTGCACTCCTGGGACCCGATCACCCCGCTCGAGGAGACCCTCGGCACGCTCGATGACATGGTCCGCGCCGGAAAGGTGCGCTACATCGGACTGTCGAACTTCACCGGCTGGCAGGTGCAGAAGACGGTAGCGACCGCCCGCGCACACGGCTGGGAGCTCCCGGTCACGCTCCAGCCGCAGTACAACCTGCTGGTCCGCGAGCTCGAGTGGGAGATCGTGCCCTCGTGCCTCGACGCCGGCCTGGGCCTGCTGCCCTGGTCGCCGCTCGGGGGCGGCTGGCTCACCGGCAAGTACGAGAAGGACGCCCGCCCCACCGGCGCCACCCGCCTGGGCGAGGATCCGAACCGCGGCGTCGAGGCGTACGACCGCCGCTCCACCCAGCAGCGCACCTGGGACGTCGTCGAGGCGGTTCGCGACGTCGCGAAGGCACGCGGCGTGACGATGGCGCAGGTCGCGCTGGCCTGGGTGGTCGACCGACCCGCCGTCACCTCGGTGATCCTGGGTGCGCGGACGATGGAGCAGCTCGAGGACAACCTCGGCGCGGCCGGCCTGCACCTGACCGCCGAGGAGACCGCCATTCTCGACGCCGCCAGCGACCCCGGTGCCGCCGACTACCCGTACGGCGGGCATGGCCTCGACCAGCGCAACCGCACGGTGGCGGCCGGCCGCTAGGTCGGATGGGCTCAGCGACGGCGCTTGGTCATGTCCCGGAAGGCGTCGGGCTGGGTCTGCTCCAGGTGGCTGCGGGCGCGCAGCCGGTAGCGCCAGATCTGGATGCTGCCGAGCACCCAACCGACGTACTGAACCGACATCGCGATCGAGTACGCGCGCGGCGAGTAGTCCGTGGAGCTCCCGGGAGTGAGGACGTCGAGCAGAACGCCGACAGCCAGCACCACGAGCAGTGAGGCGAGGAAGCCACCGACGTTCACGATGCCGGTGGCCGACCCGAGCCGGGAGGCGGGGTTGAACGTGCGGGCGACGTCGAAGCCGACCATCGACCCCGGCCCGCCGAGCCCGGTCGCGATGACCATCGGCACGAGCAGCCAGAGCGGGGCGTCGCCCGGCCAGAGCAGCACGGCGCCCCAGGTCACCATCATCGCCGCGACGATCGACAGCACCACCGTCGAGCGCTGCCACGGGTTCCGGGCGATGTACCCGCCGACGAGCGGTCCACCGAGCATCATCGTCACGACCAGCAGGGACAGCAGCAGGCCGGCGGTCGTACGACCGGTGTTCTCGCCATGCACGAAGAACGGGTAGCCCCACAGCAGGCCCATGGTGTTGGCCCCGAACTGGGCCGTGAAGTGCGACCACAACCCGAGCCGCGTGCCCGGATCGAGCCAGGAGAGCTTCAGGTCGCGGCCGACCATCCGGACACTCTTGATCGTCCGTGACGGGGGCTCCCCCGGGGGGACGTCACGGACGATCGCCACGACGAGCAAGCCGAGCACCAGCCCGACCGCGGCGCTGCCCGCGAAGGTCCACGTCCAGCCGAACGACTCCAGCGACCGCGCCAGCGGGATCGCCGCCACGAGCGCGCCGCACTGGCCGAGCAGAGCCGTCCACGCCGTCAGGATCGGGTTTCGGCGCGACGGGAACCACGAGGCGATGATCCGGAGCACACTGATGAAGACCATGGCGTCGCCCATGCCGACGAAGATCCGGGCCACCACCGCGCCGGCGAACGACCCCGTGAACGCGAAGCCCAGCTGGGCGGCGGTCATCAGGATCGCACCGGTGAACAGCAGCCGCTGCGGGCCGAACCGGTCCAGCAGCACGCCGACCGGGATCTGCATGCCGGCGTACACGAGCAGCTGGAGCACCGTGAACGTCGACAGCTCGGACGCCGAGATCTCGAACCGCTCGGTCGCGACGAGACCGGCGACCCCGAGGGACGACCGGTGGAACACCGCCAGGAAGTAGACAGCGACCGCGGTCAGCCAGACCACGGTCGCGCGACGTCCCGGGCGGGCCGGGACTGTCGTCAATGCGACTCCCGGGCGAGCGCGATCGACCACTGGAGGTGCTCGTTCACGACCTTGGTGAAGAGCGCCTCGTCGTCACCGCGCAGGGCCTCGACGATGCGGTCGTGCTCGGCGATCGCGGCGTCCATCCGGTCGACCCGCCCGCGCATCATCACCGAGGTGAAGAGGGTCTGACGCTCACGCAGCATCTGGTAGATCGACGAGAGCACGGCATTGTCGGCCGCGTCGACGATCAGCTCGTGGAACTCGCGGTCGGCCTGCGTGAAGCCCGCCGTGTCGCGCTCCCGACGCCGCCGCTTGCCGATCTCGTGGACGCGCTCCAGCTCGGGTAGGAGAAAGGCCCGGGCGGCGAACGACTTCGACGCCGTGTGGTTCTCGACGAGCTCGCGGGCTTCGAGGACGTCTTCGACGTCGTGCATGCTGAACTGGGTGACGACGGCGCCCTTCTTGGGCTCCAGCTTCACCAGCCCCTCGACCTCGAGCCGGAGCAGCGCCTCGCGCACGGGGGTACGGCTGACCCCGATCTCGTTCGCGATTCCACCCTCGGTGATCACGTCGCCGCCCGTGTACACCGCGGAAAGGATCGCCCACTTCACGAAGTCGTACGCACGCCGGGCGGCGGAGCCGGCAGCGGGGACGGAGGACTGTCTCATCTTGTATCCATGGTACGAGCGGCCTCGTCCGGAGACACGAGCGCCTCCGAGGTACGGCGACCAGAAGGTCACCGCGCCTCGGAGGCGTCAGTTCGAGCGTCAGTACAGCAGTGCGCCCGCAGGGTCCTCGAGGATCGCAGCCACGTCGGCCAGGAACCGCGAACCCTTCTCGCCGTCGATCAGGCGGTGGTCGAAGGAGAGCGCCAGCGTCGTGATGTCACGCGCCTTGATCTTCCCCTTGTGCACCCACGGCTGCTGGCGAACAGCGCCGAAGCAGAGGATCGCGGCCTCGCCCGGGTTGATGATCGGCGTGCCGGCGTCGACTCCGAAGACCCCGACGTTGGTGATCGTGAACGTGCCACCCGACATCTCGGCGGGCTGGGTCTTGCCCTCGCGAGCGGTCTTGGTCAGCCCGTTGAGGGCGGCACCGAGCTCCACCAGCGTCATGGACTCGGCGTCCTTGACGTTCGGGACGACCAGGCCGCGCGGCGTGGCCGCGGCGATGCCGAGGTTCACGTAGCTCTTGAAGACGACCTCCTGGCTGGAGGCGTCCCAGGTCGCGTTGATCTCCGGCGTACGACGCATGGCCAGCGTGCAGGCCTTGGCCAGGATGAGCAGCGGCGACACCTTGACGTCGGCGAACTCGCGGCTGCCCTTGAGCTTCTCGACCAGCCGCATCGTCTTGGTGACGTCGACGGTGATCCACTCGGTGACGTGCGGAGCCGTGAACGCGGAGTCCACCATCGCCTGCGCCATCATCTTGCGGACGCCCTTGATCGGCTCGCGCGTCTCGCGCTCACCGGGCACCGTCTGGCGCGCGGCGGCGGGACGAGCGGACTCGGCCGCCGGAGCGGCACCGGAGCCGGCCGCCTCGACGTCCTGACGCGTGATCGTGCCCTGCGGCCCGGTCGGCGTCAGCGTGGACAGGTCGACGCCCAGGTCCTTGGCGAGCTTGCGCACCGGCGGCTTCGCCAGTACGCGCGTCTCGGCCGGAGCCGTGGTGTGCGCCGCCGGAGTCGCGGGCACCGCGGGCTCGTCGGCCTCGACCACGTCGGTGGTCTCGGGTCCGCCCGGGGTGAACGCGCCCTGCACCTGGAGCTGGGTGGCAGCACCCGCGTCGGTCGACGGGGTCGCACTGCCACGACGGGGCCGCCGCTTGAGCTGCGTTTCTCGGGGGCCGTAGCCGACCAGGGTCTGGTTCTCGCCACCACCGGTCGCGGCCGGGTTGGACATGTCGATCTCGCCGACCGGCGCCGGAGCGGCCGGGCGCTGCCGGGGCGGGCGCAGCCTCGTCGGCCGCACCTTCACCGATCCGGATGATCGGCGTACCGACCGCGACGGTCTCACCCTCGGGCACGAGCAGCGCCTGGATGGTGCCGGCGTACGGCGATGGGAGCTCGACCAGCGACTTGGCCGTCTCGATCTCGACGACGATGTCGTTGACCTTGATGACGTCGCCGACCTTCACCTTCCAGGTGACGATCTCGGCCTCGGTCAGTCCCTCGCCGACGTCAGGGAGCTTGTACTCGTTCACAGTTCTCCTCTAGGTCAGTACGCGAGCGAGCGGTCGACGGCGTCGAGCACCCGGTCGAGGTCGGGGAGCCACTCCTCCTCGATGCGGCTGGGCGGGTACGGCGTGTCGAAGCCGCCCACCCGGAGCACCGGGGCCTCCAGGGAGTAGAAGCACTCCTCGGTGATCCGCGCCGCCACCTCGGAGCCCATGCCGAGGTTCACGTGCGCCTCGTGCGCGATCACGACACGACCGGTCTTGCGGACCGACTCGAAGACGGGGCCCATGTCGAGCGGCGAGAGCGTGCGCAGGTCGATGACCTCGATGCTCTGACCGTCGCCGGCCGCAGCCTCCGCGCTCTGCATGCAGGTCTTCACCATCGGGCCGTACGAGAGCAGCGTCAGGTCGGTGCCCTCACGCACGACGCGCGAGGTGAACAGCGGCTGCGGGGCGATCGACTCGTCGAGCTCGGCCTTGTCTGCGTGGTACTGCCGCTTCGGCTCGAGGAAGACGACGGGGTCGTCGCACTTGATGGCCTGCTGGATCATCCAGTAGCCGTCGACCGGGTTCGAGCAGGACACGACCTTGAGGCCCGGCGTGTGCGCGAACTGCGCCTCGGGGCTCTCGCTGTGGTGCTCGACCGCGCCGATGCCGCCACCGAACGGGATCCGGATGACGATGGGCATCTTGACCTTGCCCTGGCTGCGGAAGTGGATCTTCGCGACCTGGCTGACGATCTGGTCGTACGCCGGGTAGACGAACCCGTCGAACTGGATCTCGCAGACGGGCCGGTAGCCGCGCATCGCGAGGCCGACCGCTGTACCGAGGATGCCCGACTCCGCCAGCGGCGAGTCGATGACGCGGTCCTCGCCGAAGTCCTTCTGCAGGCCGTCGGTGATGCGGAAGACGCCGCCGAGCTTGCCGACGTCCTCGCCCATGACGAGGACCTTGGAGTCGTCCTCCATGGCCTTGCGGAGACCTGCGTTGAGGCCCTTGGCCAGGGTGATCTTGGACGTAGCCATCAGTGGGCTCCTCCCGTCGAACCGGCGTGGTCGAAGCTGTCGAGGTACGAGGCGAAACCCTCACGCTGGACGTCCAGCTCGGGGCTGCCCTCGGCGTACACCATGTCGAAGACGTCGAGGATCTTCGGCTCCGGCAGCGCCTTGCAGCCGGCACGGAGGTGCTCACCGAGCTGCTCGGCCTCGGCCTCGATCGAGTCGAAGAAGTCCTGGTCGACGAGGCCGTTGCGGGTCAGGTAGACGCGCACGCGCTGGATCGGGTCCTTGAGCTTCCAGTGCTCCACGTCGGAGGAGAGCCGGTAGCGGGTCGGGTCGTCGGTGGTGGTGTGCGCACCCATCCGGTACGTGTACGCCTCGACCAGCGTCGGGCCCTGGCCGTCACGGGCGCGCTGCAGGGCGGCCTGCGTGACGGCGTACGTCGCGAGGACGTCGTTGCCGTCGACGCGGACGCCGGGGAAGCCGAAGCCGCGCGCACGCTGGTACAGCGGGATCCGGGACTGGCGCTCGATCGGCTCGGAGATCGCCCACTGGTTGTTCTGGCAGAAGAAGACGACCGGGGCGTTGTACGACGCCGCGAAGATGAACGCCTCGTTGACGTCGCCCTGACTGCTGGCGCCGTCACCGAAGTACGCGACGACCGCGCCGTCGCGCTCGGGGTCACCGGTGCCGACGATGCCGTCGCGCTGCATGCCCATGGCGTAGCCGGTGGCGTGCAGGGTCTGGGCGCCGATCACGATCGTGTAGAGCCCGAAGTTGCCGTCGTTGGGGTCCCAGCCGCCTTGGTCGACGCCGCGGAACAGGCCGAGGAGGCGCAACGGGTCGATGTCGCGGCACCAGGCGACGCCGTGCTCGCGGTACGTCGGGAAGACGAAGTCCTGGGGGCGGAGCGCACGGCCGGAACCGATCTGCGCGGCCTCCTGGCCGAGCAGCTGGGCCCAGATGCCGAGCTCGCCGTGGCGCTGGAGCGCGGTGGCCTCGGTGTCGATGCGGCGGGTGAGCACCATGTCGCGGTACAGACCCTTGATCGCCTCGTCGTCGAGGTCGCAGGAGAAGTCCGGGTGCTCGACCCGTTCGCCCTCCGGGGTCAGCAGCTGCACCAGCTCGGGGCCGCCGTCGGGATGGCTCGGGCCGTAAACCTCACCGAGGTTCTGGCCGAACTCACTCTTGGCAGCCGTGGCCGCCGGGGTCGGGGTCTCGCTCACCTGCACTCCTTCATCTGGTCGGCCTCGCGGGGTCTCCGCAGCCGGCTCTGGAGCTGACGTCGACCACCTCGACACGGACGCGGGATGGTGCGTCGCGGTCGGTGCCGCCGTTCGTCGCTTGTGACCGGTGCCACACCGGCCGTTGGTGCTCATAACGTACCCGTCGCTTCCGGGCGACGCCTAATTGCCCCGGGTCCCTGGCCGTTCGCGGAAAGGCTGCTCGGGCAGGCAACGCGGCGTCCGAAAACCGCGCGACCTGGAGCGGGGCAAGCACCTACTCTGTCAGGGGCATTCGGAGGAGTTGGTCATGACACTGCAGGCAAAGGCGGCGCCGGCGTTCGGCCTGGTCGTCGCGGCGCTGGCGATCGTGTACGTCGTCTGGGGCTCGACGTACCTCGCGATCCGGATCGTCGTCGAGGAGGCGCCGCCGCTCACGTCGATGGGCCTGCGCTACACCACCGCCGCCGTCATCCTGGGTGCGTTGCTCGCCACCCGCGGCGGGATCCGCCGCCTGCGGATCCGGCCCCGTCAGGCGCTCGGCGCTGCGTTCCTGGGCCTGATGCTGCCGGTGCTCGGCAACGGCATGGTGTCGGTCGCCGAGGACAACGGCGCCACCTCGGGCATGGCCGCGCTGCTGATCGCTCTCGCGCCGCTGATCATCGTCGTCTTCCGGCTCGCCGAGGGCGACCGGCCGAAGCCGCTCACGATCGGTGGCGTGCTGCTCGGGTTCGCCGGCCTGGCGGTGCTGGTGCTGCTGGGCCGCGGCGGCGCCGACGCGTTCGGCGTCTGGCCGGCGCTGCTCATCCTCTTCGCGTCGACCTGCTGGGCGTTCGGCTCCTACGTCCAGCCCCGGCTGTGGCTGCCCGAGGACGTGTTCGTCACGACCGTCTACGAGATGCTCTTCGGCGGGCTGATGCTGATCACCCTCGGCACGCTGGTCGGCGAGGACTTCACCGGCGAGTACGGCGCGCGCACCTGGCTCGCGCTCGGCTACCTGGTCATCTTCGGCTCGGTCATCGCGTTCACGGCCTACGTGTGGCTGGTCGCCCACGTGCCGATCTCGTTCGTCGCGACGTACGCCTACGTGAACCCCGTTGTCGCGGTGTTCCTCGGCTGGCTCGTGCTCTCGGAGGCGGTCACCGTGCCCGTGCTGGTCGGCGGTGGCGTCGTCGTACTCGCGGTCGCGCTGGTGATCACCGCCGAACGTCCACGGCGTCGACCCGAGACCGTCGCGGCCAGCTCGGGTGAGCCGATCCCGGACGAAGTGGCCGCCGTCGCGGAGGCCGCACCGGTCGCGGAGGCCGGCGAAGCGGGCGCCGCAGTCACGCCGTCCAGACCGTCCTGACACTGCATGCCCCGATCGGGCCAGACAAACCACGACACCGACTAGCCCGTTCTGACGGTTTACGAATCTGGTCCTTCCCCGACCGGCGAGTAGGTAGGAGCGTGTGCGTCGGAGCCGGGGCCTGAGGGAGGCCACGGGGGACACCCCAGGGGGGACTCAGTGACCTTTTCTCGCATTTTCAGGCGCTTCGCCGTCGGGGTCTCGGGAGTCCTCGTCGCCTCGGTCCTTCCGGGTGTCGGGGTGGCGACGGCTTACGCAGCCGGCGCCCCGACCACCCGGGTGACGATCACCGCTGACCGGCACGTGAAGATGCCGACGCAGTTGCGTCCCGGCGTACGTCGACTGGTGATCGACTCGGCCCGCATGTCCGACCTGCAGATCATCAAGCCGCACGCCGGATACACCAAGCGCGAGTTCGTCCGCGACGTTCGCACCATGTTCGAGGACCCCGACGTGTTGAGGCGGGTCGAAGCGAGCGGCGACCTGATCGGCGGCGTCGGCTCGACCCGTAACAGGAACGGCGTGATGTGGGCGAGGCTCACCGCCGGCAAGTACTGGATGTTGGATGTCGCGGCGAACCAGGTCCGGAAGGGCAAGATCCTGACCGTGCGGGTCGGCGGCGAGTCGGTCGGCGGCGTGCTGCCCGTCCGTACCAGGCTCCGCGCCGTCAACGAGGTCGACTTCGGGCCGGCGCCGCGGGTCATCCGCCAGTCGGGCATCCTGACGCTGCGCAACGACAGCGCGCAGAACCACTTCTTCTCGGCAGCCAAGCTGAAGCGCGGCAAGACGGTCGCCGACTTCCGTGCCTGGGTCGAGGACCTGATGGCGGGCAATGAGCGCCCGGCACCGGTGCGGTGGAACATCGGCTTCGACTCCGGCGTCGTCGGTCCCGACATGGCGATGGCGATGAAGTACCGCGTCCCGCGTGGCCGCTACGTGCTGATGTGCTGGTGGCCCGACGCAGAGATGGACAACATGCCGCACGTCTTCATGGGGATGTACCGCGGCCTCCGGGTCCGCTAGGCCTGGCAGCAAGTTTCCGGGGGGGCTGACTGGAAGGGCCCCCGACCGCCATACGGAGGTCGGGGGCACTGCCCGGTACCGTCGGGCCATGACTTCCCAGACCGTGTCTGCCGGCACCACGATCGCGGCTCCGCCCGCCGTCGTCTTCGCGATCCTCTCCGACCCCCACCAGCACGTGCGCATCGATGGTTCCGGCTCGCTGCAGAACCTGATCGACGGCCCCGACCGGCTCGCCAAGGGCGACCGGTTCCACGTGTCGATGAAGCTGCTGGGGCTGCCGTACAAGATCACCAACACGGTCGTCGAGTACGAGCAGGACCGTCGGATCGCCTGGCGCCACTTCGGCGGGCACCGCTGGCGTTACGAGCTCACGCCGACGACCGACGGCGGCACCGAGGTGGTCGAGACGTTCGACTACTCGCGCCACACCGGGCTGAACAAGGCGTTCATCGAGCTGCTGGGCTTCCCCGAGCGCAACCGGCGCGGGATCGAAGGCACGCTAGAGCGCCTCAAGGACGCCGCCGAGGCGGACGCGGCCTCCGCCGCCTGACCGCCATGTCCGCGGTTCGCATCGAACGTTCGGGGCGGGTGACCACGGTCATCCTGTCGCGACCCGAGAGCCGGAACGCGGTCGACGCGGACACCGCCGACGAGCTCGCCGTTGCGTTCCGGTCCTTCGAGGCGGACGACAGCGCATCGGTCGCGGTGTTGTACGGCGACCACGGCACCTTCTGTTCCGGCGCCGACCTGACCGCGCTCGGGACGCGAGCGGCAGAACCGGGTCGAGCCGGACGGCGACGGCCCGATGGGCCCGACCCGGATGTCGCTCTCCAAGCCGGTTATCGCCGCCATCTCGGGCCACGCCGTCGCGGGTGGGCTCGAGCTGGCCTTGTGGTGCGACCTCCGCGTCGCCGAGGCGGACGCCGTACTGGGGGTGTTCTGCCGTCGGTGGGGCGTCCCGCTCATCGACGGCGGCACGGTGCGACTCCCTCGGCTGATCGGCACGAGCCCGGCGATGGACCTGATCCTGACCGGGCGACCGGTCGCGGCCGACGAGGCGTTGGCGATGGGGCTGGTGAACCGGGTGGTCGCGCCGGGGACGGTGCGCGCCGAGGCCGAGGCGCTAGCCGCGCAGATCGCCGAGTTCCCGCAGACCTGCCTGCGCCGCGACCGGCTCTCGTTGCTGGAGCAGGAGGGACTCAGCGAGTCCGACGCGATGGCCAACGAGTTCCAGCATGGGCTGGTGTCGCTGGCGACCGACGCGGCCGCCGGCGCCGACCGGTTCACGGCGGGCGCAGGGCGGCACGGCAGCTTCGACGACGACGGCGACTTCGACAGCGACGGTCCCGCGTAGCCGAACCGCCGCTAGGCGAGCGAGTCGAGCCAGGCGTCGTGCAGGTCGGAGAACCGGCCGGCCCCGGAGGCGATCAGGTCGGACGGGGTGCCGTCCTCCATGATGCGGCCGTGCTCGAGCACCAGCACCCGGTCGGCGATCTCCACCGTGGAGAGCCGGTGCGCGATGATCACCGCCGTCCGCTCGGCCAGGATCGTGCGCAGTGCGTGCTGCACGAGCCGCTCCGACGGGACGTCGAGCGAGCTGGTCGCCTCGTCGAGGATCAGGACGTCCGGGTCGGCGAGGAAGGCTCGCGCGAACGCCACCAGCTGACGCTGGCCCGCCGAAAGCCGTCCGCCACGGTTGGCGACGTCGGTGTCGTACCCGTCCGGCAGGCGGGTGATGAAGTCGTGCGCGCCGATCGCGCGGGCGGCGGCCTCCACCTCCTCCATCGAGGCCTCGGGCTTGCCGAAGCGGATGTTGTCGGCGACCGAGCCGCCGAACAGGTAGTTCTCCTGCGTGACCATGACGACCGAGCGGCGCAGTGTCGATTCGTCGAGGTCGTGGAGGTCGACCCCGTCCAGCAGGATCCGTCCGGACGTCGGGTCGTAGAACCGCGACAGCAGCTTGGCGATCGTGGTCTTGCCGGCGCCGGTGGTGCCGACCAGGGCGAGCGTCTGGCCCGGCGGGCACCGCGAGGTCGAGCCCGGGCAGCACCGGCACGCCGTCGACGTACTCGAACCGGACCTGCTCGAAGCGCACCTCACCGTGCGGGTTGGGCAGCGGGGTGGGCTTCGCCGGCTCGGCCACCGACGGCTCCTCCTCGAGCACGCCCGACAGCTTCTCCAGCGCAGCCGTCGCCGACTGGAACGTGTTGTAGAACTGCGAGATCTCCTGCATCGGCTCGAAGAACTGGCGCAGGTAGAGCAGGAACGCGACCAGCACGCCGATCGTGATCTCGTCGGCGTTCGCGAGGTAGGCGCCGTACACGAGGACGACGGCGATGGTGACGTTGCCGATCAGCTTGATACCGGGCATGAACCACGCGACCAGGCGGAACGCCCGCAGGTTGGCGCGGCGGTACTGGTCGTTGACGTCGTCGAAGATCTCCTGGTTGCGCGGCTCGCGGCGGAACGCCTGGACGGCGCGGATGCCGCCCATCGACTCGACGAAGTGGACGATGACGAGCGCGACCTTCTCGCGGGTGACGCGGTAGGTGGCGGCCGACTCGCGACGGAACCAGTTGGTGAGCCAGAGCAGGAACGGGAAGCAGAGCAGCGCGACCAGGCCCAGCTTCACGTCGAGCACCAGCAGCAGTACGCCGGTGCCGAGCAGCGTGAGGACGGCGGTCACCAGGCCGTCGAAGCCGGACTCGAGCATCTCGTAGAGCGCGTCCATGTCGGACGTCTGGCGCGAGATCACCCGCCCGGACGTGTAGTCGTCGTGGAATGCCGGGCTGAGCTTCTGGAAGTGCCGGAACACGCGGCGCCGGATCTCGAAGAGGATGTCCTGCCCGATCCGGCCGGACATCACGAGGAACGCCCGGCGCGTGACGGCCTGGAGGACGACGGCGCCGATCGCGATGCCGACGATCGTGAACAGGACGCTGAGGTCGTCGGACTGCCGGATCGGCGGGATGCCCCGGTCGATCCCCTCCTTGACCAGCCACGGGATCGAGAGGCGCGAGGCGTTCTCGACCAGCACGATCGCGATCAGGATCCACAGCCACTTCTTGTGCGGGCGCAGCAGCTCGCCGAGCAGGCGACGCGACCGTGACTTCAGCAGGCCGGTGACCTCGACGCTCAGGTCGTCCGACCGGTGCTCAGCCGCGACCCCCCGCCACTCCCCACTACTACCCCGATTCGTCTGCGATGTTGCGGCGTTTTGAGGCGGAGTCATGACTGACGAATCGGGGTTGGTGGGCGCGCTCATGCCAGCGCTCCTTCCAGCTCGGCGTCAGCGGCGAGCAGCTCGCGGTACACCGGCACCGTGGCGAGCAGGTCGCTGTGGTCGCCGACGTGCGTGATGGTGCCGTCCTGAAGCAGCGCCACCTTGTCGGCGAGCAGCACGGTCGAGGCGCGGTGCGCGACGACGATGGCCGTCGTGTCGGCCAGTACGCGACGCAGCGCCTCCTCGACCAGCTTCTCGGTGTGTACGTCGAGCGCCGAGAGGGTGTCGTCGAGCACCAGGATCTTCGGCTGCGCCAGTACGGCGCGAGCCAACGCGAGCCGCTGACGCTGACCACCCGACAGCGACAGACCCTGCTCGCCGATCCGGGTGTCGAGGCCCCAGGGCAGGTCGTAGACGAAGCCTGCCTGCGCCACCTCGATCGCCTGCGCGACGTCCTCGTCGCTGGCGTCGCGACGGCCGAGGGTGAGGTTCTCGCGCGCCGACATCGAGAAGAGCGTGGGCTCCTCGAACGCCGTGGCGACGACGGTACGAAGGTCGGCCAGCTCGAGATCGCGGACGTCGACCCCGTCGATGGTGACCCGGCCGGCGGTGACGTCGTACAGGCGGGGGACGAGTGCGGTGAGCGTCGTCTTGCCCGAGCCGGTGGCGCCGACGACGGCCACCGTCTCCCCCGGCTGTACGTCGAGGTTCACGTTGTTCAGCACGGGCGATCCGGGCTCGTCGGGGAACGCGAAGCCGACGCCCTCGAAACGCAGATGGCCGCGGGGTTCGCGCAGCACGGTCGATCCGGAGACGATCGCGGGCTCGGTGTCGAAGATCTCGTTGATGCGCGCGGCGGCGGTCATCGCCTCCTGCGCCATCGCGAGGATGAACCCGAGGGCGGCGATCGGCCACACCAGCGTCAGCATCAGCGTGATGAAGGCGACCAGCGTGCCGGGCGTCAGGTCGCCGCGACCGACGCCGATGGCGCCGAGCAACAGCACGACCACGACGGCGATCTGCGGGATCACCTCGAGGAAGGTCCAGAACTTGGCCGACAGCCGCACCTTGTCCATCGACGTCTCGTAGAGCTGGCGGGCGCCGCGCTCGTACCCCTGTGACACGTGCTCGCTGCGTCCGAACGAGCGGATCACCCGGATGCCGACCGCGCCCTCCTCGGCGAGGGTGGCGAGGTCGCCCTGCTCGTCCTGGACCTTGCGGGAGATCACGACGTACTTGTTCTCGAAGCGGCTCGACAGCATCACGATCGGCACGGCCGTCACCGCGACGACGATGCCCAGCGGCCAGTACATCGACAGCAGCAGCACGGTGACGACCACGAGCTGGAGGATGTTGATGACGAGGAAGAGCATCCCGAAGCCGAAGAACCGCCGGAGGCTGCTCAGGTCGGTCGTGACCCGGGACAGGAGCTGCCCGGAGTGCCACTGGCCGTGGAACGCCATCGGCAGCTGCTGGAGGCGCTCGTACAGGTCGTTGCGCATCGCGGTCTCGACGTCGAGCACCGCGCTGGACTGGATCCAGCGACGCCAGAAGATGAGCGCGGCCTCCAGCACGCCGAGCGCCAACGCGAGCGCACCCAGCGGCAGCACGAGGTCCATCTCGCCGTCCGCGATCGGGCCGTCGATGACGGCCTTCGTCACCAGCGGGATGGCGATCGACAACCCGACCCCGACGAGCGCCGTCGCGAGCATGATCGTCAGTACGCCGACGTGCGGGCGGAGATAGCCGCGCAGGCGCCAGAGCGAGTGAACACCCGCGGACTCCGGCTGGGTCGATGCGGTGCTGGGCGCGTGTGTCGACATCTGCTGGTGGCAGTCCCCTCGTTCGACCTGCTCAGGGCAAGGTGCGACGGCACCGACCAGCAGGGTTGTAATGCGCAGATTACCTGGTGCTCCTGACAGACCCAAATGGTTTTCAGGGCACATTTCCGGCGTACGAGGGTCGAAAAGGCGAGCGCAGAACGGTGAGCCCGCGACGCCTGATCGACCTCGCGGGCTCACCCTCAGCTCAGACCAGGGACCTCCGGCGTCGGCTCGTGATCATCAAGGCAATACCGCTGATGAGGAGTCCGATCCCGGCACCCGCGAGGCCCAGGCTCGGGCCACCCGTGGTGGGCAGGCCGCCCTCCACGCCCTTGATCAGCGGCGGCGGACGGAACTGCTCAGTCGGCAGGATCTCCGGACCACAGACCTCAACCGTCGCGTCGTCCGTCTGCTCGGTCTGGACGATCTCGGCTGTGTTCGTGTACTCCTCGCACTCGTTGGCTTCAGCGTCGAGATCCAGGGAGTACGTGAACGTCGTCGGCGTGCCGTCGGCATTCCACTCGGCCTGCCCGAGAGCGACCTCGCTGCCAGGGTTCGTCTGGTCGTCGACGACATCCACCACGCGGTCGGTCTCACCATCGAGCATCAGCCCGACCGGGGTGAGGATCTCCGCTGTTCCGAGGTCCCACGCCACCCTCGTCGTGTCTGTTCCGACGTAGACGGGCTGACTGTCGAAGGCACACGAGTACGTGTAGGTGCCCTGCCCCGCGGCGGGGACCACCGGACTCTGCCCTGGGTCGAGGGTGCAGGCCGCGCCGCCACCTAGGTCGATCGAGGGCGTGACCGTGACCGTCAGTGACTTGTAGGTGTTGGGGTTGGTCACCGTGAGCGCCCCCGTCATCGTCCACCCGGAGTCCGTGAAGGAACCCGGGGTGACGTCGACGGAGTAACCCGACCTCGGCGCTGCCCTCGTCACCGGTGTCGAACGTCGTCCCGTCGGCCTGCTTGGCGATCTCCCAGGCGTACGTCCGGTCGAACGATCCCGCAACCCGGTTGGCCAGCAGCGGCGACGCCTGCCGGCAGACCGTGACGGTTTCGTCGGCCGACTGCCGCGTCTGGGCGATCGTGGCCGTGTTGGTGTAGTCGGTGCAGGTGCCAGCCACGCCGGCGAGCTGCAGGTCGTACTGGAACGAACGCTCACCCTCCAGCCAGTCGGCTGTGCCGAGCAGGACGGCAGGGTTGAGAGAGACCTTGTCGTCGTAGACGTCGATCGTCCTGTTGGTCTCCTGGTCGAGCTCGAACTCGACGTCGACCTCATCCGACGCCGAACGCTCGCTCTGGTGGCCCTGCCAGGTGGCGGTTGCGGTGTTGAGCCCTTCGTACGCCGGCTTCTCCGTGAACGAGCAGGTGTACGTCAGGTCTACCGTCTCGCCGGGATCCACGGTCAGCTCCTGACCGCCATCGACCTCACAGGTGCCACCTACGTCGGTCACGTCGGTGACATCGGCGGTGATCGCGCCGACCTCCGAGTCGTTCGGGTTGACGACTGAGATGACGCCCTCCATGACCCAGCCACTGTCGTTGAAGGTGGTGGGGTCGACCGTCACCGTGTACCGGAAGGATGCGCTGCCGCCGGAGATCTCGACCTGGGTGCGGTCGGCCGCCTTGGCGATCGTCCAGAGGTACGTGCGGTCGTACGACGCGTCGACCGTCTTGGTGATCGAGAGCGGCGCCTGGACGCACAGGGTGACGGTCTCACTCGCCTCCTGCTCGGTCTCCTCGATCACGGCGGTGTTGGTGTAGTCAGTGCACTCGCCGCTGACACCCTTTTGAGTCAGCGTGTAGTCGAACTCCTCTGGCCCGTCGGACCAGTCAGCGGTGCCCAACACCTCCGGGGCGTCCAGGTCGACCATGTCGTCGGTGACGGTGATCTCCTTGTTCGTCTCGTCGTCGAGCGTGAAGGTGATCGGTTCGTCGAGCGACGATGCCGAGCCGCCGTCCCAGGTGGCGAAGGCCTTGTTCGAACCCCCTTCGTACTCCGGCTCTGAGGTGAATGAGCATGAGTAGTCACGGGTGACCTCCGCCGGAATGAGGACGTTGTCGACGACCGTGGCCACCGGAATCACGACGCCTTCACCGTCCGTAACGGTGCAGACCGCTCCGCCGCCGACGTCGGGGACGTCGGTGATATCGACGGTCATCGTCTGGAAGTCGTTGGGGTTCGCAACGGTGATGGTGCCTTCCATCGTCCAGCCGCTGTCGACGTAGCCGTCCGGCGTCACCGTCACGGTGTAGTCGAAGTCAGCTTCACCGCCGTCGATGGACACCTTGGTCTCGTCGGCGGCCTTGTCGATCAGCCAGCGATAGGTGCGGTCATAGGTGCCGGCTCCGGTCTTCTCGACCCTGACCCCCTGAGGCGCACACACCGTCACGGTCTCGTCGGCAGACTGCTTCGTCTCCACGATCATGGCGGTGTTGGTGTAGTCGACGCAGCGGCCGGGAACGCCGTCGAGCTGAAGCGAGTACGAGAACGGAGTTTGCGTACCCTCCCCCTGCCACGTGACCTCCCCGAGTTCATGCGTCTCACCCGGGACGGTCTTGTCGTCGACGATGGTGACCGTCTTGCCGGCTTCGGTGACCCGCCAGTCGTCCGCGACCACCCCTGCCGTGCCGGTGTCGGAGCCGCTCGGCGTGGCGGCCGCAGCCTCGTCCCAGGTGATCGTCGCGACGTTGTCGCCGACGTACGAGGGCTTCTCGTCGAAGGTGCAGGCGTAGGGGAACTCCACGTCTTCCGCGTCGGCTGCGATCACGAGGCCTCCCGTCGTGTCGACCTCACAGGAGTCGCTGTCGCCGTCGTAGGCATCGGTGATGTCGGTGAGAGTTACGTTCTGCCAGTCGTTCAGGTTGCTCACGAAGATCGTTCCTGTCATGACCCACAGCGAGTCGGCGGCGGGCCCGTCGGTGACGATGACGGTGTAGTCGGCCTCCGCCGTGCCGGTGTCCGGGTTGACCTCGAGCGTCGTGTCCTCCGCTGACTTGTCGATGTCGAAGGCGTACGTGCGGGTCAGGCTGGCGACGACGTTCTTGGTGACCACGAGATCCTGGCCGACGCAGACGGTGGCCTCGGCGCTGGCGCTCTGGTCGGTCTCGGTGATCGTCGCGGTGTTGTCGTAGTCGGTGCAGGTCCCAGGCTCTCCTGCGAAATCCTTCGAATAGGTGCGGGTCTCCGGGTCATCACCCACGCCCCAGGTCTTCTCCCACGCAGGCTCGAAATCGTGCTGGTCATCGGTGACGTTGACCGTCTTGTCGGTCTCGCTGTCGACGGCAAAGGTGTAGCTCGCCTGAGCGAAATCGCTGCCAGGCTCGGCCGGCGGCGTGTTCACGTCGTCCTGGGTCTGTGGGTAGCGTCCCCTGTCCCAGGTGACGGTGGCGATGTTCTTGCCGTCCTCGGCGTTCTCACCCGGCGAGCACGTGTAGTCAATCTCTACGTCGGGGTCGCTGGCGGGCAGCACCACCTGGTGCCCGTCAGCTGCGGCGTCGGCGTCCGTGCCGTCGAAGTCGCAGGCCGTACCGTCCTCCAGAGCATCTTCGAGCGTTACCGTCATCGGCAGCGCGTTGCTGTTGCCCAGAGTCACGGTGCCGGAGACCCGGTAGTTCGAGGTGGTGTGCTCGCCCTGACTCAGTGTCACGGCGTAGTCGAAGGTCGCCTTGGTGCCCTCCGGCACGTTCTGTGTGGCCGAGGGACCGGGGACCTCGTCCTCGTCCGACACGGTCTTGTCGATGTCCCAGGTGTACGTCTCGTCGTAGAGCGCGGCGGCGTTCTTCTCGATCGTGGGCGCGGCGTACTGGCGCTTGTCCTTGAACACGAAGGTCGCGGTGCCGCCGATGCCCACAGTCTTGGTGGTGCAGCGGTCGGTGTCCTCGTCGTTGCACCCGGGCGGCGGCAGGAGGTAGCCGGCGGGTGCCGCAGTCTCGGTCACCGTGTAGTCATCGGGATCGACGTCGGTGATGGTGATCTTGCCGATCGTGGGGTCGGAGTCCGAGAGGTAACCGGCAGGTCCGCCGTTGTTGTCCTTGACGTACCTCGGGCCGGCGCCGCTTGACCCGGCGGTCGGGTCCGGCTCGATCTTGAACACCGAGCCCGCAACAGAGACCAGCTCGCCGGTCGCATGGTCGCGCTTCTCGATCTTGATCGCGCCGCAGTCGGACGGGATGTCAACGTTGCCGGTCACGCGGTCCTTCAACGCGCTGTTCTCGCCGTTCTCATTGCCCTCCTGGGACCGGATCGACAAGCTCGAGAAGCCCGGCCACAGGACATGTCGTGGCCTTGAAATCCGTCGAGTTGATCCTGGTCTCCAAGAAAGTGTTCCGGTCGAGCGTTCCCGCCGGGAAGAGTCGTTCGGTGAGATCCGAAGTAGTCAGTGATGTTTCCCGGGATTAACCAACACCGGAATCGCGTCGCAACTTGTCGGTCGTTCCCCAGCCCGAGACGGTCCACGCGCTCGATGAACTTGCACTTCGAGGTCGTCAGCACCGTTGATGCCGATGGTTATCCGCGGTCGCCGACTGATCCGGTCGTTGCACAAGGCCCTGGTCTGGCTTCTGGTTGAGCTCGATGTAATAGCGGCCGGTGCCGGTGTCGCCGGCGCGGTCCCATGCCAGCGCCACAATGAGATCTCCTCGCTGCCCGGTAGTCGTACACGTAGACGTTCCCGATATCGGACTTCCCCGAGGCGGTTCCGTCTGACCCGGCCTGCCAGTCCGGGTAGTCGCTCTCGCTGTTGTTGAACGTCGTCGTGTCCGCGTTGCCGACCGGGTCGGCGATCAACTTGAAGTGCGAGTCGCGCGGGGTCCCCGACAGGCCTTGCCAGTCGTCACTGACACCGTCCTGGTTGCCATCGATCACGATGCTGCTGGGTGCCGCACTCGCGGCGGTGGCCAGCAGCGGGAGGCTGAACAGGCTCAGGGCGAACGCGACCGCGATCCTCACCAGGTTCGCAGTGGGAGATGAGAGCGTGCTGAAGCGCTCGCGACGGTGGCTTGGCTTGCTGGACACAGTGACCCCAATGGCTCGGCTCATGCCTCGATGAGCCCATGCCGAAGCGCGCGTATGCGCGGTTTCCCGAGCCCACGCAGCCGATGGCTGCTCCGCCAAGGCCCCCCAAGGCGGTGATGCTCGAGTGCGGGTGCGGCACCCTGGTGGCGGATCGCTCCGAGGCGACCTCGTCGTGGTTGCGCTTTTCTCAATGCCCGTTCCGGCCAAATGCCCGGAACCCGACACAGCATCCACCTGCGTCATTCGTTGCGAATAGCCCCAAGCGGCAAAGTGACCCCGACTCCACCCAGGTGCGCCGACAGTCGGACATTTCCACTGGTCACACCGGACTAGTGCCGCCCGGAATGTCCCCCCTATCGGGCGGATGTCCTACACAATGCGCCGCTAGCCGGTCCGGTTAGGGTGACCGCCATGACGACTTCTGACGCCCCCCAGGTGCGCCCGGCGATCGCCGGCATCCCCGCCTACGTCCCCGGCAAGCCCCCCGCACCGCGCCCCGGCGTCACGACGTACAAGCTCTCGTCCAACGAGAACCCGAACGCTCCCCTGCGTGGCGTGCTCGAGGCGGCGATCGAAGCAGCCGGCTCGATGAACCGCTACCCGGACATGGGATGTACGGCGCTGTACGGCGCGCTGTCCGAGAAGCTCGGCGTCCCGACCACGCACCTCGCGGCCGGCACCGGGTCGGTGGCGGTGCTGTACCACCTGCTGCAAGCGTTCTGCGAGACCGGCGACGAGGTCATCTACGCCTGGCGCTCGTTCGAGGCCTACCCGATCGCCGTCTCGGTGACGGGCGCGACGTCGGTGCAGATCCCCCTCGCCGCCGATGCGACCCACGACCTCGACGCGATGGCCGCGGCGATCACCGACCGCACCAAGGTCGTGATCGTCTGTACGCCCAACAACCCGACCGGGCCGGCCGTCGGCAAGGCCGACCTCGAGGCGTTCCTGGCCAAGGTGCCGCCGCACGTGATCGTCGTGATCGACGAGGCGTACCGCGAGTTCGTCCGCATCGACGACCCGGTTGACGCTGTCGATCTCTACCGCGACCGTCCCAACGTCGTCGCCATGCGCACCTTCGCGAAGGCGTACGGCCTCGCGGGGTTCCGGGTCGGGTACGTCGTCGCGCCCGAGCCGATCGCGGCCGCCGTCCGCGCGTGCGCACTGCCCTTCGGGGTCTCGTCGATCGCGCAGGCTGCCGCAGTGGCGTCGCTGGAGCGTGAGTCGGCGTTGATGGAGCGCGTCGAGGGCATCGTCGCCGAGCGGACGCGCGTCCGTGACGCGCTGGTCGACCAGGGCTGGGAAGTGCCCGACGCGCAGGGCAACTTCGTGTGGCTGCCGCTCGGCGACCGCGCCACCGAGTTCGCCGCCGCTGCCGAGGAGGTCGGCATCATGGTGCGCCCCTTCGCCGGCAACGGGGCGCGGGTCTCGATCGGCGAGCCCGCCGGCAACGACGTCTTCCTCGAGCTCGCCGGGCGGTTCCGCGGCTGAGCCGCGTGGACGCGCCGTCTCGACAGACAGGGGCATGGGCCACTAGCGCCCCTTACGCCCGTACACTCGCGTGGTGCCCACCCGGAACCCTGCCCTCGGCTTCGCACTGGTCCTCACGGGGGCCACGCTGTTCATCGTCAACGCCGGGGTGTCCCGGGTGGCGCTGCGGTCCGGGGTCGACCCGGTCACCCTGACCACGATCCGGGTCACCGGCACGGCCCTCGTGCTGCTGCTGGTCGCCGCGTTCTTCCGGCGCAGCGCCCTGCGCCCCCCGACCGGCCGGCTCGCCTGGCTGCTGATCGCGCACGGTCTGATCGGCGTCGCTGCCCTGCAGTGGACCTACTTCGTCGCGATCGACAGGCTGCCGGTCGGGATGGCGCTGCTGCTGGAGTACCAGGCGCCGATCCTGGTGGCGTTGTGGGCGAGGTTCATCCAGAAGGAGCAGGTCCGAGCGCGGATGTGGGTCGGGCTGGTCCTCGCGATGGTGGGGCTGGCCGCTGCCACCGGCGTCGGCAGCGGCATCAAGTTCGACTCGATCGGCATCCTCGCCGGCTTCGGCGCGGCGATCTGCTTCGCGGCGTACTTCCTGATCGGTGAGCACGGTGTCGCACAGCTCGACCCGCTCCGCGTGATCCTGTGGTCGTTCCTCGTCGCGACCGTGGTGCTGAACGTGGTCTCACCGATCACGTCGTTCGACACCAGCCTGCTCAACGACCAGGCGCCGCTGCTCGGACGGCTGGCGGCGATCGACGTACCGATCTGGTCCCTGCTCGCCTGGGTGGTCGTGCTCGGCACGCTGGTGCCGTTCGGCGTCGAGCTCTACGCGCTCCGACACCTGCGCGCCACGACGGTCACGATGATCGCGATGCTCGAGCCCGTCGGCGTGAGTGCGCTCGGCTGGGTCTGGTTCGACGAGACGCTCGGCACCATCGCCCTGATCGGCGGCGTGGCCGTCGTGGTCGGGATCGTGCTCGCGCAGTCCGCCCGACGCTCGCCGGTGCTGGTCGAGCCGCCTCACCTGTAACAAACGACCCGCCCGAACGGGTACGTCGATAGCCCAGTCGGAAGGGCACACCTGGACAGCAGGGTCATTCGGCGTTCAACAAAGGCAAATGTCCGATATATCCCACCTCGCAGACCGCGAGGCGAGGCATGATCAGAGCACTGCAGGCCGGGTGGGGACAGTCGGTCGCAGTACCCCGGGGGGGCTTTGGATGGGCCCCACGATGGGCCCGCAGCCACCCAGGATGCGGGCCCATTCTCCTGCGCGCACGACGGACCGCCCCATGGCTTCGCCCGAACCTGGCAGTATCGGGCGCGTGGAGGTTGTCTGGTGAGGTTCCTGCTGTGGACGGTGGTCAATGCGTTGGCGCTCGCCGCCGCCACCGCACTGCTCGACGGGATCCGGCTCACGGACCGCACCACCGAGGACCAGGTGCTCACCCTGGTGCTCGTGGCGCTGATCTTCGGCGTCGTCAACGCCGTCGTCGCTCCGGTGGTCAAGCTGCTGTCACTGCCGTTCATCATCCTGACCCTGGGCCTGCTCCTCCTGGTCATCAACGCACTGATGCTGATGCTGACCTCGTGGATCTCGCAGCAGTTCGGGCTCGGCTTCCGCGTCGACGGCTTCTGGACCGCCGTCCTCGGCGCGATCATCATCACGGTTGCCACCTGGCTGCTCGAGGCCGTCGTCGAGGACCGGGACTGACGGCATGACCGAGAGCCACCGAGCCCCGAGCCTGCCCGCCCCTCGAAGCACCGACGGTCCGTACCGGATCGCGCTCGTCTGCCTCGGCAACATCTGCCGCTCGCCGATGGCCGACGTCGTGCTCAACCACCGACTGGCCGCGGCAGGGCTCGACCGCGACGTACTCGTCGTCAGCGCCGGCACCGGCGACTGGCACGTCGGCAACCCGATGGACCGACGGGCCGCGGCGCTCCTGACCTCACACGGGTACGACGCCAGCCGGCACCTCGCCCAGCAGTTCACCGCCGACTGGTTCGAGCAGCACGACCTGATCCTCGCGATGGACACCGACAACGTCGCCGACCTGCGCGGCGGGTACGGCGACCGCCTCGACGACCCCGCCCGACTCATGCTCTTCCGCGAGTTCGATCCGCGCGCCCAAGGCGGCGACCGCGAGGTCCCCGACCCGTACTACGGCGGCGACGACGGCTTCGTGAGCGTGCTCGCCATGATCGAACGCACCTGCGACGGCCTGGTCGCCGTCCTCAACCGAGAGCTCGTAGGGGGCTGAGATGGCCAAGATGGGGGCGATTGCTCACCGTGCCGAGGATCTGCTCGAGGCTGCGGTGGTGGCCACCACCCCCGTCGCGGGCGGTGACATCTGCACGTCCACCCGGCTCCGGCTCTCCGACGGCTCCTCCGCGTTGATGAAGACCCGGCCGCAGGCGCCCGACGACTTCTTCCCGACCGAGGCCCGCGGGCTGGCCTGGCTCGCCGAGGCCACCGGGTCCGGCGGGGTCCACGTGCCCGAGGTGCTCGCGGTCGAGGCCGACTGCCTGATCCTTCAGTGGGTCGAGAGCGTCCGCCCGTCCGTCGACGCCGCCGAGCAGTTCGGCCGCGCGCTCGCCGTCACGCACGCGGCCGGGGCCAGCGGCTTCGGCACCGAGGACGAAGCCGACGGGTACATCGGCACGCTGCCGCTCCCGAACCGTTCCGCACCCACCTGGCCGGAGTTCTACGCCACGCGCCGGGTGCTCCCGTACCTGAAGCTCGCCAGTGACCGCGGCGGGATCAGCTCCGACGACGCGGACGCGGTCGAGTCCGTCGTCCGCAAGATCGTCGACCTCGCCGGACCCGACGAGCCGCCCGCCCGGCTGCACGGCGACCTGTGGGCCGGCAACGTGCTGTGGGGTCAGGAGCAACGGGTCTGGGTCGTCGACCCCGCCGCCCACGGCGGGCACCGCGAGACCGACCTGGCGATGCTCGCGCTCTTCGGCTGCCCGCAGCTGCCCCGCGTGCTCGAGGCCTACCAAGAAGCCGCGCCCCTCGCCGACGGCTGGGAGGACCGAGTCGCCCTGCACCAGCTCTTCCCGCTGCTCGTGCACGCGTGCCTCTTCGGCGGCAAACCGTCAAACGGCGCCGGCTCCGGGTACGGCCACCGCGCCGGCGAGGCAGCGCGCTCGCTGCTCTGACGCCGCTTCTCAGCACGACCTCAGGCGAGGGTGGCAGGCTTGACCCGTGGCAACCTCGAACGCCCCTGACGGCTCCCCGCGCGTCCTCGTCGTCGACGACGACCGCGCGGTGCGGGAGTCGCTGCGCCGTTCGCTGGAGTTCAACGGGTACGCCGTGACGCTCGCCGGTGACGGCGCCGAGGCGCTCGCCGCCATCGCCGGGCACCCGCCCGACGCCCTCGTGATCGACGTGATGATGCCCCGGCTCAACGGCCTGGAGACCACCCGCGCCCTGCGCAGCGCCGGCAACGACCTGCCGATCCTGGTGCTCACCGCGCGCGACTCGATCGGCGACCGGGTCGAAGGGCTCGACGCCGGCGCCGACGACTACCTCACCAAGCCGTTCGCCCTCGAGGAGCTGTTGGCCCGGCTGCGTGCGCTGCTGCGCCGTACCCACACTCCGGCCGGCGACCCCGAAGACGAGGTGCTCGCCTTCTCCGACCTGACCCTCGACCGCGGCACCCGCGACGTGCACCGGAACGGTCGAGCGATCGAGCTGACCCGCACCGAGTTCGCCCTGCTCGAGATGTTCCTGGAGCGGCCACGCCGGGTGCTCGAGCGCGCGTTCATCCTCGAGGAGGTGTGGGGTTTCGACTTCCCGACCACCGCGAACTCGCTGGAGGTGTACGTCGGCTACCTCCGCCGCAAGACCGAGGCGAACGGCGAGCCGCGCCTGATCCACACCGTCCGGGGCGTCGGGTACGTCCTGAAGGAGTCGTGATGTCCACGGCCCGGACCGGGCTCCACTACCGGCGGTCGCTGGCCAGCCGGGTCACGCTGCTGGCCACCATGGCGGTCGGCATCTCGGTGGCACTCGTCGCCGCCGCGGCGTACTTCACGGTCCGGCACCAGCTCATGGACACGCTCGACCAGTCGCTGATGCGACGCGCCAGCGCGGCCGCCCAGTCGAGCACCCTCAGCCAGCTCACCGCCAACCAGGTGCCGTCGTGGATGGTCGGGCGCCGCCGACGTGAAGATCGGATTCATCACCGCCGACAACCGGATCGTCACCACCGACCAGCCGTCCGGCGACGCGGTCACCCTCGGGGTGCAGGAGCTCGCGGTCGCCCGAGGCGAGGCGGCCTCCTCGCTGCGCACCGTGGACACGGACGGCGGGCCGTACCGGGTGGCCGCAGTCCCCGCCAACCAGGACGGCGTCGCGCTCGTGCTGGCCCAGTCGCTGCAGAGCAACCAGTTCACGCTCGACAAGCTCGGCTACGTCCTGCTCATCTTCGGCCTGGCCGGCGTCGTGGCAGCCGCCCTCGCCGGGTTCGCCGTGGCCCGCAACGGACTCCGGCCCGTACGACGACTCACCGACGCCGCCGAGGAGATCGCCCGCACCGAACGCCTCGATCCGATCGTCGTCGAGGGCAACGACGAGATCGCCCGCCTGGCGTCGTCGTTCAACGCGATGCTCGCCGCCCTCTCCGCATCGCGCGACCGGCAGCGGCGGCTCGTCGCCGATGCCGGCCACGAGCTGCGCACCCCGTTGACGTCGCTGCGCACCAACCTCGACCTGCTCGTGCAGGCGGACGCCCGCGGCGGGCTGTCTGCGGTCGCACGTGCCGAGCTCATGGATGACATCTCGTTCCAGATCCAGGAGCTCACCACGTTGATCGGCGACCTCACCGAGCTGGCCCGCGACGACCACGCGCCGGTGACACCCGAGCCCGTCGACCTGGCCGAGATGACGGCCCGCGCGGTCGACCGGGTCCGGCGGCGGGCGTCCAGCCTGCACTTCGACGTCGTCCTCGAGCCCTGGTGGGTGACCGGTGAGTCGGCGGCTCTCGAGCGAGCCGTGACCAACCTGCTCGACAACGCCGCCAAGTGGAGTCCTCCGCTCGGGGTGGTGACGGTGCGTCTTGCCGGCGGCCGACTCCTGGTCAGCGACCAGGGTCACGGCATCCCCGATGACGACCTGCCGCACGTGTTCGACCGGTTCTACCGCTCGCCCGAGTCCCGTACGATGCCCGGATCCGGGCTGGGGCTGGCGATCGTCCGCCAGGTGGCCGAGCGGCACGGCGGCAGCGTGCGCGCCGGACGAGGCGAGGACGGAGGGGCGGCCTTCTGGTTCACGCTCCCCGGCGGCTCCGAGGCCCCCGCCGACGACCATGGCGCTGAGGCAGTCGAGCCCGCCGACAGACTCTCGACATAGTCTCGGGCGGCTCTCAGTCGCAGTTCAGGCTCGGTTGGCATGCTCGAGTCATGAGCGAGTACCAGCAGCCTTCCCGAGACCCCGAGGTCGCCGGGCCCGCCCCCGAGCGAGACCCCGAGCGCGACCCCGGGTATGACGCGCGCGACGACACGACGCAGTACGAGAACCTGACCCACCGGTTCGAGCAGCCCGCGTTTGACGCCCCCGCCGGCAGGGCATCCTCCCGACCGAGCAAGAGCGCCGTCGCGGGGATCCTCGCGGCCGCGCTCATGGTCGGTGGACTCGGCGGTCTGGCTGGCGCAGCCGGGTTCCCCGTGGTGAGCGACCTCGTAGGAGGGGACACCGGAACGGCGTCCCCTCCGTCGGGGAACCGCACCTCGACGGTGGCGGACACCCCGGACATCCCCGCGGCCGAAGGCTCCGTCGAGCAGGTGGCCGCGTCGGTGCTCCCCTCGGTCGTGAAGATCACGGCCGCCGGAAGCCAGGGCTCGGGATCCGGCTCGGGCATCGTGCTCAGCGAGGACGGCGAGATCCTCACCAACAACCACGTCGTCGACGCGGCGAGCGACAGCGGAAGGCTGACCGTCGCCTTCCACGACGGCAGCACCGCCCGGGCCGAGGTCGTCGGCACCGACCCACTGACCGACCTCGCCGTGATCCGCGCCCAAGACGTCAGCGGGCTGACTCCGGCCACGCTCGGCAAGTCCGAGCTGCTCGACGTCGGCGAGAACGTCGTCGCCATCGGGTCGCCGTTCGGCCTGGAGGCCACCGTCACCAGCGGGATCGTCAGCGCACTCGAGCGGCCGGTGTCCGTCGGGGACGGGGTCTCGGCCGACACCATCTACCCCGCCATCCAGACCGATGCGGCCATCAACCCGGGGAACTCCGGCGGCCCGCTGGTGAACATGCGCGGTGAGGTGGTCGGGATCAACTCCTCGATCCGCTCGTCGTCGAGCTCGCCTGGCTCCATCGGCCTCGGCTTCGCCATCCCGCTGGGCAACGTGCTCCCGATCGTCGACCAGCTCCGCAACGGGGAGACGCCGACGCACGCGCTGCTCGGTGTGACCGGCAGCGACGCCGTCAGCAGTGACGGTCTGGTCACCGGCGCCGGCGTCCGTGACGTCTCGCAGGGGTCTGCGGCGGAAGAGGCGGGCCTCGACCCCGGCGATGTGATCACCAAGGTCGACGACAACGCGATCGTGAGCTGGGAGTCGCTGGTGGCCACCATCCGCGGTCATCGCCCCGGCGACACGGTGACTTTGACCGTCGCGCGTGACGGGGACGGCGGCAACGTGGACACGCTCGAGGTCACGCTGGACAGCGACCAGGGCGACCTCACGTTCTAGGCCCGGCGGCCCGGCTCACCCTCCCAGCGACTCCCTGAGCCGGGCCGCCTTCCACCTGGTCTCGGCGTACTCCTCGTCGAGGTCGGAGGCCACGGTGATCGCGCCGCCGGTGCCATAGGTGTATCGGTACGACGCCCCGTGGCGCTGGGCCACCAGGGACCGGATCACCACGCCCAGGTCGGCGCGGCCGTCGGCGGACAACCAGCCGAAGGCGCCGGCGTAGACGCCACGCGGTGTCGACTCCACCCGGTCGATGATCTCCATGGTCCGCAGCTTGGGTGCGCCCGTCATCGACCCCGCCGGGAACAGCGCCCGCAGCGCCTCGACGGTGCCGACGCCGTCCCGTAGATGACCCCTCACCGTCGAGACCAGCTGGTGCACCGACGCGTAGGACTCCACCTGCATCAGCGTCGGCACGGTCACCGTGCCCGGCTCGCACACCATCGACAGGTCGTTGCGGAGCAGGTCGACGATCATCAGGTTCTCGGCCCGGAACTTCGGGTCGGTCGCCAGCCTGCGGGCCTGCTCGTCGTCCTCGGCGTCGGTCGCGCCGCGAGGCAGCGTGCCCTTGATCGGCTTGGTCTCCAGCCAGCGATCCCGGTCGATCGTCGCGTAGCGCTCGGGGCTGGAGCTCAGCAGGCAGGTGCCCCGGTGCTGCAGGTAGCCCGCGTACGGCGCCGGGTTGAGGTCGCGCAGCCGGAGGTACGCCGCGACCGGGTCGAGCGGGACCTCCACGGCGTCGCGGTAGGTGAGGTTGACCTCGTAGGAGTTGCCCAGGTGGAGCTCGCGCTGGACGGCGGCGAAGGCCTCGGCGAACTGCGCGGTCGGCTCGACCCGCGGGGGCTCGACCGACGCTCGCTGCTCGGCCCTGCGGTCGGGGTCCGCGGCCTGGGGATGCTCGACCACCCAGGGGTTGCGGACGCGCATCCACACCGCGTCCGGGGCGCGGTCCTGCCCCGACGACTCCACCGCTGCGGGCAGGTCGGGCCGGGCGGCGTACCCGAAGTAGCCGACCCAGCTCACCTCCGGGTCGCCGTCGTCGCGGGCGACCTCGTCGGCGAGCGCGGCGAAGACGTCGTCGCCGACCACGTCGTCGACCTCGCCGCGATGCCGGGTCACCTCCCGGCGGGACGCGTCGTAGGTGAGCGAGACGTCGTCGGCCTCGAGGAAGCCGAGGATCGAGCGGCGCCCGGACCACGACCGCGACCCGCCCCCGTCGAGCCAGAACATCCGGTCGTGGCGGCCGGCGAGCTCGGCGAACACGTCTGCGGGGTCGCGGGTCATCGCAGCTCCAGAAAGTTCGCCACCATCAGCGCACCGTGCTCGGTCAGCACCGACTCCGGGTGGAACTGGACTCCCCAGATCGGGCGCTCGCGGTGGGCCACGCCCATGACCACACGTCCCTCGGCCTCATCGCACCAGGCCGTCTCGACGAGTACGTCGGGCACGCTGAGCGCAGCCAGCGAGTGGTAGCGCACCGCCGGGAGGGGTGACGGCACGCCCGCGAAGACGCCGGACCCGTCGTGCACCACCTCGGCGACCTCACCGTGCGCCGGGCGTACCTGACCGACGTGGCCGCCGTACGCCACGACCAGCCCCTGCATGCCGAGGCACACCCCGAGTACGGGGACCTCCGACTCCAGCAGGATCCGCCGTCCCACCGAGAAGTCGCGGACGTCGTGCGGGTTGCCCGGCCCCGGGGAGAGCACGATGTGGCTGTACCTGCGTCCGAGGAGCGTGTCGGCGTCGACCTCGTCGTGCTCGACCACGTCGGGCAGCCGTCCGGTCACACCGGCGACGAGGTGGACGAGGTTCCAGGTGTAGGAGTCGTGGTGGTCGACCACCACGACCCGCGGTTCGCTCATCGCAGCAGGTCGAGGACCAGGTCGTGGATCAGGTCGTAGCCGTGCTCGGTGAGGATCGACTCGGCGTGGAACTGGATGCCGCGGAAGTTCGGCCCGCTGACCTGGTGGACGTCCTTGGTGACCGGGTCCTCGGCCACCGTGACGCCGTCCGGCAACGGGCCGGCGGTACGGCCGACGAACGTGTTGTAGAAGCCGACGTTCTCCTCGCGGCCGTCGAGGTCGACCCGCGACTGGGTGCCCTGGAAGACGATGTCCTTGTAGGCGAGGTCGAGGCCGAGCCGTCGGCACAGCACCTGGTGCCCCAGGCAGACCGCCAGGAACGGCATCCCCGAGGTGAGCAAGGTGTCGACCGCTGCGTCGAACGCGGCGATCTTGGGGTTCGTGACGTCGCGCGGGTCGCCCGGGCCGGGGCCGACGATCACCAGGTCGTGGCCCTCGAAGGCGTTCGGCGTGAAGTCCTCGTGCTGTACGACGGTCGAGTCCATGCCCATCACCCACAGCACGTGGCGGAGCATGTTCACGAAGTCGTCCTCGCCGTCGAGGATCGCGACGGACTTCCCCTTGAGCTCGGGCGCGGGCGGCGAACCGCCCTGGTCGGTGAGCCAGAACTTCGACAGCCGCCGGTTGCGCGAGTTCAGCGCGATCAGGACGTCCTCGTCGCGGGTGAGGTCGGCGATCCCGGCGCCGGCGTCCGCGGCCGGGACCAGCCCGAACGCCGTCAGGATGCCGCCGGCCTTCGCGTGCGTCTCGGCGACCTCGTACGCCGGGACCGAGTCGCGCACCAGCGTCGCGCCCGCCGTGACCTTGAGGTCGCCGTCGACGCTCACGTCCGCCGTGCGGATCACGATCGGCGAGTCGGCAGTCGGGCGGCCGTCGGAGTCACGGCCGAGCAGTGCGAGCGCGGCGCCGTAGTACCCGCGGCCCTCGGTCTCGTACTTCTTGATCAGCCGGCAGGCGTTCTCGACCGGCGACCCGGTCACCGTCGCGGCGTACATCGTGTCGCGGAGTACGTCGCGGACGTCGCGGCTGGTGCGCCCGGCCAGCAGGTACTCGGTGTGCACGAGGTGGGTCATCGGCTTGAGGAACGGCCCGAGCACCTGGCCGCCCTCGTTGCAGACGTCGCACATCATCTTGAGCTCTTCGTCGACGACCATGAAGAGCTCGTAGATCTCCTTCTCGTCGGCGAGGAAGTCGAGGAGCTGCTGCTTGAGCTCGGCCGGCGAGACGTCGCTACCGGCGGCGGGCAGCCGGAACGTGCCGCTGATCGGGTTCATCCGGACATCCCCGCCGGTGACCGAGACGTGGCGCTCGGGGCTGGCTCCGACCAGGTAGCGCTCGCCGGTGAAGAAGCAGTACGTCCAGTAGGCACCGCGCTCGCGCTCGAGCAGCCGTCGCAGGACGGTCAGCGCCTTGGCGGATCCCCAGTCGCGCAGGCGCGCACGGTACTGGCGGCCGACGACGAGGTTCGCTCCCTGCCCGTTGCCGATCTCGTCGGCGATGATCCGCTCCACCACCGCGGCGTAGTCGCCGTCGCTGGTCTCGAAGCCGCCGCGGTCGGCGAACTCCACCGGCTCGTCGGGCAGCGCCGCGAGCAGGTCGTCGAACGGCACCTCCTGCTCGAGGTCGATGTGCACGACCGTCAACGGGGCGCCGTCGTCATGCGCCTCGTACCCGCGCTCGGTGACCTGCCGGAACGGCACGGCCAGCAGCCGGTCGAAGCGGCGGCCCTCCGGGGCGGGCCCTCCTCGAGCGGTACGTCGGCCAGCCGCTCGACCTCGGAGCGCGAACCGGCCACCAGCGTGACGGTGGCGCTGTCCCGGAGCCGGATGACGGCCCAGGCCTCGTGGGCCAGCAGCGCATCCAATGCCTCGGCGGCGGCACGGGCGCCCGGGGTGGTCATGCCGGGAACTCTACCGACGAGCCGCTCCGGCGCCCCCAGACGTCAGCTCACGCCGTGATGGACACCATCCGCTGAGTGGCCCGGGTCAGGACGACGTACAGGGTTGCGCGTCCGGTCGCGGACTCCGCCTCGATCTCCTCCGGCTGTACGACGACGATCGCGTCGAACTCGAGACCCTTGGTGTCCAGGCCGGTCAGCACGAGCATGCGGGCGTCGGACCCCCCGGCCGCCGCCTCCGCGTGCTCCGTCCAGCCGTCCAGCCAGCCCTGCACCTCGGCGCGACGCGCCACCGGGACGACGATCCCGACGGTGCCCTGGACCAGCTCGGACATCTCGGACACAGCCTGGCGGACGCCTTCGTGCAGGTCGTCGACCGTGCGCTCCTCCGGCTCCACGCCGGTCGCCCGCACCGCCGTCGGCAGGTCGGCGTCGAGCCCGACGCGCTTGGCGTACCGCGCCGCGAAGTCGTAGATCTCCTTGCTGTTGCGGTAGTTCGTCGACAGGTGGAACTCGTGGCGAGCCTTGTCACCCAGCGCCTCGTCCCGCGCCCGGACCGCCTCGTCGGGCTGCGGCCACGACGACTGGGCGGGGTCGCCGACGATCGTCCAGGTCGCCGTACGTCCGCGGCGCCCGATCATCCGCCACTGCATCGGCGTGAGGTCCTGGGCTTCGTCGACCAGGACGTGCGAGTAGCCGTCGTCCTCGGTGCGGACACTGGTCTGCGGGCCGCGCGAGAACTCGCGGTCGGTGATCGTGGTCAGCTCGGGCATGTTCTCGTCGACCAGGTGCGCGAGCGGGTCCGGGTCGCTGTCGTGCTTCTCCGGAGCATCACCGAGCTGGTAACGCAGCTCGTCGAGCAGCGCGATGTCCTCGACCGACCAGGTGTCGTCGCCCGCGCCGTCCCACGAGGACGAGAGCAGCGCGAGATCCTCGCGGCTCACGAAGCCCTCGCCGACGCGCATCAACATCTCGGGGTCGCGGAGCCAGCGCAGTACGTCGGTGGCGTCGAGCGCCGGCCACCAGGCCAGGGCGAACTCGACGAACGCCGGCGTGCCCAGCATCGTGTCGACGAACTCCTCCTTGCCGCGACCGCGGCCGCGCTCCCCCTGCACCTGCCGCCACATCGCGTCGAGGAGCGTGGAGGCGACGCGGGGCAGCTGCCGGTTGCGCTTGCCCTGCGAGAGGAGCTGCCGGCGGAGCTGACCCAGCTCGCGGCTTCCGAGGACGACGGTGTCGTCGCGGTAGAAGATCCGCAGCTCGCGCGGCGCTCCCGGAACGGCCTGACGCGCAGCCCGGCGCATCAGCTCGGCCATCCGAGCGGAGCCCTTGACGTCGGCCACGGCGGGCAGGTCGTGGCGCGAGGCGCGAACGCCGTCGACCACCTCGCCGAGCGAGCGGAGTGCCACGGCAGTCTCCCCCAGCGACGGCAGCACGCGCTCGATGTACCGCATGAAGACGCCGGACGGGCCGACGACGAGGACGCCGCCGCTCTCGTACCGGCGACGGTCGGAGTAGAGCAGGTACGCCGCCCGGTGCAGCGCCACCACGGTCTTGCCCGTGCCGGGGCCACCCGTGATCAGGACGACGCCCTTGCTGGGTGCCCGGATCGCCTTGTCCTGCTCGGCCTGGATCGTGGCGACGATCGAGTGCATGGTGCGGTCGCGGGCGCGGGACAGCTGCGCCATCAGCGCACCCTCGCCGACGATCGGCAGTCCGTCAGCGATCGGGCTGTCGGGGTCGAGCAGGTCATCCTCTACGGCGACGACGTCGGCGCCTGCGCAGCGCAGGACCCTGCGTCGTACGACGCCCTGGGGTTCCGCGGCAGTCGCCTGGTAGAACACGGCGGCGGCCGGCGCGCGCCAGTCGACCAGCAGCGAGTCGCGCTGCTCGTCGCGGAGACCGATGCGGCCGATGTAGCGCGGCTCCTCGGCATCGTCGGCGAGGTCGAGACGTCCGAAGACGAGCCCCTCGTGCGCGGCGTTCAGGGTGGCGATCCGCTTGGCGGCCTGGAACACCATCGCGTCGCGTTCGACCAGGCCACCCTCGTGCCCGAGGCTGCCGCGGCCGTGCCCCTCGCGGGCAAGCTCCTCGGCGTTCTTGGTGGAGAGGGCGAGCTGAAGGTAGACGCGGTCGACGAACGCCTGTTCGTTGGCGATCTCCTGCTGCGCCACTGTGTCGTGGGCGGCCTCGACGGACAAGGCGGTTCACCGTTCCTGGTGCAGATGGGCTAATCGGGCAGTCGGCCACTCTATCTCGGTCCGGGGGCCGCTTCGGACGATTTCGCTCACCGGCCAGGGTTGCGGCGCGGGCTAGCCTCGAAGGAGGTGACGGGGTCACCCCGCAGAAGGGAGTCGCGATGATGGCGCTCTACGGGCCCATGCTGGTGCTGCTGGTGTTCGTGCTCGCGGGTGCGGCGGGCTACGTCGTAGGCCGTGGCGCGGCGCGACAGCCAGGCGTCGATGCGGCGACGATCCATGCCGTGCGGCATGAGATCAGCGAACTGCGGGCGCTCGTCAACCGGATCAAGGACACCGCCTGGGACCAGCGGGAGCTCGATCCGGCCCTGTCGACGATCATCATCGAGGAGATCCGCGCGCACGAACGCCGCGAACTAGGCGATTCCTGACATCCCGGCCAGTGGTCTCGACAAGCTCGACCAGCGGACCCCTCCCGGTGGTTGAGGAGCCAGCGCCTCCCCGGTGGTTGAGGAGCGAGCGCCTCCCCGGTGGTTGAGGAGCGAGCGAAGCGAGCGTCTCGAAACCACCCGCGAGTGGTCTCGACAAGCTCGACCAACGGCTAGTCCGGTGGTTGAGGAGCGAACGGAGTGAGCGTCTCGAAACCACCCCGCAAGTGGTCTCGACAAGCTCGACCAACGGTGGTGGTCTCGACAAGCTCGACCAACGGGTGGTCTTACACGGTGTGGGGTAGTCCGAAGACCGTGGTGACGCCGGGGCTGAACGCGACATGGTCCGGTGCCCGGTCTGCCAGCTCGGGGAAACCGACTGACGCAAGCAGCTGGTCGTCGAGCTCCAGCACCTCCGCGTCGTGCAGCGGCCACGGCTCGTGCCGGTTGGGCACGTACAGCGTTCGCCCCACCCACCTGCTGTGCAGCCCCCAACGCGCCGAGACGAACTCGTCGAGGACCGTTGCACGCTTCGGTTCCCCGACACGCACCCGTACGTGACTCGTCACCGGCGCTCCCCGACGAATCAACCGGGCGGCGTACAGATGCTCCACGCCCGAGGGCATCGACCTGCTCTGGTGGCTCATCCGCGCCCACCGGTACGGGACGCCGAACGTCGCCCGCGCCCCGAGCACGACCGCGAGGCGTTCGCAGTCGAGGCTGACGAAGACCACGCCACGACGACCCGACTCGTCGACGGAGTACAACCGCACGTTGGTCTCCAGGAACGTCCCGAGCCACGGCACGCCCCGGGAGCGCGGGCCGGGGCCGGCGTCGACCATCCGGAACGGGATCAGTCCGACGTACGTGCGGCCGTCGAGTACGTCGGGACGGACCCCCGGCGGCATCAGGTGGGCGACGCGCTCGGGGTCGACGGCCCAGTGCAGGTAGGTGAGGTCGCGCCACTGCTGACTCATGATGGCCGGGCGGCGCAGCGGCGGAGCGACCGGATCGATCGGCTCAGGGGTGGCCGGACCGTCTCCGGTGCCGGCGTGGCTGCTCACACTTCGAGGATGGCCTAGCCGCCCAAACGAGCTCGACCGATGGCGGCAGCTACTTCTTGCGCTGCAGGAACGCGAGCATCGCTTCCTTGGCCTCGTCGGACCCGAACAGCCGGGCGGACAGCGCAGCCAGGTCGACGCCGTGCTCGTCGATCCTGGTCACGAGGTGCCGGCCGATCAGCTGCTTCGTCTCGCGCAGGCCCTGCGGGTGGCCCTTCGCCAGCGCGGCGCAGATCGTCTCGACCTGGGCATCGAGCTCGTCCTCCGCAACCGCCTTCGTGACCAGCCCCATCTGAGCGGCGGCGGCCCCGTCGAAGACCTCGCCGGTGAGGAACGTCAGCGCTGCCGAGCGGTCCGTCATCCGCGGCAGCACCGACAGCGAGATCGCGGCGGGGGTGAGCCCGAGCCGCACCTCGGTGAAGGCGTACGTCGCGTCGTCGGCGCTGACTGCGATGTCGGAGGCGGCCACGATCCCGATCCCGCCGGCCCGGACGTTGCCGTGCACCCGGGTGACCACGGGCTTGGTCAGCGTCGCGATCCGTCGCTGCAGGTCGACGAGGACGCCGGCCGCCTTCTCCATTCCCTCGCCGCTCGCCTCGGAGAGGTCGGCGCCGGAGCAGAACGTCCGGCCCTCGGCGCGGATCAGCACGACCTTGACGGCGTCGTCGGACTCGGCACGGTCGAGGCCCTCGAACAGCTCACTGACCAGCTGCTTCGAGAGCGCGTTGCGGTTGTGCTGCGAGTCGAGCGTGAGCGTCGCGACCTCGTCAGCGACGGCGTAGTGGACGAGCTCGGTCATCTGCTGCTCCTACCGGACGGGTCGACGGTCGGCCCGAGGCTACCCGTCGTCGGCCGGCTGGTGCTGGTCTGGGTGGGCGCGCTGCGCTCAGTAGCTCTTGGGCAGGCCGAGCGAGTGCATGCCGATGAAGTTCAGGATCATCTCCCGGCTGACCGGGGCGATCCTGCCGACCCGCGCCGCCACCAGCAGACCCGCCATCCCGTACTCCTGGGCGATGCCGTTGCCGCCATGAGCCTGGACGGCGCGGTCGGCGGCGTCGCAGGCCGCTTCGGCGGCGGCGTACTTCGCCATGTTGGCCGCCTCCCCCGCCGCCTCGTCCTCGCCCGCGTCGACCAGTGCGGCCGCCTTCTGGGTCATCAGTCGGGCCAGCTCGATCTCGATCTTCGACTGCGCGAGCGGGTGGGCGAGCCCCTGGTGGGTGCCGATCGGCGCCCCGAAGACCTCGCGCTCCTTGACGTACTCGACGGCCTTGCCGAGGGCGTAGCGAGCCAGTCCGGTCGAGAACGACGCCGCCATGATCCGCTCGGGGTTCAACCCGGTGAAGAGCTGCACGAGCCCGGCGTCCTCGTCGCCGACCAGGGCGTCGGCGGGCAGCTTCACGTCGTCGATGTAGACCGTGAACTGCTCCTCCGGGCTGACCACCTCCATCGGGATCGGCTGGTAGTCGAACCCGTCGGCGTCGGTTGGTACGACGAACAGGCACGGCTTGAGCCGGCCGGTGCGGGCGTCCTCGGTGCGCGCGACGACGAGCACGTTCTTGGCCTCGTCGACCCCGGAGATGTAGACCTTGCGGCCCTTCAGCACCCAGCCGTCGCCGTCCCGGCGTGCGGTCGTGCTGATGTTGTGAGAGTTCGACCCGGCGTCCGGCTCGGTGATCGCGAACGCCATCGTCTCGGTGCCGTCGCAGATGCCGGGCAGCCAGCGCTGCTTCTGCTCCTCGGTGCCGAACCGGGCGATGACGGTGCCGCAGATGGCCGGCGAGACCACCATCATCAGCAGCGGGCAGCCTTGCGCGGCGAGCTCCTCGCAGACCGCGGCGATGTCGCCGATCCCGCCGCCCCCGCCGCCGTACTGCTCGGGGATGTTGATGCCGAGGTAGCCGTTCTTCCCCATCGCCAGCCACAGGTCGGTGGTCTTGCCGCCCTTCCTGGCCTGCTCCGTGAAGTACTCACGACCGAACCCCGAGGCCAGCTTGGCGACCTCGCGGCGCAGCGTCGCCCGCTCCTCGGTCTCGGTGAACGCGATCTGCTCGGTCATCACACTTCCCCTTCAGTTGATTCGTTCGATCCGTTGGTCGAGCCGTCTCCGCTGGTCGAGCCGTCTCTCCGCTGGTCGAGCTTGTCGAGACCACCGCCAGCACCGCGCCGGCCGCAACCTGCTCACCCGTCCGCACCGCCAGCTCGGTCACCACGCCGTCGTGCGGCGCCGACACGGTGTGCTGCATCTTCATCGCCTCGAGCACCAGCACTGGCTGACCTGCAGCCACCTCGGCCCCCACCTCGACGGCGAGCGAGACGACGGTGCCGGGCATCGGCGCCAGCAGCGAACCCGTGGCCACCTGGTCGGCCGGGTCGACGAAACGAGGGGTACGGCGCAGGGCGACATGGCCCAGGGACGACTCGACGTCGACCGATCCGTCGGCGCCGACGTACACGTCGAACGTCCGGCCGACTCCGTCGTGCTCGAGCACCACCCGGTCGGTGGACACGCTGAGCACCTGAACGTCGAGGTCCGCGGACGTGTACCCGTCGCGCCCGCCGTACCACCGCACCTCGACCACCCCCAACCCCGATTCGTCGGCGATCTTGCGTCGTTCCCCCGCGGGGTGATCGCTGACGAATCGGGTTTGGTGGGGCTGGGAGACGACGTTGCGCCAGCCGGCGGGGATCCGGGGCTGGACCTTCCGAGTCGCCTTGTCGCGTTCGGTAAGGGCGACGGTGGCTGCGAACGCGCTGAGCTGCACGGCATCCGCCCCTGCGGCCGGGGCGGCCAGCTCGGCGAGGTCGAACCGCGTGAAGAAGTCGGTGCTGACGTCGCCGGCAATGACGGCGGGGTGACGCAGGACGTTGACCAGCAGGTCGCGGTTGGTACGCACGCCGTGGATCTGCGACGAGGCGAGCGTCCCCGCCAGTCGACGCAGCGCCCCGGCACGCGTCGGCGCCCAGGCGATGACCTTGGCGAGCATCGCGTCGTAGTGGGTGCCGACCTCGTCGCCCGCCCCGAAGCCGGAGTCGAGTCGGACGCCGTACGACGCCGGTACTGCGAACTCTGCCGAGACGCCGGGGATGTCGAACCGGGTCAATTGCCCGCTCTGTGGCTGCCAGTCAGCAGCGGGGTCCTCGGCGTAGAGGCGTACCTCGACCGCGTGGCCGTACGGCCTGACTGGTGAGCCGGATGCCGCTAGCGCTCCGCCCTCCTCAACCATCGAGTTGCCCTCGGCGACGGAGATCTGCAGGGCGACCAGGTCGACGCCGTAGATGCATTCGGTGACGGGGTGCTCGACCTGGAGGCGGGTGTTCATCTCCAGGAACCAGAACTGCTGCGTCGCCGGGTCGAGCAGGAACTCGACCGTGCCGGCACCGACGTACCCCACCGACTCCGCGGTCGCGCGCGCCGCGTCATGGAGCGCGCGGCGGGTGACGTCGGTGAGTCCGGGCGCCGGGGTCTCCTCGACCACCTTCTGGTGGCGCCGCTGGATCGAGCAGTCACGCTCCCCGAGTACGAGCACGGTGCCCGTGCTGGTCCGCGACGACCTGCACCTCGACGTGCCGGCCGTGCTCCACGAACGGTTCGCAGAACACCGTCGGGTCGCCGAAGGCGGACGCCGCCTCGTTGGAGGCGAGCTCGACCTGGGCCGCGACGTCGGCAAGCTCGCGGACGATGCGCATGCCGCGCCCGCCGCCTCCGGCCGAGGCCTTCACCAGCACGGGCAGGTCGTCAGCGGTGACGGACGCCGCCGACACCTCCTCGAGGATCGGAACACCGGCCGCGCCGACGAGCTTCTTCGCGCCGACCTTCGAGCCCATCTGGTCGATGGAGTTCGGCGTCGGACCGACCCAGACGAGCCCGGCGTCGATCACCCGCCGTGCGAAGTCGGCGTTCTCCGACAGGAACCCGTAGCCGGGGTGGATCGCGTCCGCGCCCGCCCTACGCGCCGCGTCGACGATCAGGTCGCCGCGCAGGTACGTGTCCGCAGGGGTGTTGCCGGGCAGGCGTACGGCGACGTCGGCCTCCGCGACGAACGGCAGGCCGGCGTCCGCGTCGGAGTACACCGCCACCGTCTCGATCCCGAGTTCGCGACAGGTCCGGAACACCCGCCGCGCAATCTCCCCCCGATTAGCCACTAGCAAGCGAGTGATCGTCATGCTGTTGCCTCCGCTCGTACCGCGTGCGGTCGGCGTCGGTGAGGAGCGTCAAGGGGCCTGGCCGCGGCGCCCGCCGCGAGAAGCGACCGAAAAGCCGAGCTCTCGGGCGACGCGCCGCCCGAGCGACGGTGGACGCCGTCCGCATGCCGGAGCTCCTGTGGAAAGCACTGCATGTTCACCCTCATCACATCCTGAAGACGCCGAAGCGGTCGGTGCCCTCGATGGGGGCGTTCTCGATCACGGACAGGCAGATGCCCAGGACGGTGCGGGTGTCCCGCGGGTCGATGACGCCGTCGTCGTACACCATCCCCGAGAGGAAGAACGGCAGGCTCTGCTCCTCGACGGACTGCTCGATGAACGCGCGCATCCCGGCGTCCGCCTCCTCGTCGTACGGCGCGCCCTTCGACTCCGCGGCCTGGCGAGCGACGATCGACAACACGCCGGCGAGCTGCGCCGGCCCCATCACCGCCGACTTCGCGCTCGGCCACGTGAACAGGAAGCGCGGGTCGTACGCGCGGCCGCACATGCCGTAGTTCCCGGCGCCGTACGAGGCGCCCATCATGATCGAGATGTGCGGCACCGTGGAGTTGCTGACCGCATTGATCATCATCGCGCCGTGCTTGATGATGCCGCCCTGCTCGTACTCCTTGCCGACCATGTAGCCGGTGGTGTTGTGCAGGAAGAGCAGCGGTACATCGACCTGGTTCGCGAGCTGGATGAACTGCGCGGCCTTCTGGGCCTCCTCGCTGAACAACACACCCTGCGCGTTGGCGAGGATGCCGATCTGACGTCCGTGCACGTGCGCCCAGCCGGTGACGAGGCTGGTGCCGTACAGCGGCTTGAACTCGTCGAAGGCGACCGCGTTCGCCGCACTCACCCCGTCGCAAATCCGGGCGATCACCTCGCGAGGGTCGAACGGCTCCTTGAGGTCGGTGGGGATCAGGTCGAGCAGCTCGTCGGGGTCCGCGTCCGGCTCGGCGTAATGGTGCGGGTGGTTTCGAGACGGTCGCTTCGCTCCCTCCTCAACCACCGAGAGGTGCGCGCCTCCTCAACCACCGAAGAGGGCGGCTCCTCTGCGACTGCCTTGCGCCAGTTGAGGCGCGCCACGATGCGGCGACCGATCCGGATCGCATCGTGTTCGTCGACGGCGAGGTAGTCGGCGAGCCCGGAGGTCCGAGCGTGCATCTCCGCGCCGCCGAGCGACTCGTCGTCCGACTCTTCACCGGTCGCCATCTTCACCAGCGGCGGACCGCCGAGGAACACCTTCGCCTGCTCCTTGACCATCACGACGTAGTCGCTCATCCCAGGGACGTACGCGCCACCCGCCGTGGAGTTGCCGAAGACCAGCGCGATGGTCGGCGTCTTCGCCGCGCTCGCCTGGGTCAGCCCGCGGAACATCGCGCCGCCGGGGATGAAGATCTCCTTCTGCGTGGGCAGGTCCGCGCCCCCGGACTCCACGAGGTTCACCGTCGGGAGGCGGTTCTCGCGGGCGATCTGCGCCGCGCGCTGGACCTTCTTCAGCGTCCACGGATTGCTGGCGCCGCCGCGCACCGTCGGGTCGTTCGCCACGACCATGCACTCGACGTCCTCGATCACGCCGATGCCGGTGACCACCGAGGCACCGACTGCGAAGTCGGATCCCCAGCCGGCCAGGGGCGACAGCTCCAAGAACGCCGACCCCTCGTCGACGAGCAGCTCGATGCGTTCGCGGGCGGTGAGCTTGCCGCGGGCACGGTGGCGGGCGACGTACTTCTCGCCACCTCCGGCCACGGCCTTGGCGTGCTCGGCGTCGAGCGCGGCCAGCTTCTCGAGCATCGCCCCCCTCCGTTGATCGAGCGCCCCCCGCTGATCGAGCTTGTCGAGATCACTCGTTTCGACCGGCGGGGTGGTCTCGACAGGCTCGACCACCGGCTCAGGCTCGACCGTCGGATCAGTCATGGCGTGTAGCCCAGGAGTCGGGCGTTCAGGTCGTTCAGCACCTCGGTGGCGCCTCCTCCGATTCCGAGGATCCGGGCGTCGCGGTAGTGCCGCTCCACCTCGGTCCCGTGCATGTAGCCGGTGCCGCCGAACAGCTGCACCGCCTGGCTGACGACGTACTCCGCGGTCTCCACCGCGGTCGCCTTGGCGTGCAGCGCCTCCGCGAGCGGGTCCTCGCCTGCGACGTATCGCCGGGCGACCTCACGCGTGTACGTGCGCGCGACGTCGACGCGGCGATGCATGTCGACGAGCTTGTGGCGCACCACCTGGTTGGCGATCAGCGGCTTGCCGAATGTCTCCCGTTCACGGGCGTACTGGGCAGCGAGCTCCAACGACCGCGAGGCGATGCCATAGCCGTGCACTGCCAGCGCGAGCCGCTCGACCACGAACGCCTTCGCGATCTGGGCGAACCCCGAGTTCTCCTCGCCGACCAGGTTGGTCGCCGGCACGCGGACGTCGGTGAACGCGAGCTCCGCTGTGTCCGAGCAGTGCCAGCCCATCTTGGCCGGGATCCGTGTCACCTCGAAGCCGGGCGTGCCCTTCTCGATCACGAGCAGGCTCACCCCGCGATGACCCGGGCCACCCGTGCGTACGGCGGTGGTCACGAAGTCCGCGCGGACCCCGGAGGTGATGAACGTCTTGGCGCCGTTGACGACGTAGTCGTCGCCGTCGCGTACGGCGGTCGTCCGGATGTTCGCGACGTCGGACCCACCGCCGGGTTCGGTGACCGCGAGCGAGCCGATCGTCTCGCCGGCCAGGGTCGGTCGGACGTAGCGGTCGATCAGCTGGCGGTCACCCGAGGCGACGATGTGCGGGAGTGCGATGCCTGACGTGAACAGTGCAGCCAGCAGGCCGCTGGACGCGCCGGCGTCGGTGAACGCCTCGGAGCAGGCCAGCGAGTCGAGGAACGTGCCACCGGACCCGCCGTACTCCTCGCGGCACGCCGAGCCCCAGGAACCCGAGCTTCGCCGCCTTCGCATGCAGCTCGCGCGGGACCTCGCCCGCGTCCTCCCACTCCTGGAGGTACGGCGCGACCTCGCTCCGCACGAAGGCCCGCGCGCTGTCGCGCAACGCCTCCTGCTCCTCGCTCCAGAACCCGCCGACTCCGGTGGTCGAGCTTGTCGAGACCACTCCGCTGGTCGAGCCTGTCGAGACCAATCCGTCCTTCACAGCAACCCCTTCGGGATGTCGACGTGGCGCGACCGGATCCACTCGCCGAGTGCCTTCGCCTGTGGGTCGAACCGCGTCGATGCGGCGACGCCCTCGCCCAGCAGTCCGTGCAGCACGACGTTGACGCCGCCGAGGTTCGGCAGCGGGAACGACGTCGACCTCCAGGTCCTGCGCCTCGGGGATGAGGCGCCGCACGAGGTCGGGCGTGATCAGGTCGATCAGCCAGGACACGCGGTCGGGACGGTCGGCGGCGTCCTTCGCCCACAGGCCGATGTTCGCGTCGCCGCCCTTGTCGCCGGAGCGTGCGTGGGCGATCGAGTCCGAGTGGGGCGCGAGTGGTCTCGACAAGCTCGACCAACGGATCGCGAGTGGTCTCGACAGGCTCGACCAACGGATCGCGAGTGGTCTCGACAAGCTCGACCACGCGGATGGCTCGAAGCTCGACCACCGGGGTTGGCTCGACCACCGGGCTTGGCTCGACCGGTGGCGGAGTGGTCTCGACAAGCTCGACCAGCGGTTGGAGCTCCACCACCGGTTGGAGCTCGACGAGGGTGCCGTCGAGGAAGACCTGCTCGTCAACGGCGTCGCGCGGGACGTACCCGGCGCGATAGACGCCGTACGGCGTGGCGGGCGACGGCGGGCCGGTCAGCGTGAAGCCGGGGTACGAGCCCAGCGCAAGCTCGACGAGCGGCGCCGTGAACCGCTTGCCGACGACGTCGGGATCGGGGTCCATCACCGTGACCCGAAGTCGGCACGACGCGGCTTCCTCGGTGTCGGCGTCCTCGTGGTCGGTGCGGGCCAGCGACCACACCACCGACGCGGGCCGACGACCGGCGAGGGCGGCCTCCACCTGGGTGCGGACCCACTCGGCCTTGGCCTCGATGTCGAGGCCGACCAGGACGAGCTCGGCACTGTTCCGGAAGCCACCCAGCTCGTTGACGCCGACCTTCAACGTCGACCGGGGCGCCGACCCACGGACGCCACTCACCCGCACCCGATCGGCCCCGTCGTCGGAAAGCCGCACGCTGTCGAGGTGGGTGGACACGTCCGGCCCGAGGTAGACCTCTGACTGCACCTCGTACAGCAGCTGCGCGGTCACCGTGTCGACCGTGACCGCGCCGCCGGTGCCGTCGTGCTTGGTGATGACGCAGGACCCGTCGGCCTCGATCTCGGCGATCGGGAAGCCCAGCGGCCGGGTGTCACGCGCCAGGTCGAGGAACCCGGAGAAGTTGCCGCCGGTGGCCTGGGTGCCGCACTCGATGACATGGCCCGCCACCGTCGCTCCGGCGAGCTCGTCGTACGACGTCCGCGTCCAGCCGAACTTGGCGATCGCGGGGCCGATCACGACCGACGCGTCGGTGACCCGGCCGGTGACGACGACGTTCGCGCCGGCGTCCAATGCGGCGGCGATGCCGAACGCGCCGAGGTAGGCGTTGGCCGTCAGCGGCTTGCCGCGATCCGGCGGGCAGAGGCCGAGCTCGTCGGCCCGGTCGAGGAGGTTGTCGCCTTCGACGTGGGCGATCGCGGCCGAGACGCCCAGCCCGGCTGCCACCTCGCGCAGCCGGTCGGCGAGCCCGGACGGGTTGAGGCCGCCCGCGTTCACGACGATCTTCACGCCGCGGTCGAGCGCCAGCCCGAGACAGTCCTCCGCCTGCCGCACGAACGTGCGCGCATAGCCGAGCGACGGGTCCCTCATGACGTCCTTGCCGAGGATGAGCATCGTCAGTTCGGCGAGGTAGTCACCGGTCAGCACGTCGAGCGGGCCGGCCTCCAGCATCTCGCGCATCGCGGAGAGCCGGTCGCCGTAGAACCCGCTGCAGTTGCCGACCCGAAGCGTCACGCGGCCCCCCGTGGCTCCCGCCCGCCGCCGGACGGACCGGCGAAGGCCTGGGCGATGTCGAGCCAGCGGTCCGCGTCGGCGCCGTCGGCCGTGAGGTCGAGGTCGGCGCGATGGGCGCGCTGCGTGACGAGCAGGGCGAAGTCGTACGCCGAGCCGGTCACCGATTGGGTGGCGTCGGCCGGCCCGTCTTCGAACAGGTCGCCACCAGGCAGCCGGAGCGACACCCGGATCGGCTCGGTCGGCGGCTCGAGGTCGTTGTTCTTGAACGCGAACCCGCGCGTGCGGACACCGAGGTGCACGACGTGCCGGACCCGGTCGTCCTGGGGCAGGTACGACGCCGAGCGCATCCGCGACGTCGCGCGCGTGCGCCCACGTCTCCATGAAGCGCGCCGACGCCATCGAGGTCGCGCTCATCGGCGGCCCGTACCAGGGCAGCTTCTGGTCCGACGGGTAGTCGCGCAGGACCTTGGCGAGCGTGGCGCGACCGGCCCGCCACCGCGCCAGCAGCTCCGCCGGCGGCGTCTGCGCGCCAGCCGCCGCCTCCGCGTCCACGAAGCCGTCGGGGTCGGCGAACGCCTTCAACACGGTCTCGTCCCACGCCGCCTTGTCGGTCGCGGCCTTCACGGCGGTCTCGTCCGTCCAGGCCAGGTGGGCGATCTGGTGCGCGACGTCCCAGCCCTCGGCCGGGGTCGGCGTACGCCAGCCCGCGTCGTCGAGGGGTGCGACCAGGTCGTCGAGCTGGTCTCCCTCGGCCTCGAGGTCGGCGAGTACGTCGTACAGCATGCTCATCAGCGCTTCCTCCCACGATTCGTCTGCGATCTTGCGGCGTTTCCAGGCGAGGCGATCGCTGACGAATCGAGGAGGTCGGCCCACTGGTCGAGGATCCGGCTGCGTCGGGCGGCGTCGTCGGTGATCGTGTTGGCCAGACCGAGCCCACGGGCCAGGTCGAGGGTGGCCTGGACGAGCTCGCGTACCCCCGGACGCGACTCGTCGACGCCCAGCAGCTCGACCGTGTAGCGATGCACCTCGCGGCCGATGCGCTGCTCCAGCGGAGCCACCGCCTCGCGCAACGCGGGGTCCGTGCGCGCTGCCACCCAGAGCTCGAGCGCTGCGGTGAAGACCGGGCTGGTGAAGTGGTCCGCGAGCATCTCCAGCACCCGGCGCGTGCGCTGCGGGCCCGTGGGCAGTGCGGCGACGGCGTCGCGCAGCTCTCGACCGCGTACGTCGCTGAGGTGCTCGACGGCCGCCACGACGAGCGCGTTCTTGGTCGGGAAGTGGTGCAGCTGGGCGCCTCGACTGACACCTGCACGTTGGGACACCAGCGTGGTCGACGTACCGCTCCAGCCGCGCTCGACCAGGCACTCGACCGTCGCGTCCAGCAGGCGCAGGCGCATGGCGCGGCTGCGCTCCTCCTGCGGAACCCGGGCGGATGCGGCGACACTCACGCGCTCATCGTGCAGCCGCTCGACACAAACAGTCAAGGCTGACTGTTTGTTTCTGGACGCCGAGATCCCCAGCCGCGACGCTCGCCCCGCCTAGACTCGCGAGCACGTCGGATACCAGCAGGGGGCTTCATGACGCAGTACCCGCAGGACCCGCAAAACCCACAGGACCAGCCGCCACCGCCGCCACCCTCGTGGCAGCCGGGCTGGGGTGACACCGGCGCCGTGCCCGCTCCTGGCATGCCCGGCGGCGGCGCCCCGTACGCCGAGTGGATCAAGCGCGTCGGCGGCTACCTCGTGGACGTCGCACTGCTGATCCCGGCGTACATCCTGATCTTCGTGGGCGCAGGCGTTGCCAGCTCGGGTGGAGTCGGCGAGACCAGCGGCGCAGGCTTCTTCTTCGCGGTGCTCGGCTACGTCGCGCTGATCGGGGTCGCGGTCTGGAACATGGTGCTTCGCCAGGGCCGCACCGGGTGGAGCGTCGGCAAGCAGGTGGTCGGCATCCGACTGATCGCCGAGAAGACCGGCGAGCCGCTCGGCGCCGGGCTCACGTTCGTCCGACTGATCGCCCACACGCTCGACTCGCTGGCCTGTTACATCGGCTGGCTCTGGCCGTTGTGGGACAAGAAGCGACAGACGTTCGCCGACAAGATCATGGGCACCGTGGTCATCGAGCAGAAGAAGCTCTGATCAACCACTACTGGACGCCACCCACTGAGGGCGAGCACGATGACAGCGTGTTCCGTCCGGCGACGATCGACGACCTCAGCGCTCTCCGCGACCTCGAACGCGCCGCGAGCCAGGCGGCTCTGGCCCACGTCTTCCCGCCCGACCAGTTCCCGTACCCCGACGACGACGTGCTCGCGCGGTGGGCACTCGTGCTCGACGAGCCCGGCGTCTCCGTCATCGTGATCGAGGACGACCAGGGGCTCGCAGCCCTCGCGGCGTACGACGACAGCACCCTGCGGCACCTGGCCATCCGACCCGACCGCTGGGGCGACGGACTCGGCACCACGGCGATCGCGGCCTCGCTCAACGCGATCGGCGGCACGGGCTGCACGCTCGCGTCCCTGTGGTGCCTGGAGGACAACCACCGCGCCCGCCGGCTCTACGAGCACCTCGGCTGGGACGCCACGGAGGAACGGCGCGAGGCCCCGTGGCCGCCGTTCCCGATGGAGCTGCGCTACACCCGGACGACGGCTGTCCTGACGCCGTGACCACCCCCGCACCGACGGGGAGGCAGCTCACCTGCCAGGGCACCGGGGAACCGTTCGTCCACGCCGGCACGCGCGCAGGGCGCTGGGTGCTCGCGACATCCGTGCTGGGTTCGGGGATGGCGATCCTCGACGGCACCGTGGTCAACGTGGCGCTGCGGACCCTCGGCCAGGACCTCGGCGCGTCGGTGCCAGAGGTGCAGTGGGTGGTCAACGCGTACCTGCTGGCTCTGGCCTCGCTGATCCTGACCGCCGGCGCGCTCGGCGACCGGCTCGGCCGTCGACGGATCTACCTGGTCGGCGTCGCGTGGTTCGGCACCGCCTCGATCCTGTGCGCACTGGCCCGGTCGCCCGAGCAACTGATCGTCGCCCGCGGCGTCCAGGGGGTCGGGGCGGCCCTGCTCGCCCCGGGCAGCCTGGCGATCATCCAGGGGTCGTTCCGCCCGGCCGACCGTGGCCGGATGATCGGCCAGTGGGCGGGGCTGGGCAGCATCGCCGCCGCCATCGGCCCACCACTCGGCGGCTGGATCCTCGACGTCGCGAGCTGGCGCTGGATCTTCTGGATCAACGTGCCGATCTGCCTGCTGATCATCCTGATCGGACGACGCCACGTGCCCGAGAGCCGCGACCCGGAGACCACCGGGGGCCATGACGTGGCCGGGTCGGCGCTGGCCGTGCTCGGTCTGGGCGCCGTCACGTACGCCCTGATCGAGGGCGGGTCCCGCCTCGCGCTCGCCGCGGGCGTGGTCGGCCTCGCGGCTCTCGTGCTCTTCCTGGTCGTCGAGCACCGACGCGCGCACCCGATGCTCCCGCTCGGGCTGTTCCGGTCCCGCGTCTTCAGCGTCGCCAACGGCATGACGCTGCTGGTGTACGGCGCGCTGGGCGTGATGCTTTTCTTCGTCGTCCTCCAGCTGCAGGTCGTGGTGGGCTACTCCCCCTTGCAGGCCGGCCTCGCGACGCTGCCGATCACCGCCGTACTGCTCTCGCTGTCGTCGCGGTCCGGGCGCGCTCGCCGCCCGGATCGGACCGCGCCTCCAGCTCTCCGCCGGCCCCATGGTCGCGGCCGTCGGCGCGTGGTTGTTGTCGCGCGTCGACGAGGAGAGCGGCTACGTCACCGAGATCTTCCCGGGCATCGTGATCTTCGCCCTCGGCATGGCGAGCCTGGTCGCGCCGCTGACCACGAGCGTGCTGGCGGCAGCTCCGGACCGGTTTGCCGGCGTGGCGAGCGGAGTCAACAACGCAGTGGCACGAACCGGGTCGCTGCTCGCGGTGGCTGCGCTGCCCGGTCTGGTCGGCCTCGGGGGCGTCGACTACCAGCGCCCTGAGGTGCTCGGCCCCGGATACGTCGAGGCGATGCTGGTCTGCGCCGTCCTGCTCGTCGCCGGCGGCCTGGTCAGCCTCGTCGGCCTGGCAGGAACCCGCGTCGAGCCCCCTCAGCACTGACGAGCCCCCGCCCGGCGCGGCGTTCGCGGCGGATCTCGGCGAGGTACTTGTGGAAGTCGACCTGGATCGTGTGCCGTTTCGAGGCGACGTACCGCTTGCGGACGGCCTCGTCGTACTTGCGGATCTGTCGGCGCATCTCGTCGTACGACGGCAGCCCGGCCTCGTCGGTGATCAGGTCGGCGACCCACTCCGACTGCGCCTCGGCCAACGGCATGATCGCGCCGAGCGGCTGGATCAGGCCGACGAAGTACAGGCCCGGGTGGTCCGGGTCGACCACCCGTCGGTAGAGGTCGATGTGGTTGTCCGCTGCGGGGATCACCCGGTCGTCGAGGAACGGGAAGCTCACCCGGTAGCCGGTGCAGTAGACGACGACGTCGATCTCGTGCGCCGAGCCGTCGACGAAGAACACCTTCGATCCCTCGAACCGGTCGATGGTCGGCAGCACCGTGATGTCGCCGTGCCCGAGCCGGGTCAGCAGGTCGTCGCTGACGGTGGGGTGCGCGTGCAGCACGGCGTGGTCGGGCTTCGGCAGGCCGTAGCCGGTGACCTTGCCCTGGGTCAGCCGGAGCATCGCGGCCATCGCCAGCTGCTGCACCACGGTCGGCGTGCGTGCGACGACGGAGTCGGTGAGGTGGTCGGTCGGGATCCCGAAGAGGTACTTGGGCACGATGTGCGCGCCGCGACGCATCGCCAGGTACGTGCGCTCGGCCACGCGCGAGGCCTCGACCGCGATGTCGGTCGCGGAGTTGCCGATGCCGAGCACCAGCACGCGCTTGTCCGCGAACATGTCCGGCGTCTTGTAGTAGTGCGCGTGAATCTGCTCGCCGGGGAAGTCCTCCGACCCGGGGAACGACGGCTCGGGCCAGCGCGGGTCCCAGTGGTGCCCGTTGGCGACGATCACCTGCTCGTAGCGAAGAACCTCGGGCTCGGACGCCTCGCCGTACTCGTTGCGGCCGCGCACCGTGACCTCGTAGTCGTACTCGCCCTGCGGCTCGACCTTGACGACCTCGGTGCGGAACCGGATCCGGTCACGGAACCCGAAGTGGTCGACGTAGTCGTCGAAGTACTGCGCGATCTGCCAGTGGTTCGGGTAGTCCGGGAGGTCCTCCGGCATCGGGTAGGACTTGTACTCCATCAGCTGCCGGGAGGTGTTGATGTGCAGCGAGCGGTACGCCGAGGACATCCCGTTGTCGTTGTCGTAGCGCCAGTTGCCGCCGACCTCGCTGCCGAGCTCGAACACGTCGAACTCGACGCCGCGGGCCTGCAGCACCTGCGCGGCGGCGATCCCCGACGAACCGGCGCCGATGATGCAGACGGGCCTGTCCATGCATTCCTCCTGGCGCGCGGAAGAAACCCCGCGGGTTTGAGACAAGTGGTTCCTAGGGTGCCAGAACGCGCCCTAACGTGGGGCGCATGCCTTTTCCTTCGCCGCCTTGGCAGATGAACGCACAGATGTGGCTGTCGGTCTTCCGCGTACGCGGTGCGAGCGCGGAGCGGCCGGCCGGCCTGTACGGCGCCGCGTTCGTGTCGTACGAGGAGGGCAGCCCGCTGACCTACCTCGAGCTGCTTGTCGCGCGCCTGGTCGACGTACGCAACCGTCAGGTGCGGATCACCGACATCTGGGTCGACTCGTCGGAGTCGATGATCGGCGGCCGGTCACTGTGGGCGATCCCCAAGGAGCTGGCGAAGCTGGAGCTCGGCGACCGACGGCTCGGTCCGACGTCGCACACCGAGTTCGCCGCCCACGTGGACGGTCGGGAGTTCGCGTCCGGTCAGTTCGCGGCACTCCCGGGCGCGTCGCTGGTGCGCACGCCGTTCACCGCCTCGACCAGCCAGCTCCGTGAGGGGCCGACCGTCGAGGAGGTCGTGACTCCGCTGAAGGGCAGTGCGCGATCCCTACCGGCGCTGGCGACCTGGGACTTCCCCGAGGATGGACCGCTCGCGTTCCTGCACGGTCAGCGGCCGCTGGCGTCGTTCCGGCTCACCGACCTCCGGCTGACCTTCGGCTAGCGCGGCTCGCCGTCGGCGGGCTCGGTGTCGAGCTCGGCGTTGTCGCGAGCCGCGCGACGGGTCGACTCGCGGATCTCGAAGAGATCGGTGGCAAGACCACCGACCACCCGCGCCACGTCGCGGACGGCCGTGGTGACGATGGTGGTCACCGTCCCCACGGCCGTCGCTGTGGTTTCGACCGTGTCCTGGAGAGCGTCCTTGCGCCGTTCGGCGCGACTGATGTGGTCCCTCATGGGGTCCAGTCTCACGCCGCCGTGCGCAGCTCGGTCACCGGGGCCGGATCCTGGGACCGCTTGCCCGGCAGTGCCAGCCGGCAGATCTTCTTGGCCACGCTGCCGAGCTGTCGGGAGAGCGGTCCGGCGTTGTAGGCGAGCCCGTACTTGTCGCAGATCGCCTTCACCTCGGGCGCGATCTGCGGGTACCGGCGGGCCGGGATGTCCGGGAACAGGTGATGCTCGATCTGGTGCGACAGGTTGCCGGTCATCACGTGGAACAGCTTGCCGCCGGTGATGTTCGCCGAGCCGAGCAGCTGCCGGTAGTACCACTGCCCGCGGCTCTCGTTCTCGGTCTCCTCCTCGGAGAACGTCGCGACGCCCGCAGGGAAGTGACCGCAGAAGATGATCCCGAACGTCCACACGTTGCGCACCAGGTTGGCGGTGACGTTGCCGAGCAGGGTCGGCACGAAGAGCGGGCCGGTCAACGCCGGGAAGAGCACGTAGTCCTTGAGCGTCTGGTTGCGGACCTTGCGGATCATGCCGCGGTGCAGGTGCTTGGTGTCGGCCCAAGTACGTCGGCCGGCGGCGATCTCCTCGACCTCGAGGTCGTGAAGCAGCACGCCCCACTCGAAGAAGATCATCAGCAGCGTCGCGTACAGCGGGTTGCCGAGGTAGTACGGCCGCCACTTCTGGTCCTCGTCCATGCGGAGGATCCCGTAGCCGATGTCGCGGTCCTTGCCGAGGATGTTCGTGTAGGTGTGGTGGATGAAGTTGTGGGAGTACTTCCACTGCTCGCTGGGGCAGACGGTGTCCCACTCGTACATCCGGGAGTTCAGGCCCGGGTCGCCCATCCAGTCGTACTGGCCGTGCATGACGTTGTGGCCGATCTCCATGTTGTCGAGGATCTTGCTGACGCTGAGCGCCGCGACGGCCAGCGGCCAGGCGGGTGGCACGTAGAACAGCGCCCGGCCGGCGATCTCGAAGCCGCGCTGGGCTTTGACGACGGAGCGGATGTACGCCGCGTCCTCCTCGCCGAGGTCGGCGAGGAGCCGGGCGCGGATCGCGTCCATCTCGGCGCCGAACTCATCGAGCTGGCCGGGGGTGAGCGTGATGGTGGAGTTCATGGGTTCTCCTTCGGGGTGGGAGCTCAGAGCTCGACGGCGCAGTCGCCGACGGGCTGGCTCACGCAGATCTGGATGTCCTCATCGGGAGCGGATGACTCGGCTCCGGTGACGACGTTGCGGACGGTGCCGGAGGCCTTGCGCGACGTGCAGGAGAGGCAGATGCCCATCCGGCAGCCGTAGTTCGGGGTGAGACCGGCTTGCTCCGCCTGGTCGAGCAGGGTGCCGCCGCTGTTCACGGCAGCGCGGTCGGAGCGGGCGAAGGTCACCTGACCCTCGGCGTCGCCGGTGGTCAGGGTGGGCGTCTTGAAGTACTCGACACGGAGCTTGTCGGAGCCGCCATCGCCGCCGAAGGCGTCCCCCACCTTCGCGATGAGGCCCGCGGGCCCACACGCGAACGTGTCGACGTCGTGGAAGTCCGGCACGATCTCCGCGAGCTGCTTGGCGGCGAACGACTGGTCGCCCGAGCGCGTGTAGCGCAGGTGTACGTCGACCCGTGGCTCGTCGCGCGCGATCACCGACAGCTCGTCGGCGTAGATCTGGTGCGCGGGCGTGTGGGCGTAGTGCAGGAACGTGATCTGGCCGTCGTACCCCTGCGCGAGCAGCGTGCGGAGCATCGACATCACCGGGGTGATGCCCGAGCCGCCGAGATCATCAGCAGCCGCGACGGGAGTGGTGCGGGCAGCACGAACTCCCCCTCGGCCTGCGACAGGTGCACGACCTGCCCAGGTCGTGCGTGGCGGACGAGGTAGTCGGAGACGACGCCGTCGGGGTTGGCCCGCAGCGTGATCGTGAACGGCTCGCCGGCCCCCGACTCGCCGCTCGAGATCGAGAAGCAGCGCGTCGTACGACGGGCGCCGCCGATCTCGACGCCGAGCTGGACGTACTGGCCGGCGCGGAAGCCGCGCCAGGTGGATGTGGGCTGCAGGGTGAGCGTCGCGACGGGCACGCCGGCCGCGGTCTCGTGGGTGACGTCGAGGACGCGGGCGCGCACGTCGTGCGCGGCCCACATCGGGTTGACCAGCTCGAGGTAACGGTCCACCCCGTGCGGCGACGTGAGTGCCGCGACGACGGGCGACCGGAGCAGGGTCTGGGTGAGACTCATGGGTCATTCCTTTCAGTGAACAACCGTACACTGAAACCGTGGCACGGATACCCGCGGTATGGCAACCGCTGCGCCTCGTGACCCAGGCCACATCCGAGCACAGGTGTTCACCGACGCCTAGGATGGCCGGGTGAGCGTGGGAGCCGAGGGAACCGAGCCGACCGCCGTCGAGTCCCGGCGGGAGCGCAAGGAACGGACCCGTCGCGCGATCCTCGACGCGGCGCTCGCGCAGGCCGACACCAGCAGCCTCGCCGCCGTCTCACTCCGCCAGGTGGCCCGCGAGGTCGGCATCGTGCCGACCGCCTTCTACCGGCACTTCGCGTCGATCGACGAGGTCGGGCTTGCGCTCGTCGACGAGTCGTTCGCCTCGCTACGGCAGATGCTGCGCGACGTACGACGCGGCAACCCCGACCTCGAGGGCGTGATCGCCGGCTCGGTGGCGATCCTGGTGGATCACGCACACCGGCAGGAGTCCCACTTCCGGTTCATCGCCCGCGAACGGATGAGCGGCCCGGCGCCCGTGCGCGAGGCGATCCGGCACGGGCTCGGGCTGTTCGAGCGTGAGCTGGCCACCGACCTGGCCCGACTTCCCCGCGCGAGCTCGTGGTCGACCGACGACCTGCGGATCATGGCCAACCTGATCGTCACCGCGATGGTCTCCACCGCCGAGGCCGTCATCGACGCGCCCTCGGGGCGGCCGGACGTCGAGCGCGAGATCGTGCACACCGCCGAGCAGCAGCTCAAGATGATCGTCGTTGGCGCATCGAACTGGGAGTCCCGCGACTGAGCGGCAGATCCGTGCGTTCTGCCTGAGACACTTGATCGCGTGTCACAAGGAATCGGCTCCTGGATCGCGCTCACGCTTGGTTGGCTCGACATGAAGAATCCTCGTGGCTTCGGTTATGCGTGCGAACGGGTGCTCCCGGCAGTCGCTTCGGACTCGAAGTGGACAACCTGGCGTGCCGAGGATCGTCTCGCGCTGGCTACGAGCGAGGTTGGCGCTGTGCTGGCGCTGATCCGTGCTCGGGTCCAGCCCTGACAGCTAGACCTCTCTGCACGCACATCGGCACCCGGTAAACGATTGCGTGTATTCGCGGCGGAAGGACGCGCATGGCGTAGACCGCTCGGATCGCGGCAGATGCGGAAGTTGCCACGTCTCTCGACGACCGGTGCGATGTTGGCCGCTACCAGCGCTCAAGCCAGATGCGTGCCTCAAACCCGCCTCGTTCGGCCCGCTTCCGGTCAGCCGTTTCCTGGATCTCGCCAATGCTCGATCCGATCGTGTCGGCGATGGCGAGCAGGACCTCATAGACATCGGCTGCCTCCTCAATTCGGCTCTCCACCGGCGCGGCCCGCAGCTCGTCTGCCTCTTCGAGGAGCTTGTGGAACAGGCTGTCGAGATACTCCGGGCCGGCCAAGATGCGGGTATCTGGCTTACTGCCGTCCGCGCGCATGATGTCGGGGATCCGGTCGCGCACCAGCTTGCCCACGTTTCAGCCTTCCTTCGACGAGATCGAACAGTCACCGATGTTCTAGCAGCCGCGCACTTTCGCCGGCATGCGCTTCACCATCTGCGGCATGCCCCGGACGTCAGCATGCCGACTCTCCAGACTTACGACGTCAATGACTTGGCATAGCCTGCCGGGCATGAGTTGGTCCGACGTGTATCCGGCCGAGCGGCTGGCCACCCCGGATGTGGCGTGGCCGAGCCGCTATGAGGAGATCTCCGCCGGACTCCTGCAGGCGCTCGGACCGGGATGGACCAGGGAACATGTCGGCTCAACCTCGGTTCCGGGTCTTGTGGCCAAACCGGTCATCGACTTGGCCCTCCGGTTGCCCCAAAGCTGTCTTTTGGCCGAGGCTTCCCCGTCGTTCGTGCGGGCAGGTTGGACTGCGCCCATGGTGGTCGGCGATCACTGAGCCACCTTCCTGCTGATCGACGAGGTGCGGTCGGCCATCGGGCACACTGCGCACTCATCCCGCGGACCGTGACAGCTATGCCGATCTGAAGAGGACGTTGGTCCAGAGGGGCACATGGGGCAGCGACTACACGACCGCCAAGGGAGCCTTCGTCCTCGAGGTTGTGAATAAAGCGCGCGCGGCTCGCGGCCTGCCATCGCTGAAAGGACCACTGTGAACCATCCGCATGTCTGCGCCTTCACTGTCCGCGGCATGCGCGGACGTCTCAACGTGCACCATAATTCGATTGGCCGAGCAGGCAAGACTCCCTGAGAGGCGATTGATCGATGGTCCAATGGCGCAAGCCGTCCGACATGAGTGGCAGGGGCGTGCTCGGCTTTGTTCTCGCCTCCGTCGTGTTGGCCTGGTTCTTCTTCTCATCTCGCGGGACACTGAGCCCTATCGCTGGTTGATTGTGACGAGCGGCGTTCTCGGGTACGGCATTTTGACGTTCGCAGCCGCCGTGGTCGTCTTCTGGATCGTTGGCAAGAGAACTCGCAGTCGCGCCCATTGATCCCTGGCGCCGTCGGACGCGTGCGCGGAACGCGGCATGAGCGTCCGTTTGGGGGCGAGCAATAGATGCTGGCTTTACGCCGACTCACGTTGCGCGAACTCGCGTCGAAGGATGGCGCGAGAGACGAAGAATCCGACGACCGCGAGGACGACTGCGAGGATGAACGCGACGAGGATGCCGAGCGCCCTCGATAGCCCTATGAGGCCGGCTAGTCGGGGCGCGACGTTCAAACTCACCAGAAGCACCACAATGGGAACCATCCCAAGAATGGCCAGGCGGTAGCGGGTTGGGCGGTCAGACTCCACGCCACTGAGCATGTGCAGCGGTCGCGCCCAGTCATCGGCAGGTCCGCTCGCATCGCGGCATGACAGTGCGTCGTGATCTCGGTCGAGCGGAGTTTTGCGCAGTGGTCAGCGGATCAAGCAGAAGGGGTGCCCGGCCGGGTCGAGGTACACGCGGAATCCCCCGTTCTCAGACGGCTGATGCTCGTGTCGGCGAGCCCCGAGGGCGAGGACCTGGGGTTCGGCAGCGTCGATGTCCCCGACGCTGAAATCTAAGTGGAACTGCTGAGGGTGCTTGCCACCGGGCCATGTCGGCACCACCCAGTCCGCGATTTGCTGGAACGCCAGCGTGGCTCGCCCGTCGGGGTTGTCCGGGGTGACGCCGCCGCCGGGCGGGACGAGTGTGGCGAAAGCTTCGTCGGAGCCGTCCTCGATCGGCCAGCCCAGAAGTCCCGAATAGAAGCGGGCCAGTTCCATGGCATCGGGGCAGTCGAGGATGACAAGGTCGAGTTTGGGCGTGATCTCCATGCGATGAGGCTAGGCGAACATCCGGACGGTTTTCCTGACCGACGAGGACTTATCAGCGACGCTGTGCGGCATTCAGGGCGCGTTGAGACTGGGTGGTCACCTGGTCATCGAGTCTCGGCGACCCCAGTACCGAGCGTGGGTGGAATGGCAGCAAGAGCCGGCTGAGGTGACGGTCCACGTCGCCGGGTTGGCGCCGTGTCACTTCGTCGCGATGTGACCTCGGTCGAGCATCCGCTGGTGTCGTTCCGGCAGACATACGACTTCGCGGACGGGACACAGATCGTGTCCGAATCGACTTTGCGGTTCCGTTCGCAGGATGAATTCGACGTGCTGCTGGACCGGGCGGGCTTCTCGGTCCTCGACGTCAGAGATGCCCCCGACAGGCCAGGACGGGAGTTTGTTTTCATCACGCAGAAGCGGAAATGACCGGAGCACTCATCTCGGCATGTGAGTGAAAGTCCTGTCGACCGACCGGCGGCGAGATGACGCCCTCCCGGCGATCGCCACCGATTGCCCCGGAGCTCGGTCCTCCCCGTTGCTACTTCGTTTCGACCGTGTAGTGGATGGTCTGAGCGGCAATCTTGCCGTTTTCGATGAGATAGGAATCGGCCCCATCCGCGACTCGGACCTGGTCGTCTTCGTAGGTCCATTCGAGAAAGGCGATCCGCCCCTCCGCGACAACATGGGTGTACTGGAACTTTCGATGCTCAGGCAGTTCTTCCGCGAGCATCCACGCAAGTTGCCTCACGCCGTCGTGGCCGCGAAACACTCCACGGTTGATGAGGATCACAATGTCATCGGCAACGTTTCGTCGGAGGTCCTCCTCGAGGATGCGTTCGAAGGGTTCACCTACCCACTTGTTTGCCAGGTTGAGGTGATCATCGAGCACCTGCCGTGCCGTACGACTGCTCAGGTCGTCCATGAGAAGCCCGCCCTCTGACCCATCCCACAATCATGGGCGGTTACCGACCGCCCATCAAGAGCGTCAACTTCCCGCAATGACGCGGATGACCGGCGCTTCGATCAGGGCGTTGTGGAATCGGCAAAACCGGGTTCCCTGCGGCGATTGCCGGATACCGTCTCCTCCGTGCAGGGGGAGTCGATTCCGGACGAGAAGCGGATGCGGTTGCGGTACGGCGGCACGTGTCGCGTATGCAGGGTCGAGCTGCCCGCGAAGGCCGATGCGATCTACGAACGTACGAGCAAAACCGTCCGCTGCATCACGCACGACGCATCTACGGGGGAGGCCGACTCGCCTGTAGATGTGGAAGCTGTCGACTCTGGCAGCCCCGGAGCATCGGCACGTCGGGAGTTCGAGCGCCGCAAGGCGAAGCGCGAAGCGCGCACGCGAGCGAAACACCCCAAACTTGGTGGGCTCATCCTTGCCCTCAGTGACGACCCCCAGTCCACGAGGGCCTGGGACACCGGGGCGTTGGGTGAGGAACGACTGGGCAACCGCCTGAACGAACTGGCGTCAGATTCCATCCGAGTCCTTCACGACCGGCGGATCCCGGGGAGCCGGGCCAACATCGACCACATCGCCGTAGCCCCGACGGGCGTGTATGTGATCGACGCGAAGAAGTACAGGGGCCGCCCACAGCTCAAGATTGAAGGCGGGTTCATACGTCCGCGCGTCGAGAAGCTGCTCGTCGGCACCCGGGACTGCACGAAGCTCGTCGACGGGGTGCTCAAACAGGTCGACATCGTGCGGGGCATCGTGGGTGACGATCTACCCATCCACGGGGTTCTCTGTTTCGTCGAGGCCGACTGGCCGCTCATCGGCGGATCGTTCACAACCCGCGGCATCGACGCGTTGTGGCCCAAGAAGCTGTATCCGAAGCTGAAATCGGACGGCCCGCTCCCAAACGAAACTGTCGCAGAGATTCACCGGCGCCTCGCGTCATCCCTGCCACCGGCGTGACCAAGCGGTGCACGGCTGATGCGCCATGTTGAGGGAGGCCCGTTGCGTTGTCGAGGCTCTGCAACGAGCCGGTCCGCGGTGAACCGTCACCCTGGGACGAGTTCGGCGTGGAACCCGCCTTCGCCGAAGGTTGCTTTCAGCGCCCCGGACTCAGGCAAGTCGATGAGGTCACAGCCCCCGGCTGAACTACGGCGCGCTCCGGACCGATCTATGTCGGAGGTGCGACAGACCAGATGCCGTCCGGACTTCGTGAGCCGGAAATGGCCGTCGTCGTCGACCGGCACGATCTCCCCGTCAAGCTCGGAGACCTGGTGCACGTCAAGAGCGAAGGAGGAGTAGGTGAAGACCCCCGGCCCGTCCGATTCCTGTTTGCCGACTCTCTCCCACAGGTCGGGTAACGCGGGCTCCGGGATGACAAGAATCCCGCCACCTGAGTCAGGCGTGGGAGGCAGGCCGGTGTCATCGAGAAGAATCATGCGGCCTGTCACGCCGGGGCCGTCCGGTCGACGGGGATCGACGGAACCGCCGCAGGCAGCCAGTACGACACCGGCAACCACGGCCAGCGCTGTCAGTCTCACACTTCCCGTAGGGGTTGCTCGCTGTCCATTCCCCATCGCTGCGCACCTCCATCCCTTACCTGAGAGACGCGGCAGAAACGACCTCGGTTCCCTCCGGTTGACCTTGTCACAGCCTGTTCCAGGTCTGGGCTAAAGCGCTCCGAACTCGGCATGTGACTCCTGCCGCCCGACTGGCGTCGCACTCACCTCAGACGGCCAGCTTCAGAACGACCACCGGGAGTGAGTCGCGTCCAGGCGAACGCGGCCAGCCCGACCAGCACCGGCCACAGGGCAAGGCGTTCGAGGGCACCCGATGCGGGGCCGTCGCCGGAGAGCACGAACGACACGGCCGCCGTTCCGGTCACGACTCCCGCAGCCAAGAGCGCCCTGGCCAGTCGCGGCTGGTCGTTTCGCAGCCGCGCACCGAGAACGATCAGCGCGACGGGCTGTGCCACGAACAAGGGTGCCGCCGCGATCGCGTGCAGCGTGGTGTCTTGGTCGAGAGGCGCGAAGCCCGTGGCGACCGAGCTCAGCCCGGAGACCACGAGCAGCTCGGTGACCCATGGCCCCAGAGGTCGCGAGAGCAGAATCGCGCCGCCGGCCAGCAACACACCGAAGCCGATGAATGAGCCGTTCATCAGCTCGTGCCGCGGCGAGCAGTACGCCGCCGAGCAACCGACCTCTCCGAGTCGGCTGACCGAATCGGAGAGGAAGCTGTACCCGCCCGTTGTTGCCGCCGCAACGACGAACTCGGTCGCGATATAGGCCGGTCGCACGAGCAGTGCCAGCGCTCCCCAGCGCGCAGCCCCGAGCCCGGGGACTTCCAAGAACCGTCGCCTGCGAACTAGGGGCATCACGCCACCGTAGACGCGGCCCCGGCAGACCAGCCCGGCTGGTGACATTTCCAACCGGAGTGGTCTCGACAAGCTCGACCAGCGGACCGGGTTACTTCGAGGAACACCCGTCATTCCCGCCAGCGGTTGCGAACAACTCACACGACTACCGGACGACGCAAGAAGGCAAGGCCATGTGGGACACCACGCAGATCAGCGACATGCACCTGTCGCACGACATGCCGTGCGCGAGATGTGGGCATGACGTTCACACGTTCCTCGCCTGCGGCCCTGACTGCGTCTGTGACCCTGTGGTCATGCCGGGCGCGTAGAAGGAACCAGCCGCCCCGGCACTTCTCCAGCGGCCGCACAGTCGACGCGCGATTTGGCCACTTCGGGTGGCCGCAAACCGTTTCGCGTACGGGAGAGCAACGGGTGCCCATCGGGCGCGCAGTGGTCACGCAATTGACGGACATCAACGCAGGGGGTGCGCTGCTCGCTTCGCGTCACTAGTGTCGGAGCGTCCCGTCATCGCACGCAGGGAGTCGCCATGTCAGAGGTGCAGCAGCACAAGTTCCTCCTCGCCGAGAGCGAGATGCCGACCCGCTGGTACAACGTGCTGCACGACCTTCCGACGCCACCTCCGCCGGTGCTGCATCCGGGCAGCGGGCAGCCGGTGGGCCCGGACGACCTGGCGCCCCTGTTCCCGATGGACCTGATCCTCCAGGAGGTCTCCGCCGAGCAGTACATCGACATTCCCGACGAGGTGCTCGACGTCTACCGGCTGTGGCGGCCGAGCCCGCTCTACCGAGCGCACCGGCTGGAGAAGGCGCTCGATACGCCGGCGCGGATCTACTACAAGTACGAAGGCGGCTCACCGGCCGGCTCGCACAAGCCCAACACCGCAGTGCCGCAGGCGTTCTACAACGCCAAGGCCGGCATCACGAAGCTCACGACCGAGACGGGAGCCGGACAGTGGGGCACAGCCCTGGCGTTCGCCTGCGCACAGTACGGCCTGTCCTGTGAGGTCTGGCAGGTGCGCGCGTCGTACGACCAGAAGCCCTACCGGCGGATGATGATCGAGACGTTCGGCGGCACGGTGCACCCCAGTCCCTCGGATCTGACCGCGGCCGGGCGCGCCATCCTTGCCCAGCACCCCGACTCGACCGGGTCGCTCGGCATCGCGATCAGCGAGGCGGTCGAGGTCGCGGCGCAGGACCCGGCGACCAACTATGCGCTGGGCAGCGTGCTCAATCACGTGCTGATGCATCAGACGATCATCGGCGAAGAGGCGCTGCTCCAGCTTGCCCAGGCCGGCGAGACCCCCGACCTCCTGGTCGGCTGCACCGGCGGCGGCTCCAACTTCGGCGGGCTGGCGTTCCCCTTCCTGCGCGAGAAGTGGGCGGGCCGGATGAGCCCGACCGTGCGTGCGGTCGAGCCGGCCGCCTGTCCCTCGCTGACGCAGGGCACCTACGCCTACGACTTCGGCGACACCGCTGGGATGACGCCGTTGATGAAGATGCACACGCTTGGCCATGACTTCGTGCCGGACCCGATTCATGCCGGCGGACTGCGGTACCACGGGATGAGTCCGCTGATCAGCCACCTCTACGAGACCGGAGAGATCGAGGCGGTCGCCAAGCCGCAGACCGAGTGTTTCTCGGCCGGGGTCCTGTTCGCGCGCACCGAGGGCATCGTGCCCGCCCCAGAACCGACGCACGCGTTGGCGGCGACGATCGAGGAGGCGGCGCGCTGCAAGGAGACCGGCGAGGAGAAAGTGATCCTCACCGCACTGTGCGGGCACGGACACCTCGACCTGCCCGCCTATGACGCCTACCTGTCCGGCCAGGTCGTCGACCACTCGTGGGACGACGCCGACATCCAGGCCGCGGTGGCCGACGCGCTCTCGCGGTTGCCGACGCTGGCGTGAAGACCAGCCGCCGTCCACATGCACGGCGCACGAGCGTCGCGGCCACGTCCGATCATCAATACGCGCCAAAATGCGGCGGTGTTACGAAGTGAGGCACCTGCTAATCGGTGCGTACGAACTGGTCCGGCGTCGTCCGCAAAATAGCGACACTCCTAGTCAGGCCAGGAACCCGCGGAGCAGGGCCGCCGAGCCCGCGAGGTGCTCGTCCATCGCCGCGGCTGCTGCGTCGGGGCTCCCCGACAGGATCGACGCCACGATCGCGTCGTGCTGGTCGTTGGAGTGCGCGATGTTGCGGGTCAGGAGCGGGATGTCGTCCAACAGGTGGTTGGTCTGCATCCGATTGTCGGCGACGAGTGTGATCAGCGAGCGGACGCCGGTGATCTCGGCGATCGTCAGGTGCAGCCGCGAGTCGAGCCTGCGGTAGTCGTCCGTACTCGCGCCGGCCACGTCGGCGAGCGCCCCGGAGAGCCGCTCGCGCTCCCGCGCGGTCAGGGTCCGGGCGGCCGCCAGCCTGGCCGCCCCGATCTCGAGCACCTCGCGCAGGGCCAGGATCTCCTCCATCTCCTCGGGCGTCGGCTTCTCGTGACCGAGCCGTGCGCCGGCCTTGATCAGGGCCTCGTCCGAGGGCATCGAGTCGAGCACGAACGTGCCGCCGTACCTGCCGCGCCGCGTCGCCACGAACCCGGCGTCGGCGAGCGCCTTGATCGCCTCACGGACCGTGTCCCGGCTGACCGACAGCCGCAGCGCCAGCTCGCGTTCGGCGGGCAGCGACTCGCCCGGCGCGACGATGCCGAGCCGGATCGTCTGCAGCAACCGCTGCACCGTGTCCTCGAACGCGTTCCCCGGCCGGACAGGTCGGAAGAACGTGTCCTCGGCGATGTGCGGTTCGGCCATGGTTCCCCCTAGAGCGGCGTGACGTAGGCCGAGCTGATTCCTCCGTCGACCAGGAACGTCGAGGCGGTGATGAACGAGGCGTCGTCGCTCGCGAGGAACGCGACGGCCGCCGCGAGCTCCTCGGGCTCGGCGAAGCGTCCCACGGGCACGTGGACGAGCCGACGCGCGGCCCGCTCCGGGTCCTTGGCGAACAGCTCCTGGAGCAGCGGTGTGTTCACCGGGCCCGGGCAGAGGGCGTTCACGCGGATCCCCTGACGGGCGAACTGGACGCCGAGCTCGCGCGACATGGCGAGCACGCCGCCCTTCGACGCCGTGTAGGAGATCTGCGAGGTCGCCGACCCCATCACCGCGACGAACGAGGCGGTGTTGATGATCGAGCCGCGCTGCTGCACCACCATGTGCCGCAGCGCGGCCCGGCAGCACAGGTACACCGAGGTGAGGTTGACCTGCTGCACGCGATCCCAGGAGTCGAGCTCGGTCACCTCGATCAGGTCGTCGTCCGGCGGGGAGATCCCGGCGTTGTTGAACGCGATGTCGACCGAGCCATGCGACTCGGCGACGCCGTCGAAGAGCGCGTCGACCTGCTCGCGATCCGCCACGTCGACCGCGACGAAGGTGCCGTCGACCTCGGCCGCAGCCTCCTTGCCCGTGGTCGGGTCGAGGTCGGCGATGACGACCCGCGCACCCTCGGCCGCGAACCGGCGGGCCGTGGCCAGCCCGATCCCGCTGGCTCCCCCGGTGACGACGGCGACCTTGCCGGCCAGCCGCTGAGTGAGATCGATCTTGTTCATGCTTCCTCCGCGGGGTCGATGGCCATGAAGACGTTCTTCGTCTCGGTGAAGGCGTTCGGAGCGTCCGGGCCGAGCTCACGCCCGATGCCGGACTTCTTGAAGCCGCCGAACGGCGTGCTGTAGCGCACCGACGAGTTCGAGTTCACCGACAGGTTGCCGGCCTCGACCGCGCGCGACACCCGGACCGCGCGGGAGAGGTCGTCGGTCCAGATCGACCCGCTCAGCCCGTACTCGCTGTCGTTCGCCAACGCGATCGCGTCGGCCTCGTCCTCGAACGGGAGCACGGCGACCACGGGGCCGAAGATCTCCTCACGGGCCACCCGGTCGTCGCGGCTCGGAGTCAGCACCGTCGGCGGGAACCAGAAGCCTGGGCCCTCCGGAGCCGAGCCGCGGAACGCCACCGGCGTCCCCTCGGGCAGGTACGAGCTGACGCTGTCCCAGTGCGCGCGCGAGACCAGTGGCCCCATCTCGGTGCCGCGCTGGCGGGGGTCGCCAACAGCGAACTTCGCCACCGCCGGCTCCAGCAGCTCCATGAACCGGTCGTAGACCGGCCGGTGCACGAGGATCCGGCTGCGCGCGCAACAGTCCTGGCCCGCGTTGTCGAAGACCCCGTACGGCGCGGTGGCGGCGGCGCGCTCGAGGTCGCAGTCGTCGAAGATGATGTTGGCGCTCTTGCCGCCCAGCTCGAGGGTCACCGGTTTGATCTGCTCGGCGGCACGCGCCATGACACGGGTGCCGGTCGATGTCGATCCGGTGAAGACGATCTTGCGGACCTCCGGGTGGTCGACGAGCCGCTCGCCGACGATCGAACCCTTGCCGGGCAGCACCTGGAAGAGGCCCGCGGGCAGGCCGGCCTGGACGCCGAGCTCGGCGAGCCGGATCGACGTGAGCGGCGTCCACTCCGCCGGCTTCAGCAGGACGGCGTTGCCGGCGGCGAGTGCCGGGGCGAAACCCCACGCGGCGATGGTCATCGGGAAGTTCCACGGCGTGATCACGCCGACGACGCCGAGCGGCTCCTCGAAGGTCAGGTTGATGCCGCCCGCGACCGGGATCTGCTTGCCGAACAGGCGTTCCGGAGCGGCGGAGTAGTAGGTCAGGACGTCGCGGACATGGCCGGCCTCCCACTCGGCCTGCCCGATCGGGTGGCCGGAGTTCGCGACTTCCAGCTCCGCGAGCTCGGCCACGTGCGCGTCCACCACGGCCGCGAAGGCGCGCAGCGCTGCCGCACGCTCGGCGGGCGCGAGGGCTGCCCAGCGACGCTGCGCCGACTTGGCGCGCTCGACGGCGTCGTCCACGCCGTCAGCGTCGACCTCGACGATCCTCGCGATCACCGACTCGTCGGCCGGGTTGACCACTGCGAACGTGTTCATGCGCGCATCGCCTCCTTCTCGCTTGCCACGCGGCCCGCGGCCCGGACCAGTCCCTCGAAAAGCCGCATGTCGTCACGTGTCTCCTCGGGGTGCCACTGCACCGCCACCGCGAACCTCGCCGCGGGCAGCTCCAGCGCCTCGATCACACCGTCCTCCGCGCGGGCGCTGACGACCAGCCCCTCGGCGACCTCGGCCACCGCCTGGTGGTGGTAGCAGTGCACCTCGCAGCTCTCGCCGACGAGCGACGCGAGCACGGTGCCGTCGACGGTGTGCACCGACCGCGGCGCGAAGACCCCCGGACCCGCTCGATGGGTGTCGGCTCCCGTGACGTCGGGCAGGTGCTGCACCAACGTCCCGCCCATCGCGACGTTCAGCACCTGGGCGCCGCGACAGATGCCCAGCACCGGGAGGTCGCGGTCGAGCGCGGCGCGCACCAGGTCGATCTCGAACGCGTCGCGCTCGGGGCGCGGGGCGTCCGCTGTCGGGTGCGGCTCCTCGCCGTACCGGCCGGCGTCGACGTCCTTGCCTCCGGAGAGCACCAGTGCGTCGATCCGGTCGAGCACCGAGTGCGCCAGGTCGGGCCCGCTCGGCTGCGGGGGCAGGAGTACGGCGGTCCCGCCGGCGGCGGTGACCGACTCGACGTACTGGTACTGCAGGTACGCCGCGGGGACATCCCAGACTCCCTGCTGCGCCTGCTCGACGTACGTCGTCACGCCGATCACCGGCCGGCCGGCACCTGGGTCGGTGCGGCGCTCAGAACCGCTCAAAGCCTCGCACCCTCTCCCAGTCCGTGACCGCTGCGTCGAAGGCGCGCAGCTCGACACGCGCGTTGTTCAGGTAGTGCTCGACCACGTCGTCGCCGAAGGCATCGCGGGCGAGCTGCGAGCCGGCGAACAGGTCGGCGGCCTCGCGCAGCGTGGTGGGCAGGCGCGCGACGTCGCTCTCGTAGGCGTTGCCCTCGAACGCCGCCTCCAGGGAGAGCTGCTCGTCGATGCCGCGAAGCCCGGCCGCCACCAAGGCGGCGACGGCGAGGTAGGGGTTCACGTCGCCGCCGGGCACCCGGTTCTCCATCCGCATCGAGTGGCCGCGGCCGACGACGCGAACCGCGCAGGTGCGGTTGTCGAGGCCCCAGGCCACGGCGGTCGGCGCGAAGCTGCCGTCGACGAATCGCTTGTAGGAGTTGATGTTCGGGGCGAAGAACAGCGTGAGCTCGCGCATGTAGGCGAGCTGTCCGGCCACGAAGTGCTCGAACATCTCCGACATCCCGAGCGGGTGGTCGTCGTCGGCGAACACGGCCGAGCCGTCGTCCCCGCGCAGCGAGATGTGGATGTGGCAGCTGTTGCCCTCGCGCTCGTCGTACTTCGCCATGAAGCTCAGGCTCTGACCGTGCTGGTCCGCGATCTCCTTCGCGCCGTTCTTGTAGATCGTGTGGTTGTCGCAGGTGTCCAGGGCGGGCGCGTAGCGGAACGCGATCTCCTGCTGGCCGAGGTTGCACTCGCCCTTCGACCCCTCGCAGTACATGCCCGCGCCGTCCATGCCCCGTCGGATGTCCCGCAGCAGCGGCTCCATCCGCGTCGAGGCGAGCATCGCGTAGTCGATGTTGTAGTCGCTGGACGCACGCAGCCCGGCGTACCCCTTCGCGTAGGCCTCGCGGAAGGAGTCGTCGAAGACGAGGAACTCCAGCTCCGTGCCGACGAAGGCCGCGAGGCCGCGCTCGGCGAGCCGCGCGGTCTGGGTCGCGAGGATGCTGCGCGGCGCGGGCGTGACCGGTCGCCCGTCGGCCCAGCCGAGGTCGGCGATCACCAGGGCGGTGCCGGGCAGCCAGGGGATGAGCCGGAGCGTGCCGAGGTCGGGCTTCATCACCATGTCGCCGTAGCCCTGGTCCCAGCCGGACATGGCGTAGCCGTCGACCGTGTTCATCTCGACGTCGACGGCGAGGAGGTAGTTGCAGCACTCGGCGCCGTGGCCCAGCACCTCTTCGCGGAAGAGCCGCCCGGAGACGCGCTTCCCCACCAGGCGGCCCTGCATGTCGGCGAAGCCGACGATGACCGTGTCGATCTCACCGGACCCGATGAGGTCGTTGAGCGAGTCCACCGTCAGGTTCCCCGAACTGGTCATTCCGCCTCCTGGGGCTTTCGCCCGGCAACTGTCGAAGGGCGCACATTTCCTGGGTGGAGTCAACCATTAGACCGCCTCTCAGCGCACCCCCAGGCGGACTATTTGCGAAATAGTCACCCCCAAAGGTATAGCCGCTCTGCCATTAGCGGTCTACGCTCCGACTCAGGCGGTCTGTGGTGACCGACCCACGCGAGGAGTGCGCATGTCCAAGGGTTCCCTCAACGTCTCGGGCGTCAGCTATCACCACGCTGAAGCCGGGTACTTCGAAAAGCGGCAACTACATCGCTCCGCCGGATTCTGGGGGCTCTGGGGAATCGGCGTCGCCGCGGTCATCTCCGGCGACTTCTCCGGCTGGAACTTCGGTATCGGCGAAGCCGGCTGGGGCGGGCTCGCCATCGCGAGCATCGTCATCATCGTCATGTACTTCGGCATGCTCTTCTCCATCGGCGAGATGTCGGCCGCGATGCCGCACACCGGTGGCGCGTACTCGTTCTCGCGAGCGGCGATGGGCCCCTGGGGCGGCTTCGTCACCGGCCTGGCCGAGACGATCGAGTACGTCTTCACCACCGGCGTGATCGTGCTCTTCTCCGCGCAGTACCTCGACTCGATCACCGACGAGCTGATCGGCTTCAGCGTCGGTGACAACCCCTGGATCTGGTGGATCGTCCTCTACGCGATTTTCGTGACGCTCAACTCCGCCGGCGCAGAGATCTCGTTCAAGTTCGCCATCGGCGTCGCGATCATCTCGATCGCAATCCTGGTCCTCTTCGCCGTGCTCGCCCTCGCCAACGGCGCCGTCGACTTCAGCCGCCTCTTCGACATCGCGCCCGAGGCCGGCAACAGCAAGTTCCTCCCGTACGGCTGGCTCGGCGTCCTGTACGCGCTGCCGTTCGCGATGTGGTTCTTCCTCGGGATCGAGGAGCTGCCGCTCGCTGCGGAGGAGGCACACGACCCGACGACCGACATCCCGCGCGCGGGCATCATCGGCCTGATCACCCTGGTCGCCACCGGCGCGCTGGTGTTCTTCCTGAACCCGGCCGTCACCGGCGCCGAGGCACTCGGCGCGTCCGGCGAGCCGCTGCTCGACGGCTTCCGCGCGTTCCTGCCGGCCGACCTGGCCGCCTTGCTCTCGCTGTTCGCGCTGATCGGTCTGCTGGCCAGCCTGCAGGGCATCATGTTCGCCTACGGCCGGAACATGTACTCGCTGTCGCGCGCCGGCTACTACCCGAAGTTCCTCTCCATCACCGGCGAGCGTCGTACCCCCTGGGTGTCGCTGGTCGCCGGCGCGGCATTCGGCTTCGTGGTCCTGCTGATCGTGGACATCCTGGCCCGTCGGGGCGGTTCAGCAGGCGAACAGGCGACGGCGATCGTGCTGAACATCGCGGTCTGGGGCGCGGTCCTCGCCTACATCCTGCAGATGGTGGCCTACGTGCTGCTGCGAGTCCGCTTCCCCGACGTCAGCCGGCCCTACGTCAGCCCCGTCGGCATCGCCGGCGCGGTCGTGGCCGGCATCATCGCGGCGGTCACGTTCTTCGGCGTGTTCGTCAACCCGGACTTCCGCCCCGCGATCATCGCCATCGCCGTGGTCTACGCGATCGGCCTGCTGCTCTTCGGGATGGTCGGCCGTCACCGGCTCGTGCTCTCCCCCGAGGAGGAGTACGCGGTCACGCGCGGCCAGCACGGCGACCCGGAGAAGGAAGGGTACGGCGGAACTGTCGAGGACGAGATCCTCGCCGAGTCGTCGGGCGACCCGGACCCCGTCTGAGCCTCCCGACCTGACGTCGGGCCGCGACACCCCTGTGCGCGGCCCGGCGTCACCCCGTTCCCGTACGGAACTAGACCCCTGTCAGGCGTTCTGCCACAGGCCGACGACGTTGCCCTCGGAGTCCTTGAAGTACGCCGCGAAGCCCATCTCGCCGACGGCAGCCTTGGCCAGCATCGTCGTGCCGCCGTGTTGGCCGATCTTCTCGAGTGTCTCCTCGATGTTCTCGACGTCGATGACGACCGTCGGACCACCCAGTGGGAGCCCGCGCTCGGCCATCCCGCCGTTGATGTAGCCGGGCTCGGTCGGGCCGACCTCGTTGGCCGGTCCGGTGGACACCATCGTGTAGTCCAGCTCGGGAATCGTCTGGACCTCCCAGCCGAACACATCGGCGTAGAAGCCTCGGGCCCGGTCGCCGTCCTCGAAGGGGATCTCGAAGTGCACCACTCGTCCGCTCATGCTCGGGACTATCCCATCAGTTTGCGGGCGATCGGAAGAGGCAGGTGCTTCAGCGCGAACCCGAGCGGGACCCACGGCCACGACGGCACGTTGGCGCGAGCCTTCTCCTTCTCGACCGCGGCGACGATCGCCGTGACCCCCTTCTTGGTCGACACCATGAAGGGCACGTTGCTTCACCTTCTCGTTCATCTCCGAGCGGATGTAGCCCGGGTAGATCACCGAGACCGCGATCGGCGTGCCCATCACATCGGCGCGAACGCCTTCGGCCAGGTGCGCGACGCCGGCCTTCGTCGCGGCGTACGTCGTGACCGTCTTCGGCATGCCGCGCATCGCCGACATCGACGAGATCATCACCAGGTGGCCGTCGTTCTGGGCACGGAAGATCTCCAGCGCCGCCTCGGTCTGGGCGAGCGCCGCCACGAAGTTGGTCATCGCGGTGTCGCGGTTGGCGTCGAAGCGGCCCGTGCCGAGCGGTGCGCCCTTGCCCAGCCCGGCGTTGATGACGACCCGGTCGATCGTGCCGAACTCCTCGCGGAACTCCTGGAACACCTTGAAGACGGCGTCGTGGTCGTTCACGTCGAGCGCTCGTACCTCGACCCGGCGGTCGGGGTGGGCCTGAGCGATCTCGGACTTGAGGGCGTCGAGCCGGTCGGTACGACGCGCGCAGAGCGCCAGGTCGTGGCCGAGCGCCGCGAACTGGCGGGCCATCTCCTCGCCGAGACCGGAGCTCGCCCCGGTGATCAGGATGGTCTTGCGCATGCGTGGTTCCTCTCGGGAGGCCGACTTCAGGGCGTCAACGGTAGGTGACGAGGTCGGGGGTGCTCTCCAGGTGTCCGTGCTCGTTGAAGGACACCAGCGTCGTACCGCGGCTGCCGACGACGAGCTTGGTGACCGAGGTGTTCACGATGACGGGGGCCAGCAGCCGGTGCTGGTCCGTGCCGCCGGCGAGCAGCTCCGTGACCACCCGCGCGATCGGACCACCGGACGTCACCACCACGGCCACGCCGCTGTCGGGCAGCCGGTCGGCCACCCGACCCAGCGCCCCGAGCACCCGGTCGCCGAAGGCCGGGAACGACTCCTCGTACTCGTGGTCGTTCTCCCCCGCCGTCCAGCGGTGGGTGGCCGCCTCGAACCAGGCCTGGAACTCGCGGGGGCTCGGCAGGTCACCGTGGAAGGTACGAGGCTGACGCTCCAGGACCTCGTGGTGGTTCATCTCGTCCCAGTCGTCGTCCAGCTCAGCGTCGATGCCCCAGCCTGCGGCCTCGACCAGCAGCCGGGCGGTCTCGCGCTGCCGCTTCATGGCGCCGTGCAGTACGACGTCGGGCACCAGGCCGCGCGACGAAAGCGAGCGCCCGAGCGTCTGCGCCTGGAGCTCGCCCACCTCGGAGAGCACGTCGTAGTCGGCCGCGCCCCAGGACGCCTGGCCGTGCCGGACAAGCAGGAGCTGGCTCATCCGTCGGCTTCCGCGATCAGCCGGGCACACCGTTGCTCGAGGTAGCGGACCACCGGCAGGAACGCGGCGTACGCCTTGTTCGTCGTCTGCCCCTGGTGGTAGCGGTAGTAGATCTGCTGGGCGATCACCGCCAACCGGAACAGCCCGAAGACCTCGTAGAACGTCCACTGTCGCGGGGTGACCGTGAGGCCGGTGCGCTCGGCGTAGTAGGCTGACCATCTCCCAGCGGGTGAGCATGCCGGGGAGGTCCGAGGGTTGGCGCCGGAACTGTCGGAAGTGCTCGTCGTCGTCGGCCTGGATCCAGTAGGCCATCGCGCCACCGAGGTCCATCAGCGGGTCGCCGAGGGTGGCCATCTCCCAGTCGAGGACGCCACGCACCTGTAAGGGGTCGTCGTCGGAGACCCGGTCGAGTACGACGTTGTCGAGCCGGAAGTCGTTGTGGATCACGCAGGTCGCCACGTCGTCGGGCTGGCGATCGTCGAGCCAGGCCATCACGGGCTCGAAGTCGCCGACGTTGTCGGTGCGGGCTCGGCGGAACCGGTCGGACCAGCCGGCGACCTGGCGGCCGACGTACCCGGCGCCCTTGCCGAGATCGTCCAGGCCGGCAGCCTCGACGTCGACCCCGTGCAGCTCGACCAGTACGTCGAGGAAGCTGGTGCACAGCGCCCGCGCCTCGGCCTCGGACAACGACAGCCCGTCCGGGAGGTCGGCGCGCAGGATCGTGCCGTCGACCCGCTCCATCACGTAGAAGTCGGAGCCGATGACGGTCTGGTCGTCGCAGAACGCGACCATGCCCGGCACGTACTCGAACACCGGCTTCAGCCGCGACTGGATCGTGAACTCCCGGCCCATGTCGTGCGCGCTCTTGGCCTTCGCCCCACGCGGCGGCCGGCGCAGGATCAGCACGCGCTCCGGGTAGCGCAGCAGGTAGGTGAGGTTCGACGCGCCGCCGGCGAACTGGTGCACCTCCGGCGTGCCCTCGAGCCCGGTCGGGTCGTCAGCGTGCTCGCGCAGCCATCGCGCAACGGCGTCCGCGTCGAAGGCATCCTCGTCGCGGACCTTGCCCGCCGGGTTGGTGTCGTGGCCGGCGTCGGCGCGAGCCTTCAGCCGGGCGGCGGTCCGGCGCATCTCAGTGTCGTACGCCGATCGGTCGGTGCGTTTGAGCTGGTACGCCGCGCGCGCGGGGCCGTCCGGGATGATCAGCTCGACGCCCTGGTCGACCGCCCTGAGCACGGATGCTGCGATCTCCTCGGCGGTCAACGGTGAGTCGGCCACCATCTGGCCGACCTTCTCGGCGACATCGGCGTCGGCGCCTTCGATCGAGCTCATCAGGTTGGTGCGGAAGTACGACGGGCAGACCACCGAGCACTGCACCCCGTACGGCGACAGTTCGTGCGCGACCGTCTCGGAGAACGCGACGACCGCGGCCTTCACCGCGTTGTAGGCGGCCATCCCTGGAGGGTGCGCGAGACCGGCCAGCGAGGCGACGTTGACGATCACGCCGTCGCCCTGACGCTTGAACATCGGGGTGAAGGCGCGGGTACCGCGGACGACGCCGAAGAGGTTGATCTCGGTGAGCCGTTCCCACTCGGCCATCGTGCAGACGTCGATCCGGCCACCGCCGGCGATACCCGCGTTGTTCACGAGCAGGTCGATGCGACCCCAGTGCTCCTCGACCCAGGCGCGGGCAGCCTCCCAGTCGTCGTCCGAGCGGACGTCGAGTCGCAGCCAGTGCGGGCCGCCCGGCGCTGCATCTTCGGGCGTCGCCAGGTCGGTGGCCAGCACCTCGTCGCCGCGCTCGAGCAATGCTGCGGTCAGCGCGGCGCCGAGCCCGGAGGCGGCGCCGGTCACCAGCGCCCGTCGGGGCTCTGACGTCGCCGTCACCGGTACTTCGCCAGCTCGAGCTTGGCGATCACGCCGCGGTGCACCTCGTCGGGGCCGTCGGCGAGCCGCAGGGTGCGGGCCGCGGTCCAGGCAGCGGCGAGCGGGAAGTCCTCGGAGACACCGGCCCCGCCATGGAGCTGGATCGCCATGTCGATGACCTGCTGGGCCATGTTCGGCACCGCCACCTTGATCTGGCTGACCTCGGCCAGCGCGCCCGCTGACCCGGCCGTGTCGAGCTTCCAGGCGGCGTGCAGCACCAGCAGTCGGGCCTGGTCGATGGCGATCCGAGCGTCGGCGATGCGTTCCGCGTTCCCGCCCAGCTTGGCCAGCGGTCGGCCGAACGCCACCCGGGACGTCGCACGCCGGCAGGCCAGCTCCAGCGCCTTCTCGGCAAGCCCGATCAGCCGCATGCAGTGGTGCACGCGACCCGGGCCGAGACGTCCCTGCGCGATCTCGAACGCGCGTCCCGGGCCGAGCAGCACGTTGGCCAGTGGCACGCGCACGTCGGTGAACGACACCTCGGCGTGGCCGAGCGGCTCGTCGTACAGCCCCATCGCGGTCAGCTTCCGCTCGACGGTGACGCCGGGGGCGTCCCGCGGAACGAGCACCATCGTGTGGCGCGTGTGCCGGTCGGCGTCCGGGTCGCTCAGGCCCATGAACACGAAGACCTTGCAGTCGGGGTTGCCCGCGCCCGTCGTCCACCACTTGGTGCCGTTGATGACGACGTCGTCCCCGTCGACGATCGCCGTGGCCTCCATGTTGGTCGCGTCGGAGGAGGCGACGTCCGGCTCGGTCATCGCGAACCCGCTGCGGATCCGGCCGTCGAGCAGCGGGTCCAGCCAGGTGGCGCGCTGCTCCTCGGTGCCGTACTTCAGCAGCACCTCCATGTTGCCGGTGTCGGGGGCGTTGCAGTTGAAGACGAGCGGCGCGAGGTTCGACCGCCCGGTCTGCTCGGCGACCGGCGCGTAGTCGAGATTGGAGAGGCCGTCGCCCCCGTCGGTGCCGTACTTCTCGGCGTACTCGCTCACGACCGGGTGCCGCTCCGCCGGCGGGAGGAACAGGTTCCACAGGCCCTGGGCGCGCGCCTTCGCCTGGAGCTCCTTGATCAACGGCAGCGGCGTCCAGGAGTCGCCGCCGGACTCCCGCAGCCGGGTGATCTCGCGGTGGTACTCGTGCTCGACCGGTTCGATCTCGGCGTCGATGAAGGCGCGAACCCGCTCGGCGAGGTCCGCCGCGCGCGGCGTCGGCGTGAAGTCCATGCGCTCGACCCTAGATCCTTGCCGTACGACGACCGCGGAGCCCGGGCCACCGAACGACCTCAGGGCTCGCCGCTATGCTCGCCGAATGATGAAGACTCTCGCTTCCGCTGCCCTGGCCGGACTCCTCTTCACGCTCACCGCCTGCGGCTCAGGCGACGACGAGCAGGCCGCCCAGGCGATCTCCGACTCGATCATCGAGGAGCAGAAGGGCGCCGAGGGCAGCAACGTCTTCAAGCTCGAGCGCGACGAGGCCGACTGCATCGGCGAGGGCTTCGTCGACAAGATCGGCACCGACCAGCTTCAGGAGTACGGGTTCCTCACCGAGGACCTGACGACCGCGAACCAGCTGACGAACGTCGAGATGTCGACCGAGGACGCCGAGTCGGCCTCCGACACCCTCTTCGAGTGTGCCGACGTGCAGAAGATGCTGACCCAGGCGATGGGCGACGTCGACGCCAAGACCAAGGCCTGCATCGAGGACGTGCTCACCGAGGACGCCCTCCGCACCCTGTTCACCAAGATGTTCAGCGGCAAGCAGGAGGAGGCCGGTCAGGAGCTGATCGCGCCGATGATGCAGTGCTCCACCGCCGGCCTCGGCTGACGCTCACCCCATGGGTCGCGTGTTGACGAGCCTGCGGACTCGGAGTGTCTCGTGGCTGTCGCTGCTTGCGTTGGGAACCGCCGCGTTGGCGCTGGGCGTGCTCGTCGGGAACACCAGCACCCTGGGGGCGAAGAACCTGACCGTCCTCACCGGCGAGGCAATCCTGCACAACAACCACAACTGGCTGACAAGCTTCGACACCCAAGACCCTGATGACCAGTTGGCGTTCCACGCCAATGCCGTCGCGTGGTCCGACGAACGCATGCGCGGTGACGGCAAGCCCCCGTGCCTGAAGCTGGGCCGCTCGGTCCCTGTCCGGGTCGGCTACGCCTGGGTGACCTACGGCGACGGCGCGAGCCGGCCGGTGGTCGCGTGGGTGGAGTGCCTGGGCTGAGCATTCAGCGGGACGTCGAAAAGGAGCGGTGACCGGCCCGCCGGCTCGGTTACTGTCGGTCTCATGGCGACGCAGGACCCTGGCCCCACAGCGATCAAGCCGCTGACTCCGCACACATGGGACCTCTTCGCAGCGCTGGTGGAGCGGCACAAGGGCATCTTCGGTGGGTGCTGGTGCGTCAAGTTCCATGCCGAGCGCGACGACCACGTGCCGGGGTACGACGGCAACCGGGCGTTCAAGATGCGGCTGGTCGACGAGGGGGTGGCCCACGCGGCGCTCGTCGTCCGTCGCGGTGAGGACGGTGAGGAAGCGATCGCCTGGGCCGAGTTCGGTACGCCGGCCGAGTTGCCCGACATCCACCACAGCAAGCAGTACCTCGAGGAGCAGGACCTCGAGCCCGACTACCGGATCACGTGCATCTTCGTCGACAAGCGGTTCCGCCAGCACGGCCTGGTGACCGTCGCCCTGGAGGGGGCGCTCGACCTGATCGCGCAAGCGGGCGGTGGCATCGTCGAGGGCTACCCCCACATCCCTGGCGATCGGCGGCTGTCCTCGTCGTTCCTCTACAACGGCACCAAGGCCGTCTACGAGCGCGCCGGTTTCGACTTCATCCGGCCGAAGGGCATGAAGAACACGGTGATGCGCCGTGCCGTCGCTCCGGCGTGACGGCCATCGAGGTGCGACGCTCAGACGGCGACGGTAGCCACGATGCGTGAGCGGATCTCAGGGTTGGCCCACTCCTCGGCGGTACCGACAAGCTTCGCGGCCGAGAAGAGCAGGAACGGCAACGCGAGCAGCACCGGGATGGGCCAGGAGCCGAAGCTGGCGACGCCGAACGTCATCCCGGTCAGTGTCGTGGTCAGAGCGAGCCTGGCCGAGTAGCCGACCATCACGACGGGCGGCGCCGGGGTCGCGCGGGCGCTGCGCAGATCGACCGAGAACGGCCGTCGTACCGACCAGCGAAGCGAGGTGGCAACGACCTGCACGGTGACCACCAGGGCACACGCGATCACCGCCACGACCTGAGCCATGGTCGGCGTACCGGCTCGGAGCGACCCCATCAGCAGGGTGAGGCCGGTGGCGAGCACCAGTACCTCGACGAGTACGACGACGCGGGAGAGGAACGCGAGCTTCGGGGCGACCGGCAGGCTGTCGCGCCACAGCGAGCCACGGCCGTCGAGGCTCCACGAGTTGACGCCGAAGAGCAGCGCACCACCCGAGGCCACCAGGCCGGGGAGGATCGTGAGCATCGGCCAGGTGAGACCACCGGCCAGGGCCACCAGCCCCGGCAGCACGGCGAGGACGGCGAGCCCGCGGCGCAGCGGCACCGAGCGCCAGATCGCGGTGCGGTCGGCTCGGAGCAGCGCGACCAGGTCGGACCGGGGGTTACCGCGCGCCTGTCGGTTGGCAGTCTCCTGGCGTTCCTCGTCGTGGGCGGGACGCTTAGAGACCGCGCGAGCCATCAGGGCGCCGGCGACGACGGCGGCCAGCGCGATGCCGACCAGCCAGATCACGATCTGCGCCCACGGCCACACCTGCCCATTGGCCCCGAACAGCACGCCGAGGGTGATCCGGACGGTGGGGCTCCGGTCAAGAACGGGGACCAGCTGGTCGGTGAGGATGAGTGCCGCCAGTACGCCGCCCACCGCCAGGATCAGCAGGCGGGCCGCAAGCACGCCGCTCGGCCCCCGGCGCAGCCACTCGACGAACCAGGCGACGACCTGCGCGAGTGCGGTGGCAGCCACCAGCCAGAGCAGCACCGGCGTCTGGGCGAGCAGCAGCCACCACGTCGGCCCCACGACGTACGCCGTGGCTCCGAGCAGCGTCCACGCCTGCAGCAGCCAGGCGATGTTGAGCGGTGCCATCAGCAGAGCGCCGAGGTGGTCGGTGGTCGGGCTGACCGGGAACGCGACCGCCTGGTCTCGGGGCAGGAGCTCGCGTCCGCCACCTGAGGCCGCCGCGGCGATCACAGCGATCACGAGAACGCCGATGTAGCCGGTCGGGAGGAGGAGCACGGTGTCACTGCGCCGGTCGTCACCCTCGGGGAGGTAGCTCGGCAGCCAGGCGACGAGCAGCGTCACCAGCAGGATGAAGCCGAAGCCGACGATCACCGCGCGGCGCGAGCGGCCTCGAAGTCCCGCGGTTCTGAAGCGCAACAGGGGGCCGACATCGGCGGTGGCGCGGACGGCTGAGCTCCACCAGCGTCTGCTGCGGCCCGCATTGCGGGTCGGAGTGTCAGTCGAGGAGAGCGCGGTAGGCACCGGCACCCGCCTCCCCGGACATCTCCAGGGCGGGTACGGCGGCGACCGCCGAGCCGCCTCGGAGCACGATCGCGTCCTGGCACGCCTGGACGGCGATCTCGCGGAGATGGGTGGAGACGAGGACGGCGCTGCCCGCAGCACGAGCGTCTGCGATCACCTCGAGGGTGGCCTCGACGCCGAGCGGGTCGACCCCGTCGAACGGCTCGTCGAGGAGCAGCACCTTCGGCTGGTGGAACGCAGCCAGGATCACCGACATCCGGCGTCCCATCCCGTGGCTGAAGCCGGCGGTCACCCGATGGGATGCCGCTCCGAGGTCGAACCGCTCCAGCAGGTCGCGGGCGCGCTCCTCCCAGCCGTCGGACAGCCGGCGCAGCCGCGCGGCGAGCTGGAGGTGCTCCCACGGGGTCGCCCGCGGCACCAGGCCGCCGACGTCCGGGCAGTAGCCGGTGAGCTGCTTGACGGCCTGCGTGTCCTTGCGGATGTCGAGGCCGTCGACGGTCACGAGGCCGCCGGTCGGGGGGATCACCCCGGCGAGCACGCGCATGGTCGTGGACTTGCCGGCGCCGTTGCGTCCGAGCAGGGCGGTGGCGCTGCCGGCCTGAACCGACAGGTCGATGCCGCGCACCGCATCGACCGGTCCGAACCGGACCCAGAGGGCGTTGACATCGACGAGCGGCGTGTTCACCCGCCCGATTCTCCCCATCTGCGGCGTCGCGCGCGAGGCATTGCCCAAACCCACCCCGATTCCCACCCCGATTCGTCAGCGATCACTCCGCGTGAGAACGCCGCAAGATCGCTGACGAATCGGGGTTGGGGGGTTAGGCGGGGAAGCGGTTGCCGGACTCGGCGAGGCCCACCAGGTACGGCGGCGGGGTGAACCGGTCGCCGTACGACGCCGCGAGCTCGCGGGCGCGGGCCACGAAGCCGGGGAGACCACCCGCGTAGCCCTGCATGAACTGGACGGCGCCGCCGGTGTTGGCGGGGAAGCCGATGCCCATGATCGAGCCGATGTTGGCCGCGGCCGCCGAGTCGATCACGCCCTCCTCGAAGCAGCGGGCCGTCTCGAGCGCCTCGATGAACAGGAAGCGGTCCTTGAGGTCGTCGAGCTCGCGGCTGCTCGTCGGCGACCGGGAACGTCTCGGCGAGCCCGGCCCAGAGACCCGCCCGCTGGCCGGCCTCGTCGTACTTGTAGAAGCCGGCGCCCTTGAGCTTGCTGGGCCGACCGATCTTGATCATCGTGTCGACGACCGTCTCGGCCGGGTGCGGCTCGTAGGTCTTGCCGCTGCTCTCGACCGCGGCCTTGGTGGCGTTGCGAATCTTGGCGATCAGCTCGAGGTTGAGCTCGTCGCTGATCTGCAGCGGGCCGACCGGATAGCCGGCCTGGGTGGCGGCGCGCTCGATCGTCATCGGCCGCACCCCCTCGGCGAGCATCGCGAGGCCCTCGTTGATCTGGGTGCCGATCACCCGCGAGGTGTAGAAGCCGCGGCTGTCGTTGACCACGATCGGCGTCTTGCGGATCCGCTGTACGACGTCGATCGCCCGCGCCACAGCACGGTCGGAGGTCTTGGCGCCGCGGATGATCTCGACCAGCGGCATCTTGTCGACGGGCGAGAAGAAGTGCAGCCCGATGAAGTCCTCCGGCCGGTCGACGTTCTCGGCGAGCTCGGAGATCGGCAGCGTGCTGGTGTTCGAGCAGAGCAGCGCGTCGCTGCTGACGACGTCGAGCACCTCGGCGAAGACCTTGGCCTTCAGCGACGGGTCCTCGAAGACCGCCTCGATCACCAGGTCGCAGCCCTTGAGCGCGTCGGCGTCGTCGGCCGGCGTAATCCGGGCCAGCACCTCGGCGGCCTGCGCCTCGGTGAGCTTGCCCGCGCGAGACCGCCTTGTCGAGCACCTTGGCGGAGTACGCCTTGCCCTTCTCGGCCGCCTCGACGCTGACGTCCTTGAGCACGACCTCGAGGCCACTGCGGGCGCAGGAGTACGCGATGCCGGCGCCCATCATCCCGGCGCCGAGCACGCCGACCCGGGTGGGCTCGTACTTCTCGATGCCGTCGGGGCGCAGCGAGCCGGAGTTGATCGCCTGCAGGTCGAAGAAGAACGCCTGGATCATGTTCTTCGAGTTCTGGCCGACCACAAGGCTGGTGAGGTACCGCGACTCGATCCGGCTAGCGGTGTCGAAGTCGACCTGCGCACCCTCGACGGCCGCGGACAGGATCGCGCGCGGGGCCGGGTAGTCGGCGCCCTTGACCTGCTTGCGCAGGTTGGCGGGGAACGCCGGCAGGTACGCCGCGAGCTTCGGGTGGGACGGCGCGCCGCCGGGGATCTTGTAGCCGGGGCGGTCCCACGGCTGGGTCGCCGCTTCGTCGTTGTCGCGGTTCGCTGTGATCCACGCCTTCGCGGCCGGGATCAGGTCGTCGCGGTTGGCGACGAGCCCGTCGACGAGCCCCTTCTCCTTGGCGGCCGCCGGCTTGAACTTAGCGCCCGTGAGCAGCACGTCCATCAGCCCGCTGGTCAGGCCGAGCATCCGGACCACGCGGGTGACGCCGCCGCCACCGGGGAGCAGCCCCAGCGACACCTCGGGGAGGCCGAGGTCGATCTTGGAATCGTCGACCGCGATCCGGTGGTGGCACGCGAGCGTGATCTCGAGACCTCCGCCGAGCGCCGTACCGTTGATCGCGGCCACGACGGGCTTGCCGAGCGTCTCCAGGCGGCGGAGCTGGGCCTTGATCTCCTCGGCCATCGCGAAGATCTCCGGGGCGTCCTCGGGCCCGGCCTGCACCATCCGCTTCAGGTCGCCGCCGGCGAAGAAGGTCTTCTTCGCGCTGGTGACAACGACGCCGGCGATCTCGTCGCGCTCCTGCTCGAGCCGCTCGACCGCGGCCCCCATCGACTCCGTGTAGAGCTCGTTCATCGTGTTCGCGCTCGACGTGGGGTCGTCGAGGGTGAGGACGACGATCCCGTCGCCGTCCTTCTCGTAACGCACAGCTGTCTCAGTCATGGCAGTCCTCGTGTGGTGGGTGGGCGCGCGGCCGGGTCAGAGGCGCTCGACGACGGTGGCGATGCCCATCCCGCCGCCGACGCAGAGCGTGGCGAGTCCGTAGCGCTGGTCGCGGCGCTCGAGCTCGTCGATCAGCGTGCCGAGGATCATCGCCCCGGTGGCGCCGAGCGGGTGCCCCATCGCGATCGCCCCGCCGTTGACGTTGACCTTCTCGTGCGGCAGGTCGAGGTCGCGCATGAACCGCATCGCGACGGCGGCGAACGCCTCGTTGATCTCGTAGAGGTCGATCTCGTCGGCCGTCATCCCGGCCTTGGCGAGCGCCTTCTTCGCCGCGGGGCCGGGGCCCGTCAGCATGATCGTCGGGTCGGCGCCGGACACCGCGGCCGACACGATGCGGGCGCGCGGACTGAGCCCGAGGTCGCTGCCGACCTGCTCGCTGCCGATCGCGACGATCGCCGCACCGTCGACGATGCCGGACGAGTTGCCGGCGTGGTGGACGTGGTCGATCCGCTCGACCCAGTGGTACTTCTCCAGCGCGACGGAGTCGAAGCCGCCCTGGTCGCCGATGCCCGCGAACGACGGCTTGAGCCCCGCCAGGCTCTCGACGGTCGTGCCGGCGCGGATGAACTCGTCCTTGTCGAGCACGGTGAGCCCGTTGAGGTCCTTCACCGGGACCACCGAACGGTCGAAGTAGCCGTTGGCCTGCGCCTTCGAGGCCCGTGCCTGCGACTCGGCCGCGAACGCGTCGACGTCGGAGCGCGAGAAGCCCTCGATGGTCGCGATCAGGTCGGCGCCGATGCCCTGCGGCACGAACGAGGTGGAGAACGCCGTTGCCGGGTCGCTCGCCCACGCGCCGCCGTCGGAGCCCATCGGCACGCGCGACATCGACTCGACGCCACCGGCGAGGATCAGGTCCTCGAAGCCGGAGCGGACCCGGGCCGCGGCCTGGTTGACCGCCTCGAGGCCGGAGGCGCAGAAGCGGTTGAGCTGCACGCCCGAGACGGTCTCGGGGTAGCCGGCCGCGAGGGCCGCTGTCTTGGCGATGTCGGAGCCCTGGTCGCCGAGCGGCGAGACGACGCCGAGTACGACGTCGTCGATGCGTTCCGGGTCGAGGCCGGGGTTGCGCGCCTTCACCTCGTCGAGGAGGCCGACGACGAGGTCGACCGGCTTCACCTCGTGCAGCGACCCGTTCTTCTTGCCCTTGCCGCGGGGCGTGCGGAGGGCGTCGTACACGAATGCCTGGGCTTGCGACTCTTGCGCCATCGGCGGCTTCCCTACTGATCGGAGGCGGGCTGTGCTGCGATTGTGACACTCGTACTGTTAGCGTCGTCAACCGACGTGATGCTGTGATCTGCATCTCCCCCGCGAACCAGAGGACTGTTCTCGATGTCCGAGACCGCCGACGTGACCACCGAGCTGATCCCGCTCGACGAGCTGACCCGTCGGGTCGGGGTCAGTGTCCGCAACGTGCGGTTCTACACGACTCGCGGCCTCGTGCCGCCGCCGATCCGGCGCGGCCGTTCGGGGTACTACTCCGCCGACCACGTGGCCCGGCTCGAGCTGGTCCGCGAGCTGTCGGCGCACGGCTTCACCCTCGCTGCCATCGAGAAGTACGTCGCCCGGATCCCCGAGGACGCCACCCCCGAGACGATCGCTCTGCACCGCACCCTGCTGGCGCCCTGGATGGCCGAGCTCCCCGAGACGATCTCGCGCAAGGAGCTCGAGCGGCGCGCGGGACGTCGACTCTCCGACGAGGAGCTCGACACCCTGAACGCGCTCGGGATCGTCTTCCCGACCAAGCAGGGGAAGTACCAGGTCGCGATCGCCCACCTCTCGGTCGGCGTGGCGCTGCTGGACCTCGGCATGCCGCAGGAGGCAGCCCTGGCCGCCCAGGACATCTTCACCGCGCACGGCCGCGCGGTCGCCGACGAGCTGACCGAGCTGTTCCGGACGCAGGTGTGGCCGGCGTACGTCGAGGGGGGCGCCACCCCGGACCAGCTGCGCGAGGTGGTCGAGCGGTTCAAGCCGGTCTCGGTCGCCGCGCTGGTCACCGCGTACGAGTCGGCCGTCAACGAGACGAAGCGCGAGATCATCACCCGGCGGGCCCGATGAGCCAACCCGCTGGTCGAGCAGCGAGCGACCCCACCGCTGGTCGAGCAGCGAGCGAAGCGAGCGTGTCGAGACCACTCCAGCTCGGCCGCGGAACCGGCCCACTGAAAGGCATCCGCGTCGTCGAGCTCGCCGGCATCGGTCCCGGCCCCCACGCCGCCACCCTGCTGGCCGACCTCGGCGCCGACGTGATCCGCCTCGAGCGACCCGGCGGCGCGATGAGCGCGGGCGCGCGCGAGACCGATCTGCTGACCCGCGGTCGGCCGAGCGTCGCGGTGAACCTCAAGGACCCTGCAGCCGTCGAGACAGTCCTGACCCTCGTCGAGTCGGCGGACGTCTTCCTCGAGGGGATGCGTCCGGGCGCAGCCGAGCGGCTCGGGCTCGGGCCGGACGAGTGCCTGGCCCGGAACCCGCGCCTGGTCTACGGGCGGATGACCGGCTGGGGCCAGGACGGCCCGCTGGCCCAGGCCGCCGGCCACGACGTCAACTACATCGCCGTCGCCGGGCGCGCTGCACGGCCTCGGTCAGACCGAGGACCGACCGCAGTTCCCGACCAACCTGCTCGGTGACTTCGGCGGCGGGTCGACGTACCTCGTGATCGGCGTCCTCGCCGCCCTGCTCGAGTCGCGGGTCAGCGGCGAGGGCCAGGTCGTCGATGCGGCGATCGTGGACGGCACCGCCCACCTGTCGTCGATGTTCGCGAGCATGCTGGCCAGCGGCTGGGTGCAGGAGCGACGCGCGGCCAACCTGCTCGACGGGGGCGCACCGTTCTACGACCTGTACGAGACCGCCGACGGCCGACACATGGCGGTCGGCGCCCTGGAACCGCAGTTCTACGAGGCCCTGCTCGACGGTCTCGACCTCGGGGACGACGTACCCGACCGCGACGACCTGTCCCAGTGGCCGAAGCTGCGTGAGGTGTTCGCCGCGAGGTTCAAGGAGCGCACCCAGGCCGAGTGGACCGCGACCTTCGACGGCACCGACGCCTGCTGCGCCCCGGTGCTTCCGCTGTCCGAGGCCGCCGACCACCCGCACCTGCAGGCGCGCGGCACGTACGTCGACCGCGACGGGCTGCTGCAGCCGGCACCGGCGCCGCGCTTCTCGCGGACCGAGGCGACGCTGTCGAGCGGCCCCTCCGTCGCGGGCGGCCAGACGCGCGAGGCGTTGACGGCCTGGGGCGTCGAGAACGTCGACGCGCTGATCGAGTCCGGCGCCGTCGTCCAAGCCTGACTTCGATCGGCGGACACCGTTCCAAGGCCCCTTGTTCAAGCTGGAGTGGCGGAGGATAGTGCGTCCCAGTGGCCCGTGAGGGGCTCAAAGCGGGGGGCTGAGCCGGCATGACCGATCTGACTCGTAAGGCGGCGGCCGAGTTCATCGGCACCTTCATTCTGGTTTTCTTCGCGGTCGGATCCGCGGTGTTCGGCCTCGATGTCATCGGCGGGGCAGGCGTTGCGTTGGCGTTCGGGCTGACATTGCTGGCGCTGGCGTACGCGATCGGCCCGACGTCCGGGTGCCACGTCAACCCGGCAGTGACCTTGGGGGTGCTGCTCCGACGGGGGATCAGTCTGCAAGACGCCGGCGCCTACTGGGCAGCGCAGTTCGCCGGCGGGATCCTGGCGGGAGCACTGCTGAAGCTGATGACCTCGGACTTCGGTGGGGTTCGGGATCAGACGGGGGCACTGGGTACCAACAACTGGGGCGATCGCGTAAGTCTCGGCGGAGCCTTCGTGTTCGAGGTCCTCGCGACCGGCCTGCTGGTGCTGATCGTGCTCCTCGTGACGGGACGAGCCGCCGCACCTGGTTTCGCCGGTCTGGCGATCGGCGTCGTCCTCGCCGCCATTCACTTGGTGGGGATCCCGCTCGACGGCACGTCGGTGAACCCGGCCCGGTCCTTCGGCCCTGCCCTGTTCGAAGGTGGGGACGGCCTGGTGCACGTCTGGCTCTTCCTCGTTGCTCCCATGCTCGGAGCCGCCCTCGCCGCCCTGCTGGCGCCGGTCTTCGACCTGCCCGCTCGCACCGAGGCTGCGCAGGCACCCGGGACCGATCCGACGGGGGCGCGGGTTCCGTCCTAGCTCGTCAACGCGGCCCCCCTGCCGCCAGCAGCAACACTCCAACCCGACAACCGAGGTGGTCTCGTGCGTAAAGCTCTGCTCGTCGTTCTGTGTTTCTTCTTCCCGTTTCTCGCGGTGTTGTTCAACAACGGCCTGAGCATCAAGGTGCTGTGGGCGTTCCTGCTCCAACTGCTCGGGCACGTTCCCGGCGTCATCTACGGCCTGTACCAGGTACTCAAGAAGTAGCCGGCCGAGCAGCGAGCGATTCCGGTGGTCGTGCAGCGGCAAGCCTCGACTACGACTCGGGGACCTCGGCGCCGTGCTGCAAGAGCTCGAGAATGTCGTCGGCCTGATACAGCGCGGACTTCCGATGCCTGCCGGTGGCGGGACGGAGGATTCCGACGGAGTCCAACTGCTTGACCAGCTTCTGCGCTGACACGGCGGATACACCGAGGTTCTCGGCGAGGAAGCGTGCTGAGACCACCGGGTACTCGACCACCAGGTCAACCGCGCGATGGATGGAGGAATCCGACCGAAACCCGGAGACCGACTGCTTCCAGCGCTCGTGGACAGCGATCGCGGCCCCCCTGAACCGCTCTGCGGCGTCCACCGCAGCACCCACGTAGTCGAGGAACTGATGCACGTAGGCACGCAATGCGGGCCCTCGGTCTTCGCCGTCGTAGCGGTACGTCGTCAGCGCCCTGACGTATCCGTCTACCTCATCGCGAAGCACCGTGGACAGGGGGATCACGCCACCATCCACCAGTCCCGCGCGTTTCAGAATGCCGTGGAACAAGGCCCTGCCGACACGGCCGTTGCCATCTCCGAAAGGGTGGATGGTCTCGAACTGCGCGTGGATGACGGCGGCCTGGACCACGGGCAAGTCACCCGAGGTGTTCGCGTAGTTGAGCAGGTCCTCCATGTAGGCGTGCACCAGCTCATGCGGCGGTGCCGCGTAGTCAGCGTTGGACTTGTTACTGCCGCCGATCCACACCTGCTCGGTTCGATAGCCACGTCGATGCCACGGGAGGAGGTCGTGATGGATGTCCAGCACGTCCTCATGCGTCCAGGCCCGGACGCCGAGGAGCTCGATGGCATCCTTCATCGCATCAACGTTGCGGATGACTGCGGAGGCACCGTGCGAGGCGCCGCCGTCACCGAGCTGCGCGATTGCGATGGCCCGCGGGCTCTCCTGGATGCCCTCGATCCACGAGGAGGAGATGGACTCCGAACGGATCATGGTCGAGTACAGGATCGGGAGTGGGTTGGACCGAAGCCGCTCACCGAGACGACCCAGGGCGGTGGACACGTCGGCGGCGTACTCGAGCACTTCTTCGCCCAACGCGTTGGACGCTGTCGCCAGCATGTCTGGGTGGTACCGGAGGTAGCTGCCGCCCTGCCTGTCGGCCCGGGTGACCCCAGAGAACTCGGGAGGCACTTGCACCCGTTCCCAATGAGCCATCGTTGTTTCCACCTCCTCTAGAGTTAAGCCTATACCAATAGGGTTAACTCTAGAGACGCCTTTACCCTCCCCGGGGGGCCTCGGGAGTGCCCTGGTGGAAGCGCTGCTGCCAGCCGCTGGCCGTGCGCACCCACAGGGAGCTGCGCAACGTACTCCCCGCACCGTTCGTCGCCCGCCACACCAGCAGGAGCGTGTCGTCGGCTAGTCGGGAGAGCTGAATGACCTCCAGGTCGACCGGACTGATCGGCCCGATGCCCTCCAACAGCTCCTCGCGGGTCCACAACCGCCCAGAGCGTCCGATCTCCTGCCAGTCCGGGTGTAGCAGCGCGGCCACCGCAGGTCGATCGGAGCGCACCTCGTCGGTGAGCAGCGACCGCTCCAGGGAGACGACGAGCTCCTCGTCGGTGGGCGCCGGTTCCAGGTCCGAGAAGAGGTCGGGCTCGTCGATGACTTGTCCGGGTCGGGCGTCGGGGTGGGCCACGGTCGAGTCGGCGAACCCGGGGCCGGCGGCGGGCGCCGTACCGTCCTTCCACGCCACGGCGGCGGCGTTGGCGAGCCGGTCGGCGGCCTCGTTGAGCTCGTGGCCGGCGTGGCCCTTCACCCAGTGGAACTTCACCGAGCGGCCGGCCATCGCCGCGTCGAGCGCCTTCATGATCTCGACGTTCATCACCGGCTTGCCGTCGCCCTTCTTCCAGCCACGACGCTTCCAGCCCGGCATCCACTTCGTGATCGAGTTGATGACGTAGGTGCTGTCGCAGTAGACGAGCAGGTCGTCGGAGAGGTGCGCGGTCTGCTGGAGCAGGTCGAGAACGGCGGTCAGCTCGCCCATGTTGTTGGTGCCATGGGCCCAGCCACCCGACGCCCAGCAGTCGTCGTCGACGTACCAGGCCCAACCGGCCGGGCCGGGGTTGCCGAGTGCTGAGCCGTCTGCGGCACCGATGATCGTCACGCGTCGAATCCTGTCACCCGCAACGCCCGGGCCGGCCGTCGAGGCCGACCCGGGCGCGGGCGTTGTTCGCTAGGACGTGCGCTGGGATCAGGCGACGTCGAAGCGGTCGAGCATCATGACCTTGTCCCACGCGGCCACGAAGTCGTGCACGAACTTCTCCTTCGCGTCGTCGCTGGCGTAGACCTCGGCCAGCGCACGCAGCTCGGAGTTGGACCCGAAGACCAGGTCGTTGCGGCTACCGGTCCACTTGACCTCGCCGGTGGCGTTGTCGCGGGCCTCGAAGGTCTCCTCGTCGCCGCCGACCGACTTCCACTGGATGCCCAGGTCGAGCAGGTTCACGAAGAAGTCGTTGGTCAGCGTCTCGGGGCGCTCGGTGAGGACACCCAGCGGCGACCGCCCGGTGTTCGCGTCGAGCACCCGCAGTCCACCGACGAGCACCGTCATCTCCGGCGCGGTCAGGGTGAGCAGGTTCGCCCGGTCGATCAGCAGGTACTCCGCGGGCAGCCGGTGGCCCTTCCCGAGGAAGTTGCGGAACCCGTCGGCGGTCGGCTCGAGCGGAGCGAAGGACTCGACGTCCGTGTCCTCCTGCGAGGCGTCGGTACGGCCCGGGGTGAACGGCACCTGCACGTCGTACCCGGCGTTCTTGGCGGCCTGCTCGACGGCGGCGCAGCCACCGAGGACGATCAGGTCGGCCATCGAGATCCGGATGCCGCCGCTCTGCGAGGAGTTGAACGACTCCTGGACCTGCTCGAGCGTGCGCAGCACGGTCGCGAGCTCGTCGGGGTTGTTGACCTCCCAGCCGTTCTGCGGCTCGAGGCGGATCCGCGCACCGTTGGCACCGCCGCGCTTGTCGCTCCCGCGGAACGACGAGGCCGCCCCCCATGCGGTCGCAACCAGCTGCGACACCGACAGGCCGGACGCGAGCACCTGCTGCTTCAGCGAGGCGATCTCGTCGGTGCCGACCAGGTCGTGGTCGACCGTGGGGACCGGGTCCTGCCAGAGCAGGGTCTCCTGCGGCACGAGCGGCCCGAGGTAGCGCGGCAGCGGGCCCATGTCGCGGTGGGTCAGCTTGAACCACGCGCGAGCGAAGGCGTCCGCGAACTCGTCGGGGTTCTCGAGGAAGCGGCGCGAGATCGGCTCGTAAACCGGGTCCATCCGCAGCGCCAGGTCGGTCGTCGCCATCATCGGCGCGTGACGGCGGGACGGGTCGTGCGCGTCGGGCACCGCGTCAGCCGCGGCGCCGTCCTTCGGCGCCCACTGGTTCGCACCGGCGGGGCTCTTCACGAGCTCCCACTCGTGACCGAACAGGGTCTCGAAGTACGTGTTGTCCCACGTCGCCGGCGTCGGCGTCCAGGCACCCTCGAGCCCGCTGGTGATCGTGTCGACGCCCTTGCCGCTGCCCATGCTGTTGTGCCATCCGAGGCCCTGGTCCTCGAGCGAGGCACCCTCCGGCTCGGGGCCGACGTACTCGTTCGGGTCGCCCGCACCGTGGGTCTTGCCGAACGTGTGGCCGCCGGCGATGAGCGCGACGGTCTCCTCGTCGTTCATCGCCATCCGGCCGAACGTCTCGCGGATGTCGCGGGCCGAGGCCAGCGGGTCGGGCTCGCCGTTCGGGCCTTCGGGGTTCACGTAGATGAGACCCATCTGGACGGCGGCCAGCGGCTTCTCGAGCTCGCGGTCGCCCTCGTAGCGCTCGTCACCGAGCCAGGTGTCCTCCGGACCCCAGTAGACGTCCTCGTCGGGCTCCCACACGTCGGCGCGGCCACCGGCGAAGCCGAACGTCTTGAAGCCCATGGTCTCGAGGGAGCGGTTGCCCACGAAGACCATCAGGTCGGCCCACGAGATCTTGCGGCCGTACTTCTGCTTGATCGGCCAGAGCAGGCGGCGGGCCTTGTCGAGGTTCGCGTTGTCGGGCCAGCTGTTCAGCGGGGCGAACCGCTGCATGCCGGCGCCGGCGCCGCCACGGCCGTCGCTGATCCGGTAGGTGCCGGCGCTGTGCCACGCCATCCGGATGAAGAACGGGCCGTAGTGGCCGTAGTCGGCGGGCCACCACTCCTGGGACGAGGTCATCAGCTCGTCGACGTCGCGGGTCAGGGCGTCGAGGTCGAGCGACTCGAACTCCTTCGCGTAGTCGAAGTCCTCGCCCATCGGGTTCGCCTCGGCGGGGTGCTTGCGCAGGATCTTCAGGTTGAGCTGGTTCGGCCACCAGTCACGGTTGCCGACACCCTCGGTCGGGTGATGAGGCCGGGCGTGAGCGACAGGACAGCGCTCTTCGCTCTCCTCCGAGTTCATGTCTCCGACGACTGCATCGTGCTGTTCGGGCATGGTGTTCCTTCCGGTTCCGGGGGTCTGGATCACTGAGCAGGGGTGGGGCAGGCGGGGCACAAGCCCCAGTAGATGACCTCGGCCTCGTCGATCTCGAAGCCGTGGTCGTTGGTCGCGGTCAGGCAGGGCGCCGCGCCCACGGCGCAGTCGACATCAGCGATGTCGCCGCACGAGCGACACACCACGTGGTGGTGGTTGTCGGCGACCCGCGACTCGTAGCGTGCCACGGAGCCCGACGGCTGGATCCGCCGTACGAGGCCCGCGACGGTCAGCGCCTTGAGTACGTCGTACACGGCCTGGTGGGAGACGTCGCCGAGGTGCGCACGGACGACGCTGGTGATCGAGTCGGTGTCGGCGTGCGGGTGCTCGTGTACGGCGTCGAGCACCGCGATCCGCGGACGGGTCACGCGCAGGGACACCTCGCGGAGCATGTGCTCGTAGTCGCGTGGAGTGGTCTCGACAGGCTCGACCACCGGGGAGCCGGGCTCGACCACCGGGGAGCCGGGCTCGACCACCGAATTGCCGGGCTCGACCAGCGGGGGCTTGGTCGTCGGCATGCGGCGAGTCTTGTGTATTTTCTGGAATGAGTCAAGAAAAGGTCTCACCCCATGGCGATCGCCCTAGTCGCGCAGCCAGTTGCCCAGCTCGGCGTCGGTCGAGCAGCTCGCGGGCCTCGGTCTCACGGTCGTCCGCCACGAGGATCCGCATCTGGATGGCGCCGATCGATCCCTCCAGGTTGCTCATGGTGCGATCCGCCACCTGGTACGGGATGTCAGCGCCGCCGAGCAGACCCTCGATCGCCGCGATGATGCCGTGGTTGTTCGTGCGGACCAGCTCTGCCATGTGTCGCCTCCACGAAGATCGGAACCCGTGGTCTGATGCTAGGGGCAGGGCAAAGCAACCTCTCGAGACGATCGGGCGTGTACGGGGGCATGAGCGAAGCGACCAACGTCCCGACGGACGTCACGGACGAGAGGTCCCTGGCGCCGTCGGATGACTTCGGCGACTACGTTCGCTCCAGTGAACGCCGGCACAAGCGGCTCGCGTTCCTGCTCACCGGGGACCTGGTCGAGGCCGAAGACCTGCTCCAGGCCGCCTACGCGAAGACCTACCCGCACTGGAACAAGGTGCGGCGGTACGACGTCCCCGACGCGTACCTGCGTCGCGTGATGGTGTCGCTGCGTACGTCGTGGTGGCGTCGGACCCGCAACCGGGAGTGGTCGGTCGCCGACCTCCCGGAAAGCCGCGAGCACACCCATGATCCGGCCGGCGCCGTGATCGAGAGTCAGGCGCTGCTCGTCGCACTCCGGCAGCTCCCCGACCGTCAACGCGCGGCCGTCGTCCTACGCCACTGGTGCGACCTCTCCGAGGCCGACACCGCCGCGACGATGGGTTGCTCGATCGGGACCGTCAAGAGCAACACCAGCCGCGGCCTCGCCCACCTGCGCACAGCCCTGGGCCAGCCCGGAGGAGGCGCATCATGAACACCCACGATCCGATCTTCGAGTCACTGGACCGACTGGCCGGCGTCGCCGACACCGAGCCGGTGGGCGACCGGATGCCCGACATCAAGCGCCGGGTGCGGGTGGCCCGCCGTCGGAAGGGAGCCGGCCTCGCCGTCGCCGCCGCCCTCATCGCCGTCGCCGGGGTGGGCGTCTCACAGGGCCTCCCCACCACGCGCACGGCGCCGCCCCCCGCAAACCCGGGCGACACCACTTGGCAGGAGATCACCATCGCCGCCGAGGAGAAGCCGGCAGGTGCGCTCGAGATCAGCTACTCGGTGAGCGGGCGGTCGAGCCGGTACACCGACTCGACCACGGGTGAACCATCCGAGTACGCAGGGCCCCTGTCGACCAAGGTGCTGGTCGACGGACGCGTCGTCTCGAGCTCCGAGCAGCAGGGCCTGTCGTGCGAGCAGGGTGGCGGGTCGGCGCGCTACTCCAAGGAGTTCCACCTGTCCGAGCCGCTGCGCGTGCCGGTGCCGACGGAGGGCGACCACACGATCGTCGTCATCGCCCCGTACTGCGCCGACGGAGAGATGGTCGACAGCACCCAGACGCTGGTCGTGCAGTCGTCGGGCGGTGGCTTCACGACGTTCGACAGGAAGCAGGCCGACCTCGACGCCGATGGCGCGGTCGACGTCATCAAGATTCGGGTCCCCGTCGACACGTCCGCTGAGAGCCAACTGCTGCAGGTTGACTGGGGCAACGGCGACGTCGCGACGACGACCCTCCCCAACCTGATGGAGACCAGCCTGCTCGACCCGATCGACCTCGACGGGGACGGCGACCTCGAGCTGATCACCCAGGGTGGCGGCGGCGAGACCTCGGTGACCAAGGTCTTCCAGGCAGACCGGAGCAGCCTGGACGAGGTGGAGACGGTGGACGCGGCGGATACGGGGGCGTCCCTGGCCACGTCCGCGGAGCCGACCACGTGGCAGGTCCACGTGACGGCCGACGGCATCTACTCCTACCGGCTGACCGATCCCACGACCCTCGACTTCCCCGCGCCGGTGGTGCTCAGACAGTGGATCCTGGACGGCAACACCCTCACGTTGCCCGAGCAGTCCGAGACGCAGTGCGTCAGCTTCCAGCCCGTCTTCGAGCTCGGCCCCTGCTAACGGGGCAGCCGGTCGCCGCGACTTTCGAGCAAGGACGTCGGGGCGGTCAGCCGCCATGCCTCGAAGGCGAGCTCCGCTAGCTCGTCGCGCTCCACGCCGGCGAGCCGGACCACGACCCACCCGTAGGCACCCGACGTGAACTGGACCTCGAACGTGTCGGGGCGTTCGGCCACCAGCGCGAGCTGCTCGGCGATCGTCTGCTTGAGGCCGACCGTGCCGGTGGGCTCCCACACGTAGCCGAAGGTCTGGCCGGCCACCGACATCCGCCAGTAGCGGCCGTTGTCGGTGCGAGTGACGTCGGGAAGCTGGTCGACGAGCTCGAAGACGTCCGCGATTGCGCACCCGGTCACCGCGTCATCCTGGCATCAGGTGGGCTGTCGCTCGGCGGCCGGGCGTAGGCTCGCATGCCCGACCCACCAGGAGTGCGACATGACAGCGAGCCGATCCGCGCGTGAGCGAAAGGCGGCCACGGAGGCCGGGCCGCTGGCGCGCGTGAAGATCGACCTCGGCGCCCAGAAGCAGTTCGTCTACAAGATCAGCTGCTCCACGTGCATGGCTCGCGGCGACCGCAACTGGTCGGCGTACCGCCCCGGTGGCGACAACAGCTTCATGGCTGCCATGGATCGCTGGATCTTCCACCTCACCGAGCAGCACCCGGACAGCGACGCCCCCTGCCTGGCTTACCTGCCGGAAGCCCAGCAGCGCCTGCACGAACGGCGCCAGCGCCTCTGACCCGGCGGGAGACCCGGTGGTTGAGGAGCGAACGCGTCCATCCCGGTGGTTGAGGAGCGAACGCAGTGAGCGTCTCGAAACCACTCGCCGCGTCCGGGATTGGTCTCGACAAGCTCGACCACCGGCTCCAGTCCGGGATTGGTCTCGACAAGCTCGACCACCGGCTCCAGTCCGGGATTGGTCTCGACAAGCTCGACCACCGGTGCGCAAGCTCGACCACCGGTTCTCCGCGCTAAACCGGTTGGTCCGCCTCCTCGACCGAGTAGAGGATGTCGCAATGACTCGGAACTCACGCAACCCTTGGCCGATGCACGTCGACGGGCTGCTGCTCAGGGAAGCCGACGAGAGTGACATCGAGCAGTTGCTCTCGTTCCGCAACGATCCCGAGGTCAACCGCTTCATGATCCGCACCAGCGTCGACCCAGCGGCCTTCCGTCAGGAATGGCTGGCGATCCCGACGAGCGACACCGACTACTCCTGCGTCGCCGAGCTCGACGGTCAGGTGGTGGCGATGGGCTTCCTCGAGGTCGCCGATGGCATGGGCCAGCCCGGGAAGCCGACACGCACGGAGGGCTCCATCGGCTACATCGTCGATCCGGGGTGGGCGGGGCAGGGCGTGGCGAGCCGTCTCGCCCGCGGTCTGCTGGCCGCCGCGTTCGACTGTCTGGGTCTGCGGCGCGTCACCGCGGGCTGCAACGCCGACAACCCCGCCTCGGCTCGGGTGCTCGAGAAGGCGGGGATGCGGCGCGAGCAGCACGGGGTCGAGGACTCCTGGCATGCAGAGCTGGGCTGGGTCGACGGGTACGAGTACGCGATGCTCGCCCGCGAGTGGCATGCGCAGCGTGAAGCACGTCACGCTTGCAACTAGTTGCATAGGGGTCGGTCCGACGTCACCATGGTCTGCATGGCCCTGGAGCACGCGATCCTCGTCTCGCTCAGCGAGCGACGCGCGGCTGGCCTGGAGCTGACCCGCCGCTTCGACCGGTCACTCGGCTTCTTCTGGAGCGCCACCCACCAGCAGATCTACCGGGTGCTCGCTCGGATGGAGTCCGACGGCTGGGTGCACTCCGAGCACGTCTCCCAACAGGGCCGCCCGGCCAAGAAGGTGTACGACGTCGCGCCGGCCGGGAGGACCGAGCTGGCCCGCTGGCTCGCCGAGCCCGGCCCGGCCGAGGCGCTGCGCAGCGACCTCGCCGTGAAGCTGCGCGCCGCGTCGTACGGCGACCGCGCCGCCGTACTCGACCAGGTGCGGCAGCACCGCGCCGACCACGCAGCCCGGCTCGCCCACTTCGAACAGCTCGCCGCCCGTGACTTCCCCGAGCCGGCAACCCTCGACGAGCACCAGCGCGACCTGTACCTGGTGCTCCGAGGCGGAATCCGCCTGGAGCGCTTCTGGGTCGAGTGGCTCACCGAGTGCCTCGACGCCCACGACCACCCCACCGCAGCACGTCCGCCCGCACGCGAGGAGCAGTACCGATGACCAGCACCGGCCCGTCCCCCTACCCCCGCCTCCTCGAGCCGATCACCATCGGCAGTACCACGCTGCGCAACCGCGTGGTGATGGGTTCGATGCACACCGGGCTGGAGGACAAGGCGGCGCACGTCCCCGAGCTGGCGGCGTACTTCGCCGAGCGGGCCCGCGGCGGTGCCGGCCTGATCGTGACCGGCGGCTACTCGCCCAACGTGCGCGGATGGCTGCTGCCGTTCGCCTCGATGATGACGCGCGGCAAGCACGCCGACCGGCACCGCGAGGTGACCGACGCGGTGCACGCCGAGGGTGGTGCCATCGCGCTCCAGATCCTGCACGCCGGCCGCTACGGCTACACGCCGCTGAACGTCAGTGCCTCGGCCACCAAGAGCCCGATCACGCCGTTCAAGGCGGGCGCGCTGTCGAAGCGAGGGGTCGAGTCGACGATCGGCGACTACGTCGATGCCGCGAAGCTGGCCCGCCGGGCGGGGTACGACGGCATCGAGATCATGGGGTCCGAGGGGTACCTGATCAACCAGTTCCTCGCGCCGCACACCAACCGGCGTACCGACCGCTGGGGCGGCAGCGCCGAGAAGCGGATGCGTTTCGCCGTCGAGATCGTCCGCCGTACCCGCGAGGCCGTCGGCGACGACTTCATGATCATGTTCCGGCTCTCGCTGCTCGACCTGATCCCCGACGGGCAGACCTGGGACGAGACCGTCGCCCTCGCGAAGGCGCTGGAGGCCGCCGGCGCTTCGCTGGTGAACACCGGCATCGGCTGGCACGAGGCGCGGGTCCCCACGATCATCACCCAGGTTCCACGGGGCGCGTGGACCTGGACGACGGCCCGCCTCCGCCCCGAGCTGGGCATCCCCGTCTGCGCGTCGAACCGGATCAACACCCCTGAGCTCGCCGAGCAGCTGATCGCCGAGGGCCAGGCCGACCTGGTCAGCATGGCGCGGCCGTTCCTCGCCGACCCGGAGTTCGTGGCCAAGGCGGCCGCCGGTCGCGCCGACGAGATCAACACCTGCATCGCCTGCAACCAGGCCTGCCTCGACCACACCTTCGAGAACAAGCGCGCCTCCTGCCTGGTGAACCCGCGCGCCTGTCGCGAGACCACGCTCGTGCTCGCGCCCACCCGCCGCAGCAAGAAGGTCGCCGTCGTCGGCGCCGGCCCGGCCGGCCTGTCGGCCGCGGTGTCGGCCGCTGAGCGAGGCCACCAGGTCACCCTCTTCGAGGCCGGCTCCGAGATCGGCGGCCAGTTCCGGCTCGCCATGCGGATCCCCGGCAAGGAGGAGTTCGCCGAGACACTGCGCTACTACACCCGGCGGATGGAGGTGCTCGGCGTCGACGTCCGGCTCGACACCCGTGCCGACGTGGCCGCCCTGCAGGAGTACGACGAGGTCGTGGTCGCGACTGGAGTGGCGCCGAAGACGCCGCCGATCGAGGGCATCGACCCCTCGGCAGGCACCGGCCGGCACGCCAAGGTGGTGTCGTACCCAGACGCCATCGAGGGCACCGTCCCGGTCGGCCGCACCGTCGCCGTCGTCGGTGCCGGCGGCATCGGCGTCGACGTCAGCCACCTGCTCACCCATGAGGACGGCGAGACGCTCGACGACTGGTTCGCGCACTGGGGCGTCGGCGACCCGGCCGTCGACCGCGGCGGGCTCAAGGAGAAGAAGCCCCGCGTGCCCGCCCGCCAGGTCTTCCTGCTCCAGCGCAAGACCACCGCGATCGGCAAGGGCCTGGGCAAGACCTCCGGGTGGGCGCACCGCGCCGTGCTCAAGGACTCCGGCGTGACGATGATCCCGGGCGTCCGCTACGACAAGGTCGACGACGCGGGCCTGCACATCACCGTGGGTGAGGGCGAGGACGCCGAGCAGCGCGTGCTCGACGTAGACCACGTCGTGGTCTGCGCAGGGCAGGAGTCGGTGCGCGGGCTGTACGACGACCTTCTCGAAGCCGGCGTCACGGCACACCTGATCGGCGGGGCGGATGTCGCCGCCGAGCTCGACGCCAAGCGGGCCATCGAGCAGGGCACGAGGCTCGCCGCGACCCTCTGAACCACGCGGCGGATCGTCCTGGTCAGAGTGGCGAAGCTGGGACGAGGGCGAACTCGTTGCCGTCGAGGTCGGCGAGTTCGATCCGCGACGACTCGGTGGTCAGCTCCACGGCCCCGAGCTCTCGGAGCCGCTCGACGTCCCTCTCGATGGAGCCACCACTCTCGAGCACCCATCGGAGGCGGTTGCGGCCGCGCTTGGCAGCGATCGGAGGGCCTCCCCAGGTGATCTTCGTGCCGCCATGGGGAGATTGAATGGCCGTCTCCTCGTCCTGGTCCCAGACCAGCGGCCACCCCAGCGTGTGGCTCCAGAAGTAGCCCACCCGGCGCGATCCATCACCGGCCAGGGCACCGATACGCGCCGTGTCTGCAAGGAAGTTGTTGCCCGGCTCGATCACGCAGAACTCGTTGCCCTCCGGATCAGCGAGCACGACGTGGCCCTCGTCTCCACGCTGTCCGACGTCGAGGTGCCGGGCACCGAGGCTGAGCGCAAGGTCGACGGTGCGTTGCTGGTCCTCCAGGGATGCACTCGTCAGGTCGAAGTGCATCCGGTTCAAACCAGTCTTGGAGGCTTGCGTCGGCACGAAGTGAAGACCGAAATCGGAGGCGCTGTCGCCGGGCAGCGTCACTCCGTCGCCACCAGTCGTACGGCGGAGGAGTGGCGCCCAGAAGGCCGCCAGCTCACCCGGGCTGAGCGCGTCGAACTCCAACGCGGCGAGACGAACAACCATCGGGTGCTCCGTGTGCGAAGAGGTGGTCATGCGTGTGCCGGACCCATGTCTTCATGGGCCTGGTGGCCGTCGGGCTCGATCTGGAACGTCGCGTGCTCGACGCCGAAGTGCTCGGCGACGCACTCGCTGAACCCGTCGAGCAACGGCCCCACGCCCCGAGCGGCAAGTACGTCATGCGTGACCGTGATGTGCGCCGACAGCACGGGGATGCCGCTGGTGATCGTCCATGCGTGCAGGTCGTGGACGTCCACGACGCCCGGGACCTCCACGAGATGTGCCCGTACGGCATCGAGGTCGAGGTTGGCAGGCGTGGTCTCCAGCAGCACCTCGACCGCGTCGCGGAGCAACGTGTACGACCGGGGCAGGATCAGCGCCGCGATTGTCAACGACACGATCGAGTCGGCGCGGGTGAAGCCGGTCGCCATCACCACGAGCGCCGCCACCACGACCAGCACCGACCCGAGCAGGTCGGTGAGCACCTCGAGGTATGCGCCCCGCATGTTCAGCGACTCGTCCCGCCGTCCATGCAGCAGCGTCAGCGAGGCGACGTTCGCCGCCAGGCCGACCAGTGCGAAGACGAGCATCGTCCCGGCCTCGACCTCGGTCGGCTGCAACAGCCGCCTGATGCCTTCGTAGACGAGGTAGCCACAGACCACGAGCAGGACGACCGCATTGACCAGCGCGGCGAGGATCTCGGCGCGGTGGAAGCCGAACGTCCGGCGTGCCGTCGCGGGCCGACTGGCGACGTACGACGCCGACAACGCCAGCGCCACCGCGGCCGCGTCGGTCACCATGTGCCCCGCATCGGCCAGCAGCGCCAGCGATCCGCTCAGCCAGGCGCCGAGGACCTCCACGCCGACCACGGCGACCGTGACGACGAGGACGAGGCGGAGCCGGGCCCGGTCGACCGCACGCCCGGCGGCGTGTCCGTGACCGTGTCCTGCGCCCATGCCGCCCAGGGTAGGGCGTTGATGGGGTAGAGATGTCTCATGGCGCACTCGCTGCTGACCGTTCCGGTGCCCGAGCTGGACCCGGTGGTCCGGCCGCGGCTGGAGCGCGTCGCCCCCGAGAGCCTGCCCGTGGACCCCGACGACCCGGTCGCCCAGATCACCCTGCTCACCCCGTTCGCCGACCGGGACGCCCTCACCGAAGGGGTGCTCGCCGAGCTGCGCTGGTTCTTCGCCGACGTGACGCCGTTCGGCTTCGCGCTCGCCGAGGTCAACCGGTTCCCCGGCGGCGCCGCCTACCTGGCGCCCTCACCCGCGGCCCCGTTCCGCCAGCTGAGCCACGAGCTCGCCCGCAGGTTCCCCGAGTACCCGCCGTACGGCGGCGCGTACGACGAGGTGGTCCCGCACCTCCGCGTACCGCTGCTCGAGGGCGAGGACGTCGACAGCCTGCAGCAGGGGCTCGGGCCGACCCTGCCGATCACCGCCTACGCGCAGGAGGCGGCGTTGTTCTGGTGGGAGCCGGGCGCGATCGAGCTGCTCGAGACGTTCCCGTTCGGCATCACCGCCGCCTGACGCGGGTCAGCGACCGCCGCCACGACCCGAGCCGCGGAGGCCGACGATCACCAGCGCGACGCCGAAGCCGGCGAGCGCGGGACCGATCACAGCCCAGATCTCGACGCCGGTCATGGCGCTGCCTTCGAGGTAGCCGAGCCCCTGGAAGGTGAACACGGTTCCGAGCACGATCATCAGGGCGCCCAGGCTCAGGGGCAGCGTCTTCTTCACTGGGCGAATTTTGGAAACATCAGACACTCCTGTCAAGCGCGACATACCCTGCATCAGGAATTATCCACATTTTCTTGCCGTCCACCCACGGGATCTCGTCATGCCTCGCCCCTATGCCGCCGGCCGCGCCTCCGCACGACTCGCAAGCCTGGTGCTGGCCCTCGTCGTACTCGCCCCCGTAGCCGCCTCCGCACTGCCGGTGGAGGACTTCGCGCCCTACCGGCCGCAGTCCAAGTGCAGCCCGAAAGCGAAGTCGGGCACCGTGCAGCTCGCCGCCTGGTTGCAGCGCAAGTACAAGGGCACCGGGTCGCTCGGCATCTCCCGTGCGTGCGGCCACGGCGGCGTGTCGGAGCACAAGGAGGGTCGAGCCTTCGACTGGGCGGTCAACGTCACGTCGGCTCGCGACCGTCGCTATGCCGCGGACTTCCTGAAGACCGTCTTCGCCACTGACAAGCAGGGCAACGTCGCCGCCAAGGCACGCCGGATGGGCATCATGTATCTCATCTGGAACGACCACATCTACTCGTCGGGCAACCAGTTCGAGAAGCGGCCGTACCTCAGTTCGTCGTGCAAGCGGAAGAAGATCAAGAAGTGCCCGGCGACGCTGCGGCACCGCAACCACATCCACATCTCCCTCTCGCGGGCCGGCGGTCGCGGCGACACCAGCTGGTACCACCGCAACGACCCGCCCGCCCCCGCCCCGACCCCTGTCACCGAGCCCGAGCCGAATCCGGCCCCGCCGCTGGAGCCCGCGCGCCCGCTGAACCTGACGCGCAAGCCGTACGCGCGGGTGCGGGTGCCGGCCGACGGCCGCACGGTGCGCTCGAAGTTCGCGCTGCAGGCCGGGACGACGTACAAGCTCACCGCCGCGGGGCTGTTCACCTTCAAGGCCCCCGACGGGGTCGCCGACGCCGTCTGCGCGTGGTCCCGCTCGGACCGCGCATGGGCCGCCAAGCCCGACAAGGCCGCGGCCGCGCGGCACGGTTCGCTCGACCTCAAGGTGAACGGCAAGTCGCTCTTCGGCACGGACTGTCACCGCCGCCGGCACACCTACTCCACCACCTTCACAGCCACCCGGACGGCGCCGCTGCGGGTTCGGATCGCCAACAAGGCGTCCGGCTCGAAGGGCGGGCTTTGGTTGACGGTGTCGAAGCGCAAGGCCGACCTGACCCCCGTGCTCCCGACGTACCGAGACCTGTCCGCACCGCCGGCCGCGCCGACCGAGACAGCCCGCGGTTACGGCGTTCTCGGGGAGACGGTCAGCGTTCCCGCGAGCTCGGCGCGAGGGGTGCTCACCCGCTACGAGCTCGAGGCTGGTGCTCGCTATCGCATGACGGTGTCGGGCGTCGTGGGCCTCGGTCAGGGCTCCCAGTCGGACGGCCAGTGCGTCTCGGTCGGCTCCGAGTGGTTCCCCAAGGCCTCGCTCGACCGCCGGTTCCCCGATCAGGACCACGGCAACCTGTACGTCGACGGCGTCCCGTTCGAGGGCCGGTCCACCGGCGACGGCTGTGCCAGCCACTCGCACAGCAGCACGTTCACGGCGAGTCGCTCCGGGCGCCTGCGCCTCGCGCTGTGGGACCCGCTCGGTTCCACGGGAAACACCGGCGCCCTGAGCGTCCAGGTTCAGCGGCTGACTCGGATCGACACGCCGACCGCTGCCGTCACCGCCAGCAAGCCCCGCAAGAAGCCGGTCTGGACCCTTCGCCGGGAGTGGCTCCAGGTCAACAGCGGCTCGCCCAAGGGCACCGTCTCGTCGATGCGTCTCCGACGTGGCGAGCGAGTGCAGATCGTGGTGCGTGGCACCCACAGCTCGCACGGAGTCACGGCCGATGCGTCGTGCGTCCGCACGCCGGCGGGCTGGCTTCCCCAGGACCCCTCCCTCGCCCTGGGCCAGGACCCGCTCGAGCTCTGGGTGGATGGTCGCCGCGTCACCTGGCGTGCGCTCGGCAAGACCGACGGCTGCTCCGCGGAGCACGGCTACACGACCACCTTCACCGCGAGGAAGCACGGGCCGATCCGGCTCGCCGTACTCGACCTCGACCACGCCGACAACCGCTCCGGCCTCACGGCCACGCTGCTGCGGCAGCGGTGACGCCGCGCCACGCGGATATTCACGATCACTACCGGATCGGCCGATAAGAGTTCACAATCGACGTAACACTCGGCTGGGGGAGCCACGATGCGCGATGCAGAGCAGTCAAGGCTTCGTAGCCTTGCGCTGATGGCGCGCCGGCTGAGCCAGCCCCTCACCCTGTCTCGGATCGTCGAGATCGCCGCCGAGGAGGCGTGCGGGTCGCTGCCCGCCGCGAGCGTCTCCATCTCCCGCCTGGAGCCCGGCGGCCGGACGGTCCGCACCCTCATCAACGTCGGCGAGCTCGGGCCCACGGAGGTGCGTTGGCCGGACGACGAGACCTACTCGATGGACGAGTTCGTGGGCCTCGACGCCGGCCTCGACCGGCTCGTGGTCTGGGTGGCATCGCTCGACGACCCCGACGTCGAAGCTGCGGACCGCGAGCTGCTGCTGCAGCTGGGCAAGGCGACCTCGGTGTCGGCGCCGATCATCGTCGACGGCCTGGTCTGGGGAGAGATGTACGCGACCCGGAACGCGGGCGAACCTGTCTTCGACACCGACGAGCAGGCCTACCTCGAGGGTCTCATCGCGATTCTCGCCGGCGCCCTGTCCAGCGCGGACCGCGAGCGGACCCTGTCGGCTCTCGCCTACCGCGATCCCCTGACCGGACTGGCCAACCGCCGCGCCATCGACGAGCACGCGCTGAAAGTCTTCGCCGTCCCTCCCCACGAGACCCGCACCATCTCCGTCGTCGCCATCGACATCAACGGCCTCAAGCAGGCCAACGACCAGTTCGGGCACCATGCCGGCGACCGGTTGATCCAGTCCGTGTCGCGACGGCTGCAGCAGGCTTTCTCCTACCTCCCCGACACGATCGTGGCGCGCGTCGGCGGCGACGAGTTCAACGTGCTGTTGAGCGGCACCCCCCTGGCGCAGGTTGTCGCCATCACCGACGAGGTCAGCCGGCGTTGCTGCGAGCTCGGCACCGAGACCTCGCTGTCCTGTGGGGCGGCCGGTGCCGTGATCACCAGCGAGACGGCGTTGACCCCGGTCGAAGTCTTCGCCGCCGCCGACCAGGCGCAGTACGTCGCCAAGCGCGAGCGCCGCCGTACGACCGTGGTCGCTCCCGCGTTTAGTTCCGCTCACGCGGACTATGCCCGGACGACCCAACTGGGTGGTCTGAAGACGACTCAGCCGGACAAAGCCACCTCCGGGGCGATCATCGAACGAGCGGCGCCGACCAGACGGTAGGGACCCGACCTGACGCCGGAACTGGAGTGACCCATGGCACCCACGAGCGATCCACGGATAGCGGGCCTCGCTGCGCTCGCGCGTGCGGTCTCTCGGTCGGCGCCGTTGCTCCGAGTGCTCGAGATCGCGGCCGAAGAGTCGCTCGCGGCCCTGAACGCGGCCAGCGTGTCGGTGAGTCAGCTCGACCACGAGACCCGCATCGAGCGGACCCTCGTGAACGTCGGGGAGCTCGGCCCGACCGAGGAGCGATGGCCGACCGACGAGGTCTACCAGATCGACGACTTCTTCAACCTGACCCGCTACGCGGACGACAACAGCACCTGGGTCATCGACATCACCGACCCCGAGGCCGACCCGCGTGAGGTCAGGCTGCTGCACGAGCTCGAGAAGGGGGCGGCCATCGGCGCCCCCTTGATGGTGGACGACGAAGTCTGGGGCGAGATCTATGCCACCAGGCACGTGAACGACCGTCCGTACGGCGAGGACGACGTGTCGTACGTCGAGGCGCTGGCCGCAATCGTGTCCGGGGCGGTGTCGCGTGCCAGGCGCGAGGACACCCTGGAGCAGCTCGCCTTCCACGACCCGCTGACCGGCCTGCTCAACCGACGGGCTCTCGACGAACGGGCAGCCCTGCTCTTCGACGTGACGCCGGGAACCGATCTGCCGGTGACGGTCGTCGTCGTCGACATCAACGGTCTCAAGCTGGTCAACGACTCCCTCGGACACTCCGCCGGCGACGAGCTGATCCGGTCGGTCGCCCGCGCGCTGGAGCGGCAGTTCGCCCCGTTCCCCGGCACCCTGCTGTCCCGGGTCGGCGGAGACGAGTTCACGGCGCTGATCGCGGGCCAGGACGCCCAGCTGGTGGTGGCCGCGGCGCAGGGCCTGTGCGAGATGGCCTCGGATCTCGTCGATCGGGCCGACGTCTCCTGCGGAGCCGCGTCCACGGTGCTGACCGGCGACGGATCGGTCACGCCGGCCGACCTCTTCACCTTGGCCGACCGAGCGCAGTACGTCGCCAAGCGCGGACGGCTGCGCACGGTCGTCGTCGCCGAACGACATGGCGCTGACTCAGACCAGGACCTTCAGGGCTCGGGGGCGAACGGTGGCGGTCACAGGTAAGGGCGCCAGGCGCTCGCCGTCGCCGTACGCCGTCACCGGGGCCGCACTCATCAACGACACCCGACTTCCGCGGAGCGTGATCACGTCGTCGAGGTCGACGTGCGAGCCGTCGTACAGCCGCGGCATGTTCCGCAGCAGGCGCAGCTTCGAGGCGGCCTTGATCACGACGACGTCGAGCAGCCCGTCAGTGAGCGAGGCGGTCGGGGCGATGTGCATGCCGGCGCCGTAGTAGCCGGAGTTCGCGACGACGACCGTGTACGCCTCCTCGACGAACTCCTCCCCGTCGACCTCGAGGGTGAACTTCGTGGGCGTGAACTCCAGCACCGAGCGCACTCCGGCGTACGGGTACTGGAGGAAGCGCGGCAGCCGGTGCGCCCTGTCCACCAGCTCCGACGCCAACGAGTCGACACCGGCGTAGACGCTGCCGAGCACGATCCGGCGGCCGGCGTCCACCACGTCGACCTCGGTCACCTCACCCTCGAGCAGCACGTGCCCGACGGTCTCGGGGTCGGCGGCGTGGCCGAGCATCCGCGCGAAGTCGTTGCCGCGTCCCGACGGGACGATGCCGAGCACGCCCTGGGAGGCGACGACGGCCGAAGCGATCGAGGAGAGCATCCCGTCGCCGCCGACGGCGACCACCACGTCACCGCGGGCGACCGCTTCGCGGGCCATCTGCGCGCACGCGACGGGGCCGGGGCTGTAGGTGACCTCCACCCGCGCTCCGGCGTCGCGGAGGATCCGGGCAACCGGAACCACCGCCGCGGGAGCGGAACCCCCGCCGGACAGCGGGTTCACGAAGCAGTGGAAGGACCTCATGGCACGAGGATGCCCGGGTTCAGCACCAGATGCGGGTCAAGACGCTCCTTCACGGCCCGCAACATCTCCACGCCGACCGGCCCGATCTCCTGGGCCAGCCACGGCTTGTGGTCCCGGCCGACCGCGTGGTGATGGGTGATCGTGGCGCCGGCCGCGATCATCGCGTCCGAGGCAGCAGCCTTCGCGCCGGCCCACTGGTCCAGCCCGTCGTCCTGCTGCTTCGCAGCCACCGTGAAGTAGAGCGATGCGCCGTTCTCGTACACGTGCGAGATGTGGCAGAGCACGAGCGGCGCGCCCGCCTCCGTCGTGAGGGCGTCGGTGAGGGCGCTCGTCACGCCGGCGTACAGCGCCGGGAGGTTCGACCAGAACGTGGCCGTCTCCAACGTCTCGACGAGCACGCCGAGGTCGAGCAGCGAGTCGCGCAGGTACGGACCGTGGTAGCGACCGCTCGACCAGGCGTCGCCGCCTTCCTCCCCGAGGTGCTCGCCGCCAAGGGCGGTGAGCCGCTGGGTGGCCACCTCACGGCTGGCGGCGACTTTGGCCGGGCTGCCCTCGTAGCCGGTGACCATCAGGCAGCCGCCGCTGCTCGCGCCACCCACATCGTCGGGCTTGGCCAGGTTGATCGCGGTCTCGTTCTCGTCGGAGAGCCGAAGCACTGTGGGCGAGCTCCCCGTCTGGGCGAGGTCGCGGAGTGCGGCGACACCGTCGGTGAACGACGCGAAGCGCCAGGTCTCGTAGACCCTGACCTCGGGCACCTGGCGCACCTTCACGGTCACCGAGGTGATGATGCCGAAGGCACCCTCAGACCCGAGGACGAGCTGCCTCAGGTCGGGGCCGGCCGCGTTCGCGGGCGCGCTACCGAGCTCGAGGGTGCCGAGCGGCGTGGCCACGGTCAGGCCGAGCACCAGCGCGTCGAACCGGCCGTAGCCCGACGACGCCTGACCGCTGGACCGGGTGGCCGCGAAGCCGCCGATGGAGGCGTACTCGAACGACTGCGGGAAGTGTCCGAGCGTCAGTCCGTGTTCGGCGAGCAGCGCCTCCGCCTCGGGCCCGAGCAGTCCGGCCTCGAGGACGGCGGTCCCGGACTCTGCGTCCACGGTGACGAGTCGGTTCAACCGGCGCAGGTCGACTGCGATCACCCCGGCGTAGCCGTCGCGCCGCGCGACCAGCCCGCCCACGACCGACGTACCGCCGCCGAAGGGGACCAGGGCGACCCGGTGCTGACCGCACCAGTCGATCAGCGCGAGGACCTCGTCGTGGCCGGCGGGCAGTACGACGGCGTCGGGCGCGTCGCTGGCGTCGCCGTGCCGCATCTTCAGCAGGTCCGGCGTCGACTTGCCGCGGGTGTGCCGGACCCGCGCCTCGTGGTCGACCCGGACGTGCTCCGTGCCGATGAGCGTGCGCAACCCCGCCACGAGCTCCTCGGACAGGCCGGACTCCGGGAGCCGCACCTCGTCCAGAGGCGTGGTCGCCTGCTCGGCGGCCGGGCCGAAGGCCATCTCGACCAGGCCGCGGGCGGCCTCGGGCAGCGGATGCGCCTCGGCGGGATCGCCCCACCGGGCCCAGTGCATCGGGGAAGGTGCGTTCTCGGTCATGCGGTACAGTGTTACACATGGCGTCACTTCGTAACACCCCCGCGGTCCGCGTAGCCACCGACGACGAGCTGCTCGACGTCGCCCGGGCGGCGATCCTGGCCGTGGGCTGGAAGCGGACGACGCTCACCGACGTCGCTCGTCGGGCCGGGGTCTCGCGCATGACCATCTACCGCCGCTGGCCCGACATGCAGACCCTGCTCGCCGACCTGATGACCCGCGAGTGGTCGGCGGTCGTCGAGGACGCCGGGCTCGTCGAGGGAGCAACGCCGCTGGAGCGGCTCGCACGTGGCGTCGCCGCGACGGTGGCCGCGCTCCGTGGCAACGAGCTGTTCGGGAAGATCGTCGACGTCGACCCCGAGCTGCTCCTGCCCTACCTGCTCAACCGCCGCGGCCGCACCCAGGACGCCATCCTTGCTCTGATCGAGGCGACGCTGGCCGAGGGCCAGGCCGACGGGTCGATCCGAGCCGGCGACCCGCGACTGCTCGCCCGGTCGCTGGTGCTCGCGGCTCACGGCTTCGCCCTGTCGTCCCAGACCATGACCGCAACCGAACCGCAGACCGGGGGACCGACCGAGGCAGACCTCGACGGCGAGCTGCGCACCCTCGTGGAGAGGTATCTCCGACCATGACCGACTTCCCCCAGACCACTGCGCTCAACGCCGCGCGTCGTTCGGCAGAGCTCGACGCAGCAACCGGCGGGCGGACGGTCGACCTGCTCGTCGTCGGGCTCGGGCGTCACCGGTGCGGGCGTCGCCCTCGACGCGGCGTCCCGAGGGCTCAACGTCGTCGCGGTCGACGCGCACGACCTGGCCTTCGGCACCTCCCGCTGGAGCTCGAAGCTGGTGCACGGAGGCCTCCGCTACCTCGCCAACGGCCAGGTCGGCGTCGCCCACGAGAGCGCCGTCGAGCGCGGCATCCTGATGACCCGCACCGCCCCGCACCTCACCCGCGCGCTTCCGATGCTCTTCCCGCTCGTGCCGATGGTGTCGCGCACGCAGGGGGTCACCACCGGAGCAGGCCTGATCGCGGGCGACCTGCTGAGGGCGGGCGCTCGAACGCCCCCGATCGGTCCTCCCCCGCCCGCGCAAGCTCGGGCGCACCGAGACGCTGGCCCTCGCGCCGACCCTGCGTACCTCCGGACTGCGCGGAGGACTGCTCTCCTGGGACGGCCAGCTCGAGGACGACGCCCGGCTGGTCGTCGCCCTGGCGCGCAGCGCAGCCGGGTACGGCGCCTCGATCCTCACCCGCACGCGGGTCACCTCGCTCGACGGCAACGGTGCCGACATTCTCGACGAGCTCACCGGCACCACTAGTCGGATCCGGGCCCGCGCCGTCATCAACGCCACCGGCGTCTGGGCCGACCAGCTCGTCCCCGAGATCACCCTGCGCCCTTCGCGCGGCACGCACCTGGTGCTGCGCGCCTCCAGCCTGCCCGGCCTCTCCGTCGCCATCGCGGCCCCGGTGCCGGGCGAGACCAGCCGCTTCGTCTTCGCGCTGCCCCAGCCGGACGGGCTGATCTACGTCGGGCTCACCGACGAGCCGGTCGACGGCGACGTTCCCGATGTCCCCGAGCCGTCCGAGACCGAGATCGGGTTCCTGCTCGACGTGATCTCCGCCGTCTTCGACGAGCCGCTGCGCCGCGAGGACGTCGTGGGGGCGTACGCCGGGCTGCGTCCGCTGCTCGACGCCGGCGGGGAGACGGCCGACCTGTCGCGGAAGCATGCCGTCCTCACCTCGCGGTCGGGCGTGGTGACGGTGGTCGGCGGCAAGCTCACGACGTACCGCCAGATGGCCGAGGACGCGGTCGACGCGGTCGTGGCTCAGCGGCCGCTGGCCGCCGGGCGGTGCCGCACCCGCGACCTGCCGCTGGTCGGGGCCGCGTCCCGTGACCGGTTGGCCCGGCTCGAGGCGCCCGAGCGGCTGGTCCGGCGCTACGGCACCGAGGCGTCCGCGGTGCTCGACCTGGCTCGTTCACTGACCGGGCTCACCACCAACGAGCTGCTCGCCCCGGTCGCCGACGGCGTCCCCTTCACGCTGGCCGAGCTGGTCTGGGGCGCGACCCACGAAGGCGCGTTGGACGCCGACGACCTGCTCGACAGGCGCACCCGGATCGGGCTGGTCGCCGCCGACCGGGACGCCGCACAGGCCGCCGCCGAGCGAGCGCTCACCGTGGCTGCGCGTACGGCGCGGCGCTGACCGGGCTCAGCTCGCGAGGTTGTCGACGACCTCAGCGCCGGGCAGCTCACCGAGCAGTCGGCCGGGCAGCAGCAGCTTGGATCGCCTGACCCCGCTGCCGATCACGGCCACGTCGATGTCGACCGATGCCGCATCCACGAGCAGACGCCAGCCGTCCGGGAGGCCGAGCGGGGTGATGCCGCCGTACTCCATCCCGGTCTCCTCGACCGCGCGGTCCATCGCGTGGAACGACGCCTTGCGTACGTCGAGCATCCGCTTGACCAGGTTGTTCACGTCGGCGCGCAGGTCGGCGCGGACCACGCACGCGGCGATCCTCTCGTCGCCCGCACGCTTCCCGGCGACGACGACGCAGTTGGCACTGGCGGTCATCGGGACGCCGTACGCCTCCGACATCGCCGCCGTGTCGGCCAGCGCAGGGTCGATCTCGACGACCCCGACCTCGCCGGCGTGCTCCCAGCCGGCGAGCGCCTTCGCGACCGAGGGTGCGAGCAGGTGCGGGTGGTCGAGCGCGGGCAGCGTGGTGAGGTCCCCGAGGGTCGGTGCGGTCATGGCCCCAGGGTAGGGCGGCGCCGAGGCTGGCAAGGCAACGTTTTCTTTACTAGTCCGATCTGTACGACATGCCCTGATCGCGCCTACTGTGCGTGGGCACCGCTTGGCCGCCTCCTCGGTGCGCCTGACTGTCAGCCATCGAAGGGAACCACCACCCGTGTCCTCCATCAGCAGAAGCCGCGGCCGGCTCGTCGCCGCGGCGCTCGGGCTCGGCCTCGTCGCCGGGCCGCTCGCCCTCAGCGCCGGAGCCGTCGCCGACGACTCGGCAAAACCGGCCCAGCAGCAGTCGAAGCCCTCGAAGGAGAAGCCCAAGAAGTCCGGACGTGTCCTGCTCGACCTGCTGGCGATCAACGACTTCCACGGCCAGATCGAGAAGGTGCCGTCGACGAGCTCGGGCGGCCGGGTCGACGCTACGGCCGCCGGCGGCGCGGAGTACCTCGCGACCCACCTCGACAACCTGCGGAACGCCTCGGCCGCGCGCGGAGCCAGCACCCTGACCGTCGCGGCGGGCGACCTGATCGGCGCCACCCCGCTGCTCTCGGCGGCGTTCCACGACGAGCCGACCATCGAGACGATGAACCTGCTCGGCCTCGACATCTCCTCCGTCGGCAACCACGAGTTCGACGAGGGCTACCGCGAGCTGCTCCGGATGCAGGACGGCGGCTGCCTCGACGACGGTGACGGCGCCGACAACCAGAACTCCTGCCCGGACGGCCCGTTCGAAGGCGCCGACTTCAAGTACCTCGCGGCCAACGTGACCTACGAAGGGACCAAGGAGACGATCCTCCCCGCGGTGACGGTGAAGAAGGTCGGCGGCGTCAAGGTCGGCTTCATCGGGATGACGTTGGAGGACACCCCCAACATCGTCACCCAGGCCGGCATCCAGGGCCTCGCGTTCTCCGACGAGGTGGAGACCGCCAACCGGTGGGTCCCGAAGCTCCAGCGCCGCGGCGTCGAGTCGATCGTGGTGCTGTTGCACGAGGGCGGCGCCCCCGGCGACCAGAAGAACATCAGCGGCTGCGCCTCGGTCCAGGGGCCGGGCATCGAGATCGCGAAGCTCTTGGACCCGGCGATCGACGTGGTCGTCACCGGGCACAGCCACCAGCCGTACATCTGCACGGTCCAGGACCCGGACGGGCAGAGCCGCCTGGTCACCAGCGCGTTCGCAAACGGGCGTGTCGTCACCGAGATCAACCTCCAGCTGGACCGCAGCACCGGTGATGTCGTCCGCTCAGCCTCGAGCGCGCGAAACCACATCGTGACCAACGCCGACGGCACCGCCGCGTTTGCTCCGGTGACGGCGTTGATCGCCCGCTACAGCGCGCTCGTGGCGCCGATCGCCAACGAGGTGCTCGGGCAGATCGCCCCCGCCGAGTCGAAGAACGACCTATCGAGGACCGTTGAAGCCAACGGGCGCGACTCCCAGGTCGGCAACCTCATCGCCGACAGCCAGAAGCTCGACCCGAGCGCCACCCCGTCCGGCGGCACCCCCGCCGTGATCGGGTTGATGAACCCCGGCGGCATCCGGGCGGACCTGGTGGAGGACGCCGCGGGCAACGTGACCTACGGTGCCGCGTTCAACGTGCAGCCGTTCAACAACTACGTGGTGTCGATGGATCTCACCGGCGCCCAGGTGCGAGCCGTGCTCAACGAGCAGTGGAACGGCAAGAACGCGGGTGGCTTCAAGGTGCTCCAGGTGTCCGGCCTGCAGTACACCTGGGACACGTCGGACGCGGCCGCTACCGACGTGGACGCGATCGTCGGCGACATCATGGTCGACACCGACCGCGACGGAACGGTCGACACCGCACTCGACCCGAACGCGACGTACCGGGTCGCGGTGAACTCGTTCCTCGCCGACGGTGGCGACGGGTTCTCGACGCTGGCCGCGGGGACCAACCGGTACTTCGGCGGGCTCGACATCGACAGCCTGGCGGCGCACCTTGCCGCCAACCGGCCGTACGTCCCGACCGCTCTGGACCGGATCAACAGCCAGCCGTGATCGGGTGATCCACCGCAGCTGAGATGAGTACGACGAAGGGGCGGCCCACCTGGGCCGCCCCTTCTTCAACTGCTGCGCCGTCCGACGTCCCCGCTCAGTGCGCCGGCATCGCGTGGTCGTGCCGTCCTTCGTGGTGCAGGCGCAGTCCGAGCAGTGCCGCGACCAGGAGCGTCACGCCGGTGGCCAGCAGGATGCCGGCCGCACCGAGTGATCCACCGGCCCAGTCGTTGAGCGCCTGCGGAACGGCCAGCGTCAGCGCGACGACGCCCGCCGCGAGGTAGGGCCACGCCCGGGTTCCGACGTACAGCCAGAACGCGACCGCCCCGACCGCCGCGGTCGCGACGTAGCCGACCCAGGCGTTGGTGTCGAAGATGGGGATCTGGGCCCCGATCAGGGCCAGCGCGGTGCCGATCGCGCGAGCCGACAGCACCTCGTCCCACAGCCCGCGCTCGGCGGCCACGATCCAGGCGGCACCGAGGGCCAGCACCAGGAGTCCGAGCGGGACCGAGCTGCTGGATTCGCTCTCCAGAGCGCTCAACCCCGACGGGATCGCCAGGAACGCGGCGATCGCGGCCCCCACCTGGCCGGCGGTGGTCGGGGCGATCCGGTACCCGCCGATCATCAGGACGAAGGCCAGCAGCGCGGTCATCATCACCGACAGTCCTTCGTTGGCGATCGCGTCGCCCACCAGGACCCCGACTCCGAAGGCCGCACTTGCAGCCGCGCCCGTGAGCAGCACCGACGTCAGTCGCAGTCGGATCGACTCCTCCGGCGCCCGGAGGGCGGCAGGAGACCCGGCTCCCATGACGAGGCCGACGGCCGCGCCCGCAAGCAGGACGGCGATACCGATCAGGATTGCGGACTGCTCGCCGATCGCGAGCTGGTCCCAGGTGGTGCCGAAGAACAATGCGGCCGCGCCGACGACGAACGCGCCGCCGACGTAACCGGCGATCTCAGCCATCCGACGGCGCAGCGGCGCGGCTGCGGCCGATCGGTTGTGGTCGAGAACGTCGCGCACGACCGTGTCCGCCTCGTCGTGTCGTGATGCTTCGATGAGCCCGGCGCCGACGAGGGCGGAGACGACGGCGCGGGATCTTGTCTCAGTGGTCATGAGTCAAGAGTGTCGCGGCCGGAGACCCCGGACCAGGGCCGACATACCCAAGCTGGCTAGGCCCGCGTACTCAGACCAACGAGCCTGGGTCCGGCGGCACGTCGACCGCGTGCTCCTCGAGCAGCTCGCGCGGGATCACGTCGAGCGCCCGTTCGTTCGTGGCGGCGAGTACGACGGGAGCGGCGACGCCGTCCTGGTAGGCCTGCAGCCAGCGCACCGCGACGACGCACCAGCGGTCGCCCGGCTGGAGTCCCGGGAACCTCCATTCCGGGCGCGGAGTGCTGAGGTCGTTGCCGACCTGCCTCTGATGGTCCAGGAACTCGGCGGTCACGACCGCGCAGACCGTGTGGCTGCCGACGTCCTCGGGCCCGGTGCTGCAGCATCCGTCGCGGTAGAAGCCGGTGACCGGGTCGGTTCCGCACGGTTCGAGCGTGCCGCCCAGGACATTGCGCTCCTCGGGACGTTCGGACGGTTCCGTCATGACACTCCTCCCCCGCCGACCGCGCCGCGGGCGCTGCGCAGGAACTCCTCCAGCAAGGGTCCCGCGGTCCGGGAGCCCGACTCGCCGATCTCGACGAACACGGCGACCGCGAGGTCACCCTGCGCCGCGACCATCCACGCGTGGGTACGGAGCTTGTCGGCGTCGCCGAACTCGGCCGTGCCGGTCTTGGCGATCACCGGAGGGCCGGGGACGTCGGCCAGCCCCGCGCCGCTGCCCTCGGTGACCACCGCCCGCAGCATGCCCCGGAGCTTGGTGGCCTCCGCCCTGGTCAACGGCTGCGAGACGTCGGCCTTCTCGGTCTCGTACTCCGGGAGCAGGCGCGGCACGACCGTGGAACCGCTCGCGACCGAGCCGATCACGGCCGCCATCGTCATCGGCGACGCGAGCACCTCGCCCTGCCCGATCAGCGCCGCCGCGTCGCCGGTGGCGGACGTCGGCCCGGGCACCGACCCGAAGTACGACGGGAACCCGAGGTCGTGGTCCACCCCGATGCCGAGCGCCGCGCCGGCCTGGGCGAGGTCGTCCACCCGTCCCCGCTGGGTGATGAACGCGGTGTTGCACGAGTTCGCCACCGCAGCGCGGAGGGTGATCCGGCCGAGCCGGTTCGACGGGTAGTCGTCGTAGTTCTTGAACGTCTTGCCGTCGACAACGGTGGTGGCCGGGCAGGTGACCGTGCCGGTCGGGGTCAGCCCCTCGCGCAGCAGGGCCAGGCTGCTGACGATCTTGAACGTCGACCCCGGGGCGTACTGCCCGACCGTCGCGGTGGAGTACCCGCCCGAACCGGCACCGCTCGCGGCGGCCAGGATGTCGCCGGTCGAGGCCTGGAGCGCGACGATCGCGCTGGCCGGACCCACTCCCGCGAGCACCTGCTCGGCCTTCGCCTGCAGGCTCAGGTCCAGGGTGGTGCGTAGCGGCTCGCCCGGGGTGGCCGGTACGCGGTAGAGCCGCTGCTTCTTCGCGCCCGCAACGGCCTGGACGATCAGCCCAGGCGTGCCACGAAGCTGCTCCTCGTACCGGCTCTGCAGCCCACTGAGCCCGGCCTGGTCGCCGATCTCGTAAGAGCCGTCGGACTTCTCGATCAGCTCGGCGGTGACGTCGCCGACCGTGCCCAGCAGCGGTCGCGCGAAGTCGCGCGTCGGCGCGAGCGGCAGGGTGTCCTCGAGGGCCACGGCGCCCTCGATGGCGCCGATCGAGGCCACCGCCTGCACGGCGTCCGCTTCGCGCAGCACGATCGCCTCGACGAACGCCTTGGGGGCTGCCGCCTTCACCCGGGAGGCGAGGTCGGCGGCGTCCACGTCGACGATGCGGGCGAGTGTCCGCGCCGCCTCAGGCTGGCCGGCCGCACCGACCCTCGTCTTGTCGATGCCGAAGCGCAGCACAGGTCGCTCGACGACGATCTTCTTGCTGTCGGCGCCGAGGATTGCGGCACGGCGCGGCTGCTCGGTGTCGAGGTCGAGCCGTTGCTTGCCGGTCAACCCCAGCAGGCCGGGCTCGAGCCGCACCCGCCAGAGGTCGTCGTCCCCACGCTCCAGCCGAGCCCGGGCTTCGTGCCGCCAGGTCTGCTCCGTCCCGGCGAGCGTCCAGGTGTACTGGAGATCCGCGGTGGCGGTGTCGTCCGACTCCCCCTCGGTCACCTCGACGACCGTTACCTCGGTCGTGGAGTCCCGCATCCCCTCCGTGGCGGTGGTCCACCACTCCTGCGCGGCGGCGGGCTGCGCGTCGAGGAAGCGCACCGGACGCAGCTTGCCCGCGGACAGCGCCTCGGCCAGTACGTCGGCCGCGTCTTCCGGCTGCTCGCCGTCGTCACCGGTGCAGCCCGCCGTGACGAGCAGGACGAGGACGGCGAGCGCGCTTCGACGGAGTCTCACCGGCTGATCCGACCACCTGCCACTGGACGCCGTCAAAGCCCCACGCGCCACAGTGGACACATTGCGCGTCGGAGGTGTGGCGGAAGCCATGTCCGGAGCGGGCCGAAGCCCGTTTGGGTGATCGGAACGCGGGATACCGTTTGTCGGTGATACCGATGCCAAGCCCCCTGCGCATGGCCGTGACCGCTGCTGTGGTCACGGGCCTGGTGGTGGCGCTGGGCATCGTGGCCAGCCCGGGCTCGGACCGGGAATCCATCGAGGCTCGCGGGCTGAGTCGTGCGGCGAAGATGGCGCCGGCCCCCGACCCGGAGGGCGCCGTCCCGCCCGCTGAGCCACCGCCGTGGTGGGAAACCCCCGAGGTCACCTTCAAGCCGAAGCCGAAGCCGAAGCCGAAGCCGGTTCCCCCGCCGGCGACCGACTTCGTGATCAGCTCGTTCAACGTGCTCGGCAGCAGCCACACCGCGCCCGGAGGGAAGCTGGCCCGGATGTCGTCGGGTCCGACGCGGATCCGGCAGGTCGTGACGCTGCTCAGCCACCATGCGGTGGACGTGGTCGGGTTCCAGGAGCTGCAGGCCGACCAGTACCGCGAGTTCGTCCGGGTCGCGGGCGGCTCGTTCGCCGCCTACCCGGGTACGGCGGCGGGTGTGCGGGGCATCGAGAACTCGGTCGCCTGGCGGAGGTCGACCTGGACGCTGGAGCAGTCCGCCACGATCCAGATCCCGTACTTCCGAGGTCGAGAGCGGCCGATGCCGTACGTCCTGCTGCGGCACAACGTCACCGGTCGTCGGGCGTGGTTCGCGAACTTCCACAACCCGGCGACCACTCGTCAATGGGGCAACAACGCCCGGTGGCGAGCGGTCGCGATGGCCCGCGAAGCCGCGCTCGCCGTACGGCTGCGGGCCGAGACCGGCTACCCGGTTTTCATCACCGGCGACCTGAACGAGCGCGAGGCGGCCTTCTGCACCTTGGCCGGCAATGCGGCGATGGTCGCGTCGAACGGCGGAAGCTACGTCGACGGCTCCTGCCAGCCGCCGCCGTCACCGTTGAACGTCGACTGGATCTTCGGTTCCGACATGGTGGCGTTCTCCGACCACTACCGCGACGACAGCGGGCTCGTGAACCGGACCAGCGACCACCCGATGATCGTCGCGCGCGCCGTCCTCGACGAGTGGGACGGCGCCCCTCAGGACGACGTCCCCGAGGCTGACGACTAGCGGCCGAGGAGCTTGCCCCAGAAGCCGGAGCCGCTGTCGGAGGGGGCGTCCGAGTCGCAGGTGCAGCGCTGTGACGTGGAGACTCCACGCATCACCTGGTCGACGTGCTGGCCGCAGCCGGCCCACGTCGTCTTCCCGCACTTGCGGCAGTTCACCTGTCGGCACATGGGTTGATCCTCTCGTGGGTGCTGGAGTACCCCTGAAGGATACCCCTAGGGGTATCTCAACTCAACCGCTGGGCGGCCCGGCCTAGAGTGCAGCCGTGACCGAACGGTACGACGAGCTCCTCACCGAGCGTCTGCTGATGCGCCGCTGGCGTGACGACGACCGCGAGCCGTTCGCGGCACTGAACGCGGACCCCGAGGTGATGCGTCACTTCCCGTCGACGCTCGATCGGGCTGCGAGCGACGCGTTCGTCGACCGGATCGAGGCGCGCTTCGAAGAGCAGGGCTTCGGCCTCTGGGCGCTGGAGGTGCGCGACAGCGGACAGTTCATCGGCTTCACCGGGCTCAACCCGATGCCGACCGGGGTGCCGGGTGAAGGCGGGCTCGAGGTGGGCTGGCGTCTGGCCCGCGCAGCCTGGCACCACGGCTACGCGACAGAGGCGGCCCGCGCCGGACTCGACCTCGCCCTCGGGACGCTGCGGCTGCCGGAGGTCTGGTCGATGACGGCGGTCCTGAACGCGCCCTCGATCGCCGTGATGGAACGGCTGGGGATGGAGCGCTACGCGACCTTCGAGCACCCGGCCGTCCCGGTGGGCCATCGCGTGCGTCCCCACGTCGTGTACCGCGCTACAGCTCGCTGAGCTCCAGCCGAACCGGTACGTCGTCGCCGTCCTCGAGCCCTTCGGCGTTCCGGACGCTCTTCTTCATCGGCAGCACGTACGTGCCCTTGGCGCCGTCCGGGAAGACCGACGTCTGCCACGACGTACCCCCGACCGTCACCGTGACCTTGACGGAGCCGAACCCGCGCCGGTTCCCGGCCGTCAGATCGGCGATCTCGTCAGCGACGTCGGTCGGCACGGTGACGAACCGCCAGCCGCCCTCGCCCGGATACAGCCACAGCGGCGCCACGAACTCGAACGTCCCGATCTCGGCCACGCCTCGACGCTACGACAACGCGCCGACACTTTCCTCAGCCGCGTGAGAGTCTCTCTGCTGACGACGGAGGGAGATGGTGGCGGATGCGTGAGCATCGAATCGAGCTCGAGCAGATGGTGCAGGCGAGCGTTGACCGGGTGTGGGGGGTGCTCTCGGACATCGAGCATGCCGACCAGACGCTGAGCGGCGTGGAGCGAGTGGAAATGCTCACGGACGGGCCCTACCGCGTGGGCACCGAGTGGCGTGAGACTCGCCGCATGTTCGGCAAGGAGGCGACCGAGCAGATGCACGTCACCGTGGCGGAGGCGCCGACCCGCACGGTCGTCGAAGGCGACTCATCGGGTGTCCACTACGTCACGGAGTTCACGCTCACGCCCACCTCGGCTGATGCCACGCGGATGGCGATGACCTTCACCGCACTTCAGGGGCAGACCAACCTGGTGAACAAGGCGCTGTGGCGCCTGTTCGGGCGGCTCGGCATGAAGGCCAGCCAGAAGATGATGGCGAAGGACCTGCAGGACATCGCGGCGCGAGCAGAGGCGTCCTAGCGACCACCGCGTCCTGCTTCGACAGCGCCTGAGGCAGAATGCGTCCGTGCCTAACCTGCTGGATCTCGGGTCCCGGAAGTTCTGGCAGTGCACCGGTCGACGGATCGACCTCGAGGGCGCCGAGCAGTGGCTCGACGCGCCCGTGAGTCGGTCGGCACGGGTGAGCACCGAGTGGCTCGAGGCTGAGGCGGCGCGGCATGGCGGCACGCTGGGGGCGGACGACCCCCAGGCCGGGCTGCTGCCGTCGATGTCCGCCCTCGACGGTCCAGGATTCGACGCGCAGCGACTGCACCCGCTGGTTCGCAACTTCTACGAACGCACGGCGTCGTGGCGAATGGAGGTGTGGACTGGCTGGTCGCCGGTGTTCTGGCCGGCCGGTGAGCTGGTCTCGCGTCTCTGGGGCCGTCGCGTCGAGCAGCTCGCCCTGCCGATGCGTCCGCTCGAGGTCGCACGCGGGATGGACAGCCATGTCACGCCGATCCTCGACAGCCGCGGCATCCAAGTCGCAGCGGCGTGGACGCGGACCCTGCGCGGAAGTGGGCGGCTAGCGTTCAGCGGCGCCTACTCCGCGCGGACTCTCCCAGGCGCCGACCGCCCGAGCGTGCACGTCGCCTTCCCACTCGAGTCGGGCAACGTCCAGGTCTTCCTCCGCCCCTCAGTCGTCGGCGACGGAGCGCTCCTCCTGGAATCGCCGAGCGGCCGCTTCGGCGAAGACGGCGCGTACGTCGTCGTGCGCGACTCCAGCGCGCACGCGGCGAGGGTCCCGTTGCACGAGACCTTCCACATGTATGTCGACACCGACGGCGTCCTGCGCACCGACCACCAACTGCGCCTGTGGGGTGCGTCGGCGGTGCGGCTGCACTACAAGCTCGAGCGTGCGTCGTGACGATCCACAGCTTCCACCTCGCCGAGGTGCCACGCCGCGTCGGGGCAGGTGCGCTCGTGCGTCCGCCGTCGCCGACCACCGTGCCCGGCCTCGACCACGTCGAGTGCCTTTCGCTCATGCGACTCGGCGCGCCCGTGGTGTCGCCCGACCGGCTGCAGATGGGCCGGTTGGCGGTCTTCGCGCAGTGGCACGACGAGGAGGCCCTCGCCCGGTTCCTGGCTCGCGACGCGCTGGGCCGCGAGATCGCCGGAGGATGGCACGTGCGTCTGGAGTTCCTGCGCCGCTGGTCGAGCATCGCCGCACTCCCTGGGCTACCGGCGCGAGCCGGCGAATGGAACATGGACGAGCCGGTCGTGGCCGTCACGCTGGCCCGAATGCGCATCCCCGAGGTCCCCCGCTTCCTCCGGCACGGCAGGCCGGTTGAGCGGCTCGTGCGGGACCACCCAGGCGTCACCCTCGCGGTCGCCGGTCTCCGCCCGCTGCGGACGGTCTCGACGTTCTCGGTCTGGCACAGCGTGCGCCAGATGGTGGAGATGGTTCACGGCCGCTCGGACGTCCCCGAACCAGCCCGACACGCCGCGGCGATGCGTGAACGGGAGCGCCGCGACTTCCACCACGAGTTCGCGACCTACCGGTTCCGACCGCTCTCCGAGCACGGCTCTTGGGAGGGCCGCACGGGCATCGTGCCCGAATGGCGGGCTCGTTAGGCAGGCGGTCCTGTCATCTCCAGCGGAGCGGCGCGGCCAGCTACTGCGCCGTCCGAATACAGATGACGCGTCAATGCGCCCTTGACGGGACGGATGAGCAACGCCATTGCCGAGTTGGACCGGACGCGAGCGCGCGGGTCGCGGCAAATCCGGTCACTGCACTCCGGCGGCCGCGTCGAGGACGCGCTGGATCAACTGTGTGGTGGAGATGTCGCTGGTCCGCGGAACGTACTTGAAGGTTCCGGCTGTCACGGCGGACCCGTAGATGAGTTCCGCCGCCTCGGGCCTCAGGTCATCACCATGGACCACGGTCGTGATTCTGTGCTCGTTCAGGAAGTCCTGAGTTACCTGGTGTGGCGAGTCGGCGACTACCTCGTCGACGTATCTGCACGACTCGATCACAGCGATGCGTTCGGCCAAGGTGGTGATGGGACGCCTCTTGTGGAGGCGGCTGTCTCGTCGGAGAGCACGCCGACAATCAGCCACTCTCCGTAGCGCCGTGCCTCTCGCAGGAAGCTCGCACGTGGCCCGAATGAAACAGGTCTCCGACCATGTCGACGTAAACTCTGGAGCCCGCGGGCGCTGCGGCGTTCAAAGACTCCATGATTGCGCTCCTACTTCCGATTCAGACGAGCTGACACCGCCGTTTCTACCGGACGCCGGCGCTACACCTCGCCCGAGTCGCGCGCTATGCGGCAGCTGAGTGCATTCAGTCGATGAGCCGAGTCGTAGCCTCGTGGTGCAGTGCCGTGACGATCCGCTCAGTCAAGGCGGGCGTCATCTCAGGCAGGTTCGTGATCGGGAACCAACCGACTGCCTCAGACTCGTCGTCCGCGACATGGGCCTCACCGCCGACGTACCGGCATTTAAAGGTGTGGTCGAGGTATTGCAGCGTGGTCCCCGCTTGCATGGACAACCGGACGAGTCACGTTGACCCAAACAAGGGAGTCGACTTCGGCATCGACGCCGGTCTCCTCTCGCACCTCTCGGATCGCGGTGACTGCAGGATGCTCCCCTGGATCGACGATGCCCGTGACGGGGGCCCACTGACCATTGTCGCTGCGTTTCACGAGCAGGACCTCGTCGCGTCGGAGCACGATCGCCGTCACTCCGGGAAGCCACAGCGGATCGTGACCGATCTTCTGGCGGAGCCGAAGGATGAAATCAGGGACGGGCATGTGGCCACCATATGAGCCGCACACGCCCTCGCTCGCACATCGGCATGAGCGGTCATGTCGCAGCACGTTCGAAGCACGAGAACCTGACATGACAAGCGGCCGTGTCAGGTCTATCCGGACGACGCAGCTACTACCCGTGGGCCATGTCGACGAAGCGGGAGTAGTGACCCTGGAAGGCGACGGTCAGGTCACGGGTGGGGCCGTTACGGTGCTTGGCCACGATCACGTCCGCCTCACCCGGCCGCGTCGACTCCTTCTCGTAGGCGTCCTCGCGGTGGAGCAGGATCACCATGTCGGCGTCCTGCTCGATCGAACCGGACTCACGTAGGTCGGACATCATCGGGCGCTTGTCCGCACGCTGCTCGGCACCACGGTTCAGCTGCGAGAGCGCGATGATCGGCACCTCGAGCTCCTTGGCCAGGAGCTTGATCTGCCGCGAGAACTCCGAGACCTCGAGCTGGCGCGACTCGACCTTCTTCCCCGACGACATCAGCTGCAGGTAGTCGATCACGATCAGCCGCAGGTCGTGGCGCTGCTTGAGCCGGCGGGCCTTGGCGCGGATCTCCATCATCGTCATGTTCGGCGAGTCATCGATGAAGAGCGGGGCCGACGAGACCTCGCCCATCTTGCGGGCGAGCTTCGCCCAGTCGTCATCGTTCATGTGGCCGTTGCGCATGTGGTTCAGGGGGATCCGTGCCTCCGCCGAGAGCAGACGCATCGTGATCTCGTTGCGCGTCATCTCGAGCGAGAAGATCACGCTCGACAGGTTGTGGTGGATCGACGCCGACCGGCAGATGTCGAGCCCCAGGGTGGAGTTGTGGGTCGGAACCATCGACCTGCCGGCGAGGTACAGGTGGTCGTCGTTGTCGACCTCCACGCAGCGCACAGGCACCGAGGGGATCGGACGCACATCCACGATGTAGCGCCGCCCGATCCGCGACGTGTCCTGCGGGCGAAGCTCCTTGTGGAGCAACTGCTTTCGCATGAGCTTGAAGACGTCATCCACCGTGGAGAACGTCAGGATGAAGCAGGTGGACGTCGCCTCGCTGCGACCACGCACCTGCTTCTCGCGCCACGTGCACTTGTAGCCCAGGCTCGACACGAGCTCGAAGACGTCCCGCGCCAACCGCTCGTTGGTGACGGCGAACTGCAGGGACCCACCGGCTCGAACGACGGTGCCGTCGGTGTCCATGAGGCCCGCCAGCAACTCGCGGCGCGTCGACTCGCTGGCCCGCAGGTAGGCCAGCGGGATGTGCTTGTTCCCGAGGACACCGACCTTGCGCAGCAGGGCGGTGAACGAACCGTGATCATCGCGGCAGCTCTGGCACCGGACGCCCCCGGAGTAGTCCGCACCGCAGTCCGGGCACGGCAAGCGAAGGCCGCGCCCCTTGTTGCGACCCCCGCAGGATCGCCCGCACGTGCGCACGTTGACGTTCGCCGGAGTGAACGAGGCACCGCAGACTTCACAGTCGCGCTCGGCGGTCGGCTCGGTGGGCAACTTGATCGAGTAGAGCATCCCGCCACGCGACTCGACCAGGAGCCCGCAGGCCTCGAGGTACATCGGGATCTCCGGCGTCTCGCAGGTGATCCGCGCGCCGTCGGTGTGGCCGTCACCGAGCCATGCGCCGAGAGCGTAGGCCGGGATCACGAGCTCCTGCTCGTCAGTGCCCTCGAGTGGCTTGCCGTTGAGAATTGCGTGGTTGGCCCGAGCCTCCAGACCCACGTTCAGCGTGCCCGCGATCTGCTCCGTCGTCACGATGGAGGCGAAAGTGTGCTGGTTGCGGGTCCTGTTGTAGTTGTTGTCAGCAGCCCACTTCGACTTGCGCGCCGCGCGGGTCTCGGTCAGCCACTGGTGCTCGGCGTCGGCGACGATCACCGTGCCGTCGGAGAACTCGACCTCGTAGCAGGGCCGTCCTGTCATGACGTCGGTGGCGTTCACGACCGTGGTCGGGCGACCGTCGGCGTCGTACAACTGGTCGCCCACCTGGACCTCGCCCATCGTGGTCCACCCGGTGGGAGTGGGAAGGGGCGTGTCGAGCGCCAGAGCCTTACCCATGGCAGGCCTCGCCGCGATGATGACCATCTGGCCGGGGTGCAGGCCGTTGGTGAGCTCGTCGAGGTCGGCGAAGCCGGTGGGCACACCGACCATCTCGCCGTCCCGGTTCGAGATCGCCTCGATCTCGTCGAGCGCGGACTCCATGATCGAGCTCAGCGGGGCGTAGTCCTCGGACGCCCGCCGGTCGGTGACGCCGTACACCTCGGCCTGTGCGCGATCGACGACCTCGTCGGCCTGGCCCTCGCCGGCGTACCCCATCTGCGCGATCCGGGTGCCGGCGTCGACGAGCCGGCGCAGGATCGCCTTTTCGCGCACGATCTCGGCGTAGTAGCCGGCGTTGGCCGCGATCGGCACGCTCGCTGACAGCGTGTGCAGGTACGGCGCGCCGCCGATGCGCACGAGCTCACCGCGCCTCTGCAGCTCGGCCGCCGTGGTGACCGGGTCGACCGGCTCGCCGCGACCGTAGAGGTCGATCATCGCGTCGTACACGGTCTCGTGCGCCGGCTTGTAGAAGTCGTGCGCGCGGACGACCTCGATCACATCGGCGATCGCGTCCTTGGACAGCAGCATCGACCCGAGGACGCTCTGCTCGGCGTCGTTGTCCTGCGGCGGAGTGCGGTCGGCGTACCCGCGACTGCTCGTGGTCGGCTCCGACGGAGGCTCCCAAGGAGCCTCGGAGGTCATCGCCCGGGTGCCCTGGGAGAAGTCGATGCTCGAGCTCACGGTGCCCCTTCCGTCCAGTTACCGGTGACGTTACGGCCCCCCGCCCCCAGAAAACGGCGGCGCTCCGGTCGGTCGGAGGCCCAGCACCTACGAGGCTCCGCGGTCGATGGCTCGACCGGTCTCCCCCTGCGCGAGCGTTGACCGTACGACGCCCGACAGCCCCAGCGGTAGCCGAACGTCCACAGGCACCTGTGGATAACCGGCCAACCCGTGTGGACCACCCCTCCATCTCTGTGCACAGCCTGTTTACACAGCTGTGGAACCAGACTGTTGACCGCCGCACGTACCCCCTCTGACCTGCGAAAACGCCGTACCCAGGCTGTGGACCGAAGAAAGTCGCAAAGCAATCTGTTCACCTGGACGGCGCCCGGCGTTCAGTCCGACCAGACCTCCCACACGGACTAGTCAGTCGCGAGTATTCACAGGAAGTGACTAGTTACACACAGCCCGAAGTGACTAGTCCGGTCATGACCGCAGCAGGCAATTGGGCATTACGTGCCGAGTACGTACCCTGGGCCGGTGACCAACCGGGAGATCCTGCGCCTCGCCGTACCGGCGTTTCTCGCCCTGGTCGCGGAGCCGCTGTTCCTGCTCGCCGACGCCGCGATCATCGGTCACCTCGGCACCCCCGAGCTCGCGGGCCTGGGCATTGCCGGCGCCATCCTGCAGACGGTCGTGGGCCTCTGCATCTTCCTCGCCTACGGGACCACTGCATCGGTGGCCCGCAGGGTCGGATCCGGCGACCTCCGCGGCGCGCTGGCCCAAGGCGTCGACGGGCTCTGGCTGGCCGTGCTCATCGGCGTCCCGACCACCCTTATTGGGGTGGCCGCCAGCGGGCCCCTCGTCGGCCTCTTCGGCGCCGAGACGGCGGTCGCCGACCAGGCCACGACCTACCTGCGCTGGGCGTTCCTCGGCGTCACCCCGCTGCTGCTGATGCTCGCCAGCACCGGCGTCCTGCGCGGGCTCCAGGACACCCGCACCCCGCTCGTGGTCGCGGTGGTCGGCAACCTCGCCAACGTCGTCCTCAACGTGCTGCTGGTCTACGGGCTCGGGCTCGGCATCGCCGGTGCCGCCATCGGCACCGTCCTTGCCCAGGTCGGGTCCGCGGTGGCGCTCGTCGCGGTCGTCGTGGTGGCAGCCCGACGCGAAGGCGCGTCGGTGCGACCGGACCTCCCCGGCGTCCGTCGGGCCGCCCACGCCGGCGTCGCTTTGATCCTGCGAACCCTGACCCTGCGCGCGTCCCTCCTGGTGATGACCTACGGCGCGGTGACCTTCGGCGCCACGAGCACGGCCGCCCACCAGGTGGCCATCACGCTCTGGACCTTCCTCGCCTTCGCGCTCGACGCCATCGCGATCGCCGCGCAAGCACTCACCGGCCGCTACCTCGGCGAGGGGGACGTCTCTGTGGTCCGCGTGGCCACCGACCGGATGGTCCGCTGGGGCCTCTGGTCGGGTGTCGTCACGGGAGCCCTGCTGGCGCTCCTGGCTCCCTTCCTCGGGCCGCTGTTCACTTCCGACGCGGCTGTCCAGGACGCCCTGGTCCCGGTGCTGCTGCTGGCCGCGCTCTTCCAACCGTTGAGCGGCGTCGTGTTCGTCCTCGACGGTGTGCTGATCGGCGCCGGCGATGGCCGCTACCTGGCGTGGGCGGGCGCTGCCGTCCTGGTCGCCTTCGCCCCGCTCGCGTGGCTCGCCGTCGTCGTGACCCCGGCGCCGTACGGGCTGATCGGTCTGTGGGTGGCGTTCGGGATCGCGTTCATGGGCGGTCGCGGCCTGGTGCTCGTACGTCGGGCCCGGGGGACGCAGTGGATGGTCACCGGCGCTCATGCCCACGCGTAGGCTTCGCGCGTGACACCGCTGCAGAGCATCGCGATGGGCTTCGTGCTGGTCTTGGTCGACGCGTCGTTCGGCGGGTACGACGCCGTCCCTGATCCGATCGGCTGGGCGATGGTCCTCGCAGGGCTTGTGCCCCTCCGCCGAGTCGTCGACGTTGGGTCGGGGTTGATCGGGCTGGCCGCCCTGAGCCTGCTCGTCTCGGCCGTGACCTACCCGCCCGCCGTCGCCCGTTCGCTCGACGAGAGCGGAGGTTGGGCACTCTCCCTCCCGGCACTGGCCTTCAGCTTCGCACTCTGCGCAGCCCTGGCTTCGGCCGCCGGCCACCTCTCGGGACGGTTTCGCGTGCTCCGCTGGGCGTTCGCGATCGGCGCGGTCGGTCCTGTGCTGGTGTTCGGGGGCGGGGTCGAGGTGCTGCGCGACCCGCTGGCATTCGTCGTCGTCGCCGCCAACGTCTACCTCGTCTACCTGCTCTTCCGGGCGTCGAGCACCGTGCACCACGCCGCTGCCGAGTCCCCCGACGGCCCGATTTCCGGACCGGCATGACCGCTCATCGGTCGGTAAAGACAAAGTAAAAACAGAGCCCTCAGGGTTCCGATTGCCGTCCCGGGGAACATTTAATGTGCGCTTGTGCCCAAAAGGGGGCATTCGTTCCGGGGAGGGAACTTGATCAACGCACCATTTTCTCGTGCTCGGGCGTTGGGACGCCGGGCTGTCATCGTCGTGACCGGGGCCGTGCTGGCCCCCCTGATGTTCAGCCTCGCGCCAGCGCAGGCCATCGATGTCGGACTCCCACTGCCCCCCGTCCCGCCCATCACCGACCCACTCCCGGGCGCCCCCGGACCCGCCCCGATCGGCAACCCGATCCCGGTCCCGGTCCCGGTGCCCGGCCCCGAGACCGACATCGTCAGCGGCCCCAGCGGCTGGGTGATGACCAAGCGGGCGTCCTTCGAGTACGAGTCGAACATCCCCGGCACCTCGTTCGAGTGCAGCCTCGACGGGATGACGACGGTCTGCGACGGTACGACGGCAAGCGTCACCGGCTTCGCCAGCGGCACCCACACGTTCGGCGTCGCAGCACGCGACGCGCTCGGCAACGTGGACGCCACACCGGCCACCCGCTCGTTCACGTTGCCGCGGAACAACAAGGCGCTCGCCCACTCGAAGGGGTGGAAGAAGGCCAAAGGCACCGGGTACTTCCTGAAGAGCTACTCGGCGACCAGCAAGAAGGGCGCCAAGCTGACCACCCGCGCCTCGTCGATCAAGAAGATCGCCCTCGTCGTCTCCAAGGGCAAGGGCTTCGGCGTGGTCAAGGTCTACCTCGGCAAGAAGCTGCTGAAGAAGGTCAACCTCGCCTCGACCAAGGCTCAGAAGCGGAGGCCGGTCGCTATCGCGAACTTCGCGTCGCCGCGCAGCGGCACGGTCAAGGTCGTCGTCGCCTCGGCGAAGAAGAAGGTCGTGATCGAGGGCCTGGGCATCGCTACCGGCTGACGGACCCAGCGACGTCCACCAACAGCAAGAAGGGCCGCCCCCTCACCGGGGGCGGCCCTTCTGCGTGTGCTGCTCGATCAGGCGGAGACGACGTTCAGGTTGACCGTCGCGTCCAGCTCGTCGTGCACCTTCACGGTCACCTGGTGCGCGCCCAGGGACTTGATCGGGTTGCCGACGATGATCTTGCGCTTGTCCACCTGGGCGCCAGCCCCGGTGATCGCCGAGGCGATGTCGCTGACGGTGACGGCGCCGAAGAGGCGGCCGCCCTCGCCGGCACGAACCGGCAGCTGGAAGGTCGTGGCCTCGAGCTTGGCCTTGACCTCCTTGGCGTGGTCGAGGTCGCGGACCTCACGCGTCGAACGAGCCGCCTTGATGGACTCGACGGTGCGCTCGCCGCCCTTGGTCCAACGGATCGCGAAACCGCGCGGGATCAGGAAGTTGCGGCCGTAGCCGTCCTTCACCTCGACGATGTCGCCGGGGGCACCGAGGCCGCCGACCTCCTGAGTAAGGATGAGCTTCATAGTCGTCGATCCCCCTCTCAGCGAGCCGTGGACGTGTAGGGCAGAAGTGCGACCTCGCGGGCGTTCTTGACCGCGGTGGCAACGTCGCGCTGGTGCTGCACGCAGTTACCGGTCACCCGACGGGCGCGGATCTTGCCGCGGTCGGAGATGAACTTGCGGAGAAGCGTCGTGTCCTTGTAGTCGACGTACGCCGTCTTCTCCTTGCAGAACTGGCAAACCTTCTTCTTCGGCTTGCGGAGTACTGGCTTGGCCATTGTGGTGCTCCCTTTCGTAGAGCCCGGCTCTCGCCGGAATGGTCGTCAGTGAATTGGACTGTGAAGTTGTAGTGGTCTCGACAAGCTCGACCACCGAGGGGCCGGTCTCGACAAGCTCGACCACCGAGGGGCCGGTCTCGACAAGCTCGACCACCGGGGTGGCCGGTCTCGACGAGCTCAGCCACCGGAGATCAGAACGGAGGCTCCTCCGAGGAGCCACCGGCACCGCCCGAGTTCCACGGGTCGTTCGACTGCTGTCCGCCGCCGAACGATCCGCCGCCCTGCTGGCCACCCTGCTGACCGCCCCAGCCGGACTGGCCGCCGGCCGGAGCCGACGCGCCCTGCGGGCTCGAGGCCCACGGGTCGTCGCCGCCGCCGGAGAACCCGCCGCCACCACCCTGGCCGCCAGACCGGGTCGTCTTGGTGACCTTCGCCGTGGCGTACTTGAGGCTCGGGCCGACCTCCTCGACGTCGATCTCGAAGACGGTGCGCTTCTCACCCTCGCGGGTTTCGTAGGAACGCGCCTTCAGACGGCCGGACACGATGACGCGCATGCCCCGCTGCAGCGACTCGGCGGCGTTCTCGGCCGCCTGACGCCACACCGAGCAGTTGAGGAACAGCGCTTCGCCGTCCTTCCACTCGTTGCTCTGCTTGTCGAACGTGCGCGGCGTGGAGGCAACGGTGAAGTTGGCCACGGCCGCACCCGACGGGGTGAAGCGGAGCTCGGGGTCAGCGGTCAAGTTGCCGATGACGGTGATCGGGGTTTCGCCTGCCATGTCAGGCCTCCAGTCTCGGGTAGCTAGTCAGCTGGGGTGACCGGGGGAATCGGTCGGATACCGATGTTCTGAACGTGAGTTGGATCAGTGAACGTCGGGACGAAGGACCTTAGTGCGAAGCACCGACTCATTCAGCCCAAGCTGACGATCGAGCTCCTTCACCGTGGCCGGCTCGGCCTGCAGTTCGATGACGGCGTAGATGCCTTCAGCCTTCTTGTCGATCTCGTACGCGAGACGACGACGTCCCCAGACGTCGACCTTCTCCACCGAGCCGCCGTCCTGACGGACGACGTTCAGGTAAGTGTCGAGCGAAGGCGCAACAGTGCGCTCTTCCAGATCGGGGTCGAGGATGACCATCACTTCGTAGGCACGCAAAGCGGTCTCCACCTCCTTCGGACTCAAACGGCCACAGCATTTCCGTGGCAGGAGGGCTTGCGTACGCCGGCCGGTCCCACGCGAGAGCGCTACAACCGGGCGACGTGTCAACGGCCCGACGTCCAGTCATGTCCTGGAGTCGAGCCGATCGACGCTCCCAGGTTACCAGCGCCGCCGCTGAGCGGGGAAATCGTCGTCCACAGGCGGGGACGCCGCGCCGGATCGCGCGCTCAGAGGCGCTCGAGGGCCTTGGTCATGCCTTCCTCAGCCTCGTCGCCGAGCTTCTTGAAGGCCGGGGCGAAGAGCAGCCCGACCAGCCGGTTGGCGAAGTAGAACGTGAAGTCGGCGGAGTACTCCACCTCGGTGCCGTTCGGGGTCGACGTGAACGTCATCGTGTCGATCGCGGTCACCGTCTTGTTCTCCCCCCGCAGGACGATCTTGCGACCCGGCTCGAGCTCGATGACGGTGTACGTCAGCTCGGTCTCGCGACCGGCGAACTTGGAGATGTTCCGGTAGTCGGTCCCCACCCCGCCGTCCCCGGAGATCAGGGTGGTCTTCACCGTGCCCGGGTCCCAGTCGTTGGTACTGGTGAAGTCCGAGAGGTAGGCGAAGACTGAGTCGATCGGAGCGGTCGTCGTGACGGTTCGTTCCAGGCGCATGCCGCCAGCCTAGCCAGCGCACCTAGGCTGACCGCATGGCTGAGCTGAAGATCGGTGCACATGTCGACCAGACCGACCCGGTCGCCGAGGCGAAGGCCCGAGGAGCGGACCTGGTGCAGTTCTTCCTCGGTGACCCGCAGGGCTACAAGGGTCCCGAGGTCCAGTACGCCGGCGGCGCCGAGGCACTTCGTGCGGCGGCCGAGTCGGCCGGCATCGACCTGTACGTGCACGCGCCGTACATCATCAACGTCGCCACCACGAACAACCGGATCCGGATCCCGAGCCGCAAGCTGCTGCAGCAGCACGTCGACGCGGCTGCTGAGATCGGCGCCAAGGGACTGATCGTCCACGGCGGCCACGTGAACAAGACCGACAGCCCCGAGAAGGGCTTCGACAACTGGCGCAAGGCCGTCGAGGCCACCGACCTCAAGGTCCCACTGCTGATCGAGAACACTGCGGGCGGCGACAACGCGATGACCCGCCACCTCGACCGGATCGGCCGGGTCTGGGACGCGATCTCGGCGGCCGAGGGGTTCGAGAGGGTCGGCTTCTGCCTCGACACCTGCCACGCGCATGCCGGCGGCAACAGCCTCGCCACCGTCGTCGACGACCTCCGGGCCATCACCGGCCGAATCGACCTGGTGCACGCCAACGACAGCCGCGACGCCTTCGACTCCGGCGCCGACCGTCACACGAACTTCGGCGCCGGGATGATCGACGCCGACGACCTGGCGGAGGTGATCCGTTCCGCGGGGGCGCCCGTGGTGTGCGAGACCCCCGGCGGGCCCGACGAGCACCGCGCCGACTTCGCCTGGCTGCGTGAGCACGTGGAGGGCCCGGCCGCGGAGTGACCCACCGGTAGGCTCAGCCCCGTGACCTCCCCCGCTCTCGCTGTCCGCACGATCTCCCCCGCCGACCACCTGGACTTCCTCCGCACCCAGCGCTCCGCCAGCTTCCTGCAGACACCCGCCTGGGGTGCGGTCAAGAGCGAGTGGCGACGCGAGTCGATCGGCTGGTTCACCAGCGCGGACGGCGGCGCTCCCGAGCTGGTCGGGGTGGCGCTGGTGCTGTACCGCCAGCTCCCGAAGGTCAAGAAGTACCTCGCGTACCTCCCCGAGGGGCCGGTCATCGACTGGTCGTCCGACGACCTCTCCGCGTGGCTCGCCCCGATGACCCAGCACCTCCGCCAGTCCGGCGCGTTCGGCGTCCGGATGGGGCCGCCGGTCATCACCAACCGCTGGGCCGCCGACGCCGTGAAGAAGGGCGTCGCCGACGAGGCGGTGCAGCGGCTCGCCGACGTCGCCCCGACCGAGCGCAGCCAGCACGGCGCCCGGGTGGTCTCGCAGCTGCGTGAGCTCGGCTGGTTGCTGCAGGGCGCCGAGGGTGGCTTCGCCGCCGGCCAGCCGCGGTTCAACTTCCAGATCCCGCTCCGGCACCGCGACGGTGAGCAGGCCGGCGAGATGCGCTCCGAGGACGACGTCCTCAAGGGGATGAACCAGCAGTGGCGCCGCAACATCAAGAAGGCCACCAAGGCCGGCGTCGAGGTCACCGAGGGCAGCGAGGACGACCTCAAGTCGTTCCACGACCTCTACGTCCACACCGCGGAGCGCGACGGCTTCACGCCGCGGCCGCTCGCCTACTTCCAGACCATGTTCCGCGAGCTGCTGTCGGAGGAGCCCGACCGGATCAAGCTGTTCCTCGCCCGCCACGAGGGCGACCTCGTCGCGGCCACCATCTGGGTGCGGGTCGGCGGCCACACCTGGTACTCCTACGGCGCTTCGTCCACCGAGAAGCGCGACGTCCGCGGCTCCAACGCCGCGCAGTGGGCGATGATCCAGGCTTCGCTCTCGGCCGAGGCCGACACCTACGACCTGCGCGGCATCACCGACACGCTCGACCCTGACGACTCACACGTCGGGTTGATCCAGTTCAAGGTCGGCACCGGCGGCGAGGCCGTCGAGTACGCCGGCGAGTGGGACCTTCCGCTGAACGCCCTGCTCTACAAGGCGTTCTCCGTGTACATGGCCCGGCGCTGAGAGGGGTGGGGACATGTCGCTGACGCTGTACGTCGACGGGGACCGGTGGCGGTCGCACATGAAGTCGGTGCGCGACTCCCACCCGGGCCTCGTCCCGGTGCTGAAGGGGAACGGCTACGGCTTCGGCGTGCCCCGCCTGGCCGAGCTGGCGACCTGGCTCGGAGTCGACACGGTCGCCGTGGGCACCTACAGCGAGGTCGTCGCAGCCACGGAGGCCTTCTCCGGATCGGTCATGGTGCTCACGCCTTGGCGTCCGTTCGAGCGGGCGACCGTCTATGGCGACCACGTGGTCCACACCGTCGGACGGCTGGCAGACCTGCGCGAGCTGGCCACCCGTGACGACAGCCCACGCGTCGTCCTGGAGCGGATGACCTCGATGCGACGGCACGGGTTCACCGCGCGTGAGCTTCGGGTGGCCGCCCTGGCTGCGGACTCCTCAGGCATCCAGGTCGAGGGGATCGCCGTCCACCTGCCGATCTCCCAGGGATCCCACCTCACCGAGGTCGACCGGCTGATGACCGACATCATCTCCGCCGGGCTCCCCACGAAGCGCGTCTACGTGTCGCATCTCAGCGACACCGAGCTGAGCACGCTGAGCGGCCGCTACCCCGAGTTCGAGTTCCGCCCGCGGGTCGGCACCCGGCTCTGGCTGGGCGACCGGGGCGCCCTGCAGGTGCGCGCCACGGTGCTGGACGTGCACGCCGTGGACCGAGGCGACGTCTTCGGCTACCGCAGCCGCGTGGCCCCCAAGTCGGGTCACATCCTGATCGTGTCGGGCGGCACCGCCCACGGCATCGGGCTCGAAGCGCCCACTGGTGGGGCGACGCTCCGCGATCGGGCGGCTCGCGTGGCGAAGGGCGGCCTGGACGCGGCCGGGTTCGTGCGGTCTCCGTTCACGGTCGGGCGCAAGCAGCGGCTCTTCGCGGAGCCCCCGCACATGCAGGCCTCGATGCTGTTCCTCCCGGCGGGAGCGCAGGTGCCCTCGGTCGGCGACGAGATCGACGTACGGGTCCGGTACACCACCTCGACGTTCGACCGGATCGAGATCAGCTGACCTCGGCCGGCTCCATCGGGTCGTCGGTGATGCCGTCCGCGCGCACCGGGTCGTGCCAGGGCTGGAGGATGTCGCGCACGACCATCCCCACCAGCCAGAGCTCGCCTGCCACCCGGACGGCGATCGCCCACCAGTAGGCGTGGTCGCCCTCGCCGCTGGCCGCGGACGCGGTGAACCCGCCGAGGTAGAACCAGATCGCGACGAAGTAGTAGAGCTCCGCCGCCTGCCAGATCAGCATGTCGCGCCAGCGCGGCCGCGCCAGCACCGCGAGCGGGAGCAGCCAGAGGACGTACTGCGGGGAGTACACCTTGTTGACCAGCAGGAAGCCCGCGACGATCAGCAGCGCCAGCTGCGGGATCCGCGGAGTCCGCGGCGCCAGCAGCCCGAGCGTGAGCACCGCGACGCACACGGCGCCGAACCAGATCCACGACGCGGCGTTGATGCCGCCCGCGCTGATCGGGTGGCCGGAGTCCTGCCAGACCAGCCACAGCGACCCGAGGTCGGCACCGCGCTCGCCGTTGAACTTCCAGAACAGCTTCCACTCGTCGAAGCCGTAGAGGAGCGGAGGCAGGTTCACGACCAGCCAGGTGGCCACCGCTGCCCCCGTCGCGGCGAAGAAGGCACGGAGCCGGCGGCGACGCAGGCAGACGACGAGCAGCGCGCCGAGCAGGAAGAGCGGGTAGAGCTTGGCGGCGGCGCCGAGCCCGATCATCACGCCGCTGAGCACCGGGCGCCCGCGGGACCATGCCCAGAACGCCCCGGCGACGGCGGCGACCGCCAGCAGGTCCCAGTTGACCAGGCCGGTGAAGAGCAGCGCCGGGCTCGCGGCGAAGAGCGCGGCGTCCCAGGGCCGCCCGCGATGCGTGCCGGCCATGAACCAGGCGGCCAGCAGGCCGAACGCCGCCAGCAGCACGGCGGTCACCTGGAAGTAGAGCCACGACTCCTCGGCCACACCCTCGGCCCCGAACACGTCCTCGGCCGGGAGCGAGGCACGAGCCTCGACGTCCGGCCAGCCGCTGACGGCGTGGGTGAGGACGGCGGCGCCGTACGCGAAGTAGCCGATGACGACCGGGTACTCCATGGTCTGGTAGCGGCCGTCGGTGTTGCTGTACGGAACGCTGCGCTCAGCGAAGCCGCGACCCGTGTAGAGGTAGGGGACGTCGGAGTAGCAGAGTGCGGCGTACCGGAACTCCTCACCGGTCCAGTTCTCCCGCACGCACGGCGTCTTCTGCACCATGCCGAGCATCAGGCAGACCGTCGCGAGGGCGAGCACCACGCGGACCGGAGTCCACCACGGATGCCCTGCGGAGCGGCGGCCGGACGGCCCACCGACGCTCTCGCTGGCCGCGCGCGCGACGGGATCGTCGTACGTGGGCCGGACCGGTGTGGTCATCGACGGTTCCGACTACGGCGACGGACTCGCACTGGCCCTGCCTCCCCCACCTCGGCCGTTGCCGCTACTGGGACTCTCGCTCGCACAGCCGAGTGGGCCACAGCCGTCCGAGGGCGTCGGCGGCGCGGGCTCGCTCGGGCTCGGAGGCTCGCTCGGGGTCGGCGTCTCGCTCGAGGGCTCCTCGCTCGGCGACGGCTTCGGCGTCTTCGTGGGGGACGGCCTCGGCGTGAACGTCGGCAGCGGGACGTGGTCCTCGTTGGTGGCCTCGACGAACGCCGGCGGCGGGAACGACTCGACCGGGACGCCCGCCATCAGCCGCTGCATCGTGGCCAGCCACGTCTGCGCGGGGAAGGCCGAACCGAAGAACGGCTCGAGGTTCCCATTCAGGGGGTCGTTGCCGTCGCCGCGCACGTACATCACCGCGGTCGACATCTGCGGGGTGTAGCCGACGAACCAGGACGACGCGATGTTGCCCTTGTCGTCGGTCGAGGTTCCGGTCTTGCCGGCGGCCGGGCGGCCCAGAGACGCGACCGTCGATCCGGAACCGTTCTTCACGACCTGCTGCAGCGCGTAGGAGACGTCGGAGTTGATGTCCTCTTCGAGTGCGCGGGTCGTCTTGGTCGGCTCCTTGTACAGCTCGTCGCCGTTGGTGGAGGTGACCTTGGCGATCACGAACCAGTTCTTCGCGACGCCGTTGTTGGCGAGCGTGCCGTAGGCGTTCGCCATGTCGATCGGGCTCACGGTCGCCGACCCGAGCGCGACGCCGGTGAACGGCTCGAGCCCGGAGGTCTTCTTCGGGATGCCCATGTCGATGGCGGTGTCGATGACCTTCTGCGGCCCGTCGTCCATCTTGTCCGTGAGGTCGACGTAGGCGGTGTTGATCGAGTTCTCGGTCGCCCGCACCAGGTCGACCTGGGAGCCGTAGTCCTGGTCGCCCTGGTTCTCGAAGTCGTCACCGTTCGGGAACACCAGCGGCGAGTTCCCCTCGAACGTGCTCTTCAGGGAGTAGCCGTCCTTGATACCCGCCGCGAGGGCGAACGCCTTGAACGTCGAGCCCGGCTGGCCGCCGGCCATCGCCCAGTTGATCTGGCTCTTGAGGTAGTCGTGGCCGCCGTACATGCCGCGGAGGGCTCCGGTACGGGGGTCGACGGAGGCGACGGCGACGTGCAGCTTCTTGACGCCCTTCGGTCGCTGCTGCCGGACCGCGGCCGACGCGGCGTTCATCGCCTTGCGGGTGAACGTGCTGGTGATCCGGAGCCCGCCGCCCTCGATCTCGTTGTCGGTGAACCCGCGAGCGATGAGCTGCTTCTTGATCAGCGACAGCATGTGGCCGCGCTGGCCGCCGTACTGGTCCTGCTGCGTCTGCTTGGGGAACTTCGGCAGTCGCTGCATCGCCTGGTCGGCAACGTCCCCCGGGAGGGTGCCCTCTTCCTTCATTCCACCGAGCACGTAGCCGTAGCGACCCTCGAGCCGCTCCTTGGCCGACTTGCCCGTGGCGGGGTCGAAGTTCCCGGGCGAGTTGAGGATCGAGGCGAGCGCCGCACCCTCGCGCACGTTGAGGTCCTTGGCGTCCTTGTCGAAGTACGCCTGGGCGGCCGCCTGAATGCCGTAGGCGCCGCGACCGAAGTAGATGGTGTTGAGGTAGCCCTGGAGGATCTCGTTCTTCGACTGCGTGCGCTGCAGCTTCAGGGAGAGGAACGCCTCCTTGACCTTGCGGGTGATGGTCCGGTCGGAGGAGAGATAGAAGATCTTCACGTACTGCTGGGTGATCGTCGACGCGCCTTGCGTGGCGTTGCCGCGCGCGTTGCTGAACGCCGCGCGCAGGATGCCCTTGGGGTCGATGCCCTGGTTCGTGTAGAACGTCCGGTCCTCGGCCGCGATCACGGCGTCCTGGACGTGCTGCGGCACCTCGGACAGCGAGATGCTGGTGCGGTTCTGCTCCGCGAACCGGCCGAGCTCGGTCTTCCCGTTGGCGTAGTAGACGATCGTGGTCTGGGTCTGGAAGTCCTTGTTCGGGTCCGGGATGTCGGTCGCGACGTACCCGTAGGCGAACGCGGCGAGACCCAGCAGGAAGCCGACCAGGGCGGTGAGGCCGATCCAGGTGAGGATCCGGCGACGCAGTGACCTCTTCGGTCCGCGGCCCTTGCCCTTGCCGCCACCGGTCCCGCGCCGACCGGCGCCACCGCCGCCGCCCTTGCCGCTGCCCGAACGCGGGGCGGCGCGACGACCTGCGGACGATCCAGTGGGCTTCTGCTGTGCACTCAAGGGGGTTCTCCGGAACGCGAGGGGACGTGACTCACAGAGATGACGCCCACCACGTGAAGCGTCACCCCGAACCAGGGTAAGGGCGACCCCCTTGGGGCTACGCACCAGCCGCGGGCTCGAGCAGAGTGGCGGCTGCTCGATATATCGGTACGATAGGTTGCAGCGATAGTCGCCCGCACCCGCGGGCAGGTGCCACCGGCACACCGGAAGTCCTGCAAGGGGGTGAGCACATGGCACGTCGTGGTGAGACCCTCGAGCTGGCTGTGCTCGGGCTCCTGCACGAGGCCCCGCTGCATGGCTACGAGCTGCGCAAGCGACTGAACGCCGTACTCGGGTGGGGCCGCCTGCTGTCCTACGGGTCGCTGTACCCCGCCTTGAAGAAGCTGCTCAAGGCCGGCTGGATCGCTGAGGACGTCACCGCCGATCCGGCGACCACCTCGCGTCGTCAGCGGATCGTCTACGCGCTCACCCCGGCGGGTGAGGAGCGGTTCGGCGCACTGATGGCCGAGGCCGGGCCGTCCTCGTGGGAGGACGACAACTTCGACGTCCGCTTCGCCTTCTTCAGTCGAACCGACATGGAGATCCGGCTGCGGATCCTCGAAGGACGGCGGGCACGGCTCGAAGAGCGACTCGAGCGCGTCCAGTCACAGCTGCACCGCACCCAGGAGCAGATGGACCGCTACGCCACCGAGCTGCAGCGCCACGGGTTGGAATCCGTCGAGCGCGAGGTCCGATGGCTGTCGGACATGATCAACGCCGAGCGTCACGGCGAGGCGAGCACACAAACAAACGCAATCGAACAGCAGAAGTAGAAAGCAAAAGGAGTGGGCCTGATGGGTTCCGTACGAGTAGCAATCGTGGGGGTTGGCAACTGCGCCACATCCCTGATCCAGGGTGTCGAGTACTACCGGAACGCGGATCCCGACTCTGCCGTGCCGGGGCTCATGCACGTCAAGTTCGGTGAGTACCACGTCTCCGACGTGGAGTTCGTCGCCGCGTTCGACGTCGACGCGAAGAAGGTCGGCTTCGACCTCTCCGAGGCCATCGGCAACTCGGAGAACAACACGATCAAGATCGCCGACGTGCCGCCGCTGGGCGTCACCGTGCAGCGCGGCCCGACGTACGACGGTCTCGGCAAGTACTACCGCGAGACCATCGACGAGTCCGACGCCGAGGCTGTCGACGTCGTCGCAGCGCTCCAGGAGGCGCAGGCCGACGTGCTCGTGTCCTACCTGCCGGTGGGCTCCGAGGAAGCCGACAAGTTCTACGCCCAGTGCGCCATCGACGCCGGCGTCGGCTTCGTCAACGCGCTCCCGGTGTTCATCGCGTCCGACCCCGAGTGGGCCGCGAAGTTCGAGGCCGCCGGTGTCCCGATCGTCGGTGACGACATCAAGTCGCAGGTCGGCGCCACCATCACCCACCGCGTGATGGCGAAGCTGTTCGAGGACCGCGGCGTCGTGCTCGACCGCACGTACCAGCTCAACGTCGGCGGCAACATGGACTTCAAGAACATGCTCGAGCGCGACCGTCTCGAGTCGAAGAAGGTCTCCAAGACCCAGGCCGTCACCTCCAACATCGGTCACGACCTGGGCGCGCGCAACGTGCACATCGGCCCGTCGGACTACGTCCAGTGGCTCGACGACCGCAAGTGGGCGTACGTGCGCCTCGAGGGTCGCGCCTTCGGCGACGTCCCCCTGAACCTGGAGTACAAGCTCGAGGTCTGGGACTCCCCGAACAGCGCCGGCATCATCATCGACGCGATCCGGGCCGCCAAGATCGCCCTCGACCGGGGCATCGGCGGACCGATCCTGTCGGCGTCGACGTACCTGATGAAGTCCCCGCCGGTGCAGATGGCCGACGACCTCGGTCGCGAGGCCGTCGAGGCGTTCATCCGCGGCGACGTCGAGCGCTGACCCAGCAAGCCCACTCCCATCGACGGGCTCAGGCCGTGACTACACCGTCACCTCAGGCCTGAGCCCGTCGATGAACTCCTGGCGCTGCTGGAAGCCCCGTTGGAGGTAGGGCCGGTGCTCCAGCACCGCCAGCGCCCAGGTCCAGCGCAGCAGCGCCCCGGCGTCGACGTCCGGTCGCAGCGCTGCCACCCGCTCGACGTACGTCAGGGTGGGCTCGGCGTGGACCGTCTTGGCGATCCAGAAGGCCACGTCGAACAGCGCCGGCCCCATCACGGGGAGCGGGTCGACGGCCGTCAGCTCGGTGCCCGAGAGGATCAGGTTCTTGGCCTGGAGGTCGCCGTGGAGCAGGACGTGCCGTCCACCGGCATAGACGAGCTCGGCGACCAGCTTCTCGGCGAGCTCGAGGTCGCGCAGGTGGCACTGGTACTCCGGGTCGCGGAACCGGTCGGCCGCCCAGTTGATCCGGCGCATCAGGTTGTCGTCGACGTGCGCGAACAGGTAGTTGCCCGGGTTCCCGGTGTGCAGCCGGTCAGCAAGGTCGACGATGTCCGCCAGTCCGTAGCCTCCCTCGCCGACCGCGCCGAGGTAGTTCATCAGGATCGCGCGACTGCCGGGCTCCTCGTTGAGGACACGAGCCGCGCCGTTCCCGTGCCAGGCGCGCAACGCCGCGGCCTCGTCGGCCCCGGCCTCGACGTTGGCCGGGACCTTCAGGACGACGAGCCGACCGTCCTCGTCCTCGCACTTGACGCAGAGCGACATCGAGCCGCCGGTGAGCACCTCCAGCGGTCTCAGCCGCCAGTGTGCGACCAGATCGGTGGCTAGGTCGGCCGCCGACGCGAGCCAGGACGCTGCTCCGGTGTCACCGAGGTTGAAGGCAAGATTCTCGCGAAGCGAATCCGGAATCTCCGGAAGCTGGTGCGACAGCATGCGTAGTTCCCCCTGTTTCTGACCGTCCCTGGTGCGTAGCAGCGCGCGGCTGCCGGTATCAGACGGTCGGATGAAAGCATGCCCCCTATGAGAGCGGCCCGCCACCTAAGTCACCTGTTGCGAGGGCGCCGGTTCAGACAACTCTTCTCGGTGCGGGTCGCGAGCCAGCTCACGGACGGCGTGTTCCAGGTCGCTCTGGCGTCGTACGTGATCTTCTCGCCTGAGCAGCAGCCCTCTCCGGGGGCGATCGCGGCTGCCTTGGCGGTCGTGCTGCTGCCGTTCAGCGTGCTCGGGCCCTTCGTCGGCGTCCTCCTCGACCGGTGGTCGCGCCGCCAGGTGCTGGCCTGGTCGAACTTCCTCCGGGTCGGGCTGGTCGCCGTCCTGGCGATCGGGGTGGCCGCCGATCTGCGCGGCCCGGCCCTCTTCGGCCTGATCCTGGCCTGCCTGTCGGTCAACCGGTTCCTGCTGGCCGGGCTCTCGGCCGCCCTCCCGCACGTCGTGATCCCTGAGGATCTGGTCACCGCGAACGCCGTCACCCCGACCGCGGGCACGATGGCTTTCCTGGCCGGCCTCGGCGCGGGCACCGGGGCACGGTGGGTGTGGTCCGAGCTCGGCATCGACGGCGATGTGGGGGTGCTGGCCACGGCCGCGGCTCTGTACGGGGTCGCCGGACTGCTCGCATTGCGCATCCCCCGGGCGCTGCTCGGCCCCGACTTCGACCCCGCCCGGCCGGCGGTCCGCGAGGCGGCCCGGCACGTGGCGCAGGGGCTGGTGGCCGGCCTGCAGCACCTCAACGAGAGGCGAGCCGCCGCGTACGGACTGGCCGCCATCGGCGCGCACCGGTTCTTCTACGGGATCTCGACGGTGTCGTTGATCCTCCTCTACCGCAACTACTTCCACACCGCGTCCGAGGCCTCGGCCGCGCTGAACGACCTGTCGATCGCCATCCTGGTCAGCGGCCTGGGGTTCCTGACCGCGGCCGTGGTGACACCCGTCGTCACCGACTCGATCCCGCTGCGGACCTGGATCCTGATCCTGCTCGTCAGTGCGGCAGTGACCCAGGCGTTCCCGGGTGCCCTGTACACCCAGCCAGCCCTTCTGGTCGCCGCCTTCTTCCTGGGGCTGGCCTCCCAGGGGATCAAGATCAGCGTCGACACCTTGGTGCAGGCGCACGTCGACGACGCTTTCCGGGGCCGCGTGTTCGCGCTGTACGACGTGATCTTCAACGTCGCCTTCGTCGCCGCGGCCGGCACGGCGGCTCTCGTGCTCCCCGTCTCGGGCAAGTCCTACGCCGTCCTGGCGGCCATCTCCGTCGGCTACCTCGTCACGGCCGCCGCCTATGCCCACGCCACCCGTGGGCAACGGGTCGACCTGCCGCTCTAGCGCCCGCGGCCCCCGATCGGCGAGCCTGTGAGAAACGAGTCTCGGAGGCAGCCATGAACATCGCAGTCCTCGGCACCGGCACCGTCGGGCAGGCGATCGCCGCACGGCTCACCGAGCTCGGCCACACCGTGGCCCTGGGCACCCGGGACCCCGGAGCCACCCGCAGCCGTCCGGACCACCTCGAGGTCGAGGGCGTCGAGCTGGCGACCTTCGCCGACGCAGCCGCCTCGGCCGACGTCGTCGTGAACGCGACGAGCGGAGGCGCGAGCCTCGACGTGCTCGCCCTCGCCACCGCACCGAACCTCGCGGGGAAGGTACTCGTCGACGTGTCGAACCCACTCGACTTCTCGGCCGGCTTCCCGCCCTCACTCTTCGTGAAGGACACCGACTCGCTGGCCGAGCAGATCCAGCGAGCGTTCCCGGACGCCCGGGTCGTGAAGACGCTGAACACGATGAACGCTGACCTGATGGTGCACCCGGGCCAGCTGGCCGGCGGCGACCACACCGTGTTCGTCTCCGGCGACGACGCCGACGCGAAGGCCACGGTCAGCGGACTGCTGACCGAGCTCGGTCACACCGACGTGTTCGACCTCGGCGACCTCAGCACCGCCCGCGGCGCCGAGCTGCTGCTGCCGCTCTGGCTGCGGGTGATGGGCGCGCTGGGGACGGCCAAGTTCCAGTTCAAGGTGGTGCGCGACCCCGCTAGCTGAACAGGTCGCTGATCCCGCCGCCGCCGCTGGAGCCGCTGTTCTGCGGCGGGACGAACTCGTAAGGCTGGACAACGACAAAACCCGGGCCGTGGAACGCGTACTGGAACGCCTCGCCCGAGCCGCCGCGGATCAGCGACTTGAAGTTCATGCTGGAGACGACGTTCGGGGTCAGGTTCGCCGACCAGGCGACGGCCGCCTGCACGTCGACGTACGTCGGCTGCTGCGAGCAGTCGAGGACGACCGGCTTCCCGACCGTGCACAGGGCCGCCGTACCGGTGCCGGAGACCGTGGTGTTGAACAGGCCGCCGGCCATCATGCCCGCGCCCTTGACCCGGTTGATGTCCCAGCTGAGGGAGGCGTCGAAAGCCAGCAGGTTGCGCCCGTTGACCGAGATGCCGTCCACGCCGTCCAGCTCGACGAGGTAGACGTAGCCGCCCTCGTTGGCGAAGAAGACCTCGCCCTGGCCGCTGACGCGCATCAGCGGCATGTCCTCGCTGGTGACCATCTTCTTCAGCAGCTTGCCGATGCTGCCGGCCTTCTCGTGGTCGAAGCGGACCTGCCCCTGGAACGCCACCATCGCGCCCTTGACGGCGAGAACGTCGTCGCCGAGCGAGACGCGCAGCATCTGGTTGTTCTGGAGGCCGAAACGCTGGCCGCTCTGGACCTCGAGGTTGGTCTGGTCGAAAAGCTCACTCTTCATGCGGGCAGCCTAGGGTCAGGAGGAGCGTTCGGCCCACCACTCGAGCAACGCGGCCTTCGCTTCGTCGTGGCTCATCGGCCCGTTGTCCATCCGCAGCTCGAGCAGGTGCTTGTACGCCATCCCGACGTCGCGGCCGGGCGGCAGCCCGAGGATCTCCATGATCTCGTTGCCGTCGAGGTCGGGCCGGATCGACTGGAGCTCCTCCTGCTCGGCGAGCCGGGCGATCCGCTCCTCGAGGTCGTCGTACGTACGGCGGAGCCGGTCGGCCTTGCGCTTGTTGCGCGTGGTGCAGTCGGCCCGGGTCAGCACGTGCAGCCGGTCGAGCTGGTCGCCGGCGTCGCGGACGTAGCGTCGTACGGCGGAGTCGGTCCACTCGCCCGAGCCGTACCCGTGGAAGCGGAGGTGCAGCTCGACGAGCTGGGTCACGGCGTCGATCTCGTCGTTGGAGAAGCGCAACGCCTTCATCCGCTTGCGGGTGATCTTCGCGCCGACCACGTCGTGGTGGTGGAACGTGACGGTGCCGTCGTCGGCGAACCGGCGGGTGCGCGGCTTGCCCACGTCGTGCATCAGCGCGGCGAACCGGGAGACGAAGTCGGGCCCGCCGCCGAGGCGCTCCTCGAGGTCGATGCTCTGCTCGAGCACCGTGAGCGTGTGCTCGTAGACGTCCTTGTGCCGGTGGTGCTCGTCGCGCTCCAGGGCGAGCGCCGGCAGCTCGGGCAGGACGTGCTCGGCCAGCCCGGTCTCCACCATCAGCGCAAGTCCGCGGCGCGGGTACGTGCCGCACACCAGCTTCACCAGCTCGTCGCGGACCCGCTCGGCGGAGACGATCTCGATCCGGCCGGCCATCTCCTTCATCGCCGCCACGACCTCGGGCGCGACGCCGAAGCCGAGCTGCGAGGCGAAACGTGCCGCGCGCATCATCCGCAACGGGTCGTCGGAGAACGAGTCCTCGGGACGGCCCGGCGTCCGCAACAGACCGTGCGCCAGGTCGACCACGCCGCCGAAGGGATCCTCGAACGCGTTGCCCGGCAGGGACACCGCCATCGCGTTCACGCTGAAGTCGCGACGGCCGAGGTCGCCGGTGAGGCTGTCGCCGAAGTCGACGTCGGGCTTGCGGGAGTCGCCGTTGTAGCTCTCCGAGCGGTACGTCGTGATCTCGATCTGCCACGGGCCCTTGCGGCAGCCGATCGTGCCGAACGCGCGACCCATGTCCCAGATCGCGTCGGCCCAGCCCTTCAACAGGCGCTCGGTGACCTCGGGCCGCGCCGACGTCGTGAAGTCGAGGTCGTTGTGCAGGCGGCCCAGCATCACGTCGCGCACCGGACCGCCCACCAGGGCGATCTGCTCGCCTGCGTCGGCGAAGCGTGCCCCCAGCTCGTCGATCACCGGTGCCAGACGGTGCAGCTCAGCGAGCGCGCGCTGCTGCATCTCGTTCATGCCGAGCTGCGGCTCGGGCGATTCGGGGTGGTCGGACACGGGAGGCAACTCTATGCCAGCCGATCGGGTCGTTAGCCTTGCGGTGTGACCCGACCCGCGATGGCGCGCAGTGCCGCATGCCTAGCCGCGGTCATCCCGACTGCTCTCGCCGCGGTCCTGGTCCCCATCGCACCCGCGGCTGTGGCCGCGCCCGACGACGTCGAGCAGGCGTTGACCGTCAGCCTCGAGTCGATGACGCCGTCGGTGCTGCCGCGGCGCGGACGCATCACGGTCACAGGTGAGGTGACCAACACCTCCGAGGACACGTGGACCGACATCCAGGCGTACCTCTTCACCTCCTCGGAACCGATCACCGCGGCTGACGAGCTCGCCGCCGCCGCCGAAACGGACCCGGCCGTCGAGGTCGGCGGCCGGCTCACGAGCGACGGGCTCTTCGACGAGGTCGGTGACCTCGAACCCGGCGAGTCGACGTCGTACTCCGTCTCCGTGCCGCGGAAGAGCCTGGAGATCAGCGGGGAGCCGGGCGCCTACTGGATCGGCGTGCACGTGCTCGGCGCAGTCGACGGCGTCCGCGACGGCTTCGCGGCCGGGCGCGCGCGCTCGTTCATCCCGCTGATGACGCCGCGGGGCCCGGACGCCGAGGTGGCGCTGGTCGTGCCGTTCCGTGAACGAGTGATGCGCGACTCCGACGGCACCCTGCTCGGGCTGCCCCGCTGGCAGGGCCTGGTCGCGTCCGGCGGGCGGCTCGGTCAGCTGGCCGGCCTCGTCGCCGAGAGTGACGGCCCCCTCAGCCTGATCGTCGACCCTGCAGTGCTCGACGCCGTGCGTTCGGTGGCGGCGGACAACCCGCCGTTCAGAACGTCCGACGACGGCAGCGGCACCGACCGCGACGAGGCCTCGGGTGCACCCGCCGCGACCGGTTCGGCCTCGCCGTCCACGGATCCCGAGACGCCAGCAACGGACGAGGACGGCGAGCCGGTCGAGCCCAGCCCGGAGGCCCAGCAGGCCGAGTCGTGGCTCGAGTCCTTCATCGAGTCAGCCAACCGGAGCAGCGTCCTGGCACTGCCGTACGGCGACGTCGACGTAGCGGCCGTGGCCACCAACCGGCTCGACCGGATCCTCCTTCAGGCTGCCAACCTCAGCGACCAGACCCTCAACGAGCTCGAGATCGCCAACGCACCCGTGGTCGCTCCTCCGACCGGCAGGTTGCCCGCACGTGGCCTGGAAGCGGTCGACCCCGGAACGCCGGTGGTCCTCGCGGATGCTGCGTTCCCGGACTTCGGCGGAGCGGCGCTGAGCCGGCCGAGCGGACCTCAGGTGCTGCTCACCGACACCGAGGCGGCCAGCGGTGGCCCGGGACCGGACGACCGAACCCACCCTGTCGCGCTGCGGCAGCGCATCCTCGCGGAGGCTGCGGTCCGCGCCCTCGAGGACCCCGACGCCCCGCCGCTGGTGGTCTCCACGCCGCAGCGCTGGAACCCGGGACCGTCCTGGCGGGCGGCCGACTTCTTCGACGGGCTCGACGTGCCGTGGCTCCGTCGGGTCGACGTGAACACGGTGCTCGCCGGCGCCCCGCCCGAGCAGGTGGACACCGCGCCGAAGTACCCGAAGTCGCAGACTCGGAAGCAGGTTCCGTTCCCCAACCAGCTCGCCACCCAGGAGCTCATCAGGACCGGCCAGGTGTACGCCGAGCTGCTTGCCGACAACGAGAGCGTGCGGCCCGAGGTCGCGAAGGCCGCGATGCTCGCCTCGTCGTACTCGGCGCGGCGCCGTCCAGCGGCCGCGTTGACCCGGGCCCGGGGCACCACGCTCCGCATCCGCCGCACCATGAGGCTGGTCGACATCGACGGCCCGCCGTTCGTCATGATGTCCAGCGAGAGGGGACCGATCGCGGTCACCGTGGTGAACAACCTCGACGAGCCCGTGACGGTGAAGCTCGAGGCGGTCACCGAGCGCGACGACCTGACGATCAAGGAGTCCGATCCGATCACCCTCCGGCCGGGGCAGCGTACGCCCGTCCGGCTCCGTGCGGAGACCACGGCGATCGGCGTGCACCCGGTGACGCTGCGGGCCACGACGGAGTCCGGGGCGCCGCTCGGCAGCGAGGTCGTCTTCAACGTCCGCACGAGCAACGTCGGCTTCGTGGTCTGGCTGGTGATGGGAACCGGAGGGGCGTTGTTGCTGGTGATGGTCGGGTTCCGGATCGTCCGTCGGGTGCGTGCCCGCCGCGGCTCCGCGGCGCCGGAGCTCGCCGAATGAGCAACAGCGACGACAACGGGTCGTCGATCCTCGGCTCCAGCGCGGTGATGGCTGCCGGGACCGTCGTGTCCCGGCTCAGCGGCTTCGTGCGGAACGCCCTGCTGGCGGCCGCGCTCGGCACCGAGCTGCACGCCGACGTGTTCACGATCGCGAACACCGTGCCCAACATGCTCTACATCCTGCTGGCGGGCGGCGTGTTCAACGCCGTGCTGGTCCCGCAGCTCGTCCGCGCCATGCGCAACGACGCCGACGGGGGCGCGGCGTACACCAACCGGGTGATCACGCTCGCCGCGCTCTTCCTCACGGTGGTCACGGCAGCGCTGGTCATCGCGGCACCGCTGCTGATGAGGCTCTTCCTCGACGGCAGCTTCTTCACCGCCGAGCTTTCCGAGCAGCGCGAGTCGGTCATCGACTTCGCGCGGTACTGCCTGCCCCAGGTCTTCTTCTACGGCATGTTCGTGCTCGTCGGGCAGGTGCTCAACGCACGCGGCACCTTCGGGCCGATGATGTGGGCCCCGATCGCGAACAACGTGATCGCGGTCAGCGTCCTGGTGGTCTACCTGTTCGCCTTCGGCGCCGCCTCGGGCAGCGAGCTGACCGGCGGGTTCAGTCCCGGCGAGGAGCGGCTGCTCGGGTTGGGCTCCACGGCGGGCATCGTGGCCCAGCTGCTGATCCTGGTGCCGTACCTCCGCCGGGCCGGCGTCCGGGTGCGTCCGCGGTTCGACTTCCGCGGCACCGGTCTCGGCCACACCCTGCGGCTCGGGGTCTGGACCGTCCTGTTCGTGATCGTCAACCAGATCGCCTACACGGTGGTCGTGCGGCTCGCCTCGAGCGGAACGGCGGACGCCGCGACCAGCGCCGTCGCTGGGAGTGGCACCGGGTACACGATCTACTCCAGCGCCTTTCTGGTGATGATGGTGCCGCACTCGGTGGCCACCGTCTCGCTCGCGACCGCGATGCTGCCGCGCCTCTCCGCGCACGCCGCCGACGACGATCTGCCGGGGGTGGCCAGGAACGTCGCGTCGACCCTGCGCACCACGCTGGCGCTGATCGTCCCGGTCGCGCTCCTGCTGCCGCTCATCGCCCACGACCTCAGCAACATCATCTGGGGCTACGCGGCCGCCAAGGACACCTTCGGCAACTTCGCCGTCGCCCTCGCACTGTTCGCTCCCGGCCTGGTCTTCTTCACCAGCCACTACCTGATGCTGCGCGGCTTCTACGCCCTCGAGCGGACCCGGACAGTCTTCTGGGTGCAGTGCGTGATCGCCGCAGTCAACATCGGCCTCGCCGTGCTGATCACCCGCTCGGTCTCGCCGCAGGACACCGCCGCGGGCCTGGTCGTCGCGTACGGCGGTGCGTACGCCGTCGGCGCACTCGGGTCGTACCTCCTGCTTCGCAGCGTGCTCGGCGGCCTCGAGACACCGACCCTGCTCCGGTTCCTCGGCCGGCTGCTCGTGGCCGCAGCAGTCGCGGGGCTCGTCGGCTGGGCGGTCCGGTACGGGTTCGACGAGATCTGGGGCGAGGACAGCAAGCTCCGGGCAGTTGTGGTGATGTCCGCGATCACGGCTACCGGCGCTGCGGCGTACCTGATCGTGAGCAGACTGCTGCGGATCGACGAGGTGACGAGCGTCGCACGTCTGATCTCAGGCCGAATGGGTAGATGAGGTGGGCTCCGACCACCCGTAGCATGGTCAAGAGCCCTGCATCGAGCGCCAGACCTGGACGAAGGAGGAGCGTGGCCGCAACACCTGTCGGACCAGGCACCCTTCTCGCTGGTCGCTTCCTGCTCGAGGACCTGCTCGACGAGTTCGACGGCGCCCGGTTCTGGCGCGCCACTGACAAGATCCTCGCGCGCAACGTGGCCGTCCACGTCATCCCCGCAGACGACCCGCGCAGCGAGGCCCTGCTCAACGCCGCCCGCACCTCCGCGACCGTCAGCGACGGGCACCTGCTCCGGGTGCTCGACGCCGCGACCGAGGACGGCGTCACCTACGTCGTCAACGAGTGGGGTCACGGGGTCTCGCTCGACCGGCTGCTGGCCGAGGGGCCGTTGTCGTCGCGGCGGGCCGCATGGGTCGCCCAGGAGGTGGCCGAGGCGATCAGCGCCGCGCACAAGCACGGGATCGCCCACGGGCGCCTGCTGCCGGAGAGCGTGATCGTCACGGAGGCCGGCTCGATCAAGCTCGTCGGCTTCGTGGTCGACGCGGTGATCCGCGGTCGCGAGTCGGTCCGGGTCACCGGCGGTCGACCGCTCGCGGAGCACGAGGCGGACGTCGTCAACCTGGCCGCGATCCTGTACGCCGGGCTCGTGGGCCGGTGGCCGGGCACCGAGGGCTCGACGGTCGCCGATGCTCCGACCGAGCACGGCCGGCCGCTCCGGCCGCGCCGCGTACGGGCCGGCGTCCCCCGCCCCCTCGACGCGATCTGCGAGCGGGTGCTCAACCCCGACGCGAACGGTCATTCCACCCCCCTGGAGACCGCGCACGAGATCTACGCTGCGCTGTGCGACTTCGTCGGTGATCCGTCCGGGGCGGCGTTGGTGGGCATGGAGCCCACCGCTTTCTTCGACCAGGCGGAGCTCGCCCATCTCCGCGGTGAGCCGGTCGAGCCGCACGACGGCGCGACCGAGCACGAGAGCGGCGACCCGGATCTCAACGACGCGACCCAGGCGGGCGCGCCGGTGTTCAAGGACGACGACACCGCCGTCGGCTGGACGCCTGGTACGGGCACGCAGGACCCCGAGGCGACTGAGTTGTCGGCTGCGGTCGACGCCCCGCGCCAACAGCCCTACGAGCCGCCGGTGATGCCGCCGCCGCCGGAGCCGCGCCCCCTCTTCGCCTCCGACGCCCCCCGCCGTACCCGGCCGCCCGCCCAGCAGCGGAGCACCGGCGCGGGCAACGGTCCCTTGCCCCCGGGCTGGGGTCCGACCGACGACGACACTGCGACGGGCGCCAGCACCGACGCTGACGCCGCCGCCTGGGACGACGACCCGCCCGGCCGCAACTGGATGCGGCTCGGCCTCTGGCTCGGCGGTGCCCTGCTGCTCCTGGTGGCGATCGTCATCGCCTTCAACCTCGGGCGTGGATCGGGCCCGGACGAATCCCCGGCGTCGCCCCCCGCCGACGAGGGAGGCGCTCCCGCCGAGCCCGTGCAGATCTCCGGCGTCACCGACTTCGACCCGCTGGCCGACCCGCCCTCGGAGAACCCCGAGTCTGCGCCCCTCGCGATCGACGGGAACCCGACGACCGCCTGGCGCACCAGCACCTACTACGACCCGCTGCCGTTGCTCAAGGACGGCGTCGGTCTGCTCGTCGACCTCGGCGAGCCGACCGAGATCTCCGAGGTGACGCTGACGTTCATCGGCAGCCCCACGTCGTTCGAGATCCTCGCCGCGGAGGACGGCGCCAACGCGCCGACGTCCGAGCAGGAGCTTCGCCGGGTTGCCCAGCAGGAGCGGGCCGGCACCAAGGCCAACGTGCCCCTCCAAGAGACGGTCACGACCCAGTACGTCGTCGTCTGGCTCACCGACCTGCCCCGGGCCTCCGGTGGCTTCCGTGGCCAAGTGGCGGAGATCGTCGTCCGCTGATGGACCAGGAGCCGGCCGACCGCGACCTGCTCGCGGCTCATCTCGCCGGTGATCCGGACGCGTTCGGGCTCCTCTTCACCCGTCACCGCGACCGGCTGTGGGCGGTTGCCCTGCGCACGACCGGCGACCCCGAGGAAGCGGCCGATGCTCTCCAGGACGCCCTCGTCGCCGCGTTCCGTCGGGCCGACTCGTTCCGAGGGGACGCCGCGGTCACCACGTGGCTGCACCGGATCGTCGTCAATGCCTGCCTCGATCGGTTGCGTCGACGCAAGGTACGGCTCGCCGATCCGCTCCCGGACGACCTCGACGAGCGGGCCGACCGCGGATCGCCCGCCACGGCCGACGTCGTCGACCCCGCGGACGTCGCGGAGCAGCACGAGCGGCGGGACGCCGTCCTCGCCGCCCTCCAGACGCTTCCGACCGAGCAGCGGGCCGCGCTGGTGCTCGTGGACATGCAGGGCTACTCGGTGGAGGAGACCGCCGCGATCCTGGAGTGCGCCCCGGGCACGGTGAAGAGCCGGTGCAGCCGCGGCAGGGCGAAACTGCTGCCCGTGCTCGAGGCGCTCCTGGCGGGGAACCCTCCAGCTGCCCCGCGCGTCCCATCCACGACCCCCGAGACCGCGACAGGCGAGTCCGGCATGCAACCCGACCGAGGAGGTGAACCGTGACCCCGGAGCAGGAGGACCAGGTACGTCGCGCGCTCGCCGCCTTCGGCCCCACGGAGTCGATGCCTCCGGAGGTGTCCGCGCGTCTCGATGCCACTTTGTCCGGGCTCGTCGACGAGCGCACGACGGCCGACCAGCCTGACGACCAGCCGGCGGACGAGCTCGCCGTACGCCGGCGCCGTCGCTGGAGGGGAACGCTGGTGGCGGCAGCGAGTGTCGCCGTGCTCGGAACCGGGATCGGTGCCGTCGTGAACGGCATCGGGATGAGTGGCGGCGACTCGATGACCACGGCCCTCGACACGGCCGACGATGAGGCCGGCGGCCGCGAGCTCGCTCCCGAGATGGACGGTGGCGACGCGGCCGGGCCGGAGTCCGCTCCCGAGGTCGGCGTGGAGGCGCTCCGGGACCTGCGGGCCACGGACCTGCGCTCCGACACCCTGGGCCGGGACGTCCGCCGCGCCGCTCGGCTGCTCGCCGGCCCCTCGATGGAGAAGGGTGCGGCGGCTCCCGAGCCGTGGATGACCCGCTGTGCGCTGCCCGATGCCTCCGCGGGCGACCGGCTGGCCGCCGTACTCCTCGACGGAGAGCGCGCCACGCTGGTGCTGCGCGCGCCGGTCGACGGCACGCATGTGGCGGAGATCTACTCGTGTGACGGGTTGGATCTGGTCGCGCTCCGGGAGGTTCCGGTTCCCGGCGAAACGCGTTGAACCTGGCCGTGTCGGACACGCGAGGCCCGTGCCCGCCGGGAATGTCTCGCGCCTAGGATCGGTTCACACCGGTGGACGCCGCGAACTGCGCGTCCCACACCGTCTCACCCGCAGGGAGCTCCTCGAACCATGGCCAACGACCAGAGCGACATCCGCAACGTGATCGTGATCGGCTCCGGCCCGGCCGGCTACACCGCCGCCGTGTACGCCGCCCGCGCGAACCTGGCTCCGCTCGTCTTCGAGGGCTCGGTCACCGCCGGCGGTGCGCTGATGAACACCACCGACGTCGAGAACTTCCCGGGCTTCCGCGACGGGATCATGGGCCCCGAGCTGATGGACAACATGCGCGCTCAGGCCGAGCGGTTCGGCGCCGAGCTGGTCTCCGACGACGTGACCGATGTCGACCTCACGGGCGACGTGAAGGTCGTCACGGACGGTGCCGGAAACCAGCACCGCGCCCGCGCCGTGATCCTGTCGATGGGCTCCGGCTACCGCAAGCTCGGCATCCCCGACGAGGACCGGCTCTCCGGCCACGGCGTCAGCTGGTGTGCGACCTGCGACGGCTTCTTCTTCCGCGACCAGCACATCGCGGTCGTGGGCGGCGGCGACTCCGCCGTCGAGGAGGCGACCTTCTTGAGCCGCTTCGCTTCGAAGGTCACCCTGATCCACCGCCGTGGCGAGCTGCGTGCGTCGAAGATCATGCAGGAGCGGGCCTTCGCGGACCCGAAGATCGAGTTCGCGTGGAACTCCGCCGTCGACGCGATCCACGGCGACGACAAGCTCACCGGCCTGACCCTGGTCGACACCGAGACGGGCGAGAAGCGCGAGCTCGACGCGACCGGCCTGTTCATCGCGATCGGCCACGACCCGCGTTCCGAGCTGCTGCCCGGCCAGGTGAAGCTCGACGACGACGGCTACGTCATCGTCGACCACCCGCACACGCGCACCAACCTGCCCGGCGTCTTCGCCTCGGGCGACCTGGTCGACCACCACTACCGCCAGGCGATCACCGCCGCCGGCAGCGGTTGTGAGGCAGCGCTGGACGCGGAGCGCTACCTGGCCGCGCTCGACCACGCTGCGTCGACCGCGGGCTCCGCCGACGAGACCGAGCGCGAAGCCGAGACCGCCCACGCCTGAGGGCTTAGGACGGCGCCAGACGGGAAGAATTGTCCCCGCGGCGCTGTTGACTAAGGCAGCACCCCCAGACTTGAAACCCCCGCCGCACCGACGAAGGAGACCCCCGTGGCCGCCAACATGCAAGCTGTGACCGACGCCGAGTTCGAGACCGCCGTTCTGAAGTCCGACAAGCCCGTGCTCGTCGACTTCTGGGCCGAGTGGTGCGGTCCCTGCCGCCAGGTCGACCCGATCCTCGCCGAGATCAGCGCCGAGCACGGCGACAAGATCACGTTCGTGAAGATGAACGTCGACGAGAACCCGGTCACCCCCGCGACGTACCGGGTCACCGGCATCCCGACGCTGAACGTCTACCAGAACGGCGAGGTCGTGCGTCAGATCGTCGGCGCCAAGCCGAAGGCCGCGCTGCTGAACGAGCTGAGCGAGTTCATCGCCTGACCTCGGACAACGTCTCGACCGAACCCCCCGATGCCACTGCGCACCGGGGGGTTCGTCGCATCCGGGGACTGGTCCGGACAGGTCGCAACCATTGACAATGCTCGTGCGTCTGTTTGAGTAGACGCCTCGGGTGGCCCGCCCGAGATGTCCGAACGGCCGTCTATCGGGAGGTGGACCATGCCCCAGACCGGACATGCCCCTGTGTTCCGCAGGTCGGACAGTGGCGCCGCGGTCGCGGAGATCCGCGAGCGACTGACCAAGCTGGGCCTCCTCAGCGGGCCCTCGAGCCTCGACGGCTCCGCCGACCACTTCGACGACGCGCTCGACCGGGCGGTTCGCGCGTTCCAGCAGCAGCGCGGCCTCGTGGTCGACGGGATCGTCGGCCCGACGACGTACCGGCTGCTCGACGAGGCGCGGTGGCGGCTCGGGGACCGGCTGCTCACGCACGTCCCGGGCAACCTGATGGCCGGCGACGACGTGGTCGCCCTCCAGCAGCGGTTGCTCGACCTCGGCTTCGCGATCGGTCGGGTCGACGGACGGTTCGGCCACCAGACCGAGCTGGCGGTCCGCGAGTTCCAGCGCAACGTCGGCGTACCGCCTGACGGGACCTGTGGGCCGGCCACGCTGAAGGCACTCTCCCGACTTGCCCCCATGGTGCGGGGTGGCCGGCCGAACGCGATGCGGGTCGAGGAGCGGCTGCGCCGAGCCGGGCCGCAGCTCACCGGCAAGATCGTCGTCATCGACCCGTGTCTCGCCCGGATGCCGGACGACGCGCTGCGTCACGACGCGGAGGCGATCATCTCCGACCTCGCCAAGCGCGTGGAAGGTCGGCTCGTCGCGACCGGCGTGCAGGCGTTCCTCACCAACCAGGGCGGGGCCGAGGAGACGAACGAGGTCGAGCGGGCCGAGTTCGCCAACCGCACGGATGCGCACCTGTGCATCTCGCTGCAGGTCGACGCGTCCGACAACCCGGGGGCGGCAGGCGTCTCGACGTACTTCTTCGGCCTCGACTCGCACAACGCCTGGTCCTCGGCGGGCGAGCGTTTCGCCGGGCTGGTGCAGCGCGAGATCGTGGCGCGCACCGACCTCGTCGACCTGCGCTCGCACGCCAAGAACTGGGAGCTGCTCCGGCACACCCGGATGCCAGCCGTCCGGATCGACGTCGGCTACCTGACGAACAGCGGGGACGCCGACCGACTGAGCGACCCGGCGTTCCGCGACGTGATCGCCGAGGCGGTCGTCGTCGCCGTGCAGCGGATGTACCTGAGCCCCGAGACCGACGCCCGGACCGGCCTGCTCCGCCTCGACGAGCTCCGCGCCGCCCTCCGCTGACTCAGTGCCTTTAGGCTCCGGCCGGGAAGCTGACCTGCCCGCCCTCGACGTGCCAGCGCTGGTCGAGCCGGACATTGTCCAGAAGGCGTCGGTCGTGGGAGACCAGCAGCAGAGCGCCGTCGTACGACTCCAAGGCCTCCTCGAGCTGCTCGATGGCGGGCAGGTCGAGGTGGTTGGTGGGCTCGTCGAGGACCAGCAGGTTCACCCCGCGCGCCTGCAGCAGCGCCATGGCGGCCCGGGTCCGTTCCCCGGGAGAGAGCCTGCTGACCAGGGAAGACACCTGGTCAGCCTTGAGGCCGAACTTCGCCAGCAACGTCCGTACGTCGCCGGGGGGCATCTGCGGCATCACCACCTCGAACGCGTCTCCGAGTGGGAGGCCCTCGGGCAGCCCGGTCCGGGCCTGGTCGATCTCGCCGACCGCGACCGAGGCGCCCAGGCTGGCTCTGCCGGTGTCGGGTGCGAGCCGTCCGAGCAGGAGCCGTAGCAGCGTCGTCTTGCCGGCGCCGTTGGGGCCGGTGACGCCGATCCGGTCTCGTGCGCTGACCTGCAGCGAGGCCGGCCCGAAGCTGAAGTCGCCGAGCCGGGCGGTGGCCTCGTCGAGGGTGGCGACCACGGAGCTGGAGCGCGGGGCGCTGCCGATCGTGAACTGCAGTGCCCATTCCTTGCGGGGTTCCTCGACCTCCTCGAGGCGCGCGATCCGCGACTCCATCTGTCGGACCTTCTGGGCCTGCTTCTCGGACGACTCCACGCTTGCCTTGCGTCGGATCTTGTCGTTGTCCGGGGCCTTCTTGATGGCATTGCGCACGCCCTGGGAACTCCACTCCCGCTGGGTGCGGGCGCGGCTGACCAGGTCCTGCTTCTTGTCGGCGTACTCGTCGTAGGCCTCGCGGGCGTGCCGGCGGGCGACGGCCCGCTCCTCGAGGTACGCGTCGTAGCCGCCGTCGTAGACCGCCACCTGGTTCTGGGCGAGGTCGAGCTCGACGATGCGGGTGGCGACGCGGGAGAGGAACTCCCGGTCGTGGGAGACCAGCACTACTCCGGCGCTGAGACCCCGAACGAAGCGCTCCAGCCGCTCGAGTCCGGCGAGGTCGAGGTCGTTGGTGGGCTCGTCGAGCATCACCAGATCGAAGCGGCTCAGCAGGAGCGCCGCCAGTGCCGCCCGCGCCGCCTGTCCACCGGACAGCGAGGTCATCAGCGCGGCGGGGCCGACGTCGAGCCCGAGCTCGGCCATCACCGGAGGGAGTCGTTCGTCGAGGTCGGGTGCCCCGCTGGCCAGCCAGTGGTCGAGGGCGTGCCCGTAGGCGTCCGCAGCGGCGGAGGACTCGTCGCCGTCACCGAGCGCGGCCGCGGCGCGTTCCATGGCGTCGGTGGCCGCCGTGGCCCCGGTACGCCGGCCGACGTACTCGAGCACGCTCTCGCCCTCGAGCCGCTCGTGCTCCTGGGGGAGCCAGCCGACGAACGCGTCGATGGGTGCGGTCGCAACCGTGCCGTCGAGCGGGTCGAGGTCGCCGGCGAGGATCCGGAGCAGTGTGGTCTTCCCCGCCCCGTTGGCTCCGACGACGCCGACCACGTCGCCGGGCGCGACAGTCAGGTCGAGGGAGTCGAACAAGGTGCGATGAGCGTGCCCCCCGGCGAGGCTCTTCGTGACGAGGTGGGCGCTCATCCGACGATCGTAGTGACCCGTCAGACGGGCCGTTCACGGCCTCGTTTCGCGCGGCGTGGGTGCTGCGGGTGTCGTCGCGGGGCGAGCGGGTCGGACGGCGCCGAGCAGCCGCTCCAACGCGCTCTCGACCTCGCTGCGCCAGGTCACCGCGGTCTTGAGCTCGAGCCGCATCCGCGGGTAGCGCGCGTGGGCGCGCTGGGTCTTGAAACCCACCCGCAGCAGGTACTCCGCCGGCAGCACGCACGCCGAGTGCTCGAGCTCCGTGACCCGACGCGGTGCCCGGTTGTCGCCGAACGCCTCGACGGCGCGGATCCCGCCGCGGTTCAGCAGGTCCTTCACGACGCTCTGCATCAGCATCCGGCCGATCCCACCCCGGGCGTACTCGGGCAGCACCAGCGCGGTGGCCAGCAGGACGGCGTCCTCGCTGACCGGCGCGGTGGGCAGCCCCGCCGATCCGGGCAGGTACGTCGCGGGTGCGTAGACCACGTAGCCGGCGACCTCGCCGTCGACGTACGCGACTCGACCGCAAGACCCCCAGTCGAGCAGCACCTGGGAGAGCCAGGCCTCCTTCTCGTCGGCAGCACCGCCGGTCGCCAGCACGCGGGCACGGTGCACCGGATCGAACTGCCAGAAGACGCAGTTGCGCGCCTCGTCGGGCAGGTCGGCGAGCGTGTCACGGGTCAGCCGGGCCAGATGACGGCTCACCGTCGGCCCCGATCCGCGACACCGCGGGCTGTGAGTCCCATGTCGTGACCCCTGTTCGGAGGAATCCCGTGGATGCTTCATCCTAGAGGTTCACCTGAGGAGTTCCGATGTCCCGCGAGATCCAGCCAGGCCGACGGGGGGCGCCCCACGAGGGCAGCACCCGGCTCGACAGCTACGTGGACCGGTACGCCGCGCGCACGAACGGGATGACGGCGTCGGAGATCCGCGCCCTGTTCTCGGTGGCCAGCCGGCCGGAGGTCGTGTCGCTCGCCGGCGGGATGCCCAACATCTCCGGGCTGCCGCTCGACGTCGTCGGCGAGGCGATCAGCGAGCTCGTCCGTACCAACGGCGCGACCGCCATGCAGTACAGCTCCGGCCAGGGCGATCCCGGGCTGCGCGAGCAGATCTGCGAGGTGATGCGGCTCGAGGGAATCGACGCCCACCCCGACGACGTGGTCGTCACGGTCGGGTCGCAGCAGGCCGTCGACCTGGTGACCCGCATCTTCTGCGACCCCGGTGACGTCGTGATCTGCGAGGCGCCGTCGTACGTCGGGGCGCTCGGTGTGTTCCGGGCGTACGAGTGCGACGTGGTGCACGTCGAGATGGACGAGCACGGACTCGTCCCACAGGCGCTCCGCGACGCGATCGCCGCATGCCAGGCCGCCGGTCGTCGGATGAAGTTCCTGTACACGATCCCGAACTACCACAACCCCGCCGGCGTGACGCTCTCCCTCGAGCGCCGTACCGAGATCCTCGAGATCTGCCGCGAGGCCGACCTGCTGGTCCTGGAGGACAACCCGTACGGCCTGCTCGGTTTCGACGAGGAGCCGCTGCGCGCGATGCGGGCCGACGAGGCCGACGGCGTGATCTACCTGGGGTCGTTCTCCAAGACGTTCGCGCCCGGATTCAGGGTCGGCTGGGTGCTCGCGCCGCACGCCGTCCGCGAGAAGCTCGTCCTGGCCCAGGAGTCGGCAACCCTGTGCCCGCCGGCGTTCTCGCAGCTGGCGGTCTCGGCGTACCTCTCCTCGCACGACTGGCTCGGCCAGATCAAGGAGTTCCGCGAGATGTACCGCGAGCGACGAGACGCGATGGTGTCCGCGCTCGACGACCTGATGCCGGCGACTGCTCGGTGGAACGTGCCCGGCGGCGGCTTCTACGTCTGGGTCACCCTCCCCCCGGGGCTCGACGCCAAGGCGATGCTCCCCCGCGCCGTGAGCGCGCGGGTGGCGTACGTGCCCGGCACGGCGTTCTTCTCCGACGGGTTCGGCGCGCAGAGCATGCGGCTCTCGTACTGCTACCCGACCCCCGAGCGGATCCGTGAAGGCGTACGACGTCTCACCGCCGTCATCGACGAGGAGCTCGAGCTCCGCGAGACGTTCGGTGCGACCACGCACGGCGTCACGCGCGGGTACGAGTCGCCCAACACGGACCTGAGCTAGGAGAGGCTGATGGTTTCGACAGGCTCAACCACCGGTTCGACGGTTTCGACGGTTTCGACAGGCTCAACCACCGACTCAACCACCGACGGGTTGCGGGTGCTCGTGCTGGCGGGCGGGCTCTCGCACGAGCGCGACGTCTCACTCCGTTCCGGCCGCCGGGTCGCCGAGGCACTGCGCGACGCCGGGGTGGAGGTCGAGGAACGCGACGCCGATGCGTCGCTCCTCCCCGCCCTGACGGCCTCCCCGCCCGACTGCGTGCTGCCACTGCTGCACGGCGAGACCGGCGAGGACGGCGCTCTCCGGGAGGTGCTCGAGCTGGTCGGCGTGCCGTACGTCGGTGCCCGCCCCGACGCGTGCCGCGTGGCCTTCGACAAGCCGGTCGCCAAGACGATCGTCGCCCGCGCCGGGCTCAACACCCCGCGCTCGGTCGCGCTCCCCCACGAGACGTTCCGCGAGCTCGGAGCGGTCGCCGTGATGGAGGCGCTCGTCGAGTCCATCGGCCTCCCCCTGATCGTGAAGCCGACCCGGGGCGGCTCGGCGCTCGGGTGCACCGTGGTTCGCGACGCAGGGGCGCTGGCCGGCGCCATGGTGGATGCCTTCGCGTACGGCGACACCGCCCTGGTCGAGCAGCTGATCGTCGGCGACGAGGTCGCCGTACCCGTCGTCGACACCGGCGACGGGCCGCGCGCCCTCCCGGCCGTCTCGATCGAGCCCGACGGCGGCGTCTACGACTACAGCGCCCGCTACACCGCCGGCAGCACGGAGTTCGTGGTGCCCGCCAAGCTCTCCGACGACCTCGCCGCCGAGTGTGCCCGCGTCGCGATCGTCGCCCACGAGGCGCTCGGGCTTCGCGACCTCTCCCGCTCCGACCTGATGGTGGACGGCGACGGGCAGGTGTGGTTCCTCGAGGTCAACGTGGCGCCCGGCCTCACCGAGACCTCAACCGTGCCGCTCTCCGTCCAGGCCGCGGGCCTCGACCTCGGCACTCTGATGGCGGACCTGGTCCGGGGCGCCATCGACCGGGCCGACGCGCCCGGGCAACCAGTCGACTGACAGGATCGTCGCGTGCGAGACATCACCTATCCGCCGATTGTCGTGGCGGCGAAGCTGGGCTTCCGGGCCCTCGGTCTGAAGTTCCAGATGTCCGGCACCGAGCACGTGCCCCGCACGGGCGGCGCGCTGCTCGCGGTGAACCACGTCTCGTACGTCGACTTCGTGCTCGGCGGGCTGGCCGCCCAGCCCTCCAAGCGGCTGGTGCGGTTCATGGCCAAGCGCGAGCTGTTCGACCACAAGTTCGCGGGCCCCCTGATGCGGTCGCTGCACCACATCAACGTCGACCGGGCCGATGGCATCGGGTCGTACCAGGAGGGTGTGCGCCACCTCCGCGACGGCGAGGTCGTCGGCATCTTCCCCGAGGCCACGATCTCGCGCTCCTTCGAGATCAAGGAGCTGAAGACCGGCGCCACCCGGATGGCCGCCGAGGCCGGCGTCCCGTTGATCCCGGTGATCCTCTGGGGCACCCAGCGCATGATGACGAAGGACCACCCGCGCGACTTCTCCCGCGGCAAGACCATCGCGATCACCGTCGGCGACCCGCTGCACCCCGACGGCACCAACCCGGTTTCCGAAACCGCCGAGCTGCGGTCCGTCATGTCGACGCTGCTCGACCAGACCATCCGGGCGTACCCGGCCGACGAGCAACCTCCTGGGTCGTGGTGGCTGCCCGCGTCGTACGGCGGCACCGCCCCGACACCGGACGAGGCCGTCGTCCTCGACGCCGAGGAGCGTCGCCGTCGTGCCGAGAAGCGGGCCGCGCGCCGCGCTGCGCGCGCCGACGGCAACAAGAGCAGCTAGTTCGCCTGCGGCGAAACCGGCTGGCGCGTCCTCGTGGCCCCGGTCATGCTGCCGCCATGACCGAACGACAGAGCGTTCTCGTCCTCGGCGGCACCTCCTGGCTGGGCGGGGCCGTCGCCAGGCACGCGTCTGCGCGCGGCCACCACGTGGTCTGTCTCGCCCGCGGCGCCTCGGGCGGCACCCCACCAGGCGTGGAGCTCGTCCGGGCCGACCGGGACGAGCGCAATGCCTACGACGAGGTCCGGGATCGTTCGTGGGACGTCGTCATCGATGTGGCCCGCCAGCCGCTGCGCGTGCAGTCAGCGCTCGATGCGCTCGCCGGGCAGGCCGGGCACTGGGTGTTCGTCTCTACGCTGAGCGTCTATGCAAGGAACGACCTGCCGCACCAGGACGAGTCGGCGCTGCTGCACGCCGCTTGGCCTGGTCCCGGACCCGCGCCGGACGTTGAGTACGGCGCGGCGAAAGTCGCCTGCGAGGAGGCCGTCCTCTCGGCACGCCCGGACGCCCTCGTGGCACGTTCAGGACTGATCGTCGGGGACGGCGACCGCAGCGACCGGTTCGGCTACTGGCCGGCGCGGTTGGCCCAGGCAGCCACCGATGACGAGGTCCTGGTGCCGATGCTGGACCGCCCCTGCCAGGTGATCGACGTCGAGGATCTCGCTCGGTGGCTGGTCACCTGCGGCGAGCGGCGGGTCGGTGGCGTTGCGAACGCGGTCGGCGACCCGACCACTCTCGGGGAGGTTCTCGCCGATTGCGCGGACGTCACGGGCGTGGTCCCCCGGTTCGTCGAGGCCAGCGACGACTGGCTGGTCGCGAACGGCGTCGAGCCGTGGATGGGTCCCGAGTCCCTGCCGCTGTGGCTCCCCGAGTCCGAGTACGCCGGGTTCATGACCCGGTCGACGGAGCGGGCGAAGGCCCTCGGTCTGGTATGTCGACCGGTGGTCGAGTCCGTGCGGGGCTCCCTGTCCGGGGAGCGCCGCCTCGGTCTCGACCGGCCCCGTCACGCCGGGCTGAGCCTGGAACGCGAGCGTGAGCTGCTCGCCACGCTCAACGACAAGGCGTGAAGCCGACTCAGAGACTCATCGAGAAACCGTTAAGTTGCTTTGTCGACAAATCGCTTAGTTGCTCTGTTGATTGGCCTTAGGGTCCATGATCTCGACGATCCGCTCCAGGTCCGGGATCGATGCGAACTCAACGGTGATCTTGCCCTTGGCCCGGCCGAGGTCCACCTTGACCCGCGTCTCCAGCCGGTCGGAGAGTCGCTCGGCGAGGTCGGCGAGTGCCGGGGCGGTCGGCCGGTTCCGGCGTACGGCGGGCTTGCCCGACGAGCCGACGGCCCCCACGGCGACGATCTCCTCGAGTCCGCGCACCGAGATGCCCTCGGCGATGACGCGACCCGCAAGCCGGTCCTGAATGTCGCTGTCGTCGACGGCCAGCAACGCCCGAGCGTGGCCGGCGGAGAGAACTCCCGCCGCCACCCGGCGCTGGACGGGCGGTGACAGCTTCAGCAGGCGGAGCGTGTTGCTGATCTGAGGCCGGCTACGGCCGATCCGGCCGGCCAGCTCCTCGTGCGTGCACCCGAAGTCGTCGAGCAGCTGCTGGTAAGCAGCGGCCTCCTCCAGCGGGTTCAGCTGCGAGCGATGCAGGTTCTCCAGCAGGGCGTCGCGGAGCAGGTCGTCGTCCCCGGTCTCGCGGACGATCGCCGGGATCGTCTCCAGACCGGCCTTCTGGGTGGCGCGCCAGCGGCGCTCACCCATGATCAGCTCGTAGCGGTCCTCCCCGACCTGGCGTACGACCACCGGCTGGAGGAGTCCGACCTCGGTGACCGAGTGCACGAGCTCGGCCATCGCCTCTTCTTCGAAGACCTGGCGTGGCTGTCGGGGGTTCGGTGAGATCGACCCCACGGGGAGCTCGGCGAAGTACGCGCCCTCGACGGGGCGCAGCTCGGGGCTCTGTGGCTGCGTGTCGGCGGGCGCGGCCGGAGCGCCCGAGCCGTTGGCCGTGTCGGCGGGCGCGGAACTCCCGTTCGCAGGAGCGGCGGATGCTGCGGACTGTGCTTCTGAGACCACATGCGTGGCGTCTGGAGCGGGCGCGGTCTCCGCCTGCGGCGGGGCGGTCGGGATCAGAGACCCCAGGCCACGACCCAGTCCTCGTCGCTGCGCGGGCTTCTGCGTCATTCCGATCCTCCTCGAACGGTGGCCTTCAGGGCCATCTCACGGGCTGCCTCGAGATAGCTGAGCGCGCCCGGCGATCCCGGGTCGTACGTCATCACGGTCTGTCCGTAGCTGGGGGCTTCCGAGATCCGGACCGAGCGAGGGATCGCCGTGCGGAGGACCTGCTCACCGAAGTGGCTGCGCACCTCATCGGCGACGCCGGCCGACAGCCGGGTGCGGGCGTCGTACATCGTGAGCAGGATCGTGGAGACGTCCAGCGCGGGGTTCAGGTGCGCCTTGACCATCTCGACCGTCTCGATCAGCTGGCCCAGCCCCTCGAGGGCGTAGTACTCGGCCTGGATCGGGATCAGCATCTCGTCACCGGCCACCAGCGCGTTCAGGGTGAGCAGGCCCAGGGACGGCGGACAGTCGATCAGCACGTAGTCGATCCGGTCCTCCCCCTCGCCGAAGATCAGCGGGTGCGCGTGCAGCGCCTTCCGCAGTCGACTCTCGCGAGCGACCATGCTGACCAGCTCGATCTCGGCTCCCGCCAGGTCGATCGTGGCCGGCACCACGAACAGCCCCTCGATCTCGGGGCACTCCTGGACGATGTCCACGAGCGGAGTCCCCTCGACCACGGCGTCATACGTGGAAGGAGTCCCCCGGTGGTGGTCGATCGCGAGTGCGGTCGACGCGTTGCCCTGAGGGTCCAGGTCGACGACCAGAACGCGGAGCCCGTGCTGCGCGAGCCCGGCCGCCATGTTCACCGTGGTCGTGGTCTTGCCGACGCCACCCTTCTGGTTGGCGACGACCATGACCCGCGTACGCGCTGGGCGAGGCAGGGGTGACAGCGCCCGACCCTCGCGCACGAGAAGCGCGTGCTCGACCGAACGTGCCAGGGGGGTCGACCCGTCATCGGCGGGCATCGTCTGCGCCGCGACGTCCGCTGCGGTCCGGTACGGCGTCCCGGGCGCGGGATACGGGCCGAACCGTGACGCCTCAGTCGGGGCGGCGGGGTGCTGCGTCACGAGGTTCTCCTTGGCCAACGAGGCCTGGTCGGAAGGTTGCTCCGTCACTGTTTCACGTGAAACGGTCACAGTCGGTACCGCCACGGTTTCACGTGAAACGTCGACGTCACCGCCCGCGGCTGAAGCCTGTGGACCAGCCTGTGGATTCTGTGGGTATCTCGGCCAGCCGAGCGTGAAATCGTTGGTTTCGGTGTCCACAGCCGGCCATCCCAATCCCGGGAGGACACGTGTGGTGGACGGAGATGTGGGACTGGAAGTCACTCCGGGCGACCCTTCGACGTGGTCCGCTTCTTCTTCGCCGGCGCCAAACCTAGCGCCGAGGGGCGGGTCGCCTCTACCCGTACGACGGTGGTCGGCGGATCGATCACGCCCTCACCGCAGGTGAAGACCCGCACCGACCCAGCCCCATGCCGATGGAGCTCCTTGCGGGACGCCTCCACCTCATCGGCTGCCGACGCCCCCTTCATCGCCACCAGCGCACCGCCCTGTCGCACGAGCGGCATCGACCAGCCCAGCAGTCGGCCCAGAGGAGCTACCGCTCGGGACGTGACCACGTCGAACTCATGCTTGCCGTGAATCTCCTCGGCACGCCCCCGTACGACGGCCACGTTCTGCAGCTCCAGGCGGGCCACGACCTCCTCGAGAAAGGTGGTACGCCGCAGCAGCGGCTCCACGAGCGTGACCGCCAGGTCCTCGCGCGCGAGAGCGAGCACCAGGCCGGGCAGACCGGCTCCACTGCCGATGTCACACACGGTCGACCCTCGGGGGATCGCCTCTCCGAGCAGCGCGCAGTTGATCAGGTGTCGCTCCCAGAGCCGGGGCGCCTCGCGGGGGCCGATCAACCCGCGCAGGACGCCGTCCTGCGCCAGCATCTCTGCGTACGCCTCCGCGCGGGGCAGGGCATGTGAAAACACCCCCCGCGCCACCTCGGGCGCGGGGGGTGTTTCACGTGAAACAGACTCGTTCACCGTGCCATCCGCATCATCGTGGGTCAGTCACCCTGCGGCAGGATGACGACGTAGCGGCGGGGCTCGACGCCCTCGGACTCAGAGGCCAGGCCGGCCGCGGCGACCGCGTCGTGCACGACCTTCCGCTCGAACGGCGACATCGGGGAGAGCGACACCGGCTCGCCGGTCTCCTTCACCGTGGCCACCGTCTCCTCGGCCAGTTTCTCCAGGCGAGCGCGCTTGTTCGCGCGGTGGCCTCCGATGTCGAGCATCAGCCGGGACCGCTCTCCAGTCTCGCGGTAGACAGCCAGGCGGGTCAGCTCCTGCAGCGCCTCCAGCACCTCGCCGTCGCGGCCCACGAGCTGGTCGAGCTCGCCACCCACGATGGAGACGGCCGCACGGTCGCCCTCGACGTCCATGTCCAGGTCACCGTCGAGGTCCGCGATGTCCAGCAGCTCCTCGAGGTAGTCGGCGGCGATGTCGCCCTCGTTCTCGAGCTCCGCCAGGCGATCGGTGTCGTCGCCGGCGGTCTCGGCCACAGCCTCTTCCGTCGCCTCGGGGGCCTCGGTGTTCACCGTCTCGGTGTTCTCGTTGCTCATGTCGCGCTCCTGCTCTGTACGAAGTCGTCTGGTCGTCCGGTCAGCGGGGGGCGCCGTCAGGCTTGCTCCCCGGGCCCGAGGGGCCCTTCTTCTTGCGCTGCGACCGCGTCTGCTTCTTCGGCTGCTGGCGCGGCGCGGGCGGCGGAACCTCAGGCGTCTCGACCTCGGGCTCCGGCTCCAGCTCCGGGAGCGGGAGGCCACGGCGCTCAGCACGCCTGGCTGCCTTCTTGGCGACCCGCGCTTCCTTCGCCGCCAGTGCGGGCGTGCCCGGCGCCGGGTTGTTCCGGATGACGTAGAACTGCTGGCCCATCGTCCACAGGTTCGAGGTGGTCCAGTAGATGAGCACGCCGATCGGGAAGGCGATACCACCCACAGCGAAGACCAGCGGAAGGACGTACAGCAGCATCTTCTGCTGCTGGGCGTACGGGCCGGTCATCGCGTCGGCCGGCATGTTCTTGCTCATCAGCTGGCGCTGGGTGAGGAACGTGGTCGCGGTCATCGCCAGCACCAGCGCCGCCGCGAGGAGCTTGACCTCGACGCCTCCACCGCCGGTGAACCGGTCGGCGATCTGCGCGCCCAGCCAGGTCGCCTGGCTCAGCGACTCGACCTGACCATCGGTCAGCAGGCCGCGCTTCTCGCCGTTCGCAGCCCGGTCGATGAGGCGGAACAGCGCGATGAAGATCGGCATCTGCACCAGGATCGGCAGGCACGAGGCGAACGGGTTGGTGCCCGTCTCCTTGTAGAGCTTCATCGTCTCCTGGGCGAGACGCTCACGGTCGTGGCCGTACTTCTTCTGCAGTTCCCGCGCCTTCGGCTGGATCAGCTGCATGTTCCGGCTGGACTTGATCTGCTTCACGAAGAGCGGGATCAGCGCCGCCCGGATCACGAGCGTGAGGCCCACGATCGACAGCACCCAGGCCCATCCCGAGTCCGCCCCGAACACCGGGCTGAGCACGCGGTGGAAGCCCGACAGGATGAGAGAGGTGACCCAGTACAGCGGCAGCATGATGAAGCCGCCGAGATCACCGAAGAATTCGAACACTCAGGCTCCTCGAGCTTGGTGGTGGGTGCTGGGTGGGACGGGGTCGTAGCCGCCGGCGGCCCACGGATGACAGCGGCCCAGCCGGCGCACCGCGAGCCAACTGCCGCGAATACTGCCGTGCAGGGTCACCGCCTCGAGCGCGTAGGCCGAGCAGGACGGGTGGTAGCGGCAGACCTGCCCGTACAGCGGGCTGATCAGCAGCCGGTACAGCCGAAGGAATCCGATCAGGAGGTACTTCATGACCGAGCCAGCACGCGAGAGAGCGCTCGGTCGAGATCCGACCCGAGCTCGTCGTACGACGCGGTGGCGGAGGCCGGAAGTGCCCTGACCACGAGCACAGCAGAGCCCGGCAGCGACGAAAGTCGCTCCCGGGCCAGGTGTCGGAGTCGGCGCTTCACCTTGTTCCGCACGACCGCGGAACCAACTGCCTTGCTGACCACGAACCCCACCAGCGGTGCTGGTGGCGCATCCGGCTCCAGGCCCTCACGGGTGGAGTCGAGATGCACGACCAGCGTGCGGGTGCCGGCTCGTCGTCCCCGTCGGATCGTCGGACCGAACATCTGGCTCGAGGTGAGCCGGTGTGTTCGGGTCAGCACGGGGTCGGCACGGTCACTGCGTCCCTCAGACGGAAAGGTTCTTGCGACCCTTGCGCCGACGCGCGGACAGGATGGAGCGGCCGGCGCGCGTGCGCATCCGGAGACGGAAGCCGTGCACCTTGTGACGGCGGCGGTTGTTCGGCTGGTACGTACGCTTGCTCACGAGCAGATCTCCGTGGGTCGGGAGTGGTCGGATCAGGGGAAGCCCCGGCTAATGTCGACTGGCACCGCCCACCCGCGCGGGGCCCCGTCTCACCCTCTCGGATGCAGAGCCGGGGGTAGCGTGGACATGCGGCACCGGTCGACACCGGTTCGACCGCCCAACGGTACGGGCTGGCGCCGAGGCCGGTCAAACCGAGTGACCTTACGCCCTCCCCAGCGTACCTGAGAAGGGGCGCGCCGCCCGATCCGCGCGGTCGTGGCCGGGTCCGTGCCCCACACCTGTATCCCCACCTGTGGACAACCGCTTGATCCACAGGTCCCGCGCTTGTTAGCGTCAGCGCGTCCCGAGTTCCCCACGGTGGACCCCCTTCCCGGTTTCGTCGAGCAGACAAGATTCCTGCTCGATCCAGCGAAAACCGCCTCTGACCTGGTCAGACAGAGGCTGGGACGGCCCCGGCACCGGCCTCGGCAAGCCCGCACCGCTGACCAGGGCATTGGATGCACAACCTGTGGACAAAGGTGTGGACCACCTTGGTCAACCGCCTGAGAAATGGAGTGGGGATACCCGCGTGGACGAGAACCAGCACCGGAGCGCACACGAAACCGCGTCGGCTACCGACGGTCCGGACCTGAACACCGTATGGCGCCAGCTGGTCGATGACCTCCCGCCGAGCCAGCGCGCCTGGTTGACCGCCAGCAAGCCGATGACCCTGCACGAGCACACCGCGATCATCGCGGTCGCCGACGACTTCACGCGGAACCAGCTCGAGGGCCGGCTCCGCACCCGCCTGGAGGACGCGCTCGGCAACGCGTTCGGTACCCAGGTGCGGATCGCCGTCACCGTCGACCCCGAGCTCGAGAGCTCGGCGATGACCAAGGGGACCCCCCGACAGTCCGACGAGGTCGGTCACGGGGACGCAGACAGCGGCGCCGACGCAGACGCTACATCGATGAATCCTTCTATCCCTTTGTCGACAAATCCCCTGGACGTGCCGACGCCGCTCAGTTCGGACCCGGCCCGCAAGCCCGGCGGCAGCGTGCTCGAGACCCGGCTCAACCCGAAGTACATCTTCGAGACCTTCGTCATCGGGTCGTCGAACCGGTTCGCCCACGCCGCGGCCGTCGCCGTCGCCGAGGCACCCGGCAAGGCGTACAACCCGCTCCTCATCTACGGAGACTCCGGGCTGGGCAAGACCCACCTGCTGCACGCGATCGGTCACTACGTACGCAGCCTCTTCAGCGGCGCCCGCGTCCGGTACGTGAGCTCCGAGGAGTTCACGAACGAGTTCATCAACGCGATCCGCGACGACAAGGCCGCGATGTTCCAACGCCGCTACCGCGACGTCGACGTCCTGCTGATCGACGACATCCAGTTCCTGGAGGGGAAGATCCAGACGCAGGAGGAGTTCTTCCACACCTTCAACACGCTCCACAACGCGAACAAGCAGATCGTGATCACCTCCGACCGGGCACCGAAGCGGCTCGAGGCGCTCGAGGACCGGCTCCGCAACCGGTTCGAGTGGGGCCTCATCACCGACGTCCAGCCCCCGGACCTCGAGACCCGGATCGCGATCCTTCGCAAGAAGGCTGCGACGGAACGGATGACGGCGCCGCCGGACGTCCTGGAGTTCATCGCCAGCAAGATCCAGACCAACATCCGGGAGCTCGAGGGGGCGCTGATCCGGGTAACGGCGTTCGCCAGCCTCAACCGGCAGCCCGTGGACCTGACGCTGGCGGAGATCGTCCTGAAGGACCTGATTCCCGAGGGCGGTGAGCCCGAGATCAGCGCGGCGCTCATCATCGCCCAGACCGCGGCGTACTTCGGCCTCTCCATCGACGACCTGTGTGGCTCGAGCCGCAGCCGGGTGCTCGTCACGGCCCGTCAGATCGCCATGTACCTGTGCCGGGAGCTCACCGACCTGTCGCTGCCGAAGATCGGCCAGCAGTTCGGCGGCCGCGACCACACCACCGTGATGCACGCCGACAAGAAGATCCGCCAGCTGCTCGCCGAGCGACGCAGCGTCTACAACCAGGTCACCGAGCTGACGAACCGGATCAAGCAGCAGGCTCGCCAGTCCTGAGGCCGGCCTGACGCCGGTTCTGGTTGGGGATCAATCCGGGAAAACCTGTCATTCGTCAGTGCACGACCTGTGGACAAGTTGGTGCACGACGGGTGACGTCGGCCGAATGCCCACAACCACCCACGTCCGGCGGCCCGGTTGTCCACACCCCCACGGGACAAAGAAATCCGGCGTCACCTGCACGAACGTCAGTTCTCCACAGTTTCCACCGCACCTGTTAACACTATGGAACTACAGATTCACCGAGCTCCATGAACTTCTGAACCCGGCCCAACCTGGGGACAACCCCCTCAGCGCACCGACTCCGGACCCACTTCGGACCGCCCATGAATCACAAGATCCGCACTCTCCCTGTCCTGCGCCTTCCGCGCATGGCAGGATGCTCACCCCTGGCCGGTCACCGACTCGCCCGCCAGGACGCAGTCACTGCAGGAGGCGAACACCCGTGAAGTTCCGCGTCGAACGCGACGTCCTGGCCGATGCCGTCGCGTGGGCGGCTCGCAGCCTGCCCGTGCGACCCAGTGCCCCTGTCCTGGCCGGGCTGCTGATCGAGACCACGGACAACGGCCTGACCTTGTCGACCTTCGACTACGAGACCTCGGCTCGGGCGACCGTTCCCGCCGACGTCTCGGACGAGGGCAAGGCACTCGTCTCCGGCCGGCTGCTCGCCGACATCTGCCGCAGCCTCCCCGCCAAGCCGGTGGAGATGACGATCGAGGGCGCCAAGGTCTCGCTCACCTGTGGCAGCGCCCGGTTCAGCCTGCAGACCATGCCGGTCGACGAGTACCCCTCGCTGCCCGAGATGCCGCAAGCCACCGGGACGGTGCGCAGCGACCTCTTCGCCGCTGCCGTTGCGCAGGCCGTGACGGCAGCCGGACGCGACGACATGCTGCCCGTGCTCACGGGTGTCCGGATCGAGATCGACGGCAGCGACATCGCGCTGCTCGCCACCGACCGGTTCCGGCTCTCGCTGCGCGAGCTGAGCTGGGACCCGGGCTCCACCGACGTCACGGCGGCCGCGCTCGTCCCGGCCCGCGTGCTCGCGGACACCGCCAAGTCGCTGACCGCCGGCACCGAGGTGACGATCGCGCTCTCCACATCCGGAGCGGGCGAGGGGATCATCGGGTTCGAGGGGTCCGCCGGCGGCGGGTCACGCCGTACGACGACCCGACTGCTCGACGGCGAGTTCCCCAAGGTCCGCACGCTCTTCCCGAGCGAGCAGGGCACCATCGCCCGCGTCGAGCGCGCCGCCCTGGTCGAAGCCGTGAAGCGTGTTTCGCTCGTCGCCGAGCGCAACACCGCCGTCCAGCTCGCGTTCTCCGACGGCATGTTGACCCTCGACGCCGGAAGCGGGGACGAGGCCCTCGCCACGGAGCAGATCGACGCGACCGTCAAGGGCGAGGACATCACCACCGGGTTCAACCCGCAGTTCCTTCTCGACGGGCTCACGGCGCTCGAGTCGCCGTTCGTCGAGATGGCCTTCACCCAGGCGTCGAAGCCCGCGGTCATGGCGGGCGTGGACGGCGTCGACGGAGAGGCCGACCTCGCCTTCCGGTACCTGCTGATGCCGCGTCGCCTGCTTTCCTGACCGCGCGTAGCGTGACCTAGTACCGAACGCGGAGGAGACACAGTGGAACTCGGACTCATCGGCCTGGGCAAGATGGGCGGCAACATGCGCGAGCGGCTGCGCCGCGCGGGCCACACCGTCGTCGGCTACGACCGCGACCCCGAGCTCAGTGACGTCGACAGCCTCGAGGCGATGGTCAAGCAGCTGCCGTCGCCCCGGGTGGTGTGGGTGATGGTGCCCTCAGGCGGCCCGACCCACGAGACGGTACGGATCCTGGGAGACCTGCTCAGCGAGGGCGACATCGTCATCGACGGCGGCAACTCCCGCTGGACCGACGACATCGCGCACGCCGAGCAGCTGGCCCAGAAGGGGATCGGCTTCGTCGACTGCGGCGTCTCGGGCGGCGTCTGGGGTCTCGAGAACGGCTACGCGCTGATGGCCGGCGGCGACGCCGAGCACATCGCGACCGTGCAGCCGATCTTCGACGCCCTCAAGCCCGAGGGCGAGTTCGGCTGGGTGCACGCCGGCCGGGTCGGCGCCGGGCACTTCTCGAAGATGGTGCACAACGGCATCGAGTACGCCGTGATGCAGTCGTACGCCGAGGGCTTCGAGCTGCTCGAGAAGGCCGACCTCGTCGACAACGTCACCGAGGTGTTCCGGTCCTGGCGCGAGGGCACGGTGATCCGCTCCTGGCTGCTCGACCTCCTCGTCGCCGCGCTGGACGAGGACGAGGGGCTCGCCTCGATCCGCGGGTACGCCGAGGACTCCGGCGAAGGTCGGTGGACCGTCGAGGCCGCCATCGACAACGCCGTACCGCTGCATGCGATCACGGCCGCGCTCTTCGCCCGGTTCACCTCCCGGCAGGACGACAGCCCCGCCATGAAGGCGGTTGCGGCGATGCGCAACCAGTTCGGTGGGCACGCCGTGCACACGGACGCTCCCCCGACCACGAGCGACACCACCTCGTCGCCCGAGCGTTAGTCCCGCGGTGGTGCCGACGTGCATGTAGTCCACCTCACCGTGCACGACTTCCGGTCGTACGCCACGGCCGAGGTCGCGCTCGGCCCCGGGGTCACTGCGTTCGTCGGTCGCAACGGGCAGGGCAAGACCAACCTGGTCGAGGCGGTCGACTACCTCGCACGGCTCTCGTCGCACCGCGTGTCCAGCGACGCTCCCCTGGTGCGCTTCGGCACCGAGCAGGCGGTGATCCGCGCGGCGGTCGTCCGCGACGAACGGCAGGCGCTGCTCGAAGTGGAGATCAACCCCGGCCGCTCGAACCGGGCACGGATCAACAAGTCGCCTCTGCCCCGCGCCCGCGAGCTGCTCGGCATGGTGCGGACCGTGCTCTTCTCGCCCGAGGACCTGACGTTGGTGAAGGGGGATCCGTCCGACCGGCGCCGGTTCCTCGACGACCTGCTCGTGCAGCGGGCACCGCGGTACGCCGGGGTGCGCTCCGACTACGACCGGGTGCTCAAGCAGCGCAACTCGCTGCTGAAGACGGCGGGGCTCGCACGCCGTGGCGGCCCCGGCAGCAGCCGTGGCGAGTCGGCGCTCGCCACGCTCGGGGTCTGGGATGCGCACCTCGCGCGCACCGGCTCCGAGCTGCTGGCCGCGCGCATTGCGTTGGTCGAGGAGCTCGGCCCGCTGGTGGGCACCGCGTACGAAGCGGTGGCCCGCGGCGCCCGGCGGGACGACGCGACGATGGCCTACCGGCCGTCGTTCGAGCTCCCGTCGCTCGACCCCAAGGCGCCCGACCGCACCGTGCTCGCCGAGGCCCTCCTGGCTGAGCTCGAGCGACGTCGCGACGACGAGCTCGACCGCGGGATCAGCCTGGTGGGGCCGCATCGCGACGAGCTGCACCTGATGCTCGGGCCGATGCCGGCCAAGGGGTACGCCAGCCACGGCGAGTCGTGGTCGTTCGCGCTAGCGCTCCGGCTGGCGTCGTACGAGCTGCTGCGCGCGGCCGGCGACGACCCGATCCTGATCCTCGACGACGTGTTCGCCGAGCTCGACACCGAACGTCGTGAGCGGCTCGCCGAGATGGTGGCCGGAGCCGAGCAGGTGCTGGTCACCGCGGCGGTGCCGGCCGACGTCCCGGCGGCACTCAACGGCACCCGGATCGACATCACCGACGGGCAGGTCGCCGCCCATGCCGACTGACCCCGCGACGACAAGCCGACCGAGCCCACCGACGACACCTCGAGCACGCCGGCCGAGACACCCCACGACGAGTCAGGGCTCGACCTCGCGCGGAGCATCGCCCGGGGGCTGGCCGGCACCGGGCGCCCGAGCAAGCGACGGACTCCCCCGCGCCCCGGCAGCCGACCGAGGCGGACCGACCCGAAGGCCAGCGGCGCCCACCCCGACGACCGCGACCCGCAGACGCTGGACAACACGATCGGCCGGCTCATCGCGCAACAGGGCTGGGGCACGGATGTCCGGGTGCACGGCGTCTTCTCGCGCTGGGAGCACCTGGTCGGGCGGGACGTCGCCCAGCACTGCACGCCGGAGGCGTACGCCGAGGGCAAGCTGACCGTGCGCACCGACTCGACGGCGTGGGCCACCCAGATGAAGCTGCTCGCGCCGACGGTGCTGCGCCGGCTCAACGAGGAGCTCGGCGACGGCACGGTCACCCTGATCGACGTGCTCGGGCCCACCGGACCGACCTGGAAACGCGGGCTTCGCTCGGTGCGTGACGGGCGCGGCCCCCGCGACACGTACGGCTGAGCAGCGACGGCGTCAGAGCCGCTCTCCGCCCCCAGGGTCGGTATGGGGACTAGAAACCGCCCCTGCGCAGCCCTCCTGGATGCCCTGAGAGGCCCACAATCGGCATCTCAGCGGTCGAAACCCCTCGAAACTGGGGGTGCGCACCCCTGAAATTGGGCTCCTACGGGGTATACTGGCCGGTGAGGTCGTTCCCCGTCTCCCGGGGTCGACCTTCGTTATGCGTGCCCACACAAGAAGGATGGCTCGTGGCTGACCAGACCACACCGGAGTCCACATCAACCGCCGGCCCGACCGCCGAGGCAATCGCCGAGGTCGCCCAGGCCCTGGCCCCAGGACACGAGAGTCACTCCGTCGAGGAGGGCAAGTACGACGCCTCGGCGATCCAGGTGCTCGAAGGCCTCGAGGCGGTCCGGAAGCGTCCGGGCATGTACATCGGCTCGACCGGTGAACGCGGCCTGCACCACCTGATCTGGGAGATCGTCGACAACTCCGTCGACGAGTCCCTGGCCGGCCACTGCGACCGGATCGTGCTCACCCTGCAGGCCGACGGCGGCGTGCGAGTCGAGGACAACGGTCGAGGCATCCCCACCGACACCGCGCCCGGGCAGGAGATGCCGGCGGTGACCATGGCGCTGACCATGCTGCACGCCGGCGGAAAGTTCGGCGGCGGCGGCTACAAGGTCTCCGGTGGTCTGCACGGCGTCGGTGTCTCCGTGGTGAACGCGCTCAGCCAGCGGCTCCAGGTCGACGTCCGCAACCGCGGCCACCACTGGCGCCAGTCGTTCAGCCTCGGCGTCCCGGACGGCCCGCTCGAGCAGCTCGAGGCCACGGACCAGACCGGCACCACCATCACGTACTGGGCCAGCGAGGACATCTTCGAGACCACGACGTACTCCCTGGAGACGATCGTGCATCGGATCCGGGAGATGGCGTTCCTCAACAAGGGCCTCGAGATCGTCGTCCGTGACGAGCGCAAGCACGCCGAGGAGATCGCCGACGCGGTCGCCGACGAGACCGTCGCGAACGAGAGCGACACCGAGGCGCCCGACGACATCCGTGCGGCCGGCGGCGGCGCGCTCGAGCAGATCTTCAAGTACGACCGCGGGCTGATCGACTACGTCGAGCACCTGAACCGGCGCAAGGAGAAGGCCAACCCGAGCATCGTCTCGTTCGAGGCCCACCAGAACCACCAGGGCATGAGCCTCGAAGTGGCGATGCAGTGGAACACCTCGTTCAACGAGTCGGTGCACACCTTCGCCAACACGATCAACACCCACGAGGGCGGCACCCACGAAGAGGGCTTCCGCGCGTCGCTCACCTCCCTGATCAACAACTGGGGTGAGGAATGGGGCCTGATCAAGAAGAAGGAAGACCGGGTCTCCGGCGACGACATCCGCGAGGGCCTCACCGCGATCATCTCGATCAAGCTCGGCGAGCCCCAGTTCGAGGGTCAGACCAAGACCAAGCTCGGCAACACCGAGGCCAAGGGCTTCGTGCAGCGCGTCGTCAACGAGCAGCTCGGCGACTGGCTGGAGAAGAACCCGGCCGAGGGCAAGGACATCGTCCGCAAGGCCCAGGCCGCGGCGTCCGCTCGCATCGCCGCCCGCAAGGCGCGCGACCTCGCCCGCTCGCGCAAGGGACTGCTCGGCGGCGGTGGCCTCCCCGGCAAGCTCGCCGACTGCCAGTCCACCAACCCCGCCGAGTGCGAGATCTTCGTCGTCGAGGGTGACTCCGCCGGCGGCTCCGCCAAGGGTGGTCGCGACCCGCGCATCCAGGCGATCCTCCCGATCCGCGGAAAGATCCTGAACGTCGAGAAGGCTCGCCTCGACAAGGTGCTCGCCAACAACGAGGTGCAGGCGATCATCTCGGCGCTCGGCACGGGCATCCACGAAGAGTTCGACATCGAGAAGGTCCGCTACCACAAGATCGTGATGATGGCCGACGCTGACGTCGACGGTCACCACATCCGGACCCTGCTGCTGACCTTGTTGTTCCGGTTCATGCGGCCGCTCATCGAGCACGGCTACGTGTACCTGGCCCAGCCGCCGCTGTACCGGCTCCGGTGGAACAAGCCGCACGAGCACGAGTTCGTCTACTCCGACGCCGAGCGTGACGCCATGCGGGTGGCCGGTATCGAGGCAGGCAAGAAGCTGCCGAAGGAGAACGCGATCCAGCGGTACAAGGGTCTCGGTGAGATGAACGCCAACGAGCTCTGGGAAACGACGATGGACCCGGACAACCGGCTGCTCCTCCAGGTCACCCTCGAGGACGCCGCGCAGGCCGACGAGATGTTCTCGGTACTGATGGGTGAGGACGTCGAGCAGCGCCGGTCGTTCATCCAGCGGAACGCCAAGGACGTGCGGTTCCTTGACATCTGATCTCGGCAATCGGCGGACTTCCGTGCTGCCGCACGGACGCCAGTCCGCCGGCACTGGGCGGCGCGTCGGCTTCGCCGCCGCGGCCAAGCCCCTTGACGTGCCGGCGGCCCGGCCTCCGCGCAGCGGCCGGTTCACGACCCTCTTGACCTCTAGTACGACGACGAGGAACGACTGATGACTGAGAACACCATCGAGCGGGGTCAGCCCGGGAACAACGGGCGGATCGAGCCGGTCGAGCTGCAGGTCGAGATGCAGCGCTCGTACATCGACTACGCGATGACGGTCATCGTCGGGCGCGCGCTGCCCGACGTACGTGACGGCTTGAAGCCGGTGCACCGACGGGTGCTGTACGCGATGTACGACGGGGGCTACCGACCGGATCGGGGCTTCTCGAAGTGCTCGCGCGTCGTCGGTGACGTCATGGGTCAGTACCACCCGCACGGCGACTCCGCGATCTACGACACCTTGGTCCGGCTGGCGCAGCCCTGGGTGATGCGCGCGCCGCTGGTGCACGGGCAGGGCAACTTCGGCTCGCCGGGTAACGACCCCGCGGCCGCCATGCGGTACACCGAGTGCAAGATGGCGCCGCTGGCCATGGAGATGGTCCGCGACATCGACGCGGACACTGTCGACTTCACGCCCAACTACGACGGGCGTTCCGAAGAGCCGACGATCCTGCCGGCCCGGTTCCCGAACCTGCTGGTCAACGGGTCCGCCGGTATCGCGGTCGGCATGGCCACCAACATCCCGCCGCACAACCTGCGCGAGGTCGCGAATGGCGTCCAGTGGGCGCTCGAGCACCCCGACGCCACGCGTGAGGAGCTCCTTGAGGCGCTGCTCGAGCGCGTCCAGGGCCCGGACTTCCCGACCCACGCGCTGATCGTCGGCCGCCAGGGCATCGAGCAGGCGTACCGCACCGGCCGTGGCTCGGTCACGATGCGCGCCGTCGTCGACATCGAGGAGGACCCGAAGGGACGCACGCTCCTGGTCATCACCGAGCTGCCGTACCAGGTCAACCCCGACAACCTCGCGCTGAAGATCGCCGAGCTCGCCGACTCCGGCAAGATCCAGGGCATCGCCGACGTCCGCGACGACTCGTCCGGCCGCACCGGCCAGCGTCTCGTCGTGGTGCTCAAGCGGGACGCCGTCGCACGCGTCGTCCTGAACAACCTGTTCAAGCACACCGAGCTGCAGACCAACTTCGCGGCGAACATGCTGGCCCTGGTCGACGGGGTGCCCCGCACGCTGACCCTCGACCAGTTCATCAGCAACTGGATCACCCACCAGGTCGAGGTCATCCAGCGCCGGACGCGCTACCTGCTGCGCCGGGCCGAGGAGCAGGCGCACATCTACCGAGGCCTGGTGAAGGCGCTCGACATGCTCGACGAGGTCATCTCGTTGATCCGTCGCAGCCCCGACGTCGACGAGGCCCGCGGCGGGCTGATGAGCCTGCTCGAGATCGACGAGCTCCAGGCGAACTCGATCCTCGAGATGCAGCTCCGCCGGCTCGCGGCCCTCGAGCGGCAGAAGATCATGGACCGGTTGGCCGAGCTCGAGACCGAGATCGCCGACCTCCAGGACATCCTGGCCAACGTGGTCCGTCAGCGGCAGATCATCGCCGACGAGCTGGCCGCCATCGTCGAGAAGTACGGCGACGAGCGACGCAGCCAGATCATCCCCGCGGACGGCGACCTCTCGATGGAGGACCTGATCCCCGACGAGGAGCTCGTCGTCACGATCACCCGCGGCGGCTACGCGAAGCGCACCCGCGCCGACCTGTACCGCACCCAGAAGCGCGGCGGCAAGGGCGTCCGGGGCGCAACGCTCCGCGGCGACGACGTGGTCCAGCACTTCATGGCGACCAGCAACCACCACTGGCTGCTGTTCTTCACCAGCGCCGGCCGCGTCTACCGCACGAAGGCGTACAACCTCCCCGAGTCGTCGCGCGACGCCAAGGGCAGCCACGTCGCAGGCCTGCTGTCGTTCCAGCCCGACGAGGAGATCGCCCAGGTCCTCGCGATCCGCGACTACGACCAGGCGCCGTACCTCGTGCTCGCCACCCGCAACGGGCTGGTGAAGAAGACCGCGCTGGCCGACTACAACAGCCCGCGCCAGGCCGGCGTCATCGCGATCAACTTCCGCGAGGACGACGACGAGCTGATCGGTGCCGAGCTGGTCAACGCCGAGGACGACATCCTGCTCGTCTCCCGCAAGGGTCAGGCGATCCGGTTCCGCGCCGACGACAGCCAGCTGCGCCCGATGGGTCGGGCCACGTCCGGCGTCACGGGCATGAAGTTCCGTAACGACGACGAGATGCTGTCGATGTCGGTGATCCGAGCCGAGCAGGTCGCCGCCGAGGAGGCCGCTGCGTCGAAGGCCGCCGAGGCCGGCGAGTCCACCGAGCCGGGCGAGCTGCCCGACGTCGCGGAGCAGTACGTCTTCACGATCACCGATGGCGGGTTCGCCAAGCGCAGCCGGATCTCGGAGTACCGCCTGCAGTCGCGCGGCGGCATCGGCATCAAGACCATGAAGCAGGACGACGACCGCGGCAACCTCGTGGGCGCGTTCATCGTGGTCGAAGGCGACGAGGTGCTGGCGATCAAGCAGTCGGGTCAGGTGACCCGCAGCGCCATCGACGAGCACCTGCGCCCGACAGGCCGCGACACCAAGGGTGTGAAGTTCGTCGGTGTGAGCGGCAGCGACAGCGTCGCCCAGGTGGCCCGCAGCGTCGAGCGCGCACCCGAGATCGAGGATGCAGTCGAGGCCGCTGACGGCGACGACGACGCGGTGGCGGAGAATGCCACTATGGAGGCGGACGTCGTCGAGACGCCCGCCACCGACGCAGTTGAGGAAGTCGACGGGGAGACCGAGGAGGGCTGATGGCCGACCGACGCGCAGATGACACGCCGCTGCCACGCAGGCCGCTGAGCGGTCCCGCGAAGGGCGACTCGGCCCCCGAGGGCCGACGACCGCTCACCGAGCGGGTCTCGGCTGCGGTCTCGGCTGCCGGCAGTGCCATGCAGCAGGCCGCGTCGCCGTCCGGTCCGAGCCCGACCCGCGGCGGCACCACCGTGGGCGGCCAGCCCGGCTCGCACCCCACCGGCGGCGGCCGCGCCACGTCCCAAGGGGACCCGACGGGCCCGGCTTCGGCTGGTCCACCTCGACCCGTGGTCGGTGATGAAGACCGCGTTCCTGCTGTCGATCGCCTTCGGTGTCGTCACCGTGGTCTCGGTCGGCGTGGTCTGGTCCGTCCTCGGAGCGGCCGGCGTCTGGGAGTCCATCAACGCGACCGTCACCGACGTTCTCGGTGGCGAGACCGGCACCGACTTCGACATCGAGAACTACGTCGGCACCAGCCGGGTGCTCGGTTTCACCATGATCGTGGCGGTCGTCGATGTCATCCTGATCACCGCGATCGCGACCCTCGGGGCCTTCCTCTACAACCTGGCAGCGGCGCTGCTCGGCGGAGTCGAAGTCACCCTGGCGGAGGACGACCGCTGATCGTCCACCCTCGGTTTGGGCGGCGCTGATCTGATGGGGTAATCTCTCCCGTCGGCGCCGCCCAGGTTTCACACCGGGTCGGTGCGCAACGCGGGCCTATAGCTCAGACGGTTAGAGCGCTTCCCTGATAAGGAAGAGGTCAGAGGTTCAAGTCCTCTTAGGCCCACAGCTCACGAACCCCCGGCGACCAACACGGTCGGCGGGGGTTCGTCATTTCTACGCCCGCGCGGACTCCTCGGACGCGAAGAGCGTCGACGCAAGCCGGGTAGCGACGGCGACGCCCACCGCAGCGACCGAGTGCACCTCCGAGCGTGCTCAGCAGGACATCGTCGATGTCGAGACTCCGACCCAGCATCAGTTGGAGCAGTTCGACGGTGACCAGATAGCGAAGCGCAGACCGCCACCGCTCCGCGGATGCCCAGCCGGGTAGCCAAGGGCAGCAGAAGCCCACGGGCGCAACATCACCACGTTGCCGACCAGGTTGAGCAGCCCGAGGTCACGGTTGACGTTGTTCAGCGCGGCCCTGACTGCCAGACCCGGCATCAGGTCCTCATGCCCGCCACCTGCCCATTCATCGTCGTCCACCGCCGAACCGCAAGTGCGCGTCCACCAGGAGGACTCGAGCCGCGGTGAACATCGCAGCTGCGGCATCGCGACGGCGCAGCGCAGGGAACGCCGCGGCTGCGGCTGCGAAGATGGCCGCTAAAGGACAGCGAGGGCCAGGGTGTCCATGGGGACATAGCGGAACGCGGTCACGCGAAGATCATTCCCGACGGACCTGCCTCGTCCGGCACCGCACGCACCCTTACACGGAGTCTCAGCATGAGAGTGCTCTTCTCGCGGGCCTCAATCAATCGGGCACCTTGAGCACCCCAGCGCGGCGCTGGACTCCCCGTTCGGGGGCGTCTCACCTGCCACCACGGCGATCCCCTTGCCGGACGTCTTGGCCTCGTACATCGCCAGATCGGCTTCACGGAGCATCTGGTGCGCCACGGTCTCCGGGGACTCCGGTACGCCGTGCCGGAAGTAGGTCTTCATGGACTTGGGGTCCGCACGGCGCTGCCCGACCACCAGGCCGGCCCTGCGGTTGGTCACCCCGAGGCTCATCGAGACACTGACGTCGTTGCCGTTGAGGTCGAACGGCTCGAGCATCGAGAGGTTAATCCGGTCGGTGACCTGTTCGGCGAGGTCGGCGTTCTCCAGCAGGACGGCGAACTCGTCGCCGCCGAGCCGGGCCACGGTGTCGCCGTCGCGCACGCACGAGACCAGGCGCTGAGCCACTTCACGCAGCAACTGGTCGCCGGCCGCGTGCCCGAACCTGTCGTTGATCGACTTGAAGTCGTCGAGGTCGCAGAAGAGCAGCGCCAGGTCGACGCCCGGACGGCGCAGGGCGTGGTCGAGCCGGTCGGCGAAGAGCGCGCGGTTGGGCAGCCCGGTCAGGTAGTCGTGCAGGGCCTGGTACCTGAGCTGGTCTCGCGCCGTTCCGAGGTCGACGTACAGCCGCTGGTTCTCGGCCATCGCGAGGAACTGCCGGCTCAGCACGAGCACCACAAGCGCGACCCCGAGGATCAGGCTGACGGCGTCCCGACGCGGGCTGGTGCAACAGGTGCCACACGACGACCGACCCGGCCGCGGTGAACGGGAGGTACGGCAACACCAGGCGGAACAGCCCAGCCCGGTTGTCGGCGACGGTCGTCTCGAGCGGAGGCGGTGGCAGTCGTCGCGACGAGCGCGAGATGTCGACGCCCGCTGCGGCAGCTCCGATCAGCAGGAACCCGAAGCACCCAGCCGCCGCTGGCCCAGTCGTGAGACGTGTACTCGCCGAGAGATACCAGGTAGACGTACGCGCTGTCGGCGAACGCGAGGAAGCCGATCCCCAGCGCCAGGATGGCCAGGACCAAGCGTTCACCGGATCGCCCTCGGGCGAGCGCCATCAGGGCAAGGGTCACAAGGATCACGTCGCCGACCGGGTAGAGCATGGATAGCGCTGCCGCGGTCCAGTCGGCGGAGCTCTCGTCGATCGCCGCGTCGAGCGCCATCACCCAGGAGAGCACGAGCAAGGACAGCGCGATGATGACGCCGTCGAGGACGTCGCGGCCTCGAGCGACGACGGTGTCCTGGGTGCCGAGCCAGTTGACCAGGCCGTACGCCGCAGCCAGGGGGAACACCAGGAACCCGACGTCGGCCAGCGAGGGGAACGGCACCTCTGAGTCCTGGACGACTTCGTAGTACGTCCATACGCTCTGCCCGACGGCCCAGCCGCCCACGCCGATCCCGAGGGCGGTCCACGATCGCGGGTGTCCGTACTCACGGCGCCGGGCCGCGCGGAAGCACAACAGGGCCGCCAGGGTGGGCGCGACGATCTGGCAGACGTCACTGACGACCAGGGCGCTGAACGGGCTGAGCACGTGCAGCGTGAGGATCGCGACGAAGGCAGCGCCGAGCACGGTTGCCGTGCCGACGTACAGCCATGCACGCATGGCTACCCCTCCCCGGCCGGTCCCCACCGACCCTGTCACCCCCCAATTGCAGGATAGGGGGACAAATCACTCTTCGTCACCGATTGCGCGCCTTACCGCTGCGCGGTGAGACGTGACCGCTTGGTAGAGTTCCCCGGTCCGGTCGCCATTTGGAGGGAACCAGAACGTGAAGAAGCTCCTGCTCATCGCTCTCGCCGCTGCCGGCGCCGTGTTCGCCAAGAAGAAGATGCAGGCCGGACAGCAGGAGCAGGCACTCTGGGCCGAGGCGACGGACGACGTCACCAAGTCCTGAGAAAAGGCACCGGTCATGCCGGTGCCACTCCCAGCGGGGCCATGGCGCAATTGGTAGCGCACCTGCTTTGCAAGCAGGGGGTTAGGGGTTCGAGTCCCCTTGGCTCCACCACAGTTCAGAGCCCTTTTCCACTCCGGAAGAGGGCTTTGTCGTGTCGCCTGCGGTAGGAAACTGCAGCAGTTCCGCTCACTCGCGGTGTCATACCGGCAGCTTGGGTCCGGCCGGCGCTACTGGCTGAGCGCATCCCGCAGCAAGGCGCGAGCCGAGGACTGCATGATCGCGGCGGCTTCCTCGCGGGTCAGTCCGGCGACGTCCACGAGCCAGACCAGCGACTCGATCCCAACCACGCTGCGCACGGCGATCGCGAGCCGGCGTATCCCTGCCGTCCCCAGTTGTGGGCGTGCCGGTGCCAACGCGTCCTCGAACCAGCCGATCGCTCGTCCTCTGCGCAGCGGGAGCTGATCCGGCTCAGTGGCCCGGTCGAGGGAGAGGCGGAGCATCGTGCGCTGCTGCGGCTCGGCCTCCAACAGGTGCTCGACGAAGGTGTGCACGGCGGCGACAAGTCGAGTCTCGGGGTCGTCGCCGATGTCATCGGGCAGCAATGAGGTCCGGTCGATCACCGGGTATGCAGCCAGCAGGAGCTCCTCCTGGCTGCGGAAGTAGCGGTACGCCGTGGTGCGCGAGACAGAGGCGGCGGCGGCCGTCTCCTCGACCGTCGGAGCGGATCCACCAGAGGTGATGAGCTCGCGGGCGGCTGCCAGAAGGTCGTTGCGGGTGCGCCGCTTCTGGCGGGTTCGACCGGACTCCTCGTACGCCATTGACATAGCCATCACGGTACCCTAGTTTCTTTATGGGACTCAAGTCCCATGAACGCTAGGAGTCGTTATGAGCACACTGACTGCCACGGTCAAAGAGAGTGGGCAGGGCGAGCGGCGCTGGTTCTACGGCGGCGGACTGCAGACCTGGCTCGCGACCTCTGAAGAGACCAATGGCGCGTTCCTGCTCGTCGAATTCGTCGGCGAACAGGGCAAGGTGACGCCGCTGCACTTCCACCCGGGAGTCGACGAGACCTTCTACGTCCTCGACGGCGAGATCCTGCTCGACCTCAGTGGCGAGCGCCGTTCGCTGTCGACCGGTGGCGTCGCGGTCATGCCGCGCGGTGTTCCGCACGCCTTCATGGTGACCTCAACAGAGGCGCGCATCCTGACGATGCTGACGCCGGGTCTCGGGAGGACTTCTTCCGGATGGCCAGCGAGCCGGCGCCCGAGGGCAGTTCGCCGATCCCCGTCGACTTCGACCGGATCCGGGAGGCGGCAGAGGCCACTGGGGCAATCGAAATCCTCGGCCCGCCGCCGTTCTGAGGTCCATCTGACGAGTCGGCGGGGCCGTGACAGTGAATCTGTCATGATCCCGACAGTTGCCCAGCCGGCTCCGAGCCCGCCGACCCAGCACGCGAGCGCGGTCGCGCTTCGGCGCGATGAGAGCATGCCTGCATGACCGGCCTCCGACACCGCCTCGCCGTACCCCTGGTCGCAGCAGCCCTTGCGCTGACCGGGTGTACGGCCGCCGACGATGCCGCGGACGCCGGCCCTCGCGAGTCGGCCAGCCCCAGCCTCAGCTCCGTCACCCCCGAGGTCGAGGGCCCGGGGGCGCAGGTGCCGTACGACGAGGCGCTGGCCCACGCGCTCACGCTGATCCCCGCTGGCGCCGAGGCCGCGGTCTTCACCGACTTCGACCGGATCCGCGAGCGGCTCGGGTACGCCGACCTGACGTCCGAGTCGCTGCGCAGCGACCGGCGTGACTTCCGCGAGGAGGCGCGCGAGGAGGCGGTCCTCCTCACCGACGGACGGCTGAGCGAGAACAACTCGCGGTTCGAGCTCGACTACGGCTTCACCCAGGACGACGTCGACTGGGAGCTCTCCTTCACCGGACCAGACGGGCTCTCGGGGTGGGCGCTGGGCTTCCGCCCCGACCTCGACATGAAGGTCGTCGAACGCGCCGTCAAGCAGGGTGAGGACCCGTTCGCGAACGCCGCCGTCGACGGCAACACGGTCATCGCCGGCAGCATCGCCGGCGACCCGGCGCTCGACGACACCGACTCGTGGTCGGACCTCGACGAGGTGATGGCGACCGTACGGCGCCGTACCGAGTCGCTCTACCTCCGCTACGGATCGCCGGCCTGCCTCCCGCTCGCCGACGTACTCGGTCCCGACGCCGGCTCCGAGGTGGCGGACGACGTGCGCTCCAACTACGAGCTGACGGAGTTCGGCAACTTCCGCACGCTCTCGTTCGCGTTCGACGGGGACGAGGCGCTGGCGGCGATGTCCTACCCCGGCAAGCGGGCCTCCCTCGACGCCGAGCTCCGCGCCGAGCTGACCGACGGCTGGCCGGCCAGCGACGGGGTCGCGTTCAGCGACGGGTTCGGCACGGTCATCGAGGGCAGTGCGCGTAAGCGCAAGCACGAGGTGGCCCTGCTGGAGTTCCCGGTGCTCGATCACGCGGTCGCAGCGCGACTCACGCTGACCGACCACCTGCCGTTCGCGGTCTGCAGCGAAGCCGGCTGACGCGTCAGGCGGTGACGCCCGACAGTGCCTCGAACTCCACCGCGTCGTGCGCCGAGAAGAGGGTGACCTCGTCGGCGTGCTGGGCCTGCAGCTCGCGGAGCCGCTCCTGGCTCGCATGTCGCTCGCCCTTGTCCATCTGCACCAGCGTCTGGAAGAACCGGAGCCCGCTCGGGCAGCTCGCCGGCCGCTGCTTCTCGCCGTGGAAGAAGTACGCATCGCCGGCGTGCAGGAGCCAGCCTCCGTCGGGACGGCGAACCGCCACCGCGCAGTGGCCGCGGGTGTGTCCGGGCAGCGGCACCAGCAGAACGTCGTCCCCCACCGCCTGCACCGAGTCGAAGCCGAACCACGAGTCCGACCCGTCGGCGGTGTGCTCGACCCAGCGCGGCCCGTGTGCCCACTGGGCGGCGATGTAGCGCCCCTTCTCCTTCGGGTGGCTGCGGGCCCGCGCGGCCGCGAGCTCCGCACCGAACACGTGCACCCGCGCCTGCGGGAAGTCGCCAAGCCCCCCGGCGTGGTCAAGGTCGAGGTGGGTGACCACGATGTCGCGTACGTCGTCCGGCGAGAAGCCGAGCGCCCGCACCTGCGCGAGCGCGGTCTCGCGGCGGTCGAGGGTGGCGCCCACCAGCTTCACGAACGGCGTGCCGAGCCGCTTCGGGTCGGCGACATCGGCGGTACCGATCCCGGTGTCGACCAGCGTCAGGCCGTCATCGCCCTCGACCAGCAGGCAGTGCGCGACCAGGTGATCGGGCATCATCCCGAGCCGAGCCGCGGGGGGACGCATGGTCGCGCAGTTGAGGTGGTGCACGCGGGTGGTCATCCCGGCATCGTGGCACAGCCCACGTTGCGCGACCGCTATCGTCCGACGAGTGGGTCACCGACCGTAGGCTCGACCTGTGGTCCGCACGCTGCTCACCCCCCGGATGCTGCTCCTGCATGCGCTCGGGCTGGCCGCGTCGACCATCGCGGTGCTGCTCGGCCTCTGGCAGTACGGCGCCTGGCAGGCCGGCCGCGAGCTCGCGGCGCGTGACCTCGCCAGCGCCGCGCCCGTGCCGCTCGCTGACGTGATGACGTCGGACGCGCCGTTCCCCGGCGACAAGGTCAGCCAGCCGGTGACGTTCAGCGGCGAGTGGCTCCCCGAGAGCACGCTGCTGATCACCGACCGCGAGGTCGACGACCAGCTCGGGCTCTGGGTCGTCACGCCGGTCGCCGTCTGCGCCGACGATGCGGCAACGTGCGCCAGCGACCCGGCCATGCTGGTGGTTCGGGGCTGGGTGGAGACGCGCGCTGACGCGCCACCGGCCCCCTCGGGACGCGTCGACGTCACCGGCTGGCTCCAGCCCGGCGAAGGGTCCGGTCGCGGCGACGCCGACCCGACCGACAACGTGCTCCCCGAGCTGCGCATCGCGAGCGCCATCCAGCACGTCGACCAGGACCTGTACGGCGGGTACGTCATCGCCCGCAACGGCGTGCCCACCGACGGCCTCACTCCGGTGACGCCCGACTCGCTGCCGGAGCCCGAGTCACTCACCTCGATCCGCAACCTGCTCTACGCGATCGAGTGGTGGTTCTTCGGCGCGTTCGCCCTCTTCCTGTGGTGGCGGTGGGCCCGTGACGAGCTCGACCGTGCGGAGGTCGATCCCGACGCGGTCCTGGGCGACGGAGGCCACGGCGCCGACCCGGACGCCGAAGCCGCTGAGATAGCGTCGACCCCGTGAAGGACGCACTGCTCCGCTACCGGGTGATGGCCAACATCGTCGGGGTCCTGCTCATCGTGCTGATCCTGGTCGGCGTACCGCTGGCCAACTTCGACGGCACCTCGATGTGGCACGTCATCCCCAGCACGCCCACCATCTGGCTCGAGGGCAGCACGGCCGACGAGCTCGGCGAGCTGATCACCGGCGTACTCGGCACCCTGCACGGCTGGCTGTACATGATCTTCCTAGTGTTCGCCTTCCTGCTCGCCCGCCGCGAGGGCTGGGGCCCCGCCTTCACCGCCACCACGCTGCTGCTGGGCACCGTCCCGATCCTGTCGTTCTGGGCCGAGCGACGTGCCACCGCGCGCGTCCGTTCCGCCGAACGGCTCCCCCTCGACGGATGATCCCGGCGGCATGACCGACGGGACCGTCGCCGGACGCACCGCCTTCGTCCTCGGCGGCGGCGGAGTGCTCGGCGCCGTCGAGGTGGGGATGCTCCGGGCGCTCTACGAGGCCGACATCGAACCCGACGTCGTGCTCGGCACCTCCGTCGGCGCACTCAACGGCGCTCTCGTGTCCGCCTACCCCGGCGAGGGCGTGATCGACCGGCTCCTCGGGCTCTGGGAGAGCGCGGCGGGCAACAAGGAGGTGTACGGCGACAGCACGGTTCGCCAGGTCACCCGCGCCATGCGCACCGGGACCCACCTGCACTCGGCGCGACCGTTGCGCGAACGGCTGTCCCAGGAGCTTGGCGACCTCACCTTCGAGGACCTCCCCATCGAGTTCCAGTGCTGCGCCGCCAACATCGAGCGCGCCGCCGAGCACTGGTTCACCTCCGGACGCGTCGTCGACGCCGTTGTCGCCAGCGCCGCCGTACCCGGTCTGCTCCGCCCGGCCGTGGTCGATGGCGAGCACTTCCTGGACGGCGGGATCGTGAACTCGATCCCCGTCGGCCGGGCCGTCGACTGCGGGGCCGACCGGATCTTCGTACTCCAGGTCGGCCGCGTCGACAAGCCCCTCGTGCCGCCGCGGAAGCCGTGGGAGGTCGCCCGCGTCTCCTTCGAGATCGCCCGGCGACACCGCTTCAACCGTGAGATCGCCGCCATGCCCGAGGGGGTCACCGCGCACGTGCTGCCGACTGGTGGCGGGCTCCCCGGCGACGACAGCCTGCTCTCGTACCGCGACTTCGGCGGCGTGATGCGCCGGGTCAGCGAGGCGTACGAGGCGTCGGTCGCCTACCTGGAGGCGAACCTGTGACGGGGCTCCTGCGCCGCGTCGTCGTCGCGCCGGCCGTCATCCTGCTCACGCTCGTCATCGTCACCACGATGCCGTTGTGGCTCTTCGTGGCGATCGTGGTGTCACCGCTGGTGCCCGGTCGCATGCGGCCCCTGCGGATCCTGTCGCTGCTGCTGATGCACCTGGTGATGGAGAGCATCATCCTGATCGAGCTGTTCGGCCTGTGGATCGCGTCCGGGTTCGGGCTCTTCCTGCGCCGGCCGTTCTTCGAGCGGATCCACTACGACATCGTCCAGACGTACCTGATCGTCTTCTTCCGCGAGGCCCGGCGTGTGCTCCGGCTCAAGATCGTCACCCAGGGACCGGCGCCGTTGCACCCCGGCGCTCCCCTGCTCGTCTGCTGTCGGCACGCCGGCCCCGGTGACTCGTTCACGCTGATGTACGCGCTGATGCACTGGTACGACCGGGAGCCGCGCGTCGTGCTGAGGAACACCCTGGCCTGGGACCCGGCGATCGGGGTGATCCTCAACCGGCTGCCGAGCCGCTTCATCTCGCCGCACGGCGGGCCGGACCTCGAGGAGCAGGTCGGCGCGCTGGCCCGCAACCTCGACGCCAACGACGCCTTCGTGATCTTCCCGGAGGGCGGCAACTTCACGCCCGAACGCCGGCAACGGGCGATCGACAAGCTGCGCAAGCTCGGCTTCGAGGCGATGGCGACGCGCGCCGAGCGGATGACGAACGTGCTCGCCCCCCGGCCCGGCGGGGTGATCGCCGCGCTGGACGCCGCGCCCGAAGCCGACGTCGTCCTCGTCGCGCACACGGGCCTCGACCACATGCTCACCGTGGCCGACATCTGGCGCGAGCTGCCGATGGACAAGCAGATCATCATGCGCTGGTGGCGGGTCCCCCGCGAGGAGATCCCCGCGGGACGTGAGGAGCGCATCGACTGGCTCTTCACCTGGTGGGAGCAGATCGACGCGTGGGTCGACGAGCACCGCCCGATCGACCTTCCCCCGGTACGACGTACCGCCGGGCCGCTCAGGTCCAAGCGCAGCTGAGGCCCGCAGCGTGTCCGGCGAACCGGGTCACGCTACGGGCCTCAGGCCGTGCGTCAGCGCTTGGAGACGTCGATCGTCTCGGCCGGCTCGTCGGGCGTCGTCGCCTCGTGGGGCGTCGCAGCCGCGTCCGCGGCCACGACGTCGGGCGAGGAGCCTCCGAGGTCGTCAGCCTCGTCGGCTGCGGCCCGGTGACTGCCGGCGGCCGAACCCGCCGAGGCGACCGGCGAGGGCGTCGTCGACGGTGACTGCCACGCCGTGGTGGCGGGGCGGTCGGAGAGCTTCTTGGCCACGGCAGCAGCCGCGCCGCCCAGCCCGGCGACGAGCAGCAGCTTGCGCAGCCGGTGCTTCTTCTTCACCGGAGCCTCGACCTCGCCCTTGAGTGCGGCGACCGCGGCCTTACCGCGCTTCTTGGTCTCGCCGCGGACGTCCTCGGTCGCCTCACCGGCGGCAGCGATCGCAGCGGTGAGCGCGGGAAGCACCTCGGTCGTGAGGCGCTCGCGGGCATCGGTAAGGGCCGGGCCGGCCTTCTCGCGGGCGTCCGCCATCAGCGGCGCCGCCTTGGTGCGCGCATCGGCGATCATCGGCGCGGTCTTCGTGCGCGCGTCGGCGATCAGTGGAGCCGCCTTCTCCCGGGCCGATTCGACCGTCGGTCCGATCCTGTCGGCCAGGTCGGTGGCGTGATCGCGGATCTTCTTGGACTTGGACTTCGGCATCGTGGCGATGCCCCCTCTCGTGTCAGAGCTCGCAGTGCCCGGATCTGGTCCCGATCATGCCTGGAACGGTCTCGGAATCAAACCATCGACCCAGGGCAGACCGCCCCGTGGAAGGTGTCTTGGGGCCCGTGGGAGGATCGGGAGAACTGAATGACGACCCGAGCAGACACCTGAAGTGACCTGCTGACACTAGGAAGGCGCCTCGTGGCCGAGACGTACGCAACGCTGAAGACCAACCGTGGAGACATCGTCGTCCACCTGTTCCCGAACCACGCGCCGAAGACGGTCCAGAACTTCGTCGGCCTCGCGACGGGCGAGCAGGAGTACGCCGACCCGAAGACCGGCCAGCAGACCACCGGCAAGTTCTACGACGGTCTCGGCTTCCACCGGATCATCCCGAACTTCATGATCCAGGGCGGCTGCCCGCTCGGCACCGGCACCGGTGGCCCGGGCTACACGTTCAAGGACGAGTTCCACCCCGAGCTCCAGTTCGACCGCCCGTACCTGCTCGCGATGGCCAACGCCGGCCCGGGCACCAACGGCTCGCAGTTCTTCATCACCACCGCCGCCACCGACTGGCTGAACAACCGCCACACCATCTTCGGTGAGGTCGAGGACGACGCCAGCCGCACCGTCGTGGACGCCATCGGCACCACGGCCACCGGCCCCGGCGACCGTCCGCTCGAGCCGGTCGTCATCAACTCGGTCGAGGTGGAGCAGCGCTGAGCACGCCGCAGACTCCGCAGGCCGGGACACCCTCCGAGGGTGTCCCGGTCTGCTACCGGCACCGTGAACGCGAGACGCACATCCGGTGCCAGCGGTGCGAGCGTCCGATCTGCCCCGACTGCATGAACCCCGCGGCCGTGGGCTTCCAGTGCCCGACCTGCGTCAGCGAGGGTGCCAAGAGCACCCGCGCGGGGCGGACGGCGTACGGCGGCGACAGGTCCGAGAACCCCGCACTCACCTCGCAGGTGCTGATCGCCATGAACGCGGCGGTCTTCCTGCTCATCGCGGCCACGGGTAGTGGTGGCAGCCCCTGGCTCTACCGTCTCGCCCTGCTGCCCACGCGCGGCACCGCGATCATCGAGGGGCAGCCACAGGCCTTCGCCGGAGTGTCCGACGGCGCTGTCTGGCAGCTGCTCACCTCGGCGTTCACGCACCTGGACCTGTGGCACATCGGCTTCAACATGGTCGCGCTCTGGGTGCTCGGTCCGCAGCTGGAGATGGTCTTCGGTCGCGTCCGCTTCCTGGCCGTCTACCTGATGGCTGCTTTCAGTGGCAGCGCGCTCGTCTACTGGCTGAGCGGCGTGAACACCCCGACGATCGGCGCCTCGGGTGCGATCTTCGGGCTGATGGGCGCGTTGCTCATCGTCGCCTTCAAGGTGCACGGCAACGTCTCGCCCCTGCTGATGTGGATCGGCCTGAACTTCGTGATCACGGTGCTGGGCCGGTCGTTCATCTCCTGGCAGGGTCACCTCGGCGGCTTCATCGGCGGCCTGCTCCTCGCCGCGCTGATCATCTACGCGCCCAAGGCCGCGCGCTCGCGCTGGCAGCTCAGCGGCGGCATCGCCTTCGGCGTCGTGCTGCTGCTCGCGATCGTCGCTCGTACCGCCGTTCTCACCTGAGACGAATCAGCGGTTTCGGTCCGGTCTGGACCGGTTGGCGTGACGTGGTTCGAACGTCGGCAGGCGGGTAGAACTCCGGCCCACAGAACCAACGGAATCTCGCGTACCCCCCTGATGCGTGAGTTTCCACACTGGGGATAAAGGCTGTGGATGAATTCCACGGGTGTGATTTGCATGCACACCCGTTATCCACAGGATGTGCAGAACCGGTGTCGCGAGCAGGACGCGACACCGGTTCTGCTGTGTACGGGGGCCTCCGCGGGGCGTGCAGCGGAGGCTCGATCGGGCCGACTTCGGGGCTAGCCCCGGGGGCCTACTCCCACTTGGTGGCGTAGACGAACCCGACGGCCATGAAGCCGATGCCGACCATCAAGTTGTACTGGCCGAGCTCCTTCAACAGCGGGATCGCGAGGTCCTGGCCGGTCATGTAGTAGACGACGATCCAGACGAGCCCGATCAGGAACGAGCCGAGCATCCCGACGACGACCCCACGACCGCGGCCGAGCGGCGTGCTCGGGTGGCCGGCGACGGAGAGGCCGATGAAGATCAGCATGAAGCCGATCAGGAAGTTCCAGCGCAGCAGGTCGCCCATCCAGGTCAGCTTCTCGCCGTCCTGCGCCACGTTGATGTAGACGATCATCCAGGCGATGCCGAGCGCGACGAGGACCCCGGCTGCGATCGTGCGCGGAAGCGAGATGCTCGACGCGACCGGTGCTCCGGGTGACGTACGGGGCGTGGGCTTGGACACTGATGCTCCTTGGCTGGCTGGCGATGCTGTCGTACTGGGTGGCGCCGATGTCCCTTTGGGTACGTTGTCGGCTTGATGCCTCGGCTAGCGTAGTCGTGACCCGATCCACATACGAAGGCGCATAGACCATGGAGAACCGGCAGCACCGCCAGGTGTGGCGTGAGCGCCTGTCCCAGGCGGTCGCCACGCGCCTGCGTACCTACCGGTCGCGCTCGATGGCCTGGCGGCTCGCAGCACCGGCCGTCTTCGTTGCGGCGGGGACTCTCTTCATCACCAGCGCGATCAGTTCCGGAGGCACCGATCTGCGGGGTGGCCGGATCGGCGACCTCGCGGGGCTCGCGTCTGCGGAGTCCCGGGCGCTGGAGAAGCTGCGCGCAGAGCAGTCGGCCCTGACCGAGGAGGTCGACCGCCTGACCGAGGCGCTCGGAGAGACCAACCCGAACCCGGCCCAGGACCAGGTGCAGCTGCTACGCGACCCCGCCGGACTGACCCCGGTGTCCGGTCCCGGTGTCACCGTCACCCTCAACGACGCGCCCGAGGTCATCCAGGACACCGTCGAGCCCGAGCTCGAGGACGCCCTGGTCGTGCACCAGCAGGACATCCAGGCGGTCGCCAACGCATTCTGGGCGGGTGGCGCCGAGGCGATGACGATCCAGGGCCAGCGCGTCGTGTCGACCACCGGCATCCGCTGCGTCGGCAACACGGTGGTGCTGCACGACGTCACCTATGCGCCGCCGTACGTGATCACCGCCATCGGGCCGACCGACTCGCTGCTCGCCAGCCTCAACGACAGCCCCTACATCGGTCTCTACCTCGAGGCCGTGGCCGCCCTCCAGCTCGGCTGGGAGGTGGAGCTCGAGTCCGACGTCGAGCTCCCCGGCTACACCGGCTCGACCGCGCTCACGTACGCGCGCCCGTCGGGTCCGTCGACCGTCGTGGCCGACGAGACCTGAGCGCCGACCCGGTCAGCCGCCGGGTAGCGGCTCGTCCGTGGGTGACGGCTCCTCGCTCGGCTCCTCGGACGGCTCCTCCGTCGGACTGGGCTCCTCGTACGACGACACCGTGATCACCACGCGGGTTCCGCGCGGCTGCTCGGTGTAGGCCTCGGGGCTCTGCTTGAGCACCTGGCCCTTCTCGGCAACCGTGGTCGAGTCGTACGTGACCTCGACCTCGAAGCCTGCCTTGCGCAGCGCCTGCGTCGCCTCGTCCTCCTGCATGCCGACGACGCTGGGCACCTCGCGCGGCCCGGACGAGAAGACGACGGTCACCACGCTGCCCTTGGAGACGTTCGTCGCCGGGTCGGGCTCGGTTCGGATGACGGTGTCCTTCGGCTCGTCGGAGCGTTCCTTCACCATCTTCACCTCGAGCCCGGAGTCTTCGAGGATCTGCCGGGCCTCGTCCTTGTCACGCCCGATGACGTACGGCACCACGACGTCCGGGTTTCCGGTGGAGATGGTGATGTCGACCGGGTCGCCGGGAGGCAGCAGGGTCAGCGGGTCGGGGTCCTGCGCCATCACCCGCCCCTTGGCGACGTCCTCGGATGCTTCGCGGCTGACCTCGCCGACGGTGAGTCCGGCGTCCTCGATCCGTTGCGTCGCCTGCTTCAGGGTCATGCTCATCACCGACGGCACGGACTTTTCCTCCGGCGCCGAGCTGAACAGCATCGGACCGAGCACCGCCGCACCCAGCAGCAGGGCGACGACCGCCACCGCGAGGAGCACCAGCGGCCACTTCTTCTGGTCGCGGTCGTCATCGTCGGTGACGTCGCGGCCCGAGAAGATCGAGGTGGTCTCGCCCGGCGGGTCGGCCGGGACGAACGCCGTCCCGCCGTCGACGGGCACCACCGGCGCCGCCACCGGCTTGCCGGCCAGGAAACGGTCGATGTCGGTCTTCATCGCCGCCGCGCTCTGGTAGCGCTCGGCGGTGCTCTTCGCGAGTGCCTTCATCACGATCTGGTCGACCTCGGGCGGGAGGTCCGGGTCAAGGGTCGACGGAGGGGCAGCCTGCTCGCGCACGTGCTGGTAAGCAACGGAGACCGGGCTCTCCCCGACGAACGGCGGACGCCCGGTCAGGAGCTCGTACAGCAGGCAGCCGGTGGAGTAGACGTCGCTGCGGGAGTCGACCGTCTCGCCGCGCGCCTGCTCGGGCGAGAGGTACTGGGCGGTGCCGACGACAGCGGCGGTCTGGGTCATCGTGGACGACGCGTCGGCGATGGCCCGGGCGATGCCGAAGTCCATCACCTTCACGTCACCGGCCGGCGTGAGCATCACGTTGGCCGGCTTGATGTCCCGGTGCACGATGCCGGCGCGGTGGCTGTAGTCGAGTGCCGACAGCACGCCCGCGGTGATCTCCAGAGCACGCTCCGGGAGGATCTTGCGGCCTTCGCGCACGATCTCGCGCAGCGTCCGCCCGGCGACGTACTCCATCACGATGTAGGGCTGCGGGATGTCGGTGCCGTCGGTCGAGAGCACCTCGCCGGTGTCGTAGACCGAGACGATCGCAGGGTGGTTCAGGGAGGCGGCCGACTGGGCCTCACGGCGGAACCGGGCCTGGAAGGTCGCGTCGCTGGCAAGGTCGGTGCGGAGCCGCTTGATCGCAACGATCCGGCCGAGTCGGAGGTCGTTGCCCTTGCGGACGTCGGCCATACCGCCGCGTCCGAGCAGCTCACCGACCTCGTAGCGGTCGCCGATGAGCGGGCGGTCCCCGTCGGTTCCGTGGCTCACTAGTCGTCCTCTTCTTCCGTGTTTCCTTTGCCGTTGTCCTTGTCCTTGCCCTTGCTCTTGCCGGGCGGTTCGAGGACCTCTTCTTCGAGCGGCTTGTCCCACACCCAGAGCGTGATCTCGTCCTCCGGCTCGACCCGCCCGGTCGGGTCGATGTCGGCGACGGTGCCCTCGGGCGCACTTTCGAGGTTGTCGATCTTTTCCTGCTTCACCTTCAGGTCGAGCTCCTTGAGCTCATCCTCGACCTCGTCGGCGTCGCGACCGATGTAGTCGTCGCGGTCGAGCCGGATCTCCGGCTCCTCAGGCGCGGGCTCTTCGGTCGGCTCCTCCGCCTTGGGCTCCGCCGACTCGGCAGGCACCTCGGGCGTTGTCGCCGCGGCATCATCGTTGTCGCGCGCGGCCACCAGGGCCATCGAGATCACGATCAGCAGCACACCGAGCGCCGAGGCTGCCCAGGGCCACCACGGCGGCAGGCCGCGCCGACGATGCGACGGGTCGGACCCGGGCGCAGCTGCCGGGGGGACGGGCGCGATCCCCGTGAGGACTCGGGTGGAGTCGGCCTGGTCCGCGGCGTCGGCCGCAGAGGCAGCGGCTGCTGCGCCGGCTGCGCGCAACGCCGACGAGCTGCCGCGCAGGGCGGCGGCGAACTCCGACATCGACGGGAACCGCTCGGCCGGATCCTTGGCGAGCGCTGCTGCGACGATGGCCCGCAGGTGCGCTGGCACCCGGTCGGGCAGCGGGTCCGGCTCGGACCTGAGGTGCGCCAGAGCGGTGCTGACCGGGGTGTCCCCCTGGAACGGACGACGGCCCGCGAGGCACTCGTAGAGCACGACCCCGAGCGAGTAGATGTCACTCGACTTGGTGGCCGAATGCCCCTCGGCCTGCTCCGGAGAGATGTACGCCGGAGTCCCGATCACCTGGCCGGTCATCGTGAGCGCGGCTCCGTCGGCGGCGCGGGCGATGCCGAAGTCGGTGATCTTGATCTGCCCCTGCGGCGTGACCAAAAGGTTGGCGGGCTTCACGTCACGGTGCACGATGCCGAGCGCGTGCGCGGAGGCCAGCGCATCGGCAGCCTGCGCCATCAGGTCGGCGGCGGTCTCCGGCGGCATCGGCTCGTCGTCCCGCAGCAGAGCGGAGAGCGGCTGCCCCGGCACCAGCTCCATGACGATGTAGGGGCGCGGCATCCCGGAGCCGTCCTCCGGTTCGAGCTCGCCGAAGTCGAAGACCGACGCCACGTTGTGGTGGTGCAAGGCGGCCGCGTGCCGGGCCTCGGCCGCGAGCCTGGAGCGGAACGTCGGGTCGTCGGCGTACTCGTGCTTGAGGACCTTCACGGCGACCTCGCGGTCGAGCACCGTGTCCGTCGCCCGCCAGACCTCACCCATCCCGCCGGTGGCGATCCGGCTGTCGAGGCGGTAGCGCGGCTCAGCGCGTTGCTCGGTCATCGGCCGATCACCGCCTCCATCACCGACTTGGCGATCGGCGCGGCCAGGCCGCTGCCTGAGATCGCGTCGGCGTCGACGCCGGCGTCCTCGATGAGGACCGCGACGGCGATCTTGGGGTCGTCGGCGGGCGCGAACGAGACGAACCAGGCGTACGCCGGACGACCCGGCTCGCTCTGGGCGGTGCCCGTCTTGCCCGCCACCTTGATGCCGGGGATCTGGGCGGTGGCGCCCGTGCCCTGGTCGACCACCTCCACCATCATCTGGGTCAGGTCCCGCGCCGTGGAGGCGCTGATGGCGTCGCGGAACGGCTCCGGGCTGGCCTTGTCGAGCACCGACAGATCGGGCGCCCGGACCTCGTCGACGAGGTACGGCCGCATCACGGTGCCGCCGTTCGCGATCCCAGCAGCGACCATCGCGACCTGCAGAGGCGTGGCCGCGACGTCGAACTGGCCGATCGCGGAGTAGGCCAGCAGCGGGCCCTCGGCGTCGTCGGGGAACTGGCTCGGTGCCTGGCGGGTCAGGTCGCGCAGGTAGGTGTCGCCGAAGCCGAAGAGCTCGGCCTGCTCGCGCAGCACGTCGGCCCCGAGCTGCAGTCCGAGGAACCCGAACGAGACGTTGCAGGAGACCATCAACGCCTGGGTGAGGGTGACCCGGTCGCCACCGCAGTTGCCGCCGCCGTCGTTCGGCAGGGGGTTGTCGGTCTGCGGCAGGTCGAGCTCGAAGCCGCCCTTGACCATCGAGTCGGGGCGGTACTGGCCACTTTCGATCGCGGCAGCCGCGGTGATCAGCTTGAACGTCGAGCCGGGCGGGTAGAGCTCTTGGATGGCTCGGTTGGTCAGTGGCTTGTCCGGGTTCGCGAGAAGCTGCTTGCGGTTCTGCTGAACCGTCGAGAAGTTGTGCGACGACAACCGGCCCGGGTCGTACGACGGTGAGGACACCATCGCGAGGATCTTGCCGGTGGACGGCTCGAGCGCGACGACCGCACCCTCGACGTTCTGGCCGAGCCGGCGGAGCCCCTCGAACGCCGCCGTCTGCGCGGCGGGCTCGACGGTCAGCGAGACCGAGCCGCCCTTGGGCTGGCTGTTGCCGAGCATGTCGACGACGCGGTCGACGAAGAGTCGGGGGTCGCTGCCGGAGAGGATCTCGTTCTCGGTGAGCTCGACCGCCTCGCGGCCGTAGATGTAGGAGTAGTAGCCGGTCAGGTGGGCGTACTTGAGCGGTTGCTTGTAGGTGCGCTGGTACTTGAACTGGTCGTCGACAGGCACGCTCTCGGCGACCGACTGGCCCCCGGCGAGGATGGCGCCCCGCTTGCGCGAGAACTCGGCATCGCGCACGCGCTTGTTGTCGTCACGGGAGTTGAGGTCGCCGGCCTGCACGTACTGCAGATAGGTGGAGTTCAGCAGCAGCGCCACGAAGAGCACCATGCAGAAGATCGCCATCGCCCGGATCGGCCTGTTCATCGCAGGTTCACCACCTGGGTCGCGTCGTCGCCGGCGCCGTTGTCATTGGACAGCTCCGGGAGCGGTCGTCGGGCCTGGTCGGAGATCCGTAGCAGCAGCGCGATGATCACCCAGTTGGCCACCAGGGACGATCCGCCGTACGACAGGAACGGCGTGGTCAGTCCGGTGAGCGGGATCAGCTTGGTGACGCCGCCGATGACGACGAAGACCTGGAGCGCGAAGACGACCGCGAGGCCGGTGGCCATCAGCTTGCCGAACGCGTCACGGCAGACGAGCGCCGTGCGCAGGCCCCGCTCGACGATCAGGCCGTACAGCAGGATGACCGCCATCGCGCCGGTGAGGCCGAGCTCCTCGCCCAGGGCGGCGAAGATGAAGTCCGACTCCGCGATCGGGATCTGGATCGGGTCGCCCTGGCCGAGGCCGCGGCCGACGAGCCCTCCCCACGCCATCCCGTACATGCCCTGCACGATCTGGTAGCTGTTGCTGTCGGGGTCGAACGGGTGCAACCACGCGTTGACGCGGGACTGGACGTGGGTGAACAGCAGGAAGCCGACGTACGCACCGCCCACGAACATGGTCGACCCGACGACCAGCCAGCCAGGCCGCTCGGTGGCGACGTACAGCATCACCAGGAAGAGCCCGAAGAAGAGCAGGGACGAGCCGAGGTCGCGCTGGAAGACCAGCACGCCGAGGCTGACCAGCCACATCGCCAGGATCGGGCCGAGGTCGCGAGCGCGGGGCAGGTCGATGCCGGCGACACGCCGCCCCGCGAGGGCGAGCGCGTCGCGGTGCAGCACCAGGTAGCCGGCGAAGAAGACGACCAGGCAGACCTTGGCGATCTCACCGGGCTGGAAGCTGAGCGGGCCGATGTTGATCCAGATGCGAGCGCCGCGGATCTCGGTGCCGAGAACCGGCAGCAGCGGCATCACCAGCAGGACGATGGCCGCGAACCCGGACGTGTAGGTGAACGCCTGGAGGCGCCGGTGGTCGCGCAGTACGACGAGCACGAGCACGAAGAGCAGGGCGCCGAGCGTCATCCAGATCAGCTGGTCACGCGCGAGGACGTTCGCGTCCTCGTCGCCGGCCAGCTTCGCCAGGTCGATGCGGTGGATCATGGCGAGGCCGAGGCCGTTGAGCGCGGCGACGACGGGCAGGAGCACTGGGTCGGCGTACGGCGCGAGCATCCGCACCGTGACGTGGCAGCCGATCGAGAGCGCGGCCAGCCAGCCGCCGTACCCGAGCAGGTCGACCGGCAGCGTGCCCTCGACGCCGAGGCTGACGGCCGCGTATGCGCCGACCCCGACCAGCAGGCTCAGAATCAGCAGGAACAGCTCGGCTCCCCGGCGCCGGCGGTGCGTGAAGCCGTGCGGGATCGCGTTGAGCGGGTTCAGGCTGTTCACGCGCCGGCACCCCCCGTGTCCTCGATGCACTCAGGAGGCTCGATGGTCGGCGTCGGACTGGGCGTCGGCGACGGGGACGGCGAGCTCTTGCCGTCACGCTGCCCGTCCTTCTTGGGTGCGGGTGACTTCGACGGCTCTGACGGCTCGGGCTCGGGCTCCGGCTCGGGACAGACTTTCGCGAAACCGGTCAGCCGCGTCACGATGTCGCGGGCAGCGGGCAGGTCGTCGGCGGGGATCCCGGAGCGCACCTGGTCGGCGCGGTAGTCGGGCAGCGCCTCCAGCGTGACGTCGGTCGTCTCTGCGACCCGGTGCATGGTGACGCCCGGCAGGTCGGCCTGGATGCCGCGGTAGATCGCGACCCGGCCGTCGGACGCCGCAACGTAGTACTGCTGCTGCGACCAGTTGTAGGCCAACACTCCGCCTGCCACCACGAGGCCCAGCAGTACGAGCAGCGCCACGATCCGGCGGACCCACCCGAACCGCCGGGGTGGCTGGGGCGCGTACCGAAGCGCCTCGGGGTCGACGTCGGACGGGTCGCCGGGCACGGGCTCGATCTCGCCGGTGTCGCCGCCGCGGTGGCCGCGGAAGAAGCTCTTGGCGTTCGTGGGCGTACGACGCGGCTGCTCGGCCGCGGCACCCACGAGCATGGGGCCAGTAGCGGCAGCCGCACCCGTGTCGGGCTCGGCTGTCGCGGGGTCGAGGACGTCGGCGACGACGGCGGTGACGTTGTCGGTGCTGCCGGCCTCGAGAGAGGCGCGGACCAGCTCGACGACGGCGTAGTCGACCGAGCCGGTGCCGAGGATGTCGGCGAGGCGGTGGTCGTCGAGGACGCCGGAGCACCCGTCGCTGCAGAGCAGCAGCCGGTCGCCGGGGGCGAGGTCGACGTCGAAGAGGTCCGGGTCGGTGTCGTGCACCCCGTCGACCGCCCGCAGGATCAGGTTGCGGTGCGGGTGGGTGCGGGACTCTTCCTCGGTGATCCGGCCTTCGTCGATCAGGCTCTGGACGAAGGTGTGGTCCTTGGTGAGCTGGCTCAGGGTGCCGTCGCGGAGGAGGTACCCGCGGCTGTCGCCGACATGGCCGACCGTGATCTTGGCGCCGTTGAAGAGGGCGGCGGTGATCGTGGTGCTGGTGCCGTCGAGCTCCGGGTCCTCGTCGACGAGCTCGGCGAGCCGGTCGTGGGCCCGATGGATCGCGCCGGCCAGCGCCTCCTGCATGTCCTCGGGCGCCGGGGCGTCGAGCCGGCGCAGGATCTGCACCGCCGTACTGCTGGCGATGTCACCACGGGCTGCGCCACCGACGCCGTCGGCGATGACCAGGAGGTTGGGGCTCGCGAAGCCGGAGTCCTGGTTGTTCTTGCGCACGCTGCCGACATCGGACAGCGCGGCGTAGCGCAGGGTGAGCGAGTTCGGTTCCATGCGGCGCGCGCCCTATTTCCTGAGCTCGAGGGTCGTCTTGCCGATGCGGATCTTGGTGCCCATCTGAAGCGTCGTGGGCTGGGTGAGCCGCGAGGAGCCGATGTAGGTGCCGTTGGTGGAGCCGAGGTCCTCGACGAACCACTGGTCACCGGAGCTGGCGATGCGCGCGTGGCGCGTGGAGACGTAGTCGTCGTCGAGCCGGATCGCCGCGTCGGAACCGCGACCGATCAGCAGCGGGGCCTGGTCGAGCGAGATCTTCTCGCCGGCGTTCGCGCCCTCGGTGATCGCGACGTGGGTCGGGGCGCCGCGCGGTGCCTTCGCGGGCTTGCTCTTCCCTGCCTTGCGTCGGCTGTCCTTCTCGGCGCGGCGGTCGGCGCGCGGCGTGGAGTCGATGCGGGCGCCGAACATGTCGGACCTGATGACGGAGATGGCGGAGAGGACGAAGATCCACAGGATCGCCAGGTAAGCGAACCGGATGAGTATCAGGGTCAGCTCAGACACCCGAACCGCCTTCCTGGCCTGGGGACTCGCGTTCGGCGACATGACGGATCCGGAACAGCGTGTTGCCGATCTTGACCTCGGCGCCGTCGTCGAGTGTGGCTTGCTGCACCTTCTGGCCGTTGACCAGCATCCCGTTGGTCGACCCGAGGTCGACGACGCTGACGTTCGGCACGACGGACTCGCCGGGGTAGACGCGGATCTCCGCGTGCCGGCGCGAGACGCCGGGGTCGTTGATCCGCAGGTCGGCCTCGGTGCCGCGACCGATCACGATCCCGGGCGGGTCGAGGGGGTGCTTCATCCCGTTCACCTCGAGGATCACCTTCGCCCGACGTACGGCGGTGTCGGTGACGGACGACTCGGACGTCGGCGTCACCTTGGCGAGTGCGGAGCTGCGCACCCGGAACCGACCGGTCGAGAGGTCCTCCTTCTTGTCGAACCCGATCGTGACCGGGCCGGTGAAGACGTAGGACTGCTCGTGGGCGTGGTCGCGGAGCATCTCGACGAGCTCGTCGGCCAGCGTCGAGGAGTACGGCGCGAGTCGCTCGTGGTCCTGCGGGGAGAGTTCCACGTGGAACTGGTTCGGCACCAGACGCCTGTCGCGCGACAGGATCTGCGCGGAGTTGTCGACCTCACGCTGCAGGGCGGCGGCGACCTCGACAGGCTGGACGGCGCTGCGGAAGGCTCGCGCAAACGTGCCGGACACGAGCTGTTCGAGACGGTCCTCAAACCGCTGGAGCATTCCCATTGCCGCCTCCTTCCTGTCTCCGCTGTGTGGACGAACCGCTTCCGTCGCGGTGACGGACGTCCCTGGCGTCGTACCCCCGGGAACCGCTGTTGAACCGAACCCCGTGCATGACGAGGGTCACCGGGCTGGACCGGCGTGCCACGATCGTAACGGTCGGCCGATGTGCGGCGACCCCGACGCCCCTCCGCGTCGCGTCGCCGTCGTCGGCGGCCGGTTTGGGCGGGCTGCGTTCGTTGGGCTACCCTGAGCAGGCTTCAAGCGCGAGTGGCGGAATAGGCAGACGCGCACGGTTCAGGTCCGTGTGCCCGAAAGGGCGTGGGGGTTCAACTCCCCCCTCGCGCACAGTGAGCACGTAGGTCGTGACCTACGGAAACGCCGAGGCCCGGCTCCCGAAAGGGAGTCGGGCCTCGGCGTTTGTCGTCCTCGCGGCGAGTCGCCGGACGCGTCAGGACTGGCCGACTCCTTCGGCAATTCGGTCGCCGACCGTCTTGTCGATGTTGCGCCAGTACTGCACTGCGCGGGCCAGCACGTCGGAGGAGACGCCGTCGGAGAGGTGGCCGACTACGTTGGAGACCAGGCGGTCGCGCGCGGCGTCGTCCATGACCTCGCGCACGAGGGTGCCGGGCTGGCTCCAGTCGTCATCGTCCGCTCGCTGCGTGTACGCGGCGCGCACCATCTCGCCGTCGGCCGCCCAGACCGCCGACTCCGGGTAGCGCTGCGCGTCAGCCGCGGGGCCCCCGTAGGAGTTGGGCGCGTAGACGGGGTCGGTGACCTTGTTGATCCGCATTGCACCGTCCTTGGAGTAGCTGTGGACCGGCACGTGCGGTTGGTTGACGGGGATCTGCTGGTAGTTGACGCCGAGCCGGGCACGGTGGGCGTCCGCGTAGGAGAAGCCGCGGGCCAGCAGCATCTTGTCGGGGCTCAGCCCGGTGCCGGGCACCATGTTGTTGGGCTGGAACGCGGCCTGCTCCATCTCGGCGTGGTAGTCCGTGACGTTGCGGTTGAGCCGCATCTTGCCGACCTCGATGAGCGGGTAGTCGCCGTGCGGCCACACCTTGGTGAGGTCGAACGGGTTGAGCCGATAAGTCTTGGCGTCCTCGAACGGCATCACCTGCATGTGAAGCGTCCAGCTGGGGTGGTTGCCGGCCTCGATGGAGTCGTAGAGGTCGCGCTGGTGGTAGTCGGCGTCCTGGCCGGCGAGCTTGTCGGCCTCGTCCTGGGTGAGGAACTCGATGCCCTGGTCGGTCTTGAAGTGGTACTTCACCCAGAAGCGCTCGCCCGCGGCGTTGACCCACATGTACGTGTGGCTGGAGTAGCCGTTCATGTGACGCCAGGTCTTGGGGATGCCGCGGTCACCCATCAGCCAGGTCACCTGGTGGGCGGACTCCGGGGAGAGAGTCCAGAAGTCCCACTGCATGTCGTGGTCGCGCAGGTTGTTGGCCGCGCGACGCTTCTGGGAGCGGATGAAGTGCTGGAACTTCATCGGGTCCTTGATGAAGAAGACCGGGGTGTTGTTGCCGACCAGGTCGAAGTTGCCCTCGGAGGTGTAGAACTTGAGCGAGAAGCCGCGCGGGTCGCGCCAGGTGTCCGGGCTGCCGCGCTCCCCCGCGACGGTGGAGAACCGCGCGAGCATCTCGGTCTTGGTGCCGGGCTGGAAGACGGCGGCCTTGGTGTAGGCGCTGACGTCGTGCGTCACTTCGAACTCACCGAACGCGCCGCCACCCTTGGCGTGCGGCTGGCGCTCGGGGATCCGCTCGCGGTTGAACTGGGCCATCTGCTCGATCAGGTAGTGGTCCTGGAGCAGCAGCGGCCCGTCGGGGCCGACGCTGAGAGAGTGCTCATCGCTGGCGACCGGGATCCCGGCATCAGTGGTGGTGGGCTTCTGCTCTGTCATGGGTGCTGCCTCCTGGTGTGGCTCTCCGCCGTTTCACTCACCGTTGTCCCTCCCTCCACACGAGTCAAGGGGGCGATAGCGTCCGCGAACATGGGGGACATCGACGTCATTGCTCGGATTGTGTTGAGTCAGACCAGCGTGTTGTTCGCCCTCGGTGTGGGGCTCCTGGTGCTCGTGCCGGCTGCGATGCTGGCTGCGCGGCGACGTCGATGGTCACGGGTCCGCGTCGTCTACGCCGGACTAGCTGGGGTCGGGCTGGCTCTGGTGCCGGCGACGACGCTGGCGCGCGGCGAAGCGGCGCTTGCCTGGCGTTCCTGCATCGTCGAGCCGGGCCTGTCTTTGGGTAGCCCCGAGGCCGTGCTGAACGCGCTCCTGTTCGTTCCTGCGGCCTTCTTCGCCGTCCTTGCGCTGCGGCGGGCCGCTCCCGTGGTCCTGGCGGCCCTGGTCTGCAGCGCCGGTGTGGAGCTCATCCAGACGGTGACGTCGCTGGGGGCATGCCAGACGGCGGACGTCGTCAGGAACGTGTCCGGTGCAGTCGGGGCCGCCGGGGTGGCCGGTCTGCTCGTGCGCGCGTCCGCGAGAGATCGCGTGACGGAAGCGGAGACGGTGTCGAGCCGCTGATCGGCCGGCGCGGAGCGCGGCGTTGAGGGGAGCGTCACGGTCAGGTTCGGGATGGACCCGACGGGCAACGTGGTTGAGAACGGGGAACACCCACGACGAGAGGAACCCCCCCATGCGTGCTGCCACGTACCCGGCCTACAGCGACGACTTCTCCACCCTCGAGGTGCGCGAGCTCGACACCCCCAAGGTCGGTCCGGCCACCGTGCTGATCGAGGTGCGCGCTGCGGGAGTCAACCCGGTGGACTGGAAGGTGATGTCCGGCGGGCTCGACCCGATGATGGACACCGTCTTCCCCGTCGTCCCCGGTTGGGATGTCGCGGGCACCGTCATCGCGGTCGGTCTGGACACCCCGGAGTTCCAGGTCGGCGACGAGGTGATCGCCTACGCCCGCAAGACGACCATCGGCGGCGGCACGTTTGCCGAGCAGGTCTCTGCCCCGGTGTGGTCGGTGGCGCACAAGCCCGAGTCGCTGAGCTGGGAGCAGGCCGGCGGCCTGCCGCTGGCCGGCGGCACGGCGCTCCGGACGCTCGACGTGCTCGAGGTCGGCGCTGACGACACGTTGCTCGTGCACGCCGCCGCCGGTGGGGTCGGCAGCCTCGCGGTGCAGATTGCCGTCGCGCGCGGTGCCCGGGTCATCGGCACCGCCTCCGAGAACAACCACGAGTTCCTGCGCGGCCTCGGCGTCGAGCCGGTCGCGTACGGCGACGGCCTGGTCGACCGGGTGCGCGAGCTCGCGCCGAACGGCGTCGACGCGGTCGCTGACTTCGTCGGTGGACAGCTCGACACCACCCTGGCCGTGCTCGCTGAGGGTGGCCGGCACGCCTCGATCGCCGACGGCACCGTGACCGAGCACGGTGGTCACAACGTCTGGGTCCGGCCGCTGGGCTCGGAGACTGCCCGTCTGGCTGCGCTGGTCGACGAAGGCAAGCTGACCGTCGAAGTGGCGGAGACCTTCGGCCTCGATGACGTCGCCAAGGCGTTCGCCCTGAGCCAGGAGGGTCACACCCGCGGCAAGATCGTGATCGTGCCCTGACGCACCCCTGCATGACGAGAGCCGGTCACCCCCGAGGGTGACCGGCTCTCGTGCGTTGGTGCGGGTTCTTCGTCAGCGAACCACGGGCTGGGTCGCGTGCCCGTTGGTGCTTTCGGTGACCTGCTCCACGATCAGGTCGGTCTGCTCCTGACGGCGGCGCCGCTTGAAGGCACGCTGCTCGGCGTTCAGCGCCTTGATGGTCGCGATCACGATCAGCACCATCACGATGCTGAACGGCAGTGCCACCAGGATCGCCATGGTCTGCAGGGCGGCGAGACCGCCGGCCACCAGCAGCACCGCGGCGATGATGCCCTCGAGGCTGGCCCAGAACGCCCGGCTCCACACCGGCGGGTTCGGGTCTCCGCCGGAGGCGATCATGTCGACCACGAACGACCCGGAGTCCGAGCTCGTCACGAAGAAGATCACGATCAGGAAGATCGCGATCACCGACAGCGCGGTCGAGGCCGGGAGGCCGTCGAGCATCTGGAACAGCGCCGTGTTCGTCGACACCGCACCGTCCTCGGCGATCAGACCGCCGTTCCCGAAGATCTCGCGGTAGATGCCGGACCCGCCCATGATCGCGAACCAGAGGAACGTGACGAGGGTGGGCACGAGCAGGACGCCGGCGATGAACTCGCGGACCGTGCGCCCGCGGGAGATGCGGGCGATGAAGACACCGACGAACGGTGCCCAGCTCATCCACCAGCCCCAGTAGTACGTCGTCCAGCCGGACAGCCAGGCCTCGCCCGCCTCGCCCTGGAAGGACAGGGTGTTGAACGACAGGCGCAGGAAGTTCTGCAAGTAGGAACCGATCTGCTGCACGAAGTCGCTCAGCAGGAAGACGGTCGGGCCGAGGAGCAGGACGAACAGCAGCAGCACGCCGGCCAGACCCATGTTCACGTTCGACAGGTACCGGATGCCCTTGTCCACGCCGGTCACGACGGAGATCAGTGCCACGGTGGTGATCGCGAAGATCAGCAGCACCAGGACGGTGTTGGTCGGCTCGTCGATGACGCCGAGGTAGGCGAGCCCGGCCCCGACCTGCGAGACGCCGAAGCCCAGCGAGGTGGCCACACCGAACAACGTGCCGACGATCGCGATGATGTCGATGAGGTCGCCCCAGAACCCGGTGACGCGCTTGCCGAGCAGCGGCTCGAGCGCCCAGCGGATGGAGACAGGGCGGCCCTTGCGGTGCACGGCGTACGCGACGCCGAGACCGACGACGACGTAGATCGCCCAGGCGTGCAGACCCCAGTGCAGGTAGGTCACGTCGAAGGCGTTCTTGGCGAGCGTGGCCGCGTCGCCTTCGGTGCCCGGGGGCGGGCTGGCGAAGTGGTTGAGCGGCTCGGCGACACCCCAGAAGACAAGACCGATGCCCATGCCGGCGGCGAAGAGCATCGCGAACCAGGACTTGAGGCCGAACTCCGGGTCCTCGTCGTCCTTGCCGAGGGTGATGTTGCCCATCGGTGAGGCGGCCAGCCAGATCGCGTAGAACACGAAGCCAGTGACGATGAGGACGTACCACCAGCCGAGGTCGGTGACCACGCTGGTGTTGGCTGCGGAGATCCAGTCACCCAGTCGTCCGGGCATGATCGCCGCGAGGCTGACGAAGATCACCAGCAGGACAGCGGCGGGAACGAAGACCCGGGGTGCGGGGATGAAGCGGAAAACGCCGGAGCGGGTTGTTTCCCCGGGTGACGTCGATCGTTCGGAGGACATGCGTTGTCTACCTTCACGGTTGATGGTGTCGAGGGAGTCCTACCCACGCGAGGGGGGTCTTCTACCGTCGTGGTTTAGACCACTCGCGCGGGCGTCAGCCCTGCAGGCTGTCATGACGGGCACCCGTGACGCGAACTCCGCCCAGGTCAGCGCGCTGCCCGGCCACCCAGCCGGAGCCACCGCCGCTGCCCGACAGCTGCCGTGCCTGCCCGCGCTGGAGGTGCGGGTACTCCGCCTCGACTGCTCGTCCGACCAGGGCGCTGCGGTCTGCGAGCACCAGGCTCACCGACCTGGCTCACAGTCGTCGTATCGGCGGACTCCGCGTCGGCTTCGGCCTTCATCTCCGCCTCGGCGAGGCGCTGCGCGACGGCGGCGGTGAAGCCCGCGAGCCAGGACCGGCGGTACGCCGCCAATGACTCGTACGGCGGAGCGGTGGTGCGGTTGAGCATCGTCGTCGCCTGGACGAGCAGGCTCGTGTAGAGCACCTCGACGCGGAACAGGTCGGAGTCGAAGCCGAACAGGTGCATCGAGATCTGCTTGCCGCTCGCCCCTCGACGTACCCGCTGGACGGCGCGGCACCTCAGTGCGAGCGCGACGGCGTTCAGCAGGCCGGCCTTGTCGAGTGCGTAGGGAGCGTCGAGCAGCACGACCCGGTCGCCGACCAGGTCGGACTCGGGAGACGCGGCGGCGAGCAGGGCGCGGTCGATGCCGTAGGCGGCCATCAGTTCCGCGGCCTTGGCCGTGTAGGTCTCGGCCTCGTGCGGCGTGGCGGCCGGGTCCTCGGCCTTGGTCAGGATCTTGCGTACCTTCGCGAGAATCTCGTCCTGGTGGTTCATTCCGGTCCTTGCTGTCAGGGGACGGGGCGGGCCGGTGGCATGGGGCGGAGCCTGGCACAGACCACGGACAGCTTTCGGGCACAGGCGACGGGCCGAGGGGTCCGAACGACGGGGGCTACGCGGTCGCCGACTACGACACGATCCGCGAGGGCCTCGGTACCGTCGACGACCTGCGCGAGCTGACCCGCTCGCTGCGCCACGACGGGATCAGCCTCTGCATCGACCTCGTTCTCAACCACGTCGCTCGCGAGCACGTGTGGGCACAGAAGGCACGCGCCGGCGACCCGCGGATGCGCGACTTCTTCTGGGTGTTCCCCGACCGCGAGCTGCCCGACGCCTACGAGCAGACGCTGCCCGAGGTGTTCCCCGACTTCGCCCCCGGCAACTTCACCTGGGACGACGACATCGACGGCTGGGTCTGGACGACGTTCAACGACTACCAGTGGGACGTCAACTGGTCGAACCCCGACGTCCTGTGCGCGTACGCCGACGTCATCCTCGGCCACGCCAACAACGGCGTCGAGGTGTTTCGCCTCGACGCGATCGCGTTCACGTGGAAGCGCATGGGCACCAACTGCCAGAACCAGCCGGAGGTGCACGCGCTGACCCAGGACGCGGAGGGGTACCGACCGTCAGGGGGCTCCGGTAACCGCCAGCGCCGGGTTGTCGAACGTCGTGGGCCTCTCGAGCCGGTCGAACCGGTCGATCGGCCAGACCACCGCCCATACCTTGCCGACCACGGCCGAGACCGGGATCGTCCCGTTGCCCTCGAGGTCCTGGTGGAAGCGTGAGTCCTCGCTGTTCGACCGGTTGTCGCCCATCACCCACAGGCGCCCGTCGGGGACGCGTACGTCGAACTCCTGCCCGGACGGCGGATAGCCCTCGAGCAGGAACGACTCCTCGTCGAGCGCCACGCCGTTGACGATGACGCGCCCCTTGTTGTCGCAGCACCGGACCCGGTCGCCGCCGACCCCGATCACCCGCTTCACGAGGTGACCACCCGACGGGTAGAGCCCGACGCGGGTGAGCAGCTGCTGAGCGGCGTTGCCCTCGATCTCGCCGGCCGACCCCAGCCACTCGCCTCCGGGGTCGGAGAAGACGACCACGTCGCCGCGCTCCACCTCGCCATCCCAGGTGGACGGCTTCTCGACGAGGATCCGGTCGTCGTTCACGAAGAGCGGCCGCATCGACCCCGAGGGCACGAAGAACATCTGGACGAGGAACGTCTTCACCAGCACCGAGACGACCAGGGCGACCCCGAGCAGCAGGATCGTCTCGAGCCACAGGGGCATGCGGCGCTGCTTGGTCTCCCCGGCGGTGCTCATGCGCCGCGAGCCTAGGCGATCGATTCCGCCTGAGAGCCGCGCCTGAACGAGAAACGCCGAAGAGACCCTTGACCTCCTGGTTTACAAAACCTACTCTTTTGTAAACCTGACTTCTGGAGGTCCCGTGGACAGCTCCTCAGCCCAGCCGGCAGTCCCGCCCCGGTGCGACGGTCTCGCCCGGGTCCACCGAGCAGTGGCGAGACCGCAAGCGCTACCTCTGGCTGCTCGGCCTGGTCGTCCCCTCGCTGGCGTTCCTGGCATGGGGGCTCGTGGAGGCCACCGGTCTCTCCTTCTTCTGGTACCTCGGCCCGATCGTGCTCTTCGTGATCGTGCCCGCCATCGACCTGTTCGCGGGGCTCGACCGCAGCAACCCGCCCGACGACGTCATCGACGCCCTGGAGAGCGACAAGTACTACCGCTGGATCACCTATCTCTTCCTGCCGATCCAGTACGCCGCCCTGATCTGGGCCTGCGCGATGTTCACCGAGCCCTCGTGGGCGCCTGCCATGACCCTGGTCGACAAGGTCGGGCTCGCGATGACGATCGGCACGATCGCCGGGATCGGGATCAACACCGCCCACGAGCTCGGGCACAAGAAGGAGTCGCACGAGCGCTGGCTGGCCAAGATCGCCCTGGCCCAGAGCTTCTACGGCCACTTCTACATCGAGCACAACCGCGGCCACCACGTCCGCGTCGCCACGCCCGAGGACCCAGCGAGCAGTCGCGTCGGCGAGACGTTCTACGCGTTCTGGCCGCGTACCGTCGCCGGGTCGCTCCGCTCGGCCTGGAACCTCGAGAAGCCACGCTTCCGGCGCCGCAGCCAGAGCCACTGGTCGATCAAGAACGACGTGATCAACGCCTGGCTGATGTCCGCCGCTCTCTGGGGTGGCCTGCTGGCCGTGTTCGGCGTCGGCATCCTGCCGTTCCTGATCATCCAGGCTGTGATCGGCTTCTCGCTGCTCGAGGTCGTCAACTACCTGGAGCACTACGGGATGCTCCGGCAGCGCACCGGCCCCGACGGCACCGGCCGGTACGAGCGGGTGATGCCGAGCCACTCGTGGAACAGCAACAACATCGCCACGAACGTGCTGCTCTACCACCTGCAACGGCACAGCGACCACCACGCGAACCCGACGCGTCGCTACCAGACGCTGCGCGACTTCGAGGAGTCCCCGGTGCTGCCCACCGGCTACGCGGGGCTGATCATCCTCGCGCTGATCCCGCCGCTCTGGTTCCGGGTGATGGACACGCGGGTGCTCCGGCACTTCGACGGCGACATGAGCCGCGCCAACATCCAGCCGTCGAAGCGGGCGCGGATCCTGAGCCGGTACGGAGCTCCGGCGGTGACGCCGTCCGGGACCCCGACTGGGACATCCGAGGCGGCGTGATGGCGCGCTACCTCTGCCCCGCGTGCGCCTACGCGTACGACGAGGTGGTCGGCGACGACCACGAGGGATTCCCGGCAGGCACGCCGTGGTCCGACGTACCCGACGACTGGTTCTGCCCGGACTGCGGCGTCCGGTTCAAGGAGGACTTCGAGGAGGAGCCCGTCGAGAATCAGGGAGAGGAGCTCGGGGCCACGGGCTGAGTTCCGGCGGCTCGTAGACTGCGAGCATGTCCGTCGCTGCAGCCGGCGCCCCGGTCGGGGTCCGCGACCGCCTCATCGAGGCCGCCGCCGAGATCACCTGCGAAGCCGGCTGGTCCGCGGTGACGATGAACAAGGTCGCGACCCGCGCCGGGTTCAGCCGCCAGACCGTCTACAACGAGCTGGGCTCGAAGCCCGCCCTCGGTCAGGCGATGGTGCTGCGTGAGCTGGACCGGTTCCTGGCCGCGGTGGAGGAGGAGCTCGACCGGTACGACGAGCTGGCCGACGCGATCCGGTCGGCTGCGACCCGGATCTTCGAGATGGCCCGGGAGAACCCACTGCTCGACGCCGTCCTCGCGTCGGCTCATGGCGTCTCTCGCGGCGAGGCGGGTTCAGACAACGACCTGCTGCCGTTCCTCACCACGGACGCCGAACCGCTGATCAGTGCCGCCTCGGCCGTGATCGCCGACCGGCTGCCCTCGCGCTTCCCCGACCTCGGCCTGAGCGACGACGAAGCGGCAGTCGCGATCGACTCCATCGTGCGCCTGGTGCTCAGTCACGTGATGCAGCCGAGCAACGACCCGGCGCGCACGGCCGACGGCATCGCCTGGATCGTCGGCCGCGTGGTACGCCGGCGCTGACCCCCGCTCGGCGCCGGCGCTCAGCGGTCAGATCGCGCCGGGCTCGCCCATGTCGGGCATCCCCTCGACCTTCTCCGACTCAGCGGAACCGCCAGGTCCGGTGTCGTCGTCCGACTCCTCGGGGTCCTGCGCCAACGGGTTGTCGTCACTGGGCTGGAGGTCCTCGGGGAGGTCCTCATCGGGGACCAGGCCGACCTCGTTCTCGCCGCTCGATTCGCTCATGGGTCCCGGGTACCCCACCGCCGCGAGGCTATGCCGGCGAGGATGCAAAGGCCTGGCGCTATCTGGCGTTAAACGGAGCGATGGCTCCGACCGTGAAGGTCGGAGCCATCGCGTTATCCACCCAACCTTGGCCCTTTGAGGGGTGTGACAAGGCCAAGCTGAGTGCCTTCGCGGCGGGGCGTGCCCGCCGCGAAGGCCGAGGGTCACGAAGCCGGGGTGAGCACCGTGTCGATCAGGTAGACCGTCGCGTTGGCGGTCTGCACGCCACCACAGATCACGGCGGCGTCGTTGACCATGAGCGAGTCGCCCTCGCCGGTCACCTCGACGTCGGTGCCCTGGACGGTGGTCTGCATGCCGGCGATCGCGTCGGGCGCGATCTGGCCGGGCACCACGTGGTAGGTCAGGATGCCGGCGAGCAGGTCGGCGTTCTTGGGCTTGCTGAGCGCCTCGACGGTCTCGGCGGGGAGCTTCGCGAAGGCGTCGTCGACCGGAGCGAAGACGGTGAACTCGTCGCCGTTCAGGGTGTCGACGAGGTCGACCTTCGGGTTGAGCTGGCCGGAGACGGCCGCGACCAGCGTGGTCAGCAGCGGGTTGTTGCTGGCGGCGACGGCGACCGGGTCCTGAGCCATGCCGGCGACGGAGCCTTCGCCCTCGGGGACGGCCTCTGCGTAGTCGGCGCAGCCGGGGCCGACGAGGTTCGCGGCCGGGTCCATCTCGTCAGACTCTTCGGGGGCCGGGGCCTCCTGCGTCGTGGTGTCATCCGCGGCAGTCTCAGCAGGCTCGTCGCTGCCACAGGCGGCGGTGAGCGCAAGCGCGGAGACGACCGCGACGGTCGAGGCGATCTTCTTCATGGTGCGCATCTCGGGTGGTTCCCTTCGGTTGGGTGAGCTTTTCTCGTTGCTGTATTGGTGATTCGGGCTGGCTGCCCGGGTGGATTGGTCAGATGACGGTCACATTCACGTTGTGCCATCCGGTGGAGCCGTCAGGGGCGATCGGGGCGCGCTCAGCGGTCTGGACATAGCCGGACTTGTCCCGCGCACGAACCTCGATCTTGTGGCTGCCGGGCTCGGCGTCCCACTGCCAGACCCACTGCCGCCACGTGTTGACGTTGTCCTCTGCGGCGAGCTCGGCTTCGTTCCAGTCGCCGCCGTCAACGCGGACCTCGACGCCTTCGATGCCGCGGTCCTGCGACCAGGCAACGCCGGCCACCGGCGTGCGTCCCGCCTTCACGCGGGCGAACGAGCGCGGGACATCGATGCGGGAGCTGGTCTTGATGGGGGCTTCGGCGTTGTAGCCGCGCGTCGTCCAGTACGCCTCGAAGTCCGCGAACTTGGTGACCTCGAGGTCGATGAGCCACTTGGTCGCGGAGACGTAGCCGTACAGGCCCGGAGTCACCATGCGCGCGGGGAATCCGTGAGCCAGGGGAAGTGGCTCACCGTTCATCGCGATGGCGACCATCGCGCCGCGTTCCTCGTCCATAAGGACGGGGAGCGGCGTTCCGGCGGTCCAGTCGTCGGCGCTGGTGGACTTGATCGCGTCGGCGCCGTCCCGCACTCCGGCTTCCATGAGCAGGTCACGGATCGGGACTCCGATCCAGGTGGCGTTGCCGAGGTACTCGCCACCGACCGGGTTCGAGACGCAGGTGAGGGTGATCCGCTGCTCCACGAGGCGCCGCGACAGCAGGTCCTCGTAGGTCAGCTCGATCTCCTTGTCGACCATCCCGTGGATCCGAAGCGTCCAGCCGTCGATCGGCACGTCGGGCACCCGAAGCGCGGTGTCGACGCGGTAGAAGTCCTTGTTGTTGGTCAGGTACGGCGTGATGCCGGCGACGTCCAGGTTGGCGCCGGCCGGCAGCTTCGGGGCGCGCACCGCGGGCGCGGGGATGGTGATGTCGGCACGGGCGGCGGCGGCTGCTGCTCCGCCGAGCTGGCGGCTGACCAGGCCGCCGGCACCGGCCACAGCACCGACCGCGACGGCGGCCTTGAGGAAGGCGCGTCGGTCGAAGGCTGCAGGAAGGTCGTCCCCGTCGACGCGATCGGGGAGCAGGTCGGCGATGAGCAGCCGCGGCTTGGAGCTGTCCAGGGTCTCGCGCGCCTCCAGCCCGGAGCCCGGTTCGGTCGCGACCGAGGCAGACGGTGCAGCCGGTACGTCGACCTTGGTCGCACTCGAGGCCGCCGTGCGCAACGGGCGGAGCAGGAACAGCAGTGCCGCGGATCCGGTGACGACCAGCGCGAGGGCGGGGACCAGCCGTGGACCCGCCCCCGCGGTGGCCGCGCGATCGGTCAGCGCCGCTGCGGTGGCGACGGCGCTGAGACCGAGGAACAGAGCGACCGCGAGGCGCGGCCGGCGTACACCGAGAACCCCGGCGAGGACGGCGAGACCGGCCACGGTCGCGATGACGCTGCCGATCAGGACCGGCTTGTCGGCCGTCCCGAACGTCTCGATCGCGAACTCCTTGAGCGGGCGCGGGGCGGCGTCCACCGCGCGGTTCGCGACCGCGAGGAGGGGCGAGGTTACTCCGTCGAGGACCGCCGCGGCCGCCTCCGAGGCGGCCACGGCGGCGGTTCCGGCAAGCAGGCCCGCACCGCCCCCGAGGAGGATGCGGCGCGGCGGGCGGGAGGTCTCGCGGTGTGAAGTCACAGGGGTGGTTCGGCACCGGTCCGGTTACGGATGGGTCTACGGGGTTTGGTGCCCTGCGTCATGTTGGAACACTGTGACCGTCCCTCGTACGTCGAGTGGACGTGTGGGAGGGATGGAAACCGTGCGACGTGGTCGTGGGGGGAAGCGCGCGCCAGTGGCGATCGCGCTGACGGCTGCGCTTGCGCTCGTCCTCGCTGCCTGCGGGACCGCCGACGATGTGGCGGACGGCGGCGTCGTCGAGGCCGCCGTGGGCAAGCCTGACTCCGGCGGCGACGCCGAGGAGAAGCCGCGCGGCGAGGTCGACCTGCCGACTGACGGTGACACGGAAACGGACGAGAGGGTGGGCGCGGAGGGCGACTTCTCGGTCGCTGACCCGGGACCGATGGACGGCCCGCTCCTCACGCCTGACGTGCTGGTCACCAGCACCGAGACGATCCCCGACGACGTCCGGCGCAAGATCGCCGGCCTGAAGGGCGTCACCGCTGCGATGCCGTTCTCGTTCGCGTCGCTCTCGTCGAACGGCCGGACCCTGACGATCGCCGCCGTCGACCCCGGCGAGTACCGCCGGTTCACGCCGGTGCAGTCGGCGCAGGCCGACTCGGTGTGGGCGCGCGTCGCCGGTGGCGAGGTCGCGGTCGACCCGTCCGTCGGCAAGAAGCTGGAGCAGCCGGCCGGCTTCCTCACGCTGGGCACCCAGGAGGATGCGCCCACCGTGCACATCGGCGCATACGCCCCTATGGTCAAGCAGATCTCCGCCGTCGTCGCGAGGCCGAGAGGCGACCAGATGGGGATGCCCGACAACAACGCGCTGCTGGTGTCGACCGGCCGGCTCACCCCGTCGGTGCTCACCGGCAAGATGAAGCGGATCATCGGCGACGCTGCTGCGCTGCAGGTGCTGGCGCTCGAGTTCGACGTGAACACCCCGCAGACCGCCGTACTCACCGGCACCACTGCCGCCGAGGCGGTCGGCTCGTTCAGCTACACGCCTCTCCCCGACGGCCGGGTGACCCCCGACCCGAGATGGGTCGCCGCGAACATCCGTACGGAGGCGGTGCCGATCTTGGGCACGGTCACCTGCCACCGCGTGATGCTGCCGCAGCTGCGGGCCGCACTGACCGAGGTGGTCGCTCGTGGACTGGCCGCCAAGATCCACCCCGACGAGTACGCCGGCTGCTACTACCCGCGCTACATCGGCTACGACCCCGCCAAGGGACTGTCGCTGCACTCGTGGGGCATCGCCCTCGACATGAACGTGCCGGGCAACCAGCGCGGGACGGTCGGCGAGATGGACCGCGAGGTCGTGAGGATCTTCAAGAAGTGGGGCTTCGCCTGGGGCGGCGACTGGAGCTACACCGACCCCATGCACTTCGAGCTCGCCACCATCGTCAAAACCAGCTAACGGCCCACCGCTGATCGAGCTTGACCACCGCTGATCGAGCTTGTCGAGATCAATCGGGAGTGGTTTCGACAGGCTCAACCACCGGTCTTCCGCTGATCGAGCTTGTCGAGATCAATCGGGTGGTCTCGACAAGCTCAACCACCTGGGTGGTCTCGACAGGCTCGACCAACGGAGGCTCAACCACCGGGCTTCCGTGACTTGGGGGGCGGGGGGTCGTTAGCAGTGGCGTGAGGACGCGAGAGGTCACGTTGCTGCTGTGCGCCCTCCTTGCGCTCTCCGGCTGCGGGGTTCCGGCGAACCGTACGGTCGCGGCCCCACCCCCGGCTCCCGGCCCCGCGACGTACGCCGTGAGTGCCCCCGGCCCGCTTCGCGGCACCACCAGCAGCCCCGACGTCCTCGTGTACGCGGGCAAGAGCCTCTCGCCTCGCCTCCTCGACCGGGTGGCCCGCGCACGCGGCGTCCGCCGCGCCGTCCCGTTGTCGGTCGGGCAGGTGGCGCTCGGCGGCCGGACCGTGCGCATCGTCGCCGCCGACCCTGCCGTGCTCCGCCGGTTCACCCCGCGCAGCGTGGCCTCCGCGGACGACGTCTGGGAGCGGGTTGCGGGGGGCGAGGTCGCTCTCGCGCCCGCGCTGCGGAACGAGGTCGAGACCTCGGACGGCTACCTCACTCTCGGCCAGCAGGAGTCGGCGCCGCGCGTGCACGTCGGCGCCTACGCCTCACTGCCTCCGCTGATGGACCTCGCGGTCAACCCGCGCTGGGGTGACGCCCTCGGCATGCCCAACGACAACGCGCTGCTGATCTCCGTGGACTCCGACGAGGACCACTCCGAGGTGGTCCGTCGACTCCGCCGCGTGCTGGACAAGCGGGCCACGGTGCAACGGCTCACCGCGACCGCGCAGGCGACCGGCCCGCAGACCGGCTATCTGACCGGCGGCGCCGTGGCGTCCGCGGTCGGTTCGTTCCGATTCCTCCCGAACGCCGACGGCACGATCACCGTCGACCCGGCCTGGATCGCGAGGAACATCGCCACCGAGGAGGTCCCGATCCTCGGCCGCGTGACCTGCCACCGCGTCGTACTCCCCCAGCTCCGCGCCGCCCTCCAGGAGATCGTCGCCCGCGGGCTCGCGAAGACGATCAACCCCGGCGAGTACGGCGGCTGCTTCCACCCGCGCTACATCGCCAGCGACCCGACCAAGGGGCTGTCGCTGCACTCCTGGGGGATCGCGTTCGACGTCAACGTGCCAGGCAACCTACGCGGCACGGAGGGCCTGATCGACCGCGACGTGGTGGCGATCTTCAAGAGCTGGGGCTTCGCGTGGGGCGGCGACTGGGCCTACACCGACCCCATGCACTTCGAGCTCGCCGCCTTGGTCCGCCGACGGTAAAAGTCCAGACCACCGGAGTGTGGCCTGAGTAACTTCCCCAAGTCGCTGTCGTTGATCGTGCCGGGAACCCCCCTCGATCCGGAGGAATGACATGGCACGGTCCAGGCAGGCCGCCGTCCTGATGCTCAGCGTTGTACTCGGCTCGGCCCTCGTGGTCGGGGCGGCGAGCCCCGCGGCGGCCAAGGTAGAGCCCGGCACCTTCCGAGGTGGCGAGGTCACGAAGACCGGCTGGTGGTGGGTAGCCAACCAGCCTCCGGCCGAGACCGGCTTGGTGGCCTTCCCGCAGGAGAGCCCGCCCAACGTCCCGAAGGGCAACCTGCCCGTCGCGGCAGCCGGCGGCGACCCGGAGAAGCTCTCCGCGATCGAGCTGCGCCTGGCGGCGAAGCCCGGCGCCATGGTCGAGTCCGCGACGCTCGTGCTGCAGGAGTCGACCTCTCCCGGCGCCAACGCCAACGCGGAGAACGCCAAGATCCTCGCCTGCCCGATCACCGAGGCCTTCTGGGCCGACGGTACGGCGGCGCGCTGGAGCTCGAAGCCGGAGTACGACTGCGACACCGCGCAGGCCGCGGGGGTTCGTGACGACAAGGGTCGCTGGACCTTCGACCTCACCATGCTGGCCTCGGGTTGGCTCACCGAGGGTGCGACCGGCTCGTCGTCGTTCGTGCTCGTCGAGGGTGTCGACGCCCCGGAGAGCTTCCAGGTGTCGTTCGCCGGCAACGCGGACAAGGGCATCGGCTTCGCTGCGACGTACACCCCCGCCCCCAAGAGCGTGGGGACGGGCGGTACGGCGGGCGGCGGCTCGGCCTCCGGTGGAATGGGCGGCACCGTCGGCGGCGGCTCCTCGACCGGTTCGCTCAGCGGCGGCTCGAGCGGCGGGTCGCTCGACTCAGGTTCGCTCGCCGGCGGTGACGTGCCCATGGATGGCGCTCCCGTCGATGGCGGCACCGCCGTGACCACCGACCCGGTCGACGCGGGCACCGTCCCCGTCGCGGCACCGGCCGTCGTGCACCCCTGGTACTCGGGCATGCCCAAGGCCACCTTCCTTCTCCTGCCGTTCGCGTTGGGCCTCGCCTACCTGGCGATGCTCGCTCTCGGACCGGACGCGCAGCCCACTGTGAACTCGTCCCAGCACGGCGTCAGCCGCGCACTCGAACGGCTCCGGCTCGCCGGTGCTCAGGCCATCGCGGGAGTACGTCGATGAAGATCCGTCAGCACAGCGCAGCGGCATTCCTGATGGTGGCCGCGCTCGCCCTCACGGGCTGCGGCCAGAAGGCCGGCGTCACCGGCACGTTCGCCGCGAACGGCGGCCAGGTCGTGGCCGGTGGCGGCGTCGGCGGCGTCCCCGTGGGCGCCGACGGTCAGCCGCTCACCGGGGACCCCGGTGCTGCCGGCGGTGGGTTCGCCGACGGCGGCAGCGGCGGAGCTGGTGGCTCCGGCGGCTCGCTCTCGGGCGGATCCACGGGCTCTTCCGGTTCGACCGCAGGTGGCAGTGGCGCCAGTGGCGGCAGCACGACGGGTGCGGGCGGCTCGTCCGGCTCCAGCGGCCCCGGCGACTCCACCGGTGTCACCGACAGCACCATCACGATCGGCGTGCACGCCCCGGTGACGGGCGCCGCCGCCATCCCGCAGCAGTCCTTCCAGCGCGCCGTCGGCGTCTACTTCGACGCCATCAACCGCGCAGGCGGCATCAACGGCCGCAAGGTCGAGGTCCTGTTCAAGGACGACGGCTTCGACCCCAACCGGGCGCGCACGGAGTGCAAGCGGATGGCTGAGCAGGAGAAGGCGTTCCTGCTGATCGGCGGCGCGGGTGCCGACCAGATCGACGCCTGCGCGCGGTACGCCGCAGCGGCCGGCGTCCCGTACCTCTCGGCCGGCGTTCACGAGACGCGTCCGGGCCTCGGTCCGCTCGCGAACCTGCCGACGTACTTCGCGCTCTCGCTGACCTACGAACAGCAGGTCCCGCTGCTGGCCCGGCTCGTGAAGCAGCAGTTCGGCAGCGACAAGGTCGGCCTGATCGTCGCCGACAACGACAGCCTCAACAACTTCTACACGGTGGCCGAGGCCGGCCTGCGGCGCACCATCGGCGGCAACCTGGCGCTGGCCCGCCGGATCCCGAAGAACACCACCAGCGACGCTCCCGCGATCGGCACCCAGATCTGCCAGAGCGGCGTGAAGGCCGTGGTGTGGAACGCCAGCCCGAGCAGCCTGATCAACGTCTCGAAGGCGATGGCGTGCCGCGTGGTCTTCGTCGGCCCCGGTCTGAGCAACGGCCTCAACGTCGTCGCCGACATCGGCTGCCCGAACGTCGACAAGGCGATGTTCTACTCGCCGTTCCCGGGCATGGACGTCATGCGCCAGGACGCCGCGTTCGTCAAGGCCTACCGCGACAAGAACGGCGGCTCGAACCCCGATGACATCGGCGCTGCCATGTACGGCGTGGAGAAGCTCGTCGGCGAGATGCTGCGTGCGACCGGCAAGGGCCTGACCCGCCAGTCGTTCATGCAGACGATCGGCAAGGTCAAGTCGTTCAACACCGGCGTCTACCCGCCCACCAACTTCAGCAGCCGCTTCGGTGGCACCGCGATGAACCTCCTCCAGGCGGACTGCGGCAAGAAGGAGTACGTCACCGTGCGCAGGAACGAGCGCCCGTAATGCAGCTCATCAACGAGCTCGGCATCGCGCTCGTCACCGGCATCCTCCAGGGCTCGGTCTACGCCCTGGTGGCACTCGGCATCGTGCTCGTGTACCGGGCGTCGGGCGTGTTCAACTTCGCGCAGGCGGAGTTCGGTACGACGGGTCTGTTCGCGGCGTACACGGCGGTGTCGCTGTGGGGCTGGAGCTACCCGGTCGGCTTCGCGTTCGGGCTCCTCGTCGCCATCCTGATGGGGCTGCTCACCGAGCGGCTGGTGATCCACCCGCTGCGCAACGCCTCGCGCGTGACCGTGCTCGTCGGTACGGCGGGCGTCGCGCTCGCCGCGGTCGGCTTCCAGTTCTGGCGCTACAACGACACCCTGATCATGACGATGCCGAAGATCAACGACGGCTTCTTCCTGGTGCCGCCGTTCGGGGCGCCGGTGACGGTGCAGCAGCTGATCACCTTCGGCGTGCTCATCGTCGCCTCGATCGGGCTGGCGCTGTTCTTCCGCTCCCCCTCAGGGCTCGCGATCCAGGCGGCGCAGCAGGAGTCCACGGCCGCCGAGCTCGTCGGGATCAGCGTGCGACGCGTCTCGATGCTCACCTGGGGAATCGCCGCCGTGCTCGGTGGGCTGGCGGGCATCCTCGCCGGCCCGAACACCACGTTCACCGCCGGCTTCCTGAGCTTCGGCGCCGGGCGGGCCCTGCTCCCCGGTTTCATGGCGGCCGTCCTGGCCGGCATGCGCTCGATGCCGGGCGCGGTGATCGGCGGCCTCGCCGTCGGCGTCGTCGAGCAGCTCGGCAGCCTGACCATCATGATCGACATCCCGGGCGCCCGCGCCATGGTGCTCTTCATCTTCCTGCTCGCCGTGCTGCTCGTGGCACCCAAGGGCATCTTCGTCCGGAAGGCGGCGATGGCATGACGCAGACACGCCTGCCCGGCTCCGACGAGACCAGCGAGATCCCCGCGGTGGGAGCTCACCGGTCCGACCCCGAAGAGACCACGGTGATCCCCGCGGTCCCGGCCGACGGTGACGACCTCGACGAGCACGACGAGTACGACGAGGACTACGACTACGACGACGAGTTCCGGCCGACGCGCGCCGGCTGGATCGGCCGTGGCCTGGTCTGGGCGACGCTCGCCTGGGTGGTCCTGGCCTACCCGATCAACTTCTTCTCCCCGTTCGACGTGGGCGTCTCCGACGTCGACGTCGCCTCGATGGCGGTGATCTTCGCGATCGGCGGGCTCTCGCTGAACGTCCTCCTCGGGTACGCCGGCCAGATCTCGCTGGGGCACCAGGCCTTCGTCGGCCTCGGCGCCTTCACCTCGGCGTACGTGGTCACCAACCTGCAGCTCAGCTTCTGGCTGGCGGTCGGCGTCGCCGCCGTCCTCGGCGCGGTCCAGGCCGTGCTGCTCGGCGCGGTGTCGCTCCGGCTCACCGGCCTCTACTTCGCGCTGGTGACGCTGGCCTACGGCACCTTCGCCGAGGAGACCCTCTTCGGCATCTCCGCCCTCACCGGCGGCGAGGGCGGCAAGCCGGCCCCGCGTCCGCCGGGTTCGAGAGCGGCTACACCTTCTACTACCTCTGCCTGGGCTTCCTGGTGGTCGTGCTCTACCTCGACTGGCGACTGACGAAGTCGAAGGCCGGGCGGGCCCTCGCGGCGTTGCGCGAGAACCCGCGGGTGGCGTCGTCGTACGGCATCAACGTCCGCGCCTACATCCTCGTGGCGTTCGCCGTCTCCGGGATCTTCGCCGGCGTCGCCGGGTCGCTGATGGCCCACCACAGCGAGGTCATCGTCGGCAGCACGTTCGACTTCCGGTTGGCGCTGCTCTTCGTGCTGATGACGGTGGTCGGCGGTCTGCGCAACCGGGTCGGGGTCGTGATCGGCTCGGCGTTCTTCGCGCTGCTCGAGTCCGGCGCCCTCGTCGAGATGGTCGAGAGCTTCGCGGAAGCGCTCGGCTTCGCCCCGCACTTCTTCGACAACGTGATCGGGCTGCCGGCGGAGTTCGTCTCCCTGGTGGTCGGCCCGATCCTGCTGCTGCTCACGCTGACCCTCTACCCCGGCGGGATCGGGCAGCAGATCGCCCCGATCCGTGGCTGGCTCAAGGGCAACCGCTTCGACCGGCACGCCGGTGGCGAGCGAGAGGTGGAGGTCACCGATGTCCGTGCTTGAGATCAAAGACCTGAACATCAACTTCGGCGGCATCAAGGCGCTCCAGGGCGTCAACCTGCGTGCCGGCGAGTGGGAGATCGTCGGGATCATCGGGCCGAACGGCGCCGGCAAGACCACGCTCTTCAACTGCATCACCGGCTTCTACCAGCCGACGAGCGGCGGGATCGCGTACCGCGGCAAGGAGATCACCAAGCTCCCGGTCCACGAGCGCACCGCCCTCGGCATCGGCCGCACCTTCCAGAACGTCGGCCTGGTGAAGAACGCCACCGTCGCCGAGAACCTCGCGACCGCGCAGCACCTCCAGGTCTCGTACGACCCGTGGGCCGGCATCCTCGGCAGCCCCGCCAGCTACGAGGAGGAGCGCCGGATCGCCGAGCGTGGCGGGCTGATCCTCGAGCTGCTGGACCTGCGCGACGTCGCGCAGGAGCGGGTCGCGGACCTGCCGTACGGCGTCCTCAAGCGCGTCGAGATCGCTGCCGTGCTGGCCACCGACCCCGACCTGCTGCTGCTCGACGAGCCGGGCTCGGGCATGGGCCCCGAGGAGGCCGACTCCCTCGGCGACACCCTCCTCACCCTGCGCAAGGAGTTCGGCATCACCATCGTGATGATCGACCACCACGTGCCGCTGGTGACCCGGATCTCGGACTACGTCTACTGCCTGAACTTCGGCGAGGTCCTCGCCGAGGGCGCCCCCGACGTGGTGCGCAAGCACCCCGAGGTCGTCCGCGCCTACCTGGGTGAGGACCCCGAGGACGCCGCTCTCGCAGAGGCTCCCGTCGAGACCACGGAGGTGCTGGCGCGATGAGCCTGTTGAAGATCGAGGGACTGGTCGTCGGGTACGGCCCGCACCCGGTGCTGCACGGCATCGACTTCGAGGTCCAGCAGGGCGAGGTCTGCGTGCTGCTCGGGCTCAACGGCGCCGGAAAGACCACCACGGTCGCCACCATCGCCGGGCTCCTCAAGCCCCAGCAGGGGCGGGTGCTCCTCGACGGCAAGCCGCTGGGCCGCAAGTCGCCGTCCGCGCGCGTCCGCCAGGGCATCTCGCTCTGCCCCGAGGGCCGTCGGGTCTTCCCGAAGCTCTCGGTGCGGCAGAACCTCAAGCTCGGTGCCTGGAGCCAGCGGCGCAGCCCGAAGACGGTGCGCGAGCAGATGGACCTGGTGCTCGACTACTTCCCGCGGCTCTCGGAGCGCGAGGACCAGGTCGCCGGAACCCTCTCGGGAGGTGAGCAGCAGATGCTCGCCGTCGGGCGCGCGCTGATGTCGCGACCGCGGCTGCTGCTGATCGACGAAGCGTCGCTCGGGCTGAGCCCGACCTTGGCGCGGACCGTCTGGGAGGTCACCTCCCGGATCAAGGCCGACGGCACCACGGTGCTGATGGTCGAGCAGAACGCCGGTGCCCTCCCCTTCGCGGACCGCGCTCTGATCATGGAGAAGGGAACGCTCGTCCACACAGCCGTGGGCGAGGAGATCCGCAACGTCAACCTGCGCGAGGCGTACCTCGGTGTCTAGGAGTCAGTCATGAACAACCTCAACCTCGGCAAGCTCGGTGGCCAGCTCGGCATCATGCTCTGCCTTCTCGGCTTCCTCGTCATCTTCTTCGGGTGGAACGGTGCGGCGAGCCAGGACTACGTCCCGGCGCAGTTCCCGTACCTGATCTCCGGCGGCGCAGCCGGCATCGCTGTCGTCGTGATCGGCGCGGCGATGATCATCGTGCAGAACCAGCGCGCCGACCGGGCCCGGATCGAGGCCGTCCTCGAGCGGCTCGCCTCGATTGCGGAGCGTCAGGGCAGTGGCCCCGGCGCGGGCGGTGCGCCCCAGGTCGGCGGCATGCACGGGTACGTCGTCGCCGGCGAGGCGTCGTACCACCGGCTCGACTGCCAGCTGCCCGAGGCGAGCACCGAGGCGCACCTGGTGCCGCTGGAGGACATCCCCGCCAGCCGGCTCGAGCCGTGCCGCGTCTGCCACCCGCCGCAGTTCGGACGGCTGGTTCCGCAGGCCTGAGCCGTCGCTAGGGTCGGGGGCATGCGCGCTCTCCAGGTCAGCTCCCTCGTCGGTCCGCGTGGTGTCGAGGTGGCAGAGGTCCCCGAACCGACCCCGGGCGACGGTGACGTCGTCGTCGAGGTGAAGGCCGTCGGCGTCAGCTTCCCCGACCTGCTGCTGTCGCGCGGCGAGTACCAGATGAAGCCGGAGCCGCCGTTCAACCTCGGCGTCGACTTCGCCGGCGTCGTACGCACGGCGCCGTCCGGGTCCGGCTTTGTCGCGGGCGACCGGGTGGCGTGCGTACTGCCGTGGGGTGGCGGTGCTGAGGTCGTGACGCTCGGCCCCGACAGCGTCTTCCCGCTGCCCGACGCGTTGTCGTTCGAGGCGGGCGCGGCGCTGCCGATGAACTACCTGACCGCGCAGTTCGCCCTCGCCACCCGGGCCGGCGTACGCAAGGGCGAGACGGTGCTCGTGCACGGCGCCGCGGGCGGTGTCGGTACGGCGTGCCTGCAGGTCGCCAAGGGGTACGGCGCCCGCACGATCGCCGTTGTCTCGAGTGACGCGAAGGCCGACCTGGCCCGCGCCGCGGGCGCCGATGACGTGGTGCGCGTCGACAGCTTCCTCGCCGAGGTGAAGGAGCTGACCGGCGGTGCCGGCGTCGACGTGATCGTCGACGTGGTCGGTGGTGACCTGATGACCGACTCGCTGCGCGCCCTCGGGCCGCTCGGCCGCGTGCTCGTCGTCGGCTTCACGGCGGGAGAGATCCCCCAGGTGAAGGTGAACCGCCTGCTGCTCAACAACATCGACGTTCGCGGCGTGGGCTGGGGCGCCTACGCGATGGTGCGCCCGGGCTTCATGCGCGAGCAGTGGGCCGAGCTGGTACCGATGATGGAGAGCGGTGTCATCGACCCGCCGATCGGCCACACCTACGCGTTCGACGAGATGCCCGCGGCGCTGGAGGAGATGGCGGACCGGCGCACTCTCGGGAAGTCCGTCGTCACCGTCTGACGGTCTATTTCGAGCCTCCCGATACCCCTTCTCAACGGGGCAAGGGGTATTGGCAAGCCTGTCCGTTTTGTGCAGGATGCCGAGTGCACCGCACGTAGGGGTGCACTACTCGGGAAGGAACATCCATGCGCAGACCTATGCGCCCGGCGCTCGCACTTCTGGCGACGCTCGGCTTGATGGCGGCGATGACGACCGCATCGGCACACGAGGACCACGGCGGCACCTGGGACCCCAGCCCCGTCAGCGACTCGAAGAACCTGAAGATCCTCGGCAGCGCCCCCAAGACCAGCGAGGTGCGCACCTACCGCAACTCCGACCTCGCCTTCTGGGGCAAGAACGTCTTCGCGGGCAACTACGAGGGCTTCCGGATCATCGACGCCTCGGACCCGGAGAACCCGTCTGTGGTCTCCGACTTCGACTGCCCCGGCGCGCAGCACGACGTCTCGGTCTGGAAGGGGCTGATGTTCCTCTCCATCGACGCACCCCTCACCGGGCCGGAGTGCGGCAACGAGCGCACCCCGTCCGGCACGCCCGGTTTCGAAGGCCTCCGCATCTTCGACGTGAGCGACACGTCGAACCCGCAGTACGTCGGCGCCGTCGCCACCGACTGCGGGTCGCACACCCACACCGTGGTGCCCGACGAGGACGACGCGAGCCGCGTGCTCATCTACGTGGCGTCGTACCCGAGCACCGAGCTCGCCGAGTCGCCGTACGGCAACTCCTGCAAGAAGAGCGGCGAGGGGCACAGCAAGATCTCGGTGGTCGAGGTGCCGCTGACGGACCCGGCCTCGGCCTCTGTGGTCAGCGAGCCGACGTTCGAGCTCAACGACTACCGCGACACCCCGGGCTTCCGCGGATGCCACGACATCGGCGTCTTCACCGGCATCGACCGCGCCGCGGCCGCGTGCATGGGCGAGGGCCAGATCTGGGACATCAGCGACCCCGAGCAGCCGACCACCATCGCCCGGGTGCACAACCCGGCGGTGGACTTCTTCCACAGCGCCTCGTTCACCTGGGACGGCAGCACCGTCCTCTTCGGTGACGAGGCCGGCGGCGGCTCGCAGCCGCGCTGCCGCGAGCAGGACGCCTCAACGGTCGGGGCGATCTGGATCTACGACGTCGACTCGCTCGACAACCTCGACGGCAGCAGCGTCGAGCAGGAACTGAGCCACTACAAGATCCCGCGGGTGCAGGGCGACGGCGCCCGGTGCACGATGCACAACTACAACGTGCTCCCGATCGAGGACCGCTACGTCGCGGTGTCATCGGCCTACTCCGGCGGTACGACGGTCTTCGACTTCACCGACCGCGAGAACCCCGTCGAGGTCGCCCACAACGACCCGCACGGCGCCAACACCTGGTCGTCGTACTGGTACAACGGCCGCGTCTACACGAACGACACCGGCCGAGGTGTCGACGTGATGCTGCTGTCGGACAAGGCACGGGCTGGCGCGAAGAAGTTCGCGTACTCCAACCCGCAGACGCAGGAGGAGACCCTCGACTGACCTGTCGAGCTGACCCGACGCCTCGCCCCCGGAGTGTTCGGGGGCGAGGCGTCACTGCCTCGGGAAGCCGCCGTTGCTGTGCAGGAGCTGGCCGTTCATCCAGCCACCCTGGTCCGACAGCAGGAACCGCACCAGGTTGGCGGCGTCCTCGGGAGTGCCCAGCCGACCGGTGGGCTGCATCCCCGGCAGCGCCTCGCGGAGCCGGTCGTCCATCCACCCGGTGTCGACCGGGCCCGGGTTGATCACGTTGCTGATGATCCCGAGATCGCCCAGCTCGTGGGCTGCCGCGATCACCACCCTGTCGAGCGCGCCCTTGGTGGCGCCGTACGGGAGGTTGTTCGCGGTGGCGTCGCTGGTCAGCGCGACGATGCGACCGCCGTCGGCGGGCACCTGCCGGGCGAACGCCGCGACCAGCAGCCACGATGCCCTGACGTTCACTGCGTAGTGCCGGTCGAAGCTCTCCACCGTCGTGTCGAGGATCGAGGAGTCGACCGACTCGCAGTGCGACATCACCAGCCCGGCGAGCGGCCCGAGCTCGGCCGACGCCCGCTCGACAAGGGAGGTGGGCTGGTCGGGCTGCTCGAGGTCGGCCGGCAGCAGGATGACGCTCCGGCCGAGCGCCCGGATCTCGTCGGCCAGGCGGTCGACGTCGTCCTCGGACCGGTCGAGCGCGATGCGGTCGTCGTACGGGTGCCAGTACGACAGTGCGAGGTCCCAGCCGTCCTCGGCGAGTCCGAGCGCGATGGCGGCGCCGATGCCGCGACGTCGGCCGACGCCGGTGATGAGAGCACGCTTCACCGCAGCGTGACCTTCTCCAGGTACTCCGGGTGCCGCTCCAGCCAGGCCTTGATGAAGTCACACGACACGGCGACGGGTCCTGCGGCGATGGCCTGGTCAAGTGCCCCGCGGGCCAGCGCGCTGCCGACGCCCTGGCCCTCGAAGGCGTCGTCCACCTCGGTGTGGAAGAGCAGCCTGGTGCCGCGGTGGTCGACGTACTCCGCGAAGCCGGCCACCACCCCTGCCTCCAGGAATGCCTCGTAACGGTGCTCGGTCGGGTTCTCCTGCACGGTGACGCTCATGGCGAGCGAGGGTACGCGATGACTGTTGGGGGCGGTTGCCTGTCCGCGTGCGGCTATGGCCGAACGTTCCGGCACATCGCCCGCGAAAAGAGGTGGCCAGAAATGCTTGACCGCAAACCACCTCAAACGGGACTATTCAGCCCACATTACTCGGGAACCAGGAGTTCGAATGCAGGATCTTAGAGGTGCGCGTCGAGCGGCAGCAGTCGCAGTTGCTTTGGCGACTCTGGTGGGCAGCACCATGACGGCGGCGAACGCCGGCACGCTGAATGACGGCAACACCCAGTACTTCGGCACCACCGACTACTACGCATCCATGAGCTTGCGTACGACGGCGCACTTCAGCGGCGGCGGTGCGACGGCCCACCAAGACGGTGCCCTCTCGAACGGTGGCGCCTACTTCTACGGCCCCTACGGCGGGTACGGAGTCCAGGCGAGCAACCTCAAGCACACCTGGAACATCATCCTCGACGGCACGTCCGGACAGAACTGCTCAATCGGCTATCCCGGCGGATTCTCGTGCACCTACACCGCCGACAAGGTCACGATGAAGAAGTCCACGGACTTCGGCTCCTCCATGCCTTCGAGCACGTCACTGGGCGAGCGCATGTACACGGTGAAGAGTGGGTCCGGCCGGTGGCTGTACATCCAGTTCGACTCGAACTGGCGGGTCCGTCGCTCCATCAACGGCACCATCCATGAGCGGAATGTGAGCGCCTCAAATCGGCACGCTTACTAGCCCGAGCTCGTTCACGCGGGCAGCCAGGTCGCTGACCTGCGCCATCGCCCTACTCGTTGCCGCGACCGCGTGCTCGGTCAGTGGAGGGGCCGCGTCGGAGGAGCATGGAGCTCCTCCGACGCGGATCGCCGTCACCCTCGCTGACTTGGTGACGGTGCGGACAGCTTCCGGTCCGACCGCCCTACGGCGAGTGGGGAGCGCAAGTGACAGGTCCCGCGTGCTCGGCTACGGGGTTGCGTCCCTGCTCGACGTTGACGTTCAGGGAGCCCAGCGAGTCTCCATGGACGAGGTGCGCCGTCTGACCTCTTCGCGGAACGTCCGGGTCGCGGCGGAGGGATGGGCAGTCGCGAGTCTCGACGACCGCCTCCGCAGCCAGATCTCAGGTGTAGAAGTTCGTCGGTTCGATCGGCGGCTGGCCGACGAGGTCTCGTCGCTCATGCGTACCGCGGACGGGCAGACGGCCATGTTGCTCCTTGGAGCCAGCGGACTCGTGGAACCGCGGAAGAGCGCAACAGTCGGCAGCGTCTGTCGGGCCGCTGACCGCATGCCCCGAGACCTCGACCATGCGCGACAGCGACTCCTCGCCGATCGGCTCGGGTGTTCGACGGCCGACGACCAGAGCGTGTGGAGTGACATCGCACCGAGCCCGGACTTCGGCTGTCACGTCATGCTCGGAATGGACGGCGCGCTCGAGGTGATGGGCGAGGAGTGGGTTCGGGAATGCTGGGCGGGGCTCTATCAGCGGTCGCTGGAGGGCTACGACGCCCGTGATCTCAGTGACGTCTTGTCTGTCCTCATGGGAGGGCCGCAGAGCGGCGCGCTGCTTGGGCGCGATGACGCTCAAGCGCTTGCGGTGATCGCAGGTCGCGCCTGGCGTTTCGGCGGAGGTGTGACGCCATTTGAGTCTCTCGATGCCGCGTTGACTGTTGAGGCGTCGTGGCTCGCGCGGATGTTGGCTCCGAGCGCCGCGGCGGTGACGCCGCTCGTCTCGGCCCCGGCACTGGAGACAGATGCGGCCGCCAGGCTGCTGTTCGAGGTAGCCGGAATCGAGGAGGCCGCCGGCCCCGGTGCTGCTACCCCATTACCGAGCCTTGTCGAGAACGAGGCAGCACTTCAGGCTGCGACTGGGGCTGTGAACGGGGTCTGCCCCGATGGTTCTGACTGGCAGATTCCCGCACGCCGATTCCTGCGCGAAGGCGGCACTCACGTGCCTTCGCTGCGCGGATTGATCCTCGGGCGGCTGGCAAGTTGTGCTGGAGACGCCTGGTCCGAGCGACGGGTCGACCTGCGAGCGACACAGCTCCGCCGAGAGGTGCGGTCGATCCTGGCCGACGACGTGGACCGCACAGAGACGGTGATCATCTCGCGCGCGATCGAGGAGCTGTGCTCGATGGGGTACGAGCCTGGGGTCCCGCTCATGAAGGGGGTCGCGGGCGCTGTTCGACCGGACGAGACGATCGCAGCCGTAGCGGACGAGTACGACTTCGTGCACTTTGCCGCACTGCTCAGGATTCAAGGCTCGCGAGCAGGAACATGCGGACCACAGTGGTGGTCGCTGACAGGCACGGTCACCTAGCGTCAGCTCCATCGCACCGGGGGCAGTTAGGGTGGCGGGCGTGACGATTCTTGATGACGCCCGCGAGGGCATGAACCCCGACATCCGACCGCAGGACGACCTGTTCGGCCACGTGAACGGCCGCTGGCTCGACACCACGGAGATCCCGGCCGACCGCTCCGCGTGGGGCGCGTTCACCGCGCTGGCGGAGGAGGCCGAGGCCCGGGTCCGCGCGATCATCGAGGAGCTCGCCGAGGGGACGCACGAGGCCGGCTCCAACGAGCAGAAGATCGGCGACCTGTTCGCGAGCTTCATGGACGAGGAGCGCGCCGAGCAGCTGGGCGCCGACCCGATCCGCGCCGACCTGGAGAAGCTTGCAGGTCTCGAGGACCACGCCGCACTCGCGTCGTACATGGGTTCCCTGGAGCGGCAGGGCGGCAGCGGCTTTTTCGCGGCGTACGTCGACAGCGACGACCGCGACTCCGACCGCTACCTGGTGAACATCCTCCAGGGCGGGCTCGGGCTGCCCGACGAGTCGTACTACCGCGACGACAAGTTCGCCGAGATCCGGACGGCGTACCTGGCCCACCTGGAGCGGATGTTCGCGCTCGCTGAGGTCGCCGACCCCGCCGGCAGCGCGCGCCGCGTCATGGACGTCGAGACGCACCTCGCGCTGGGTCACTGGGAGCGCGCGAAGACCCGCGACGTGATCAAGACCTACAACCTGATGAGCATCGACGACCTGCGCGCGGCGGCACCGGCGTTCGCCTGGGACTCCTGGGCCACGGCCCTCGGCGCCGACGACAGCACGCTCGCCGAGGTCGTCGTCCGTCAGCCCAGCTACTTCGAGCACCTGTCGAAGGCCGTCGAGGAGATCGACCTCGAGGACTGGAAGTCCTGGGCCGCGATCCGCGTGATCCGGGCTGCAGCGGCGTACCTCTCCTCCGACTTCGTCGACGAGAGCTTCGAGTTCTACGGCCGCACCCTCAACGGCACCCCCGAGCTGCGCGCCCGCTGGAAGCGTGGCGTGGCGTTCGTCGAGAGCGCCGTCGGTGAGGCGGTCGGCGAGATCTACGTCGCCCGGCACTTCCCGCCGCGGGCGAAGGAGATGATGGACGAGCTCGTCGCCAACCTGATCGAGGCGTACCGCCGCAACATCGAGCGGCTCGACTGGATGGGCGAGGAGACCAAGCAGCAGGCGTACAAGAAGCTCGAGACGTTCCGGCCCAAGATCGGGCACCCGGAGAAGTTCCGCGACTACTCCGCCCTGGCCGTGACCGCCGACGACCTGATCGGCAACGCCCGCGCCGTCGCCGCGTTCGAGACCGACCGCGAGCTGCGCAAGATCGGCTCGCCGGTCGACCGCGACGAGTGGTTCATGCTGCCGCAGACCGTCAACGCCTACTACAACCCCGGCACCAACGAGATCTGCTTCCCCGCGGGCATCCTGCAGAAGCCGTTCTTCGACGTCGACGCCGACCCGGCCGAGAACTACGGCGGCATCGGCGCCGTCATCGGCCACGAGATCGGCCACGGCTTCGACGACCAGGGCTCGCAGTTCGATGAGCACGGCAACCTCAACGAGTGGTGGACCGCCGAGGATCGCCAGGCGTTCCAGGCGCGCGCCGACAAGCTGATCGCGCAGTACGACGGCTACGAGCCGCGCGACCTTCCGGGCGAGCGGGTCAACGGCGCGCTCACCGTCGGCGAGAACATCGGCGACCTGGGTGGCATCACCATCGGCCTCAAGGCGTACGAGATCAGCCTCGACGGCCAGGAGGCCCCGGTCGTCAACGGGTGGACCGGCACGCAGCGAGTCTTCCTGAACTACGGCCACATCTGGCGGACGAAGCGGCGCAAGGAGCAGCTGCTCCAGCTGATCACGACCGACCCGCACTCGCCGGGTGAGTTCCGGGCAAACATCGTGCGGAACCTCGACGAGTTCCACGAGGCGTTCGACACCAAGTCTGGTGACGGTCTCTGGCTCGACCCCGAGGACCGCGTCCGGATCTGGTGACCGGCCGCTAGACGGCCGCGCGGAGCCGGTCCAGGACCAGCCGTAGCGGCGGCCAGTCGGCACGGCCGCGACGGGTGACGGCGTACGAGCGCAGCCGGACATCCGGCCGCATCAGGGGGAGCAGCCGCACGCCCGATTGCAGCGTGACGTCGGCCGGGAGCAGCCCGACACCGAGCCCGGCCAGGATCAGGTCCTGGACCAGGTCGAGGCTGTCGACCCGGTGGGTCACCGCGGGTTCGAACCCGGCCAGCGAGGCAAGCGTGCGCACCACGGTCTCGTCCGCGGTGTTGCGCGAGTTCACGATCCAGTCGTGGCGCTCGAAGCGGCGGAACACCTCGGTGGCGTCTCCGCTGGACTGCTCGGACGCCGGTACGCCGAGGCTCCAGGGCGTCGTCCACAACGGCGTCGCTTCGAAGGTGCGGTCGAACGCGGCCGGGGCCAAGTCGTAGTCGTAGGTCAGGGCCAGGTCGACGTCGTCGCCGGCCAGCAGATCGAAGGCCTCGAACGGCTCGTGCTCGTGCACCAGGAGCCGCACCTGGGGGTGGCTGCGGGCCAGCGCCTCGATCACCGGCACCAGCGAGGTGCGGATCGCGGTCGCGAAACCGGCGACGCGGACGGTACCGGCTGGCTCAGCCGTGGGGTCGAGGTCCAGCTGGGCGGCGTCCACCGCCGCCAGGATGGTGACGGCGTGGTCGGCCAGTCGGCGTCCCGCAGGAGTGAGTCGCACTCTGCGGCCGACCGGCTCCAGCAGTGGAGTGCCGGCATCGCGGGCCAGTGCGGCGATCTGCTGGGAGACCGTCGACGTGGTCACCCCGAGCTCCTCGGCCACCTCTCGCATCGACCCGAGGCGCGACAGTTCCAGCAGCAGTTCGAGTCGTCGGGTCTCCATGCGCATGATTGTTCAGGATGTCCGAACATGATGTCCAGCAAAGTCACGTGGACGCGAACGGTCGCGTCGTGGCGCACTGGACCCATGACGATTCTCGACCTGCGTCCCGCTCCGGCCAGTCCCGCTCCGGCACCTTCCGCCGCGCCAGCGACGGGCAGCGGAGCCGGCACCTCGCTGACCGTGACCGCCATGCTCTCCGTGCAGCTCGGGGTGGCGCTCTCGGTCGGCCTCTTCGACGACATCGGGGCGGCCGGGACCGCCTGGCTCCGGCTCTCCTTGGCGGGGCTGCTGCTGCTCGTCCTGGTGCGGCCGCGGCCCTCGCAGTTCACGCGTTCCTCGCTGGCGGCTTCCGTCGCCCTCGGCGTCGCGACCGCGGGCCTCACGCTGCTGTTCATGGCGGCGCTCACCCGGCTGCCGATGGGCACCGCCAGCGCGCTCGAGTTCCTCGGACCGCTGGGCGTGGCGGTGTGGCGCGGCCGTGGTCAGGGCCGGGCGTACGCCGGGCTCGCCGCCGTCGGTGTCCTGCTTCTCACCGAGCCCTGGAGCGGGGCCATCGACCCGGTGGGCGTGGCCTACGCCCTCGGGGCTGCAGTCTGTTGGGCGGCGTACATCCTGCTCACTCAGCGCGTCGGCGACGAGGTGACCGGCCTGGCGGGTGTTGCCATCTCGATCCCGGTGGCCGGCCTCGTCGCGACGCTGTTCGTCGGGCCGTCCACCCTCGGCGCCCTGACCTGGGAGGTCCTGCTGTTCGGCCTCGGCCTCGCCGTGCTGTTGCCGCTGGTGCCGTTCTCCCTCGAGCTCCTGGCGCTCCGCCGGCTCACGACGGCGGCGTACGGCACCCTGATGGCGATCGAGCCCGCCCTGGCCCTCGTGATGGGGCTGCTGGTGCTCGGTCAGGTGCCCGGACTGCTCCCCGTCGTCGGCGTCGCCTGCGTGGTGGTGGCCGGGATCGGCGCCGAGCGCACGGGGGCGCGACCTCGTACGCCGGCGGACCTCGTCGAGACCGGGGCCTGACGCGACGTCAGAGGACGCGCTCGATGGCCTCGACGATCGCCTGGTCGTCGGGGACCACGCCTGTGCTCCAGCGCGCGATGACCTTGCCGTCGGAGTCCACGAGGACCTTCTCGAAGTTCCAGTCGATGTCGCCGTCGCGGCCGCGCTCGTCGGCGACCTGGGTCAGCTCGGCGTACAACGGGTGCTGGCCCGCGCCGTTCACCTCGACCTTCTCGGTGATCGGGAAGGTGACGCCGTACGTCGTCGAGCAGAACTCCGCGATCTCGTCGGCCGACCCCGGCTCCTGGCCGCCGAACTGGTTGCACGGGACGCCGACGACGGTGAAGCCACGGTCCGTGAACCGGTCGTGCAGCTCCTGGAGCGCCGCGTACTGCGAGGTGAAGCCGCACTTCGAGGCGACGTTGACCACGAGGGCGGCGTTGCCGCCAGTGATCTCGCCGAGGGTGGACGGGGTGCCGTCGAGGCGCGCGATCGCGACGTCATGCAGAGTCATGGGGTCGAGCCTACGGACGCGCCCCTAGCCGGCCAGTGAGCCGCCGAAGATCTGCCAGGCGAGCAGCGACTTCGCGACCAGGCTGAGCACCAGGTAGACCTTCTCGCCGTACCCGTAGTCGGTCCACCGACCGACGCCCCGGTACTGCAGCCACTGGTTGAGGCCGAAGCTGAAGAAGAGGATTCCCTGGGCCACGATGATCCCGTAGACGAAGCCCGGGACGGTGGCCGAGCCGAGGACGTTGGTCAGGATGACCGCCCACGGCGCCAGCCCGACGAGTGTGCCGAACCAGAACGGCATCATCGTGGTGGTGGTGCGACCGGGCGGGTTCATCCGCTCCTGGATCCAGCCGAACAGGATCATCGCGACGTTGGCGCCGGCGACCGCGATCACGGCGTTGATGCCGGTGATGCCGGAGTAGAAGCTGATCAGCAGGACCATCAGCGTCGCGCTGACGGAGTACTCGACCCACCGGAACCGGTTGATGCCGGCCAGCAGGTCGCGCTCGTACACCGACCGCCCCACCGTCGCGGTGAGCAGGTGGTCGAGCGCGGCGAGGCCCAGGAAGGTGGCGACCGCCAGCCCGATCGGTACGTCGAACAGCGCCTCCGGGGCGGGTGGCTGCGTGCCGGGCGGGCCCTCGGGGAACGACGAGGTCACCGTGATCGCGAAGTCGCCCGCGAGCACGAGGATCGCCGCCGCCTGGACCAAGTGCAGGACGGTCAGGCCGAGGTTCCAGCGCCGGAGCCCGGCCAGCCGCTCGCTGCTCAGCCCGGTCGTTGATGTGGTCATTGACATCTGCGCTCCTCCGGCTCGGCCCCTCTCGTTCACCCTCGCACAGCGGTGGACGCTTGTGTGGCGAGCGCGCCACGTATTGGCTGTGGGCATGCAGCCCGAAGTCCAGTCTGAAACTCTCTCGGCCCTGGTCGAGTCGCTGCCGCCCGGAGTGGTCGTGACCGCCCCCGACGTGGTCGAGAAGTACCGGCACGACTGGTCGAAGGACGCTGACGCGGGTACTCCGGCCGCCGTCGTCCGGGCCCAGGACGCCGCCCAGGTGCAGGTCGCGGTCAGCTGGGCGGCGGAGCACCGCGTGCCCGTCGTCCCGCGGGGTGCCGGTAGCGGGCTCAGCGGCGGCTCGTCGGCCGTCGACGGCGGCATCGTGGTCAGCCTGGAGCGGATGCGCGCGATCGAGATCGACGACGACTGCCAGGTGGCCGTGGTCGAACCGGGTGCCTTCAACGCCGAGGTGAAGGCCGCCGCCGCGGAGCACGGGCTCTGGTACCCGCCCGACCCGTCGTCGTACGAGATCTGCTCGATCGGCGGCAACATCGCGACGAACGCCGGCGGGCTCTGCTGCGTGAAGTACGGCGTCACCACCGACTACGTGCTCGGCCTCGACGTGGTGCTCGCCGACGGCACACTGGTGACGCTGGGCGGCAAACGGATCAAGGACGTCGCCGGTCTGTCGCTGCTCAAGCTGTTCGTCGGCAGCGAGGGGACGCTCGGCATCGTCACCCGGGCGATCCTGCGGCTGGTTCCGGCGCAGGCAGCGCGCTCGACCGTCGTCGCGTCGTTCCCGAACGTCGACGCCGCCGCGCGTGCCGTCGTCGCCGTACGCCGGACCATGCGCCCGTCGATGCTCGAGCTGATGGACCGCGCCTCGGTCAACGCCGTCGAGGACTACCGGCCGATGGGCCTCGACCGAGCCACCGGCGCACTGCTCGTCGCGCAGTCGGACGCCCCCGGTCAGGCACGGGTCGACGAGATCGAGGTGGTCCGCCTCGCCTGCGTCGCGGCGGGCGCGACCGAGGTCTTCGTGACTGACGACCCCGCCGAGGGCGAGCAGTTCGTGGAGGCCCGTCGGTTGGCGTTCCCGGCGATCGAGGCCCGCGGCTCGCTGCTGCTCGAGGACGTCGGCGTGCCGGTCCCGGTGCTGCCCCGGCTGCTCGACGCAATCGCCGAGGTCGCCGCGGCGTACGACGTGGAGATCCCGGTCGTCGCGCACGCCGGCGACGGCAACACCCACCCGATCATCGTGTACGACGCCGCGGACGCCGACGGCGAGAAGCGCGCCCGCGAGGCGTTCGCCGAGGTGATGCAGCGCGCGATCCAGCTGGGCGGCACCATCACCGGGGAGCACGGCGTCGGCCGCACCAAGAAGGCGGCGCTGCCCGACCAGCTCGGACCCGACGTGATGGCACTGACCCGCCGGGTGAAGGACGCCCTCGACCCGCACGGGATCCTCAACCCGGGCGCGGTTCTGTAGGTTCGGTCGCATGGCACAGATCGTCGAGCGACACCTCTTCGGCCCCGGCCCCTCCAACCCCTACCCCGAAGCGACGGCCGCCCTGGCGCAGCCACTGCTCGGACACCTCGACCCGGCGTTCCTCGCGCTGATGGACGAGACGTGTGACCGGCTGCGTGCCGTCTGGGGCACCGACAACCAGCGCACGCTGCCGCTGTCGGCGACCGGGTCGGCCGGGATGGAGGCAGCCTTCGTCAACACCGTGCGCGAGGGCGATGTCGTCGTGGTCGCGGTGAACGGGCTGTTCGGCCAGCGCATGTGTGACGTCGCCGCCCGCTGCGGTGCCGAGGTGGTGCCGGTCGAGCACGAGTGGGGTACGCCGGTCGACGTGGAGCGCGTCATCGCCGCTCACGCCGCGCCGACGGTCATCGCCGCCGTGCACGCCGAGACCTCGACCGGGGTGCGCTCCGACATCGCGGCCCTCGGCGCCGCCCGCGACCGGGACCGGCCCGACGCGCTGCTGCTCGTCGACGCGGTGACCTCGATCGGCGGCATCGAGCTGCGCGCCGACGACTGGGGCATCGACGTCGGGTACGCCGGCACCCAGAAGTGTCTCGGCGTCGCCCCCGGCCTGGCGCCGTTCACGATCAACGACCGCGCCTTCGCGCAGCGCGTCGAGAAGCCGCAGTCGTGGTACCTCGACCTGGGCCTGCTCGGCGGGTACGTCGGCGAGGCCTCCGGCAAGGGCGGCCGGACGTACCACCACACCGCGCCGACCGCGATGGTGGCGAGCCTGCACGCCGGTCTCGGCCGCGTGCTCGACGAGGGGCTGGAGAACGTCTGGGCGCGCCACGAGGAGGCCGGGCGGATGCTGCAGGCCGGGCTCGAGGCGATGGGGCTGGAGCTCTTCGCCCAGGAGGGATCCAGGCTGCCCGAGCTGACCACGGTGAAGGTGCCCGACGGGGTCGACTCCGCGACGGTGCGCAAGCAGTTGCTCGAGCGGCACAACCTGGAGATCGGGGCCGGTGCGGGCCAGTTCGCGACGTCGGTCTGGCGGATCGGGCTGATGGGCCGCAACGCCCGACCGGACGCCGTCCTCCTGGTCCTCGCCGCGCTGCAGGACGCTCTCGACGGCAGCCGATGACCCACCTCGACGCCACCACGCTGCACGTGCCGGGACTGGTGCTGACCGAGCACCAGTTCGAGGTCCCGCTGGACCACGCCCGGCCGAACGACGCGCGGATCACCGTCTTCGCGCGCGAGGTCGCCGACCCCGACGGTCGGGACCGGCCGTTCCTGGTGTTCCTGCAGGGCGGCCCCGGCAACGAGGCGCCCCGACCGACGCGACTGCCGACCAGCCCGGCGTGGCTCGACCGGGCGCTGCAGGACTACCGGGTGCTGATGGTCGACCAGCGTGGCACCGGCCGGTCCAGCCCGATCGGCGCCGTCGCCGCGAGGTCGCCGGAGGCGCAGGCCGAGTTCCTGACCCACTTTCGCGCGGACTCGATCGTCGCCGACTGCGAGATGATCCGGCGCGACCTCGGCGTCGACCGCTGGAGCGTGCTAGGCCAGTCGTTCGGCGGGTTCTGCGCGCTCCACTACCTCTCGACGGCGGCCGACGGGCTGCGTGAGGTGTTCTTCACCGGCGGCGTCCCGCCCGTCGCTCGTCCCGTCGACGACGTGTACGCCGCGACGTACGTCCGGATGCGCGAGCGGAACCGGCGCTACTACGCGACGTACCCCGAGGACCGCGACCGGGTCCGTGCGCTGCTCGACCTGTGTGACGCCGGCGAGGTCCTCCTCCCCAATGGGGACGCCGTCACGTCGCGCCGGTTCCGGCAGATCGGGAACGACCTCGGGATGAGTGACGGCGCCGCCCACCTGCACTACCTGGTGGAGCGCGACCCCGGCTCCCCTGCCTTCAGTCACGACCTGGCCGCGTTGATGCCGTTCCACGGCCGCAATCCGCTCTACGCAGTCATCCACGAGGCCTGCTACGCCGACGGGGAGGCGACCCGTTGGTCCGCCGAGCGGACGATGCCCGACGACTTCCGCGAGGACCCGACCCTGTTCACCGGGGAGCACGTCTTCCCGTGGACGTTCGACGACGACAGTGCGCTCGCCCCGCTCGCCGAGACCGCCCGGATCCTGGCCGAGCACGCGTGGCCACGCCTGTACGACGCCGACGTGCTGAGCCAGGTCGACGTGCCGTGCGCGGCCGCCGTCTACGCGGACGACGCCTATGTCGAGCGGGCGTTCTCCGAGGAGACCGCCGCGCTGGTGCCGTCGATGCGCGTGTGGGTCACCAACGAGTTCGAGCACAACGGTCTGCGCGCCGACGGCGACCGGGTGCTCGACCGGCTGATCGGGATGGCCCGCGGGCGTCTCGCCTAGGACTCACTCCAGGGAAACAATCGGGCCTCGACGTTGTTGGAGCGAACGTGAAGAACATCGGATTCCTCTCCTTCGGGCACTGGACGCCCTCGCCGAGCTCGCAGACCCGCTCGGCGGGCGACGCCCTCACCCAGTCCATCGAGCTCGCCGTGGCCGCCGAGGAGCTCGGCGCGGACGGCGCGTACTTCCGGGTGCACCACTTCGCCCGCCAGCTCGCCTCGCCGTTCCCGCTGCTCGCGGCGGTCGGTGCGCGCACCAGCCGGATCGAGATCGGCACCGGCGTGATCGACATGCGCTACGAGAACCCGCTCTACATGGCCGAGGACGCAGGCGCGGCCGACCTGATCTCGGGCGGCCGGCTCCAGCTCGGGATCAGCCGTGGGTCACCCGAGCAGGTCATAGACGGGTTCCGGTACTTCGGGCACGAGCCCGCGGAGGGCTCCGACCACGCCGAGATGGCCCGCGAGCACGCGCGCGTCTTCCTGGAGGTCATCAAGGGCGAAGGGTTCGCGAAGCCGAACCCGCAGCCGATGTTCCCCAACCCGCCCGGCCTCTTGCGCGTCGAGCCGCACTCGCCAGGCCTCCGTGACCGGATCTGGTGGGGCGCCGGCACCCGCAAGACCGCCGAGTGGACGGCCGAGCAGGGGCTGAACCTGATGAGCTCCACGCTGCTCACCGAGGACACCGGCGTGCCGTTCCACCAGCTCCAGGCCGAGCAGATCCAGATGTTCCGCGACGCGTGGAAGGCAGCCGGTCATGACCGGGAGCCGCGGGTGTCGGTCAGCCGCAGCATCTTCCCGCTCGTCGACGACCGGGACCGCGCGTACTTCGGCCACGACAACCGGAGCCAGGACCAGGTCGGCTACCTCGACGGCGGGGTGGCCCGGTTCGGCAAGTCGTACATCGGGGAGCCGGGCCAGCTCGTCAAGGAGCTCGCCGAGGACGAGGCGGTCGCCGCGGCCGACACGCTGCTGCTGACCGTGCCCAACCAGCTCGGGGTCGACTACAACGCCCACGTGCTCGACTCCGTGCTGCGCCACCTCGCCCCCGAGCTCGGCTGGCGCTGACTTCCGGTTCAGCGGTCGACCCGTAGCCACGCGACGGAAGCCCATGCGCCGCCGCAGTCGTTGCTTTGTGCGCTGCCTCGAAGGCCCGCCGTGACCCCGAGGTAGCGCTCGAGACCTCCGAGTTCGAACCGGTCACCAGCCTTGCAGGTGGGGGATGACGCCGAGCTGGTCAGCACGAGACGTGACGGCGAGAGCGGCAGTGACCAACGGCCCCGGTCGACCTCTGCCCCGGCGCCACCGAGCACGACATACGACCCGTCAGGCCTGATGTCGAGCAGGTGACCGCCCCCGACGGGCATCCAGGTTCCGAGCGCCTGGCTCTCGTAGGCTGCCGCGCCCCACGACCCGACCTTAGGAAGGGTGCGCTGAGCGACCGCGTCGGAGGGCGGAAGGAGCCGCTCCAGGGCCAAGCGTTCGCCCCGCGTGGTCGAGCAGTGTTCGGTCGGAGTGTCTTCGGTGAAGACGAGTCGCAGCGTTCCGGGTTCCGGAAGGGCCGCCCGCGCCGGCTGACGCTGGCCCTGGCAGCCTCTCCCGCCGTCCAAGGTCATCGTGATCTGCTTTTCCTCGATCGCGTAGCTCCCCACGGCGTACGGGTCGCGGAACACCAGCCCGTCCGTGTCCCACCGAACGGTTCCGTCCACGGTGAAGACGACCATGTGGGTTCCGCCGAATCCTGCTGGAACGTTGGCGATCCAAACTCCATCCAGCAGTTTCGGGGTGGGAGCCTGCCCGGTGAGGAAGCCCTCGTCGTCAACATAGGCCCGTTCCGTCGGCCCCGGGGCGGCTGGCGGCGCGCCCTTGGTGTCGTCGAACGACTGCCAGCCGACGATCGCCGAGGGCGGGGATCAAGAGAGCTGCTGCGGCGGCGGCGACGAGGGTGCGGCGGCGATCGTGGCGGCGGCGGTCGTCGAGTCGTCGGCTCACGGCTGCGCGCGCGGCCACGAGGTTGCTCTCGGTGACGACGATGTCCTGGGTGACTGCCTCGATGTCGCGGACGAGGCGCTCCTCGACGACGGTCATGAGGCCACCTCGATTCGCTTCTGGAGGGCGTGCAGCCCTCGGTGGGTGTGGGCTTTCACTGAGCCTTCGCTGATCTCGAGGAGCACGGCGGTCTCGGCGACGGAGAGCTCGAGGACGTACCGGCAGGCGAGTACCTCGCGTTGGCGTCGGGGCAGGGTGCGCATCAGCGCGACCAGGGCGCCGCCCTGGTCGTGGTTCAGGGTGGTGTCTTCGGCGCTCTCGTCCGCGTCGCGCACGAGCATCAGGGGGCGCGGCGCCCTTTGGGTGACCTGGCGTCGGATCCAGGACCGGCAACGGTTGAGCACCGCGGAGCGCAGGTACGCCTCGGCGGATTCCGGGTCGCGCAGATTGCGCACATGGCGGTGCAGGGAGACGAAGGCGTCCTGGACGGCGTCCTCGGCGGCCTCGCGGTTGCCCAGCATCACGACGGCGAGACGGAGCATTGCGGCGTACTGGCGTCGGAACAGCACCTCGACGAGGTCCGCGCGCGCCACCTCCGCCGCCGAGTCGGCTCTGCTGATCCCACGCTGCTCGACCACGAGCATCTCCTCGGGGACGGCGTCCGTCATACCCGAGAGTCGCCCGCTCCCCGTTTAGGTTGACACGGCGACGGGGTGGTCCGGACCGGGACCGTCGGGTCCGTTTTGGCTTGTCTGGTCAGGCGGGGACGCCGAGCGCGCCGAGCGCCATCTCGGTGAGCATGGAGCGCATCTCGGACTCGGGCAGCATCGCGCTGTGCGGCGTGGAGTTGATCAGCCCGAAACAGGCGTGTGCACGCGCGCGGGCTTCACGGGCGGTCAGGTCGGGGTGCAGGGCGCGGAGCCGGTCGGCCCACAGCTCGACGTACTCCCGTTGCAGCGATCTGACCCGCTCGCGCGCGTCCTCCGGGAGCGACGACCAGTCCCGGTCCTGGACGACGATCAGCGGCTTGTTGGTCAGGGCGAAGTCGACGTGCCAGGCGACCAGGCCGCGTAGCGCCTCGGTCGGATCCGGCGCGTGTGCTCGCTCCGTTCCGATGCGGAGCAGCTCCTCGCTGATCTCGACCAGCATCTCGGCGAGGAGCGCGTCCTTGGACGGGAAGTGCTTGTAGAGCGCCGGCCCGGAGATGCCGCAGGCGGCGCCGAGGTCGGCGACGGAGACGCCGTGGAATCCCCGCTGCGCGAACAGTGTCGCGGCGGTGTCGAGGATCTGCTCCCGGCGGCCGGTCATGGGCCGAGACTAGCGGCTGTGGTTAGTGTTCGCTAACCTCTCGGACATGGCTGATGAGATGAGGACGCTGGTCGACGACCTGCGCGACCGGCTCGCCCGGGTCCGCGAAGGCGGGTCGGAGTCCGCCCGCAAGAAGCACCTCGACCGCGGCAAGCTGCTGGCCCGCGATCGCGTGGACCGGCTCCTCGACCCGGGCAGTCCGTTCCTCGAGCTGAGCCCGTTGGCCGCGACCGAGATGTACGACGACGCGGTGCCCTCGGCCGGCATCGTCACCGGCATCGGACGAGTCAGCGGCCGCGAGTGCGTGATCGTCGCGAACGACGCGACCGTCAAGGGCGGCACGTACTACCCGATGACCGTGAAGAAGCACCTCCGCGCCCAGGAGGTGGCTCGGGTCAACCACCTGCCGTGCATCTACCTCGTCGACAGCGGCGGCGCGTTCCTCCCGATGCAGGACGAGGTCTTCCCCGACCGCGAGCACTTCGGGCGGATCTTCTTCAACCAGGCCAACCTCTCCTCGGCCGGCATCCCCCAGATCGCCGCGGTGATGGGGTCGTGCACCGCCGGTGGCGCGTATGTCCCGGCGATGTCGGACGAGACGGTGATCGTCAAGGAGCAGGGCACGATCTTCCTCGGCGGCCCGCCCCTGGTTAAGGCAGCCACGGGCGAGGTGGTGACGGCCGAGGACCTCGGCGGCGGCGACGTACACGCGCGGAAGTCCGGCGTGGTCGACCACCTCGCGAACGACGACGCGCACGCGCTGGAGATCGTCAGGTCGATCGTGGCGACGTTCGAGAGAAATCAGCCAGCACTCAACGGTGAACACGTCGTCACTCAACATGAGGTCGAGGAGCCCGCGGAGGACCCGGCCGGGCTGTACGACGTGGTCCCGACCGACTCGCGGACGCCGTACGACGTCCGTGAGGTGATCCGCCGGGTCGTCGACGGGAGCCGGTTCCACGAGTTCAAGGCGCTGTACGGCGAGACCTTGGTCTGCGGGTTCGCGCGGATCTGGGGCTACTCGGTCGGCATCATCGCGAACAACGGCATCCTGTTCTCCGAGTCGAGCCTCAAGGGCGCGCACTTCATCGAGCTCTGCAACCAGCGCGGAATCCCGCTGGTCTTCCTGCAGAACATCACCGGCTTCATGGTGGGTCGCGAGTACGAGAACGGCGGCATCGCCCGCGACGGCGCCAAGCTCGTGACCGCCGTCGCCTGCTCGGTGGTGCCGAAGTTCACCGTGGTGATCGGCGGCTCGTTCGGCGCCGGCAACTACGGCATGTGCGGCCGCGCGTACGACCCGCGCTTCCTCTGGATGTGGCCCAACGCCCGCATCTCCGTCATGGGCGGCGAGCAGGCGGCGTCTGTGCTCGCGACCGTGCGACGCGACGGCCTCGAGGCCAAGGGCGAGGACTGGTCGGCGGACGACGAGGAGGCGTTCAAGGCGCCGATCCGCGACCAGTACGAGCACCAGGGCTCGCCGTACTACTCCACTGCCCGCCTGTGGGACGACGGCGTGATCGACCCCGTCGACACCCGCCGCGTCCTCGGCATGGGGCTCGCCGCGGCCGCCCATGCCCCGATCCCCGAGCCGTCCTACGGCGTCTTCCGGATGTAGTCCGGCGGTTGAGGAGCGAACGAAGTGAGCGTCTCGAAACCCCACATCTCGAAGGAGCACCAGTGATCTCCACCCTCCTCGTCGCCAACCGCGGCGAGATCGCGCTCCGGGTCATCAAGGCCGCGCACGAGCTCGGCCTGCGCACGGTCGCGGTCTACTCCGACGCCGACCGCGAGGCGCCGCACGTGCGCGCTGCCGACACCGCCGTACGGATCGGCCCCACGCCCGCCACCGAGTCGTACCTGAAGATCGACGCGATCATCGAGGCGGCGAAGGCGACCGGCGCCGACGCCATTCACCCCGGCTACGGCTTCCTCTCCGAGCGGTCGGCGTTCCCGCGCGCGGTCGCCGAGGCGGGCCTGACGTTCGTCGGGCCGTCGGCCGACGTGATGGACCAGATGGGCCGCAAGGACATCGCCCGCGAGGTCGCGATCGCCGCTGGCGTCCCCGTGATCCCCCGATTCGTCATCGATGACTCCGCGGAGGAACGCCGCAACATCGCCGACGAATCGGGGTTTCCGGTGATGGTGAAGGCGGCGGCGGGGGGTGGCGGCAAGGGCATGCGGATCGTGCGCGACCCGGCCGACTTCGACGCGGCCCTGGCGGCGGCCAAGCGCGAGGCGCAGAGCGCGTTCGGCGACGACACGATCCTCGTCGAGCGGTACGTCGAGCACGGCCGCCACGTCGAGGTGCAGATCCTCGCCGACCAGCACGGCAACGTCGTCCACCTCTTCGAGCGTGACTGCTCCGCGCAGCGCCGGCACCAGAAGGTGATCGAGGAGGCGCCGGCGCCGACCATCTCGGCCGCCGTCCGCAAGGTGCTGCACGACTCGTCGGTCGCACTCGCCAAGCAGGTCGGCTACGTCAACGCCGGCACCGTCGAGTTCCTGGTCGCCGGCGAGGAGGCCTACTTCCTCGAGATGAACACCCGGCTCCAGGTCGAGCACCCGGTCACCGAGGCCGTCGTCTCGGTCGGCTCGGCCAACGTCGACCTGGTGCAGCTCCAGCTGAAGATCGCCGCGGGCGAGCCGCTGCCGTTCACGCAGGCCGACCTCACCTGCTCCGGCCACGCCTTCGAGGCCCGCGTCTACGCAGAGGACGCGTTCAACGGGTTCCTGCCGCAGGCGGGCATCGCGGAGTCGGTCCGCTGGTCGCCGCGCGCCCGGATCGACGCGGCGCTCGAGTCGGGCCAGGAGGTCAGTACGTCGTACGACCCGATGCTCGGCAAGGTGATCGTGCACGGCGCCACCCGCGAGGCGGCCCGTCGTGCGCTGGTCACCGCGCTCGACGACACCGCGATCCTCGGGCTGACCACCAACCTCGGCTTCCTGCGCGGGCTGGCGGCGTCCGACGAGTTCCGCGACAACGGCGTCGACACCGCGTGGCTCGACAGCCACCCCGACGCGATCCGCCCCGAGGGTGCCGAGACCGCGGCCCTGCTCGGCGCCTGGGCCCTGGCTCATGCGCAGACCCAGGACTCCACGCCGTTCGGCAACGCCGACGGGTGGCGGCTCGCCGGTCCCGCCGCCGACACTCCGGTCGAGCTGGTGGTGGACGGCGAGACCCGGTTGTTCCGGGTGGGGGCGGAGTCGGTCTCGACGGTTTCGACAGGCTCAACCACCGAGGTTTCGACAGGCTCAACCACCGGGAGCTGGACCAGCGGGGCGACGTGGCGGGTGCACCCGATCGCATCCGACTCCGACGTGCTCCGGCTCGAGATCGACGACCGGGTCCACGAGGCCGCGGTCCGGATCGGCGCCCACCGCATCGACGTCGCGCACCTCGGCCACACGTTCACGTTCGAGCGCCCCGACCCGTTCGGGCCGGGCTCGTCGGCCGCCGCAACCGACGGCACCATCGTCGCCCCGATGCCCGGCACCGTCCTCGTGGTCTCAACCGAGGTGGGTCGTACTGTCGAGGAAGGCGAGGTCCTCGGCGTGATGGAGGCGATGAAGATGGAGCTGTCCTTGAAGGCGCCCGTCGCCGGCACGGTCACCACCGTCGGCGCGACCGTGGGTGAGCAGGTCGCGCTCGGCGCCACGCTCTTCGTGGTCGAGCCCGCCGACGAGGAGGCCTCGTGAGGACGCCCCAGGTGGTCGTCGACCCGGCGCTCCCCGAGCGCGTCACGATCTACGAGGTCGGCCCGCGCGACGGGCTGCAGAACGAGCCGACGATCGTGCCGGTGCAGACGAAGGCCGAGTTCGTACGACGCCTCCTCGACGCCGGCCTCCCGATCGTCGAGGCCACCAGCTTCGTGCACCCGAAGTGGGTGCCCCAGCTGGCCGATGCCGCTGAGCTGCTCGACGTACTCGCCGCCGACCTCGGTGACGCGGCGCGCGACCTGCCGGTGCTGGTGCCCAACGAGCGCGGCCTCGACCGGGCGCTGGAGAAGGGCGCCAAGCACATCGCGATCTTCGGCAGCGCCACCGAGACGTTCGCGCAGAAGAACCTCAACCGCAGCCTCGACGAGCAGTTCGCGATGTTCGAGCCGACCGTGACCCGGGCCCGCGAGGCCGGGCTGGACGTCCGGGCGTACGTGTCGATGTGCTTCGGCGACCCGTGGGAGGGCGAGGTGCCCGTCGACCAGGTGGTCGGCGTCGGCAAGCGCCTCTTCGACCTCGGCGCCTCCGAGCTCTCGCTCGGCGACACGATCGGAGTCGGTACGCCGGCGCACGTCGTCGCGCTGCTCGACGGCTTCAACGCGGCCGGCCTGCCCGACGACGTACTCGCCATGCACTTCCACGACACGTACGGCCAGGCGCTGTCGAACGCGCACGCCGCGCTCCGCCACGGCGTCACGACGTTCGACGCCTCGGCCGGCGGACTGGGTGGCTGCCCCTACGCGAAGAGCGCCACCGGCAACCTCGCCACCGAGGACCTGGTGTGGATGCTGAACGGTCTCGGGGTGCAGACCGGGGTCGACCTCGAGGCGCTCGTCGAGACCAGTGCGTGGATGGCGACCCAGCTCGGTCGGCCCAGCCCGTCGGCTGTCGTGCGGGCGCTGGCCGGCACCTGACACAATGCGCGACATGACTCGTCGCGTGTATCTCCACGTCGGGGCGCCGAAGACGGGGACGACGTACCTGCAGGACCGACTCGCCCTCAACCGCAACGAGCTGGGCAAGCACGACGTGCACTACCCGCTCGGCCTTCAGGCCAGCCACTTCCGGGCCGCGCTCGACCTGATCGACGTGTCCTGGGGCGGCCAGCGCGAAGGCGCGCGTGGTGAGTGGGACAAGCTGATGGACCGCGTCCGTCGACAGCAGGGCACGGTCATCGTCTCCCACGAGATCCTCGCCGGCGCGCGTCCGGCCCAGGTGCGCAAGGCGATGGACGACCTCGCCGACAGCGAGGTGCACCTCGTCTACTCGGCGCGCGACCTGGCCCGGCAGATCCCGGCCGAGTGGCAGGAAGGCATCAAGCACAACCGGAAGCGCTCGTTCGCCCGGTTCCTCACGCAGCTCCAGAACGCCGACCGGTCGAAGCCGTCGATGTGGTTCTGGCGGGTGCAGGGGCTCACCGACGTGCTGCCCCGCTGGGGCGCGGGCCTGCCGCCCGAGCGCATCCACCTGGTCACGGTGCCGCAGTCCGGGGCACCCCGTGACCTGTTGTGGCATCGGTACTGCACGGCGTTCGGCATCGACCCGGCGTGGGCGCCGGAGGAGAGCGACCGCGAGAACGTCTCGATCGGCACCGCCGAGACGGCGATGTTGCGCAAGCTCAACCGGCGGCTGAAGAAGGCCGGCCTGCCCAGCGAGGACTACCGCCGTCTTGTGCGGCAGCTCGCCGTGCACGAGACCCTGGCCCACCGCGACGGGATGACTCGCGCGACGCTGCCGCCGTCCGCGTACGACTGGGTCGAGGAGATCGCCGAGGAGTGGATCGAGTGGGTCGAGGGCTCAGGCATCGACGTCATCGGCGACGTCGCGGACCTGCGCCCGAAGCGGCCTGCTGACGACGCCGTCTGGCAGAACCCTGACCGTCCCCGGCGAGGCGACGTGGTCGACGCCGCGCTCGACGCGTTGGTGGCGATGACGCTCGAGGCAGCCAGCCGGCCCAACCCCGACGAGCAGATCACGGCCAAGATCGGACGCGCCGCACGTCGGCTGCGTGGCCAGTGACCCGGCCGGGACCACCTGCCGCCACCGCGTGGGCGTGGGCGGACCACCTGCGCGCAGGCGGCGCGACACCGTGGCTGTCGTGGCTTCCGACCGCGGTTGCACCTGACGCCGGGGCCGCTCGCGGGACTCCCCCGGGCGCGGCCCAGCTCGAGTTCGTACGACGCCTCGCCGAACGCCGAGCCACGGTGGGCGACTTCGCGGACCACTCGTTCTCCACGCTCGCCGACCTGGTGCTGGCCCGCTCCGGACCGGGACGCGGTCCGGCACACCTGCCGCTCCTCTGGCCCGACGACGACCGGTCCGCGAACCTGCGCCGCGTCGGCGCCCCGCCGGTCGACCCGAGCGCCATTCCTGCGGGCGAGCTGTGCCGGGTGGGTGCGGGGGTTCTGGCCCACCAGCTCATCGGCCTGCCGTCCCAACCGGCCGTCCAGCAGCGTCGCCGCCGGCACCGTCCGTGGCAGCGGGCGTTCCACCTCGCGGGGGCTCCGACGACCGTGGCGCACGTGCGCGACGCCCTTGCCGCCGCCGGCCATGTCGAGGGCGGGCGCTCTCCCGAGGTCGTGCTGGTCGCCGAGCCGCTCGACGTCCTGCTCGCCCAGATCTGGTCGGCTCGCGTGCAGAGCGGCGCACCCGTGCGCTGGGTGGCGTTCGCCGCGCGCTGGGCGGCTCGCGACCAGCTGCCCCCTTCGGCGAACCTGTCCCAGATCGCGGCCGGCTGGGCGACCCGCATCGGCGCCGACCGCGTGCACGTGGTGACCGGACCGGATCCGGTGCGACAGACGGCCGACGTGCTGGGCCTCTCGGTGGCCCCGTCGCCGTCCCAGGACCTCTCGCCCGCCGCGGTCGACCTGCTCCGCCGGCTCAACCGGGTGCTGCACGTCCGGGTCCCGCAGGACCAGATCGCTGATCATCTGCGCCGCGCGACCGCGCTGCTCCCCACGGGGGCGGCTCCCGACAGCACGCTCAGCGTGCCCGGGCCGCAGCGTGCCTGGGTGGAGGAGCGCGCCCGACGCATCACCGCCGACCTCCGCGCCGGCGGCTACGCTGTGCACGGCGACCTCGACCGGATCGCCCCCCGCCACAGCGGTGCTCCGCACCCGCGGTCCGCCGATGTGCTGGACCTGGTGCTCGACACCTGCCTGCGTGCGGCGGAGCTGACGGCGTGAGCGGAGCGGAGGTCGCGGGACACGTGACGGGAACGCGCAAGGTGCTCGTGCACGTCGGAGCGCCCAAGACCGGCACGTCGTTCGTGCAGGATCTGCTGTTCACCAACCGGCACGCCCTTGCAGCACAGGGGATTCTCTACCCGGCCGACCGGTTCGACGCACACTTCCTCGCGGCGCTCGACCTGATGGAGCTGCAGTGGGGCGGCCTGGAGAAGCAGGCCGTCGGCGCCTGGGACCGGCTCGCCGAACAGGTGCGCGACTGGGACGGCACTGTGATCATCTCCCACGAGATCCTCGCCACCGCGTCCCCCGCGCACGTACGTCGCGCGTTCGACTCGTTCGGCGACGCTGAGATCCACCTGCTGCTGTCCGCGCGCGACCTCGTCCGGCAGATCCCCGCCGAGTGGCAGGAGAACGTCAAGCATCGACGCGTCGTCGGGTACCGCGACTACCTCGACAAGATCACGAACCCCGCGCGCACCGGCAAGCTGGCCGCCTGGTTCTGGGGCGTGCAGGAGGTTCCCGACATCCTCGAGCGCTGGGGGTCGACGCTCCCGCCTGAGCGGGTTCACCTGGTGACCGTGCCGCGTCCCGGTGCACCGCGAGGCCTGCTCTGGGAGCGGTTCGCGCAGGTCTTCGGCATCGACCCCGCGGCGTACACCGCGTCGAGCGGACGGGCCAACCCGTCGCTCGGCGTACCCGAGACGGCCCTGATCCGGCGGATCAACGAGCGCGTCAACAACGGCGTTCTCGCCAACGAGGACTACCGGCAGTTCGTGCGCGAGCTGCTGGCGCACCAGTCGCTGTCGGCGAGGTCCGGGTCGCCGAGGTTGGCGCTCCCCGACGACGTCCGGGCCTGGGCGGTCGACCTGTCGGAGACCTGGATCGACGTGCTCGCGGCCCGTGGGTACGACGTGGTCGGAACCCTCGACGACCTCCGCCCCGAGCCGGTCGACCAGGACGTCGCGTTCGCCGACCCCGATGACCCGGACGAGGCTGACGTCACCGACGCGGCGATGGAGTCGATCGTCGTCCTGCTGGGTGAGGCGGTTCGCCTCCAGGCCGAGGCGCGGGCAGCGCGCGAAGACGCCCACGCGGCGATGCGCGAGCTGGACCAGACCCGAGGGCTGCTGTTCCGGGTCAAGCGCAGGTTGGTGCGTGCCGCAGACGGCAACCGCTCCGCTGCGGTGGCCCTCGCGGCCTACAGGCGGGTGCGGGGCAGCAGCTCGCGGTCGGCGTAGCGACCGATCTGCCAGGTGGCGTAGGCGTCAGCGCTCGCGCCGATCAGGCCGCCGACCACCGGCACCCTCCGTCCGACCGTGGTGGCGACGCGCTTGCCGGCGACCTTCGTGATCAGCTCGGAGGTCACCTCCGCTGCCATCACGCCGTCGAGGTGCGGGTCGTGGGTCGGGGCTGTCGCGATCGCCATCGGCGGTGCCGGGAGCTTCTTCTTCTTGACCAGCGACTTCACGGCGTCCTCACCGAGGATGCAGGCGAGGATCGCGTTGCGCACCCGCGGGTCGGCGAGGTCGTAGCCGCGCAGGTGCGCGATCCCGGCGACCATCCGGCACTGGATCAGCGCCAGCCCGCTGATGTTGGCGGGGATGGTCAGGGCCGCCGTCACCAGCCCGCCGATGTTGGTCAGGAAGCCCTGCCCTCCGGCGTACCGGACGTGGTTCTCGATCACCTCGTGCACGGCCCGCTCGACGTTGCCGTGCTGCTCGGCGAGCTGCTTGTCGGCGGCCTTCGCGGCCGGAGGCAGCGGGCCGGCGCCGTTGATCGCGCGAGTCAGGGCCTCGCGTACGAACCCGGTGGCGAGGTCGGGTGCCACCCGGTGCATCTGCGGAGCCAGCCGCTTCCCGATCGTGTTGCCGATGCCCATCTGCGTCCTCCGGTCTCGATGCCTGATTCGACCCTAACGACCGGGGCCGAATCGGGCGCGAGGGGGACGGGCACAATGAGAGCCGTGCCGACCGAACCGCTCCCGACGCCGTGGCTCTTCCCGGACGTCGCCGAGGCGGACGACGACGACCTGGTGGCGATGGGCGCCGACCTCGAACCGGGCACCCTGCTCGCGGCGTACCGCGCCGGGATCTTCCCGATGCCCGCGGGGGCCGAGGCGATGCTGTGGTGGTCGCCGGTGGAGCGGGGGGTGCTGCCGCTGGACGGGCTCCGCGTCTCGCGCTCGTTGCGCCAGGCGGCGCGTCGGATGGAGATCCGCGTCGACACGGCCTTCGGTGAGGTGGTCGCGGCGTGCGCCGACCCGTCCCGCGACAGCGGGTGGATCGACCCCGAGATCATCGACGCGTACACCCGGCTGCACGAGCTGGGGTGGGCGCACTCGGTCGAGGCGTGGCAGGACGACGAGCTGGTCGGCGGGTTGTACGGCGTCGCCGTGGCCGGCCTGTTCGCCGGTGAGTCGATGTTCCACGTGGTGCGCGACGCGTCGAAGGTGGCGCTGGTGGGGCTCGTCGACGTGCTCCGCGACGAGCATGCCGGCGACCGGCTGCTCGACGTCCAGTGGCGAACGCCGCACCTGGAGTCGCTGGGCGTCGTCCCGATCCCCCGGCTGGACTACCTCAGCCGGCTGGCCACGGCGCTCGAGCTGCCGCTGCCCAAGGCCTTCGCCTGAGCTGCATCCGCTCCGGGTCCGGCTCCGGGTCAGACGACCTGCGGTTCGGTGCCGGTGTCGCTGACCATCGGCCGGTCGGCCGCCGACCAGTCGATCATGCCGCCTTCGAGGTTGACGACGTCGTGGCCGAGCGCGCTGAGGTAGGCGACCGCCTGGGCCGATCGGCCGCCGACCTTGCAGACGACGAGGGTCCGGCCTTCGGGCAGCTCGCCGACGCGGGTGGTGAGCTGACTCAGCGGGATATGGGTGGCCCCGGCGATGTGCCCGTGGGTCCACTCGACGTCCTCGCGCACGTCGAGCACGTGGATGTCGTCGGGCAGGGGGTCGGGGAGGCCGGAGAGGTCGACGGTCGGGATCGGTCCGTAGTTCACAGTGGCGCTCCTCCTCAGCAACTCTGGCGTCGTACCAGTGCCGTCGGCATGATGACCCGCATCGGGCCACTGGCCTGGCCCCGGATCTGCTCCAGGAGCATCCGGGTACCCAGTTCCGACATTTCCCGAACGGGGTTCTTCATCGTAGTCAGCGGAGGGCTGGTGCGCTCGGCCACGCCGATGTCGTCGAAGCCGACCACGGCCACGTCGTCGGGGATCGAACGGCCCATTCCGGCGAGCACCGTCAGCGCGCCGGCGGCCATCAGGTCGGAGGCGACGAAGAGCCCGTCGATGTCCGGGTGTGCCTCGAGCAGCTCCCGGGTCGCCTCCTCGCCGCCGGGCTCGGTGAAGTCGCCGTAGCTGACGCGGTCATCGGGGAGGCCGGCCTGCTGCATGGCGCTGCGCCAGCCGGCGAGACGGTCGACAGCCGCGGTCATGTCGCGCGGCCCTGCGATCGTGCCGATCTTCGTGCAGCCGCGCTCCAGCAGCGCCTCGGCCGCGATCCGGCCGCCGGCCTCGTTGTCGACGTCGACGTAGGTGACCCGGTCACCGTCCGACCACGGCCGACCTCCGAAGACACAGGGCAGCCCGATGTCGGCCAGCCTCTGCGCGAGCCTGTCGTGCTGGTGGTGCGAGATGATCATCGCGCCGTCGACGTGCCGTCCCTCCAGGTAGCGCAGGGTCCGGTCGCTCTCGACGCCACGACGCGCCAGCAGCAGCACCAGCTGCTGGTCGCGCCTCGGCCAGGGCCCGCGAGACCCCCTGCAACGTGCCGGCGAAGAACGGGTCCGAGAAGACGCGCTCGTCGGGCTCGGGCACGATCACCGCGATCGAGTCGGTGCGTTTGGTGACCAGGCTGCGCGCGGCACGGTTCGGGAAGTAGCCGAGCTCCTTGACCGCCGCGTCGACGGCGGCCTGCGCCTTCGGGCTCACCCGGTCGCCGCCGTTGATCGCGCGCGACGCCGTCGCCCTCGAGACCCCGGCCGTGCGCGCGACCTCGTCCAGCGTGGGCGATGCCCGAAGCGCAGGTGATGGCGGGGTCCTGGTCATCGCTCCAACGCTACTCGGTCGGGCACCTTGCCCGTGGCCGCAACGTCGGCGTACCAACGCGCACTCGCCTTCGGGGTCCGCTCGAGGGTCTCGTAGTCGACGTAGACGATGCCGAAGCGCTTCGCGTACCCGAACGCCCACTCGAAGTTGTCCAGCAGCGACCAGACGAAGTAGCCGCCGACGTCCACGCCCGCGTCCATCGCCTCCTTCAACGCCCGCAGGTGGTTGTCGATGTAGTCGATCCGGTCGGGGTCGCGCACCTCGCCGTCGGCGTCCGGGACGTCGTCGTACGCCGCGCCGTTCTCGGTGATGTAGATGCGCGGCAGCGGGTAGTCGGCCTTCAGCCGGAGCAGCAGGTCGCGCAGCCCCCACGGCTGTACCTCCCAGCCCATCGCCGTGATCGGCAGGCCACGGCTCGGGAACGTCACGTGCTCGGCCGAGACGTACGGCGTGCTCGTGGGTCGCTCGGGCAGGGTCTGGCCCGCTCCCATCACGTCGGTCCGAGGATGCCCGGAGACGTCGTTGCCGTGGTAGTAGTTCACGCCCAGCACGTCGATCGGCGTGGAGATCGTCTCGAGGTCGCCGTCCTGGATCACGTGCTGCCAGCCAAGGTCCTCGGTGTCGGCGAGGATGTCGGCCGGGTAGCTGCCGAGCAGCAGCGGGTCGAGGAAGACCCGGTTCTGCAGGCCGTCGATGCGTCGTGCTGCGTCGACGTCGACCGGGTCAGCCGGATCGGCCGGGGCGACGTGGGTGAGGTTCAGGGTGATGCCCAGCGACGAGTCGGGCTGCCGGCGACGGAGCTCGTTGGTGACGAGGCCGTGGCCGAGCATCAGGTGGTGCGCCGCGACGAGGCCGGCCGCGCCCTCCTGTCGTCCGGGTGCGTGCTGTCCCCCGGTGTACCCGAGGAACGCCGAGCACCAGGGCTCGTTGAAGGTCGTCCACACGTTCACCCGGTCCTGCAGTGCGTCGTGAACCGTCAACGCGTACTCGGCGAACTTGTGCGCGGTGTCGCGGTTGGCCCAACCGCCCACGGTCTCGAGGGTCTGCGGCAGGTCCCAGTGGTAGAGCGTCACCCACGGGAGGATGTCGTGGGCGAGCAGCTCGTCGACCAGGCGGTCGTAGAACGCGAGCCCCTCGGGGTTCACCGCACCGGCGTCCGGGCGGACGCGCGGCCAGGCGACCGAGAACCGGTAGGAGCCCAGGTTCAGCTCCTTCATCATGGCGACGTCCTCGCGGTACCGGTGGTAGTGGTCGTCGGCGACGTCTCCGTTGTCAGCGCCGAGCACGGCGCCGGGGATCCGGCAGAAGGTGTCCCAGATGCTGTCGGTGCGGCCGCCCTCGCGAGCAGCTCCCTCGATCTGGAACGACGCGGTGGCGCTGCCCCAGAGGAAGCCGTCCGGGAAGGTGAGGCCGCCCCTGGGTGTGTGGTCGGCAGTGGGAATGGTCATCCCTTGACAGCTCCTTGCATGATGCCGGAGACCAGGTGGCGGCCGGCGAGGATGAAGAGGACCAGAAGCGGAATCGTCGACAGGACCGCACCTGCGAGCACCAGGCTGAAGTCGACGTAGTAGCCGCTCTGCAGCTGCTGCAGGGCGATCTGGACCGTCGGGTTGCTGGCCGGCAGCACGATCAGCGGCCAGAAGAAGTCGGTCCAGGTGGCCATGAACGTGAACAGGCCGAGGATGGCCGCGGCCGGTCGCGCCGCTGGTACGGCGACGTGCCAGAACGTGCGGATCATCGAGCAGCCGTCGACGCGGGCAGCCTCGATCAGCTCGTCGGGGATTGCGTCGACGAGGTACTGCCGCATGAAGAAGACGCCGAACGCCGTGACCAGTGCGGGCACGATGACCGCCCACAGGGTGCCGGTCCAGCCGAGCTTCGCCATCACGATGAAGAGCGGGATGACGCCCAGCTGGGTCGGCACCGCGAGGGTCGCGACCACGAAGATCATCAGACCGTCCCGGCCACGGAAGCGCAGCTTCGCGAACGCGAAGCCGGCCAGCGTGGAGAAGAACACGACGGAGGTCGCCACGACCGTCGAGACGATCATGCTGTTGGCCAAGGCCTTCCAGAACGCGACCGCCCCGAAGACCCGGCTGGCGTTCTCGAAGAAGTAACCGCCCGGCAGTAGCGGCGGGAGGTCGCGGGTCATCACGTCGGCCTGGTGCGAGCCGACCAGGAACGACCAGTACAGGGGGAACATCGAGCCCAGTGCGAAGGCGATCAGGAGTCCGTAGACGAGGAATCCGGGGCGTCGCGTCATCGTCGGCCTCCCGTGGTCGCGATACGTCGGGTCAGCAGAAGGTTGATCACGGCGATCAGCACGATCACGAGGAAGAGGATCCAGGCCACCGCAGCCGCCATGCCGAGGTCACGGACGCGCCAGCCGAGCTCCCAGAGGTACATCGTGATCGTCTGGAACTGTCGGTCCGATCCGCCGAGGCCGTCCTTGTCGAACAGGCGCGGCTCCGCGAAGATCTGCAGCCCGCCGATCGTGGAGGTGATGACCACGAAGATGATGGTCGGGCGGAGCATCGGGACGGTGATCGAGATGAACTGCCGGAAGCGCGAGGCTCCGTCGATCGAGCCTGCTTCGTACAGGTCGCGCGGGATGGCCTGCATCGCGGCGAGGAAGATCAGCGCGTTGTAGCCGGTCCAGCGCCAGTTCACCATCGTCGCGATCGCGAAGTGGCTGGCCAGGGTGTCGACGTGCCACCGGATCGCGTCGATGCCGATCAGCTCGAGCCCCTGGTTGATCAGGCCGAAGCGGTCGCCGAAAAGGTTGCCGAAGATCAGCGAGACCGCGACCGGAGCCACGACGTACGGCACCAGGATGCTCATGCGCCAGAACGTCTTGCCTCGCAGCTGGCTGTCGAGCAGGGCGGCGATGCCCAGGGCGATCAGGATCTGCGGGATCGAGGAGATCAGGAAGATGCTGAAGGTGTTGCGCAGCGAGTTCCAGAAGAACCGGTCGTCGAGCACCCGCTCGAAGTTCCCCAGGCCGAGGAACTCGCCCCGGCCGCTCAGCAGGTCCCAGTCGTACACCGACACGTAGGCGGTGTAGAGCAGCGGGAACAGGCCGAAGACCGCGAACAGCAGGAAGAACGGGGAGATGTAGAGGTACGGCGACACCTTCACGTCCCACCGCGACAGCCGCTGCCGGTTCGGCGTGCGGCTGCCGCCCGGAATGCGTCGGCGGGCCTTGGCCCCCGGGGACCCCGCCGAAGCGGAGTCCCCGGAAGCGGTCAGGGCGGATCGGGCGGGACTCGACATGGTGGCGTCAGCCCAGTCGCTCGAGGTCAGCCTGGAAGGAGCTCCAGGCCTCGCTGGGCGACTCCTTGCCCTCGTCGACCCGCTGGATCGCCTGCTGGAACGCGGTGTTGACGTCGGCGTACTTCGGGCCCTTGTGCTGGATGAACTCCACGGCCTCGGCGCGGTCGGCGAGGATCTCACCGGTCGGCGCGTCGTTGAAGAACGCGTTGGTGGCGCCGGTCAGCACGGGGTCCTCGAGTGCCTCGACCTGGCTCGGGAAGGTGCCCTTGGCCTGGAACGCCTTGATCTGCTGCTCGGGAGCAGTCAGCCAGGCGGCCAGCTTCTTGGCCTCCTCCGGGTGCTCCGACTGGGTCGGGACGGTCAGGTAGGAGCCGCCCCAGTTGCCGCCGCCGCCGGGGAACGCGTTGGCGATGTCCCAACCTTCGACGCCGGCCGCGTTGCCCTCGATCACGCCGAGCATCCAGCCGGGGCAGGCCATCGTGGCGAAGCCGTCGTTCTGGAACGCCTTGGTCCAGTCCTCGCTCCACTGGGTCAGGCCAGTGGACAGGCCCTCCTGCGACAGCGACGTCACGGTGTCGAAGACGTCCTTGACCTCGGCGTTGTCGGCCGCGATGACGTTGTTCTCAGCGTCCTCGAAGGAGTACTCGATCTGCTGGACCATGGCCTGGGCGATGCCGCCGGAGGAGTCGTACCACGCGGTCTCGGGCATCTCCTTGACGAACTCACGCCCGGTCGCGAAGTACTCGTCCCAGGTGCCGAACAGCTCGGCGACCTTCTCGCGGTCCGACGGCAGGCCGGCCTTCTCGAAGAGGTCGGCGCGGTAGCAGATGCCCTCGGGACCGATGTCGGTGCCGTAGCCGATCAGCTTGCCGTCAGGGGTCGTGGCGGCCTCGGTCTTCCAGTCCAGCCACCGGCCCTCGAGCTCGGGGTCCGAGAGGTCGACGAACGAGTCGGACTGCTCCACCAGTGCGGCGAGCCAGTCGACCTCGACGGCCTCGACGTCCGACAGGCCGGAGCCGGCCGCGAGCTTCGTGTAGAGGTTGTCCTGGTGCTCGGGGGCCGTGCCCGCCTTCTTCTGCTCGACCTTGATGCCGGGGTTGAGCTGCTCGTACTCCTTGATGAGCTCCTCGTAGCCGAACTCGTTGAACGTGGCGACCGACAGCGTGATCGTGCCGTCGGCGTCAGCGGAACCTTCGCTGCCCCCGCAGGCAGCGGTGGTGGCGAGGCCCAGAACGGCGAGAACGCTGAACGCGAGCCGGGTTCGGGTGGGGCGCGGATGACGCACGGTGACTCCCTGTGAGGCTGGCCGATCCCTGGAGCGGGAACGGGGCGGAAGCCGCCTGCAAGTGTGGAAGCGCTTCCATTTCTAGGACTCACCGAGGGTGACACGAGCCACAACAAGACGTCAAGGGTCGCTCGCCGATCGGTCTAGCCCTCATGAGAGCGCGTCCACAGATCTGAACGAAACCGAACCGGGGAGAACGCAAACGGGCCGCGCCCCCGATGGGAGCGCGGCCCTGATGCACACAGCTTGTCGGTCCCGCACTGGTGCGATCTCTTGGAGGAGAGTCCCGTTGGGGAACTTTCACGAACCTTGGCGAATCAGACGAAGCGGGACAATCGGACCAAGTGGTCCAGCATCGGATCGATAATAACAAGGCCCCGGTGACCTACTTGAGCAGCCTCGACATCCGGCGGTCGGCGAGAGGCTTGCCGCCGGTCTGGCAGGTGGCGCAGTACTGGAGCGCCGAGTCGGCGAACGACACCTCGCGTACGACGTCCCCGCACACCGGGCAGTCCTCACCGGTACGCCCATGAACGGCGAGGTTGCTCTTCTTCTCGCCCTTCAGGTCGGCTGCGGCCAGCCCGCGGGATCGCTCGACGGCGTCCCCGAGCACGCGATGGATGGCGTCGTACAGCACCTGGACCGCGTCGTCGTCGAGGCTCGAGGCCGGCTTGAACGGCGACATCTTCGCGGCATGCAGGAGCTCGTCGGAGTAGGCGTTTCCTATGCCGGCGATCGTGCCCTGGTCGCGCAGCACGCCCTTGATCTGGGCGCGACCCGCGTCGTGCAGGATCTCGCGCAGGACGTCGATCGTGAACGCCTCGTCCAGAGGGTCGGGGCCGAGTCGGGCGATCCCGGGAACGTCCTGTGGGTCTCGCACGACGTACACGGCGAGGCCCTTGCGCGTGCCTGCCTCAGTGATGTCGAGCCCCGAGCCGTCGTCGAGGGTGATCCGCGCAGCGAGTGGCGACTTGTTGCTGGGCTTGGGCGGAAGTGCCGGCACCTCGTCGCGCCAGCGCACCCAGCCGGCCCGGGCCAGGTGGATGACGAGGTGCAGTCCGGACGCGTCGATGTCGAGGAACTTGCCGTGTCGCGTCACCGAGTCGACGAGCGTGCCGTGCAAGGCAGACAGCGGCGGGTCGAACGTCTTCAACGCGCTGAACGCGGCGATGTCGACGCGGACGATCGCCCGCTCAGCCAGCCGGCCGGCCAGGTCCAGTGCGAGGCCCTCGACCTCGGGAAGCTCGGGCACACCGTCAGTCTAGGAGGCGCTGGCCTCGCCGAAGGCCTCGTCGAGGAACGAGCGGTGGTGCTCGTACGCCGTCTGCAACCCGCCCCGCAGTACGTCGATGAGGTCGGGCACCTGGTCGATCGCGAGCCGGAAGGTTCCGGAGCAGACGCCGTCACGCCACAGCGACAGCACGACGAGATCGTTCTCCGGATGCCACGTGACGCGCAGGTTGCGCCCATCGCTGCGCTCGTCGAGGAAGACCTCGCCGGTGGACGGGATCGGAGACGGCCGCAGCATGGGCTCATTGTCGCTGCGAGCGGCCCCGATGTCAGGCATTCGTTCCGGAAAACCTCTCGCTACGACTCGCTAGCGAAATCTACGGATTCCCCTAGATGTGTCGATACATTCGCATCGTGGATCCAGTACGCAACCCTTACGCGCCCGGCGCCGGCCAGCGACCGCCCGAGCTGGCCGGTCGTGACCGCGAGCTCCAGCAGTTCGACGTCACCCTGGAACGCGTCGCGTCCGGGCGTCCCGAGCGATCCATGGTGCTCTCCGGGCTCCGGGGCGTCGGCAAGACCGTGCTGCTCAACGCGCTCCGTGGCCAGGCCGTCAAGCGCGCGTGGGGGACCGGCAAGATCGAGGCCCGCCCCGAGCAGTCGCTGCGGCTTCCGCTCGCGCAGGCCGTGCACGCCGCGGTCCGCGAGATGGCGCACCGGCACCGCGACCCCGAGCGCGTCGATGCCGTGGCCGGCGTGCTGAAGTCCTTCGCGCTGCGCACCCGGCTCGAGGACCGCAAGCAGATCCGGTGGCAGCCCCCGGTCGACGTGCCTGCCGTGCGTGGCCGCGCCGACTCCGGTGACCTCGAGCTCGACATGATCGAGCTCTTCACCGACGTCGCCGACCTGGCCCGCGACCTCGGGGTCGGCGTCGGCATCTTCATCGACGAGATGCAGGACATCTCCACCGAGGAGCTCGCCGCGCTCTGCGGCGCATGTCACGAGATCAGCCAGCAGGGCTCTCCCCTGGTCGTGGTGGGCGCCGGCCTGCCGCATCTACCCGTGGCACTGGCTGCGAGCAAGTCGTACGCCGAGCGGCTCTTCCGGTACGTCGTCGTCGACCGGCTGCCACGGGGGATGGCCGACCGTGCCCTGCTGGTTCCGGCCGGCACCGAGGACGTCGACTACGACCCGGACGCGCTCGACGAGCTCTACCTGCTCACCGACGGCTACCCGTACTTCGTGCAGGCCTACGGCAAGGTCACGTGGGACTCCGCCGTCGCGTCGCCGATCCGGGTCGCCGACGTCCAGGAAGCCGCACCTGAGGCGGAGCGCGAGCTCGCCGTCGGCTTCTTCGGGGCACGGTACGACCGGGCCACCCCCGCAGAGCGCGACTACATGCGTGCGATGGCGGAGCTCGGCGCCGACAACGACGACGGCTCGGTCACGACCGCGGACGTCGCGGGAGCTCTCGGCCGTAAGCCGCAGAGCCTCTCGCCGGCACGCGACGGCCTGATCAAGAAGGGACTGGTCTACTCCTCCGAACGCGGCACCGTCGCCTTCACCGTTCCGCATTTCGGAAAGTTCCTGCGCGCCCAACGGGTCTGAAGCTCGGCGGCGGCAGCGAGGTGCCACGATGGTGCAATGCACCGCGTCGCCGGCCGCCCCCAGGTCGTCGCCCACCGAGGCTCCAGTCACAGCACTGCCGAGCACACGCTCGGCGCGTACGTGCGGGCGCTCGACGAGGGTGCGGACGCCCTCGAGTGCGACGTGCGCCTGACCGCTGATGCGCACCTGGTGTGCGTCCACGACCGGCGGGTCGACCGCACCGCCAACGGCCGCGGGCTCGTCTCCACGATGGAGCTCGCGCAGCTCGACGAGCTCGACTTCGCGTCCTGGAAGAACCCGTGGAGCGAGCTGGACGACGAGGGCCCCGAGCTCGACGTCGACAGCCGCAAGGTGCTCACCCTGCGACGCCTTCTCGAGGCGGTGCACGACTACGACCGGCCGATCGACCTGGCCATCGAGACCAAGCACCCCACCCGGTACGGCGGGCTCGTCGAGCGGAAGCTGGTCGAGACCCTCGCCCAGTTCGGCTGGACCGGCGCGGACTCGCCGGCGCGGGTCATGAGCTTCTCGTGGGTTGCACTGGCCCGGGTCGCGAAGCTCGCGCCGGCGCTGGAGCTGGTGCTGCTCATCGACCGGCAGCACTCCTGGCGGGTCACCAAAGAGCTGGTGACCGAGAACTGGATCGCGGGCCCCGGCATCGAGCTGCTCAAGGAAAGCCCGAAGGTGGCGCGCCGCCTGCAGAAGCAGGGTCGTCGGATCCACGTCTGGACCGTCAACAACGAGGCCGACCTCGAGCTCTGTCTCGAGCTCGGGGTCGAGGCCGTGATCACCGACAAGCCCACGATGGCGTTGACCCACCTCAGTCGTGTGGCTGGTGGTACCTGAGTTACGGCTGGATGAGAGCGACACCACGCCGCCACCGGGGTTTGTGAAAACAGGCCCTTGGGCACTATCCGGACTGGAAGACCATTCCGATGGTGTAGTGCGAACACGAACGTGGAGGTGAGGACGTCGTGGCAACCAGCTCGCTGAGAGCCGGCCATGCGCCCGTGCACCTGCGCGTGCCGTTCGCCGCCACCTCGGTCTCCGTCGCCCGCCAGAAGCTCAGGTCGTGGCTCCTCGACGTCGGTGTCCGCGGCGACACCGTCGAGGACGCACGCCTGGTGATCTCCGAGCTGGTCGGCAACTCCGTCCGGCACGCACACCCGCTGCCCGAGGGTGAGATCCAGGTGAACTGGGGCATCGAGGACCGCGCGCTGCAGATCTCCGTCACCGACGGTGGCTCGGTCACCCATCCCCGCAAGGTGAACGCTCCGTCGTCCGCCCTCGCGGGCCGCGGGATGGCGATCGTCGACACGGTCTCCGAGCGCTGGTGGGCAGACAAGGGCCACGCCCGCTCGACGGTGCACGCCGTCCTGCCCCTCTGAGCGCGGCGGTCCGGTGCGAGGGCGTTGGCCCCCGCTCAGTAGGGTCACCCCATGGGTAAGAAGTCGCGCGTCAAGAACCGCCTGGAGACCACTCCCGAGGGTGAGGTCGGGCCCCGCCAGCCGTGCCCGTGTGGCTCCGGCCGCCGGTACAAGGCCTGCCACGGCAGCGCCGGTGGCCCCGCTCCGACGTACGTCGCCCGGCCGTTCGCGGGCCTCGACGGTGAGGCCGACATCATCGCGCTCCGCGAGCTGGTCCCCGCCGCGACCGCACCGCTGACGCTCAAGGACTCCGACCGCACCGTCGTCCTGTGCTCGCTGCTGCCGATGGCGGCGCCCGCGCTGGTGCGGCAGGACGGCACGATCTGGCTCGGTCTCCAGGTCCAGCACTCGTTCGGCGACCCCAGCCGCGACCTCGGCGCCGTGCTGGAGAAGGCGCTCGCCGCCGAGCCAGGCGAGGTTGTCGGACTCACCGACCCGCCGGGTGAGGGCCCCCGACTGCAAGACCTGCTCGCCCCTGGCCCGCTCGACGTCACCGTTCACGAGGGCTTCGAGTTCTGGATCGCGGACGTCGACGACCCGACCGGTTCGGTTGCCGCGTCGCTCGAGGCCGCAAACGCCGCCGCCCACCCGACCGTGCGCCTGGACTCCGTCGAGGGTGCCTACTGGACGGACGTCGGCACCAAGGAGCACCTGCGTTGGGTGATGCACCACGACGAAGAGCAGCTGCTCAGCGCGCTGGCCCGACTGCACGCGGCCGGCAAGGACCGGATCGCCGAGGGTGCGCGGCTGGTCGGCATGTTCCGCGTGCACGGCGTGCTGGTGCCGGTCTGGGACCTGCCACTCGGAACGGGTGCGGAGGTTCTCGAAAAGCCGGCGGCGCAGTTCGGCGCCGACCTCGAGAAGGCGCTGGCCGACGACTCCCCGCTGACCTCGGACGAGCGCGCCGCACGCAGTGGTCTCGCAAATCGTCAACTAACCATCAGGTAGACCACTCGCCACTTTTACGCTCCCAGGGGACTAGACCAGTGGACTTTATTCTGGGCGTTGCACCCCGGAATAGCCTGATCTGGTTGAACAGGGGGTGGTCATGCCCGTAGATTTGGCCGTGCCCGGTCGTTGTTGTATCCCCCGTCAGCAACGGCCGGGTCTTTTTGTGCCCGGACTAGTCCGGCAGGCCGCGGCACCGTGACCGGGACGCAGCCACGCTCGCCCGACGTCATCTCGCTGCGAGAAGCCACTCGGACCTGGTTCGCCATCTCGCTCCAGACCTTCGGCGGCCCCGCGGGGCAGATCGCGGTCATGCACCGCACCCTGGTCGATGAGAAGCGGTGGATCGGCGAGCAGCGTTTCCTCTTCGCACTGAGCTACTGCACGCTGCTGCCCGGCCCCGAGGCGCAGCAACTGGCGACGTACGTCGGCTGGCTGCTGAACGGCGCCAAGGGAGCCCTGGTGGCCGGCACCCTCTTCGTCCTGCCGGGTGTGGTCGCGCTGCTCGCTCTGTCGGGGATCTACGTCGCCTGGGGCGATACCGGCGTCGTGTCCGCGCTCTTCCTCGGGCTGGCTCCTGCCGTCATCGCCGTGGTGCTGCAAGCAGTCCTCCGGGTGGCGAAGCGAGCCTTTGCCCACCCCTCGCTGCTGATGGTGGCCGTAGCCGCCTTCGTGGCGCTGACGATCTTCGGCGTACCGTTCCCACTCGTCGTCGCCGCGGCCGCGCTGGTCGGATGGCTGATCGGTCGCTGGCGCCCCGACCTGACCGCCGTACGCGAGGCATCGGGCGACGACCGACCGCCGCCCCTGATCCCGGACGACGCCCTGCACGCAGAGCGTCCGTCCGCGAAACGATCCGCGGCAGTGCTGACACTGGGGCTGCTGCTCTGGGGCGGACCGGTTCTCGCGGCTGCGATCGCCTTCGGTGGCGGCAGCGTCTTCGTCGACCAGGGCCTGTTCTTCTCAGGTGCTGCGCTGGTCACGTTCGGAGGTGCCTACGCCGTCCTCGCCTACGTGGCCCAGCAGGCAGTCAACGTCTACGGCTGGCTGGCACCGGGCGAGATGGTGCGCGGCCTGGCCCTCGCCGAGAGCACCCCCGGGCCGTTGATCATGGTCGTGCAGTTCGTCGCGTTCCTCGGTGCGTACCGCTCTCCGGGCGAGCTCGACCCCTGGCTGGCGGCGGTCCTTGCGGCCCTGCTGACCACCTGGGTCACCTTCGTGCCGTGCTTCTTGTTCATCCTGCTCGGGGCGCCGTACGTCGAGCGCCTCCGGCACAACCAGAACCTCTCGGCGGCGCTGACCGGAATCACCGCGGCCGTCGTCGGCGTCATCGCCAGCCTCGCGGTCTACTTCGCGCTGCACACCCTCTTCGCCGAGACGCGCCGGGTCGGCGGCGGGCCGGTCAACCTCGAAGTGCCCGTGCTCGACACCCTCCAGGGCTGGGCGCTCGGCATCACCGCGCTCGCATGCTTCCTGGTGTTCGTGCGCGGGTGGTCGGTGCTGCGCGTGCTGGGCGCCTGCGCCGCCGCCGGGGTGGCGGTGTCGCTCCTCGGCTAGGCGGCGTCGATCGGGTCGCGCGTGATCGGGCAGGACATGCAGCGCGGACCGCCACGGCCCGACCCGAGCTCGGAGCCGGCGATCGCGACGACCTCGATCCCGGACTCCTCGAGCCGGGTGTTGGTCTCGATGTTGCGCTCGTAGGCGACGGCGACCCGCGGCGAGATCGCCAGCGTGTTGTTGCCGTCGTCCCACTGCTCACGCTCGGCGGTGACCGGGTCGAGGCCGGTGTCGATCTGGTGCAGCGTGTCGATGCTCATCGCCTTCGCGGCAGCCACCAGGAACGGCTCGGCCTCGGCAACCTGGAGGACGAGGTCGCGGTCGCTGTCGCCGTTGCGGTCCTTGCACGTCACGGCGTACGCCTGCAGGCTGTCGGCGACGTTCGGGTACATCACGATCTTGTCGACGTCGACCATCGTGCACACCGTGTCGAGGTGCATCGTGGCGCGCTCCTGCGCGATCGGGACGGCGAGCACGGTGTGCGCCAGGTCGGCCGCGAACACCTGTCGGGCAAGGCGTTCCGCGCCGGCCGGCGTCGTCCGCTCGCCTACGCCGACCGCGATCACGCCGGGTGCCATCAGCAGTACGTCGCCGCCCTCGACGTGCTCGCGCTGCCAACCGTGGATGGTGGGCGTGCCGATGAAGCGCGGGTGCAGCGTGTAGATCAGCTCGGTCAGCTGGGTCTCGCGCTCGCGCGCCGGCATCGCCAGCGACGTGATCGCCACCCGGTCGCGCACCCACACGCTCGAGTCGCGGGTAAAGAGCAGGTTGGGCAGCGGGTCGATCAGGAAGTGGTCGCTGGGCAGCAGGCTGGTCACCAGGCCGTGGCCGCCGCGCACCTCGTCGTTCCGGACGCCCGCGGTCAGGAAGGTGGCGAGCTCGGAGGGCGACTGGTCGTGGAGCGCGGTCTCGAGGTAGCCGCGCATCGTGTCGCCGAGGTGCAGGCTGGCCATCGCTCCGGCGATCGCCTGGTGGCGCGCGTCTTCGCTCTCGAGCGTCTCGATGAGCAGGTCCATCAGGTAGAGGACCTCGACGTCGCGGTCGCGGAGCGCCTGGGCGAAGGCGTCGTGCTCGTCCTGCGCGCGGCTGACCCACGGGATGCCGTCGAAGAGGAGCTTGTCGTTGTTGCGCGGAGTGAGCCGCTTCAGCTCCGGGCCGGGGCGGTGCAACATCACCGTGCGCAGGCGGCCGACTTCGCTGGAGGCTCCGTGCCCGTGGGTCGTCATACGGGGCAGACTACCGGCGCCGCTGACTAGACGAGAACGTCGTACAGGGTCAGTCCGGCCAGCAGCAGGCAGACCGACGCGCCCAGGTAGTGCAACAACGCGAGGCGGAGGTGGCGGAGCAGTGTCCGGCCGACGAGTACGGCGAGCCCCGAGACGACAAGCAGCGCCGTCCAGGCGCCGAAGAAGACGCTGAACGTGGCATCGAACCGGGTGACCATGCTGATCGTCAGGAGCTGCGATAGGTCGCCCCACTCGGCGGCGAAGAGGATCACGAAGGACGTGGCGACGGCCCGCCATCCGCTGCGAGGACCGGTCTGGACGGCTCGGCTGGCGAACTTCTCCTCCTGCTCCTGCTCGCCGACCTCCGCAGCGGGTGCTGTCTTGATCAGCACGACTGCGCCCAGCAGGAAGATGGCTGCGGTGAGACCGCCGACCAGGGTGTCGGGCAGCAGGCTTGCCACCGAACCGGCCGCGACCGCGATCGCGGTCTGCACGCCGAACGCCAGCCCCACGCCCAGCCAGACGGCGAGGGGCCGGTAACGGGTGGAGAGAACGAGCGTGGCGATGAAGGTCTTGTCGGGCAGCTCGACGACGAAGATGGTGCCGAAGGCGGTCGCCAGCGCGACGAGGTCCATCAGCGGAAGGTCTGGGCCGCGGCGATCGCCTCGGCGAGTACGTCGTTGATCGGCCGCCCGGTCGCGGCGGCCGCTGCGGCGACGTCCTCGTACTCGGGCTGCGCGTTGACGACCTCCCCGTCGAGGAGGGCCAGCTTCACGGCGACCTGGTGGCCGGCGACCTCCACGCTCCGCATCTGACGTTCGAGCTCGGTCTTGCCGATCGCCATCTCGCGGACACCGATCGTCGACGTCTGTCGGAACACCTCGGCACGCACCGTGTCCAGGAGTTCGGCCCGGACCAGCACGCTGAGCGTGTGGGCGGGGCGGCCCTTCTTCATCAGGATCGGGGTCAGCCACGCGTCGCTGGCGCCGGCGTCGAGGAGAGCGGCGAGAACCGGCGGCCACAGGCGCGGGTCGAGGTCGTCGACGTTCGTGGAGAGCAGGCGCGCGCCGGTGTCGCGTGGCGGCGGCGGAGTCGAGGCTGTTGCCTCGCCGACGAACAGCCGCAGCACGTTGGCGTGCCCCTCGGGGTCACGGGTGCCGGCTCCCACCCCGATCTCTCGCACGGCCATCGCGGGCTGCGGGCCGAACGACGTGGCGTTGGCGACGAGGAGCGCCGCGCCGGTCGGGGTGCACAGCTCCATCGCGGGCGCACCGGGTCCACCGGAGTACGACGGCACGCCGCGGAGCAGCTCGGCCACCGCCGGGGGCGGCACCGGGAGGTCGCCGTGCGCGGCCCGGATGTGACCCGAGCCGACCGCCACCGGTGAGACCACCAAGGCGTCGAGGCCGAGGTGCACGAGGCCGGCGCAGACCCCGACGACGTCGGCGATGGCGTCGAGCGCCCCGACCTCGTGGAAGTGCACGTCCTCGGGCGAGCCACCGTGCGCCGCAGCCTCGGCTGCCGCCAGGCGCTCGAACGTCGCGTGCGCCCGGGCGCGGACTGCCTCGGCGAGCGGCGCCTGATCGAGCAGCTCGGAGACGTCGCGCCAGGTGCGGTGGGTCGTGCTCTCGGGGATGTCGACCTGGCAGAGCGTGGCGCGGAAGCGGTTGCGCAGCACCGGTTCTGGCGTCAGCCGGATCGGCTCGGGCGCGACCGCGTCGACCGCGGCGGACACCACCTCGACGGGCACCCCCGCATCGATGAGCGCGCCGAGGAGCATGTCGCCACTGGCCCCCGCGGAGGCGTCCACCCAGCCGATCACGAGGCTGACCCCGAGTCCGCCTCCGGATAGGGGCGAGCGTTGCGGGCGACCCGGGCGGCGAACACGCCGGCGCCGTAGCCGTTGTCGATGTTGACCACCGTGACTCCGGGCGCGCACGAGTTGAGCATCCCGAGCAGGGCGGCGACCCCGCCGAACGAGGCGCCGTACCCGACGCTGGTCGGAACGGCCACGAGCGGGACGCCGGTCAGTCCGCCGACCACGCTGGGCAGGGCGCCCTCCATGCCGGCCACCACGATCAGGCAGTGCGCCCGCTGCAACGTGTCGCGGGTGGAGAGAATGCGGTGCAGTCCCGCGACGCCGACGTCGTTGACGAGGGTCACGCCGGCGCCGTACACGCGAGCGGTCAGCGCAGCCTCGGCGGCGACGGGGGCATCCGACGTCCCGGCGGACACGACGGTCACCATGCCCTGGGCCTCGGGCAACGGGCCGATCGTCACGGCGCGGGCAACCGCGTGCTCGACGGCCTCGGGCAGCGCTTGCAGCACGGCGGCGCGAGCCTCATCGGAGAGCCGCGTCGCCAGGACGGCGCGCTCGGGGTGGGCCTCGCTGAGCGTGCGCAGGATCTCGATGACCTGCTCGGGCGTCTTGCCGGCGCCGTACACGACCTCGGGGTCACCAGTGCGGTTGGCACGGTCTGTGTCGAGTCGGGCGTACCCCAGGTCGTGGATCCCCAGGTCCTGGGCCGCGGCAGCCTGAACAGCGTCGTCAGTCACGAGTGCGAATGTATCGCCGCCCTTGAGAGTGCGGGTGCCCGGGACCAGACTGCAAGGAGGGGCCGGTACGAGATTTCGGAGGGCACCATGAGCAAACGCAGCGGCTACGCACAGGGCACCCCGTCGTGGGTCGACCTGATGACGCCCGACCCAGAAGGGGCGAAGAACTTCTACGGCGACCTGTTCGGCTGGCAGTTCGAGGACGTGCCGATGGACACCGGTGGCGTCTACACGATGGCCATGATCGAGGGCGACCAGGTGGCCGGTCTCGGCGAGCAGAACCCGGAGATGGCCGGCCTGCCCGCGATGTGGAACGTCTACCTCGCGGTGGACGACGTCGACGCCGCAACGGCCAAGGTGCCGGAGGCAGGCGGGCAAGGTCGAGATGCCGCCGACGGACGTGATGGACCAGGGTCGGATGGCAATCGTCACCGACCCGGCCGGTGCGACGGTCGGGCTCTGGCAGGCCGGCAAGCAAGCCGGGGCGCAGCGCCACGACGAGCCCGGCGCGTTCGCGTGGAACGAGCTCGTCGCCCCGAAGTACGTCGAAGCGGTGCCGTTCTACGAGGCCGTTGTCGGGGTGGACGCCCAGACGGTGCCGATGGGCGACATGCAGTACGCGATGTTCACCGTCGATGGCGCGCGCGTCGCCGGTGCGATGCCGCCGCCGACCCCGGAGACACCCCCGCACTGGAACGTCTACTTCAACGTCGACGATGTCGATGCAGTCTGCGCGAAGGCCGAGGAACTGGGCGGCACTGTGGCGATGCCTGCCTTCGACATCCCGAACATGGCCCGGATCGCCGTGCTGACCGACCCGCAGGGCGGTTGGTTCCAGCTCATGAAGCACCTGAACACCTGAGGCTCGCCGCGCCGGGCAGGCCCTAGGGTGGGCGGCATGCCTGGAGTGCCGCCCGCCCGCTACGCCTACCTCGGCCCCGAGGGGACCTTCACCGAGCAGGCGCTGCGCTCGTTGCCGGCAGCGGCCCGCGCCGACCTGCAGCCCTACTCGACGGTGACGCTGGCCCTCGACGCGGTCCGCGGGGGAGAGGCCGACGGTGCGGTGGTGCCGATCGAGAACTCGGTCGAAGGTTCGGTGCCCGTCACGCTCGACGAGCTGGCCACCGGCGAGCCGCTGATGATCACCCGCGAGATGACAGTGCCGATCGCGTTCAGCCTGCTGGCACGGCAGGGCACGAAGCCTGACGACGTACGCCGGGTCGCCACCCACCCGCATGCGGCTGCCCAGACGCGACGGTGGATGGCGCTCCACCTGCCCGACGCGGAGGTCGTGCACACGACGTCGACCGCGCAGGCGGCGTTCATGCTCACTCGCGACGACGGCGACTGGGACGCCGCGATCTGCGCTCCCGTCGCCGCCGAGCACTACCGGTTGGCCACGCTGGCCGCGAACATCGGCGACAACCCCGACGCGCTCACCCGCTTCGTGCTGGTCTCCCGGCCTGGGTCGCCCCCGCCCCCGACCGGCCGCGACAAGACGTCGCTGGTGGCCTTCATGCGTGACGACCACCCGGGCGCGCTGATGGAGATCCTCGACCAGCTCACGATGCGCGGCGTGAACCTGACGCGGATCGAGTCGCGTCCGACGGGTGCCGCGCTCGGCAACTACTGCTTCTCGATCGACTGCGAGGGGCACGTCGAGGACGCCCGCGTGGGCGAGGCGCTGATGGGGCTTCGCCGGGTCTGCGCCGACGTACGGTTCCTCGGGTCGTACGAGCGCCACGACGGCATCGCGCCGACGATCCGGCCGGGCACGTCCGACCGCGAGTTCCTCGACGCCACCGCGTGGCTGGCCCGCCTCCGGCACGGCGGCTGAGGCGCGCCTCCGCGCCGTTGCATCCATGGCCGCCTAGAGTTCCCGGCGATGAACAGCTCACTCGCAGGCATCCTGCTCGTCCTCACCCTCCTGGTCGCCATCGGCGCACTGGTCGTCGCGCTGATGGCCCTCGGTCGCACCGGCGGCCGGTCCGGGCGCAGCTCGAAGCGGGAGAACCAGCTGCCCACCGACGTCGCCGGCCTGCGGGGTGAGGTGCACGCGCTGCGCACCGAGGTCTCGGACGCGCTCCGCCACCTCGCCGTCGTTCGGTACGACGCGTTCGGTGACATGGGCGGCCACCTGTCGTGGTCGCTCGCGCTGCTCGACGACGGCGGCAACGGGGTGGTGCTGACTTCCATCCACGGACGCAGCGACGCCCGCACCTACGCCAAGAACGTCGCCGACTGGTCGTGCGAGCAGCAGCTGTCGCCCGAAGAGGAAGAGGCGATCAAGTTCGCCCGCACCGCGTGAGCCTGCTGAGCCCTGCCGACTAGACGAGCAGGTCTCCGCACGGGCCGCCGGCGCGCACGTCGAGCCGGCTGTGCTCGACGTCGATCGCGACCGTCGCCAGCGTCCGGTGCCACAGCGTCGGGTCGAGCGAGCGGTCGGGGTGAGCGCAGATTCCGCCGACGCCGACCTCGTGGTCGGTCATCGCCTCGACGACGGCGGCCGGTGATGCGGGCGGCCCGCCCGCGAACGCCGCGGTCAGCTTCGCGTGCCGGGTGGTGCTGGAGTCACTGATCGTGCTGGCCAGGCAGCCGTCGCGACCCTCGGGGGAGATGAAGTGGTTGGTGCGCACGAGCACGCCGTCCACCGCGTCGAGCCGACCCGGCCCGCCCGGGAACAGCTCGAGCGTCGCGCCGCTGCCGGCGCGGTCCAGCACCGTCAGTGACGTGGAGGCCGAGGTCGGCGCCGATGCGATCGCGACGGCGTCGTCGAACGAGCGGGCCTCGTCGAGGATCCGCCGGCTGAGCAGATGGACGGGGTACCCGATGGTGCCTTCGGCCACCCGGTCGGCGTCGTTCTTGTGATGCAGCATGTTGAGCATCACGCCCACGCCGTACCCGTTGACGCCGATCTTGCCGAGGATCCCGAATTCGGTGACTGTCTCCACCACGCGGCCGTCGGGGTGCGGGATGGTCCAGTGCAGCCAGCCGTCTGACATGGCGTCGTACCAGTCCCAGGTCTGCACCGCGAACGGTGCGCGCCCCGGCGGCATCGAGATGACCGACGAGCACTCCGTGACCCCGGTCGGGTTCGCGGCGACGAGCAGCTCGGTCCGCGCATTGACCGCGGCGAGCTCGCGGACGGGACGCCCGGCGCCCTCCGCGATCCCGCGGATCTCCTCCGCGTGCACGGGTGCGAACTGCGTGATGGCGTCCCAGGCCCGCTCGGCCCACAGGTCCATGTCGAAGTCGTGGTCCGCCCGCGTGGCGAACAGCCGCCGGTACGACGCGACGGTCGCTGCGATCTGGTCGCGGTGGTGCTCGCCGAACTCCACCCCACGGTCGAACGGCTCGAGGACCGAGGAGGTGAACGTCACGACGGGCATGCCTTCACCCTAGTCCGATGCGGTGCGGGGTCAGTGCGGGACGCGGACGAGCAGCCGGCCGTGCAGGCACTCGGCGTGCAGCTCCTTGCCGGCGCCGATCGAGTCGCCGTCCAGCTGACGAGGAGTGTCGTGGCTGGTGCGGATCGAGACGGTCCGCCCGGTGAGCCGGTTGATCGTGTCGTCGGTGCGCTTGCCCTTGCTGAGCACCCGCAACGCCAGCGGGATCCACGACAGGAACCGGCGGGGGTGCAGGATCACCACGTCGAGGATGCCGTCGTCGATGGCGGCATCGGGCAGCAGCGGCATTCCGGCCTGCAGGTAGCCGACGTTGCCGATCACGACGGTCCGTGCGCGGTGCTTGGTCCACGGCCCGTCGTCCACCGAGACCTCGAGCCGCACAGCCGGGAACATCAGGTTCCGCAGCGCGGAGACGACGTAGGCGAGCCAGCCGACCTTGGCCTTGATCTGCTCGCTGGCGCCCTCCATGATCGCCGCGTCGAAGCCCATCCCGGCCATCACCAGGAAGTGTTCGCCCTCGGCGATGCCGTCGCCCGACAGCTTCACCAGGTCGATGGCGCGATCCTGCCCGGTGAGGGCGACGTTGATCGCGGCCTGCAGGTAGAGCGGGACGCCGAGGTTGCGCGCCAGCAGGTTGCCGGTGCCGGCAGGGACCACCCCGACGGGTACGCCGGTGCCGGCGAGCTCCGCACAGACGGTGCGGACGGTGCCGTCGCCGCCGCAGACGAGCACCAGCTCGGCGCCGTCGATGGCGGCCTGCTCCGCCATCGAGCGGCCCGGATCCTCGATGGTGGTCTCGTACCAGGTCGGCGGTCCCCACCCGGTCTGAGCGGCCATCCGCTCGACGAGCGCCTTGAACGCCGCGACGTCCTCGACCTTGATGGGGTTCAGCACGACGCCCAGCGGCCGGTCGATCGGTGGCTTGCCGCCGTTGCCGTTGCCGTTGGTCGCGCGCGGCTTCGACTGGGGGGTCGGGTCGAACAGAGCGACGCCGAGCAGCACCCAGAACGCACCGACGGCGTACCCGGTGACGACGTCGGAGATGTTGTGGACGCCGAGGAGCAGCCGGTCGGCCCCGACGAGCAGCGCCATCGCGATCGCCGTCGACTGGAGGGAACGACGGAGGTCGCGGCGGCGGACGAGCAGGGCGACCAGCACGATCGCCACTCCGGCGGCCGAGGCGATCCCCGACGAGTGCCCGGACGGGAAGGAGAAGCTGTCGAGGGTGTGGACCGCGTCCTCCCACTGAGGGCGGTCCCGTCCGATCAGCCGCTTCAGCAGGAACGTCGTCAGGGACGCGCCCAGCATCACGAGCACAGTCCACACCGCCGCCCGCCGGTGCTTGCGCAACGTGAGGAAGAGCGCGGTGACGGCCGTGTAGATCGTCATCGCGATGGTGCCAGTCGCGGTCTCGAGCACGAGCAGGAAGCTGATCAGCCAGGTCCGCGGGCTGCTCCAGTCGTACAGGGAGCGGCCGAGCGAGCCGTCGACCCGGTGCAGGCCGTCGAGGTTGTACGTCACCAGCAGCGACATGGTGACCACCACGACGGCGCAGAGGCCCGCCCAGGCCAGCATGAGGTGGCGGGAGCGCGTGCTGAACGACAACGGATCTACTCCTGGCAGGGGATGGCGGACCGGCGACCAGTATGACGGCCGCCTGTCCGCCGCTGATCGCCCGCCGGGGAAACCGGTGGCGACGCCTCGCTAGGCTGGGCCGGTGATCGATCCTCGAGTGCTCCGCGACGACCCCGACCGAATCCGCGCTGCCCAGGTCAAGCGTGGGCTGTCCGCCGACGTGGTCGACCGTGCACTCTCCGCCGATGAGCGGCGCCGTAGCGCGATCACGGAGTTCGAGCGGCTGCGCGGCGAGCAGAAGCAGCTCGGCAAGCTGATCCCGAAGGCGCAGGGCGACGAGAAGCAGGAGCTGCTCGAGCGCACCAAGGCGCTGGCCGCCGAGGTGAAGAAGGCTGAAGCGGTCCAGGGCGAGGCCGAGGAGGAGTACAAGGCGGCGCTCGGCTCGATCCCGAACCCGGCTGCCGATGAGGCTCCCGCCGGTGGCGAGGACGACTTCGTCGTGCTGGAGGAGGTCGGGACGCCGCGCGACTTCGCGGCCGAGGGCTTCGAGCCCCGTGACCACATCGAGCTCGGCAGGATGCTCGGCGCCATCGACCTCGAGCGCGGCGCCAAGGTCTCGGGCTCACGCTTCTACTACCTCACCGGCGCGGGTGCCGACCTCGAGCTCGCCCTGGTGAACATGGCGATGGACCAGGCCCGCTCGGCCGGGTTCACGACCGTCATCCCGCCCGCCCTGGTGAAGCCCCGCGCGATGGACGGCACCGGCTTCCTCGGCCAGGCGGCTGACGACGTGTACCGGATCGAGGGCGAGGACATGTACCTCGTCGGCACGTCGGAGGTGCCGCTGGCGGCGTACCACTCCGACGAGATCCTCGACGCCGCGACGCTGCCGCGCCGGTACGCCGCGTTCAGCCCTTGCTTCCGCAAGGAGGCCGGCTCGCACGGCAAGGACACCCGCGGCATCATCCGGGTGCACTGGTTCGACAAGGTCGAGATGTTCACCTACACGACCGTCGAGGAGTCCTACGCCGAGCACCAGCGGCTGCTGGAGTGGGAGAAGGAGTTCCTCGACAAGCTCGAGCTCGCCTACCGCGTGATCGACGTGGCGGCCGGCGACCTGGGTCTCTCGGCGCAGCGCAAGTTCGACTGCGAGGCGTGGATCCCGACCCAGGGCAAGTACCGCGAGCTCACGTCGACGTCGAACTGCACCGACTTCCAGGCCCGACGGCTCGACATCCGCGGGCGCTTCCCCGACACGTCCGGTGGCACGCAGCCGCTGGCCACGCTCAACGGCACCCTCTGCGCGATGACGCGCACGATCGTCGCGATCCTCGAGACGCACCAGCAGGCCGACGGGTCGGTGCGCGTGCCCGTCGCGCTGCGCCCGTACCTGCAGGGGCGCGAGGTGCTCGAGCCGGTGGCCGGCGCGGGTGGCAGCGGTGACTGACGCCGTCACCGGCTTCACGCCGAAGCTCGTCGCGCTCGACATCGACGGCACCCTCTTCGCCAACGTCCCGGCGACCGGGGTCGTCGAGGAGGTGATCAGCCGTCCCGTGTACGACGCCGTCCATCGCGCGGTCGACGCCGGCGCCCACGTGGTGCTGTGCACCGGGCGGTCGACGTTCGGCATCACCGACGTGTGGGAGCAGCTCGACCTGCCTCGGGCTGGTGCGCAGGCGCTGACCGTCGCGAGCAACGGGTCGGTGATCTTCTCGTACCCGCCGGTCGAGGTGCTGCGCGCCGTCACGTTCGACGCCAGCGAGATCGTGCGGATGCTCGTCGAGCACGTGCCCAACGCGATGGTCGCCGTCGAGGAGATCGGCGTCGGCTACCGGATCAACCGGCACTTCCCCGACGGCGAGATCACCGGCGAGATGAAGCTGGAGTCGGTCGAGGAGCTCGTCGCCGAGCCGGTCACCCGTGTGATCATTCGCGACCCGCACTCGTCGGAGGAGGAGTTCGTGCAGCTCGCCGAGAACCTCGGCCTGCACGGCACCAACTACTTCATCGGCTGGACGGCCTGGCTCGACCTGGCACCCGAGGGCGTCTCCAAGGCGTCCGCGCTGGCCGAGGTGGCCGAGCGGCTCGGCATCGACCGGCAGGACGTGCTCGCCATCGGCGACGGCCGCAACGACCTCGAGATGCTGGAGTGGGCCGGCCGCGGCGTGGCCATGGGCCAGGCTCCGCTCGAGGTGCAGGAGGGCGCCGACGACGTCACCGAGACGGTGCGCAACGACGGCGTCGCTCTCGAGCTCTCTCGCTGGTTCTAGCGATGACCCCGCGGCACCGGCTGGTCGCCACCGACCTCGACGGGACGCTGCTGCACAGCGACGGCACCGTCACCGACCGCACCCGCGAGGTGCTCACCGCGGTCGAGGACCTCGGCGTCACGGTCGTCTTCGTCACCGGCCGACCGATCCGCTGGATGGATGACCTCTGGCAGCACGTCGGCGGCCACGGTCTGGCGGTCTGCTCCAACGGCGGCATCGTGTACGACGTGACAGCGCGTGCAGTCAGTCGCGCGCGCACCATCCCGGTGCCGACCGGCCTCGAGGTCGGCGACATCCTGCGCCGCGAGATCCCCGGGACGATGTTCGCCATCGAGCGCACCGACGGTTTCGCGCGGGAGCCCGGCTTCATGCCGCGGTTGCCGCCGCCCCCGGACCTGTCGACCGGCCCGCTGGAGGAGATCCTCGACGACCGTGCCGTGAAGTTGCTGGCCCGGCACGAGCGCCTTGACCCCGAGCCGTTCTGGGAGCAAGTGGAGTCACACGTGGGACGCCTGGTCACAACGACCTGGTCATCAGCGGGCACCTTGGTTGAGATGAGCGGGGCCGGCGTCACCAAGGCGAGCACCCTGGAACAGCTCTGCGTGGAGCGGGGAATCGCGCCCCACGAGGTGGTGGCCTTCGGGGACATGCCGAACGACCTGCCGATGCTCGAGTGGGCGGGTACGTCGTACGCGATGGCCAACGGGCACCCGTCCGTCCGGGCGCTGGCCGACCACGTCGCCCCCGCGCATGACGAGGACGGCGTGGCCGCCGTGCTCGAGCAGCTCTTCGAGCTGGGAACCTGACCGGCGTCCGCCGCGTCTGACCGGCATGAGACTTCTCAGGTCGTTCTTCGCGTCGCTGCTGCTCGCGCTCTCGGTGGTCGTCGTCGGAGCCGCCCCGTCGTTCGCCTGCTCCTGCGCGGGCGGCGAGCCCGAGGACTTCGTCGGCTGGGCCGACGTGGTGATGCTCGGGACGGTCACCGACCGGCAGGGTCCGCCGTGGCGGCCGGTGATGAGCTCGGCCGACCTGGCGACGTACACGGTCGAGGTCGAGACGGTGTTCAAGGGCGACGTCGCACCCACGGCGTACATCCAGACAGCGGACTCGGGCGCCTCCTGTGGTCTGGAGGGGATCGAGAACGGCGACCGCTACGTGCTGTTCGCCGACCGCCAGGACGACGCGCTGCGGGCCAACCTCTGCGGCGGTTCGGCCCCGGCCACGGACCAGCTGATCGCCGCCGTCCGGACCGCTACCGGAGGCGAGACCGACCCCGCGTCGACCGCCACGGCGGGGGAGCCACCGCCGCCTCTCGGAGCAGCTCTCGCGATGCCGGCGGCACTCGGCTCGGGCGTGGTTCTTGCACTGCTGGCCGCCGTGATGTGGGTGCGCCAGCTGCGCGGTTGACCGCGACACGATCCGCGTGGCCTCTTTCGAATCGGGCCGATCTCGTAGAGAGTGGTTGCGGAACGGTTGTGACTCAGGTCACCTGACGTGACTCTTGGAGGTCGGTGCATGTCTTCTCATGACGCGGTCGGTGCCACGCGCGAGGCGCTGACGACTCTCGCAGCCGCTGTGCTGCGGATCCGCGACGAGTACGGCGACACGCTCGGCGTGCGTCGCCTGACCTCCGACGTCGACCGGCTCCAGGCGGACCTCGACGAGCTCGGCGACCCGAAGCCCGGGCACACCCCCGGTGTGAACAAGGAAGATCTCCTCGAGATCCCTGACGACCCGTACGACGAGAGCATGTGGCAAGACGCCCAGTCCGAGGCACAGCACGCTCTCTGAAGGGGACCCGCTACATGTCGTCAGGTGTCCGTAGCCCTGGTCGTGCACGCATCGAGGAGAGGACACTTCGCCAAGATCGCTGGTGGCTGTACCCCAGTGTCACGTTCGTCATCTTCACGGCGTTCGTCGTCTACGCGACGTGGCGGGCCTTCTCGGGGGAGCACTACTACTCCACGCCGTACCTCTCGCCGTTCTACTCGCCGTGCCTGACACCCGAGTGCGTCAAGGGGTCGAGTGACTTCGGCACCCCGGTCGGATTCTGGCCGCTGTCGCCCGCCCTGCTGATCCTGATCTTCCCGCTCGGCTTCCGGATGAGCTGCTACTACTACCGCAAGGCGTACTACCGGTCGTTCTGGCTGAGTCCGCCGGCATGCGGGGTGGCGGAGCCGCACGGGAGCTACACCGGCGAGCGCAGGTTCCCGCTGATCCTCAACAACGTGCACCGCTACTTCTTCTACGCGGCCGTCCTCGTAGGCGGGATCCTCACCTTCGACACCGTGCTGGCGTTCCGTGACGAGAACGGCGAGTGGGGCCACATGGGGCTCGGCACCGTGCTGTTCCTGATCAACATCATCTTCATCTGGGCCTACACACTGGGCTGCCACTCCTGCCGCCACGCCGTCGGCGGTCGGCTGAGGCACTTCTCCAAGCACCCGGTGCGCTACCGGGCGTGGACGCTGGTGTCCAAGCTGAACGCGTCGCACGCGAAGTACGCCTGGCTGTCGCTGTTCTCGGTCGCGCTCGTCGACCTGTACGTGTACCTCCTGGCCACCGGCGCCATCACCGACCCGAGGTTCTTCTGACATGGTTTCGACAGGCTCAACCACCGGTTCGACAGGCTCAACCAGCGGCTCCACCGATCCCACCGAGCGCCGTACTGCCGAGCGCCGCACCACGGAGCGGCGAACGACCGAGCGCCGCACGTCCGAGCGTCGGGGCAGCGACCCGAGACACCCGATGACGGGCAACCGGATGGACCCCGGCAAGGCCAGCGGCATCGAGCGGCACGAGTACGACGTCGTGGTGATCGGCGCGGGTGGCGCCGGGCTGCGCGCGGCGATCGCAGCGCATGACGCCGGCGCCCGGGTGGCGATCGTCTGCAAGTCGCTGCTCGGCAAGGCACACACCGTGATGGCCGAGGGCGGCATCGCGGCGGCGATGGGCAACGTCTACTCCGACGACAACTGGCAGGTGCACTTCCGCGACACCATGCGTGGCGGGAAGATGCTCAACAACTGGCGGATGGCGCAGCTCCACGCCCAGGAGGCGCCCGAGCGGGTGCTGGAGCTCGAGGAGTGGGGCGCGCTCTTCGACCGCACCACCGACGGCTTGATCTCGCAGCGCGACTTCGGCGGCCACCGGTACGCGCGGCTCGCGCACGTCGGGGACCGCACCGGCCTGGAGATGATCCGCACGCTGCAGCAGCGCGCGGTCGACCTCGGGATCGACGTGTTCATGGAGTGCACGATCACGGAGATCTTCACTGAGACCGGCTCGACAGGTTCGACCAGCGGGCGGGTGTCCGGCGCGTTCGGCTACTGGCGTGAGACCGGCAGGTTCATCGTCTTCGAGACGCCGTCCGTGGTGCTGGCTACCGGCGGAATCGGGAAGTCGTACCAGGTCACCTCGAACTCCTGGGAGTACACGGGCGACGGGCACGCGCTGGCGATGCGCGCGGGCGCGAGCCTGATCAACATGGAGTTCGTCCAGTTCCACCCGACGGGCATGGTCTGGCCGCCGTCGGTGAAGGGGATCCTCGTCACCGAGTCGGTGCGCGGCGACGGCGGGGTGCTGAAGAACTCCGAGGGCAAGCGGTTCATGTTCGACTACATCCCGGAGTACTTCAAGGCCGAGACCGCTGACACCATCGAGGAGGCGGAGGGCTGGTACAAGGACAAGAAGAACAACCGCCGCCCGCCCGAGCTGCTGCCGCGCGACGAGGTCGCTCGCGCCATCAACTCCGAGATCAAGGCCGGTCGCGGATCACCGCACGGCGGCGTCTTCCTCGACATCGCCTCGCGTCGCGACGCCGAGTTCATCCGTCGCCGGCTGCCGTCGATGTACCACCAGTTCAAGGAGCTCGCGGACGTCGACATCACCGCCGAGCCGATGGAGGTCGGCCCGACCTGCCACTACGTGATGGGCGGTGTCGAGGTCGACGCCGACACCGAGCAGAGCACCGTGGAGGGGTTGTACGCCGCGGGCGAGGTTGCGGGCGGGATGCACGGCTCGAACCGGCTGGGCGGCAACTCCCTCTCCGACCTGCTGGTGTTCGGACGACGGGCAGGCCACAACGCGACGTACCACTCGTTCCGGGTCCGGGAGTCGTGGCCGCGGATCTCCGACGAGCAGGTGAAGGCGGCGGCGGAGGATGCGCTGCACCCGTTCGAGGTGGAGGGCGGGGAGAACCCGTACACGATCCAGAAGGACCTCCAGGACGTCATGCAGCGGCTCGTCGGGATCATCCGGAAGGCCGACGAGCTCCGTACGTCCCTCGACGAGATCGCCAAGCTCAAGGAGCGTGCGCGGCACCTCTCGGTGGAGGGCCACCGGCAGTACAACCCGGGCTGGCACCTGGCGCTCGACCTGACGAACATGCTCGTCGTCTCCGAGTGCATCGCGAAGGCGGCGCTCGAGCGCGAGGAGTCGCGCGGTGGCCACACCCGTGACGACTTCCCGACCCCGGACGACCACTGGGGCTCGTTGAACCTGGTGCTGACCCTCCCGGCTGGGTCCGACGAGGTCGACCTCAAGCACCAGCCGCTGCCGGTGATGCCCGATGACCTGAAGACGCTGTTCGAGGAGAGCTGATGGGCTACGACCTGAAGATGCGAGTCTGGCGCGGCGATGCGAACGGCGGTGCGCTGGGCCAGTACTCGGTCACCGTCGAGGAGGGCGAGGTCGTCCTCGACGCGATCCACCGCCTGCAGGCGACGCAGGTTGGGGACCTGGCCGTGCGCTGGAACTGCAAGGCGGGCAAGTGCGGCTCCTGCAGCGCCGAGATCAACGGTCGGCCCCGGCTGATGTGCATGACCCGCCTCTCCGACTTCGAGGAGGACGAGACGATCACGGTGACCCCGATGCGGGCGTTCCCGGTGATCCGCGACCTCGTCACCGACGTCTCGTACAACTACGAGAAGGCGAAGCAGATGCCGTCAGCGCGGTTGACCCCGCGCGACCCCGACGGCAAGCGCCGGATGCAGCAGGAGGACGTCGAGCGCGGCCAGGAGTTCCGCAAGTGCATCGAGTGCTTCCTGTGCCAGAACACCTGCCACGTCGTCCGTGACCACGAGGAGAACAAGCCCGCGTTCGCCGGTCCGCGGTTCTTCCTCCGGTACGCCGAGCTCGACATGCACCCGCTCGACACCCACGACCGCCGGGCTCTCGCTCAGGGCGCCGCGGGGCTCGGGATGTGCAACATCACCAAGTGCTGCACCGAGGTGTGCCCGGAGGGCATCAAGATCACCGACAACGCGATCATCCCGATGAAGGAGCGCGTGGTGGACCGCAAGTACGACCCGGTGGTCTGGCTCGGGGAGAAGATCTTCAAGCGCGGCGACCGTGGGTCGCGCGACGAGATCGTCTAGAGGTACATCCCGCCGCGGTTGTGGCCTTCCTCGCCGCCTTCGCGGCGGGCGTGGGCCTCCTGAGCGGCCTGCAGCGCCTCGTCGCTCGGGACCGCACCGGGCGGCAGGGCCCGGCGCATCTGCTCGAGCTGGGCACGCGCCGCCATCTGCTGGGCGTAGATCGCGGTCTGAATGCCGTGGAACAAGCCCTCAAGCCAGCCGACGAGCTGCGCCTGGGCGATTCGCAGCTCGGCCTCGGACGGCGTCTCCGAGCTGAACGGCAGTGACAGTCGCTCGAGCTCCTCGACGAGCTCAGGGGCGAGGCCCGCCTCGAGCTCCTTGATGGACGAGCGGTGGATGCCGGCCAGCCGGGCCCGGCTCGCCTCGTCGAGCGGAGCCGCCTTCACCTCTTCGAGGAGCTGGCGGATCATGCTGCCGATCCGCATCACCTTGGCGGGCTGCTCGACCAGGTCGGTGAGGTGCCGCTCGGCATCGTCGCCGCTCTCGCCTCCGGCCACCGCCATTCCGTCGGCTCCGAGGACGACGACGCGCGGGTCCTGGTCGGAGTCGGACTGGCTCTCGGGACGCTCTTCGCTCATGAGCCCCACCTTACGAGGTGAGCAAGATCTTGCCGGAGTGACCGCCGTCCTCCATCAGCTGGTGCGCCTCGCCGGCCTGATCGAGCGGGTACGTCGCGTGGATGACGGGGCGCACGGTGCCGTCGGCGAGCAACGGCCACACGTGCTCGACCACGGCCGCGCAGATCGCGGCCTTCTCCTCGACGGGGCGGGACCGCAGCGTCGTACCGATGACGGCGGCCCGCTTGGTGAGCAGCTTGCCGACGTTCAGCTCGCCCTTGGCTCCGCCCTGCATCCCGATGATCACGAGTCTGCCCTCGGTGGCCAGCGCGTCGATGTTGCGCGCGAGGTACGAGGCGCCCATGTTGTCGAGGATGACGTCGGCGCCGCGCCCGTCGGTGGCGGCGCGGGCCTCCTCGACGAAGTCCTGCTCGTGGTAGTTCACGGTCACGTCCGCCCCGAGGGAGCGGCAGAGCTCCAGCTTCTCGGCCGAGCCGGCCGTGGTGACGACGCGTGCTCCGAGTGCGTGGGCGAGCTGGATCGCCATCGAGCCGATCCCGCCGGCACCTCCGTGCACCAGCAGGGTCTCGTCGGGCTGGAGGCCGGCGACCATGAAGACGTTCGACCAGACGGTGCAGGCCACCTCGGGCAGCCCGCCGGCCGTGACCAGGTCGATGCCGTCGGGGATCGGCATCAGCTGCCCGGCCGGTACGGCGATCTTGGTGCCGTAGCCCCCGCCGGCCAGCAGGGCGCACGCCTCGTCGCCGACGGACCAGTCGGTGACCTCGGCCCCGACCGCGCTGACCACTCCGGAGCACTCGAGGCCGAGGACGTCGGAGGCCCCCTTCGGCGGCGGGTAGAGGCCGCGGCGTTGCAGGGTGTCGGCGCGGTTGACGGCGGTGGCCACCATGTCGAGAACCACCTCGCCGGGCCCCGGTGTGGGGTCGTCCAGGTCGGTGACGGTGAGGACCTCGGGCCCTCCGGGCTCGCTGGCGATGACGGCACGCATGACCGCGACGCTAACTCACCCGCCGGCACACCCGCCGCGAAGAGTCAGTCGACGTCGACGAGGTCCTCGTCGAGCTCCTCCACCTCGATGTCTGCGAACTCGTCCTCGTCCTTCGACTCGCCGCCCCACTTCTCGGCCAGCTCCGTGGCCCGGGCGGCCAGTGCCTCGACTACCTCCGGCTTGCCGCCGGCGAGCGCAGCTGCGTACCCGAGGAGGTACGTGCTGATCGGAGCGGCGGGACGCTCGACGGCATGCGCCGCGTCGCGGGCGAGGTCGAGGATGATGCCCTCGTCAACCTCGGCGTCGATGTCGAGGACATCGCACAGCTCGTCGATCCAGTCATGCAAGGTCACCCGTCCAGACTTATACGGGGTCGGGGATCTCGCAACCCCCTTCGCAAAGTCGGACCGGCCGGTCCCGTTCGTCTCAGTGGTCGAGGTCCCGCAGGTCCTTCCAGGAGTCGATGTCCCGCGCCTCGTCGCCGACCACCGGAACGTCTGCCAGGCGCAGGAGGCCGATCAGGCGTCGTACGGCCAGACCGTGCTCAGCCTCGCGGTCGGCCGGCCGGGCTTTCGCCAGCGAGGCGAACCGGTACACAGCGGCCAACGGCTGCCGACGACCGTCGACGTCGAGCAGCGCGGCGCCATCCACGTCGGGGTCGCCCTCGACGGCCCAGGTCAGCCTGGCCACCGTGCCGGCGTTGACCCTCGGCATGTCGACCGCCAGCACGCACACCAAGTCCGGGGGAGCGCTGAACCGATCGAGCGCGGCGAGCAGCCCCGCGGCGGGCCCGCCGAGGGGTGGGTCCTCGCGGGTCCACGTGACCGGCCGACTCGTGGGCACCTCGGTACCGACGACGACGACCTCGCGGGCTGACATCGTCGCTGCCAGCGCCCGCTCGAGCAGGGTCACGCCCGCGACCTCGATGGAAGCCTTGTCGATGCCGTCCATCCGTGCGGCCGTCCCTCCGGCCAGGACGACCGCACCCAGGCGCAGGGGCTGGTTCATCGGGTCAGTCTGGCAGGCTGGCGACGTGGACTCCCTGACCGTCGGCCTCGCCCAGCAGGCCTCCGACCTCGACCCGGCCGTCAACCGCGCCGCGGTCGACGACCTGGCGACGACGCTCGCGGGTCAGCCCGACGTCGACCTGGCGGTGCTGCCGGAGGCCTTCGCGCGCGACTTCGGCAAGCCCGGGTCGGACGTCGGTGCCTTCGCCGAGCCACTCGACGGCCCGTTCGTGACGAGCCTGACCGGGGCAGCCGCCGCCTCCGGCGCAACCCTGGTCGCCGGAATGTTCGAGGTCAGCGACGACCCCGCTCGTCCGTACAACACCCTCGTCGTCGTCGATGGGTCCGGGCTGACGGCGTCGTACCGGAAGATCCACCTCTACGACTCGTTCGGCTACCGCGAGTCCGACCGGCTCACCGCGGGCGCGATCAGCCCCGTGGTCGTCGACGTCGCCGGCTGGAAGGTCGGCCTGATGACCTGCTACGACCTCCGCTTCCCGGAGCTCGCCCGGATGCTCGTCGACGAAGGCGCCGAGGTACTGCTCGTCCCGGCCGCCTGGGTCGCGGGGCCGCGCAAGGTCGAGCACTGGCGCACCCTGCTGCGGGCCCGGGCAGTCGAGAACACCGTGTACGTCGCCGCGGTCGGCCAACCCGGTCCTCGTTACACCGGACACTCGACGGTCATCGCCCCCGACGGGGACGTCCTGCTCGAGCTCGGGCCCGACGAGTCGCGAGTCGGTTCGACGACGGTGGACCGGCAGCTGCTCGACGAGACCCGGCAGGTGAACCCGTCGCTGACGAACCGGCGTCTCTAGCGCGATATCCTGCGGGCGTTTCGTCCTCTTGCCCCCGGGAGTGCCCACCGTGAGTCGTCCGGACCAGAAACCTGGCCGACGCCGCGCGGTCCCCGAACCCAAGCCGCCCCGGGCCAAGCGCGAGCCCAAGGCGCCGCCGGCACCCAAGCCCGCGAAGCCACCCAAGCCCGCGAAGGCCCCGACGTCGGGATCCTCGCGGATGCCGGGACCTCGCGCTGTGACAGTGACCTGGTTCGTCGTCGTGGCGGCTGCCCTGGCGACGATGGTGGTCGGGTACACGCCGCTGAATGCGCCGGCCTGGGTGCCATTGGTCGGTGCCGTCACGCTCACGACGGCCTACTCCTTCGCGCTCGGCGTCCGGGCCGGAGGTCGGCCGCTGATCGCCGGTGGACTCGCGCTCGCCCTCTCCGTCGCTGCGGTGCTATCGGCCATCCCGGTGCTGCTCGCGGCCGCCGCGGTCTGCACGGCAGCGATCGGTGCGGTGCTCGGCGTCGTCGTGACCGAACCGGCCGCCAAGTTCAGTGCGGTGCTCCGTGAGGTCGGAGTGGCCGTCGCGGTCGCCGCGGCGTCGGCGTTCGCCGCGACCGCGTACGACGCCCGGCTGTCCCTCGAGCGCGCCGGCTACCTCGTCCTCGCCCTGGCGCTGCTCGGCGCGCTCGCGCTGGTCTTCCGGCTCGGCGCGGGTCTGCACGGCCTCGGCACCCGCGGAGCGGTGGTGATCCTGGGTGGCCTGGGGCTGCTCGCCGTGACGATCGCCTACACCGAGGCGCTGGGTCGCTGGGGGTCGCCGGGCATGATCGAGAGCTTCGACCAGTCCCGCGACCGGGTGCGCGACCTGCTGGGCGCCGTACCCCGTCCGATCGAGATCCTCGTCGGCTTCCCCGCGCTCGCGTGGGGCGTGTCCACGCGTGCCCGCCGCCGGCAGGGCTGGTGGGCGTGTGCCTTCGGCGCGGCGGCGCTCGCGGAGGTCTCGACCTTGCTGCTGGATCCGAAGATGGAGCTGGCGGAGGCCGGGCTCACACTCCTGTACGGCGTGGGCGGCGGCCTCTTCCTGGGGTACCTCGTCATCCGCGTCGACACGTTCCTGTCGGGCACGCGCGGAGCACGCGCGAGGCGGGCCGAGGAGGCTGCGGCCCATCGTCCCGAGCCGCGTCGCACCCACGCCCTGATGTGAGCCGCGACCGCCGTACCTGCGGGTAATCGTCGGGGTTGTGTAGCGTCCACCGCATGCCTCGTGACGCTCGCACCGCAGACATCACCGCCGAGATGGTGGCCAACGTGATGACGGTGACCGTCGCCCCCGGCGACAGCGTCGCGGCCGGCGACACCGTGGTGCTCCTCGAGTCGATGAAGATGGAGATCCCGGTGCTCGCCGAGCATCCCGGCCGCGTCACCGCAGTGCGGGTCTCCCCGGGCGACGTGGTTCAGGAGGGAGACGTCCTCGTCTCCCTCGACCTCGCCTAGACTCGCCTGCGTGCGCCGGCTCGCCGGTGACACGGAGGGGTGCCGGAGTGGCCGATCGGAACCGCCTTGAAAGCGGTCGCTGGCAGAGATGTCAGCCGCGGGTTCGAATCCCGCCCCCTCTGCTGACGGATCGACTGCCCATGGTGTGAAGGTGTCACTCGGGTAGTCCGTTCAGGTGGTTCCGTGCCGCAGACCTGCCGCCAAGGCTTTCGAGACGCGAAGATTCCACAATGCGTTCCGAATGGGTCCCGCCGTCGGCCGGCACTCTCGTGATCGGCGCGATCGCGCTGATGCTCGGGACGTTGTTGAGCCCTGGCATCGCCGGGCAGTCGAACGCCGAAGTGCTGGCTCTGGTCGCCGAGAACGACGGCCGTCTGCTCGGGATGGCGGTCTTCTACTTCGTTGCCGCCGTGTGTCTACTTCTCGGCCTGCCGGCGCTGATGTCGCTCTTCCAGCGACGGCCGCGCCTCGCTCTTGCTTCGGTCACAGTCTTCGCCGTGGGCGTGCTCGGGACTGCGGGCTTCGCCGTCCTGCTGGTGCTCCTACGCGCGATGGTGGTCAGTGGGGCCCTGACCGAGCCCGGGTTGCTGGCGGTCACGACGGACCCCGGCCTGGTCGCGTTCGTCTACACCTGGATCCTGGGCTTCTATGCGGGGCTGGTGCTGATCGCGGCCGCGCTGCTCGCCACCCGCTCCACCCGCGTCTGGATCCCGGTCCTGCTGCTCCTGGTGGTCGCGGTCGCGCCGTTCGTCGACAACCTGGGGACGGCCGGGCCGTTGCTGCAGGCACTGAGCCTCGCGGCGGCGTTCACCGGGGCGGCCCTCAGCGCCGTGGCGCACGACCAGGTCCAACCCGGCCGACGTCTCGCGGCCTACTGAGTCGGCTACTCGGATCCGCCCAGCTCCAACGAGACGCTGTCGTAGACGAGGTCGTTGACGCGTTGCCGGTAGCGCTGCAGGGCCCCGACCAGCTGCTGAAGCTCGGTGCTGACGCGGTCGAGGTCGTCATCGTCGAGCACGTCGGGACCGAGGGCGCTCACCTTGCGGAGCAGGCTGTTCCGCTCCCGGTGCAGCGTGATCTCGCGGGCCGCCAGCCAGGCGTCACCGCCGCGGGAGCCCTCCGCATGCAGCGCCTCCTTGACTGCGGACAGGCGGTTGCGCACCAACCATCGCCACATGTGCTGGCGGCGCGGGCTGTCGAGTGCCTGTTGGAGGCCGTGGATCGCATGCTCGAGACCGCTCAAGGCGACCACCTCCGAGTGGGGGGATCTTTGAGTGTGACGCGCACCACAACGCTGTGACAAGGGACATGAGTCACCCATTTGGCTCTGCAACCGGGCTTTGGGTCTAATCGGAGTCGTGCCCTCCGACTATCGACTCGCAAGCCCCTATCTCGTCCGGATGATGGGGGTGGGGCTCGCTGCTGCCGGCGCGCTCGTAGTCGTCGTCATCCTCGTCGGAGCCCAGCTCGGCTGGCCCACGTGGGCGCTCACCGTGGTGGTGGCCTCGGTGCTGGTCGCCGTCGGGGTGCTCGCCGTGGCGCTCCCTCGGCTCGCGCCCGTCGTCCGTCTCGACGACGTCGGGTACGAAGTGCGCTGGGTGCGCGGCGCCGGAGTGAAGCGCGGCCGGTGGAAGGACGTCGAGGATGTCGTCGCCACCACCATGCAGGGAGCGCGGTGCGTCGTCCTACGCCGACGGGACGGACGGGCCACCACGATCCCGGTCGACATCCTGGCCGGCTCGACGGACGCGTTCGTCCGCGACCTGCAGCAGCACCTCAACCGGGGACACGGCTACCGCCCGGTGACGTGACCGACCACCCGTTCGGGTAGCCTGTGCCTCGCTGTCTGGAGGTGTCGCCTAGTCCGGTTTATGGCGCCCGCCTGCTAAGCGGGTTGAGGGTAATCCCCTCTCGCGGGTTCAAATCCCGCCACCTCCGCCAGACCCAGAACGGCCCCCAGGCGCACGTGCGCCCGGGGGCCGTTCTGCATCTCACGGCGCAGCGATCGCCGGCGGGTCATCGAACGTCAGCGGGATGTACTGGCTGACCACGAAGTCGCCGTTCGTTCGCACGGTGACCGGCTGAACCCCGGCCGCCCGGCCTTCGCGGTAGGTGACCAGCGTGACCTGGGCGTCGCGGCGGAGCTTGCTCCCGATCGCGACGGCGTACGCCGCACCGCCCGTGGTTCCCGTCGTGTACGTGTAGCCCTTCTTGCCGTTCTCGCCGATGACCTCGGTCGGCCCGACCTGCAGGTGCAGGTGCCCCGCGAGCACCAGGTCGACGCAGCCCCGCTCCAGTGCGATGCGGCCGCTGTTGGCGTCGTGCACCAGCAGCGTCGAGATCCGGTCGCCGTCGGCGTCGTGCTCGCACGCGAGGTCGGCGAGCAGGATCTGCTGGTCGGCGAAGGAGACGTCGCGCTCCTCGCGCCAGCTCCCCAGGCCGCTGCTCCGCACATCGCTGGCGCCGAGCAGTCGAATGTCACCGGGGCCGTCGATCACCTCGCCGTTCAACGTGGTGAAGCCCAACCGGTTCTGCTGGTCGGTGACGAAGTCGCCGTGGTCGTGGTTTCCGGCGATGGCGTACCGGTCGTCATAGTCGTGGAACGCCTTGTCGAGTGACTCCATGCTGAACGCCTCCCACGAGCTGCCCGTCGACGTGTCGTCGCCGGCGTCCATGAGGAACGTCGCGCTGCCGGCGTCGGCGATCGCCCGAGCCACCGGGTCCATGCCGATGTTGTCGTGCCGGTCGCTGACCAGCACGGCGACCACCTCGTCCTCCTGCGGTTGGCGGAGGTCCTCGGCCAGAGCGGGTGCCTTGTCGACGAGGCCCTGGTAGAAGTCGAGGCTCTTGCGGTAGCTGGCGACCGCACTGACCACGAGCCGGCGGGTGCCCTGGGACAGTCCGCCGGAGTCGATCTCGAGGGCAGCGGCCTCTGCGGGGATCGTGACTTCGGGAAGCGCCTCGGCCAGGGGTTGCCAGTCGTCGGCCTGTACCGGAGGGCCGGTGTCGTCGCGGATCGTGATGACGGTGAGCCCCATCGCGACGACCGCGACGGTGACTGCGACCCCGGACACGACCGCCCGGTGGACGCCCCAGGGGTGGGCGAGCTCGTCCCAGCGGCGGCGGCCGACCAGCTCGACGAGCCCGGGCCCGGCCAAGCCGATGAGGGCACCGATGATCAGGCTGTCGGTAGCCAGGTCGACCAAGGTCCCGCGGACCTTGTCGATCTGCGCCTCAGGCTGGCTGGCAATGAAGGCGTAGCGCCGGATCAACGCTTCGTAGCTGTCGAGATCGGTGGCGCCGAGATCGAGGTAGGCGCCGACCCGCTGGCCGCTCTCGATGCGGAAGTTGGGGATGTACGGCCCCAGGTCGAGCGTTGCGTACCCGTCGAGCGTGGGCGTGACGGTGGCGTCGTGGCCGGCGATCACGGTCTGCCGGGAGCCGGTGATGAAGAGCAGTCCCGCCGCGGGGGCGGCAACGAGGAGCCACAGCAGCGTGAGGCCGAGTAGGGCCCGCACATTCGGTCGTCGACCAGCGGGCGCGTCATCCATGCGTTGAGGATAGGGCGGAGATCAACGGGAATCGCCGCAGGTCGAGCCCTTGCGAGATTTGCACAACTACGCAACCATGCCCGAAGTCTTTACTGTGCACTTTGGGCATGCTCGGGCACCGATTGCCGCTTTCGTCCGGGAAATCCTCCGGCGAAGAGGCACTCGGAGAATTATCCGACCCGTCGCGCCCCGTGTCTCGGTTTCGATCGTTTTGCAGGATCATGCAGTGCAAACTCCTGCGCGCCCAATTTGTGGCCGCGGGACGTCGACGTGTCTAACACTTGAACCAGGCGATCGCCGCCGCACCCCGAAAGAGTGTGAGGGAAGCATGAACGAGAACCGCAGCGCCGCGAGGATCCTCGTGGGCGCACTGATGGCCGCAGGAATCTTCCTCGGGGCGGCCGCACCGGCGCAGGCAGCTGACTCCGGTTGGAACGGGACGCGCGTTGTGTCCAAGGCCGACTCCGGTTGGAACGGCACCAGGTAGGCGAAAACCCCACAAACGCGTGCGGCTCACTCCCCCCCGGGTCGTATCGCTAGGTCGAGACCGAGGACGAACGAGTCAACCCCCCCGGCAGTTCGCTCCCAGTGCCATCCCCCCCGGCCACGGATCGACCACACATCGAGGGCAGTTCACCGACAGGTGAGCTGCCCTCGCAGTGTTTCTGAGGGAGTCTTGGGTAGGAGTCGTTCGAGGGGGATGTTCGAGGCGGTCCGTGAGGCGTCAGTCGGAGCCGAAGTCGTCCTGCGCGGCCGCGGTGGTGTGGCCGGCCTCGGACCGGCCCATGGCGTAGCCGAGCTGGAAGCGCGTCTGGACGCCGTACTCGTCCTTGAGGGCCGCGATGTAGCCCGCGTAGGTGCGGGTGCTCACCCCGAGGCGCTTGGCGCTCGCAGGGTCGCTGTGGCCCTCGACGAGCAGCCGGATGGTCATGGCGCGGACGTCGTCGGCGATGTGCCGATCGGTCTGACCGGTGCTGCCGGTGAACGGTTGTGCGCGCTCCCAGGAGCGCTCGAAGATGTCGACCAGGTACGCGATCAGCGACTTCTCGTAGATCGCGATGGCTACGTGGTGGTTGTCCGAGGCAGGCACGATCGCGACCTGTCGGTCGCAGACGATGAGCCGGCGGAAGAACTCGTCGAGCGTGCGGACCTCGGCTCCGTGCGAGGTGATGTCGGCGACGTACTCGCGCGTGGCCGGGCTGTGCCGGGCCGAGTGCTGGTACAGCGTGCGCATCTTGGCACCGCGAGCCAGCAGCTTGACGTCGCGGTCCTCGGCGACCGCCAGCGTGCTGGCTGGCCGTCGACCGTGCGGCTGCGCGGTGAGCATCTCCTGGCGGGTGTCGTTGACGGCCGCGGCGATGAAGTTGTTGATGTTCTCGAGCCCGTGGATCTCGGTGATCGGGCTGACGGTCGCCTGCGGGGAGGTGCGGAACACCTGGCCGAGGTCGCTGAAGGTGTCGGCCCAGCGCGCGGACTCGGCGAGGAGGTCGGCGCCCTGCTGCCCCAGGGGGACGACGATCTGGGCCTGCACCGCGGCTGGATCCATGGGGTAGTACCGCTTGCTCGCCTCGTCGTGGCGCAGCAGGCCGATGTCGAGGAGCAGACGGACCGCCGGGGCCAGGTTGTCGTCGATCAGCCGGGGGTCGTCGTCCGGGAGCGATCCGTGCGCGACTGCGTTGCTGTAGATACGGGTGGCCGCCGACTCCAGCAGTTGCCGGTCTTGAGGTCCATAGCGTGCGCGTTCCCGATCCACAGCCTCACCTCCGCTCACGAAGGGCAAGTATGCCGCAGGTAAACAACAAGAGGCCCCACCCCGCAGGGTGAGGCCTCTTGTTCTTGAGACTAGGCGCCGAGGCGGGCCTTCAGGCCGTCCAGCTCGGTCCACAACACGGCGGGCAGCGTGTCGCCGAACTTCTCGAACCACTCGGTGATCGCGGGGAGCTCGGCCTTCCACTCCTCGACGTCCACCTCGAGAGCCGCGGTCAGCGCGTCCTCGGTGATGTCGAGGCCGTCCGTGTCGAGGGCGCCCGGCGTCGGGACGTGTCCGATCGGGGTCTCGATGGCCTCGGCCTGGCCGTCGATGCGCTCGACGATCCACTTGAGGACCCGGCTGTTCTCGCCGAAGCCCGGCCACAGGAAGCCGCCGTCCTCGTCGCGACGGAACCAGTTGACGTAGAAGATCCGCGGCAGCTTGGCAGCGTCGTTGTCCTTGCCGACGGTGATCCACTGGTTGAAGTAGTCGCCGGCGTTGTAGCCGATGAACGGCAGCATCGCCATCGGGTCACGGCGCACGACGCCGACCGCTCCGGTCGCGGCCGCCGTCGTCTCCGAGGAGAGCGTGGCGCCCATGAACGTGCCGTGGACCCAGTCGCGGGCCTCGGTCACCAACGGGATGGTGGTCTTGCGGCGGCCGCCGAAGAGGATGGCGTCGATCGGGACGCCCTTCGGGTCGTCGTACTCGGGCGCCAGGATCGGGCACTGCTTGATCGGCGTGCAGTACCGGCTGTTCGGGTGGCTCGACAGCTCCTCGGACTCCGGCGTCCAGTCCTCGCCCTTCCAGGAGCGGGCGTGCTCGGGCTTGTTCTCCAGGCCCTCCCACCAGATGTCGCCGTCGTCGGTCAGTGCCACGTTGGTGAACACCGAGTTGCCGATGTCGATGGTCTTCATCGCGTTCGGGTTGGTGTCCTGGTTGGTGCCAGGGGCGACGCCGAAGAAGCCGTACTCCGGGTTGACGGCGTACAGGCGACCGTCCTCACCGATCCGCATCCAGGCGATGTCGTCGCCCAGGGTCTCGACCTTCCAGCCGGGAATGGTCGGCGCCAGCATGGCGAGGTTGGTCTTGCCGCAGGCGCTCGGGAAGGCCGCCGCGACGTACTTCACGACGCCCTCCGGCGAGGTGAGCTTGAGGATCAGCATGTGCTCGGCCAGCCAGCCCTCGTCGCGCGCCATCACGCTGGCGATGCGCAGGGCGTAGCACTTCTTGCCGAGGAGGGCGTTGCCGCCGTAGCCGGACCCGTAGGACCAGATCATCCGCTCCTCGGGGAACTGGACGATGTACTTGGTGTCGCTGCACGGCCACGCGACGTCGGCCTGGCCGGGCTCGAGCGGCATGCCGACCGAGTGCAGGGCGGGGACGAAGGACGCGTTGGTCTCCTCCATCTTGCGCAGCACGTTGGTGCCCATCCGGGCCATCACCTTCATCGAGACGACGACGTAGGCGGAGTCGGTGATCTCAACGCCGAACATCGGCTTCTCGGCCTCGAGGTGCCCCATCACGAACGGGATCACGTACATCGTGCGGCCCTTCATGCACCCCTTGTAGAGGTCGCGCATGAGGGCCTTCATCTCGTTCGGGTCCATCCAGTTGTTGGTGGGACCCGCGTCCTTCTCGTCCACGGAGCAGATGTAGGTCCGGTCCTCGACCCGAGCAACGTCGGTGGGGTCGGACTGGGCCAGGAACGAGTTGGGCTTCAGCTTCTCGTTCAGACGGGTGAAGGTCCCGGTCTCGACGAGGGCGCTGGTGAGCTGCTCCCACTCGTCGTCATCCCCGGTGCACCAGTGGATCTGGTCCGGCTGGGTCAGCTCGGCGATCTCCGAGACCCAGGCGAGGATTCCCTCGTGGGTCGTCGGGCTCGTTGAGGTGGTCGTGGTGTCGGTCGTCATGCCAACCGTGTCCTCTCGCGCATTCGCGTCCGCCGAAGAGGGGACGGCCACCGAGCGTGTCGATGGTGTGTCGTGGAGTTCTGTTATGTCGTCGCCGCATCGTTGCGGGCGAGTTTTGTTGCCCAAACGTACGACGCCCATAGCGGTCGCCGCACCGTCGAGTGCTAGTGAATGTACTCACAAGTGAACGGGCACGACCATTGGATCGATCAAGGGTCAGTCGGCGTAGAGGGCGCGCGTGAAGGCGCTCAGTGCGGCCACGCAGGACTCGATCGGCCCGGACGCGTAGTGGGTCGGGTCCCAGGCGCCGAACAGGGTGATGCTGAGCTCGGCCCCGGCCGCGACGATGGGCAGCTCCCGTAGCCCGAACCGGGCGTCGTCGGAGAGCACGCAGACGCCGCGACCTGCCGCGGCCAGGGCCTGGGCCACGTGCGGGGTGCGCGTGACGTACTCCGCTTGGTACGCGAGCCCCTCGCGGGTGACCGCGTCGTCGAACATCCGGCGAACGCCGTGGTCCTCGTGCATCACGATCAACGGCCACGCGACGAGGTCGGCCAACGCGACCCGGTCTTCGGCTGCGAGCGGGTGGTCGGGCGCGCACTCCGCCCAGACGAAGGCGCGGCCGACCACCTCGTGGCGCAGTGCGGCGGGGGGCACGCGAGTACCGACCGCGAGGTCGGCCTCCCCGTGTTCGAGCGTCTCGTAGACGGCGTGCGGTGAGGTCTCCACGACGTTGACGACCGGGCCGTCGGCCCCGGCGGCGACGATGAACGGCGCGACGATGTCGGCGATCGTGGTCGGCGGTGCGGCCAGGGTCAGCCGGAGGTCGGCGCCGCCGGCGAGGGAGTGGGCCGTCGCGCTGGCCACCTCGGCTCGGTTGACCAGGTCGCGGGCGACCGGCAGGAAGGCGCGCCCGGCGGGGGTGAGGTGCAGCCGACGGTCGGTGCGGTCGAAGAGTGTGAGCGAGAGGTCGGACTCCAGCCGTCGGAGCTGGCGGGACAGCGACGGCTGGGCGACGTGCAGCGCGCGGGAGGCGGCCGTGACCGAGCCGGTGTCGACGATCGCGACGAAGTACCGGAGCAGTCTCAGGTCCACCATGCCTCCACCATGCCTCCGAGGTATGGAGCGCGTGTCAACTAAGTATTGGACAGTTATGGGTCAGCATCCCAGACTGTTGTCTGCGTCACAACCACGAGCAGGATCCGAGGAGACTCATGACCACGCTTAGCTGGAAGTCCCTGGCCCCGACGGCGCTCGCGCTGGGGGTCCTCACTGCGGCCTGCTCGGGCGGCTCCGGTTCCACCAACACCCCCAGCGCCCCTCCCGACACGACGGTGCTCACCGTCGCCGCCTCGGCGGCCGTCACTACCTGGGACCCGGTGCGCTCCTTCTCCACCGAGGCGCTCTACATGGGCAACCTCTACGAGCCGCTGCTGTGGAAGAACCCCACCGGCAGCGCCGAGGAGTTCACGCCGGGGATCGCGGAGTCCTGGACCTCCAGCGACGATGCGAAGACCTGGACCTTCAAGATCCGTGACGGCGTCACCTTCCACGACGGTGGCACCGTCGACGCGGCCGCCGTCAAGGCCAGCATCGAGGCGGCCAAGGACCACGGCGGTGCGTCGTTCATCTGGGCGCCGTTGGAGAAGATCACCACGCCTGACGCGAGCACCGTGGTCATGGAGCTCGGCTACGCCGCGCCGATGGACCTGGTCGCGGCGTCGACGTACGGCGCCTGGATCGTCTCGCCGAAGGCCCTCGAGGCGTCGGCCGACGACGAGAGCTACTTCGAGAAGGGCATCGACGCCGGCACCGGCCCGTACACGCTCGCCGAGTACACCCCCGGCAACGAGGTCGTGCTGGAGAAGTACGACGACTACTGGAACGCAGACGCCGCCGCGACGTACGAGACGGTCGACGTCTCGATCACGCCGGACGCCGTGACCGCGCAGCAGATGCTCACCTCGGGTGAGGTCGACTACGCCACCACCGTGCCGCTGGAGAACCTCGAGGAGCTCAAGGGCAACCCCGACTTCGAGGTCCGCGACTTCAACTCGCCGTTCAACTTCGTGGCCTTGTTCAACACGACGAAGCCGCCGCTCGACGACGCGAAGGTGCGGCAGGCGCTCTCCTACGCGATTCCGTACCAGGACATCATCGACGTGGGCGCCCAGGGCTACGGCACCCAGAGCCGTGGACCGGTGCCGCAGGGCATCTTCCCGTGGTCCGACGAGGTGCCGATGTACGAGCAGGACCTCGACAAGGCGGCCGACCTGCTGGCCGAAGCCGGTCACGAGAAGGGCTTCGACCTGACCCTGACCTACGCCTCGGAGAACGCCGCGGAGGCGCGCTTCGTGCCCCTCATCAAGGACGCGTTCGCCAAGGTCGGCGTCAACGTCGACGTCCGGGCGCAGCTGTTCAACCAGCAGTGGGAGAAGGCGAAGGCCGACCCGAAGAAGGCGCAGGACATCTTCGTCCTCTACTACTGGCCGACGTACAGCGACGCGGGTGCGGACAACATGTGGTCGCTGTTCCGCTCGAGCGACGCGCCGTTCTTCAACCTGAGCTACTGGAAGAACGACCAGTACGACGCGTTGGTCGACGAGGCGGGCACGCTGACCGGTTCCGACCGTGACGCCGCCCAGGCGAAGTACGTCGAGGCCATGGAACTGCTCTACGACGAGGCGCCCGGCGCGTTCCTCTACGACGCTCGAGGCATCGCGGTGGTGCCGAAGGGCCTGTCGATCGCCCCCTACAACGAGAACTATCCCTTCACCGTTTTCTTCGCCCCCATCAAGCCGGCCTGACGTCTTGCTGTACTCGGGTCTCGGGCCCGAGCGGCTGGAAAGGTGGCGGCATGTTGCGCTACGTAGCCCGTAGGGTCGGCACTTCCGCGGCCGTGCTCTTCGTCCTGACTCTGGTGACCTTCGTGCTGGCCCGCGTGGTGCCCAGCGACCCGGCGGTCGTCTACACCGGGCCGAAGGCGCGGCCGGAGGAGCTCGCCCGGATCCGCGAACAGCTCGGCCTCAACGAGTCGCTGCTGGTGCAGTACCTCACGTACATGCGGGACCTGCTCACCGGCGACTGGGGCGCCTCGCTGGCGACCAAGCAGCCGGTGCTCGCCGAGCTCGGTGGACGACTGCCGCCGACCCTCGAGCTGATCGCCGCCGCGATGACGGTGGCGGCGATCGGCGGGGTCGCTCTCGGGGTGCTGGCCGCTCGGCGGCCCGGCAAGGGGCTCGACGGCGCGATCCGGGTGCTGGCGATCGGCGGCGTCTCGATGCCGGCGTTCTGGCTCGGACTGCTTCTGCAGTTCCTCTTCGTCGGCCGGCTCGGAGTGCTCCCGGCCACCGGTCAGTTCAGCAACACGCTCAAGTACACGAGCCCGGTCACCGAGGTCACCGGGTTCCCGCTGCTCGACACGGTGCTGACCGGGAACGGCGCGGCGTTCTCCGACGGTCTCGCCCACCTGGTGCTCCCGGCGCTGACACTGGCGGCGTACCCGCTGGGGCTCATCGCCCGGATGACCCGCGCCGCGATGCTCGACGCGTTGGGCCAGGACTACATCTTCACCGCGCGTGCCTACGGACTCCGGGAGCGCCGGGTGCAGTGGGTGCTGGCGTTGCGCAACGCCCTGCCGCCCACCCTGACGATCACCGGTCTGGCGACGGCCTACGCGCTGACAGGAACCTTCTTCGTGGAGGTGGTCTTCAACTGGCCGGGAGTCGGTCAGTACGCCACTCAGGCGATGCTCGCCGTCGACTACCCGGTGATCATGGCGATCACGCTGCTCGGCGCGGCCGGTTACCTGCTGACGAACCTGGCCGTCGACCTCGTCCAGGCCAGGATCGACCCGAGGGCGAGGATCTGATGGCGACCCCTGCCGTAGCTGTCGGACTCCGACGCAAGCCACGCCGTACCTTCGCGGTGCTGCGCAACGACAGGCTCGCCTTCGCCGGTCTGGTGGTGATCGCGCTGCTGGTGTTCCTCGCGGTCTTCGGCTCCTGGGTCGCTCCTTTCCCGGAGCAGGGGGCGGGCGCCGCCAACGTGCCCGACCGGAACCTGGCGCCGAACGCCGAGCACTGGTTCGGCACTGATGCCCTCGGTCGCGACATCCTGAGTCGGGTGATCATGGGCGCGAGGCCCGCCCTCTCGGTGTCGCTCTTCGTGGTCGCGATCGCTGCGCTGGTCGGCGTACCGCTCGGTGCCATCGCCGGGTACCGCGGCGGGTGGCTCGACGAGGCTCTGATGCGTGTCACCGAGGTGTTCCAGTCGTTCCCGCCGCTGCTGCTGGCCATGGTGATGGTGGCGTTGCTCGGCCCGGGTCTGAAGAACGCCGGCATCGCGCTCGCCCTGGCCTGGTGGCCTTGGTACGCCCGGCTGCTGCGCGCCGAGGCCCGCTCGCTGCGGGAGCGTTCCTACGTGACCGCCGCCGAAGCGATCGGCGTCCGACCCTCGCGGATCCTGGTGCGGCACATCATCCGCAACAGCATGACCCCGATCCTCGTGCAGGCCACCATCGACATCGGCACCGTCGTGCTGGCGGCAGGGTCGCTCGCCTTCATCGGGCTCGGAGCGCAGCCGCCGTTCCCCGACTGGGGGCTGATGGTCGCCGAGGGGCGTGGCCTGATCCTGTCGTCGTGGTGGGTCTCGACGTTCCCGGGGCTGGCGATCTTCGTGACCGTGCTGGCCTTCAACCTCGTCGGCGATGCGCTGCGTGACTGGTTCGACCCTCGGCAGGTGAAGCGATGACGGCGCTGTTGTCGATCCGCGACCTGGTGGTCGAGTTCGTCGACCGGGGCGAGGTCACCAACCGGCCGATCCGCGGGGTCGACCTCGAACTGGCCCGCGGAGAGGTGCTCGGCGTCGTCGGCGAGACCGGCTGCGGCAAGACGCTGACCGGACTGTCGGTCCTCGGGCTGCTCCCGGGCGGCGCACGCAGCACCGGCCAGGTGGTCTTCGACGGCGTGGACCAGCTGACCTGCTCAGACCGGGAGCGAGCGGCGTTGCGGGGGAACGCCGTCTCGCTCGTCTTCCAGAACCCGGGCACGGCCTTCAACCCGGTCTTCACGATCGGGGCACAGATGCGCACCGTGCTCCGGCGGCACCGCCGGGTGAGCCGGGCAGAGGCCGTGCAGACGGTACGGCGCGAGCTCGATCGCGTCGGCCTCCCCGACCCCGACCGGGTCGCGGCGGCGTACCCCCACGAGCTCAGCGGCGGGATGCTGCAACGGGCGATGATCGCCATGGCCTTGCTCTGCGAGCCGGAGCTGCTGGTCATGGACGAGCCGACCACCGCCCTGGACGTGACGATCGCCCAGCAGATCCTCAGGCTCGTGCTGCAGCTGCAGGCCGACCTCGGCTTCAGCGTGCTGCTGATCACCCACAACCTCGAGGTCGTCAACGACGTCTGCGACCGGGTGGCGGTGCTGTACGCCGGCCGCGTGGTCGAGGCGGGTCCCACTGCGACCGTCCTCGGCTCGCCGACCCACCCGTACACGCGCGGCCTGCTCGGTGCCCTGCCCAGCCGGCGGGCGCCCGGGGAGCCTCTGGTCTCGATCCGCGGCACGGTGCCCAGCAACCTCCGCGACGTGAGCGGTTGCGCCTTCGCCGACCGGTGCCCCTTCGTGGTCGACGACTGCCGGAGCCAGGACCCGGCGTTGCTGCCGGTCAGTCCGGTGCACGAGGTCGCCTGCATCCGGAGCGCAGAGCTGTGACCGCGCTGTTGGAGGGCCGTGACGTCGTGAAGACGTTCCCCGGCAAGGAGTCCCGGCTCACCGCGGTCGACGGGGTCAGCCTGGCGGTCGAGTCGGGCATGTCGTTCGGGCTGGTGGGGGAGTCGGGCTCGGGGAAGACCACGCTGATCCGCTGCCTGCTGCGCCTGACGAAGCCCACCCGCGGGCAGACGTTCTTCGACGGCGTCGACCTTGGGTCGCTGTCGGCCCGGAGCCTGCGCCGGCAACGCTCGCGCATGGGGGTGGTGTTCCAGAACCCGCTCCAGGCGCTGAACCCGCGGATGCAGGTCTTCGACTCGGTGGCAGAGCCGCTGCGCACGCACACGCGGCTCAAGGGGGCGGATCTCGACCGGGCGGTGCGCGAGGTGCTCGACGACGTGGGCCTGGCCGCGTCGTACCAGGACCGGCTGCCCCACCAGCTCTCCGGTGGGCAGGCCCAGCGGGTCGGCATCGCCCGGGCCCTGGCGACGGGGCCGGACCTGCTGGTGCTCGACGAGCCCACCTCGGCGCTCGACGTGTCCGTGCAGGCACAGATCCTGAACCTGTTGCGCGACCTGCGGTCGGAGCAGCAGCTCACCTACGTGTTGATCTCGCACGACCTCGACGTCGTGCGCTATCTGAGCAACCACGTCGCGGTGATGCGCCGCGGGCAGATCGTCGAGCAGGGACCGACCGAGTCGGTCCTGACGTCGCCGAGTCACGAGTACACCCAGCTGCTTCTGGCCGCCAGCCCGGGCGCCGGTCGTGAGGCGCTGCTGGCCGGGGAAGTGCCCCCGGTTCCCAACACGACAAGGAGCACGGGGTGACCGACGCGATGAGGCGTGAGGATCCGATCACGCTGGACAACTGGCAGGACCCACCGTTCAACAGGTGGGGGCTCTCCCACGTAACCGAGATCGTCCCGACCGCGGTGGTCAGCCGGCATCCCCGCCAGGCGATGTCGGTGGCGGCCGAGGCCGGCGCGTCGCCGCTGGTGCGCGAGCTGGTGCCGGACTCGTTCCTCGACGAGACCTACACCGAGGCGTTCCTGGTCATGCGGGGCGACGAGGTCCTCGACGAGCGGTACCGCGGCGACGCCGGGCCCGCCGACCGGCACTTGCTGATGTCGGTGTCGAAGTCGCTGTGCGGGCTGCTCGTCGGCCGGCTCGTCGGCGAGGGGCTGATCGACACCTCGGCGACCGTGTCGACGTACGTCCCCGAGCTCGCCGGCGGTGGCTACAGCGACGCGACGATCCAGCAGGTGCTCGACATGACGGCCTCGGTCGAGTACGTCGAGGACTACCACAACCCCGCAGCCCACGTGCACCAGCAGGACCGCGTGGCCGGCTGGCGGCCCCGACTCGACGACGACCCCGCCGACACCTATGAGTTCCTGCGGACCCTGCGCCCGGACGGCCCGCACGGCAAGGTGTTCCGCTACTGCTCCGCCTCCACGGACGTGCTCGCCTGGGTGGTGGAGAGCGTCACCGGGCGGGGGTACGCCGACGTGCTCTCCGCCGACCTCTGGGCCCGGCTCGACTGTCGCGAGGACGCCGCCATCACCGTCGACCCCGGTGGCTTCGCGTTCGCCAACGGTGGCGTCGCGTGTACGGCGCGTGACCTCGCCCAGGTCGGGCGGCTCGTGCTCTCCGGGGGTCGGGTCGGCGACGACCAGGTGATTCCGGCCACGTGGATCGCCGACACCCTCGCCGGAGGTGATCAGGCCGCGGCTGCGGGGAGCATCTTCCAGTCGATCCACCCGGGCGGCAGCTACCGCAACCAGTGGTGGAGCACCGGCGACGACCACGGGAGCGTGTTCGCGACCGGGATCCACGGCCAGTACCTGTGGCTCGACCCGGCGACCGACGTACTCGTGGTGAAGTTCTCGTCACTGCCCGTCGCGGTCTCCGAGGACTCCTCGCGCAAGCACGGCGAGGCCTTCCGGCGACTGACCGAGGCCCTGGGCGGCGCACCGATTTCGTGACCGGCCGGGCCGCACGCTAAAGTATCCGACGGCTCAACGGCCGCTGCGCTCGTAGCTCAACGGATAGAGCATCTGACTACGGATCAGAAGGTTGGGGGTTCGAATCCCTCCGAGCGCGCAGATCGAAACCCAGGCAACCACGTGGCTGCCTGGGTTTCCTCGTTTCTGAGGCGCCTGCGTCGACACCGGTCTAACCCAGTCGGTACAGGTGTCAACCCGATCGGGCTGTCGCACGACTCAGGGGCATGACGGACTCCGCTCCGGAGGAGACGCTCAGCCTTGCTGAACGGCGTGCCAGCAGGCGGCACGACCTCACGCTGGAGCCTGCTCACGAAGAGCTCTACGAGGTGCTGTTCCGGCGCCTGTACGCACCGTTGCTCCGGCTAGGAGTGGTCATGTTGGGCAGTCGTAACGCCGCAGAGGACGCCGTACAGGACGCCTTCGTCGCCCTGCATCGTCATCGTTCGGGACTGCGCGACCCGGAGACCGCCGAGGCGTATCTCCGCTCTGCCGTGCTCGACCGCTGCCGTTCCCGGCAGTTCCGTCCGGTCGCCGCGCTCGAACGCGGTGAGGTCGGGCCGGTGGCCGCGTTGCGCACCTTGGCCCGCCGCCAGCGTGAGGTGCTCGCCTGCAGGTACGTCCTCGAGCTGTCCGTTGCTGAGACGGCGCAGGTTCTCCAGATCAGCGAGAGGTCGGTGGAGGCCCACGCCGAGAGCGGGTTGCGGGCCCTGGAGCAACGGATCGGGGGGACGTCATGAGCGGCATCGAGGAGCGGCTCATCCGGGAGATCGAAGTAGTCACCCGAGGCGTCGTCGTGACCGAGTCGGACTTGAGCACCGCGCGTGAAGACATCATCGAGCGCGTCGGCATCCAGCGGCGGCGAGACCGTCGCCGCACCGTGGCGGCCGCCGCCGCAGCGGCAGTGATGATCCCGGTGCTGGGGATCGCAGCCGGGCAGGTCTTCGGCGAGGACGACGCAGCCCAGCCGGTGAGCCCTGCGCCGACGAGCCCGAACGCCGACGACAGCTTCCTCACCGGCGAGCCGCCGACACCCGAGACCGTGCAGGGATTCTGGCGGGTCGACAACAACCCGATCATGGTGCGCCTGACGGCGGACGGGAGGGTTTCATTCGCGGACAACGGCCAGCTGCTCCACGAGCCGGGCCTTCAGGGGTCGTACCACCTCAACGGCGACCGGATCGACGTCACCGTCCGCGGCGGCCCCGACGAGTGTGTCGGCCAAAAGTTCGCCCTGCGCGCTCTCCCTTCCGGAACCCCAACTGATGCGGTTCGTGCTCGTGCGGCAAGGGGATCTCGCCTGCTGGCCGGTGCCGATCCGAGGGGCTCTGGAGCAGGTGCTGCCTACCTCGCCGCGGCTCGAAGACCCGCTGTACCCAGGTGGAGCCTGGCGGGCTCCGGCTGACAAGGAGGCTCTGTTCGGTCACTGGCTGGCCCAAGGGGGCGGCGGACACGTCCTCGAGCTGACGCCGGACGGCACCTACTACGTCGCGGACAACTCCCTGGACGTCGTCGACACCGGCACCTGGTCACTCCGAGGATCGCGACTCGCCCTGACCAGCTCAGTAGGTTCCCTCGACTGTTCCTCCGGCGACCGGCTCGTGCTGAACGCTCTCGAGCTGATCGACGATGGAGGCTGGACTGCGGCCATGCGCAGCAACGTCGAGCTGAACGACTGCGGCGCGGCCTGGGCAGAACATGAATGGATCCTGCTCCCGTACGTGCGCAGCTGATCGGCGCCCCGTCTTAGTCGGCGTCGATGTTCGTCTCGTACTTCAGCAACTCGGTACCGACACCCTCGTCGTCGTCGTCCGGGGCTGCGAACATGCGCAGCGTGGCGCCATCCTGCTCGAGCGCGACCGGGTTGCGGGTCACCACGTGGCCGGCCGCGGAGAAGCGGGGGAACGGCACTTCGTGCACCACCTGGTGGTCGCGGAGACTGGTCAGTGCGAGTCCGCCGAGCTCGTACGAACCGCCGGTCGACGTCGGCAGTCCGGTGATGCCGCTGCACAGCTGGGTGCCGCCGCCGCTGTAGGCGCAGTCCTGGTAGTCGACCATGTGGTCGGGGTTGGCGGTGGCGTCGAGCAGTCGGCCGTTCGGTCGCCACGTGGACAGCGTCCGCGAACCCCAGCTCACGCCGTACACCGGCCCGCTCGTGCGACCGCGCACGAGCCCACCGATGTGGTCGTCGTGCCGGAACCGCTGGGTGACCGTCAGTGACTCGGGGTCGATCGTGTAGACGATGGACCGGCTGTTCGGGCGGTACTCGGCCACGGGCACCCACACGTTCTCGCCGTCGAAGTCGATACCACCGGGGTGGTACATCGCCCCCTCGCCCAGGACGACGTCCTCGATCAGTTCGCCCTCGCGCGTCATCACCAGCACGTGGCCGACGCCCGTGCCGGTCGTGCGGTCGTATCCGTCGACCGGCGTCGGATACTTCACCGGCCGCTCGGTGATCTCGACGCTCGACATGAAGATCCGGTCGCCGACCAGGGCGAAGCCCTGGGGGTGGTACGTCGGGAAGTCGAGGTGCACCCGGTCGACGAGATCCCATGCGGTGTTCCGGTCGACCTGGGTGAAGGCCTCCGCGTACGGGGCCAGGTCGGAGGGCCTCGACGAGCTGGCGGCGAGCGCGGCGCCGCCAACTCCGAGGGCTCCGGCGGCGAGCGCAGCGGCAAGGGTGAGTCGAGTGAGTGACATGGCTGCAGGCTCACCCGGGCACCGGTCCCGGGGGTGAGCAACCGGAGACATCAGTGTTGCCGCGACATGAAGGGTCGATGAATCGCTGCCCTGCAAATGGCCTCGGGGAGGGGTGGGCGTCGCCCATACTGGAGTGTGCCCGTCGTCCCCGAGCTCGCGACCGCGTCAGAAGGCCGGCTGCTGGCATACGCCCTGATGGAGGACGCGCAGGGCGCGGGCCACCGGGCCGCGCTCGTGGGGCTGGAGGAGCTGGACCTCGTTGCACAACAGCGCGGCTGGGACGAGGTGGCGTTCCTGGCCCTGGCGGGAAAGGCGCTGTACGGGCTCGTCCACGACACTGACCGGGCGACCGTCGCGCAGCAGATGAAGGCGCTGAAGGCGCGGGCCGAGCCGATGGCGAACCCCGCGATGACGGCGCTCGCGCTGGCACTCAACGCGGTGGCAGCGGGTGAACGCGGGGACGGAGCCGCCCTACTGGCCGATGCGGGGCAGGCGGTGGCCCTGGTGGCCAACGAGGAGCTGCTCGCCGTCGACCGCAGCACCGTGCTCGTCGTCTGCGCCGCCGCCTACAACACGCTCTCGCTCTGGGAGCTCGCGGACGATCTGTACGACGCCGCCTCCGCGCTCGCGCCGTTCTGCGAGATCGCGGTCCAGGAGCCGGCGATCGCGATGAACCGGATGTTGATCCGGCTGGAGTGGGCGACCGCGCTGTTCGAGCTCGGTGACGAGCCGGGGGCGCTGAACCAGCTCTCCCGCGCGTCGGATGCGGCGGAGGCCGCCCTCACGGTGTCCGGACTCCCTGCGCTGTGGCAGCTGGACGTCGCGGCGTGCCGAGACCTGCTGGCGTTCGTGATCCTGGCGCACAGCGACGGAGGCGCAGGCATCTTGGCCGCCGAGGCGCTCAACACCTGGCGCGCGATGCTGGCGGACCATCGAAGCGCCCTCCTCGATCGAGACGACGTGGAGATGCTGCCGTTGCTCGACGCGTTCGTCGTGCTCAGCATGTTCCGGCTCGGGCGGCTCACGGAGGCGGTCGAGGCCGCGCGCCTCCTCGGAGCCCGCGGGTCGACGTCCTCAGGTGCGCGGTCGTTCCCCGTGTGGGTACGCGCGGTGGTCCTCGCCGGCAAGACCCCGAACGAAGCGACGACCGCCTTCCAGGAGTACGCCCTTGTCGTGGCGCGGGCCCGGTGGAACGCGCGCCGGGGGGTGCTCGCCGCGGCCCGGTCGAAGATCGCGAGTGAAGGTCTGGGTGCCCAGCATGCGCAGCTCGCACGTGAAGTGCTGCTCGATCCGCTGACCGGGCTGTCGAATCGACGCGAGTTCGACGAATGGCTCGTTGCGTCGCCCACCGAGCCGTCGGTCGCCGCACTGCTGCTGATCGACCTGGACGCGTTCAAGGACGTCAACGACGTTCACGGACACGGTGTCGGCGACGAGGTGCTTCGACGGGTGGCCCAGCTGGTGACGAGCCACGTGCGGTCGCACGACATGGCGCTCCGCCTCGGGGGCGATGAGTTCGCGATCGTGATGGCCGAACCGCTCACCGCTTCGGCGTCGCCGTCGGCCAGCGTCGCCGGGCTGGAGGCGATCGCCCTGAGCCGCGCACGAGCGCTCGAGGCTGCTGTAGCGGACGCCGACTGGGCCGAGCTCGCGGAAGGGCTGGCCATCCGGGTGAGCATGGGGGTGGCGACCGGACTGCTCGGTCCCCAGCACCCTCAGGGTTCCGTCGAGCTCTACCGCAAGGCGGACGCCCGCCTGTACGACGCCAAGTCGGCGCTGTCCGGGCCGTCAGCACCGGCAGTGCCTGCGACCCCCGGGTGGTAGCCGCCAATCCGCGCCCGACCGCCTCGGTGGTCGCGGTGGTCGCGCTCGGTGGCGCACTCGGCAGCCTCGCTCGTTGGGCATTGGCCGAGGCCTTGCCGCACGCACGCGACGGCCTCCCGTGGAGCACGATGCTGGCCAACGTCAGCGGAGCGCTGGCCCTCGGCGTGCTGATGGTCTTCGTGGTCGAGGTGTGGACTGACCAGCGCTACATCCGGCCGTTCTTCGGCGTCGGCGTCCTCGGTGGCTACACCACGTTCTCGACGTACATGCTCGACACCCGCACCCTGCTGGTCGAAGGCCAGGCGCTGCTCGCGTTCGGCTACCTGTTCGGCACGCTGCTGGTCGGCCTGCTGGCGGTGTGGCTCGGCTTCGCTGTCGGTCGGACGGCGATCTCGAGGCTGGTCCGGTGACCGTCGTACTCGTGCTCATCGGCGGGGCCCTGGGCGCGCCGCTGCGTTACGTGCTCGACCTCGCCGTCCAGTCGCGGCACACAAGCGCCGTCCCCTGGGGCACGGTCACCGTCAACGTCGTCGGCTCGTTCCTGCTCGGAGCGATCGCGGCCGCCGTGACGGTGGGGGGCGCGCCCTCGTGGTTGCTCACCCTCGTCGGCGCCGGCTTCTGCGGTGCCCTGACGACGTTCTCGGCGTTCGGCTTCGAGACCGTCCGGCTGCTCGAGTACGGCGCCATGCGGGCCGCGCTGCTGAACGTCGTGCTGAGCCTGATCCTCAGCTTCATCGCCTGCATAAGCGGCTGGGCCCTCGTGGCCGGTCTGAGCTGACCGACCACGAGGGCCCGAGCGCTACGAGGCGCGTGCGCCTCAGCCGTGCGAGAACCGGATGTCCGGCAGCACCTTGCGCAGCCACGCGGGGCTCCACCAGGCGGCGCGCCCGGTCATCCGCAGCATCACGGGCAGCAGCACCAGGCGGACGAGGAACGCATCGAGCAGCACGGCCACGCCGAGCACGATCCCCATCTCCTTCGGGGGCAGCGGCCCGGACAGCGCGAACGTGAAGAACACCGCCACCATCACCGCTCCGGCCGCGAAGATGACCCGCCCGGAGTGGGCGAGCGAACCGACCATGGCCTCCCTCGCGTCACCCGACCGCTCGTAGTGCTCCTTGGCCGAGGCGAGCAGGAACACCGTGTAGTCCATGGCGATCGCGAAGATCATCGCGAAGAAGAACACCGGCGCCCAGGCATCGAGGAAGCCCTGGGACTCGAAGTTCAACAGGTCCGCGCCGATGCCGTCCTGGAAGACCAGACGGGCGACACCGAAGGCGGCCGCCGTCGACAACAGCGAGGCGAGCGTGCCGAGCAGCGAGATCAACGGCGCCTGCAGGGCGATCAGCAGCAGCAGGAAGCCGAGCCCCATGACCACGCCGATCACCAGCGGGGTCGACGTGTCGAGCTGGGACTTGAGGTCGAGGCTCTCCACCGGGGCGCCGCCGACCAGGGCGGTGCCGGGCAGGTCGGCCCGGAGTCGGTCGACAGTCTCGGCGAGGGCCGGATCGGACGGGTCGACGTTCGGCACGGCGCTGATCAGCGCGTACCGGCTGTCGTCGGTGGAGGGCTGCGCCGGCATGCTGCCCGCGATCCCGGGGTCGGACTCGAGGACGCCGGTCGCGGTCTCGACCTGGTCCTCCTCGACGACGATCTGCAGGGTGCCGGGTGCGCCCTCACCGAACGCGTCCTGGACGAGGTCGTAGCCGACCCGGGCGTTGGACTCCTCGGGCAGGACCTTGATCGACGGCATCGCCGTCTTCAGGCCCATCACGGGAGCGGCCAGCGCGAGCAGGACGACGAGCGAGGCGAGGCCGAACGCGACCGGACGGCGCCAGAGGAGGTCACCCCAGGCCGCGAACTTCGCCGATCGGTGCTCGCCCGTGTGCACCCACTTCAGCGCGAGCTTGTTGATGCGGAGGTCGAGCTTGGCGAGTACGAGGGGAAGCAGGGTCAGCGTCGCGCCCAGCACGAAGACCACCGCGAGCATGATCCCGCCCGCCATCGACCGGAACGCCGGCGACGGCACGAGCATCACCGCGGAGAGGCTGACGAGGACGGTCGCGCCGGAGAGCAGGACTGCCTTGCCGGCGGTGTCCATCGTCTCGGCGATCGCCTCACGCGGCGACTTCATGGCGCCCATCCGCGCGGCCCGGTAGCGGACCACCAGGAACAGCGCGTAGTCGATGCCGAGTGCAAGGGCGAACATCATCGCGAAGTTCATCGCCCAGATCGAGATCGGCATCAGCTCGTTGAGCAGCACCAGCGAACCCGCAGAGGCGACGAGGCCCGCCAGGGTCAGGATCAGGGGCAGTCCCGCGGCCACGAGGGCGCCGAAGGCGAGCACCAGGATGGCCAGGGTCACCGGCCACGAGATCATCTCTGACTTCAGCATCGCGTCGAGGTTGGCCTCGTTGAAGTCGCTCCAGAGCAGGGACGCCCCGGTCGGGTTCACCGAGATCGCGTCGGTCGAGAGGTCCTCGAGCGGGCCCTTCAGGTCGTCGGCCGCACGCACCATCTCGTTGGTGTCGTCGCCGGCTCCTGCGAGCAGGACGGCGGTGGTGCCGTCCTCGTTGAGGGTGACGCCGGGCTGCGGCTGCACGATGTCGGCGATGCGCGGGTCGTCCTCGAGGAGGGCCGTCGCGTCGGCGAGCACTTCCTTGCCCGCGGCGTCGTCCAGCGACCCGTCCTCGCTGTGCACGACCACCTGGATCGCCGAGCTGGCGTTCCCCCCGAAGTGCTTCTGGGCCAGGTCGCGCACCGCGACGCTCTCAGACCCGCTGGCCTGCCACCCCGCGCCGGAGAGGTTGTGCTCGACCTGGGGAGCGAAGGCACCCAGGACGACGATCAGCAGCAGCCAGACGCCACCCGTGATCTTTGCGTGGTCGGTGACCCACACGCCCAGGCGGCCGAGCGGACCGTATCCGCTCAGGTCGGGGGCGGGCTGGGCGGCACTGTGCGCGCCCGGGTCTGAGCTGCCGGCGCGGTGCCGCGGCGGCTTGATGGCCGTCGACGTCATCGATTTCCTCACGGTAGGGGGTGCTTCAAAGACAAAATCGATACCCCTGGGGGTATCGTCCGATTACGGTAACACCCTCGGGGGTACGGTCGCCCAGGCAGGCAGTCCACTGAGCTGGGAGATGTGATGAGCTACACGCTGAGCACGACGATGAACCGCCCGTACGACGAGACGGTGAAGGCGGTCCGGGAGGCACTCACCGACCAAGGCTTCGGCATCCTCACCGAGATCGACCTGCAGGCGACGCTGCGCGAGAAGCTCTCGGTCGACATCCCGCCGCAGGTGATCCTGGGTGCCTGCCGGCCCCCGCTGGCCTATGCCGCGATCCAGGCCGATCCGTCGGTCGCGGCGCTGCTCCCGTGCAACGTCGTGGTGCGGGCAGCCAGCGACAGCAGCGACGACCTGACCATGGTCGAGGCGATGGATCCCGACGTGATGACGTCGCTCGCGGACAACCACAAGGTCAACGAGGTCGCCAAGGACGCGAAGGAGCGGCTCGAGGCGGCGCTGGCCAGCCTCGAGTCGTAGGACCTGCGACCCGGGCGGTCGTCAGCCGACGACGACCACCCGGGTGCCGACGCCGGCGAAGTCCCAGAGCTGCGACGCGAGGCGGCTGCTCAGCCGGATGCAGCCCGACGACTCGCGCAGGTTGGTGCCGAGCAGCCAGTCCGGGTGGATCTGGTTGCCACTCGACTTCTCGACCGGGATCCGGTGGAAGCCGACGCCGCACGGAGCGAAGCGCACGAAGTGGTTGAGCCAGAGCCGGCCGCTGTAGTCGCTGTTCATCCGGATCTTGGGGGAGCGGCCGCAGTACGACCCGACGCGGGTGGACCCGGGCTTGAGCACTCGGGTGTTGTCGATCATCCCGCCCTGGGCGACGACGGAGCCGTTCTCGCGCACCAGCCAGACGTAGTTCTGGCGCTGGCTGATCACCACGCGCCGGCCGGCTCCCGATCGGGCCACAGGGCGACGGTCGCAGCGCACCTGGCGGTCGCCGTACATCCGCTTCCGGGTCTCCTTGGTGAGCCGCCCGCTCTGGGCGAGCCCGTTCGCCGCCTGGAAACGGATGATCCCGGTGCGGGTGCGCTCACCGATCCGGCCGTCTGCGGGGCCGGCGTTGCAGCCGAGGGCGTTGAGCTGGCGTTGCGCCCGCTTCTCGGAGGTGCCGGCCTGGGCCGGCAGCGCGGTCAGTCCCGTCAGTGCCAGTGTGAGCGCCAGCAGGGCGACGGAGGCTGCGCGAGCGATCATGTCGTCATTGTGGCACTTGGGGTGGATGTGAAAACCCCCTTCGGGCCTCCAATTGGGGCGGTCACTCCTGGCATGATCGACGGGTGGCCACCTCTCATCTCTCCTCCGGCGTCGTCGGCCTGTCCGACCGGATCCCGGCAGTCGACCCCGACCCCGTCCTCAGCGGCGAGCTGACCCTCGCGGGGGAGCCGCTCCCGCTGGTCGGGGCGCTCCGCATCTACACCTGCGGCATCACGCCGTACGACGTCACGCATCTGGGCCACGCGGCGACGTTCGTGTGGGCGGACCTGCTGGCGTGCCTCGGGCGGCATCTCGGCGTCACGCCGGTCACCTGCCGCAACGTCACCGACGTCGACGACGTCCTCACCGAGGCAGCGAGCCGGCGGGGCCGACCGTACGACGAGTTCGCGCTGATGCAGGAGTTCTTGTTCGACCGCGACATGAGGGCGCTCAACGTCGCCCGCCCCGACCACACGCCGCACGCGCGCGCCCACGTTCGTCACGTCGTCCAGCTCGCGACCGCGCTGCTGCGCACCGGCCACGCGTACGAGCGCGACGGCTCTGTCTTCTTCCGCGGTGGCGACATGCCGACCAGGTACGGGCTGAGCGAGGCGGAGGCACTGCGGCTCTCGACCGAGTTCGGGGACCAGGCAGCCGACGGTCGCGAGTCGCCGTTCGACACCCCGGTCTGGCGGCCCTCGGCCGAGACCGACCCCGCCTGGCCGAGCCCGTGGGGCTGGGGCCGTCCCGGCTGGCACGCCGAGTGCGCGGCCATGTCGTGGGCGACGTTCGGCAGCGGCGTCGACGTCCTGGTCGGCGGCGAAGACCTGACCTACCCGCATCACGCCTACCAGGCAGCGATGGTCGAGGCCGCCACGGAGGTCGGGCCGTTCGCCCGGCGCCAGCTGCACATCGGCGCCGTGCACCACGGTGGGTCCAAGATGGCGAAGTCGACGAGCAACCTGGTGCTGATCAGCGACCTGCTCGAGCACGCGCCTGGTGGCTGCCCTGCGTTTGATGCTGCTCAACCGCAGCTGGGCCGAGCAATGGGAGTACCTCCCCTCCGAGGTGGAGCAGGCGGCGGCGCTGCTCGAGCGGCTGTACGCGGCGTCCGGTAGGGCGGGTCGCGCGTCCGGACGCATCGAGGTGCTGACCGCTCTCGCCGACGACCTCGACGTGCCGCGGGCGGTCGCGATCGCGGCGGAGGCCGGCGGGCCCGCGGCGCGGACGCTGCTCCGGGTGCTCAAGCTGGATGACGCCTCCCACCCGCACTGATGCGGATGTTCGCCGCTCTGGTGCCGCCGGAGCACGTGGTCGAGGACCTCGCCGAGTTCCTCGAGCCTCGGGTCGAGGTCGAGCCGGGGTTCCGCTGGACGACTCCCGAGCAGTGGCACGTGACGGTCGCCTTCATGGGCAACGTGCACGAGCGCAACCTCGACGACCTCGTCGAGCGGTTGGCGCGCACCGGCGTCTCGTCGTACGCCACTCGACCTGACCCTCGCGGGCGGAGGCGCGTTCCCGAACCCGGGTCGGGCGAAGGTGCTCTTCGTCGGCGTCGATGCCGACGGCCGTGACGACGACCTGCGCCACCTCGCGATCGGGGCCCGGGCCGCGGCCTCCAAGGCGGGCGCCGACTCGGAGGGCGGTCGGTTCCGCGCGCACGTCACGTTGGCCAGGACCGGTACGCCGACCGAGGTGACGCGGTGGGTCCGCCTCCTCGACACCTACCGCGGGCCGACCTGGCGGGCCGACGCGCTGCACCTGATCCAGTCCCACCTGGGCGAGGGGCCGCGCAAGCGGCCGAGGTACGAGGTCGTCGGCACGTTCCCGATCGGTCGGGAAACACCCGCGTAACGGCTGCGTGAGAGGGTCGAAGCGTGCATGTCGACCGCATCGGGTTCACGCCACTCAAGGGCGCCCGCCACCTCGCTCACCCGTCGTCCGAGCTCGCCGAATCAGGCCCGCTCGGCGACCGCTCGTACTGCCTGCTCGACCCGGCCCGAGACCGGGTGCTGCGTACCGTCGAGAACCCGACGATGGTCCAGGTGATCGCCGCTCAGAAGGACGAGACGCTGACAGTCGAGCTCCCGGCGGGGATCGTCGAGGGGACCCCGACGGCGACCGGCGACGTGCGGACCGTGGACTACTGGGGGCGTGACGCCGAGGTCGAGCTGCTCGACGGCCCGTGGTCGGCGGCGTTCTCGGACCACCTCGGATATGACGTCGTCCTCGCGCGACCGGTCAGGCCCGGTTCGGTCGTGTACGGCGCCTCGGTGACGCTGTTGACGACGAGCTCGCTGGCCGCCCTGTCGGCGCGGCTGGGGGAGCCGGTCGACAGCGCGCGGTTCCGCTCGACGTACCTCCTCGACACGCCCGGGCTGGCGCCGCACGCCGAGGACGGCTGGGTGGGTCGCCGGGTCCGGCTGGGCGAGGCGGAGCTGCGGGTACGGGCCGTGGTGCCGCGCTGCGCCGTGATCGACCTCGATCCGGTGACCGGCCTTCGGAACTTGTCCGTGCTGGCCACCCTCGCGGGATATCGTCGAAAGGACGCAGAGATCTGCTTCGGCGTCGACGCCGAAGTGGTCGTGCCGGGTCCCGTCCTGTTGGGCGACTCGGCTGTCGTGCTGGGAAGGGACTGACCGATGCCGTTCTTGCTGAGGGTGGAGCTGCCGGATGTGCCGGGATCGCTGGGGCGAGTCGCCAGCGCGATCGGTGAGGCCGGCGGCGACATCGAGGCGATCGAGATCGTCGAGCATCGGCCAGACGGGACCGCGGTCGACGATGTCCTCCTGGAGACGGCACCCGGTGTCATGCCCGACTCGATCGTGTCGGCCTGCAACCAGCTCGACGGGGTCCAGGTGCTCTGGATCTCGCGGTACGCCGCAGGCGGCAACATCTTCCTCGACCTCGAAGCCGTCGAAACCCTGACCCAGAACCCGCGCACCGCCTGCGACGAGCTGGTCGACCTACTGCCGATCACGTTCCGTGCGGACTGGGCGCTGCGGGTCCGGTGGACCGACGGCGGGCCGAAGGTGCTGCACAGCACGTCGGCCGCGCCTGACCTGCTGGTCGGTGACGCCGACTGGTTCCCGCGCGCGCATGCGGCTCGGCTCGAGCTGCCCGATGAGTGGAAGCACCTGGAGTCGACGCTGGTCGCGGGCGCGCCGTTGCACGACCACGACGAGATGATCGTGTTCGGACGGCGCGGAGGGCCCGCCGTACTCGACTCGGAGCTGGCGCGGCTCGAGCACCTCGCCGCGTTGGCGGTCTCGATCACGAACGCCGGCTGAGCCCGCTGTTGCCGCTGCCCTAGTTGGGCTCGGCCAGGAAGACCGGGATCTCGCGGTCGGTCTTGCGCTGGTAGTCGGCGTAGTCGGGGAACGCCTCGACGGCGCGCTCCCACCACACGGACTTCTCGTCGCCGGAGAGCTCGCGGACGGTCATGTCCTGCTTGACGGCGCAGTCCTGCACCTCGACCTCGGGGTGGTTGACCAGGTTGAAGTACCAGGTGGGGTGGTTCGGTGCTCCGCCCTGCGAGGCCACCAGCAGGTAACGGCCGTCGTGCTCTACGCGCATCAGCGGCGTCTTGCGGATCTTGCCGCTCTTGGCGCCCAGCGACGTGACGATGACGACGGGCATCCCGCGCATCGTCGTACCGTCGGTGCCACCGGACGACTCGTAGAGGTCGACCTGCTCGCGGACCCACTTGCTGGGGCTGGGGACGTACTCACCGTTGAGGGGCATATCGGTTCTAACGTCCTCGCCGTCCGGGATGTTCCGGGCCGTCGATAGATTGACGCCCATGCCCGATGCGACCGACCGCCACGTTTCCGAGATCTTCGACCCCGAGGCCTGGGCTCCCGTGCCGGGCTTCGAGGACCTCACCGACCTGACGTATCACCGCGCCGTCGAGCACGGCACGGTGCGTATCGCCTTCGACCGGCCCGAGGTGCGAAACGCGTTCCGCCCCCGCACTGTCGACGAGCTGCTCCGGGTGCTCGAGCACGCGCGGATCTCCAGCGACGTCGGCTGCGTCATCCTCACCGGCAACGGTCCGTCGCCTCGTGACGGCGGCTGGGCGTTCTGCTCGGGCGGCGACCAGCGGATCCGCGGTCGCGCCGGCTACCAGTACGCCGAGGGCGACACTGCCGAGACGGTCGACCAGGCCAAGCTCGGGCGGCTGCACATCTTGGAGTGTCAGCGGCTGATCCGGTTCATGCCGAAGGTCGTCATCTGCGTCGTCCCCGGCTGGGCCGCCGGCGGCGGTCACTCGCTGCACGTCGTCGCCGACCTCACCCTGGCGTCGGCCGAGCACGCCCGGTTCAAGCAGACCGATGCGGACGTCGGGTCGTTCGACGGCGGCTTCGGGTCGGCGTACCTGGCCCGTCAGGTCGGCCAGAAGTTCGCGCGCGAGATCTTCTTCCTGGGCGACGAGTACTCCGCTGAGGACGCGCACGCGATGGGGATGGTCAACCGCGTCGTGCCGCACGCCGACCTCGAGAAGGTCGCGCTCGAGTGGGGGCGCACGATCAACGCCAAGTCGCCGACCGCGCAGCGGATGCTGAAGTACTCGTTCAACATGATCGACGACGGTCTGGTCGGGCAGCAGCTGTTCGCCGGCGAGACCACGCGGCTCGCGTACATGACCGACGAGGCCGTCGAGGGGCGCGACTCGTTCCTCGAGAAGCGCGACCCCGACTGGTCCCCCTTCCCCTGGTACTACTGACCCGCAGACCCCGCTGGTCGAGCTTGTCGAACCATCCAGCCGCTGGTCGAGCTTGTCGAGACCAATCCCCAACCCACACAGGGATTCCGGCGCGAAACTATCGGTGCTCGCTGGTTGAGGTAGGTCATGGAGAGACCGATCGACGAGCACGACGTGGCGGCGACGCTGGACGCGTCGAGTCGATCTGGCTTGCGACGGTCGAGGGCAACTGCGAGATCTTCTAGCTCGCCGCCGGTCAGGTTGGCCTCGACGTCGAGCGCGTGCGGCGACGACAGCGACCGGACGTGTTCCGGTACGTCGTTTTTCCTACGAGGTTGGACTTACAGGACTAGCGACAGCTTCTCTGCGTTGAGGGCACGAGATGAGGTCGCTCGCCGCCCCACAGCTCGACGACGCTGCCGGATCGGGTGTCGTCACGGACGAGGTCAAGGACAGCGTCGACGACATCCTCGGGTGGGATCAGGGGCGGGGTCGCTGACCGTTCCTCTGCGGGCATCGCCGCAAACTGCTCGCTTGCGCGACCCAGGCCGATCCAGTCCGGGACAACGCATGCTGCTCGGACGCCGTGGGTGGCGGGCAGCCTTGCGAGGCATGCTGTCAGTCGGATCAGGCCGGCCTTGGCGGCGCCGTACTCCGGTGAGCCGTATGCGGCGTACCCGATGCCGCCGCTGGAGGCGATGTTGATCACGACTCCGCCGCCGGCGCGCCGCATCGGCTCGAGACAGAGTTGGGTGAGCAGCATCGGCGCGCGCAGATTGAGGTCCAGGACTGCGTTCCATTCGACGCGAGGCGAGAGCGGGAACTGCTGGTCTCCGGTGCCCCAGCCGCCGGCGTTGTTGACGAGGACGTGGGGCCCCCCGAGCTTCTCAGCCTTGGCCACGAGCGCCTCGACCTGTTGGTCGTCGCACAGGTCGACCAGCACAGGCCAGGCGTCTCGGCCCTCGGCGCGCACCGAGGCGGCCACGCTTTCCGCTGCCCCATAGTCGATGTCAGCGATCAGGACATTCGCTCCTGCACGAGCGAATCCCACTGCCAACTCACGGCCAAGGCCGGCACCCGCACCAGTGATGAGGGTGATCGTCTCGTCGATCTTCACCGCAACTCCTCGCTAGCCCATCCTCCGGCTCGGTCCGACCCTGAACATACGGCCGATCACCGACAGACCGATCCCCTGAGGACCTGCTCGGGGGGACGTCCAGCGGCTCGAGCCGCAGAAATTGAAGCTTCCCCCTGCCGATCGGCATGCGGCACAGATGGGGACCCCGGCCGACGGAGCGCTTGGTCCAATGTTCCTTAGTAGGCTCACGATGTATGACGAACACCGACTGGTCTCAGTGGCATGTCGCGTATGGACGAGAGAACTCCGGTCTGGCCGACCGCCTGGACGCCGTACGTGCCGAGATCAACAGACGCCTCGACCAGACCGCTCCAGATCCGGTGCATGTGATCTCTGCGTGTGCCGGTGACGGTCGCGACCTGCTCGGCGCCCTCGCTGACCGTACGGATGCGGGCCGGGTCAGCGCTCTCCTGGTCGAGTACGACGCGGCGCTGGCCGCCCGTGCGCGCGCTGCGGCTGACGTGCTTGATGCGCGGGTCGAGGTGCACCAAGCCGACGCCGCGCAGAGCAGCGTCTACAAGGACTCCGCGCCAGCCGACCTGGTTCTGCTCTGCGGCATCTTCGGCAATATCAGCGACAGCGACGTCCGGGCGACCATCCAGGCGGCGCCCCAGCTCTGTGGTCCGCGGGCCGAGGTGATCTGGACCCGGCACCGCCGTGATCCCGACCTCACCCCCTCCATCCGGAAGTGGTTCGCCGCAGCTGGCTTCGACGAGATTGCCTTCGTCGCACCGGAGGGCGACGAGTGGTTCGCACAGTGGTCGGTGGGCGTGCACCGGCTCGCCAGAGAGCCACAGCCTCTCAAGACCGGTCGCCACTGGTTCACATTCATACGCTGATCAGCTGTACAAGCAACGATGTCTGCCTGACAGCGGCAGCTGAGTGCGCCGAGCCACGTCGGCCGTCGGCTAGTCGACGATCGTGTCGGTTGCCTGGGACCACTTGCAGGCCCAGTTGTTCCCGTCGCGCACGTAGACATCGAGGTGCCAGCACTCCAGGTGACCGCCGCCGCCTGCGATCGTCATGTCGATGGTGGAGCGGTACCGGAGCGCGGCCAGGTCTGCTGATGCCGTGACTTCGATGTCGCTCACCGGCTCGAACGTCGTGTAGGAGATGTCCCCGCTGATCAAGCCGCCCAGGTAGAACTCCCTGTCCCACACGGCACCACTTGGTGTGCACAGGACGAAGTCGTCGTGGTGAAGAGCAACCAGCACACTCGCGTCGCCCTCGGTGATCGCCGCCAACCGTCGACGCTCCAGCGCTGCAAAGTCCATCCGGTGAGTCTAGGCGGGCGATGGCGACGTCGAGTCGTGCGCGTCGCCCACATCTCGGCCATGACCGCGCGCATCAGCGGCAGATCCGGACGTGTTCAGCGGCGAGCCGTGACGAGGAGTCGGTCCGGAGTGCGCCGTCCCACTCCTGGGTGCATCTCGATGCGTTTGTAGCCCACGCTGGTCAGCAGGCGCTGCATCTCGTCACGAGACCATGGGCGCATCTCAAACAAGAACTCGCTGACTTCAGATGCCCCGCTGCGGCCGCCGTGTAGTTCGTAGCGTTCCTCCACAACGATGCGCCCGTCGTTCCAAGTGGGTCGACTGCCGAATCGCAGATGCGAGCCGTCCGACAGTTCGGCATGCGTGGTACGCCACGCTCCGTCAGTACGTTGCCGGGACAATGCGGTCTCACGGACGTCAAGCACCAGAACACCACCGGCGCGCGTCAACCCTGCGAAGGCCCGAAGGGCGCCGGCTCGCTCGCGATCCGTCACCAGATCGTTGAGCACGCCCCGAGCAACTACGGCATCGAACGGTCCGGTTAAGGCTGGCGCACACAGGTCTGACACCAGGGCGGGTGCGTCCGGGCAGCGCTTCCGAGCGATCCGCAGCAGAGCCGCCGAGGCGTCGAGCAAGGTGACAGCGTGGCCACGCTCGATCAGTGCAGCCGCGTGGCGTCCCGTTCCACAACCAGCATCCAGCACCTGCGCGTTCTTGAATCCAGCCCCCTGAAGTGCATCCTCCACCGCCGCAACCCACGGCTCCACTGGGTCCGTAATCAGCGCGTCGTAAGCGTCGGCGTGACGGTCGTAGAACGGCCGCTCGGCCGCCACTTGAGCGGAAGGGGATGCCACCACGACAGCGTGCCAGACGTGGCAGCAGCCCGCGCTTCCAGTGCCCTGTCATCTGATCCGGGCAGTTCCGTGGGCCGATCCGTGTGCGTGACGGTGGTGGGCACTGGCCCACCTTCCGGTGCGTTCCCGGTGCTTGCACCTGGGCCAGCAGCACGGCCGCAGCTGCCCAGTGGCGTCGGCTGACATCGACCCATTGGTCGAGCTTGTCGAGACCAATCCCCAACCCACACAGGGAATCAGGGCGAAACTGTCGGTGGTCGCTGGTTGAGTTAGGTCATGGAGAGGCCGGTCGACGAGCGCGACGTGACGGCGACGCTGGACGCCGTCGAGTCGATCTGGCTTGCGACGGTCGAGGGCAACTGCGAGATCTTCCAGCTCGCCGCCCACTACGCGGACCTCTGCTCGGGTGACGGACTGCCACGACGTCCAGGCTCACACGTCCTGCCCGGAACCGAGCGGTCGGTCCAGCTGGGCGGCGAGGGGACCCCGCGAGTGGCCGAGTTCGCGGCCGTCGAGTTCGGGGCACGCATGCGGATGGGGGCACGAGGCGCGCGGCATCTGATCGCCGACGCTCTCGATGCCCGGCACAGGCTGCCGCTCCTGTACGCCCGGGTGTGCGCGGGCGAGGTGCGAGTGCCCTGGGTCAGGCACGTCGCGGCGAAGACACGCGACCTCTCGAGGGAGGCGGCGGCCCGCGTCGACGCCGACATGGTCGAGTGTGCCGACGGTCGAGTGCCGTGGTCACGCTTCTGCGCGCGGTTGGAGGGCCGGATCGTCGCCGCCGACCCTGAAGCCGCCCGACGCCGCGAAGAGGAGCAGCGTCGCGAGGTGTTCGCGCGAGCCACCCGGCACTCGTTCGCCGGCATGAAGGGCTTCTACCTGCGCGGACCGGTGTCGATCGTGGTGCGGTTCGACGCGACGGTCGCCTATCTGGCGGACGCATTGAAGGCGCTGGGCGACACCGATGACGAGGACGCGCGCCGAGTGAAGGCGTGTGCGGTCTTGGCGAACCCGATGCAGGCCGTCGAACTCCTCGCGGCGTTCGCCGCGCACCGATCGCGTACAGGCGTCGTTGACGACGACGCCCTGATGGACGGCGCCCCCATCGAAGACGATGCGCAGCCTGATGCGGACGACGAAGAACCCATCGACGACGAGCCAACAGGCTCGGTGAAGCCCATGCCCTTCCGGCCGGCCGAGCTACCGGCGTGGCTGGCGCGGGCGTGCGACCCGACAGCCTCGTCGGTGCTGAACTGGCCGACGTTGCTGCCGCAGGTCCAGATCTACCTGCATCTCGCTGAAGAGACGATCCGCAATGCGACGGCCGGGGTCAACGAAGGCGCGGTCCGCTGGGACGGCGAGGGACCGGTGACGCTGCAGTACGTCCGCGACCACCTGGCGCCGTACCACTCGTTCAAGGTCACGCCGGTCGTCGACTTGGCCGGTCAGGAGCCGGTCGACTCGTACGAGATCCCGCTACGACATCGCCAGGCCGTGCGTCTGCGGACGCCGGCCGACTGCTTCCCGTTCGCCGCAAACCTGGGACCCGTGGACGTCGACCACACCCGGTCCTACCAGCGCGGGCAGCACGGCCAGTCCCGGATGGACAACTACGGGCCGCTCGGTCGGTTCCACCACCGCGTGAAGACGCACGGCGGTTGGCAGGTCGCGCAACCGTTCGACGGCATCTACGTCTGGCGGGATCCGCACGGCCAGTACTACCTCGTCGACCACACGGGGACGCGGAAGGTCACCTCACCGAAGCGCCGACGGGCCGGCCTCGAGCTCCACCTCAGCGACCTCAACGTGGACTTCTCCGGACTCGGCACCGCCTGCTAGGTGCGCGGCGTCCAGGACGACCGTGGCACGCTCGCGTGGGCGGCATGAAGCGAGGTAGATCCGCTGGCCCTCGACGTACCGCCGCATCGTCGGATGGTCAGGATCGGGGTGGCTGCCGTCCCTGTGCGCCATCCGGCGAGCAGTCTCGGTGAACGGCACATCGAGGAAGACCGACCAGTCCCACCGGTCCGCCAGCTCGTCCCGGTGCAGGAACATCCCCTCGACGATGACGACGGCTTCAAGCGGCAGCTCCTCGACCGGGGCGTCGATCGGCGCGTCGGTGCGATGATCGAACGCTCGACGCCGGACGCGACGATCGCCGGCCGGGCGGAGCGGATCCAGTACAAACCGGTTGAGTGCTTCGAGGTCGTACGTGTCGCGGAAGAACCCCTCCGGTGACTGCCGACCAAGGCGGTACCGCGTCGTTCGGGTCGCGAGGAAGTCGTCCTCGTGCACGATGACTGCCGGTCGTCCGGCGGCCTCGATGGCGCTCGCGAGGTGGTCCGCAAAGGTCGTCTTGCCCGAACCATCGACCCCGTCAACCGCGATCAGTGCAGGCCGTCGGAGGGCGACGACGTCAGGAGCCAACTCGCGGGGGACTAGCGGTCGAGGAAGGTGCACACGCACGCCCGGTTGCCCTCGGTGTCCGCCACCACCGTGAATCTCGGCGCCTGCTCCGCATCGACCACGCGACCGCCCGCCGCGACCGCCGCCGCGATCCGGTCCTCGGCAACGTCGTGCGGCATCCACAGGTCGATGTGGAACCGCTGGCGGGGCGTCTCGTGCGCGTCAGTGTGTTGGAACCACAGCAGCGGCACCCGACCGTTCGGGTCGACCACGTCGTCACCGTCGACGTTCTCGGGGCTGCCGGTGAGGAGCGCCGCCCAGAACGGCCCCGCCGCCGCGAGGTCCGCGGTGTCCAGCGCGAGCTCGATCTCGGCCAGTGCCTGCGGCTCAGACGAAACCCCCTGTTCGCCGGCGATCTCGCTGATCCGACGCGCGAGGTTCAGGTCACGCTCGGTGACCCGACCGACGTCGTGACTGATGAGCTTCAGGTCGACGAGCGGGTACGTCAACGTAACGTCCGGGTGATGGTTCGCCTCCTCGGCGGCCTCAGTCACGGCGGTGACGAACCGGAGCCCCGCGACGAAGCTGCCCGTGCGGAACCGGGCGTGCAAGGCCTGGGCGAGCATCCGCCAGTCGTCGAGACCTGCGTCCAGGATCTGGGTGCTGGTGAGCTTCTCCATCCGGGCAGTCTGCTGCGCGGACGGCCGACCTGTCGACCACCCGTGGCAGAGTCGCCGCATGAGCGACGACAAGCGCACCCGCTGGCACGAGCTGACCGGCGGCACCAGCGGTGACGAGTACGCCGCCCGCTTCGAGGAGCTCGCCGCCAGCGGCAAGGACATGCACGGCGAGGCCACGCTCTGCGCCGGATTGGTGGCACCGCTGCGCGGATCCTCGACGGCGGGTGCGGCACCGGCCGAGTCGGGATCCGTCTGGCGGAGCTGGGCTTCGACGTCGTCGGCGTGGACGTCGACGAGTCGATGCTCGCGGTCGCCCGGCGTACCGCCCCCGACGTCGAGTGGATCGCCGGCGACCTGGCGGCGCTGCCCGACGACGTCGAGGCCCGAGCGCCGTACGACCTGATCGTCCTGGCAGGCAACGTCATCCCGCTGCTGGCACCGGGCACCCTCGACAGCACCGTCGCCGGGCTGGCCGGCCTGCTCGCCCTAGGCGGCGTACTGGTCGCCGGCTTCGGCCTCGACAAGGCCCACCTGCCGCCACGCTGCCCGGTCACCCCGCTGACCGAGTACGACGCTGCCACGACGGCCGCCGGCCTGCGCCTGACCGCCCGACACTCCACCTGGGACGGCGCTCCGTTCGACGAGGACGAGGGCTACGCCGTGAGCGTGCACCGGCGCTGACCCTCGACAGCACGCGGCATCACCGGCAGAGTCGGCCCATGAGCGACGACGACTTCTCCGGCCTGCGCGCGATGTTCATCAACTGCACGCTGAAGCGCTCGCCCGATCTGAGCCACACCCAGGGCCTGGTCGACGCGAGCGCGGCGATCATGCGCAAGCACGGCGTGGAGGTCGAGGTGCTGCGGGCGGTCGACCACGACATCGCCACCGGCGTCTACCCGGACATGACCGAGCACGGCTGGTCGCGCGACGAGTGGCCGCAGATCTACCCACGGGTGCTGGACAGCAACATCCTCGTCATCGCAGGACCGATCTGGCTCGGCGACAACTCCAGCATCACCAAGCAGGTCATCGAGCGGCTGTACGCCCTGTCGGGAATGCTCAACGACGACGGCCAGTACAAGTTCTACGGCAAGGTCGGCGGCTGCCTGATCACCGGCAACGAGGACGGCATCAAGCACTGCGCGCAGAACGTCCTCTACTCGCTGCAGCACATCGGCTACACGATCCCGCCGCAGGCCGACGCCGGCTGGATCGGCGAGGCCGGCCCCGGCCCGTCGTACCTCGACGAGGGCAGCGGCGGCCCCGAGAACGACTTCACCAACCGGAACACCACGTTCATGACGTGGAACCTGATGCACCTCGCCAAGATGCTCAAGGGCGCGGGCGGCATCCCCGCCCACGGCAACCAGCGCCCCGCGTGGGACGACGGCGCGCGCTTCGACTACGAGAACCCCGAATACCGCTGACGCGTAGTGAGACAGGGGTCTCAAATGATGGCCGCCCTGCTGTGCGTGCCCTAGGTTGCCGAGGGTGAGGATCGCAGTGGCACGAGAGAGACGTGAGGGCGAGGCCCGCGTGGCCGTCGTCCCCGAGCTGGTCGGCAAGCTGACCGCGCTCGGCTACCAGGTGGCTGTCGAGCCCGGAGCCGGGGAAGGGTCGTTGCACTCCGACAAGGAGTACCTCGACGCCGGCGCCGACGTCACCGAGTCGGCGATCGAGGGCGCGGTGCTCGTCGTCTCCGTGGCGCCGCTCGACACCTCCGTCGTACGACGGCTCGACGAAGGCACGGCCACGATGTCGTTCCTCCCCGTCAACCAGAGCCTCGACCTGGTGGCCGACCTCCGGGACTGCGGCGTCACGTCGTTCGCCATGGAGCTCGTGCCCCGCATCTCGCGCGCACAGTCGATGGACGCCCTGTCGTCACAAGCGCTGGTCGCCGGCTACCGCAGCGCGATCGTCGCGGCGGGCCTGCTCCGCAGCTTCTTTCCGCTCAACATGACGGCCGCCGGCACCGTTCCGCCGGCGCAGGTCGTCGTGCTCGGTGCCGGTGTCGCCGGGCTCCAGGCGATCGCCACCTGCAAGCGCCTCGGCGCCGTGGTCAAGGCGTACGACGTACGCGCGGCCGCGGCCGAGGAGATCCGGTCGATGGGCGCGGTGGCCATCGAGCTCGACCTCGAGACGTTGGAGGGGTCGGGCGGCTACGCCCGCGAGATGACCGAGGACCGCGCAGCACGCCAGCGCGAGCTGCTCACGCCGTACATCGCCGCCGCCGACGCCCTGATCACGACGGCCGCCGTCCCGGGTCGCGCCGCCCCGATGCTGGTGACCGCCGACATGGTCGGCCAGATGGGTCCGGGATCCGTCGTGGTCGACCTGGCCGCCGAGTCCGGCGGCAACGTCGAGGGGTCGCAGCCCGGCCAGGTGGTCCGGATCGGCAATGCCCAGGTGTGGGGCGGGGCCAACGTGCCCTCCCAGATGCCGGGCCCGGCGTCGCGGCTCTACGCCCAGAACATCGTCAACCTGGTCACGCTGATGACCGCGGACGGCGCGTTCGCCCCCGACTTCGCCGACGAGATCGTCGCCGGTGCCTGCGTGACGCACCAACGCGCGATCCACCACGAACCGACCCGCGAGGCACTCGAAGGAGCAGCCCATGAGTGAGCCCATGGTGTGGCTGACCGTCTTCGTGCTCAGCGTCTTCGTCGGCATCGAGGTGATCTCGAAGGTCTCCTCGACCCTGCACACGCCGTTGATGTCGGGCGCGAACGCGATCCACGGGATCATCCTGCTCGGCGCCATCATCGTGACCGGCGCAGCCGAGTCGACGCTGGCGGTGACCGTCGGGCTGATCGCCGTCGTCCTCGCCACCGTGAACATGGTCGGCGGCTTCGTGGTCACCGACCGGATGCTGCAGATGTTCACCCGCAAGAAGCAGAAGGGTGCCACCCGATGACGCCCACGTGGGTCCAGGTCGTCTACCTCGCGTGCGCGGTCTGCTTCATCCTCGCGCTCAAGGGGCTCTCCGGCCCTCGTACGGCGCGGGCGGGCAACCTGCTCGGCGCGGCAGCGGCCGTCGTCGGCTGCTCGATCGCCTTCTTCTACCTCGACCTGAACAACGTGCCACTCATCCTTGGCGCGATCGCGATCGGCAGCGCAGGCGGAGCGTTCGGGGCGCAGAAGGTCCAGATGACACAGATGCCGCAGATGGTGGCGCTGTTCAACGGTGTCGGTGGTGGCGCGGCCGCCCTGGTGGCGCTGCTCGAGCTGGAGCACATGATCGACCGGGCCGAATGGTTCCCGCTGGTCGCGACCGCGTTCACGATCGTGGTCGGCTCGATCTCGTTCGCAGGCTCGATCGTCACGTTCCTGAAGCTCCAGGAGCTGATGACGTCGCGCCCCGTCGTCTTCCCCGGGCTGCCGATCTTCTTCGGCGGCGCGCTGCTCGCCGCGTTGGTGCTCTCGGCGCTGACGGTGGCGAGCCCGTCCATGCCGGTCGGCGTCCTGCTCGCGTTCGTCGGGCTGGCGATCGGCGCGCTCCTGGTGCTGCCGGTCGGCGGCGCCGACGTACCGATCGTGATCTCGCTCCTCAACGCGTTCACCGGTCTCACGGTGGCCGCGGGCGGCTACGTCCTCGACAACACCCTGCTGCTCGTCGCCGGCACGCTCGTCGGTGCCGCCGGTACGTTCCTGACCAAGCTGATGGCCGCGGCCATGGGGCGGTCGGTCGCCAACATCCTGTTCGGCGCGCTCAAGGGCGGCTCGACGCTCGGGTCCGGCGAGGTCTCCGATCGGCCGGTGAAGTCGGCCGGGCCTGAGGACGTCGCGATCCTTCTCGGGTACGCCCACCGCGTGATCATCGTCCCGGGGTACGGCCTCGCCGTTGCCCAGGCGCAGCACACGCTGCGCGAGCTCGTCGACGTCCTCGGCGAGCGGGGGATCAAGGTCGACTACGCGATCCACCCGGTCGCGGGCCGGATGCCCGGTCACATGAACGTGCTGCTCGCCGAGGCCCAGGTGCCGTACGAGCAGCTCATCGAGATGGACGAGATCAACGGCGAGTTCAAGCAGACCGACGTCGTGCTCGTCGTCGGCGCCAACGACGTCGTGAACCCCGCCGCGAAGACCACGCCCGGCGCGCCGATCTACGGGATGCCGATCCTGAACGCCGACGAGGCGCAGCAGGTCGTGTTCATGAAGCGGTCGATGCGCCCCGGCTTCGCGGGGATCGAGAACGAGCTGCTCTTCGACCCGAGGACCACCCTGCTGTTCGGAGACGCCAAGGACTCGCTCGGCAAGCTGCTCAGCGCGGTGAAATCGCTCTAGACCACCGGCCGGGACAGGTGTAACCCCGAGTTACATCGGGGACAAGGCCTCGAACGATCTCGGATTAACCCCGACCTGCCGCAAGGCTGGAGGTCATGACATGAGTGACGACGACGACCGCCTGGCTCGACCGGACGGCCATCGCTACGACGCCCCCGAGTCCGAGGACGAGACTCGCTCGAAGAGCTGGGACTACGCCGTCCTCGGCATCCTCGTGGCCACGATGATGGTGCTGATCGCGACTGGCGTGGTGCCGATCTTCGACTTCTGACCGGAGGGTCAGCCCGCGACGCCGTACAGGCGGTCGCCTGCATCACCGAGGCCGGGCACGATGTACCCCTTCTCGTTGAGCTTCTCGTCCATGCCCGCGGTCACGACGGTGACCGGGATGTTGAGCCCCTCGAGGTCCTTCTCGAGCCGGTCGCAGCCCTCGGGCGCCGACAGCAGGCAGATCGCGGTGATGTGGTCGGCGCCGCGGTCGACGAGGAACTTGATCGCCGCCGCCAGCGTGCCGCCGGTGGCCAGCATCGGGTCGAGCACGTAGCACTGACGACCGGACAGGTCGTCGGGCAGCCGCTCGGCGTACGTCGACGCCTCGAGCGTCTCCTCGTTGCGCACCATGCCGAGGAAGCCGACCTCGGCGGTCGGCAGCAGCCGCATCATCCCGTCGAGCATGCCGAGGCCGGCGCGGAGGATCGGGACGACCAGCGGCTTCGGGGTTGCCAGCTTCACGCCCTGGGCGTCGGCGACCGGCGTACGCACGGTGACCGTCTCGACCCGTACGTCGCGCGTGGCCTCGTACGCCAGCAGCGTGACGAGCTCGTCGGCGAGGCGCCGGAACGTCGGGGAGTCGGTGCGCTCATCTCGAAGGGTGGTCAGCTTGTGGGCGATGAGCGGGTGGTCCGCGACGTGGATGCGCATGGGGGCAAATCTAGTGCCCTAGGGGTGGCTGGTGCGAGGCCGGGCACTCTGCCACCATCGAGACGTTGCCCATACCGAGGAGGCCACATGTCCGGCGAGATCGAAGCGAACGCCGCGGGCGTGGACTTCGTCCTGGTCGCCTACCGCGAAGAGGGGGTCTGGCAGCTCCACGAGCTGGCAGAGGACACGCTGGGTGACGTCGAGATGTTCGCCCAGGAGCTGCGCCGGTGGCCGGGCGACGGCGGCGCACTCGGGCTGGTCTCGATCGATGAGGACTTCTTCCTCCTCGTGCGGGTGCAAGGGCCTCGCGTGAACCTCTTGCTCTCTGACGTCACGGCGGCGACCGACTGGCCGATCGCGCGTTCGGCCATCGAGTACCTGGAGATCCCGGTGCCCGAGGACGACGACGAGCAGGTCCCTGCGGGCGACCCCGGAATCGTGGCTGACCTCGGGATGGGCGCGATGGACATGGGCGCACTGCTCGACGACTTCGAGCTCTACCCCGACGAGATGCTCGGCGACATCGCCCGTCGGATCGGCTTCGGCTCGCAGTACGACGAGCTGATCGGCGTCCCCACCCCCTGATGGCAACCGATGACACCTGGGTCGGCGCGATGCGGCTGGCCCTCGACGAGGCACGCGCGGCACTCGCGACGTCCGACGTACCCATCGGCGCGGTCGTCCTCGACCCGTCCGGTGAGGTGATCGGGCGGGGTCGCAACGAACGCGAGGCCGCCCACGACCCGACGGCGCATGCCGAGGTCGTCGCCCTCCGCGAGGCTGCGAAGGCCCGGGGGGAGTGGCGACTCGAGGGCTGCACTCTGGTGGTGACGCTGGAGCCGTGCACCATGTGCGCCGGCGCTGTCGTGCTGTCGCGGGTGGACCGGCTCGTGTTCGGAGCTTTCGACGAGAAGGCCGGAGCGGTCGGTTCGCTCTGGGACGTCGTCCGGGACCGGCGCCTCAACCACCGGCCCGAGGTGCTCACCGGAGTGCTGGGCGACGAGTGCAGCGCGCTCCTGCTGGAGTTCTTCGCCGGTCATCGCGAATGAGTGCGGCGATCCTGCCCTGATTTTCGGCACACCGCCGCGGTCTAGTACCCTCATCGGCGGTGGCGTGTCCGAGCGGCCTAAGGAGAACGCCTCGAAAGCGTTTGTGGGCGCAAGTCCACCGAGGGTTCAAATCCCTCCGCCACCGCCAGGACGCATCGACGCCGTCTCGTCGCCCTCACCGGGCGCACGGGGCGGCGTTGTTGCGTTGTCGACCTGAGTACCAGTACCGATGCGCGGAGGCGCCCCTTCCCGGCAGAGTCGGGGCATGAACACTGCGAGGACCCCCGCCTGGAAGATCGTGACGTTGACGATCGTCGGCATCGCGGTCTCGCTCGCGATGGTGCTCTCCCTGTTCGTGATGATCGCTCTTGGTGGCCTCGAGGAGCTGCTGCGAGGAGACGCGCCGCAACCGACCGATCCCGAGGTGGTGGCAGCGCGCGCCGAGGCGTCAGAGAGCCTCAGCCAGGACGTCGGGCTGCTCGTGGCGGCGACCGTCACTCCGTCGGTCCCCGGGGCGACGCCGGTGGGTGAGGGTGAGATCGCTCCGCCCTGCGACGTTGGCCAGCACAACTGGAAGATCGACGACGACTACGACTTGAGATGCGGGCTGCAGAGCGTCGGCGTGGTTGCCGTCCCGTCGACCACGACCTTCCGCGGCGACATGGTGGCGCTCGACGAAGCGCTCCGATCGGCCGGCTGGAGCCCGTCGTTCCAGCCCATCCCCGACGTTCTCACCGGCTACTGGGACACGATGGGTGATGAGCCCCGGTACAGCCACAGTGGTGACGGCAGCTACGGCGTCGCCGACCTGCCGCAGGCCGGCTACGTCAAGGAGGTCGACGGCCGCAACCGCTCGCTCGCCGTCGACTGGGTCGAGCCCGGATCTCCCGTCGTGGATATTGCGGGCTACGGCGACTACTTCACGTTCACCGAGGGCGGTCGGGACGCGGCGCCGCAGCAGATCCTGGCGGCTGTCCCGGAAGGCGGCTACGCAGTCGTGCTCCGCGCGTCCGAGGAGTACTTCCGCGGTTAGGCGTCAGGGGGCCAGGCCGGCGGCGCGCACCTGACCGCGTCCCGCGTGCTTCGCCTCGTACAGCCCTGCATCGGCAACACGGAGCAGCGCAACGGCGTCCTGGCCGTCGGGCGGGGCGGAGGCGACGCCGATGCTGGCGCCGATCTGCACCAGCTCACCCTCGATGAAGTACGGCAGCGACAGCGACTCGAGGGCGCGCTCGGCCATCGCCCCGGGCTGGTCCGACCTCGGCAGGAAGACGGCGAACTCGTCGCCACCGAGCCGCGCGACCAGGTCACCCGGTCGGCGGAGCTCTTCCAGCCGTCGGGCCACCTCGGCGAGGACCAGGTCGCCGGCGTGATGTCCGAACGTGTCGTTGACCGGCTTGAACCGGTCGAGGTCAATGAAGAGCAGGGACGCGCGGCTCTCTGGTCTCGTCAGCGTCTCAGCCATGGCCTTGAGGAGCCCGTCGCGGTTGGCGAGCCCGGTCAGGGCGTCAGTCAGGGCGCGGTGCTCGTTCTCGTCAGCCGTCACGCGGAGCCTTCGGTGAGCTCGGAGCATCAACAGCCAGGCCCACATCAGGACGGCGAGCGCGAGGACGAAGACGGCGGGGAGCACGAACATCAGCATGTTGATCGTCGACCGCTGCTCGGCTGCAACACGGTCCAACGTCCCCCGGTGGCCGGCGATGGCGCCGTCCAGGAGTTCCTGGATCGCATCCAGTGCCGGGCCGGCGACCCGGTCGTTCTTGCCGCTGCGCGGAGGGTCGTCGAGCGTCTCGCGGACCTCGTTGACGTAGCGGGTGTTGAGCACCGTGAGGTACGACAGGACGGAGCCGTCACGGGCACTGCCGACGCTGCGGGCCGACTCGATTGCGACGTCCACTTCGTAGATCGCGCGCTCCAGGCGGGCTCGGCCTTCGGGGCTCGGGGCGCGCCGGTAGCTCGCCTCGGCGAAGGCCTCGTCGGCGACGGCCTCCTGCATCCCGGTGAAGGCGACCACGACGACGCGCGCCTCCGACAGCCGTCGGTTGCCTTCGGAGATGGCGAGGACGGCGAACGTGGTGGCGATCGCAAGCCCCGCCAACACCAGGCCGATGACGGCGGTGGTGACGGTCGACGCTCTCGGACGCCTCACATTCAGCACCTTCTTCGGAAAGGACTCGCACTGCGGCCCCCGCGACTACGGTAAAGGCGAGCCGAGGACGTATGGGGGGCTTTGTCGAAGTTCGTAGCGCTCGCATCGATCTCCATCGGAAGGTGACCCGTGGCCCCCACCCGAGCCCCTCACTCCCGCATGATCGCCCTTGCGGCCTGTCTCGCGTTGTCGTCGTGCGCCTGGGGCGGCGCAGCCGACGAGACCGTTCAGCTCTCGGTGTGGCGGCACGGCGGGACCGACGCCGAGCAGGCGACGATCGCGGAGCAGGTCAAGCGGTTCAACAACACTCAGATGTTGGTCCAGGTCCGGATGCGCACCATTCCCGAGGGCGACTACAACGACGCGTTGCAGACGGCGGCTGCCGCCGGCTCGTTGCCGGACGTCGTGGAGCTCGACGGCCCGACCATCGCCAGCTACGTCTACCAGGAGCAGCTCGTGCCGCTTGACGGGCTGGTCTCGCAGGTGACGCTCGACGACATGTTGCCGTCGTTGCAGAGCCAGGCCTCGTTCGACGGTTCGGCATATGCCCTCGGTACGTTCGACTCCGGTCTCGGCATCTACGCCGATCGCAAGCAGCTCGAGGCCGCCGGCGTCGACTGGCCCGACAGCCCGGCCGAAGCCTGGACGGGTGAGGAGTTCGACGACGTCCTTGCGACGCTCGCGCGGCAGGACGACGACGGCAAGGTGCTCGACGTCAAGCTGAACTACGGAATGGGGGAGTGGCTCACGTACGGGTTCGCGCCTCTGGTCGCGTCTGCCGGCGGTGCCCTGATCGATCCGGCATCGGGGCTCGCCAGCGGGCACATGGACGCCGCACCGGCGAACCACGCACTCGCTTCGCTGCGAGGCTGGTCGGCGTTCGTCGACGCGAACGCGGAGGACGACGCCTTCGTGGGAGGGCGCGTCGCGCTCTCGTGGGTCGGGCACTGGATGTATCGCGACTACGCCGACGCGTTAGGCGATGACCTGCTCGTGCTGCCGTTGCCGGACCTCGGCGCGGGCAGCAAGACCGGTCAGGGTTCCTGGGCCTGGGCGATGACCGCTTCGAAGCCCCGGCGCCAAGCGGCTGCCAGGTTCCTCGAGTTCCTGATGAGTCCGGACGAGGTGCTGCGCATGGCCGATGCCAACGGCGCTGTGCCGGGCACGCGCTCCGCGCTGGCCCGGTCGGAGCTCTACGGAGAGGACGCGCCGCTGCGGATCTTCGCCGACCAGCTGCTCGGCAGCTGTGGCGACGGGAAACCCGAGCCGGGCTGCTACGCCGTGCCGCGACCGGCCACGCCGGCCTACCCGGTCCTGACCGCGTCCTTCGGCAATGCCGTTTCCGCGGCGCTCGCCGGGAAGGACCCGCGACCGCTGCTGGCGTCGGCGGCTGAGGCAGTGGACCGGGACATCGCGGCGAACGACGGGTACCGCTGAGCGCTACGCGCGGCTGGGCCCACTGACCCGGTCGCCGATCCGCTGCCAGACCAGGTACGTTCCCGCGCCCACGGACGCGGCGAGCACGGCACCCCAGGCCATGTCGATCGGGACCAGGGCGGCCGGGAACCCCTCGATCACGGCCAGGCTGGTGAGGTCCCAGGTGGCGTAGGTGATCAGCCCGAAGGCGGCTCCCTCGCCGGCTGCGCGCCGCCAGGAACCAGCCCGCACGGCGGGGCCGACCACGAAGTGCACGAGGCCCGCGACGAACAGCGCATAGAACAACGCCGCCGCCCAGACCTGGGGCGGGTCGGCGAGCAGGTCGCCGAGCAGCCGTTCGTACAGGCTGGGTGCCACCACGGTGATCCAAACCAAGTCGATGGCCAGGAACAGCACAGCGGCCACGACGTACTGGGCCACCGCTGCACGCACTCGCATCTCTCCATCATGCATGACCGGGCCATGGGCGAACCTTGGTCCGATGAGTCCCTAGCCTTGAGCGCGTGCACATCAACGGAGAAGTGGCGGCCGGTTTCGAAGCAGTGCGCGACGCGTTCGCGGCAGTGGTCGATGAGTCGCCGGGCACCGGTTCGGCCGTCGCGGTCTGGCGGGACGGCGCTTGGGTGGTCGACCTCTGGGGCGGCCACGCCGACGCGGCGCGCCAACGTGCCTGGCAGCGCGACAGCATCGTGATGCCGTACTCGGTGACGAAGCCGTTCGCCGCGGTCTGCGTGCTGGTCCTCGTCGACCGTGGGCTCGTCGACCTCGATGATCCGATGACGGCGTACTGGCCGACGTTCCCCTCTGACGCGACGGTGCGCCAGGTGCTCGCCCACTCGTCAGGGCACGTCGTCCTCGACCGCCCGGCACCCACCGAGGCGCTGTTCGACTGGGCGGCCATGGTGGCGCTGGCTGAGGCGCAGCCGCCGCGCTGGTCCCCGGGCACGGGGATCGGCGAGTCGGCTTTGCTCTACGGCCACCTCGTCGGAGAGCTGGTACGCCGGGTCGACGGCCGCTCGCTCGGGACGTTCCTCGCCGACGAGGTGTGTGGCCCTCTCGATCTCGACTTCCGGGTCGGCCTCAGGACGTCGGATCTCGATCGAGTCGTCGAGCTGACCGGCCTCGACGACTCGTTCCGACGCGAAGTCGCAGAGCGAGACGGCCTGATGGGTGCGGCGCTCGCCAACCCGCCCGGTGTCCTGGATCCGCAGGTCGTGAACAGCGATGCCTGGCGCCGCGCCGAGATCCCCGCTGTCAACGGACACGGCACCGCACGCGGCGTGGCCGGCCTGTTCGCGGCGATCGCCGAGGGGCGACTGCTGTCGCGGGAAGTGCGACAGGACATGACGTCGGCCTCTGCTCGCGGCTACGACCAGGTGGTCGGCGCAGACGTCGCCTGGGGGCTTGGTGTGGGAGTGGACGACGACGGATGGGGCATGGGCGGCACCGGCGGCAACGTCGGCTGGTGGAGCGAACAGGGTCGCTATGCCTTCGGCTTCGTGACCGGGCACGTCGCCGATCACGATCGCGCCGAGCGTCTCGAGAACGCGCTGCGGGACGTTCTGGGGTTGCCGCGCCTCTAGGATGAGGGAACTGCCCCGACCCCGCCGAGGTGATCGTGAGCTTCGACGTCCATGACATGGACGCGGTCCTGCTGGTTGCCGCGGCCGTGATGCTCGTGGCGATCCTTGCGGTCCGGCTGTCGGTCCGCATCGGTCTTCCCAGCCTCTTGGTCTACCTGTTCATGGGCGTGCTGTTGGGTGAGTCCGGCCTCGGCATCAACTTCGAGAACCCCAGCGCGGCGCACGCGCTCGGCTTCGCGGCGCTGGTCCTGATCCTGGCCGAAGGTGGTCTGACGACCCACTGGCAGGACATCAAACCTTCCATGCCGCTCGGGGTTGCGTTGGCGACTCTGGGCGTCGCGGTCAGCATCACGGTGGTCGCGACGGGCGCGCACCTGATCTTCGGGCTCGACTGGCAGCTCGCGATCCTGCTCGGCGCGGTCACCTCACCGACCGACGCGGCGGCCGTCTTCTCGGTCTTACGACGCGTCCCGCTCCCGCGCCGGCTGACCGGCGTCCTGGAGAGCGAGTCCGGTCTGAACGACGCGCCGACCGTTCTGCTGGTCACCTTGGTGAGCGCGGGCACCGCTCTCGACCACGGCGTGATCGGCTTCGCCGGGATCGTGGTCTACGAGCTCGCGTTCGGCGTGATCGGCGGACTGGCCGTCGGGTTCGGCGGCGCCTGGGTGATGCGCAGGGTCGCGCTGCCGTCGTCCGGCCTGTACCCGATCGCCGTGCTGGCGCTGTGTGTGCTGGCGTACGGCGGCATGGTGGCGCTGCACGCCTCCGGGTTCGCCGCGGTCTACACGGCGGCGCTCGTGCTGGGCAACAGCGAGCTGCCGCACCGGGCGGCGACGAGGTCGTTCTCCGAAGGTGTCGCCTGGCTGGCCCAGATCGGGCTCTTCGTCATGCTGGGGTTGCTGGTCTCTCCCGGACGGATCGGGTGGGAGCACATCGCGACGGCCGTCGTGGCCGGGCTCTTGCTGACCTTCGTCGCCCGGCCGTTGTCGGTGTTCGCCTGCTGGTTCTTCGACAAGCTCTCCTGGCGTGAGGCTGTGTTCGTGTCCTGGGCCGGGCTCCGGGGCGCTGTCCCGATCGTGCTCGCCACGATCCCGCTCGCGGCCGGGGTGGAACGCGCGCCGTGGCTCTTCGACATCGTGTTCGTGATGGTGGTCATTTACACGCTGGTCACCGCGCCGACGCTGCCCTGGGCTGCGCGGGTGCTGAAGGTGGCGCGGCGCGGTGAGCCACGGGACCTGGACGTCGAAGCAGCACCGCTCGAACGGATCGCCGCCGACCTGCTCCAGGTGAACATCACCGCCAAGTCACGGATGCACGGTGTCGCGGTCGGCGAGCTCCGACTGCCGAAGGGCGCGTCGGTCTCGCTCGTCGTACGCGACGGCCAGACCCTGGTGCCCGACGAGCGCACCGTCTTGCGCAGCGGCGACGAGCTGCTGGTCGTCACCCCGCGGAAGGTGCGCGAGCGGACGGAAGACCGGCTGCGCGCTGTCTCGCTGCGCGGTCGCCTCGCTCAGTGGCTGGACGACCGCGACCCGAAGGCGCCGGAGAAGTAGCCGGCCGTCAGCGCTGGCGCGTCTCGTACATCCGTACGGCGACCACGAGCCCGGACAGTGCCGTCACCGCGGCCACCACCCCGACCGCGGCCCGGATGCCCAGGGTGTCGGCGACGACGCCCGCGAGGACGGCGCCGACTGCGAAGCCGCCGTCGCGCCACAGCCGGTAGATGCCGACCGAGCGTGCGCGCCAGGCCGGGTGCGCGACGTCCCCGATCGCGGCGAGCAGGGTCGGGTAGACCATCGCGGTCCCGAGGCCGAGGGCCGCGGCGGCGACTGCCCACAGCGTGAAGTCGTCGACCAGGGCGATCAGCGCCAGGGCGAGTGCCTGCAGCCACATGCCGGCAGCGATGAACCACTTACGGCCGTACCGGTCCGAGAGCCCTCCGGTGAAGAGCTGACCGCCGCCCCACACGGCCGGGTAGATCGCGGCGAGGACGCCGATCTCGGCGATCCCGAGGCCGCCTGCCGCGAAGAGGATCGGGAAGAGGCCCCAGGCGAGCCCGTCGTTCAGGTTGTTCACCAGACCGGCCTGGCTGGCCGACGAGAGGGCCGGCTCGCGGAACGTCGTCTGCGCGAACACCTCCCGGTCGCTGAGCTCGGAATGCAGGTGGTCGTGCTTCCCGTCGAGCCGCGCGACGTGACTGGCAGCCTCGAGGTGGGCGTGGCCCCGGGTCTCGCGCACCACGAGGGTCGACAGACCGAGGCCGAGGGCGGCGAACGCGATGCCGAGCAGGAAGGGCGCCGGCCTGAGCCCGTACTCCTCGGCCAGCAGCCCGGTGGCCAGCGCGGTGACGGCCACGGCCCCGTAGCCGGCCGCCTCGTTGAAGCCCATGGCGAGCCCGCGCCGCCCCGGACCGACCAGGTCGATCTTCATGATCACGGTGACCGACCAGGTGAGCCCCTGGCTGATGCCGAGCAGCACGTTGGTCGCGACGACCCACTCCCAGGTCGGCGCCCAGATCAGCAGCAACGGCACCGGTACGGCGACGAGCCAGCCCGCGATGAGCACCGGCCGGCGGCCGTACCGGTCCGCCCAGGTGCCCGCGAAGTAGTTGGTGGCCGCCTTGGCCAGACCGAACACGAGGATGAAGGTGAGCCCGGACGTGTAGCCGCTCAGCCCGAACTCCTGCTCGCCGAGCAGCGGGACCACCGTCCGCTCCTGGCCGAGCATGCCGCCCACGAGCGCGTTGACCGCGACCAGCAGCATGAACTGGGGGGCGTTCCGCCTCAGGCCCAGCTCGATGACTCTCTCCCGGCTCACCGGCCGGTCACGGGGAGGGCTCGACGCAGACGATCCGGGTCGCCTTGACCGGGATCGACTTCGGCGCCTTCACCAGCGAGCGGAACCTGTTGCCGACGATGACGTCGACGCCGGGGGCCAGGTCCTCGTCGGTCCTCATGGCGCGGAGCTTCTTGCCGAACTGGCGGGCAACGAGGCGGCCGGCGTCCTCCTCGCCCTCCTGGATCCAGACCTGGACGCGCTTCACGTCGGCGCCCTCGGGGGCGTTCCCGATCTCGCCGCCCTGGAAGCCACGCGAACGGAACGCGTCGACGGTGGCTCCCGCCAGCCCGCCCCGCGTGCCGGCGTTGAACACGTTGACGCGCACCTGCCGGGCGCGCAGACGCTCGCCCTTCTTGGGCGGGGCCTCGGTGCAGGTGGGAGACGGCTCGGCCGAAGGTGTCTCCTCGCTGCCGGGCAGCGGTGCGAACAGCGAGTTGAACCCGACGACCATCCCGACCACGAGGATGCCGACGAGCACCGCCATGGTGACCGCGGTCGTGATGTGCCGGCCGGTCATGAGGTCGCCCCCTCGATGACGTGGACCCGGGCGTGGAGGACCAGGCGCTGCTGAAGGGCGGCGCGGAGCGCGCGGTGCAGGCCGTCCTCGAGGTAGAGCTCGCCTCGCCATTCGACGACGTGGGCGAACAGGTCGCCGAAGAACGTCGAGTCCTCGTCGAGCAGAGCCGCGAGCTGCAGGGTGTCCTTGGTGGTGATCAGCTGGTCGAGACGGACCTGGCGCGGGGGCAGGGCGGCCCAGTCCCTCGGCTTGAGGTCGTGCTCGGGGTAGGGCCGGCCGGCGCCTACGCGCTTGAAGATCACGCCCGCCAGCATAGGTGGGTAGGGTCGGGCCATGACGGAGCAGGCACCCGCAAGCGCCGACGAGGGGCATCCGATCGCTGCGGCGGTGGCGCCCGGGTACCAGTTCGAGGGCGCCGCCCTCGAGCTCGGTGGGCTGATGCTCGATGCGACGACCCTGGTCGACGTACCGATCCGGATCCCGCTCGCGATGCTCAACCGGCACGGCCTCGTCGCGGGTGCCACCGGCACCGGCAAGACCAAGACCCTCCAGCTGCTCGCCGAGCAGCTGTCGACCCATGGGGTCCCGGTCTTCGCGGCCGACATCAAGGGCGACCTGTCCGGGCTGTCGACGCCCGGGGCGGAGCACCCGAAGATCGACGAGCGGGCCGAGTCGGTCGGTCAGGACTGGAACGCGCGGGGCTTCCCCGTCGAGTACTTCGCCATCGGCGGGGAGGGGACCGGCATCCCGCTCAGGGCCACGATGACGGCGTTCGGCCCGACGCTGCTCGCGAAGGTGCTCGGGCTCAACGACACCCAGGAGTCGTCGCTGGGGCTGGTCTTCCACTACGCCGACCAGGCCGGGCTGCCGCTGCTCGACCTCGCCGACCTTCGCGCCGTCGTCCAGTTCCTCGTCTCCGATGAGGGCAAGGCCGACCTGAAGCGGCTCGGCGGCCTGTCGACGTCCACCGCCGGGGTGATCCTGCGGGAGCTCATCGCGTTCGAGGCCCAGGGCGCCGACGCCTTCTTCGGTGAGCCCGAGTTCGAGAGCGCCGACCTGCTCCGGACCACCGCCGACGGTCTCGGCCTGATCTCGCTCGTCGAGCTGCCGAACCTCCAGGACCGGCCCGCGGTCTTCTCCACCTTCCTGATGTGGCTGCTGGCTGACCTGTTCCACGACCTCCCCGAGGTCGGCGACATCGACAAGCCGCGGCTCGTCTTCTTCTTCGACGAGGCCCACCTGCTGTTCGCGGATGCGTCCAAGGACTTCCTCGCGGCGATCACCCAGACGGCCCGGCTGATCCGGTCCAAGGGCGTCGGCGTCTTCTTCGTGACCCAGTCGCCCACCGACGTACCCGACGGCGTGCTGGCCCAGATCGGCTCGCGCATCCAGCACCAGCTGCGTGCGCACACGCCCAACGACGCGAAGGCGCTGAAGCAGACCGTCAACACGTACCCGCACTCCGAGTACGACGACCTGGGCGAGGTGCTGACCTCGCTCGGCATCGGTGAAGCCGTCGTGACCGTGATGAACGAGCGGGGTGCGCCGACGCCGGTCGCCTGGACCCTGCTGCGGGCGCCCGAGTCGCTGATGGCTCCGGCCGACCCCGCCGCGATGGCGGCCACCGTGACGGCGTCGCCGTTGCACGCGAAGTACGCCGAGGCGATCGACCGCGAGTCGGCCCACGAGAAGCTGGCCGCCAAGCTCGAGGCGGGCGCTGAGAAGGCTCACGCCGAGCAGGGTGAGCCGGCCGGTGGATTCGACTACCCGAAGCCTTCCCGCGGAAAGAAGTCACCCCCGCGAGAGCAGGATGTCGTCAAGGACCTCATCAACTCGCCGGTCGCGAAGGACCTGATGAGGACGGCCGCGCGGGAGATCCTGCGCGGGGTGTTCCGGACCGGACGACGCTGACAGTTACGCTTGTTATGTCCGGATCGAGCAAAGGCCCGGACCTCACCGCACCTCAGGGGGACGGCTTGTACGCCGAAACCAACGAACTCGGCATCGCCGTCATGCGCCACTCCGACCGGACCATCGTCACTGTGTCCGGTGAGATCGACGTGGCCACGCAGGGCCAGCTCCGGGCTACCTGAACGAGCTCATCGTCGGGGGCGACGTCGACCTCGTCCTCGACCTCTCCGGAGTCAGCTTCCTCGACTCGACCGGCCTCGGCGCCCTGATCGGTGCCCGCCGCCGCGTCTACGCGTTCCATGGCTCGCTGGCGCTCGTCATCCCCGACGAGCAGGTGATGAAGGTGTTCACCATCACCGGCCTCGAGAAGGTCTTCGTCATCCGCGACACGCTCGACGCTGCCCTCGCAACGTAAAGAGTTCCCGCTAGCGTGCCAGCCGTGAACATCACCGGCGCAGCGCACCTGTCAGAGCAGTACGGCACCGAGTCCCGGCTCGACACGCGGCGCTCGGTGTGGCGCGACTCCCTCGACGGACGGAACCCTGCCGACCAGGCCGCACTCGCCATTCGCGAGGCGTCGCCAGGGGCTGTGCTCGAGGTCGGCTGTGGAGGCGGGCAGTTCGCCAAGCGGATCGCCGCCGAGAACCCCGACGCAGTCGTGACAGCCACCGACCAGTCCCCGCGGCTCGTGGAGCTGGCGGCCGGTCTCGGGGTCAACGCCCGCGTCGCCGACGTGCAGGACCTGCCCTTCGCCGACGACGCGTTCGACGTGGTCGCGGCGATGTGGATGCTCTACCACGTGCCCGACCTCGACCGTGCGCTCGCCGAGGTGCGCCGCGTGCTGCGGCCGGGCGGGCTCTTCGTCGCCGTCACGAACGGTGACGAGCACACGGCCGACCTGCGTCGTGAAGCCGGTGACGGGCCGCTCGTCACGGGCTTCAGCAGCGAGAACGGCCGCGACTCGCTCGCCCGACACTTCGACGACATCGAGGCGGAGCACATCGCCACGCGCGCGGTCTTCGAGGACCACGCGGCAGCGGTCGCCTACCTGGAGAGCAGCGAGGCCGGCCTCGGTCAGGGGCTGCCGTTCTTCGAAGGCCCTCGGACGTACGCCGGAGCGACCACCGTCTTCTGCGCAAGATGATGGCGACGGGGCTGCAACCTTTGTAGTCGCTCACCTCGTTAGGTAGGGCATGGAGCGAGTGACTGATGCGTGACGAGGCGGCGTTCGTCGAGTTCGCCGAGTCCGTACGGGGGCGGTTGCGTCGCACGGCGTACCTGCTGTGTGGCGACTGGGACCACGCGTCGGACCACGTGCAGGAGGGGTTGATCCGGGTCTACGTCGCGTGGCCGCGGCTGACTCGAGCCGGGCGCGAGTACGCCTATGCGCGTAAGGCGGTGGTCAGTGCCTTCCTCGACCACTCGCGGCGCAGGTCGAGCACCGAGTCGCCGGCCGAACCTGACGACAACGTGTCGTCCGGCCAGGACGTCGCCGAGTCGGTTGCCCTACGCGCGGCGCTGATGTCCGCGCTCGTGGACCTGCCGGCGCGGCAGCGGGCGTGCGTGGTGCTGCGGTACTACGACGACCTCAGCATCGCCGACACGGCCGCGGTTCTCGGGTGCAGCGAGGGCACGGTCAAGAGCCAGACCTCGCGGGCACTGGCCTCGCTCCGGTCCACATTCGAAGGCTCGCCGATCGGCGAGCTGCTGACCGAAGGAGCCAGGCCATGGTGAACGACCTTCGCGAGCTGCTGAGCGCCAACGTTGCTTCGCCGCCCCACGACGACCTGGAGATGGCGACGGTGCTCACGAGTGGCCGCCGTCGGGTACGACGCCGCAGGCTGACGGCCCTCGGTGGCACCGCCGCAGTCACGGCCGTCCTGGTCGCGACTGCGTCACTCACCTCGCTGAACGTCAGAGCCGCCCGACTTCGCGAGCGCGGGGGTTCCGCAGCCGAGCGCACCGACGCTTCGACTGGGTGACGCCAAGGTCGCCGTCCAGGGCAGGGACTACCGGGTGCTGGCCAGCCACGTCAACGAGAACCTGAACCGCGACAACGGGCAGTACTTCGACGGGGTCACCGACGACGGGCTCCTCCTGTTCCGCGACGGACCGCGAATGGACCAACTGCGGCCGCGATTCGCCCTGCTCGACCCCGCCACCGGCGAGAAGGACTGGCTCCCGGACCTCGACGTCGGGCAGGCGCAGACCCGCGTCCTCGGCCTGGGTCAGGACGAGCTCGTGTTGCTCACGTCTGAAGGTGGCCTCGAGGCGGAGCTGGTCGTCCACGTCTTCGACCGCGAGCTTCGACAGTGGAGCGAGGTCAGGTGGCCCGGTCTGCCCGCAGTCGAGGACTCGTTCAGTGCCGTGCTGGGACCGGATGGCCGGGTCTACGTACCAGTGCCTTCGCGCCAGGGCCAGCCGCCCGAGGGCGGTTGGCCGATGGGACCCGACGGCGAGGCGGATGACGCCGACGCCGAGGGCGACACGTCCCGACTCTGGTCCGCATCGCTGACCGACAGTTCGGACGTCCGCGACGAGGCCCTCACCGTCGGGTCGCTGGCCTTCACCGATCGCTCGATGGTGTGGACCGACTCCACCAACGGTGCCGCAGGCCGCGTGCACGTGCGCGACCTGGAGACGGGGGAGGAGCGAGACTTCGACCCCCGGGCGGGCGAGAGGTGCAACCTGCTGAGCTTCGGGGCCACCAACGACCGGATCGTGATGGGCCAGTACTGCGGCACCTACGACGACGGCGTCCGTGACGACCGCCTGCAGATCGTCGACACCGACGGCAACCAGGTCGTGACGTTGCAGGACAACGGCATCGACGGAACGCTCGACTCCGTCGACGGCGACGGAGTCGTGACGGTGCGGGCGTACGAAGGCACGTACGTCTACGACCTTGGATCAGGTCGCTTCCTCCGTATCAGCGAGGACGCGTCGTCGTGGTCCACGAGTGGACCGACGCAGGACCGACAGATCCTGTGGAACACGCCCGTCAACCGGAACCGGGGGATGACCCAGTACCTCGGTGAGCTCATCGACTGAGGCGCGTCGAGGCACCTGACTCGAGGTGTCTCGACAATCGCTTGAAGGAGTCCGACCAGCCTTGGTGGTGAAGCGCCAACCGCGCCTCGGTCGCAAACAGGCCTTGGGAGACCGACAACGTGGTCTGGCCAGCCTCGACGCTGAGTGACAGACGCACCACTGTTTCCCGGTCATCGGGATCGGGCTCTTCCCAACGGAAGGTGTAGGCGAGCGTTCGGGGTGGGTCGACCTCCCTGAACTCGCCTGCGAGGTGGAACAGCTCGCCGTCAGGGGGCTGCATCCCGAAGCGGTACCGGCCACCGACGCTCAGGTCGAGCTCGATCGCGTTCGTCGTGAACCCAGCCGGCCCCCACCACAACGCCAACTCCGCCGGATCGGTCAACGCTTTGAAGACCCGCTCGGACGGCGCGTCCAGGACGCAGCTCAGGTCGAGCACGAACTGCCCGGGCACGGCGCTCATGCGTCAACTCTCCCACCAAGAACGCCGGGCCGGACTCGATGAGTCCGACCCGGCGTCAGCGCTGTTCAGCGTGGCGGAGGATAGGGGATTCGAACCCCTGAGGGCTATTAACCCAACCCGCTTTCCAAGCGAGCGCCATAGGCCACTAGGCGAATCCTCCGCGGGAGAGGCTACCGGTCGCTGTCCTGGTTGATGAAATCGCGCCCGGGTTGGGCGGGTAGCGGGGGCTGTCCTAGACTTCCGGCAACCCCCCGTGCGGCGGCATCTCGCCCAACTCCCCCAGGGCCGGAAGGCAGCAAGGGCAAGCGAGCTCTGTCGGGTGCACGGGGGGCCTTTTGCTGTCCGGACCTCGGCGTGGGCGCCCTGGTCCCTGTCGGACCGGGTGGTTAGGGTTCAGGCGTGGAAGCACCCCTTGCCCTCTATCGCCGCTACCGGCCCGAGACGTTCGCCGAGGTCATCGGCCAGGATCACGTCACGACGCCGCTGCGAGCCGCGCTGACCAACAACCGGGTGAACCACGCCTACCTCTTCTCCGGGCCACGTGGCTGCGGCAAGACCACGAGCGCCCGGATCCTCGCCCGCTGCCTCAACTGCGAGCAGGGCCCGACGGACACGCCCGTGCGGCACCTGCCAGTCGTGCACCGACCTGGCGCGCGGTGGCCCGGGCTCGATCGACGTGATCGAGATCGACGCCGCGAGCCACGGCGGCGTCGACGACGCGCGTGACCTGCGCGAGAAGGCGTTCTTCGCTCCGGTCAACAGCCGCTACAAGATCTACATCATCGACGAGGCCCACATGGTCTCCCCGGCCGGCTTCAACGCGCTGCTCAAGCTCGTCGAGGAGCCGCCGGAGCACATCAAGTTCGTCTTCGCGACCACCGAGCCCGAGAAGGTCATCGGCACGATCCGCTCGCGCACGCACCACTACCCGTTCCGGCTGATCCCGCCGCGCACGCTCTCCGACTACCTGCAGCAGCTCTGCGACCAGGAGGGCGTCAAGGTCGACCCGGCCGCGCTGCCACTCGTGGTCCGCGCCGGCGGTGGCTCTGCCCGCGACACGCTGTCGGTGCTCGACCAGCTGATCGGCGGCGCAGGCGACGCGGGAGTCACCTACGAGCTGGCCACGGGTCTGCTCGGGTTCACCCCGGAGACCCTGCTGGACGAGGTGGTCGACGCGTTCGCCGCCGGCGACGCCGGCACCGTCTTCGGCGTCATCGACAAGGTGATCGAGACCGGTCAGGACCCGCGCAGGTTCACCGAGGACCTGCTCCGACGCCTCCGCGACCTGCTGATCATCGCGGCAGTGCCGGACGCGCCCGCCACCGGACTGATCGACGTCCCGCAGGACGTAGGCGAGCGGCTGGTCGCGCAGTCGGCACGGTTCGGTCGGGCAGACCTGAGCCGGGCCGCCGACCTCGTCGCGACTGGGCTCACGGAGCTGAAGGGCGCCACCGCACCGCGGCTCCTTCTCGAGCTGATCTGCGCGCGGGTGCTGCTCCCCGGCGCCGACCACACCACCGAAGGCGTGATGGCGCGGCTCGACCGGCTCGAGAAGCGCGCCCACATCGAAGGCACCCCCTCGGCGGCGCGTTCTTCGGCGCCACCCCCGGTGGCCGAGCCCAAGCCTCCGGTGGCCGAGCCCAAGCCGGTGGTCGAGCCCAAGCCGGTGGTCGAGCCTGTCGAGACCACTCCCGAGCAGCGCGAAACGGCCCCGGCCGGCATCCAGCCGCCCTCCTCCGTCGGGCGGCAGCCAGACCCGTCCACGCCGGCCGAGGCCGCCCCGCTCCGCTCGCCCGAGCCGCTGCCTCCGGTGGTCGAGCCGCAGCCGGTGGTCGAGCCGCAGCCGGTGGTCGAGCCTGTCGAGACCACTCCCGGTGGTCTCGGACTCGTTGACGTACGCCGCCTGTGGCCGGACCTACTCGACGCGGTCAAGCTGAAGCGGCGCTACACCTGGATCCTGCTCAGTCAGAACGCCCAGGTGGCTGCGGTCGACGACAAGACTCTGACGATCGCTCTGGTCAACGCGGGTGCCCGGAACTCGTTCACGAGCGGGGGCAGCGAGGAGATCCTGCGCCAGGCGGCGATCGACGTGATCGGTCACGACTGGCGGATCGAGGCGATCGTCGACCCGTCGGCCGAGCCCGGTGGGCCAACGGCCGGTGGTGGCTCGGCGACCACGACGCACTCGCCGACGCAGCCTGAGGATCTGCCGCCCGCAAGCACGCCGCCCGCTGCGGCTCAACCTGCGGCACCGCAGCCGCCGGTGCCGGAGGCACCTACGCGCCGTCCGGTCGATCCGTCAGCCGTCGCCAGCGCGCGCGGAGCCATCCAGGAGACCCGGGCGCAGGGCGAGACCCGGCCCGCGGCCGGCAACGACGTCTCCGACTCCGACGCCAGTCGCGACGACGCCGACGCGGACGACGACCTCGGCGGCACCGAGCTCCTGCAGCGCGAGCTCGGGGCCCACATCATCGAAGAGATCACCCATGACTGAGCGAGAGCGAGCACCACGATGACCAGCGACAACCCCGAGAACCCCGAGAACCCGTTCGGCGCCGGCGGGTTCGACATGAACGCGCTCCTCGAGCAGGCCCAGCAGATGCAGCAGCAGATGATGAACGCCCAGCAGGAGCTCGCCGAGTCCACCGTCGACGGCACCGTGGGCGACGGCCTGGTCACGGTCACTGTCGACGGCACCGGCAACCTGGTCGGCGTCCAGATCCGTCGTGGCTCGTTCGACCCCGACGACACCGAGGACCTCGAGGACCTGATCGTCGCCGCCTACCGCGACGCCAAGGCGCAGGCCGATGCGCTCGCCGCGCAGAAGCTCGGTCCGCTCGCGGGCGGACTCGGCGGCGGCGAGTCCGGTGGCCTCGGGCTGCCCGGATTCTGAGCCCTTCCCATGTATGAAGGCGTCGTCCAGGACCTGATCGACGAGCTTGGTCGACTCCCCGGCGTCGGGCCGAAGAGTGCCCAGCGCATCGCGTTCCACATCCTCTCCGCCGACCCGACCGACATCCGACGCCTCGCGCAGGTGCTGGTCGAGGTCAAGGAGCGGGTCAAGTTCTGCTCGGTGTGCGGCAACGTCGCCGAGGAGGAGACCTGCCGGATCTGCCGCGACCCGCGCCGGGACCTCACGGTCATCTGCGTCGTCGAGGAGTCGAAGGACGTCGTCGCGATCGAGCGCACCCGCGAGTTCCGGGGCCGCTACCACGTTTTGGGCGGCGCGATCTCGCCGATCGAGGGCATCGGACCCGACGAGCTCAGGATTCGCGAGCTGATGACCAGGCTGGCTGACGGTGTTGTCACCGAGGTGATCCTGGCGACCGATCCCAACCTCGAGGGCGAGGCCACCGCGACGTATTTGACCCGGCTACTTCGGCCGATGGGCTTGCGCGTGACGCGACTTGCTAGTGGACTGCCAGTGGGCGGTGACCTCGAGTATGCCGATGAGGTCACCCTGGGGCGGGCCTTCGAAGGGAGACGTGCCGTCGATGACTGAGCAGCGGGAGCGACCCGGGGGGTACGACAGCGACCTCGAGGACTTCGCGCAACAGATCGCCGACCAGGTCGAGAGCTTCCTGCTCGCCCTGCGGGCCATCGCACGCGGCGACGCGGCCGGGGGCGAGGCGATCTCGCTCCTCCTGCTCGAAGTGAGCCAGGTGCTCCTTGCGGGCGGCCGGCTCGGCGTGCACGCCGACTTCACGCCGGCCGACGAGTACGAACCCGACGCCGGCCCGGACCCCGACCTCGACGCGATGCGGCTGCGGCTCGCCGTACTGCTCGAGAGCGTCGACGCGTTCACCGAGGTCTTCGACCCGTACGTCGACCCGCCTGAGCTGACCTCGTCGCTGCTGAGCGACGACCTGACCAGCATCGCCGCCGCCCTTGCGCACGGGCTTCGCCACTTCCGGGCCGGCCGGGTGAGCGAGGCGCTGTGGTGGTGGCAGTTCTCATACATGTCGAGCTGGGGCAACGACGCGAGCTCGGCGCTGCGGGCACTGCAGTCGATCGTTGCGCACGACCGTCTGGACGCCGAGTTCGAGTCCGAGCAGGACCAGGTCGAGGCCGCCGACGAGATGCTCGAATCCGCAAATCCTTGAGCTGAGCCCTCCCCACGCGGCCCGATTCGGGAAATCTTCCGGTCGGGTTTGGCTGTCCGGCATTCGTCGCCCGGATCGGAGCTGCCCGCCGCGCTCGGTAGACTGCGCCCTGTCGTTCACCCATCAATCCGACCGAGGGAGACCCGTGGGCATTGTCGTGCAGAAGTACGGCGGCTCCTCCGTTGCCGATGCCGAAGGCATCAAGCGGGTGGCGCAGCGCGTCATCGACGCGAAGCGTGCCGGCAACGACGTCGTCGTCGTGGTCTCCGCGATGGGTGACACCACCGACGAACTGATCGACCTCGCGGAGCAGGTCTCCCCGCTGCCGTCCGGCCGCGAGCTCGACATGCTGCTGACGGCGGGTGAGCGGATCTCGATGGCGCTCCTCGCCATGGCCATCGGCAACCTGGGCCAGGAGGCGCGCTCCTTCACGGGCAGCCAGGCAGGCGTGATCACCGACAGCTCGCACGGCAAGGCAAAGATCATCGACGTCACGCCGGGGCGCATCCAGACTGCACTGGGCCAGGGCGCTGTCGCCATCGTCGCCGGGTTCCAGGGCGTCAGCCAGGACACCAAGGACATCACCACGCTGGGGCGTGGCGGGTCCGACACGACCGCCGTCGCGCTCGCGGCGGCGCTGAACGCGGACGTCTGCGAGATCTACAGCGACGTCGACGGTGTGTTCACCGCCGACCCGCGGATCGTGCCGTCCGCACGCAAACGAGACCGCATCTCCTACGAGGAGATGCTCGAGATGGCTGCCTGTGGCGCCAAGATCCTTCACCTGCGCTGCGTCGAGTACGCCCGCAGGTACGACATGCCCATCCACGTGCGCTCGTCCTTCAGTCAGAAGGCAGGCACCTGGATCGCCGATGGAGAGGTGGACGACATGGAGCAGGCGATCATCGCCGGCGTTGCGCACGACCGCAGCGAGGCCAAGATCACCGTGGTCGGTGTCCCCGACAAGGTCGGTGAGGCTGCCCGGATCTTCGAGGCGCTCTCCGACGCGCAGGTCAACCTGGACATGATCGTTCAGAACGTCTCGGCCGCCGCGACGAACCGCACCGACATCTCGTTCACGCTGCCGCGGGACGACGGGCAGATGGCGATGGCGTCCCTCGCCAAGATCCAGGCCGAGGTCGGCTACGACTCGCTGCTGTACGACGACCAGATCGGCAAGGTCTCGCTCATCGGTGCCGGCATGCGCTCGCATCCCGGTGTCACCGCGAAGTTCTTCGCCGCATTGGCGTCCGCCGGCGTCAACATCGAGATGATCTCCACCTCGGAGATCCGGATCTCGGTGATCGTCGACGAGGCGCAGGTCGACGACGCCGTCACCGCGACCCACACGGCGTTCGACCTCGACTCCGAGGACGTCGAGGCCGTGGTCTACGGCGGGACCGGCCGATGACCCGGCTCGGCATCGTCGGCGCCACCGGACAGGTCGGCGTCGCGATGCGCCAGATCCTGCTCGACCGCGGCTTCCCCGCCGAGGAGGTGCGCTTCTTCGCCTCGTCACGGTCCGCGGGCAGCACGCTGCAGTTCGGTGACCGCGAGATCGTGGTCGAGGACGCCGCCACCGCCGACCCGAGGGGCCTCGACATCGCGCTCTTCTCTGCCGGCGCCACCACGTCGCGTGCACTCGCCCCGAAGTTCGCCGACGCCGGTGTGCGGGTCGTCGACAACTCGTCCGCGTGGCGGATGGACCCCGACGTACCCCTCGTCGTCAGCGAGGTGAACCCGCACGCCCTGGCCGATGCCCGCAAGGGGATCATCGCCAACCCGAACTGCACCACGATGGCGGCGATGCCGGTGCTGAAGCCGCTGCACGACGAGGCCGGGCTGGTCCGCCTCATCGCCAGCACCTACCAGGCGGTCTCCGGAAGCGGCGTCGCCGGCGTCGAGGAGCTCGCGGGGCAGGTACGCGCGGCGGGGGACCGTGGGCCCGAGCTGGCTCACGACGGCACGGCCATCGACTTCCCGGCACCCGCCAAGTACGCCCGCACCATCGCGTTCAACGTGCTCCCGATGGCCGGCAACGTGGTCGACGACGGCAGCGACGAGACCGACGAGGAGCAGAAGCTCCGCAACGAGAGCCGCAAGATCCTCGGCATCCCTGAGCTGCGCGTGTCCGGCACCTGCGTGCGGGTCCCGGTGTTCACTGGGCACTCGCTCTCACTGAACGTCGAGTTCGCGGAGCCGATGCCCGCCAAGCGAGCGCTCGAGCTGCTGTCAGCGGCCCCTGGCGTGGCCCTCAGCGACATTCCGACGCCGCTCCAGGCGGCCGGCCAGGACCCGAGCTACGTCGGCCGGATCCGGCAGGACCCGGGCGTCGACGGCGAACGCGGACTCGCGCTGTTCATCAGCAACGACAACCTGCGCAAGGGCGCCGCTCTCAACACGGTGCAGATCGCGGAGCTGCTCGCGCAGCGGTAGCTACCGGACGTCGACGCCGGGCTCGGCTTCGGCCGGCTCGACGAACCGGGTGGTCACCCACTCGGCGAGGAGGTACGACGCCGCGGAGACGACGGGAACCGCGACGAACATCCACGCGCTGAACAGGCTCTCCATCAGCGTCACCAGAAGCACCACCGTGGTCACGCCGACCGCCAGGAAGCTGGTGCCGTTGGGCTCCGAAAGCCCGAACAGCTTCAGCAGGACGGCGCCGCCGAGCACCATCAGCACCAGGATGGCGACCAGGAGGAACAGCCCGGGGCCGCCGCACGACCCGGTGCCGCGCATGACCTCGCAGCCGAGCAGTCCGGCGTAGGTCAGGGCCGTACCGGCGGCGCCGACCACCAGCCCGACCAGGCCGGCCGCCAGCCACGGAGAGACGACGGGGCGGGCGCGCGGCGGGCGCGGGGGCTTGGGCTTGCGCTCGGCCTTGCGGCGCCGCTCGGGGGTGGTCTCGACAGGCTCGACCACCGGGGTCGGGCGGTTCGACCACCGGTGCGGGGGTGGTCTCGACGGGCTCCGGGGTCTGGCGGCGCTTCTTGCCTCGGCCGAAGAGCGAGGGGAGCTCGAGGGTGGGCTCTGGTTTCTCGCCGTCATCGCGCTTCTTCGCCATGGTTCGAAGTCTGCCAGACGTCAGCGGCGCCTTCGGCGTGCCCGCGCGGGGCGTCAGGGCAGTTCGAGCGTGGCGACGACGAGGTTGTGGTCGGACGGCAGGGTGCCGGTCGTCTGCAGGGTCCGCGGATCGTGGTCGACGACGACCTCCCACCGACGGACGGTCATCGCGTTGTCGGCGAAGACGTAGTCGATGATGTTGCCGGTGAGGTGCCGCTTGGTCGCGTAGCCGTACTCTGCGAGGTTGCGCCGGCCGCCGTTGAACGACCCGAGCCAGCCGTTCACCGTCTCGAGCGCCCGCGGACGGGCCACGGGGTTCATCTGGTACTCCTGGTTGAGCACGTCGCCGTACCCGGCGTCCTTCATCGCGCTCAACGCCCACTCGGCGATCTCGTGGTTCTTGCGGACGTTGAAGTCGCCGGTAGCGATTACGGGCCGCGATCCCTTGAGGGCGTCCACCGCCGGGATCATCTCCTGCCACTGAGCGAGCCGTGCGGTCGCCGAGGACGAGAGGTGCGTGGTGGTGAACAAAAACTCATGGCCCGTGCTCCGGACGCGCATCGCCGCCCACACCAGGTACCGAGTGCTCCCGGACTGCGCCTGGTAGCGCATCGATCCGCGCGAGAGCATCTCGAGCGTCTCGGCGTTGAAGATGATGCGGTCTCCACCGGCAGCGCCGCGGTCCCGCGACACACACCGGTACGGAGTCCTGGCGGTCTCGCAGTTGTACGCCGCCTTGCTCGTGAGCCGGTAGCTGGCCCCCGCTGCGTTGAGGCCTCGCAGCAGGTCGAGGTACTGCGTGGAGGCGCCGGAGGCGTACTTGACGCCGGCCTGCGGACCGAAGCTGGTCTCCTGGATGCCGAGGATGTCCAGGTCGCGCGAGAGGATCTGGCGGATCGCCACCCCGCGACGCTGGGCCCACGGGGCGATCCCCGAGCTGAGCGGCAGTGCGGCGTTGCGCAGGTTGAAGCTGCCCGCGCGAACGGCGGTCACCTCGTCCGCCTGCGAAGCGGCGGGGGTCATCAAGGCCGTCAGGCAGAGCGCAGCGGCAGTAAGGATTCTGGTGATCATGGGTGCGCCCTCCCCAGCGCTGTGCCAGGGGCACTGAGGAAGTATCGGCGGGCTACGGATCCGACTTGAGGCGGCAAGGGCAGAGGCCCCCACGCGTAGCGAGTGGGGGCCTCTGATTTCTCGGTCGGGCTGACAGGATTTGAACCTGCGGCCTCTTCGTCCCGAACGAAGCGCGCTACCAAGCTGCGCCACAGCCCGAGAGCCCTATGCGGCGTGGGGGAGTCTAGCCGACCGTGGCCGGGGCAACGAAACCGGGACGGGGGGTGAGCGTCAGCAGGGTCGCCTCGGGACGGCAGCAGAACCTGACCGGGGCGTACGGCGATGTGCCCAGGCCCGCCGACACGTGCAGCCAGGACCGCCCGGGGGCGTCCACCGGGGCGCCTGCGGGGTGGCCGTGCAGGCCCTTGGCGCGGGCCGGTTCGAGGTCGCAGTTGGTCACCAGGGCGCCCTTGACCGGGAGGCAGAGCTGCCCGCCGTGCGTGTGCCCGGCGAAGATCGCGTCGTACCCGTCGTCGGCGAACTGGTCGAGGACCCGCAGGTACGGCGCATGCGTGACGCCGACCCTCAGATCAGCGGCCGCGTCGGCCGGTCCTGCCACGGCGGCAAGGTCGTCGTACTCGAGGTGCGGGTCGTCGACACCGGCGAACGCGATGCTCGTCCCGGCGATGTCGAGGGTCTCGCGACGGTTCGTCAGGTCGGTCCAGCCGCGATCCTCGAAGCCTTGGCGCAGGTCGCGCCAGGGCAGGGGCGGTGTGTGCGTGGCCCGCTTGCCGTCGTCGGGGAGGAGGTACTTGACCGGGTTCCGCGTCGTGGGCGCGAAGTAGTCGTTCGAGCCGAAGACGAAGACCCCCGGGACGTCGAGCAGACCGTCGAAGGCGCGCAGGACGACAGGTACGGAGTCCTGGTGCGCGAGGTTGTCGCCGGTGTTGATGACGAGGTCGGGCTTCAGCGTGGCCAGGTCGCGGACCCAGTCCTGCTTTTTCTGCTGGGTCGGAGTGAGATGGAGGTCGCTGAGGTGCAGCACCCGAAGCGGGCGGCTGCCCGGCGGCAGCACCGGCATTTCCGCCTCGCGGAGAGCGAACCAGCGGACCTCGACGGCAGCGGCGTAGGCGAGGCCGGCCGCTCCGCCGAGGGCGCCCAGGGCCAGTGCACGTCGCATGCGCCAAGGTTGCCACACGGGTGCGCGCGGCTCGGTTCCGCCCGAGCCTGCCAGAATGAGCCGCGTGAGTGACCTCAAGGACCGCCTCCGCACCGACCTGACCACCGCCATCAAGGCCCGCGACGAGCTCCGCTCGTCGACGCTCCGGATGGTGCTGACCGCGATCACGAACGCCGAGGTCGCCGGCAAGGAAGCCCGCGAGCTGAGCGATGAGGACGTCATCACCGTGCTCAGCAGCGAGGCCAAGAAGCGTCGCGAGGCAGCCGAGGCGTTCGACAACGCCGGACGCGTCGAGAGCGCCGACAAGGAACGCGCCGAGGCAGGCGTGCTCGCCGACTACCTCCCGGCTCAGCTCAGCGAGGAGGAGATCCGCGACCTGGTCACCTCGGCCATCGTCTCGCTCGGCGTCGCCGACGAGGGCATGAAGGCAATGGGCCGAGTGATGGGCGCGCTGCAGTCGCAGATCAAGGGCCGTGCGGACGGCGGCGTCGTCTCGGCTGAGGTACGCCGCCAGCTCGGCTAGTCCCGGCCGCCGCCGTTCCCACGGCCGTTGCCGTTCCCGTTGTTCCCTCGGCCGTCGCCGTTCCCGCCACCGCCACCGCCACCGCCACCGCCGCCACCGCCACCGCTGGCCGCGGGGCTGCCGTCGCTGATGTACATCGTCACCGTCGATCCGGTGCCGACCTGCGTGCCCGACCCGGGCGACAGGAAGGCCACCGTGCCAGCGGCGTAGCTGCTGTCCACCTGGTAGCCCACGACCGGCGAGAGGCCGGCCCTGCGCAGCACGTCGGCAGCCTGGGACGGGCTCATCCCGCCGACGGACGGCACTGAGACGAGGCGGCCTTGGATGGCCGTCGGGTCAGGGGTGCTGAAGTCGACGTCCGGCAGCCACTTCTGGATCACCTTCATGGCGTCGCCCCACATCGGGCCGGCATTCGTTGATCCGAACGCGCTGCTGATGTAGCTGCCACCCACGGTCTGACCGTTCAGGGTGACCCACTCACCCTTGGAGTTCGCACCGGCGATCATCGACGCGGTCGCCAGGTTCGGGGTGTAGCCGACGAACCAGACGGCCATGTTCGCGTTGATGGTTCCGGTCTTGCCGGCGGACGGCTGGCTCAGCCCCAGCCCGGCGCCGTACCCGAAGCCGCCCGGCTCCTGGACGCCGCGCAGGATGTCGTTGACGGCGTCGGCCACCGAGGCGGGCATCAGCCGCGAGCACTCCTCGGGGTAGGTCTCGATGGTCTTGCCGCTGCTGTTGCGGATCTCGGTCACCGGCCGCGGCGCGCAGTGCACGCCTCGGCCCGCGAACGTCGCGTACGCAGAGGCCATGGTCAGCGGGTCGGTGTCCGTGACGCCGAGCGTGAACGGCGGCACGATGTCCTGGTCGGGGACGTCGATGCCCATGTCGCGGGCCAGCGTGACCGGCGCGCACAGGCCAGTGCGCTGCTCGAGCTGGGCGAAGAACGTGTTCACCGACTTCTGGGTGCCGGTGTAGAGGTTGAACGTCCCCGCACCCGTCGAGTTCGCCGGTGACCAGGTGTCGGTGCTGGCGAGCGGGCCGTCGCAGGCCTTGAAGGTGTTGTTCTTCAGGCTGATCGTCTGCGGCGACGCGATCGTCGTCGACAGCGGGATGCCCTGCTTGATGGCCGCCGCGAGCACGAACACCTTGAACGTCGAGCCGGCCTGGAACCCGTTGGCGTCGCCGTACTCGGCGGGCACGACGTAGTTCAGGAAGGTCTCACCCTTGCGCTTGTCGTTGCCCATCGGACGCGACTGCGACAGCGCCCGCACCTCGCCCGTGCCCGGCACGACGCTCGCCAAGCCACCGATGGCCTGGTCCTTCGGGAAGACATGGGATCGGACCGAGGCATCGGTCGCTCGCTGCATCCGCAGGTCGACCGTGGTCTTGATCGTCAGGCCGCCGCCGTACAGGAGAGCTTCGCGGTCCGCGGCGGTCTCGCCGAGGGCCGGGTCGGCCCGGAGGTACTCGAGCGCGTAGTTGCAGAAGAACGGCGCCTTCGACGAGACACAGCCGTTGCGCACCGGCGTGATCTTGAGACCGGCGCCTCGGTTGCTCGCCTTCTCGGCCTCGGAGGCCGAGATCACGTTGAGCTCGAGCATCTTGCCGATGACGGTGTTGCGCCGGTTGAGCGCGCGCTCCATGTCGTTGGTCGGGTCGTACCCGGTCGGGTTCTTGACCAGGCCCGCGAGCATCGCCGCCTCGTGCAGCTTCAGCTTGCTGGCCGGCTTCGAGAAGTAGTGCCGCGACGCTGCCTCGATGCCGTGCGCCCCGTCGCCGTAGTAGGCGATGTTGAGGTAGCGCTCCAGGATCCAGTCCTTGGAGTACTTCTCCTCGAACGCGATCGCGTAGCGCAGCTCGCGGATCTTCCGCTCGTAGGTGTCGGCCTGGGCGGCGAGCTCCTCCTCCTCGGAGTCGGCCTGGTTGATCAGCGTCATCTTGACCATCTGCTGGGTGATCGAGGAGCCGCCCTGGGCCGTCTCGCCTGACACCTCGTTGGTCACGAACGCGCGGAGCGTGCCGCGGAGGTCGAGCGCGCCGTGCTGGTAGAAGCGGAAGTCCTCGATCGAGATGATCGCCTTGCGCATGATCGGCGCCACCTTCGACAGCGGCACGTTCACGCGGTTCTCGTCGTACAGGGTGGCCAGCAGCTTGCCGTCCTTGCTGATCAGGCGGGTGCGCTGGGCCAGCGGCTCGGCCACCAGCTCGGCCGGGAGCTTGTCGATGCTGCGGGCGACGTTGCGGGCCCCGACGCCTGCCAGGCCGGCAAAGGGCACGGCGAGCCCGGCCACCAGCACGCCCATCACGGCGGAAACGGCGATCATCACGCCGAGGTGGGAGAGGATGCTGGCAGGCTTGAGCCGGTCGGTGCGACGCGCTGACATGCACTCAGGGTACGGGGTGTTTCTCCGGCGCCCCACTACACGCCCATGGTCCGTCGGGAACCGAACGGACAGGGCGGACTAGTCATTTCGGACTACTCCAAGTTGCTCCCTCTGTGTCTGTTTCGCGGCTTTCCAGTTCTTTACTTTTGTGGCTGGGGTTACTCGCTGAGCCTGTTGGGAGTGCAGGCCTGTCTCGGATGGGAGCCGAGCATGAACTGGAATGAGGACTGGGCCACCAAGGCTCTGTGCAACGAAGCGCGACCGGACGAGCTGTTTGTCCGTGGTGCCGCACAGAACCGGGCCAAGCAGATGTGCGCCGGATGTCCGGTGCGTACGGAGTGCCTGGCCGAGGCTCTGGACAACCAGATCGAGTGGGGGGTCTGGGGTGGGATGACCGAGCGTGAGCGTCGGGCCCTGCTCCGTCGCCGGCCCAACGTCAGCTCGTGGCGCCGGCTGCTCGAGACCGCGATGGCCGACCACCAGGCCGCCGTCACCGTCGTCGACGCAACCGCCGTCTCCGCCTGAGCAACGCCTGTACGACGCTCCTGACCGGGTCACCCGGTCAGGAGTTCACCGACCAGCCGGAGTCCGTCGAGGTCGTGCACGTCGGTCGACAGGGCCGGCACGACGGCGGTCGGCACCTTCGGGTGGGCCGCGGCGAACCGCTGACGAAGGCGTGCCTCGCGCGCCACGATGCGGCTGCGGTCAGCATGCAGCCGTAGGAGGCCGGCGGTCACGCCGTCTAGGCGATCCGCGGCCGACTGGGCCTGCTCGGCGGAGACACCCGCGAGGTTCAGCCTCGTCGCCCGGTTGACCACGAGCCCCGCCAGCGGCATCCGCTCTTCGCTGAGGCGTTCGACGAAGAACGCCGCCTCCCGCAGCGCGTCGGGCTCCGGCGCCGCTACCACCAGGAACGCCGTCTCGGGCGCCTGCAGCAGCTCGAACGTGAGCTGGGCTCGCTGCCGAAAGCCCCCGAACAGGGTGTCGAACGCGGACACGAACATCGACATGTCCTTGAGCACCTGTGCGCCCAGGATCTTGGTCAGCGCGCTCGTGACCACGCCGAGCCCCGCCGTCATCAGCTTGGCCGGGCCGCGCGCGGGAGCGAGCAGGATCCGGATGAACCGGCCGTCGAGGAAGCTCGAGAGCCGCTCCGGGGCGTCGAGGAAGTCGAGCGCCGAGCGGGACGGCGGGGTGTCGACCACCACGAGGTCCCATCGGCCGGTGCGCTGCGCGTCGCGGTGGAGCTGGCCGAGCTTCTCCATCGCCATGTACTCCTGCGTGCCGGCGAACGAGCTCGACAAGGCGATGTAGAACGGGTTGCTCAGGATCTGGGCTGCCTTCTCGGGGGTGGCCTGGCTCTCGACCACCTCGTCGAAGGTGCGCTTCATGTCGAGCATCATCGCGTCGAGCGAGCCGCCGTTGTCGGGGTTCACCCCCGGGACCGGGCGCGGGATGTTGTCGAGCGCCTCGATCCCCATCGACTGGGCCAGCCTGCGGGCCGGGTCGATGGTCAGCACGACCACCTTCCGGCCGCGCTCGGCGGCCCGCAGCGCCAGGGCAGCCGACGTCGTGGTCTTGCCGACCCCGCCCGAACCGCAGCAGACGATGATGTTGGTGCTCTGGTCCGCCAGCAGCGCGTCGACGTCGAGGTCGGGTGGGGTGACCGCGTGCGTGGCCAGCGGGCCGACGCGGCTCGATGCTCGTGCGCTCATGCCATCCCCTGGTCGATCAGGTCGGCGGCGAGCTCGTAGAGCCCGCCGAGGTCGATTCCGTCGGGAAGTCTGGGGAGCTCGTACGTCGGGAGCTCGAGCTCGGCGATCCGCTCGCGCTGCTCCTCCTCGAGGGCCCGGCGCTCCGCATGGTCGCGTCCCTCGCGGAGCAGGCCGTCGACGAGCCGGGGAGTGGCCTCGACCCCTGCCCGGGCGAGATCGGCCTCGAGCTCCTGCCGCGGGACATCGCCGGTGAGCAGCTGGTCGCGCTCGGCGTCGTCCAGCTCCTGGTTGCGGACGAGGTTGACCACGACCCCTCCGACGAGCAGATCGTCCTTGTGCAGCTCGGCGATCCCGTCGGCGGTCTCCTGCACCGGCATGTCCTCGAGCACCGTCACCAGGTGCACGCGGGTCCGGTCGGAGCGGAGCAGCGTCATCACCGTGTCGGCCTGGCTGCGGATTGGGCCCACCTTGGCCAGCCCGGCCAGCTCGCTGTTGACGTTGAGGAACTGGGCGATGCGCCCCGTCGGCGGCGCGTCGAGCACGACCGCGTCGTAGTGCCGGGAGTTCTTGCCGCGCTTGTTGCGGTGCACCGCCTCGTACACCTTGCCGGTGAGCAGGACGTCTCGTACGCCGGGCGCGATCGTCGTGGCGAAGTCGATGACCCCGAACCGGTCGAGCGCCTTGCCGGCCCGACCGAGCCGGTAGTACATCGCGAGGTACTCGAGCAGCGCGGCCTCGGGCTCGATCGCCAGCGCGTAGACGTCGCCGCCGTCGTCCGGCCCGCTGGCGATCCGCCGTTCCTCGTACGGGAGCGGGGGTACGTCGAACAGCTGAGCGATGCCTTGCCGACCCTCGACCTCGCAGAGGAGCACCTGCTTGCCGCGGCTCGCGAGGGCGAGAGCCAACGCGGCGGCAACCGTGGTCTTGCCGGTGCCGCCTTTGCCCGTCACCACGTGCAGGCGGACGCCGGGCCAGTCGCCTTGCTGCTTGCCGCTCCCGTTGTCCGTCACGTCTCGGAGCCTAGTAGGGCAGCCGAAGCCCGGGCGTGGCTAGGGTGGCCTCCTTGACGCAACCTTCAGGAGGTCGTTCGTGGACAAGGTCGTCGCCAGTGCCGCCGAGGCCGTGGCCGACATCGCGAGTGGTTCGACCATCGCGGTGGGGGGCTTCGGGCTGTGCGGCATTCCGTCCCTGCTGATCGAGGCACTGCTCGAGCAGGGCGCGGACGAGCTCGAAGCAGTGTCGAACAACTGCGGAGTCGACGAGTGGGGCCTCGGGCGCCTGCTGTCGAACCACCGGCTGCGCCGGATGGTCTCGTCGTACGTCGGCGAGAACAAGGAGTTCGCGCGGCAGTACCTCCACGGCGAGCTCGAGGTCGAGCTGACGCCCCAGGGCACCCTCGCCGAGCGGATGCGTGCCGGCGGCACCGGCATCCCGGCGTTCTTCACCGCAACCGGAGTCGGCACCCAGGTGGCCGAGGGAGGCCTGCCCTGGCGCTACGACACCGAGGGCAACGTCACGGTCGCGTCCCCGGCCAAGGAGGTGCGCACGTTCAGCACCGCCGAGGGTGACAAGGAGTTCGTGCTCGAGCAGGCGATCGTCGCCGACTTCGGGATGGTGCGGGCCTGGAAGGGCGACCGGCACGGCAACCTCGTCTACCGGCAGTCGGCCCGCAACTTCAACCCGCTCGCCGCGATGTGCGGACGGGTCACGATCGCCGAGGTCGAGCACCTCGTGGACCCCGGCGAGATCGACCCGGACGACGTCCACACCCCCGGCGTCTTCGTGCAGCGGGTCGTCGCGCTGACGCCGGAGCAGGCAGCGGACAAGCGGATCGAGAAGCGGACTGTGCAGCCGCGCGCGGAAGGGGCGTCCTGAGATGGCATGGACTCGTGAGGAGATGGCTGCACGTGCAGCCTCCGAGCTGACCGACGGCTCGTACGTGAACCTGGGCATCGGCCTGCCGACCCTGGTGCCGAACTACGTCGACGACGACGTCGAGCTGGTGCTGCAGTCCGAGAACGGGATCCTCGGCGTCGGGGCCTACCCCGTCGACGGCGAGGAGGACCCGGACCTGATCAACGCCGGCAAGGAGACCGTGACGCTGCGCAAGGGCGCGTCGTTCTTCGACTCCGCGACGTCGTTCGGGATGATCCGCGGCGGCAAGATCGACGCCGCGATCCTGGGCGCGATGCAGGTGTCCGCTGTCGGCGACATCGCCAACTGGATGATCCCCGGCAAGATGGTGAAGGGCATGGGCGGCGCGATGGACCTGGTCCACGGCGCCAAGCGGGTCATCGTGCTGATGGAGCACGTCGCCAAGGACGGCACGTACAAGATCGTGAACGAGTGCTCGCTGCCGTTCACCGGCAAGGGTGTCGTCCAGCGGATCATCACCGACCTCGCCGTCATCGACGTGACGCCGGACGGGCTGAAGCTCGTCGAGCTCGCGCCGGGTGTCACCGAGGACGAGGTGCGGGAGAAGACCGAGCCCGAGCTGGTCTAGGGCTGGCTGAGGCCCGGCTGAAGCCCGGCTACAGCTCGGGGTGCCGCGTCGCGACCCGGTAGAACCCGGAGTGGAAGACGAGCGGCTCGCCCCCGGGCGCGCCGTACTCCTCGACCTCGCCGAAGAACACGACGTGGTCGCCCGCGTCGACGCGTTGGGTACGACGGCAGACGAAGTGCGCGACGGTGCCGGCGAGCACCGGCGCGTCCTCGCGGGCCATCGCGACGCCTTCGAACTTGTCGGTGCCCGACGTCGCGAACTGTCGTGACAGGTGGTGCTGGTCGGAGGCCAGCACGTTGACCACGAAGGCCTCTGCGCTTTCGAAGGCGGCGACCGAGGGGGACGTCTTCGCGGCGGCCCACAGCACGATCGGCGGCTTCAGCGACACCGACGTGAACGAGTTGGCCGTCATCCCGTACTGCTGACCGTCGTGGACGGTCGTCACCACGGTGACCCCGGTGGCGTACTGCCCGAGGGCCCGGCGGAGGTCGAGAACGTCGAAGCGGGACGTCGTGCCGGTGCGGTGCTGCTCGACGAGCTCGGCGGCCTCCTCGCGGTCGAACCACCACGGGTGGAAGAGTCGCGCGTCGTCGAAGCCGGCCGCGACCAGGTGCCCGAGGTCAGAATGCTCGGACGCGGCCTCGAGGACGCTCCACTGGTGCGGCTCGAACGGGCTCAGCCACGCGTTGGTCCACGTCGTCGCCCAGCGCGCCCAGCCGCGCCAGAAGGTGTCGAACGTGCGCTGCATCCATGCCTCGTCGAGCGGGCCGTCCGCCCGGTTCACGGCCTCGACGTAGGAGGCGGCCGACTTGATCGCGTTGTTGGCGCCCTGGCTGGTGACCGGGTCGTTGAGCACCACGACGTCCGCCATGCCGAGGACCACCGACCCGTCGGGCAGCCTGCCGACCGGATGGCGGACCACCGGCCGGAACCGGCCTGTGAGCCAGGCGCGGTCGTCGGCGAGGCGGGTGTCGTCGGTCAGCCGCTTCGCCTCGTCGGGGAAGTGGTCGGTCAGCACCTCACGCAGCCGGGCGAGGTGGTCGGCCGGCCCGGTCGCGTCGTCCCAGCAGTCGAGTGGCCCGCCGGGGAGGCCCTCGACGACGACGATCCGGCACTCGCCGCCCACGGTGAGCGCGGGGCAGCTGAAGCACTCGCCCACGCCGTCGACGGCCTGGTACCGGAACTCGCCGCCGGGCTCGACGCCGGTCAGGTAGGTCAGCGCCGCGACCCGCTGGGGCTCGGCGTACGGCGTGCGGTCGGCGTCGACCTCGAACAGCTCGGCCAGGCCGCCGCGCCCGGTGCAGACGACGACGAGCTCGTGGTCGGTCGCAAGCGTGGTGAGGTCGTCGGGCGTGGCCGCCTGCACCTGGATGCGGCCGCCCAGTCGCTCCACCTCCTCGAGAAGCAGCGGGATCCGGACGCGCTGGTCGATCGAGCGCGCCGCGGTCGGCAGCTTGCTCCGGAACGTCGCGACCGCGCCGTCGGACCGCTGGCCGACGTACTGCATCTCGCGGATCTCGGGTGCGTGGGGGAGCAGGTCGTTGAGCCCGAGGACCGCCTCGGTCTCCAGCGCCGACTCGAAGGTGATCTGGCTCGACATCACGTTGCCGGCACGGACCTGGTCGGCGGTGCGGTCGGAGACGAGGGTGACCGTGTGCCCGCTGCGCAGCAGTCCGATTGCGAGGGCGGTCCCGGCCGGGCCGGCACCCACGACGGCGATGCTGCGGGGGGTGGTCATGGGAGCAGTCTGCCGGGTCAGGCCAGCGCGTCGAGCAGCACCGGCCACGCTGCGGACTGCGGGTCGATCACGCCGTAGTGCTCGATGCCGTCCAGGATCCGCAGGTCGACCTCGGGGTGCCGGGCCGCGAGACCCTCGCTGTTGGCGACGGGGACCTGCTTGTCCTCGCTCCCGTGCAGGATCACGATCGTGCACGGCGTCTTCGTGCTGAGCCTCGTGTTGGGATCGGCCTCGTCGTACCGCTCGGGCACCTCCTCCGGGCTGCCGCCGAGCAGTGCTCGTACGGCGTCGTCCCCGAGCCCGTCGCGGAACCCGGCGCGCAGGTCGCCGACCGGGGCCAGAGCGACGACCCGGTCGACGGGGTGCGGCTGGTCGGCGAGCCACAGCACCAGGTGCCCGCCGGCCGAGTGCCCGACGTACGACGTGCGGTCGGTCGTGATGCCGAGGCTCGCCACCAGGCCGGGGATCGCCGCCACGGCTGCGTCGACGTCGTCGACCGTCGCCGGCCAGCCGCCGCCACCACCGACCCTCCGGTACTCGGGGATGGCCACGCAGTACCCCTCGGCCTTGAGCGCGTTGCTCAGCGGGCGCGTGTGGCGGCGGTCGTACTCCTGCATCCAGAAGCCACCGTGGATCAGCACCACCAACGGGTGCGGCCCGGATCCCGGGGGCAGGTAGAGATCGACGACGCCGTCCTCGTGGTCGGCGTACCGCACCACCGCGTCGGGCGGGGCGGCGTCGCGGGTGAGCACTTCCCGGGGATCCACGGCGTCACCGTAGCGGCTAGGCTCGCGGCCATGACGAAATGGGAATACCTCACGGCTCCGGTGCTCGTGCACGCCACCAAGCAGATCCTCGACAACTTCGGTCAGGACGGCTGGGAGCTCGTGCAGATCGTGCCGGGGATGAACCCCGAGAACCTCGTCGCCTACTTCAAGCGGCCCGTCCAGTGACCGCGGGTTCGCTGACCCCGGAGGAGCGCCTCGCCGAGCTGGGCCTGAGCGTCCCCGAGGTGGCCAAGCCGGTTGCGTCGTACATCCCGGCCGTGCGCACGGGCAACTACATCTTCACGTCCGGCCAGCTGCCGATGCGTGACGGCGAGCTGATCACCACCGGCAAGGTCGGCGGCGAGGTCACGGTCGAAGAGGCCGTCGAGTGCGCGAAGCAGTGCGCGCTCAACGCGATCGCCGCCGTGAACGCCGAGCTCGGTGACCTGTCGCAGGTGAAGCGGATCGTCAAGGTCGTCGTCTTCGTGGCCTCGACGCCGGACTTCACCGGCCAGCCGGGTGTGGCCAACGGCGCGTCCGAGCTGTTCGGCAACGTCTTCGGCGAGGCCGGACAGCACGCACGGTCCGCCGTCGGCGTCCCGGTGCTGCCGCTCGACGCGCCGGTCGAGGTCGAGCTGCTCGTCGAGGTCTGATGGATCCGTCGGTCCGGCTCCCCGACCACCTGGTCGAGCACGCGCTGGCGTTCGCGGAGGGGACCCGCGCCCCGGCCGAGCCGAAGCACGCGTCGACCGTCGTACTGCTGCGCAGCGGTGACGGGGCGCCGGGCTCGCTGGAGGTCTACCTGCTGCGGCGGCACGTCGACATGGCGTTCGCCGCGGGCATGTGCGTCTTCCCCGGCGGTGGCGTCGACCCGCGCGACTTCGACCACGAGATCGCCTGGGTCGGTCCGTCGGCGGCCGAGTGGGCGGCTCGCCTGGAGGTCGACGAGCCGTTGGCCAGGGCGTTGGTGTGCGCCGCGGTGCGGGAGACGTTCGAGGAGTCCGGCGTACTGCTGGCGGGGCCGACCGAGGAGTCGGTGGTGTCCGACACGACCGGCGCCGACTGGGAGGCCGACCGTGCCGCCCTCGAGGCGCGGGAGCTGTCGTTCACGTCGTTCCTCGACCGGCGTGGCCTGAAGCTCCGCACCGACCTGTTGAAGCTGTGGGGCTCGTGGGTCACGCCGGTGTTCGAGCCGCGGCGGTACTACACGCGGTTCTTCGTCGCCGAGATGCCTGACGGCCAGGTCACCCGCGACGTGTCGACGGAGTCCGACAAGGTGTTGTGGATGCCGGTGCGCGACGCGATCCGGGCGGTCGACGACAAGCAGATGTTGATGCTGCCGCCGACGTACTGCACGTGCATGGAGGTCTTCGGGTACGGCGACCCGGCCGACGTCCTGGCCGCCACCGCGGGGCGTGACCTGGCGCCGGTGGAGCCGATCGCCGTGCGGGAGGGCGACGGGGCCTTCCTGTCGATCCCGGACCGGCTGGTCGAGCTGGGGCGCGACGTCGGGGCGCAGCTGCGGTCATGAGCGCACGCTCACCAGAACTGCCCCCGCAACCCGGCTGGACCGGGGGCAGCTTCGGTGAGCGGGCGCGCTGCGTGCTCGCGCCGAACGCGAACATGATGACGCTCGACGGCACCAACACCTGGGTGCTGCGCGAGCCTGGTGCCCGGCGGTCGGTCGTGGTCGATCCCGGGCCCGACATCGTCGAGCACCTCGACGCGGTGGCGGAGGTCGCCGGCGACGTGGCCGCCGTACTCCTGACCCACGGCCACCTCGACCACTCGGAGGCCGCGCGGTCGTTCGCCGAGCGGATGCGCTGCGGGGTGCGCGCTCTCGACCCGGTGCACCGGCTCGGTGACGAGGGGCTGGGCGACGGGGACGTGGTCGAGGTCGACGGGCTGGAGATCCGGGTCGTGGCGACGCCGGGGCACACCTCGGACTCGCTGTCGTTCCTGGTGCCTGCCGAGCGGGCGGTGCTGACCGGCGACACGGTGCTGGGGCGCGGGACGACGGTGGTCGCGCACCCGGACGGCAAGCTCGGCGCCTACCTCGACTCGCTGCACCGACTACGTGCGCTCGCCGAGGCGCGGGACGCCGTCGAGGTGTGGCCGGGGCACGGGCCGGTGATCGGCGACGCGCTGGCGGCCCTCGACCACTACCTGGCCCACCGGGCCGACCGCCTCGAGCAGGTGCGTGCCGCGGTGGAGGAGCTCACGGCCGACCCCTCCGTGCTAACCGCGGACGACCGCGCGACAACCGTCGACGACCTGGCTCGCCGGGTGGTCGAACGGGTGTACGTCGACGTCGACCCGGTGCTCTGGGGCGCTGCCGAGCTCAGTGTCCGAGCCCAGCTCGACTACCTCCACCCACCCCGTTGAGTGTTGGGAAAGTCCCCGCCGAGTGCGGCCGAAGTTCCCGCTGAGTGTTGGGAAACTCGCCGCCGAGTGCCGGGGTATTTCCGGCGACAGCGTCTCGGTCGCCGGATGTCGTACCCGGCTCGGTCTCGGCGCTCGGCGTCCACACCCGTGCACGTGTGAGGCCGCCGGGTCGGCAAACCCGTGCACCGTGGCTCGATGCTCTGGCTCGGCGACTTCACACGATCACCGTTCACCTGGTCCGAGGCCCGAGCGGCCGGCGTGACTCGAAAACGTCTCGACGAGGCGGTCAGGAATCATCAGGTCAGGCGAGTGCTGCACGGCGTGTACGTGGCGGCCGACTGCCCCGACTCGATCGAGCTCCGGGTGGCCGCCGCTGCGCGCGTCCTCAGTCCGCACGCCGTGGTGTGTGATCGGACGGCTGCCTGGATCTACGGCGTCGACGTTCGCCACTACCGCGACCTCGACGTGATGCCGCCGCTCGACAGCTACACCTTGCGGGGCCACGCGCGGACGGCACGCCCCGAATGCGGTGGCGGCCAGCGCGACCTGCGACCTGAGGACATCTGGACGCTCGACGGTGTCCGCGTCACGACGCCACTGCGCACGGCGATGGACCTGGGCTGCAAACTGTCACGCCGACGGGCGTTGGCAGCTCTCGACGCCTTCATGCGAGAGCACGGCCTGACCCACGCCGAGATGCGGCGCATGCTGCCGCGCTACTTCCGCCGGCGTGGCGTCGTACAGCTGCGGCAGCTGATCCCGTTGGCGGATCCGCGAGCCGAGTCACCGCCCGAGTCGTGGACCCGTCTCGAGATCGTCGACGCCGGCCTGCCGGTCCCGGTGCCGCAGCACTGGGTGTGCATCGACGGCCACCCGACGTACCGACTCGACCTCGCCTACCCGCACGCCCGGGTGGCCGTGGAGTACGACGGCCGCGAGTTCCACGAGGGAGCAGAGCAGCGCGCCGCCGACGAACGACGGCGCGCTTGGCTGCGCGACCAAGGGTGGACGGTCATCGTTCTGGACCGCGACTCGTTCTCGCCGAGTGCCATCGACCGCTGGCTCTATGAAGTCCGTGATGCGCTGCGGATCGCTGCCTAAGGGCAAACAACCCAGCACTCAACGGGGAATTACCCCGCACTCAACGGGGGGGTGAGTGCGGGGAGGGGTGAGGGGTTAGCGGGCGCGGCGGGAGAGGCGCTCGATGTCCATGATCACGACGGAACGCGGCTCCAGGCGCAGCCATCCGCGCGAGGCGAAGTCGGCGAGCGCCTTGTTGACGGTCTCGCGAGAGGCGCCGACCAGCTGGGCGAGCTCCTCCTGCGTGAGGTCGTGGTGCACGTGCACGCCGTCATCGGCGGTACGGCCGAAGCGGTCGGCGAGGTCGAGCAGCGCCTTCGCGACACGACCCGGGACGTCGGAGAACACCAGGTCGGCGACGACGTCGTTGGCCTTGCGCAGCCGGCCGGCGAGCTGGCTCAGCAGCCCGCGGGCGACGGCCGGACGACCATCGAGCCAGCGCAGCAGGTCCTCGTGCGACAGCGACGAGAACGACGTGTCGGTCACGGCGGTGACGGTGGCCGAGCGCGGGCCCGGGTCGAACAGCGACAGCTCGCCGAACATCTGACCGGGGCCGAGGATCGCCAGCAGGTTCTCGCGGCCGTCGGACGACGTGCGGCCCAGCTTCACCTTGCCGTCGGTGACGACGTAGAGCTTGTCGCCCTCGTCGCCCTCGTGGAACAACACCTCGCCACGGCGCAGCCGGGACTCCGCCATCGACGCACGCAGCGCGGTCGCCGCCTCGTCGTCCAGGGCACTGAACAGCGGTGCCTGGCGCAGCACGTCATTGTCCACGGGATGTCCTCCTCGTCAACGCCTTGCCGGATGCTCGGCGGTTATTCAGGTCACAGTGTGGCGCATTACCCCGTCAGGGTGCCATGAAGGTCCCCTTTAGGCTGGTACCCGTGCCCGACACTCCTCCCGACTCCCGGCTGGTTCGCCGCGCCCGCAAGATCAACCGGGTGCTGGCGGAGACCTACCCGGACGCGAAGTGCGAGCTCGATTTCGACAACCCCTTCGAGCTTCTCGTGGTGACGGTGCTGTCGGCACAGACGACCGACCGACGGGTCAACGCCGTCCGGCCAGCGCTCTTCGCGGCCTACCCCGACGCCCCCGCCATGGCTGCCGCCGACCGCGAGCGGCTCGAGCAGATCATCCAGCCGACCGGCTTCTTCCGCGCCAAGACCGAGTCGCTGCTGAAGCTGTCGCAGGCCCTGGTCGAGCGGTACGACGGCGAGGTTCCCGCCAAGCTCGCCGACCTCGTCACGCTTCCCGGCGTCGGGCGCAAGACCGCGAACGTCGTGCTGGGCAACGCCTTCGGCGTCCCGGGGATCACCGTCGACACCCACTTCGGCCGGCTCGCGCGCCGGTTCGGGTTCACCGACGAGACCGACCCGGTGAAGGCCGAGCACGCCGTCGGGGCGCTGTTCCCCAAGAAGGACTGGACGATGCTGTCGCATCACCTGATCTGGCACGGGCGCCGGGTCTGCCACGCCCGCAACCCCGCGTGCGGCGCGTGCCCGGTTGCACGCTGGTGCCCGGCGTACGGCGAGGGGCCGGTCGACCCCGTCGCGGCCGCCAAGCTGGTCAAGACCGAAGGCCGCGCATGAGGCGGACCGCCCTGGCCGCGGCACTGCTGCTGGTCGCAGGCTGCGCCGGAACGGCTCCCGACGCCGACCCCAACCCCGGCGCGATGATGAGCAGCAACGTCGACGTCGACACCCCGGAGCTGCGCGAACAGAAGGCGCGGATCGGGATCGAGCCCTGTCGGCCAGGCACGGCGAAGGCCCCGGCCACAGAAGGGCTGCCCGACATCACGCTGCCGTGTCTCGGGGGCGGGCCCGCGGTGGACCTCAGCACGTTGCGCGGACCGCTGGTCGTCAACCTCCTGGCCCAGTGGTGCGAGCCGTGCCGCGAGGAGCTCCCCTTCTACCAACGGCTGCACGAGGAGGGAGCCGGAGAGCTGCGCGTCCTCGGCATCGACTACCTCGACACCCAGCCCGGGGGAGCCCTCGCGCTCGCCGAGCTGACCGGCGTCACGTTCCCGCTGCTCGCCGACCCGCAGGGGCGGCTGCGCGCGCCGCTCCGGGTGCGTGGCCTGCCGGGGGTCGTCTTCGTTGACGCCGACGGCCGCGTGACCCAGGTGGAGTACACCGTCGTCCGCTCGTACGACGACCTCACCGGTCTGGTCCGCGAACACCTCGGCATCACCCTCTGATTCGCTGGGTAGTCTCGATCCGTGCCCGACGAGTCCGCCGACCTGCCTGCCTGGCTGGAGCCGGTGCGTCGCGGTGCGGTCGAGATCACCGTCGACGAGCTGACCCGGTTCGTCCCGCCCGCGGGGTCCGGCACCCGCGAGGGCGCGGTGCTGATGCTCTTCGGCGAGGGGCCGGCGGGCCCCGACCTGCTGCTGACCGAGCGAGCGCACGACATGCGCTCGCACCCCGGCCAGGTGTCCTTCCCAGGCGGATCCGTCGACCCCACCGATCCGACCCCGGAGGCCGCAGCGCTGCGCGAGGCCGAGGAGGAGACCGGCCTCGACCCGTCCGGGGTGCACGTCTTCGCCTCGCTGCCCCAGCTGTGGCTGCCGCCCAGCAACTTCGCCGTCACCCCGGTGCTCGGCTGGTGGCGGGTCGAGTCCTCGGTGAGCGTGGTCGACCCGCGTGAGGTGCACGCCGTCTACCGGGTGCCGATCGAGGAGCTTCTCGACCCGCTGCACCGCGTCTCGGTGCGCCATCCCTCCGGATGGGTGGGACCAGGGTTCCTGATCGGCGAGGAGAAGGAGCTGATCCTCTGGGGCTTCACCGCCGGGATCATCAGCAGGCTGTTCGACTTCGTGGGCTGGACCCGCCACTGGGACGCCGACGCGATGCGTGACCTCCCCGACCATATGCTTGCCCTTCCCGATGAGGCTGGACCTGCTCCCCGGCCGAACACGAACTTCCGAGAGCAGTGAGGATGCCTGGGTGAACATGCTCGACTGGTTGCTGCTCGTCCTCGTGCTGGCCTATGCCGTCTCCGGCTACTGGCAGGGGTTCATCTCGGGCGCCTTCGCGACCGGTGGCCTGCTGCTCGGCGGGCTGCTCGGCATCTGGCTCGCCCCGCAGCTCCTCGGTGACGCCGCGCCCGCGCTCTGGGTGTCGTTGGCGGCGCTGTTCGTGGTGCTGGTCTGCGCTTCGTTCGGCCAGGCGATCCTGCAGTACGCCGGCGCGCGCATCCGCGACCGGATCAAGTGGCAGCCGGTGCGCGCCCTCGACGCTGTGGGCGGTGCCGCACTGAGCATGGTCGCGGTCCTGGTCGTCTCCTGGGCGCTGGGCGTGGCCGTCAGCGGGTCGAGCCTTCCGTGGGTGGGCAAGCAGGTCCGCGAGTCGGCGGTGCTGAGCCGCGTGGACGACGTGATGCCGGCCCGGGCGGTGACGGCGCTCGACTCGTTCAACGATGTCGTGGGCTCGAGCTTCTTCCCGCGCTACCTCGAGCCGTTCGCGCCCGAGCGGATCATCGAGGTGGGCCCGCCGCCGGGCAAGATCGGCCGCGACCCCGACGTACGCGCCGCGGCGGCCAGCGTGCTCAAGATCCGCGGCGAGAACTCCTGCAACCGCGGCGTCGAGGGCACCGGCTTCCTGTACTCGCCGACCCGCGTGATGACCAACGCGCACGTCGTCGCGGGCGTCGACGATCCCGCCGTCATCGTCGGCGACAGCGAGGTGCCCGCCACGGTCGTCTACTACAACGAGGACCTCGACGTGGCCGTGCTGGCCGTCGACGGGCTGAACAGGCCGTTCCTCCGGTTCGACAACGCCGGCAAGGAGCAGCAGCCCGGCGCGGTGCTCGGCTACCCGCAGGACGGCCCGTACGACGTCCAGGCTGCCCGGATCCGGAGCAAGCAGCGACTGCGCAGCCCCGACATCTACGGCAACGGCACCGTGATCCGCGAGGTGTTCGCGCTGCGGTCGCTGGTCCGGCCCGGCAACTCGGGCGGGCCGCTGGTGTCCAACGACGGCGAGGTGCTCGGCGTGATCTTCGCGGCGTCGGTGACCGACCGCGACACCGGCTACGCCCTGACCTCGGACCAGGTCCGCGACAGCGCCGCCAAGGGCGTCACCTCCGACCGCGAGGTCTCGACCGGCCGCTGCGCCTAGCGCGCCGGCCCGTCAGAGGGCTTCGAGCCAGCCGAGCAGTGCCTCGTTGAAGGCCTGGGGAGCCTCCTCGGGCGGGAAGTGCCCGACCCCGGGCAGCACGCGTTCGGTGATGGGGCCGACCACGTGGCGTCGCGAGTCCTCGAGGGAGTGCCGGGGCAGCGCGGGGTCCTCGGCACCGAGTACGGCGAGCACGGGCTGCGCGACGGGGGCGGCGATGAGCCGGTTGAACCGCCGGCCATCAGGGCGCAGCCGAGAGCGCACCAGCCAGCGGTGGTACTCCAGGGCGCAGTGGGACGCCGGCCAGAGCGAGATGGCCGACTGGTACGCCTGGACGACGTCGTCCGGGGGGAACGCCGACCCCGGCGCTGCCCAGCCCACGAGGTGGCTGCGCAGGAATCCGCTGGCGGGGTCGGCGAGCTGGCGTTCGGGACGCCACGGCACCTGCATGGCGAGCACGTGACGGAGCGCTCCGACGCGGTGCACGCGGTGCACTCCACGCACCGCGGCGAGCATCGTTGCGGGGTGCGGGGCGGAGATGGCCGCGACGGCCGAGACCTCGCGCGGGTGCAGCACGGCCGCCGCCCAGGCGACGTACCCGCCCCAGCCATGACCGACGACCACAGCCTGCCGCTCGCCGAGAGCTTTGATGACCCCGGCGACGTCACGCGCGAGGGTGACCGGGTCGTAGCCGTTGGGCGTCTTGTCCGAGCCGCCGTAGCCGCGCAGGTCCATGGCCACGGCCCGGAAGCCGGCGTCCGCAAGCGCCGGCAGCTGAGCACGCCAGGTCCACCAGAACTCGGGGAACCCGTGCAGCAGCACAACCAGCGGCGCGCCCGGGTTGGCAGGCGTCGACTCGGCGACGTGGAACCTGGCGCCGTTCGCGGCGACGTACCGGTGCTCCCACGGCCCGGGGAGCTCCACGGACCGGGCGACGTCACCCAGTCGCGTCATGGCTGGCGGCGGCGGAGGTCAGTGCCGCGACAGCAGGGACTTGGTCTCCTGTGCCTGCTGGATGGCGCGCTCGGGGCCGCGGACCTGCTTGACCTTCTTCAGCCCGAGGAACCCGAGCAGCCCCGCGAACAGCAGGTAGGCACCGAAGACGATGAGGTAGCTCCAGGCCAGGTGCAGACCGGTCATGGACACGAAGTAGGCGAACGCCACCGAGAGCATGATGATGCCGAGCAGCGCGAAGAACGCCGCTCCGGCGAACAGTCCCGCGCCGGTACCGCCGTTCTTGACGCTGACCTTGAGCTCGGACTTCGCGAGCTCGATCTCGTTGTGCAGCAGGCTGGAGATGTCCCGGCTGGCGTCGGCGACCAGGCGGCCGATCGTAGGGTCCTCCGGGGAGGGGGCTGTCGATTGCGGGCGGGCGGACGGGGCGTTGCTCGTCATGGATGGCTCCCTTCGGTTGCTGACATTACCCGGCTTGCCCGGATTCACGCGTTGCGGTGAACTGCATTGCGGCGACGCAGGATCACACCCGCCAGCAGCGCGGCCAGCAGGGAACCGGCGAGCACGGCGGTCTTCGCCGCCTCGGACTCCTCGCGTCCGTACGACAGGTCGGCCACCAGCAGGGCCACGGTGAACCCGACGCCGGCGAGGAACGCGAGGCCGGTGATGTCACGCCACGACACCTCGTCGCTGAGGTCGGCATGGGTTACCCGGGTGACGAGGTAGGCCCCACCGAGGACGCCGATGGGCTTGCCGACCACGAGCCCCAGGACGACGCCGATCACGATCGGGTCCGACAACAGGTCGGCGCCACCGCTGATGACGACTCCGGCCGACATCAGAGCGAAGAAGGGGACGGCGACTCCAGCGGACAGCGGCGTCAGCGTGTGCTCGAGCCGCTCGGCCGGGGACGCCTTCTCGCCGGGGTCGAGGCGAACCCGGGTGAGCAGGCCCATGGCGACGCCGGCGATCGTCGCGTGAATCCCGCTCTCGTGCATGAACCACCAGATGGCCAGGGCCAGGGGCACGTACCAGAGCCAGGACTCACCGCGGACCTTCTGCAGGAGCGCGAAGACGCCGAGCAGGGCCACCGAGATCATCAGCGGGGTGATGCTCAGGTCGGACGTGTAGAACAGCGCGATGATCAGGATGACGATCAGGTCGTCGACGATCGCCAGCGTGAGCAGGAACGCGCGCAGCTGTTGTGGCAGGGATGACCCGACCACCGCCAGGACGGCGAGCGCGAAGGCGATGTCGGTCGCGGCCGGGATCGCCCAGCCGCGGAGGTCGCCGCCGTTCAGGTTGACCGCGGTGAAGATCAACGCCGGTACGGCGACGCCGCACAGCGCGGCAACGATCGGAACCAGGGCGTCGGCCGGCTTGCTCAGCGATCCGACCAGGAACTCACGCTTGAGCTCGAGGCCCGCGATGTAGAAGAACAGCGTCAGGGCGCCGTCCGCTGCCCAGTGCTCGACGTCCAGCGGGCCGAGCTGGAAGTGGCGGACGTCCTGGTACAGGTCGCCCAGCGGGGAGTTGGCCCACACGACCGCGATGACGGCGGCGAGCAGCACGATGGTCCCACCGACCGTCTCCTTGCGGAGCAGCTCGCCGACGAACGTCGCATCGCCCCCCGTGGAGGTGGGAAAGATCTGTCGACGCTTCTGGGTAGCCATGAGTTCCTTAGGGGATGACGACAACGACCGCCGACCAGACTTCCCGGCACACCAGTGGTTCCGGGCGTCAGTCTAGTGGGCGGTCGTCGGCGGTTGTCGTCGGCGCCGAACCGCTACTCCTCAGCAGCCGCCGAGGGGCTCTGGAGGTTGTGCGAGATCAGGTCCATCACCGTCGAGTCGGCGAGGGTGGTCACGTCGCCCACCTCGCGCTTCTCGGCGACGTCCTTGAGCAGCCGCCGCATGATCTTGCCCGAACGCGTCTTCGGCAGCTCGGGGACGATCATCACCTGGCGCGGCTTGGCGATCGCGCCGATCTCGGCGGCGACGTGCTTGCGCAGGTCCTCGACGATGTCAGCGCCGCCGTCACCCGCCTCCTCGCGGAGGATCACGAACGCGCAGACCGCCTGGCCGGTGGTCTCGTCGGCCGCCCCGACGACGGCAGCCTCGGCCACCTTCGGGTGCGACACCAGCGCCGACTCGATCTCCGTGGTGGAGAGCCGGTGGCCGGAGACGTTCATGACGTCGTCGACGCGGCCGAGCAGCCAGATGTCGCCGTCCTCGTCCTTCTTCGCCCCGTCGCCGGCGAAGTAGTAGCCCTGCTTCTGGAAGCGCGACCAGTACGTCTCCTTGAACCGCTCGTCGTCGCCCCACAGGGTGCGCAGCATCGCGGGCCACGGCTCGGTGAGGACGAGGTAGCCGCCGTGCCCGTTCGGGCACCGGCACGCCCTCGTCGTTGACCACGTCGGCCTCCACGCCGGGGATCGCGGTCATCGCCGACCCGGGCTTGCCGTGCGGTGACCCCGGGCAGCGGGCTGATCATGATCGCGCCGGTCTCGGTCTGCCACCAGGTGTCGACGACCGGGACCTTGCCCGGCGCCGATCGTCTCGCGGTACCAGATGTAGGCCTCGGGGTTGATCGGCTCGCCGACCGAGCCGAGCACGCGCAGGCTGGAGAGGTCGAACTTCTCCGGGATGTCGCTGCCCCACTTCATGAACGTGCGGATCGCGGTCGGCGCGGTGTAGAAGATGGTGACGCCGTACTTCTCGACGATCTCCCACCAGCGGCCCTTGTGCGGGCTGTCGGGGGTGCCCTCGTACATCACCGAGGTCGCGCCGTTGGCGAGCGGGCCGTAGACCATGTAGCTGTGCCCGGTGACCCAGCCGATGTCGGCGGTGCACCAGTAGACGTCGGTCTCCGGCTTGAGGTCGAAGACCGCCCAGTGCGTGTACGCGGAGCCGACCAGGTAGCCGCCGGTCGTGTGCAGGATGCCCTTGGGCTTGCCGGTGGTGCCGGAGGTGTACATGACGTAGAGCGGGTGCTCGGAGTCGAAGGCCTCGGGAGTGTGCTCGGCCGAGGCCGTCTCGACGGCGTCGTGCCACCACACGTCGCGGCTGTCGTCCCAGGCGACGTCCTGCCCGGTCCGGCGTACGACGAGCACCTTGCGGACCACGTCGCCGCTCTTGGCCACGGCCTCGTCGACGGCCGGCTTGAGGGCCGACGCCGAGCGCCGCGGCGGTAGCCGCCGTCGGCGGTGACCACGACGTGGGCCTCGCAGTCCTTGATCCGGCGGGCCAGCGCGTCGGCGGAGAAGCCGCCGAACACGACGGTGTGCGGGGCGCCGATGCGGGCGCAGGCCAGCATCGTGAAGACCGTCTCGGGGATCATCGGCATGTAGATCGCGACCCGGTCGCCGGCCTGGACGCCGAGGTCGGTCAGCGCGTTCGCGGCCTTGCAGACCTCGGCCTGCAGGTCGGCGTAGGTGATCGTGCGGGTGTCGTCCTCGGGCTCGCCGACCCAGTGCAACGCGACCTTGTCGCCCTTGCCGGCCTCGACGTGCCGGTCGACGCAGTTCACCGACGCGTTGAGCTTGCCGCCGACGAACCACTTGGCGAACGGCGGGTCGTCCCAGTCCAGGACGCGGTCCCACCGCTGCGACCAGTCGAGGCGGTCGGCCTGCTCCTCCCAGAAGCCGAGCCGGTCCTCGCGCGCCTTGTCGTACCAGTCGGCGGTCACGTTGGCGCGGGAGGCGAGCTCCGCCGGGGGCTCGAACCGTCGCTCCTCGTGCATCAGGTTGGACAGGGTCTCGTCGGTCACGAATGTCTCCTCACGGATAAGCAAGATCTCGAACTGCGGCGGTGCGGCTGTCCTGGCTCGCAACCTACCCCGGTGTCGGCGCCCGCACGACCCTCGACGGAGGGCCGCGCGAGCGCCGACGGACGTGCTGTACGGCTCAGTGCTCCGAGGCGCCTTCGGCGCCCGCCCCGGTCAGGGCGCGCACCTCGAGCTCGGTGTAGAACTCCTCGGCGTGCGGTCTCCCGGGTGGAGATGGTGCCGAGGTACCCGAACAGGAAGCCGAGCGGGATCGACACGATGCCCGGGTTCTTCAGCGGGAACCACGACCAGTCCATGCTCGTGACCATGCCGGCCTCGCCCGAGACGACGGGCGAGAAGAACACCAGGCCGACGGCCGAGAGCAGGCCGCCGTAGATGCTCCAGGTGGCGCCGCGGGTGTTGAACCGCGCGCCAGAACATGTTGAAGATGATCGCCGGCAGGTTCGCCGAGGCGGCGACCGCGAAGGCCAGGGCCACCAGGAACGCGATGTTCAGCGACTGCGCCGGGATGGCCAGGGCGATCGAGACCGCGCCGATCAGCAGCGCGGCGACCCGGGCGACCCTGACCTCCTCCTTCTCCGTGACCGGCTGGTCCTTCTTGAACACGCCCTTGTACAGGTCGTGTGCCACCGAGGACGACGATGCGAGCGTCAGCCCGGCGACCACCGCGAGGATGGTCGCGAAGGCGACCGCGGAGATCAGCGCCAGCAGTACTGCGCCGCCGGTCGAGCCCGGCGCCACCGCCCACGGCCTCGGCCAGCAGTGGTGAAGCGAGGTTTCCGCCGCTGGCGAGCCACCGCGCTGTCCTCGCCGGTGTCCAGCAGTGCGGCTGCGCCGAAGCCGAGCACCAGCGTCATCAGGTAGAAACCGCCGATCAACCCGATCGCCCAGAGCACGGACTTGCGGGCGTCCTGAGCCGTCGGGACGGTGTAGAAGCGGATCAGGATGTGCGGCAGACCCGCCGTGCCGAGCACCAGGGCCAGGGCCAGCGACACGAAGTCGATCTGCGACGTCAGGGTCGCCCCGAACTGGAGTCCGGGCTCGAGGAACGCCTGGCCCTTGCCGGACTTCTCGGCAGCTGCGCCGAGCAGCGTGGACAGGTTGAAGTTGAACTTCGCCAGCACCAGGATCGTGATCAGGATCGAGCCGGCCATCAGCAGGACGGCCTTCACGATCTGCACCCAGGTGGTGCCCTTCATGCCGCCGACGGTGACGTAGAAGATCATCAGCACGCCGACGCCGACGATCACCGTGTTCTTGATCAGCTGGTCGTCGACGCCCGAGCAGCAGCGCGACCAGGGCGCCCGCGCCCACCATCTGGGCCAGCAGGTAGAAGATCGAGACGACGACCGTCGACATCGACGCCGCCGTACGGACCTGGCGCTGCCGCATCCGGAAGGCCAGCTGGTCGGCCATCGTGTAGCGGCCGGCGTTCCGGAGCATCTCGGCGACGAGCAGCAGGGCGACGAGCCAGGCGACGAGGAACCCGATCGAGTACAGGAAGCCGTCGTACCCGTAGAGCGCGATCGCTCCGGAGATGCCCAGGAACGAGGCGGCCGACATGTAGTCGCCGCCGATCGCGAGACCGTTCTGGAACCCGGAGAACGACCGGCCGCCGGAGTAGTAGTCGGTGGCCGTCTTGGTCTGCCGACTGGCCCACACCGTGATGCCGACCGTGAGCAGGACGACGCTGAGGAACAGCGTGGTGGTGAGGGCTTGCTGGCTCATGAGTCACGCTCCTGCTCGAATCGGTGGCGCAACCGTGCCGCGAGCGGGTCGAGGTGGCGCTGGCGTGCTTGGAGTAGAGCCAGGCGATGAGGAACGTGGTGACGAACTGCGCGAGGCCGAAGACGAGCGCCACGTTGATGTTGCCGAAGAGCTTGATGCTCATGAAGCCGGTCGCCCAGTTCGAGAGGATGACGTAGCTCAGGTACCAGACCAGGAACGCCACGGTCCACGGGATCGCGAACCGGCGGTACCGGTGGCGCAGCTCCTGGAAGTCGTCGCTGTCGCGGAGGTGTTCGTACAGCGGGTGTGAGTCATCTCGATAGACGCCCTGCTTGGGTTCGGCCATGGCGCGAGCCCCCTTCTGTGAGGTGACGCCGCTCACGCTAGGAGCGGGTTTCCGGCACCGGGAGGGGTCGAGATCGGGCGGGCGTCGAACGGGACCGACTTTGCGACGTACGGCGCAGGATGCGCGACGAGCGGTCCGCTCAGAGCAGCGGCATCGGCCCGCGGTCGAGCTCGACCGCTTCGGGGGTGTGCAGGCGGACCATCGTCCGCGCCACGTGCAACGGCAGGCGGTGCTGGGTGGCCAACGAGACGAGCAGCATGGTGAGCGAACGCCGCGGGCACGCTGACGGCGGCCGGCTGCGCGACGACCGCCCCGAGCCAGCCGCCCGGAGTGACCTCGAGCAGCGTCACCAACACGGCCGACCCGGACAGCAGTCCACCCACGAGCAGGCCGGCGATCGCGCCGAGGTCGGTGAGGCGGCGCCACCAGATGCCCAGCACGAGGAGGGGGCAGAACGTCGAGGCCGCGACCGCGAAGGCGAGGCCGACCGCCCGAGCCACGCCGACGCCCTCGGCCGTGACGGCGAGCAGCAGCGGGACGGCGACGGCCACCACCGCTCCGGCCTGGAAGGCACGCACGCCGCGGAACCTGCGCCGCATCACGTCCTGGCTGATCACTCCGGCCACCGCGATGGTCAGCCCGGAGGAGGTGGACAGGAACGCGGCGAAGGCGCCGGCCGCGGTGAGGGCGGAGAGCAGCTCGCCACCGACTCCGGCGATCATCCGCGACGGCAGCTCGAGCACCACCGCGTCGGTCTGGCCGGTCGCGATGAGGTCGGCCGCGTAGAGCCGCCCCAGGGCGCCGTACACGGGCGGCAGCAGGTAGAAGACGCCGAGCAGCGCCAGCACCACGAGTGTCGTACGGCGCGCGGCCCGGCCGTCGGGGTTGGTGTAGAAGCGGACCACCACGTGCGGGAGTCCCATCGTGCCGAGGAACGTGGCCACGATCAGCGAGTACGTCGTGTAGAGCGGGTAGCCGCTCGCCGACGCCAGCGGCGATGCCCACGCGTCACCGGACAGCCCGCCGACCACCCCGTCGGCCGCGGGGGACGGAGCGCCGTCGCCGACCCAGACGGCGAGCAGGAACATGACCGGCACGAGCAGGGCGGTGAGCTTGAGCCAGTACTGGAACGCCTGCACGAGCGTGATGCTGCGCATCCCACCGAAGAACACGTTGACCAGCACGACTCCGCCGACCACGACCCCGCCCACCCACGCGTCGGTGCCGGCGACCGAGGCCAGCGACAGGCCTGCGCCCTGGAACTGCGGCATCAGGTACAGCCAGCCGATCCCCACGACGAGCAACGACGAGATGCGGCGGACCTTCCGCGACTCCAACCGCGCCTCCGCGAAGTCGGGCAGCGTGTACGCGCCGGACCGGCGCAGGGGTGCGGCGACCAGCACCAGCAGGACGAGGTAGCCCGCCGTCCAGCCGACGGGGTACCAGAGCATGTCGGTGCCGAAGGCGAGCACCAGTCCGGCCACGCCGAGGAACGATGCTGCCGACAGGTACTCGCCGCCGATCGCCGACGCGTTGAGCGCGGGCCGCACCGACCGTGAGGCCACGAAGAAGTCGCTGGTGGTCCGCGAGAACCGCCAGCCGTAGGCGCCGACCCCGAGGGTCGTCACCGCCACCATGATCACCGCGATGAGGGCGTACGACGAGATCATCGCGGGGTCCGCTGCACCACGTCGGCGAAGTCACGTTCGTTGCGCTCGGCGGCGCGCACGTACAGCCAGCCGAGGAGCAGCAGGAACGGGTAGACCGCGAAGGCGAGCAGCGCCCAGGCCAGCGGGATGCCGAGCAGCTGGACCTCGACCAGGTCGGGGAAGACCCGCAGCAGCAGGGGCAGTCCGGCGATCGCGACGGCGACGGTCAGCAGCACCAGGACGGCGAGCCGGAGCTGGGCGCGCAGCAGCGACGACATGTAGACCTCGCCGAGCTGGGTCTGCGCGTCGATCTCGGAGCCGACGTCCGGACGTCGCTGGCGTGCCGCGCCCGCCCTCGGGTTGGTGACGCGAACTCGGCGCGGTGGGTCAGCGGGCGTCACGAGCGCGCCGGCCCTCCGGGTCGGGCCCGCCGTACGAGCAGGTCGCGGAGCTCGCGGGTGTGTCGGCGGCTGACCACCAGCTCCTCGTCACCGACCACGACGCTGCAGCGACCCGCACCCATCCGAACCTCGGCGACATGGGGCAGCGACACCAGCAGCGAGCGGTGGATGCGGACGAACCCGGCGTCGCGCCACTCCTCCTCGAGCGTGGTCAGCGGGCTGCGGATCAAGTGGCTGCCGGTCGCCGTGTGCAGCCGTGCGTAGTCGCCCTGCGCCTCGACGTACGTCACGTCGGACCGGGAGATGAACCGGGTGACCCCGCCCAGGTCGACCGGGATCTGGTCGTCGGTGGTCGCCCCGTCGGTAGACGGAGCGGACTCGATGACCCGACGTACGGCCTCGGCGAGCCGGTCCTCGCGCACCGGCTTGAGGAGGTAGTCGACGGCGTTCAGCTCGAACGCGTCGACGGCGTGCTCGTCGTGCGCGGTGATGAAGACGACCGGTGGCGGTGCCTTGAACTGCGACAGCACCCGGGCGAGCTCGAGCCCGGTCAGGCCGGGCATCCGGATGTCGGTGAAGACCGCATCGACGTCGCCCTCCTGCAGCACCCGCAGCGCCTCCGCGGCGTTGTCGGTGGTCGTCACGACACCCACGCGCGCGTCGCGGTCCAGGAGCCACGCAAGCTCGTCGAGGGCGGGCCGCTCGTCGTCTACGACGAGGACGCGCAGGAGGCTGGTCATGGGTGTACTCCCGGGGCGTACTTGGGCACTCGCACGATAACCCTGGTGCCCGCACCCGGCGCGGTTTCGACCACGAGGCCGTAGTCGTCGCCGAACCGCGACCGCAGCCGGGCGTCGACGTTGCCGAGCCCGACGGAGTCCATCGCGACGTCGCCGGCCAGGGCGCGGCGGACGCGTTCGGGGTCCTCACCCAGGCCGTCGTCCTCGATGGAGATCACCGCCTCCTGGTCGTGGTCCTCGGCGGTGATGGAGATGTGCCCGGCGCCGGAGCGCTGCTCGAGCCCGTGCCGTACGGCGTTCTCGACGAGCGGCTGCAGGGAGAGGAACGGGACGACGACGGGCAGCACCTCCGGTGCCACCCGGAGCGTGACCTGCAGCCGGTCGCCGAACCGCGCCTTCTCGAGGACGAGGTAGCGCTCGATGGAGTTGAGCTCCTCGGCCAGCGTCGTGAACTCGCCGTGCCGCCGGAACGAGTACCGCGTGAAGTCGGCGAACTCGAGCAGCAGCTCGCGGGCGCGCTCGGGGTCGGTGCGGACGAACGACGCGATCGCCGTGAGCGAGTTGTAGATGAAGTGCGGGCTGATCTGCGCGCGCAGCGCCCGGACCTCGGCCTCGATCAGCCGGGTGCGCGAGGCGTCCAGCTCCGCCAGCTCGAGCTGCCCGGACACCCAGTCGGCCACCTCCTCGGTCGCGCGCACGATGCCGGCGGAGGCCGCAGCGACGAAGACCTGGAAGGTGCCGACGACCCGGTCGTCGACGGTCAGCGGCGCGACGATCACCTGCCGGAGCGGACACGTGAGGTCGTCGCACTCGACGACCTCTTGGCCGCGGACGACGGTCCTGCCGTCGGCGACGACGGGAGCGGCGAGCGCCACGGACTGGCTGGCGTGGTGGTGCTGCCCGCCGTCCCACGCGAGCAGGTGTGCGTTGTCGGTGAGGGCGACCGCAGGCGCCGCGAGGAGGCTGCGCAGGTGGCGGGCCGAGCGTTGCGCCGAGGCCTCGGTCAGCCCCTCGCGGAGAGCGGGTGCGGCCAGGGCGGCGGTGTGCAGCGTGCGGAAGGTGGCCCGGTCGGCTTCGGTGCCGAGGTGTCGGCGTCGAACCCAGCCGAACCAGGATCCGCTCATGGGAAGTCGATCAGCAGCGCATCGGTGTCTTCGGGGCCGTCGGACCGACGCGGCGGCTCGGCGTCGGGGGCGTCGGCCCGCGCACGGACGGTCGCCTTGAAGCACCGGGTGACGTAGGGCAGCAGCATTCCGTCTGCTCCGCGGCCGTACTCGTCGTAGAGCGCGTCGGCCTTGCGCAGCAGGCGGTCGCGTTCCGTGCCCGTCATCGCCGCGACGCGCGACCGTGACCGCGCCAGGTCGTGGAGCCGCTCACGGTTGAGCGGCTGCCAGAACCGGAACGTCGCGCTGTCGACGTACCCGAAGAGGTGCGAGCTGAGCAGGGTGTGCGTGGGGTCGGGGCTCTCCTCGCGGTCGCCGAGGACCTCGGCGAGCCGGCGTACCCAGGGGATGCGCAGGTCAGTGGTGTTCCAGGCCAGGGCGATCGTGCCGCCGGGGCGGAGGACCCGCGCGATCTCGGGCAGGGCGCGCTGCGAGTCGAAGCAGTGGAACGACTGGCCCGCCGCCACGACGTCGACCGCCCGCCGTCGGAGCGGGATCTGCTCGGCGACTGCGTGCAGCGGCGAGGCGGCCGGGATCTTGTCGGCCAGGTGGCGCAGGAGTGGCGCCTGAGGCTCGCTCGCCACGACGCGGTGGCCCAGGTCGACCAGCGCGCCGGTCAGCTTGCCGGTGCCGGCGCCCAGCTCCAGGACTCGGGCGGGTGCCTGTCCCGCGAGCCACTCGGCGGCCTCGGCGGGGTACGCCGGCCGTGCGCTGTCGAAGGCGTCCGCCACGCCTGCCGAGGGCAGGTCGCGGGGGGCGGGCGGCTCCGGCGGCGGGTTCATTGCCGCGAGGCTACCAACGGCGTCCCTTGTCCTCCGTCCAGGCGCGAGTAATCATGATTACATGATTACTGACGAGCAGCGGGAGCGTGTACGGGGCTGGTTCACCGGCAGGCTGCCCGACGACTGGAAGGCCGAGCCCCCCGAGGTCACCGTGGACCGTGACGAGATCACCGTGGTGCTGACCCTGAACGACGTGGACCTCCCCGTGACGACGTCCGATGCGGAACGCGACGAGGCACGTGCCGGCCGGGCCAAGGCGTTCCGCGAGGAGACCCGGGGCGCCCGGATGGCCATCGCCCGTGAAGCCGAACGGCGCTACGAGCGCAAGGTCTCGTGGGGTGTCCACGTCGGAGGCCATGGCGAGCTCTTCACGCATCTGGCCGCCCCGGTGATGACACGACTGCGCCAGCCGCAGCGCCAGGTCCTCGACACGCTTGTCGACAGCGGCGTGGCTCGGTCGCGCTCCGAGGCGCTGGCCTGGTGCGTGCGTCTGGTCGGCCAGCATGAGGAGGAGTGGCTGTCGGAGCTCCGCGACGCGATGAGCCACGTGGCCGACGTACGCCACCGGGGTCCGGCTGCCTGACCTCGTGCAGAGCGGGCCATTGTCGTGCGTGTACGCAGGCCCGATACTCGCGAGATGGCCGACGACCCCGTGGTGTCCAACCCCGACGCGTACTCCGTGATCTTCGAGAACGATCGGGTGCGGGTGCTCGAGTACCGCGACCGACCGGGGCACCGGACGACGCCCCATTCACACCCGGACAGCTTCATGTACACGCTGTCGTCGTTCCGTCGCCGGCTGCACGCCGGCGACGAGCAGCGCGACGTGGCCCTCGACGCCGGGTATGCCGGCTGGCTGTCGGCCCAGGAGCATGCCGGCGAGAACATCGGCGACACCGACACCCACGTCATCTTCGTCGAGCTGAAGGAGGCGAACGGCTCGACCGGCACGGCCTCATCGGGAACGCTCGGTCCGGTCACCTGACCGTTCGACGTAGGCTCGCGCGCGTGCCTCCCACTGCTCCGGACCCACTCTCCCGCCTTGCCGGTCTCGAAGGTGTCGCCTCGGCGATGGCCGCTACCCGCGACGGCATCGACGCGATGCTGCGTGACCGCGGGCTGCGTCAGACGAGCCCTGACCTGACCGGCGAGTCGCTGCTGCGCGGCGCGCACGCGAGCGCCGTACTCGAGGGCGAGGACGTCGATCTCGACGCCATCCGGGCGGGCGAGGGTGGTCCGCAGGCGCAGGCGGCACTGAGGATCAGCACGGAAGTGCTCGGTCTCCTGCCGACGCTCGCCTCCTCACCGCTCCAGGCGTTCGCGCGGCTGCACACGCTGGCGGGCACGGGTGAGGTGCCGACCGACGACCTGGGTCGCCCGCGTGACGCGGGGTCGGCGGCCCGACTGCGCGACCTCGGCGCCACCCTGGTCGCGGACACGACCGCGCCGGCCCTCGTCGTGGCCGCCGTGGCCCACGCCGAGATCGCGTCGGCAGCCCCGTTCGTCTCGCACAACGGGCTCGTCGCCCGAGCCGCCGAGCGGCTGCTGCTGGTGGCCCGCGGGGTCGACGCCAAGTCGCTCGTCGTACCGGAGGCCGGTCACCTGGCACTGCGTCGGGAGTACGAGTCGAACCTGCGCGGCTACCGCGACGGCGGGGCGGCGGGGGTGCACGCGTGGCTGCTCTACGCGGCGGAGGCATACGCCGCGGGCGCCGAGGCGAGCCCCCTCAAGACCTGATCCGGACATGCGAGCGGCACTCGTCGTCGATGACGCTGAGTGCCGCCGCTGACACGTGAGAACTCATGGCTACCAAGCGTGCACCGGCTAAATGTTGCCCCGGGTAAACCCGAGGTCAACGCCCATAGGAAGGGTAGGTCGCCGCGTGGGTACCACACTCACGTGCGGGTCTTGAGTTGTTGAGTCATTTGTACGCCGCGACCTACGGGCCGACAACCCCCGGGGCGAAATGTCTAGGACGTCCCCCGACTGAATCCGGGTCGGTGGTCTAGGAGAGGCCCCGACCGACACGCCGGCGCGCGGCGAAGTAGACCGCGCTGCCCACCGCCGCGGCCGTCCCGAGGGCGAGTGCGGCCAAAGTGGGCTTGTGCTGGGGGAGGCGCATCCGGCTGCGCAGCGCGACCGGCCTCGAGAAGACGAGCACCGGCCAGCCACGCTTCGTGGCCTGTCGTCGCAGCTCCTTGTCGGGGTTCACGGCGTACGCGTGCCCGACGACTTCGAGCATGTGGATGTCGGTGATCGAGTCGCTGTACGCGTAGCTGCGGGCCAGGTCGTAGCCGTTGCGCTCCGCGAGCTCGATGATGGCGCTCGCCTTGTTCTCGGCGTACGCGTAGTAGTCGATCTCGCCGGTGTACTTGCCGTCGGCGATGTGCATCCGGGTGGCGATCACGCCGTCGGCCCCGAGCATCTCGCCGATGGGCTCGACGACCTCGGTGCCCGACGCGGAGACGATGATGACGTCGCGGCCGGCCGTGTGGTGCTCCTCGATCAACGAGACGGCCTCGTCGAAGACGAGTGGGTCGACGATGTTGTGCAGCGTGTCCGCCACGATGTCGCGCACCGTCTGGACGTCCCAGCCGGAGCAGAGGTCGGAGAGGAACTCGCGCATCTTCTCCATCTGGTCGTGGTCCGCACCGCCGACGAGGTAGACGAACTGGGCGTACGCGCTGCGCAGGACGGCGCGACGAGAGATCAGGCCGCCCGCCTGGAACGACCGGCTGAAGGCCAGCGTGCTCGATTTGGCGATGATGGTCTTGTCGAGGTCGAAGAACGCTGCCGGTCGCCCGGTGGCTCGAGGATGCATCGACTCAGCATAGTGAGCCGCAAAGTAAAGGATCCGCTACTATCCTCGCGGAGCGCCGCCAGCCACCCCCCCGGCTGTCGGTAGCGGCCCGACTCGCCCCCCCCGAGTCCGGGCATTGCGGCCCCCGGTCCCTCGATCGGGGGCCGCCCTCTTTCGCGGCGAGGGCACGCTCCGACCGGATCTCGTCCCCAGCGGCGATGAGCCGACTCCCGTCCTCAGGGCCGGCGGCCACCAGGGGGCGCGTCCCCCGGCCACGAGAGCCTCGGCCCATGACGACGAAGCCCGCCCTGCTGGTCACCCAGGACGACGGACTCCTCGACGACGTGCGACGCCTCGCCGCCGCCGCGGGCGTCACCCTGGCTGTGGCGCACAACCCCTCGACAGCGGTCGCGTCTTGGGTGACCGCGAGTGTCGTGCTCGTCGGTGCCGACCAGTCGGAGGTCCTCGCCGCTCGGCGGCCGCCGCGCCACGAGCAGGTGCATCTCGTGACCCGCACGCCCGCCCCCGAATATCTGTTCCGGGACGCGCTGAACCTGGGGGCCCGTGACGTGCTGGAGCTACCGGACGCCGAGGCCGGGCTGGTCGCGCTGCTGGCCGACGCGCTCGAAGGCGCCGCGGAGGCTCGCACAGTGGGCGTGGTTGCGGGTTCGGGGGGAGCAGGGGCGAGCACGTTCGCGTGTGCGCTGTCCTCGGTCGCCGCCTCGACGTCGCAGGTGATCCTGGTCGACCTCGATCCCTGGGGCCCGGGCCTGGACCGGGTGGCCGGCCTCGACGATGCGGCCGGGGTGCGTTGGGACGAGCTGATGGCGTCCAGGGGTCGGCTGAGCTCGCGGTCGCTGCGCGAGGCACTGCCCAACCGCGACTCGTTGGCCGTGCTCACGTTCGGGACCACGCCCGCCGGGCTCGACGACGCGGCGGTCAGCGAGGTGCTCTCGGCCGCCCGGCGCGGCCGAGGCCTGGTCGTGGTCGACCTGCCTCGCGCACTCGACGGACTGGCCGGCGACCTGGCCGCCAGCTGCGACCTGGTCGTGATGGTCGCCGAGCCCACGGTGACGTCCGTCGGATCTGCGGTGAAGGTGGCTCACCGGATGCGAACTCTCGGCGCTCGCTCGGGGCTCGTCCTCCGTGTGGGGGGAGGCTCGGTCGGCGACACCGCAACTGCAGGTGCGCTCGGAGTGCCGCTGCTGGCGTCGTATCGCACCCAGCGCCGGGTTCACGAGCAGCTGGAACTGGGGCTCGGACCGCCGACCTCGCATCGGTCGCCGCTGGCTCGCGCCGCGCGTGCCGTTCTGGACCTCGTGGACGAGGCGGCGGGATCATGACCTCGACCTGCGCCGTGGTGTCGAGCCAGCCGTCCGGCGACGACATCGAGGCCGTCCGCGAACGGCTGGCCCGCGAGGGCGCCGGCGTGACCGCCGAGGCCGTCGCCCGTGCCCTTCGAGACCAGGGCCGCCCCATGGGGGACGCCGCCGTCCTCGCCGTCCACGACCGGTTACGGCGAGACGTGCTGGGTGCGGGGGAGCTCGAACCGCTGCTCCGGATCGACGGGGTGACCGACGTGGTCGTCAACGGACCAGACGCCGTCTACATCGACCGAGGCGACGGACTCGAGCGCACCGCGGTCACGTTCGTCGACGACACCGGAGTACGTCGGCTCGCCCAGCGCCTCGCCGGAGCAGCCGGTCGTCGTCTCGACGACGCCTCCCCCTACGTCGACGTGCGGCTCCCCGACGGCACCCGGTTCCACGCGGTCCTGGCGCCGATAGCCCGTCCCGGCACGTCCTTGTCTCTGCGCGTCCCCCGCTCGCGGGCGTTCACGCTGGAGGAGCTCGTGGCTGCCGGGACGCTTCAACCGGCCGCGGCGACCCTGGCGCGTCGGGTGGTGGAGGCCAGGCTCGCCTTCCTCGTCAGCGGCGGCACCGGCTCCGGCAAGACGACGCTGCTCTCGGCGCTGCTCAGCCAGGTGCCGCCCGACGAACGGCTGGTCATCGTCGAGGACGCGAGCGAGCTCCGCCCCGACCACCCCCATGTTCTCGGCCTCGAGTCGCGGCCCGCGAACGTCGAGGGCGCAGGAGAGATCCCGTTGCGAGTCCTCGTGCGCCAGGCGCTGCGGATGAGACCTGACCGTTTGGTCGTCGGTGAGGTGCGCGGCGACGAGGTCGTCGACCTCCTCGCTGCCATGAACACCGGCCACGAAGGCGGAGCGGGCACGCTCCACGCGAACTCCGCACGCGACGTTCCGGCTCGCGTGGAGGCGCTCGCGATGGCAGCGGGGATGTCCCAGCCCGCCGTTCACAGCCAGTTGGCGTCGGCGGTCGACGTGGTCCTTCACCTCGTCCGGTCCAGGTCCGGAGTCCGACGGCTTGCCGAGGTGGCGGTGCTGGAGCGCTCGGAGGGACTCGTGCGGGCCGTGCCCGCGGTGGCGTTCGGCGAGGACGGGCAGGTGGCCGAGCAGCAGGGAGCCGGTCTGCTCGCGGACCGGCTCGAGGGGGCCTCGTAGCGTGACCCTGCTGGCGATGGCCACGGCAGCGATGTCGGCGGGCCTCCTCGTACGGCCAGGGGTCTCGCGACTCCCCGGGGCGACCCCACGACGGCTGACGATGCCCGGGTCGCGCGCACTGCTTCTCCTCTCGATCTCGAGCGTGGGGGTGGCCGCGGCGACTCTCGAAGGGCGAACGCTCGCCCTCGCGTTCATCGGCGGCGGCTGTCTGATCGGCGTCGTGCAGCAGTGGCGACAAGCGCGGCGGGCGCGAGACCGCCAACGTCGGCGAGCGCTCGCGGTCGAGCTGGCCGAGGCGCTCGCCAGCGAGCTTCGGGCTGGGCAGCCCGTGCAGACGAGTCTCGAGCGCTGCCAGCAGATCTGGCCCGCCTTCCAGCCGGTGGTGGCGGCGGCACGACTGGGCGCAGATGTGCCGTCAGCACTGCGTCGGCTGGCGACGCGGCCCGGCGCTGAGGGGTTCCGCGAGGTGGCATCCGCGTGGCAGGTGTCCGAGCGCTCGGGAGCGGCCCTGTCGGGCGTGCTCCTGCAGGTGGCGGAGTCGGCCCGGGCCCGGCAGGCGGCCGCACAGCTGGTCCGGGCAGAACTGGCCTCCGCCCAGGCGACCGGCCGGTTGGTGGCGGTGCTGCCCTTGGCGACGCTGGCGATGTCATCCGGTATCGGTGCGTCGCCGTGGGCGTTCCTACTCGGTCAGCCCCTCGGGCTGGTCTGCCTGGCATCAGGAGCGGCCCTCGTCTTCGCGGGCCTGTGGTGGATCGACCGCATCGCTGCTGCGGTGACACGGCCGTGACTGCCCTCCTCGCGGGGGTGCTGGCAGGGCTCGCGGTCTGGTACGCCGGCCGTCCTTCGGCCCCAGCCCACCGGCTCCCACGGCTACCGCGTCGCGACCTTCTTGTGAAGGCTGCAGCGCCTCCTGCGAGACAGGGCTCGGCCTGGTTGCCGGTCGTCGCGGCCGTCTCGACTGGGTTGGGAGCCGCAGTGTTCGTCGGTGGTGTCGCCGGACTGACCGTCGGTGGTCCGGTGGGGCTGCTGGCCTGGCTGGCGATCAGGCGGATGGAGGCACCCGCAGCAAGACGTCGTCGCGAAGAGCTGGAGTCGGTCCTGCCGCATGTCGTGGATCTGCTCGCGGCCTGCCTGTCCGCCGGGCACGCGCTCGCGCCGGCGTTGACGGAGATCGGCCGGGCGGTCGGAGGCCCGGTCGCGGAGGAGCTCGGCGTGCTCGAGCACCGGCTCCGCCTCGGGGTCGACCCGGTCACGGTGTGGCGCGACGCCGGACGTCATCCGCAGCTCGGGCCTCTGGGGCGGTGCCTCTCGCGAGCCGTCGACAGCGGTGCTTCGGTCGCCGACGCCATGACCCAGCTCGCCGACGACCTGCGACGCGAGACCCGGCTCCGCGTCGAGGGCCGTGCCCGCTCGGTCGGGGTCAAGGCGGCTCTGCCGCTCGGGGTCTGCATGCTGCCGGCGTTCGTGCTGGTCGGGGTCGTCCCGATCGTCGTCGGGTCGCTGTCGGCTCTGACATCGCCCTGACAGAGAAGGCGCAGAGCCCGGTTGACCCCACAGCGACCGAGGTGATGAGCCGTTTCCCCAGCCGCAGAACACAGCCTCGAACAGTCGCCCCGACGCGACAAGAGTCCTCTCATCAACTCAGTACGCGCCCGGCTCAGCCGGACGTTCTACCCAGGAGGTCACGATGACCAGGTCCCCCGTTGCCCGGATCCGCAACCAGAGAGGAGTCGCCACTGCCGAGTACGCCGTGGCCACGGCGGCTGGGTGCGGCTTCGCCGCCGTCTTGATCAAGCTGCTCACCAGCGAGTGGGGGCAGGGCTTGCTCAAGACCCTCTTCGAGATGGTGCTCAAGCTCGTCGGGATCGGATGACCCGGCACAACCCGGTGACGGTGGGGGCGCACGCCGACGAGCGTGCGCCCGCCCCCCGCCGAGAGGAGCGAGGCGCCGTGACGGCAGAGACCGCGATGGTCCTCCCGGTCATCGTGGCGACCGCGCTGGGCCTGGCGTGGCTGGTTGGCGCCGCCGTCGCGCAGGTCCGTGTCACAGATGCCGCGCGCGAGGTGGCACGCGCAGTCGCCCGTGACGAGCCCCGGGCGGCCGCGGTCGCCCTGGGCCGACGGGTGGCTCCGGAGGGGTCTCAGTTCAACGTTCACGACGATCAGGGTCTGGTGGTGGTGGAGGTCGTCGCAGAGCTCCCTGGTCCCGGGGGACTCTTCAGCTTCCTTCCCCGGGTCTCGGCGAGCGCGGAAGCGGTCGCGGCCAAGGAGGGGACGTGATCTCCCGAGCCCGGCGCGAGGAACGAGGCGCGGCGACGGTCCTGGTGATCCCGGTAATCGCGCTGCTCGTTCTCGGAGCGTTGGTCGCCTCGTTCGTCGGCGGTGCGCTGGCGGCACAGCGCCGGGCGCAGGCTGCGGCAGACCTGGCCGCCCTGGCCGGCGCCGGAAGCCTGCAGCGCGGCGAAGACGCGTGTGCCGCGGCGCGGTCGATCGCGCACCGCAACGGGGCGGAGTCGACGGTCTGCGAGCCCAGTGGCGACGACGTCCTCGTGAGGGTCGAGATCTCCTCAGCGGCGTTGTTCGGGCGGGCCGTCGCCGTTACCGCGAAAGCGCGCGCGGGACCGGGGTCGTGATGCGGGTCAGCGAGCTTGGTCGTTGTCGCTCGTGCCGTCGGGTGCCCGGTGGGCGCCCTCACTGTCGGCAGGCGGAGCCGCCTCCTCGGAGCTGCGCTTCTCGTCGACTTGGCGAAGCTCGGCTTCCTTCTTCTCGAGCTTGGCCGACAGCTTCGACAGCTCCTTCGACTCCTTGCGTCGCGCGGCCGCACGCCGCGCGGCGGACCGGATCAAGGAGAGCCCCGTGATGAGCAGCAGCAGCGTGAGTGCGCCGAGCAGGAAGACAACCGTGGTGCTCACCGAGAGCTCGAGGCTGCCGAGATCGAAGGCAGCGCGGTCATCGGCGCCCGCGACGATGGCGGCGACGAGGAGCCCGGCGGCGAGCAGAACGAGCAGCAGTCCGAGGACGAACATGGGTTTCCTTCCGGTTCGGTATCGGCAGGTTAGCCGCTCTCGGCGCGATCCGTGTGGTGGGAGAGCAGCTCATCGAGCAATGCCACCGCTCCGGCCTTGTCGAGTGGGTTGTTGCCGTTGCCGCACTTGGGTGACTGCACGCACGACGGACAGCCCTCGTCGCATCGGCACGACGAGATCGCCTCACGAGTGGCGAGCAGCCACGCATGGGCCCGGCGGTAGCCGCGCTCGGCGAAGCCGGCACCACCCGGGTGGCCGTCGTAGACGAAGACCGTGAGCTGTCCGGTGTCCGGGTGGAGCGCGGTCGACACCCCGCCGATGTCCCACCGGTCGCAGGTGGCGAAGAGCGGGAGCAGACCGATGGCGGCGTGCTCAGCGGCGTGAGCGGACCCGGGTAGGTCGCCTCCGACCAGCCCGGCGTCCTCGAGGACGGTCACCGGCAACGTCCACCACACCGCCGCGGTGTCGAGCAGCCGCTCCGGCAGGTCGAGCAGCTCCTCGCCCAGCACCTCGCCGGACGGCAGCCGCCGCTTGAGGAACGACACCACCTGGTGCGTGACCCGGACCGAGCCGAAGCTGATCCGGGCCGGTCCCCATGCGGTGTGTTCGCGTTCGGCGACGATCGCGATGTCGGTGATCTCGCGCGCCGAGGTCGAGTAGTCGGGATCGGCGGCCTCGACGAGTGCGACGTTCTCGTCCAGGTCGAGCGACCGGACCAGGAAGGTGTCCCCTTGGTGGAGGTACACCGCCCCCGTGTGGACGGTGCCGTGCGCGGAACCCTGGTCGACCGTCCCGAGCATCCGGCCGGTCTCTGTCTCCACGAGCCGCACGGGTGCGCCACCCGTCGAGCGGATGTCGGCGAGGTCGCTGGCCCGACGTCGGTCGGTCCAGTACCAAGCCTGTGCTCGCCGACGCAGCAGGCCCGCCGACGCCAGGGCTTCGACGCCACCCTCGGCGCCGGGGCCGAAGAGCGTGAAGTCGTCCTCGGTCAGCGGCAGCTCTTCGGCGGCGGCGCACAGATGCGGTCCCAGGACGTACGGGTTGTCGGGGTCGAAGACGTTGGCCTCGACCGGGGCACCGATCAACGCTTCTGGGTGCGTGACCAGATACGTGTCGAGCGGGTCGTCGCGGGCGACGAAGACCCCGAGTGCGTCCTGGCCGCCGCGGCCCGCTCGCCCGATCTGCTGCCACATCGCGGCCCGGGTGCCGGGGAACCCGGCCATCAGCACGGCGTCGAGCCCGGCGATGTCGATGCCGAGCTCGAGTGCGTTGGTCGCCGCGATCCCCAGCAGCTCACCTCGTCGAAGGGACTGCTCGAGCGCCCTCCGGTCCTCGGGCAGGTACCCGCCGCGGTACGCCGCCACCCGGTTCGACAGCCCCGGCGCGACGTCGTCGAGGTGCCGCTTGGTCATCAGCGACACCGCCTCGGCTCCGCGACGGGACCTGATGAACGCGATCGTGCGGACGTCCTCGACCACCAGGTCCGCCAGCAGGTCGGCGATCTCGGCGGTGGCCGAGCGCCGTACCGGAGCGCCGTTCTCACCGCCGTACGACGTGAACGGGGGCTCCCACAGACCGAGGGACACCCGGCCGCGCGACGAGCCGTCGACGTCGATCGGCGTTACCGGCAGCCCGATGAGCCGACCGGCCGAGACCTCCGGCTCCGCGACCGTGGCCGAAGCCAGGACGAACGTCGGGCTCGCGCCGTAGCTCGCGCACACCCGGCGCAGTCGACGCAGGATCTGTGCCACGTGGGCCCCGAAGACGCCCCGGTAGTGGTGACACTCGTCGATGACGACGTACTGCAGAGCGGCGAGGAACTTCGCCCATCGCGCATGGCTCGGCAGCATCGAGCGATGCAGCATGTCGGGGTTGGTGAGGATGTACTCCCCGTGCGTCCTCGCGAAGTCACGCTGTTCCCGAGGAGAGTCGCCGTCGTGGGTCGTGGCGGCGAGGCCGGGGACGCCGAGCTCCAGCAGCGACGCAAGCTGGTCCTGCGCCAGGGCCTTGGTCGGGGAGAGATAGAGGACCGTGGCGCCTCGTCGTTCCCGTGGCCCGCGCGCTTCGAGGATCGCCGTGAGTGCCGGCATCAGGTAGCCCAGCGACTTGCCGGACGCCGTTCCGGTGGACAGCACCACGTGCTCTCCACGCCTCGCCGTCTCGGCCGCCTGGACCTGATGCGACCAGGGCTTCTCGATGCCGCGGCGACGCCAGGCGGAGACCAGCTCAGGCCTGACCCAGTCGGGCCAGTCGGCCGTGACCCCAGCGCGCTCCGGCAGTAGTTCGACGTGGGTCAGCCGGTCCTCGCGACCTCCCTGGGAGGCCAGTCGCCGGACGAGGTCCGGTGCGTCTGGCCGGGCGGAGTCGGTCACGTCGGGAAGTGTCGCAAACCGCGTCGACACACCGCTAAGGTGCACTGTGGAACCCCGTGAGTGACCTTCGGGCGCGTCGGGTGCATGATTGAATGCACCGAGGTGGCTCGTTTTGGGCAACCCGGGCAGTAAGACCGACGCGAGGGAGTACGGCGTGGACCTGTCACTTGAGACGCGCCACGAGGATGGGAACACCATCATCGAGGTCGGCGGCGAGATCGACGTCTACACCGCCCCCAAGCTGCGCGACAAGATCACCGAGCTTGTCGGCGCCGGCAACTACAACCTGGTCATCGACATGGAGAAGGTCGACTTCCTCGACTCGACCGGCCTCGGGGTTCTCGTCGGTGGCCTGAAGAAGGTGCGCGCCCACGACGGCTCGATGCGCCTGATCTGCAACCAGGAGCGCCTGCTCAAGATCTTCCGCATCACGGGCCTCGCCAAGGTGTTCGTGATCCACGGGTCCCAGGCCGACGCACTCGCCGAGAGCTGAGCCATGGCCACCGGCGTGGCTCGCACAGCTACGGGGATCAGCGTCTCGATCACTCGCGACGCCGCTTTGGTACGCACTGTCCGCTTGATCGCTGCCGCGGTCGCGCGCCGTGCTGGACAGGACGAGGAGTTCGTCGAGGAGATCCGCCTCGCCGTCGGCGAGGCCTGCGCCCTCATGGTCGGCGCGGATGCCGCCCCGGAGCTGCGCGGAGGGGGCCCGATCAACGTGCGCCTCACCGTCGATGACCGGCTGACGGTCGACGTCGAGTCCGACGGATACGTCCGCGTCGAGGACCCGGCCGACGGCGACGTCGACGGCGTCGAGCCGTGGGCGCTGCTCCGCGGGCTGATCGACGACTTCTCGATCTCGCGGGACGGCACGAAGACCACGCTGACGATGGCCTGGCCGCTGCCCTGACCGTGCATTCGCACGGGTTGGTCCACCCTCGCTCGGAAAAATGTGGTGCACGCCACATGCCCAGGCGTTCCATCGGTGGGTCACGTAAGTAGACTCCGGCACACCAAGGCGCGTGAGGCAGGTCACAACCTGTCCGCATCATGAGCAGCAGAGCCGTGATGTACGCGCATGTCACGACGGGCTCGTAGCGCCCAATCGGAGGAGGACGTATGTCCGGGCACATCTTTGCTGCCGAGAATGGCGGCAAGGTTGCGACCGTGGACCTGTCCGGCGGCAACCTGACTTTCGTGTACGTGGTTCTTGTCATCGCGGTCATCGCGCTGGCGCTCGGAATGACGTTCCGCAAGCAGGTCCTTGCAGCCGGTCAGGGCACGACCAACATGCAGCGAATCGGCCAAGCAGTGCAGGAGGGCGCAAACGCGTTCCTGCAGCGGCAGTTCCGGACCCTGGGAGTCTTCGCAGCCGCAGCCTTCGTGCTGCTGTTCCTGCTGCCGGCTCACGGTGGGATGGACGTCCGCATCGGCCGTTCGATCTTCTTCCTGGTGGGCGCGGGCTTCTCCGCAGCGATCGGCTACCTGGGCATGTCGCTGGCCGTCCGCGCCAACGTGCGCGTGGCCGCGGCCGCCCGTGACGAGGGTCGCGACCCGGCCATGCGCGTCGCCTTCCGTACCGGCGGCTTCGTCGGTATGGCGACGGTGGGCCTGGGCCTGCTCGGCGCCGCGCTCGTCGTCCTGATCTACAAGAACGACGCGCCCACGGTGCTCGAGGGCTTCGGCTTCGGCGCCGCGCTGCTCGCCATGTTCATGCGTGTCGGTGGCGGCATCTTCACCAAGGCTGCCGACGTCGGCGCCGACCTCGTCGGCAAGGTCGAGAACAACATCCCCGAGGACGACCCGCGCAACGCCGCCACGATCGCGGACAACGTCGGTGACAACGTCGGTGACTGCGCCGGCATGGCCGCGGACCTCTTCGAGTCCTACGCCGTGACCCTGGTCGCCGCGCTGATCCTGGGCAAGGCGGCGTTCGGCGCCGAGGGCCTGGTCTTCCCGCTGATCGTGCCCGCCATCGGTGCGCTCACCGCGATCCTCGGTGTCTTCATCACCAAGCCGCGCCCGGGCGAGAACGGTCTCACCACGATCAACCGCTCCTTCTACATCTCCGCTGCGGTGTCGGCCGTGCTCAGCACGATCGCTGCCTTCACGTACCTGCCGAGCTCGTTCGCCGGGCTCACCGACGGTCCGGCGTACGACGGCGACCCGCGCGTCATCGCCACTGCCGCCGTACTCATCGGCATCGTGCTCGCCGCTGTGATCCTGTCGCTGACCGGCTACTACACCGGCACCGACCACCGCCCGGTCAAGGACGTCGGTCGCACCTCGCTGACCGGCGCCGCCACGGTGATCCTGTCCGGCCTCTCGGTCGGCTTCGAGTCGGCCGTCTTCACCGCCCTGGTGATCGGTGGTGCCGTGTACGGCGCCTTCCTGCTCGGGTCGGGTGTCGTCGCGGTCTCGCTGTTCGCGGTCGCGCTCGCCGGCTGCGGTCTGCTCACCACGGTCGGCGTCATCGTCGCGATGGACACCTTCGGTCCGGTTTCCGACAACGCCCAGGGCATCGCCGAGATGTCCGGCGACGTCGACGGCGAAGGCGCGAAGATCCTCACCGAGCTCGACGCGGTGGGCAACACCACCAAGGCGATCACCAAGGGAATCGCGATCGCGACCGCCGTCCTCGCGGCGACCGCGCTGTTCGGGTCCTACACGCAGGCGATCGAGATCGAGCTGGGCGAGACGTTCACCGCGAACGTCTTCTCCGCCGACGTCCTGGTCGGTCTGCTGATCGGTGCCGCGGTCGTGTTCCTCTTCTCCGGGCTGGCGATCAACGCCGTCGGTCGCGCTGCCGGCGCGGTCGTCTTCGAGGTGCGCCGCCAGTTCCGGGAGATCCCCGGGATCATGGAGGGCACCGGCCGTCCGGAGTACGGCAAGGTCGTCGACATCTGCACCCGCGACTCGCTCCGCGAGCTGGCCACCCCTGGTCTGCTGGCGATCTTCGCGCCGATCGCGGTCGGCTTCGGTCTCGGCGTCGGCCCGCTGGCCGGCTACCTGGCCGGTGCGATCGGTACCGGCACGCTGATGGCGATCTTCCTCGCGAACTCGGGCGGCGCCTGGGACAACGCGAAGAAGCTCGTCGAGGACGGCTCGCACGGCGGCAAGGGCTCGCTGGCTCACGAGGCCACGATCATCGGCGACACCGTGGGTGACCCGTTCAAGGACACCGCCGGCCCGGCCATCAACCCGCTGCTCAAGGTGATGAACCTGGTCTCGCTGCTGATCGCGGCGGCCGTCGTCCAGATGAGCGTCGGCGAGGGCGAGAACGACGTGCTGCGCATCAGCATCGCGCTGGTCTCGGTGGCGATCATCGCCACCGCGGTCTACATCTCCAAGCGGCGCCCGATCGCCATCGGCGAGGACGTGCCCGCGACGACCGTCAAGGTCTGAGCAACACCACCTCGGAGGGCTCGTCGGCTTCGGCCGGCGGGCCCTCCGCGTTTCTCAGCGGCCGAGTACGGCGGCCAGAAGCGTCGACTGCGCGGCCACGACGTCCTCGAGGGCCGGCGTCGCCTGCCCGGGACCGCGGGCCCAGCTCGCGGGGTCGGGCCGGAGGTCGTCGAGGCTGCCGACCACGTCGTAGCCGCCCCGCTTGACCGCGTCGACGGCCCGCTCGCACTCGTCCTGCACCCAGTCCGCGCTCTCCATGGCCAGGGCCGGTGGTGGGCCCGCGACCCTGCCGAGCAGGGCGAGCGGGAGTTCGTGGGTGCCCGCGGAGTTCAGGAGGCGGAGCGACTCGAGAGCGGCCATCGCATCGACACCCCGGTCGGCATCCGAGCCGACCTTGGTCCGGACCGGATCGATCCCTGCCACGTCAGCGAACCGTTGCCACAGCATGCGATCCGGGCCTTCGCCGTGCGGGACCGTCACGAGGTGGATCCGCCCGGGCGGGACGGCGCCGGCCCAGCGGCCCAGCACGTCCTCGACGTCGTGGGAGCGCCAGAAGACCCGCGCCAGCCGATGGCCGTCGTGGCGCGCCAGCTTCTCGACGTACCCCTCGAACGTGCTGGTGCCGCCGTTGCGCACCCACTCCTGCCACGCGAGCGGCACCTGGCGGGCGAGGTCACGCGCGACGTACACGACGTGGACCTCGGCCGCGCCGAAGCCCGCGACCGCGCGCGTCAGCTGGTCCTCGTCGGCGTCGGCGAGCAGCTCGTGGGAGATCACGACCGTGCCGCGACGCCAGTCCCGCGCCGACTGGGTCAGCCGTTCCCACGCGCCGGTGGTGGTCCGACCACCAGGTGCAGCCAGGCCGAGGACGTCGAGTACGGCGTCCCGGTGTCCGGCCGCGCCCCCGACGTGCCCCGAGGGGTACAGGATTCCGGAGCGCGCCAGCCGGCGGCGGTTGCGGGCGAGGGTCTCGCGCAGGAACCCGGCCCCGGTGATCGGGGCGCCGATGTGGAGGACGACCCGAGCGGGCCGCGCCTCGGTCGTCGCCCGGAACCTACGCATGGCACCGATCATGCCGGAGCCTAGAGTCGCATCCGTGGACCTTCTCCCCGACGATGTCGCCGCCCGCCTTCGTTCCGCTCTCCAGACCGCCGCATTCACCTACGACGCGGTGGCGGCGCTGCTCGGCCCGTCCGCCCACGCGGCCCTGTCGCGCAACGAGACCACCCCTGGTCTGCGCGCCGCTTCGGACGGCTCGCCGCTCGCGACGCTGGTCCGGCTCTGGCCGCTCCAGGCCCCGGTGCCGCTGGCCGATGCCGAGCGCGCGCTGCCCGGACTCGTCGACGCGCTCTGCGTCGCGGGCCTGCTCGAGCGGTCGCTCGGCGAGGTCCGCGCCCGGCTCGACCTGCGGCCGTACGCCGACGAGAACCGCGACTGGTGGGTGGTCAGCGACCTGACGCCGGGTCTCGACGGCGCGGGCAACCGGGTAGGCCCGGACCACGTGCTCGGGATCAGCTCGGCGTCCTCGTCGCTGGCGCAGCTCACCGTGCGCGACGAGGTCGGCCGCGCCCTCGACCTGGGCACAGGCTGCGGCGTCCAGGCCCTCCACCTCACCGAACACGTGTCGGAAGTGATCGCCACCGACGTGAACCAGCGCGCGCTGGCGATGACCCGCCTGAACGCCGTGCTGAACGGCGTCTCCTGCGAGGTGCGGAACGGCAACCTCTTCGAGCCGGTGGCCGGTGAGCTGTTCGACCTGATCGTGACCAACCCGCCGTTCGTGATCTCACCCGGCACCGGCGAGCGGCTGGTCTACCGCGACTCCGGCCTGCCTCGCGACGAGGTGGTCAGGCGCGTCGTCTCCAACGCCCCGGCCCATCTGGCCCCGGGCGGTCGCGCCCAGGTGCTCGCCAACTGGGCCCACACGACCGGCGAACCGTGGCAGGAACGGATCTCGGGATGGCTGGAGGGCACCGGGTGCGACGCGTGGGTCGTGCAGCGCGAGGTCGCGGACCCCGCCGAGTACGTCGAGCTCTGGCTCAAGGACGCCGGCATCCACGGGACCGCCGAGTACGCGCGCCGGTACGACACCTGGCTGTCATGGTTCGCCGATGAAGGCATCGAGGGCGTCGGCTTCGGATGGCTCAACCTGCGCCGGGTCGACCGGGAGCCGGTGCTCCGCCTGGAGGAGTGGCCGTTCGACATCGAGCAGCCGCTCGGCCCGGAGGTGGCCGACCACGACCGGCGTACCGACTTCCTGGCCGGTACTCCGGACCTGACCGACTCCCGCCTGGTCACCCGGGTGGACGTCCGGCAGGAGAGCTTCGGCCAGCCGGGGGAGGCAGACCCCGAGACGATCGTGCTGCGCCAGCAGCGCGGGATGCGCCGGGCGCACCAGGCGGACACGGTCGTGGCGGGTCTCGTGGGGGCCTGCGACGGGGATCTGAGCGTGGGCGAGCTGTTCGGCGCGCTCGGGCAGCTGCTCGACCGGGAGGGCCTCGAGGACGACTACGCGGGCGAGGTGCGCGGCCTGGTCGCCGACGGGTTCCTGCTGCCCGGCTGAGCCTCCGGCCGGGGGTTGGCCAGGGGCGCAGTTGACGAGACGCGTTACCGTGTCTGCGCGGATAACGGGGCGGAGGATCCGCAATCCAAGCTGAGGAGCACACCACACGTGGCAGGGAACAACGGCACTGGTCACAAGCTGGTGATCGTCGAGTCGCCGGCAAAGGCGAAGACGATCGCGGGCTACCTGGGCAGCGGCTACGTCGTGGAGTCCTCCATCGGACACATCCGCGACCTTCCCCAGAGCGCCGCCGACGTCCCCGCCAAGATCAAGGGCGAGTCGTGGGCCCGGCTCGGCGTCGACGTCGACAACGAGTTCACGCCGTACTACGTGGTGTCGCGCGACAAGAAGTCGCACATGACCAAGCTCAAGGGCCTGCTGAAGGAAGCGTCCGAGCTCTTCCTCGCCACCGATGAGGACCGCGAGGGAGAGGCCATCGCCTGGCACCTCCTCGACGAGCTGAAGCCGAAGGTGCCGGTGCGCCGGATGGTGTTCCACGAGATCACCAAGTCCGCGATCCTGGCCGCGGTCGAGTCGCCGCGCGACATCGACATGGACCTCGTCGAGGCGCAGGAGGCCCGCCGCATCCTCGACCGGCTGTACGGCTACGAGGTCTCGCCGGTGCTGTGGAAGAAGGTCATGTCCGGCCTCTCCGCCGGTCGCGTCCAGTCGGTCGCCACCCGCCTGGTGGTCGACAAGGAGCGCGAGCGGATCGCGTTCCGGACGGCGTCGTACTGGGACCTCGAGGGCACCTTCGACGCGGGATCCAAGCACGAGGAGCGGATGTTCCCGGCGAAGCTGCACTCGCTCGACGGCGCCCGCGTGGCCCGGGGCAGTGACTTCACCTCGCTCGGCGAGCTGAAGGACGGCTCGAAGGTCGTCCACCTAGACCGGGCTCGGGCCGAGGCGCTGACCGAGGCGCTGCACGACACGACGTTCGACGTCCGGTCGGTCGAGGCGAAGCCGTACACCCGCAAGCCCTACGCGCCGTTCCGCACCACCACGCTCCAGCAGGAGGCGTCCCGCAAGCTCGGGTACGGTGCCTCGCGCACCATGTCGGTGGCGCAGCGCCTGTACGAGAACGGCTTCATCACCTACATGCGTACCGACTCGACGACGCTGTCGGAGTCGGCCGTCGCCGCTGCCCGTGAGCAGGCCCGTGAGCTGTACGGCGCCGAGTACATCCCCGACGCCCCGCGCACCTACGCCTCCAAGGTGAAGAACGCCCAGGAGGCCCACGAGGCGATCCGCCCCGCGGGCGAGTCGTTCCGGACGCCGGCCCAGACCGGTCTCACCGGCGACGAGTTCCGCCTCTACGAGCTGATCTGGATGCGCACGGTCGCCTCGCAGATGAAGGACGCCCAGGGACGGTCGGTGACGATCCGGCTCGGCGGTGGATCGAGCACGGGCGAGGACGTCGTCTTCTCGGCGTCCGGCCGCGTGATCACGTTTCACGGCTTCCTCAAGGCGTACGTCGAGGGCTCCGACGACCCCGAGACCGAGTCCGACGACCGCGAGACCCGGCTGCCGGCGCTCGCCGAGGGCGATGCCGTGAACGCGGCGTCGGTGAAGGCATCGGGCCACGAGACGAAGCCGCCCGCGCGCTACACCGAGGCCACGCTGATCCGCGAGCTCGAGGAGCGCGAGATCGGCCGGCCGTCGACGTACGCGTCGATCATCAACACGATCCTGAACCGCGGGTACGTCTACAAGAAGGGCACCGCGCTGGTCCCCGCGTGGTTGGCGTTCTCCGTGACGCGACTGCTCGAGGAGCACTTCGCGCGCCTGGTGTCGTACGAGTTCACGGCCGGGATGGAGGACATCCTCGACGAGATCGCGGCCGGCCGTCGTGACCGGAACGCCGAGCTGGCGTCGTTCTACTTCGGCAACGGCGACATCGAAGGTCTCAAGAAGCTGGTGTCCGAGCTCGGCGAGATCGACGCGCGGGAGCTCGCGACGTTCCCCGTCGTGGACGGCATCGACCTCCGGGTCGGTCGCTACGGCCCCTACATCGAGACGCCGGACGGCACCCGGGCCAACGTGCCCGAGGACCTGCCGCCTGACGAGCTCACCGAGGAGAAGGCTCGCGAGCTGCTCGCGAACCCGGCCGGCGAGGAGACCCACCTCGGCACCGACCCCGAGTCGGGGCTCACGATCGTCGCGAAGAACGGCCGCTTCGGCCCGTACGTCACCGAGCTGCTGCCTGAGGACGCCCCGAAGTCGCAGAAGCCGCGGACGTCGTCCCTCTTCAAGTCGATGACGCTGGACGGCATCACGCTCCAGGACGCCTTGAAGCTGCTCACGCTGCCCCGCGTCGTCGGCGTCGACCCGGAGTCGAACGAGGAGATCACCGCGCAGAACGGCCGCTACGGGCCGTACCTGAAGAAGGGCACCGACTCCCGGTCGATCGACTCGGAGGAGAAGCTGCTCACGATCACGCTCGAGGAGGCGCAGGCGATCTACGCCCAGCCGAAGCAGCGTGGCCGGGCCGCGGCCGACCCGGGCAAGGAGGTCGGCGTCGACCCCGCGTCCGGCGCCACGGTGATGCTCAAGAAGGGGCGCTTCGGCTCCTACGTCACCGACGGCGAGTACAACGCGACGCTGCGCCAGGGCGACGAGGAGGACTCGCTCACCATCGAGCGGGCGGCGGAGCTGCTCGCCGAGCGCCGTGCCAAGGGTCCGGCGAAGAAGGCGGCCAAGAAGGGCGCCAAGAAGGCCGCGAAGAAGACGGCCGCGAAGAAGACCACGAAGAAGGCCGCCGCGAAGAAGACCACCGCGAAGAAGGCCACCAAGAAGTCCTGACCGCCGGGTCGGCAGTGGTGGGTGGCGCCGCCGTAGTGTGTCCGCTGTGAGTGAGCAGCCTGAGGTGTCCGCGGTCGACGAGCTGCGGCACGCGCCGACCCACTCGCTCATGGCGGTGCTCCGCATCCGCGACTTCCGGCATCTGTGGATCGGCCTCGGACTGTCGAGCCTCGGCGACTGGATGGGACTGCTCGCGCTGACCGCGCTGGCGAACGCGAGCGCCGAGTCGTACGCCGGCAAGAACTACGCGATCGCGACCGTGCTGTTCCTGCGCGTGCTGCCCGCGCTGGTGATGGGGCCCGTCGCGGGCTACATCGCCGACCGGCTCGACCGCAGGATCACCCTGATCTGGGGCGACTACATCCGCGGCGCGCTTTTCCTCACCATCCCCATCGTCGGTGAGCTGTGGTGGATCTTCGTCGTCACGGTGCTGGTCGAGGCGGTCAGTCTGGTGTGGGGGCCGGCCAAGGACGCGACCGTGCCCAACCTCGTACCTCCACATCGGCTCGAGGCCGCCAACCAGCTCAGCCTTGCGACGACGTACGGCTCGGCCCTGCCAGCGGCCGCGATCTTCGCCGGGCTCACGCTGGTCGACAAGCTGTACCGGCAGCTGTTCAGCGTCTTTCCAGGCGGACCCATCGACCTGGCGCTGTACTTCAACGCGACGACGTTCATCGTGTCCGGGCTGGTGATCGCGACCCTGCACCACATCCCGCGCGGCCCGGCCGACGACCACCCCGAGGGAGTGTGGCGGGTCGTCGTCGACGGCTGGAAGTACGTCGGTACGACGCCGCTGGTCCGCGGCCTGGTCACCGGCATCATCGGCGCGTTCGCGGCGGGCGGTGTGGTGATCGGCCTGGCCCGCACGTTCGTCTCCGACCTCGGCGGCGGCGAGCCGGGCTACGGCATCCTGTTCGGCACCGTCTTCCTCGGCCTCGGCCTGGGCATGTGGCAGGGGCCGCGACTGCTGCACGGGTTCTCCCGGCGCCGCCTGTTCGGGATGTGCCTGACCATCACCGGGCTGACGTTGTTCCCGCTGGCGCTCGTGCAGCAGCTCGAGATCGTCACGGCGCTCACCCTGGTGCTCGGGTTCTTCGCGGGCGTCGCCTGGATCACCGGCAACACCATGCTCGGGCTGGAGGTCCCCGACGAGATCCGCGGGCGCACGTTCGCGTTCCTGGGCTCGATGATCCGGCTCGCGCTCGCGCTGGTGCTGGCCCTCGCACCGCTGGTGGCCGGCCTGATCGGCACCCCCGACCTGCCGTTCAAGGACGCCTCCGGTGACCCGCTGGTCGTCTACAACGGCGCCGCCATCACCTTCCTGATCGCGGCCGTGCTGATGACGTCTGTCGGTGTGCTCTCGTACCGTCAGATGGACGACCGGAAGGGGACCTCGCTCGTGACCGACCTTCGCCACTCGCTGTCCGGCTCGCTCGGCGTCTACGCGGCGACCGGTTGCTTCATCGCTCTCGAAGGTGGCGAGGGGGCCGGCAAGTCGACGCAGTCCGCGAAGCTGGCCGAGTGGCTCCGCGACGAGGGGTACGAGGCGGTGCTCACCCACGAGCCCGGCGACACCGAGGTGGGCCAGAAGCTCCGCCGGATCGTGCTCGACCCGGCCACCGGCCACATCTCGCACCGCACCGAGGCACTGCTCTACGCCGCGGACAAGGCCGAGCACGTCGACTCGGTCGTGGCCCCGGCACTGGCGCGGGGGGCGGTCGTGATCACCGACCGGTACGTCGACAGCACCCTCGCCTACCAGGGCGCCGGCCGCGCGCTGGTCGACCGCGACGTCGAGCGGATCGCGCGATGGGCGACCGAGGACCTGCGACCCAACCTGACGGTGCTGCTCGACCTGCCGCCGCAGCAGGGGCTGACCCGGTTCGAGGAGCGCGACCGGATCGAAGGTGAGTCCGTCGAGTTCCACGAGCGGGTCCGCGACATGTTCCTGCAGCTGGCGTCCGGGTCGCCGGAGCACTACCTCGTGATCGATGCGCGCAAGCCGGTCGACGAGATCGCCGCCGCGATCCGGGCCCGCGTGACGCCCCTGCTGGAGGCAGCCAAGCGGGTCGGCCTCGAGACGGAGGGCACGGGATCGTGAACGCCGCCGTCGCCGGCACGGAGTCGGTCTGGTCGTCGCTGGTCGGCCAGCGCCATGCCATCGAGACGCTGTCGCGGGCCGCGAGCGGCCAGGGGATGACGCACGCGTGGCTCTTCACCGGCCCGCCCGGCTCGGGGCGGTCGAACGCCGCCCTCGCGTTCGCGGCTGCGCTCCAGTGCCCGCGCGGGGGGTGCGGGGAGTGCCACGCCTGCCGTACGACGCTCGCCGGCGCCCACCCCGACGTGAGCATCACCCGGGCCGAGACCGCCGTCCTCTACATCGACGACATGCGTGACCTGGTGCACCGCTCGGCGCTCTCCCCGGTCGACGGTCGCTGGCAGGTGATGCTGGTGGAGGACGCCGACCGCCTGGGTGAGCGCACCGGCAACACGCTGCTGAAGGCGATCGAGGAGCCGACGCCCAAGACGGTCTGGCTGCTCTGTGCGCCCACCATGGAGGACGTGCTCCCGACGATCCGCTCGCGGTGCCGCAACGTCACGCTGACCACGCCGACCGCCCAGGACGTCAGCAGGTTCCTCGTCGAGCGCGATGGCGTCCCCGACAGCGTGGCCGCGTTCGCCGCCCGGGCCAGCCAGGGCCACATCGGCCGCGCCCGCGCGCTCGCCCGCGACGAGCACACCCGCAACCGGCGTCGCGAGGTCGTTGCCCTCCCCGGCAAGCTCACCTCGCTCGGCGCATGCATGAACGCCGCCTCGAACCTCGTCGCGATCGCGAAGGACGAGACCGAGGCGATCACGGAGGAGAGCAACGCCCGGGAGCTCGGCGAGCTCGACACGACGTACGGCGACGACCGCAAGGCCAAGCAGTCGCGCTCGTACCGCGCCTCGCTCAAAGAGCTGACCCACAACCAGAAGCAGCGCGAGAAGCGTCGGATCATGGACGTGATCGACCGGTGCCTGATGGACATCATGTCGGTGTACCGCGACGTGATCGCGTTGCAGTCGAACGCTCCCGGCGCGCTGGTGAACGAGGAGATGCGCGGCGAGATCGCCGACATCGCCCGCCGGTCCACGCCTGAGGAGAACCTCCGGCGGATCGATGCCATCTTCACGGCTCGCGAGCAGATGATGGAGTTCAACGCCAACCGCGAGGTCGCCCTCGAGGCGATGATGGTGAGTCTGCGGATCCGCTGATAGCGGCCACCTAGAGTGGGGGTGTGCCCCGTCGTCCCAGTCGTGCCGTCGTGCCCTGCACGCCTCGCCTTGTTGGTCGCCGTTCCCGTACTCCTCGCGGGATGCGACTCGTCCGGCAGTGCCGCTGTCCCGGAGCCCTCGTTGTCTCCGAACCCGGTGGGGTCGGCCGAGCCAGGCGACGAAACCGAGAGGTCCGACCTGGGGGAGTTCTACCGGCAGAAGGTGAGCTGGAAGGACTGCGGTGGCAATCGGTGCGCCCGGATCCGGGTGCCGCTCGACTACGACAAGCCCCAGGGTCGGTCGATCACGCTCTCGGTGCTGAAGGTCCCCGCGCTCGCCAAGTCCCAGCGGGTCGGCTCGCTGATCGTGAACCCCGGCGGGCCGGGCGGCTCGGGCGTCGACTACGCCTCCAACGCCTCGTCGTACTTCGGGTCCGAGCTGCGCCAGGCGTTCGACATCGTGGGGTTCGACCCTCGAGGCGTCGGCCGCAGCACGCCGGTGCAGTGTCTGCCGGACTCCCGTCTGGACGCGTTCATCGCCTCCGATCCCGACCCCGACACGGCGGCCGAGGTGCGACGGGCGAACCGCCTGCTCGCGGAGTTCGGGGCCGGCTGCGTGGAGGAGAGCGGGAAGCTCGCCTCGCACGTGTCGACCGTCGAGGCGGCCCGCGACATCGACATCCTGCGAGCCGTGGTCGGTGACGACAGGCTGAGCTACTTCGGGGCGTCGTACGGCACCTTCCTCGGCGCGACGTACGCCGAGCTGTTCCCCAAGCGCGTCGGGCGGATGGTGCTCGACGGCGCCCTCGACCCGTCCGTGTCGTCACTCGAGCTGAACCTCGTGCAGGCGCGCGGCTTCGAGACCGCCCTTCGCGCGTACGTCGGTGCCTGCGTCGACCAGGGTGACTGCTTCCTGGGCGGCTCGGTCGACGAAGGGGTCACGCGGATCCGCGAGCTCCTCGACGACGTCGAGCGCCAGCCGCTGCCCGCGGGCGGGCGGCCCCTCCAGGCCGGGAACGCCGTGCTCGGTATCTGGATGCCGCTCTACAACCAGGACTACTGGCCGATCCTCGACGCTGCCCTGAAGGCGGCGATCGACGGAGACGGCTCCACGTTGCTGTCGCTCTCGGACGCCTACGTCTCGCGGGGACCGAACGGGTACGTCGACAACTCGCTCGAGGCGCTGTACGCCGTGAACTGCCTCGACCACGACGACGCGATCCCGGCCTCGGAGGTCTCGACGTACCTCCCTCGCTTCGAGGAGGCGTCGCCGACGTTCGGCGCGATCTTCGCCTACAGCCTCTCGAGCTGCGAGCAGTGGCCGATCAGCACCGGCCGGGTGCCAGAGGAGATCAACGCGGTCGGTGCCGCGCCGATCCTGGTGATCGGGACGACCCGCGACCCGGCGACGCCGCTCGAGTGGGCCGAGGCGTTGGCCGATCAGCTGGAGTCCGGGGTGCTGATCCGTCGGGACGGCGACGGCCACACCGGCTACAACGCAGGCAACTCGTGCGTGGACTCCGCGGTGGAGTCGTATCTCGTCTCGGGGAAGGTGCCGAAGCGCACCTTGGACTGCTGACGAGCCCGATTCGGACGACGGGACTGATGTCCGTATACTCGTCCGGCGTGCCCGGTCCTGCCGGTTGCAACGCCGCCTTAGCTCAGTCGGTAGAGCGTCTCACTCGTAATGAGAAGGTCGTCGGTTCGATTCCGACAGGCGGCTCCGAAGAGGCGGCTGAACTGCGAGAACGCAGGTCAGCCGCCTCGGTGCTTTCCTACTGAGCGTGACGGGGAGGCGACACGAACCCACACGTCCGCGGGAACCCGCAAGGCGCTTCGCGTGTCTTCTTTTCGAGGTCGCTCGAGAGGATGGTGGGGGAATGGACGTGGCGGTGGGCGTCGCCGAACTCTTCCACGTGGTCTACCCACGCCTCGTGGTCCTCCTCTATGCGACGTGCGGCAACCAGGCCGACGCCGAGGACGCCGCTCAGGAAGCGTTCACCAAGGCCCTGCGTAACCAACGGAAGTTCGTCGGCCTGGACAATCCGGAGGCCTGGCTGCGCACCGTTGCGCTCAATCATCTCCGCAACGGCTGGCGTCACCACGACGTCGTCCGGCGGTTGCGTGACAAGGTGCCCGGCCCGCAGAGACAGCTCGAGCTCGGCCCGGACCACGTGGCGATCATGGCCGCCCTGGCCGAGCTCGACCAGCCGCACCGCGAAGTCGTGGTCCTGCATTACCTCGCCGACCTTTCGGTGGCCGAGATCGCCGACACACTCCTCATCGCCGATGGAACCGTGAAGTCCCGGCTCTCCAGAGCCCGGAGTCGGCTCGCGCCGATGCTCGCAGACGAGGAGCGCGAAGATGCCTGAACTGCGCGACCTTCACGACCTGACCGACCAGGTCCGGACGCCGGACCTGGCCAGCCTCGCCGACCTCGCCGGGCGTCGCCGACGCCGGACGGTGGTCAGTGTCTCTGCCGGTGTCGGGGCGAGCTTGATCCTCACCGCAGTGATCGCCGCCGGCGTGGTCCCGGAGCGGGACAGCACGCCCGACCCTGTAGCTCCCAGGCCCCACCCAAGCGCGACCGCCACCTTCCCGGCGCTCAGCGCTCAGCAGATCCGACAGCATCCCGCCGCCACGGTCTCCTCCGGCGCAGATTTCCCCTCGACGGCATCAAGAGTGGCTGCACGCATCTGGTCGGTGTGCCTCGACGAGTGCACGCGCGCCACCGAGCACCTACCGGGCGAACAGCAGGCGGCTCTCGAGGTGAGCCGCGACAACTTCGCCACCGGGGCGCTCTACGTCCTCGACGGGTCGGGGAACATCTCCCATGTCGTGAACGACTGGTACTTCGTAGACGGCTTCGCCGGTCCGACGCTCGTAGACTCACGAGGACATCGCCGCCGCCTGCACAACGGCGCGTCCGTACCCATCACCGACGTCGCCGGACCACTGGTCTACAGCGGGCAGGGACTGGCCTACCTCGACATGGCCGTAAACGAACTGCACGTCATCGTGGGCAAGGGCCTCTGGGACTGGCAGGGAGCCGGGGACACTTGGTTCTGGGGAACGGCCTGGCTCGTGGAAGACGACGGAACGGTGACCCGTCAGGCGGCGGTGTGGCGCCGTCCCGACGGCACCTTCACGGCAAGGGTGCTCTCGGTCGGCGACAGCAGCGGCGGTCCTGGGATGCTTCGAGCGGCCACACCCGGCACCATGGCCATGGTTGAGCACTTCGTGCACCCTCGGCGGGCGCACATCAGCACCGACTACGGCGCGACGTGGCAGATCCGTGAGGTCCCGGATGGAGTGGCCTCCGGAGGCAAGCTCCCTGCCGACTGGTCCAGTTGGCCGCCCGGCTGATCGCCCGCCCTGTCGGCCTAGGTGATGTTCCGGTAGACCCCGGGCGGGAGCTCGAAGTCGACGGTGTCGAGCACGTGCGCGTTGCGATCCAGAGCGTCGTGGTTCCGGCCCATCGCCCACGACCAGAGGGCCACCACACCGAGTCCGGGGACGTCGATGAACGTGTAGCGGCTGACCATCGAGTCGCGGATTCCCGTCTCGAACCGCCGGCTGCCCCGCTGCTGGGTGAGCAGCGGTCGGCACGAGGGATCGGATCGGTTGCACCACAGGTCACGCTTCAGCGACGGACCGGACGAGCGCTCGCGGGACACGTCGATGCTGTACGAGCGCAGCCCGTCGTGAACGCCGGCCTCCACGTCGGATGCGCGCACGAACGGGCGTGCTGCCACCCAGCGCGCGAGGTCGTGCGCGTCAAGGTACGTCCCCAGACCGGACCGCGTGGCCGGCAGCACCCGCGTCAGCAAGGTGGCGCCCGCGGCGGTGTCGCGGCGGTCCTGGTAGATGTCGATCGCCCCCGAGGTACGGAGGCCTCGTGTCCGCAGCTCGGGGGAGAAGCCGGAGTGGAGTCTGAAGGTGTACGGCGTGGCCGCCTCGACGAGCACGAGGCCCGAGTCGAGGCAGCGGATGCCCGGCGCGGGGTGACATGCCTGGGGGTGCGGCGCCTCCGAGGCGGCGTTGGTGTCGGTCGCCGCGCCGCCGGCCGCCGGGGCGACCCGTGGTGTCGCGGGCGGCTGCAGTATCCCGAAGGTCGCCGCCATCAGGCAGGCGACCGTCAGGCCTACGACGACCGAGACCTGGCGTCGGCGTCGGTGGGTCAGGCGGAGGTCTGCCAGTTCGGCATCGGTGTCCACTCCCGCGGCCACGACGGCGCGGGTCGAGGCCGCAAGGTCACGCAGGTCCGCGTCGATGTTCATGACGGCACGTCCTCGTCAGTACGCCAGCTGCGAGCCAGCGAGGCGCGAGCGCTCGAGATGTGCGCGGCCGCCGCGAACTCCGAGCAGCCGAGAGCGGACGCCACCTCGGTCAACGGCAGGTCGAGGGCGTAGTGCAGAGCCACGGCCTGGGCCTGCTCGAGCGGCAGACCCCGCACCATGGCCCAGAACGCCTCCTGCGAGTCAGCCGATGCGCTGCGGCCGCCGCGGAACGACCCCAGCTGTCGGAGCAGTCGTTGCTCCATGGTGCGGCGTCGTACGACGGCGACGGACTTGTGCAGGCACACCGACCGGGTCCAGGCCAGCGGCGACGGATAGCCGCGCACCTCATCCCATCGACGGAAGGCCGCAAGCATTGCCTCCTGAGCGACGTCCTCCGCGACGGCGGGCCCGGCGAGGACCCGGGCGAGGACGGTGAGCCCGGCGAGCTCGCGGCGGTAGAAGGACTCGAAGTCCTCTGGCAGGTCGTAGATCACGTCGAGCGAGTGCGGGGCGCCGACGCCGCCGTCGATCAGCTCGATCACTCTCGTCGCTTCCCCTTTGTTCCGCATGTTGGGCAGTCGCGCGACCCCGATAGTCGCGTTGACGTGTGACCTCAGGTTTTACTTTCGGCGATAGCGGTGGCATTCGGTTCCGCCCCACACATCACGAACGTCCGTTCCGCTCGTCGCAGGCTGTCTAAACAGCCAGCCGCTCCTTGGGGACCTTGGTCCCTCGTGCATGCACCCTCCGCCCCTGCTCGGGCGTCGCCTTCCCTCGCCAAAGTTGGACCATGACAACCAATGTGGCCCGCGGACGGGTGGTCGTCGGGTACGAGGGAGCACCGCACAGTGAGGCGGCGCTGGAGTGGGCGGTGAGGTACGCGGCGATCCATGAGCGCCCACTGCTGGTGGTTCACACCGCAGACAGACGGTCGATCGACGATGCGTTGGAGCGCGTGCACGCGAGCGCTCCGACCCTCGACATCGCCCTCGAGATGTCCACGGGCAGCGCACACGACGTTCTGCTCGACGCCTCCATCGGGGCCAACCTGCTGGTCATCGGCTCGCGTCGCCGCGGCACACTCGCCTCGCTGGTACTCGGTTCGGTGAGCGTCGGCGTCAGCTCCCACGCGCCCTGCCCGGTCGCCGTCGTACGTCCGGAGATCGACCGGGCGCGCTTCGGTCCGTTCGTCGGCCGGGTGGTGGTGGGCGTCGACGGAAGCGAGGCGTCCATCGGGGCGCTCGACTTCGCCTTCGACTACGCGTCCACCGAGGCCAAGCCGCTCGCGATCGTGCACGCATGGGGCGCGTCGGGCGTCTACCGCGACCTGATGACCTACGAGCTGCGGCTCGAGACTGCCGAGGAGCACGAGCTCCAGGTGGCCGAGTCCATCGCGGGGTACGCCGAGAAGTATCCCGACGTCCTGATCACCCAGCACCAGGACGAGGAGGACCCTTCCCGCGCCCTGGTGACCGCCTCCGAGGACGCCGACACCCTGGTCGTCGGATCGCGGGGCCGCGGCGACGCCCGCGCGGTGATCTTCGGATCGGTGAGCCGGTTCGTCGTCGAGCACGCGCACTGCCCGGTGATCGTCGTACGCCGCCACGACTGACGGCCGGGCGGACGGGGGAGTGGTATCGACAAGCTCGACCATCGGAGTGGCTGCCAGAATGCCGGGATGGTCTCGACAAGCTCGACCAACGGAAGTGGCTCGACCAACGGAAGTGGCTCGACCAACGGTCACTGGGCGGAGCCGGGGGCGTTTCTCGTCGCGGAGGGCGTGTACCGGATCCCGCTGCCGCTGCCGATGGACGGGCTGCGCGCGGTCAACGTCTACGCGCTCGAGACCGAGGACGGCCTGACGCTGATCGACGGCGGCTGGGCGGTCGAGGAGTCACGCAGCCAGCTCGAGCGGGCGCTGGAGCAGGTCGACCACAAGGTCGCCGACATCACCCGCTTCCTCGTCACGCACGTGCACCGCGATCACTACACGCAGGCGGTGACCGTGCGACGGGAGTTCGGCTCGCACATCAGCCTCGGGCTCGGTGACAAGGGCACCCTCGACATCCTGCGCGAGACGCAGCTCGAGTACGACCCGACCGTGCCGCACCTGCTCCGGGCGGGCGCTCCGCGCCTCGCGGACTCCTGGAGCCGCATCCTGGGTGGAAGCAAGCCCGACCCCGAGCACTGGGGCGACCCCGACACCTGGCTGGACGGCGACGTCACCCTCGAGGTCGGGTCGCGGAAGATCTCGGCCGTCTCGACGCCGGGCCACACCCAGGGCCACTACGTCTTCGCGGACATCGATGCGGGGCTGCTCTTCGCCGGCGACCACGTGCTGCCGACGATCACCCCGTCGATCGGTTTCGAGCCGGCGCAGGCCGACCAGCCGCTCGGTGACTTCCTCAACTCGCTGGCGAAGGTGCTCGCGCTGCCGGACCTCGCGCTGCTCCCGGCCCACGGGCCGACGACCGCGAGCTCGCACGACCGTGCGCGCGAGCTGCTCGCCCACCACGAGGAACGGCTCGACCGTTGCCGGGCCGCCGTGGTCGGCGGTTGCCGGACGGCGTACGACGTCGCCGGGGAGCTGCCATGGACCCGGCACGGCCGTGCGCTCGGCGACCTCGACCTCTTCAACTCGGCGCTCGCGACGCTCGAGACGATGGCCCACCTCGAGCTGCTCGCCGCCCGTGGCGACCTGCGCTTCGCCGACGCGGACGGCGTGCGTGAGTACGTCGCCGGCTAGCTGAGGAACTCGACCACGTCACGCAGCGCGTGACGGGCCTCGGGCCCCGGCAGGATCGGGTAGACGTGCAGCAGGCCGCGCTCCTCGCGGTAGGTGACCTGGACGCCGGCCTCCTCGGCACGCCGGACCGCCTCTCGGACCTGGGGGAGCAGCAGGTCGCGCGTCCCGCAGAGCACCAGGGTCGGCGGAAGCCCGCTGAAGTCGCCGTGCAGCGGGCTGACCTCCGGTCGGTCGACATCGTCGTCGCCCGCCCACCAGCCGCCGTACAGCCGCAGCTTCGTCAGCTTCAGCCACGGGTCCTGGTGGGTGGCCGCCTCCGTGCCGGGCGTTGACCCGCTCAGGTCGACCCACGGTGAGACCAGCACCAACCTCGTCGGCTGCGGGCCCGGCTGCCGGGCGATCTGCTGTGCCAGTGCCAGCGCAAGTCCGCCGCCCGCGGAGTCGCCGACGAGAGCCACGCCGCCGGGTGACTCGACGGCGAGCCGCTCGAACAACCTGAGCAACGGGCTCTGGCTGTCGCGCCAGGTGTACGTCGGGGTGAGTGGGTACTCCGGCACCACGATGCGGACGTTCAACGACCGCGCCAGCGCCACCACGTACTTCCAGTGCGCCCGGGTCATGTCGGCCACGTAGCCGCCGCCGTGCAGGTAGAGGATGGTGCGCGTCGGTGTGGTCCCGTCGACCCGGAGGTCGAAGACCGGGAAGCCCAGGCCGTCGTCGCGGGTGACGGTGCACCCGCGCACCACCCGGGCAGGAGCGGAGAGCGGCGTGGGGGACTGGCCGGCCAGCACCTCCCGTCGGACCTTCTCGGGGTCGTCGACCTCCCGCGCTCGCAGGAGAACGGGGAGCACACGGGTCAGCAGCTGATGCGTGGGACTGGGCACGGGCTCGACGGTACCGGGGATGTAAGGTCCGAAGCAGAAACGACAGGGGAGCGCCAGAAGGGCGCTGAGAGTGCGGCCAGCCCGCAGACCCTCGAACCTGCTCCGGCTAACACCGGCGAAGGAAGTCGAACTCTCGACCGCTACGGCGGTTCCCTCCCGGTACTTCAGGGAGAGCAACGTGCACAGGAATCTCAAGCGGGCTTCGGTGGCGACCGCCGCAGCCCTCAGTCTCAGCCTTCTCGCGGCGTGCTCGCTCGGCGGCACCGACTCCGGCGACGCCGAGGCCTCCAAGCAGGTCGTCGTCGCGACCCACGAGTCATGGAACATGTCGAAGCAGGTGCTCGAGCAGTTCACCGACGAGACCGGCTACGTCGTGAAGGTCGAGCCCGTCGGTGACGCCGGCGCCCTGACCAACCGGCTCGTGCTCACGAAGAACTCGCCGCTCGCGGACGTGGTCTTCGGGATCGACAACACGTTCGCCTCACGCGCGTACGACGAGGGGATCCTGGCGGAGTACCAGCCCGACGCCGATCCCGGGGAACGGTTCGAACCCGCCTCCGACGCGATGGGTCGGCAGCTGACCGCCGTCGACTACAGCGACGTCTGCGTCAACGTCGACGACGCGTGGTTCGCGGAGAAGGGCCTGGAGTCGCCGAAGACCTTCGAGGACCTCACCGACGAGAAGTACCGAGGGCTGTTCGTGACGTCCGCACCCACGACGTCCTCCCCGGGCCTGGCGTTCCTGCTCGCGACCGTCGCCCGCTTCGGCGAGGACGGCTGGAAGGGGTACTGGGAGCGCCTCACGGCCAACGACGCGAAGGTCACGGCCGGTTGGTCGGATGCCTACCAGGTCGACTTCACGGCCGGTGGCGGTGCCGGTGACCGGCCGATCGTGCTGTCCTACGCGAGCTCGCCGCCGTTCACGATCCCCGAGGGCGGTGACCAGCCGACGACCAGCGCGCTCCTGGACACCTGCTTCCGGCAGGTGGAGTACGCGGCGGTGATCGAGGGGGCCGAGAACCCGGAAGGCGCACAGGCCTTCATCGACTTCATGGTCGGCGACTCCTTCCAGGAGGCGCTGCCCGACAACATGTACGTGTTCCCCGTCGACTCGGAGGTCGCGCTGCCCGACGACATGGGCGCGCTTCGCTCCTACCGCAGAGAAGACCTGGCAGGTCGAGGAGGACGCCATCGCAGACCACCGCGACACGTGGCTCCGAGAGTGGTCTGACGCCGTGGGCTCGTGACCGGTCGCTGGCGCGCCCGCGCCGGGATCGCCGCACTCGCGGCGGTCCCGCTCGGCGCGCTGCTGGCCTTCTTCGTCGTCCCGGTGGGCGGGATGATCGCGCGAGGCCTCTGGTCCGACGGCGTCTTCGACCCCGTCGGGGCGCTCGAGGTCCTCGCCCGGGGCCGCGCGCAGCGGGTCCTGTGGTTCACGGTGTGGTCCGCAGCCACGGCCACAATGATCACTCTGCTGCTGGGCCTGCCGGTCACGTTCGCCCTGTACCGGCTGCGCCTCCCGGGCCGGCGGCTGTTGCGCGCCTTCGTGGTGATGCCGTTCGTGCTCCCGACGGTGGTGGTCGGGGTCGCCTTCCGCACGCTGCTCGCTCCCAACGGCTTGCTCGGTTGGCTGGGGCTGGACGGTACGCCGGTCGCGATCATCGCCGCGATGGTCTTCTTCAACCTCGCCGTCGTCGTCCGCACCGTCGGTGGCATGTGGGAGCACCTCGACCCGCGCCGCGAGCAGGCCGCCGCTGCCCTGGGCGCATCGCCGCGGCAGGTGTTCCGGACGGTCACGCTGCCCGCGCTCGCCCCCGCGATCGTCGCGGCCGCCAGCGTCGTGTTCCTGTTCTGCGCGACGGCGTTCGGGATCGTCCTCACGCTCGGCGGCCTGAAGTACGCCACCGTCGAGACCGAGATCTACCTGCTCACCACCCAGTTCCTCGACCTGCGGGCAGCGGCCGCGCTGTCGATCCTCCAGCTGCTGGTCGTGACGATGCTGCTGTACGTCGCGCACACGACGCGGAGGAGGCGGGAGCACGCCGTCGACCGAGCCGCCGCCCGGTCCGTCGCCCGGCGTCCCCGCCGCGGTGACCTGCCCGTGCTCGGCGCCACCGCACTCGGACTCACACTCGTCGCAGCCCCGGTCCTCACGCTGCTGCTGGGGTCGCTGCGGGTCGACGGGAGCTGGGGCCTGGGCCACTATCGAGCGCTCGGTGGAACCGGCCGCGGCAACGCCTTGCTGGTGCCGGTCACCGAGGCGCTGGTGAACTCGTGGCGGGTCGCGGTGGACGCCACAGTGATCGCCATGGTTCTCGGAGGCCTGGTGGCGGTGGTGGTCTCGCGAACCGGCCGGACATCCCACGAACGACGTTCCCTGGCGCTCCTCGACTCGGTCTTCATGCTGCCGCTGGGGGTCTCGGCGGTGACCCTGGGCTTCGGGTTCCTGATCACGCTGGACCGGCCGCCGCTCGACCTGAGGAGCTCGCCCGTGCTGGTGCCGATCGCCCAGGCGATGGTGGCACTGCCCCTCGTCGTACGCACGATCGCGCCGGTCCTCCGCTCGATCGACCCGAGGCAGCGTCAGGTCGCCGCGTCGTTGGGGGCCTCGCCGGTGCGGGTGCTGCTGACGGTCGACCTGCCGACGGTGTGGCGACCGCTGCTCGCGGCCACGGGCTTCGCGTTCGCCGTGTCCCTCGGGGAGTTCGGCGCCACCAGCTTCCTCGCGCGACCGGAGCGTCCCACGATGCCGGTCGTGATCTACCAGCTGATCTCCCGACCGGGGGCGGAGAACTACGGGATGGCGCTCGCAGCCTCCGTGCTCCTCGGAGCACTCACGGTGACGGTGATGGCACTCGTCGAACGGCTCCGCATCGGCTCGATGGGAGCATTCTGAGATGCTCACCGTCCGCGGCCTCACCGTTCGGTTCGACGGCACTGTCGCCGTCGACGACGTGTCGCTCGAGCTGCCCCGCGGTGAGGTGCTGGCGGTGCTCGGCCCCTCAGGCTGCGGAAAGTCCACGATGCTGCGGGCGGTAGCGGGTCTCGAGACGCTGGCCGCGGGCTCGGTGCAGTACGACGGCCAGGACCTCGCCCACGTGCCGACGCACCGTCGCGGGTTCGCGCTGATGTTCCAGGACGGTCAGCTGTTCCCGCACCAGTCGGTGGCTGCCAACGTCGGCTACCCGTTGCGCCTGCGGCACCGGCCGCGCGCCGAGGTGGCCGTCAAGGTGGCCGAGCTGCTGGCCCTGGTCGGGCTCCCCGACCACGGCGACCGGGCTCCCGCGACCCTCTCGGGCGGCGAGCGGCAGCGGGTCGCACTCGCTCGAGCGCTTGCCGTGGACCCGCGGCTGCTCCTGCTCGACGAGCCGCTGAGCGCACTCGACCGCGGGATGCGCGAGCGGCTCGCCGGGGAGCTGCGCGCGATCCTCGTCGCGGCGGGAACCACGGCGCTGCTCGTCACGCACGACCAGGAGGAGGCCTTCGCCGTCGCCGACCGGATGGCGGTCATGCGCGCGGGCCGGCTGGTCCAGTCGGGCACCGTCGACGAGGTGTGGCGCGGGCCCGTGGACGGTGACGTCGCGACCTTCCTGGGATACGCCACCGTGCTCACGGGGGAGCCCGCTGCGCGTGTGCTCGCGGCGGGCGGCACCGGAGGCCGCAATGCGGGGTCGGGAGTGGCGCTCCGGCGCTCCGCGCTGCGCCTGTCGCAGGACGGCGCGTTGCACGGCAAGGTGCTCGAGGCGCGGGTAACCCCCGACGTGCTGCGCCTCTTGGTGGACGTGGACGGCGTCGGCGAGGTCAACGCGGTTGCCGACGTGACGTCCGAGGTTCGGGTCGGTGAACTAGTCCGCCTCCACGTCGACCTGAGCCGCTCGGCGGTGCTCCCGTCGTAGCGGACGTCGGCGTCTCCTAGAATCGACGTTTGTGAAGCGGCGCGCGTACGGACTCCTCGTCGGGGTCGCCCTGGTGATGGGTCTGCTCGCGGTCACCGCCAGCCTCAAGCTCGACGAACCCCTGCGTGACCCGGACGGTTTCCTCGGCCCGTCGTGGCTCCGGCTTCCGCTGATGATGTTCGGCGCCTTCTTCGTCGACGTGGTCCCGCGCTCGGCGTGGCGGTCGCGACGCCGGCCCCGGAGCTTCGGTCACCACGCCCGGGCGATCATCCGCGAGCACTGGACCCGCGAGCGCATCGCGCTGGTGGGGATCGGCCTTGCCAGCTTCTTCGTCACCTACGTCAGCTACCGGAACCTGAAGAACTACCTGCCGCGGCTGGCCGGAGACCTCCAGGACCCGCTGCTGCACCGGATCGACCAGGTGCTCGCGTTCGGCCACGAGCCCGCCATCCTGCTGCACGGCGTCCTCGGCGAGGGCGTGGCGGCGCACGTGCTGGCCTTCGTCTACCTGCTCTTCCTTCCGCTGACCCCCGCCTCGCTGATCGTCTGGCTGGTCTGGTCGCGGAACATCAGCTACGGCTACTGGTTCGCCACCTCGCACTGCCTGACCTGGGCGCTCGGCACCGCGTCGTACTACCTGGTCCCGTCGCTGGGCCCGAACTTCGCGTACGTGTGGCTGTACGCCGACCTGGAGCAGACCGGGGTCTCCGCCCTCCAGCAGTCGCTGAACTACGCGCGCGCAGAGTCGGTGTGGAACCCGCTGGCGGCAGACTCGGTGCAGAGCGTGGCGGGCTTCGCGTCGCTGCACGTCGGCATCATCCTGACGCTCGCGCTGATCACCCAGTACACGGTTCGCCACGCGTGGATCCGGTGGTCGATGTGGGTGTTCTTCGCGCTGACCGTGGTGTCGACGCTGTACTTCGGCTGGCACTACATCGCCGACGACATCGCCGGCGCGTTCATCGCCATCGTCTCGGTCTGGCTGGGTGGCCTGGCGACCGGCCAGAAGTTCGAACGCGGTGGCCGTTCCGCGCGCCCGACCACCTCGACGGCGGACGTCCCGGTCGAGTCGGAGGAGCAACTAGTCCGTTCGGACCAGGCGCACTAGTCCCTCGGTGCTGGATAAGTAGCCCGGATGGGGTCGGTTATGTCCCTTGCCCACCGGGAATGCTGAAGTATCCTCATTACAGAGGGAGATCTGAAGGCATGGCGCCGCGCGTGGCCTGGTCACGTGCCCGGCTCGCTGTGCCGCCACTCCCGACGTTGAGCTGGAACTGCCCCAACCTCCCAATGGGACAGTTTCCCGGTCCCGCCCCAACCTCCCAGTGGGGCGGGACCCTTTTCGTTTCCCGCGAGTCCGCATCGGCCGGTCGCGTGCGAGCATGAGCCCATGACGCTCGATGTGCCCGCCCTGACCGCGCTCCTCGACGGCACGTACGCCGACGTCCGAACCCTCGTGCGGGAGAACCTGTCCGAGCACGCGACAATCCTCGAGGACGCCGAGACGATGTCGCGCGAGGACTTCCGACAGCGGGTCCTCGACGTGGTGCTGATGATGTCGGAGACGGGGCAGACCGGCTTCGGCTTCCCCAAGGAGTACGGCGGCGGCGAGGACATCGGCGCGTCCGTCGCGGCCTTCGAGACCCTTGCCTTCGGCGACCTCTCGGTCGTCACCAAGGTGGGCGTCCAGTTCGGCCTGTTCGGCGGCGCGATCCTGCAACTCGGCACCAAGCAGCACCACGACGCCTACCTCGAGGACCTCATCGCCGGGCGGCTGCTCGGCTGCTTCGCCATGACCGAGTCCGGCCACGGCTCGAACGTCCAGGCGTTGGGCACCACGGCGACGTACGACCCGGACTCCCAGGAGTTCGTCATCGACACCCCGGACGACCGGGCCCGCAAGGACTACATCGGGAACGCCGCGATGCATGCCCGGCTCGCGGTGGTCTTCGCCCAGCTCGTCGTGGGCGGGGTGAGCCATGGCGTGCACGCCCTCGTCGTCCCGATCCGGGACGAGAACGGCGACCCGGCGCGAGGAGTCCGGATCGAGGACTGCGGCCGCAAGATCGGCCTGAACGGCGTCGACAACGGCCGGCTCTGGTTCGACGGAGTCCGCGTGCCACGTACCAGCCTCCTCGACCGGTACGCCGTGGTCACCGACGACGGGCGGTACTTCTCCGACATCGAGAACCAGGACCGCCGCTTCTTCACGATGCTGGGCACCCTCGTCCAGGGTCGGGTCTGCGTCGGCGGCGCCGCCATCAACGCCAGCAAGGTCGCACTCACGGTCGCGGTGAAGTACGCGCTGATGCGTCGGCAGTTCGGCTCCCCGGGGTCGGAGCAGGAGGAGCTGCTGCTCGACTACGGGATGCACCAGCGCCGGCTGCTCCCGCTGCTCGCGCGCACGTACGCCCTGCACTTCGCCCAGGAGCGGGTCGCGGCCGACCTGCACAACGTCTTCAACCGCTTCGGCGAGGTCGAAGCCGCGGACGACGAGCACGACCGCCGGGCCCTCGAGGCGCGCGCGGCGGGCACCAAGGCGCTCGGCACCTGGCACGCCTCGCGCACCATCCAGGAGTGCCGGGAGGCCTGCGGCGGCGCGGGCTACCTGTCGGTGAACCGCTTCGACGCGCTGCGCGCCGACACCGACGTCTTCACGACGTTCGAGGGCGACAACACGATCCTGCTGCAGCTGGTCGCGAAGGGTCTACTCACCGACTACAAGGACTCGTTCAGCGACATGGACCAGATCGAGATGGTCCGCTTCGTCACCGGGATGGCCGTCGAGACCGTCCTCGAGCGCACGAACGCCCGGTCGATCCTCGAGCGGCTCAAGGACGTCGTCCCCGGCGGGCGCGACTCGGTGGACGACCCCGACGAGGGCCTCCAGGACGGCGCGTACCACCTGGAGATGCTCACCTGGCGCGAGGAGCACCAGCTCTCCTCGGTGGCACGCCGGCTCAAGCGCGGCATGGACTCCGGCAAGGATGCGGCCGAGGTGTTCAGCCTCTGCCAGGACCACGTGATCAGCAGTGCCTGGGCGCACGTCGAGCGGATCGTGCTCGAGTCGTTCCTGGAGAAGCTCGAGGCGATGGAGGAGGGTCCGAACAAGGACGCCCTCAACCACCTCTGCGACCTCTACGCGCTCTCGTGCATCGAGAGCGACCGTGCCTGGTTCCTCGAGCACGGCCGGCTCTCGAACGCGCGCGCCAAAGCGGTCACCCGCAGGGTCAACCAGCTCTGCCGCCGGATCAGGCCGCTGGCCGAGGACCTCGTGGACGCCTTCGCAGTCCCGCAGGAGATGCTCCGCGCCGAGATCCTCGACTTCTCCGGCTCCTAGGAGCCGATCGGGCTCAGTGAGCGGAGGGGTTGTCCTTGGCGCGGGCGAACGACGCGACGACCTCGGCCTCGGCCTCGGTGCGGCCGACCCAGTTGGCGCCCTCGACGGACTTGCCCGGCTCCAGGTCCTTGTAGACCTCGAAGAAGTGCTGGATCTCCAGGCGGTCGAACTTCGACACGTGGCTGATGTCGCGCAGGTGCTCCAGGCGCGGGTCGGTCGCGGGAACGCACAGGACCTTGTCGTCACCGCCGGCCTCGTCCGTCATCCGGAACATGCCGATCGCGCGGCACTTGATCAGGCAGCCCGGGAAGGTCGGCTCCTGCAGGATGACCATCGCGTCGAGCGGGTCGCCGTCCAGGCCGAGGGTGTTCTCGATGTACCCGTAGTCGGCGGGGTACTGCGTGGACGTGAAGAGAGTGCGGTCGAGGCGGATCCGACCTGACTCGTGATCGACCTCGTACTTGTTGCGCTGACCCTTGGGGATCTCTACCAGTACGTCGAACTCCACTGCTCCGCCTCCGCTTTCGCCGCTGTGTACAAGCCTCCGTTAGTGTCCCGCACAAAGGCCGAAATTGCGCAGTCGAGAGGGGTGTGACGTGCCGCAGAGTGACGTACGCCACGCCCGGAAGGCCGTCGAGGACGCCGCTGGCCCGACTGGCCGCACCCTTCGCCGAGCCACCAGCGGGCTCGTCGCGCTGGTGCTGCTGCTCACCGGAGCCGTGTACCAGTTCGACCTCGGCCCGCGCTGGTTCGGCTTCGACTACCCGTCGCCGATCGACGAGCCCGCCGAGGTCGCGCCGCCGCCTGGGCTCTCGCTGCCTGAGCCGGACCTGGCCGCGGCGGTGGCCGAGCAAGCGGAGGGCGTGGCGGCGGACCCCGACGCCGTACGCCGCGCCGTGGCCCGTCTCGCCCGCAGCGACAAACTGGGCAAACGGGTGGCGATCGCGGTCTCCGAGTTGCCCGGCAGCGATCCGATCTACCGGTCGGGGGTCGAGCGGGTGGTGCCTGCCTCCACGCTCAAGATGCTGACCGGCGCAGCGGCGCTCTCGGCGCTCGGCGGGGACCATCGGTTCCGGACGACGGTCATGACGGGCGACACCCGTCGGCAGATCGTGCTCGTGGGCGGGGGCGACCCGCTGCTCGCGCGTCGGCCGGTGCCGATCGGCGAGGCCTACCCCGCCCGCGCCGACATCCAGACCTTGGCCCGCGCCACCGCACGCTCGCTCCTCGATGCCGGGATCACCCGAGTACGGGTGCGGTACGACACCAGCCTGTTCGAAGGGCCGGAGGTCAACCCGCGCTGGGAGCCGTCGTACCTGCCCGACGACGTGGTGTCCCCGATCGGGCCTCTGTGGGTGGACGGCGGACGCGAGCCCGACAGCTTCCGACGCAGCGCCGACCCGGCCCGCTCGGCCACCGACGTCTTCATCCGCGCACTCGAGCGCCGCAAGGTGACGGTCGTCGGCGAGCCGCGGGAGCAGACGGCACCTGCGGACGCGGTCGAGCTTGCTGCCGTCGAGAGCGCGCCGCTGGACCAGGTGGTGCAGCACGTGCTGGAGGTGAGCGACAACGAGGGAGCCGAGGTGCTCGCCCGCCAGGTCGCGGTCGCCACGTCCGAGCCGGCGTCGTTCGAGGGGGCGTCCGCGGCGGTCGAGGCGGTGCTCGGCGAGCTCGGCGTCGACACCACCGGCGCTCGGATCCTCGACGGGTCCGGCCTGGCGCGTGGCAACCGGCTTCGCCCCGAGACCCTGCTCGACCTGATCGGGGTGGTGGCTGACGGCGACCACGACGAGCTGCGCACCGTACTCAGCGGCCTGCCCGTCGCCGGGTTCACCGGCTCGCTCGCCGCACGGTTCGAGTCCGGTGACGCCGAGGGGCTCGGTGCCGTACGGGCGAAGACCGGGACGCTGCGGCGGGTGCACGGTCTGGCCGGAACCGTCACCACCGTGGACGGCGTCGTGCTCGGCTTCGTGGCCGTCGCCGACCGGGTCCGGGTCCCCGACACCCTGGCGGCGCGGGCCAAGCTCGACGAGGTCGCCGCCGCGCTGGCGGCTTGTACGTGCGCCGCGTGAGCCACGCTGGGTGCGGCCTCGGTTGGTGGCCACGTCGTAGGGTCGAGGCATGGTGGGACATTCGACGATGATCGACTGGGACCTTGCGGTCAGTGCTGCGTCGCGGATGGCGGGCCCCGGCCCGAGCATCTCCCGTGACGAGGCCGAGGCGGCTGTCGCCGACCTGAAGAACGGCGCCCACCGGTCCACTGCGCTCGTGCGTGAGTACACCGGGCTTCTCGCCGAGGAACGCACCGCGCCCATCCTGGTCGTCGACCGACCCGGCTGGATCCAGGCCAACGCCGACGGCTTCGCACAGGTGCTCTCGCCGCTGATCGACAAGCTGCAGGAGAAGCGTGGCGCGCCCTCGCCGCTCGCCGAGGCGGTCGGCTCGCGGGTCACCGGACTCGAGGTGGGCACCCTGCTCGGCTTCATGTCGTCGAAGGTGCTCGGCCAGTTCGACCCGTTCTACGCGCCGCCGGGCTCACAGGACGCCGGGCGGCTGCTGCTCGTCGCCCCCAACATCGTGAACACCGAGAACGAGCTCGGCGTCGACCGCGACGACTTCCGGCTGTGGGTCTGCCTGCACGAGGAGACGCACCGCGTGCAGTTCACGGCCGTGCCGTGGATGCGCGACCACATTCATGCCCAGATCGGGGACCTCGTCGGCGGGATCGACGTCGACCCGGCGAAGGTCGCCCACCTGCTCGGCGAGGGCGTCAAGCGGCTCGGTGACGTGCTCCGCGGCGACGAGGACGTCAGCCTGCTCGAGCTGTTCTCCTCGGCCCGGCAGCGCGAGGTGCTCGACCGGGTCACCGCCGTGATGTCCCTGCTCGAAGGGCACGCGGACGTCGTGATGGACGGCGTCGGCCCCGAGGTGATCCCGAGCGTCGCCGACATCCGCCGCCGCTTCAACGAGCGTCGCAAGGGCACCGGCTACCTCGACCGGGTGCTGCGGAAGCTGCTCGGCCTCGACGCCAAGATGGCGCAGTACCGCAACGGCGCGCTCTTCGTCAGAGGCGCCATCGCTCAGGTCGGCATGGAGGGCTTCAACGCGGTCTGGGCCGAGCCGGGCAACCTGCCCAGCCGTCCGGAGATCGGCGACCCGAAGGCCTGGGTCCGCCGCGTGCACGGGTAGCGGGCTCGGCCATGCCGCTCGACACCGCGGTCGCCGCGGTCCGGCTCGCCGTACGACGCGAGCTGGGGGACATCGTCGACGACCGGCCCGTCGTCGTGGCGTGCTCGGGCGGCGCTGACTCGCTCGCGCTGCTTGCGGCGGCCGTCCACGAGGTGCGGCGGCTGCCGACGCGTGTCGTAGGGGTGACGGTCGACCACGGCCTCCAGGACGGGTCGTCGACCCAGGCTGAGCGCGTCGTGGCGCAGATGGCGGCGTTGGGCGCCGACGACACGCGGTCGGTCAGGGTCGAGGTCGACCCGGCGGGGCGCGGGGTCGAGGCGGCGGCCCGGGAGGCGAGGTACGCGGCGCTCAACGACGCCGCCGACCGGGTCGGGGCCGGTGTCGTCCTGCTCGGACACACCCTGGACGACCAGGCCGAGACGGTGCTGCTCGGTCTGGCCCGTGGGTCGGGCGGGCGCTCGATCGCCGGGATGAGCCGCGCGGCGGGCCGGTTCCGGCGGCCGTTACTAGGTCTGACCCGGGCCCAGACGGTGGCCGCCTGCGAGGCGGAGGGCATCGACTTCTGGGAGGACCCGCACAACGAGGACCCGGCCTTCACCCGGTCACGGGTCCGGCATCGCGTGCTGCCGGTGCTCGAGTCCGAGCTGGGCCCCGGGATCGCCGCCGCGCTGGCTCGCACCGCCGAGATGCTGCAGGAGGACACCGACGCGCTCGATGACCTCGCGGCGTCCCTGCGCGAGCAGCTGGGGCTGGCCAAGGAGCTGGACGTCGAGACGCTGGCAACGCTGCACCCGGCGCTCCGGCGGCGGATCCTCCGGTCCGCTGCCGTGGAGGCTGGGGCCCTGCCCGGCGAGCTGTTCCGCACCCACGTGCTGGCGCTGGACGACCTGGCGCTCGGCCCCCGCGGGCGTGAGGTGCAGCTGCCCGGACACGTCAGCGCTCACCGTGACGGTCGGCTTCTCGTGTTCCGCAGGACCGGCCCGTGACCCCTCCCGGCGCTGTGGCAGGCTGACGCCATGGACGAATCGCACATCGAGGGCGACCTGGTCGACGTCCTCTTCACCGAGAAGCAGATCCAGGACCGACTCAGCGAGCTGGCGGCCCAGATCGAGCGGGACTACGAGGGCAAGGACATCCTGCTCGTCGGCGTCCTCAAGGGCGCGGTCATGGTGATGGCCGACCTCGCTCGACACTTCGGGCGGCACGTCGAGATGGACTGGATGGCGATCTCGTCGTACGGCTCGGGCACCAAGTCCTCGGGCGTGGTCCGGATCCTCAAGGACCTCGACACCGACATCAGTGGCCGCCACGTGCTGGTCGTCGAGGACATCATCGACACCGGGCTCACGCTGTCGTGGCTGATCTCCAACCTGGCCTCGCGCGAGCCGGCCTCGGTCGAGATCTGCACCCTGCTGCGCAAGCCCGAGGCCCAGCAGATGACGGTCGACGTGAAGTACGTCGGGCACGACATCCCCAACGCCTTCGTCGTCGGCTACGGACTCGACTACGACGAGAAGTACCGCAACCTGCGCTCCATCGGCACCCTGGCACCACACGTCTACTCTTGAGGTGTGACTCGACGTGTAACGTCAGTACGTCGAGCAGTTGAGCTGGTAGGAGGTCGGGGTCACGCCCCGGATCATGGACTTTAAGCGCATTCTCCGCGGCCCGTGGCTGTGGATCGTCGTCGCCGTCGTAGGCGTACTCGTGGCCCTGCAGTACCTCGCGCCCAACGGCGGGTACGAAGAGGTCGACACCTCCGAGATGGCCGCCATGATCCAAGGCGACGAGATCAAGGAGATCCTCTTCGTCGACGGCGACCAGGAGATCCGCGCCGAGCTCGACGACGGCAAGAAGGTCATGTCGTCGTGGGTTGCGGGTCAGCAGCGCGACCTCGTGAACGCCGCCGCCGACGCAGTCGCCGCCGACCGGATCGAGAAGTACAACGTCGAGGTCCCGCGGCCGAGCCTGCTCGGCTCGATCCTCGCCACCTTCCTGCCCTTCGTCCTGATCATCCTGCTGTTCCTGTTCCTGATGAACCAGGTCCAGGGCGGTGGCGGCCGGGTCATGCAGTTCGCCAAGTCCAAGGCGAAGCTGATCAGCAAGGACATGCCGAAGACGACGTTCTCCGACGTGGCCGGCTGCCAGGAGGCCATCGAGGAGCTCGGCGAGATCAAGGAGTTCCTCCAGGAGCCCGCGAAGTTCCAGGCGGTCGGCGCCAAGATCCCGAAGGGCGTCCTGCTCTACGGGCCTCCGGGCACCGGCAAGACGCTGCTCGCCCGCGCCGTCGCGGGTGAGGCCGGAGTCCCCTTCTACTCGATCTCCGGCTCCGACTTCGTCGAGATGTTCGTCGGCGTCGGCGCCTCCCGGGTGCGCGACCTGTTCGAGCAGGCCAAGGAGAACGCCCCGGCGATCGTCTTCATCGACGAGATCGACGCCGTCGGACGGCACCGCGGCGCCGGCATGGGCGGCGGCCACGACGAGCGCGAGCAGACGCTGAACCAGCTCCTCGTCGAGATGGACGGTTTCGACGTCCGTGGCGGCGTCATCCTGATCGCGGCCACCAACCGGCCCGACATCCTCGACCCCGCGCTGCTGCGGCCGGGTCGCTTCGACCGACAGATCGGTGTCGAGGCTCCCGACCTGTCCGGACGGCACAAGATCCTCAAGGTGCACTCGCGCGGCAAGCCGATGGCTCCGGACGTCGACCTGCTCTCCGTGGCCCGTCGTACGCCTGGCTTCACCGGCGCCGACCTGGCGAACGTGCTCAACGAGGCCGCGCTGCTGACGGCGCGCCTGAACAGCAAGCTGATCGACGACGAGGCCCTCGACGAGGCCATCGACCGCGTGATCGCCGGACCGCAGAAGCGGACGCGCCTGATGAGCGAGAAGGAGAAGCTCATCACGGCGTACCACGAGGGCGGGCACGCGCTGGTGGCCGCCGCGCTGCCGGGCACCGACCCGGTGCACAAGGTCACGATCCTGCCGCGCGGCCGCGCCCTCGGTTACACGATGGTGCTGCCCGACGAGGACAAGTACTCCCAGACGCGCTCGGAGATGCTCGACAAGCTCGCCTACATGCTGGGCGGCCGGGCTGCGGAGGAGATGGTCTTCCACGACCCGACGACCGGCGCCGGCAACGACATCGACAAGGCGACGTCGCTCGCCCGCGCCATGGTCACGCAGTACGGCATGACCGAGCGGCTCGGCGCGATCAAGCTCGGCGAGAACAACCACGAGCCCTTCCTGGGCCGCGACCTCGGGCACAGCCGCAACTACTCCGAGAGCGTTGCCGCGGTCGTCGACGACGAGACCAAGCGTCTGCTCGCCGAGGCGCACCAGGAGGCCTTCGACATCCTCGAGGAGAACCGCGACGTCCTCGACACGCTGGTGATCGAGCTGCTCGACAAGGAGACGCTCGACAAGGCCGAGGTCGCCGCCGTCTTCGAGGCGCTTCGTCGACGTCCGGTGCGCCCGGCGTGGACCGGTTCGCCGACCCGCTCGCCCTCGTCCATCCCGCCCGTCGACGTTCCCCAGGCGGTGCGTGAGCGCGCCGCGGCCAACGGAGGAGCACGCGAGCAGGAAGAGGCAGCCGAGGAGGGTGGCGTCATCCTGACCCCGCCCGGCAGCGGTGGCGACGTGCACGGCGACCCGGGTGTCCACCAGCATGACAGTTGATCCGATCTCCCAGGTCCCGCGCGGCGACATCCCGGCCTTCGACCACAAGCGAGCCGAGGCCGCCGTACGGGAGCTGCTGATCGCGATCGGCGAGGACCCCGACCGTGAGGGGTTGCTCGAGACCCCGGGCCGGGTGGCTCGGGCGTACGAGGAGCAGCTCAGCGGGATGCACCTCGAGGCCGAGGACGTCCTCACCACGACGTTCGACCTCGGCCACGACGAGATGATCCTGGTCCGCGACATCGAGCTCTGGTCGATGTGCGAGCACCACCTGGTGCCGTTCACCGGCGTCGCCCACATCGGGTACATCCCCAACGAGAACGGCCGGATCACCGGGCTGTCCAAGCTGGCCCGGCTCGTCGACACCTACGCCAAGCGGCTCCAGGTGCAGGAGCGGCTGACCACCCAGATCGCCGACTCGCTGATGGAGATCCTCGAGGCGCGCGGCGCGATCGTCGTGATCGAGGCCGAGCACCTGTGCATGACCATGCGCGGCGTGAAGAAGCCGGGCTCGCGGACGATCACCTCGGCGATCCGCGGGGCCATGCACAACGCGGCCACCCGCAACGAGGCCATGAGTCTGATCATGCACGGCACCCGCTAGCCTGCGTCCGTGAAGCTCGTCAAGCGTCGGTTGTCGGCACTCACCTCTCGGTCGACCCTGGACATCCTCACGGAACGACTGGAGGGCGTGAGTCGCCCCCGGATCGCCGTACTCGTCGACCGTCCTGCCGGCGGGGTCGCCTCGAGCGTCCGTCAGGCCTTCCCCGGTGCCGTCGTCACGAAGGTGCGGATGGCGGAGAAGAAGTCCGACGTGCACGCCCTGATGGCCGCCGCCGGACCGTTCGACGCGATCCTCGACCACACCCGCCGACCGGCGGTCCGGGGGCGGCGGTTCAAGGGCACGTTCCTCCACCTGCGACCTGGCGGCAGCTACATCGCCGAGGGCTACGCCCCCCAGCAACGGAGTCTCGGCGAAGGCAAGCGAGGCAAGGACCTCGGCACCGTGCTGGCCACGTTGGAGCGAGCCAAGTCGGCGCCCTCGGCCAGCGGCGGCAAGCATGATGACAACGGAGCGCTCGCGCGTGCGATCGAGAGCGTCGCCCCCGTGGGAGAGCATCTCCTGGTGGTGAGCCAGGGTCGTGCGCTCGCCAAGCTCACGGAGCGCGAAGCGACGGCGGTCCTCAAGCTCCGGGGCCACCGCGACCGGATCCTCGAGACCGTGCCCGGCGAGCAGTTCACGTCGCGCTGCACGTACACCTCCAGCACCGGCGAGCGCCCGGAGCAGATGCTCGACGTGTACGACGCCCCCGACGTGCACCTGCGTGAGTACAAGCGCGCGGTCTGCCTGCCGGGGCAGGTGCTGACCAAGGGCAACCTGCTGCTGCCCGACACGTACCGACACAACCAGCGCCGTCGGCTGACCAACAAGTACACCGAGGAGCTGGCGCCGCGGTTCGCCGCTGTCGAGTACGACGCCGACGCCATCGACGTCCTCGATGGCACCTACTTCTACCTCGACAACGAGGTGCGCGGACACTTCGGGCACGCCATGACCGAGCAGGTCTCCCGGCTCTGGGCGCTGCCGCTGGCCCGCAAGACCGCGCCCGACCTCAAGGCCGTGATGGCCATCAACAAGGGGCGCGAGATCCAGCCCTTCGAGGTCGAGCTGTACGGCGCGGCGGGTCTCGCGCCCGAGGAGCTGGTGCTGCTGCGCGAGCCGGCCCGCGTCGAGCGGCTGCTGGCCTCGTCGCCGATGTTCTCGATGCCGGAGTACGTCCACCCCGAGATCCGGCACACCTGGCAGCGGATCGGCGACGTACTGGAGTCCGGAGCGACGCTGGACGAGATGCCGGAGCGGATGTTCATCTCACGCCGGATCCGCAAGCGTGCCTGTCTCAACACCGGCGAGGTCGAGGAACTCTTCGCCAAGCATGGCTTCGCGATCGTCTACCCGGAGGACTACCGGATGGCCGACCAGGTGGCGATGTTCCGCCACGCCAAGGTCATCGCCGGCTTCGCGGGCAGCGGTCTGTTCAACGTCTGCTTCGCCAGTGACAAGAAGCACCTGATCATGCTCCAGCACGCGGCGTACTCGGCCACCAACGAGTACCTGATGGCGTCGGTTCTCGGTCACGACATCGACGCGATCGTCTCCGAGGTCGACCCCGAGAGCGAGCTGAACCGCAACGTCAAGCGCTTCCAGTCCAGCTTCACGGTGGACTTCGACCGCGAGGGTGCCTACCTCGCCCGCGCCCTGGCCGACCTCTGAGCACTTCGGACCGTCCCGAGGGAAGGGGACACGTGCGCACATCTCCTCAGTACGTCGAGGGGTTGCCCGACCCCGGACGGTGCCTGGTCATGGGCGTGGTCAACGTGACGCCGGACTCGTTCTCCGACGGGGGCCGCTTCATCGACGCCGACCAGGCGGTCGACCACGGCAGGCGGCTGGCCGCCGAGGGGGCCGACCTGGTCGATGTGGGCGGTGAGTCCACCCGTCCGGGCGCGGCCAGGCCGTCCGCGGACGAGGAGCTCGAGCGTGTCGTGCCGGTCGTGCAACGGCTGGCCGCCGAGGGCGTCCAGGTCTCCGTCGACACGATGCGCGCCCAGGTTGCCGAGGCAGCAGTTGGCGCGGGCGCCGTGCTCGTGAACGACGTCTCCGGCGGTCGCGCGGACGACGACATGTTCGGCACCGTCGCCAGGCTCGGCGCGCCGTACGTCCTGATGCACTGGCGCGCCCACTCGCGGGAGATGGAGCAGCACGCCGACTACGACGACGTCGTCGAGGACGTCGCGACCGAGCTCGGCGCCCAGCTCGACGCCGCGGTCAAGGCGGGGATCGCCCGCGACCGGGTGATCCTGGACCCCGGCATCGGGTTCGCCAAGACCGGTGAGCACAACTGGGAGATCCTGGCCGGCCTGGAGCGGTTGCACGACCTTGGCCGGCCGTTGCTCGTCGCGACCAGCCGCAAGCGGTTCCTCGGCGCGCTGCTGGCCGGCCCTGACGACCACTCCGCGTCCGGTGACCGAACGGGACGACGCCACCGCCGCGACCTCGGCCCTGGCGGCCGCGGCCGGCGCCTGGTGTGTGAGGGTGCATGCCGTGCCTGCCAACCTCGACGCGGTCCGGGTCGCCACCCGCTGGACCACCGCCAAGGCTGCCCGATGACGGCCGCGGGCGACGCCGACCTCCGGGCCGAGGTCGAGGCGGTGAACACGTCGTTCTACACCGCGTTCGAGACCGCCGACCTCGACGCGATGAACGACCTCTGGCTCGACGACCCCGAGACGCTCTGCGTGCACCCGGGCGCGCTGCCGGTGCGGGGCACGCCGGCGATCAGCCGGTCCTGGGCGCTGATCATGGCGAACACGCCGTACATCCAGTTCTTCCTCACCGATGTCGAGGTCAGCGTGCTGGCGGGGGTCGCCTCGGTGACCTGCACGGAGAACGTCCTGACTGCGGACGAGAACACAGATCGGGACACGTTCGGGGGAGCGAAGGCCGTGGCCACCAATGTGTTCGTTCGCACAGCGGATGGCTGGCGGTTGTGGATCCACCACGCCTCCCCGGTAATGTCGGGTCGGCATGAAGACGACGAATGACCATCTCGGCAGCGGGTCAACCGGCATCGACCGGCTGGCCGTTCTCGGGATCGAGGCTGTCGGGCACCACGGGGTCTTCGACTTCGAACGGCGCGACGGACAGATCTTCAAGGTCGACCTGACGCTTGGTCTGGACACCCGGACGGCGGCGAGCAGCGACGACTTGCAGGACACCGTCGACTACGGAAACCTCGTAGCGACGGTCAAGCGGGCGATCGAGCACGATCCGGTCGCCCTGATCGAGACGCTGGCGGAACGCATCGCCACGATCTGCCTCACCGATCCAAGGGTGGCGTGGACCGAGGTGACGGTGCACAAGCCGGAAGCGCCCATCGAGGCGACGTTCGCGGACGTCGCCCTCACGATCCATCGGAGCCGACCGTGACTGAGACCCCGAACCCGAACATCGTGGACACCGACACGCTGACTGGTGAGATGCACCCGATCCGCCGTTGCGTGGTGGCCATTGGCTCCAACCTGGGCGAGCGCCTGAACAACCTCCAGGGAGCTGTGAACGCCCTCATCGACACCCCCGAGGTGTGGGTGACCGCAGTGTCGCCGGTCTACGAGACCGAGCCGATCGGCGCCCCCGAGGGCTCGAAGGACTTCCTGAACGCCGTCGTGCTCATCGACACCACGCTGTCGGCGCGGACCCTGCTCGACCGGGCCCTCGCGATCGAGGACGCCTACGGCCGGGAGCGCACCGACGAGTACGGCGCGCCGCGCACCCTCGACGTCGACCTGATCATCGTCGGCGACCGCCGCGCCTCCGATGACGACCTGGTGCTGCCGCACCCCAAGGCGCACGAGCGCTCGTTCGTGCTTGCGCCGTGGAACGACGTGGAGCCCGACGGCGAGCTGCTCGACCACGGTCCCGTCGCCGAGCTGCTGGCCAAGGCCGGCACCGAGGGCATCAAGCTGCGCGACGACCTGGCGCTGTCGCTGCAGTGAGCCGGCTGCCGGACCCGGAGCTCGAGCCCGAACCCGACGAGCCCACCGAGCCGCACGGCCGGATCGGGACGACGGGGCCGGCCGCGATCGTCGGGCTGGGGCTGGTCGGTCTCGTGGCGGGCTGGGCGTTGCGCCCGGTCGCGATCGAGCTGTTCGGCGCGGCTCCGACCGTCGGCTGGCTGCCGGTCCTGGCCCTGGTCCTGGTGGCGGTGATCATCGTCGCGGTCGCCTGGGCGACGCACCGGTCCCTGCAGGTGCACCACCGCCATCTCCCGCCACACCAGGCCGTGAACCGGCTGGTGCTCGCGAAGGCCTGCGCGCTGGCCGGTGCGGTGGTCGCGGGCGGCTACCTCGGGTACTCGTTGAGCTGGCTGGGCATCGCCGAGGGCACCTTGGCCCAGCAGCGAATGCTCCGCTCCTTTCTTGCCGGCGTGGCCGGTGTGGTGATCGTCGCTGGATCCCTCGCTCTGGAGCGTGCGTGTCGAGTCAGCCGGGACGACGACTAGAACCTACGCTTGCGCCATGGCCAGCTCTTCCCCTCAGTCACGTCCCAACCGCCGTCGTCAACGCTCTGTCCGGGTCTCGGTCGCCGTCACTCTGCTGAGCATCGCCACGGCCGGCGTCCTGCTGGCCCTCCCCACGCAGTCCCCGCTCTGGCTGAGCATCTCGTCGGTGCTGGCCCTGGGCTGCGGATGGGCGTCCGCCCGGATCGTCTACACCGAGCTGGCCCAGAGCCGGCGTGCCAGTGCCGCCGACCGCGCGGCCCAGGCCCAGGCCTACCGTTCGCTGTTCTCGGAGCGCGCCACCGAGCACGCCGAGTTCACCACCGCGATGACCGACCGGCTCGCCGCGCGGGACCGCGAGGCGAACGAGCTCCAGCTCAGCCTGGTGGAGGCCCAGCGCCGCGCCGCCGAGGCGGAGAACCGGGTGCAGCGTGAGTCACGTCGGGCCAACGAGGCCGACGCCCGCGTGACCGAGCTCCAGGAGCGGATCGAGGAGCTCGAGATCCGCAAGGCCGAGCAGGCCGATGAGCTCGCCTCGTGGGAGGGCTTCGAGACCGTCGTCGACCTGATGGCGTGGGAAGAGCGGATCAGCAGCGCCACCGCGGCGGTGCAGGAGCTCTCCGACCAGAAGCACGCCTGAGGCCTGGCAGATTCGGCCACCCCCGGGTCGGCGGATTGTGCGCTTGTGCGGGAGACTGTGCGGGTGACGTCCACGAGCAGCCCCCAGGACCGCCCGAACGACCACTTCCTCCCTGAGGCACTCGCCTCCGGTCTCCCGCCCGGGTGGCGGGTCTCGGCGCCGGACGCCGGCGACGCCCCCGACCTGACCGCCTTGCTGCGCCGCCACGAGGAGCAGGCGCGAGGCTGGGCAGCCTCGACCGAGGACGACCTGCTGATCGAGGTCTCCGCGCGCGGCTACCTGACGCGCGAGAACGTCGTGCTCCATGACGAGGCGGGAGTGCTCCGCGGCTGGGCCAGCGCCCACGACCGGGCGGCCGGGCGGATGCTGCTCCAGGTCATCGTCGACCCGCAGCTCGAGCCGGCGACCGCGGATTCCATCGCGGACGTCCTGTTCGGGTGGGCCGACGAGGCCGCCCGTCGCGTCGGGCAGCTGCGCGAGCTCGACGTCCAGCAGATCGACTCGGGCGCCTTCGCCGACGACGAGCGCCAGCACGGATGGCTTACTCGCGCGGGCTTCACCCAGGTGCGTACGTGGTGGCAGATGACTCGGCCGGTCCAGGCTGACGAGGCTGACCTCGACTCGGACGTCGGCGACGGGGTCAACATCCGCCAGGTCGAGCGACAGGGCACCGGGATGCCGTCGGAGGACGACCTCCGCATCGTCCACGACGTGCTCGAAAGCGCCTTCGCCGACCACTTCAACTCCCACGAGGAGACCTTCGACGAGTTCGTGTCCCGGCTCCGTGAGGACCCGGGCCACCGGTGGGACCACTGGTGGATCGCCGAGCTCGTGGAGGAGGGCTCCGAGCCGGAGGCGGCGGGCGCCCTGGTGGGTGCGGTCCACGAGGGTGACGACGGCCAGCCGGCTGGTAGCTACGTGGAGTACATCGGCGTCCTCGCCAACGCACGCGGTCGCGGCGTGGCGAAGTCGCTGCTCGCGACCGTGATCGCGGACGCCGCCTCGCGCGGCCGGGACCGGGTCGGTCTCGAGGTGGACGCGGACTCGCCGACGGGCGCCGAGGGCCTCTACGTGTCGATGGGCTGGAAGACCAAGTACGTCACCCAGTCGTGGCACAAGGACGTGCCGGTTCGCCCCTGACCGGTCGGGCTAGCATGGATCGTTCTCCACAAACAGCTGAAAGGGGTCTCGGTTGCGCCTCGACAACCGGCTGCGCGATGTCGTTCGCGCCGCCGACCGACGGATGCCCCGGGGTGCTCGGAAAGCCGCCCGCGCCGTAGGTCGACGGAGACGCAACGAACCCCTTGTCTCGGTCGTTGTAGCGGTCTCCCCCCGAGACGCCGCCTGGCTGGGCGAGTGCCTGGACTCCCTCCGGGGCCAGACGCACCGCAACCTCGAGATGATCGTCGCCTTCCAGGGAAAGGCCGAGCGCGCGCGCAAGGTCGCCGAGGAGCACGCCCGCGAAGACTGGCGCGTGCTCCCGCTCCAGGGCAGCGAGGCGGACCAGGGTCGGTCACGGGACCGCGGCGCAGCGAGAGCGCGTGGGAAGTTCCTCTGCTTCGTCGACCCGAAGGACCTGCTGCCACCGGCGGCGATCGAGCTCCTGGTGGAGTCGTTGGCCCGCAGCGGATCTGACTTCGCCGTGGGCCGCGAGCTGCGCCTACCGATGACCCGCAGCGTCGAGTCGACCCCCGACCCCGCGCATGACGCTTACCTCCAGGCCACCACGCTCGCCGACTTCCCGCTGGCCATCGCCGACACCGGGATCGGCAACCGCCTGTACCGCACCGGCTTCTGGCGTGACCAGGGTCTGCACTTCACCGGAGTCGACGAAGGAACAGCCAGGCCCGTCGCCGTCGACGCCTTCGTCCAGGCCCGTACGTTCGACGTCCTTCCTGAGGTGACCTACCACCGCGTGGCGCGTGGAGCGGGCGTTGCCTTCGGCACTCTCGACGATGCGATGGCGGGTCTCCAGGCATGGCTCGACGAGCAGCAGGTCACCTGGCGCACTCTCGACGGCGTTGACGCCGCCGCGGTGCGCGATGCCTGGGCGTACGTCGTCTGTGACGCGTGGGCGATCCCGTTCGTGGACGACGTGGAGCGAGCGACTCCCGAGCAGTGGGATGCCCTGGGCCGCTACCTCAGGTCGGTGGTCGACCTGATGAGCGACGCGATGTGGGAGCGGGTGCGGGCCGAGGCGAAGGTCAAGGTCTGGCTCGTCACCCAGGGCCGCCGGGCCGAGCTGGAGGAGTTCCTCAGCCAGCGCTGGTTCGAGCTGGGCAATCGCCCCACCGAGGTGGTCGACGGCGAGGTCCACGCGCTGCTCCCGTTCAAGGGTGATGCGGCCGTCGGCATTCCCGACCGTTGCTTCGTGATGTCCGAGCTCGAGACCCGGCTCAACGCGGTGGTGCAGGCCGTGCGATGGATCGGTGACGCCGAGGTCGAGCTGGACCTCGCCGCCTACATCGACTTCGTGGACCTGGCGCAGACCAGCCCCACCCTCGAGGCGTTCGCCGTGTCCGCGTCCGGGAACCGGGTCGCGTTGCCCGTGGAACCGCGTCACGACGACGAGGCCACCGTGGGTGCCGGTCACCGCTACCAGGACTACTCGTCCGGCGTCTGCACGGTTCGCGTGGACCTCGCGGCGCTCGTCGCGTCTGCAGGTTTGCGCCGGCCGGACGCCGGGCGCCCGTACGTCGAAGCCGACACGCTCGACGAGTGGTGGATCGAGCTGCGGATGCTCGTGCACGGGGTGGAGCGGTCCGGACCGCTCACGCGCCGCGACGACCGCGGTTCCGCGGGCCTGCTCACCGCGCCCAGCCTTGCCGCCAGGCCGGTCGATGGCTGCCGCATCCAGCTCGCAGCCGACTCGCAGGTCGGGGTTCGCATCCTGGCCCGTCCGGCCGCGCCGGTCCGCCTCGTCGACATTGCCGTACACGGTCGACGGGTCACTGGTCGTCTGACGACCGACCTGTCCAGCGTGCAGACCGTCGTTGCGAAGCGCCCCGACGGTGCGACCGTACGAGGTCGCGTGGTTGACAGGGGCGACTCCGTCGCGTTCGACCTCGACCTGTCTTCCGCGCCGTACGCAGAGGGGCTCAACGCCAGGGTGTGGCGGCTCGTGGCCGTCGACCGGTCCCGGGCCGAGCACGAGATCGAGTTCCCGTCCACGGACCCGGACACCCTGTTCACCGCGACCGGGGCCGGGAGTGACCTCGTCGTCGGCAGGTCGGCCACGGGCGGCTGCGACCTAGTCGAGTGCGACCGCACCGCCGTCCTCGAGTCGTTCGAGGTCGACGGCGCCACCTGGCGGGTGCGTGGTTCGTGGCCGGGCCGCGCCCCGAAGAGCTGGCGCGTCCAGCTGCGCAACAAGCGTTTCCAGATCCCGGCCACCGACGTGTCGGTCGACGGGCAGAGCTTCACCGCGAGCGGCCCGCTCAGTGTCGACGAGTGGGGCATAGGCGAGTCGCCCCTCCCGGTCGGTCTGTTCTTCCTCGACCTCGTTGCCGGTCAGTCCCAGGGCTCCGTCCGGCAGGTGATGTCGCGCGAGATGGTCGACAGCCTGCTCGTCGCACAGGAAGGCAGCGATCATCGAGCCGTCCGGGTCTGCCACCGCCGCGAGCCTGCACTGAGACTGACCGCGCCGCTGGCGGCCGACGAGCGCGGTCCGTACGCCCAGAAGCAGCTTCAGGAGTGGTACCGCAACGGCGACCACGACCTCGACCCTCAGGCCGTCTACCTGCAGTCGTACACCGGCGTCGCGGCGACGGACAGCCAGCTCGCGCTCCACCACGAGCTGCGGCGTTCGCGCCCCGACCTGACGCTGTACTGGGGCGTTGCCGACCGGTCCACGCGGGTGCCCGAGGGCGGCGTCCCGGTGCTGATGAACAGCCGCGAGTGGTACCGCGTGCTGGCGACCGCGAAGTACCTCTGCAACAACATCGACTTCGACCGGTGGGTCCAGAAGCGGCCCGGCCAGAAGATCCTGCAGACCTTCCACGGCTACCCGGCCAAGTCGATGGGCATCCGGCTCTGGGCGGCGAAGCGGTTCACCCCACGCCGCATCGACCTCGAGCTGGAGCGAACCTCGGTCGACTGGGACCTGATCCTCACCCCGACACCCGAGATGGACCAGTACTACCGCACCGAGTACCGGTATGACGGGCCGATCGAGGCCGCCGGCTACCCGCGGGACGACGTCCTGCTGTCTCCCGAGGCCGACCGCATCCGGCAGGAGGCCCGTGCCCGGCTCGGCATCTCCCCGGAGCAGGTCGTCGTGCTCTACGCCCCGACCTGGCGAGACGACCTGGCCACCAGCTACCGCTCGGCGCCGATCGTGCGCCACCTCGACCTGGAGTCGGCGACCCGGCACCTGGGCAAGGAGTACGTGTTCCTGATGCGGGGGCACCGGTTCCACGCGAAGGGCGACCGGCGCAGCGAGCGCACGGCGCGGCTGATCGACGTCACCGACTACCCCGAGATCAACGACCTGATCCTGGCCTCGGACGCTGCCGTCCTCGACTACTCGTCGTTGCGCTTCGACTTCGCGCTGACCGGTCGCCCGATGCTGTTCCTCGTGCCCGACCTCGCCGACTACGTCGGTGGCGTCCGCGGCTTCCTCTACCCGTTCGAGGAGAGCGCGCCCGGGCCGCTCATCGAGGACGCCGAGGAGGTCGTCCAACGGTTGCGGGACCTCGACGGGGTCCGTGCCGAGTTCGCCGAGGCCTACGAGCAGTTCAACGCGCGGTTCAACTACCTGCAGGACGGCGAGGCAGCCCGGCGCCTGGTCAAGCGGTTCTTCAGCTGAGCGCGGTCACTCTTCGCTGAGCCTGCGCTCGACCTCGGCGAAGGCCTCGTCCGACTGGCCCCCGGCGAGCGGGTCGACCCGGCGGAGGTCGATGACGTGGCCGGTGCCGGCGGCCAGCAGCGTCTCCAGGGAGGCGCGGGCCACGACCTGGGAGTCGAGCAGCGAGTCGGGCGGCTCCTGGCCGAACGCCTTCGTGCGCATCGGCGTGCCCGTGCGTTCGGGGTTCACGCAGTTGACGCGCACCTCATCGGAAGCCCACTCCTCGGCGAGCGCCTGGGTGAGGTTCACGGTGGCGGCCTTCGCCGACGAGTACAGGCTGTAGCCGCTGCGCCCCCGCGTGTACGAGCTCGAGGTGAAGAGGAGCAGGCTGCCGCGGGTCTTGCGCAGGTAGGGGAAGAGCTCCTGGGCGATGAGGATCGGCGCGATGTAGTTGATCTCCGTCGCGGTGTAGATCGTCTCCTCGCTGGCCTCGTCGAGGCGGCCCCGCGGGAGTACGCCCGCCGTGTTCACCACGAAGTCGATCGAGCCGAAGCGTTCGGCCGTCTCCTGGGCGGCGCGTGCGATGTCCTCGCGTCGCTGGACGTTGGTCTTCGTGGTGGAGCGGCTGAACGTCGCGACGTTGGCGCCGTGCTCGGTGGCGAGCGCGGCGATGTCGGCGCCGATCCCGTAGCTGCCGCCGAAGACCAGGACGGTCTTGCCCTCCAGGCCCTTCAGCGAACCTTCGGGGTGGCGCTCCTGGCCGTTGGAGCTGGTCAGCTGGAAGAGCTTGTCGGCGATGAAGACGTCGATCGGCTCGGTCACCTTCATGTTGCGCTCCTCGCCGGCGACGACCCAGATGGGCTCCTCGGGCAGGTAGCGCAGGACGACGGTGCAGTCGTCGGTGGCGACGAAGTTGGCGTCGTCGGCCGCGCGCTCGTAGGCGGCCTTGATCACGGACGCCTTGAACGCCTGCGGCGTCTGTCCACGGCGAAGGTTCGCCCGGGGCGGGATGTCGCGGATGCTGTTGTCGCTGCCGACCTCGATGATCGTGTCGGCCGACGGGATCGCCACGTCCACTGCGTTGTGGGTCTCGAGGGCGCGGAAGCAGTCGCTGATGATCCGCGGGCTCACGAGGGGGCGGACGGCATCGTGCAGCAGCACGTTGCACTCGCCGTCGGGGAGGGCGGCCAGGGCGCGCAGCGTCGTGTCGTTGCGGGTCGTCGCGCCCTCGAGGATCTGCGAGACCTTCTCGTAGTCGCCGGAGCGGACGATCTCGCGGACGGCGTCGAGGTGGCCGGGGGCCATCATGATGATGATCTCGTCGACGTCGGCGTGGCCGTTGAGCACGCTGAGGGTGTGCTCCATGATCGGCCGGCCCGCGATCTTGATCAGCTGCTTGGGGATGTCCAGGCCCACGCGGGTACCGACACCACCCGCCAACAGGACCGCGACGTTCCTGAGCGACCTGGCCATGGGTGAACCCTTTCGTTGCAGCACGCTGTCGTCCCCCGCCTGGAGGGACAAAGGCAAAGTCTGGCACAGCGCACTGAACTGGCATGATGAGGTCGCCCGCTGCCCCCGACGGCCCCCGAGAGGTGGTTGCGCCCCGTGCCTGAAGCCCGACTGGTGCTGCCGCGCGGCATTGCCGGCGCCAACGCGTTCTCCCTGCCGGGCTCGGCTCGCGTCGACCTCGCGGAGTCGACCCCCGACCTCCCGGTCGTCTTCGTGATCCCGACGTTGCAGCACGTTCTTCAGGCCGCCTGGATCGACGCGATCGGGTCGCGTCACTGGGTCTCCTTCGAGACCTGGCTGGCGGCGGCGCTGGCCGATCCGGCGGGCCAAGTCGGCACGTCCGGGCTCCCCAGCTGGCGGTACGACGCCGTGATCCGCTCCTGGACCGAGAAGGTCGGGGCGCGCCGCGTGCACGTGGTCGTCGGTGACGATGCTCAGGCCGCTACGGAGATGCTGGCCGCGATCTCGAGCGTCCCGGCGTCCGAGGATCTCGAGTGCTGGCCGCGCGCGCTGTCGTGGCCAGAGGTCCGGATGGCCGACCAGCTGGTGGCCGAGCTCGACGACCTGGGGCTGGTGGGACGCAACGCCGCCGAGATGGTGCACGCCGCGCTGAGCCGGCTGGCGCTCGACGGTGTCGCGGTGCCCCTCGGCGCGAGCAAGCTCCCGTCCACGTTGGCGGATCAGGCCGCGACGGCCGCGACCGAGATGCGGTCGGTGGTCGAGTCTTTGGGAGTCGGCATCGCCGGTGACCTCTCGGCGCTGACCCGTCTCGAGTCGGACGAGACCGGCGCGCAGGTCGGGCTGGAGCAGGCCGGTCGGCTGGCCGCCGGAGTCCTCGAGCACGTCGCGACCTGGGGACAGGGGGACGACGCGTGAGCTCCGAGATCGCGCCGCTCCCGGCGGGCACCCGACTGCTCCACATCGGGCCGCACAAGACCGGCACCACCACGCTGCAGGCAGCCTTCCACGAGAGCCGGGACGCGCTAGCGCTTCAGGGAGTGCACTACGCGGGTGCCAGGGCGCACTCGATGACCGCGGCGATGGCCTCGCTGAACCGGGCGCTGCCGACGCTTGCAGGTACGCCGACGGCGAAGTGGGACGAGCTCGTCGCTGAGGTGAAGGCCTCGTCGGCGGACCAGGTCGTGGTGAGCAGCGAGTTCTACTCCGACGCCGTGGACGAGCGGATCCCCGCGATCATCGACGACCTCGGCCGCGACCGCGTGCACGTGGTGGTCACCCTGCGCTCCTTGACCCGCATCCTCCCGTCGCAGTGGCAGCAGTACATCCAGAACCGGTTCGTGATCTCGTACGACGACTGGCTTCACGAGATGCTGCGCAACACCGAGCACACAAAGGTCACGCCCACGTTCTGGCGACGTCACCGCCACGACCGGCTCATCCAGCGCTGGGCCGACGAGGTCGGCCCCGACCGGTTCTCCGTCGTGGTCGTCGACGAGCGGGACAAGTCGATGCTCACCTCGTCGTTCGAGCGGCTGCTGGCCGTCGAGCCGGGGACCCTCCGATCGACGCAGACGGCGAACCGGTCGCTGACCTTCAGCGAGGTCGAGATGCTGCGCGAGTTCAACCGCCAGTGGCACGAGCACGAGTGGGTGGATGCCGACTACACCCGGCTGGTGCGGTTCGGGGCGGCCCGGCATCTCCAGCGTCGTACCCCGGCCCCGAATGAGGAGCGGCTACTCACTCCGGAGTGGGCCGTGGAACGGGCGCTCGAAGTCCAGCGCGAGATGAACGGCGAGATCGAACGCATGGGCCTCCGGGTCATCGGTGACCTGAGCTCGCTGGCCGACCCGGCGCTGGTCAAGGACGTCGGCACGAACGTTCCGGTGACCGAGGTGGCTCCCGACCTCGCTGCGCGCTTGACCGCGGGGCTGGTCAAGGCCGTGACGGACATCCCCCGCAAGGAAGCGGGCGACGACCGGGTGGTCGGTGAGCTCGAGGCCGCCGCCCGCGCACGCCCCCGGGGCGCGGCTCCGCGTCCCGATGCGCCGGTCGAGAAGCCGTCGCTCGTCGGCAGGATTCGCCGCCGGCTCGCCCGGCGTCAGTAGCCGAACTGCTCGAAGTCGTCCCGGTAGAACTCCCGAAGATGCTTCTCGGTCTCCGGCGACAGCTCCACCTGGCCGCTCGAGACACCGGACTGCTCCGCGCGCGACATGTGGTGAGGCACCTCAGCGTCGAGGTGGATCCCGAACCGGTTCTGCAGGTCCTCGGACATCCGGCCGAGCCCGTCCTCGAGCCGGTACACCTCCGCGCCAGGGAGCAGGAACTCGCTCTGGGGACGCAGGTGGTTGTCGAGCAGGAACGGGTTGACCTCGTACTTGGCGAACGTCTGGCTCGCCCAGGCATCGACGAGGTGGCTGTCGGTGCGGAGGTCGTCGCGGTGGCGCATCCCGTACTCGGACCGGAACCGGGCCAGCGGGTCGCGCACGGTCATGAAGACCAGGTCGAACCGGTCGAGGTTGAACAACAGCTTCAGCATCTCGGCGTGCATGTGCTGCGGCGAGCAGCGCCGCAGCCAGTTCATCGTGTCCGGCCCGACCTTCCGGTCCAGGTACGTCGCCTTCCACCCGCTTGCGGCGAACAACCGTTCTACCGAGCTGCCGCCCGTCTTGGGGACATGCACGAACAGGACCTTCTTGCCGTCACGGCGGAACACGGGCACTGCGGGAACTTCCTCTCGGGACGTTGCTGGTGGAGCAGGGCTACTTGTCGATATCGCCGACCACGAAGAACATCGAGCCGAGGATCGACACCATGTCGGCCACGACACAGCCGGTCAGCACCTCGGGCAGTACGGCGATGTTATTGAACGACGCGCTGCGCAGCTTGAGCCGCCAGGGGGTCTTCTCCCCGCGCGAGACCAGGTAGTAGCCGTTGATGCCGAGCGGGTTCTCGGTCCAGGCGTACGTCGCGCCCTCGGGTGCCTTGAGGATCTTGGGCAGCCGGACGTTGATCGGGCCGCGGTCCAGTGACCGCAGCCGGTCGATGCAGGCCTCGACCAGGTCGAGGGAGACCTGCACCTGGTCGAGCAGCATCCCGAACCGGGCGTAGCAGTCGCCTTCGTCGGCCGTGACCACCTGCATCACCCCGTCGTCGACCAGGTCGCCGTACGCGAGGTAGGGCTCGTCGCGGCGCAGGTCGAAATCGACGCCGGAGGCGCGGGCGATCGGGCCGGAGACGCCGTACGCGTCGATCAGCTCGGGGGAGAGCACGCCGACGCCGCGCGTGCGGGCCCGGAAGATCTCGTTGCCGAAGATCAGGTCCTCGATCTGCGGCACCCGCGACCGCACCGCGCCCGCCGCCGCCTCGGCCCGGTCGAGCCAGCCGGCCGGGATGTCCTCCTTGAGCCCGCCGACCCGGTTGAACATGTAGTGCATCCGGCCGCCGGAAATCTCCTCCATCACCGCCTGGAGCGTTTCGCGCTCGCGGAACGCGTAGAAGATCGGCGTGATCGCGCCTAGCTCGATCGGGTAGGAGCCGAGGAACATCAGATGGTTCAGCACTCGGTTCAGCTCGGCCAGCAGCGTGCGAAGCCAGACCGCCCGCTGGGGGACCTCCATCCCGAGCATTCGCTCGACGGCGAGTACGACGCCGAGCTCGTTGGAGAACGCCGACAGCCAGTCGTGCCGGTTGGCGAGCACGATGATCTGCCGGTAGTCGCGCACCTCGAAGAGCTTCTCGACGCCCCGGTGCATGTAGCCGACGATCGGCTCGCACGCGACGATGCGCTCACCGTCGAGCGTCAGCTTCAGCCGGAGGACACCATGCGTGGCGGGGTGCTGGGGCCCGATGTTGAGCACCATGTCCTGCGTCGCCAGGCCGGGGCCGCCGCCGCGCTCGTGCCCGCCGAACCCGGCCGCGCCGGCACCGACGCCGATGACGACCTGTTCTCGCCTGTCTGGGCTCACGGCGTTCATCCTTGCACGTACGCTCGGCCACGTGGACGACCTCTTCGCGCCCCCCGACACACCCTGGCAGCGCGTCTCGCCTGCCCTGGCCCGGATGCGGCGCATCGTGCTCGGTGTGGTCGCGGGGCTGCTGGCGCTCCTGCTCGTGGTGGTCACGCTGCTGCTCGACCTCCCCACCGGCGTGGTGGTGGTCGTCGGCGCAGTCCTCCTGCTGCTCGTCCTGCTCGCGTGGTTCCTGATCGGGCGCAGCGTTCGGCGCTGGGGCTACGCCGAGCGTGACGAGGACCTCTACATCACCCGCGGGCACCTCTTCCGGCGGCTCGTCGTCGTGCCGTACGGCCGCATGCAGTACGTCGACGTGCAGGCCGGCCCCCTCGAACGTGCCTTCGGGATCGCGCAGATCCACCTGCACACGGCCAGCCCGGGCACCTCCGCCCGGATCCCCGGCCTGCCCGCGGACGAGGCGGCTCGCCTTCGCGACCGGCTCACCTCGCTCGGTGAGGCCCAGGCGGCCGGGCTGTGACCGACCCCGCCGACCCGCCTGTGACCGAGCCCGCGGACCGGCCGTACCGGCGGCTGTCGCCGCTCACCCCGGTAGTCAGGGGCGCGATCCTCGTCGTCGCGGTCGCGGTGACGACCTGGGACGACCTCTTCACCGGCAACCTCGGACCCATCGGGCTGATCCTCATCGGCGTGCTCGGGGTCGGCGCGATCCTGGGCTACGCATCCTGGATCCGTACGAAGTTCTGGATCGGGGACGACGAGCTGCGGGTCGACACCGGCGTGATCTACCACCAGTCCCGACGGATCCGGATCGACCGGCTGCAGGGCATCGACATCGTGCAGCCGTTCGTGGCTCGACTGCTCGGGCTGGCCGAGCTGAAGCTGGACGTCGCGGGCGGCGACCGTGAGGGGTCGCTGGCGTTCCTTCCCCTCGCCGAGGCCCAGCAGGTGCGCGAGCAGCTGCTCGCCCGCCGTGACGCCGTACGCCGCGCGAGCGCCGATGAGGGAGCGACCCCTGTCGAAGGGCCCGACGCGTGGGCTCCGCCCGATCACGACATGGCCGCCCTCGACCTGCGCACGCTGCTGCTCAGCATGTTGCTCTCGCCCGAGTCCATCTGGCTCGCGGTCAGCATCGTGGTGTTCCTCGTGCTGGCCGTGACGACGGGGGCGTTCGTGCTCGCGACCGCCGTCCCGGTGATCGGCGGCTTCGCCCTGGTGCAGGTCCGGAAGCTGTCGGCGTACTACGGCTTCACCGTCTCGCAGACCCGCGCGGGCCTCCAGGTACGCCGGGGGCTGCTCGAGCGGAGCACCCAGACCATCGCCCTGGCGCGCGTGCAGGGTGTGGTGATCAGCGAGCCGGTGCTGTGGCGGACCCAGGGTTGGGCGAAGCTCGACGTGTCGATCGCCGGCTACGGCAACGGCGGTGACTCGGAGGGCGGACCCTCCGCCACGACGGTGATGCCCGTCGCGCCTCGCGCCCTGGTCATGGAGCTGGCCCGCCACCTGCTGCGGGGCGACGACGACGTGGCGGCCGACCCCGACGCGGTGGAGCTCGTGGCACCCCCGCGGGCGTCGCGTTGGCTCGACCCGATCGCGCGCAGGTTCATGGCGGCCGGCATCGGCGAGGACCTCGTCGTCTCGCGGGAGGGCTGGCTCAACCGGCGGACCCATCTCGTCCGGCATCTGCGTGTCCAGTCGCTGCGGCTCAGCCAGGGTCCGCTGCAACGTCGCCTCGGGCTCGCGGACCTCCACGTCGACAGCCCGCCGGGGCCGGTCCACGTGCGGGCTCGGCACCGTGCCGAGGCGGAGGCCAGGGCACTGCTCGAGCAGGAGGACGTGCTCGCGCGGTCCGCTCGGCTAGCTGCCCGCTGAGCCGGCCGACGGGCGTCCCAAGGACGGCGCCTCGATGTCGCCGACGGTCGTCACCATCCACTGGAAGTCGCCGAGCCCGCCCTCGGCGGTGAGCTCCGCCGCCTCGGTGGCCGCGGAGAGCGACGCCACGTAGGCCGTCGGATCGCTGGTGGCGAGGGCCAGGTCGGGCCTGGTGGCCGAGATGCCGAGAGCCCGAAGCGCGTCGCGTTGGCGGACGACCGTTCCCCCGACCCGGGCCGCCACGGCATCGACGGCGACGTGGGCGGTGACGTCACGCGACCCGTCGGCGAGCAGGTCGACCTCGGCGCCGTCCCGGTACGAGCGCAGGGAGCCGAACGGTGGCCGGTCTGGGCGGGTGTGCCCGTAGTCGACGGCGATCGCGATGCCACGCGTGACCCGGCGTACGACGTCGCCCCACGCGTTGTCGCGCGTCGATCCGATCTCGGCGCGGGTGCCGGGCTCGCCCCCCGACAGTGGCCACCACTCGTCGCACCAGGCGCTGAGCGAGGGGGACACCGTCGAGTGCGTCAGGGGCTGGCCGTGGGACTCGACGCCGGTCGCGGGGTCCACGTGCACGATCCGCTGCACGCCCTGTGCATCCACCTCGACCACGTGGCAGGGGATGTTGTCGAGCCACTCGTTCGCGACCACCAGGCCCTCCACCGACTCCGGGAGGGCCGTCGTCCACGCGATCGCCTCAGCCAGCTCGGCCGGACGCGGGGCGATCTCGACGCCGAGCAGGTCGAGGTCCGGATCGAGGGCGTGCATGGCGGCCAGCAGCTCACCGCGCCCGGCTCCGATGTCGACGACGGTGTCCAGACCGGCTGCGCGGACCAGCCGTACCAGCGCCTCGGCGAAGAGCGGCGACGCGTGCACGGAGGTGCGGAAGTGCGCGACGGGCGACTGGCGGCGGAAGAAGCCGGCGGCGCCGTACAAGGCGTCGTCCCAAGCCGCCTTCCAGGTGGGTGCCGAGGTCGGAGGCGGTATTGCGGGCATCCCGAGGGCGGTGCTGGTCATGGCAGCCAGGTTACGTGGGCGGTGAATCCGGGTAGTTCTGTGACAGAGCCCACCATCGGGGGCGGTTCCACGGGTTCCAGGGCACACGTACTGTTGAACGTGCACACATCAGCACACCGTCCGGTACCCGCAAGGGACTGGAACGAAAGGCCCAGATGATGCAGAGCTCGAAGACCCGTATCGGGGTCGTGGGCGCCGGTCGTGTCGGCGCCGTCCTCGCCGCCGCATTGCGGACGGCGGGTCACGAGATCGTGGCCGTCGCTGGTGAGTCCCCGGCTTCGCGCACCCGGATCGAGACGCTGCTGCCCGGCGTCCACGTCGACAAGCCGAGCGCCGTCTCCCGTGCCTGCGACCTGTTGCTGCTGACCGTCCCCGACGACATGCTCAGCAACGTCGTCACGATGCTCTCCGCCAGCGGAGCGATCCGTCCCGGCCAGTCGGTCGTGCACACGTCCGGCAAGCACGGGCTCGCCGTGCTCGAACCGGCTGCTGCGCTCGGCGCCCACGTGCTGGCGATGCACCCGGCGATGACCTTCACCGGCACCGACGTCGACCTGGGCAGGCTCCCCGGGTGCCGGTACGGCGTCACCGCTGCCGACGACACCCGCGACCTCGCCGCGGCCCTCGTCGACGACCTCGAGGGCAGCATCGTCTGGGTCCCCGAGGAGCGTCGTGCGCTGTACCACGCGGGCCTGGCCCACGGCGCGAACCACCTCGTCACGCTGGTGACCCAGGCGATGGACCTGCTGCGTGCCTCGGGCGCCGAGGACCCGGCCGGCACGCTCCGGCCGCTGCTCGAGGCGGCCCTCGACAACGCCCTCTCCTATGGCGGGGCCGCCCTGACCGGGCCGATCGTCCGCGGCGACGTCGAGACCGTCCGCGCACACCTCGTCGACATCGCCGCCGAGTCGCCGGAGTCGCTCGAGTCGTACGTCGCGATGGCGCGCGCCACGGCACACCGCGCCGTCGCAGACGGCCGGCTGCTGCCGATCCGGGCCGCCAAGCTGATCGGGGTCCTGGACGACGCGCTGATGAGGTCCGAGGCGTGACGCCCGTCGTAGCCCGCACGCGCGAGGAGCTGGACCGGGCGCTGGCCGGTACCCGGACTGCCGGTGGGCGGGTCGGCTTCGTGCCCACGATGGGTGCGCTGCACGAGGGGCACGCCTCGTTGATGGCAGGCCGCCCGCGCCGGGCTCGACGACGGCGACGCCCTGGTGGTCTCGATCTTCGTCAACCCCCTGCAGTTCGGCGTCGGTGAGGACCTCGACCGGTACCCGCGCACCTTCGACGCGGATCTCGAGGTCTGCGCGGAACAGGGTGTGGACGTGGTCTTCGCGCCGTCGGTCGACGAGGTCTACCCCGGTGGCGAACCGCAGGTCACCGTCGAGCCCGGCCCGCTCGCCACGGTGCTCGAGGGCGCGTCGAGGCCGACCCACTTCCGCGGCGTCCTCACCGTCGTCGCGAAGCTGTTCGGCCTGGTGCGGCCCGACGTGGCGGTCTTCGGTCAGAAGGACTACCAGCAGCTGGTGCTGATCCGCCGGATGGTCGCCGACCTCTGCCTGCCCGTGGAGGTCGTGGGTGCGGAGACGGTGCGTGAGGCCAGCGGACTGGCGCTCTCCTCGCGCAACCAGTACCTCGACCACGACGAGCGCGCGGCCGCGCTCACGTTGTCGCGGGCACTGTCCGCCGCCACCCGAGCAGCGGCGGAGGGTGCCGAGAAGGCGCTGGCCGCCGCTCGTGCGGAGCTGCTCGACAACCCGGGGGTGGACCTCGACTACCTCGCCCTCACCGCCCCCGACCTCTCACCCGCGCCCGAGTCGGGTGAGGCCCGGATCCTGGTCGCCGCCCGCGTGGGCAAGACCCGACTGATCGACAACCTGCCCCTGTACCTAGGAGTCAGCTGATGCTGCGCACGATGATGAAGTCCAAGATCCACCGCGCCACCGTGACGCAGGCCGACCTGCACTACGTCGGCTCGGTCACCGTCGACCAAGACCTGCTGGATGCGGCCGACCTGCTCCCGGGCGAGCTGGTGCACATCGTCGACGTGACGAACGGTGCCCGGCTGGAGACCTACACGATCGCCGGCGAGCGAGGCTCCGGCGTGATCGGGATCAACGGGGCGGCCGCGCGGCTCGTGCAGCCCGGCGACATCGTGATCCTGATCGCCTACGCCCAGATGGAGACGGCCGAGGCGCGCGAGTTCCAGCCGCACGTCGTCTTCGTGGACGCCGACAACAAGGTGATCGGCACCGGGGACGACCCGGCCGAGGCGCTGCCGGGCACCGGGCTGGTCCGCGGTGACTCGCTGACGGGGGCCCGCTAGATTCGCCTGGTGAGCACCCTTCCGGCGCGGCTGTCCGCGCCCAGCCCCGGGCTGGTCGACGTACGCCGATGTCGTCGTCATCGGCTCGGGGATCGCCGGCCTGACCGCCGCGCTCCAGGCCCGCAGCTGGGCTCGGTCATGGTGGTCACGAAGGACCTGCTCTCGGCCGGTTCGACCCAGTGGGCCCAGGGCGGGATCGCGGCCGCTCTCGGTCCCGGCGACACCCCCGACCAGCACCTCCACGACACCCTGGTTGCCGGCGCCGGCCTCTGCGACGAGGAGGCCGTACGCATCCTCGTCGACGAGGGCCCCGAAGCCGTCCACGAGCTGATCGCGCTCGGCACCCAGTTCGACCAGACCGCGGCCGGAGAGCTGTCGCTGACCCGTGAGGGCGGACACCTGCGCGACCGGATCGCGCACGCCGGCGGCGACGCCACCGGCGCGGAGATCCAGCGCGCGCTGGTCGCGGCCGTGCAGGCCGCCCCTGACATCGAAGTCACCGAGCACGCATTGGTGCTCGATCTGGTTCCGGGCCACGACGGCGGCGTGGCCGGCGTGACGCTGCACGTGATGGGCGAGGGGCAGCGGGACGGCGTCGGCTCGGTGCTCTGCCGCGCCGTGGTCCTGGCCAGCGGCGGGCTTGGCCAGGTCTACTCCGCCACGACGAACCCCTCGGTCGCCACCGGTGACGGGATGGCGCTGGCAATGCGCGCCGGGGCGGTGCTCCGCGACCTGGAGTTCGTGCAGTTCCACCCCACTGTGATCTGGCTGGGTCGCGGGTCGACGGGGCGGCAGCCCCTGATCTCCGAGGCGGTACGAGGCGAAGGCGCGTTCCTCGTCGACCACGACGGCAAGCGGTTCATGAAGGGCGTGCACGAGCTCGCCGACCTGGCGCCGCGTGACGTGGTCGCCAAGGCGATCATGCGCCGGATGCGCGAAAGCGCGACCGACCACCTCTGGCTCGACGCTCGGCACTTCGGCCAGGAGAAGTGGGAGCGCCGGTTCCCGACCATCCTCGCCACCTGCCGGTCGCACGGCATCGACCCGGTCACCGAGCTGCTGCCGGTCGCCCCGGCCTGTCACTACGCCTCCGGCGGCGTCGCCACTGATCTCCACGGCCAGTCGTCGATCCCCGGCCTCTTCGCCTGCGGCGAGGCGGCCTGCTCCGGCGTCCATGGCGCCAACCGGCTCGCCTCGAACTCGCTGCTCGAGGGGCTGGTCTTCTCCCGGCGGATCGCGGCCCGGCTCGCCGAGGGGCTCCCGCCGCGACAGCAGCCGGCGGACGACCTCCGTCCCCAAGGCCTGGTGCCCGGGTCGTCCCGCGTCCGAGATCCAGGCGACGATGACCGAGCAGGCAGGTGTGCTCCGTAGCAGCGACGGGCTGGCGGACGCCGTGCGGCGGCTCGATGCGGTGGCCCGCGCCGACGTCGCCGAGGCCGGGGTGGCGTCGTGGGAGACCACCAACCTGCTCACCGTGAGCCGAGCGCTCGTCGAGGCCGCGGCGTACCGCGAGGAGACCCGGGGCTCACACTGGCGCCTCGACTTCCCCGAGCGCGACGACGACACCTGGGCACGGCACGTCGACGTGACCCTGGTGGACGGCGCGACGCGGCTGACCACCACCCCGCTCCTGGACCCCGAGAAAGCCTGAGGACTCGCGTGACCCAGCCCTCCACGTTCGCCGACCTGCCCTCCGCCGTCGTCGACGGCCTCGTCCTGGCAGGACTCGACCCGCAGCGGGTCTACGCCGACGTCGTCGCGGCCGTCGCAGGAGGACCTCCCCGGCGAGGACGTGACGAGCGCAGCGACGATCGACCCGGCCGAGGTCGCGAGCGCCGACCTCGTCGGCCCGGGCCGACGGTGTCGTCGCCGGGCTGGACGTCGCGGCGCTGGTCTTCCACGTCGTCGCGGGTGATGCCGCCACGGTGACCCGGCTGGTTCGCGATGGCGACGCGGTCACGCGCGGCGACGTGCTGCTCGCCGTCCGTGGCCCGGTGGCGCTGCTGCTCACGGCCGAGCGCACCGCCCTCAACTACCTCTGCCACCTCTCGGGGGTGGCCACCGCGACCCGGCAGTGGGTCGACGCGCTCGTGGGCACCGGCGCCCGGGTGCGCGACACCCGCAAGACCACCCCGCACTTCAGGGCGATGGAGAAGTACGCCGTGCGCTGCGGCGGCGGACTGAACCATCGCGCCACGCTCTCCGACCAGGCGCTGATCAAGGACAACCACGTGCTCGCCGCGGGCGGCGTGGTGCCGGCCTACGAGGCGGTGCGGGCCCGCTACCCCGACCTCCCGGTGCAGGTCGAGGTCACGACGCTCGACCAGCTCCGCGAGCTCCTCGACGTCGGTGCCGAGCAGATCCTCCTCGACAACATGACCACCGAGCAGATGGCCGAGGCGGTGGCGATCAACGCCGGCCGGGCCAAGCTCGAGGCGTCCGGTGGGCTGTCGCTCGACCGGGCCCGTGAGGTCGCGGCAACCGGCGTCGACTACCTGGCGGTCGGCGCACTCACCCACTCGGCGCCGGTGCTCGACATCGCGATGGACCTGCGCTCGGGACGGGGGGTCTGATGCTCCTCTGCGCCGACATCGGCAACAGCCACACCACGCTCGGGCTCGTCCAGGACGGCGACGTCGTGGACCACTGGCGGGTGGCTACCGACGAGCGCCGTACCGCCGACGAGTGGGGGGTGCTGCTCAAGGGGCTGCTGGCCGACTCGCCGGTCTCCGGTCCGATCGTCGGGATCGCGGTGTGCGCCACCGTGCCGTCCGTCCTGCACGAGTGGCGCGACATGCTTCGCCAGTACCACGGCGACGTCCACCACGTCGTGGTCGAGCCGGGCGTGAAGACCGGGGTGCCGGTGCTGATGGACAACCCGCGCGAGGTCGGATCCGACCGGATCGTCAACGCGCTCGCCGCCGCCCAGCTGTACGACGGCCCCTCGATCGTCGTCGACTTCGGCACCGCAACGACGTTCGACGTGGTGAGCGTCAAGGGCGAGTACATCGGCGGCGCCATCTCTCCCGGGATCGACATCTCGCTGGAGGCGCTCGGCCGGCGCGGAGCGCAGCTTCGCAAGGTCGAGCTGCTGCGGCCGCGGTCGGTGATCGCCAAGAACACGGTGGAGGCGCTGCAGTCCGGAATCCTGTACGGATTCGCCAGCCAGGTCGACGGCATCGTCGGCCGGATGCTCGTCGAGCTCGGACTCGAGCCCGGTCAGGCGAACGTGATCGCCACCGGTGGGCTGGCCCCGCTCGTGGTCGAGGAGTGCGCCTCGTTCACCGAGCACCAGCCGTGGCTGACCCTGCTCGGCCTCGAGATCGTCTTCGCCCGCAATACCTGAGCGAACCGGCATGACCACGACCGCCTACGCTTGGGCGCTATGAACGAGCAGCCCAGCCGCCCCGAAGCCGCGGAGGACGACCTCCCCGAGCAGATGCGGGTGCGCCGGGACAAGCGCGAGCGTCTGATCGACTCCGGCAAGGCGGCGTACCCCGTCACCGTCGAGCGCACCCACACGCTCGCCGAGATCCGGGCGAAGTACGACGACGCGGGCCTGGAGCCCGACACCCGCACCGGCGAGCAGGTGGCCGTCACCGGCCGGGTGATCTTCCTGCGCAACACCGGCAAGCTCTGCTTCGTCCGGCTGCGCGAGGGCGACGGCACCGAGCTCCAGGTGATGCTCTCGCTCGCCGACCTGGGCGAGGAGTCGCTGGCCGAGTTCAAGGCGATGGTGGATCTCGGCGACCTGCTGGCCGTCACCGGCGAGGTGATCACCAGCCGCCGCGGCGAGCTCTCGGTGCAGGCGTCGACGTGGTCGATGGCCGCCAAGACGCTGCGCCCGCTCCCCAACGAGCACCGGCCGCTGTCCGACGAGGCGCGGGTCCGGCTCCGGTACGTCGACATGATCATGCGCTCCGAGGCCCGTGACATGGTCCGCACCAAGGCCGCCGTCCTCAGGAGCCTGCGCACCACCCTCGACGAGCGCAGCTACGTCGAGGTCGAGACGCCGATCCTGCAGCTGACCAACGGCGGCGCCGCCGCGCGTCCGTTCCGCACGCATCTCAACGCCCTCGACCAGGAGATGCTGCTGCGCATCGCGCTCGAGCTCGACCTGAAGAAGGCGATGATCGGCGGGGTCGACCGGGTCTACGAGATCGGCCGCACCTTCCGCAACGAGGGGCTCGACTCCACGCACGCCGCCGAGTTCTCGATGCTCGAGGCCTACCAGGCGTACGGCGACCAGCACACGATGATCGCTCTGGCCAAGGACCTGGTGCGGGATGCGCACCGCGCGATCGGCAGCCCGACGGTGATCGGCCGCGACGGCAGCGAGATCGACCTCCAGGGCGAATGGCGCGAGGCCTCGATCCTCGACCTCGTCTCCGAGGCAGTCGGCACCCCGGTCGACGTCGACACCGACGCCGCACAGCTGCGCGAGCTAGCCGCCAAGCACGAGGTCGAGCTCCAGGACGGCTGGGGCGCGGCGGAGATCGTCGTCGAGCTCTTCGAGCAGCTCGTCGAGGACACCCTGATCCAGCCGACGTTCGTCATGGACTACCCGGAGTCGGTCAAGCCGCTCGCCAAGCCGCACCGGACCACACCGGGCCTGAACGAGGCCTGGGACCTGATCATCAACGGCGTCGAGCTCGGGGCGGCCTACTCCGAGCTCAACGACCCGGTGATCCAGCGGCACCGTCTCGAGGAGCAGTCGCGGCTCGCGGCCGAGGGCGACCCCGAGGCGATGGAGCTCGACGAGGCGTTCCTGAAGGCGATGGAGTTCGGGATGCCGCCGGCCGGCGGCATCGGCATCGGCGTCGACCGGCTGATCATGCTGATGACCGGCGCGAGTGTCCGCGAGACGATCCTCTTCCCGCTGCTGCGTCCGGAGTAAGGCTCCCTCCGGCGGGGGAGCAGGGCTGGCCGAGTTCACTCGTGCGAGGGTGGTGGAGCCTGCCGCGCCACGACGAGGATCTTGGTATGACAACTACCGCCGCTCCGCGCAGCACTGGTGTGCTGGCCGACCTCCGCGACATCCCCACCCGCTTCGTCGTTCTCGCCGGGGTCAGCGCCGCGTTGCTCCTGCTGATGCAGCGGTCCACGCACTGGAGCATCCCGTTCGACCCGAACGCGTACGGCTTCCTGTGGCCGATCGGGGCGTCGCTCACGTTCGTGGCCGGGCTCGCCTTCGCGGTCGCGCCGCTGGTCGCCCTGCGCACCGTTTTCGGCGGGGCCGCCCTCGCACTGCTTCCGCTGATCGCCTTCCCGTTCGTGGGCACCACGCGGTGGTCGTTGACGATGTTCGTGGCCCTGGTGGCTGTGGCGATGGTCGGGGTCTGGCGCAGTCGGGCGGCGGCCGTTGCCGTGGCCATGGCCGCACTGCTTCTCGTCGGCACCCTGGTGCTCGGCCTCACCAACATGGCGGCGCCTTTCGGATACGACATCGTGTTCAACTACCGGGGCCTGCTCTCGCTGGCGGTGAGCTTCGCGCTGTACGCCGGCGCGGTGGCGGTCGCCCTCGGCATCGCGCTGTGGATGCGGTCGAGCGCGCTGGTGGCTCGTCGCGAGACGGCGCTGGTCGCCCGCTCGGCCGAGGTGGAGGGCGAGGCGACCGTCGTCGGAGAGCGCGCCCGGCTGGCCCACGACCTGCACGACGTCGTCGCCCACCACGTGTCGTTGATCGCCGTTCGCGCCGAGACGGCGCCGTTCACCTACCCCGACCTGCAGCCCGAGGCGAAGGTGGTGCTGTCCGAGATCGCCACGGACGCGCGCCGGGCGCTCGACGAGCTGCGCGGCGTGCTCGGCGTACTGCGCCGGGCCGAGGACGACGCCCCCTCCCGGGCGCCGCAGCCGAAGCTGGCCGACGTGATGGACCTGGTCGACTCGGCCCGCACCACCGGGGCCAAGGTCTCGGTCGAGGGTGACCTGACCACCTCGGTCGGCAGCACGAACGGGTACGTCGCCTACCGCGTCGTCCAGGAGGCACTGACCAACGCCCGCCGTCACGCGGTGGGCCAGCCGGTCACCGTGGCCGTCCGGGCGGATGGTCCCCGGCTGCTGGTCCGCGTGACCAACCCCTACCTGGCGGCCTCGAAGGAGAGTGGCGGCGCCCAGCGAGGCTTGGCCGGAATGCGCGAGCGCGTCGGAGCCATCGGTGGGCGACTGACCGCCGAGGTCCGCGGTGACTACTTCGTGGTGGAGGCTGACCTGCCCCGGGGAGAGCAGTGACCCTGCGGGTGGTCGTGGCCGACGACCAGCCCGTCATCTGCGCGGGCTTCGCCGCGCTGCTCGACGCGCAGCCGGACATCGAGGTGGTCGGCACCGCGGCCAACGGTCGCGAGCTCGTCGGGCTCGTCGAGCGGACCTCTCCCGACGTCGCGCTGGTCGACGTACGGATGCCGGTCATGGACGGCATCGAGGCCACCGGCCTGATCACCGCCGGATTTTCGACCAGAGTTCTCATTCTCACCACGTTCGACCTCGACGCGTACGTCTTCGACGCGATCAAGAACGGCGCGAGCGGATTCCTTCTGAAAGACGTGACAGCCGACCGGCTGGTCGAGGGGGTTCGACTTGTCGCGGAGGGGTCGATGCTGCTCGGCCCGACCGTCAGTCGACGGCTGGTCGAGGACTTCGCCCAACGGGGGCCGGGATCTGCCCCGAGCCCCATCACCTTGGGGATCAGTGCCCGGGAGCGTGAGGTCCTGCTGCTGCTGGCGCGCGGACGGTCGAACGCCGAGATCGCCGACGAGCTGGTGATCGGTGTGGAAACCGTGAAATCGCATGTGGCCGAGATTCTCCGGAAACTTCAGCTCAGAGACCGAATTCAGGCCGTTGTTTTCGCCTACGAGAATGGTTTGGTCATTCGCGGCGAATAACTTTGGTAGCGTCCGCTAATGTTCTGATGTCTGAAATGGCGGCCGTTATCCGGGGAATCGGCCACGAATTCGAAAGGCCGATTCCATGGCTCAGCGGGTAAATGTGGTGCTGGTCGACGACCTCGACGGGAGCGACGCGGCGGAGACCGTCTCCTTCGCCCTCGACGGCGTCGACTACGAGATCGACCTGAACGACAAGCATGCCGGCGAGCTCCGCAACGCCATGGCGCTCTACATCGGCCACGGGCGACGGACCGGCGGGCGGCGCCGCAAGGGCGCGTCGTCGAGCAAGGCAGCGAAGTCGTCGGCGGCCGCGGGCCCCTCGGCCTCCGAGATCCGCGCCTGGGCGCGCGACAACGGGTGGGACGTTCCCGAACGTGGCCGGGTCGCCGCCGAGGTGCGCGAGGCGTACGCCGCGGCCCACTGAGCCGAGTCTGGACCGCTCCTGTTCGCTGCTGGCGAAGGCATTACCGGGCCGGAACCGGAACACGTAGGGTGGATACGTGGTTGGCACCGATGTGCCAGCGCAGATGAGCGCGACGCGGCAGAGACACCCCTGACGTGCAGGACTAGAGTTCGAAGCCACGGGCACGTGACGCGGTTCCGTCATCGCCGGCGGGGCCTGGCAAGGAGCGATGAAGACATGTTCGAGCGGTTCACAGACCGAGCCCGCAGGGTGGTCGTCCTGGCGCAGGAAGAAGCCCGGATGCTCAGCCACAACTACATCGGCACCGAGCACATCCTCCTGGGTCTGATCCACGAGGGCGAGGGCGTTGCTGCGAAGGCGCTCGAGAGCCTCGGTATCTCTCTGGAGGCGGTGCGCGCCCAGGTCGAGGAGATCATCGGCCAGGGCCAGCAGGCTCCGAGCGGCCACATCCCGTTCACCCCGCGCGCCAAGAAGGTCCTCGAGCTCTCGCTGCGCGAGGCGCTGCAGCTGGGCCACAACTACATCGGCACCGAGCACATCCTGCTCGGCCTGATCCGCGAGGGCGAGGGCGTCGCCGCCCAGGTGCTGGTCAAGCTCGGCGCCGACCTGAACCGCGTGCGCCAGCAGGTCATCCAGCTCCTCTCCGGCTTCCAGGGCAAGGAGACCGCGACCGCGGGAGCCCCCCAGGAAGGCGCACCGTCCTCCTCGCTGGTCCTCGACCAGTTCGGCCGCAACTACACGCAGGCCGCGCGTGAGGGGAAGCTCGACCCGGTCATCGGGCGCGAGAAGGAGATCGAGCGCGTGATGCAGGTGCTCTCGCGGCGCACCAAGAACAACCCTGTCCTGATCGGGGAGCCCGGCGTCGGCAAGACAGCATGCGTCGAAGGCCTCGCCCAGGCGATCGTCCGGGGCGACGTTCCGGAGACGCTGAAGGACAAGCAGATCTACAGCCTCGACCTCGGCTCGCTGGTGGCCGGTTCGCGGTACCGCGGTGACTTCGAGGAGCGCCTGAAGAAGGTGCTCAAGGAGATCAAGACCCGCGGCGACATCATCCTGTTCATCGACGAGCTGCACACGCTCGTCGGTGCCGGCGCCGCCGAAGGCGCGATCGACGCGGCCTCGATCCTCAAGCCGATGCTGGCTCGCGGCGAGCTGCAGACCATCGGCGCGACGACGCTCGACGAGTACCGCAAGCACCTCGAGAAGGACGCCGCGCTCGAGCGCCGCTTCCAGCCGATCCAGGTGCAGGAGCCGTCGATCGCGCACACGATCGAGATCCTGAAGGGCCTCCGCGACCGCTACGAGGCACACCACCGGGTCACGATCACCGACGAGGCTCTGGTCTCGGCGGCGACGCTGGCCGACCGCTACGTCTCCGACCGGTTCCTGCCCGACAAGGCGATCGACCTGATCGACGAGGCGGGCTCGCGACTGCGCATCCGCCGGATGACCGCGCCGCCGGACCTGCGCGAGTTCGACGACAAGATCGCCGACGTTCGCCGCCGCAAGGAGAGCGCGATCGACAGCCAGGACTTCGAGCTCGCCGCGTCGCTGCGCGACGAGGAGAAGAAGCTGATCATCGCGAAGGGCGAGCGCGAGAAGCAGTGGAAGGCCGGCGACATGGACGTCGTGGCCGAGGTCGACGAGGAGCTCATCGCCGAGGTCCTCGCCGTCGCCACCGGCATCCCGATCGTCAAGCTCTCCGAGGAGGAGTCCACGCGGCTGCTCAAGATGGAGGACGAGCTGCACAAGCGCGTCATCGGCCAGGAGGAGGCCGTCAAGGCGCTCTCCCGGGCGATCCGTCGTACTCGTGCCGGCCTGAAGGACCCGAAGCGCCCCGGCGGTTCGTTCATCTTCGCCGGCCCGTCGGGTGTCGGTAAGACCTGGCTGTCCAAGACGCTCGCCGAGTTCCTCTTCGGTGACGAGGACGCCCTGATCCAGCTCGACATGAGTGAGTTCAGCGAGAAGCACACCGTCTCGCGGCTCTTCGGCTCGCCTCCTGGCTACGTCGGGTACGAAGAGGGTGGCCAGCTCACCGAGAAGGTGCGCCGCAAGCCGTTCTCGGTGGTGCTGTTCGACGAGGTCGAGAAGGCGCACCCGGACATCTTCAACTCGCTGCTGCAGATCCTCGAAGAGGGCCGACTCACTGATTCACAAGGCCGGGTCGTCGACTTCAAGAACACCGTGATCATCATGACCACGAACCTCGGTACCCGCGACATCAGCAAGGGCGTCAACCTCGGCTTCCAGCAGGGCAGCGACGTCCAGGGGTCCTACGACCGGATGAAGGCGAAGGTGTCGGAGGAGCTGAAGCAGCACTTCCGCCCCGAGTTCCTCAACCGTGTCGACGAGATCGTCGTCTTCCCGCCGCTGACGCAGGACCAGATCGTGTCGATGGTCGACAACATGATCGCCGGCGTGGAGCTGCGCCTGAAGGACCGCGACATGTCGATCGAGCTGACCCAGGAGGCCAAGGACCTGTTGGCCCGCCGTGGCTTCGACCCGGTGCTCGGTGCCCGACCGCTTCGCCGCACGGTGCAGCGCGAGATCGAGGACACCCTCGCCGAGAAGATGCTGTACGGCGAGGTCGGCCCCGGCCAGATCGTCCTGGTCGACGTCGACCCCGGCGAGGGTCCGGGAGACAGCACCGCGGTGTTCACCTTCAGCGGCAGCGCGAAGTCTGAGCTTCCCGACCTGCCGCCGATCGAGGAGCCCGCCGCGACGGGCGAGGCCGAGTAGGCACGCACGACATCAGAGGAGGGCGTCCCCACGGGGGCGCCCTCCTTCTGCGTCGTCGCCGGGTCAGGGCAGTGCGTAGACCTCGTCCGAGACGCGCTCGACGAGCCCGTCGGTGACGAGCGACGCCAGGCAGCGGTCGCGCTGCTCGGTGATGGCCCAGACCTGGTCCAGCCGGCTTCGGTGCACCGGCTCGTGGCTGTCACGCAGCACGGCGAGCAGTCGACCGCGACACTGCCGGTCGGTGCCTGCGTAGGTCTGACCACGACGCGGCGGCCCGTCGTACGCCGGATAGCCCGCCGCACGCCAGGCGCAGAGGTCCGCCACCGGGCAGCTCGCGCACGTGGGGGAGGTCGCCGTGCACACCAGGGCGCCGAGCTCCATCACGCCCACCGACCAGGCGGCCGCGGTCGCGTCGTCCTCGGGCAGCAGTTCGGCCGCGATATCGCGCTCAGCCTTGGTCACCGAGCTGCCCGGGAACTCGACGCCCGTCACCGTCCGGGTGAGGACACGGCGCACGTTCGTGTCGAGCACGACGTGCCGTCGGCCGTGCGCGAACGTGGCGATCGCGGCCGCCGTGTAGTCGCCGATCCCCGGCAATGAACGCAGTGCGTCGTACGACGAGGGCACCTCGCCGTCGTGGTCGGCCACGATGCCGGTGGCCGCCGCGTGCAGGCGCTGGGCGCGGCGTGGATAGCCGAGCCGACCCCAAGCGCGGACGGCGTCGCCGACGCTTGCCCTCGCGAGGTCGGCCGGGGTCGGCCACTGCCGCATCCACTGTTCGAAGACCGGAAGCACGCGGGCGACAGGGGTCTGCTGGAGCATGAACTCGCTGACCATCACGGCCCAGGGCGATGCCGACGGCTCGCGCCAGGGGAGGTCGCGCGCGTTCTCGGCGTACCAGGCGAGCACGCGCTCCGGGAGGTCGGTCATGGTCCGATCAGGCTAGCCAGCGTCGTCACATCGCGGTGCCTCGGTGTGGCATACCGGGATGCCACACCGCCCGAAGCTACCGTGACGCCATGACCCCTGCGCCCCGTCAGCGACGCCCGTTGCCGGCCCGTGTCTACTGGGTGCGCCGGACGCTGGTTCTCGGCCTGGCACTCGGGCTGGTGTTCGGGATCGCCCACCTGCTCGGGGGCAGCTCGTCCGACCCGAGCCGAGAGGCGGCCCAGGTAGTCGGCTCGGACTCCAAGGCCGACCCCTCCGCGTCGGCGCCGGCGATGACGACGGGTGCATCGCCGTCAGCAGCGCCCAGCAAGGGCAAGCCGGCCAAGCCCACCAAGGCGCCCCTCGCCGAGCCGTCGGGTCCGTGTGAGGCCAGCGACATCGTGGTGACGCCGATGGTCCGGGGGACGGCGTACGCCGGCGGTGACGTCGCGTTCCGGCTCAAGCTCACGACGGTCGAGGCGGCGGCCTGCACCTGGCGGGTGTCGGCCGGATCGGTGGTCGTGAAGCTGGTGTCCGGCTCCGACCGGATCTGGTCGAGCCAGGACTGCCCCGGCGCCGTGCCCAAGGCGGACGTGATCGTGCGCAAGGAGTACCCGGCCAAGGTCGACCTGTCGTGGCGCGGCCAGCGGTCCGACAGCACCTGCTCGCGCACCACCGCGTGGGCGCAGCCCGGGTGGTACCACGTGCAGGCAGCGGCGTTCGGTGCCGAGCCCACGAGTGAGCAGTTCGAGCTCCGGGCGCCCGTGCCCGAGACGATCACGCCGACCCCGAAGCCGGAGCCGAAGAAGAAGTCGAAGAACTCGGACGACGAGGAGGACTGACCCGATGACGCGACGGATCAGGGTGGGCGCAATCTCCGACTTCGAGGACGGCCAGCTCGTGGACGTCAGTGTCGAGGGCACCTCGGTGGTCGTGGCGCGGGAGGGCGACACGTTCTGCGCGGCCCGGAACCGCTGCCCGCACATGGGTTTTCCGCTCTCCAAGGGCCCGGGTGGCCTGCGCTTCGAGGACGGTGTCGTGCAGTGCCCGTGGCACAACTCGAAGTTCGAGCTCTGCTCCGGGAAGAACCTCGACTGGGCGTCGGGTTTCGCCGGTCGCGACGTGCCGAAGTGGTCGCGTCGCCTGGTGGCACTGGGGCGTCGCCCTGCGGCGCTCACCACGTACAGGGTCGTCGTCGAGGGCGAGGACGTCTACGTCGAGCTGTGAGCTCGGACGAACAGGGTCAGACGTAGCGCTCGAGGATGCTCGACTCGGCGAGGCGTGAGAGTCCCTCTCGGACGCTGCGGGCACGCAGCTCGCCGACGCCGTCGACGGCCTGGAGGTCGTCGATGCTGGCGGAGAGCAGCTTCTGCAGGCTGCCGAAGTGCTCGACCAGCCGGTCCACCACGGTGCCGGGCAGTCGGGGCACCTTCGCCAGCAGCCGGTAGCCGCGCGGGGTCACGGCGCCGTCGAGGTGCTCGCTGGTGCCCAGGCCGAGCGCGCGGGCCACGGCCGCGATGTCGACCAGGTCGGCGGGGCTCAGGTTCTCGATCTCGGTGAGCACTTCTTCGGCGCTTCGACGGCGGCGGGTGTGCGGCAGGTAGTCGCGGATCACGAGCTCGCGCTCGAGGTCCACGCCCGTCACCAGCTCGTCGAGCTGCAAGGAGAGCAGGCGTCCGTCGGTGCCGAGGTCGAGGACGTAGTCCTCGATCTCGCGGGCGATCCGGGTGACCATCTCCAGCCGCTGCGCAACGACGGCGACGTCGCGGACGGTGACCAGGTCCTCGATCTCCAGCGCGGACAGCGTGCTGGACACCTCGTCGAGTCGCAGCTTGTAGCGCTCGAGGGTCGCGAGTGCCTGGTTGGCGCGGGAGAGGATCTGACCGGAGTCCTCCAGGACGTACCGGGTCTCGCCGACGTACACGGCGATGATCTGCATCGACTGAGACACCGAGATGACCGGGAAGCCGGTCTGCCGGGCCACCCGGTCGGCGGTCCGGTGTCGGGTGCCGGTCTCCTCGGAGTGGATCGACGGGTCCGGCATCAGGTGGACGGCGGCGTTGATGATCCGGCTCGCGTCACGGTCCAGGATGATGGCGCCGTCCATCTTGGCCAGCTCGCGGAGGCCGGTGGACGTGAACGGGACATCGAGGGTGAAGCCACCCGTGGAGATCGACTCGATCACCTTGTCGGACCCCAGCACCAGCAGGGCTCCGGTGCGGCCGCGGAGAATCCGCTCGAGACCATCGCGCAGCGTCGTGCCGGGGGCGATGCTCGCCAGGGTCGCGCGCAGGCGCAACGTGTCGTCTGCGCGTTCGGTGCCTGCCATGTGTCCCCTTGCCGAGTCCGTTGCCGCGGTCAGTCTAGGGCCAATGGTTCAGCGGCGCCGCTCTCTCAGTCCAGCACTCGCGCGTCGTCGGGGACGGCGATCCGGTGTGGGGCTCGCGAGCCGCCGAGGTCGAGGACCCGGAGTGCGTTGACCAGGTCGGTCGCCTCGAAGACCTGCATCCCCTCGACGGTCCGCGCCGGCCTCGGCCCGGAGGCGTGCTCGGCGGGCACGATCGCGAACTTGAAGCCGAGCCGGGCGGCCTCGGCGAGGCGGCGCGGCAGGTCCCGGACGCGTCGAAGCTCGCCGGCCAGGCCGATCTCCCCGATCGCCACCACATCGGTCGGCACCGCGACCTGCCGGGACGCCGACGCGATCGACAGCGCGATGGCGAGGTCGCCAGCCGGCTCGGTCACGCGGGCCCCGCCGACCGTGGAGACGAACACGTCGCGTCCGTCGACCTTGACGCCGCCGCGCTGCTGGAGCACCGCGACGATCATCGACGTCCGGGCGTTGTCGACCCCGGCCGTCGTTCGACGGGGCCGCTCGGAGAGTGCGGACGAGACGAGTGCCTGGATCTCGGCGAGCATCGGGCGTCGGCCCTCCATCGAGACCGAGATGCAGGTGCCGGGCACCGGCTCGTGGTGCCGCGCGACGAACAGGTCGGACGGGTCGGTGACGGCGACGATCCCGTCGCTGGAGAGGTCGAAGCAGCCCACCTCGTCGACCGGGCCGAACCGGTTCTTGACCGCCCGGACCATGCGCAGCCGCGAGCTGCGCTCGCCCTCGAACTGGAGCACCACGTCGACCAGGTGCTCGAGCACGCGGGGGCCCGCGATGCTGCCGTCCTTGGTCACGTGGCCGACCATCACGGTCGCGATGTTCTGGGTCTTGGCGACGCGCACCAGCGCTGCCGCGACTTCCTTGACCTGGGTCACCCCGCCCGGAACACCCTCGAGCTCGGCCGCCCCGATGGTCTGCACCGAGTCGACCACCAGCAGCTGCGGGCGAACCTCGTTGATGTGGCTCAGCACAGCGCCCAGATCGGTCTCCGCGGCGAGGTAGAGCTCCGGGTGCACGCCACCGGTCCGGTCGGCGCGCATCCGCACCTGGGAGGCCGACTCCTCGCCGGTGACGTAGAGCGTGCGCAAGCCGCTCCGCGCCGTCTGGGCCGCCACCTCCAGCAGCAGCGTCGACTTGCCGACGCCGGGCTCACCGGCCAGCAGCACGGCGGCGCCCGGCACCATCCCGCCACCGAGGACCCGGTCGAGCTCTGCGACACCGCTGGTGCGCGCGAAGGAGCTCTCGGCCGGCACCTCGGCGATCGGGACGGCCGGGGCCGAGACCGGCCCGGCCGCCGTACGGCCGACGGGAGCACCCACCTCGGCGACGCTGCCCCACGCCTGGCACTCGCCGCACCGGCCCACCCACTTGGCGGCCTCCCAGCCGCACTCGGTGCAGCGGTAGGAGGCGCGTTGCTTGGGTTTGGGTCGCGAGCTCATGACGGTGACCGTAGGCGACCCCTCCGACAGTCGCGGTCAGGCGCGGCGATCTGTGGCGTGGTTATCATTTGATCGTTCCAGTCGGCACGACCGTGATGACGTGGGGAGCGGAGATGGCCCGTACGACCGAGAGCGCACCGACGCTCAGCACGGTCGCGGCCGAAGCCGGCGTCTCCCGACAGACCGTGTCCAACGCGCTGAACAGCCCCGAGCTGCTTCGCCCGGAGACGTTGGAGCGGGTCCAGGAGGCCATCGAGAGGCTGGGGTACTCCCCGAACCGGGCAGCCCGGAACCTCCGCACCCGCGCGTCCCACCTGATCGGCCTCCGGATCGAGGCGGCCATCGAGGACAGCGCCAACGCGCTCATGGACCGGTTCCTGCACGCCCTCGTCGAGAGCACCCGGGACGTCGGCTACCACGTGCTCCTGTTCACCGGAACCGACACCGGGACCGACGCGAGCAGCGACAACGGCACTCCCAACGACCCCATGGACGGGTACGACGAGCTGTTGCGGTCGGCCGCGGTCGACGCGTTCATCGTCACCGACACCTACCGGGGCAACCCGCAGGCAGCCTGGCTGCAGCAGAAGGGCGTGCCCTTCGTGGCGTTCGGCCGTCCCTGGGGGGAGCCGCACGCGCAGCACCCGTGGGTGGACGTCGACCAGCGTGCCGGCGTGATGCTCGCCGTCGACCACCTGGTGGAGCGCGGCCACGAGCGGATCGGCTGGGTCGGCTGGCAGAAGGGCTCCTACATCGGCGAGGACCGGCGCAGCGGCTGGGCCGACCGGATGCACGAGCACGGGCTGCCCACGACCCGGCTCAGCGCGCGAGGTGACGACACCCTCGACTTCGGTCGGCGTGCGGCGCATGCGCTGCTCGACTCCGAGCGACCGACGGGTTTCGTCTGCGTCAGCGACACCGTCGCGATGGGTGTGCTGCGGGCGCTCGACGAGCGCGACCTCAAGGCCGGCCGGGACGTCGCGGTCGTCGGCTTCGACGACTCGCTCGCAGCGCAGGTGTGCACGCCGGGCCTGACGTCGGTCCGGCAGCCGCTCGAAGAGGTCGCCCGCGAGGTCGTCAACCGCCTCGGCGACCTGCTGGCGCACCGGCCGATCGGCGAACCCGGCACCACCCTGGAGCCGACGCTGTCGGTGCGGCTCAGTAGTGGCGCCACCACACGTTGACGGCGTAGTCGACTTCGAGACCCTCGTGTGAGGCGAGGGCCCACTCCGCGACCTCGGCGGTGAACTCGATCCGGACGACGTCCTCCAGGTCGGCCCGGGAGCCGAACCGCCAGACCATGTCCACCGGCGTCCGCTGCCAGCCGTGCTGCGACCAGAACGCCTCGACCGAGTCGGGGTCGACCATCGGGTAGCCGCGGCGGAACCAGCGACCGAACGTGCTGCGCCGCGCGTCGTTGTCGATGACGAACGCCGTACCGCCGCGCCTGACCACCCGGTCGAGCTCGGCCAGCCCGGGCTCGCAGCCGGGCCCGAAGAAGTACGACCAGCGCGCCTGGACGACGTCGACCGACGCGTCCGGCAGCGGGAGGTGCTGGGCGGTGCCGCGCAGCACCGAGACGTGGGACAGCCGAGACGTACGCCGGGAGGCGAGGCGGGCCAGGTCGGGGTGCGGCTCGACGCCCGTCACCGAGGCTGCGTCGGCCGCCCAACGGGGCAGGTGGAAGCCGGTGCCGCACCCGACGTCGAGGAAGGCTCGGCCGTCCCAGGAGCTGACGGCGCGCATCGCGGCCTCGATCTCACCGTCGGGGTCGACCGCGCGGTTCTCGATCTCGTAGATGTGCGGGTGATGCCAGATGTTGGGGCTGGGCACCGAGCCGGGAAGCGGTTTCGCCACCTCGGTCAGATCCGGACGAGCCCGTTCGCCGTGCTGAACTGGGCTGCGACGACCCCCGGCGTACCGTGCGGTGCCACCCACTCCACCTCGACGTCGTCGAGAGGAGCCTTCTCAGGATCGCCGAGCCAGTCGTTGACCCGGTGCGGGTCGCCCGCGATCTCGAGGGTGTCGAGGTGGATGGTCCCGCTGGCCCCGACCGACGGGTGCAGGTCGGCGGGTGAGGACCACTGGACGAAGAAGGGGAGCTGCGGGTCGGACTGCAGACCCTTGACCCCGATCTGCTTCCACCGGAGCTCCACGCCATCGGGGCGGTGGCGGTTGCCGGCGACCGACTCGCGGCCCAGCCGCTGCTCGAGCTCGGAGATGTCCGGGACGGAGACGACCCAGCCGAGCCAGCCGCCGCCGAGCTCGGAACGAGCCCGTACCGCCTGGCCGAACGGCGCCTTGTCGGACGCCGGGTGGTCGAGAACGGACACCACTTCGAGGTAGGTGCCCTGGCTCAACGGCAGCACCATGTTGCGGGTGCCGAACCGTGGGTGGATCCCCCCGTCGCGGAACTCCTCGCCGAGCAGCTGGCCGAGTCGCTGTGCGGTTCCCGCCAGCCCGTCGGGTCCAGCTGCATAAGAGAGATGGTCCAAGCGCATGCGCAGCATTCTCGCCGCACGCGCGAGCGGCTCCGACATCGGGGGTCTGCCGCCCCCTTGTGCGATCGACGTGGCGGGTGAACAGTGAAGTCCACGAGTGCTGGGTGAGGACGGGTGCGAGGAGGCGCCGCGGTGGCAGGCAAGCAGGCGACAGGCCAAGCAGGTAAGGAAGGTGCCCCGGTCGCGGATCGGGCTGATGCGATCCGCAACGTGGTCCTCGTGGGCCCTGCGGGATCAGGCAAGACGACACTGGTCGAGACGCTCCTCGTCTCGGCCACTGTGCTGAACAGGGCCGGTTCGACCGTGGAGGGCACGACGGTCAGCGACTTCGACGAGGCCGAGCATCGACAGCAACGGTCGATCGGGCTGGCCCTCGCGCCGCTGCTCCACCGGGACGTCAAGGTCAACCTGATCGACACCCCCGGCTACGCCGACTTCGTGGGTGAGCTGCGGGCCGGACTGCGCGCCGCCGACTGCGCCCTCTTCGTGATCGCCGCCAACGAGGGGATCGACGAGGCCACCAAGACGCTGTGGCGTGAGTGCGCCGACGTCGGCATGCCGCGCGTGGTCGTCGTCTCCAAGCTCGACCATGCCCGAGCCGACTACGACGGTGTGGTCGCTGCAGGCGCAGGACTGCCTTCGGCGACAAGGTCGTGCCGGTCTACCTGCGTGAGGGCGACCGGCTCATCGGCCTGCTCAGCGACGACCACGAGCACGACGAGCAGCGAGGCGCCCTGATCGAGGCGGTCATCGAGGAGTCCGAGGACGAGACGCTGATGGAGCGCTACGTCGGCGGCGAGGAGATCGACCGGGATCTCCTCGTCGAGGACCTCGAGCGGGCGGTCGCACGCGGCTCGTTCCACCCGGTGCTGCCGGTCGACTCCTCGAGCGGGGTCGGAGCGACCGAGCTGCTCGACCTGATCGTGTCCGGCTTCCCCTCGCCTGCCGAGCACCCGATGCCGGAGGTGTTCACCCCGGAGGGCAAGACCGGCCCGACGCTGACCTGTGACCCCGACGGGCCGCTGGTCGCCGAGGTGGTCAAGACGACGTCCGACCCGTACGTCGGCCGGGTCAGCCTGGTGCGCGTCTTCTCCGGCACAGTCCGCCCCGACGAGACCGTGCACGTGTCCGGCCACTTCTCGTCGTTCTTCGCGGACCGGGAGGTCGACCCGCACTCCGGCATCCACGAGGACCACGACGAGGACGAGCGGATCGGTGCGCTCTCCAGCCCGCTCGGCAAGGTCCAGCGCCCTGCCGACATCGCGCGTCGCCGGGGACCTCTGCGCGATCGGCCGGCTCAGCCGCGCCGAGACCGGCGACACGCTGTCCGACAAGGACCGTCCGCTGGTGCTCAAGCCCTGGTCGCTGCCCGAACCGCTGCTGCCGCTGGCGATCCAGGCCCGCGCGAAGGCCGACGAGGACAAGCTCGGCACCGGCCTCCAGCGGCTCGCCGCCGAGGACCCGACGCTGCGCATCGAGCACAACGCCGAGACCCACCAGATCGTGCTCTGGTGCATGGGCGAGGCGCACGCCGACGTCGTGCTCGACCGGCTCGAGAACCGGCACGGCGCCGCCGTCGACCAGGTCGAGCTGCGGGTGCCGCTGCGGGAGACCTTCGCCGGCGGCGCAGGGTCACTGGTCGGCACGTGAAGCAGTCCGGAGGACACGGCCAGTACGCCGTCTGCGACATCACCGTCGAGCCGCTGCCGCAGGGCGGTCGGCTTCGAGTTCGTCGACAAGGTGGTGGGCGGCTCGGTGCCGCGGCAGTTCATCCCGTCGGTGGAGAAGGGCGTGCGGGCGCAGATGGAGAAGGGGGTGGTCGCGCGGCTACCCCGTGGTCGACATCCGGGTGACGCTGACCGACGGCAAGGCGCACAGCGTCGACTCCTCCGACATGGCGTTCCAGACCGCGGGCGCGCTGGCCCTGCGGGAGGCCGCCGCGCGGCGCGGACGTCGCTGCTCGAGCCGGTCGACGAGCTCGCGGTGACTGGTGCCCGACGACCTGGTCGGCACGGTGATGAGCGACCTGTCCGGGCGGCGGGGCCGGGTGCTGGGCAGCGAGCCGGTCGGCGACGACCGGACGCTGGTGCGCGCCGAGGTGCCGCAGATCGAGATCGGCCGCTACGCCATCGACCTGCGCGCGTTCTCGCACGGCGCGGCGTCGTTCACGCGCCGGTTCGCCCGCTACGAGCCGATGCCGGACAACATCGCCGCCAAGCTCAAGGGCTGAGCTCGGGCCGGTGCCGGTCAGTCCCGCGGGTCGGCCGGGTGCAGCGCGAGCGCGGACCGGGAGGCCAGGTGCGCCTCGCAGTGGTCGACCAGCGCGTCGTACGCCCGCCTGTCCCATCAGCTCGACCAGCTCGCGCTCGTTGGAGACGTAGACCGGGTCCTGGGCGATGTGGGCCTCGGTGTTGCCCGAGCAGTACCAGTCCAGGTCGTGGCCGCCGGGGCCCCAGCCGCGGCGGTCGTACTCCGCGATCGACGACCTCGGTGTACGCCGTGCCGTCGGGCAGCTCGACGTCGCGGAAGGTACGCCGGATCGGCAGCTGCCAGCAGACGTCCGGCTTGGTCTCCACGAAGTGCCGGCCGGTGCGCAGCGCCAGCCCGTGCAGGGCGCAGCCCTCGCCACCGGGGAAGCCGGGCCGGTTGAGGAAGATGCAGGCCCCCTCGTGGACGGCGGTCTTGCGCTCGCCCTCCTCGTCGAGCTCGACCCAGTTCTTGCCGCGGCCCTCGTCGTGGAACTGCCAGTGCTCCGCGGTCGAGCTCCTTGACCTGTGCGCGACCCGCTTCTCGTCGGCCTTGTCGGAGAAGTGCGCGCCGAGGGTGCAGCAGCCGTCGTCGGGCCGGTCGGCGTAGATGCCCGGGCAGCCCTGGCCGAAGATGCACGACCACCGCGACGTCAGCCAGGTGAGGTCGCAGCGGAACACCTGGGCGTCGTCGGCCGGGTCGGCGAACTCCACCCAGGCGCGTGGGAAGACGAGATCGACTTCGGGCACGGCTGCACACCCGTACGTCGCGATCGGTAGTTCACGTGGGCGGGACAGCGAATCGGTTGATGCGGCGATGCGGCTGGGCGTGCTGGACATCGGGTCGAACACCGGTCATCTACTCGTCGTCGACGCGCACGGCGGTGCCGCGCCGTTGCCTGCGTTCTCCTACAAGGAGCCGTTGCGGCTCGCCGAGCACCTCGACGCGCCGAGGGGGCGGTCAGCGAAGCCGGGCGTCGAGGCGCTGACCACGTTCGTCGGCGGACGCGCTGCTCGTCGCGGGGGACAAGGGCTGCGAGGAGATGCTGGGGTTCGCCACCTCCGCGGTGCGCGACGCCTCCAACTCCGACGAGGTGCTCGACCACGTGCGGGCCAGACCGGGGTCGACATCGAGGTGCTGCCGGGCGACGACGAGGCCCGGCTGACCTTCCTGGCGGTACGCCGCTGGTTCGGCTGGTCGACGGGCCGGCTCGCCGTCTTCGACATCGGCGGCGGCTCGCTCGAGATCGCGGTCGGCGCCGACGAGGCGCCCGACGTCGCGCAGTCGCTGCCGCTCGGCGCGGGTCGGCTGACCCGCGAGTGGCTCGCGGACGACGTCGACGAGGCCGCCGTCACGCGAGCTCCGGCTGCCAGATCCGCGCAGACATCGCCCGCGACGCCGGGTCGGTGCTGCGGAGCGGCGCCCGCCGACCACGCGGTGGCCACCTCGAAGACGTTCCGCTCGCTCGCCCGGATCTGCGGAGCGCCGGCCGTCGACGGAAGGGCCGCTGGTACGGCGGGTCGCTCGACGTCCGAGGTGCTGGCCGAGATGATCCCGCGGCTGGTTGCGATGTCGACTCGACGAGCTCGGCCGAGCTGCCCGGGGTCTCGGTCCAGCCGGGCGCACCAGGTCGTGGCCGGCGCGCTGGTGGCCGACGCGGTGATGGACATCTTCGACCTCCCGGAGCTGGAGATCTGCCCGTGGGCGCTGCGTGAGGGGATCATCCTCGAGCGGCTCGACCAGATCGGCGTCGTCCCGGTCGTCCGAGCGCTGCTCGGTAGTCTCGACCCGTGATCGGCCTGTCAGCACCGCCTCGGTGTACCCCGAGACCACCGCCCAGGGCTTCGAGCTCGCGGCCCGGCTGGACTACGACGCCGTCGAGGTGATGGTCGGCATCGACCCGATCAGCCAGGAGATCGACGCGGTCCGGCACCTCTCGGACTACCACCAGATACCGGTGTGCGCGGTGCACGCTCCGTGCCTGCTGATCACGCAGCGGGTCTGGGGCATCGAGCCCTGGGGCAAGCTCGAGCGGAGCGCCGAGATGGCGCGCGATGTCGGTGCCGACGTGGTCGTCGTACACCCGCCGTTCCGCTGGCAGCGCGAGTACTCGCGCAGCTTCGTCGAGGGCATCGCCGAGCTGGAACGGCGTACCGGCGTCGGCTTCGCGGTCGAGAACATGTACCCGTGGCGCGCCTCGAAGCGGCAGGTCGAGGTCTACGTGCCGGGCTGGGACCCGTCGACCGAGGACTACGCCAACGCGACCATCGACCTGTCCCACTCGTCGACGTCCCAGTCCGACCCGGTCGCGATGGCGGTCCGGTTGGGCGAACGCCTCCGGCACATCCACCTGACCGACGGCACCGGCTCCGCCAAGGACGAGCACCTGGTGCCCGGGGCGAGGAACGCAGCCGGTGGTCGAGCTCCTCGAGCATCTGGCCGGGCCGGGCGTTCGGCGGCCACATCGTGGTGGAGATCAACACACGCAAGGCCGGCAACCGCGAGGCGCGGGAGCTCGACCTGATGGAGTCGCTGGCGTTCACGCGGCTCAACTTCGAGCGGGCTCCCGAGCCCGGCTAGGGGAGACCATGGACAGCTCGGTGGTGGAGGTCAGGGACCTGAAGGTCACGCGCGGGCGCAACCGCGCCGTGGACGGGGTCGGGTTCAGTACGCGGCCCGGCCAGGTCACCGGGCTGCTCGGACCGTCGGGATCGGGCAAGACGACGCTGATGCGCGTGCTCGTCGGCGTCCAGGTCGTCGAGAGCGGCGAGGTCTCGGTGCTCGGACTTCCCGCCGGCGACCGGCGGCTTCGGCACCGGATCGGCTACGTCACGCAGGCGCCCAGCGTGTACGACGACCTCACCGTCGTCGAGAACCTCCGCTTCTTCGCGCGTGTGCTGGGGGTCGCGTCGAGCGAGGTCGACCGCTGCATCGAGACCGTGGACCTCGTGCCGAACCGGAACGCGGTCGTGGGCCGCCTGTCCGGCGGGCAGCGGTCCCGCGTGTCGCTGGCGGTCGCGCTGCTCGGGGAGCCGGAGCTGCTGGTGCTCGACGAGCCGACCGTGGGCCTCGACCCGGTCCTCCGCCGCGACCTGTGGGCGATCTTCCACCAGCTGGCCGACGCCGGGGCGACGGTGCTCGTCTCCAGCCACGTCATGGACGAGGCTGAGCGCTGCGACCGCCTGCTGTTGATGCGGCACGGCCGGCTGCTCGCCGACGAGACCCTCCCTGAGCTGTTGCAGCGGACGGGCGCCGACGACATCGAGGCGGCCTTCCTCTCCCTCGTGGCAGGGGGAGCGGCATGAGCCTGAGGATCACGCTCGCGATCACCGCCCGGGTGTTGCACCAGCTCCGCCGCGACCACCGCACGCTGGCGATGCTGCTGGTGCTCCCGTCGCTGATCCTGACGCTGCTGTGGTGGATGTTCGACGATGCGCCCGCCGGGTCGGGAGGGTTCGACCGGCTGGGCCCGCCGCTGCTGGCGCTGATCCCCTTCATCGTGATGTTCCTGGTGACCGCGGTGACCACGCTGCGAGAACGCTCCTCAGGGACGCTCGAGCGGTTGCTGGCGATGCCGACGGGCAAGTTCGACTTCCTGGGCGGGTACGCGCTCGCGTTCGGCCTGGTCGCCGCCGTCCAGTCGACGATCGCGGTGCTGCTGTGCGTCTGGGTTCTGGACCTGCAGGTGGCCGGTGCGGTGTGGGTGCTCGTGGTCGTCGCGGTCGCCGACGCCGTCCTCGGCACCGCGCTCGGGCTCTTCGTGTCGGCCTTCGCGCGCACCGAGTTCCAGGCCGTCCAGTTCATGCCGGCCGTGGTGATCCCGCAGATCCTGCTGTGCGGGCTGTTCATCCCGCGCGACCGGATGCCGTCAGTGCTCGAGGCGATCTCCGACGTGCTGCCGCTGTCGTACGCCGTCGACGCGATGGGCAGCGTCGCGTCCGTCACGGGGTCGGCTGCGGGTGGCGTCGATGCCGGCGTGTGGGCCGATATCGCGGTCGTCGTGGTCTTCGCGCTCGCCGGGCTCGCCTTGGGCGCAGCCACCCTGCGGCGCCGTACGGCGTAGCCTTGCCCTCGTCCGTCCGACATCGAGGTTGGGCGGGCCGTCGTCCGTCAGGAGGAGTTTGGTGTTAAGGCAGCCGCTGCTGGTTCTCTCGCGCAGCGACCGGGTGAAGGCTCTCGTGTCCGCGATGCCGGTCTCGAGCGGGATCGTGTCCCGGTTCGTCCCCGGTGAGTCGACCGCGAGCGCCGTCGACGCGACGCGCGCCCTGATCGAGGACGGCCTGCACGTCACCCTCGACTTCCTTGGCGAGGACACCCTCGACCGCGAGCAGGCCGACGCCACCGTCGCCGCCTACCTCGACGTGCTCCGCTCGCTGACCGAGCAGGGGCTGTCCCGCAACGCCGAGGTCTCGGTCAAGCTCTCCGCGGTCGGGCAGGCGCTGCCCGGCGAGGGCGAGAAGGTCGCCCTCGAGAACGCGCGGACCATCTGCCAGGCGGCCCGCAACGCCGGTACGACGGTGACCCTCGACATGGAGGACCACACCACCACCGACTCGACGCTGGGGATCCTGCGCGAGCTGCGCAAGGACTTCCCCGAGACCGGCGCGGTGCTGCAGTCGTACCTCCGGCGCACCGAGGCGGACTGCCGCGACCTGGCCTACGAGGGTTCGCGTGTGCGGCTCTGCAAGGGCGCCTACAACGAGCCCGAGACCGTCGCGTTCCAGGAGAAGCTCGAGGTCGACAAGTCCTACGTGCGCTGCCTGAAGGTGCTGATGGCCGGGCAGGGCTACCCGATGGTGGCCTCGCACGACCCGCGGATGGTCGACATCGCCGGGGCCCTGGCCACCCGCCACGGCCGTCCTCAGGGCAGCTACGAGTACCAGATGCTCTTCGGGATCCGCCCCGACGAGCAGCGCAGGCTGGCCGAGGCGGGCGAGAAGGTCCGCGTCTACGTGCCCTACGGCCAGGAGTGGTACGGCTACCTGATGCGCAGGCTCGCCGAGCGTCCGAGCAACCTGACCTTCTTCCTGAGGTCGCTGGTCTCCAAGAAATGATCTGAGGCGATTGCTGTGACACGTGTTGCGATCCTCGGTGCCGGGGTGATGGGCGAGACGCTGCTGTCCGGGCTGCATCCGTGCGGGCCGCCACGTCGACGACCTGCTCGTCGGCGAGAAGCGCCGCGAGCGGGCCGCCGAGCTCGAGGAGCGGTACGGCGTCACGGTGGTCGGCAACGTCGAGGCGGCCAAGATCGCCGACACGGTCGTGCTCGTGGTCAAGCCTCAGGACATGGCCGAGCTGCTCGCCGAGATCGCCCCGCGGTGCGTCCCGGTCAGCTGGTGGTCTCACTCGGCGGCCGGCATCACCACGCAGTTCATCGAGAGCAGGCTGCCCGAGGGCGTCGCGGTCGTCCGGGTCATGCCGAACACCCCGGCCCTCGTCGACGAGGGCATGGCGGCCATCTCGCGCGGGCTCACACTGCGACGAGAGCGCACCTCGTCGAGGCCGAGTCGCTGATGGCGGCCACCGGCCGGGTGCTCCGGGTGCCCGAGAAGCAGCAGGACGCGGTCACCGCGATCAGCGGCTCCGGGCCGGCGTACCTGTTCTTCGTCGTCGAGGCGATGATCGAGGCGGGCGTCCACCTCGGACTGCCGCGCGCGACCGCCTCCGAGCTCGTCGTGCAGACCGTGGTCGGCTCGGCGAAGCTGCTCCGGGAGACCGGCGAGCACCCGATCGTGCTGCGCGAGCGGGTCACCTCGCCCGGTGGCACCACCGCGGCGGCGATCCGGGAGCTGGAGGACCACAAGGTGCGCGCGGCGTTCCTGACCGCGCTCGAGGCTGCCCGTGACCGGTCCCGCGCCCTCGCTGAGGGTCAGAGCTGACGGGCTCCGACTCGACATGCCGGGGCCAGCCGTGCGTCATCTTCGACCCCACCCTGACCGACTACGACTTCGGTCCGACGCATCCGATGTCGCCGCTCCGGGTCGACCTGACCATGCTGCTTGCGGCGAAGCCTCGGGCTCATCGGTGACGCCCGCTGCCGTGCGTGGCCGGCGCCGGTTGCCTCGGACGAGCTGGTGGCGACCGTGCACGACGGCCGCGTTCATCGAGGCGGTGCACTAGGTCGGCAAGGACCCCGACCGGTTCGACGAGCTGCACGGGCTCGGTACGCCGGACAACCCGACCTTCGAGGGCATGCACAAGGCCTCAGCGCACGTGGTCGGAGCCACCGTGGAGGCGGCCGGCAGGTCTGGACGGGGAGCGTGCTGCACGCCGCGAACATCGCCGGCGGGCTGCACCACGCGATGGCGGACCGGGCGAGCGGCTTCTGCGTCTACAACGACGTGGCGGTCGGCATCCGCTGGCTGCTCGGACACGGGGCGGAGCGGATGGCGTACGTCGACGTCGACGTCCACCACGGCGACGGCGTGGAGACAGATCTTCTACGACGACCCGCGGGTCACTGACGATCAGCCTGCACGAGACCGGTCAGATGCTCTTCCCGGGCACCGGCTTCCCGCGGGACATCGGCGGACCGGGCGCCGAGGGCAGCGCCGTCAACGTCGCGCTGCCGCCCGGTACCGTCGGACGCGGGCTGGCTGCGCGCCTTCCACGCCGTCGTGCCCGCCGCTGCTCCGGGAGTTCGCGCCGGACGTCCTGGTGACCCAGCACGGCTGCGACACGCACATCGAGGACCCGCTGGCGCACCTGATGCTGACCGTCGACGGGCAGCGTGCCGGCTACGAGGCCCTGCACGACCTTGCCCACGAGGTCTGCGGCGGCACGGTGGGTGGTCACCGGGGGCGGTGGCTACGCGATCGTCGACGTGGTGCCCCGGGCCTGGACCCACCTGCTCGGCGATCGTCGGCGGGCGCCCGGTGGCCCCGCGCACCGCCGACCCCGGCGGGGTGGCGAGAGCACGTGCTGACGCTGCTCGGGCAGCACGGCGCCGTTCCGGATGACCGACGGCCGGCCGCCGGCCCTACCGGGACTGGGCAGCAGGGCTACGACCCGGGCAACTGGCTCGGACCGGGCGATCCAGGCCACGCGTGAGGCGACGTTCCCGCTCAACGGTCTGGACCCCTCACGCCTGAGCGTGTCCGTAGGCGACACTCCGCAGCGCCGGGTAAAGTCCTGGACAACGGCCACCCCTTCCCCACTAGTCACTCTAGGCTCTATTCTCACGACAAGCACATACGTCATGCATCTCCGGCGGGGAAGCCGGGGACGGCATGTGCTGCGAGAAAGCGGTGCATGATGGCCTCATCACAACTCCGGGGACATCTCCGAGGTGAAGTTCCTGACCGTCGCCGAGGTGGCCATCGGTGATGCGCGTGTCCAAGATGACGGTCTACCGTCTGGTCCACTCCGGCGAGCTGGCCGCGGTCCGGGTCGGTCGTTCCTTCCGGGTCCCCGAGGACGCGGTCAACGACTACCTGCGCAAGAGCTTCTTCCAGACCGGCTGAGCTTCGCCCACCCGGTACACGCAGAAGAGCCGCCCCTCGCAGCGAGGGGCGGCTCTTCTGTGACCGGTTGTTGCTATCCGTGGGTGCGGGTTCCGGCCGGACTTTCGATCAGCGAGGTGACCAGGAAGGCGATCTGGGCTGATCAGAACTTGGTGAAGTTGGCCGCGGTCGACCCACTGGCCGTTCGAGTCGATGTACGAGCCGACGCCGATGCGCTTGGCGTGGCGGCTGAGGAGCACGGCCTTGTGAGCGGGGAGTGCATCCACAGGTAGACCAGGCGCCGCGGGCTGATCGCGCCGCGGCCGAGGGTCTCGCCGGCGTAGTAGGCGTCGCAGGTGTTCAGCACCGTGCCCATGTTCTGGTGGTAGAACGAGTTGGTCGTCGCGAGGTGCTGCCCAGCGCTCGGCGGTGCCGTCGGTGCACGACTGCAGGCGAAGCTTGGAGAGGCCTCGCTTGGCGCGCTTCTTGTTGATGAAGTACTGCACCTGCTTCTCGTAGCTGCCCGAGCTCATCGACATGACGGTCGACGTGCGGGCGGTCGCGGCCTGGGCCGGCGTGGACACGAAGCCCAGGGCCACAGTGACGAGCGCGATGCTGAGGGCGGCAGACCAGGGTGCGGAGCGCAGGGCGCAGCGAAACGTTGAATGCGTTCATCTCAAAGGCCCCTCCCAAGGCCTCGAGCAGTGGTCGCGTAGCTCCTCCCAGGAGCGTGGTGCGAGCCACGAAGGTAGGTGACGTCTTGTGTTGTCTGGGTTACCTGCGTTGGGTGCGCTAGTTGCCAGGAGCCCGTCACAGAGAGTTTCGGAGCATCGCGTAAGGGACTTGAGGGTCGTTCCAGACTTTTTTTGAAAGCGGCCCCGCCTCGGCGGCTTCGGCCCCGGGGTTCGCTCACGGCGGGAGGCCGTTACGCTTGGCTGTCCGCGCTGCGCATCGTCGATCGCAGCCTCTGTCCCAGAGTCTCGAAAGAAGGTCCGCAGTGGGTTCCGTCATCAAGAAGCGTCGCAAGCGCATGGCCAAGAAGAAGCACCGCAAGCTGCTCAAGAAGACGCGCATCCAGCGTCGTCGTCAGGGCAAGTAACCCAGGACCACTTCAGGAGTCCGCATGGGGCGCGTCGTACTCGTCACCGGGGTCTCGCCGTGACTTCGGTGCGCGCTTCGCGCGGCTGATCGCCACCGACCCCGCCGTCGAGCGGGTGATCGGTGTCGACGTCGTGCCTCCGCGGGGCGACCTCGGCGCGGTGTCCTTCGTCCGTGCGGACATCCGCAACCCGGTGATCGCCAAGGTGATCGCCGGGCAGGAGGTCGACACGGTCGTGCACCTCAGCGTGCGCGCCGGCTCGGGGTCGACCGGGCGGGCGGACTTCGGTCAAGGAACACAACGTCATCGGCACGATGCAGCTGCTGGCTGCGTGCCAGAAGGCGCCGGGGCTCGAGCGGCTCGTCGTCCGGTCGTCGACCGCGGTCTACGGTTCGTCGAGCCGTGACCCGGCGATGTTCACCGAGGACATGCCCGCCAAGCGGATGCCGCAGCTCGGGCTACGCCAAGGACGTGCTCGAGGTCGAGGGGTACGTCCGCGGCTTCTCGCGCCGGCGTCCTGACGTCGCCGTGACGATGTTGCGGGCCGCGAACCTCGTCGGCCCGACGACCAGCTCACCGCTGACGCAGTACTTCGCCCTGCCGATCGTGCCCACCGTGCTCGGGTTCGACGCGCGCATGCAGTTCCTGCACGAGACCGACCTGCTCGCGGCGCTTCGACACGCCACCGTCGACGGCGTGCACGGCACGTTCAACGTCGCCGGCGACGGCGTGCTGATGCTGTCGCAGGCAGTCCGGCGCCTCGGTCGTCCGACGGTGCCGGTTCCGGCTTCGCGCTGAACGGGGTCGGGGGACTCCTCAAGCAGGCGGGCATCAGGCGCTCTCACCCGATCTCATCGGCTTCCTGACCTTCGGCCGCGGCGTCGACACCGAGCGGGCACGCAGGGTCCTGGGCTACGAGCCCGACTACAGCACCGAGGCGGCCTTCGCCGACCTCGCACGATCGATCAGCCCGAGCCCGCTTCCGGCGCCCCGCCTCGCGGCGTCAGCGTTCGCGGCTGACGCACGGAGGCGACCGTGGCTGACGCAGAGGTGATCCCGCTGGGCACCCGAGGCCGGCCCGGACGCGGGACCGGCAGCGACAAACCGTCGTCGGCCGCCAGGAACCTGGCGGGTGGGGCCAAGAAGCCTGTCCCAGGCCCCAGGAAGCCGTCCGAGGAAGCCTCGGAGCCCCCTCCCGCCGCCCGGAGCGCAACGCTCCGTCCGTCGACGCAGAGGGCGTCGACGCGCCCACGACTCCGCCCGCCGAAGAGCGTCCGGCCGCTGCGGCGCCCCGGGCCGATGTCCGTCACGCGAGCGCGAGCCGAAGGACGGCATTCCCGTCGGTGAGTGGCTCTCGGCGTTCAAGGGCGCAGCCCACGAGGTGTTCGGCGAGAACTGGGAGCCGCGTTTGGCCGAGTTCCTGGCCTTCCTGCGGCGGCGCGTGACCGGCGACTACGCCGTCGACGAGTACGGGTTCGACCCCGAGGTCACCGAGCGGTTCTTCCTGTCCGCGATCCGTCCGATCAAGGAGAAGTGGTTCCGCGTCGAGGTGCGCGGTCGCGGAGAACATTCCCGACCGAGGGTGGCGCGTTGCTGGTCTCGAACCACTCCGGCACCATCCCGATGGATGGCCTGATGACGATGGTCTCGATCCACGACCACACCGGCCGCAGCCTCCGCCCGCTCGGCGCCGACCTGGTCTTCCGGCTTCCGATCGTGGGTGAGATCGCGCGCAAGGGCGGCGCCACCCTGGCCTGCGGTGAGGACGCTCAGCGGATGCTCAGCGGCGGCGAGCTGGTAGGTGTCTGGCCCGAGGGCTTCAAGGGCATCGGGAAGCCCTACTCGGAGCGCTACAAGCTGCAGAGGTTCGGGCGCGGCGGCTTCGTCTCAGCGGCGATCCGTACCGGTGTGCCGATCGTCCCGTGCTCGGTGGTGGGTGCCGAGGAGATCTACCCGCTGGTGGGCAACCTTCCGTCGCTGGCCCGGCTGCTGGGCGTGCCGTACATCCCGGTGACGCCGTTCTTCCCGCTGCTCGGCCCGCTCGGCCTGGTGCCGCTGCCGTCGAAGTGGCTGATCGAGTTCGGCGAGCCGATCCGCACGGACTCCTACGACGAGGGCGCAGCCGACGACCCGATGCTGGTCTTCAACGTCACGGACCAGGTCCGCGAGACGATCCAACAGACCCTGTACTCGCTGCTCATGCAGCGACGCTCCGTCTTCTACTGAGCCTGCTTCGTCCCCCCAGGAGGGGAAGAAGGCTAGTCGAGGAGGTCGGTTTCCGGGAGGAGCGTCTCGACGACGTCGCCGAGGCCGGTCCGGATATCGCCGACGACCTTGCCGCCCTGTGCAGGCTTGCTGGTGGAGCCGCCGCGGGTGACGTCATCGACGTCGGGCAGGCCGAGCGAGGGCGCCGGGTCGGTGCCGGGAGCGGCGGGTGCCGGAGCGGGCGCAGGCGCTTGGCTGCCAGCCGGAGGGGCCACTGATCCGAGCGGGCTGTCGGGTCGGGTCACGGCGCGCTTGTCGACCACCACGGGGTGGCTGTTGTCGAGGAGCCGACCGTCGATGAGTGCGAAGGCGCGGTTGGCCTCGGAGGCCGCGAGGAAGATCCCCGGCACCTCGAGCTCGGGGAGGTCGCCGGCGCAGCTCGCGCACAGCTCGCTGGCCTGTCGGTCGATCTCGGCCAGCGTCATCGCTGCGCTTGCCAGCTCGTCCTGGGCCTCTGCCGGAGCCGTACGGGCCAGCTCCTTCAGGAGCGTGATGCCCTCTGCCGTGAACTCGCGGACCGCCACGATCGTCTCGGGATCGCCGCTCTCCTCGTACGAGGCCATCAGCAGGTTGGAGCCCTCGCGCGCCTGAGCGGTGAAGTCGTCGACCGTCTGCGGGATCTGGGGGGCCGCGGTCAGCGAACCGTCGGCCAGCAGCCCCTCGACCTCGGCCAGCCGGCCGCTGGCCTGGTGCAGGAGGTCCTGACCGCGCCCGGCTGTGGTGACGGACAGGCCGGCCTCTGCGCGCTCGATGCCGCGCTTGATCGGGTACAGCGCCTCGCCGGGCAGCGACTGCTGCGCAGCGGCGGCCATCCCGGCGGTACCGCCCAGGAACACGAAGGCCGAAGCGGCGACGACCAGGCGGCGCTCGCGCGGACCACGGCGGCGGACGGGGAGGGTGAGAGGGGCGTTCGCCGGCATGCGCTCGGCCTCGGCCAACAGAAGGGCGCGGAGCTCGGTGACGAACTCGTCGCGGGGCGCGGCGGCCTCGAGGGACTCGTGGGTGCGGAGTGCCGTGGCCACGCCGACCAGGCTCTCCATCTCGCTCGTGCGGGCGGAGGAGCACCCGTCGACGGCCGCAGCGAACTCCTCGGCACGCCGGTGCGTACTGAAAAGGGCGGTCATCGCGGTCGTCCCGTCTCTACTCGTTGCTCACCGTCAGGCATTGTCACGATCCATAACGACGGACCGCGCCGCGAAGTTACGGGCCTGAGGCGGGAGACACAGTGACGGTCGCGGAGGCTCATCGGATCCCCTCCGGAAGCAGCTTGGCGAGGTTGCGGACGCCGCGGAGCTGGAGCTGCTTCACGGCCCCGTCGCTGCGGCCCAGGATCTTCGCGGTCTCGGCGATGGAGAGCCCCTGGAGGAAGCGCATGATGAGGCACTCCTGCTGCTCGCTGGGCAGCTCCTTCAACGCCCCGAGCAGCGCGTCGTTGGTGAGCGAGGCGAGCACGGACGTCTCCGGCCCCTCGGTGACCGAGTCGTGCGCTCCCATGTCCTCGGTGGCGTACTCGAGACGGGTGCGGCCGGCCTTGTAGTGGTCGGCGGTCAGGTTTCGCGCGATGGTCATCAGCCAGGCGCCGAAGTCCTTGCCCTGCCAGCGGAACGAGCCCATGCTGCGCAGCGCGCGGAAGAAGGTCTCCGAGGTGAGGTCCTCGGCGAGCGCGACGGCACCGACCCGGTAGTAAAGGAATCGGTACACCGACACGTGGTAGTGGTCGTAGAGCATGCCGAAAGCGTCCGCGTCGCCCTCGCGGGCCAGCTCGACGAGCGCGATCAGCCGACCGGCCTCCGCCTCGTCCTCTTCCGACGAGCAGGCCAGATCGGCGTCCGGAGCGGGCGTGCCGCCTTCGGGAGTGCCTGAGGGGCGCGTGCCGGGGTGGTAGTCGAGGGCCTCGGAGAGCAGCAGCCCGTCCCGCTTCGGGAGGGCGCGGCGGATCTGGACAGGGGCGGCGCCGGCGAGGGCGAAGGCCGGGGTCGGGCTCAGGGCGTGCAGCACGGCAAGGCGCAGGGACTCAAGCCCGCGCTCGAACTCCGCGCTACTCGTGAACAACGTAGATCTCCCTCCCCGGCAAGACGGGCCGGGTCCCGAATCCCCCTATGGCGATGCAATACGCCCCAGCGTAGGTCGGATCGCCCTGCTTGTGAATGGGCCAGGTAACTCGGAGTTGCACATGACCGTGTGTCTCCTGTCACACCCTTCTTCCGCATTCAACCAGGGCTGAAACCCTCGTGCCTACTTAACGGATTCGCCGCCTGAGCGCGACACCGGCAGCGGCGCTCCCGGTGACGGCGCCGGCCACGCCCGCGACGACCAGTCCTGCACGCGCCGCCTTGCGGCCGGTGCGGTAGTCGCGGATCCGCCACCCCTGCTGACGGGCGTGGTCGCGGAGCCGCGAGTCGGGGTTGATGGCGCACGGGTCGCCGACGAGGCTCAGCATCGGCAGGTCGTTGTAGGAGTCCGAGTACGCCGAGCAACGGGCGAGGTCCAGCCCCTCGCGGTCGGCGATGGCCTGGACCGCGACACCCTTTGCCGGTCCGTGCAACAGGTCGCCGACGAGGCGACCGGTGTAGATGCCGTCGACGTGCTCGGAGACGGTTCCCAGCGCACCCGTCAGGCCAAGGCGCCGCGCGATGATGTTGGCGATCTCGACGGGGGCCGCGGTGACCAGCCAGACCCGGTGGCCCTGGTCGAGGTGGAGCTGCGCGAGGGCTCGGGTGCCCGGCCAGATCCGGTGGGCCATCGCCTCGTCGAAGATCTCCTCGCCCAGTTCTTCGAGCTCGGCGACCGAGTGGCCCTTGATGAACTCGAGGGCAGACGAGCGGGCCTCCGCGACGTGCTCGGGATCCTCGACCCCGACGATGCGGAAGTACGCCTGCTTCCAGGCGGCGCCGAGGATCTCCTTCGTCGTGAAGAACTTCCGGCGATGGAGCCCGCGTGCCAGGTGGAAGATCGAGGCGCCCTGCATCACGGTGTTGTCCACGTCGAAGAACGCCGCCGCGGTGGGATCCGGTGGCGTGGCCAGCGAGCTCTCCACCTCGGCAGCCGCGGCCGAGGCCTCGCCCGCCAGAACCGATCGGCTCATCAGGTCGATCGGCTGGGGGCGGGATGGCTTGCGGCGGTTGGTTCGGGCCGAATTCACGCGCCCAGCCTAGTGCCCGGACGGCGTACGTCCATGTGCCAGACTCGCGCTTGTGACCGCCCAACTCCCGGACCTGTTACGCCAGACCGCAGCCTCGTCCCCGGACCGGCTCGCGCTCGTCGAGGCGTCGGGACGACGGCTGACCTGGGCAGATCTGGACGCCGAGGTCGACCGCGTCGCCAGCGGGTTCGCGGCCATGGGCATGGTCGCCGGCTACCGGGTGCTCATCGCCTTGGGCAACCGGATCGAGTTCGTCACCTGCTACCTCGGCGCCCTGCGGGCCCGGCTCGTCGCGGTCCCGGTGAACCCGCGGTCCGCCACCGGCGAGCTGGTCCGGATGACGGCCGACTCCGGCGCCCGGGTCGTTGTCGGCGACGGCTCCACGATCACGATGCTCCGCCAGGCGGCGGCCGGCTTCGAGGACGCACTGGTGGGCGCGGACGAGGAGCTCCGCAGCCGCGCCGTCGTACCTCGCATCGTCGCGGTCGACACCTCGCGACTGCCGGGCGAGACGTCGTACGACGACCTGATCACGTCTGCCTCGGCGGAGGTTCCGGGCCACGTCGACCCCGAGTCGCTCGCAGTGCTGCTCTACACGAGCGGGACGTCGGGGCGGCCCCGCGCGGCGATGCTGACGCACCGCGCGCTCGCAGCCAACATCGCGCAGGCCGATGAGGTGCAGCCGCCGATGGTCACCGGCGACGACGTCGTCCTGGGCGTGCTTCCGCTCTTCCACGTGTACGGGCTCAACGCCGTCCTCGGTCAGGCGGTGTGCCAGGGCGCGCGCCTGGTGCTGGTGGACGGTTTCGAGCCCGAGGGCTCGCTCGAGCTGATCGAGGACGAGGCCGTGTCGATCGTCCCCGTCGCCCCGCCGGTCTTCGCCTACTGGATGGGGATCCCCGACCTGCGCGAGCGGCTCAGCGGCGTCCGGATGGTGCTGTCCGGCTCCGCGCCGTTGTCGCCGGACCTGATCTCGGCGTTCATGGAGCGCACCGGCGTCGCCGTCCACCAGGGGTACGGCCTCACCGAGGCGGCGCCCGTCGTCACCTCCACGCTGCGCAGCGCGACCGCCAAGACCGGCTCCGTCGGTGCCGCCCTCCCCGGGATCGAGCTGCGCCTCCTCGACGAGGGTGGCCACGAGTCCGAGGGTGAGGACCCGGGACAGATCCTCGTGCGCGGGGCGAACCTGTTCAGCGGGTACTGGCCCGACGGCGAGGACGGGCCCGACTCCGAGGGCTGGTACGCCACCGGCGACGTCGGGTTCCTCGACCCGGACGGCGACCTGTTCCTCGTCGACCGGCTCAAGGAGCTGGTCATCGTGTCGGGCTTCAACGTCTACCCGGTTGAGGTCGAGGAGGTCATCGTCGAGCTCGACGCCGTCGCCGAGGCCGCGGTCATCGGCACCGACGACGCGAGCACGGGAGAGGCCGTGGTTGCGTACGTGAAGCGCGCGGAGTCGAGCGGCCTCAGCGACGACGAGCTGGTCGAGGCCGTCCAGGAACACTGCGCGATCCGGCTGGCGCGCTTCAAGCAGCCGTCGTACATCCACGTCGTCGACGAGCTGCCGCACACCGTCACCGGCAAGGTGGCGAAGGGTCAGCTGCGGGCGGTGCAGCGACGTCGCAGCCTGGGGCTGCTCGAATGACGGATGAGCCGACCGAGCTCGGCGAGGTTCCGCCGCGGGTGGTGTTCTACACCAAGCCCGGGTGTCACCTCTGCGACGTGGCCCGCGAGGTCGTGGCGGAGGTCTGCGCCGAGCTGGGCGAGCGCTTCGACGAGGTCGACATCAGCACCTCCGACGACCTGATGGCCAGGTTCGGCGAGGAGATCCCGGTGACGTTCGTCGACGGCGACCAGCACGACTTCTGGCGGGTCGACCCCGTCCGCCTGCGCGCTGCGCTGGCCTAGACCCCCCGGCACGGTCCGCGCCAGTTGAAACCCCCGCATCGGGTGAGACAGGTCACGTGTGCTAGGCGCAGTTACCGCTCAGTTTGTTCCCACGTTCACAAACTCCTAAAGTGAGCCTCGCTGCCGACCCATCCGCGGCCCGAAGGACGGGGTCTCCCGTGGCCATCGGCGGCAAACAGGAGAATCGTGACCACACCTCGCAGCGCGCGGAACGGAGCCCCGTCGACGGGCGCTTCCCGACCGACCGCTGCCAAGGTCACGGGTCGCCCCACCGAGCGCGGCATCCCCGAGGCCACGGTCGCCCGGCTCCCCATCTACCTCCGCGCGCTGATCACGCTCTCCGAGCGTGGCATCGCCACCTGCTCGAGCGAGGAGCTGGCCGCGGCGGCCGGAGTGAACAGCGCCAAGCTGCGCAAGGACCTCTCGTACCTCGGCTCCTACGGAACCCGTGGTGTCGGGTACGACGTCGAGTACCTGCGCTACCAGATCGCCCGCGAGATCGGCGTGACCCAGGACTGGCCCGTGGTCATCGTCGGAATCGGAAACCTGGGGCACGCGCTCGCCAACTACGCCGGCTTCAGCTCGCGTGGCTTCCGGATCGCCGCCCTGCTCGACGCAGGGCCGGAGCGCCAGGGCGAGCGCATCGGTGACCTCGAGATCCAGAGCTTCGAGAAGGTCGAGGCCCTGGTCGCCGAGCACGGCATCGCCATCGGTGTGATCGCGACGCCGGCCGAGGCGGCCCAGGGCGTGTGTGACCGGCTCGTCGCCGCCGGGGTGACGAGCATCCTCAACTTCGCGCCCGCGGTGCTCACCGTGCCTCCGGGCGTCGACGTCCGAAAGGTCGATCTCTCCATCGAGCTGCAGATCCTCGCCTACCACGAGCAGCGCAAGGCCTTGGCCGACGGCTCCCTCGAGCTCGACGAGCTGGGTGCCGGCGACCTCCCCGCGAGGGTGGTGGGCCAGTGAGCGTCCTCGTTGTCGGCGTCTCCCACAAGACCGCACCCGTGTCCGTGCTCGAGCGCCTGGCCGTCGGCTCGAACGGGCTCGAGAAGCTGGTGCGCGACGTCGCCTCGTGCGAGCACGTCACCGAGGCCACCGCCCTGGCGACGTGCAACCGCGTCGAGATCTACGCCGACGTGGAGCGGTTCCACGGCAGTGTCGAGTCGGTCTCCCGGCTGCTCTGCGAGCTCGCGGACGAGGCGCCGGAGGACGTGGTGCCGCACCTCTACGTGCACTACGACGACGGCGCGGTCTCGCACCTGTTCCACGTCGCTGCCGGACTCGACTCGATGGTCGTCGGCGAGGGCCAGATCCTCGGCCAGACGCGTGAAGCGCTGCGGGTCGGCCAGGAGACCGGGACGATCGGCCCCGCCCTCAACTCCCTGTTCCAGCAGGCGCTTCGCGTCGGCAAGCGCGTGCACGCCGAGACCGACATCGACCGTGCGGCTCCGTCACTCGTCACCGTGGCGCTCGAGCGCGCCACCGAGCACGTCGGGGCGGTCGAGGGCCGTCGGGTGCTCGTCGTAGGCGCCGGGTCGATGGCCGGGCTCGCGGTCGCGACCGTGTCGCGGCTCGGGGCAGCCGAGGTCGTGGTCGCGAGCCGGACCCAGGCACGCGCCGACCGGTTGGCCCGTCAGTACGACGGGCGCAGCGTCCCGTTCTCCGACGTCGAGACCGAGCTCGGCCTCGCGGACATCCTGATCTCCTGCACCGGCGCCGCGGGCGTCGTGCTGCCGCTGAGCACCGTCGCGGCGGCCCGTACCCGGCCGGAAGGCCCGCTGGCCGTCATCGACCTGGCGCTGCCGCACGACGTGGAGCCCACGGTCGCCGACCTGCCGGGTGTCGAGCTGATCGGTCTGGCGCGGCTCGCCGACGAGCTGCACGACGGCGTCATCAGCGCCGACGTCGCGGCCGTGCGTGGGGTCGTCACCGAAGAGGTCACGGCGTTCCTGACGGCGCGCCGATCCTCGGCGGTCACCCCGACCGTTGTCGCCCTGCGCACGATGGCCACCGGCGTCGTCGATGCCGAGATGGCCCGCCTGCTGAGCCGCCTTCCCGAGCTCGACCCCCTCGTACGAGCCGAGGTCGAGCACGCCGTACGACGCGTGGCGGACAAGCTGCTGCACAACCCCACGGTCCGCGTGAAGGAGCTCGCGAACGAAGCGGGCGCCGTGTCGTACGCCGCCGCCCTCGCCGAGCTGTTCTCCCTCGACCCGGACGCCGTCGAGGCCGTGACCAGGGCGGAGGGAATGCGATGACCACCACGCCGCTGCGCGTCGGGACGCGCGCCTCCTTGCTCGCCCGCACCCAGTCGGGCCACGTAGCCGACGCGCTCCGCGCCGCACTCGGGCGCGAGGTCGTCCTGGTCGACGTGACCACCGACGGAGACGTCTCCACCGCGCCGCTCGCGTCGTTCGGAGGCGTGGGCGTCTTCGTCAGCGCCCTGCGCGACGCGCTGCTTCGCGGCGACGTGGACGTCGCGGTGCACTCCCTCAAGGACCTGCCGACCGGCGCGTGCGAGGGCATCACCCTGGCCGCCGTACCGCTGCGCGAGGACCCACGCGACGTCGTGATCGCTCGCGACGGGCTCACGCTCGGCGAGCTCCCGGCCGGGTCGCGCGTCGGTACGGGCTCGCCCCGACGGGTCGCGCAGCTCCACGCACTCGGTCTCGGTTTCGACGTGGTGGGAATCCGTGGCAACGTGGACACCAGGATCCGCAAGGTGGCCGAGGGGGAGTACGACGCCGTTGTTCTCGCCCGGGCGGGCGTGTCCCGACTGGGCCGTCTCGACGAGGTGACCGAAGTGCTCGACCCGCTGCAGATGCTCCCCGCCCCGGGGCAGGGAGCCCTGGCCGTGGAGTGCCGCACGGCCGACACGGTGCTGGTCGACGAGCTCCGCGAGGCGCTCGAGGATCCGCGCACGCGGGCCGCCGTCACGGCCGAGCGGGTCGTGCTGGCCGGCCTTGGAGGCAGGCTGCTCGGCACCCGTCGGCGCGATGGCCGAGGTGGCCGAGGGCGACGACGGCGACGAGCTGTGGATCCGGGCGGTGGCGCTCTCGCACGACGGCGCCGTCGCCGTACGCCGGTCTTCGACCGGTTCCCCCGACGATGCGACCGGCGTGGGGAGTCGGCTGGCCGAGGAGATGTTGACCGACGGAGCGGGAACGCTCATCGAGGAGCGTGTCTCGTGACAGACAAGCGCAAGGCCGGCTCCGCCGGCGCGACGACCGGCAAGGCCGGAACCAAGACGGGCTCGACCGGCAGCCGCCGCGGGTCCCTCAACAACAGCAAGAGGGCGACTGTGAGCAAGACCGTTACGAAGAACGCAGCCACCGGCACGACCCCCCGGGTGAAGGCGAAGCCCGCGGCCGAGGTCGTCAACGAACCGAGGCCGTCGGCCCCGATCGGCTTCGTGTCGTTCGTCGGCAGTGGTCCGGGTGACCCGGAGCTGCTCACCGTCCGTGCCGTCGACCTGCTCCGGCAGGCCGAGATCGTGGTGACCGAGGCGCCCGAGCACGCCGACCTCGTCGCGAACCTGGCCCCGGGCGCGGAGGTCGTCGACGGCGGCTTCGGCACCGACGGTCAGCCGCTGACCCACGCCGGCCGCGCGAAGGTCGTCGTGAAGCAGGCGAAGTCGGGGAAGCGCGTCGTCCGGCTGATGGCCGGCGACCCGTTCGTCTACGCCTCTGGGCCCGAGGAGGCGCAGGCCTGCGTGAAGGCCGGTGTCGGCTTCGAGATCGTCCCGGGCGTCAGCTCGGTCACCGCGGTCCCGGCGTACGCAGGCGTGCCGCTGACCGACAAGAAGCACCGCGAGGTCGCGGTGGTCAACTGCTCGCAGGCGAAGGTCGACTGGACCGCGTACGCCGACGACCGCACGCTGGTGCTGCTCTCGGCCGTCAGCTCGATCGACACCGTGGCGAGCGCGCTGATCGCCGCCGGCCGGTCCGAGACCACCCCGGTCGCGATGACCCGCGTCGGCACCACCACCGAGCAGGAGACGGTCGTCTCCACGCTGGGCCGGATCGCCGCCGACGCGCACGCCGCCCGGATGACCCCGCCGGCCGTCACGGTCGTCGGTGACGTCGTCGACCTGCGCGCGACGCTGTCGTGGTTCGAGACCAAGCCGCTCTTCGGCTGGCGCGTCCTGGTGCCGCGCACCAAGGAGCAGGCCGGCTCGCTGTCCGCGCGGCTGCGAGGCTTCGGTGCGGTGCCCGAGGAGGTGCCGACCATCTCGGTCGAGCCGCCGCGCAACCCCCAGCAGATGGACAAGGCGATCCGCGGCCTTGTCGAGGGCCGGTACGAGTGGATCGCGTTCACCTCGGTCAACGCGGTGCGCGCCGTGCGTGAGAAGTTCGACGAGTACGGCCTCGACGCCCGCGCGTTCTCCGGCCTGAAGATCGCCGCGGTCGGCGAGAAGACCGCCGCCGCCATCGAGGCCTGGGGCCTGCGCGCCGACCTGGTGCCGTCCGGCGAGCAGTCCGCCCGCGGCCTGCTCGAGGACTGGCCGCCGTACGACGACGTGCTCGACCCGATCAACCGGGTCTTCCTGCCCCGCGCCGACATCGCGACGGAGAACCTCGTCGCGGGCCTGGTCGACCTCGGCTGGGAGGTCGACGACGTGACGGCGTACCGCACGGTGCGCGCCACGCCGCCGCCGGCTCCGACGCGCGAGGCGATCAAGTCGGGCAAGTTCGACGCCGTGGTCTTCACGTCCTCGTCGACGGTCCGGAACCTGGTCGGCATCGCCGGCAAGCCGCACGCCTCCACCGTGATCGCCGTGATCGGCCCGGCCACCGCGAAGACCGCCGAGGAGCACGGCCTGCGGGTCGACGTCCTGGCGCCGTCGCCGTCGGTCGAGGACCTCGTCGACGCGCTCGCCGACTTCGGCGCTGCCCGTCGTGCGTCGCTGCTCGAGGCCGGTCAGCCCGTCACGAAGCCGTCCGAGCGACGCCCGGCGGCCCGGCGCAAGGCGACCTGAGCCGATGGCCTTCCCGGAGTCCCGACCGCGCCGGCTGCGGCGCACGCCTGCGCTGCGTCGCCTCGTGGCGGAGACCACCGTGGAGGCCAGGCAGCTCGTGCTGCCGCTGTTCGTCCGTGAGGGCATCTCCGAGCCGGTCCCGGTGTCGAGCATGCCGGGCGTCGTCCAGCACACGCGGGAGACGCTGCGGAAGGCTGTCGCCGAAGCGGCGGAGCTCGGCCTCGGCGGAGTGATGCTCTTCGGCATCCCCGCCGAGAAGGACGCCCGGGGCAGCGGCGCCATCGACCCCGACGGCATCCTGAACGTCGCCATCGCCGATGTGGTCGCCGAGGTCGGCGACGCCCTCCCGGTGATGGCCGACCTCTGCCTCGACGAGTTCACCGACCACGGCCACTGCGGGCTGGTCGACGCGTCCGGTGCGGTCGACAACGACGCGACGCTGGCGGTGTACGCCGAGATGGCGCTCGCCCAGGCCGCTGCCGGCGTCGACCTGGTCGGGCCCAGCGGGATGATGGACGGCCAGGTCGGGGCGATCCGCTCCGCGTTGGACGGTGCCGGCCACATCGACGTCGCGATCCTGGCGTACTCCGCGAAGTACGCCTCGGCGTTCTATGGGCCGTTCCGCGAGGCCGTCGACTCCTCGCTGCGGGGCGACCGCCGCACCTACCAGCAGGACTCCCCGAATGTCATCGAGGGCGTCCGGGAGGCGCTGCTCGACGTCGAGGAGGGCGCCGACCTGGTGATGGTCAAGCCTGCCCTGGCCTACCTGGACGTCATCCGCGCTGTGCGTGAGGCCGTCGACGTGCCGGTCGCGGCGTACAACGTCTCCGGCGAGTACGCCATGGTCGAGGCTGCTGCGGCCCACGGCTGGATCGACCGGGACGCCGCCATCCTCGAGACCCTCACCTCGATCCGGCGCGCCGGCGCCGACGTGGTGCTGACCTACTGGGCCGCCGAGGCGGCCCACCTGCTCCGCCGCTGACGGACGGGGCTCAGCCGATCCCCGGCAGGCCGGGGAGACCGCCCGTGGCGCCACCGCCGACGGTGCTGGCGGCGACCAGTCGGTCGACCGCTGCCGCTCCACCGTTGAGGTAGGCGCTGGTGCAGGCCGACATCCCGCCGATGGCGTTGAGCTGCGACGAGGTGAGGTTCTGCTGGCAGTAGGCGGTCGCCTTCTGCAGCGGGGTCAGGGTCTCCTTGACCGTCTCCTCGGTCTCCTTGACCGTGTCGCTCGGGTCGGGGTTGCTGGGAGTGCCGGGAGTGCTCGGCGTGCCCGGGTTCGAGCCCGTGCCGCCGCCTGAGCCGCCTGAGCCGCCGGAGGGCTTGCTGCCGGAGGGCTTGGCTCCGGAGCCGCCGCTGCCCTTGGTCGAGCCGGGTCGCTTGGTCTTGACACCGGTGGTGCGGTCGCCGAGGACCGAGTCGAAGATCGGGGTGAACGTGGCGGCCGACGCGCTGCCGTTGGGCACTGCCGCGAAGTCGCCGGAGCTGTACGCGCGCATGATCGAGAGCACCAGGTCGACGTACTCCTGGCTGTGGTTGTAGCGGTAGACCGCCGAGCGCTGGCCGGCGTCGGTGGCGAGGTCCTCGTTGCCGGAGCACAGGTACACCGCCGTGGCGAGCGCCGCGTCGTCGATGTCCTGCGGGTTGCGGACGCCGTCGCCGTCGCCGTCCACTCCGACTACCGCCCAGGTCGAGGGGATGAACTGCATCGGGCCGACCGCCCGGTCGAAGACGCCGTCGTTGTCGAGCTCGCCGGCGTCGGTGTCGCGGATCGTGGCCGTGCCGTTGCTGCCGTCCAGGGGGATGCCGTAGATGCCGGGGCTGCTGACGCCCTCGTCGGTGAGCGTGTTGCCGCCGTAGCGGCCGTGGTCGGACTCGACGCGCCCGATGGCGGCGATCAGCGGCCACTCGATGTTGCAGCGCGGGTCAGCGGAGTCGATGACCTGCGCGGCGCGCTGGTAGGCGGAGAGAGCTGCGGAGGGGATGCCGTTGGTCGACGAGCTGGCGATGACGCTGGCTGCGGAGCCGGCCGGGACGCCCGGCGCGATGACGCCAGGGACGGAGAGGCTGGCGGGCTCGTCGATCGCCTCAGCCGGCAGGGAGGTGCCGTCGGGGAGCGTTCCACCGCCGGTCGAGGCGGTTGCGGAGCCGGTGGCGGCCAGGCTGGTGGTCCAGGCGCCCGAGAGCAGCGCGAGCGGCACCAGCGCGGTGGCCTTCTGCCACGTGGTCAGTCGATGAGACATAGCCCCTCTCCCCAAACAAGATCCCAACCCGGTTCGTCCGCATTGCGACGCTACCCGGGTACCCCCACTTCCAACCCTAAAACGATCAGGCTGCGGGAGGTTACGTGTGGGTAGCACGAATTCTGGAACGAGCCGTATCGGGGCAGGTCGATCGACGTGGCACGTCTCACCTCGTACAGGCGTGGACCGGGTTCGTGGTCGTCAGGGTCACTCGGAGAGAATGACCGGGTGACTTCGACGCCGACGGCAGCCTCCGAGGCCCTGTTCGCCCGCGCGCACGCGGTGACCCCGGGCGGGGTGAACTCTCCGGTCCGTGCGTTCAACGCCGTGGGCGGCACCCCCCGGTTCATCGAGAGCGCCCGCGGTGCGCTGCTGACCGACGCCGACGGCACCGAGTACGTCGACCTGGTCTGCAGCTGGGGGCCGATGCTGCTCGGGCACGCCCACCCCGAGGTCCAGGAGGCCGTCCAGGCTGCGGTCGCCCGCGGCACGTCGTACGGCACCCCCACCCGCCCGGAGGTCGAGCTAGCCGAGGAGATCGTCGGCCGGACCCCCGTGGAGAAGGTCCGCTTCGTCTCGTCCGGCACCGAGGCGACGATGTCGGCGATCCGGCTGGCCAGGGGCTTCACCGGCCGCGAGCTGGTGGTGAAGTTCGCGGGTTGCTACCACGGCCACGTCGACTCGCTGCTGGCCTCCGCAGGCTCGGGGCTCGCGACGTTCGCGGTGCCCGGCACGCCGGGTGTGCCCGCGGCGTCCACCGCCGCGACCCTGGTGCTCCCGTACAACGACGCCGCCGCCGTCGAGCGCGTCTTCGCCGAGCACGGCGACGAGATCGCCTGCGTCATCACCGAGGCGTCCCCCGGCAACATGGGCGTCGTACCTCCGGCGCCGGGCTTCAACAAGCTGCTCGCCGAGACCTGCGCCAAGCACGGCGCGCTCTTCGTCAGCGACGAGGTGATGACCGGCTTCCGGGTCACCCGGTCGGGGCAGTACGGCCTCGACGGTGCCGTCGAGGGCTGGCGGCCGGACCTGATCACCTTCGGCAAGGTGATGGGCGGGGGCTTCCCCGCCGCGGCGTTCGGTGGCCGCGCCGACGTCATGGGGATGCTGTCGCCCGAGGGGCCCGTCTACCAGGCAGGCACCCTGTCGGGGAACCCCGTCGCGACCACGGCCGGGCTGGCCACGCTGCGGCTGGCCACCGACGACGTGTACGCCGGCCTCGACCGCGCTGCCGGGCTGCTCGCCGCCGAAGCGGGGGCGGCCCTCGAGAAGGAGGGTGTGCCCCACCTGGTGCAGGCCGGCGGCAACATGTTCAGCGTGTTCTTCTTCGACGAGGCGGTCGACCGGGTCGTCGACTTCGCCGGCGCCTCCGCCCAGAACGTGAACCGCTACAAGGCCTTCTTCCATGCGATGCTCGACCAGGGGGTCTACCTCCCGCCGAGCGCGTTCGAGTCCTGGTTCCTCTCCGCCGCGCACGACGACGGCGTGCTCGACCGGGTCGTCGCCGCCCTGCCCGCTGCGGCGCGCGCTGCCGCCGCCGTACCCCACGCCCACTCGCGAGGAGACTCATGACGAGCGCCCCGAACGCTTCGCAGCAGACGACCGTGCACCTGCTGCGCCACGGGGAGGTCCACAACCCCGCCGGCGTCCTCTACGGACGGATGGACGGCTACCACCTCTCCGAGCTCGGTCAGGAGATGGCGCAGCGGGTGGCCGACAGCATCGCCGACCGCGACATCACGCACATCGTGTCGTCGCCGCTCGAGCGCGCCCAGCAGACCGCCGCGCCCCTGGCGTCGATGCTCGGCCTCGACGTCGGCACCGACGCCCGCATCATCGAGTCGACGAACGTCTTCGAGGGCGAGCGCTTCGGCGCCGGTGACGGCGTGCTCAAGAAGCCGAAGTCGTGGCGCTACCTGTGGAACCCGTTCAAGCCGTCGTGGGGCGAGCCGTACAAGGAGCTCGTCGACCGGATGATGTCGGCCGTGCACGACGCCCGGGACGCCGCCGCCGGCCACGAGGCCGTGCTGGTGTCGCACCAGCTGCCGATCTGGATCACGCGCCTGCACGTCGAGGGGCGGTCGTTCGTGCACGACCCGCGCCGTCGCCAGTGCACCCTGTGCAGCCTCACCTCGCTGACCTTCCGGGGCGACCAGCTGACCACCGTGCGCTACTCCGAGCCCGCCGCCGACCTGATCCCGGTCAAGGACAAGAGCGCGCCGTTCTCCGCTGGTGGCGCCCCCGCCGCGAACAAGCCCCCGGCAGGCGACGCCTGATCTGATGAACCGCTTCCGCCGTACCCGATCCTTGCTCGTGAGCGCCGTCGCCGTGGCGCTGCTCGCGGGTTGCTCGAACCAGTTCGGAAGCACCGGTGACCAGGGCTACGTGTCCGGCGGCGGGATCATCACCACGCTGCCGGAGGCCGAGCGGAGCCGGCCAGGCGAGGTGTCCGGGGAGACCCTGGACGGCGACCAGCTCTCACTCGACGACTTCTCCGGGCAGGTCGTGGTCGTGAACGTCTGGGGCTCGTGGTGCGCGCCCTGTCGCGCCGAGGCTCCGATGCTGGCCGCGGCAGCACGTGACCTCGCCGACCAGGACGTCGCGTTCCTCGGGATCGACTCCCGCGACCCGAGCAGGTCCGCGGCACAGGCGTTCGTACGCCGGTTCGACATCCCGTACCCCAACATCTACGACCAGCGTGGCCGGACGCTGCTGGCGTTCCGGGGCACGCTGACCCCCAACTCGATCCCGAGCACGGTGATCATCGACCGCGAAGGCCGGGTCGCGGCGAGCGTCCTCGGCGAGATCAGCCGGACGACGCTGTACGACCTGGTCGAGGAGGTGGCCGGGTCGTGACGGCCATGGCCATCGCCGACTGGTTCGAGAGCACCGTGCTCTCGGGATCGCTGCTGCTGGCGCTGCCGGTGGCGGCGGTCGCCGGGCTGGTGTCGTTCTTCTCGCCGTGCGTGGTGCCGCTGCTCCCCGGCTACCTGTCCTACGCGACCGGGCTCTCGGGCGCCGACCTGGAGTCCGCGCAAGCGCGGCCGGATGGTGCTCGGCAGCTTCCTGTTCGTCCTGGGGTTCTCCTTCGTCTTCGTCGTGCTCGGAACCCTGTCGGGCGCCCTCGGCGACCTGCTCTGGGAGCACATGCGCCCGATCACCGTGGTGCTCGGCGTCCTCACGATCCTGGTCGGCCTGGCCTTCCTCGGCGCGGTGCCGTGGATGCAGCGTGACGTCCGGATCCACAAGGTGCCGGCCGTCGGGCTGATGGCCGCGCCGCTGCTCGGCGTGCTCTTCGGGCTGGGCTGGACCCCGTGCATCGGCCCCACGCTCGCGGCCGTCCAGACCCTGGCGCTCCACGAAGGCTCGGCGGGGCGCGGTGCCGTGCTCAGCGGCGCCTACTCGCTCGGGCTCGGGCTGCCGTTCATCGTGTCCGGGCTGGCGTTCCGCAAGATGCTCGGCGCCGTCGCGTTCATCCGCCGGCACCAGGTCTGGGTCACGCGCCTGGGCGGCGTGATGCTGATCGCCGTCGGGCTGCTGCTCGTCACCGGGGTCTGGGACCTCTGGGTCGGCGCGCTCCGCGGCTGGGTCGGCGGCTTCGAGGTGGTCGTGTGACCAGCACCCTCACGGGAGTGGGCGGCGCCGCGACCAACCCCGCGCCGCCGTCGGGCCCGCCCGTCCTGAGCCCCCTGGAGCTGGCGCGCTGGGCCTGGCGCCAGCTCACCTCGATGCGCACGGCGCTGGTGCTGCTCTTCCTGCTCGCCCTGGCGGCCGTGCCCGGCTCCGTCGTCCCGCAGCAGAACATCGATGCCGTCGGGGTCAGTGCGTGGAAGGAGCGCCACCCCCAGCTGACGCCGTTGTACGAGTCGCTCGGGCTGTTCAACGTCTACAGCTCGGTGTGGTTCTCGGCGATCTACATCCTGCTGATGATCTCGCTGGTCGGCTGCGTCGTACCGCGGCTGCGGGTCTACTGGACGGCGATGCGGGCCCTGCCGCCGAAGGCGCCGCGGAACCTCGACCGGCTGCCGGAGTCCCGCACGTTCACGCTCGACGAGGCGCCCGACGTGGTGCTCGGTCGGGCCGAGCGCGTGTTCCGGAAGCGGCGTTACCGAGTGGTCTCGACGTCGACCAGCGGGGACGGCTCGACCCACGGGGGGGAGCTGGCGGGGGAGCGGGGGTACCTCCGGGAGGCCGGCAACCTGCTGTTCCACGCGTCGGTGCTCGTCGTCCTCGTCGGCTTCGCCCTCGGCCAGCTCTACGGCTACAAGGGCGGCGTGATCACCGTCGTCGGGCAGGGGTTCTCGAACTCCCTGAGCCAGTACGACGACTTCGCTCCCGGCGCGCTGTTCGGGCCGGAGCGGCTCAAGCCGCTGAACTTCACCGTCGAGGACTTCGACGTCCAGTTCCTGACCAGCGGCCCGCAGCTCGGCCAGCCGAAGGACTTCACCGCGAAGGTCGCCTACGAGGAGGAGCCCGGCCAGCCGCTGAGCACGTACGACCTCGCGGTCAACCACCCGCTCATGCTCGACGGGATCAGCGTCTTCCTCGTCGGCCACGGCTACGCGCCGATCGTCACCGTGCGCGACGGCAACGGCGACGTCGCCTACCAGGGGCCGGTCGTCTTCCTGCCTCAGGACTCGTCGTTCGCGTCGTTCGGCGTCGTCAAGGTCCCGGACGCCGCGCCGACGCAGCTCGGCTTCGAGGGGCTCTTCCTGCCGACGTACGGGTTCACCATGGAGCGCGGCCCGTTCTCGCAGTTCCCCGGCCTCATCGACCCCGTGCTGTCGCTGGTGCCCTACTCCGGCGACCTCGGTCTCGACGACGGATCGCCGCAGTCGGTCTACGAGCTCGACAAGGACGACCTCGACACGTTCGAGAGCGCCGACGCCTCACGCGGTTCCGCCGCGCGCCTCAAGCTGTCGCCCGGTGACACGGTCGAGCTGCCGGACGGCGCGGGCTCGATCCGCTTCGACGGCGTCGACCGCTGGGTGAAGCTCCAGGTGAGCGACACCCCGGGCAAGGCCCTCGCCCTGGGCGGGGTGCTGCTCGGCATCATCGGGCTGATGGGGTCGCTGTTCATCCGGCCGCGCCGGGCGTGGGTCCGGGTCTCGCCGTCCCCTCAGGGCGACGGGCGTACCGTGGTCGAGCTGGCCGGTCTTGACCGTAGTTCGGGTGGGGACCTCGACCAGGAGATCGACGAGCTCGAGCGCCGCATCCGCGCCGACGACACGAAGAACACCACCGAGGAGACCTCGTGAGCACCGCGGACTACGCCGCCTTCTCGAACAACGCGATCATGTTCGCGGCCATCGTCTACGCCATGGCGTTCGTGGCCCACGTGCTCGAGTGGTCGGCGGCGCGGTCTGCCGGCGCCGAGCAGAAGGTCGCGGTCGCCGCCGGCGGCGAGCCCGTCGACGTCACCGCGGCCACCGAGCAGGACCGGACCCACGACGAGACCGATGACCGGGTGGAGAAGTGGGGTCGCATCGGCGTCGCGTTGACCGTCGTCGCCGTGCTGCTCCATCTCGCGACCCTGGTCACCCGCGGGCTCGCCAGCGACCCGGTGCGGGTCCCGTGGGGAAACATGTACGAGTTCACGCTTGCCGGTGCCTTCGGCGTCAGCGTGATGTACCTGGTGCTGGGGCGTCGTTACGGGCTTCGCTGGATGGGGCTGCCGGTCACCGTCTTCGAGGTCGTCGTGCTGATGCTCGCCGGGCTGCTGCTCTACGTACCCGCCGGCCCGCTGGTCCCCGCGCTGCAGTCGTACTGGCTGGTGATCCACGTGCTCGCCGCCGTGGTGGCGTCGGGCGCCTTCGCCGTCGGCGCGATCGCCTCGGTGCTGTTCCTGGTCAAGCGGCGTGCGCTCCAGCGCGGCTCACTGCGCTCGGGTGGCTACCTCGACCGGCTCCCGCAGCCCGATGTGCTGGACCGGGTCGCCTACCGGCTGCACGCGTTCGGCTTCCCGATCTGGACCTTCGCGGCGCTCGTGACCGGCCCGATCTGGGCGGAGTACGCCTGGGGCAGCTACTGGAACTGGGACCCGAAGGAGGTCTGGGCGTTCATCACCTGGGTGGTCTACGCCGCGTACCTGCACGCACGGGCCACCGCTGGGTGGAAGGGGAACGCCGCCTCGGTGATCGCGCTGGTCGGCTTCGCCACGCTGCTGTTCAACTTCGTGGGGATCAACTTCTTCTTCGGCGACAGCAGCCTGCACTCGTACTCGGGGAAGTAGCCCCGAGCCTTCAGTTCGTGTCGGCGTCGTCGCGCGGGTCGTCGCGCGGGTCGTCCTCGGGGTGCTCGCGTTTCTTGCGGCGGCGCTCCTGCTCGAGGTTCCGTAGGAAGTCGATGTCGTCATCAGGCGCGATTGCGCGGCGGTCCGGGCGCTTCGGCGGCGCGCTCGGGCGGCGGCGTGCCCGCCTGATCTCGAGGAGTCGCAGCGTCCCGTACACCACGAGGGCGAACAGGGCGACGACAAGAATGGCCTTTCCCACATCCCCAGCCTAGATCGGCTGTCCAACCTGCGCGCGACTACCCTGAGGGCGTGAAGGAGTTTGCTGTCTACACCGTTGCCCGCCTCGGCCTGTTCGTCGCCTCGTACCTCGTGCTGGCCGGGATCATCCTGCTCGTGAGCGACACGTTGCCGCTGCTGTGGCCGCTGCTGGTCGCCGCCGTGATCTCGTCCGTTGCGTCCGTCTACCTGCTGCGACCCCAGCGGGAGCGGTTCGCCGCGGTCATCGACCGCCGCGCACGCGCCGCCTCCGAGCGCTTCGAGGCCGCCCGGTCCAAGGAGGACACGGACTAGATGGAGGCCCGCGAGGACGGCTGCTGTCGCGTCGCGGTACGGCGTGACACCGCCGACCGCGACTGGGTGAGCGAGGCGATCAGGAAGGTCGAGGCCGACGCGAACCGCTCGGCCGACACCCACCTGCACGTGTTCCCGCTGCCGGAGCACTGGGGCATCGACCTCTACCTGAAGGACGAGTCGGTGCACCCGACCGGCTCGCTGAAGCACCGACTCGCGCGCTCGCTGTTCCTCTACGCGCTCTGCAGCGGGTGGATCCACGAGGGCACCACGATCATCGAGGCGTCCTCAGGGTCGACCGCGGTGTCGGAGGCGTTCTTCGCGCGGCTGCTGGGCCTCCCGTTCGTCGCGGTGATGCCGGCCTCGACCTCGCAGGAGAAGATCGACCTGATCGAGTTCTACGGGGGGCGCTGCCACCTCGTGGACGACCCGTCGACCATGTACGACGAGGCCCGCCGCCTGGCCGACGAGACCGGCGGCCACTACCTCGACCAGTTCACGTACGCAGAGCGGGCCACCGACTGGCGTGGCAACAACAACATCGCCGAGTCGATCTTCGACCAGCTCTCGCAGGAGCCGCACCCGGTGCCCACGTGGGTGGTCGTCGGTGCCGGCACCGGAGGTACGTCGGCGACGGTCGGTCGGTTCGTGCGGTACCGCCGGCACGACACCATGCTCTGCGTCGTCGACCCCGAGGGCTCGGCGTTCTTCGAGGGCTGGACCCGCGGCGACAGCACCTTCACGACCGACCAGGGCTCCCGGATCGAGGGCATCGGCCGACCGCGCGTCGAGCCCTCCTTCGTGCCGTCGGTGGTCGACGCCATGATCGCGGTGCCCGACGCCGCGTCGGTCGCAGCCGCGCGCTGGTGCAGCGGAGTCACCGGGCGGATGGTCGGCGGGTCGACCGGCACCGCACTGTGGGGCGCGCTCAAGCTGATCGCCGAGATGCGGACCGAGGGGCGCACCGGCAGCGTCGTGACGCTGCTCTGCGACGGCGGCGAGCGCTACGGCCACAGCTACTACGACGACGGCTGGCTCGCCGACCAGGGGCTCGACATCACGCCGTACCTGGAGACGCTCGAGAAGTTCGCCGAGACGGGCGACTGGGTCGAGCCCGCCCGAAGCTAGCGGTCAGGCGAACGCGACGCCGAGGTAGATCCCGGCGGCGTACAGCAGCTCGGCCACGCCCACCTTCTGCAGCACCGGGACCAGCCCGCGGCCGTGCACCTCGGCGAGCACCACGCGGGTCGCGGGCCACGCCGTCACCAGGTACGCGAGCCCCAGCAGCGCCCACGGGCCGGTCTCGAGCGCCACGCCGAAGAGCATGATCCCGGCGACGGCGACCAGGAAGGCGAACAGGAAACGGGTCTGCTCGTCGCCCAGGACGACGGCCAGCGTGCGCTTGCCGACCTGGCTGTCGGTCGGGATGTCGCGCAGGTTGTTGGCGACCAGGATTGCGCAGGCGATCGCACCGACGCCCGCGCCGGCGAACCAGGCGGCCAGCGGGGTCGATCCCATCTGCACGAAGGTGGTGCCCACGACCGCCACGAGGCCGAAGAAGATGAAGACCATCACCTCGCCGAGCGCGTGGTACCCGTACGGCGTCGCGCCTCCGGTGTAGAGCCAGGCCGCCGCCACGCAGGCCGCGCCGATGATGATCAGCCACCAGGCGCTGGTGATCGCGAGGATCAGTCCCGCCACCGCCGCGACCCCGAAGGCGATGAAGGCTGCCTGCTTCACCTCGGCCGGCGCGGCGACGCCGGCACCGACGAGCCGCATCGGTCCGACTCGGTCGGCGTCGGTGCCACGGATGCCGTCGGAGTAGTCGTTGGCGTAGTTGACCCCGACCTGGAGGGCGAGCGCGACGATCAGAGCGAGCAGCGCCTTCCACCACACGCTCGCGTCGTGGAACGCGGCGACGCCGGTGCCGGCCAGGACGGGGGCGACGGCGGCGGGGAGGGTGCGCGGGCGCGCGCCAGCGAGCCACTGCTCAGGGGTTGCCATGGGGACGAATTGTGGCAGGCATAGCGTGGGGGCTCGTGAGCAGCCTCCATCCCGTGAGCGGAACCGCCGCCGAGGTCTTCGACCTGCTGCGCGCCTGGGATGCCGCGGAGGCTGAGCCGGAGCCGCTCGTCGTCGCGACCTCCGGCTCGTCCGGCGAGCCGAAGCGGGTGGTGCTGTCGCGGGCCGCGCTCCGCGCCTCGGCCGCGGCGACGGAGGCCCGGCTCGGTGGCGCCGGCCAGTGGCTGCTCAACCTTCCACCCGAGTACGTCGCCGGGTTGCAGGTGTTGTTCCGGTCGGTCCGGTCGGGCAGCACGCCGGTCGTGCAGGCCGGCGACTTCGTGGAGGCGGCCGCGCTGATGACGGGGGAGCGGCGCTACGTGTCGCTGGTGCCGACGCAGCTGCGGCGGATGCTCGACTCCCCGGCCGACGTCCAGGCGCTCCGCGACTTCGACCGGGTGCTGGTCGGCGGCGCAGCCGTCCCCGCTGACCTGAAGGCGGCCGCGGCCGGGCACGGCGTGCACGTGGTCGCGACGTACGGGATGAGCGAGACCTGCGGCGGCTGTGTCTACGACGGAGTCCCGCTCGACGGCGTGGCGGTCGCCGTCGGCACGGACGGCCGCGTGCGGATCGGCGGGCCGGTGTTGTTCGAGCGGTACGACGGCCGCCCCGAGCTCACCGCGGAGGCGCTGCGCGACGACTGGTTCGTCACCCAGGACCTCGGCCGCATCGACGCTGACGGGCGACTCGAGGTGCTCGGTCGGGCCGACGACGTGGTCGTCTCGGGCGGCGTGAAGGTACCGACCCCGGCGGTGGCGACGCGGCTGCGCGAGCACCCCGACGTCGCGGAAGTCGAGGTGGTCGGGGTGCCGGATGTCGAATGGGGCGAGCGGGTCGTGGCGGTCGTCGTCGGTCGGCTCGACCTCGACGAGGCGCGCGACTGGGTGTCCGCCGTACACCCCCGTGCCTGGGCGCCGCAGCAGCTCTTGCAGATCGACGAGATCCCGCTCCTCGACCGCGGCAAGGTCGACCGACGACGGCTCCGGGAGCTCGCGGATGGCTGAGTGGCACGTGTTCTCGGTGCCGATGCGCACCCGCTTCCGGGGGATCACGGTCCGTGAGGGGATGGTGCTGCACGGGCCCGCCGGGTGGGGCGAGTTCAGCCCGTTCCTCGAGTACCCCCCGGAGGTGGCGGCCCCGTGGCTGCTGGCCGCGCAGGAGGCTGCCCTCACCGGCTGGCCGGCGCCGCTGCGCGACCGGATCCCGGTCAACGTGACCGTCCCGGCCGTCGGCGCCGAGAAGGCCGCGGACATCGTCCGCGCGGGCGGCTGCCGTACCGCCAAGGTCAAGGTCGCGGAGCCCGGCCAGAGCCTCGCCGAGGAGCAGGAGCGCCTCGAAGCCGTCCGCGACGCGATCGGGCCTGAGGGTCGGATCCGCGTCGACGCCAACGGCCTCTGGTCGGTCGACGAGGCCGTCGCGGCGATCAGGGTGCTCGACCGGGCGGCCGGGGGGCTCGAGTACGTCGAGCAGCCGGTGGCGTCCGTGGAGGACCTCGCCCTGGTCCGCCGACGGGTCGACGTACCGGTGGCGGCTGACGAGTCGATTCGCAGGGCCGAGGACCCGTACCGGGTGCGTGACCTCGAGGCCGCCGACATCGCGGTGCTGAAGGTGCAGCCGCTGGGCGGGGTGCGCGCCTGCCTGCGGATCGCCGCGGACATCGGTCTGCCGGTCGTGGTGTCGAGCGCGCTGGAGACGTCGGTGGGGATCGCGGCGGGGCTGGCCCTCGCTGCGGCGCTGCCCGAGCTCCCGTTCGCCTGCGGCCTGGCCACCGTGCAGCTGCTGACCGACGACGTGGTCGCCGCGCCGCTGCTGCCCGTCGACGGCAGCCTCCCCGTCGTTCACCCGGACGCCTCCGCCGACGCCCTCGCGAGGCTCGCAGCCCCGGACGACCGGGACCAGCACTGGCGCGACCGGTTGCGGCAGGTCGAGGCACGGGTGGCCGCGATGGGGCAGGATCAGCGCTCGTGAGCGACTCGCCTGCGAATGCCTCGACCGCCCTCGCGGTCACCCTGGTCGACGAGCTGGTGCGCGGCGGGGTCAGCCACGTCGTCCTGTCGCCGGGGTCGAGGTCAGCGGCTCTCGGCTTCGCGGCCCACGCCGCCGCGGCCGCCGGCCGGCTCACCCTGCACACCCGGATCGACGAGCGGTCCGCCGGCTTCCTCGCGCTCGGCCTGTCCGTCACCAGCCGTACGCCGGTAGCCGTGATCACGACGTCCGGCACCGCGGTCGCCAACCTGCACCCGGCGGTGCTGGAGGCCTCGCACCGCGGTCTCCCGCTGTTGCTGCTCACCGCTGACCGGCCGGCGCACCTGCGCGGCACGCAGGCGAACCAGACCACCGACCAGGTGCGGATCTTCGGCACCGCGACCCGGCTCGACCTCGACGTGCCGCCCGGGGACTCCGACGCGGACCAGGCTGCCCAGGTCGCGAGCTGGCGGGCCCATGCTCGGCAGGCGCTCGCGGCCGCCCGGTCGGCCGACCTGCCGGGTCCCGTGCAGGTGAACCTCCAGCTCGGGATGCCCCTGGTGCCGGGAGTGCCCGACGGCTGGACGACGGCCGTCGAGGCCACGGACGGTCCGGCTGACCACGACGCCACGCCCGACCGCGAACCGAGCCTGCTCGAGCCCGGCCCGCGCACCGTCGTGGTCGCCGGGGACGACGCCGGGCCGCCGGCACGGGTGCTCGCGGAGCGTGGCGGCTGGCCGCTGCTCGCCGAGCCGACGAGCGGGTCGCGCACGGGTGACAACGCGATCCGCACCTACCGGCTGCTGCTGGGCGACGCCGACCTCGTCGACCGGATCGAGCGGGTCGTCGTCTGCGGTCACCCGACGCTGTCGCGACCGGTCACCTCGCTGATCTCCAGCCCGGACGTCGAGGTGGTCGCCGTACGCAACGCCACCGGCTACACGGACCCGGGCCACCGAGCCTCCCGGGTGCTGCAGTGGCCGGTCGAGCTCGCGCGCGAGCCGGCTGGGGCCGGTTCGGATGACTGGCTGGACGAGTGGCGCACCCGCGACGCGGAGCGCGGACGCGCCCTCGACATGCTGCTCGCCGCCCGTGACGAGCTCACCCCGCACGAGGTCGCCGGCGCGGTGAGCGCGTCGTTGCCGCCGGGCGGGCTGCTCTTCGTCGGCGCGAGCAACCCGGTGCGCGACCTGGACCTGATGGTGGCGAAGTACGCCGTCGGCGACCGCCGACTGGTGATCGGCAACCGTGGACTGGCCGGGATCGACGGTTCAGTGGCCACGGCCGTCGGGGCCGCCCTCGGCCGCCCGCACAGCAGCCGCGCGTTCGCCCTGCTCGGCGACGTGACGTTCCTGCACGACACCAACGGGCTGCTGCTCGGCCCCGACGAGCAGCGTCCGGATCTCACGATCGTGGTGGTGAACGACGACGGCGGCTCGATCTTCGCCTCGCTCGAGCAGGGCGGCCCGCCGTACGCCGGAGCGTTCGAGAAGCTCTTCGGCACGCCCCACCACGTCGACCTGGCAGCGCTCTGTGCGGCCACGCGGACGCCGCACTGGAAGGTCGGGTCGCTGCCCGAGCTGCGCCACGCGCTGGCCTCACCCGGTGGCGGGATCGAGGTCGTGGAGGTCGTCGTCGACCGCAGCGACCGGCGCGGGCTGGACGCCGCCATCCGAGCGCTGTCGCGGGGCGACCGGTAGCAGACGATCCAGCTCGCCACCACCCCCCGGACGGGCCGCTGGGGGTGGTCGTTGTTGGCTAGTGACGGAACCCCCCATCTGTCCGAGAATTGGCGATACCACCCGCAATTGGGGGGTGCGTGCTTCAGTGCTGCCGCGGGTGGCGGGTCGTCCCAAGGGGTCGCCGCCCGCGGCAGAAGCCGTTTCTGGAGGCTTCGGTCAGCGCCCGGTCAGGGCGTCGCGCACGGGGACGAACTTCGCCTGGGCCTCGGCCAGCTCGGCCTCAGGGTCGGAGTCGGCGACGATCCCGCAGCCGGCGAACAGGCGCACCCGCGGGCCGTCGACCTCCCCGGAGCGCAGGGCGATGCCCCACTCGCCGTCCCCGGCGCCGTCCATCCAGCCGACCGGTCCCGCGTAGCGGCCCCGGTTCATGCCCTCGATCTCGTCGATAAGCGCGATCGCCCGGTCGCTGGGGGTGCCGCCGACCGCGGCTGAGGGGTGCAGCGCCTCTGCGAGCGCCAGCGACGACGCGTGGTCGGTCGTGTCGTGGCCGACGCCGGCCACGTCGGTGGCCAGGTGCATCACGTTGGGGAGGTGGAGCACGAACGGCGACTCGGGCACGTTCATCGACGTGCAGTGCGGCGCCAGTGCGTCGGCGACCGACCGCACGGCGTACTCGTGCTCCTCGAGGTCCTTCGATGAGCGAGCAAGCGTCGCCGCCAGCGCGAGGTCGCGGTCGTCGTCACCGGTACGTCGGATCGTGCCGGCCAGCACCCGCGAGGTCACCAGCCCGCGTTCGCGGCGGACCAGCATCTCCGGCGTCGCGCCGAACAGGCCGTCGACGTGAAACGTCCAGCACATCGGGTAGTCGTCCGCGAGACGCCGGAGCGGCCAGCGGATGTCGATGTCCTCGGACGCGGTGGCGATCAGGTCGCGGGCGAGGACGACCTTCTCCAGCTGGCCCGCGTTGATCCGTCGTACCGCTTCGGCGACGGCGGACTCCCAGGCGGTGCCGCTGAGTGCTCCGTCGGCGAACGTGACGTCGCGCGGAGCCGGGGCCTCGTCGTACGACGTGAGCTCGGGCGCGGCGCTGATGCCGGCTGCGCTGATCGTGGTCACCCAGGTCTCGTCACCGCGTCGCCCGACCACGACCTCCGGGACGACGAGCACGCTGTCGCCGGCCTCGTCGGAGAACGCGAAGGAGCCGAAGCAGACCAGGCCGGTGCCGGGCTCCCCGACCTCGTTGCGGACCACGGCGGCGCGGGCGTGCTGCTCCCACCAGGCACGGGCCTCGGCGAACCGGCCCTCGCCCGACGTGCGCAGGATCGCGGCGACACCCCAGCCGACGAGACCCTCGCCGCGGCGGACCCACGCGGTGCCCTCGTCGTCGGGCAGCAGGGCCAGCAGCGGACCGGGATCGTCCACGGCCACGGTGCGCACCACCAGGGGTGCGTTCGGGGCGGCCGGGTCGGCGGCCGGCGTCCAAGACTGCGTCACGGTGGGCCAGCCTACGACTGACTGAGAAACACCCCCGAATCCGGGCGGGCGCTGTCCGTGCTCACCCCCGCCCTATCGTTGCGCCCGTGACCCGAGCCGACCTGGACAAGAACCCCGCCGACGTCGCCGCGATGTTCGACGACGTCGCCCGTCGCTACGACCTGACGAACGACGTCCTGTCGCTGGGTCAGGACCGGCGCTGGCGCAAGCATGTCGTCGCCGCCGTCGACGCGCGCCCCGGGCAGCGCGTGCTGGACCTGGCGGCCGGGACCGGTACGTCGAGCCAGCCTTTCCAGGATCGCGGCGCCCACGTCGTGCCCTGCGACTTCTCGCTCGGCATGCTGCGCGTCGGCAAGGCGACCCGGCCGCACCTGGCGTTCACCGCCGGTGACGGCACCCGGCTGCCGTTCGCCGACGACACGTTCGACGCGGTGACGATCTCGTTCGGGCTGCGCAACATCGTCGACCCCGACCAGGGGCTGCGCGAGCTGCGCCGGGTGACCCGCCCGGGCGGGCGGCTGGTGGTCTGCGAGTTCAGCCACCCGACGAACCGAGCGTTCCGGACGCTCTACATGGAGTACCTGATGAAGACCCTGCCGTCGGTCGCGCGGGCCGTCTCGTCGAGCCCCGACGCGTACGTCTACCTGGCCGAGTCGATCCGCGCGTGGCCCGACCAGCAGGGGCTCGCCGACCGGATCGCCGCGGCCGGCTGGTCGGGCGTGCAGTGGCGCAACCTGTCGGGCGGGATCGTCGCCCTGCATCGCGCAACGGCCTGATCTCAAGGGGTCGGGGGCCGGGTCGCACGATGTGACGTAGGCCTCTAGACTGTGCGTTCGTCGCCGTTAGTGAAGAAATTCACGAAGTCACATGCGGCGCCCCCGAACGCTTCCGCACAAGCCCGACAAACCGACGAGGTGCCCTGATGAGCCGGACTTCCGCCGACGCGCGGCAGGCGGACGTCATCGTCGTCGGAGCCGGTCCGGCCGGCGCGAGCACGGCGTTCCACCTCGCCAACGCCGGGGTCGACGTACTGCTCCTCGAGAAGAGCTCGTTCCCCCGCGACAAGATCTGCGGAGACGGGCTCACCCCGCGCGCGGTGAAGCAGCTGATCGGGATGGGCTTCGACCTCGACGCGCCCGGCTGGCAGCGCAACCGCGGGCTCCGCATCGTCGGTGCCGGTCACCAGCTCGAGCTGCCCTGGCCCGACCTCGGCGCCTTCCCGAACTACGGCATGGTCCGCACCCGGATGGACCTCGACGAGATCCTTGCCCGGCACGCCGAGAAGGCCGGAGCCCGGCTCCTCGAGCAGACCTCGGTGACCGGCCCGGTGCTCGACGAGCAGACCGGCCGGGTGATCGGCGTGCGCGCCAAGTCGGTCGACGACCGCGGCCGCAAGCTGGAGGGCACCGACGAGGTCGAGTTCCGCGCCCCGATCGTCATCGCCTGCGACGGCGTCTCGGCCCGGCTCGCGATCGCGCTCGGCCTCGAGCGTCGCGAGAACCGCCCGATGGGCGTCGCGGTCCGCGCGTACTACGAGACGCCCCGCCACGACGACGAGTGGATGGAGTCCTGGCTCGAGCTGTGGGACGGCACCCCGGGCAAGAGCAACCTGCTTCCCGGCTACGGCTGGATCTTCGGCGTCGGCGACGGCACCGCGAACGTCGGCCTCGGCATCCTGAACACGTCGAAGGCGTTCCAGACCGTCGACTACAAGGACATCCTCCGCCGCTGGCTCGCCAACACTCCCGAGGAGTGGGGCTTCCGCGACGAGAACATGGTCGGCCAGGTGCGCTCCGCCGCCCTCCCGATGGGCTTCAACCGCAAGCCGCACTACACGCGCGGAATGCTCCTCGTCGGTGACTCCGGCGGCATGGTCAACCCGTTCAACGGCGAGGGCATCGACTACGCCCTCGAGTCCGGCGAGATGGCGGCGCACACCGTGCTGCAGGCGCTCGCCCGCCCCGAAGGACCCAGTCGCGAGCGAGTCCTCGAGGGCTACGCGGCGGCGCTCGACGCGGCGTACGGCGGGTACTTCACGTTGGGCCGGGTCTTCGCCAAGATGATCGGCAACCCGACGTTCATGAAGCAGGCAACGAAGTACGGCCTGCCCCGGGAGTCGCTGATGCGCTTCATGCTCAAGCTGATGGCCAACCTGACCGACCCGCGCGACGGCGACGTCTCCGACCGGATCATCAACGGCCTCAGCAGGGTTGCCCCCCGGGCCTGAGCCCGGCACTTGTTTCGACACGCGTACGACACACGGACAGGAAGGAACGAGAGCGATGGAGCTGTACACGCCAGTCCTCGCGCTCATGCTGCTCGCAGGTGGATTCGCGGTGTTCTCGCTCATCATGAGCGCCGCGGTCGGGCCCAGGCGTTACAACCGCGCCAAGGCCGACTCCTACGAGTGCGGCATCGAGCCCACGCCCCAGGCGCTGGGCGGCGGCCGCTTCCCGGTGAAGTACTACATCACCGCGATGATGTTCATCATCTTCGACATCGAGATCGTCTTCCTCTACCCGTGGGCGGTCTACTTCGACTCGATGGCGCTCTTCGGGCTCATCGAGATGGTGCTCTTCATCCTCACGGTGTTCGTGGCGTACGCGTACGTGTGGAAGCGCGGTGGGCTCGAGTGGGACTGAGCTGCGTGGCATTGACGAGCGAAGCGAGCAGGGACTGATCTGATGGGTATCGAGGAGAAGCTGCCGAGCGGCGTGCTGCTGACCACCGTCGAGGGGGTGGCCGGCTACATGCGCAAGGCGTCGTTCTGGCCCGCGACGTTCGGTCTGGCCTGCTGCGCCATCGAGATGATGACCTCGGGCGGCCCGCGCTACGACCTGGCCCGCTTCGGCATGGAGGTCTTCCGCGCGTCGCCGCGTCAGGCCGACCTGATGATCGTGGCCGGCCGGGTGAGCCAGAAGATGGCCCCGGTGCTGCGCCAGATCTACGACCAGATGGCCGAGCCGAAGTACGTGCTCGCCATGGGCGTCTGCGCGAGCTCGGGCGGCATGTTCAACAACTACGCGATCGTCCAGGGCGTCGACCACGTCGTCCCCGTCGACATGTACCTGCCCGGCTGTCCGCCGCGGCCGGAGATGCTCATCGACGCGATCCTCAAGCTCCACGACCAGGTGCAGGCCACCAAGCTCGGCAGCAACCGGCTCCGTGAGATCGAGGAGACCGAGACCGACGCCCTGCGCGCCCTGCCGACGTCCGAGATGAAGGGGATGCTTCGGTGAGCGACAGCAAGCCCAACGACGAGCTGGTCACGCCCGGCACCGAGCCGGACGCGACCGACGATCTCCCCGAGAACACGCTCCCGGCCGACCCCGAGCAGCTCCAGCCCGAGGTCGTCGGCGTACGGCACGGCATGTTCGGCACGACTGGTACGGGTGACACCTCCGGCTACGGCGGCCTGGTACGCCCGGTCGTGATGCCCGGCGGCACGTCGCGGCCGTACGGCGGCTGGTTCGACGAGGTCGTCGACGACCTCGAGGCCGCCCTCGCCGCCGGCGGCGTGACGACCGCCATCGAGAAGGTCGTCGTCCACCGCGGCGAGCTGACCCTCTACATCCGTCGCGACGACCTGCTTGCCGTCGCCCAGCTGATGCGGGACGACGAGAAGCTGCGGTTCGAGTTCTGCTCCGGCGTCTCCGGGGTGAACTACCCCGACGACGCCGGCCGCGAGCTGCACGCCGTCTACCACCTGCTCTCGATGACCCACAACCGTCGGATCCGGCTCGAGGTCACCTGCCCCGACGCCGACCCGCACATCCCGTCGGTCGTCTCGGTCTACCCGACCAACGACTGGCACGAGCGCGAGACCTACGACTTCTTCGGGATCATCTTCGACGGCCACCCCGGCCTGACCCGGATCCAGATGCCCGACGACTGGCCGGGCCACCCGCAGCGCAAGGACTACCCGCTCGGCGGAATCCCCGTCGAGTACAAGGGCGCCACCATCCCACCGCCGGACACGCGGAGGTCCTACACATGACCGACACCACCAGCGACCCGTACGGCGCCACCGCCGCACCGGGCGCCGACACCAGCGCCGGGCGGGTCTTCACCGTCACCGGCCAGGACTGGGACTCCGTCGTCTCCGGCGTCGCCGACGAGGGCGATGACCGCGTCGTCGTCAACATGGGCCCGCAGCACCCGTCGACACACGGCGTGCTCCGGCTCATCCTCGAGCTCGAGGGCGAGACGGTGACCGAGGCCCGCTGCGGCATCGGCTACCTGCACACGGGCATCGAGAAGAACATGGAGTGGCGCTCCTGGGTGCAGGGCGTCACGTTCTGCACGCGCATGGACTACCTGTCGCCGTTCTACAACGAGGCGACGTACGTGCTCGGCGTCGAGCGGCTGCTCGACATCGAGGACCAGATCCCGGAGAAGGCGCAGGTCATGCGCGTCCTCCTGATGGAGCTGAACCGGATCTCGAGCCACCTCGTCGCGATCGCGACCGGCGGCATGGAGATCGGCGCGCTGACCGTCATGACGATCGGGTTCCGCGAGCGCGAGATGGTGCTCGACCTCTTCGAGCTGATCACCGGCCTGCGGATGAACCACGCGTTCATCCGTCCCGGCGGTGTCGCGCAGGACCTCCCCCCGGGTGCGCTCGACCAGATCCGCGACTTCATCGCGCTGATGAAGAAGCGCCTCCCCGAGTACGCCGCCCTCTGCAACGCGAACCCGATCTTCAAGGGCCGCCTGGAGGGTGTCGGACACCTCGATCTCGCCGGCTGCCTCGCCCTCGGCATCTCCGGCCCGGTCCTCCGGTCGACCGGCTACCCCTGGGACCTCCGCAAGGACCAGCCGTACTCGGGCTACGAGGACTACGACTTCGACGTCGTCACCTGGGACACGTCCGACTCGTACGGTCGGTTCCGGATCCGGCTCGACGAGATGTGGGAGTCGCTGCGGATCGTCGAGCAGGCCGCGGACCGTCTCGGCACCCTCGAGGGCGCCCCGGTCATGATCGGCGACAAGAAGATCGCCTGGCCGAGCCAGCTCGCCATCGGTACCGACGGCATGGGCAACAGCATGGATCACATCAGGCACATCATGGGCGAGTCCATGGAGGCGCTGATCCACCACTTCAAGCTGGTCACCGAGGGCTTCCGGGTCCCGGCCGGCCAGGCGTACGTGCCGGTGGAGTCGCCGCGCGGCGAGCTCGGCGCCCACGTGGTGTCCGACGGCGGGACGCGACCGTTCCGCGCGCACTTCCGCGACCCGTCGTTCACGAACCTGCAGGCAACCTCGGTGATGAGTGAGGGCGGCCAGGTGGCCGACGTCATCGTCGCCATCGCGTCGATCGACCCCGTCATGGGCGGAGTGGACAGGTAGATGACAGACAACAACGGAGTGGTCTCGACAAGCTCGACCACCGGGACAAGCTCGACCACCGGGACAGCTCGACCACCGGGACCTCGACCACTGAGCCGCTGGACGAGAAGACGCTCGCCGAGCTGCGGCAGATCGCGGCGCGCTACCCGCAGGCGCGGTCCGGCCTGCTGCCGATGCTGCACCTGGTGCAGTCAGTCGACGGCCGGGTCACGGCCCGGGGGATCGAGGCCTGCGCCGACATCCTCGGGATCTCCGCCGCCGAGGTGTCGGGCGTCGCGACCTTCTACACGATGTACAAGCGGCGGCCGGTCGGCGACTACCACGTCGGCGTCTGCACGAACACGCTCTGCGCGGTGATGGGTGGCGACGCGATCTTCGACCGCCTCAAGGACCACCTCGACGTCGGGAACGACGAGACGACCGAGGATGGCAAGATCACGCTCGAGCACGTCGAGTGCAACGCCGCCTGCGACTACGCACCTGTGGTGATGGTCAACTGGGAGTTCATGGACAACCAGACCCCGGAGTCCGCGACGCAGCTGGTCGACGACCTGCGGTCCGGCGCCGAGGTCCGGTCGACCCGGGGCCCGGCGATCTGCTCCTGGCGTGAGGCCGAGCGGGTGCTCGCCGGCTTCCCGGACGACCTCGCCGACGAGGGCCCCGCCGCCGGCGAGCCCAGCCTGCTGGGTCTGCAGATCGCCCGCGAGAACGGCTGGAAGGCGCCCGAGTCCGGCCGCCGCCACGTGAGCAGCGGCTCTGGTGGCTCCGACCGACGGACCTCCGATGCCTCGCCGAGCGAGGCGGTCGACAAGGCCGACACGCGTCGCGCCGACTCCGAGACCGAGATCGACGAGAAGGCCGACGTCAAGGGCCAGGAGAAGGGGAGCGACCTGTGACGGACATGCTGACCCCGGTCCTCTCCGACAACTGGGACGCCGAGAAGCCCTGGACGCTCGACTCGTACGAGTCGTCCGGCGGCTACTCCGCTCTCCAGTCCGCGCTGGGCATGGACCAGGACGCGTTGATCGAGATGGTCAAGGACTCCGGTCTCCGCGGTCGCGGCGGTGCGGGCTTCCCGACCGGCCTGAAGTGGGGGTTCATCCCGCAGGACAACCCGAACCCGAAGTACCTCGTCGTGAACGCCGACGAGTCGGAGCCGGGCACCTGCAAGGACATCCCGCTGATGATGGCCAGCCCGCACACGCTGGTGGAGGGCGTGATCATCAGCTCGTTCGCGATCCGCGCCGAGCACGCCTTCATCTACGTCCGTGGCGAGGTGCTGCACGTCGTACGTCGGCTGCAGCGCGCCGTCCAGGAGGCGTACCTCGCGGGCCACCTCGGCCAGGACATCCACGGCTCCGGCTACAACCTCGAGCTGACGGTCCACGCCGGCGCCGGCGCCTACATCTGCGGCGAGGAGACCGCGCTCCTCGACTCGCTCGAGGGGCGGCGCGGCCAACCTCGGCTGCGCCCGCCGTTCCCGGCCGTCGCGGGCCTCTACGCGTCGCCGACGGTCATCAACAACGTCGAGTCGATCGCGTCGGTTCCGTCGATCGTCAAGAACGGCGCCGACTGGTTCAGCTCGATGGGCACCGAGAAGAGCAAGGGCATGACGCTCTACTCGCTGTCGGGCCACGTCGCCCGTCCCGGCCAGTTCGAGGCGCCGCTCGGCATCACGCTGCGGCAGCTCCTCGACCTCGCGGGCGGTGTCCGCGAAGGCCATGAGCTGAAGTTCTGGACGCCGGGCGGCTCGTCGACCCCGATCCTGACCGCCGAGCACCTCGACGTCCCCCTCGACTACGAGGGCGTCGGCGAGGCCGGCTCGATGCTGGGCACCAAGGCACTGCAGATCTTCGACGAGACCACCTGCGTGGTCCGCGCCGTGCTGCGGTGGACCGAGTTCTACAAGCACGAGTCCTGCGGCAAGTGCACCCCGTGCCGCGAGGGCACCTGGTGGCTGGCCCAGACGCTGGCCAGGCTCGAGAAGGGCCAGGGCACCGAGGCCGACCTCGAGACCCTGCTCGACCAGTGCGACAACATCCTCGGCCGGTCCTTCTGCGCACTCGGCGACGGAGCGACCAGCCCGATCACGTCCTCCATCCAGTACTTCCGCGACGAGTACGTCGCGCACTTCGAGCACGGTGGCTGCCCGTTCGACCCGGCCGCCTCCACCCTCTTCGCACCCGCGGGAGCAACGGCATGACGATGACGACCAAGGAAGGCGAGGTCGCCAAGGCAGATCTCGTCACGCTCACCATCGACGGCGTCGAGGTGAGCGTCCCCAAGGGCACTCTGGTGATCCGCGCCGCCGAGCAGATCGGCGTCCAGATCCCGCGGTTCTGCGACCACCCGCTCCTGGAGCCCGTCGGCGCCTGCCGGCAGTGCCTCGTCGAGGTCGCGCTGCCCGGTCCGGACGGCGAGCCCCGCACGATGATGGGCCCGCCCGGGCGCGTGAAGCCGCAGGCGTCGTGCACGCTCGTCGCCTCGCCGGGCATGGTCGTGAACACCCAGATCTCCTCGCCGATCGCCGACAAGGCGCAGCAGGGCGTCATGGAGGCGCTGCTGATCAACCACCCGCTCGACTGCCCGGTCTGCGACAAGGGCGGCGAGTGCCCGCTGCAGAACCAGGCGATGAGCAACGGCCGCGGTGAGACCCGGTTCGTCGAGACCAAGCGCACGTTCCCCAAGCCGATCAACATCTCCGCGCAGGTGCTGCTCGACCGCGAGCGCTGCGTGCTCTGCGCGCGGTGCACCCGCTTCTCCGAGCAGATCGCCGGTGACCCGTTCATCGCGCTGATCGAGCGTGGGGCCCTGCAGCAGGTGGGCATCTACGAGAAGGAGCCCTTCGAGAGCTACTTCTCCGGCAACACGATCCAGATCTGCCCGGTGGGCGCGCTCACCTCGGCGACGTACCGCTTCCGCGCCCGCCCGTTCGACCTGGTCTCCACTCCGTCGGTCGCCGAGCACGACGCCTGCGGTTCGGCGATCCGGGTCGACCACCGCCGCGGCAAGGTCGTCCGCCGCCTCGCCGGTGACGACCCCGAGGTCAACGAGGAGTGGATCACCGACAAGGACCGCTTCGCGTTCGGGTACGCACGGCAGGGCGACCGGCTCACGCACCCGCTGGTCCGCGACGAGGAGAGCGGTGAGCACCGGGCCGCCTCATGGCCCGAGGCCTTCGCCATCGCTGCCCGTGGGCTGAGGCGGGCCGGACAGGTCGGCGTGCTCACCGGTGGCCGGCTGACCGCCGAGGACGCCTACGCCTACAGCAAGTTCGCCCGCGTGGCGCTCGGCACCAACGACATCGACTTCCGGGCGCGCGCCCACTCTGCGGAGGAGGCGGAGTTCCTGGCCGCCCGCGTGGCCGGGCGTGGACTCGGGGTCACCTTCCGTGACCTCGAGAAGGTCTCGAAGGTCGTCCTCGTCGGGCTCGAGCCCGAGGACGAGGCGGGCACGCTCTTCCTGCGGCTCCGCAAGGCCGCAGGCGCCGGTACGAAGGTGTTCGCGATCGCGCCGTACGCCTCGCGCGGCCTGCAGAAGATGCACGGCAGCCTGATCCGCACCGCGCCCGGAGCGGAGGCGGCCGCCATCGAGGCGCTCGCCAACGACGGGGAGGTCGCCCTGGACGCCGGTGGCGTGATCCTGGTCGGTGAGCGCCTGGCTTCAGTGCCCGGTGCGCTGGCCGCGGTTGCCGACCTCGCCGGCACCACCGGAGCACGCCTGGCCTGGGTGCCGCGTCGCGCCGGGGACCGAGGCGCGGTCGAGGCCGGCTGCCTGCCGAACCTGCTCCCCGGCGGGCGGCCCGTGGCCGACGCCGGCGCCCGCGTCGACATGGGTGCCGTGTGGGGCGAGAGCTCGCTGCCCGACGCGACCGGCCGGGACGCCGACGCGATCGTCCGGGCGCTGAAGGTCGGTGAGCTGGTCGGCCTCGTCATCGCCGGCGTCGACCCCGACGACACGACCGACCCCACCGCCACCCGCGAGGCGGTCGAGGCGGCCGACTTCGTGGTCGCCCTCGAGCTCCGTGAGACCGAGGTGACGCGGGCGGCCGACGTGGTGTTCCCCGTTGCTCCGGTCGTCGAGAAGTCCGGCAGCTTCGTCACCTGGGAGGGCCGGGTCCGCCCGTTCCCCAAGGTGCTGGACGAGTCCAACGCACTGCCCGACCTGCGTGTGCTGGCGGGCATTGCCGCCGAGCTCGGCCACGAGCTCGGGTTCCGCACCGTCGACGAGGCCCGCGCCGAGCTGGCCGAGATCGGCCCGTGGGACGGCGAACGTCCCGCCGCGCCGACCGCTCCGGCTGACGCCGACGGCGCCGACCAGGAGGCCGCGGACCTGCCGTCCGGATCGCTGCGGCTGGCCACCTGGAAGCAGATGGTCGACGACGGCGTGATGCTCGACGGCGACGACTACCTGAAGGCAACCGGCCGCGCCTCGGTGGCGCTGGTCTCGGCCGCGACCCTGGCCGGCCTGGGCGCCGTCGAGGGTGGCACCGTCACGCTCACCGGTGACCGCGGTTCGGTCACCCTGCCCGTCGGGGTCGCTGACCTCGACGACGGCGTCGTGTGGGCCCCGGCCAACACCGGCGGCGTCAACCTGAACCGCGACCTCGGCGCTGCCGGGTCCGTCGTACGAGTCGAAGGAGGCGCGGCGTGATCTCGACGAGCGCGATCACCGGCGACCTGGTCCTCGCCGCCGACGACCTGTCGGCGTTCGGCCAGGACCCCTGGTGGCTGGTGATCATCAAGGCCGTCCTGGTCTTCGTGGTGCTGGTACTGCTGACGCTGTTCAACATCTGGTTCGAGCGTCGGGTCGTGGCCCGGATGCAGAACCGGATCGGCCCCAACGTCAACGGCCCGTTCGGGTTGCTGCAGTCCCTCGCCGACGGCGTGAAGCTCGCGCTGAAGGAGGACGTCATCCCGAAGGCCGCCGACAAGGTGGTCTTCATCCTGGCGCCGGTGCTGTCGGTGATCCCCGCCTTCCTGGCGTTCTCGGTGATCCCGTTCGGTCCCGAGGTCAACGTCCCGTTCACCGACCGGACCACCCCGCTGCAGCTCACCGACATGCCTGTCGGCGTGCTGTTCATCCTGGCCATCACCTCGATCGGCATCTACGGCATCGTGCTCGGCGGCTGGTCGTCCGGCTCGACGTACTCGCTGCTGGGCAGCCTCCGCAGCTCGGCTCAGGTGATCTCGTACGAGGTCGCGATGGGCCTCGCCTTCGTGGCCGTCTTCCTGTACGCCGGGTCGATGTCGACCTCGGAGATCGTCGCGGCCCAGGAGCGGCTGTGGTTCGGCGTCATCCTGATCCCATCGTTCGTGATCTACATGATCGCGATGGTCGGCGAGACCAACCGTGCGCCGTTCGACCTTCCTGAGGCCGAGGGCGAGCTGGTCGGTGGCTTCCACACCGAGTACTCCTCGCTGAAGTTCGCGCTCTTCTTCCTCGCCGAGTACGTCAACATGGTCACCGTCTCGGCGCTGGCCACGACGCTCTTCCTCGGCGGCTGGCGTGCCCCGTGGCCGCTGTCCATGTGGGAGGGCGCCAACGAGGGCTACTGGCCGTTCCTGTGGTTCATCGGCAAGGTCATGCTCTTCGTCTTCCTCTTCATCTGGCTGCGTGGCACGCTGCCGCGGCTCCGCTACGACCAGTTCATGAAGTTCGGCTGGAAGCGGCTGATCCCGATCTCCCTGATCTGGATCGTCGCGGTTGCGACCGTGCGGGCGATCAGCCTGGAGGGCGGCATCGACCGCACCTACCTGCTGGCGGGGATCGGCGTGCTCGCCGTGATGTTCCTCGTGCTCTTCTTCGTCGGAGCCGACGTCGAGGGCCGCGAGGAAGCGGCTGCCGAGGCCGCGCAGCGCGAGGCGGAACGACCGTTCGACGCCTTCGCGGGCGGCTATCCCGTGCCTCCGATGCCTGGCCAGAGCCTCAGACCCACCACGACCGTCCCCTCGACAACGGGGGAGGAGCAGGACTAGATGGCAACGCTCAAGGAACAGTTCTGGGACCCGATCGCCGGGTTCGGTGTCACCTTCCGCACCATGTTCAAGAAGGTCGCCACCGAGCAGTACCCGTTCGAGAAGAAGCCCACCGCACCGCGCTTCCACGGCCGGCACCAGCTCAACCGCTGGCCCGACGGCCTGGAGAAGTGCATCGGCTGCGAGCTGTGTGCGTGGGCCTGCCCCGCGGACGCGATCTACGTCGAGGGCGCCTCGAACACCGAGGACGAGAGGTTCTCGCCGGGCGAGCGCTACGGCCGCGTCTACCAGATCAACTACCTCCGCTGCATTCTCTGCGGGCTCTGCATCGAGGCGTGCCCGACCCGCGCGCTGACGATGACCAACGAGTACGAGCTCGCCGACAACAACCGCGCCGACCTCATCTACGAGAAGCAGGACCTGCTGGCTCCGCTGCTGCCCGGTATGGAGGAGCCGCCGCACGCGATGCTCCTCGGCGAGGACGAGGGCGACTACTACCGGGGCAGCTTCAGCCCGCAGTCCGCCGGGATCCCCAAGCAGTCCGAGCACCGTCACGAGAGCGAGGGCTGACCCAGTGCTGACCTTCTGGTTCCTCGCCCCGCTGATGGTGGCGGCCGCCCTCGGGGTGCTGTTCGCGCGCAAGGCAGTGCACGCTGCGCTGCTGCTCGCGATCGTGATGATCGGGCTCGCGATCCTGTACGCCGTGCAGGACGCGCCGTTCCTCTTCGCCGTGCAGATCGTCGTCTACACCGGCGCCATCCTGATGCTCTTCCTCTTCGTCCTCATGCTGGTCGGCGTCGACGCCTCCGACTCGGTGGTCGAGACGATCAAGGGACAGCGCCTGATGGCCTCGGTCGTGGGCCTGCTCTTCGGCCTGCTGCTGGTGCTGGGCGTCTCCCAGGTCTCGGTCGGTCTGATCACCGGGCTCGAGGCGGCCAACCGCGAGGGCAACGTGCAGGGCCTGGCCCAGCTGCTGTTCTCCGACTACGTCTTCGCCTTCGAGGCCACCAGCGCGCTGCTGATCACGGCGGCGATCGGTGCGATGGTGCTCGCGCACCGCGAGCGGCTCACGCCGAAGCCGACGCAGGGCGAGCTCGCCGCTCAGCGGATGCGCGACTACGTCGAGCACGGCAAGCCGCTGGGGCCGCTCCCTGCGCCCGGTGTGTACGCCCGGCACAACGCCGTCGACACCCCGGCACTGCTGCCGGACGGGACGCCGGCGCCCGACTCGGTCTCCCGGGTGCTCGCCGCGCGTGGCACCATCCGGTCGGCCCCCGCGCTGGCCGACGACATCGACCAGCTCAGGCGTGACCTGGGTGAGGTCTCGACAAGCTCGACCACCGGGGACAGCTCGACCTCCGGGGACAGCTCGACCACCGGGGACAGCTCGACCACCGGGGACAGCTCGACCACCGACGACGAGGGGAAGGACCAGGCATGAGCGACGCCACTCCGTTCCTCGCCCTCTCCGCGATCCTGTTCACGATCGGCTGCGTCGGGGTGCTCACCCGCCGTAACGCCATCGTCGTGTTCATGTGCGTGGAGCTGATGCTGAACGCCAGCAACCTGGCTCTCGTCACCTTCGCCCGCGTGCACGGCAACCTCGACGGGCAGGTCGCGGCCTTCTTCGTCATGGTCGTCGCCGCGGCCGAGGTCGTCGTCGGGCTCGCGATCATCATGACCATCTTCCGGACTCGCAGGTCGGCCTCGGTCGACGACGCGAGCCTGCTGAAGTACTAAGGAGCGTTGCGTTGACCGCATCAGCCGTGTTCCTGCCCTCGGCCGCCGAGGGCACCGGCGGGCACACCGTTCCGATCATCGACCCCGCAGCCGCCGACGGCGTCTTCTCGCTGCTCTGGCTGATCATCGCGCTGCCCGCCCTGGGTGCAGCGGTGATCCTGCTCGGCGGCGAGGCCCGCACCAAGGCGTGGGCGCACCTGCTCGGCGTCGGCACCGTGGCCGGCTCGTTCGCGCTCAGCCTGGCGGCGTTCTTCGCGCTGCTCGGCCGTGACGCCGACGACCGCTCGATCGGCCAGCACCTCTACACGTGGGTGGACGCCGGCAGCTTCCAGGTCGAGGCCTCGCTCCTCTACGACCCGCTGTCCGCGCTCTTCCTGCTGCTGATCACCGGTGTCGGTTCCCTGATCCACCTCTACTCGGTCGGCTACATGGAGCACGACGCTCGTCGCGCCCGTTTCTTCGGCTACCTGAACCTGTTCGTCGCCTCGATGCTGGTGCTGGTGCTCGCCGACAACTACCTCGGCGTGTTCCTGGGCTGGGAGGGCGTCGGCCTGGCGTCATACCTGCTGATCGGCTTCTGGCAGCACAAGCCCTCCGCGGCGGTCGCCGCCAAGAAGGCCTTCGTCGTGAACCGTGTCGGTGACATCGGGATGGCGCTCGGCACGATGCTCGCGTTCGCGACGTTCGGCACCACGGCGTTCGCCGGCATCTCGGCGGTCTCCAGCGAAGCCGGCCAGGGCACGATGACCGCGCTCGGCCTGCTCTTCCTGCTCGCGGCCTGCGGCAAGTCGGCTCAGGTGCCGCTGCAGTCCTGGCTGCTCGACGCCATGGAGGGCCCGACCCCGGTGTCGGCCCTGATCCACGCCGCGACCATGGTCACCGCGGGTGTCTACCTCGTGGTCCGGTCGAACTTCATCTTCGAGTTCACCGAGGTCGCGCAGACCGCGGTCGTCATCGTCGGTGCCGTGACGCTCCTCTGGGGTGCGGTCATCGGTTGCGCGAAGGACGACATCAAGAAGGCGCTCGCCGGATCGACGATGAGCCAGATCGGCTACATGATGCTCGCGGCCGGGCTCGGCATCTACGGCTACGCGTTCGCGATCTTCCACCTGCTGACGCACGGCTTCTTCAAGGCCAACATGTTCCTCGGCGCCGGGTCGGTCATGCACGCGATGGACGACGACGTCGACATGCGCCACTACGGCGCGCTGCAGAAGTTCGTGCCCGTGACGTTCCTGACCTTCGCGATGGGCTACCTCGCGATCATCGGCTTCCCCGGGTTCTCGGGCTTCTGGTCCAAGGACAAGATCATCGAGGCGGCGTTCGGCGAGAACCTCATCGTCGGGCTCGCGGCCCTCGCAGGTGCGGGTATCACCGGCTTCTACATGACCCGGCTGATGCTGATGACGTTCTTCGGCGAGAAGCGCTGGGAGAAGGGCGTGAAGCCGCACGAGTCGCCGCGCGTCATGACCATCCCGCTGATGGTGCTCGCCGCGCTGTCCGCGCTGGGCGGTCTGCTGCTCCTCGGCGGATGGATCACCGACTGGCTCACGCCGGTCGTCGGCGAGGTCGGCCACCACGAGCTCGCCGTCTCGCCGCTGGTGATCACCACGATCATCACGCTGACCGTCGCCGCCGGTGTCGGCATCGCCTGGCTGACCGTCGGACGCAACCCGGTGCCCCGCGTGGCGCCGGCGAACGTCTCGGTGTTCACCAAGGCGGCCCGTGCCGACCTGTATGGCGACGCCCTGAACGAAGAGCTCCTGATGCGTCCCGGCAACCGGTTCGTGACCGGCCTGGTCACGTTCGACGACGCGGCCGTGGACGGCACCGTCAACGGCACCGGAGCCGCGTTCGCCGGCATGTCGGCACGCTTCCGTCGGTTCCAGACCGGCTACGTCCGGTCGTACGCCCTGTCCGTCCTCGTTGGCGCCCTGCTGGTCGTGGTGGCCCTGCTGGCGGTGAACCTGGCATGAGTGGTCTCGACAAGCTCGACCACCGGGGACAGCTCGACCACCGGGGACAGCTCGACCAGCTCGAACTTTGCTCTGCTCGTACACGTAGAAGGCTGGTTACCTCGTGACTGACTTTCCCTGGTTGACCGCGGCAATGCTGCTGCCCATCGTCGGAGCGACGGTGGTGGCGATGCTGCCGAGCGGACCGGAGAACGCCGAGCAGACGAAGCGCGTCGCGCTCGGGTTCTCGCTGGTGACCCTGCTGGTGGTCGCCGTCATCGGCCTCGGCTTCGACGTCGGCGGTGAGCGTTACCAGTTCGTCGAGCAGCACGAGTGGATCCGCGCCTTCGGGGCCCACTACGCGCTCGGTGTCGACGGCATCGGCCTCACGCTGGTGCTGCTCACCGCGATCCTCGCGCCGGTCGTCATCCTGGCGTCCTGGAACGACGCGGACCCCGAGCTGCGCTCGACCGGTGCCTCGCCCACGCGCTGGGGCGTCAACGCGTTCTTCGCCTGGATGCTGGCCCTCGAAGGCCTCGCCATCGGTGTGTTCGCGGCGATGGACGTCTTCCTGTTCTACGTCCTCTTCGAGGCCACGCTGATCCCGATCTACTTCCTGATCGGTGGCTTCGGCGGACCCAAGCGCGCGTACGCCGCAGTGAAGTTCCTGCTCTTCTCGCTGCTCGGCGGGTTGCTGATGCTGGCGTCGGTCGTCGGCCTGTATGTCGTCTCGGCTGACAGCGAGGTCGGGCCGACGTACCTGCTCACCGAGCTCGCGCCGATCACGGCCGAGCTCGACGCGGGCATCGGCCGCTGGCTCTTCCTCGGCTTCTTCATCGCCTTCGCGATCAAGGCCCCGATGTTCCCGGTGCACACCTGGCTGCCGACAGCGGCGGCCGAAGCGACCCCCGGCACCTCGGTGCTGCTGGTCAGCATCCTGGACAAGATCGGCACGTTCGGCATGATCCGCTTCTGCCTGGGGCTCTTCCCCGAGGCGTCGCAGTGGGCCACGCCCGTGGTGCTGGTCCTCGCGGTGATCAGCGTGCTGTACGGCGCCCTCGCGGCGATCGGCCAGAACTCCATCCCGCGCCTGATCGCATTCACGTCGGTGTCGCACTTCGGCTTCATCGTGATGGGCATCTTCGTGCTGAACAGCTACGGCCAGACCGGCTCGACGCTGTACATGTTCAACCACGGTCTGTCGACGGCAGCGCTCTTCCTGGTCACCGGGTTCCTGATCAAGCGGCGCGGTTCGCAGCTGATCAGCGACTTCGGAGGCGCGGAGAAGGTCGCGCCCGTGCTCGCCGGAACGTTCCTGGTGGCGGGGCTCTCGTCGCTGTCGCTTCCGGGCCTGTCGCCGTTCATCTCTGAGTTCCTGGTGCTGGTCGGCACGTTCGCCTACAACTGGTGGTACGCCGCCTTCGCCGTGCTCGGCATCGTGCTGGCGGCCCTGTACATCCTGCTCATGTACCAACGCACGATGACCGGCCCGACCCGGCCCGAGCTCGTGGGGATGAAGGACCTGAACGTGCGTGAGGTCAGTTCCCTGGCCCCGCTGCTGCTGCTGATCGTGGTGCTCGGCTTCTTCCCGAAGCCGCTGACCGACATCATCAACCCGGCAGTCGGAGACACGCTCGAGCAGATCGGGGTCACCGACCCGGAGCCCGCCGTACCCGCCTCCGCCGGCAACGCCTCGGACGCTGAAGAGGAGCCCCACCAGTGATCGCCCAGTTCGCCGAGACCGCTGGGGAGTTCTCGAAGCCCAGCATCGAGTACAGCCTGCTGTCGCCGCTGCTCATCATGTTCGGTGTCGCGGTGGCCGGTGTCCTCGTGGAGGCGTTCGCCCCGCGGCCGCGCCGGTACCTGATCCAGACGCTGCTCGCCATCGGCGGCATCGTGGCCGCGTTCGTGGCCACCGTCTGGGTCGCAGGCGACCTTCAGCCGCTGGGTGACTCCGCCGGATTCGGGTCGATCGCCGCCGAGGGCGCGATCGCGGTCGACGGTCCGACGATCTTCATCTGGGCCACGGTGCTGGTGCTGTCGCTGATCAGCGTCTTCCTCTTCGCGGAGCGTCACCTCGAGGCCGGCGTGACCGCGTTCGCGGGGCAGGCGGCTGCGCTGCCCGGCACGGCCGCCGAGCGCGAGGCCTCCACCAAGGGGCTCGAGCACACCGAGGTCTTCCCGCTGATGATGTTCGCCGTGGCGGGCATGATGCTCTTCCCGGCGTCGAACGACCTGCTGACGATGTTCGTGGCGCTCGAGATCCTGTCGCTGCCGCTCTACCTGCTCTGTGGTCTGGCGCGCCGTCGTCGCCTGCTCAGCCAGGAGGCAGCGCTGAAGTACTTCATGCTCGGGGCCTTCTCGTCCGGGTTCTTCATCTACGGCATCGCGCTGGTCTACGGGTACGCCGGCTCGATGCAGCTCGGCGACATCAGTGAGGCCATCTCCGGGCGCATCGGATCCGACGCGCTGCTCCTCGCCGGCATCGGCATGATGTCCGTCGGGCTGCTCTTCAAGGTCGGCGCGGCGCCGTTCCACGCCTGGACTCCCGACGTCTACCAGGGCGCCCCCACCGCGGTGACGGCCTTCATGGCAGCGGTCACCAAGGTCGCGGCGTTCGGTGCGCTGCTCCGCCTGTTCTACGTCGGATTCGGCGGCGCGCGCTGGGACTGGACGCCCATGATCTGGGTGATCGCGATCCTGACGATGGCGGTCGGCAGCGTCCTGGCGCTGACCCAGGCCGACATCAAGCGGATGCTCGCGTACTCGTCGATCGCGCACGCCGGGTTCCTGCTCACCGGGTTCGTCGGCCTGCACACGGTCGCCGACCCGGGCAGCAACGAGATCACCTCGCTGCAGGCGGTGCTCTTCTACCTGGTGACGTACGGCTTCATGACGGTCGGCGCCTTCGCGGTCGTCACGGTCGTCCGGGACGGCAGCGGCGAGGCGAACCACCTCTCGCGCTGGGCCGGACTGGGCAAGGAGTCGCCGGTCGTGGCGGGTGTCTTCGCGTTCTTCCTGCTGGCGATGGCGGGCATCCCGCTGACCAGCGGATTCACCGGCAAGTGGGCGGTCTTCACGTCCGCCGTTGCCGGTGGCGCGTGGCCGCTCGTCGTGGTGGCGGTGCTGCTCAGCGCGGTGGCGGCGTTCTTCTACGTCCGCGTGATCGTGCTGATGTACTTCTCCGAGCCGGTCGGCGAGGGCCCCACGGTGGTGATGCCCAGCATCCTGACGACTATCGTGATCGCAGTGGCATTCGCTGCGACGGCAGCCCTGGGCATCGTTCCGGGGCCGATCCTCGACCTCGCGGCGACCGCCGGACAGTTCATCCGCTGACACCCCGCCTGACCTAGGAGCAACCCGCGTGACCTCCCCAGCCGCCTCCTCACTGGCGCTGCCGATCCTCGACTCCGAGCTCGAGGAGCGGCTGCGTCTCCGGATGGCCGAGGTCGAAGCCGAGCTCGAGGACGCGATCCAGAGCGAGGCGTCGTTCGTCACCGAGGCAGCCCGGCACCTGATGCAGGCCGGTGGCAAGCGGTTCCGGCCGCTGCTGGTGCTCTTGGCAGCGGAGACGGGTAACCCGAGCGCCGACGGCGTCGTCACCTCGGCCTGCGTCGTCGAGCTGACGCACCTGGCGTCGCTGTACCACGACGACGTGATGGACGAGGCCGCGCTGCGGCGAGGCGCGGAGTCGGCGAACGCGCGCTGGGACAACCTCGTCGCGATCCTCACCGGCGACTTCCTGTTCTCGAAGTCGTCCGAGCTCACGGCGCGGCTGGGTGCCGAGGCGGTCAAGATCCAGGCGGAGACGTTCACCCGGCTCGTCGAGGGCCAGATCCTCGAGACGCTCGGCCCCGGCGACTCCGATCCGCTCGAGCACTACCTGCGTGTCGTGGCCGGCAAGACCGGCTCGCTCATCGCCACCTCGGCCCGGTACGGCGCCCGGTTCGCGGGCGCTCCGCTCGAGGTCGAGCAGGCGCTGACCGTGTACGGCGAGAAGATCGGGTCGGCGTTCCAGCTCTCCGACGACATCCTCGACATCGCGAGCGAGTCGGAGGAGTCGGGGAAGACGCCGGGCACCGACCTTCGTGAGGGTGTCCCCACGCTTCCGGTGCTGCTTGCTCGCCGCTCCACGGACCCGGCCGACGCGCGGCTCTTGGAACTCCTCGACGCAGACCTGACCGACGACGCGCTGCACTCCGAGGCTCTCGACCTGCTGCGCAAGCACCCAGCGATGGACGAGGCGCGTGCCTACGTCCTCGAGCGCGCGGACGAGGCCCGCGAGCTGCTGCGGGTGCTGCCCGAGGGCTCGCCGGTCCGCGAGGCCCTCGACGCCTTCGCCGAGGTCGTCGCGACCCGTACTGCCTGACACCATTCGCCCGGAGTGCGGTAGGCCCCGAGGGCTTACCGAGGCTGGACACAACCTGGGCCGATAGCCTCGGGCCGAGGAGGGCGACGATGCGTCAGAGTCAGCAAGGCAGGTCACTACGCTGCCGGTTCGGTATCCACACGTGGGTGACACGCGTGAACGCCGGCGCGCGTTGGCACGAGTGCGGACGCTGCGGCAAGTACAGCTACAAAGTGGTCATGACAACCGCGTCCCTCCCTCGAGCAGGGGGGAAGACGGTGGTGGTGGTGGCGGCTTCTAGCGCGCCTGGCGTCATCATCAGCCGCTGACCGGTCATGCCGATGAGCGGGCGGTCAGGGACGTAGAAGTAGGGGGCCACGTGCGCCGACCGGCTCAGTGGCGCTGGGCAACTCGTTTCACCTCACGCGCAGTCTCCGCCAGACCCCAAGCAGCAACCACGAGGAGCAAGCCCGCCAGGCCCCAAAGAAGGCGGCGGTTGCCGATGGGCTCATCAGGCCCCGCCCACGACATTGCCAGCAGCGCGAGGCCGACGAGGAGGATCAGGCGCAGGACGCCGCGTCCCAAAGCGCCACGAACGGTCCTCGCATCCCCTGGGTTCGCCACGCGCAGATGGTATCTCCCAGGTTCTGAACGCCCGGATCTGAACGCTTGGGCGGACTTCTTCCCCAGCCATCAGAGGTACATACTGGCAGTAATGACAACCTTGCCCGCGCGGCGGCGCCATCTCGCCAACAGCCCCTTCCAGCCTGACCCCGAGCCGGTCATCGAGCAGTTCGAGTGCGGCGACCTGGTCAATCACGACTCGTACGGCATGGGTCGCGTCATCGGAGCGGAAGCGGCCGCGGTCACGGTCGACTTCCGCACGCAGACGGTGCGCATCACGAGCCCCTTTCACAAGCTGGCAATCCTGTAGCCCGCGGAGGATTCCCAGGGGGTTCTGCCGCTGTCCGCTCGGCCCAAAACTGTCGGTGGTCACCCGTAGCGTCTTTCCATGGAGGCGTTCTCGGGCAGTACGACGGTCAAGGAGTGGGCGAGGCAGCTCGCCCGCGTGGACCGCGATGCGCCTGATGCGGAGCGGATCGACCTGCTCCGCGCGCTCGAGGACCTGAAGAGCGCGGCCGCTGCGGCGCAGGCTCGGGTCGCCTCGGACTTCGACACGTCGCAGCGCGAGCAGCAGGCGGCTGCGGGGGCGCCGGCCTCGCGACTAGGGCGCGGTGTTGCTGAGCAGGTGGCGCTGGCCAGGCGCGAGTCCGCGTTCAAGGGCGGGCGTCATCTCGGGGTCGCGAAGGCATTGGCGAGGGAGATGCCGCACACGCTGTCGGCGCTGACCCTCGGGCTGCTCAGCGAGTGGCGGGCGACCCTGATGGTGCGCGAGACCGCGTACCTGGAGCGCGCACACCGCGCGGTGGTCGACCGCGAGCTGGCCGGTCCCGCTGTTTTGGCATCACTCGCGCAGATGGGCGATCGTGAGCTCGTGGCAGCGGCCAAGAAGGTGGCCTACCGTCTCGATCCGCACGCGGCGACCGAGCGAGCACGCCGCGCAGTCAGCCAACGAAACGTCACCCTGCGCCCGGCTCCGGACACGATGAGCTACCTGACTGCCCTGCTCCCGGTGGCCGAGGGCGTGGCCTGCCTGGCCGCTCTCACCCGAGCGGCGGACGCGGCGCGAGCGACCGGTGATCCCCGGTCGAAGGGCCAGGTGATGGCCGACGCCCTCGTCGCAGCGCTTGCCGCCCAGTCGGAGGCCGCGCGCGCGACTACTCGCCCCACCACGTGGGCCGAGGCAGACATGAACGGGCGGAATGGCTCATCGCCGGCAGACGGCTCGCCAGGCGACAGCGGGCCGCGCTCATCAGCAGTGCGCGGCATCTCCCTCCAGCTGGTGATGACCGATCGGTCGCTGCTCGCGGGTGACGACGAGCCCGCCCACCTCGTCGGCTACGGCAGCGTCCCGGCGGGCTGGGTGCGTGACCTACTGCGAGGCACGGACGCCGAGGTCTGGGTACGACGGCTCTACACGCACCCGACGACGGGCGAGCTACTGGCAGCCGACGCGCGGACCCGTCGCTTCGGACGGAGTCTCCGTGAGGTGTTGGTGGCTCGCGACCAGCGATGTCGGACTCCCTGGTGCGATGCGCCGATCCGGCACGCCGACCACATCGCCCAGCATCGGGACGGCGGCCCCACGAGCAGTGAGAACGGCCAGGGGCTGTGCGAGCAGTGCAACTACGCGAAACAGGGGCCCGGCTGGCGTGCCGGCCCGGACTACGAGTCCGGGACCAGGCACGCCGTCGCGACCACGACACCGACCGGCCATGCGTATCGGTCGCGAGCACCAGACCCACCGGGACATCGGGTGCCCGGGCTTGGCCAGTCCGGGCTGAACGACACCTCTCTGAGCTGGTGCTCGCGTGCTGATCTCGTCAGCCGGCGTAGGCAGCCACCACCGAGGGACGCGGGAAGTTGTGGGTGTGCGGCCACGTGCTGGCCGGGTTCTCGAAGGTGGCGCCGTCGACCTCGCCCGGGTGCTGCACCGCGATGAAGACCGTGAGCTGGTCGTCGCTGACCAGCGGTCCGCACGTCTCTGCTCCGACCGGGACGGTGAGGAACTGCTGCACCTTGCCGCGCTCGGTCCCGCTGACGGGCACTCGAAACAGGCCGTCGTTGGAGCCCAGGGCGTTGCCGTCCGTCGAGATCCACAGGTTGCCCTGCCGGTCGAACGCGACGTTGTCCGGGCAGCTGATCGGGCTGACCTGCTCCTTCGGGAAGCCGGCGAAGTAGGTCTCCGGAGCCTGCCGGGTCGCCGCAGACCAACATCAGGTCCCAGGCGAACTTCGTGCCGCGTGTGGTCGCCGCCGGTCTCGGTCAGCTCGAGCACGTACCCGTTCCGGTTGCCGCTTGCCGGGGTGAGCGGGGCGTCCAGGCTGGAACGGACCATGCTGCTGGCCAGCGGGTTCGCCTCGTCGACGGGGTGCTTGGTGCCGCGGTCCTTGTTGTTGGTGCAGCGCGCAGTAGATCTTGCCGTTGACCGGGTTCGGCTGCACGTCCTCGGGCCGGTCCATCCGGGTCGGCGCGACCTTGTCGGCTGCGAGCCGGGTGTCGATCAGGACGTCGGCGACGCTCATCCCGTCGACGTACGACGTCTCGTGGCTCGTCAGTGGGAGCCACTCGCCGGTGCCGTCGTAGACGCCGTCCTCGGTGCCGTCACCGGTCAGGCGCGCGACGTAGAGCGTGCCCTTGGTGAGCAGCGTCAGGTTGTGCCGCCGCGCCTGCTGCGTCTCGCGCGGGTCGAACTTGTCGGCGGAGACGAACTTGTAGAGGTAGTCGCCGCGCTCGTCGTCGCCCATGTAGGCGACCGCGCGGCCGTCGCGCGCGATCGTGACGTTGGCGCCCTCGTGCTTGAAGCGGCCGAGCATCGAGTGCTTGCGCGGCGTCGACTTCGGGTCGTACGGGTCGATCTCGACGATCCAGCCGAAGCGGAACGGCTCGTGCGGCTCCGTGGTCAGGTCGAAGCGCGGGTCGGCGTCCTTCCAGCCGCGGCCCTTGCCGGTGACCGCCGTAGCGCGCGTACGACGCGGCGTACCGCGCGTCGAGCGGCCCGGAGGCGTCGAAGTAGCCGTTGAAGTTCTCCTCGCCCGACAGCACGGTGCCCCACGGGGTGGTGCCGCCGGCGCAGTTGTTCATCGTGCCGAGCACGCGACGCCCCGACGGGTCGGCGCTGGTCCGGAGTCGGGGGTCGCCTGCCGCCGGACCGTCGACCTCGAAGCGGGTGTTCATGGTGACGCGGCGGTTCAGCCGCGTGCTGCGGACCGGCACCGGCCGCCACGATCCCGGCCGGGCGCCGCGCCGGATCTCCACGACCGACATCCCGTGCGAGGCCATCGCGATCTTCTTGACCGTGACGTCGTCGTACAGACCCGTAGGGAACATCAGCTGCTCGTCGGTGTACTCGTGGTTCACCACGAGCAGCGCCCGGTCGCGGGTCAGCGGCAGCACGCCCACGTAGTCGCAGTTGTAGCCGAACTGCTTCGCCGCGGCCTCGGGGCTCTGGCGGCGTACGTCGAAGGCCGGCGCGTCCGGGAGCACCGGGTCACCCCAACTCATCACGACGTCGCTGGTGAAGCCGTCCGCGGTGGTCACCTGGTCGGCGACGTTCGGCGCCACCGGCGTGAAGTCGGCGGCGCCCAGGGGCGTTCCCTTCGGACCCCGGGTCGATCCGGGGCGCGCGGCGGCAGGGGCTGCGGTGGCGGCCTGGGCCAGCCCGGAGACGACGAGCGCGCCGGCACCGGCCTTGAGAACGGAGCGGCGGGCCATGGCTCCGGCGACGACGTCCTGGACGTGCGGGTGCCCCGTCGTGTTCGGGATCGGCTGGTCGCACGCGTTGCCGCAGCGGTACTGGCAGGTCAGGTGGCTACGCGAACCATGGGGACCTGTCGAGAGCAGGGGGAGAAGACGACGTGCCATGTGCACTCCTACGGTAAGGGTGCATATGCCGTAGGAAGGGATAGCAGAGCAAAGGCGGACCCAGGTAGCACCCGGGTTAACGGCTGGTGACCGTCAGAGGGCCGACGCCTCGGTTGCGAGCCGGAGCTGGCGACGCCGGTGGTTGATCGCCTCGGCCGTGAAGATCACCAGCGCCACCCAGACCAGCGCGAAGCCGAGCCAGCGCATCGGCGGCATCGGCTCGTGGAAGAGGAAGACGCCCAGGGCGAACTGAAACGTCGGGGCCAGGTACTGGAGCAGGCCCAGAGTCGTCATGGACACCCGGGTCGCCGCAGCACCGAAGCAGATCAGCGGGATCGCAGTCACGACGCCCGTCAGCGCGAGCAGCGCCATGTGCCCCAGCCCGTTGACGCCGAACTCCGACGAACCGGTCAGCGTCAGGAAGCCGATGTAGGCAATCGCGACCGGGGCCAGCACCATCGTCTCGAAGGTGAGGCTCTCGACAGCGCCGGCGTTCGCCTTCTTCTTGGCCAGCCCGTAGCTGCCGAACGAGAACGCCAGGATCAGCGCCACCCAGGGCGGCCGCCCCAGCTCCACGGTGAGCCCGACGACGGCGAGCCCGGCCAGGCCGAGCGCAGTCCACTGCAGGGGGCGGAGCCGTTCGCCGAGGATCACCACGCCCATCAGCACGGTCACCAGCGGGTTGATGAAGTAGCCGAGGGAGGTCTCGACGACGTGCCCGTTGTTGACGCCCCAGATGTAGGTGCCCCAGTTGATCGCGATGACTCCGGCGCCGAGCACCAGGATCGTGCGGGTGCGCGGGTCGGCCAGCAGCCGACGCAGGCTCCCGGACCGTCGTACGGCGAACACCAGCGCCACCATGGTGACGGTCGACCAGGCGACGCGGTGCGCGAGGATCTCTACCGCGCCGGCCGGCTCGAGCAGGGGCCAGTACAGGGGGAACAGCCCCCACATCGTGTAGGCCGCGGCCCCCAGCACGAACCCGCGCGATGTCTCCGGGCTGGTCAGGCGACGGTCCAGGTGTCACCGCTGGCGAGCAGCCCGGCGAGCGCAGACCGGCGGTCGCCGGTGCCCTCGCTGGCGATCCGCACCTGGTCGCGCGCCTGGTCGTCGTACGTCGGCCGGTCGACCTGGCGGAAGATCCCGATCGGCGCCCGGTGCAGCACCCCGGCGTCGGTGAGCCGCGACAGCGCGAACGCCGTGGTCGGGTCGTCGGCGTGAGCGTCGTGCACCAGCAGGTCGGACTCCTCGACGTCAGCGGCGTCGACCACCCGCAGCGCGCCCGAGGCTGGGTCGCGGACGACGCCGCGCGGCGTGACGCCGTTCTCGTCGGGCACGCCGAACCGGATCGGCTGCCCGTGCTCGAGCGGGATTACGCCACCGTCGGAGTCGCCGTCGCCGGTCGCCTTCTTGTTGATCGAGTCGAACGCGCCGTCGTTGAAGATCGGGCAGTTCTGGTAGATCTCCACCAGCGACGTCCCGCGGTGGGCGGCGGCGGCCGACAGCACGGCGGTGAGGTGCTTGCGGTCGGAGTCGATGGTGCGCGCCACGAACGTCGCCTCGGCGCCGAGGGCCAGCGAGACCGGGTTGAACGGGGTGTCCACCGAGCCCATCGGCGTGGACTTGGTGACCTTGCCCGGCTCGGACGTCGGCGAGTACTGCCCCTTGGTGAGGCCGTAGATCCGGTTGTTGAACAGCAGGATCGTCATGTTCACGTTGCGGCGCAGCGCGTGGATCAGGTGGTTGCCACCGATGGAGAGCGCGTCGCCATCCCCGGTGACGACCCACACCGAGAGGTCTTCACGCGACGTCGCCAGCCCGGTCGCGATGGCCGGCGCGCGCCCGTGGATCGAGTGCATGCCGTAGGTGTCGAGGTAGTAGGGGAACCGCGACGAGCAGCCGATCCCGGAGACAAAGACGATGTTCTCGCGCTTCAGCTTCAGGTCCGGGAGGAAGCCCTGGACCGCAGCGAGCACGGCGTAGTCGCCGCAACCCGGGCACCAGCGGACCTCCTGGTCGGAGGTGAACTCCTTGCGGTTCTGCGGCTCCTCGGCGGCGGGGACGCCGCGCAGGCCGGGGAACGGAAGCTCGGTCTCGGTCACTGGAAGATCTCCTCGGACTCGACGGTCGTGTCCTGGGCTGCGGTGTGCTCGATCAGCTCGGTGACGGCGTCGGCGAGCTCGGCGGCCCGCAGCGGCAGGCCGCGCACGTGGTTGTAGCCCACGACATCGACGAGGTAGCGGGCACGCAGCAGCATCGACAGCTGGCCGAGGTTCATCTCCGGCACCAGCACGGCGTCGTATCGCTTCAGAATGTCTCCGAGGTCGCGGGGGAACGGATTGAGATGGCGCAGGTGCGCCTGGGCCACGTGCAGCCCGCGGTCGCGGACCTGCCGTACGGCCGCACCGATCGGGCCGTACGTCGACCCCCAGCCGAGCACCAGCACCCGGGCATCGCCGCTCGGGTCGTCGACCTCCAGCGGCGGCAACGAGGCTGCGATCGCCTCGACCTTGGCCTGCCGGGTGCGGACCATCAGCTCGTGGTTGGCCGGCTCGTACGAGATGTTGCCGTGGCCGTCGCCCTTCTCCAGACCGCCGATCCGGTGCTCGAGCCCCTTGGTGCCGGGGATCGCCCACGGCCGCGCGAGCGTCTCGTCGTCGCGCAGGTACGGCCAGAACTCCTGCTCGCCCTTCGCGTTGGTGTGGTTCGGCTCCGTGGCGAAGTCCGGGTCGATCGGGGGCAGCTCGTCGACGTCGGGGATCTGCCAGGGCTCCGAACCGTTGGCGAGGTAGCCGTCGGAGAGCAGCATCACCGGCGTCCGGTAGGTGACCGCGATCCGGGTCGCCTCGAGCGCGGCGTCGAAGCAGTCGGCGGGCGACTGCGGCGCCACGATCGGCACCGGTGCCTCGCCGTTCCGGCCGAACATCGCCTGCAGCAGGTCGGCCTGCTCGGTCTTGGTCGGCAGTCCGGTCGACGGGCCGCCGCGCTGCACGTCGACGACGAGCAGCGGCAGCTCCATCATCACCGCGAGGCCGATCGTCTCCGACTTCAGCGCGATGCCCGGGCCGGACGTCGTGGTGACCCCTAGCGCGCCGCCGAACGCAGCGCCGAGCGCGGCGCCGATGCCGGCGATCTCGTCCTCGGCCTGGAACGTCGTGACGCCGAACCGCTTGTGCTTGCTGAGCTCGTGCAGGATGTCGGACGCCGGCGTGATCGGGTACGACCCGAGGAACAACGGCAGGTCCGCCTGCGAGGCGCCGGCGATCAACCCGTAGGAGAGCGCCAGGTTGCCCGTGATGTTGCGGTAGGTGCCGGTGGCCATCGGGGCGGGCTTGATCTCGTACTGGATGGCGAACGCCTCGGTGGTCTCACCGAAGTACCAGCCGGCCCGGAACGCCGTCACGTTCGCGTCGCGGATGTCCGGCGCCTTGGCGAAGCGGCGCTCCAGGAACGAGATCGTCGACTCGGTCGGGCGCCCGTACATCCAGGAGAGCAGCCCGAGCGCGAACATGTTCTTCGCACGGCTGGCGTCCTTGCGCGACAGGCCGAACTCGGAGACGGCCTCGACGGTCATGTCGGTCAGCTCGAACGCGTGCACGTCGTACTCGGCGAGCGCGTCGGTCTCGAGGGGGTTCTCGGTGTAGCCGGCCTTGTTCAGATTGCGCGTCGTGAAGTCGTGGCTGTCCACGATCACGATGGCGCCCTTCTTCAGGTCGGCGAGGTTCGCCTTGAGCGCGGCCGGGTTCATCGCCACCAGTACGTCGGGGGCGTCGCCGGGCGTGAGGATGTCGTGGTCCGCGAAGTGCACCTGGAACGACGAGACACCCGGCAGGGTGCCCTGAGGGGCCCGGATCTCGGCCGGGAAGTTGGGCAGCGTCGAGAGGTCGTTGCCGAAGGTGGCCGTCTCCTGGGTGAAGCGGTCACCGGTGAGCTGCATGCCGTCGCCGGAGTCGCCTGCGAAGCGAATGATCACACGGTCGAGCTGCTTGACCTGTTTGGTCACGCTCTGCCTACTTTCCGCGGGAACCGTGGGTGGTGGTCCCTTGGTCTGAGTCTCGGTTGGCCTACGCCCGTCATGCTACGACCGACCAGGGAACAGTTCACGCCTCGTCCGCATCACGGCCCCCGGCGCGGATCCCCGGGGTGCCGTATTGGGGCCGCAGTACGCTCGAAGCTACATCCCCAATGGTTGGTGATCTCATGTGGTGGTTGGTCTGGCTGGCAGCAGCGGCTCTCCTCGGCGTGGCGGAGTTCTTCACGCTGACACTGGTGTTCGGCCTACTGGCGGGTGCAGCCATCGTCACCGCGGTCGTGGCCGGCCTCGGGGCCTCGGTGCCCATCCAGCTTCTCGTCTTCGCGCTCGCGAGCGGCACCGGTCTCGTGGCGGTCAGGCCGATCGCGAAGCGACAGCTCGCGCTCCCGCCGGCGTCCCGCGAAGGCAGCTACGCGTTGGTCGGCCGGACGGCCCTGGTCACCCGCGAAGTCAGCGCGACCGGCGGGATCGTGCATCTGTCCGGAGAGGACTGGTCGGCGCGTCCGTACGACGAGGACCTGGTGATCCCACCCGGAGTGCGCGTCGACGTGTTCGAGATCGACGGCGCTACCGCACTCGTACATCCGCGTGAGCCGCTGCCCGAGCCCAAACCCACCGAAGGATGAGCACGATGGAACTGTTGATTCCGATCGCGATCCTCGCCGCCCTCGTCGCCTTCCTGGTGGCATCGACGGTCCGGATCGTTCCGCAGGCACGGCGGTACAACATCGAGAGGTTCGGCCGCTATCAGAAGACCCTGCAACCGGGCCTGAACCTGATCATCCCGATGGTGGACCGCGTGAACACCAAGCTCGACGTCCGCGAGCACGTCTACTCGTCCGACCCGAAGCCGGTGATCACCGAGGACAACCTGGTGGTCGCGATCGACGCGGTCCTCTACTACCAGATCACCGACCCGCGGGCCGCCGCGTACGAGGTGGCCGACTACCTGCAGGCGATCGACCAGCTCACCGTCACCACGCTGCGCAACCTGATCGGCTCGATGGACCTCGAGAGCACCCTGACCTCCCGCGAGACCATCAACACCAGGCTGCGCGACGTCCTCGACGAGGCCACTGGGAAGTGGGGGATCCGGGTGAACCGCGTGGAGATCAAGGCGATCGACCCGCCGACGAGCATCAAGGAAGCCATGGAGAAGCAGATGCGGGCCGAACGCGACAAGCGGGCGGTGATCCTGCACGCCGAGGGTGAGCGGCAGGCGCTGATCCTCACCGCGGAGGGCACCCGCAACAAGCTGATCCTCGAGGCCGAGGGCCGCCAGCAGGCGATGATCCTCGAGGCCGACGGCGAGGCGAAGGCGCTCGAGCGGGTCTTCCAGTCGGTGCACGCCAACGACGCCGACCCGAAGGTGCTGGCCTACAAGTACCTCGAGATGCTCCCGCGCCTCGCCGAGCACGGCAACGGGTACTTCGTGATTCCCGGGGAGCTCACCGAGGCGGTGAAGACGGTGACGTCGGCCTTCGCTTCGGACCGGGGTGGGCAGGCTTCGGAGGAAGCCCCCAGGATCCCCTCGCCCCGCGAAGGGAGCTCGACAGCCGGAGAGGTCGGGCCCGTGGCGCGGCCGCAGGCGATCGAGGCCGAGGCGGCGCGGGCTGCTGCCACCGCCAGGGCCGCGGCCAACGAGGCGAAGGCCGAGGCTGACCGGGCGCGCGGATAGGCGCAGTCCAGCGTCCCGCATGGACGGGCGTCGACCGCGAGTTCGGGCTATTGCTGCGCTCAGGTCGACCGTGCCACGTTGGGATCGAGCCGGGGCAGTTCACGGAGTCCCACCACAGGGGCTCCGTCTCTTGAGCGGTCGCCGGGAGGGGAGTCCTGATGCCGAAGTACCTCATCACAGGTCGGTACACGCCCGAGGGCGTCAAGGGCGTTGCCGGCAAGGGGGGAACCGCCCGCGTCGATGCGGTCCGCACGCTCGCGGAGTCGGTCGGGGGCAGCCTCGAGTCGTTCTACTTCGCCTTCGGTGACTTCGACTTCGTCGTCGTCGTGGACCTGCCCGACCAGGCCGCCGCAGTCGCCGTGTCCTTGATCGTCAACTCCGCCGGGGCGGTGAACGCCACAACGACGGTGCTCGTCACGCCCGAGGAGGTCGACGCCGGGGCCCAGGCCTCTCCGTCGTACACGCCGCCGGGGGGCTGAGTTCGGGTCTCGCAAGGCGGTGGCCTGGCGGATGCGGCTTGAGTCGATTTCGGGGATTTGAGGGGAGCTAGGTGACCTCTCAGTCGTCGATGACGGCGAGGCCCTGGCGTTCCAAGTCGGCGAGGCTGTCTCGCATGGCCTGTAACTGCTCGGGCGGATGTCCTACCCACTCCGTGAGCTCGCCGATGACCCGCACCGGCTCGCGAGTGCGATAGGACCGGGTCGGGTTGCCGGGGAACTTCTTGTCCGTCAGGTTGGGATCGTCCTCCAGTGCACCCATCGGCTCCACGACGTAGATGCGGCCGAGACCCGAGCCCGCCGCGAGCTCAGCGCCCCACACCGCGGCGTCCAAGGTGGCCGTTACGTAGACATGGTTCGCCGTACGGCCTCCGCCGAAGTTCGACCGGCGTCCCGGTGTCAACACGTCGCCCACGGCGAGGTCTGCCTTCGTCCCGTGCAGCAGCGCCCCGGACTCGTGGACCTCGAATGGTTTCGGCTCATCAGTCATGCATGCCTCCGTGTGGTCGCCGGGCCGCTGGTCAGGAGCGGTAGACGATCACCTTCGCGCCGATCGGAACCTGGTCGTACAGGGCGGCGATGGCGGAGTAGTCGCGCACGTTCACGCAGCCGTGCGAGGCGCCGTTGTAGCCGTTCGCAGCGAAGTCGGGCGAGTAGTGCACGGCCTGGCCCCCGGAGAAGAACATCGCGAACGGCATCGAGGTGTCGTAGAGCGAGGACACGTGGTCGCGGGACTTCCGGTAGACCGAGAACTGCCCCTCGCGGGTCGGCAGCTCGGCGGACCCGAACCGGACGTCGACCGTGCTGCGAACAGAGCCGTCGACGACCCAGCGCAGGCTGTTGGACGTCTTGTCCACGCAGAGCACCGCACCGGTGAGGCAGCGCGGGTCGAGGGCCGCGCCGTCGGCCGGGTCGGGCGCCCGGTTGGCCAACGAGTCAGCGGTCGGCTCGGTCGTCATCGCCTCGAGCAGCCCCAGCGTGCGCTGGTCGACCTCGCCGGTGACGGGGATGCCGCGCTTCTCCTGGAAGCCCGAGACCGCCTCCCGGGTCTGGGCGTCGTAGCGCCCGTCGACGTTGCCGAAGAACCAGGCGATCTGCCGCAGCCGGGCCTCGAGCTCGCGCACGGCGGGTCCGCGCGATGCGGGCCCGAGCAGGGTGGGGCCGGGGCGGTTGAACAGCTCTGCCTTGGTCGGCTGGTCTGACATCGCGAGCAGCCGCCGCCAGGTCTTCTTGTCGACCACGCCGGTTGCCTCGAAGCCACGCTTGCCCTGGAAGCCGCGAATCGCATTGCGGGTGCCGGGCCCGTACGTGCCGGTGGTCATCGGCGGGAACCACGCCAGCTGTGCGAGCCGCGCCTGCAGCTCACGGACCTTCACGCCGCTGTCACCGGGCTCGAGGACGGCGGGCTGAGGCTGTACCCGGGTGACCGGGGCGACGTCCTGTGTCACCGGGCGCGTCACCGGCCTCGGTGTGGCAGGTGCGGGGCGCTGCTCGGGGTCGGCAGCGGTTGCCATCGGCCAGATCTCGCGGGCGGTATGGGCGGCACGGTCCAGCAGCAGCGCGCCGTACGACGTGCCCGACAACGTGAGGGCTCCGGCGACGATGCCCACCAGGTGGTGGTCATGACCGCGCGGCGTCCGCGTCGTGCTCGGCTGGTCGGTGTGGCTGGCATCTGCTCTCCCGTTTTCCGTCCCCCACCGACGTCCGGCGGAATGCGTGTCACCAGGTAGACGCAAAAGGGGCCACCGGGGTTGCCGCATCGCCCTCTTTACTTTCGTCGACGTTACTCGGGAGACGGGCGGGCATCCTGCACTCGGGCCGCGTGTTCCCTAGAGTGGCCCCGTGGCCGACTACGCGGACGCTGACTACTACGGGTCCTATCTCCCGTTACTCGCGATCCTTGTGGTCGGCGTGTTGCTGGTCGGCGCCATGTTCGCCGGCAACTGGCTGCTCCGGCCGTCGTCACCCACGCGCGAGAAGCTGCTGACGTACGAGTGCGGCGTCGACCCGGTCGGGGAGGGGTGGGCGCAGACGCACGTGCGGTACTACGTGTACGCGTTCCTCTACGTGATCTTCGCCGTGGACGCGGTGTTCCTGTTCCCGTGGGCGACCGTCTTCGAGCAGCTCGGCTGGGTGAGCGTCGGTGAGATGGGCGTCTTCGTCGGCTTCATCGCCGTCGGGCTCGTCTACGCCTGGCGCAAGGGGGTGCTGGTGTGGACGTGACGGACCTCGGCATGCCGACCATCGGACCGCTGCAGAAGCTCGCCCCCAAGCCCGCGCGCTACATCCTGAACTGGGGTCGCAAGTACTCGTTGTGGGTGTTCAACTTCGGGCTCGCCTGCTGCGCTATCGAGTTCATCGCGACCTCGATGGCCCGCCACGACTTCATCCGGCTCGGCGTCATCCCGTTCGCACCGGGGCCGCGCCAGGCCGACCTGATGGTCGTCTCCGGCACGGTCACCGACAAGATGGCGCCCGCCATCAAGCGCCTGTACGAGCAGATGCCCGACCCGAAGTACGTCATCTCGTTCGGCTCCTGCGCCAACTCCGGCGGCCCGTACTGGGACTCCTACTGCGTGACGAAGGGCGTCGACCAGATCATCCCGGTCGACGTCTACGTGCCCGGCTGCCCGCCGCGCCCCGAAGCGCTGCTCCAGGGAATCCTCAAGCTGCAGGAGAAGATCGACGGCGAGTCGCTCCGTGAGCGCTACCGCAGCACCGACGCTGCCTCGGTGCAGCGCGGGCTGGTGGCGCCGCCGGCCCAGGCGACACAGCCCGAGGTCGACCCGATCGGCGGGCTGATCCTGTGACCGACGCCCACGACCTGTGGCCCGGCCGGGTCCGCGCGGCGTTCGCCGACGAGTTCGGTGAGGCGGCCACCGTCGACGACGGGTTCGGGCCGATCACGGTCGACGTACCCGCGTCGACGAGCTGGGTCGACGCGCTGGCACTGGCCCGCGACGGCCTGGACTGCTCCTTCTTCGACTTCCTGACCGCGGTCGACGAGCTCGACGACGGCTTCCGGCTGGTGTGCCACCTCGGGGACCGCCGTCAGCGCGGAGTCGACCACCTCATCGTCCGCACGCTCGTTCCGCGCGATGCCGCCGTGCTTCCGTCGGCGGCGAAGGTGTACGCCGGGGCCCGGTGGCACGAGCGTGAGACCCACGAGATGTTCGGCGTCGAGTTCACCGAGGACGGCGCCGTGCTGCAGCTCGACAAGCTGCTGCTGCCCGAGGAGTTCGAGGGGCACCCGCTGCGCAAGGAGTTCGTGCTCGCGTCCCGGGTGGCCAAGCCCTGGCCGGGCGCGAAGGAGCCGGGGGAGAGCGACGCTCCCGGGCACCAGCCCGCCCCGGCGACCCGTCGCCGTACGAGGCCGGCCGGCGTGCCCACCCCCGACGAGTGGGGCCCGCGCGAGCCCGGCAGCGCAGCACCGGGAGGCACCGATGGCTGAGCTGGTCGAGCTCGCCGTGCGTCTGGCGCTGGTCCTGGGCGCTTTCCTGGTGATGCCGCTGCTCGTCGGGCAGCTCGAGCACAAGGCGATGGCGCACATGCAGGGGCGGGTCGGTCCGATGTACGCCGGCGGCTTCCACGGCTGGGCGCAGCTCGTCGCTGATGGCGTGAAGTTCGTCCAGAAGGAGGACGTCGTACCGGCGGCGGCCGACCGGACCGTCTTCAAGATCGCCCCCGCGGTCGCGCTGCTGCCCTACCTCGTGGCGCTGCTGGTGATCCCGATCGGGCCCGGCCTCGTGGGGCAGGACCTCGACATCGGGCTCTTCTTCGTGATCGCGGTGATGGGCGCGGGCGTGATCGGCAGCCTGATGGGCGGCTGGTCGAGCGCCAACAAGTTCAGCCTGCTCGGCGGCATCCGGGTCGCGGCACAGCTGGTCGCCTACGAGCTGCCCTTCGTGCTCGCGGCGGCCGTCGGTCGCGATGGCCGCCGGCACGTTGTCGCTGACCGGCATCGTCGGCGCGTGGACGCCCTGGTGGCTGCTCTGGCAGGGCATCGCGCTCTTCGTCTTCTTCACAGCGGGCCTCGCCGAGGTGCAGCGGCCGCCGTTCGACATGCCCGTGGCGGACGCCGAGATCGTGTTCGGCCCGTACACGGAGTACGGCGGCCTGCGGTTCGCGCTCTTCATCCTCGCCGAGTACGCCGGCATCGTGGTGCTCGCGGCGCTCACCGCCGTCCTCTTCCTCGGCGGCTGGCACGGCCCGTTCGAGGAGCAGTTCGGCTGGGCGTGGACGCTGCTGAAGACGATGGCGGTGGCCTTCGTGGTGATCTGGGTCCGCGTCGCCTACCCGCGGATGCGCGAGGACCAGCTGCAGCGGTTCGCGTGGAAGGTGCTCGTACCGCTCGCGCTGCTCCAGCTCGTCATCACGGCCGTCGGGGTGGTGGCCTGGTGAGCATCCCCGGATCCGGCCTCGTCAAGGGCCTCGCGGTCACCCTGCGGCAGCTGACCCGCCGTTCGGTCACCTCGCACTACCCCGACTCGCTCCCCGAGCTGCCGCCGCGGTCGCGCGGCGTCATCGCGCTGATCGAGGAGAACTGCACCTCCTGCATGCTGTGCGCTCGCGAGTGCCCCGCCTGGTGCATCTACATCGACTCGCACAAGGACGTCATCCCCGCCACCACCGAAGGCGGCAAGGACAAGACCCGCAACGTCCTCGACCGGTTCGCCATCGACTTCTCGATCTGCATGTACTGCTCGATCTGCATCGAGGCCTGCCCGTTCGACGCCCTGCACTGGAGCCCCGAGTTCGAGTACGCCGAGCTCGACATCCGCGAGCTGACCCACGAGAAGGACCGGCTGCGCGAGTGGATGTGGACCGTCCCGGCGCCCTCCGCGCTCGACGAGGGCGCCGAGCCGGCGAAGGAGATCGGGGTCGCCGAGAAGGCCGCGGAGCGGATGACGCCACCTCCGGGCGGTGCCGGTGCCTAGCGCGGTCGAGGCGATCTTCCTGGTGCTCGGTCTCGTGGCGGTCGGCTCTGCGCTGCTCGTCGTCACCACCCGCAACCTCGTGCACGCTGCACTGTGGCTCGTCGTCACGCTCGGCTCGGTCGCGGGCATCTACCTGGTGCTGGCCGCCGAGTTCGTGGCCTGGGTGCAGGTGCTGATCTACGTCGGCGCGGTCGTCGTACTGCTGCTGTTCGCGTTGATGCTGACCAGGGCGCCGACCGGCCCGCAGCCCGACCTCACCGTCGCCCGTGCACTGCCCGCCGCAGTGGTGGCCGGCCTGGTCGGCGTGCTGCTCTGCGTCACGGTGTACGCCGGCTTCCGCGACGTACGCATCGATCTCGACGCCGCGACCGTCGGCACTGCCGAGGTGACCGGCGAGACGATCTTCCGGGTCTGGGTGTTGCCCTTCGAGGTGCTCAGCGTGCTGCTGCTCGCCGCGCTCGTGGGCGCGATCGTGCTGTCCCGGCTGCGCGGGGACGGTCTCGACGAGCTCGACCGCCCCGGGGGTGGTGGCTGATGCCGCTGTGGTGGCCGCTGGTGCTGGCCGAGCGTCGCTCTTCGCCATCGGGGTGTACGGCGTGCTGGCCCGACGGAACGCCGTCCTGGTGCTGATGGGCGTGGAGCTGATGCTCAACGCGGTGAACATCAACCTGGTGGCGTTCGACGCGTACTTCCGCGACGTGCTGCACGGCGGGCAGACGCTCGCGCTGTTCACGATCGTGATCGCCGCGGCGGAGATCGGGTTGGCGCTGGCGATCGTGCTGCTGGTGTTCCGGACGCACGGGCACATCGAGGTGGCCGACCTGCGTGAGCTCGCGGACCGGGATGGTCTCGACGAGCTCGACCACCGGGGCGAGAGTGGTCTCGACAAGCTCGACCACCGGAGTGGCTCGTGAGCTGGGCCGTGCTGCTGGTGCTGATCGTGCCGTTCGTGTCGGCCGGCCTCGTGCTGTTCAGCGGGCATCGTGCAGACGTCGCCAGCCGCGGGATCGCGGTCGGCGGCTCGGCGCTGGGGCTCGCCCTGGCCGTCGTCGTCGCGTTCGCCCACCTCGGTGACGCCCGACCGACCGGACACGTCTTCGCGAGCACCTCCGGCTTCGGGCCACCGATCGAGCTGTCGCTGTACGTCGACCAGCTGTCCGCCGTGCTGCTCCTGCTGGCCGGCACGGTCGCGTTCCTCGTGCAGGTGTTCTCGCTCGGCTACCTGCACGGCGACCCGCGCTACCCGTCGTACGCCGCCCTGGTCTCGATCTTCACCGGGGCGATGTCGACCGTCGTGGTGGCTGATGATCTCTGGGTGCTGCTCGTTGGCTGGGAGCTGATGGGCGCCTGCTCGTACTTCTTGATCTCGCACCACTGGGAGCTCGGCGAGGCCCGGGCGGGCGCGGTCAAGGCGTTCCTGATGACCCGCACCGCCGACCTCGGCCTGCTCTTCGCGATCCTGGTGCTCGGCGAGCGGTTCGGCACGTACCGGATCAGCAGCCTGATGGCGGCCATCGTCGAGCAGGCGCCGGGCCGCGACGAGCTCTGGCTGCCGGCGATGCTGGTCGCCGTTGCGGTGATGGGCAAGTCGGCACAGTTCCCGTTCCACACCTGGCTTCCCGACGCGATGCCCGGCCCGACGCCGATCTCAGCGCTGATCCACGCGGCGACGATGGTGGCCGCGGGCGTCTTCCTGGTGGCGCGGCTCTACCCGCTGTTCCTGTCGGCGCCGTCGGCTCTGACGCTGCTCGCGGTGATCGCCGCGATCACGATGTTCGTCGGGGCGGCGTACGCACTGGTCTCCGACGACCTGAAGCGCGTGCTGGCCTGGTCGACGGTCTCGCAGCTCGCGTACATGTTCGGCGCGCTCGCGGTCGGTGCCTGGTCGGCGGCCGTCGTGCACCTGCTCGCGCACGGCGCGTTCAAGGCGCTGCTCTTCCTGTCGGCCGGCTCCGTGGTGCACGCCGTCGGCGGGGCGACGTCGATGGACCGGATGGGCGGGCTCCGCGAACGCCTGCCGGACACCTTCGTGACCATGACGCTCGGCTTCGGGGCGCTCGCCGGGATCGTGCCGCTGGTCGGGTTCTTCAGCAAGGACGCGATCATCTCCGGCGCGTTCGACGAGGCGATGGACGGCCGGCTGGTGTGGCCGTGGGTCGCGTGGCTGCTGCTCGGGTCGATGGTGCTGACCGCGCTGATGACCGTCGCGTACGCGTTGCGCGCCTGGCTGCTGGTGTTCTTCGGCTCGAACGACGAGCTCGCCGAGCGCGACCTTCACGAGGCCCCGCCGTCGATGCGGGTGCCGCTGTACCTGCTCGCGGTGCCGACAACCATCGGCGGGCTGATGGTGTTCGAGCCGACCGCGCTGCTCGGCAGCGAGAACGACGACTCCCTGGTGCACGGCGTCGAGTCGGCGATCCTGACGGCGCTGGTCGCCCTGACCGCAGGTTGGGTGCTGCTCGCGTGGCGGCGCAGGGGAGCGGAGATGTGGCCACGGGTCACGGTGCCGCACCCGCCCGTCGACGTGCTCTACGACCACGGCATCGTCCGGCCGGTGCGTCGACTCGCCCGCGTCGTCCGAGCAGGGGACCGCGACGTCATCGACGCGTACGTCGAGGGAGCAGCCGCATCGACCCGGGGGCTCGGGTGGCTGCTGCGCATGGCGCAGACGGGCAACGTGCAGCTCTACCTGATGGTCGTCGTGGTGGGCGCTGCCGTGGTCGCCGTGGCTGCGGGAGTGGCCGCATGACCGCCGTCGCGCTGAACGGGCTGGTCGCGGTACCGGCCGTGTTCGTCGTCCTCACCCTGCTCGCCTCGCGGCGCCGTACCGACAGCCTCGCGATCTGGACGGCCGTCCTCGGCGGGCTGGTCACCGCCGGCTGGTCGGTCTGGGCGGTCATCGTCTCCTCCGGGCGGCTGGACGCCGGGGACGTCGACCACGCCTGGGTCGCGGCCCTCGACATCCGGTGGCACCTCGGCCTCGACGGGATCTCGGGTCCGCTCGTCCTGATGACCACGCTGATCGTGGCGTGCTGCCTGCTCTCGCTGCTGCGTCAGCCGCCCGACTGCGGGGGCCGCGTCATGCTCGCCGCGCTGCTGCTGGTGATCGAGGCCGGCGTGCTCGGCAGCTTCTTGGCGCTCGACCTGGTGCTGTTCTTCGCGTTCTTCGAGGTCGCGCTGATCCCGATGTGGTTCGTGATCGACCAGTGGGGCGAGACCAAGGACCCGGTCGGCCGCCGTCGCGCGGCCACCCGGTTCCTGGTGTTCACGGTGCTCGGCTCCGCGTTGATGCTGGTCGGCTTCGTGCTGGTGCGCGCCGAGGCGGGCACCTTCGACATCGTCGCCATCGCGGCGTCGTACGACCCGACCGGCGTCGCGGCGATCACCGGGGCGGTGCTGATCGCCCTCGGGTTGGCGGTGAAGACGCCGCTCTGGCCGCTGCACATCTGGCTCCCCGACGCGCACGCGAAGGCACCGACCGTCGGCTCGGTGGTGCTCGCCGCGGTGCTGCTCAAGCTGGGCACCTACGGCTTCATCAGGTTCTGGATGCCGGTCGTGGACCCGTCCTGGGACCTGCTCGTGCCCGCCATCGCCGGCTTCGCGGTGGTCGGCATCGTCTACTCCGCGCTGGCCTGCCTCGCGCAGACCGACCTGAAGCGGCTGATCGCCTACTCGAGCGTCGGCCACATGGGCTTCGTCGTCCTCGCGGTCTGCACGTTCACGGTGGGCGGGGTGCAGGCGGCGGTCTACGCGAGCGTGGCGCACGGCCTGATCACCGGCCTGCTGTTCTTCGTGGCCGGCGGGATCAAGGACCGGTTCGGCACCGGCGACCTCGCGCGACTGGGTCGGTTGTACGGCACCACGCCGCGCACCGCCGCGGTCTTCGCCTTCGCCGCTGTCGCGTCCCTCGGGCTCCCCGGGCTGGCCGGGTTCTGGGGCGAGATGCTCGCGATCAGGGCCTCGGTCTTCCCGGCCGACGTGCTGCCGCGGCCGACGTACGTCGTGCTCGCCGTGATCGCGGCCTTCGGCGTGATCCTCGCGTCGGCGTACTTCCTGGCCGTGCTCAGGTCGATGCTCCAAGCCGACGAGAACGTCACCGGCTCGGTGCCGGCGCGCGGGTCGGTTGCTGACGTGCACGCCATGGAGTGGGTGGCCTGGTCGCCGCTGGTGGCGACGACACTCGTGCTCGGGGTCGCTCCCGGACTGTTGCTGACACCGGTCGCCGAGGCCACGCGGTTGTTCCTGGGAGGGCTGTGATGGGTCCCGTACAGGCGATCGACTGGCTCGCGATCGCGGCCCCGCTGATCCTGGCCGTGGGCGCGGTGCTGGTGCTGATGGCCGACGCGTTTGCAAACCCTGGGCCGCAGCGGCCCGGGCGGGCGTCGTTGCTGCCGTCGACGCTGACCGTGGTGGCCGTGCTCGCGGCTGCCGTCCCGGCCGTGCGGCTGTGGGGCGCGCCGCGGGGGACGTTCTGCGTCGAGGCCTCGCCGCTCGGCGGACCGGCGCCCTGCTCGTTCGTGGTCGACGACTTCACCCTGGTGTTCTGGGCGGTCGCGCTCTTCGGGACGGCGGTGGTCGCGCTGCTCGGGACGGCGGCGGTGGCAGATGGCCGGACTCCTCAGGGTGAGTGGAACTTCCTGCTGCTCTGCTCGGCCACCGGTGCGCTCGTCATCGCGGCGTCGCGCGACCTGGTCACCCTGATCGTCGCGCTCGAGGTGGTCGCGCTGCCGGCGTTCGCCCTGACCGGGCTACGCCGCGGCGACCGGCGTGCGGCCGAGGCATCGATCAAGTTCTTCCTGGTGTCGGTGATCTCGACCGCCGTGATGCTGATGGGCATCTCGCTGCTGTACGGCGCGACCGGGTCGGTCTTCCTCGACCAGATCAGCACGGCCGTCGCGGCGGGCGGTGCGCCCCGCCAGGTGCTGGTCGCAGGCGCGCTGCTCACGATCGTCGGGTTGGCGTTCAAGGTGGCGGCGGTGCCGTTCCACATGTGGGTGCCGGACACGTACGTCGGTGCGCCGGTGGCGGTCGCGGCGTACCTCTCGGTCGTCTCGAAGGCCGCGGGCCTCGTCGGGCTGATGCTCGTACTGTCGCGCGGGCTCGATGAGTTGGCGGACGTCTGGGCGCCGCTCGTCGGTGTGATGGCCGCGCTGACCATGACCGTCGGCAACGTGCTGGCGTTGCGACAGCGGCACGCCATCCGGCTGCTCGCGTGGTCGTCGGTCGCGCAGGCCGGCTACATCCTGGTGCCGTTCGGTGCGGCGGCCGCCGTACCCGGAGCCTTGAACGCCTCGATGGGCTACCTCGCCGTCTACGCGTTCGTGAACCTGGCGGCGTTCGGCGTCGCCACCGTGGTCGGGGCCCGGCACTCGGGCCAGCAGCTCTCGGACTACCGCGGGCTGATCCGCGAGGAGCCGGGTGCGGGCTGGGCGCTGGCGTTCTCCCTGGTGGCGTTGGCCGGGCTTCCGCCCGGCATCATCGGGCTGCTGGCGAAGGTCGTCGTCTTCGACGCCGTGGCCGGGCCGGCGACGTGGCTGGCCGTGGTGATGGCGGTGAACGTCGCGATCGGACTCGTCTACTACGCGGTGTGGCTGCGCGAGCTGTTCCGCCCGGCCGACGAGGTCGGCGCGTCGACGTACAACGTGCCGAACGGGGTCGGTGCCGCGATCGGGATGACCTTCGCCGCGGGGCTGCTGTTCTCGGTGTTCCCGGGGTGGCTGCTCGACCCGGTCCTCAGGTCGTTCGGCTGACCGCGAGCTCGTACTGCACCAGCACGCCTCGTGGGAATGTCCGCTGGTCGAGCCTGACGAGACCAGTCCGCTGGTCGAGCTTGTCGAGACCACCCCCGACCAGCACCTCCGCCTGCCCCGCGTCCCGCAGCTGCAGCACGACCGGTCCACCCGGCAGGACATGCCCCGCCGCCACCTCGAGGCAGAGCCGCGCGAGGTCGAGGCCGTCGTCACCGCCGTCGATCGCGCGCAACGGGTCCTCGGGGAACACCGCGGTCTCGGACGACGGGATGTACGGCGGGTCTGCGAGCACCACCGCGAACAACTCGTCGGTGTTCAGCACTGCATCCATCGGCCCGTGCCGCACCTCGACCCGGTCGGCAATGCCTGCGGCGACGGCGTTCCGGAGCGCGAACTCGCACGCCGCCTCGTCGGCGTCCACGAGGACGGCCCGGCGACCGGTCAGGAGCGCTGCGGCCAGCCCGATGTGGCCGGCGCCGGTGCACAGCTCCAGCAGCGGGCCGTCGGGCGCGTCGGCCGCGAGCTCGGCAGCCCATTCGGACTGGGCCAGCGTCCACGGTCGGGGTTCGAGCACCCGGTCGTCGTAGCTGATCCGGAGCGGGCCGAACTCGCACGTACGGAGGCGGTGGTCAGGTGCCACGGAGCACCTTGTGCGTCCCGTCGCACCAAGGCTCCCGCGACGTCTTGCCGCAGGCGCAGACAGCGACGACCGGTCGGGTGACCTCGTGCAGGCGACCTTCGCGGTCGCGCACAGTGGTGGCGCCACGCACCAGCAGCGGGCCGCGAGGGCAGGGCGTGACCTCGACGCCGTCGTCGGCGCTCACACGGCCTCCCGGTGAAGGGTCGAGAACAGGCTGCTCCGCCCGGACCGCCAGTGCGCGAGCGTCTCGGTCGCGGCGACGGCCTCGAGGTGCAGGCAGGTCGCGGCCCCGAAGAGCACGTCGTCGAGCAGCTCCGGCTCGGCTGCGACGATCGCTTCGCAGATGTCGCGCAGGGCAACCTGCTCGTGTACGGCGTCGGCCTCGACATGCTCGTCGTAGTAGGCCGCGACCACCTCGGGGAAGCCCAGCCTGCGGATGCCCCCGGCGTACCGACGACAGGGCAGCGAGCTCGTCGCCTCGAAGGCGCCGAGGTGGCCCATCGAGGCGCCGCGGAGCCGGCGATGCAGGCCGAACAGGCTCATCGCGTTGTTGACCGCCAGGGTGTGGGCGGGGGTGAGATCGAGGTAGGCGCCGTACGAGGGGTCGAGGTCACAGCCGGTCAACGCCTCGGCGAAGAGCGTCGCGTGCAGCCGGTCGGGTCGCCCACCGCCGTACTCGTCGTACTGCAGCTCGGCGAGGGCCGACTTCGCCGGACCGTCCAGGCGGGGCAGGGTGAACGACGTGGGGTCGGACTCCTTGAGGTGGTAGAGGCTCCGCGCCATCATCAGCTCGAGGAACTGGTCGCGCGTGGCCTCGCGTTGCACGAAGCGCGCGAGACTGGGGCCGTCGACGCGTTCGATCAGCGCCTCGACCTGGTCGAACACCACGTCGGCTGACTGCATCGCGTGCGCCACGTCGAGGCGGGTGCGCTCCCTCAGATCGGCTTCGAACGGTCGCTCGAGCAGGGCCCGGGCCCGGAGCAGGTCGGGGTCCCACTCGCGCTCGTCGGCCACCTCGTCGAAGCCGCGGTAGTGCAGCTCGTACAGCACCCACAGCGCGAGCTGGAGGTCGTCGTCGAGAACGGTGTCCGGTCGCGAGCCGGCGTCGACCTCGCGGGCCACGGCGTCCACGTCGAGGGTGCACTCACGGGCGAGGGCATCGATGATGCGGTCGCTGATCGGGCCCCGCTCGGCGGGCAGGCGCATGGGCTCTCTCCTCGGGACGGCGTGCACGCTGCCGGATACCCCGTGGGAGAGGGGTTCATGCCTCAGCCGAGGGCGAGTTTCGCTGCCTGAGACGCCAGGTCGCGGACCTGGTCCCAGTCCCCGGCCTTCAGCGCGGAGCTCGGCGTGAGCCAGGAGCCACCGACGCAGCCGACGTTCGGCAGGGCCAGGTACTCGGGTGCGGACTCGACCGTGATTCCGCCGGTCGGGCAGAACCGCGCCTGGGGGAGCGGGCTGCCGATCGACTTCAGGAAGGCCGCGCCACCGGACGCCTCGGCCGGGAAGAACTTCAGGTCCGTGTAGCCGAGCTCGATCAGCGACATCACCTCGGTCACCGTCGCTGCACCCGGGAGGTGCGGCAGGCCGGTGTCCTGCATCGCGAGTGCCAGCGATCGCGGGGTGCCGGGCGACACCAGGAACTGGGCGCCCGCGGCCGCGGCCTCGACGGCCTGGCTGGCGGTGAGGATGGTGCCGGCCCCGACCAGGATCTCCGGCACCTCGTCGGCGATCAGCCGGATCGCGGGCAGGGCTGCCGGAGTGCGCAGCGTCAGCTCGATGGCGGGCAGGCCGCCCTCCACGAGTGCGCGAGCGAGTGGGACGGCGTGGGCGACGTCGTCCAGCACGACGACGGGGATGACGGGCACCAGGTCCAACAGCGTGTCACTCATGAACGTCCTTCGGGGTGGTCGAGGCGGGGAAGAGCACGCTGGCGCCTTCGTCGGCGGGGCCGACGGCGGCACGGAACGACGCGAAGAGCTCGCGTCCGGTGCCGACGGCGGGAGTCTCGTCTGCGGTCTCGGTCTCCCGCTCGCCGAGCTCGCCGTCCCCGACGAGCAGCTCGAGGAGCCCGGCGTCGGCGTCGAGCATCACGAGGTCGCCGTCGCGGACGCGGGACAGCGGGCCGCCCACGGATGCCTCAGGCGTGAGGTGGATGGCGGCGGGCACCTTGCCCGAAGCCCCGGACATGCGACCGTCCGTGACGAGCGCGACCTGCTGGCCGCGGTCCTGGAGAACCCCCAGCGCCGGCGTGAGCTTGTGCAGCTCGGGCATCCCGTTGGCGGCCGGCCCCTGGAACCGGATCACGGCCACGAAGTCGCCGTCCAGCGTTCCCGCGTCGAACGCCGCCAGGAAGTCGAGCTGGTCGTCGAAGACGCGGGCCGGTGCCTTCACCTGCCGGTGCGCGGGGTCCACCGCAGACGTCTTGATCACCGCGCGTCCGAGGTTCCCCTGCAGCATCCGCAGACCCCCGTCGGGGGAGAACGGCGCGTCGGCGCCGCGGAGCACGTCGGTGTCGTGGCTCTGCTTCGGGCCCTCCTCCCAGGTCACGCCGGCTCCGTCGAGGCGGGCTTCCGAGGTGTACCGCCACAGGCCGTGACCGGCCACGGTGTGCACGTCGTCGTGGAGCAGCCCGGCCTTGAGCAGCGTGTGCACGGTGAACGCCAGCCCTCCGGCGGCATGGAAGTGGTTCACGTCGGCCTTGCCGTTCGGGTAGACCCGGGCCAGCATCGGCACGACGGCGGAGAGCTCGGCGAGGTCGTCCCAGGTGAGCGTGATCCCGGCCGCGCGGGCGATCGCCACCAGGTGCAGCGTGTGGTTGGTCGAGCCGCCGGTGGCCAGCAGGGCGACACAGCCGTTGACGATCGCCTTCTCGTCCACGAGCTTCCCGACCGGGGTGAACTCGGCGCCGAACGACGTCAGGTCGACGACGCGGGAGGCGGCCGCGCGGGTCAGCGCATCACGCAACGGGGTGCCGGGGTTGACGAAACTCGCGCCCGGAAGGTGCAGGCCCATCACCTCCATCAGCATCTGGTTCGAGTTCGCGGTGCCGTAGAACGTGCAGGTGCCGGCGGAGTGGTACGACGCCGCCTCGGCGTCGAGCAGCTCCTCGCGGCTCACCGTGCCCTCGGCGTACGCCTGACGGGTCTTCGCCTTCTCGTCGTTCGGGAGGCCGGACGTCATCGGCCCGGCCGGCACGAACACGGCCGGCAGGTGGCCGAAGGCCAACGCCCCGATCAGCATCCCGGGCACGATCTTGTCGCAGACACCGAGCATCAGCGTCGCGTCGAACATGTCGTGCGACAGGGCGATCGCCGTCGACATCGCGATCACGTCGCGGCTGAAGAGCGAGAGCTGCATCCCGTCGCGGCCCTGGGTGATGCCGTCGCACATGGCCGGCACGCCGCCCGCGAACTGGGCGATCCCGCCGGCGCGCATCACCGACTCCTTGAGCACGCGCGGGTAGTCCTCGAACGGCTGGTGCGCCGAGAGCATGTCGTTGTACGCCGACACGATGGCGATGTTCGGCTTGGTGAACCGGCGCAGCGCCGCCTTGTCACGCTCGCCGGAAGCGGCGAAGCCGTGGGCCAGGTTGGCGCAGGCCAGCCGGCCGCGGGCCGGGCCCTTGTCGGCGGCTGCGGCGATGGTGGCGAGGTAGGCGTCACGCTCGGGGCGGCTGCGCTCGGCGATCCGCCGGGTGACCGCGTCGAGGACGGGGTGAAGGGACTGGGGCATCACAGACTGCTTTCGTGCCAGGAGCGGCCGTCGCGTTCGATCAGAGTGGTCGCGGCAGTGGGACCATTCGTACCGGCGGGATAGCGGCGCGGGTGGTGGCGCGGGTCGGACCACGCCTGCAGGATCGGCTCGGCCCAGGACCAGGCGGCCTCGACCTCGTCGCGGCGCATGAACAAGGTGGGGTTGCCGCGCACGACGTCCATGAGCAGCCGCTCGTAGGCGTCGGGGGCCTCCTTCTGGAAGGCCTGCGCGTAGCTGAGGTCGAGGGACACCGGGCGCAACCTGATGCCGCCGGGGCCGGGGTCCTTGGCGGTCAGGTGCAGCCGCATCCCGTCGTCCGGCTGGAGCCGGATCACGAGGCGGTTCGGCTCCTCGTGGCCCTCGCTGCCCGGGAACATCGGGTGCGGCACCGCCTTGAACGTGATCACGATCTCCGAGCAGCGCCGGTCCAGGCGCTTGCCGGTGCGCAGGTAGAACGGGACGCCCGCCCACCGCCAGTTGTCGACGTGCGCCTTCAGCGCGACGAACGTCTCCGTCCGGCTGTCCGGGCGGTCGATCTCTTCGACGTACGACGGGGAGGCCGTGCCGTCGACGAGCCCGGCCGCGTACTGACCGGCGACCGTGTGCGTGCTGACGTCGGCGACGGTGATCGGGCGCAGGGCCCGCAGCACCTTGAGCTTCTCGTCGCGGACGTCCTCGCGGTTCACGTAGGTGGGCGGCTCCATCGCCACCAGGCAGAGCAGCTGGAGGAGGTGGTTCTGCACCATGTCGCGTAGCGCGCCGGAGTGGTCGTAGTAGTCGCCACGCCCGCCGACGCCCAGGGACTCGGCGACGGTGATCTGCACGTGGTCGATCCAATGGGCGTTCCAGATCGGCTCGAGGAAGACGTTGGCGAACCTCGTGACCAGGAGGTTCTGCACGCTCTCCTTGCCGAGGTAGTGGTCGATGCGGAAGATCTGCTGCTCGGTGAAGACGGCTCCGACGGCGTCGTTGATCTGCTGCGACGACGCCAGGTCGGTGCCGAGCGGCTTCTCGAGGACGACGCGCGAGGCGTCGCTGACCAGGTCGTGCTCGGCCAGCTTGGTGCTGATCGCGCCGAAGATCGCGGGGGCGCAGGCCAGGTAGAAGACCCGGACTCGCTCAGGGTCGCGCCCGAGGACGTCGACGAAGCGCGGCCAGTCGTGGTCCTCCTCGACGTCGAGGCTGACGTGGCTCAGGCGGCCGATGAAGCGTTCGAGGGTGGCGTCGTCGTGGGCCGAGGCGGTGACGAAGCGACCGAGGTCGCCGCGCACCTTGGCGCGGAAGCCTTCGTCGTCGAGCCCGGCGCGCGACAGCGCCACGATGCGGGTGTCCGCGGACAGTTGTCCGTCGCGGTCACGGAGGTAGAGGGCGGGCAGCAGCTTGCGCATCGCCAGATCCCCGGTGCCGCCGAAGACGACGACATCGCAGGGGGTGACGGGGAGAGCAGAGGACATCGGGACCTTCAAAGGGGGAGGCAACCTGGTGCGGTCGTGCTCGGGTTGTTGCCGGACTCGTCAACGGTACGAAGACTTCTGACTTCCTGCAAGCACTTCTTATGTCCTCAGGAATGCAAAAGTGAAGGGTTCGCCGGGGTCGGGCGATCCGAAGGTGCTTCAATGTGGACATGAACGCGTCTCCGGCCGCCGGATCGGGCCCGGCCACCGCAGGTCAGGTGCTGCAGCTGATCCGTTCCGGGCGGGCCACCACGCGCGCCGAGCTCGGCCGCCTCGCCGGTCTGTCGCGCACGGCTGTCGCCGCCCGCCTGAACGCCCTGCAGGCGCTCGGGCTGGTGACCGAACAGGACGACGGGGTCTCCACCGGAGGTCGCCCGGCAGGCCGGCTCTCGTTCAGCAGCGGCTCCGGGGTGGTGTTGGCCGCCGCGATCGGGCGGAGCCGCACCCAGCTCGGTCTCTGCGACCTCGACGGCCAGGTGCTCGACTCCAAGGATGTGGAGCAGTCGGTGACTGCCGGGCCGGCCGAGGTCATGCCCCGGGTGCTCGAGGGGTTCGCGGCGCTGCTCGAGGCGGCCGGCCGCGACGCTGACGACGTACGCGCGGTGGGAGCGACCATCCCGGGAACCGTCGACCGGGTCCGCGGAGCGAGTGTCGAGTCACCGTTGATGTCGGGCTGGGACGGGGTGCCGTTGGCCGACTGGTTCCGCGAGCTCACGTCGGCGCCCGTGATCGTCGACAACGACGCGACGGCGTTGGCGGTTTCGGAACAGGTCGGTCATCCCGGCCGGGTCGGCACGCTGCTCGCGCTGAAGGTCTCGACCGGTCTCGGCGCCGGGATCATCGCGGACGGTCGGTTGATTCGCGGGGGTGGCGGCGCGGCGGGCGAGATCGGCCACGTCAAGAGTCACGAGGCGCGGGGGCGGGTGTGTCGCTGCGGTGATGTGGGCTGCCTCGAATCTGTGGCCGGCGGCTGGGCGCTGGTGCAGACGCTGCAGGAGCAGGGCCGCGACATCCACCATGTCCGGGACCTGGTGGCGCTCGCCGTGACCGGCGACCCCGAAGCGCGACGGCTCATCCGGCAGAGCGGCCGTCAGCTCGGTGAGGTGCTCGCCGCGGTGGTGAACATGCTGAACCCGGACGCGCTCGTGATCGGCGGCGACGTGCTCCCGGCGTACGAGACCCTGGTCGCGGGGATGCGCGAGACGGTCTACGCGAACGCCACCGCGCTGGCCACGAAGGACCTCGACATCCGTGCCGCGCGACACGGCGAGCTGTCCGGCCTGGTGGGCTGCGCGGGCCTGGCTCTGGCGGAGATCCTCAGCGCGCCCGCCGTCGACAGGGCTGCGCTCGCGCTCACCAGTCGGCGGGGATCCGGTCCCGCAGGTCCTCGGGCACCAGCGACGCCAGCGCCCGCCGCGAGCCGGTAACCAGACTCCCGGCCGCGAACAGGTCACTGGCCGAACGGCTACGGGCATCCCGGATCGCCTCGGCGAGCTCCGTGACTGCGCGATCGGCCTGGTGCAGTGCCTCCCGGTCGGCGGTGTTGCCGTCGACCGAGCGCAGGACATCGGCGAGCGCCGACAGCGCGCGGGCGGCGTACGGGCGGAGCGACGGCCCGAGGGCGACGACCTCGAGCTCGGCCCGCTCCTGGTCGACGACCAGCGCCGTGATGTCCTCGATCAGGAACGCGACCTGTTGCAACGCGCGCGCCTGCTGGTAGCTGCTCTCCGCGTGGTCGTCCCAGCGTTTGGCTCGCCAGTTGGCGCGGCGGTTGTCGGTGGCATGGCCGACCACGCGCTGGGTCTCCTCGGTGGTCGGGCGGATGTCCCGCCGACGGCGATGCCAGTCGTCGCTGCTCGGGACCTCGGAGCTGCCCAGCCCGTCCGCGAGGTCGTCGAGCTGCGCGGCCAACATCTCGCGCAGCCGGTTGACGGAGTCGGCCATCGGTGACAGCGCCAAGGGTGGAAAGACCACGTTCAGCGCGATCCCGATGGCGACGCCGAGGCTGGTCAGAGCCAGGTAGGCGACGGCGTACTCCGCCGCATCACCGCCGCCGATCACCAGCACGAACATCCCCGAGATCGGCGCCCAGCTGGCGTTGTCGCCGAACCCACGCCACCAGCTGACGGCAGACCCGACCGCCACGACCAGCGCCAGGTCGGCGACCACGGGCAGGCCGAGCAGGGTCACCCCCAGGGCCACCAGCGCGCCGGCCAGGATCGCCGCCAAGGTCTGCAACGAGCCGCGCACCGACCCCGCCACCGTCGAGGTGACGGCGATGACGGCGCCGAGCGGTGCGTAGAACGGGTAGTCGTCCGCGAAGCCACTGAGCGGCTGGACGGCGAGCCACGCCACCGCGGCGGCGACGGCAGCTTTCAGTGACACGTTGAGCCGTTGCTCGAGGGTCATGCTGTTGCGGTTACCCGCCGCGGGGCTGGTCAACCCCTGCGGGGCGGCCTCAGCCCGGCCGGATGTGATCTGTCCCGCCCCCGGTAGGCAACGTTGAGCCGGCCTGTCAAGATGGGCGTACCGACCAGTAACCGTGAGGTGAAACCGTGCGCCGCAGCATCTACGACGAGGACCACGAGGCTTTCCGCTCATCCGTGGCGGAGTTCCTGGAACGCCAGGTCAAGCCGCATCTCGAGGAGCACCTCGAGCAGAAGGCGATGCCGCGCGAGTTCTGGCTCGAGGCCGGCAAGCAGGGCTTCCTCGGGCTCGAGATCCCCGAGCAGTACGGCGGCTCCGAGGCGGGCGACTACCGGTTCAACGCCGTGCTCACCGAGGAGCTCTCCAAGGTCAACATGGCGCTGCCCTCATGCGTGGGGATCCACGCCGACATCGTGGCGCCGTACTTGGTGCACCTCACCACCGAGGAGCAGAAGGAGCGCTGGCTCCCGACGTTCTGCACCGGTGAGAACCTCACCGCGATCGGGATGACCGAGCCGTCCGGCGGCTCCGACCTCGCCAACCTGAAGACCACCGCGGTCAAGGACGGCGACGACTGGATCCTCAACGGCTCCAAGACGTTCATCACCAACGGCTACTCCGCCGACCTGGTCGTCGTGGCGGCGCGAACCAGCCCCGAGAAGAAGGCGCGCGGCATCACGCTGTTCGGCGTCGAGGCATCCATGCCGGGCTTCTCGCGAGGCCGCAAGCTCGACAAGGTCGGCCAGACCGAGTCGGACACCGCCGAGCTCTTCTTCGAGGACGTCCGCGTGCCGGCCGCCAACGTGATCGGCGAGGTCGACGAGGGCTTCATCCACATGATGACGTGGCTGCCGCAGGAGCGACTGGGGTCGGCGATCACCAACATCAGCCATGCGGCTCAGATCCTCGAGGAGACGATCGAGTACGCCAAGGAGCGCAAGGCGTTCGGTCAGCCGATCGGCGCGTTCCAGAACACGAAGTTCCTGCTGGCCGACCTGGTCACCAGGGTCGAGGTCACCCAGGCATACGTCGACCAGGCCGTCATGCAGCACACCGAGCAGAAGCTGACCCCGATTGACGCCGCGAAGGCGAAGTGGTGGTCGGCGCAGGTGCAGAACGACGTCCTCGACCACTGCGTGCAGATCTACGGCGGGTACGGCTACATGAACGAGTACCGGGTCGCCCGCGCCTGGCGTGACGCCCGCGTGACGAAGATCTGGGCCGGCACGAACGAGATCATGAAGGAGCTCATCGGCCGCGACCTCGGCCTCTGAGCTCGCGGGTCAACGCACGGCCGAGCGGCCAAGGAAGTTCATCAGCCGCTCGGCCGGTGCCGCGTCTGGCGTCGCGTCGATACGCGGGCCGAAGTGCGGCAGCCGCGCGTCGTCGCTGATCAGCGAGGCGGCCAGGGCGTGTACGTCGTCGGCCAATGCGTCCGGCGGCGTGGTCGTGCTGCCCAAGGCCACGGCGACATCGCAGCGCGTGCGTGGTCAGCTCGATGGCAGCGCCGTACGTCGCCTGTTGGACCCCTTCGGTGGGCGGGCTGTCGGCCAGCTGGTCGAGCAGGTGCTGGATCCGCTCCTTCGCAAGGGCAGCGGGTGTCGCGACCGCCATCGCTCGGGTCTGCGACGGGCCGGGTTCGCCGGTAGCGGCCACGGATGCGAGCAGGTCGGAGGCGTCGGCGATGTGGAGCACCAGGTCGCGAACGTCCCAGTCGGCGCAGGGGGTTGGGCGCGCCAGGTCGGCGTCCTCGACCTCCGCCAGCACGCCAAGCGCGAAGGTGGCTGCCCGCATCGCGAGGGCCTGTCCTTCGACGGTCGAGCTGGTCACGCGCCCTCCCGGTGAGGCATGTCCCACGGCGCGTGGGGGAGCGCGGTGCCCGTCTCCAGCAGCGACTTGAGGTTGGCGAGCACGGCCGGCCAACCGCGGGAGATCCCCTGGAACATCCCCTCGCTGGGGAGGTTCTCGTGGGTGACCGTGAGGCGCACGATGTCGTGATGGGGTTCGACCAGGAACTCCACCGTCGAAGGGTCGCCCGAGCCGGCTGAGGCCGGGTCCTCGAAGGTGATGACGAGACGCGTCGGCGGATCGGACTCGAGCACGCGACCGACGATGTCGACTCCGGAGCCGTCGAGCCGGCGGTGCTCCCAGCTCGAGCCGGGTTGCCAGTCCGAGACATTGTGGTGCCCCCAGTAGCTGGCGGTCAGGTCGGCGTCCGTGAGCGCCTGCCACACCTGCTCGGCCGAGGCCTGGATGTAGGTGACGTAGACGTACGTGGGGATCGTGGCTGTGCTGGTCATGGCCTGCTCCTCTGCGTTGCGCTTGATGTCGCTGATCGCCTGAAGGCGGGGCTTGTCGAAGCCCGAGATCCAACGCCGCTCGATCTCGTGGATCGGTGTCGGGTTGAGGTAGTGCAGCCGTTCGCGTCCACGGCGTACGACGGTGACGAGGTTGGCGTCCTGCAGCACGCCGAGGTGCTGGGTCACCGACTGGCGGGCCATGGCGACCTCCCGGCAGAGCTCGGTCAGGGTCTGGCCGTCGTTCAGCCGCAGCCGGTCCAGCAGCAGGCGCCGCGTGGGGTCGGCCAACGCCTTGAAGGCCGCGCCCATCTGCTCCTCGTCGTTCTGCATGGAAGCAAACATGCAGGCATTCACCTGCCTATGTCAAGAGCGGGCGATTGCGCGTGGCGCGGTTGAGCCTCAGCCCGGCTTGCGCCAGACCGAGACGTGGCTCTCGCTGTCGCTGGTGAAGGGATTGCGGTGCCAGTCGGCGAACCGGCTCTCGAGCTCCATCCCGGCGAGCCGTGCCATCAGGTCACACTCAGCCGGCCACACGTAGCGGAAGTTGCTGGCGCCATAGGTCACCGTCCCGTCGGGGTGCCGTCGATAGTGATGGGACGTGCCCTGCTGGGTGGACATGTCGTAGGTGTCCAAGCCCACGTGGTGCTGCCCAACGTGAAAGGGCACTGCCGCCTGGCCGGGCGGGAAGCGGCGGATCCCGGGGACCCACAGCTCGATGACGAACCGCCCGCCGGGCCCGAGATGGCGCGCCGCGTTGCCAAAGCAGGCGACCTGCTCGTCCTGGGTCCGGAGGTTTCCGAGGCCGTTGTACACGAGATAGACGAGCGAGAACTGCCCCGACAGCGTGGCCGTCGCCATGTCGCCGATCACGACCGGGATGTCAGTCTGTTTCGCGTTGAGTTTGTCGGCCATCGCCTGCGACAGCTCGATGCCGCTCACCGGAACGCCGCGCTCGACCAAAGGGGTGGCCACGCGTCCCGTGCCGATCGCGAACTCCAGCGCGCGGCCGTCACCAGCCAGCTCGGCCAGGAGGTCGACCGTCGGGTCCAGCACGTCCGGGGCGAACATGTCGGCCGACGCCTCGTCGTACCGTTCGGCCGTCTCGGCATCCCAAAGATCGCTGCTCGTCATGCAGGCAGCCTGGCGCACGGTGCCACCGGCCGGACACCCCTTTTTCGTGACGATGTACGTCGCTCGGGATGCCCGGCGTGCGGTGTCGACCTCAGCGGTAGTTGGTGAACTGCACCGCGAAGTCGTAGTCCTGGCTCTTGACCAGGGCGATGACGGCCTGGAGGTCGTCGCGCTTCTTGCTCGACACCCGCAGCTCGTCTCCCTGGACCTGCGCCTTGACGCCCTTGGGGCCCTCGTCGCGGATCAGCTTGCCGATCTTCTTCGCGTCCTCCTGGGAGATGCCCTCCTTGAGCGCGATCGAGATCTTCGACTCCTTGCCTGACTGGCGCGGCTCGCTGGCGTCGAGGATCTTCAGCGACTGGTCGCGCTTGATCAGCTTGTCCTTGAACACGTCGAGGACGGCGCTGGCGCGGTCGTCGGCGTTGGCCGAGATCTCCACGGCGTTGTCGCCGGAACGCTCGATCGTGGCGCCGGTGTTCTTGAAGTCGAAGCGCTGGCTGATCTCGCGCTGGGCCTGGTTGATCGCGTTGTCGATCTCCTGCTGGTCGAGCTTGCTGACGATGTCGAACGACGAGTCGGCCATGGTGGCGGGTCCTCCCGAGCCTGCGAACAGGCGGATTTAGTCACTGAGTGGGGCTGTTGTATTCTTTCGTGTCGCTGCGCCGAGCACCAACCGGGGCAGCATGGCAGGTTGCCCGAGCGGCCAATGGGAGCGGACTGTAAATCCGTCGGAGTATTCCTTCGCAGGTTCGAATCCTGCACCTGCCACAGCACGAACGAAAGCCCCCGGACAGCAAATGCTGCCGGGGGCTTCGTCGTGTGCGCTCAGCTCGCGAGCACGATCTGCGCGAGCATCGCGTCGAGCGTCTCCTGGCCCGGTCGCGGCGCGATCGGCTGGCCCGCGAGACCGCGGACCCGGTCGAACGCATCCGGGATGGCGGTGCCGGTGAGCACCGGTCCGTGCGCCGTGAGGACGGTGCTCGGACGCAGCAGCTCGACGCTGTCGACGTGCCGGTCGTACTTCTCGGTGTCCAGCCACTGGTGCCACGGCGAGATCAGGCTGTTGAACAGGTGGAAGGTCTCGTCGTACATCTCCTGCGGCACGCCCTCGACGTGGTGCACACCCTCGGGGGAGAGCGCTGCGAACGAGTCGACGGCCCACATGACCCCGGTCCTCTCGTCGAGCAGGCCGCGGGTGGCCGGCCCGTCGAAGATCGGCGGGAGCACCATCTGGAAAGTCCGATCACCTGCGTCGAAGCTCTGCCCCGGCTCCAGCCAGATCATCCGCTCCAGCGGCATCTCCCACTCCAGGGCGAGACGCTCGGTGGCGAAGAAGTTGGTGACCAGGGTGGCCTGCGGGCACAGGTCCAGTACGTCGCGCAGCGCGCCGGTGTGGTCGCCGTCGTCGTGGCTGAGGAAGATCCAGCGGACGTCCTCCGGGGCCACCAGGTCGAACACCTGCTGCGAGCCACGCCTCGCGGTGCACCGGCGCGCCGGTGTCGACGATGATCGGCTGCTCGCCTCGGATGAGCATCGAGTTGACGGGCAGCACGGTGCCGGGGTCGGCCGCGACGACGTTGTGGATCAGGAAGGTGTCGGCGTTGATCTGCACCGGCTCCGTCTGGGGAATGAGGGACGACATGGGGTACTCCTTGGTGGTTGGAATCTGGGTCTAGCTGTCGATGGCGTAGACATCGGACTTGCCGTTCATGAGGCGGATGTCCATGTGGCCGTCGACGCGCGCGAGCTTCTTGCGGCTCGTCTCGGTGACGACCCAGCGGCCCTGGAAGCGCTGCATCACGCCGAGCGGCAGGTAGACGCCACAGACCTGGCCGTGGCTCTCCAGCGAGTAGAAGCCGCCACCTGGCCCTTCGACGCGCAGCGTGCCGACGGCTGGCTCACACGAGCCGACCGCGGGCAGGCTGCCGTCGTCCGCGAGCACGTGGCCTGAGAAAGCGCCGTCGAACGGCTGGCCGTGGACGTTGCCCTCGTAGTGGAGCCCGGTCCCGCTGGGCGCCGACGTGCCTACGCCGACGGCCAGGATCTTCGCGCCGCCGGCTGCGGCCTGCGTGCCCGCGGCGACGACGATCCCGAACGCGGCGAGGGTGGCCGCGGCTCGAGCGACGGTCCGGTGATTCGACATGCTTTGTCCTTTCGTGACACCGCATCCGTTGCGGCGTGTGTTCGTTGGGGTCAACCGTCGCGTCGACAGCGGGGGTGCGGGTATCCCGCAGCGTGGGGGTCCTGCGGTCTAGCGCCCCCCCAAAAAGGGGGATGCCGCCGCGGAGGCGCAGGGCTACCTTGATCAAATGAGCGCAAGTACGACCGCGCTCCGATTGGTCGGAGCCATCAAGCGGGCCGACGCCCGCACCTGCACGACAGACGACTTCTTCGCCGAGGTCAGCGCTGCCGTGGCCAAGGACGTCCCGTTCGACGGGTCGATGTGGTTCGGAGTCGACCCGGGGACCCTGCTCGCGTCGGCACCTGCGCGAATCCAGAACATGGACTCGGCGTACTGCTGGCCGTTCTGGCACGCCGAGTTCAACGACAGCGACCTGATGCTCTTCCGCGACCTGGCCCGGGCGCCGTTGCCGGTTGCTTCGCTACGGCTCACGACGCACGGGAAGCCGCTGCGCAGTGCTCGCTACCGCGAGTTCATGCAGCCGCAGGGGTACGAGGACGAAGCCCGGATCGCGTTCCGCACTGGGACCACCACCTGGGCGGTGGCCGGGCTGTACCGCGAGAAGGGGCGCGCCCCGTTCGAGGCGTCCGAGCTTCAGGTGCTCAGCTCGATCTCGACCGCGGTCGGCTCCGCCCTCCGGGCACGAAGCGTTCAGGCCCACCCGGGAGTCGGCCCGCTCGACGCGCCCGGCGTGATGATGTTCGCTCCGAACGGCGTACTCCAGTCGGCCAACAGCGAGGCGAAGCTGTGGCTGGGGCACCTGTACGGACCGCATGCCGACGGGGCGTCGTGGACCGAGCTGCATGGCCAGGACACGATGGCCGAGGAGCTGTTCCGGTACCCGATCATGCAGTCGCTGGTGTCACGTGCTCGCGCCGTGGCGATGGGCTTCGACGAAGGACCGGCCCGGCTGCGGCTACGCGACCAGCGCGGTCGGTGGGTGGTGCTGCACGCCTCCTGCCTCGACAGCTCGGCCGCAGATGGCGCCGTGGTCGTCGTGGTGGAGCCGGCGCAGAGCTCCGAGATCGCGCCGATCATCGTGGACGCGTACGGGTTGTCGCCGCGCGAACGAGACGTCGTACGCGGCATCGCCCGGGGCCTGTCGACGCCAGAGATCGCTGCTGACCTCTTCCTGTCCGGCCACACGGTGCGCGACTACATCAAGTCGGTCTTCGAGAAGGTCGGCGTCAACAGTCGCGGTGAGCTGATCGCGAAGCTGTTCGCCGAGCACTACGCCGACGCGATGCACGACGCGGCGGTCCACGTCTGATCGCGCGTCCCCGGCTCAGGGGGCGGGATCGCCGTTCGGCTGTACGACGAGCCAGAGGCCGCCGAAGCCCTCGACGTCGTGGCACAGCACCTGGTTCTTGCCCTCGTGGGCGTAGAAGTAAAGCGGGTGGCCGGCGTACGTCACCTGCATCCGGCCGTCGCTACGACGCGTGGTGTCGAGCAGGGACGGCTTCGCGCCCTGGATCGCGACCGGCTTGCCCTTCGTGAACACCGGCGGCCACGCCTCAGCGCAGGCGCCGTAGCACTCGGAGCGCGAGGTCCGCTCCTTGTCGAAGAGGTAGATCGCCTGGCCGGTGGCGTCGTAGAGCATCGGCCCGAAGGAGCTGCCGGCCACCTTGATCCGGGTGCCGCGCTGGGCCGGCTTCGTCGTCGTCTCGTCGGGGGTCGGGGAGGTCTCGGGTGACTCCTCGGGCGCTTCGTCGGACGGCGAGGGGGACGCAGTCTCCGCCGGCGACGGCATCGTCGATGTGGCGGGCGACGTGGGGGCGAGGGCGCCGTCGGTCGTCGTGGTCGTCTCGCCACAGGCAGCCATCGTCAGGGCCATCAGGGCGGCCAATGCCGGAAGTGCGGCGACGCGGCGCATGCCTCCACGGTACGCGGCACTGCTAGGAACGCCGGATAACCTGCGACGGTCCGCTGGATTCGCTGTGATCCGCCCGGGGAGGGCCCATGTCATCGCTGCCCGAGAAGGTCGACGTGGTGGTGGTCGGCGCGGGGCTTGCCGGACTCGCCTGCGCCCGGACGCTCGTCGCGGCGGGAGTCGACGCACTGGTGCTGGAGGCGTCGGACGGCGTCGGCGGCCGGGTGCGCACCGACCGGGTCGACGGGTTCCTGCTCGACCGCGGGTTCCAGGTGCTGAGCACGGGTTACCCGGAGGCGCGGCGAGCGTTGGACTTCGCGGCGCTCGACCTGCGCCACCTGGACAGTGCGGTCGTCGTACGTCGGGAGGGGCAGCTGCACCGGTTGGCCAACCCGCTTTCGGAGCCCACCCAGCTGCTCACGACGGCGACCTCCTCGGTCGTGGGACTGCGCAGCAAGTTGGCCGTCGCTTCGTACGCCGCTCAGGCCGCTGCCCTTCCCGTGTCCGCACTGCGCCGTCGGCCGGATGTCTCGGGCACGGAGGCGTGGTCGAGCGCGGGGGTCCCGCGCGACGCGGTTGACGCGCTGCTTGTGCCGTTCCTCTCGGGCGTGGTGCTCGAACGCGAGATCACCACCTCACGGCGGTTCCTCGACCTGATGATCCGGATGTTCGCGCGCGGCGGGTCTGCGGTTCCCGCGCAGGGGATGCAGCAGCTGCCCGAGCAGCTCGCCGCCCAGATCGGGCACGACCGCGTGCGGCTCGACATGCCCGTCACCGAGGTGCACGGCGACGGCGTGGTCGTGGCGGGCCGTGAGGTGGGAGCGGGTGCGGTCGTGGTGGCCACCGATGCGTGGGCCGCGAGCAGTCTGGTGCCACAGCTCGGGTCGCCGACGGCGGCTCATGGGGTGACGACGTACTACCACGCGGCCGACCCCTGGCCGGGGCAGCGAGGAACGCTGATCGTGGACGCTGAGGGATCGCCGGTGGCGAACAGCGTGGTGATCACGGCCGCCGCGCCGGAGTACTCCAGCGACGGCCGGTCGCTGGTCGCGAGCTCCGTGGTGCACCAGGCCGGCCAGCCCACGCCGACGGAGCAGGAGGTGCGGAGAATCGTGGCGGACCTGCACCGGCAGGACACCGCCGACTGGGAGCTCATCGCGTCGTACGACCTGCCTCAGGCCCTGCCCGCGATGCCGGCGCCGCACTCGTTCCGGAAGCCGGTGCGAGTGCCAGGCGTGCCGGGGCTGTACGTCGCCGGCGACCATCGGGACACCAGCTCGATCCAAGGCGCACTGGTATCGGGGCGGCGCGCGGCCGAGGCCGTGGTGGCCGATCGTCGCTGAGTCCGATCAGCTCCCGAGCCGGTCGACGTAGGCCACCACCCGGTTGAACAGCGTCGCCGCGCCGATGGTGTCGGTGATCGTCGGCCGGGGGTCGTCGGCGAGCCGGTAGAGAAGCGGCCCCGCCTCGGCGACGCCGGCGGTGTGCGCGACCTGCGCGCAGACCCGTGCTGCGTCTCGTACTGCGCGCGGTTCGATGGTCCACACGGCCTCGAAGAGGCGGTCCTTGTCCGGAACCTCCGACTGGCCGGGGACCTCCCAGGCCGCGAGGCACGCGGGCAGGTCGATGGCGTCGCAGACCACCGCCCACTCGCGGCGCATCGGGGCGTCGTCGTCGAGCGGAACCCGAGTGGGTCGCGCCGTGCTCTCGTCGGCCACAGCGGGGAAGTCCGCCATCACCATCGTCGACTCGGCGACCCGGGCCAGCTCGTTCCAGCGCGACTCGGACGGCCGCCAGTACTTCTGCTCCTGGAACGCACCGAACAGCACCGGCCGCTCGGCCCGGGCGCAGCACTCGTCCTCGAGAGCCCAGGAGAGGGCGAGCAGGGTCGACTTCTTGAGTCGGTACGGCGCCACGTGTGGGTGCTTGCGCCGGAGCTCGGCGAACACCGATGGCGCCGGGGGAGGCGTGGACCCAGCCGCCTCGGAGATCGCGACGTCGAGCCGGATGCCTGCGTCGCGTCGGCGCAGCACGCCCTCGATCAGCCGGACGGCGGCCTCGTCGTACCGGCGGTGCCCGCTGTCGAGCCGGTGGGCGCGCGGGAAGCCGTACCGGGTCTCCCACGTGCGGAGGACCGCCGGCGTCAGCCCGGTGCGGCGGGCCAGGTCGCCGATCGTGAGTTTTCCCTGGGGGGCTTGCTTTTCGGTGCTGTTTGGGTTCACAGTGTGAGGGTAAACCTAAACACGTTGTTTAGGAAAGTGTCTAAGTTTTAGGAGTTCATCATGACCACCCACAGCCGCGAGACCGTTTCCGAGGAGCAGGTCGTCGACTGGACCGATCTGGGCCGCGAGATGTGGTCGTTCCTGACCGGACGTCAGGCCGCGATCAACTACAGCTTCATCGACATGGAGGTCGAGGTCCCCCGCGACACCGGCTCCGACGCCCCCCGCGCGACCTGGAAGCTCAACGGCACCCTGCAGGTCACGACGCGCGACAACACGCAGAAGAGCTGATCCGCCATGACCGCACAGCTGGACGTCGTCGCCGACCTCGAGTTCCACGTCGACGTCCCCGGGCGCACCCCCGTTGACGGCACCCTGCGGGGAGACGGGCGCAACCTCGAGCTCCGGGTCAGTGACCCGGCCGCCTTCGCCGGGCGCGCCGACTCCGCTGCGGTCAAGGGCTTCGCCGACTCCCTGGCGTCACGGGGCCTCACCGTCACCGTCGTCTCGGGCGGCAGTCCGCTGGTCACGCTGGGTGACACCAAGACCGGCTGGTGGCAGCGCCGGCTCACCGGGTCACGCCACATCAAGATCGGGGGAGCCCACGGTGCCTGGACCGGGTTCCGTGCTCGAGTTGCCAAGCCGAACGAGGCGTTGCTCCCCGACGACTCGCTCGCCCCACCGGCGACGTTGCGGCCCCTGATGCCGACCCTGATGCGCCGGATGCGGCCCCCCGTCACCACCACGCACGACCCGCGGGGTGGCGGCAACCCGAGGCTGATCGTCGCGCCGCGGCCCGACCCGTGGCCCGGCGACCGGCAGCCGACGTTCGCATTGAGGAGCGACGCGACGACGATCGGCAGCGCCGAGAGCTGCGACATCCGGCTCCCCGGTCTCGCGCCGCTGCACGCCGAGGTCCGTCATGACTCCGACGACGAGTTCATTCTCGTGCACCTCTCGCGCACCCAGGAGAGCCGCGTCAACGGCGAGCCGGTACGCCAGCGGATCCTGCGCACCGCGTCGCGTCTCGACCTCGGCGAGTGGACGATGACGTTCTACCGCGAGGAGTACGCCGACCACGGTCGCCCGTACGGCGGTCGGATCGGTGGCGAGCTGGGCCACCAGAAGCCGCAGCCGGCACGGCCGCGGTTGCAGCCGCCGACGTCGATGCCCCAGGGTGAGGCATGACCTCAACGGGATCGGTCCTTGTCGCAGGAGCATCAGGATTCGTCGGAAGGCGCCTGGTCAAGGCCCTCGACGAGGCCGGGCACGACGTACGCGCGATGACCCGCAGGCCCGAGCAGTACGCCGGCCCGGGGGAGCCGGTGTACGGCGACGTCCACGAAGCGGAGACGCTGAACGACGCGCTCGACGGATGCACGGCCGCCTACTACCTCGTGCACTCGCTGGACTCGCCTGACTTCGAGCGGCTCGACGCCGAGGCGGCCACAGCGTTCGGCGAGGCTGCCGCCAAGGCCGGCGTGCAGCAGATCATCTACCTGGGCGGGCTCGGCAGCGACCGCGACGACCTCTCCGCCCACCTGCGCAGCCGCCGCGAGGTGGAGCAGCTGCTCGGTGCCGCCGGAGTTCCGGTGACCGTGATCCGGGCCGGCATCATCGTCGGCAACGGCGGCCTGTCCTGGGAGCTCACCCGCCAGCTCGTGGCGCACCTCCCCGCCATGGTCACGCCGCGCTGGGTGAGCACCCGCACCCAGCCGATCGCGGTCGACGACGTGGTCCGCTACCTCGTCGGCGTGCTCGGCCACTCCGACGCGATCGGGCGCGTGTTCGAGGTGGGCGGGCCCGAGGTCCTCCAGTACGTCACGATGCTCAAGCGCGTGGCCGCGATCGAGAAGCGTCGCTTGCTCATCGTCCCGGTCCCCTTGCTCACGCCCGGCCTGTCGTCACTGTGGCTGTCGCTGGTCACGAGCGTGGACACCCAGTCGGGCCGGAACCTGATCGACTCGATGGCCAACGAGGTCATCGTCCACGACGACTCGATCACTCGGGTCGTCCCGTTCGAGCCGATGGGCTATGACGAGTCCGTCAGGCTGGCACTGGCGGAGCGCGAGGAGGAACGGGTCCGATGACCTGGCGCGCGCTGCGCCAGAAAGTCGCCGGCCAGATGCCGATGCCGTTGACCCATGTGGTCCCGGTGCAGCACCAGGAGTCGCCCGAGGTCGTCCGTCGGCGACGACGGGTCGTGACCGGAGCCGCCGTCGTCGGCGCCTCGTTGCTCGGCACGTCGCTCTCGACCCGACCGGGGTCCAAGGAGTTCTACGGGACGACGGCCACCGTCGCGGGAGTCTGGACGGCGGGTGGAATGCTGTCCGGGCCGCTGCACCTCGGCTGGATCCAGGGCCGTGACCAGAAGCTGCGTCGCCCCGTGATCACGCCAGTGGCGACCGGCGTCGGGGCTTTCGGCTTCTTCTACGGCTGCGCGCTCGTCGCCCGCAAGATCCCGGTGCTCGACCAGGCGATCTCGCGCGTCCTCGTCTTCGCGGAGGAAGGCGACGAGTCGCTGGTGCTGCTCACCACCCTCGCCAACGGCCTGGGTGAGGAGGTCTTCTTCCGCGGCGCCCTGTACGCCGCGCTCGGAGACCGGCATCCGGTGGCGGCATCCACCGCGGTCTACGCGCTGGCCACCTCCACCACCCGCAACCCCGCCCTGGTCCTGGCCGCCGGCGTGATGGGCACCCTGTTCGGCCTGCAGCGCCGGGCGTCGAAGGGGTTGCAGGCCCCTGTACTCACCCACCTGACCTGGTCGACGCTGATGGTGCGCTTCCTGCCACCGCTGTTCCGTCGAGCCCATCGAAAGAGGACCTCGTGAGCAACTTCCTGGACACCGCACTCGACCGCACCATCGCTCCCGGCTACACCCAGATCGGTTACTGGCTGCGGAAGAAGACCTGGCCCGACGACGACCCGCGCCCCGGATCGCTGGCAGGCAAACGCGCTCTCGTCACCGGCGCGAACTCCGGGCTCGGGAAGGCAGCCGCCCTGGGGCTCGCGCAGCTGGGGGCGACGGTCCACCTCGTCGTCCGCAACGAGCAGAAGGGCGCAGACGCCGCGGAGGAGATCCGTCGGGAGGTTCCCGACGCCGAGCTCTACGTCGACATCTGCGACATGTCGGACCTCACCGACGTACGACGGGCCTCGACGGAGCTGGCGGACCGCCTCGACCGGGTCGACGTCCTGGTGCACAACGCCGGGGCGATGCCGCCCGAGCGCACCGAGTCACCGGACGGCCACGAGCTGACCATGGCGCTGCACGTGCTCGGGCCGGCGCTGATGACGGAGCTGCTGCGTCCGGTGCTCGCCGGCCACGAGGCCCGGGTGGTCCTGGTGACGTCGGGCGGCATGTACACCCAGCGGTTGATGGCCCACGACCCGGAGTACAAGCAGGGGACGTACAAGGGCGCCACGGCGTACGCCCGGTCGAAGCGCGCGCAGGTCGCGCTCACCCCGCTGTTCCAGCAGCGCTGGGCCGGGGACGGGATCTCGGTGCACGTGATGCACCCCGGGTGGGCCGACACCCCGGGAGTGGCGTCCTCGCTGCCGGTGTTCCGGAAGGTCACCGGGCCGTTCCTGCGCGACGGGGAGTCGGGGGCCGACACCATCGTCTGGCTCGCCGCGACCGAGCCGCCGCCTCCGGGGGGCCGGTTCTGGCACGACCGTGCCGAGCGGCCGACGCACTACAGGAAGGCGACGCGCGAGTCGCCCGCCGACCGGGAGCTGATGTGGACCTGGGTGATGGACTCGGCCGGGATCAGCGACGGATAGCCGCCTGCGTGGTCAGGTCGGTCAGCGGACGTTGCCGAGCACCCGGGTGACCTCGATCCGGAGCGCGACGCGCGCGGGGTTCTCCCGGGGCACCCGGTAGCGCTCGGCGTACCGGCGCACTGCCTCCTGCACCGACTCGGCGTCGTCGCGGACGTGGACCCGCCCCTCCAACGTCGACCAGTACCGCCCGTCGACCTGGCAGGCCGCGATCAGCCCGCCCTCGTCACCGGCCGCGCGGATGTTGCGCACCTTCCACGAGCTGCCCGAGGTGATCGCCCACGCGACGCTTGCGTCGGCGTCGAGGACCACACCCATCGGGACGACATGGGGCGTCCCGTCGGGGCGAAGGGTGGTCACCGTGCAGAGGTGGCGCTCGCGCCAGAACCGCAGGAAGTCGTCGGACGTCGGGATCTCGGCGCGGGCCATGACGCAATCCTCTCAGGGACGTGGCCGTAGTACCTTCCCCGAGAAAGGTCCTGCAGCCAGGCAGGGCGCACGGCAGGGGGAGATGGAAGTGCGGCGACGCAGCGTCCGAACACGCACGACCGTCCGCACTGCGTCGGCCGCGCTGCTGGTTGTGGCGGCTGGCTGCGGCCAGGCCCCTGACGACTCCGCGTCGTCGGCTCCTGACGGCGCGGTGACCGCGTCCGCCCTTACCCCGACCGACGCGGCTGCGGTCGCGGACACTGCGTTCGGGCGACTGCCCGTTGCCCGGACCGGGGATGACGCGGTAACGCTTCTGGACGCAATGCCGAAGCATCTGGGTGACTGGGCTGCCGCACCCAGTGCCCGAGGACAGGCCTTGTACGAACACCCAGCCGGTCCGTTGGGCATCGAGGCAGGCGAGCTGGCCGATATCCATGCCCGGCCCGTGACCGCCGCGCAAGCGGTAAGGCTGTTCCGTCACGACCTGGATGGCGGGCGCGGGCGACGTTGCGCCGAGCCGCCGGCGCATTGCATCACCGGAGCCCTGGACGGGGCCACTGCCCTTGTGTGGACCCACGATGACAGTGAGGTGCTGCTCGTCGCTCTGTGGCCGAACGCCGAGGCGCGGGACCGTCTCCTGGACGCGTGGATCGGTCGACTCAACCCTGTCGGTGGTGAGCAGTAGGTTGCGTCCAGGAATCACGGAGGTGGACCGATGACGGTGATCGGTGACGACGGCCTGGCCCGGCCGGAGTGGGCGGCCAGCGACCCGTTGCTGCGCGAGTACTACGACACGGAGTGGGGGATGCCCGTCCGCGACGAGCACGGGCTCTTCGAGCGGCTCAGCCTCGAGGCGTTCCAGTCGGGTCTGTCGTGGGCGACGATCCTGCGCAAGCGCCCGGCCTTCCGCGAGGCGTTCGCGGAGTTCGACCCGGACGTCGTGGCGGCGTTCGGGGAGGACGACGTGGCGCGGCTGATGGACGACGCCCGGATCGTGCGGAACCGTCGCAAGATCGAGGCGACCATCGTCAACGCGGCGGCGACCGTACGGCTGCGCGACGAAGGCGGGCTGGTCGACCTGATCTGGTCGTTCCGCCCCGACGAGACCCCGGCGCCGTCGTCGTTCGACGAGATGCCGACCACCTCACCCGAGTCGGTGGCCCTGTCGAAGGCCCTGCGTGCCAAGGGGTTCACCTTCGTCGGGCCCACGACGATGTTCGCGCTGATGGAGGCGGTCGGCATCGTCGACACGCATCTGGTCGACAGCCACCGACGTGGTTCGTCCGGGGTGTGGGTCTAGCCGGTCGAGCGCCTGCTCGAGGTCGCGACGCAGGTCCTCGACGTCCTCGACGCCGATGGAGAACCTCAGCAGCGCGTCGCTGGGCTTGGCCTCGCTGCTCACCGGGCGGTGCGTGAGAGCGGCCGGGTGCTGCACCAGCGAGTCGACGCCACCGAGGGAGACCGCGTGCGTGAAGAGGCCGACCTGGCTCGCCACGCGAGCCGCCTGCTCGAAGCCGCCGGCCAGCTCGACGGCGACCATCGCACCGGGTCCGCGCATCTGGCGGCCGACGAGCTGGTGCGGGTCGCACTCCGCGAGGCCGGGGTAGTGGACGCGGTCGACGGCCGGGTGGGTGGAGAGCCAGTCGGTCAGCTTCTGGCCGAGGCCTGCTGGGCGCGGACGCGCAGCGGCAGGGTCGCGAGGCCGCGGTGCAGCAGGTAGGCGCCGAGCGGGTGCAGCAGTCCGCCGGTGACCGCGCGGACCCGGCGCAGGGCGGCCGCCCATTCCCCGTCCGCCGCGATCACGCCGCCGACGACGTCACCGTGGCCGCCCAGGTACTTCGTGGCGCTGTGCAGCACCAGGTCGACGCCGTGGCGGGCCGGGTTCTGCAGGACGGGGGTCGCGAACGTGTTGTCGACGAGCAGCGGGGCCGTGCCCGCGGCGCGGCGAGCGGCGTCGAGGTCGACCAGGTCGAGGGTCGGGTTGCTCGGCGTCTCCAGGACGACGAGGCAGGTGTCGGGGCGGACTGCGTCCGCCAGCTCGTCGGGTGCGCAGAACGTCGTCTCCACGTCGAGCAGCCCGGACGCGAGCAGGTGGTCACTGCCGCCGTACATCGGCCGGACGGCGACCACGTGTCGGCCTTCGCCCCGGGTCTTGGCGGCCAGAACCGCAGCGGTCAGGGCGGCCATCCCCGAGGAGTAGGCGACAGCCTCGGCCGTGCCCTCCAGGGTCGCGAGGGCCTCTTCGAACCGCGCGACGGTCGGGTTCCACAGTCGCTGGTAGACGTGACCGCCCTCGGTGGGGCGGCCGCCGGTGGCCATCGACTCGTACGACGCGCCGCCGGTCGCGATGTCGGGCAGCGGGTTCGTCGAGGAGAGGTCGAGGGGCAGGGCGTGCACTCCGAGCTCGTGCAGGTCGGCTCGGCCGGCGTGCACCGCGGCGGTGTCGAGGGAGAGGTCCATGTCGCGAGGGTGCAGGGATCCTCGCAAACGTGCAACAGTGGCTGAAGAACCTGCTGAAACTCGCGTGCTCAGCGAAGATCATGGAGGATTGGCCCATGCCGCGTCCCGGCTCACCGAAGGATCCTTCCGACCGGCTCGACGCCGTCGACCGGCGGATCGTCGCCGAGCTGATGGCCGACGGTCGGCTGACGAACGCGGCCCTCGCCTCACGCGTCGGCGTCGCCGAGTCGACCTGCATCCACCGGGTGCGGGCGCTCCGTGAGTCGGGGGTGATCACCGGCTTCCACGCCGAAGTCGATCTGGGCCGGCTGGGGCTCGGGCTGCAGGCGGTGGTCAAGGTGCGCCTCGGCAGTCACAACCGTGACCACGTGAACAGCTTCCACTCGATCCTCGCCGACATCCCCGGGGCGCTGCGGATCTTCCACGTGGCGGGGGAGGACGACTACCTGGTGCACGTCGCCGTCGCGTCGGCCCAGGACCTGCGCGACCTGGTGCTCGAGCACATCAACGTGCACCCGGCCGTCCGGCACACCGAGACCCAGCTCGTGTTCGAGCAGATCGCCGGCGGTGGGGTCAGCCCGCGGGGCGCGACAGGCCGATGATCACCTGAGGCAGCACGATCTCGACGAGCGCCGACCGGTCGAGAGCGCCGGTGCCGAGGTGCTCGTGGGCAAGGCTGTGCAGGTAGAGCGCGATCGCGGTCTCGGTGAGCTGCTGCACCGGAATGGTCGGCTCCCGGTCGAGGCGTGAGATCACCTCGCCGATCAGCTCCTCCATCTCCGCCTGGAACTGGCAGTGGTGCTCGGCGAAGACCTGCTGCGCCTCCTCGCTGCGCAGTGCGAGCAGGGTGAACTCGCTCTGGATCAGGTACCAGGTGCGGCCGAACGGCGACAGGCTCTCGAGCATCAGGCCCACCGACTCCAGGGAGAACTCGCCGGCGGGCACGGCGTCCATGGTGTGCCGCATCGTCTCCAGCATCAGCCGGGACTGCTCCTCGAAGACCGCGAAGAAGACCTCCTCGATGCTGCCGAAGTTCGAGTAGAACGCTCCGCGCGTGAATCCGGCCGCCCCCACCAGGTCGTCGACCGTGACGCGCTTGAGCCCTTTCTCCGCGAACACGTCGAGAGCCGCGCTCAACAAGCGGGCGCGGGTGTTCTCGCGGCGCCGTACGGAGGAGTCCTCGGACGCGGATGTGACGGAGATGACGCCTCCCGGGCGATACGGTTCTGTATTCGATTCGTTAGTGTATCGAACATGTCGTCCGTTCTCTACCGACTCGGCCACGCAGTCGTCCACCATTCCGGCCGCGTCGTCGCCGCCTGGGTGGTGCTGCTGCTCGGGGTCGGCGTGCTCGCCGGCGGCCTCGGCGGCAAGCTGCAGGACGACCTGACCATCCCCGGCACGGAGGCACAGCAGGGCCTCGACATCCTGGATCGCCGCTTCCCCGAGGTGGCCGGGGTCTCCGGCCAGATCCTCTTCGCCGCCCCGGAAGGCGAGCGGATCGAGGAGTACGACGACGAGGTCCGCGACGTGCTGCGCGAGGCGCGCACCGTCGACCACGTCCTGGTCGCGACCAACCCGTTCGGCAAGGGACGCGACCTCGCGGTGTCACCCGACGGTCGGTACGCGCTGTCGCAGGTGCAGCTCGATGTGTCGCTCGACGAGCTGGACGAGGCGACCGTCGCCGAGCTCGAGGAAGCGACCGCGCTGCCGGACGACGCGGCCATCGACCGGCACCTGGGCGGCTCGATCTTCGCGAGCAAGAGCGTCGAGGTCTCGTGGTTCGAGGGTCTGGGCGTGCTGGTCGCGATGCTGGTGCTCGCCGTGACCTTCGGGTCGCTGCTCGCCGCCGGCATGCCGATCCTCACCGCGATCGTCGGCGTCGGCGTGACCATGGCCGGCCTGCTCGCGGTCGCGGCCTTCGCCGGGATCAACACCTCCACTCCGACGCTGGCCCTGATGATCGGCCTCGCCGTCGGCATCGACTACGCCCTCTTCATCGTCTCCCGGCACCGCAGCCAGCTCGCCCAGGGACATGGGCGGTCACCGAGTCGGTCGCCCGGTCGACCGCCACGGCCGGCAGCGCGGTGATCTTCGCCGGCGTCACCGTGGTGATCGCCCTCATCGGGCTCGTCGTCGCCCGGATCCCCTTCCTCACCGTGATGGGTCTCGCCGCCGCGGCATCGGTCGCCGTCGCGGTCGCCGTGGCAGTCACGCTGGTGCCGGCGTTCCTGTCGCTGGCCGGCGAGCGGCTGCGCCCGAAGCCGGGCTCGCGCGCCGCGCGTACCTCCGTCGTCGCGCCGGGCGAGACGCACACTGTCGGTGCGCGCTGGGTCGCGCTGGCGACGAAGGTCCCCGCACTCACCGCCGCGGTCGTGGTGGGGCTGCTGCTGGTGATGAGCATCCCGGCCAAGGACCTCGCGCTCGGGCTGCCCGACAACGGCACGGCGGCTCCCGAACGCGGCGAGCGCGTCACCTACGACCTGGTCGCCGACGCCTACGGCCCCGGCTTCAACGCGCCGCTCCTGGTCACCGTCGACATCATCCGCACCACCGACCCGATCGGCGTGATGGAGGACCTCGGGCGCGACCTCGAGCGGCTCGACGGCGTCGAGGCGGTGGCCCTCACCACCCCGAACCGCAAGGCCGACCTGGGCATCGTCCAGATCATCCCGAAGCACGCGCAGACCGACCCGGAGACCGCCGAGCTCGTCCGCGCGATCCGCGACCGAAGCGACAGCCTGGAGAAGAAGTACGGCGTCACCCAGCTGCAGGTGACCGGCCACACCGCCGTGTCGATCGACGTGTCGGAGCGGCTACGCGCAGCCCTGCTCCCGTTCGGGCTCGTCGTTGTCGGGCTCTCGCTCGCGCTGCTCACCGTCGTCTTCCGCTCGATCGCCGTCCCGATCAAGGCCACGCTCGGCTACCTGCTGTCGGTCGGCGCGTCGTTCGGTGCGGTCGTCGCGGTGTTCCAGTGGGGCTGGTTCGCCGAGGCCATGAACGTGACCCAGGTCGGGCCGGTGATCCCGTTCCTTCCGATCCTGCTGATGGGCGTGCTGTTCGGGCTCGCCATGGACTACGAGGTCTTCCTGGTCTCGCGGATGCGTGAGGAGTACGTCCACACCGGCGACGCGAAGCGGTCGATCACGGCCGGCTTCACCGCCAGCGCGCGCGTCGTCACGGCGGCCGCGGTGATCATGATCAGCGTCTTCGCCGCGTTCATCCCGCACGGCGACATGTCCATCAAGCCGATCTCGCTCGGCCTCGCCGTCGGCGTCTTCGTCGACGCGTTCCTCGTCCGGATGACCCTGGTGCCCGCGGTGCTCGCGCTGCTCGGCGACCGGGCCTGGTGGATCCCGCGCGGGCTCGACGCCCGGATGCCGGAGCTCGACGTGGAGGGCGCGGGCCTGGAGCACCACCTCGAGCATGAGGAGTGGGTGGCCACCCACGGTGAGGCCACCATCCGCGCGGAGCGCCTCGGCCTGGACGACGCGTCGGGGCCGATCTTCGCCCACGTGAACCTCACTGCCCGGCCGGGGTCCGTCGTCGCCATCTGCGCCGACGACCTCGTGGCGCGTCGGGCGCTGATCACGACGCTTGCCGGCCGCCTCACGCCGACGTCCGGCCGTCTCGTCGTCCTCGACCGGGTGCTGCCCGGCGAAGCCGGCGCGGTCCGCCGCAGCGCACCCATCTACACGACATTCCCCACCCTGGCCGAGCTTGCGCGGCTGGAGCGAGAGGCTTCGGGCCGGCGTCCGATCCTCGTCCTCGTCGACCATGTCGATGTCGCCGCCAGCGATGACGAGATCAAGGAGCGTTGGCACGCTCTGGTCCGCCTGGCCGACGCCGGCGCCACGGTCGTCGCGGGCACGGCTCGTTCGCCGCAGGACGAGTCCGTGCGCACGCTCCATCTCGACTCCCGGTACGACGCCACTCAGGAGGCGACGCTGTGAAGGTCCCGTTTCAGATGAACCGCGTGCTGGTCGGCACGGTGCTGCTGCCGCTTATCTTCGGCTCCCTCGTGCTGTGGTCCCTCGGCGACCGCGACGAGCGCACCGATGCCGTCCCGGCAGCCGTGGTCAACCTCGACAAGCCGGTCACCCAGGGCAGCGGCAAGGACGAGCAGATCATCGCGGCCGGCCGCCTGCTGGCCGCCGGTCTGACCTCACCGACCCGAGAGAGCCGGGGGAACCTCGGCTGGGAGCTCACCGGCGCGGATCAGGCCGAAGAGGGGCTTCGCGACGGCAGCTACTACGCCGTGATCACGATCCCCGAGAACTTCTCCGAGACACTGTCGTCCGTCACCGAGGACGACCCGCGCAGCGCCGAGATCTCGGTGCGCAGCAACGACTCGTCCAGCGCGCTGGTCGGCGAGGTGAGCCGGCAGGTCGCCGACGTCGCAGCCGCCCGGCTCGGGCACCGAGTCACGAAGACCTACCTGGACGGGATCTTCTCGCGTACCGGCGAGCTCAAGCTGAAGCTCGGCGAGGCTGCCGACGCCGCAGGCAAGGTCGCCGCGGGAGCCACCAAGGTGCGGGACGGCGCGCGCCAGGTCGACGACGGCGCCAGCGAGCTGGCCGGTGGGCTCGGCACCCTGTCGAGCGGTGCGCAACAGCTCGGGGGCGGCGCCAGCCAGCTCGCGGATGGAGCGACCAGGTTGTCCGGAGGCACCGATCGCTTGGCCGCCGGTGCCGCGCGCCTCGACCAGGGCCTCCACCAGCTGGCAGTGGGGCTCGGAATCCTTGCCGACCGGACGTCGGAGCTGCCGAAGCAGACCGACCGGCTCGCGGACGGGGCCGACCAGGTCGCCGACGGGACGGCCGCTTACGCCAAGCTCGTCGAGGCCTGGAAGGACGCCTGCGTCACCAGCCCCGTGGTCACCGCGGCCCGACCGCAGCTGTGCGCCGCGACGATCCGCGCCGCGGGACCGCGCGGTGAGAACGCCGACGAGCTCCGCTCGGGCTCCCGCCAGGTCGCGTCCGGGGCGCGTCGCCTCGCCGACGCGGCCCCGGCCCTCACGAACGGCATTCGAAAGGCTCGGGACGGCGCACGGCAGCTCGACGCCGGTGGCTCGGAGCTCGCGAGCGGTGCCCGCAAGGTCGACGCAGGTGCCGAGGAGCTGGCTGCCGGCGCGACCAAGCTCGCCGGGGGAGCGGGTCAGGTGGCAGGCGGGGCCGACCTGGCCAAGGACGGCGCGACCCGACTCGCCGCCGGGTCGGAGCAGCTCTCGGCCGGCTCGGACCGTCTCGGGAGCGGCTCGGAGAAGCTCGCCAGCGGGCTCGGTGACGGGGCAGACGACATTCCCGCTGCCAGCGACCAGGCAGCGCGCGTGGTCGCCGACCCGGTCGCCACTCGAGCCAGCCGGCTCAACCCGACGACCGACGGGGTGACCCTGCTCGCACCGCTGGTGCTGGCCTTCGGGCTCTGGCTCGGGGCGTTCGTGACCTACCTCGTCCGCCGTGCCCTGCCGGAGTCCGCTGCACTGGCCGCTCGCCCGGCGTGGCGGTTGGCTGCCACCGGGTGGCTGCCGGCAGCCCTGATCGGCCTGGTGCAGGCGGCGCTCCTGCTCGTCGGGACGCTCGTCCTCGGCGCCGGTGTCACCTCACCGGTCGGCGTGGTGTCGCTGCTTGCGCTCAGCGCGGCAGGGTTCGCTGCCGTCAACCAGGCCTTCGTCGCTGCCCTGGGTCGACGCCGCGGCTGGTTGGCCGCGATCGCCTTCACGGCGCTCCAGGCGGTGTCGCTGGGCGGGCTGGTGCCGATCGACACGGCGCCGCGCGCCGTGCAGCTCATGCACGACGTCCTCCCCGTCCCGCGCGCGGCCGACGGTTTCGCGCACCTGATGCTCGGCGGCCAGGTCGGGTCGCCGTTGCAGGATGCGTTCGTCGTGCTGATCTGGGGGCTGGTCGGGTTCGCCGTGAGCACGCTGGTGGCGCGGCGTCGCCAGCGGGTGACGGTCGACGACGTACGGCGTTCGGTGGCGGCGAAGCCGCAGCTGGTCTGACGTCTGACGTTCTTTGCCCGGAAAACGTAGCGGCGCGATGGGGGCCGATCTATTCTTGGCGGGTCAGATGGACGGCGATCGACAGATTCGGCGGGGCCGCATCGTCCGAAGTTGATTCATCGGGACAGCACGACGTTCGGGGGCGAACGCCGCGATGTTTCCGGTGGGATGAAAGGCCCTTGCCGTGGAGCGTCTGCGCTGCGTTCACTGCCGTAACCCGATCAAGCCCCACCAGCAGGTTGCCGGTCCCGCTTCGGGAGACCGCCCCTTCCACGAGGACTGCTGGGAGCAGGCCCAACAGAGCGGCCCGACCTCCGAGACGCAGCAGCGTGACTACGAGGAGCAGATCGCCGAGAAGGGCCTGAGTGCCCTGCTGTCGCCGTACGTCTACGACATGCCGCGGCAACGGTCGACGAACAGCTCCGTCTGGGCCTAGCCCTTGTCGGCCGTGGCCAGGTTCTGCAGACGCACCTGGCCACGCGAGACCATCCGCCCCTCGGCGTCCACGGTCTCGACCACCCAGACCTGCTGCGAGCGACCGCGATGCAGGGGGGTTGCGGTCGAGGTCATCGTGCCCTCGCTGACCGCCCGGAAGAAGTCGGTCGAGTTAGAGACGCCGACCACGTTGCCGCGGTCACCGAACCAGATGCTGGCCCCCACGCTGGCGAGGGTCTCGACAACGCCGCAGTGAGCGCCGCCGTGCACGATCCCGAACGGCTGGTGCAAGTGCGTGCCCGCCGTCCAGGTGCCGACGACGCGGTCGCCGGTGGCCTCCTCGAACTCCACGCCGAGGTAGCTGGTGAAAGGTCCGCCAGGGTTCGAGTCCATGGCCAGATCCTGCCACCGACCCGCGGGCCACTCAGCAGCAGGCGGCGGCAGCCGAGCGGTGACGCAGTCGGTCGCGCAGCTCGGTCAGCTTGGCGGCGACGTACGACGGCCGGCAGCAGGTGGCGATGGCCACCATCCGACGACGGGTCGCGGCCATCGTGATGTCGCGGGCGCGCTCGCCGGCGAGCAGGGCGCTGATCTCGGTGTTGATCATGGGATGTTCCTTCCGTGATGGGTGTCGAGGGCGAGCTCAGCTGCCGCAGCAGACTGCTCCGCCGGGTACGGGTGCGGCGCTGAACGTCGCGCTGTCGTCGAGGACGGTGTAGACCTCCCACCGCTCCCCGTCGGGCGAGCCCTCGACCCAGAACTTGTCCTGGCGGGCGTAGCAACAGGTGACGTCGCGCTCGTCGACCGACGCAAGGCCGGCGTCCGCGAGCCGGGTCTGGGTCGCATCGACCGCGTCGGTGCTGGCGACCTCGACGCCGAGGTGGTTGAGCGTCCCGCCCTGGCCGGGGTTCTCGAGGAGTACGAGCTTGAGCGGCGGCTCGGCGATCGCGAAGTTCGCGTACCCGGGACGGCGCTTCGCGGGCTCGGTGTCGAACAGGCTCGAGTAGAAGGCGACGGCGGCGTCGACGTCGTCGACGTTGAGGGCGAGCTGGATGCGGTTCACGGGACTCCTTACATCGATGAATGTCTATGTCTGGCTCTGAGATTGGCACACAGATTGATGTGTGTCAATATTTATCCATGTCGAAGTCCTTGATCGAGCTCACGCCCGTCGAGACGGTGGCGTGCTGCCAGCCGCTCCAGCGCGAGCCACTGTCGCCCGAGACCGCCGAACGGGTCGCCCCGCTGCTGAAGGCGCTCGCCGACCCGGTGCGGCTGCGGCTGCTCTCCCTGGTCGCCTCGCACGCCGACGCGGAGGCCTGCGTCTGCGACCTGAACGACGCCTTCGACCTCTCGCAGCCGACCATCAGCCACCACCTCAAGGTGCTGCACGAGGCCGGGCTCCTGGAGCGCACCAAGCGCGGCGTCTGGGTCTACTACCGGGTCCAGGCGCGCGCGCTCGCCGACATCGCCGCCCTCATCGGCGGTGCCGCCCAGTGACGTCGGACCTCGGACGCCGCGCGGTCGCAGAGCTGGTCGGCACGGCGTTCCTCGTGGCCGCCGTGGTCGGCTCCGGAATCGCCGCCAGCCGCCTCTCACCCAACGATGTCGGCCTGCAGCTGCTGCAGAACAGCCTGGTCACCGGAGCCGCCCTGGTCGCCCTGATCCTCGCGCTCCAGCCGGTCTCGGCCGCCTTCAACCCGGTCGTCACCCTGGTGGAGCGGGCCCTGGGCGCCCTCACGACCAAGGAGGCAGGTGTGCTCGTCCTCGCCCAGATGCTGGGTGGTGCGCTCGGCGCCGTTCTGGCCAACCTGATGTTCGACGGCGGCGCGGTGTCCGTCGCCACCACGCAGCGAAGCGGCGGCAACCTGTGGCTGGCCGAGGTCGTCGCCACGCTCGGCCTGGTGCTGATCATCTTCGGCACGGTGCGCTCCGGCCGCCAGGAGCAGGTGGCGTTCGCGGTCGGTGGCTACATCACCGCCGCGTACTGGTTCACCAGCTCGACCAGCTTCGCCAACCCGGCGGTCACCGTCGCTCGGACCCTCTCCGATACCTTCGCCGGGATCGCGCCGTCCTCGGTGCCGATGTTCCTGCTGATGCAGCTCGTCGGCGGCGCCCTCGCCCTTGCCCTCGTCCGCTTGCTCTACCCGTCCGCGGCTGCACTCGCGGCCCAGCTCACCGACCCCGTCCACACCAGCACCTCGCAGGAGACCGCATGAGCACCCGCCCGACCGTCCTCTTCGTCTGCGTCCACAACGCGGGCCGCTCCCAGATGGCCGCCGGCTACCTGCGCCACCTCGCGGGCGACCGCATCGACGTCCTCTCCGCCGGGTCACAGCCCGCCGACCAGGTCAACCCGGCCGCGGTCGAGGTGATGGCCGAGGAGGGCATCGACATCGCGCAGGAGGTCCCCACCCTGCTCAGCGGTACGGCGGTGATGGAGTCCGACGTGGTCGTCACCATGGGCTGCGGCGACACCTGCCCGATCTACCCGGGCAAGCGCTACGAGGACTGGGAGCTCGAGGACCCGGCCGGCCAGGGTGCCGACGCGGTGCGGCCGATCCGCGACGACATCCGCAGCCGCATCGAGAAGCTGATCCAGGAGCTCGCCCCGCAGTGACCCGGTGACGGGAGCTCGGTCAGGCCACCCACACCGTCTTGATGTTGGTGAACTCGCGGATTCCGTGGTCGGCCAGCTCGCGACCGTGGCCCGAGGCCTTCACGCCGCCGAACGGCAGCGCCGGGAACGACGCCACCATCCCGTTGATGAAGGTCTGGCCGGCGTCCAGGTCGCGGATGAACCGCTCCTGCTCGTCGGCGTCAGCGGTCCAGGCGTTCGAACCGAGCCCGAACCGCGTGGCGTTGGCCAGCTCGATCGCCTCGTCGATGTCGGCGACCCGGTAGACCATCGCCACCGGACCGAACACCTCCTCGGCGAAGAGGTCCATCTCCTCGGTGATGTCGGTGATCAGCGTCGGGGGGTACCACCAGCCGGACTTGTCGGGACGCTCGCCGCCGACGTGGACGTTGGCCCCCTTGGCCACGGCGTCGGCCACCAGCTCCTCGACGTCCTCGCGGCCCTGCTCGGTGGCCAGCGGACCCACGTCGGTGCCCTCCTCCATCGGGTCGCCGACGACGAGGGCCTCCATCTCGCTCTTGAACAGGTCGAGGAACTCGTCGTACACGTCGGCGTGCACGATGAAGCGCTTGGCCGAGATGCACGACTGGCCGTTGTTCTGGCAGCGCGACGTGGTGGCGACCTTGGCCGCCTTGGGCAGGTCGGCCGACGGCATCACCACGAACGCATCCGAGCCGCCCAGCTCGAGGACCACCTTCTTGAGTGCCTCGCCTGCGGTGCGGCCGACGGCGACACCGGCCCCCTCGCTGCCGGTGAGGGTCGCGGCCGCCACACGGTCGTCGCGCAGGATCGCCTCCACCTTGGCGCTGCCGACCAGGAGGGTCTGGAACACGTCGTCGGGGAAGCCGGCGTCGCGGAAGAGGTCCTCCATGAAGAGCGCGGTCTGCGGGACGTTGCTCGCATGCTTGAGCAACCCGACGTTGCCGGCGGCCAGGGCCGGGGCGGCGAACCGCATCGCCTGCCACAGCGGGAAGTTCCACGGCATGATCGCCAACACGACCCCCAGCGGGAGGTACCGGGCGTACGCACGGCTCGCGTTGACGGCCTTCGGGTCGACCGGCTCGTCGGCGAGGATGTCGGCGGCGTTGTCGGCGTAGTACCGGAGCACGTTCGCGCACTTACCGACCTCGGCGGCCGCCGACTTCTTCGTCTTGCCCATCTCGAGAGTCATCAGCGCCGCCAGCTCGTCGGCCCGCTTGTCGAGAATGTCCGCGGCAGCCCGAAGCCAACCGCCACGTTGTTCGTGTGTGGTGAGCCGGTAAGTTGAGGCAGCGGCAGCAGCCCGCTGGAGTCGGTCCTCGACCTGCTCGGTGGTCAGTTCGTCGAAGGTCCGAAGGACCTCCCCGGTGCGCGGATCCGTGGTCGAAATAGCCATGGGAGCACCCTGACACGCGGTGAAGCCGGGGAAAAGAGAAGGAATCCGAAAGGTTTGTTGCCAATGCGCGTCTGGCCGGGACGTCCCTACCCCCTGGGGGCGACGTACGACGGCGCCGGGGTCAACTTCGCGCTGTTCTCCGAGGTGGCCGAGCAGGTCGAGCTCTGCCTGATCGACGACGACGGGAGCGAGACCCGCGTCGAGATGGTCGAGAACGACGGCCTTCGTCCACCACGCCTACCTGCCCGGCGTCCAGCCCGGCCAGCGCTACGGCTACCGGGTGCACGGGCCGTTCGAGCCCGAGAACGGGCACCGCTGCAACCCGGCGAAGCTGCTCCTCGACCCGTACGCCAAGGCCGTCGAGGGCCAGATCGACGGCGACGAGTCGCTCTTCTCGTACCGCTTCGACAAGCCCGCGAAGTTCAACGGCGACGACAGCCTCGGGCACACCATGCTCTCGGTGGTCATCAACCCGTTCTTCGACTGGGGCAACGACCGCCACCCCGACCGCGAGTACCACGAGTCGGTGATCTACGAGGCGCACGTCAAGGGCCTCACCCAGACGCACCCCGACATCCCGGAGGAGATCCGCGGCACGTACGCCGGCATCGCCCACCCGGCGATGATCGAGCACCTGACGCAGCCTCGGGGTGACCGCCGATCGAGCTGATGCCGGTGCACCAGTTCGTCCAGGACACCACGCTCGTCGACCAGGGGCTCGCGCAACTACTGGGGCTACAACACCATCGGCTTCTTCGCGCCGCACAACGAGTACTCCGCCTCGGGCCAGCGCGGCCAGCAGGTGCAGGAGTTCAAGACGATGGTCAAGGCGCTGCACGAGGCCGGCATCGAGGTGATCCTCGACGTGGTCTACAACCACACCGCCGAGGGCAACCACCTCGGGCCGACGCTGTGCTTCCGCGGCATCGACAACGCGGCGTACTACCGGCTCGTCGACGACGACCGCACGCACTACTACGACACCACGGGCACCGGGAACACGCTGCTGATGCGGCACCCGCACGTGCTGCAGCTGATCATGGACTCGCTGCGCTACTGGGTGCTCGAGATGCACGTCGACGGGTTCCGCTTCGACCTCGCCTCGTCGCTGGCCCGCCAGTTCCACGAGGTCGACCGGCTGTCGGCCTTCTTCGACCTCGTCCAGCAGGACCCGGTCGTCAGCCAGGTGAAGCTGATCGCCGAGCCGTGGGACATCGGTGAGGGCGGCTACCAGGTCGGCAACTTCCCGCCGCTGTGGACCGAGTGGAACGGGCAGTACCGCGACACCGTCCGCGACTACTGGCGCGGCGAGCCCGAGACGCTCGGCGAGTTCGCCTCGCCGGATCACCGGCTCGCTCCGACCTGTACGAGCACTCCGGCCGCAAGCCGATCGCCTCGATCAACTTCGTCACCGCGCATGACGGCTTCACGATGCGCGACCTGGTGTCGTACAACGAGAAGCACAACGACGCCAACGGCGAGGGCGGCAACGACGGCGAGAGCCACAACCGGTCGTGGAACTGCGGGGCCGAAGGCGAAACCGACGACGCCGACGTCCTCGCTCTGCGCGCACGCCAGCACCGCAACTTCCTGCTGACGCTGCTCGTGTCCCAGGGAGTGCCGATGCTGCTGCACGGCGACGAGCTCGGCCGCAGCCAGGGCGGCAACAACAACGTGTACTGCCAGGACAACGAGATCGCCTGGATGGACTGGGATCTCGAGGACTGGCAGCAGGACCTGCTCGCGTTCACGCAGCGGGTCGTCGCGCTCCGCCGGGACCACCCGGTGTTCCGCCGCCGCCGGTTCTTCGCCGGCGCGACCGCTGAGGATGCGGTCGCGGACATCGTCTGGTTCACGCCCGACGGCAAGAACATGAACGACGCCGACTGGGCGCACGAGAGCGCCCGGTCGATGCTGGTGTTCCTCAACGGCGACGGCATCCCGGAGCCCGACCAGCGCGGCGAGCGCGTCGTCGACGACTCGTTCCTGATCGCCTTCAACGCGCACGACGAGACGCTGGCCTTCACGATCCCCGACGAGATCTACGGGGAAGGGTGGCTCGTGGCCCTCGACACCCACGACGACGAGGCCGGCATCGTGTCGGTCTTCGACGACGCGACCACGCTGGTCCCCGGCGTGGAGATCCAGGTGGCCGGCCGTTCGTCAGTCGTGCTGCGCCGCCCCCGCCAGGGAGGACGCTCGTGAGCTCGACCGGATGGACCCCGGATGACCTGCCGTCGTACACCGGCCGCACCGTGATGGTGACCGGTGGGAACAGCGGCATCGGGTGGCACATCGCCGCGGCGCTGGGTCGCAAGGGCGCGTCGGTGGTGCTGGCTTGCCGCAACGAGGTGGCAGGCGAAGCGGCTGCCGACGAGCTCGTGGACGCCGGGGCGACGGACATCCGCGTCGAACGCCTCGACCTGGCCTCGCTCGACTCCGTCGAGGAGTTCGCGGAGCGCATGGAGGGTCCGCTCGACCTGCTGGTCAACAACGCGGGGGTGATGACGCCTCCGCGCTACCGCGAGACCGTCGACGGCTTCGAGCTCCAGTTCGGCACCAACCACCTCGGCCACTTCGCGCTCACCGGCAGGCTGCTGCCGCACCTGCTCGCCGCGGAGGCGCCGCGCGTCGTCACGGTCGCGTCCCTCGCGCACCGGCGCGGCCGCGAGTCCGTGCTTCAGGGCAACAAGGGTGGCGGCATGTACCACCCGGAACGCAGCTACGGGAACACCAAGCTCGCCAACATCCTGTTCGCGACCGAGCTCCAGCGCAGGGCGTCCGACCACGGCTCGGCGCTGATCTCGAACGCCGCCCACCCGGGCGTCGCGGCCACGAACCTGGTGACCAGCGAGCAGGGACTCGGCTCGATCCCGGGCATCAAGCAGGTGGCCCCGGTCTTCCTCAGGCTCGTGCTCCAGTCGGCCAAGGCGGGCGCCGAGCCGGTGCTCTACGCCGCCGCGGAGGCAGGTCCGGCCTCGTACTCGGGGCCACAGGGTCTCCACGAGATCCGGGGCTCGGCTGGCCCGGCGAAGTCGAGCCGGCTGGCCCGCGACGAGTCGCTGGCCCGCAAGCTGTGGGCGCTCAGCGAGGAGCTGACCGGGGTCTCGTTCAGCTGGCGGTAGCCGTCAGGTGCGCCCGGACGGCGGCGTTGAACTCGGCCGGTCGGGCCACGTTCGCGATGTGGGCGGCGTCGTCGATGACGACCAGGTCGGCCCCGGGTACGGCGTCCGCGAGTGCGCGACCGACGGCCGGAGGCGTGCCCGGGTCGGCCGCCCCGGCGATCACCCGCGTCGGGGTGCGGATGTCACCGAGCTGGTCCGTGACGTCGTACCCGGCGAGCGCCTCGCAGCAGCCGGCGTAGCCCTCGGGGGAGGTGGCGAGGAAGTCGTCCATCACCCGGGCCACGTCGTCGGCGTGGGTCTCCTGGAACTCGTCGGTGAACCAGCGCTGCGTGGTGGGCGCCACCAGGTCGGCCAGGCCGTCACGCCTGACCTTCTCTGCGCGCTCGTTCCACGTTCCGGGATCGCCGAAGGCCGGCGCCGTGCAGCAGAGCACGAGCGAGGTCAGTCGCTCCGGGGCGGTCAGCGCGAGCACCTGCCCGACCGCACCGCCGAGCGAGATGCCGACGTAGGCGAACTTCTCGACGCCCAGTTGGTCGGCGAGCGCGGTCACGTCGCCGGCGAGGTCCGCCATCGAGTACGGACCTTGAGGCACCGGCGATTCACCGTGCCCCCGGGTGTCGAACCGCACCACCCGATAGTCACGGGCCAGATCGGCCGCAAGGTCGTCCCAGAGCGCGGTCGTAGCGCCGAGTGACGAGCCCAGCAGGACGACGGGGGCCTCCGGCGGGCCGTCCACCACGTGGTGCAGGGCGACGGGCATGGCTCCTCCTAGCGTTCGAGGGTCACAGCGAGGCCCTGTCCGACCCCGATGCAGAGCGTGGCGACGCCGACTCCCGAGCCGGCCGCCGCGAGCTGGTGGGCGACCGACCCGGCCAGCCGGGCACCCGAGCAGCCGAGCGGGTGGCCGATCGCGATCGCGCCGCCGAGCGGGTTGACCACGTCCGGGTCCAGGTCGCGCCACTGGCTGAGGCAGGCAAGCGCCTGGGCGGCGAACGCCTCGTTCAGCTCCATCACGGTGACGTCGTTCAGGCTCCGGCCGGCCTTGGCGAGGGCTCGGTTCACGGCCTCGACGGGGCCGATCCCGAAGCGGTGCGGCTCGACGCCGTGCACACCCGTGCTGACCACGCGAGCCAGCGGGTCGACCCCGAGCTCCCGCAGACCGTCCTCGTCGGTCAGCAGCAGCGCTGCGGCGCCGTCCGAGATCTGCGACGCGTTGCCTGCGGTGATCTGGCCGTCGGGTCGGAACACCGGCTTGAGGTTGCCGAGCGACTCGGGGGTGACGCCGTCGCGGATGCCCTCGTCGCGCTCCATGACAGCCCCCTCGACCTGGACGACGGCCGCGTCGTAGGCGCCGTCCGCCCACGCCGAGGCCGCGCGTGCCTGGCTCCGTACGGCGAACGCGTCGGCGTCGTCCCGGTTGACGCCGAACTCCTCGGCCAGCGCCTCGGTGGACTCGCCGAGGCTCTGGGTCCACTCCTTCGGCATCGCCGGGTTCACCATCCGCCAGCCCAGCGTGGTGCTGAACATCTCGGCGTTCCCGGCGGGGAACCCGCGTCCCGGCTTGGGCATCACCCACGGGGCCCGGGTCATCGACTCGACACCACCGGCGACCATCACCGAGGCGTCACCGACCGCGATCGACCGCGAGGCGGTGATCAGCGCGTCGAGCCCGGAGGCGCAGAGCCGGTTGGTCGTCGCGCCGGGCACCGAGACCGGCAGCCCGGCGAGCAGTGACGCCATCCGGGCCACGTTGCGGTTGTCCTCGCCCGACTGGTTGGCGGCACCGAGGATGACCTCGTCGACGCGGGCCGGGTCGAGCCTGGGGTTGCGGTCGAGCAGGGCGCGGATGACGGTGGCGGCGAGGTCGTCCGGGCGCACCCCCGCCAACGCTCCGCCGAGCCGACCGACCGGCGTTCGCACCGCGTCGACGATGTAGACATCTCGCCCCTGCACCCAGACCTCCTCGGTTGTCCGCTGCCGAGGCTATCGCCCGAGCGTGCAGCTACTCCGCGCCCGGCTCCCCGGGGTCGGGCGCGACGATCGACGTGCCGTCTCCGGGCACGTCGACCAGGTGCCGATTGATCTCGGCGGAGGCGTTGCCCAGACCGCCCAGCCGGATGTCGTCGTACGCGCGCAGCTGGTGGGTCGTGCGGTCGATGTACAGCACCGAGAGCATGATCGGCGCCGGCTCGTCAGGCTCGAGCGCGCGCAGTCCCGAACCGCCGGTCGAGCCCTGGACCATCATCCAGGTGCCCTCCTCGCCCTGGTGGACGCGGCGGTAGTGCAGGTGCCCGAAGAGCGCCGTCGGCGCGGCGCCGTCGAGCAGGGAGGCGTCGGTCGGGTCGTGGAGGACGAGGACGTCCACGTCTCCGTGCGCGCGGGCGCGCCCCGCCAGGTCGAACGTCGTACGCGCGATGGCGCCGGGGTCGAAGATGGCCGACTTGTCGGGGGTGAACGTCGGGTCGCCAAGACCCATGAACGTCAGCCCCGCGACCTTGCGGGCCCGCCCTTCGAGCACCACGACGTTCTTCAGCTCGCGCATGGCGCGCTGGGTGCGGCCGGAGTCGTGGTTGCCGCGCACCCAGACGTACGGCGCCTCGAGCCGGCGGATCTCCTCGACGTACCGGTTCTCGGCGCCGCTGCCGTGGTCGGTGATGTCGCCCGAGTCCACGATCACGTCGACGTCGTACTGCGAGGAGACGGTGCTGATCAGGTCCCAGGCCTGCGGGGCCAGGTGCAGGTCGGAGACGTGCAGCACCTTGATCACGTCGTCCTGCGGCGGGAGCAGCGGCAGCGTCGAGGTGGCGGTGTAGAGCCCGCTCACGTTCCGCACGATCTGCGCGAGCTGGTCGCCGTACTTGGAGAAGTCGGTGACGATCGTCTCGGCCGTACCGACGACGGACGGCGCGCTGCTGAGCAGCCCGGTGTAGCGCGGCTCGGCCAGCGCCGAGGGGTTCCAGGTCGCGAGCGCCACGGCGAACGAGCTGCCGACCGCGACCAGGGCCGTGCCGCCACCGACGATCGCCAGTCGCACCCGTCGCAGCGCAAGCGCGGACAGTGCGGCGGCGCCGAGGAGGCTGGCGAGCACGGTCCGCAGGGCCGCCATCTTCAGCTCCCAGGACAGGTCGGCGACCGCCTCGGGCTTGAGCTCGGCGAGCATGCCGGGCTCGACGACCAGCGCTCGCGCCTCCTCGAGGTCAACGCCCTCGAGGGTGGCCCGGACTCCGAGCGGGCCGCGGTGGGTGTCGAGCTGCAGCTCACCGAGGGGCGCCACGACGACGCGCGTGCCGCCGCCCCACGTCGGCAGCACCTGCATCGACGTCTCCAGCGGCCCCACCTCGTGGTAGACCGTGCCGCCGAGCGCCAGGCCCATCCAGCCGCCGATGAGGCCGAGCACGACCGCGGCGCTGACCCGGGCGAGCGGGCGCATCCGGAGCCGTGACGCCGTCGGCTGCGACCCGGTTTCGGGGTCGCGAGTCGAGGTGGTGGGGAGGTGCGGATCCGAGGACATCAACGCTGCCAGACCGTGTTCGGGTGCGGGACCTTCTTTTCTACCTTCCAGGCTCAAGCCTCGTCCGCAGAACCGCCGAGACCCGACCAAAAGGACTACGTGTCCGGGCCCCTACTCGGGCTCGTTGTGGCTAGGGCCACCGACGACGTACGGCGTCGAGACGGTGTCGTACATCAGGTGCGCGATCAGCCCCTCCGCGGCGTGCTTGAGGTTGTGGCAGTGGTCCATCCACACGCCCGGGTTGTCGGCGAGGAACGCGATCTCGTACTCCTCGCCGTCCAGCACGTTGAGCGAGTCGACCCACCACGGGCTTCCCGTCGCGCGGACGCCGTCGCGGCTCAGGACGACCGCGTGGTGCCCGTGCAGGTGCATCGGGTGCACGTCGCCGCTGTCGTTCCTGATCCGCATCACCGCGACGTCGCCCTCCTGCACGACGTACATCGGCACGTCGGGGTAGAGCTTGCCGTTGATGGACCACCACAGCCCCGGCTTGCCGTCGACGAAGCCGGGCCGACGGCCGATGTTGTAGTCGAACTCGCGGTCTGCGGTGTCGGCGTCGAACCCGATCGGCGCCGGAGTGCCGTAGGTGAGCAGGTCGAGGTGGTCCTCGGGCTTCGGTACCTCGGGGGCGGTGGCCGTTGCCGGCCCGACGAGCACCGACGTACTGCCGCCGATCTCGATCCGGACGGCGCTGCCGTCCTCGGGGACGTCGAACTCCAGGTCGGCACGCCCGCCGGCGGTGACCGTCACGGCGAGGTCGGCGACCTCGGTCGGCTCGTTCACGTCCTGGCCGTCGACGGCGACCATCCGGTACGGGTGGGTCAACCAGACCTCGACCGGGCCGTTGTCGGTGTTGATGATCCTGATCCGGGCCCGCTGGCCAGGCTCGGCCGGTGCCCGGACGTCCCCTTCGAGGCCGTTGACCGTGCGCAGCCCGTCGTACAGGTGGGTCAGCGCGATGTGGTCGGCCACGTCGGGATCGCGGTCGGCCGGGTGGATCAGTACCGGACCGAGCAGGCCACCCAGCACCTGTACGTGCGAGACCTGGTGCGAGTGGTACCAGTACGTCCCGGCGTCCTCGGCCACGAAGCGGTACGTGTGCTCCTCGCCCACGCCGACGGCGTCCTGGGTCACCCCGGCGACGCCGTCCTCGGCGTTCGGCACGTCGATGCCGTGCCAGTGCAGCGTGATCCCCGCCGGCACGGACGCGTTGCGGACCTCCACCTCGACCAGGTCGCCCTGCGTCGCCTCGATCAGGGGCCCGGGCGAGGAGCCGTTGAGCGTGTAGCCGTCGACCTTCCGCCCCGAAGCAAGCGTGAAGGTGCCCTGCTCGGCGACCAGTTCGACGCGGACGTCTGCCGGTGCGTCTGGGTCGACCACGAGGTCGGGGACGCTGACCGTCGAGTCGCTGTGCTCATGGGCCGCCTGGCCCAGGGCCGCCCCGTGCCGGTGCCCCGTGCCGTGTGGCATCTCCACCCGGGGGCCGCCGCCGAAGTCGACGTAGCCCATGTCCATCACCGAGAACGTGGACGGAACCAGGCTGGTCTGCCACATCCACGTGACCGGCACCACCAGCGCAGCGGACGCGATGCAACTGGCCAGGAGTCGGACCCGACTACTGGTCATGCTGTGTCACCCCGTCCGTGCGCCAGTGGCGTTGGCTCGCGTCAGGCGCCGACGTACTCCTGCTCCTGCTTGGTCGTCCGGTCACTGCTGACCAGGCGGCCGGCGGTGATCGCCGCGCCCATCAGGATCAGCGCGTTGACGCCGTGCAGCATGCCGGCGTACGGCGTCTCGTGACCGAAGATCCCCAGCGTGACCTGGAGAACGACCAGGCCGAGCACCAGAGCGGCCATCGGGATGCCTCGCGGCACCTTGGCGAAGAACGAGACGATCAAGAGCAGCAGCGCGATCGCCGGGATCACCATCATCCCGTTCATCCCGTGCACCATGAACCCGGCGATGCCCGTGAACGACAGGTTCTCGTCTTCGAACGCTGCCTTGTCGAGCACGCCCCCGCCCTGCACCCAGACGCCGAGACCCGCGACGGCAAAGGCGATCGCCCCTGCCTGCACGACGACGCCGAGTGCGACGAGGTATGCAAGCACCTTGTAAGCAGTCTTCATGTGTCTTTCTCCTCCGAAGAAACTCACCCCAGTGCGGGGCTGATCACTCCAACGGCGGCCCCCGAAGGCCCTTCGCTCACCAATATGGACCCGTTGCCAGCTCTCTGTCGTCACCTTTTTGGACTAGTCCCCGCGTGTCGCGGCCCCCGCCGAAGCGCCGTGGCGGCCCGGTACTGTCGCCAGCGTGCTGAAGCTGGGACGCCGCGAGTTCGCCGATACCGACCTGCTGGTGATGGCGATCGTGAACCGCACTCGCGACTCGTTCTACGACCAAGGGGCCACCTTCGAGGAGCCGCGCGCTCTCGACCGGGTCCGCCAGGTGGTCGCCGAGGGGGCCGACCTGGTCGACATCGGTGGGGTCAAAGCCGGCCCGGGCGAGGAGGTGGACCTCGCCGAGGAGCTCCGCCGCACGGTCGGCTTCGTTGCCGCCGTACGGGCTGAGTTCCCCGACCTGGTGATCAGCGTCGACACCTGGCGCTCCGAGGTCGCCCGCGAGGTCTGCGCGGCCGGGGCTGACGTGCTCAACGACGCCTGGGGTGGCCACGACCCGCGCCTGGCGGAGGTGGCCGCCGAGTACGGCGCCGCCCTCGTCTGCACGCACACCAACGGCGCGGTCCCGCGCACGCCACCGCACCGGCCGTCGTACGACGACGTCGTCCGGTCCGCCATCGAGGACACCACTGCTCTAGCGCAGCGAGCCGTCGCCCTGGGGGTCGACCGGCACAGCATCCTGATCGACCCCGCGCACGACTTCGACAAGAACACCTGGCACTCGCTCGAGCTGACCCGACGGCTCGACGAGATGACCGCGACGGGCTGGCCGGTGCTGGTGTCGTTGTCCAACAAGGACTTCGTGGGCGAGACGCTCGACAGGCCTGTGGGGGAGCGGTTGTACGGCACCCTCGCCGCCACGGCCGTGAGCGCCTGGCACGGCGCCCGTGTCTACCGCGTGCACGAGGTCGCGGAGACCAGGCAGGTGCTCGACATGGTTGCCAGCATCAACGGCACCCGGCCCCCGTCCCGGGTCGTTCGTGGGCTCGCATGAACGTCGTCGCGGTCCTCTGCCCGCATCCGCCGCTGCTCTTCCGGGAGCTCGGCGGCGCCCACGACCCGGTCGTCGAGCTCAGGGAGGCGTGCGCTTCGGCGGTCGCCGGCCTGGTCGGCGAGGAGCCTGACGTCGTCGTGGTTCTGGGCGGCGCCGACAGCCACGGCTCGTTCGACCAGGCCGCCCTCCCCGACGTTCGCGGCTTCGGTACGACGGCCCCGCGTGAGGCGGCAGCGGAGCGCCTGCCGCTCTCCCTGGGAGTGGGACGCCGGCTGCTGGACGAGGCCGGGTGGGCAGGGCCGACCGGGCTGGTTGCGCTGCCGTGGCTCGCGTCGACCGCCGACCTCGAGGCGGCGCTCGACGGCGTACTGGGCGCCGGCGATCCCGACCGGCGGGTTGGGCTGCTCCTGCTCGGCGACGGCAGCGCCCGGCGCGGGGAGAAGGCACCGGGCTTCCTCGATCCGCGTGCCTTCCCGTTCGACGACGACCTCGCGCGAGCCCTGGCGGGTGGTGACGGTGCAGCGCTGCGCGATCTCGACGTCGAGCTGGCTGACGAGCTGATGGTGGGCGGAGTCGCGGCGTTCCGGGCCCTGGGCCACCTTGCGGCTCTGGCGGGTCAGCCAGAGCGTGCGGAGCTGACGTACCGCGACGACCCCTTCGGGGTGTCGTACTTCGTGGCGCGCTGGGACTTCGCCGACCTCAGCGCTTCGCGATGAGCAGGGCCTGGCTGCTCCTGGCAACCAGGCCGCGCGCGTCGTAGACCGCCGACGTCGCCATCCCGACACTGCCGCCGCCGAGCGTGGTCTCAGCGTCCAGGCAGATCCAGTCACCCTCGGGCGGGCGCAGCACGTGCACCGTGAGCTCGGTGTTCAGGAAGGCCCAGTCGCGCGGGTCGAGCACCGCCGAGACGCCCGACGCCGAGTCGACGCACGCCATCAGCCGCTGGACGGCGCTCATCGGCTCGCCGTCGAGCAGGGCGACCTTCGGACGCATCCACACGGTGCCCGGCCCCGGCTGGTCGACGGCGCCGGCGATCCAGCGCCAGTCGACGGCGTCGAGGTAGCCGCCGAACCAGCTCGCCGGCCAGTCGTGGTGGTTCCCGTCGTCGGGGGTGTGAGCCGGTGGGGTCAGGCCCTCGACCGGCCCTGACCCTGACGCGGGGAACAGCCACGCGACCGCACGGACGCACGGCCGTCCGCGCTCGGCGTCGACGATCGTGGCCTCGCACATCTCGACCGAACGTCCCGGTCGCAGGACCTGGGTCTGGACCTGGAGCGGGCCGACCGGTACCGGTCCGAGCAGCTCCATCGTGAGCCGGCCGACGACTCTGTCGCGATCCCGGACGAGCTCTTCGAGGGCGCGGGTGACGAGGGCCGCAGGTGGTCCGCCGTGCTGGTTGTCGGGGCCCCACGGACCCGCCGTGGAGGGCCGCGAGAGGTACCGTTCGGGGCCGTCGGCAACGTAGAACGAGGTCACCGAGACATCATGCCTGCAAGGGGATTCGGCGCCCTGCGCAGGCCTGTCTCAGGCTCAGCGAGGACTCGATTTCATGATCCGCGTGAGGCGTGTGTATTCTTTCTCGTCGCTTGCCCCTTTAGCTCAGTCGGTAGAGCGTCTCCATGGTAAGGAGAAGGTCTACGGTTCGATTCCGTAAAGGGGCTCTGGGTGGGATCCCGCCGAATCACACGGTTCGGCGGGGCTCCCTTTCCCGGTGGCGGGGTAGCTCAGGTGGTTAGAGCACACGGCTCATAATCGTGGTGTCGCGGGTTCGAGTCCCGCCCCCGCTACTCACCAGCACGACCAGCACAGACACTCCGCTGGTCCGGTCCGGATGGATCGGGCACACTGGACGAGCACCAACCGGCAGCACATTCGACCAAGAAGAGGCACACCGTGGCCAGCAAGAGCTCAGACGTTCGCCCCAAGATCACCTTGGCCTGCGTTGAATGCAAGGAACGCAACTACATCACCAAGAAGAACCGGCGGAACGACCCTGACCGCATGGACATCAAGAAGTTCTGCCCGCGCTGCCGCAAGCACACGGACCACCGCGAGACCCGCTGAGGTCAGCGGCCCCACCGCGTTCGAGAAGGAGCGACGCCCGTCACCGGGCGCCGCTCCTTCTCTCTTTTCACCCCTGCTAGCGTCCCGCTCATGGCTGTTGAGGCATCCCTGGCCGGCCGGAGCTTCCCGCCCACCGAGCCCTATCTCGTCACCGAAGAGCGGATCCGAGAGTTCGCGGACGCGACGGGTTCGGCGTACGACGGGCGCACCGCACCGGCGACGTACCCGATCGTCGTCGCGTTCCGGGCGATGACCGGCCTCATGGAGGACCCAACTGTAGGGATCGCCCTGCACCGCGTGGTCCACGGCGAGCAGCGGTTCACCTACACCCGTCCGGTCGTCGTCGGCGACGAGCTCACCGCCGCCCTGACCGTCGACACGCTGCGCCAGATCGGTGGCGCCGACATCATCGGCACCCGCAGCGAGATCACCGATGCCGCAGGAATGCCCGTCTGTACCGCGTACGCGACGCTGGTGCACCGTGCCGAGGAGGCCCCCGATGCAGACCGGTGACGTCTTGTCCGAGCAGTCCTACCGGGTCACCCGCGCCGATCTGGTGCGGTACGCCGGGGCCAGCGGCGACCGCAACCCGATCCACTGGTCAGACCGCGTCGCGCTGTCGGTCGGCCTTCCGGGCGTGATCGCGCACGGCATGTACACCCTCGCGCTGGCGGCCCGCGCGCTCGACACCTGGGCCGGTGCGCCCGGCAGGGTCCGCGAGCTCGGCTGCAAGTTCACCAAGCCGGTCGTCGTCCCTGATGACGACGAGGGCGTCACCGTCGTCGTGAACGGCACGGTCACCCAGGTGACCGAGGACGGCGTGCAGGTGGCGCTCACGGTCACGTGCGGCGACCAGAAGGTGCTCGGGCAGCCGAAGGCGGTGCTGAGTGTCTGAGCCGGCTCTGCTGGCCGACCTCACCACCCTCCGGCTCGGCGGCCCCGCGGCGACGATGGTGCGGGCCGGTGACACGGACACGTTGGTGAAGGCGGTCCGCGAGGCCGACGACGCGGGTCAGCCCTTGCTGATGGTGGCCGGAGGGAGCAACCTCGTGGTCGCCGACGACGGCTTCGACGGCACCGTCGTCCTGATCGAGTCGCGGGGCATCTCCGTCGAGGACGACCTCTGTGGCGGAGCGATGGTGACGGTCGCAGCCGGCGAGGTGTGGGACGACTTGGTCGCCCTGGCCGTCGAACGCGGCTGGATCGGCATCGAGGCGCTCTCGGGCATCCCCGGCAGCGTCGGGGCCACCCCCATCCAGAACGTCGGCGCCTACGGCCAGGAGGTCGCCGAGACGATCGCCTCGGTGCGCTGCTGGGACCGCGTCGAGGGGGCCTTCCGTACCTTCGCGGCCGCCGACTGCGAATTCGGGTATCGCACGAGCCGGTTCAAGCGCGACCCCCATCGCTTCGTCGTACTCGAGGTTCGGTTCCAGCTCCGGCTCGGTGATCTCGGGGCCCCCGTCCAGTACGCCGAGCTGGCCCGCAGGCTGGGCGTCGAGCCAGGGGAGCGGGCTCCGCTGGCCGAGGTGCGCGAGACGGTGCTCGACCTGCGACGTGGCAAGGGGATGGTGCTCGACGCCTCCGACCACGACACCTGGAGCGCGGGGTCGTTCTTCACCAACCCGTTCCTCGACGCATCCGCCGCTGTCGGGCTGCCTGCCGACGCCCCGCGCTGGGAGCAGCCGGACGGCAGGGTCAAGACCAGCGCGGCCTGGTTGATCGAACGGGCCGGCTTCGGCAAGGGGTACGGCGGCCCGCGGGCCAGCCTCTCCACGAAGCACACGCTGGCGCTGACGAACCGCGGCGACGCGGCGACGTCAGACCTGCTCGAGCTCGCCGCCGAGGTCCAGGCTGGAGTGCACGAGAAGTTCGGGGTCTGGCTCGAGAACGAGCCGGTGCTCGTGGGCTGCGCACTTCCCCGGCCTTAGTGGCAGGGTGCGTTCCATGAAGGACGACGCCGCGAAGGCCAACCTGCACAACTACCTGAAGCACGAGCGCGAGGCGGTGCTCGCCAAGCTCGACGGGCTCTCGGAGTACGACGTCCGGCGCCCGTTGACCGCGACCGGGACCAACCTGCTGGGCCTGGTCAAGCACCTGGCGACCTGGGAGGCCAGGTACCTCGGCGAGGTCTTCGGCCGCCCCTTTCCCGAGCCCTTGCCCCGGTGGGACGTTGAGGCCGAGCTACTCGCCGACATGTGGGCGACCCAGGAGGAGTCGCGCAGCGACATCGTCGACCGCTACCGGCGCGTGTGGGACCACAGCGACGCGACCGTGGAAGCGCTCGACCTCGATGCCATCGGCCGCGTGGCCTGGTGGCAGGACGCCGAGGTGCCCCTGTTCAACATCCTGGTCCACCTGCTTGCCGAGACCAGTCGGCACGCCGGCCACGCCGACATCCTGCGCGAAACGCTCGACGGAGCGGTCGGAACCGACGCGGAGGCCATGGCCGAGCCGGAGTACGACGAAGCCTTCTGGGCGGAGCGGCGCGAGCAGATCGAGGCGGCCGCCAAGTCAGCCGGCTGACCTACCCCGGCCTTAGAGCGAGGTTGCCGTTCCCGAGCCGCCGTTGCCGACCGCGACGAACAGCATGAAGATCAAGAACACGGCAAGGGCGAGCACACCGAGCGCGAGCAGCGCGGACGCGATGATGCCCGTGACGTAGCCGGCCATCGCCTGGCCGCGTCCCTCGAACCGTCCCGGTTCTGCGTCGATCTGCTTGACGGCCCGGCGCCCGACCACCCAGGCCCACGGTCCCAGGAGCAGTGGCAGGTAGCAGGCGAGGCCGCCGATGAGTGCGACCAGGCCCAGCACCAGAGCCTTCGTGGCGTCGGGGTGGTCCGGCACCCGGTACGGCGGCGGGCCGGCATACCAGCCCGGCTGGCCGGCCTGCGGCTGTTGCGGGTAGCCGGGAGGCGGGGGGCCGGCCGGCGGTCCGTAGCCGGGAGGCGTCCCGTAGCCGGGCGGGGTGGGCTGGTCGTCGTCCGGCGGGTTCGTCATGCTGCCTAGTCTGCCAACCACGCGTCGACGGCGCTGAGTGCGGGCGCCTTCACGTCGTCCGGGGCCCTCGAGGCACGCAACGACATCCGGGCGAGCTCGGCGAGCTGACCGTCGCTGAGCTCGTGCGCGGCCCGCATCGTGGCGTACTGGCCGGCGAGCCGCGATCCGAACAGCAGGGGGTCGTCCGCGCCGAGAGCGACCGTCGCGCCGGCGGCCAGCAGTGTCGGCACGGGAACCGACGTGAGGTCGCTGTAGACACCCAGGGCGACGTTGGAGACAGGGCAGACCTCGAGCGCGATGCCTCGCTCGACGACGCGGTCGAGCAGCGCCGGATCCTCGACGACGCGGACGCCGTGGCCCAGACGGTGCGCGCCGAGCTCGTCGACGCAGACACGGGCACTGTGCGCTCCGAGCAGCTCGCCGCCGTGCGGAGTGAGCATCAGCCCGGCTCGCTCCGCGATGGCGAACGCCGGCGCGAAGTCACGCGTGCTGCCGCGCCGCTCGTCGTTGGAGAGCCCGAAGCCGACGACACCGCGGCCGGCGTACTGCGCCGCGAGCCGGGCCAGGGTCCGGGCATCCAGCGGATGCCGTGTCCGGTTGGCCGCGATCACCACCGCCATCCCGAGACCGGTCTCGGCGGACGCGTCGCGGACGGCGTCCAGCACCAGGTCGGTGAAGGCGGTGATGCCGCCGAACCTGGCGGCGTACCCACTCGGGTCCACCTGGATCTCCAGCCAGCGGCTGCCGTCGGCCACGTCGTCCTCGGCCGCCTCACGCACCAGGCGCCGTACGTCGTCCTCCGTTCGCAGCACCGACCGGGCGACGTCGTACAGGCGCTGGAAGCGGAACCAGCCCTTCTCGTCAGCCGCGGACAGCTGCGGCGGCCACTCGTCCACGAGGGCGTCGGGCAGCACCACGCCGTCCCGCTTCGCGAGCTCGAGCAGCGTCTCGTGCCGCATCGAGCCGGTGAAGTGAAGGTGGAGGTGGGCCTTGGGGAGCGCCCTGATCGAGCGCCCCGTCCCCGTGTCGGACATCCGCAGTGGCGTCCTGTCAGCCCAGGAGCTTCTGCAACCGGCTGATGCCCTCGATCAGGTCGTCGTCACCGAGCGCGTACGAGAAACGCAGGTAGCCGGGGGAGCCGAACGCCTCGCCGGGCACCGCGGCGACCTCGACCTTGTCGAGCAGCAGCCCGGCCAGCTCCGTCGACGTGGTCGGGGTGACCCCGTCGATCTCGCGGCCCAGCAGGCCCTTGACCGAGGGGTACGCGTAGAACGCGCCCTTGGGCTCGGGGCAGACGACGCCGTCGATCTCGTTGAGCATCGAGACGATCGTGCGACGACGACGGTCGAAGGCGACCTTCATCTCGTCGACGGCGGACAGGTCGCCGGCCAGGGCCGCGACCGCGGCTCGCTGCGCGACGTTGGAGACGTTGGAGGTCGCGTGCGACTGCAGGTTGGTGGCGGCCTTCACGACGTCCTTCGGGCCGACGACCCAGCCGACGCGCCAGCCGGTCATCGCGTACGTCTTCGCGACGCCGTTGACGATCACGCACCGGTCGGCCAGCTCGGGGACGACGACCGGCAGCGACGCCGTCTCGAGGCCGTCGTAGATGAGGTGCTCGTAGATCTCGTCGGTCATCACCCAGAGGCCGTGCTCGAGCGCCCAGCGCCCGACCGCCTCGACCTCGTCGCGGTCGTAGACGGCGCCCGTGGGGTTCGAGGGGGAGTTGAAGAGCAGCACCTTGGTCTTGGACGTGCGAGCAGCCTCGAGCTGGTCGACGGTGACCTTGTAGTCCTGGGTCTCGTCGGCGAGCACCTCGACCGGGACGCCACCTGCGAGCCGGATCGACTCGGGGTAGGTGGTCCAGTACGGCGCGGGGACGATGACCTCGTCACCCGGGTCGAGCATCGTGGCGAAGGCTTCGTAGATGGCCTGCTTGCCGCCATTGGTCACCAGCACGTTCGCCGGCTCGATCTCGTAGCCGGAGTCGCGGCGGGTCTTGTCGACGATGGCCTGCTTGAGCTCGGGGAGACCGCCGGCGGGGGTGTACCGGTGGTTGCGCGGGTCGCGGCAGGCCTCGACCGCGGCCTCGACGATGTAGTCGGGCGTCGGGAAATCCGGTTCGCCCGCGCCGAAGCCGATCACGGGCCGACCGGCGGCCTTCAGGGCCTTCGCCTTCGCGTCGACCGCGAGCGTCGCGGACTCGGCGATCCCGCCGATGCGAGAGGAGATCCGGGGGGAGGGGACGGCCTGGGTGCTTTCGGTGGCTGCGCTCATGGCGCCTATCGTTTCATCCAGCGCCGCGCGCCAACACCCAGGCTCACGGGTGTGATCGGCTCGGTTCGACTTCGCCTCAGGCTTCCACGTACACTTCACCTTTGGTGGATCTCACCCTTGATCGTCATGCCCGCAGGTGGAAGATGTGACCGGTTTCCGGCGCGCCCTCTCCGCGGTCAGGGCAGGACAGGACGATTCGCCGTAGGGCACTAGCTCAACTGGCAGAGCATCGGTCTCCAAAACCGAAGGTTGGGGGTTCAAGTCCCTCGTGCCCTGCGAGGCCCGCGTGACAACGCGTGGGACGGAATGCACGGTCGATCAGCAGAATGAGGTGGAGGAACAGTGTCGGACAGCCGCTCGGTGTCGACGTCCTCGTCGCAGGACAAGCGCACCAGCCCCGCCACCTTCTACCGCCAGGTCGTGGCCGAGCTCCGCAAGGTCGTCTGGCCGACCCAGGAACAGCTGATCACGTACTTCATCGTGGTCCTGGTGTTCGTGGCCGTGGTCATGTCGATCGTCTCGCTGCTCGACCTCGGCTTCGGAAAGCTGGTCTTCGCGGTCTTCGCGTGACCCCTCCGTGGCCCTCGGGCAACCCGCAGCATCAACCAGTGAAGGTGACTGATTAACCGTGTCGCAGTCGTACGACGACCAGCCGGAGTCGGCCGTTGAGCCGGACCCGTCGCTCGAGCCTGCCGAGGTGGCGCTGGACGTCGAGCCCGAGGTGACCGACGAGCCCGCAGCCGAGACCACTGACGCTGTCGACGCCGCCGAGGCCCCCGCGTTCGAGACGCCCGGCGTCGACACCGCCGCCGAGACCGCTGACGAGGAGCCCGACGAGGCTCCCGCCGCCGACCCGATGGAGGAGTTCCGCGAGGCGCTGCGCTCCAAGCCGGGCGACTGGTTCGTCGTGCACACCTACTCGGGCATGGAGAACCGGGTCAAGGCCAACCTCGAGAACCGGATCACCTCCCTCAACATGGAGGACTACATCCACGAGGTCATCGTGCCGACCGAAGAGGTCGCCGAGATCAAGAACGGGCAGCGCAAGCTCGTCAAGCGCACCGTTCTCCCGGGCTACGTCCTGGTTCGCATGGACCTCACCGACGAGTCCTGGTCCGCCGTTCGCCACACCCCGTCGGTGACCGGGTTCGTGGGCCACAGCCACCAGCCGGTGCCGCTGAGCCTCGACGAGGTCGAGAGCATGCTCGCTCCCGCCATCGCCGCCGAGGTCGAGGCGAGCGCGACGGAGCAGGCCGGCGCCGGCGCCACCGCGACGCGGAAGAAGGTCGAGGTCGCCGACTTCGACGTCTCCGACTCGGTCATGGTCGTCGACGGTCCGTTCGCCACGCTGCACGCGACGATCACCGAGATCAACGCGGAGTCCCAGAGGGTCAAGGCCCTCGTCGAGATCTTCGGCCGGGAGACCCCGGTCGAGCTCAGCTTCAGCCAGATCCAGAAGGTCTGACCGGAGCCGAGCACTGAGGCAACACGCCTCAACGGCACCATCCCCAAGGCAACACAGTAAGGACCCTAGGAAACATGCCTCCCAAGAAGAAGATCGCAGCGCTCGTCAAGGTGCAGCTGCAGGCCGGGGCGGCCACTCCTGCTCCGCCGGTGGGTACCGCTCTCGGTCCCCACGGTGTGAACATCATGGAGTTCTGCAAGGCCTACAACGCACAGACCGAGGCCATGCGGGGCAACGTCGTTCCCGTCGAGATCACGATCTACGAGGACCGTTCGTTCACCTTCATCACGAAGACGCCTCCGGCGGCTGAGCTGATCAAGAAGGCCGCTGGCCTGCAGAAGGGTTCGGGCGTCCCGCACAAGGAGAAGGTCGGCAAGCTGACCAAGGACCAGGTGCGCGAGATCGCGACGACCAAGCTGCCCGACCTGAACGCGAACGACATCGATGCCGCGATGAAGATCGTCGAAGGCACCGCTCGTTCCATGGGCGTCACGACTGACTGACGCTCCCGGGTGGTCGAACCTGACCATCCACCACGACTGACAGAAGTAGTGGCAGGGCCGCTGACGCGCCCCAACGACCACACCTGGTGAAAGAAGGATCCAGACATGCAGCGCAGCAAGACTTACCGCGCAGCCTCCGAGTCATTCGACGCGGACACGCTGTACAGCCCGCTCCAGGCGATCAAGCTCGCCAAGGCGAGCAGCAAGAAGAAGTTCGACGAGACCGTCGACGTGGCCATGCGCCTCGGCGTCGACCCCCGCAAGGCGGACCAGATGGTCCGCGGCACCGTCAACCTTCCGCACGGCACCGGCAAGACCGCCAGGGTCCTGGTCTTCGCCAACGCCGAGAAGGCTGACGCCGCCCGCGAGGCCGGCGCCGACATCGTCGGTGGCGACGAGCTCATCGAGAAGGTGAACGGCGGCTGGCTCGACTTCGACGCCGTCGTCGCGACGCCCGACATGATGGGCAAGGTCGGTCGCCTCGGTCGCGTGCTCGGCCCCCGTGGTCTGATGCCGAACCCGAAGACCGGCACGGTCACCCCCGACGTGGCCAAGGCCGTCACGGACATCAAGGGCGGAAAGATCGAGTTCCGCGTCGACCGCCACGCCAACCTGCACTTCATCATCGGCAAGGCGTCGTTCTCTGAGGCTCAGCTCGCCGAGAACTACGCCGCCGCTCTCGAGGAGGTGCTGCGTCTCAAGCCGGCCAGCTCCAAGGGCCGGTACCTGAAGAAGGTCACGCTGTCGACGACCATGGGCCCCGGCGTCCAGGTCGACCCGAACCGCATCAAGAGCGTCGCGGTCGACGAAGAGGCCTGATTCACAGGTTCTGACGCGGGCCTCGGCCTCGCGAGAGGAGCGCCCCCGACCCTGCCGTACTGCGGCCAGGATGTCGGGGGCGTTCTGCTATTCGACGAAGACGCGCTCGTCGACCAGCTGCTCGGCGACGGCCTGGCCGTCGGTCTCGAAGCGGGCCTGGTCGAACCGCTTGAAGAACTCCAGGTCGATGCCGGCCTGTCCGTTGCGGTTCTTCTCGATGCTCAGCACGGCCCAGTGCCGGAAGCGCTCGACGTTGCCCACGTTGTAGACCAGGTGGTGACGGGCCACGACGTCGTACTTGTCGTTGAGCAGCAGCACCGTGTCGGCCTCGTACGCCAGGGCCGAGGACCCACGCATGTTGTTGACGCGCATCCGCTTGCCGGACGTGATGCCCTCGGCGTCGGACGCGACGACGGCCAGCATCGGCACCTCCTCGTCGAGGGCCAGGTCCTTGAGCGCCTCTACCACGGTGGTCACCCGCTCGGACTCCTGCGGGATGTTGCCCGGGACGAAGACCTTCTGCAGGTAGTCGACGATGACGAGCGGTGCCTGGCCGGTCTCCTGACGGGTCTTCGTGATCGCGTCGCGGATCTGGTCGACCCCCGTCTTGTTGCCGGAGGAGCGGTGCAGCATCAGCCGGTCGGAGTACTCCTGCACCACCTCGAGCGCCTTGGCGCCACCGTCGGTGTCGCGGAGCCGCTCGCTGAGCGATCCGGTGAGCCCGTCGCTGGCCTCGAAGGCCTGCCGGATCCGGTTGAGTGAAGGAGCCTCGGGGCCGTTCAGCTGGCCGGACTCGAGAGCCACGAGCCGGATAAGCAGGGTCTGCAGGTCGTGCTCGTAGGAGAACACGAGGACGGAGCGGCCGGAGCGGGCCACGTTGCGCCCGACCTGGAGGGCCCACGTCGTCTTGCCGAGCCCCTGCGGGCCGCCGATGAGCACGAGCTCACCCGAACGGAAACCCCCGTTCAGGTTGGTGTCCAGGATCTCGAAGCCGGTCGGCCACACGCGGCCAGCGGCGTGTGAGCCGGCACGGACGCGGTAGTCGGCTTGCTCGAGCACGCCGCTGAGGGATTCGATAGACAGATCCACTCGTCCATGGAAGCACCGGACCGGGTCATCGGTACTCGAAATCGCAGGATCCGCCGTCGCCCCGATTTGGAATGCGGCCGGGGGCTCCCGTAGCATTCCCGGTGAAACCAGAGACCGCCGGTTGTCGGCGTGCCCGGAGCGAGAGCCCCGGACACCTCGGCTGAAGGTCCGCAACGCGGACGGCCTGCGCAGGTGACACCGAGTGAGATGACGCGCTAGCGCCCGTCGTGCCCGCCCCGTGCCTCCTGTGCCGGGGCGTTTTTCGTTGTCGGGCTCGCCCCGGTCGGCTCCGGATCGTGTAATGACCGGAAGGAGACCCATGGCGCGGCCAGACAAGACAGCCGACGTCGCAGAGCTCGTGGAGTCGTTCCAGGACTCTGCGGGTGCTGTGCTGACCGAGTACCGCGGTCTCACCGTTAAGCAGCTGCAGGACCTGCGGCGCGCTCTCGGCGAGAACGCCAACTACGCCGTGGTCAAGAACACGCTCACCAAGATTGCCGCCACCGAGGCGGGCGTCGAGGGATTCGACGACCTGCTCACCGGTCCGACCGCCATCGCCTTCATCAATGGCGACGTGGTCGAGGCAGCCAAGGGCCTGCGTGACTTTGCCAAGGCAAACCCCTCTCTCGTGATCAAGGGCGGCGTCCTCGACGGCAAGTCCCTCGACGCGGCAGAGATTGCGAAGCTGGCTGACCTCGAGTCGCGTGAGGTTCTCCTCGCGAAGCTCGCTGGCGGCATGCTCGCGTCGCTCAGCCAGGCCGTCTACCTGCTCAACGCCCCGATCGCGCAGGCTGCTCGCCTCGCCGGTGCGCTGCAGGCCAAGGCGGAGCAGGACCCGTCGATCCTCCAGGGCGGTGCCGGCGAGTCGGCAACTGCTTCGGACGACGCTCCGGACGAGGCCCCCGTGGCCGAGGCCGGGGACACCACCGAGGAGGCGGCCCCGGCCGACTCCGAGGAGTCCACCGAGGCTCAGCAGTAATTCGGGCCCCAAGCCCGAGAACGAAACCGACACCCACCGGTCCTGGCACCCGCCGGAACCAGTAACACGGAAGGAACCGCCACCATGGCGAAGCTCAGCACTGACGAGTTGCTCGACGCTTTCAAGGAGATGACCCTCCTCGAGCTCAGCGAGTTCGTGAAGCAGTTCGAAGACGCCTTCGGCGTTACCGCCGCCGCCCCCGTTGCCGTTGCCGCCGCTCCGGCCGCCGGTGGCGCTGCTGGTGACGACGCCGCTGTCGAGCAGGACGAGTTCGACGTCGTCCTCGAGGCCGCCGGCGACAAGAAGATCAACGTCATCAAGGAGGTCCGTGCGCTGACCAGCCTCGGCCTCAAGGAGGCCAAGGAGCTGGTCGAGGCCGCTCCCAAGGCCATCCTGGAGAAGGTCAACAAGGAGGCCGCGGAGAAGGCCAAGGAGGCCCTCGAGGGCGCCGGCGCCACCGTGTCCGTCAAGTGACGCACTGGTCTTTCTGACCGCTGAGAACGGCGGCCGTCCCCTTCCGGGGCGGCCGCCGTTCTTGCGTTTCGGGGCGGGTGTTCCGGGGCCCTCCCCGTGTCTCTCATGACGGACTCGTGCCGTAACCTGCCGAACGTTTACTCGTTGGTAGTAATGGGTAGGCGGGCGAGCCAGTGTCGGACGTCCCCGGGGGATGCCCAATTGCAGTGCAATCGATAGGGAGGGACGCTGGTGGGCGTCGAGATCAAGGTCGACGGACTCACGAAGTCGTTCGGCAAGCAGCTCATCTGGGGCGATGTGAGCCTCACCATCCCCGCGGGTGAGATCTGCGTCATGCTCGGGCCTTCGGGAACCGGAAAGTCGGTGTTCCTCAAGACGCTGATCGGTCTGTTGAAGCCCGACCGCGGCAGCATCGTGATCGAGGGCACGGACATCGCCAGCTGCTCCGAGAAGGAGCTCTACGAGATCCGGAAGCTGTTCGGCGTGCTGTTCCAGGACGGCGCCATGTTCGGCTCGATGACGCTCTACGACAACGTCGCGTTCCCGCTCCGTGAGCACACCAAGAAGTCCGAGTCCGAGATCCGCGACATCGTCATGGAGAAGATGGAGCTCGTCGGACTGATCGGCGCCGAGACCAAGCTCCCGGGCGAGATCTCCGGCGGTATGCGCAAGCGCGCCGGCCTCGCCCGCGCCCTGGTCCTGGACCCCGAGATCGTGCTCTTCGACGAGCCGGACTCCGGCCTCGACCCGGTCCGTACGTCGTTCCTGAACCAGCTGATCATCGACCTCAACGCGCAGATCGAGGCCACGTTCCTCATCGTGACCCACGACATCAACACCGCGCGCACCGTGCCCGACAACATCGGGCTGCTCTACCACAAGCACCTGGCCATGTTCGGGCCCCGCGAGATGCTGCTGTCGTCCGAGGAGCCCGTCGTACGGCAGTTCCTCAACGCCCAGCGCATCGGCCCCATCGGCATGTCCGAGGAGAAGGACGCCGACGAGCTCGAGTCCGAGAAGGGCCAGGAGCTGCCGCCGCTGCCGCCGATCCCGCTTCAGCAGGAGCCCTCGAACGGCGTGCCGCGTCCCACGCAGCGCCCGCCGGGCGAGTGGTGCCGAGAGAACGGCGTGACGCCGCCTCCGGGCTCGTTCGAGGAGAACATGCCCATGACCACGGGGGCCTGACGTGTCGACCCTCACCTCGTCGCGCGTTCTCGCGCCGATCGGGACGGCGGGCAAGCTCTTCGCCTTCGGTCTCGATGTCGGGCGCGGGCTGTTCCGCCGGCCCTTCCAGCTGCGGGAGTTCCTGCAGCAGGCCTGGTTCATCGCCTCCGTCACGATCGTTCCCACCGCGCTGGTCGCCATCCCGTTCGGTGCCGTCATCGCCCTCCAGGTCGGCGGCCTGATCAAGCAGTTCGGAGCCCAGTCGTTCACCGGCTCGGCCGCCGTCCTGGCGGTGGTGCGAGAAGCCGGGCCAATCGCGACCTCGCTCCTGATCGCGGGCGCAGGTGGGTCGGCGATCGCGGCCGACCTCGGCGCGCGCAAGATCCGCGAGGAGCTCGACGCGATGATGGTGCTCGGGATCGACCCGATCCAGCGCCTCGTCGTGCCGCGGGTGCTCGCGACGATGCTCGTGGCGGTCTTCCTCAACGGCCTGGTCAGCGTCGTCGGTGTGGCCGGTGGCTACGTCTTCAACGTGGTGCTGCAGGACGGCACCCCAGGCGCCTACCTGGCCAGCTTCACCGCGCTGGCCCAGCTACCAGACCTATGGCAAGGCATGGCCAAAGCGCTCGTCTTCGGACTGATCGCGGCGATCGTGGCCTGTTACAAGGGCATGAACGCCGCCGGAGGTCCGAAGGGCGTCGGTGACGCCGTCAACGAGTCGGTGGTCATCACCTTCATGCTCCTGTTCGTCGTCAACTTCGTGATGAGCGCGATCTACTTCCAGCTCGTCCCACCAAAGACAGGGTGAGGTGCGAGTCATGGCAAACGTGAAAGCGATCTACCAGAAGCCGCTGCGCTCCCTGGACAACCTGGGCGAGGAGCTCTCGTTCTATGTCCGGGCGCTCGCCTGGACCCCACGCACGATCCGTCGCTACAAGAAGGAGATCCTCCGGCTGCTGGCCGAGGTCACCCTCGGATCGGGTGCCCTGGCCGTGATCGGCGGCACCGTCGGCGTCATCACCGCGATGGCATTCTTCACCGGCACCGAGGTCGGTCTGCAGGGCTACGCCGCCCTGAACCAGATCGGTACGGCGGCGTTCTCCGGCTTCGTCTCGGCGTACTTCAACACCCGCGAGATCTCTCCGCTGGTGGCAGGCATCGCCTTGGCGGCGACCGTCGGCTGCGGCTTCACGGCGCAGCTGGGTGCGATGCGGATCTCCGAGGAGGTCGACGCCCTCGAGGTGATGGCGATTCCCTCGCTGCCGTTCCTCGTCACCACGCGGATCATCGCCGGCCTGATCGCGATCGTCCCGCTGTACGTCGTCGGGCTGCTGTCGTCGTACTTCGCGACCCGGCTCACGGTGACCCAGTTCTTCGGCCAGAGCGCCGGTACGTACGACCACTACTTCAACCAGTTCCTGCCACCAGGCGACGTGCTGTGGTCGTTCGGCAAGGTGCTCGTCTTCGCCGTCGTCGTGATCCTGATCCACTGCTACCACGGCTACAACGCTTCCGGCGGTCCCGCGGGCGTGGGCGTGGCCGTGGGCCGCGCCGTGCGTACCTCCATCGTCGCCATCAACGTGATCGACCTGTTCCTGTCGATGGCGATCTGGGGCACGACCACCACCGTGAGGTTGGCGGGCTAGTGAACCGCAACTCCAGGACCTTCAAGGCTTTCGTCGCGTTCGAGCACCGGGTGCTCGGCGTGGCGTTCCTGGCGTTGCTCGTTTTCTTCGGCTGGATCACGTACGCGATCTTCAACAAGTCGTTCACGGACTACGAGAACGTCGTTCTCAAGTCCCCGAAGGCCGGGCTTCAACTGCCCGACAACGCGGACGTCAAGATCCGTGGCGTCATCGTGGGCGAGGTCCGGGATGCGCGTGCGTCGGCGGACGGCGTCGAGATGACGCTGGGCATCTTCCCCGGGTCCCTCGACACGATCCCGGCCAACGTGACGGCGCGGATCCTGCCCAAGACCCTGTTCGGCGAGAAGTACGTTGCCCTGCAGGTGCCCAAGCAGCCCGCCGCCACGAGCCTCGTCGCCAACGCGGTGATCGAGGAGGCCGAGGTCGCGATCGAGGTGGAGAAGGTCCTCTCGGACATCTACCCGCTCCTCCGCACCGTTCAGCCGGCCGAGATCAACTACACGCTGACCGCCATGGCGACCGCGCTCGAGGGGCGCGGCGAGGCGATCGGCCAGAACTTCGAGACCCTCGACAGCTACCTCAAGCGCACCAACCCGCAGATTCCCCTGCTCATCGACGACCTGCGAAAGCTCGGACGCGTGTCCGAGGCCTACCGGGAGGTCGTCCCAGAACTGGCGAACCTGCTTCGCAACAGTGTCATCACGGGGAAGACATTCATACAGAAGGAGCAGAAGATCCAAGCGTTCTTCAGCGACGTGGCGAGCTTCTCGTCGAGCAGCAAGGACTTCCTCGAGCAGAACGGCGAGAACATCATCAGGCTGAGCAAGCAAGGTCAGAGCCAGCTTCCGGTGTTCGCCAAGTACAGCCCCGAGTACCCCTGCCTGTTCCAGAGCATCGTCGACGTCCTTCCCCGTCAGGAGGAGGCCTTCCGCGGCTACACCCTCCACATCAACCTCGAGCCCCTGCCGCGCCAGCCGCGTGGGTACGACGTCCGCGACGCCGCGCAGTACGCGGACAAGCGCGGTCCGGTCGACCTCGGTGACTGCGAGGACGCCCGCAAGGGCAAGTACGACCAGCGGAACTTGCCTCCCGAGCGCCTGGTGCCCGAGCTGAAGACCGGTGTCGACTACCCGGTGGGCAAGCGCACGGCTCCCGGCTTCGACATGACCTCGGGCTTCGCCGGCTCGGCTGCCGAGGCCTCGGTCGTCAACGCTCTCGCCGCGCCGATCCTGGGGGTCACCGCGGACGAGGTGCCTGATGTCGCCACCCTGCTCTTCGGCCCGCTGGCCCGCGGTTCGGAGGTGAGTGTCGGATGAGCGTCCGCACTGTCCTCGCCGCCGGCAGCCACCGCGTGCTCGGTGTCGCCTTCCTGGCGCTGCTCCTCTTCTTCGTCTGGGGCACCTACGCGATCTTCACCAAGAAGTTCGTCGACTACGTCCCCGTCACCCTGGAGACGTCCAAGATCGGGCTGCAGCTCCCTGCGTTGGCGGACGTGAAGATCCGCGGCGTGATCGTGGGCGACGTCCGGGGAATCGACTCGCAGGGCGAGGGTGCCCGGCTGGACCTGGCGATCGACCCCGAGCTCGCCAAGACCATCCCGGCGAACGCGACCGCGCGCATCGTCCCGAAGACCCTGTTCGGTGAGAAGTACGTCGACCTGCAGGTCCCGGAGTCGCCCTCCTCGGAGAGCATCCAGGCCGACGACGTGATCACCCAGAGCGAGGTGGCGATCGAGGTCGAGCAGGTGCTGTCCGACCTCTACCCGTTGCTGCGCACGGTGCAGCCGGCGGAGATCAACTACACGCTGACCGCAATGGCGACCGCGCTCGAAGGCCGAGGTGACGCCATCGGCGAGAACCTCGAGATCCTCGACGACTACCTGAAGCGCACCAACCCGCAGATCCCGCTCTTCATCGACGACCTCCGCAAGCTCGGCCAGGTCTCCGAGGAGTACCGCAAGGCGATCCCCGACCTGGCGAACCTGCTGCGCAACAGCGTCACGACCGGCAACACGTTCATCGAGAAGGAAGACAAGCTGCAGGCGCTCTTCACCGACGTGGCCAGCTTCTCCTCGACGAGCAAGGACTTCCTCGAGCAGAACGGCGACAACATCATCCAGCTGAGCAAGCAGGGCCAGCGCCAGCTGCCGCTGTTCGCGAAGTACTCCTCGGAGTACCCCTGCCTGCTGCAGTCGATGGTCAACTGGGAGCCCACGATGGCCTCGGCCTACCGCGGCTACACCCTGCACATCAACCTCGAGACCATTCCGCAGCAGCCCCGCGGGTATGACGTGCGCGACGACGCGGCCTACGCCGACAAGCGCGGCCCGATCAGCACGGCGTCCTGCCGGGCGGCCCCGAGCTACAGCCAGCAGAACCTTCCGGGCGAGCGCTACGCCCCGGAGCTGAAGACCGGCGTCGACTACCCCGTGGGCAAGCGTGCCGCTCCCGGGTTCGACATGACCTCCGGCTTCGCCGGTACGGCAGCGGAGCTCGCTGTCGTGAACGCAATCGCAGCATCCGCGATGGGAGTCTCCGCAGATGAAGTGCCCGACGTGGCCACGCTCTTGTTCGGCCCCCTTGCTCGAGGAACCGAGGTGAGCCTTCGATGAGCCTGCTCGACAAGAAGACCAGCATCGACGCGGTCAAGCTGGTGATCTTCATCGTGGTCACGACGCTGGCGACCGGCGTCCTGGTGGTCACCATCGGCAACGTGTCCTTCGGTGACACGAAGCAGTACAAGGCTGTCTTCAGCGACGCCACCGGCGTCGTCAACGGGGACGACGTTCGCGTCGCCGGCGTCAAGGTCGGCAACGTCCAGGACGTCGAGGTGTACGACCGCACCAAGGCGCTGGTGACCTTCAAGGTCGACACCGACCACTCGATCACCGACAGCACCTTCGCGTCGGTCCGCTACCGCAACCTGGTCGGCCAGCGCTACATCGCGCTCTCCCAGGGAGTCGGCGGCCCGTCGGTGCTGCGCGAGGGTGCGACGATCCCGATGTCGAAGACGGCGCCCGCGCTCGACCTCACGGTGCTCTTCAATGGCTTCAAGCCGCTGTTCGAGGCGCTGTCGCCGGCCGACGTCAACAAGCTCTCCTACGAGATCATCACGGTCTTCCAGGGCGAGGGCGGCACGCTCGAGAGCCTGCTGGCGCACACCGCGTCGGTGACCACGACCCTCGCCAGCCGCGACCAGATCATCGGAGACCTGATCACCAACCTGAACCAGGTGATGACGACGCTGGGCAACCGCGACGCCGAGCTGTCCAACCTGCTGATCAAGCTGCGGGAGTTCATCTCCGGCCTCTCCCAGGACCGCCAGGCCATCCTCGGCTCCCTGGACTCCGTCTCCGCACTGGCCGTGCAGACCTCCGACCTGGTCACCGGGATCCGTCCGGGCCTGACCAAGGACATCAAGCAGCTGCGTAAGGTCGCCGGCACGCTCGACGCCAACAAGGGCGAGATCGACCGGGCCCTGCAGGTGCTGCCGATCAAGCTGAACAAGGTCGGCCGGACTGCGATCTACGGCTCGTGGTTCAACTTCTACCTCTGCAACTTCGACGGGCGGGTGAAGCTGCCAGGCGGCGCCCAGATCCCCGTTGACTACGACACTGGCGGAGCGAGGTGCAATCTCGGATGAGCGTCCCCTTCCGTGAAAGAAACCCCGTGATCATCGGGGCCGTGAGCCTGGCGGTGATCGCGGCCTTCATCATGGCCGCGTTCCGCGCCGAGGACCTGCCCCTGATCGGCGGCGGCGACACCTACTACGCCGCGTTCAACGAGGCGGGTGGCCTCAAGGCCAACGACGAGGTGCGCATTGCCGGCGTCCGCGTGGGCAAGGTCAAGACCGTCGAGCTCGCCGGTGACCACGTCCGCGTCGAGTTCCTCGTCGACAGCGCCGCCGAGTTCGGCGACAAGACCGCGGCAGCGGTCAAGGTGAAGACGCTGCTCGGCGCCATGTACCTCTCGCTCGAGCCGGCCGGCTCCGGCCAGCTCGACGAGAAATCCGAGATCCCGCGCGAGCGCACCTCGTCGCCGTACGAGGTCGTCGCCGCGTTCGCCGGCCTGGCGGAGCGGTCCGAGCGGATCGACACCGACCAGCTGGCCGGGGCGTTGAACACGATGGCCGAGCTGACCGAGAACACGCCCGAGGAGTTCCAGGCAGCGCTTCGCGGTATGTCCGACCTGTCGGCCAACATCGCGGCTCGCGACGAGCAGCTGAACACCCTGCTGACGAACCTGCGCAAGGTCTCGGGAGTCCTCGGCGATCGCAGCGGTGACCTGGTCACGCTGATGGAGGACGGCGACAAGCTGTTCCGGGCGCTGGCCGCCCGTCGCGAGTCGGTGCACAACCTGCTCGTGGCCACCAGCCAGTTCTCGGTCGAGCTCACGAAGCTCGTCCAGGACACGCGCGCCGACCTCAAGCCGGCGCTCGTGCACCTCGACCGCGTCGTCGACGTGCTCCGCAAGAACCAGGAGAACCTCGACAACAGCCTCCGGCTGATGGCGCCGTTCTACCGGGTGTTCGCGAGCACGCTGGGTAACGGACCGTGGTTCGACACCTTCATCCAGAACATGCCGCCGGTCCCGGCTGCAGGCGGGGGGCAGTAATGGCCGGGCTACGAGTCAGAAGAGAGTCGGGCGTCACCAAGGTCCTGTCCATCGTGGCGGTCGTCGCCGTGGTGGCCGCGCTGCTGCTGGTGGTGCTGCAGGGCGATGACAAGAAGACGCTCACCGCGGCGTTCCCGCGCACGGTCTCGCTGTACGAGGGCTCCGACGTACGGATCCTCGGCGTCCCCGTGGGCACGGTGGACACGGTCACCCCGACCGGAACCGACGTCACCGTGACGATGACGTACGACGCCAAGTACAAGATTCCGGCCGACGCGAAGGCCGTGATCATCTCGCCGGCGATCGTCGGCGACCGCTTCGTCCAGCTCACCCCCGTGTACACGGGTGGCGAGGTCATGGAGAGCGGAGCCGAGCTGACGGTGGAGGACACCTCGACGCCGCTCGAGCTCGACGAGATCTACCAGAGCATCGACGACCTCACGGTGGCCCTGGGGCCGGACGGCGCGAACAGCAAGGGCGCCCTCACGAACCTCCTCGACTCCACGGCGAAGAACTTCGCCGGTCAGGGCGACCAGTTCCGCACCACCATCGAGAACCTCGGCAAGTTCACGGGGACCCTCGAGAACAACAAGGAGGAGCTGTTCGGCACCGCGCGCGAGATGGAGCGCTTCGTCGGCGCCCTCGCCGAGAACGACCAGACGGTCCGCCGCTTCAACGACTCGCTCGTGGGCGCCGCTGACCTTCTCGCCGACGAGCGAGACGACCTGGCCGCGGCACTGAAGAACCTGGGCGTCGCGATGGAGCAGGTCTCCACATTCGTCCGGGAGAACAAGAAGGCGCTCTCCGACAACATCGAGGGACTGAACGCCGTGAGCAAGATCCTCGTCAAGCAGCGTGCTGCACTCGACGAGACGCTCGGTGTCGCGCCACTCGCGCTGACGAACCTGTTCCACACCTACAACCCCAAGACCGGCACGCTCGACACCCGCACGAACATGGGTGAGAACTTCGCCGAGATCGAGCACAACCCGGCCCGGGTGCTCTGCGCGATGCTGCACCAGACTCCGTCGCCCAAGGAGGCCTGCAACGCGATCAAGCAGGCCCTGCCTCGGACGGCCGCCCTGGGCGGGAAGAGCAGCGGTCCCGCTGAAGTCGTGCACGTCGAGTACGTCGACCGGTCGCTGGCCGGAATCGTGGAGGTGCAGCGATGAGCCGCCGACCCCTGTCCCTCAGAGCGAGGCTCGCCCGAGTGGCAGCCCTCGCCTGCGTCGGGGCGGTCACCCTGACGGGCTGTGACTTCAACGTCTACAGCATCCCGTTGCCCGGTGGCGCCGACCTCGGTGACGACCCGTACGAGGTCACCGTCCAGTTCAACGACGTGCTCGACCTGGTGCCGCAGTCCGCGGTCAAGGTGAATGACGTGACCGTCGGCAAGGTCGACGAGATCAAGCTCGACGGCTACACGGCCGAGGTGACGGTGCTCCTCCGGGACGACGTCAAGCTCCCCGACAACGCCGAGGCCGAGATCCGTCAGACCAGCCTGCTGGGCGAGAAGTTCGTCTCGCTGGCCCCGCCGGAGGCGGGCGCGAGCGGCGACCGTCTCGGCAACGGAGACGTGATCACGCTCGACCGCAGTGGCCGCAACCCCGAGGTCGAAGAGGTCCTCGGCGCGATGTCCCTGCTGCTCAACGGCGGTGGCGTTGCCCAGCTGAAGACGATCTCCACGGAGCTGAACAAGGCGTTGGAGGGGCGCGAGAGCAACGTGAAGTCGGTGCTCTCCCAGCTCGACACGTTCATGGCCCAGCTCGACGAGAACAAGGGTGCGATCGTCCAGGCGATCGAGAGCCTGAACCGGTTGGCGATCTCGCTGAACGAGCGTGAAGGCGACATCAAGCTCGCGCTCGACGAGATGCCGCAGGCGCTGGCCTCGATCAACCGTCAGCGCGACGACCTGGTCAAGATGCTCGAGGCGCTCAGCGACCTCAGCTCCGTCGGCACCCGGGTGATCCGGGACTCGAAGGTGGCCACGATCGACAGCCTCGAGGCGCTCGCGCCGACGCTGACCAAGCTGGCCGAGGCCGGAGACGCCTTCCCGAAGTCGCTCCAGGTGTTCCTGACCTACCCGTTCGTCGATGCCGTCGTCGGCAAGAACCCCGCGCAGGCCCGGAACCTGCACATGGGCGACTACACCAACCTGTCGGTCCAGCTCGACCTCGACCTGACCGGTCGCAACGAGACGCCGTCCCCGATCCCGACGGACGAGTGCAAGGACACGCCGCTCGACCCGCTCTGCCAGTCCATCCCGGACCCGGTCGAGCAGCTGTCGCTGGTGGAGAAGTGCCTGCGCAGCGAGAACCCGAACAGCGACGCCTGCAAGCAGGTCATGACGGACCCGGCCCGGCTGAAGAAGCTCAAGGAAGAGTGCGAGCGGCCGAAGAACAAGGACAACCCGGTGTGTTCGTTCGCCACCACCGTCCCCGAGCTGCCGATCACGGGTGGCGCCTCGCAGGGCCCGATCCTGCCGTGGCTCTTCCGTCCGGCCTTCGGCGCGGGCTCGGAGGCGGGCACTCCCGACCGGGCTAGTAGCTACAACGAGGGGCTCGCCCCGCTCCTGGTGTGGGGAATGGTGCAGCGATGATCACCCAACGTACGAAGGTCCAGCTGATGATCTTCGCGCTCATCACCATGGTGGGCGTGGCGTTCGTGGGCGCGCGCTACGCGCGTCTCGACCGTTTGATCTTCGATGACTCGTACCGGGTCGTCGCGCACTTCGAGGAGTCGGGCGGCATCTTCGCGGGTGCCGAGGTGTCCTACCGAGGCGTCACCGTCGGCCAGGTGGGCAAGATGGTGCTCACCGACGAGGGTGTCGACGTCCTGCTCGACATCGACAACGACCACAGCGAGATCCCGCGCGACACCAAGGCGCTGGTCGCCAACCGGTCCGCCGTCGGTGAGCAGTTCGTCGACCTCCTCCCGGAGACGAAGGAGGGTCCCTACCTCGAGGACGGGACCGAGATCCCGGTCGCGATGACCGAGACCCCGATCTCGACGACGAAGTGGCTGGTCGACATCGACCGGACCGTGAACTCGGTGAACAAGCAGAGCCTGGTGACGGTCGTCGGCGAGCTCGGGAAGGCGTTCAAGGGAACGGGGGAGAACCTCGGTCAGATCATCGACACGTCGAACTCCTTCATCCGCACCGCCAACGACAACTTCGACGTCACCACGGCGTTGCTCAAGGACGGCAACAAGGTCCTCGACACGCAGCTCGACAAGGCCTCGGCGATCCAGAGCTTCGCCCGTGACCTCGCGCTGTTCTCCGACACGCTGGTCAAGTCCGACAAGGACCTCCGACGCGTGATCGCCAACGGCAGCGCCACGGCGAACCAGCTCCGGACCTTCCTCGAGCAGAACGAGGTCGACCTGGGCGAGCTGATCAACAACCTGGTGACCACCGGTGAGATCACCCAGAAGCACATCGCCGGCACCGAGATGATCCTGGTCGCCTACCCGTACGTCGTCGCCGGTGGCTACACCGTGGTCGACAAGGACCCCAACTCGGGGCTGTACGACGCCCACTTCGGGATGATCCTGCAGCAGGAGCCGCACGTCTGTAAGGGGGGCTACGAGAGCACCAACCGCAGGGGTCCGCAGAACCGCGACAACGCGCCGATGAACGAGAAGGCGAAGTGCTCGGAGCCGCAGGCGCAGTCGAACGCGCGTGGCGGCCAGCACCCCCCGCGTGCCGGGTCTGCGAACCGGGCTCCGGTGATCGGTGCGTACGATGCTGAGTCGGGGACCGTGACGTACACCGACCGCAACCCGAGCGACTCGGTGACCTACACGGGTGGGGTAGCGACGATGTTCGGGCAGGACTCCTGGAAGTGGCTCCTGCTCCAGCCGCTCGCCCAGAACTGACCGACGGAAGCGACACAGGTACGTATGACTGACGAGAACACTCCGCATGCGGGTGCGCCCGCGAAACGGGGGCTATCGCTGAGCCCGAGGTCGAGCCGTGTGCTGGCCCTCGCCCTGGCCGCCATCGCGGTCGCGGCGGCGGTGGCCATCGTGCTCCAGCTGGTGCTGGTGCGGCCGCAGTACATGGAGGCCCAAGCCGAACAGCAGGCGCGCACCGAGGCAGTTCGCTCGGCCGAGCGGTTCACGGTCGAGGTGAACAACTTCGACGCTGCCGACCTGGCCACGCTCAAGGAGCGGCTAAGCCCCCTGCTGACCACGAAGTTCCGTGCGGACTTCGAGGCGACGATCGACGACATCCTCGTCCAGATCGAGGAGGCCAAGCTGACCTCGGAGGGGGAGGTCCTTCGCTCGGCGGTAGCCAGTGTCGACCCGGACTCCGCCCAAGTGCTGGTGGTCGCTGACGCGAGCGCCGACTCCGTGTTCGGCACCCGGGTCCGCCACTTCCGCTGGGAGCTCGACCTGGTGAAGGTCGACGGCGAGTGGCTCGTCGACAACTTCACGCCCGTGGCCTGACGAGACTGGGAAGCAGATCATGAGCAGCCAGACCCCCAACACACCCCGCCCGCGCCGGCGGATCGCCGGCGAGCGCAAGGGCAGCCGCCCGATCGACGACACCGTCGCGGAGACCACGACCGAGACCGAGGCCGAGACCGAGAGCGCACCCGCGCCTCGGGCCGAGGACCGGCAGGCCCCGCCTCCGCCTTCGCAGTCGGCGGCGACGCCCACGGCTGCGCCTGACTCCCAGGACGTCGCGCCCGACAGCACGGAACAGCCGAAGAGTGTCTCCGGCAAGGTCCTCGCGGGCCTTGTCGCCCTCGCCGTCGTGCTCGTCGTGTTCGCTGCCGGACCGTTCGTCGACGGGGTGGGGCTGCGCGATCTCCGCGAGGTCAACGCGCAGAGCGACATCGACAACGCTCGCCGCACGGCACCGGCCGCCGCCGAGCGGGCGGCCGCCGCAATCCTGGCGTATGACCACAAGACGCTCGAAGCGGACCGTGACTCGGCCGCCAAGCTGATGACCGAGGACTACCGCAAGCAATACCTCGACACGTTCGAGAAGCTGGTCAGCGAGCTGGCGGTCGAGCGCAAGGCCGTCGTCGCCGCGGACGTCCGCGCCTCGGGTGTGACCCTCGCAAACGAGGACCGGGTCGAGGTGCTGCTCTTCGTGAACCAGACCACGACCAGCACGGCGAACAGCGGCGAGGAGCAGATCGCCCTGAACCGAGTCATCTTCACCATGGAACGCGTCGACGGCACCTGGCTCGTCGACGAGATCACGCCGTACTGAGCCTCGGAACGACCCGGCGCGGGGGAACTCGGACGAGCGTTCGGTTCTTGACTCGTCGCCGGTCAGCATTCATGCTTCTCATGCGGTTACGGGGAGCCGTGGGCTCAGTTGTGCCCGAGCGTCCGTTGGGCTAAGATCGATCTTTGCGCCTGCCCTCAAATGCTTCCAGCCTGCCCGGTTGGCTGGTCTGTGGTTGGTCGGCGTCATCGCAGATGAGTCCGCGAGCCCTCGGAAGGACCCCTCTTGGCCGCCTCGCGCAGCACCAAAGCAACTGATCTCAACCCCCGCCGCATCTCCTTCGCCAAGATCAAGGAACCACTTGAGGTTCCCAAGCTCCTCGACCTGCAGACCACCAGCTTCGACTGGCTCGTCGGCAACGAGGACTGGAAGACCGTAGTCCAGAACCGCCTCGAGGCCGGCGAGGACGTCTCCCAGAAGTCTGGACTGGAGGAGATCTTCGAGGAGATCTCGCCCATCGAGGACTTCTCGGGCACCATGTCCCTCTCCTTCGAGAACCCGGTGTTCTACGAGCCGAAGAACACCGTCGAGGAGTGCAAGGAGAAGGACTTCACCTACTCCGCGCCGCTCTACGTCTCGGCCGAGTTCACCAACAACGAGACCGGTGAGATCAAGGGCCAGACCGTGTTCATGGGCGATTTCCCGCTCATGACCAACAAGGGCACCTTCGTCATCAACGGCACCGAGCGCGTCGTTGTCTCGCAGCTCGTCCGCTCGCCGGGCGTCTACTTCGAGCGCACCGCCGACAAGACGTCCGACAAGGACATCTACACCGCGAAGGTCATCCCCTCGCGTGGTGCTTGGCTCGAGTTCGAGATCGACAAGCGCGACCTGGTCGGCGTCCGCCTCGACCGCAAGCGCAAGCAGAACGTCACGGTGCTGCTCAAGGCCCTCGGTTGGACCGAGCAGCAGATCCGCGACGAGTTCGGCGAGTACGAGTCGATGATGCTGACGCTGGAGAAGGACCACACCGCCAGCCAGGACGACGCGCTGCTCGACATCTACCGCAAGCTGCGTCCGGGCGAACCGCCCACGCGTGAGGCTGCGCAGACGCTGTTGGACAACTACTACTTCAACGGCAAGCGCTACGACCTCGCCAAGGTCGGCCGCTACAAGATCAACAAGAAGCTCGGCGCCCAGGAGGCGTTCGACCAGCAGACGCTGACCGTCGACGACATCGTGTCGGCGATCCGGTTCATCGTTGCGCTTCACGACGGCAAGACCGAGCTCGAGGCGCCCATCGGCACCATCGAGGTCCACGCCGACGACATCGACCACTTCGGCAACCGGCGCATGCGCACGGTCGGCGAGCTCATCCAGAACCAGCTCCGCACCGGACTGGCCCGGATGGAGCGCGTCGTCCGCGAGCGGATGACCACGCAGGACGTCGAGGCGATCACGCCGCAGAGCCTCATCAACATCCGGCCGGTCGTGGCGGCGCTGAAGGAGTTCTTCGGAACGTCGCAGCTGTCGCAGTTCATGGACCAGACGAACCCGATCGCCGGGCTGACGCACAAGCGTCGTCTCTCGGCGCTGGGTCCGGGTGGTCTGTCGCGTGACCGCGCCGGCTTCGAGGTTCGAGACGTGCACCCGTCCCACTACGGACGTATGTGCCCGATCGAGACCCCGGAAGGCCCGAACATCGGCCTGATCGGCTCGCTCGCGACGTTCGGACGGATCAACCCGTTCGGCTTCGTCGAGACGCCGTACCGCAAGGTCATCAAGGGCAAGGTCACCGACAAGGTCGACTACCTGACGGCCGATGAGGAAGACCGCTTCGTCATCGCCCAGGCCAACGCCGCGCTCACCGACGACAGCAAGTTCGCCGAAGAGCGTGTCCTGGTCCGCCAGCGTCACGGTGAGGTCGATGTGGTTCCGGCCGACGAGGTCGACTACATGGACGTCTCGCCGCGGCAGATGGTGTCGGTCGCGACCGCGCTGATCCCGTTCCTCGAGCACGACGACGCGAACCGCGCCCTGATGGGCTCGAACATGCAGCGTCAGGCCGTCCCGCTCATCAAGAGCGACGCCCCGCTCGTCGGTACCGGCATGGAGTTCCGTGCCGCTGTCGACGCCGGCGACGTCGTGACCGCGGAGAAGGCGGGTGTCGTCACCGAGGTGTCGGCCGACTTCGTCGAGGTCATGCAGGACGACGGGACGCACCGCACCTACCGGATGCAGAAGTTCAGCCGCTCGAACCAGGGCACCTGCATCAACCAGCGTCCGCTGGTGTCGGAGGGGCAGCGTCTCGAGGTCGGCAGCCCGATCGCCGACGGTCCGTGCACCGACGAGGGCGAGATGGCCCTCGGCACGAACCTCCTCGTGGCGTTCATGCCGTGGCAGGGTCACAACTACGAGGACGCGATCATCCTGTCGCAGCGCCTCGTCCAGCAGGACGTCCTCACCTCGATCCACATCGAGGAGCACGAGGTCGACGCCCGTGACACCAAGCTGGGGCCGGAGGAGATCACTCGCGACATCCCGAACGTCGGCGAGGAGATGCTCGCCGACCTCGACGAGCGCGGCATCATCCGGATCGGCGCGGAGGTCACCACCGGTGACATCCTCGTCGGCAAGGTGACGCCGAAGGGTGAGACCGAGCTGACCCCCGAGGAGCGCCTGCTCCGCGCGATCTTCGGTGAGAAGGCGCGCGAGGTGCGCGACACCTCGATGAAGGTCCCGCACGGTGAGTCCGGCACGGTCATCGGCGTTCGCGTCTTCGACCGCGAGGACGGCGACGAGCTGCCTCCGGGCGTCAACCAGCTCGTGCGCGTGTACGTCGCCCAGAAGCGCAAGATCTCTGTGGGTGACAAGCTCGCCGGCCGTCACGGCAACAAGGGTGTTATCTCGAAGATCCTGCCCATCGAGGACATGCCGTTCCTCGAGGACGGGACCCCGGTCGACGTCGTGCTCAACCCGCTCGGTGTTCCGGGCCGGATGAACATCGGCCAGATCCTCGAGATCCACCTGGGCTGGCTGGCCAAGACCGGATGGGACGTTGCGCAGAGCACCGACACCGATCCGGACGCGGACTGGAAGCAGCGCCTGATCAAGATCCACGCGGAGGCGGCCGAGGCCGACTCCAACGTCGCCACTCCGGTGTTCGACGGTGCGCGTGAGGACGAGATCGTCGGTCTGCTCGGCTCGACGTTGCCCAACCGCGACGGCGTCCGCCTGGTCGGCGAGAACGGAAAGGCCAACCTGTTCGACGGCCGTTCCGGCGAGCCGTTCCCGGACCCGGTCTCGGTCGGCTACATGTACATCCTCAAGCTGCACCACCTCGTGGACGACAAGATCCACGCGCGTTCCACCGGTCCCTACAGCATGATCACCCAGCAGCCGCTGGGTGGTAAGGCTCAGTTCGGTGGTCAGCGCTTCGGTGAGATGGAGGTCTGGGCAATGGAGGCGTACGGCGCCGCCTACGCCCTGCAGGAGCTCCTGACCATCAAGTCCGACGACGTGCCTGGTCGCGTCAAGGTCTACGAGGCCATCGTGAAGGGCGAGAACATCCCCGACTCCGGTATCCCCGAGTCGTTCAAGGTTCTCGTCAAGGAGATGCAGTCGCTCTGCCTCAACGTCGAGGTGCTGTCCCAGGACGGCTCCGCGATCGAGATGCGCGACGCGGAGGAAGACGTCTTCCGTGCCGCCGAGGAGCTCGGCATCGACCTGTCCCGTCGCGAGCCCAGCAGCGTCGAAGAAGTCTGAGTTGGTCCCGGTACGTCGTTCAGCCCGCTGAGCGACGTACCGGGCCCCTCGGTCCCCGACATAGAACTTCAGTTTTTTTCGAAACACGAGGAAAGAAGCCACCGTGCTCGACGTGAACTTCTTCGACAAGCTCAAGATCGGCCTGGCTACCGCGGACGACATCCGCGGTTGGAGCCACGGCGAGGTCAAGAAGCCGGAGACGATCAACTACCGCACGCTCAAGCCCGAGCGTGACGGTCTCTTCTGCGAGAAGATCTTCGGTCCCACCCGGGACTGGGAGTGCTACTGCGGCAAGTACAAGCGCGTGCGCTTCAAGGGCATCATCTGTGAGCGTTGTGGCGTCGAGGTCACCCGCTCCAAGGTGCGTCGTGAGCGCATGGGCCACATCGAGCTCGCCGCTCCCGTCACCCACATCTGGTACTTCAAGGGTGTCCCGAGCCGTCTCGGCTACCTGCTCGACCTGGCCCCGAAGGACCTCGAGAAGGTCATCTACTTCGCGGCCTACATGATCACCTCGGTCGACGAGGACGCGCGTCACCGCGACCTGTCCTCGCTCGAGGCGAAGGTCGACCTGGAGCGCAAGCGTCTCGAGAACCGTCGCGACACCCAGCTCGACGAGCGCACCAAGAAGCTCGAAGAGGACCTGGCTGCTCTCGAGGCCGAGGGTGCCAAGGCTGACGCGCGTCGCAAGGTCAAGGACGGCGCCGAGCGCGAGATGAAGCAGGTCCGTGACCGCGCGCAGCGCGAGATCGACCGCCTCGACGAGGTGTGGAGCCGTTTCAAGAACCTCAAGGTCCAGGACCTCGAGGGCGACGAGCTGCTCTACCGCGAGATGAAGAGCTGGTTCGGCAAGTACTTCGAGGGCTTCATGGGCGCCGCGGCGATCCAGAAGCGCCTCGAGACCTTCGACCTCGACGCCGAGGTCGAGAGCCTGCGCGACACGATCGCCAACGGCAAGGGCCAGCGCAAGGTCCGCGCGCTCAAGCGCCTCAAGGTCGTCGACGCGTTCCGCAAGGCCGGCAACAGCCCGCGCGGCATGGTCCTCGATGCCGTCCCGGTGATCCCGCCGGACCTGCGTCCGATGGTCCAGCTCGACGGTGGCCGCTTCGCCACCTCGGACCTGAACGACCTGTACCGCCGCGTGATCAACCGGAACAACCGCCTCAAGCGGCTGCTCGACCTCGGTGCTCCCGAGATCATCGTCAACAACGAGAAGCGGATGCTCCAGGAGGCCGTCGACTCGCTGTTCGACAACGGCCGTCGTGGTCGTCCCGTCACCGGCCCGGGCAACCGGCCGTTGAAGTCGCTGTCCGACATGCTCAAGGGCAAGCAGGGACGTTTCCGTCAGAACCTGCTCGGTAAGCGCGTCGACTACTCCGGCCGTTCGGTCATCGTGGTCGGCCCGCAGCTGAAGCTGCACCAGTGCGGTCTGCCCAAGCAGATGGCGCTCGAGCTGTTCAAGCCGTTCGTGATGAAGCGCCTGGTCGACCTGAACCACGCGCAGAACATCAAGAGCGCCAAGCGCATGGTCGAGCGTGCTCGCCCGGTCGTGTGGGACGTCCTCGAAGAGGTCATCACCGAGCACCCGGTGCTGCTGAACCGTGCACCCACGCTGCACCGACTCGGCATCCAGGCGTTCGAGCCGCAGCTGATCGAGGGCAAGGCCATCCAGATCCACCCGCTCGTCTGCTCGGCGTTCAACGCCGACTTCGACGGTGACCAGATGGCCGTGCACCTTCCGCTGTCCGCGGAGGCGCAGGCCGAGGCCCGCATCCTGATGCTGTCGACGAACAACATCCTCAAGCCGTCCGACGGCCGTCCGGTCACCATGCCCACCCAGGACATGATCATCGGGCTGTTCTTCCTCACCCGTGAGATGGAGAACGAGCTGCCGGGCGACGGCCGGGTGTTCTCCTCGACCGCTGAGGCGATCATGGCGTTCGACCGTGGCGAGATCACGCTGCAGAGCACGGTGAAGATCCGTCTCAACGACGTGGTCCCGCCGGCCGAGTCCGACGCTCCCGAGGGCTGGGAGCCGGGTCAGCCGCTGATCCTGGAGACCACGCTGGGTAGGGCGCTCTTCAACGAGACGCTTCCGGCCGACTACGCCTTCGTGAACTACGAGGTCGGCAAGAAGCAGCTCGGCGTGATCGTCAACGACCTCGCTGAGCGCTACACCAAGGTCGAGGTCGCGCACGCGCTCGACGCTCTCAAGGACACCGGTTTCCACTGGGCCACCCGGTCCGGCGTCACCGTGTCGATCGAGGACGTCGTCACGCCGCCGCGCAAGGCCGAGATCCTCGAGGTCTTCGAAGAGCAGGCCAAGAAGGTGCAGACGCAGTTCGAGCGCGGTCTGATCACCGACGACGAGCGTCGCCAGGAGCTCATCGAGATCTGGACCCAGGCGTCCAACGAGGTCGCGGCCGAGCTCGAGACCACGTTCGACAAGATGAACCCGATCTACATGATGGTTCACTCGGGTGCTCGCGGAAACATGATGCAGGTCCGGCAGATCGCGGCTATGCGTGGTCTGGTGGCCAACCCGAAGGGTGACATCATCCCGCGGCCGATCAAGTCGAACTTCCGTGAGGGCCTGACCGTTCTCGAGTACTTCATCGCGACGCACGGTGCGCGAAAGGGTCTCGCGGACACCGCGCTCCGTACGGCGGACTCGGGTTACCTGACCCGTCGTCTGGTCGACGTGTCGCAGGACGTCATCATCCGTGAGGACGACTGTGGCACCGAGCGCGGTCTGCCCAAGCGGATCGGTCAGCGTCTCGACAACGGCGTCGTCGTCAAGGACGAGAACGCCGAGACCGCGGCGTACGCCCGTTCGGCTGCCGTCGAGGTCGTCCACCCGACGACCGGCGAGGTGCTTGCCACTGCTGGTGAGGACCTCGGCGACGTCAAGATCGACGAGCTGGTCGCGGCCGGTATCGACGAGGTGAAGGTCCGCTCCGTGCTGACCTGCGACGCCAAGACCGGTACCTGCGCCAAGTGCTACGGCCGTTCGCTCGCGACCGGCAAGCTGGTCGACATCGGTGAGGCGGTCGGCATCATCGCCGCCCAGTCCATCGGTGAGCCCGGCACGCAGCTGACCATGCGTACGTTCCACACCGGTGGTGTGGCCTCCGCTGACGACATCACGCAGGGTCTGCCCCGTGTGGTCGAGCTCTTCGAGGCCCGCACCCCGAAGGGTCGTGCCCCGATCACCGAGGCCGCCGGTCGCGTCACCATCGACGAGACCGACAAGGCCAAGAAGGTGCTCATCACCCCGGACGACGGGTCCGAGGTGCAGGAGTACCCCATCAGCAAGCGCTCGCGCATGCTGGTCGGTGAGGGTGACCACGTCGAGGTCGGTCAGCGGCTCACCCAGGGCACGGAGGACCCGCAGGACGTGCTTCGCATCCTCGGTGTCCGTCGCGCCCAGGAGCACCTGGTGGACGAGGTCCAGGCTGTGTACCGCAGCCAGGGCGTGTCGATCCACGACAAGCACATCGAGATCATCGTGCGGCAGATGCTGCGCCGCGTTCTCGTGCTGGAGCAGGGCGACACCAACCTGCTCCCCTCGGACCTGGTCGACCGGGTCAAGTTCGAGGAGGAGAACCGTCGGGTCGTCTCCGAGGGCGGCAAGCCCGCGGCCGGCCGTCCGCAGCTGATGGGTATCACCAAGGCATCGCTGGCCACCGAGTCGTGGCTGTCGGCGGCGTCGTTCCAGGAGACCACGCGTGTCCTCACCGACGCGGCGATCCACGGCAAGTCCGACTCGCTGCGCGGTCTCAAGGAGAACGTGATCATCGGAAAGCTGATCCCGGCGGGTACCGGCCTCGAGCGGTACCGCAACATCCGGGTGGAGCCGACCGAGGAGGCGCGTGCGAACGCGTACTCCGTCACCGGGTACGGCGACTACGACTACGACTTCGGCAATGCAGCCGGAGGCCAGGCAGTCGCGCTCGACGACTTCGACTTCGGCTCCTACCAGAGCTGACCGAGGTCTACGCAGCACCAGCCAGGGCCGGTCTCCCCACGGGGAGGCCGGCCCTGGTCCTTTCTTGGGGGTTCGGCAGTCCGCCACCCGGCCCGAGTGCGAACCTTCGGGCGTGGAGATCGCCTACCGCACGTCTATCGCCGCCGGCCGGCTCACCTTCCGTGCCCTGGGGCTGCGGTTGCACGTCGAGGGCGACCAGCACATCCCGGCCGACGGGCCGGTCGTGCTCGCGAGCAACCATGTGAGCTTCCTCGACTTCCTGCTCGTCGGGCTGGCGGCCCGTCGCAGTCGCCGCTACGTGCGGTTCCTCGCGCGGCACGACGTGTGGCAGCACCGGGTCGCGGGTCCGTTCATGACGGCGATGCGGCACGTCCCGGTCGACCCGTCCGCGCCGGCGGCGGCGTACCTGCAGGCACGGTCGCTGCTCGACGCGGGGGAGGCGGTGGCGGTCTTCCCCGAGGCGGGGGTGAGTACGTCGTTCACGGTGCGGGCGATGATGCCCGGCGCCGTCGCGCTCGCGGCTGCGACCGGGGCGCCGCTGCTGCCCGTGGCGATCTGGGGCCCGCAACGGATCGCCACGGCGTTCCAGAAGGTCGACCTGACCAGAGGCCGTCCGGTGTCGGTGCAGGTGGGAGCGCCGTACGCCGTTCCGCGCGACGTCGACGTGGTCGGTGCCACCAGCCGGCTCGGCCAGACGCTGCAGGGCATGCTCGACGGCCTCCAGTCCCGTCCTGAGCACCAGCCGGTAGGCGACGGCCCTGCGCCCTGGCACCCGGCCCACCTGGGCGGCAGCGCACCGACGCCCGAGGCCGCACGGGCCTACGAGCGTGTCCCGCGCAGCGCGGTCCCTCCCTCGTGGCCGCCGCGCCTACACTCCTGGCATGCCTGAGGACGTCGCACCGCCCCGTCGCCAGCGCATCGCCGCCTACGCGTTGCTGTGGCGGGGTGACGAGGTCCTGCTGACCCGGATGTCGGAACGCACGCGCATCGGCGGCTGCTGGACCCTCCCGGGTGGGGGCATCGACCACGGTGAGGACCCACGTGCAGCCGTGCGCCGTGAGGTGTACGAGGAGACCGGCCTCGTCGTAGAGCCGGGCCTGGTCGCCGACGTGCACAGCACCCACTTCACCGGGCCGAGGTCCGACGGGCTGGTCGAGGACTACCACGGCATCCACCTGATCTTCCGAGCCACCGTGCTGCCCGAGTCCGACGGTGTGGACCCGCGCGTCGTCGAGGAGGACAGCTCCACCGACCTGGCCGTCTGGGTGCATCGCGACGAGGCGCTGGAGCTGGACCTGCTCTCGGCGGCCCGCCACGCACTGTCGCTGCGACCGGTGGGCTGAGCGTGCACCCCGCACCCGCGAACCCCGAGAGCGTCTTCACCTACGGCGCGCCCGCGCTCAAGTTCGGAGTCGGAGCATCCGACGAGATCGGGCACGACCTGTCGGCGTACGGCGTGCGGCGGGTGCTGGTCGTCACCGACCCGGGCGTCGCAGCGACCGGCCACCCGCAGCGGGTGGCTGAGCAGCTGGCCGGGTTCGGGATCGAGGCCCTGGTCTTCGACGCGGTGCATGTCGAGCCGACGGACGCGAGCCTTCGTGCGGCCCACGAGTTCGCCCGCGACTCCGGCCCCTGGGACGCCTTCGTCGCCGTCGGCGGCGGCTCCGCCATCGACACGGCGAAGGCCGTGAACCTGCTCGACACAAACCCGGGCGACCTGCTCGACTACGTCAACGCCCCGGTCGGTCGCGGGCTCGCCCCCGAGCGCCCGCTGAAGCCACTGGTCGCCGTACCGACGACGACGGGCACGGGCAGCGAGAGCACCACGATCTGCGTGCTCGACGTGCTCGCGCAGCAGGTGAAGACCGGGATCAGCCACCCGCGCCTCCGCCCCACGCTCGCCGTGGTCGACCCGCGGCTCACCCTCACCCAGCCCTCCGGCGTCACGGCGGCCTGCGGGATGGACATCCTGTGCCACGCGCTGGAGAGCTGGACCGCGCGGCCGTACACGTCGTTCGAGCAGAAGTCGCCGGAGCAGCGGGTGCCCTACTGCGGGGCGAACCCGATCGCCGACATGTGGGCCGAGCGTTCGCTTCGGCTGCTGGCCGGTGCCTTCCGAACCGCCGTCCTGCACGGGGACGACGAGGCCGCCCGCGAGCAGATGGCGCTCGCCGCGACGTTCGCCGGCATGGGCTTCGGCAACGCCGGCGTCCACATCCCGCATGCCAACGCCTACCCCGTCGCCGGCCGGGTGCGCGACTTCAAGCCCGAGGGGTACCCGTCGGACCACGCGATGGTGCCGCACGGGATGGCGGTCGCCCTGACCGCACCGGAGGCGTTCCGGTTCACGTTCGCCGCCGACCCGGAGCGACACGTGCGCGCCGCCGAGATGCTCGACCCGGGGGCCGAGCGCCCTGATGGCCTGCGCGACTTCCTGCCCCAGGTGCTGACCCGGCTGATGCGCGACATCGGCATCCCGAACGGGCTGGGCGCGGTCGGCTACAACGAGCACGACGTACCCGACCTGGTGGAGGGCGCCTTGAAGCAGCAACGCCTGCTGGCCACCGCACCACGTGAGGTCACACCGGACGACGCGGCGGCGATCCTGCGAGGCTCGCTGGAGCTGTGGTGAACGCGCCCTCCGGCGACCTCGCCCACGAGCTGGGGCGCAGGGGTGTCACCGACGTCGACGACTCGGCGCTGGCCCGCGCGCTGTACTCCACGGATGCTTCGCTCTACCGGGTGCCGCCGCAGGTCGTGGTCCGCCCGCGCGACACCGACGAGATCCTCGCCGCGCTGCAGGTGGCGCGCGAGACGCGAACGCCGTTGACGATGCGCGGCGCCGGTACATCGATCGCCGGCAACGCGGTTGGCCCCGGCATCGTCGTCGACACCGCCCGCCACCTCAACCGCGTGCTCGAGGTGGACGCCGAGGCGGGCGTCGCTCGCGTGCAGCCAGGAGTGGTGCACGCCGCCCTGCAGCGGGCTGCCGCGCCGTACGGCCTGCGCTTCGGCCCCGACCCGTCGACGCACACCCGGTGCACCGTCGGCGGGATGATCGGCAACAACGCCTGCGGCTCACGCGCGCTCGGTTACGGCCGCACGTCGGACAACGTCCTCGACCTGGACGTGGTGACGGGGGCAGGGGAGCGCATCGACACCGCCGCGACAACCGGGCCCACACACGAGCGGCTGGCGGGCCTCGTCGACGAGCACCTGGGTCGGGTGCGCACCGAGCTCGGGACGTTCGGCCGCCAAGTTTCCGGCTACAGCCTCGAGCACCTGCTCCCCGAGAACGGCCGGAACCTGGCCAGGTTCCTGGTCGGCAGCGAGGGCACGCTCGCGGTCGTCCTCGGCGCGACCGTGCGGCTGGTGCCCGAGGCCCCGGCGCGGGCCCTGGCCGTCCTCGGCTACCCGTCGATGTTCGAGGCTGCCGACGCGACGCCGGGCCTGCTGCACCATCCGCTGGTCGCGTGCGAGGGGCTCGACGCGCGGATCGTCGACGTGGTGCGGGCGCGGAGAGGCGCCGTACCGGAGCTCCCGGACGGCGCGGGCTGGCTGTTCGCAGAAGTGACGGGGGCAGACGAGGCGGAGGCGGAAGCTGCCGCTCTCGCCGTCGTCCGCGACGCGGGTGCGCTCGCGCACCGCATCGTCGTCGACCCGTCCGAGGCCGCTGCCCTCTGGAGGATTCGCGAGGACGGCGCAGGCCTGGCCGCGGTGAGCCTCGAGCGGCCCGCGCACGCAGGGTGGGAGGACGCCGCCGTGCCACCGCAGCGGCTGGGCGCCTACCTGCGCGACTTCGATGCCTTGATGACCGACTACGCGTACGCCGGCGTCCCCTACGGTCACTTCGGCGACGGGTGCGTGCACGTGCGCATCGACTTCGAGCTTCGCGACCCACAAGGGCGGTCACGCTTCCGCGAGTTCCTGGAGGACGCAGCCCGGCTCGTGACGTCGTACGGCGGCACGCTGTCCGGCGAGCACGGCGACGGACGAGCCCGGTCGGCCCTGCTCCCGCTGATGTACTCCGACGAGGTCATCGACATCTTCGGCCGGGTGAAGGGGCTGCTCGACCCCGGCGACCTGCTCAACCCCGGCGTGCTGGTCGCGCCCCGCCCGGTCGACGCGGACCTGCGGCTCGCCGGACCGTTGCGCGAGCCCGCCACCACCCTGCGGTGGGCGCACGACAACGGCTCGGTCGTCGACGCGGTGCACCGCTGCACCGGCGTCGGCAAGTGCCTCGCGTCGACCCCGGGCGGGGTGATGTGCCCGTCGTACCAGGCAACTCGCGACGAGAAGGACTCCACCCGCGGCCGCGCGCGCGTCCTGCAGGAGATGGTCAACGGGTCGATCGTCAGCGACGGGTGGCGGTCCGACGAGGTGCACGAAGCGCTCGACCTCTGCCTGTCCTGCAAGGGATGTGCGAGCGACTGCCCGACCGGCGTCGACATGGCCGCCCTCAAGGCCGAGGCGCTGCACCAGCGGTACCGGCGACGGCTGCGACCGCGCAGCCACTACGCCCTCGGTCAGCTCCCGCGGTGGCTGCGGATCGCCCGGCCGGTCACGCCGCGCATGCGCGTTGCGCTCCGCAGCGCGATGATGCAGCGTCTGGCGAGAGCCCTGGCCGGAGTCGACCGGCGGCGCAGCATCCCGTTGCCGGCCGCTCAGTCCCTCCAGCGCTGGGCGAACGGATCGTCGTACGGCGTCACGAGTCGCGACCGGACACTGCCGGACGTCGTGCTCTGGGCCGACACCTTCACCGACCACTTCACTCCCGAGAACGGCCGGGCCGCCATCGAGCTGCTCGAGCGCGCGGGGCTCACGGTCGGGGTGCTCGACGAGCAGGCGTGTTGCGCTCTCACCTGGATCAGCACCGGCCAGCTGGACGCAGCCCGCCGCACGCTGGCGCGCACCATCGAGGCGCTGCACCCGTTCGCCGCCCGGGGGGTCCCCGTCGTGGCGCTCGAGCCGTCCTGTCTGGCCACCCTGCGTTCCGATGCCGCCGAGCTCCTCGACGACCCGAGAGTTGCAGACGTCGCACGGAACACCCGCACCCTGGCGGAGCTGCTCCTGGACCTCCCGGGCTGGACGCCGCCCGACCTGACCGGCACCCGCATCGTCGTGCAGCCGCACTGCCACCACGCCAGCGTGCTCGGCTTCGCGGCCGATGCACGACTACTGGATCAGACCGGTGCCACCGTCACCCGAGTCGACGGGTGCTGCGGCCTCGCGGGCAACTTCGGAGTGGAGCGCGGCCACTACGAGGTGTCGGTGGCGGTGGCCGAGACGCACCTGCTTCCCGCCGTACGAGGCGCGGCGCCAGGCACCGTGGTGCTCGCAGACGGCTTCTCCTGCCGCACCCAGCTCGACGACCTGGCCGGGGTGTTGTCCCGACACCTCGCCGTCCTGTTGAATGAGGCCGAGGGGGCAGCCGGGACCGGTGAGGCCCCCAATACCGCATTGCGGTAGGGCCCGTTTTGACCCTGCCACGGCGAGCCGGTAATCTTTTTCATCGTGCCTGGGCTAGCCAGGCCATCATGCGTGCTCAGCGAGTCGCGTGGCTGCGCGAGCAGCGTCCGAAAGGCTCTCACCGCCAACTTTTCTGTGGCGATGGATGCCTGCGGAACGGGCGACACGCCCGACCGCGGGGGAGTGCTCGCAGGCCGTCTGAACGCAGCATCACCGAACACAGTCAGTACTAACAGCGAAGGGGAACCACGCGGTGCCCACCATCCAGCAGTTGGTCCGTAAGGGCCGCCAGGACAAGGTGTCGAAGAACAAGACGCCCGCCCTCAAGGGCTCGCCCCAGCGGCGTGGCGTTTGCACGCGTGTCTACACGACCACCCCGAAGAAGCCGAACTCCGCGCTGCGGAAGGTCGCCCGTGTGCGTCTCTCCAGCGGTATCGAGGTCACGGCGTACATCCCGGGCGTCGGCCACAACCTCCAGGAGCACTCCATCGTGCTCGTGCGTGGCGGTCGTGTGAAGGACCTCCCCGGTGTGCGCTACAAGATCATCCGCGGCTCGCTCGACACTCAGGGCGTGAAGAACCGCAAGCAGGCTCGCAGCCGCTACGGCGCGAAGAAGGAGAAGAGCTAATGCCGCGTAAGGGCCCCGCCCCGAAGCGACCGATCGACATCGACCCGGTCTACGGCAGCCAGGTTGTCACGCAGCTGGTCAGCAAGGTCCTCAAGGACGGCAAGAAGCAGACCGCGCAGCGCATCGTGTACAGCGCCCTCGAGGGCTGCCGCGAGAAGACCGGCACCGACCCGGTCGTCACGCTGAAGCGTGCGCTCGACAACGTGAAGCCGGCCCTCGAGGTCCGCAGCCGTCGTGTTGGTGGCGCCACCTACCAGGTGCCCGTCGAGGTTCGCGGAACCCGCTCGATGACGCTGGCCCTGCGCTGGCTCGTCGGCTACTCGCAGGACCGTCGCGAGAAGACGATGACCGAGCGCCTCATGAACGAGATCCTCGACGCGTCCAACGGCCTTGGTGCCGCGGTCAAGCGTCGCGAGGACATGCACAAGATGGCTGAGTCCAACAGGGCCTTCGCCCACTACCGCTGGTGACCTAGTCGGTACGACGAACGGCAAGCCGAACGTCGTACCGACCGTCCAGCGGATTCCACCGCACCAACCCGAGTCCCGAGGGGAACACTTCCGAAGTGGCCGTCGACATCACCACAGACCTGAACAAGGTCCGCAACATCGGCATCATGGCGCACATCGACGCCGGCAAGACCACCACGACCGAGCGGATCCTGTTCTACACCGGCATCACCTACAAGATCGGTGAGGTCCACGAGGGCGCCGCCACGATGGACTGGATGGAGCAGGAGCAGGAGCGCGGCATCACGATCACGTCCGCCGCGACGACCTGCTGGTGGAAGGACCACCAGGTCAACATCATCGACACCCCCGGTCACGTGGACTTCACCGCCGAGGTGGAGCGTTCGCTCCGCGTCCTCGACGGTGCCGTCGCCGTGTTCGACGGTGTCGCCGGTGTCGAGCCGCAGACGATGACCGTGTGGCGTCAGGCCAACAAGTACTCCGTTCCCCGGATGTGCTTCGTCAACAAGCTCGACCGCACCGGCGCGGACTTCTTCCGCTGCGTCGACATGATGGTCGACCGCCTCAACTCCACCCCGCTGGTCCTGCAGCTCCCGATCGGCGCCGAGGGCGACTTCCTCGGTGTCATCGACCTGGTCGGCATGCGCGCCCTCACCTGGCGCGGCGAGACCAAGATGGGCGAGGACTACGAGGTCGAGGAGATCCCCGCTGAGATGGCCGACCAGGTCGCTGAGTGGCGTGAGCGCTTCCTCGAGACGCTGGCCGAGGCCGACGACGCCGTCATGGAGAAGTACCTCGAGGGCGAGGAGTTCACTGTCGAAGAGCTCGAGGCCGCGATCCGTCGCGCCACGCTCGCCGACAAGCTGAACCCGGTCCTGTGCGGTACGGCGTTCAAGAACAAGGGCGTCCAGCCCCTGCTCGACGCCGTCGTGAAGTACCTGCCCTCGCCGCTCGACATCGACGGCATCCAGGGTCACGACGCCAAGGACGAGGAGAAGGTGATCGTCCGCCAGCCGAGCGACGACGAGCCCTTCTCCGGTCTCGCCTACAAGATCGCCACCGACCCGCACCTGGGCAAGCTGATCTACGTGCGCGTGTACTCCGGCAAGCTGGAGGCCGGCTCGACGGTCCTGAACCCGGTCAACGGGCGCAAGGAGCGAATCGGCAAGGTCTACCAGATGCACGCGAACAAGCGTGAGGAGATCGCCTCGGTCGGCGCCGGCCAGATCGTCGCCGTCATGGGTCTGAAGGACACCAAGACCGGCCACACCCTGTGCGACATGCAGCACCCGGTCGTGCTCGAGTCGATGAGCTTCCCGGCCCCGGTGATCGAGGTCGCGATCGAGCCCAAGACGAAGGGCGACCAGGAGAAGCTGGGCACCGCGATCCAGCGCCTCTCCGACGAGGACCCGACCTTCACGGTCAAGTCCGACGAGGAGACCGGCCAGACGATCATCGCCGGTATGGGCGAGCTCCACCTGGAGATCCTCGTCGACCGGATGAAGCGTGAGTTCCGCGTCGAGGCCACCGTCGGCAAGCCGCAGGTCGCCTACCGCGAGACCATCCGCAAGAAGGTCGAGAACCACAGCTACACGCACAAGAAGCAGACCGGTGGTTCGGGTCAGTTCGCCAAGGTTGTCATCAGCCTCGAGCCGAACCACGACCCCGAGACCGGCGCTGGTGCGGGCTACGAGTTCGTGAACAACGTCTCCGGTGGTCGCGTTCCGCGTGAGTACATCCCCTCCGTCGACCAGGGTGGCCAGGGCGCCATGGAGTTCGGTGTGCTCGCCGGCTACCCGATGGTCGACGTGAAGTTCACCCTCGAGGACGGCGCGTACCACGACGTCGACTCCTCCGAGCTGGCGTTCAAGCTCGCTGGTGGGCAGGCCTTCAAGGAGGCCGCTCGCATGGCGAAGCCGGTGCTGCTCGAGCCCATGTTCGCGGTGGAGGTCACCACGCCCGAGAACTTCCTCGGTGACGTGATCGGTGACATCAACTCACGCCGTGGTCAGGTCCAGTCCATGTTCGAACGCTCGGGTGACCGGGTCGTTCAGGCGCTGGTACCGCTGTCAGAGATGTTCGGGTACGTTGGCGACCTGAGGTCCAAGACCTCCGGCCAGGCGTCGTACTCGATGGAGTTCGACTCGTACGCCGAGGTTCCGCAGAACGTCGCCGACGAGATCATCAAGAAGGTCCGCGGCGAGTAGTTCGTCGGACTAGCAGACCCCCCAGCTAACGAGTCAAGTACTAACGAGGAGGAGCCCCCGTGGCTAAGGCGAAGTTCGAGCGGACTAAGCCGCACGTCAACATCGGAACCATCGGTCACATCGACCACGGCAAGACGACGTTGACCGCAGCGATCACCAAGGTGCTGCACGACAAGTACCCGAACCTGAACGAGGCCTCGGCCTTCGACCAGATCGACAAGGCTCCCGAGGAGCGTCAGCGCGGCATCACGATCTCGATCGCGCACGTCGAGTACCAGACTGAGGCGCGCCACTACGCGCACGTCGACTGCCCGGGTCACGCGGACTACATCAAGAACATGATCACCGGTGCCGCGCAGATGGACGGCGCGATCCTGGTGGTTGCCGCCACCGACGGCCCGATGCCCCAGACCCGTGAGCACGTGCTGCTCGCGCGTCAGGTCGGCGTGCCGGCGATCGTCGTTGCGCTGAACAAGTGCGACATGGTCGACGACGAGGAGCTCATCGAGCTCGTCGAGATGGAGGTGCGCGAGCTCCTCTCGGAGTACGAGTTCCCCGGCGACGACATCCCCGTGGTTCGCGTTGCCGCCTTCCCGGCGCTCCAGGGCGACGAGAAGTGGGGTGAGTCGATCCTCGAGCTGATGAACGCGGTCGACGAGTTCATCCCGCAGCCCGAGCGCGAGGTCGACAAGCCCTTCCTGATGCCCGTCGAGGACGTCTTCACGATCACCGGTCGTGGAACCGTCATCACCGGTCGTATCGAGCGCGGCATCGTCAAGGTCAACGAGACCGTCGACCTCATCGGCATCCGCGAGGAGAAGCAGACGACGACCGTCACCGGCGTCGAGATGTTCCGCAAGCTCCTCGACGAGGGCCAGGCTGGCGAGAACGTCGGGCTGCTGCTTCGTGGCACCAAGCGCGAGGACGTCGAGCGCGGCATGGTTGTCATCAAGCCGGGCACCACGACCCCGCACACCAACTTCGAGGCTTCGGTCTACATCCTCTCGAAGGACGAGGGCGGCCGTCACACGCCGTTCTTCAACAACTACCGTCCGCAGTTCTACTTCCGTACGACGGACGTGACGGGCGTTGTGACCCTCCCCGAGGGCACCGAGATGGTCATGCCGGGCGACAACACCGACATGTCGGTCGAGCTGATCCAGCCGATCGCCATGGAGGACGGTCTCCGCTTCGCGATCCGTGAGGGTGGCCGCACCGTCGGCGCCGGCCGGGTCACCAAGATCAACAAGTGATCTAGCAGAACCTCAGCCGAGAGGCCCTGTCCCGTATGGGGCAGGGCCTCTCGCATTTCGTCGCTAGAAGGAGCAGTTCGATGCAGCAGGGCGTCCGCCCCGCCCGCCCGCACACCGGCCTCACCGAGGACGGTCGTCGCATCCGTGAGGTGTTGACCTACAGCCGGCGGGGGAGCCGACTCTCCGACGCGCAGGCGGAGGTCTGGCAGCGCCGCGCTGACCAGTGGTGGATCCCCGACACGGCGGTGGACGAGCCCGACTTCGCGTGGGCCGACCACTTCGGTCGCGAGGCCCCGCTGATCGTCGAGATCGGCTCGGGCATCGGCGAAGCCACGGCGGCGCTGGCCGCTCAGCGTCCGGCGTACAACATCCTGGCCTTCGAGGTGTGGCGTCCGGGAGTAGCCGAGACGTTCCATCGGCTCGAGCGGGCGGGCGTCTCGAACGTGCGGATGATCAGCGTGGACGCCGTGTGGTCGATGACGAACGTCGTCGAGCCCGACAGCCTCGCCGAGCTGTGGACGTTCTTCCCCGACCCGTGGCCGAAGCAGCGCCATATCCGGCGTCGCCTGGTCAACACTGAGTTCGCACGGATCGCTGCCTCCCGCCTGGCCCCGGGCGGGCTCTGGCGCCTGGCCACCGACTGGGCGGAGTACGCCGACCAGATGGAGGAGGTGCTCGACTCTGAGGAGCTCCTCGAGGGTGGACGCACCGAGCGCTGGGCCGACCGGCCGGTGACCCGCTTCGAGCGGCGTGGCATCCGCGACGAGCGCCCGCCTGTGGACCTGACGTACCGGCGGGTCTGAGCGACCCGCCGGCACGGCACCTCGAGCTGGCCTAGCTCGAGAAGTCGACGCCCTCGAAGTCCTCGGGGGTGTAGTCGTGCGGCTCGACGAGGACCATCCAGTTGCCGGAGTTGTCGCGCATCAGCGCCTCCACGCCGTACGGCCGGTCCTGGGGCTCCTGCAGGAACTCGACGCCCTTGGCCTTGAGCTCCTCGTAGGTCACGCGACAGTCGTCGACGTGCATGCCGACGCCCGGCAGGCCCCCTTCGTCCTGGGCGCGCCGCATCGCGGCGATCAGGTCGTCGGACAACGGCTTGCTCGGGGTGGTCAGGTGCACGTGGAGCTCGGGCTGCTTGGGGTGGAAGACCGTGCACCATCGGAAGTCCTCACCCATCCGGATGTCGTCGCCGGGCTCGAAGCCCAGGACGTCGGTGTAGAAGGCGAGGGACTCGTCGATGTCCTTCACCCAGACGCTGACAAGAGAGATGTTTGTGATCATGCGGAGGAGCCTAGGGAGGCTCCGTGCCAGACGGCTTCTCCTGGATTGCGGAGTCGGGCGGACGTCGCTCGGCGAGACCGGCCATGAAGACCCAGCAGCCCGGGATGCGGGGCGCCCCGACCGCGGCGTACCTCGACTGGAACGCGCTGGGTGTCTCGCCCACGAGCTCGCGGAAGCGGGAGCTGAACGACCCGAGGCTGGTGAACCCGACCGCGTGACACACCTCGGTCACCGTGAGGTTGGACGTGCGCAGCAGGTCCTGTGCCCGCTCGATGCGACGTTCTGAGACGTAGCGCGCGGGCGTGATCCGGTAGGTGGCGGCGAACATCCGGTGGAAGTGGAACTTGCTCATCCCCGCGACCTCGGCGAGGTCGTCGAGAACCAGTGGCTCCGCGTAGCGCTGGTCGGCGTGGTCACGGGCGCGGCGGAGCCAGGTCAGCACATCGGCGGGCACCCGGGTCAGCTGTGGTGACGTCACGCGCCCATGCTGCCGCACCCGGTGAGACGTCGGCACACTCATCGGCGAGTCGCCGGGCATCGCGTCGTCTGGCCGCCTGGGCCGTGCCAGGATGTGCGCGTGACCCAGCCCCCGTCGTACGCTCCGCCGCCCGCCGGCTCTGCCCCAGACCACCCGCAGGCCACCGTGGCGCTCGTGCTGGGCATCCTCGGCCTGGTCCTCTGTGGCGTCCTGGCGCCGTTCGCCTGGGTGATCGGCGGCCGAGCTGTCCGCGAGATCGACGCATCGGGCGGCACGATCGGGGGTCGGGGGAGTGCGAACGCCGGCCGGATCCTCGGCATTGTCGGCTCGGTCCTGCTCGGGATCTCCGTCATCGTGCTGCTCGGCGTGCTGTCGCTGGTCGTGGTCGGCGGGGTCACCCAGTCGGGCTATTAGCCGGTAGTTCCCCGGCGAGAATCGGGCCGGCCTGAGGCGTCATAAGGCCTCGATTTGATATGCGCCCCCGGTGTCTGCCAAGATAGTCCGGTTGCTCCGGCGGGGTCGCCGGGGTGCGAACACATTTGACTACTGAATCGGTTTTTCTGGTTGCGGATGGTCTGCCGTGTGCTCGCACCGAACCAGGAGACCCTCTCAGTCCCGACTCAGGTCGGGTAGCCATTCCAACATCACGATCACCGGTCTCGTGTTGCGCGCAAAGTACGCGACACGCCCGACCGCGGGGGTCGGAGGGAATGGGCCGGACACCGTGTGACCCAGCCGGGTCGCGCAGTCTTGGCGGTACGACGAGTAAAGGACTAACGAGGAGCTATGGCGGGACAGAAGATCCGCATCAGGCTCAAGGCCTACGACCACGAGGTGATCGACACCTCGGCGCGCAAGATCGTTGACACGGTCACCCGTACGGGCGCGAAGGTCGCTGGCCCTGTGCCGCTGCCCACCGAGAAGAACGTCTACTGCGTCATCCGCTCGCCGCACAAGTACAAGGACAGCCGCGAGCACTTCGAGATGCGCACGCACAAGCGCCTCATCGACATCATCGACCCCACGCCGAAGACGGTCGACTCGCTCATGCGTCTCGACTTGCCTGCCGGTGTCGACATCGAGATCAAGCTCTGAAGGCCTGATATCCATGAGCACTCTTGAACGCAACGTCCGTGGGCTGCTGGGCACCAAGCTCGGCATGACCCAAACCTGGGACGAAAACAACCGCATCGTGCCCGTGACTGTTGTCGCGGCCGGCACCAACGTGGTCACGCAGGTCCGCCAGCCCGAGACGGACGGCTACAACGCCGTCCAGATCGGCTTCGGCGAGATCGACGGACGCAAGGTGACGAAGCCGCAGGCCGGGCACTTCGACAAGGCCGGCGTTACGCCGCGTCGCCACATCGTGGAGATCCGCACCGCGGACGCCGCCACCTACTCCATCGGCCAGGAGCTCAGCCCCGAGCTGTTCGCCGCCGGTGAAGAGGTCGACGTCACCGGTACGAGCAAGGGCAAGGGCTTCGCCGGCGTTATGAAGCGTCACGGCTTCGCCGGTGTCGGTGCCTCCCACGGTGCACACCGCAACCACCGCAAGCCGGGCTCCATCGGTGCCTGCGCCACGCCGGGCCGCGTCTTCAAGGGCGTCCGGATGGCCGGCCGGATGGGTGGAGACACCGTCACCACCCAGAACGTGTCCGTGCACGCCGTGGATGTCGAGAAGGGCCTGATCCTGCTCAAGGGCGCCGTTCCCGGCCCCAAGGGTGGACTCGTCATCATCCGTTCCGCCGCCAAGTCGACAGTCAAGGAGGGCTGACCATGGCTGACATCAAGACCGTCAAGGTCGACCTCCCCGCTGAGATCTTCGACGTGCAGGTCAACGTCCCGTTGATCCACCAGGTCGTCGTCGCGCAGCAGGCTGCCGCTCGTCAGGGCACGCACTCGGTCAAGAGCCGTGGCGAGGTCCGCGGTGGTGGCCGCAAGCCGCACAAGCAGAAGGGCACCGGCCGCGCCCGTCAGGGCTCGACCCGCGCGCCGCAGTTCGCTGGCGGTGGCATCGTCCACGGACCGGTTCCGCGCAGCTACGACCAGCGCACCCCGAAGAAGATGAAGGCCGCCGCTCTGCGTGGCGCCCTCTCCGACCGGGCCCGCGCCGGCCGTATCCACGTGGTCGAGTCGTTCGTGTCCGGCGGCAAGCCGAACACCAAGGACGCGCTCGCCGCTCTGACCGGCCTCACCCAGCGTCCGCGCGCCCTCGTGGTGCTCGAGCGCGGGGACGACGTGACCTGGCTGTCGCTCCGCAACGTGGACACCGTCCACATCCTCGCGGTCGACCAGCTGAACACGTACGACGTGCTGCTCTCCGACGACGTGGTCTTCACCAAGGCCGCCTACGACACGTTCGTGGCCGGTCCTTCGAAGGGCAAGTCGGTCAAGGCCGTCGCCACCTCCACCGAGGCCGGCGACGTCAAGGCTGACGAGGCCCCGGCTGCGAAGCCGGCCAAGGCCGCGAAGCCGGCGAAGACCGAGGCCGTCGAGGCCGAGGAGTTCGCCAACTCGGCTGCCCCGCTGGAGAACGGCGAGGCGCCCGAGGGCTACGAGATCAAGGGCAACAAGGACTCGATGAAGTACCACGCCCCCGGTGGTCGCTGGTACGAGAACACGGTCGCCGAGGTCTGGTTCAAGACCGCGGCCGACGCTGAGGCAGCAGGCTTCGTTGAGGCCGGCTCCAAGGCTTCGACCAAGGCGAACGACAAGGAGGGTGACAAGTGAGCACGTTCCACAAGGACCACCGGGACGTTCTGATCGCACCGGTCGTCAGCGAGAAGAGCTACGGCCTCCTCGACGCGAACAAGTACACCTTCCTGGTGCACCCGACCGCCAACAAGACCGAGATCAAGATCGCGGTCGAGAAGGTGTTCAACGTCAAGGTCACCTCCGTCAACACCCTCAACCGTCAGGGCAAGACGCGTCGCACACGCTTCGGCATGGGCAAGCGTGCCAACACGAAGCGCGCGATCGTCAGCCTCGCCGAGGGCCAGCGCATCGACATCTTCGGAGGTCCGGTCTCCTGACCGGGCAGTAGAGGACTGAGAATCAATGGGCATCCGTAAGTACAAGCCGACCACTCCGGGCCGTCGTGGCTCGTCGGTCGCCGACTTCGTCGAGGTGACGCGGTCCACGCCGGAGAAGTCTCTGGTGCGTCCGCTCCCCAAGAAGGGCGGCCGTAACAACCAGGGCCGGATCACGACCCGGCACCAGGGTGGTGGCCACAAGCGCGCGTACCGAATCATCGACTTCCGTCGCTACGACAAGGACGGCGTCCCTGCCAAGGTCGCGCACATCGAGTACGACCCGAACCGCACGGCTCGGATCGCGCTGCTGCACTACGCCGACGGCGAGAAGCGCTACATCGTGGCTCCTCAGGGTCTGCGTCAGGGCACGGCTGTCGAGGCCGGCCCCAAGGCCGACATCAAGCCGGGCAACAACCTGCCGCTGCGCAACATCCCCGTGGGTACGACCATCCACTGCATCGAGCTCCGCCCCGGCGGCGGCGCGAAGATCGCCCGGTCCGCCGGCATCTCCGCCCAGCTCGTCGCCAAGGAAGGCAGCCGCGCGCAGCTGCGCATGCCGTCCGGCGAGATGCGGTACGTCGACGTGCGCTGCCGCGCCACCGTCGGCGAGGTCGGCAACGCCGAGCAGTCGAACATCAACTGGGGTAAGGCCGGCCGCATGCGCTGGAAGGGCAAGCGCCCGACCGTCCGTGGTGTCGTCATGAACCCGGTCGACCACCCGCACGGTGGTGGTGAGGGTAAGACCTCTGGTGGTCGTCACCCCGTGTCCCCGTGGGGCAAGAAGGAAGGCCGTACGCGCAGGCGCAAGGCTTCCGACGCCCTCATTGTCCGTCGCCGCAAGTCCGGCAAGCGTCGCTGAGAAGGGAACTGAACTATGCCTCGCAGCCTGAAGAAGGGTCCCTTCGTCGACGGCCACCTCATCAAGAAGGTGGACGGACAGAACGACAAGGGCACTCACAACGTCATCAAGACGTGGTCGCGTCGCTCGATGATCGTGCCGGCCATGATTGGCCACACGATCGCCGTGCACGACGGCCGCAAGCACGTCCCGGTGTTCGTGACCGACTCGATGGTCGGTCACAAGCTCGGGGAGTTCGCGCCGACCCGCACCTACCGCGGGCACGTCAAGGACGACCGGAAGAGCCGCCGCCGCTGATCGCGGGGGCCTCGATCAAGCAGCCGACGGACGACAGAGTCGAGAGAGTCGAAACATTATGAGCGTTATGGAGCGGAGGCGCGTAAGCGCCCGACGCGAGAGCCTGCTGGGCGACGAGCCCGGTGCTTTCGCGAGCGCACGCTTCGTCCGGATCACCCCGATGAAGGCGCGCCGTGTCGTTGACATGGTTCGTGGCATGGGTGTGGACGAGGCTCTGGCCCTGCTGCAGTTCGCCCCCCAGGCGGCCAGCGAGACGGTCTACAAGGTCCTCGAGAGTGCCGTCGCGAACGCGGAGGGCACCGAGAGCCTCGACCGGAACACCCTGGTCGTCAGCAAGGCGATGGTTGACGAGGGTCCGACGATGAAGCGCTGGCGCCCCCGGGCCCAGGGTCGGGCCTCGCGCATCAACAAGCGGACCAGCCACATCACCCTCGTGGTGCAGCCCGCAGTCGATGCGGCCACGAGCACCAACTCCAAGAAGGGACGGAAGGCCTGATGGGTCAGAAAATCAACCCGAACGGTTTCCGCCTGGGTATCTCGATCGACCACCGGAGCCGTTGGTACGCCGACAAGCTCTACAAGGCGTACGTCGGCGAGGACGTGGCGATCCGTCGCCTGCTCTCGAAGGGCATGGAGCGCGCTGGTATCTCGAAGGTGGAGATCGAGCGCACCCGTGACCGCGTGCGGGTCGACATCCACACCGCGCGTCCCGGCATCGTCATCGGTCGCCGTGGCGCCGAGGCGGACCGCATCCGTGGCGAGCTCGAGAAGCTCACGGGCAAGCAGGTTCAGCTGAACATCCTCGAGGTCAAGAACCCCGAGATCGACGCGCAGCTTGTCGCCCAGGGCGTTGCCGAGCAGCTCTCCGGTCGCGTGGCCTTCCGTCGTGCGATGCGCAAGGCGATGCAGACCTCGATGCGCAGCGGTGCCAAGGGCATCCGGATCCAGTGCTCGGGTCGTCTCGGCGGCGCCGAGATGTCCCGCTCGGAGTTCTACCGCGAGGGCCGCGTGCCCCTGCACACGCTCCGTGCGGACATCGACTACGGCTTCTACGAGGCCAAGACCACCTTCGGCCGCATCGGCGTGAAGGTCTGGATCTACAAGGGCGAGGTCGCCGGCACCCGTGCAGAGCGTGAGGCGCAGGCAGCAGCCCGCGCCGGTGCGCCGAGCCGTGGCCGTGGCCCCGCGCGTGGCGGCGAGCGTCCGGGTCGTAGCACCCGCGGCGAGCGTCCGACCCGTGCGGACCGCGCCCCGCAGTCCGACGCCCCCACCGAGAGCGCTGCAGCACCGGCCGAGGCCGCTGCTGCTCCCGCCGAGACCACTGGATCGGAGGCCTGAGCACCATGTTGATGCCCCGCAGGGTCAAGCACCGCAAGCAGCACCATCCCAAGCGGAGGGGTGCGGCCAAGGGTGGAACGACGCTCGCCTTCGGCGACTTCGGTATCCAGGCGGTTGAGGGCCACTACGTCACCAACCGTCAGATCGAGTCCGCGCGTATCGCGATGACCCGTCACATCAAGCGTGGTGGAAAGGTGTGGATCAACATCTACCCCGACCGCCCGCTGACGAAGAAGCCGGCCGAGACCCGCATGGGTTCCGGTAAGGGTTCTCCGGAGTGGTGGATCGCGAACGTGAAGCCCGGTCGTGTCATGTTCGAACTTTCCGGCGTTCCTGAGGACATTGCTCGTGAGGCCATGCGCCGCGCGATGCACAAGCTTCCGATGAAGTGCCGCTTCGTCTCCCGCGAGGCAGGTGAATTCTGATGGCAACCACAGCACATGAGCTCGACGAGTTGAACAACGTCGACCTCGAGCAGAAGCTTCGGGAGTCGAAGGAAGAGCTGTTCAACCTTCGCTTCCAGGCTGCCACTGGGCAGCTCGAGAGCCACGGCCGTCTCCGGACGGTCAAGCGCGATATCGCCCGCATCTACACCGTGGTGCGTGAGCGCGAGCTCGGGATCCGTCAGGCCCCGGGCAACGAGGACGGTGCCGCATGAGTGAGAAGGCAGCAGTGACGAACGAAGAGTCCAGGTCAGCACGCAAGGTCCGCGAGGGCCTCGTGGTGAGCGACAAGATGGAGAAGACCGTTGTCGTCTCCGTCGAGGACCGCGTCAAGCACGCGCTCTACGGCAAGGTCCTCCGCCGCACCAGCAAGCTGAAGGCACACGACGAGCAGAACCAGTGCGGCGTCGGCGACCGGGTCCTGATCATGGAGACCCGCCCGCTGTCCGCCACCAAGCGCTGGCGCGTCGTCGAAGTGCTCGAGAAGGCCAAGTAAACGCTCAGCCAGCCGGCTGACACGACGTTCCGCAAGGCTCGGACAGCGCCCCCGCTGACTGAGAACCAGCGCGACAACCAGGAGAAAAACCGATGATCCAGCAGGAGTCGCGACTCAAGGTCGCCGACAACACCGGTGCGAAGGAAATCCTTTGCATCCGTGTTCTCGGTGGCTCGGGTCGGCGCTACGCCGGAATCGGCGACGTCATCGTCGCCACCGTGAAGGATGCAATCCCCGGTGGCAACGTCAAGAAGGGTGACGTCGTCAAGGCCGTCGTTGTGCGCACCGTGAAGGAGCGCCGCCGTCCGGATGGCTCGTACATCCGTTTCGACGAGAACGCCGCTGTCATTCTGAAGAGCGACGGCGAGCCCCGCGGCACCCGCATCTTCGGCCCCGTGGGCCGTGAGCTGCGAGAGAAGAAGTTCATGAAGATCATCTCGCTGGCTCCGGAGGTGCTCTGAACCATGGCGAAGAACCTGAACATCAAGAAGGGCGATGTCGTACGCGTCATCGCTGGCAAGGACAAGGGCGCCGAGGGCAAGGTCATCGCTGTCCTCGCCGAGCAGGAGCGCGTCATCGTCGAGGGTGTGAACCGCATCAAGCGTCACACCAAGGTCGTCAACCAGGGCGGCCGCGCCGGCACCACCGGCGGCATCGTGACGCAGGAGGCGGCAATCCACGTCTCCAACGTGATGCTCGTCGAGGGCAAGGGCACGACCCGCGTTGGCTTCAAGCGCGTCGAGGCGACCAAGCGTCGTCCCGACGGCTCGGAGTACACCGCTCAGCGCAGCGTCCGCGTTTCGCGCAAGACCGGTGAGGAGATCTGATGACCACCGCCACGAACGAGGCCCGGGCTCTGCCCCGTCTCAAGCAGCGCTACCGCGAGGAGATCATCCCCGCGATGCAGGGCGAGTTCGAGTACTCGAACATCATGCAGGTTCCCGGTCTGACCAAGATCGTCGTGAACATGGGTGTTGGCGAGGCTGCTCGTGACTCGAAGCTGATCGAGGGCGCCGTCAAGGACCTCACCGCGATCACCGGCCAGAAGCCGCAGGTCACGAAGGCCCGCAAGTCCATCGCGCAGTTCAAGCTTCGCGAGGGCATGCCGATCGGTGCGCACGTCACGCTGCGCGGCGACCGCATGTGGGAGTTCCTCGACCGCCTGCTGTCGCTGGCACTGCCCCGTATCCGTGACTTCCGTGGTCTCTCGGCCAAGCAGTTCGACGGCCGCGGTAACTACACCTTCGGTCTGACCGAGCAGGTCATGTTCCACGAGATCGACCAGGACAAGGTCGACCGCTCGCGAGGCATGGACATCACGGTCGTGACCACCGCTACGAACGACGACGAGGGTCGCGCGCTGCTCAAGCAGCTCGGCTTCCCCTTCAAGGAGCAGTGACCTATGGCCAAGACATCCCTCAAGGTCAAGGCGGCCCGCAAGCCGAAGTTCAAGGTGCGCGGCTACACCCGCTGCCAGCGGTGTGGGCGTCCGAAGGCGGTCTACCGCAAGTTCGGTCTCTGCCGTATCTGTCTGCGTGAGATGGCGCACCGGGGCGAGCTCCCGGGCGTCACCAAGAGCAGCTGGTAACCCGTTTTTTTCGAGTTCAACTGAGAACGCCGCAGGTCGCTCCGCTCTTCCGGGAGTGGCGAAACCACGGTGGGAAAGGGCCTCACGGCCATGACGATGACTGACCCGATCGCAGACATGCTTACTCGTCTGCGTAACGCCAACCAGGCGTACCACGACACGGTGACGATGCCGTACAGCAAGCTGAAGGCTGGCGTCGCCGAGATCCTCCAGCAGGAGGGCTACATCGCCTCCTGGAAGGTCGAGGAGCCGGCAGAGGACGAGGTGGGCAAGAGCCTGGTCCTCATCCTGAAGTACGGCCAGAACCGGGAGCGCTCCCTCGCGGGTGTGCGCCGGATCAGCAAGCCCGGTCTTCGCGTCTACGCGAAGTCCACGAGCCTGCCCCGAGTGCTCGGCGGCCTTGGTGTCGCGATCATCTCGACCAGCCAGGGCCTGCTGACTGACCGTCAGGCCAACAAGAAGGGCGTAGGTGGGGAAGTCCTCGCCTACGTCTGGTAACGACGAGACCGAGAGGAGAACTAAACATGTCGCGTATTGGCAAGCTCCCCATCCCGGTCCCGTCGGGTGTCGACGTCTCGCTGGACGACCGCCTGGTGACGGTGAAGGGCCCGAAGGGGACCCTCAGCCACACCGTGGTCGAGCCGATCACGGTTGCCCGTGGCGAGGACGGAACCGTCCAGGTGGCGCGTCCCGACGACGACCGTGAGAGCCGCTCGAGGCACGGGCTCACCCGCACCCTGATCGCCAACATGGTGACCGGTGTGACGGAGGGCTACGAGAAGAAGCTCGAGATCGTGGGCGTGGGTTACCGCGTCCTGTCGAAGGGCCCGACCCAGCTGGAGTTCCAGCTCGGGTACTCGCACTCGATCACGTTCAACGCCCCTGAGGGGATCACGTTCACCGTGGAGGGTCCGACGAAGCTCGGCGTCCAGGGAATCGACAAGCAGTTGGTCGGCGAGGTCGCTGCAAACATCCGCAAGCTGCGCAAGCCCGAGCCGTACAAGGGCAAGGGTGTCCGCTACGCGGGCGAGCAGGTCCGTCGCAAGGTCGGAAAGGCTGGTAAGTGACGATGGCTATCTCACTCAAGTCCGGCAAGCACACGAGCGCCCGCGCTGCCTCGCGACTCCGTCGCCAGATCCGCGGACGCAAGAAGATCTCGGGTACGGCGGAGCGTCCGCGCCTCGTCGTCACCCGCTCGACGCGGCACATCACCGTTCAGGTCGTCGACGACGTCGTCGGCAAGACGGTGGCGTCCGCCAGCACCATGGAAGCCGACCTGCGCGCCCTTGACGGCGACAAGTCGGCCAAGGCCCGCAAGGTCGGCGAGCTCGTTGCCGAGCGCGCCAAGGCTGCTGGTGTCGAGGGCGTGGTCTTCGACCGTGCCGGCAACAAGTACCACGGCCGCGTCGCGGCACTCGCCGAGGGAGCCCGCGAGGGCGGCCTCGCGTTCTGATCGTCGACTGACAAGTACTCAAGAAGCACGAGAAGAGGTAGTTCGAAATGAGCGGATCCCAGCGCCGTAGCGGCGGTGGCGAGCGCCAGTCCGGTGGTCGCGGTCGCGACAACCGCGGCCAGGCTGCGGACAAGACCGCCTACATCGAGCGTGTCGTCGCGATCAACCGTGTCGCCAAGGTCGTGAAGGGTGGTCGTCGCTTCAGCTTCACCGCCCTCGTGATCGTCGGTGACGGCGATGGCATGGTCGGTGTCGGATATGGCAAGGCCAAGGAAGTTCCCGCGGCGATCGCCAAGGGCGTCGAGGAGGCCAAGAAGCACTTCTTCAAGGTCCCCCGCGTTCAGGGCACCATCCCGCACCCCGTCCAGGGTGAGAAGGCTGCGGGCGTCGTCCTGCTCCGTCCGGCTGCTCCCGGTACCGGTGTTATCGCCGGTGGTCCGGTGCGCGCCGTGCTGGAGTGCGCCGGCATCCACGACGTGCTGAGCAAGTCGCTCGGTTCGTCGAACCAGATCAACATCGTGCACGCGACCGTCGAGGCGCTGCGTTCGCTCGAGGAGCCCGAGGCCGTTGCGGCCCGTCGTGGCCTCCCCGTCGAGGACGTCGCTCCCGCCGCGCTGCTGAAGGCCCGTGCGGAGGTGGCCCAGTAATGGCTCGCCTCAAGGTCCAGCAGAAGCGGTCGACGATCGGCTGCAAGAAGAACCAGCGGGACACCCTCCGCACGCTTGGTCTCAAGCGCATTGGCGACGTCGTCGTCAAGGAGGACCGTCCCGAGATCCGTGGGATGCTCCAGACGGTCAGGCACATGATCGTCGTGGAAGAGGTGGACTGATATGACGCTCAAGCTGCACCACTTGCGTCCTGCCCCCGGCGCCAAGACCGCGAAGACCCGTGTGGGTCGCGGTGAGGGCTCGAAGGGTAAGACCGCCGGTCGAGGCACCAAGGGAACGAAGGCTCGTTACCAGGTGCCGGCTCGCTTCGAGGGTGGCCAGATGCCGCTGCACATGCGGCTTCCGAAGCTCAAGGGCTTCAAGAACCCCTTCAAGGTCGAGTTCCAGGTCGTGAACCTGGACCGGATCAACGAGCTGTTCCCCGAGGGTGGCAGCGTCGGCGTGGCCGACCTCGTCGCCAAGGGTGCTGTCCGTGAGGGCCACCCGGTGAAGGTGCTCGGCCAGGGCGACATCGCCGTCGCGGTCCAGGTGAGCGCGCACGCGTTCTCCGCCTCCGCGAAGGACAAGATCGCTGCTGCCGGTGGCAGCACGACCGAGCTCTGAGCAGCAGAACCCGACCTTTCAGTGGCAGGGGCCCGAACCGCCGAACGTCCGGCAGCAGCCGCGACGTTCGAGCGTTCGGGCCCCTGTTAGGCTTCCGAGGTCCTGCCGCACGAGCGGGGGACACTTGTACGTAGTGGAGAAGAGGACCAGGTGCTAGGCGCTTTCGCCAACGCGTTCCGGACGCCGGACCTGCGACGCAAGTTGCTGTTCGTTCTGGGGATCATCGTGATCTTCCGGTTGGGATCTCAGGTCCCCGCCCCCGGTGTGAACGTTGCTAACGTCCAGAACTGTTTCGACCAGGTGGAGAACGACGGCCTCTACGGCCTGATCAACCTCTTCTCCGGCGGTGCGTTGCTTCAGCTCACCGTGTTCGCGCTCGGCATCATGCCGTACATCACCGCGAGCATCATCCTTCAGCTCCTCGTCGTGGTGATCCCGCGGCTCGAGGCGCTCAAGAAGGAGGGCCAGGCTGGGCAGACCAAGATCACCCAGTACACCCGGTACCTCACGCTTGCCCTGGCGATCCTCCAGGCGACGGGCATCGTTGCGCTCGCGCGCAGCCGTCAGCTGCTGCAGGGCTGCCCCGACGCCCTCCTCTACAACGAGGAGAGCATCATGACCATGGTCATCATGGTCATCACGATGGCGGCGGGCACCGCGGTCATCATGTGGCTCGGTGAGCTGATCACCGACCGCGGCATCGGCAACGGAATGTCGATCCTCATCTTCACCCAGGTCGTCGCCACCTTCCCGTCCGCTCTCTGGGCGGTCAAGGTCGCCCGCGGCTGGTGGGTCTTCGCCCTCGTGATGGCGATCGGACTCGTGCTGGTGGCAGCGGTCATCTTCATGGAGCAGGGTCAGCGCCGCATCCCGGTGCAGTACGCCCGCCGCATGGTCGGCCGCAAGATGTTCGGCGGCTCCTCGACGTACATCCCGCTCAAGGTGAACCAGGCCGGCATCATCCCGGTCATCTTCGCCTCCAGCCTGCTTTACCTGCCGGCGATGGCCGTGCAGTTCAGCGGCAACTCGGGTTGGGCCGGCTGGGTGTCGACCTACCTGGTCAGCGGTGACCACCCGATCTACATGGCGACGTACTTCGCCCTGATCATCTTCTTCACCTACTTCTACGTCGCGATCACGTTCAACCCCGTCGAGGTCGCCGACAACATGAAGAAGTACGGCGGCTTCATCCCCGGGATCCGGGCGGGAAGGCCGACTGAGGAGTACCTCCAGTACGTCCTGTCCCGCATCACGCTGCCGGGTGCGCTCTACCTCGGTCTGATCTCGCTGGTCCCGCTGATCGCCCTCGTGCTGGTCAACGCGAACCAGAACTTCCCGTTCGGTGGTACGTCGATCCTGATCATGGTCGGCGTCGCCCTGGACACCGTGAAGCAGATCGAGAGCCAGCTCCAGCAGCGCAACTACGAAGGATTCCTGCGCTGATGAGACTGATCCTGATGGGCCCGCCGGGTGCTGGAAAGGGCACCCAGGCGAAGGTGATCGCCGACCGGCTGGGTATCCCGGCCATCTCCACCGGTGACATCTTCCGCGCCAACGTGTCGCAGCAGACGCCCCTGGGCGTCGAGGCGCAGCGGTACATGGACGCGGGGGACTACGTCCCGGACGAGGTCACCAACGCGATGGTGCGCAGCCGGGTCGCCGAGCCGGACGCCGAGAAGGGCTTCCTGCTCGACGGGTACCCGCGCACGGTGGCGCAGGTCCAGGAGCTCGACTCCATGCTGTCCGAGCACAGCCAAGCGATCGACGCCGTGGTCGTGCTGACGGTTGATCAGGACGAGGTCGTCCAGCGACTGCTGAAGCGCGCCGAGATCGAGGGTCGCGCCGACGACACCGAAGACGTGATCCGTCGCCGCCAGGAGATCTACGCGGAGCAGACCGCGCCGTTGCTCGAGGTCTACGCCGACCGCGGGCTGCTGGTCGAGGTCGACGGCCTCGGTTCGGTGGACGAGGTCAGCTCGCGCGTGTTCTCCGCGCTGGACTCCGGCTCCGGCACAGCCGCGAGCTGAGGAGCCCTCGTGTTCGGCGAACGCGGCGTCGAGATCAAGACGCCCGAGCAGATCGCAGTCATGCGCAAGGCCGGCCTGGTGGTCGGTGAGACGCTCGAGCTGATGCGTCGTACCGTCAAGGCGGGCATGACGACGGGCGAGCTCGACGCGATCGCCGAGGAAAAGATCCGGAGCAGCGGCGCGACGCCGTCGTTCAAGGGCTACCACGGGTTCCCCGGGTCGCTCTGCGTGTCGGTGAACGACGAGGTCGTGCACGGCATCCCCGGCGACCGGGTGATCAACGAGGGTGACGTCGTCTCCATCGACTGCGGTGCGATCGTCGACGGCTGGCACGGCGACGCCGCCGTCACGGTGGCCGTCGGAGAGGTGCCGGCCGAGATCGCCGAGCTGATCCGGGTGACCGAGGAGTCGATGTGGCGGGGGATCGCCGCTGCCTCACTCGGTGGCCGGGTCACCGACATCTCGGCAGCGGTCGAGCGCTACGTCCGGAGCCAGGGCGACTACGGGATCCTCGAGGACTACGTCGGCCACGGCATCGGGTCCGCCATGCACCAGCCGCCGAACGTGCCCAACGTAGGCCGGCCCGGCCGCGGCCCCAAGCTGGTCCGCGGGCTCGCCCTCGCCGTCGAGCCGATGGTCGTGCTCGGCAGCCAGGACACCCGGGTGCTCGAGGACGACTGGACGGTCATCACCGAGGACGGCTCCTGGGCGGCGCATGCGGAGAACACGTTCACGCTGACCCCGAACGGCGCGTGGGTGTTGACCGCGCTCGACGGCGGCGAGGCCAAGCTCGCGGAGCTCGGCGTTCCTTTCGGTGGAATCTGACCGCGCCGGTCGGCTCGTGAACTCCTCTTCGCTCGCCCTGTCCGTGCTCGACCTGGTGCCGGTACGCTCGGACCAGACGACGGGTGACGCGCTGCGTGCCTCGATCGCACTTGCTCGCGCCGCCGATGCGCACGGCTACCGCCGGTACTGGGTGGCCGAGCACCACAACATGCCGGCTGTCGCGGCGACCAACCCGCCGGTGCTGATCGCGATGCTGGCGGCGGCGACGGAGCGGATCCGCGTCGGCTCGGGCGGAGTGATGCTCCCGAACCACGCACCGCTGGTGGTGGCAGAGCAGTTCGCCCTCTTGGAGGCGGCCTACCCTGACCGGATCGACCTCGGGATCGGCCGGGCGCCGGGCACCGACCCGGTGACCCGCTGGGTGCTGCGGAACGGCGCGGCCAACGTGGAAGAGGACCCGGTGGCCCGCTTCCCCGAGTACGTCGACCAGGTGCTCGCGCTCATGGAGCCGGCGGGCGCCGGTCTCGCGGTGCGGGGTGAGACCTTCTCGGTGCGCGCCACGCCGAACGCTGTCGGCGTACCGCAGCCCTGGCTGCTGGGATCCTCGGACTACTCGGCGCGGCTGGCGGGGGAGCGTGGCCTGCCGTACGTCTTCGCCCACCACTTCTCGGGCCGCGGGACGGCGGAGGCGCTGGCGCTGTACCGGTCGAGCTTCCGGCCGTCCGAGCGGTTGGCGGAGCCACGCACCCTGCTCACCGTCAACGCCGCCGTAGCCGAGACCCAGGAAGAGGCCGACCGGCTCGCCCTGCCGCAGCTGCTCGCGATGCTGGCGCTGACCACCGGTGGCGCGCTGCGACCCCAGCTTCTCGTCGAGGACGCCGAGTCGGCGCAGGTGCCCGCCGAGCACGCCGGACTCCTCGCGGCGATGCGCCGCCGATGGGTGATCGGTGAGCCGAAGACTGCTGCCGAGGAGATCCGCGAGCTGGCCGCGCGTTTCGGCGTGGACGAGGTGATGGTGCATCCGGTTGCCGGAGCGGTCACCGGTACGCCGGCCGACTCGGCTCCCGCTCGGGAGCGCACGCTTGCACTCCTCGCTGGGGCGATCTGAGCCGGCGGGCTGGCTCGCCGGGCGCGAGGACTGCCTGATTAGCGCTCCGGGGCGTCCTTCCCGTAGACTGATTCGTCGGCCCAACGTGGGTCTGTTTCGTGGCGCCCTGCGGCTGCCCGGTGAAAACACGGACTGCTCGATCTCGAGCGTGCGCCGTGCCCGGGAAATGGGGCCCACGAGTCGGGTTCACGAGGTCCACCCGTACTGCGGAAACGCGGCGCGGGGCGGTTCCCGGGTCGAACGGTAGACAGGTTAGTCAATGAGCATCAAACAGATTGCGGAGGACATGCCGAAGAAAGAAGGCGTGATCGAGATCGAGGGCACTGTTGTCGAGGCTCTGCCGAACGCGATGTTTCGGGTAGAGCTCAGCAACGGGCACAAGGTCCTCGCCCACATCAGCGGCAAGATGCGTCAGCACTACATCCGGATTCTCCCGGAGGATCGAGTCGTCGTCGAGCTCTCGCCGTACGACCTGACCCGCGGTCGGATCGTCTACCGGTACAAGTAGCAGCTCGTCCATCCGGGCGAGGACAGCCGAGATCAACCAGAAAGGCCTCAGGGTCTCATCATGAAGGTCAACCCGAGCGTCAAGCCGATCTGTGACAAGTGCAAGGTGATCCGTCGCCACGGCCGCGTCATGGTGATCTGCGAGAACCCCCGCCACAAGCAGCGCCAGGGCTGACGGAGCAACTCCGCCGCACCTGCGCACGACACAACTGAATAACCACTACGTGATCGCTCCTCTCCGGTTCGCCGGCGAGGTCACCCCCGGATCGGAGGCCGGGGCCTGGGTGTCGACGAGAAGCATCGTCGAGGGCATCCAGGGCGCGACACGCCAGAGACCTCCGGAGTACTGAAGGGAAACCGCCACAAGATGGCACGCCTCGTTGGTGTTGACCTCCCGCGCGACAAGCGCATCGAGATCGCACTCACCTACATCTACGGCATCGGCCGTACCCGCTCGCAGCAGCTCCTGGCTACCACCGGAGTCGACCCCAACATGCGGGTCCACCAGCTGGGAGACGAGGAGCTGGTCAAGCTCCGCGACGAGATCGAAGCCAACTTCAAGATCGAGGGTGACCTCCGTCGCGAGGTCCAGGCAGACATCCGCCGCAAGATCGAGATCGGCAGCTACCAGGGCCGCAGGCACCGTCAGGGCCTGCCCGTCCGTGGTCAGCGGACCAAGACCAACGCTCGTACCCGCAAGGGCCCGAAGCGCACTGTCGCCGGCAAGAAGAAGGCGAAGTAGTCGCAGGTCGAGCCCGTCGACTGGTTTCGACAAGCTCAACCAGCATTACTCGCTGACTTCCTCGAACTCGCTTACACCAGCAATCCTCAGGAGAAACTGAATGCCTCCCAAGAGCCGACAGGCTGCGGGCGCCAAGAAGGTGCGCCGCAAGGAGAAGAAGAACATCGCTCAGGGCGAAGCCCACATCAAGAGCACGTTCAACAACACCATCGTCACGATCACCGACCCCACCGGTGCGGTTATCTCGTGGGCCTCTGCCGGCACCGTCGGCTTCAAGGGCTCGCGCAAGTCCACCCCGTTCGCCGCGCAGATGGCAGCCGAGGCTGCCGGACGTCGGGCGATGGAGCACGGCATGAAGAAGATCGACGTCTTCGTCAAGGGTCCGGGTTCGGGCCGCGAGACGGCGATCCGGTCCCTGGGTGCGATCGGCCTCGAGGTCGGCACCATCCAGGACGTCACGCCGACTCCCCACAACGGATGCCGGCCGCCCAAGCGCCGTCGCGTCTGACGCCCGCCCCACTGCCTGAAGCGAACAAGGAGACTCAAGAGATGGCCCGTTACACCGGCCCCATGACGAAGAAGTCGCGCCGCCTTGGCGTCGACCTCGTGGGCGGCGACCAGGCTTACGAGCGCCGCCCCTACCCGCCCGGCCAGCACGGCCGTGCCCGCATCAAGGAGAGCGAGTACCGCTCGCAGCTCCAGGAGAAGCAGAAGGCGCGCTACACCTACGGCGTCCTCGAGAAGCAGTTCCACAACTACTACACCGAGGCCAGCCGCCGTCCCGGCAAGACCGGTGACAACCTGCTGCAGCTCCTCGAGTGCCGTCTCGACAACGTGGTCTACCGCGCCGGGTTCGCCCGCACGCGTCGCCACGCCCGTCAGCTCGTGACGCACGGTCACTTCAAGGTCAACGGCAAGAAGGTCAACATTCCTTCCTTCCAGGTGACCCAGTACGACGTGATCGACGTCCGGGAGAAGTCGCTGGAGATGCCGCCGTTCATCATCGCCCGTGAGACCCACGGCGAGCGCGTCGTTCCGGCGTGGATGGACGTTCTGCCCAACCGCATGCGCATCCTGGTCCACTCGGTTCCGGTCCGTCAGCAGATCGACGTTCCGGTCCAGGAGCAGCTCATCGTCGAGTTCTACTCGAAGAAGTAGTCCCCCAAGTCGGGGGGCGGCGGAGACGCCGACCCCCGACGCCCTTCCCTCAGTTCGAGTCCGTCAAATAGCGGGTGGGCTCGGAAAGGAATCATCAAGTGCTTATCGCTCAGCGTCCGACACTGTCGGAAGAGGTCGTCGACGAGTTCCGGTCGCGGTTCGTCATCGAGCCGCTCGAGCCGGGCTTCGGCTACACGCTCGGCAACTCGCTCCGCCGTACCCTCCTGTCGTCGATCCCCGGTGCCTCTGTCACCAGCATCAAGGTCGACGGTGTGCTCCACGAGTTCTCCACGATCGACGGGGTCAAGGAGGACATCACCGAGGTCATCCTGAACCTCAAGGACCTGGTCGTCTCCTCCGAGCACGACGAGCCCGTCACCATGTACCTGCGCAAGCAGGGCCCCGGTGACGTGACCGCCGCGGACATCGCGCCCCCGGCCGGTGTCGAGGTGCACAACCCCGACGTCAAGATCGCCACCCTGAACGACAAGGGCAAGCTCGAGATGGAGCTGGTCGTCGAGCGGGGCCGCGGCTACGTGTCGTCCGTCCAGAACAAGGGCGGCGACAACGAGATCGGCCGGATGCCGGTCGACTCGATCTACAGCCCGGTCCTCAAGGTGACCTACAAGGTCGAGGCCACCCGAGTCGAGCAGCGCACCGACTTCGACAAGCTCGTCATCGACGTCGAGACCAAGCCGTCGATCCGTCCCCGTGACGCGATCGCCTCGGCAGGTAAGACGCTGGTGGAGCTGTTCGGTCTCGCCCGCGAGCTGAACGTCGAGGCCGAGGGCATCGACATCGGCCCGTCGCCGGTTGACGAGCAGCTTGCTGCCGATCTCGCCCTCCCGGTCGAGGAGCTCAACCTGACCGTCCGTTCCTACAACTGCCTCAAGCGCGAGGGCATCCACACCGTGGGTGAGCTCATCTCGCGCTCGGAGCAGGACCTGCTCGACATCCGCAACTTCGGTGCGAAGTCGATCGACGAGGTCAAGGCCAAGCTCGTCGAGATGGGCCTCTCGCTCAAGGACAGCGCGCCGGGCTTCGACCCGCAGGCTGCCCTGGCGGCGTACGCCGATGACGACGACGACTCGTTCGTCGAGGACGAGCAGTACTGATCCCCTCTATCCGGGTACCTGGTACGGCCCGGAAGAAATGAGAAGAAGAAATGCCTACTCCCAAGAAGGGTGCCCGCCTCGGCGGTAGCCCGGCGCACCAGAAGCTCATCCTCGCGAACCTGGCGACGAGCCTCTTCGAGCACGGTCGGATCACCACGACCGAGGCGAAGGCCCGTGTCCTGCGTCCCGTGGCCGAGCGTCTGATCACCAAGGCGAAGAAGGGCGACCTGCACAACCGTCGTCTCGTCCTCGCCACGATCAAGGACAAGGGCGTCGTGCACGCGCTGTTCGAGGACATCGCCCCGCGGTTCGCGGAGCGTCCCGGTGGCTACACCCGCATCACCAAGATCGGTCCGCGCAAGGGCGACAACGCCCCCATGGCGGTCATCGAGCTGGTGACCGAGGAGTACGCCCCCAAGGCGAAGGCGGCCCCGGCTGCTGCCGCTCCGGCTGAGGCTCCCGCTGAGGAGACCCCGGCTGCCGAGGCGACCGAGGCTCCGGCCGAGGAGACCACTGAGGCTCCGGCCGACGAGGCGACCGAGGCCCCCGTGGCCGAGACCGCCGACGAGGTCGAGGAGGCTCCGGCCACCCAGGCCACCGAGCCCACCACGGCCGAGGACGAGACCAAGTCCGAGTGACCTGAGCTCGACGGCTTCACACGAAGGGCCCGCCATCCGTGAGGATGGCGGGCCCTTCGTCGTATGTCGGGTCAGTCGTGCGGCACACCCCAGGCTCGCTCGACGAAGCTGGTGGCCTCCGCTACGGACAGCCCCTGTCGGCGCGCGGCGGCGACGTACTGCTGCGCGAGCTCGACCACGCCGGCGGGGGGCGCGTCGAGGGCGGCGGAGGCGACGAACGTGCCTCGGCGACCCTGGGTGACCACGATGCCGTCGTTCTCGAGCTCGCGGTAGGCGCGGGCGACGGTGTTCACGGCGAGCCCGACCTGCTCGGCGAGTGCGCGGACCGTCGGCAGCTTGGTGCCGGCCGGGAGCGTGCCGTCGGCGACCTGCCCGGCGATCCCTCGGCGCAGCTGCTCGAAAGGTGGCTCGGTGGAGCTGTGGTCGATGTCGGCCCTCACGCTTCGAGGGTAGGCCGACCGGACCCCCGCGCGCAGGGGAGTCACGGTCCTGGCCGATCCGAGGGGTCTGGGACACTACGCGGGTGCGCCTCCGACTCGACCTTGCCTACGACGGCACGGACTTCCACGGCTGGGCCGCCCAGCCGGGGCTGCGCACCGTGCAGGGCGTGGTGGAGGCCGCGATTGCTCAGGTGCTGCGGCTGGACGCGGCTCCGCTCACCTGTGCGGGGCGTACCGACACCGGAGTGCACGCGCGAGGTCAGGTCGCCCACCTCGACCTCGATCCGGACGTGCTCGAGGCTGTTGCGAGTAGGAGCACGCGCTCGCCGACCGAGGCGCTGCTGCGCCGACTGAATGGGGTCCTGTCGCCTGACGTGCGGGTGCATCGGGTCGCCGAGGCTGCGGAGGGGTTCGACGCCCGCTTCTCGGCGCTGTGGCGTCGCTACGCGTACCGGATCGCCGACGCTCCCGAGCTGGTCGACCCGCTCGTCCGCTCGGAGGTGCTCGCGTGGCCGCGGCCGCTCGACGTCGACGCGATGAACGAGGCCGCTGGGCTGCTGGTCGGGGAGCGCGACTTCGCCGCCTTCTGCAAGAAGCGTGAGGGGGCGACGACGGTACGCACGCTGCTGGATCTGTCCGTGCAGCGCGAGGCATCGGGTCTCGCGGTGGCCACCGTGCGGGCGGACGCCTTCTGCCACAGCATGGTGCGCGCGCTGATGGGCTGCCTGGTCGCGGTCGGAGAGGGGCGGCGGGAGCCGTCTTGGGCGGGTGAGGTGCTGGCCGCTGCGGTCCGCGACCCCGCCGTGACGGTGATGCACGCGCACGGCCTGACGCTGGAGGAGGTCGCGTACCCGCCGGACGGGGAGCTGGCCGCGCAGGCGACTGCGGCGCGGGTGATGCGGACGCTGCCGGGTGGTCTCGACAGGCTCGACCAGCGGAGCGGTGGTCTCGACAAGCTCGACCAGCGGAGCGGTGGTCTCGACAGGCTCGACCAGCGGGAGGCAACTGATGGATGAGCACTACTTCTCCGCTGATCCCGCGGTCGCGTTCAAGCGCGTCCCGGTCAGCGCATCGGTCTGGGGTCGCGACCTCGAGCTGACGTCGGGTTCGGGGGTGTTCGCCCAGGGGCGGCTCGACATCGGCACGGCGGTGCTGTTCCGGGAGACCGAGCCGCCGTCGAGCGGGTCGACGTACCTCGACCTCGGCTGCGGGTACGGCGTCATCGGGCTCGCCCTCGCCGTCGTCAGGCCGGAGGCGACCGTGTGGGGCGTGGACGTGAACGAACGGGCCGTCCTGCTGGCCAACGAGAACGCGGACCGGCTCGACGTGGCTGGGCGTTACGACGCAGCGGTGCCGGACGCGATCCCCGACGCGCTCGAGTTCGACGAGATCTGGTCGAACCCCCCGATCCGGATCGGCAAGGAGGCACTGCACGAGCTGCTGCTCCGGTGGCTGCCTCGCCTGGCGCCCGGCGGCCGCGCAGTGATGGTCGTCGGCAAGAATCTCGGCGCCGACTCGCTGCAGCGATGGCTCGGCGAGCAGGGGTTCCCGACCACCCGGCTCGCGAGCGCCAAGGGCTTCCGCGTGCTGGAGTCCCGGCGCGCAGCCGACCTCGTCTGACCCGCGTCTGGCAGGGTGTTCGCCATGCACCCAGCGACGCGCTCGGACCGTCGTGCCACGATCTGGCCGCCGCACGAGGTCCGGACCATCTGCGAGACCTACCTCGACCTCGTCGACGAGGCAGCCCCCGGTCTGGTCGAGGGGCTGTACCTGCACGGGTCACTCGGCTTCGGCGAATGGCACGCCGGGCGAAGCGACATCGACTTCGTCGCCGTGACGTCGGCTCGACCGGGGCCTGACACGGTCCGACGTCCTTCGCGACGTGCACATTCGGCTCGACCAGGTGTTCCCGCAGCCGGCGTACGACGGCTTCTACGTGACCTGGGGCGACCTCGCGCAGCCCGCGCCTGCCTGCCCGGACGTGCCCTGCCGGCTCGGTGGCATGTGGGAGGACGAGGGGCGGTTCGACGTCAACCCGGTGACCTGGCACGAGCTGGCCGGCCACGGCGTCACGATCCGGGGGCCGCAGCTGTCAGACGTCGACATCTGGACCGACGCTCGGGTGCTGAGGGAGTTCACGCACGGCAATCTCGCGTCGTTCTGGGCCGATCAGGCGGCCGGGCTCCGGCAGTTCCCGGACGAGGCCAAGAGGCCCGACATCGTGAGCTTCTTCGTGCTGGGAGCGTCGCGGCTGCACCACCTCCTTGCGACGGACCGGCTCACTTCCAAGGACGGCGGCGGGCGCCACGCGATCGAGGCGTTCGGGGAGCGCTGGCGGCCCCTGGTCGACGAGGCGCTGTCGTACCGCGCCAACGGCGAGCTCGCGGGCGTGCTGTCCGACGAGGAGCTCACGGCCCAGGTGCTCGAGTTCGCAGACCTGGTCGTCAACGAAGGTCTCGAGATTCCGGTCTGACCTGACAACCCGTTCGGAGTGCTGCTCCGTCTACCCAGCGAGTACGCACCGACAACGGGAGGACCACCGATGCGCAGGAGTGAGGCGGAGTACGTCGCCTTCGTCGCGGCGCGCAGACCGCATCTCCGACGCATCGCGTTTGCGCTGTGCGGAGACTGGCACCGCGCCGAGGATCTGGTGCAGACAGCACTCGCGAAGCTGTACGTCGCCTGGCCGCGGATCCACACGGAAGGTGCCGAGGAGGCCTACGCACGACAGGTGATCGTCAGGGCCAACATCGACGAGTCCCGACGTCCGTGGCGGCGTGAGCACACCGGCCTCGACCAGCCGGACCAGGCCGCGGCAGTGGGCGGATCCGTCGAGGATCGCTCGGAGCTCGTGCAGGCCCTGCAGAGCCTCCCGTCGATGCAACGCCGGGTCGTCGTCCTGCGGCATTGGCTCGACCTCTCGGTCGAACAGACCGCACGCGAGCTGGAGATCTCGACCGGCACCGTCAAGTCCCACACCTCCCGGGGGCTCGCGGCTCTACACGCCGCGCTCACCGCTGAGACCTCGATGACCAGGAGCCCGCGATGAACCATGAGAAGACGATGGACGCCCACGAGTTCGCGGAGCTGTTGGAGCGAGAGTTCGGCGTGGAGCCACCGCACGCGTCCGCGACCGATGACTTGAAGCGTGGCAAGCGACGGTTGCGGCGGCGTCGTGCTGGCGCGTCGTTGGCTGCGCTGAGCACGGCCGCGGTCGTCACGGTGGGGGCGTCGCTGTTGCCGACCCAGGGAACCGTTGCGCTGCCCGAGGGAGCCCCAGCGGCAGGCGGGGCGCCTGCCAGCGACGAGGAGATCGTGGCGACCTGCATGCGCAAGGAGAACGTCGGCCATGCGGTCGACGGTCGACCCGTGAGCGAGTCCGCCGCGTTGGCGCTGATGGGTTCTGAGCCGAAGCTGATGACCTCGGCCTCGGGCGCCTCCCGGACCCACGCCACCCTGCTCTCCGCGGATGGGAAGTACTGGGGGAAGTGTCAGTTCGCCCATGAGGCCGACGCTGGCGTGAAGAACGCCATGAGCGTCTACTCGACCGACATCGCCTTCCCCCGGACCGTGGTGGACGGAGTTGATGCGTACGAGCCTGCTGGCAGCACGGAACAGGACTTGATGCCTCAGGTCGATCCCGCGCTGCCGGAGCTGGAGGCGTCGTGTTCGGGTTCCGCAGGCCAGGGGAGCGGTGAGACGGGTACGGCGGCTTGTCGTGAGTTCACGATGCACTGGGGAGACCGACGCCCCGCTGAGGTAGCGGCCGCCTTGGTGGCGACCCCGGACGGCGTTGCGAAGTGGGCCGACGTACGCCGCGGGTACGTCTCGTTCGTCTACTCCGGGACGCTGACGCCCGAGCAGGCCCGGAGGGTCGCCGAGGGAGAGACGCTGGGCGCGCAGCGAATCGTCTTCTATGACAAGGACGGCGACGTCCTCGTCGACGATCGCCAGCCGGAGGCACCGAGGCCGGAAGGCACGGTCACGATCGCGCACTTCCCGTCGCTGGCCTGGTGGGCGAGGTAGGTCTCGACAGGCTCGACCAGCGGGTGGTCTCGACAGGCTCGACCAGCGGTTGGGCTCGCCCGACGGGTGGTCTCGACTGGCGGGCGGGGGTGCGTGCATGCGCCGCGCGCACCTCGGGAACGATAGGGGCATGACCGCTTACGAAGCCGCGCCCGACCGCTACGACGCCATGGAGTACCGCTTCACAGGGCGAAGCGGGCTCAAGCTGCCCGCCATCTCGCTGGGCCTGTGGCAGAACTTCGGTGACGACCGACCGGAGGAGACGCAGCGCGCGGTCATTCGTCGGGCCTTCGACCGCGGCGTGACCCACTTCGACCTGGCCAACAACTACGGACCGCCGTACGGCCAGGCCGAGCTCAACTTCGGCAAGTACCTGGCGGGCGACCTGAAGCCGTACCGCGACGAGATCGTCGTCTCCACCAAGGCGGGTTACGACATGTGGCCCGGCCCCTACGGCCAGGGCGGCGGCTCGCGGAAGTACGTGCTCGCGTCGCTCGACCAGTCGCTGGAGCGGATGGGGCTCGACTACGTCGACATCTTCTACAGCCACCGTTTCGATCCGGAGACGCCGATCGAGGAGACCATGATGGCCCTCGACTACGCCGTGCGGTCGGGAAAGGCGTTGTACGCCGGCATCTCCTCGTACAGCGCGACCAAGACGCGTGAGGCGGCGACGATCGCCCGCGAGCTCGGTACGCCGCTGCTCATCCACCAGCCGTCGTACAGCATGCTCAACCGCTGGATCGAGAAGGAGCTGCTCGACGAGGTCGAGGAGCAGGGGATGGGCGTCATCGTGTTCACGGCGCTTGCCCAGGGGCTGCTCACCGACCGCTACCTGAACGGTGTGCCGTCGGACTCGCGCGCCGCGCGCAGCGACACCACGCTTCCGGGCGACCACCTCGACGAGGCGACGCTGACTCACGTCCGCCGGCTCAACGAGATCGCCGAGTCGCGTGGCCAGAAGCTCGCGCAACTGGCCCTCCAGTGGGTGCTGCGCGACCAGCGGATCACCTCGGCCGTGATCGGCGCGTCCTCCGTGGAGCAGCTGGACACCAACCTCGACGCGCTGAGCGGGCCGCCGCTCACGGATGCCGAGCTCGCCACGATCGACGCGTACGCAGTGGAGTCGGGCATCAACCTCTGGGCCGCACAGACCGAGGACTGACCCCCTCCCCGAGCGGTCCGCGCGGTGGTACTTTCCACTCACGCGACCGATGGGGGCACGATGAGCGCCGAGAACGGCAACGAACACTTCACCCGCGTCCTCGGGCGATGGGACGTCCTAGCCGTCGCCTTCGGTGCGATGATCGGCTTCGGCTGGATCGTGCTCACCGGCGGCTTCCTGCTGGACGCCGGCACGTTCGGTGCAGCGCTCGCCTTCGTCATCGGCGGCGTGATCATGGCGCTGGTCGGGCTGACGTACGCCGAGCTCGTGTCGGCGATGCCGAGCGCCGGCGGTGAGCACAACTACGTCCTGCGCGGGCTCGGCTCCCGCGCCGCGTTCGTCACGTCGTGGAGCCTGGTCCTGGGCTACGTCTCGGTGGTGGCGTTCGAGGCGGTCGCGCTCCCGCAGACCCTGCTCTTCCTGTTCCCCGACATGCTGGCGGGGCAGCTGTGGACGGTCGCGGACTACGACGTCTACGCCTCGTGGGTCGCGGTGGGCGTCATCGGCGCGCTGCTGATCACCGCCCTGAACTACATCGGCATCCGACCCGCGGCGGTGTTCCAAGGAGTGGCCGTCCTGTTCCTGCTGGCGGTCGGCGTGCTGCTCGTCATCGGCGCAGCCATCGGAGGCAGCGTCGAGGAGATGCGGCCCTTGTTCACGGGCGGGTTCGCCGGAGTGGTCGCCGTCCTGGTCGCCGTACCCTTCCTGTTCGTCGGCTTCGACGTGATCCCGCAGTCGGCCGAGGAGATCAACCTCCCGTTCCGGCAGATCGGCAAGCTGGTCGTCGTCTCGGTGGTTGCCGCCGCGGCGTTCTACATCGTCGTGATGCTGACCGTCGGGTCGTCGCTTCCGGAGTCGGTGCTCGCGGAGTCGGAGCTGTCCGCCGCGGACGGGATGTCGGCGCTGTGGGGCAGCAAGACCTTCGGCAATATTCTCGTCATCGGCGGCGTCGCGGGCATCCTGACCAGCTGGAACGGCTTCCTGCTCGGCGCGAGCAGGCTGCTCTACGCGATGGCAGCCTCGGGCATGGTGCCGAGCTGGTTCGCACACATCCACCCGCGGTACCGCACGCCGAGCAACGCGATCCTCTTCATCGGCGGGCTGTCGCTGCTGTCGCCGCTGTTCGGTCGGCAGATGCTCGTCTGGCTGGTAGACGCCGGCGGTTTCTCCATCGTGGTCGCGTTCTTCTTGGTGGCTGTCACGTTCCTCGTGCTCCGTGCGCGAGAGCCGGAGATGGAGCGACCGTTCACGGTGTCCCAGGGTCGGATCGTCGGCGGGCTCGCGGCACTGCTCACGCTCGGCCTGGGCGTGCTGTTCCTGCCCGGTATGCCGGCGGCGCTCATCTGGCCGTACGAGTGGGTGATCCTCGGAGCCTGGTGGCTGGCCGGAGTCATCCTGGTGCTGCGGCTGCCGCGCATCGGTCCCGGGCACGACGCCGAGCACCGGCTGATCCAGGCCGTCCGAGGCCGCGGCAACTGAGGTGTGCAGATGCGCCGACCCGACGGGCTAGAGGCGGCGCACCGAGTCACCCGGTCGGACCGTGCCTCCGGTCACGACACGGGCGTTCAGGCCGCGCAGGCGAAGCGAGCGGCCCACCCGATCGTTGGTGAAGCGCATCGCATCGGCTCCGAAGCGCTCGATGAACTTGGCGCACCCCGTGTGCGGTTTTGCGCTGACCTCGAGGACGGTCATCCCCGACCAGGAGACGGCTGCCTGCCGGCAGGCTGGCCACGGACAGGTCGAGATCGACGTAGAGCTGGTCGCCCGCGAGTGCCTGGACCTCCGGATCGTCGGCGAGCAGGCGGATCATCCGGGAGGACATAACGGTCACCTCGGCCTCCGGGTTGGCCGACCCGTCGACTGTGCTCGAGCTGCCGCGGGTCGACCAGTTGTCGCCGACGAGTCCCATGCCGGGCTCCAGGACGCCGGTCTCCAACACCTCGCGGCGGCGGTTTTCCGGGCGACGTACGAGAAGCTCCAGGGTCCCCAGGTCGGACGGGGCGGCCCGCAGATGTGGCAGCTGAAGTTCGAGATCAGCCCAGGTGGGGAGCGGCATGTAGCCATCATCGTGCAGATGCGGAAACCCGGCGGGGGTCAGGGGGCAGACACGCCGAGGTGGCGGGTTGCCGACGAAGGTCCCTGGTCTGGTCCGGGCAGTTGGGCGATGATGCCTATATGACCTTCGTCTACGACTTCAGTCAAGGAAGCAAGGACCAGAAGGACCTGCTCGGCGGCAAGGGCGCGAACCTCGCCGAGATGACGAACCTGGGGTTGCCCGTGCCTCCAGGGTTCACGATCAGCACCGACGCCTGTCGGGCGTTCCTCGAGCAGGGCCACGAACCGGACGGACTGGCCGACGAGGTCACCGCCCATCTCGAGTCTCTCGAGGAGGCCATCGGACGCCGCCTCGGCGACCCCGACGACCCGCTGCTGGTCTCGGTGCGCTCCGGTGCCAAGTTCTCGATGCCGGGAATGATGGACACCGTCCTGAATGTCGGACTGAACGACCGCAGCGTGCACGGCCTGGCCGCGGTCGCCGGAGGGGACGAGCGGTTCGCCTACGACTCGTACCGGCGCCTGCTGCAGATGTTCGGGTCGACCGTCCTGGGCGTCGACTCCGCGGTGTTCCACGATGCGCTCGAGGAGCTCAAGGAGCGGCGCGGGGTCGAAGGCCGACGTCGAGCTCACCCCGGGGGACCTTGCCGACCTCGTGTCGACGTACCAAGGGCTGATTCGGGAGCATGCCGGGATCGAGTTCCCCCAGGATCCGCGCGAGCAGCTCGACATGGCGGTGCGTGCCGTCTTCGAGTCGTGGAACACCGAGCGCGCGGTGCTCTACCGCCGACAGGAGCGGATCCCCGGTGACCTCGGCACGGCGGTGAACATCTGCACGATGGTCTTCGGCAACGGCGGCGAGGACTCCGGCACCGGGGTCGCGTTCACCCGTGACCCGGCATCCGGCGAGCAGGGAATCTACGGCGACTACCTCCAGAACGCCCAGGGCGAGGACGTCGTCGCCGGCATCCGGAACACCGTTCCGCTCGCCGACCTCGAGGAGCTGGACAAGGAGGCGTACGACGACCTGCTCGCGACCATGCAGAAGCTCGAGAACCACTACCGCGACCTGTGCGACATCGAGTTCACCGTGGAGCACGGCAAGCTGTGGATGCTGCAGACGCGGGTCGGCAAGCGCACCGCCGAGGCGGCCTTCCGGATCGCCTGCCAGCTCGTGGACCAGGGCCTGATCGACCTCGACGAAGCCGTGCAGCGGGTCTCGGGCGCCCAGCTGGTGCAGCTGATGTTCCCGCGCTTCGACGCCGAGGCCGAGCGCAACCTGATCGCGACTGGCATGAACGCCTCGCCGGGTGCGGCCGTCGGCAAGGCGGTCTTCGACTCGACGACCGCGGTGGAGTGGTCCGACCGCGGCGAGGACGTCATCCTGGTGCGGCGCGAGACCAACCCCGACGACCTCAAGGGCATGGTCGTGCTCGAAGGGGATCCTGACCAGCCGCGGCGGCAAGACCTCGCACGCGGCCGTCGTGGCTCGCGGCATGGGCCGCACGTGCGTCTGCGGAGCGGACGCCCTCGACGTCGACGTCAAGGCCAAGAAGTTCACCAGCGACGGCGGCGTGACCATCACCGAGGGTGACGTGATCTCGATCGACGGCACGACCGGCGAGGTGTTCGCGGGGGAGGTGCCCGTGCGCGACTCACTCGTCGTACGGCACTTCGAGGGGGACGAGGCCACGGCCGGCGACGAGCTCGTGGCCGCGGTCGAGCGGCTGATGGAACACGCGGACACCCAGCGGCGCCTGGGCGTCCGAGCAAACGCGGACACCCCGGAGGACGCGGCGCGGGCCCGCAGGTTCGGCGCCGAAGGCATCGGCCTCTGCCGCACCGAGCACATGTTCCTCGGTGACCGGAAGGTCCTCGTCGAGCACCTGATCATCGCCGATACCCCTGAGGAGCAGGAGCGTGCGCTCGCGGAGCTCCTCCCGATGCAACGCGACGACTTCGTCAGCATCCTGGAGGCGATGGACGGGCTGCCCGTCACGATCCGGCTGATCGACCCGCCGCTGCACGAGTTCCTCCCCGACTACACCGAGCTCGCCGTCCAGGTGGCGATGGAGGACGACCACGGCAACCGGAACAGTCGGCACCACAAGCTCCTCGACGCGGTGAAGCGGCTGCACGAGCAGAACCCGATGCTCGGGCTCCGAGGCGTCCGGCTGGGGATCGTGATCCCGGGGCTGTTCACGATGCAGGCGCGGGCGATCCTGGAGGCGGCGGCGATCCGGCGCAAGGCCGGGGGCGACCCGCAGCCGGAGATCATGATCCCGCTGGTGGCGACGGTGCAGGAGCTCGAGCTCGTGAAGGCCGACATCATCGAGGTGGCACGGGAGATCGAGCGCGAGACCGGCGTGAAGCCCACCTTCAAGGTCGGCACGATGATCGAGCTGCCCCGCGCCGTGATGGCGGCGGGCGAGATCGCCGAGGCGGCCGAGTTCTTCTCGTTCGGCACCAACGACCTGACCCAGATGACCTGGGGCTTCTCGCGCGACGACGTCGAGGCGTCGTTCTTCAGCACCTACCTGGAGAAGGGTGTCTTCGGGGTGTCGCCGTTCGAGACCCTGGACCGCGACGGCGTCGGCGCGCTGGTGCGGCATGCCGTGGAGCGGGGCGCGAGCCGCACGGCCGGACCTCCATCTGGGCGTCTGCGGTGAGCACGGCGGCGACCCGGACTCGATCCACTTCTTCGATGAGGTCGGTCTCGACTACGTCTCCTGCTCGCCGTTCCGGGTGCCGGTGGCACGACTCGAGGCTGCCCGATCTGCGACTGGCGGGGGCTCGGACACCCGCTGACGCAAATCGGTTCGCATCCTCGCCGGTGGCCGGGACAATCGACGACCGTGGGTCATGTGGATGTTGCCGGGATCCGGTACGAGCTGCCGGACGGTCGGGTGCTGCTCGACGACGTGTCGTTCCGCGTCGGTGAGGGCGCCAAGGTCGCGCTGGTCGGAGCGAACGGCGCGGGTAAGACGACGCTGCTGAGGATCGTCACCGGCGACCTCGTCCCGCACGCCGGTGCGGTGACCCGCTCCGGTGGTCTCGGCGTCATGCGGCAGATGGTGGCGCAGGGGATCTCGACAGGCTCGACGAACGGGACCGGGGGGACGGTGGCCGACCTGCTGCTGTCGGTCTCCCCGCCGCGGGTCCGGCAGGCCGCCGCGGAGGTGGACGCCTGCGAGCTCGCGCTGATGGACAGCGAGGACGAGAAGACCCAGATGCGGTACGCCGGCGCGCTCGCCGAGTGGGCCGATGCAGGCGGCTACGACACCGAGGTCATCTGGGACGTCTGCACGACGGCCGCGCTCGGGGTCTGCCGTACGACCGCGCCAAGCACCGCGACCTGACCACCCTCTCGGGCGGCGAGCAGAAGCGGCTGGTGCTGGAGTTCCTGCTCCGTGGCCCCGACGAGGTCCTGCTTCTCGACGAGCCGGACAACTTCCTCGACGTACCGGGCAAGACCTGGCTGGAGCAGCGGATCAAGGAGTCGCCCAAGACGATCCTGTTCATCAGCCACGACCGAGAGCTGCTCAACAACACGGCGACGCGCGTGGTCACCGTCGAGCTCGGGGCCGCCGGCAACACGGTGTGGACCCACCCCGGCGGGTTCGCGTCCTACCACGAGGCGCGGCGCGCGAGATTCGAGCGCTTCGAGGAGCTGCGTCGGCGCTGGGACGAGGAGCACGCCAAGCTCAAGGCGCTGGTGCTGCGCTACAAGATCAAGGCGGAGTACAACGACGGGCTCGCCTCGCAGTACCGGGCGGCGCAGACCCGGCTCCGGAAGTTCGAGGAGGCCGGCCCACCGACCGCGCAGCCGCGCGAGCAGCAGGTGAAGATGCGGCTCAAGGGCGGCCGCACCGGCAAGCGCGCCGTCGTCTGCGAGAACCTCGAGCTGACCGGGCTGATGAAGCCGTTCGACCTCGAGGTCTGGTACGGCGAGCGGGTCGCCGTGCTGGGCTCGAACGGCTCCGGCAAGTCGCACTTCCTGCGACTCCTGGCGGCGGGGGGATCGGACCCGGACATCGAGCACCGCCCGGTCAGCGAGGCGCCGGTCGAGCCGGTGCGGCACTCCGGCGGTTGCCCGGCTGGGTGCGCGCGTGCGTCCGGGTTGGTTCGTACAGACGCACGAGCACCCCGAGCTGATCGGGCGCACGCTGCTCGAGATCCTGCACCGCGGCGACGACCACCGCGACGGGATGCCGCGCGAACCTGCCGCCCGAGCGCTGGACCGGTACGAGCTCGCGCACGCCGCCGAGCAGCGGTTCGAGTCGCTCTCGGGCGGCCAGCAGGCGCGGTTCCAGATCCTGCTGCTCGAGCTGAGCGGTGCCACGTTGCTGCTCCTCGACGAGCCCACCGACAACCTCGACGTCGAGTCGGCCGAGGCGCTGGAGGAGGGGCTCGAGGCGTTCGACGGGCACGGTGCTCGCTGTCACCCACGACCGCTGGTTCGCCCGGGGGTTCGACCGGTACCTCGTCTACGGGGCTGACGGCTCGGTCTACGAGCCCGATGAACCCGTCTGGGACGAGGGCCGGGTCGCCCGGCAGCGCTGAGTCGTCGCGTAACCCAGGTCACACTCGCTCGTTGGGCGCTATGAAGGCGTAACTCGGGCGCTTCTGCTCGGTCATGCCTCCCATTTGGTCCGAGCGGACGGCCCACAAGGCTGCCGCCTGAGTGCCGGCTACCCGCCGGCCGAGGAGGAAGCATGGCTTCGCACCCCATGATCCTGGAACGCAAGAGGCTGCTCCTCTTGGTCGTTCTCGCTGTAGGAGCCCTGATCGCCAGCATGGTGCCGGCCATCGGGCAGCCGACAGCTCAACCGTCCGGTTTCTCGTTCCAGGGCGAGGGCGACAAGGTCGCCAGCCGGGACGCACGTGACGGCCGGGTCCAGCCGACGGCAGCCCAGCGCAGTGCCGCCGAGGCACTCGGTGCCACGCAGGCGCGCTGGAACGACTTCGGTACGCCACACCTGCTGCTGAACCAGAAGGGCTACCTCTCGTCGCCCCGCGCCGGTAAGGCCGCCGAGGTTGCGCGCGCGTTCGTCGCCGACAACCGCGAGGTCTTCAAGCTGGGCGCCCAGCAGGTCGCGTCCCTCGAGGTGCTGCGTGACACCCCGCTGTACGACGCCCCCGACCTGGTGCGCGTCCGTGACGGCGAGCAGCCGAAGAACACCGACGTCCCCCACGTGGTGATGTTCCGGCAGTCGTTCGGCGAGCTCACCTCCGCCTGGGACGGCCTGCTCACGGTCGGCGTCCAGCGCGACGGCCGGATCGCCTACGTTTCCTCGTCCGTGACCGGCGACGACGCCGTGACCGGCACCCGCACCCTCGGCGCTGTCGAGGCGCTCAACGCGGCCTCCAAGGACGCCGGCCTGGAGCTCGGCGACCTCAGCCCTGTCGACGTGCCCGGACCGTGGACGACGTTCAAGTCCACCGTCGCGCGCGACGTCCAGCGGGCCCGCCTGATGGCGCTCCCGACCCCCACCGACGGCGTCCGCCTCGTCTGGGAGACGACGCTGCTGAAGTCCGACCACGACGACAGCGGGGAGCAGGGCGACCACGCCCACAACGAACCCGCCGCCTTCATCAGCTTCGTCGACGCGGAGACCGGGAAGGTCTGGCTGCGCGACAACCGCGTCGACCACCTGGCAGCCGACATGACCCTGCCGAGCACGCTGAACCCGCCGACCACGTCGCAGTTCAACGGCGCTACGGACGACGCTGGTGCGTGCACGCCCACTGCCGAGCGCCACGGGCCGTTCACGGTCGAGAGTGGTCAGCGCCAGGTCAACGTCGCGGTCGGCGCCACGACGCCCAACGGCACCGACGACGACATCACCGTCAACCTGTACCGCGCCGGCCAGGACAACCCGGTCGCCAGCCAGGACCTGCTCACCAGCCCCGAAGTGCTCAGCTACTCGCCCGCCGGTGGTGTGCCCGCCGGTGACTACCTGGTCGAGGTCTGCGAGTTCACCGCCGGTGCCGGATCGATCGGCTACGCCGGTGTCTTCTCGACGAACTCCGCCTCCGGGCCGGGGGCCAGCATGCCGCGCTGGCGCGTCTTCCCCTCGAACCCGAACTTCACCGACTCGGAGAACCCCGACGCCGACACCCGCGAGGTGTGGTGCTGGATCGCCGAGGGTGAGGGTTGTGACCAGGAGCTGATGAACAGCGCATCGCGCGTGCCGTGGGACGTCCAGGCGCCGAGCCTCGCGACGTACACGACCGACGGCAACAACGCGACGACCGCGATCTCCGAGGTCAGCTTCCTGACCCCGGACACGATCTTCCAGCGCCCGGTCAGCCCGGACCGCAACTACGACTACGAGTGGAAGAACACCTGGTTCAACAGCAAGTGCGACCCGAAGTCGTTCGACCAGCCGGGTGGCAACGACGACGACGCGTCCGTGGCGAACCTGTTCGCCATGCACAACCGGATGCACGACTGGAGCTACTACCTCGGGTTCACCGAGCGCACCTCCAACCTGCAGCAGAGCAACTTCGGCAACACCGGTCCGGAGCGTGAGCACGACCCCGAGCTGGGCAACGCCCAGGCCGGACGTCGCACCTTCAACGGCCGCGACAACGCCAACCAGATCACGCTGCAGGACGGCATCCCGCCGATCACCAACCAGTACCTGTGGCAGCCGCTGGCAGGCGCGTTCTACGCGGCCTGCACCGACGGCGCCTACGACATGGCGGTGGTGGCGCACGAGTACGGCCACGCCATCAGCAACCGGATGGTGGCCGGTCCCGACACGGGCACCGGCGCCACCCAGGGACAGACCGAGAGCTGGTCGGACCTGATCTTCGCTGAGTACTTCCGTGGCAACGGGATCTCGGCCGGTGAGGACGCGAACCCGTTCGCGCTGGCGCCGTACGTCAGTGGCAACAAGCAGCGGGGTATCCGCAACTACGGGATGAACACCAGCCCGTTGAACTACTCCGACCTGGAGTACGACGGTGTCGGCACCACCTCGCCGCACGCCGACGGCGAGATCTGGAGCGCGACGAACTACGACATCGCCGAGGCGTTGAACGACAAGTACGACGCCCAGTTCCCGTCGAGCGACAAGGCCCTGCAGCTGCGCTGCGCCAAGGGTGAGCTGCCCGCCGACCAGTGCCCGGGCAACCGGCGCTGGGCGCAGATCATGTTCGACGGTCTGCTGCTCACCCCCACCGGCTCCACGATGCTGGACTCGCGTGACGCGATGCTGGCTGCCGACCGGCTCCGCTTCAACGGCGCCAACCAGATCGAGCTGTGGGACAGCTTCGCCAAGCGCGGCATGGGTGAGACCGCCTCCTCGACCGGTGCGGCCGACCGTGAGCCCACCCCGGGCTGGTCGTCGCCGTTGAGCTCCGACGAGGCCACGGTGCGCTTCGCGCCTGGCGGCGACGCGACCGACGCCAACACCATGACCGTCTACACCGGTCACTACGAGGCCCGGATCAGCCCGACGGCTGACAACGACCCCGAGACCGCGGTCGCGGACACCGTGTCGTTCGTGCCGGGCACCTACGAGTTCATCGCCCAGGCGGACGGGTTCGGTGCCGTCAGGTTCACCAGGACCTTCGCCGCGGGTGAGAACGCCGTGGTGTCGGTGCCGCTGCGCAAGAACCTGGCGTCGGTGCACAACGGAGCCGTCGCCACGGGTGACGGCATCAACCTCGAGTCGCTGATCGACGACACCGAGGAGACCAACTGGGCCTCGCTGACGTCGGCCGGCACGGCCAGCGCCGGCAAGGGCGAGGGCCGACAGGTCGAGGGCCGTCAGGTCACGGTCAAGATCTCCGACACCCCGGTGCCGGTGAGCGAGGTCCAGGTGAGCGCCGCGCTGCGGCCGACGGACGCGAACAACGAGGACTCGAAGAGCCAGAGCCGGTTCTCCGCGCTTCGCTCGTTCGACATCCTGGTCTGTGACACGACCGAGCCCGGCAACACCTGCACGACGGACGAGGCCGAGTTCGACATCGTCTACCGCAGCGCTGCGGACGCCTTCCCGGGCGTCCGGCCGCGGCCGGCGGCGCCGGACCTGACGCTGCGGACGTTCCAGGTGCTCACCCGGGACGCCACGCACGTCCGGATCCGCGTGCGCGACAACCAGTGCACTGGTGGCGAGGCGTACAGCGGTGAGCAGAACCCGGTCAACGACCCGGTGTTCAGCAACCCGGACTGCGACAGCATGGCGACCACGCCGGACCGGGCGATCCTGAGCCCGCCGCACAGCCAGGTGCGGATCGCGGAGCTCCAGGTCTTCGGCCCGGTGGTCACCGCGGCCGCGACGCAGGAGTGCACCAAGAAGCGCAACGGCGCCTGCAAGAAGAACGGCTGATACAACTCGTGGGGGTCGCGCTACGCGGCCCCCACGAGCCAGCACCTCAGGCGCCCTGGAGACAGGGCGCCTGAGCCACGTCCAACCCCTCCTCTCGGAAGAGTCCCGTGCCTCGATTCAGCTCGACCGTCCTTCCCGCCCTCGCCCTCGTGGTGGGGGCGTCCGCGCTTCCCTACCTGGCCTCGAACGCCGTCGCCGCCGGCAACGAGCCCACCTCGGTGACCCTCGTCGGCTCGCTGCAGTCCGAGCTCGGCTGCAGCGACGACTGGGCTCCCGACTGCTCGGCGACCGAGCTCGAGCGGGTCGCGGGCACCACGGAGTACGCCGGGGTGTTCACGGTTCCGGCCGGTGGCTACGGGTACAAGGTGACGCTCAACGGCACCTGGGACGAGAGCCACGGGGGAGGGGCGTCGGGCACGGAGAACATCCCGCTTCACCTCGAGCACGAGGCCGAGCTGGAGTTCAGCTACGACTCGGTCAGCCATGCCGTCTCAGTCGCCCCGGCCGACCAGCCGGCGGGAGCGCCCACGAAGGCCGACCGCGAGCTCGCCTCCTCGTCCCTTCGCCAGCCGGGCGCCGACCAGAACTTCTACTTCGTGATGGCCGACCGGTTCGCGAACGGCGACCCGGGCAACGACACCGGCGGTATCGAGGGCGACCGCCTCGCGCACGGCTTCGACCCCACCGACAAGGGCTTCTTCCACGGTGGTGACATCGCCGGCCTGTCGGCGCGGCTCGACTACGTAGAGGGCCTGGGTACGAGCGCGATCTGGCTGACGCCGTCGTTCGAGAACCGGCCCGTGCAGGGCTCCGGTGACAACGCCTCGGCCGGCTACCACGGCTACTGGGTCACCGACTTCACCCGGATCGACCCGCACTTCGGCACGAACGCCGAGCTGAAGCAGTTCATCGACAAGGCGCATGACCGCGGCATCAAGGTCTACTTCGACATCATCACGAACCACACCGCCGACGTCATCGCGTACGACGAGGGCAAGTACTCCTACATCAGCAAGGAGACCGAGCCGTACCGCGACGCCGACGGCAACCCGTTCGACGACGCCGACTTCGCCGGCAGCGACACGTTTCCGCCGCTCGACGCCGAGACGTCGTTCCCCTACACGCCGGTGTTCCGCTCCAAGGCCGACGAGACCGTCAAGACCCCCGCGTGGCTCAACGACGTCACGAACTACCACAACCGCGGCGACTCGACCTTCGCCGGAGAGTCCTCGACGTACGGCGACTTCGTCGGCCTCGACGACCTCTTCACCGAGAAGCCCGAGGTCGTCGACGGCATGAGCGAGATCTACAGGACCTGGGTCGACTTCGGCATCGACGGCTTCCGGATCGACACCGTGAAGCACGTGAACATGGAGTTCTGGCAGCGGTTCGCTCCCCGGATCAAGGCTGAGGCGGAGCGCATCGGCAACGACGACTTCTTCTCGTTCGGCGAGGTGTACGACGCCGACCCGCGGGCGCTGTCGCGCTTCACGACCGAGGGACGTCTCGACGGCACGCTCGACTTCGGCTTCCAGTCCGCCGGAGTCGGCTTCGCCTCCGGCAAGCCCACCACCGGGATCCGCGACCTGTTCGCGAACGACGACTACTACACCGACCTCGACTCCAACGCCTACGCGCTGCCGACGTTCCTCGGCAACCACGACATGGGCCGGGTGGCGAGCTTCCTGGCGTCGTCCTCCGAGGGCGAGGAGCTGCTCCGTCGCGACGAGCTGGCCCACGCGCTGATGTACCTGACCCGCGGCCAGCCGGTCGTCTACTACGGCGACGAGCAGGGCTTCACCGGCCCGGGCGGCGACAAGGACGCGCGCCAGGACATGTTCCCCAGCCAGGTCACCGACTACAACGACGACGACTCGGTGGGCACGGACGCCACGCCCGCCGCCGACAACTTCGACCGCAGCCACCCGCTGTACCAGACGATCTCCGCGCTGGCCGGGCTCCGAGAAGCGCACCCGGCGCTCGGCCAGGGTGCGCAGCTGCACCGATACGCCTCCGGCAAGGCGGGCGTGTACGCGTTCAGCCGGATCGACCGAGACGAGCGTCGTGAGTACGTCGTCGCCCTCAACAACAGCACCACGGCGAAGTCGGCGACGTTCGAGACGCTGATGCCCCGGGGCACGTTCAAGCAGATCTGGCCCGCGACGGGCTCCGACCAGCGGACGGACCGGGAGGGCCGGCTGACGGTGGACGTCCCGCCGCTGTCCGGCCGTCGTGCTCCGCGCGGCCGGCACTCTCGCCGACCGCGAGGACGCCCCGGCGGCGTACTTCAAGACCCCGAGCGCCGGCAGCACCGTCGGCAAGCGCCAGGAGATCGCCGTCTCGGTCCCCGAGGGCGGCTTCAACCAGGTCACGTTCGCCTACCGGCACGCCGGCGACTCGGAGTGGACCCCGCTCGGCACCGACGACAACGCGCCGTACCGCGTCTTCCAGGACCTGTCGGGAGTGCCGCAGGGCAGCCTGCTCGAGTACCGCGCCGTGCTCACCGACAGCAGCGGCAACCTCTCGGTCACGTCGTCGTACGCGACCGTGGGCGACCCGGCGCCGTCCGGTGGCGGCGGCGACAACGGCGGCGGCCCGGTCAACCAGCCGGGCGCCGTCTCGATGCCGGGCTCGCACAACAGCGAGATCGGCTGCTCGGGTGACTGGATGCCGGAGTGCGACCAGGCCCAGCTGTCGCTCGACGCGAAGGACGAGATCTGGAAGGGCACGGTCGACGTCGCCGCCGGGTCCTATGAGTACAAGGCAGCGATCGACCGTTCGTGGGGCGAGAACTACGGGGCGGGCGGTGCTGCCAACGGGGCCAACCTGCCCCTCGACGCGCCCGGTGGCGCGGTCAGCTTCTTCTACGACCACCGCACGCACCACATCACCACGGACACGGACGGCCCGATCGTGACCGCTCCCGGCTCGTTCCAGTCGGAGCTGGGCTGCCCCGGCGACTGGGCCCCCGACTGCATGCGGTCGTGGCTGCAGGACCCGGACGGCGACGGCACGTACACGTTCTCCACGACCGCCATCCCGTCCGGCTCGTACCAGGTGAAGGCCACGCACGGCCTCTCCTGGGAGGAGAACTACGGAGCCGGGGGTGCCCGCGACGGTGGCAACATCGACTTCACGGTCCCGGCCGACGGCGTGCAGGTGCAGTTCAGCTACGACCTCGCGAGCCACGTGCTGACCGTGTCGACGCGGACGGCGAGCTCGAGCCCCGACCTCGCCAAGCGCAAGGCCCACTGGCTGCGCGGTGACCTGGTGGCGTGGGACGTCGAGGACGCGGCCACCCGCAGCTACCGGCTGCACTGGTCGGAGAACGCCGACCTCGCGCTCGACGACGAGGCGGTGACCGGGGGCAGCTCGTTGCCGCTGACGTACGACCCCACGGGCCTGCCGGCCGACGTGCGGGCGGACTTCCCGCATCTCGAGGGGTACGAGGCGTTCCGCCTCGACAAGCGCGATGTGAAGCGCGTTCAGGACATCCTGCAGGGGCAGCTCGCCGTGGCGTCGTACGACGACCTCGGCAGGCTGGTCGACGCCACCGGCGTGCAGACGCCCGGCGTGCTCGACGACGTGTATGCCGAGAAGGCGCGGTCGCGGGCGCTGGGTGTGACCTGGAAGGGCGGCACGCCGAGCTTCGCGCTGTGGGCGCCGACCGCCCAGGACGTCGCCCTGCTGACCTTCGCGGCCGGTTCGGAGACGCCGACCCGCACCGTCATGGACCGGCAGCGCGACGGCAGCTGGACGCTGGCCGGCCGCCCCGAGTGGCGGGGCGCGAGCTACCTCTACGACGTGCAGGTCTACTCGCCGAGCAGCCAGAAGGTACGTCGCCACCAGGTCACCGACCCGTACTCGGTGGCGCTGACCACGAACTCGACCCGTTCGGTCGTGGCCGACCTCGAGGCAGCCGACCTGAAGCCGACCGGCTGGTCCGGCGTACGACCGCCGCGGATCGCCCAGCCCGAAGACCGCAACGTCTACGAGCTGCACGTGCGCGACTTCTCGATCGGCGACGCCACGGTCCCCGCGGAGGAACGCGGCACGTACGAGGCGTTCACGCGGCCGCAGTCGGACGGCATGCGTCACCTGCGACGTTTGTCTGACGCCGGCCTCAACACCGTGCACCTGCTGCCCGCGTTCGACATCGCCACCGTCGAGGAGCGCCGCTCCGAGCAGGCGACGCCCGACTGTGACCTCGAGTCCTACGCACCGGACTCGGAGGAGCAGCAGCGCTGCATCGAGGGCGTCCGGCCGCGCGACGGATTCAACTGGGGCTACGACCCGTACCACTACACCGCGCCGGAGGGCTCTTACGCGACCGACCCGGAGGGGACCCGTCGCACGCTCGAGTTCCGCCGGATGGTGCAGGCACTGAACCGAACCGGGCTCCAGGTGGTGATGGACGTCGTCTACAACCACACCAGCGCCTCAGGCGAGGACCCGAAGTCGGTGCTCGACAAGGTGGTCCCCGGCTACTACCACCGCCTCTCGGCGAACGGCTCCCTGGAGACCTCCACATGCTGCGCGAACACCGCCACCGAGCACGCCATGATGGAGAAGCTGATGATCGACTCCGTGCTCACCTGGGCGCGCGAGTACAAGGTCAACGGCTTCCGGTTCGACCTGATGGGCCACCACTCGAAGCAGAACATGCTGAACCTGCGCGCGGCCCTCGACCGGCTGACGCTGAAGCAGGACGGCGTCGACGGGTCGTCGATCTACCTGTACGGCGAGGGCTGGAACTTCGGCGAGGTCGCCGACGACGCCCGGTTCGAGCAGGCGACGCAGAAGAACATGGCCGGAACCGGGATCGGCACGTTCTCCGACCGGCTGCGTGACGCCGTACGGGGTGGCGGACCGTTCGACGAGGACCCGCGGATCCAGGGCTTCGGCTCGGGGCTGTTCACCGACCCGAACGGTGCGCCCGTCAACGGCTCCGCCGCCGACCAGAAGGCCGCGCTGCTGCACGCGCAGGATCTCGTGAAGCTCGGCCTCGCCGGCAACCTCGCCGACTACACCTTCACGAACTCGTCGGGGGAGCAGGTCTCCGGTCGTCAGGTCGACTACAACGGCAGCCCGGCCGGGTACGCCGCGGACCCGAGCGAGACCGTGACGTACGTCGACGCTCACGACAACGAGACGATCTTCGACGCGCTGGCGATGAAGCTGCCCGACCGCGACGTCGATGGCCGACCGGAGCCGGATGAACACGGTGGCGCTCTCGACGAGTGCGCTGTCGCAGGGCGTCGCGTTCTGGCACGCGGGCGCCGACATCCTGCGGTCGAAGTCACTCGACCGCAACTCCTACGACTCCGGCGACTGGTTCAACCGGGTCGACTGGACGCGCAACGACAACACCTTCGGCTCCGGGCTGCCGCCGGAGGCGGACAACGGCGCCAAGTGGAAGTACATGAAGCCGCTGCTCGCCGACGGCTCGCTGAAGCCGAGGGCGCGGGCCATGGACGCCGCCCACGAGGCCGCGCTCGACCTGCTCCGGATCCGGATGTCGACGCCGCTGTTCCGGCTCGGGTCCTTGGACGCGATCCAGCAGAAGGTGACGTTCCCGACAGCCGACCCCGGCGTCGTGGCGATGGAGATCGACGACACCGCCGGTGCCGACGCGGACTCCCGGCTCGACGGCGTTCTGGTGGTGTTCAACGCCACGCCCGAGACGACGTCTGTCGCGGGTGTCGGCGACGGCTGGGTGCTGCACTCCGTGCAGGCCGACGGGTCGGACCCGGTGGTCAAGCGCTCGCGCGGCAGCCAAGGGGCGGTCCAGGTGCCTGCCCGCACGGTTGCGGTGCTCGTACGACGCTGACCGCGGAGCGGGTGGTGGGCGACTCCACCACCCGCTCGATGGCGGTTGACCGTCCGCGGCCGACCAGCTGGCCCGCGACGACTCCACCGAGGCAGAGCGCCATGCCGAGCGCCTGTGCGACGCCGAAGGTCTCGGCGGCGACCACCACGCCGAGGGTGGTGCCGACCACGGGGTTCACCAGTCCGATCAGGGCCACGGACCCGGCCGGCATCCGGCGTAGGCCGCGGAACCACAGCACGTACGCCAGGCCGGTGCCGACCAGCCCCAGCCAGGCGTAGCCGGCGACAGCGGGCAGGTCGAGCGTGGGCGGAGCGCCCTCGACGGCCAGGGAGACCGGGACGAGCAGCAGCCCACCCGCCACGAGCTGCCAGGAGGTCAGCGTCAGCAGGTCTGTCGGTGGCTCCCACCGCTTGATCAGCACGAACCCGAGGCTGGACGCGAGCACCGCGCCGCCCGCCCCCAGCAGGCCGATCATGGTCACGCCATCTGGGGATCTGAGGACCAGCAGCCCGACGCCGACGACGCCGACGACACCGGCGACCACCCGGATCACGGGCGGGCGCTCCCCGAGGGCCAGCCAGGCCAACGCCATGACGACGAGCGGCGACGTGGCCGTCAGCGTGGAGGCCAGCCCACCAGGCAGGTGGTAGGCGCCGAGGAACAGCAGCGGGAAGAAGAGGCCGATGTTGGCGACGCCCAGCACGACGGATCGCCACCACCAGTCGCCGTGCGGCAGGCGTCGCCGCCAGAGCAGGAGCAGCAGGCCGACCGGCAGAGCCCGGACGGTCGCGGAGAACAGGGGCCGGTCCTCGGGCAGTAGGGACTCGGTGACCACGTAGGTGGTGCCCCACACCACCGGCGGCACTGCGGTGAGCAGGACCGTGAGCACGCGAGCAGAGGTACTTTCCATGGAAGATAAAATACCTTCCGCGGAAGATATGATCAAGACCATGGACGCAGTGGATCGGATCATGGAGCAGTGGGCCGTCGAGCGGCCGGACGTCGACGTCAGCCCGATGGGGGTGATCGGTCGCCTGCACCGGGTGGCTGCGCTGCTCGACGGTGAGCTCCGGACCGTGTTCGCCACAGCCGAGCTCGGCAACGGGGACTTCGACGTGCTCGCGACTCTGCGCAGGTCAGGGGCGCCGTACCAGCTCACGCCGGGCGAGCTGTCGGGGGCGACGATGGTGACGTCGGGCGCGGTGACCAAGCGGATCGACCGGCTGGAGCGCGCAGGGCTGGTGACCCGTTCGGTCAGCGAGTCCGATGCCCGTGGCCGCGTGGTCGGCCTCACCGAGGAGGGACGCCGGCTCGTCGACGAGCTCGTGGTCGCGCACATGGCCAACGAGGCGCGCCTGCTGCGGTCGCTCTCCGGCCGGGAGCGCGCGCAGCTCGCCGGGCTGATGAGCAAGCTGCTGGTCAGTCTCGAAGGTGATGGCTGACCCGATGTCGCCGAGAAACGACTGAAGCTCCCCCTGGCCGACCGGCCAGGAGGAGCTTCAGGGTGACGACGTGCGTGCTGCTTACTTCCAGCGCTCGGACGCCGGCACGAAGTCCAGCTGACGCGCACCGGTGTAGATCTGCTTGGGCCGGGCGATCTTCTGCTCCGGGTCCTGGACCAGCTCGAGCCACTGCGCCAGCCAGCCGGGGGTGCGGCCGATGGCGAAGAGCACGGTGAACATCTCGGGCGGGAACGACAGCGCCTCGTAGATCAGGCCGCTGTAGAAGTCGACGTTCGGGTAGAGCTTGCGCTTGACGAAGTACTCGTCCTCGAGCGCGATCTTCTCCAGCTCCTTGGCGATCTGGAGCAACGGGTTGACCCCGGTGACCTCGAAGACGTCGTCGCAGGCCTTCTTGATGATCGTGGCGCGCGGGTCGTAGTTCTTGTAGACCCGGTGCCCGAAGCCCATCAGGCGCTCCTTGCCGTTCTTCACGCCCTCGATGAACTCGGGGACCTTGTCCACCGAGCCGATCCGGCGCAGCATCCGCAGCACGGCCTCGTTGGCGCCACCGTGCAGCGGGCCGTAGAGGGCACCGACGCCGGCGGAGACCGCGGAGTACGGGTCGACCTGGGTGGACCCGACGGAGCGGACCGCGTTGGTCGACGCGTTCTGCTCGTGGTCGGCGTGCAGGATGAACAGCACGTCGAGGGCCTTGACCAGCCGCTCGTCGGCCTCGAACTTCTTCTCGCTCATCTTGAAGAGCATCGCGAGGAAGTTCGCGGTGTAGCTGAGGTCGTTGTCCGGGTAGACGTACGGCTTGCCCTGCGCGTTGCGGAACGCCCAGGCGCCGAGCGTCGGCATCTTGGCGATCAGCCGGACGATCTGCATGTGCCGGTTGTCGGCGTCGGCGATGTTGCGCGACTCCGGGTAGAACGTCGACAGCGCGCCGACGGAGGCCATCAGGATGCCCATCGGGTGGGCGTCGTAACGGAAGCCCTCCATGAAGCCCTTGACGTTCTCGTGCACGAAGGTGTGGTACGTCACCTCGTGGACCCACGAGTCGTACTGCTCCTTCGTCGGCAGCTCGCCGTGGATGAGCAGGTAGGCGACCTCGAGGAAGGTGGACTTCTCGGCCAGCTGCTCGATCGGGTAGCCGCGGTACTCGAGGATCCCCTTCTCGCCGTCGATGAAGGTGACGGAGCTGCGGCAGGACGCCGTGTTGGTGAAGCCGGGGTCGTAGACCGCCAGGCCGGGAGTGTCCTCGTCGGTGCGGATCTGGCCGAGGTCTGCCGCCTTGATCGCGCCGTCCAGGATGGGTACGTCGTACTCCACGCCGGTCCGGTTGTCGCGGACGGTCAGGGTTTCGGTCTGGGTGCTGGAAGCAGTGGCCGTGCTGTCGGTCACGTCGGCTCCTCGCTCGTGATGGCCCTGGTCGTCAACTGCACGGATGGTCAGCGCGCCGGGGGGATCGTCGTCGGGACTGTGTGATTAGGTACCGATAACTTATGCCCGACGAACGGGATCCGTGAAACCGGGCCCGTTTTGACCTGCGAGCCGCCACGCCGGTATTCTCGTCTGTCGCGGCTCTTCCGTGTGTTCCCTGGTGCGCTTCAGCGCTGTTCCGGGGCCTGACACGTGTGCCGCCCGGTTCGTGAAAACGGACCATGCCAGAGCAAACCGACTTCGATCAGAAGGCAAATGACCGTGCGTACGTACAGCCCGAAGCCCGCTGACATCCAGCGCGAGTGGCACGTCATCGACGCCACCGACGTGGTGCTCGGACGCCTCGCCGTCCAGACCGCAACGCTGCTTCGCGGCAAGCACAAGCCCACCTTCGCGCCCCACGTCGACGGTGGTGACTTCGTCATCATCATCAACGCGGACAAGATCGCCCTGTCGGGCGACAAGAAGGTCTCCAAGATGGCCTACCGCCACTCGGGTTACCCGGGCGGCCTCACGGCCACCCCGTTCGGCGAGCTGCTGGACAAGGACCCGCGTCGCGCCATCGAGAAGGCGGTCTGGGGCATGCTCCCCAAGAACCGTCTCGGCCGCCAGCTGCTCAAGAAGCTGAAGGTCTACGCGGGCCCGAACCACCCGCACCAGGCCCAGAAGGCCACGCCCTTCGAGATCACCCAGATCTCCCAGTAACTCTTTCGCAGAACCGAAACACGAGCGAGGAACATCCGTGACTGAAAGCACCGGCACTGTGGCCACCGACGAGGTCGAAGAGACCTTCGAGGCCAACGAGCAGGGCGTGGCGTACAGCTCCGAGAGCGCGCCGTCCGACGACGCTCCGGCCCGCCCGGCGACCATCGCCCCGGCGAACGCCACTGGCCGTCGCAAGGAGGCCGTGGCGCGGGTGCGCCTCGTCCCCGGTACGGGGCAGTGGACGGTCAACGGCCGCACGCTCGACTCGTACTTCCCGAACAAGCTGCACCAGCAGGTCGTCAACGAGCCGTTCACGACGCTGGACCTCGCCGGTCGCTTCGACGTGATCGCGCGCATCCACGGTGGCGGCATCACCGGCCAGGCCGGCGCGCTGCGTCTCGGCGTGGCCCGCGCCCTCAACGCGATCGACGTCGACGCCAACCGTCCGTCGCTCAAGAAGGCCGGACTGCTCACCCGTGACGCCCGCGTCATCGAGCGCAAGAAGGCCGGTCTCAAGAAGGCCCGCAAGGCTCCGCAGTACAGCAAGCGCTGATCCGCGGGCCATGGGCCGCATCTTTGGCACGGACGGCGTCCGCGGGGTGGCGAACACCTCGCTGACTGCCGAGCTGACGCTCGACCTGTCCGTTGCCGCGGCGCATATCCTCGGCGAGGCCGGCATCTTCGACGCCCATGTGGGTCGAGGGGGCCGGCCTCGTGCCGTTGTCGGGCGCGACACCCGGATCTCCGGGCAGTTCCTCGAGGCGGCAGTGGTGGCCGGGCTGGCCTCCGCAGGGGTCGACGTGCTCCTGCTGGGCGTCCTGCCCACGCCCGGCGTCGCCTACCTGACGGGGTCGCTCGACGCTGATCTCGGCGTGATGATCTCCGCCAGCCACAACCCGATGCCCGACAACGGCATCAAGTTCCTCGCCCGGGGCGGCGTGAAGCTCGACGACGCCCTCGAGGTGGCGATCGAGAACCGGCTCCGTGAGCCGTGGGACCGCCCGACGGGCGACCGCGTCGGCCGCGTCGAGACGTACGACGACGCCGTCCGCGACTACGCGCGACACCTGGTCAGCACGCTCGACCAACCGCTGACCGGGCTCAAGGTCGTGCTCGACTGCGCCCACGGAGCAGCCTCCGTGGCTGGACCGCTCGCCCTGGCCGAGGCCGGGGCCGAGGTGGTCGCCATCTGCGCCGAGCCTGACGGCACCAACATCAACGACGGCTGCGGCTCGACGCACCTCGACGTGCTCCAGCGCGCCGTCCTCGAGCACGGCGCCGATGCCGGGTTCGCCCTCGACGGTGACGCCGACCGTTGCCTCGCGGTCGACCACGAGGGCAACGTCGTCGACGGCGACCAGCTGCTCGCCGTCCTCGCGCTGTCGATGCGCGACGCGGGCACACTCCGCCAGGACACGGTCGTCGCCACGGTGATGAGCAACCTCGGGTTCGTGCAGGCCCTGCGCGCCGAGGGCGTCGGCGTACGCCAGACCAAGGTCGGCGACCGGTACGTCCTCGAGGCGATGAAGGCGGGCAGCTACTCGCTCGGCGGGGAGCAGTCCGGGCACGTGATCATGAGCGACCACGCCACCACCGGCGACGGCATCCTCACCGCGCTCCAGGTCCTCGGCCGGCAGTCCCGCACGGGCAAGTCGCTCCAGGAGCTCGCCGCCGTGATGACCCGACTGCCGCAGGTGCTGGTCAACGTCCCGGGTGTCGACAAGAGCCGTGCGGACGACGACGCGGTGCTTGCCGCGGCCGTCGCGGAGGCTGAGGCCGAGCTGGGTGACAGCGGCCGCGTGCTGCTTCGCCCGTCGGGAACTGAGCCCCTCGTGCGCGTGATGGTCGAGGCGGTGACGGCAGAGCAGGCACAGCAGATCGCGGATCGCCTCGCCGACGTCGTACGCCGCCAGCTCTCCCTCTGACCAGTCCGGTCCGATTCGTCCCGTAATTCTGGTGCGGCGAGGGGTTTCCGGTCCGTAGGCTGGTCCGTTGTGGACATACGCCAGCTCGACACAGCCGACGAGGGCCAGATCCGTGCCTGGTGGGAGGTCGGCAAGTCCGCCGAAGCCGCCTACCGAGCCATCGACACGTACTGGAGCTGGGAGACCGCTCGCGTCCTGTTGACGCGCGGCCGCAGCGAGTTCGACGAGGTGCTCCTCGGTGCCTATGACGGCGACCTGATGGTCGGTGCCGCGATGCTCTCGCTCCCGATCCGGGACAACCCGCATCTCGTGTTCGGGGACGTCTTCGTGCTGCCCGACCACCAGCGTCGCGGGATCGGTCGGGCGCTCGTCGGCGAGGCCGAGGCGGTGAGCCGCCGGCGTGGGCGCAGGCAGCTCGTGGTGGAGGCCTACACGCGACCGGGCGAGGACGGCCCCTCCCTTCAGTTCGCCCGAGCCCTCGGGTTCACCGAGGCCCTCGAGGAGGAGATGAAGGTGGTCGACCTCGTGGAGACCGAGTCGCTCTGGGAGGGTCTGGGCCGCGAGGCGTTGAGCAACAGCGCGGGCTACCGCCTGGTGACCTGGTACGACGACGTCCCCGACGAGCACATGGACGGCTACTGCCGGCTGAACGAGGCTTTCAACGGTGAGGCCCCGACCGGCGAGCTCGAGCTCGAGGACGAGGTCTGGGATGCCGAGCGCGTGCGGAGCCGTGAGTCCCGCCATCGAGAGGCAGGGCGGCACGACGTGGTGACTGCGGCGCTGGCCCCTGACGGCAGCATGGCCGGCCTCACCGAGGCCGGCACCAACCTGAACAGCCCCGGAAGGGGGTTCCAGAGCGGCACTCTGGTGCTGGCGGAGCACCGCGGGCGCGGTCTCGGTGTGGCCATGAAGGTCGCGAACCACCGCGCGTTGCGAGCCCGGTTCCCGGAGTGCCGGATCCTGGTCACCGGCAACGCCGGGGTGAACGCCGCCATGAACGCCGTCAACGACCGTCTCGGCTACCGCAGTGTCGAGCGCTGCGTCGAGGTGCAGAAGGACCTGACCTGATGCCGGAGATCGTCCCGCTGGACGCCTCGGACCCGGAGGCGCTGGCGGCCTGGCACGCGACGTACCTCGCCGCCGACACCTATGGCCGCGAGCATCCGATGCCGTGGATGCTCGAGGAGATGCGGGCCAACTTCCTCGGCGAGCAGGTGGGGGAGCGCTTCCTCCCGTTCTCCGCGCTGGTCGACGGCACTGTCGTCGCAGCGGGCCTGATCTTCCTCTTCCTCAAGGACAACAAGAACCTGGCCGACTGCGGCGTCTGGACCCACCCCGACCACCGCAACGCCGGCCACGGCTCGGCGATGCTCGAGCACCTGACCCAGGTGGTCCGTGACGAGGGGCGCACCACGATCTCGATCGCGACGGCCGTGCCGTACGACGGACCGCCGGACGGAGCGGGCCATCCGCACACCGACTTCCTCGTGCACCACGGCTACCGCTTCGACATCGTCGAGATCGTGCGGGTGCTCGACCTGCCCGTCGACGAGGAGCATGTCCGGCGGCTGGCGGACGAGGCGGCGCCGCACCACACCGGCTACACGTTGCGGCAGTTCGTCGGACCGGTGCCGGACGACATCCTCGTGCCGTTCGGTGAGCTGATCGGCTCGCTCGCGGTCGAGGCGCCGATGGGCGAGCTCAAGTACGAGCCCGAGGTCTTCGACGAGGAACGGATCCGCGCAGACGAGAAGGTGTTCGAGGCGTCCGGCCGGACCAAGTACACGACCGTGGCGGTCGCGCCCGACGGCGACGTGGTCGCGTACTCGGAGCTGATCGTGCCGAAGTACGCCCCGGAGCATGTCTACCAGTGGGGGACGTTGGTCGCGCCCGCCCACCGCGGGCATCGGCTGGGCATGGCGACCAAGGCGGCCAACCTGCTCTGGGTGCAGCGCGAGGCGCCCGACCGGTCGGTGGTGATCACCACCAACGCCGAGGTCAACGACCACATGATCGCCGTGAACGAGGCGCTCGGCTTCCGCCCGGTCGAGCGACTGGCTCAGTACCTTAGGGTCCTCGAGTGACCGCGCACCCCATGTCGTACCGCACCGTCGTCGCCGAGGCGCTGCCCGAGCTCGATTCCCGACTGTCCGACGAGCTCGACAAGGTCAATGCCGCCGCGACGGCGGGAGTGCCGGCCGCGCGCGAGCTGACCGTGCAGATCCTGGACGACGCGGGCGAGCTCGCCGCTGGGATGAGTGGCTGGACCTGGGGCGTGGCCGCCGGCATCGGCATGACCTGGGTGCGTGACGAGGCTCGAGGGCATGGTCTCGGCGGCCGGCTGTTGGCGGACTTCGAGGACGAGGCGCGAAGGCGGGGCTGTGCCCACGTGTTCGTCACGTCGTTCACGTTCCAGGCGCCCGGTTTCTACGAGCGGCACGGCTACCGGGAGATCTTCCGCTGGGAGGGCGTGCCCACCCAGGACACCGACGACGTGCACTTCCGGAAAGACCTCTGACGGTCAGCTCTCGAGCACTCGTCTGAAGACGGGCTCCACGGCGACTGGCTTGAATCCGAGCCGGTCGTTGATCGCCACCATCCAGGCGTTCACCTCGGCGTTCGTGGTGGTGATCCGGTGCAGCCCGGGGTGGTGGGCCATGACCGACCGCAAGTTGGCGACCTTCACGGCAGCGCCGAGCCGGTGTCCTCGATGCCCCGGAGCGACCAGCGTGCCCCACTGGATGGCCTCGTCGCCGGCCCGGGGGACGGCGAGGTCGGTGTGCGCCACGACCCGGCCATCGTGCACCGCGACCGTGAGGTGGATCGTCCGACCGACCTTCTGCTGCAGGACCTCTCGCTCGCGGATCGACTCGGGGGTGGTGGCGCCCGCCTCCACCTCGATCTCGCCAGTCGGGACCTCGAGAGCGAAGGTGTTGAGGTGCTCGCAGTACGAGGCGATGAGCTCCTCGGGGATCGGGCCGGTGAACGTGCGAATCTCGTACCCGGCGTGCCGCGGAGCCGCCTCGGCGGCGATCTCGTCCAGCAGCGCGGGGTCGACCGGGAGGGCAAGGTCGCGCTGGATCTCGACGTTGGCGACCGTGAACCCGTGTCGCTTCGCAAAGCTCAGCACCGGCGAGTTGTCTCGCTGCTCGAACGGGATCCCGGCGCCGGCCACCAGCTGCGTGCGTCCCTCGTTGCGCGCGACGTCGAGCAGCCCCTCTACCGTGGCGCTCCCGATGCCCCGGCCACGCAGCTCGGCCTCGACGGCCACAAAACCGAAGGCCGTGTCGAGGTTGTCGAGCAGCGACATCATCAGGAGGCCCATGCCCACCATGGTGTCGCCGTCCCACGTGGCGACGCCGAGGTTGCGGTTCTCAATCGAGGGCTCCCGGAAATGGCCGGCCATCTCCTCGTAGGACCACATCGCCGTCCAGGGGCGGCCGTCCTCACGCTCGGCGCGGTAGAAGATCTCGTAGAAGCGCTGCATCTGGGCGTCGTCCATCGGATCGAGCAGCTGAGTGTGCATGTGGCTATCCAAACGCGGCGAGGCAGTGGACGCGACCGGTTTTCGCGGAACCGGTCAGAGCTTGCGCAGGCGCACGAACCGGACCGAGTGGTCGGCCGACTTGCGCAGCACCAGCGTCGCCCGGCCGCGCGTCGGCTGCACGTTCTGCTTGAGGTTGGGGCCGTTGATCGTGTCCCAGATCCGGTGCGCCTCGGCGGTCGCCTCGTCCTCCGACATCTCGCCGTACCGGGCGAAGTACGACGCCGGGTTGCGGAACGCAGTCTCGCGCAGACGCAGGAACCGGTCGACGTACCAGCGGCGGATGTCGCTGGCCGCCGCGTCGACGTACACGGAGAAGTCGAAGAAGTCGCTGATCGCCAGGCCGGTGCTGCCGTCCTCGCGCACCCGCGCCGGCTGGAGCACGTTGAGGCCCTCGACGATCACGATGTCGGGACGCTTCACCACGACCGACTCGTCGGGCACGACGTCGTACACGAGGTGCGAGTACGTCGGCGCGGTCACCTCGTCCTTGCCTGACTTGATGTCCATCACGAACCGGAGCAGCGCCTTGCGGTCGTACGACTCGGGGAAGCCCTTGCGTGCCAGCAGGCCACGCCGTTCGAGCTCGGCGTTCGGGTAGAGGAACCCGTCGGTCGTCACGAGCGCCACGGACGGGTGCTCGGGCCAGTGCGCCAGCATGTGCTGCAGCACCCGGGCGGTTGTCGACTTGCCGACCGCCACCGAGCCGGCGACCCCGATCACGAACGGCGTGCGCGGGGGGTGCGGTTGGTTGAGGAACGTCTCCTGCGCCCGGTGCAGTAGGCCGGCACTGCGGACGTACATGCTCAGCAACCGGGAGATCGGCAGGTAGACCTGCTGCACCTCCTCGAGGTCGAGCTCGTCACCGAGACCGCGGACCCGCGCGATCTCCTCCTCGGTGAGGGGCTGCTCGGTGGCCGCGCCCAACGCCGCCCACGCGGCGCGGTCGAGCTCGACATACGGTCCGGCTTCGCGTTCGCCGCCATTGCCGTTCGCAGGGGCCATGTCGGGCATTCTGCCCGGTGGTGGCTCGGGCTCCGGTCCTGGGGGCATCGGCCGGCTGCGCGCCGGTAGAGTTGCCGCCATGTGTGGAATCGTCGGGTACGTCGGGCCGAAGCAGGCTGAGGGAGTCGTTGTCGAGGGACTCCGGAGGCTGGAGTACCGAGGCTACGACTCGGCCGGAGTGGCGCTCGTCGTCGACGGCAAGATCGCGTCGGAGAAGCGTGCCGGCAAGATCGCCAACCTCGACAAGGCGCTCGCGGACAGCCCGCTGCCGCCGGCGACCACCGGCATCGGCCACACCCGTTGGGCCACGCACGGCGCCCCCAACGACCGGAACGCCCACCCGCACCTCGGTCAGGAGCACCGGGTGGCGCTGGTGCACAACGGCATCATCGAGAACTTCGCCACGCTGCGGGCCGAGATCGAGGCATCCGGCCACGACCTGCGCTCCGAGACCGACACCGAGGTCGCCGCGCACCTGCTCGAGGCCGAGGTGGCCGGAGGCGTCGGCCTGACCGAGGGGATGCAGCGCGTCTGCCGTCGTCTCGAGGGCGCGTTCACCCTGGTCGCCGTCGACGCGCAGGACCCCGACCGGGTCGTCGCGGCCCGTCGTAACTCCCCGCTCGTCGTGGGTGTCGGCGAGGGCGAGAACTTCCTCGCCTCCGACGTCGCAGCGTTCATCGAGCACACTCGTGAGGCGCTCGAGCTCGGCCAGGACCAGGTCGTCACGATCACCCGCGAAGGCGTCGAGGTCACCGACTTCGACGGCAACGCCGTCGAGACCACGCCGTACCACGTCGACTGGGACCTCTCGGCCGCCGAGAAGGACGGCTACGACTGGTTCATGCGCAAGGAGATCTACGAGCAGCCGCGGGCCATCGGCGACTCGATGCTCGGCCGCCACGACGCGTCTGGCGCGCTCCAGCTCGACGAGATCCGGCTCAGCGAGGACGAGCTCCGCGACATCGACAAGATCATCGTGATCGCGTCGGGTACGTCGTTCTACGCCGGCATGGTCGCGAAGTACGCGATCGAGCACTGGACCCGGATCCCGTGCGAGGTGGAGCTCTCCCACGAGTTCCGGTACCGCGACCCGATCCTCACCCGCGAGACGCTGGTCGTGGCGATCAGCCAGTCCGGCGAGACCGCCGACACCCTGATGGCGATCCGGCACGCGCGCGAGCAGCGCTCGAAGGTGCTGGCGATCTGCAACACCAACGGCTCGACGATCCCGCGCGAGTCCGACGCGGTGATCTACACGCACGCCGGGCCCGAGATCGGGGTGGCCTCAACCAAGGGGTTCATGACCCAGCTGGTGGCCTGCTACCTGCTCGCGTTGTACCTCGCCCAGGTGCGGGGTACGAAGTTCGGTGACGAGATCTCGGCGATCGTCGACGAGCTCGCGAAGATGCCCGAGCACGTGCAGCGGGTGCTCGACAACGCCGAGCAGGTGCAGCAGCTGGCTCGCGACCTGGCCGGGTCGTCGTCCGTCCTGTTCATCGGCCGGCACGCCGGTTACCCGGTCGCCCTCGAAGGTGCGCTGAAGCTCAAGGAGCTGGCCTACATCCACGCAGAGGGCTTCGCGGCCGGCGAGCTCAAGCACGGCCCGATCGCGCTGATCGAGGACCAGCTGCCGGTGTTCTGCGTCGTCCCGCCCCGGGGCCGCGACTTCCTGCACGACAAGATGGTCAGCGGCATCCAGGAGGTCCGGGCTCGCGGCGCTCGCACGATCGTGCTGGCCGAGGAGGGCGACGAGTCGGTGCGCCCGTACTCCGACGTGCTGATCCCGCTGCCGAAGGTGCCGACGCTGCTGCAGCCGATGGTGGCCGTCGTCCCGCTCCAGATCTTCGCCTGCGAGCTCGCGACCTCGATGGGTCACGACGTCGACCAGCCCCGCAACCTCGCCAAGTCCGTCACGGTCGAGTAGCACGTGATCATCGGGGTCGGGATCGACGTGGTCGACATCGCGCGGTTCGCGGAGTCGTTGGAGCGCACTCCCGCGATGCGCGAGCGGCTCTTCACCGAGCAGGAGCGGACCCGACCGCCGTCGTCCCTGGCCGCACGGTTCGCCGCCAAGGAGGCACTGGCCAAGGCGCTCGGCGCCCCCACCGGGATGGCCTGGCACGACGCCGAGATCGTCAGTGAGGCCACCGGCAACCCGCAGTTCGAGATCCGCGGGTCGGTGCTCGCCCGCGCCAACGACCTGGGCGCGCGTACCGTCCACGTCTCGCTCTCGCACGACGCTGGGATCGCCTCCGCGATGGTGGTGCTCGAGGACTGACCCCCGGTCGCGCGGCCGGGCTAGGGTGGCGGGCATGCGCAGCGCCCACACGGTCGAGCAGGTCCGGACTGCCGAGGCGGCGCTGATGGCGACCCTCCCGGAGGGCACGCTGATGGAGCGGGCATCGACCGGACTGGCATTCGCCGTGGCCGAGCTGCTCGGCGGCGTGTACGGCGCCCGGGTGCACCTGCTGATCGGCGCGGGCAACAACGGCGGTGACGCGTTGTACGCCGGCGCGTTCCTGGCCCGCCGCGGCGCACGTGTCGAGGCGCAGCTGCTCGAGCCCGACCGCGCCCACGAGGCGGGCCTGCGCGCCTTCCGGCTGGCTGGCGGACGGGTGGTGTCGGGACCGGGACGGGTGCCTGCCGACGTCGTGGTCGACGGCATCGTCGGAATCGGCGGTCGCGGTGGTCTGCGTCCAGCGGCGGTCGAGGCGCTCGACGCGCTGGCCGGAATCCCGGTGGTGGCAGTGGACGTGCCGAGCGGGGTCGAGGTGGACAGCGGCGCGATCGAGGGCCCGCACGTGCAGGCAACCGTGACCGTGACGTTCGGTACCCACAAGATCGCCCACCTCGTCGACCCGGCCGCCCGGGCCGCGGGTGCGGTCCACCTCGTCGACATCGGGCTGGACCTCCCACCCGCCGATGTGACCGCGCTGCAGGCGGACGACGTCGCCGGCTTGCTGCCCGTCCCGGACCCGAGCGACCACAAGTACACCCGCGGCGTCGTCGGCGTGCGCGCCGGCTCGGCCCAGTACCCGGGCGCCGCCGTCCTCACCGTCGCCGGCGCCGCCTCCGGTCTGGTCGGCATGGTCCGGTACGTCGGCACCGCGGCCGACGAGGTCCGTGCCTCGTTCCCCGAGGTCGTGGGCGCGGGCCGCGTGCAGGCCTGGGTGGTCGGACCGGGGGGCGACGCCGCCGCCGAAGACGCCCTGCGCGAGGCGCTGGCCGATCCGGTGCCGGTGGTCGTCGACGCCGATGCCCTCGGCCACCTCGACCCGGACGCCACCTCGAGGCGTGATGCCGGCGGGGGACTCGTGCTCACCCCGCACGCCGGGGAGCTGGCTCGCATGCTCGGCACCGACCGGAAGGCCGTCGAGGCCGACCAGCTCGGGCATGCCCGCACGGCCGCGTCGACGTACGGCTGCGTCGTACTGCTGAAGGGGCGGCACACGATCGTCGCCGCTCCCGACGGCCGTGCCCGGGTCACCACGATCGCGCCGCCATGGCTGGCCACCGCCGGGGCGGGCGACGTGCTCGCCGGGCTCTGCGGTGCCCTCCTCGCAGCGGGCCTCGACCCCTTCGACGCCGCGTCGGTCGGCTCCTGGCTGCACGGGTCCGCCGCTGCCCTCGCCAGCGACGACGGGCCGTTGCGCGCCTCCGCCGTCGCCGCGGCACTGCCCGAGGCGTGTCGGCTGCTGCTGCGCTGAGCCTTCCGGGTGACAGACTGGTGCCGCCATGAGCCCATCTCCTGACATCGGCCGCGCCGAGATGCTCGTCGACCTCGATGCCGTACGGCGCAACGTAGCCACGCTCAAGGAACTGGTCGGCGGGGCCCAGATGATGACCGTCGTGAAGGCCGACGGCTACGGCCACGGCATGAACGAGGTCGCGCGCGCCGCCCGCGACGCCGGCGCCGAGTGGCTCGGCGTCGCCGTGATCGACGAGGCCCTCGCCCTGCGAGGAGCCGGCGACACCGGCCGGATCCTTTGCTGGCTGACGGTGCCGGGCGAGGACTACCGGCGCCCGATCGACGCCGGCATCGACCTCACCGCGTACACCGTCGACGAGATCGACGAGATCGCGACCGCCGCCCGGGATCTCGGTGTCCCGGCGCGCGTCCAGCTCAAGGTCGACACGGGTCTGAACCGGGGCGGCGCGGCCGAGGCGGAGTGGCCCGCGCTGGTCCGGGCAGCCGCCGCCGCAGAGGAGTCCGGCGCGCTCACGGTCACCGGCATCTGGTCGCACTTCGCCTGCTCCGACGAGCCGGACCACCCGGCGAACGAGGCCCAGGAGAAGGCGTTCCTCGACGCGCTCGCTGTCGTCGACGAGGTCGGTCTCCAGCCCGAGGTCACCCACCTCGCGAACTCGGCGGCGGCCCTGCTGCGGCCGTCGTCCCGCTTCGACCTGGTCCGGTGTGGAATCGCGTCGTACGGCCTCTCGCCCGCACCCGACGTCGTCACTTCCGCGGAGCTCGGGCTCGTGCCGGCCATGACGGTCCGCAGCCGACTGGCCGTCGTCAAGCGGATCCCAGCCGGGGCCGGCGTCTCCTACGGCCACACGTACACGGCCCCGGTGGAGACCACCATCGGCGTGGTCCCGCTCGGGTACGGCGACGGGATCCCGCGGCACGCGTCGTCCCACGCCGAGGTCCTCGTGGGCGGACGTCGACGCCCGGTCCTGGGCCGCGTCTGCATGGACCAGTTCGTGATCGACCTCGGCGACGACGAGGTCGCGGTGGGTGACGACGTCGTGGTCCTCGGTCCGGGCGGTGCAGGGGAACCCTCGGCGCAGGACTGGGCAGAGGCATCAGGCACCATTTCCTACGAGATCGTGACCCGTCTCGACGGGCGACTGCGACGGTCGTACGTCGGTGCGGGGGGAACAGGAGAGGTAACGGCGTGAGCAAGCGACGTCTCGTCAGGCTCGCCGCAGCCGGGGTGGGTGCGGCCGCGGCTGCGGTCGCCGCCGGGGTGGTGGTCGAACGCCGCGTGGTGCAGGCCCGAAAGGCCGGTGCTCGCGACTCCGATGCCCTGGGCGCGCTGCGCTCCGACCCGCGTCGGGTCACCACCCGCGACGGCCTGATCCTGCACGTCGAGATCGACGAGGTGAAGCCGTACCAGAACGGCTCGCGCCCGCACCCGCCCGGCGAGGCGACCGTCGTGTTCGTGCACGGGTACGCGCTCAATCTCGACTGCTGGCACTTCCAGCGGCAGCACTTCCGCGGCAAGCGCCGCATCGTCTTCTACGACCAGCGCTCGCACGGTCGGTCGGATCGCTCCCCGGCTGACCGTGCCTCCATCGACGAGCTCGGCCACGACCTCGCCGCCGTGCTCGACCAGATGGTGCCGGATGGTCCGGTCGTCCTCGTGGGCCATTCGATGGGCGGGATGTCGATCATGGCGTTCGCCGAGCACCACGCCGAGCTGTTCGGCGATCGCGTGGTCGGCGTCGGGCTGATCTCCACGACCGCGGGTGGCATCCGCCCTCATCGGGTGATCAGCTCGCTGATCCCCGACGTAGTGGGTGGGACGATCGGCGTGCGGCTGATGGCGGCCCTGGCACGTGCCCCCGAGCTCGTCGACAGCGCGCGACGTCGCGGCTCCAACATCGGCTTCCTCGTCACCGACAAGTTCGCGTTCGGCGAGAAGGTGCCGGCGGCGTACGTGCAGTTCGTGGACGAGATGCTGGCCGGCACGCCGTTCGAGGTGCTGGCCGAGTTCTTCCCGCACTTCGAGTCGCTCGACAAGTTCGAGGTGCTCCGAGCCTTCGGGGCGGTGCCCACGACGATCATCTGTGGCACCAAGGACCTGCTGACCTCTGTCGGGCACAGCCGCAAGATGAACGAGATCATCCACGACTCCCGTCTCGTCGAGGTCGCCGGCGCCGGCCACATGGTGTTGATGGAAGGCAAGGACCGCGTCAACGCGGCGCTCGACGAGCTCGTCATGACCTCGGAACGTCGCTACCGGACGTCGCACGCATCATGATCGACGTCCACGAGGTCGGGCCGGAACGAGCCGACGAGGTCCTGGCGGTGATCCGTGCTGGGTTCGGCGCCCGCGAGGTGCTCGACCCGCCGTCCACCGCGACGCAGGAGACCGCCGCCAGCGTCGGCGAGGCTCTCGCCGAGCACGGTGGGCTGCTCGCCGTCTCCGAGCTCGGTCCGGTCGGCGCCCTGCTCTTCGAACGGCGCGACGGACTGCTCGGGCTGCGCCGGGTGTCGGTGCATCCGGACGCCCAGGCGCGCGGGGTGGCGCGGGCGATGGTCCGGCACGCCGAGCGGATCGCCGGCGAGCGTGCGCTCGAAGGCGTGCGCGTTGCTGCCCGGGCGGAGCTGCCGCGCACGGTGCGGTTCTGGGCGCGGCTCGGCTACCACGAGTACGAGCGGGACGGGACGCTGCTGACCTACGCCAAGGAACTCCCGTTCGACGTCGAGGCCGCCACGCCGGAGGCCGCCCGCAAGTTCGGCCAGCAGCTCGCCTCGGTGGTGCGCCCCGGCGACGTGCTGATCCTCAGCGGCGACCTCGGGGCCGGCAAGACCACGTTCACCCAGGGGCTGGGGGCGGGCCTCGGGGTCAGGGGCGACATCACGTCCCCGACGTTCGTCATCTCCCGCGTCCACCCGTCGCTGGTCGGCGGTCCGGCGCTCGTGCACGTCGACGCATACCGGCTCGGCGGCATCGAGGAGCTGGACGACCTCGACCTCGACACGTCGCTGGACGACGCGGTCACGGTCGTCGAGTGGGGCGAGGGAGTCGCCGAGGGGCTGGCGGACACCCGGCTCGAGGTGCGGATCACCCGCTCCGCCGGCGACGAAGCCCCGACCGACCTGGAAGCTCCTGACCCACGCTCGATCCGGTTCACCCCCATCGGTGGACGGTGGATCGGCTCCGGGCTGCGAAGCGCGCTCGCGTAATCTCACTGTCGTGCTGCTCGCCTTCGACACCGCCTCCGCCGCCGTCACCGTCGCCCTCCACGACGGCGAGCGCGTCGTCGCGACCTCGACGAAGGTCGACGCGATGCGGCACGGCGAGCTGCTCGCGCCCGGGATCGCCGACGTGCTCGAGCAGGCCGACGTGATGCGGCAGGACGTCACCGCGATCGCGGTCGGCGTCGGCCCCGGCCCGTTCACCGGCCTGCGGGTCGGCCTGGTCACGGCGCGCACCCTCGGCGCGGTGCTCGAGATTCCGGTGTACGGCATCTGCACCCTCGACGTACTCGCAGCCGAAGCGGTCGACGCCGGCGCGGTGGACGGACCGTTCCTGGTCGCGACCGACGCTCGCCGCAAGGAGGTCTACTGGGCGTCGTACGACGAGGACGGACGCCGCCTCGACGGCCCGCACGTGGCGAAGCCCGCCGAGGTGGCGACCGACGGGCCGGTGGTGGGCCGCGGCGCGCTGCTCTACCCCGACTCGTTCCCGAACGCCGTGGGCCCCGAGCACCCGTCGGCCGGCGTTCTCGCCGCCGTCCTCACCGACGAGCGCGCAGAGCTGCTCGACCCCGAGCCTCTGTACCTGCGGCGTCCCGACGCGGCTGCGCCCGGCAAGCCGAAGCGGGTCTCGTGACCCCTCGGCGGGCCACCGAGCACGACGTCGAGGCGGTCGCCGCCCTCGACCGCGCCCTCTTCGCCGACGACGGCTGGAGCGACGACCAGGTCCGGCAGGAGCTCGTCGGCGACCACCGGCAGGCCTGGGTCGAGGGTGACCCGCTCCAGGGGTACGTCGTGACGATGCTGGTCGGTGATGTCGCCGACCTCCAGCGGATCGCCGTCCACCCCGACCACCGCCGCAACGGGCTGGCCCGCGCCCTGCTCGCCGAGGCCGTGGCCTCGGCCCGCGAGGGAGGGGCCGACCGGATGCTGCTCGAGGTCAGCGCCGCCAACAGCGCTGCGCTCGCCTTCTACGCGTCCACGGGATTCGCGGAGATATCGCGGCGCAGGCGCTACTACCGCGACGGCACCGACGCGGTGGTCATGCAGCGCCGCTTGGATGCTTCCGTTGACAGCAGGAGAGGATGAGGCCGTGGCCGACCAACCGCTGATCCTTGGCATCGAGACCTCGTGCGACGAGACGGGCGTCGGCATCGTGCGCGGGCACACTCTGCTCGCCGACGCGATTGCCTCCAGCGTCGACGAGCACGCGCGCTTCGGTGGCGTAGTCCCCGAGGTCGCCTCCCGGGCTCATCTCGAGGCGATGGTGCCGACCATCGAACGTGCCTGCGAGACCGCCGGCATCAAGCTGTACGACGTCGACGCGATCGCGGTCACCAGTGGCCCGGGCCTGGCCGGCGCGCTGCTCGTCGGCGTCGCCGCGGCGAAGGCGCTGGCGATCGGGCTGGGCAAGCCGCTGTACGGCGTCAACCACCTCGCCGCCCACGTCGCCGTCGACCAGCTCGAGCACGGTCCGCTCCCTGAGCCCTGCGTGGCGATGCTCGTCAGCGGGGGTCACTCGTCGCTGCTGCGGGTCACGGACGTGACGTCCGACGTCGTCCCGATGGGGGCCACCATCGACGACGCGGCCGGCGAGGCGTTCGACAAGGTCGCCCGGCTGCTCGGCCTGCCGTTCCCGGGCGGCCCGCACATCGACAAGGCGGCCCGGTCGGGCTCGTCGGTGGCGATCGACTTCCCGCGCGGGCTGAGCTCGCGCCGCGACCTGGAGCGGCACCGGTTCGACTTCTCGTTCTCCGGCCTCAAGACGGCCGTGGCCCGGTGGGTCGAGGCGCGCGAGCGTTCCGGCGAGCCGGTGCCTGTCGAGGACGTCGCGGCGTCGTTCCAGGAGGCGGTGTGCGACGTGCTGACCCGCAAGGCCGTCGACGCGGCGGCTGCCGAGGGGATCGAGGACATCCTGATCGGCGGTGGCGTCGCGGCCAACTCCCGGCTCCGCGTGCTCGCGGAGGAGCGGGCGGCTGCGCGCGGGATCCGGGTCCGGGTACCCCGGCCGGGTCTCTGCACCGACAACGGCGCCATGGTGGCCGCGCTCGGCGCCGAGCTCGTCACCCGGGGCCGGGCGCCGTCGAGCCTCGACCTGCCCGCCGACTCGTCGATGCCGGTCACCACCATCACCGCCCGATCGGCCTAGGTCAGCGCGGCTCCTCGGCGAACCAGATCGGCATCGACATGTCGGTCACCCGGATCGGGTCCATCATCTTCTCCATCGACCCGTCCAGCCGCGCGCGCACCATGCCCACCTCGTTGCCTTCGGCAAAGATGATCAGCAGGCTGCCGTCGTCCTCCCAGACCACCTGGGAGACGCCGACCACGGTGCGGCCCTCGCCGGCGAAGGTCACCACAGGCTCACCGGTGCGGGCGTCGAGCACCGAGACGCTCGACGACCCGGGCCCGTCGAAGTACGACGCGAGCGCCGTGACGTGGCGGCCGTCGGGGCTGAACTCGAGCCCGGAGTGGTCGCAGCTCTTCCAGAGCAGCTCGCCGGTGTCGGGGTCCATCACGCCTGAGCAGCCGCCGTCGTTGCCGTACGACACCAGACCGGAGACCAGGCCGTTCGCCTCGGAGGCGTCGTCGAGCCGCAGGAACCCCTCGATCGGGACCGGCCCGCCTTCGACGTTGTGGGTGATCCCCATCTCGTTCCCGAGCTGGTCCTGGTAGACGACCCGGTCGTTGTCGAGGAAGCCGACCGGCTCGATGGCCTCGTCGGGGTTGTTGACGGTGAAGGTCCAGGTGACTACCGGGCCACCGGCGGCGGGGGCATTGACGAGCGTCACCTGGCCCGGCGCCCGCTGCTCGGTGAAGGCCACCCGGGAGCGGTCCGCGCTCACCGCCAGCGTGGTACCTCCCGTCTCGGTGCGCCTCTCCTCGAGGAACCCGTCGAGGTTCCCGTCCAGATACACCACGTCCTCGGGTGACTGCTCGGTGCCGACGGCCAGCCAACCGCCATCGAGGCGCGTGAGCATCGCGTAGCCCTGCGGCAGGTCGAGCGTGTCGTTCCCGGTGACCAGCAGTCGGTCGTCGAAGCGGATGTAGGAGACCCCGGACACCGTCTGGGTGGGGTCCTGGTCGAGGGTCAGCGCAAAGGTCGCGCCCGCTCGCGTCGTGGGGCTCGGGGACGGCTGGACCGAGCCGGTCGAGGCCGGAGGCGCAGGCGACGGCTGGGTGGAGTCGATCAGGTCGGTGGCGGTCAGCCCGACAGGTACAGCGACCGCGAGCACGACCGCGGCGACCGCGCCGCGTACGGCGTTGCGGCGGCGCCGGATGGTGCGGGCCCGGCCGCGCACGTCGTCGAGGCCGATGGGGTGTCCGCCGATGGCGGTGGAGCGTTCGCGAAGCTCGCGCGCCAAGAGGTCACGCTGGTCGTTGCTGGTCATCGCTCCTCCTCCCTGTCGCGGGTGAGTAGTGGTTCGGTGTGGACCCTCGACCGCAAGGCGGCCAGGGCCCGGCTGGCCTGGGACTTCACGGTGCCGACCGAGATCCCGAGGGTCTCGGCGATCTCGGCCTCGCTGAGGTCTTCGTAGTAGCGGAGCACCACGACGGCCCGTTGCTTGCGGGGGAGGGTCTGCACGAACTCCCACAGTGCGGCGCTCTGACCCAGGTCGCTGGGTGCGGTTTCTGCGGGACGGTCAGGGACGATGTCGGTGCTGACCTCGCGACGCTTCCAGGCGCGCCGCCACAACGAGTTGTGCTCGTTGACGAGGATCCGTCGTACGTAGCCGTCGATGACTTCGCGGCGCTGGATCTTGTCCCAGGAGAGGTACAGCTTGGCCAGCGCGGTCTGCACGAGGTCCTCGGCGGTGTGCTTGTCGCCGGTGAGGAGGTAGGCGGTGCGGAGCAGGCTCGGCTGCCGGGCCTGCATGTAGGCCTCGAAGTCGGCGTCCTTGTCGCGGGAGGTCATCCCGGACCTCACCCCCGTCTGCGATGCGAGCTCCGCGGACCCCGTCATTCTGGTCATCAGCGCGGCACCTCGGCGAACCACATGACGACCGTCATGCTCGGGGCGGTGACGACGTCAGTAGCGGCCTCGATGGACCCGTTGACGCCGAGCCGGACGATCGCCTGGTCGCTGCCCTCGTCGAGGTAGGCCAGCACGCTGTCCGTGTCCTCCCACGCAGCCTGCGAGACGCCGACGACTTTCGGGGCAGGGGCGCCGGGCTCTTGGGCGAAGTGCGCGACCTCCTGTCCGGTGCTCGCGTCCAGGATCGTCAGGGTGGGCGAGCCGGGCCCGTCGAAGTACGACGCGGCCGCGACCACGAGCTGGCCGTCCGGGCTGAACCGGAGGTTCGAGTGGTCACAGCTCTGCCACAACAGCTCGCCGGATGCGGGGTCCATGACTCCTGAGCAGCCGCCGTCGTCGCCGTACGACACCAGCCCCGAGATCATCCCGGTTGCCTCCGAGGCGTCGTCGATCCGGAGTAGGCCCTCGACAGGGGTGAGGGTGCCGCCGGTGCGGGCGATCCCCATCACGTCAGCGACGTCGCTCGCGTAGACCACGGTGTCGTTGTCGAGGAAGCCCACCGGGTCGAGGGACTCGCGGCCGGGGACGTCGATCATCCAGCTCACGACGTCGGTCCCGTCGGTCGGCGCGTTGACGAGCGTGACCTTGTTGTTGCTCTCGCGGACGGCGTAGGCGACGCGGGACCCGTCCGCGCTCACGGCGAGCTGGAGGCCTCCGGCCGCAGGCTGGGTGTTGGTCACTTCGAAGTTCTCATCGAGCATGATCACGTCGCCGGGGTACTGCGTAGAGCCGATGGCCAGCCATCCGCCGTTGTACGGCGTGATCATCGAGTAGGGCTCGGGCAGATCGAGCGTGGCACCGGTCGTGACCAGCTGGTTGTCCCGGCCGACGATGTAAGGGATGCCGGCAGCCGCGCCGCGGGGCAGGTCCTGCACGGTCAGGGGGAAGGACCCGTCCGGTCGCGGCGCCGGCTTCGGGCCTTCGGGCGTGGGCTGGACTGTGCCGGTCGTGGCGGGTGGGGCGGGTTGGGTGGTGTCGATGAGGTCGGTTGAGGTGAGGCCGAGGGGTACGGCGATGGCGAGCACGACGGCGGCGACGGTGCCGCGGGCGGCGTTGCGGCGGCGTCGGATGCTGCGGGCGCGGCCGCGGACGTCGTCGAGGCCGATGGGGTGTCCGCCGATGGTGGTGGAGCGTTCGCGCAGTTCGCGGGCGAGTAGGTCGCCCTGGTCGTGGGTGCTCATCGCTCCTCCTCCCTGTCTCGGGTGAGTTGTGGTTCGGTGTGGACCCGTGCCCGGAGTGCGGCGAGGGCGCGGCTGGCTTGGGATTTCACGGTGCCGACGGAGATTCCGAGGGTCTGGGCGATCTCGGCTTCGCTGAGGTCTTCGTAGTAGCGGAGCACCACGACGGCGCGTTGTTTGCGGGGGAGGGTCTGCACGAAGTCCCACAGTGCGGCGCTCTGGCCGAGGTCGTGGGGGGCAGCGTCGGCGGGACGGTCGGGGACGATGTCGGTGCTGACCTCGCGTCGTTTCCAGGCCCGGCGCCACAGTGAGTTGTGCTCGTTGACGAGGATCCGTCGTACGTAGCCGTCGACGACGTCGCGGCGTTGGATCTTGTCCCAGGAGAGGTACAGCTTCGCGAGCGCGGTCTGGACGAGGTCCTCGGCGGTGTGCTGGTCGCCGGTGAGCAGGTAGGCGGTGCGGAGCAGGCTGGGCTGCCGGGCCTGCATGTAGGCCTCGAAGTCGGCGTCCTTGTCGCGGGAGGTCATCCCGGACCCCACCCCCGTCTGGGTTGCGAGCTCCACTGTCGTCACCATCCTCTCCACCTGCACACCCCCAAGACGCGAACCTGGCCGGGCGGGTTGCATTTCCCTGCGTCGGGCCGGTTCCGGAGGGCGGAAGTGGTGCACACTGAACGAGGGCCTGAATCGCAACAGACGTGTCAGACCGGACAGCAGGGGGTAAGCAGAGCCCGTGACCGCCACCTACCGACTGCAGCTCCACGCAGGCTTCACGTTCGCCGACGCTGAGGCTGCCGTCCCGTACCTCGATGATCTGGGCGTCACCCACCTCTACCTGTCCCCGGTGTTGCAGGCCGTCGCCGGCTCCCAGCACGGCTACGACGTGATCGACCACAGCCGGATCAGCAGTGAGCTGGGCGGTCAGGAAGGGTTGGAGTCGCTCGCATCGACGGCGCGCCAGCACGGGCTCGGCCTGATCGTCGACGTGGTGCCGAACCACATGGCGCTGGTGGCTCCGCTGCACGCCAGCCCCGCCGTCTGGCAGCTGCTCGCGCAGGGGCGTGGCGCAGCGACCGCGAGCTGGTTCGACATCGACTGGGAGGCCGGCGACGGTCGGCTCGGACTCCCGCTGCTCGGCGACACCGTCGACAAGGCGGTCGCCAACGGCGAGCTGTCCCTCGACATGTACGACGGCCAGCAGGTGGTGAAGTACCACGACCATCTCTTCCCGGTGGCCGACGGCACCAGCGGGGACGACGTCAGCGCCGTACTCGACCGACAGCACTACCGGCTCGCGAGCTGGCGTGAACGCGACACCGTCCTCAACTACCGCCGCTTCTTCGACGTCGACGGGCTGATCGCCGTCCGGGTCGAGGACCCCGACGTCTTCGAGGAGACGCACCGGGTGCTGCTCGACCTGAACAAGCGCGGAGTGATCGAGGGCTTCCGGATCGACCACCCCGACGGCCTCGCCGACCCGGAGGGCTACCTCCGCGACCTGCGCCGCGCGACCCGCGTCGGCACCGCGATCTGGGTGGAGAAGATCCTCGAGGACGACGAGCAGCTACCCACCTCGTGGCACTGCGAGGGCACCACCGGGTACGACGCGCTCCGCGCGGTCACGGCAGCGTTGCTCGACCCCACCTCGGCGCCTGCCCTGGAGGATGCCTGGGCGAGAGCCGGCGGCCGCGACGACTTCGAGGCTGAGGTCGCCGAGGCCAAGCGCGAGGTCGTGACCAGGCTGCTCGGGCCCGAGCGTGCCCGGTTGGCCAGGCGCGCCCACGAGGCGCTCCCCGATGCAGACCCCGCCGGCATCGAGGCGGCCGTCGTGGAGCTGCTCGTCGCGGCGGACGTCTACCGCGCGTACTCCCGGCCCAGCCGCCCCGCCGACCTGCAGGCCCTTACCAGGCTGGAGTCCGCGCGCACCCGAGCGGTGGCTGCACGGCCCGAGCTCTCCGACGAGATCGAGGCGCTCTTCCAGATCGCCGCTCGGCCGTCGCCGTCGAAGCCGGCCGAGGTGGACTTCGCCGTACGCCTGCAGCAGACCTGGGGCCCGGTGATGGCGAAGGCGGTCGAGGACACCACGTTCTACCGGTGGCACCCGCTGGTCGCGCTCAACGAGGTGGGCGGCGACCCCGGGCTGCTGCACGACGCGAGTCCGGAGCGGCTGCATACCTGGGCGGCCGAGCAGCAGCAGAACTGGCCGCTGGGTATGACGACGCTGTCGACGCACGACACCAAGCGAAGCGAAGACGTCCGCGCCCGGTTGCTCGCGGTCGCGGGCGACGCGGTGTCGTGGGCTGCCTGCTCCGAGGCGTTCGCCGAGGCGGCGGACGTGTACGAGGTCGACCGACCGACCGCGCACCTGCTCTGGCAGACGCTGCTCGGGGTCGGCGAGATCAGCATCGACCGGCTGCACGACTACCTGGTCAAGGCTCTCCGTGAGGCCAAGCAGCACACCGCCTGGGTGGACGGCGACCCCGGCTACGAGGCGCGGGTCAAGGCGATGGCCTCGTCTGCTCACCAGCGCGGGCGGCTCAAGGCGGTCGTCGACACCGCGGTCGACCACAACCGGAAGGCGATCCGGGCGGCGGTCCTCGGACAGAAGCTGCTCCAGCTCACGTTGCCCGGCACCCCCGACATCTACCAGGGCTGCGAGGTCGTGAACCTCTCGCTCGTGGATCCGGACAACCGTCGACCGGTCGACTACGACGGTCTGCGGACGCGGCTCGAGAGCCTGGTCGCGCGCGGCCCCCGCGACCTGGACGACGAGAAGCTCTACGTGACCGTGCGCGCGCTCGCGTTGCGCAAGGAGCTGCGCAAGTCCTTCGGCGACTCCGGGGGCTACTCGCCGCTGTCGGCGACCAGCCGTCACGTCGTCGGCTTCACCCGCGGCGACGAGGTGGCCGTGCTGGTCACCCGTGCGTATCGACGGCTCGAGGTCGCTGGCGGCTGGCAGGACCACACGGTCACGCTCCCCGACGGTTTATGGCGTGACGAGCTCACCGAGTCGCTGCACGAAGGCGGCGCGGTGCGTTGCGCCGACGCGTTCGAGACCATGCCGGTCGCGCTGCTGCGTCGCGTGCACATCTGATGCCGGAGCTGTGGGTCTGGGCGCCGGCCGCGCGCCAGGTCGACGTCGTCCTCGACGAGCCCGATGCGCCGGATGAACATCGCCTGGCGATGGTGCAGGACGGCGAGCACTGGCGGGTCGACCTCGACGCACCCGTAGGCACGCGCTACTCCTTCTCGGTCGACGGCGGGGCTCCGCTGCCCGACCCGCGCGGGCTGCGCCTCCCCGACGGGCCGCACGGGCCGTCCGCCCTGTACGACCCGGGCGCCTTCGCGTGGTCGGACTCCGGTTGGTCGGGTGTCCCGCTCGACGGCGCCGTCCTCTACGAGCTGCACGTAGGCACGTTCACCAGGCGCGGCACCCTCGACGCGGCCGCCGAGCACCTCGGGCACCTCGTCGACCTGGGCGTCACTGTGGTCGAGCTGATGCCGGTCGCGCCGTTCCCGGGCGAGCACGGCTGGGGGTACGACGGGGTGGCGCCGTACGCCGTCCACGAGCCGTACGGCGGCCCCGAGGCGCTGCAGCGGTTCGTCGACGAGGCGCACCGGCTCGGTCTCGGCGTCTGCCTCGACGTCGTCTACAACCACCTCGGCCCCGACGGCAACGTGCTGCCGGAGTTCGGGCCCTACCTGACCGACACCCACTCCACCCCCTGGGGGCAGGCGCTGAACCTCGACGCGCCCGGTAGCGACGCCGTACGTCGCTGGGTGATCGACAACGCGCTGCAGTGGCTGCGCGACTTCCACATCGACGGGCTCCGGCTCGACGCGGTCCACGAGCTGAAGGACGGCCGCGCCGTCCATGTGCTCGAGGAGCTGTCGAGCGAGGTCGACGCCTTCGGAGCCGAAGCCGGCCGTGCGGTGTGGCTGGTGGCGGAGTCCGACCGGAACGACGTGGGCACCGTGACGCCGCGCGGAGACGGTGACACCGTCGGAGGCCTGGGCCTGCACGGGCAGTGGGCCGACGACGTGCACCACGCGCTGCACGTCGCGTTGACCGGCGAGACGCAGGGCTACTACGAGGACTTCGCCGACCCCGCGGCGCTGCCGAAGGTGATGTGCTCGCCGTTCTTCCACGACGGCTCCTACTCGGCGTTCCGTGGCCGGTCGCACGGACGCCCGGTCGACCGGTCCACGGTGCCCGGCTGGAGGTTCGTCGCGTCGCTGCAGACCCACGACCAGGTCGGCAACCGCGCTGCCGGCGACCGGCTCTCGGCCAGCCTCGACCCGGGCCTGCTCGCCGCCGGCGCCGCCTTGCTGCTGACCTCGCCGTGGACGCCGATGCTGTTCATGGGGGAGGAGTGGGGCGCCACCACCCCGTGGCAGTACTTCACCGACCACCAGGACCCGGAGCTCGCAGATGCGGTCCGCGAGGGCCGTCGCGAGGAGTTCGCGGAGCACGGCTGGCGCGCGAGCGAGGTCCCCGACCCGCAGCGCCCCGCCACCGTGAACCGCTCCACGCTCGACTGGAGCGAACCCGATCGCGAGCCGCACACCCGGCTGCTGAACTGGTACCGCGAGCTGCTCCGCGCGCGCCGGGAGGTGCCGGACCTCCGCGACGGCGACCTGACCCGGGTCGAGGCCCGCTGGGACGCCGAGGCACGGCGGATGGAGGTGCGCCGTGGCGAGCACGTCGTACTGGCCAACCTCGGCGACGCGCCGTGGACCACACCGGCCTCGGGCAGCGTGCTGCTCAGCTGGGAGCCAGGCGTCGAGATCGACGGCGGCAGCGTGACGGTCCCGCCCCGGTCGGCGCTGGTGGTGGCGCCCTGACCCCTCCACGGACCTGGTCCTGCAGCACACTTGGAACGGTGAGACGGACGAGGTCGGTGGGGCGTCACGTCGCGGCGTCGGTCGCGGCAGTGCTCGTCCTGTCCTCGTGCGACGGCGCGGCGTCCGAACCTGCCGACCCGCCGAGCGCCGTACTCGCGGCACAGGTGCTCGTCGACGACGCTGCTCCGCGCGCCTGGGCGCTGGCCGCCGAACGAGGCGGCACCGCGCGCACCGAACCCCTGCCGATCGACACCGGGTGGGGCCCGACCGCCGACGAGATCGAGCGTGCCCGCCGGCTCGTCGGTGACCTGTCGCTGCGCGAACGGGCCGGCCAGGTGATCGTCGCGAAGTACGCCGGCACGGCACCGCCCACGACGCTGGTGAACCGGCTGCACCTCGGCGGCATCGTGATCTTCGCGGACAACGTCAGCGGCTCGGATCAGATCCGTCGCTCCAACCGTGCCGTGCAGCGTGCGGCCAAAACCGCGGGGCGGAGGTTCCCGGTCACGATCACGGTCGACCAGGAAGGCGGCAACGTCGAGCGGGTCACCACGGGCACCCGGTTCCCGGCCTTCATGACCGCCGGCGCCGCCGGGCAGCCGAGGCTGACACGAGCCGCGGGTGCAGCGATCGGCGGCGAGCTGGCGGGCCTCGGGTTCACCGGCGACTACGCGCCGGTCGCCGACGTCACGGTGGGCGCGGTCGATCCCGTGATCGGGTCGCGCTCGGTCGGCTCCAGGCCCCGGATGGTGGCCCAGCATGCAGTTGCTTCGGCCCGCGGCTTCTCGTCGTCCGGCGTCGTACCGGCGCTCAAGCACTTCCCTGGTCATGGCTCGCTGAGTGCCGACAGCCACCTGACGCTGCCTGTCCAGCGCCGGTCGGTGCGCCAGCTCGAGGCCAGCGACTACGTGCCCTTCCGGGCCGCCATCGAAGCCGGGCTGCCGAGCGTGATGGTCGGCCACATCGACCTCCGCGCGGTGGACCCCGGCGTACCGGCGACGCTGTCGCGCAAGGTGGTGACCGGCGCAGCTGCGCGACCGGCTCGGGTTCGACGGTCTGGTGGTGACCGACGCGATGAACATGCGGGCCGTCACTGCCCGGAACTCCAGCGCGCGGAGCGCCGTCCGGGCACTGCGGGCCGGGGCTGACGTCGTGCTGATGCCGCCGTCGCCGCGCGACGCCCGGGACGGGATCGTCCGTGCCGTGCGCGAGGGTCGGCTGTCGTCCGAGCGGTTGGTGCAGGCGGCGACCCGGCACGTGGCCCTGCTCCTGCACCAACGCGCGCAGGGTCTGAAGCCCCGGCCGCTCGGATCGTCGGCCGGGGTGTCGGCTCGCTGGTCGGCCGCGGCCGTGACCTCGGTGGCGGGCCCCTGCTCAGGAAGGCTCGTCGGCAAGCGGGTCCGGGTCACCGGGTCGGCCACCGCCGTCGCCCGGTTCAAGGCCGCAGCAGCTGCGGCAGGCCTGCGCGTGGCCCCACGACGCGGTACGACGGTGCGGCTGATCGGCTTCCACGGCAAGCCGGCCCGCGGCGACGTCGTGGTCGCCACCGACACGCCCTACGTGCTGGGTGCGAGCAAGGCGCGCGTCGCCAAGCTCGCGACGTTCGGCCAGACAACGGGGGCGATGCGCGCGCTCGTGGAGGTGCTCCTCGGACGGCGGTCTGCCCCCGGGCGGCTCCCCGTCACGGTGCACGGCGTCCCCCGCGACGGCTGCTGAACGTCAGAGCGGCTGCACCAGCAGGGCGGTGCCCTTGCCGGCCACGCGCGTCATCACCAGGGTGGCTTCCGCGTCGCCGCTGAGAGCCAGCCGCTTGCGGAGCTCCTCGGGGACGACGTCCACGCCGCGCTTCTTGATCGTCAGTCGCCCGACGCCGCGTTCGCGGAGCGCCGCCTTGAGGGGCTTCTCCTTGAACGGCAGCTCCTCGAGCACCTCGTACCCGCGCGCGAACGGCGTTGCGGTCGCAGTGTCCGAGGTGACGTAGGCGATGTGCTCGTCGACCAGGCCGCCGTCCACGATCGCGGCGACGGCGGTGACCAGGCCGGCGCGGATCACGGCGCCGTCCGGCTCGTAGAAGAACCGACCCACCGAGCGGAGGTTGCGCTCACCGGGGTCGTCCTCGTCGGTCAGGCTGGCCAGCCCACCCTCGCGGATGACGGTGGCGCGGCGGTGGGCAGTGGCCAGGTACGACGACCAGAGCACGGCCTCCTTGACGTCGCCGTGGTCACTGACGAACTCCGCCTCGACGTCGTCCGGAACCAGCGCATGGGGGATACCGGGGGCGACCTTCACGGCGGACGGCCGCGTGAACAGCTGCTGCACGAACGGCCACGGGGGCGACCAGCCGTCGACGTCGAAGACCCGACCGGCGGCGTTTCGACGGGCCGGGTCGGCGAAGACGACGCCGAAGCCGGAGAGGTCCAGCGCCTCGGCCGACAGCTCCTGCACCGCGCCGCCGAGCCCCAGCGCGGCCAGGTTCGCCCGCGCGACCTCCACGCGAAGTGGGTCGAGCTCGATGCCGGCGACGGTGAGCCCGGCCCGGGCGAAGGCCACGAGGTCGCCGCCGATCCCGCAGCCGACGTCGAGCACCGATGCCGGCGCGGCGAGAGCCACCCGGTTGGCGCGGTGCTCGGCGACCCGGAGCCGGGTGGCCTGCTCGAGCCCGTCCGGGGTGAAGTACATGGCCCGGGCCAGCTCGCCGAACTTCGCCTCAGCCCGGCGACGCAGCTGGACCTGGGTGAGGGCTGCTGCGACCTGGTCGGCGGTGGCGTCGAGGCCGCCGTCGCGGCGCAGCACGGTGCTGGTCCTGAGCGGGTCGCCCGCCTGGTCGTCGTACACCTGTTCGGCGCGGGCCAGCAGCCGCTGGCCGTCGGCGCTGAGCAGCCAGCGGAACGACTCGAGGTCCATGGTTCGAGTCTGGCACTCGACTTGACCGAGTGCTAATCCGGGCATAGATTCGCCGTTAGCACTCTCCCCTGGAGGGTGCCAGCGCTTGCGAAGCACACGACCCCCGCGACGGCGTGTGTGAACCAAGGGCGAATCCCACACAGGGCCACCTCACGGTGGCGCTGCGTGCCAACCGTCTCTCGCAGATCAACGGGAAAGTGGAGGTCGACACAGTGTCGGTCAACATCAAGCCTCTCGAGGACCGCATCGTCGTCAAGCCGCTCGACGCGGAGCAGACCACGGCTTCCGGCCTGGTCATCCCGGACACCGCCAAGGAGAAGCCCCAGGAGGGCGAGGTCCTGGCCATCGGTCCGGGCCGTGTCGACGACAACGGCAACCGCGTGCCTCTCGACGTGAACGTCGGCGACAAGGTCATCTACAGCAAGTACGGCGGCACCGAGGTGAAGTACTCCGGCGAGGAGTTCCTCATCCTGTCGGCGCGCGACGTGCTCGCTGTCATCGGCTGACCTAGCCGCACCACGCACCATCGACTCAGCCCCGGCTGGCCCCTCGACCAGGATTCACCTGGCTGGTTCGGGCTACCGGGGCTGGTCGCTTTAGATCCAACAGCCGGTCGCGCTGCGGCACGGCCACCACGACACCTGACACGAAGGAGCATCGACTCAGATGCCGAAGATTCTGGAGTTCGACGAGCACGCACGTCGCTCACTCGAGCGTGGCGTGGACGCCCTCGCCAACGCCGTGAAGGTGACGCTCGGCCCCAAGGGCCGCTACGTCGTCCTGGACAAGAAGTGGGGCGCGCCGACCATCACCAACGACGGTGTCACCGTCGCCCGTGAGGTCGAGCTCGACGACCCGTTCGAGAACCTGGGTGCGCAGCTCACCAAGGAAGTTGCCACCAAGACCAACGACATCGCGGGTGACGGCACCACCACCGCCACCGTGCTGGCCCAGGCGATGGTCCACGAGGGCCTGCGCGCCGTCGCCGCCGGTGCGAACCCGATGAGCCTCAAGCGCGGCATGGACAAGGCCGTCGAGGCTGTCGGCGAGGCGCTTCGCAGCGCTGCTCGCGACGTCGACGACAAGGCCGACATGGCTGCCGTCGCCACCGTCTCCTCGCGTGACGCGCACATCGGCGAGCTGCTCGCCGAGGCGTTCGACAAGGTCGGCAAGGACGGTGTCATCACCGTCGAGGAGTCCAACACCATGGGCACCGAGCTCGACTTCACCGAGGGCATGCAGTTCGACAAGGGCTACATCTCGCCGTACTTCGTGACCGACGCGGAGCGGATGGAGGCCGTCCTCGACGACCCGTACATCCTGCTTCACCAGGGCAAGATCTCGGCGATCTCCGAGCTGCTCCCGCTGCTCGAGAAGGTCATCGCGGCCGGCAAGTCGCTGTTCATCCTGGCCGAGGACGTCGAGGGCGAGGCCCTGTCGACGCTGGTCGTGAACAAGATCCGCGGCACCTTCACCGCCGCCGCCGTGAAGGCTCCGGCCTTCGGTGACCGTCGCAAGGCCATGCTGCAGGACATCGCGATCCTGACCGGCGGCCAGGTGGTCAGCCCCGAGGTCGGTCTCAAGCTCGACCAGGTCGGTCTCGACGTGCTGGGCCAGGCCCGCCGCGTCACGATCACCAAGGACAACACCACGATCGTCGAGGGCGGGGGCGACCACGCCGCCGTCGAGGGTCGGGTCAACCAGATCAAGGCGGAGATCGAGAACACCGACTCCGACTGGGACCGCGAGAAGCTCCAGGAGCGCCTCGCCAAGCTGGCCGGCGGCGTCTGCGTCGTCAAGGTCGGCGCGGCCACCGAGGTCGAGCTCAAGGAGAAGAAGCACCGCATCGAGGACGCCGTCTCCGCGACGCGCGCCGCGATCGAAGAGGGCATCATCGCCGGTGGCGGTTCCGCTCTCGTTCACGCGGTGTCGGTGCTCGAGGACGGCCTCGGCCTCACCGGCGACGAGGCGATGGGCGTCAAGATCGTCCGCAAGGCCGCCGACGAGCCGCTGCGCTGGATCGCCGAGAACGGTGGCGTCAACGGCTACGTCGTCGTCACCAAGGTCCGCGAGGGCAAGCTCGGCGAGGGCTACAACGCCGCCACCGAGCAGTACGGCGACCTCGTCGCCCAGGGCGTCCTCGACCCGGTCAAGGTGACCCGTTCGGCGCTGGTCAACGCCTCGTCGATCGCGGGCATGCTGCTCACGACCGAGACGCTGGTCGTCGAGAAGCCCGAGGACGACGACGACGCGCCCGCTTCCGCGGGCCACGGTCACGGTCACGGCCACTGATCGAGTCGCTGGTCTCGCACCAACGCACGCACACGAACGCCGCCCGGGTTTCCGGGCGGCGTTCGTCCGTTGTGTGAGGTTTCACACCGGAGCCGGTTTGCGGCATTCGGGGGCCGGGCACTCTGAGGCGACGGGACGTTCCCGTGCACTGGTCAGGGGGTTCTCGTGGACTGGCTCATCGACTCCCGCGACCCTGGCCTGGCGACCCGCCAGGCCATGGAGCTCCTCGAGGAGCACTTGAAGAGGCACGCCGTCGAGCCGGCCGAGGTGTCGGCCGCTGTGGGCGAGGTTCCCCAGATCGTGGAGCAGGCCGCGCGGTCGGCCGAGGGTCGGCACCTGCACGTGCGACTCGAGTGGACGTCGGCGCAGCCCGTGCTCGAGGTGTCCACCCTCGACGACGGCCACTCGGCGACGGCCGAGGTTCCGGTGGGGCAGCCCGTGTCCGCGCGCCACCGCGCGATGGTCCGGGCCCTGCCGCATCAACGCCTGACCAGCCGCGAGCTGCCCGTCGTACGACGAAGCCAGCACACCTTCGAGGCAGGGCCGCCCCCGGTGGCCGAGAGCACCCTCGACCCCGAGACGCAAGGCGCGGCCACTGTCGCCATCGCCCTGGCCACGGCGATCGAGGCACACCCGTCAGCGTCGGCACCCCAGGCTGCCGCGATCGCGGGTGCCCTGATCGCGAACGCCGGCGTCGGCGACGACCAGCTCTCCGGCGAGACCGTCGCCGAGTCGTTCGTCCGGCTGCATGCGGCCTTGGGCAGCGAGGCCTACGTGGTGGCGGTCGACGACGACCGGGTCGAGCTCGCCGTGACCCGGTGCCCGTTCGTGTCGCCGCAGGGTGCCGGTTCCTCGCTGTGCCATGTGTCCTCCGGCCTCGCAGGCCAGCTCGCAGCGAAGGTGCACGGCAAGGCGACCGTCCTCCTCGACGAGACGCTCGTCTCGGGCGACCCCGAGTGTCACCTCCAGGTGCTGCTGCGCCCGGAGGACACCGAGAAGGGCGAGGGGCAGCCGTACTACTGGCCACCCCGGGCGGCCAAGCCGGTCGACACCGTTCCGCATCTCGATCTGTCCGTCGCGCTTCCCCGCGAGAGCGTCAGCGTCCCGGTCGTACGCCGGCTCGCGGCCCAGGCACTCCAGGCCTTCGGCGTGCTCGATGAGGACGTCCACGACGTCCAGCTCGCGATCACCGAAGCCTGCGCCAACGTGATCGACCACGCCGGGGCGACCGACACCTACGACGTGAAGGTCGAGCTGTCGGCGAACCGATGCGCGATCACCGTGGTCGACCAGGGCGGTGGCTTCGACGTCGGCGAGGTGCCGGATCGTCCGGACGACGACTCGGAGATGGGTCGCGGCGTCGCGCTGATGCGTGCGCTCGTCGACAACGTCGCCTTCCGCAACGAGCCGCAGGCGGGTGCCGTCGTTCACATGGTGAAGTCGCTGCGCTACCTCGAGGACCATCCGCTCCGGCGCAGCTGACCTCGACAGCGTTCACACCGGCGCAACACCAACGCAGCACGGTTGGAACGTCCCAGGGCGAGAGTTGTCCGACAAGGACTACTCGTGGGGAGGCGCCCAATGCTGTGGAGAGTGCGGACGACGCTGGAGGACCGGCCGGGTGCGCTGGCGGAGCTTGCTCGTCGATGCGGCGAGGAGGGCGCCAACATCCTTGCCCTCCAGATCTTCCCCGGAGTCGGCGGTGTGACCGACGAGCTGGTGCTGAGCGCGCCGGCCGGGTGGGCGCTTCACGACGTCGCCTCGCTGATCGAGTCGGCGGGCGGCCGGCAGGTGAGCGTCGGACGCTGCACCGAGCAGTCGCTGATGGACGGCCCGACGAGGTACCTGACGGCGTTGCGGCAGGTGCTGCACCGAGCCGACCCGGTGGAGGCTGCGCTCGCGCGGCTGCTCGACGCCGAGCCTGCGCCACCCGGGCCCGCTCCTCTGCACGACCGGCTGGAGGTGACCGTCGGGGCGCAGCGGGTGGCGGTGCACCGCACCGCGCCGTTCACTGCGACCGAGCATGCCCGCGCGACTGCCTTCGCTTGCCTGGTCGACGAGGTGGTCGACGAGGTGGTCGACGAGCCGGCGGCGTGCCCCCCGACGGGGGTGGGGGGCCCGTCCGGCGGCGTGGACGTCCGGCTGGCGGGGCTCGAGGACACCGCCGGGCTGATCGAGATGCAGGGCCGGTGCACGCCGGCCAGCGTGCACGCTCATTACCGGGCGCCGCTGCTCAAGCTGGACCTGCGGATGGCGCGCCGACTGTTGGTGGGCGGGGCCGGCGCCCTGGTCGCCTCGGTCGACGGCATGCTCGTCGGCTTCGCGTCGGTGGACGAGGTCGTCGACGGACGCTGCGAGCTGTCGGTGCTGGTCGAGGACAGCTGGCAGAGGCAGCGGATCGGGGCCCGGCTGCTCGCGTTGGCGGCCCGACGAGCGGCAGACCTGGGGGCGGTCGAGGTCACCCTGCGGGCACCAGTGGACTCCGAAGCGGCGGTGCCGCTGGTCTCCGCTGCGGGGCTCCGGGCGCGGGTCCGTCGCTCTGGCGACGAGCTGCTGATCAGCGCGTCGACACGGGCGATCACGCCGCTCGGGCCGGCCGCGCCGCGACCGGAACCGGTCGTCGTACCGTCGTCCACCCCGGCGGGGAGCTGACCAGGGCGTCCGGGGCGGGGGTGCGGGTGCTCCGCCGGTAGGATGAGGCACTGACGCCACACCCTTCGGAAGGGCTTCATGGACCTGAACTCAGCCGGTGTTCCGGACAAGTTCGCTGCACTGGGCCTCACGTACGACGACGTGCTGCTGCTGCCGGGCGAGACGGACGTCATCCCCAGCGAGGTGGACACCACCGCTCGACTGACCCGTGAGATCGACCTGCGGATCCCGCTCATCTCGAGCGCGATGGACACCGTGACCGAGTCGCGGATGGCGATCGCCATGGCCCGCGAGGGCGGCATCGGCGTGCTGCACCGCAACCTCTCGATCGAGGACCAGGCGTACCAGGTCGACCTGGTGAAGCGGACCCAGACCGGGATGATCTCCAACCCGGTGACCATCGGGCCCGACGCGACGCTGGAGCAGCTCGACGACAAGTGCGGCGAGTACCGCGTCTCCGGGCTCCCGGTGATCGACGACGACCAGCGGCTGCTCGGCATCATCACCAACCGCGACCTGCGCTTCGTCCCGGTGGCCGAGTGGGGCACCCGGATCGTCCGCGACGTGATGACCCCGATGCCGCTGATCACGGCACCGCTGGGCATCAGCCGCGACGACGCGACGGCGATCCTGCGGAAGCACAAGCGCGAGCGGCTCCCGCTCGTCGACGACCAGGGCCGGCTGGCCGGCCTGATCACGGTCAAGGACTTCGTGAAGTCCGAGCAGTTCCCCCACGCGTCCAACGACTCGCAGGGCCGGCTCCTGGTCGGCGCAGCGATCGGCTACTTCGGCGACTCCTGGGAGCGCGCGACGACGCTGGTCGAGGCCGGGGTCGACGTGCTCGTCGTCGACACCGCGCACGGTCATGCCGGGCTGCTGCTCGACATGGTGCGCCGCGTGAAGAAGGACCCGGCAACCAGCCACGTCCAGGTGATCGCCGGCAACGTGGCCACCCGAGCGGGCGCGCAGGCGCTCGTCGACGCCGGAGCCGACGCGGTCAAGGTCGGCGTGGGCCCCGGGTCGATCTGCACCACCCGCGTGGTGGCCGGGGTCGGCGTACCCCAGGTCACCGCGATCTACGAGGCGGCGCTGGCCTGCAAGGCAGCCGGCGTGCCGGTGATCGGCGACGGCGGCCTCCAGTACTCGGGCGACATCGCCAAGGCGCTGGTGGCCGGTGCCGACACGGTGATGGTCGGCTCGCTGCTCGCCGGCTGCGAGGAGAGCCCGGGCGAACTCGTGTTCTTCAACGGCAAGCAGTACAAGTCCTACCGGGGCATGGGGTCGCTCGGCGCGATGTCCTCGCGGGGCAAGAAGTCCTACTCCAAGGACCGCTACTTCCAGGCCGACGTGGTCAGCGACGACAAGATCGTGCCCGAGGGCATCGAGGGTCAAGTTGCCTACCGCGGCCCGCTGTCCGCGGTCGCGCACCAGCTGATCGGCGGCCTGGCGCAGTCGATGTTCTACGTCGGCGCGCGCAACATTCGTGAGCTGCAGGAGCGGGGCCGGTTCGTCCGGATCACCTCGGCCGGCCTCAAGGAAAGCCACCCGCACGACATCCAGATGACCGTAGAGGCGCCCAACTACACCGGTCGCTAGTCGACCCCGGCCCAGTTCACCGAGCAGCACGCTCGACACCGAGAGGACCGCATGCAAGAGATCGAGATCGGGCGCGCGAAGCGCGGGCGCCGGGCGTACTCCTTCGACGACATCGCCATCGTGCCGTCGCGACGCACTCGCGACCCGGAGGAGGTGTCGGTCGCCTGGCAGATCGACGCGTACCGGTTCGAGCTGCCGATCATGGCCGCGCCGATGGATTCCGTGATGTCGCCGCAGGCCGCGGCCGCGCTCGGCAAGCACGGTGGCCTCGGCGTGCTCGACCTCGAGGGCCTGTGGACCCGGTACGACGACCCGAGCGACCTGCTCGCGGAGGTCGCCGAGCTGCAGGGCCCCCAGGCGACGCAGCGCCTTCAGGAGATCTACGCCGAGCCGGTGAAGCCCGAGCTGATCACCGAGCGGCTGCGCGAGATGCGTGAGGCCGGCGTCACCGTCGCCGGGTCGCTGTCGCCGCAGCGCACCAAGGACTACTTCAAGACGGTCGTCGACGCGGGCGTCGACATGTTCGTCATCCGCGGTACGACGGTCTCGGCGGAGCACGTCTCCGGGCAGTCGGAGCCGCTGAACCTCAAGGAGTTCATCTACGAGCTCGACGTCCCGGTGATCGTCGGTGGCTGCGCGACGTACCAGGCTGCTCTGCACCTGATGCGCACCGGCGCGGCCGGCGTCCTGGTCGGCTTCGGCGGCGGCGCGGCGCACACCACCCGCACGGTGCTCGGCATCGAGGTGCCGATGGCCAGTGCGGTCGCCGACGTGGCGGCTGCGCGGCGCGACTACCTCGACGAGTCCGGCGGCCGCTACGTACACGTGATCGCCGACGGGTCGATCGGTCGCTCCGGCGACGTCGCGAAGGCGATCGCGTGCGGTGCGGACGCCGTGATGATCGGCTCGCCGCTGGCCCGCGCCTCCGATGCGCCGGGCAAGGGCTTCCACTGGGGGTCGGAGGCCTGGCACGCGCACCTGCCGCGTGGCGAGCGGATCGAGATCGGCACGGTGGGCACGCTCGAGGAGATCCTGTTCGGCCCCTCCCGCGTCGCGGACGGCACGATGAACCTCGTGGGCGCCCTCCGTCGTGCGATGGCCACGACCGGCTACACCGAGCTCAAGGAGTTCCAGCGGGTCGAAGTCGTCGTCCAGTGACGGCCTCGTCTGACCCGCGCGGCACCCTTCGGGTGGCGGCGGCTCAGGCGGCCTCCGTGCCCGGTGACGTCGCGGCCAACGTCGACACGGCGGTGAGCCTGGTCGAGGCGGCAGCCGCGGACGGCGCCCGGGTCGCGGTGCTCCCGGAGCTCTTCCTGACCGGGTACGACGCGGCGGTGTGGACGCCGCATCACGTCATCGACGTCGACGACGAGCGGCTGGCCCCGTTGCAGGAGGTCGCCTCCACGCGGTCGGTCGTGGTGGTCGCCTCGGCAGCGGTGCGCCGCTCGACGGATCGGACGACCTTGTCGGTGGTGGTGGTCGGTGCGGATGGCGCCGTCACGGCGCCGTACGACAAGCAGCACCTGTTCTCCGATGAGCGCGCGTTCTTCAGCCCCGGAGACCACGGCGCATCCATCGTCGTCGACGGGTGGGAGCTCGGACTCGGCGTCTGCTACGACGGCTGCTTCCCCGAGCACGCCCGCGCCGCGGCAGCCGACGGCGCGACGGCCTACCTGGTGCCGGCGGCGTACGTCGTGGGCTCCGAGCACCGCCGCGACCTGTACTACCCGGTGCGTGCGCTCGAGAACGGGTTCTACGTGGTCTTCTCCGGCCTGGTCGGTCAATGCGGCGAGGCGGAGTTCAGTGGCGGGAGCGCCGTCTACGACCCGGAAGGCACGGCGCTGGCTCGGGCGGGATCGGGCCCGGGGATCGCCTGTGCCGACCTCGACCCCACCGAGGTGTTGCGGGTCCGTGCCCGGCATCGCTTCGCTGCGGACCGTCTGCCCGACCTCGGCTTTCGGAGCCGGGTCACGCTCGACGCCTGAGTGCTGCCGAGTTGTGCAGTGCACAGACTTCCGGCTTGTGGTCCCGCCGGGGCGAGGACAGGCTCATCCAGGCACGGTCGCGCGGGACCGTCGGACCGTCTCGGGCTTCGGCGGCACCGGATGACCGTGTCCAAGCAACGCCGGCTGCACAGCAAGACGGGCGCCAGGGCAACTGCCCTCGGCGCCCGTTGGCGTCTGTTGCGGCCCGCGGAGGGGCCGCCTGATTCACCGCCCGCGAGTGGCGGGAACGGCGAAGAGTCGGCTGCGACGGACCGACGCGCGGTCGGCGCGCTCGCGCGCGAGACGCTGACGGTCACGCATGTGCGAAGCGGCGAGGTCGAGCATGAGGGAGGGGGCCTGCCCGGTGGACATGACGGCATCTTTCCTTGAAGTCTGTGGCTCCATGTCCGTGTGGACGAAGCCGAGGTGGGTTTGCGTTGTTTCCAGAGTAGCGGACATGTAGGGACCAATCAGGGGTATAAGTCGTTACAGGCGGGTGATCTCGCTCTCACGTCTGCGTGCCGCTTCGACCAGGCTCTGAGACGCCGGTTACCAGGGGGTAGCCACTGAGACTGCCGTCACATACTCTCGGTATATGAACCCCCAGCCTGACCCCTCGGACACGTCCGGCCTCCCGACCGCCGACGTGCTCGACCCCGGCACCGACCTCACCGCGTCGTACGCCCTGGAGCCGTCGTACGTGCGCGCCCTCACCGACCACGTGGTGTCGAGCACGGGGGAGAGTGTCGCGTCGTACTGCCCGTTCAACGGCCAGCCGCTCGGAATGATCCCGCAGTCGAACGCCGCGGACGTCGACGAGGCGTTCGAGCGAGCCCGCAAGGCTCAGCGCGCCTGGGCCCGTACGTCGCTGGAGCACCGGGCGTCCTGCATGCTCGCCCTGCACGACCTGATCCTCGACCGACAGGCCGAGATCATCGACCTGATCGGGTGGGAGTCGGGGAAAGCGCGCAAGCACGCCTTCGACGAGCCGATGCACATCGCCCTCACTGCTCGGTACTACGCACGCACTGGCGAGGAACACCTCGCGACCACGCGCAAGGCCGGCGTCGTCCCGGCCCTGACCCGCGTCGAAGTGAACCAGATCCCCAAGGGGATCGTCGGCATCATCTCGCCCTGGAACTACCCCTTCACGATGGCGATCTGTGACGGCCTGCCTGCGCTGATGGCGGGCAACGCGGTCGTCGCGAAGCCCGACGCGCAGACGATGTTGTCGGCCTTGCTGGGCAAGCAGCTGCTCGTCGAAGCCGGCTTCCCGGCCGACCTCTGGCAGGTCGTGGCCGGCCCCGGAAGCGTGATCGGCACCGAGATCATCAAGCGCGCCGACTACATCTGCTTCACCGGGTCGACCGCGACCGGGCGGCTGATCGCGAAGCAGTGCGGCGAGCGGCTGATCGGCTGCTCGCTCGAGCTGGGCGGCAAGAACCCGATCCTGGTCCTGCGCGACGCCCACCTCGACAATGCCGCCGAGGGGGCGGTCCGGGCCTGCTTCTCCAACGCCGGGCAGCTCTGCGTCTCGATGGAGCGGATGTTCATCGCCGACCAGGTCTACGACCGCTTCGTGTCGCGGTTCGTCGAGCGCACCAAGGCGATGGTGCTCAAGCCCGGGCTCGACTGGGGCAGCGACATGGGCTCCCTGATCTCGCAGGACCAGCTCGACACCGTCACGGCGCACGTCGAGGACGCGAAGGCCAAGGGCGCGCGCGTGCTCGCCGGCGGCCGGGCCCGCCCCGACCTCGGCCCGTACTTCTACGAGCCGACCATCCTCGAGGGCGTCACTCCGGACATGACCTGCTTCGGCCACGAGACCTTCGGGCCGGTGGTCGCGCTGTACCGCTTCCACGACGAGGCTGACGCCATCGCCCGCGCCAACGAGGGTGAGTACGGCCTCAACGCCTCGATCTACACGCAGGACGGCAAGCGCGGCCGGGCGATGGCCCGCCAGATCAAGTGCGGCACCGTCAACGTCAACGAGGCCTTCGGTGCGACGTTCGCCAGCATCGACTCGCCGATGGGTGGCATGCGCCAGTCGGGCCTGGGACGCCGCCAGGGGGCTGAGGGCATCCACCGGTACACCGAGTCGCAGTCCGTGGCCACCCAGCGGGTGATCCGGTTCGCCCCGATGCTCGGGATGAGCGACGAGCACTACGCCAAGGTGATGACGGCCAACCTGCGGATCATGAAGAAGCTCGGAAGGAAGTGACGATGACGTCAGGAACGTACGACTTCGACGTCCTCGTCATCGGCTCCGGCTTCGGCGGCTCGGTCGCGGCGCTGCGGCTGACCGAGAAGGGCTACAAGGTCGGCGTGCTCGAGGCCGGCGCGCGCTTCGAGGACAAGGACTTCGCCGCGACCTCGTTCGACCTCAAGCGCTACCTGTTCCGCCCCGAGGTGGGTTGCTACGGCATCCAGCGGATCGACGCGCTGAAGGACTGCCTGATCCTCTCCGGGGCGGGCGTCGGCGGCGGTTCGCTGGTCTACGCCAACACCCTCTACGAACCGCTGGCGCCGTTCTACGACGACCCGCAGTGGAAGCACATCACCGACTGGCGCGACGAGCTGGCGCCGTACTACGACCAGGCGAAGCGGATGCTCGGCGTGGTCGAGAACCCGCTGCGTACGGCATCGGACGACGTGATGGAGAAGGTCGCCAACGACATGGGGGTCGGCGACACCTTCCACCCCACCCCGGTCGGGGTCTTCTTCGGCGGCCCCGCCGACCAGCCCGGCGAGACCGTCGACGACCCGTACTTCGGGGGCGCCGGCCCGGCCCGCACCACGTGCGTCGGCTGCGGTGAGTGCATGACCGGCTGCCGCCACAACGCCAAGAACACCCTCGTGAAGAACTACCTCTACCTCGCCGAGCAGAACGGCGCGAAGGTGCTGCCGCTCACGACGGCGACCGAGGTCGAGCCGCGCGCGGATGGCGGGTACGACGTCACCGTGCGGTTCACCAAGGCGAAGGCCCGCCGTCGTACGGCGACGCGCACCCTGACCGCCGAGCAGGTCGTGTTCTCTGCCTCGGCGCTCGGCACCCAGCGACTGCTGCACCGGATGCGCGACGAGGGGCGGCTGCCCCGGCTGTCGGACCGTCTCGGGTTCCTGTCGCGGACCAACTCCGAGTCCATCCTCGGGGCGCTCGCCCCGGACACCACGGTGGACTACAGCAAGGGCATCGCGATCACCTCGAGCTTCCACCCGGACGCCGACACCCACATCGAGCCGGTGCGCTACGGCAAGGGCAGCAACGTGATGGCGCTGCTGCAGACCGTGCTGACCGACGGCGACGGGCCCGCGCCCCGTTGGCAGGTCTGGCTCAAGGAGATCTGGCGAGACAAGCTCAACGTCCTCGACCTGTACGACATGAAGCACTGGTCGGAGCGCACCGTGATCGCGCTGGTGATGCAGAGCATCGACAACTCGATCACGACGTACACGAAGAAGATCCCGTTCACGCGCCGCCGGTACATGTCGTCCCGACAGGGCCACGGGCGGCCGAACCCGACCTGGATCCCGGTCGGCAACGAAGCGGTACGCCGGATGGCGGCGGTGATCGGCGGGCGCGCCGGTGGCTCGATCGGCGAGCCGTTCAACCGCCCGCTCACCGCGCACTTCATCGGTGGCTGCGCGATCGGGCTCGACGCCGACTCGGGTGTGATCGACCCGTTCCAGCGGGTGCACAACTACCCGGGTCTGCACGTCGTCGACGGGTCCGCGATCAGCGCCAACCTGGGCGTGAACCCGTCACTGACGATCACCGCGCAGGCGGAGCGCGCGATGGCGTACTGGCCGAACAAGGGCGAGGCCGACCCGCGCCCCGCCACCACCAAGGGCTACGAGCGGATCGACCCGGTGCGGCCGCGCCACCCGGCAGTGCCCGACGAGGCGCCCGCTGCGCTGCGGCTGCCGATCGTCGCCGTGTCCTGAGCCAGGCGGCCTGACCGGCCTGGACCACCCCGCCCGCCTCTGCGCGGAGCGGGGTGTTCTGCGTGCGGGCCCAGGAGATTGCCCGGGAAATGGCTCAGGGCCCGACCGGGGAGGGAGGGAGGGTCGGGCCCTGAGGAGTCCACGCAGCTGCCTGGACAGAAAGAGATCCGGCCTGGGAGGGAGCAAAGCCACCGGACCTCTGCCACATCAACGACTTCGCTCAGGCAGGGTTACGCGAGATCGGAGAAAAGATTCGTTTTCTTTACGTAATTTCCGGGACTTTTCGATGCCGATTTTCGGCGGTCGGCGGCCCCGAAGGAGAGGCCGTCGGCGCTCGGTAGACTGCGGGCTCCGCCACGTTCCGCGGCGGCCCCCAGCTTCCAGCCTGCGAAAGGCATCCGGTGACCACCGAACACGACCTGGTTCTCGTCGTCGACTTCGGGGCGCAGTACGCCCAGCTCATTGCCCGCCGCGTCCGCGAGGCCCGCGTCTACTCCGAGATCGTGCCGCACACGATGCCGGTCGAGGAGATGCTCGCGCGCAACCCCAAGGCGATCGTGCTCTCCGGGGGACCGTCCTCGGTGTACGAGCCCGGCGCACCGAACGTCGACGGCGCGATCTTCGAGGCCGGGGTGCCGGTGTTCGGCATGTGCTACGGCTTCCAGGCGATGGCGCTCAACCTCGGCGGCGAGGTGCGCCGTACCGGCCGATCCGAGTACGGGCGCACGCCGGTCACGGTGCTGCAGCCGGGCACGCTGCTGGCCGAGGTGCCGACCGAGCACCGGGTCTGGATGAGCCACGGCGACTCGGTCGTCGCGGCCCCCGAGGGCTTCTCCGTCCTGGCCAGCACGGACGCCACTCCGGTAGCGGCGTTCGAGAGTCTCGAGCGCCGGATGGCCGGGGTCCAGTGGCACCCCGAGGTGATGCACACCGAGCACGGCCAGGCCGTGCTGAGCCACTTCCTGCTCAACATCGCCGGCTGCCGGCCGACCTGGACGATGGTCAACATCGTCGAGGAGCAGATCGAGCGGATCCGCGAGCAGATCGGCGACAAGCGCGCCATCTGCGGCCTCTCCGGTGGCGTCGACTCGGCGGTGGCCGCAGCACTCGTCCAGCGGGCTATCGGTGACCGGCTCACCTGCGTCTTCGTCGACCACGGCCTGCTGCGCAAGGGCGAGGCCGAGCAGGTCGAGCGCGACTACGTCGCCGCGACCGGCGTCTCGTTGCACGTCGTCGACGCGGAGGAGCGGTTCCTGGGTGCACTCGCCGGCGTGGTCGACCCGGAGGAGAAGCGGAAGATCATCGGCCGCGAGTTCATCCGGGTCTTCGAGGCCGCCGAGGTCGAGATCGTCGGCGACGCAGCAGCGCACGGCGAGAAGGTCGAGTTCCTCGTCCAGGGCACGCTCTACCCCGACGTCGTCGAGTCCGGCGGCGGTGCCGGCACCTCGAACATCAAGTCGCACCACAACGTGGGCGGCCTCCCCGACGACCTCGAGTTCTCGCTGGTCGAGCCGCTGCGCACGCTGTTCAAGGACGAGGTCCGACTGGTCGGCGAGCAGCTCGGCCTGCCGGCGGAGATCGTGTGGCGGCACCCGTTCCCCGGCCCCGGTCTCGGCATCCGGATCATCGGCGAGGTCACGCACGACCGGCTCGAGATCCTCCGTGAAGCCGACGCGATCGCCCGCGAGGAGGTCACCCGGGCCGGGCTCGACCGCGACATCTGGCAGTTCCCGGTCGTGCTGCTCGGCGACGTACGTTCGGTCGGCGTCCAGGGTGACGGGCGCACGTACGGCCACCCCGTCGTGCTGCGCCCGGTCACGTCCGAGGACGCCATGACCGCGGACTGGGCGCGGCTGCCGTACGACGTGCTCGAGACGATCTCGACCCGGATCACCAACGAGGTGCGCGAGATCAACCGGGTTGCCGTCGACATCACCAGCAAGCCGCCGGGCACCATCGAGTGGGAGTGACGGCAACCCCTCAGGGGTACGCGATCCGGCCGTTGGCCATCGACGACGCTGAGGCGATGGCGGCGGCGTTCGTCCGCAACCGGGAGCACCTCGCGCCCTGGGACCCGGTACGCGACGCGTCGTACTACACCCCGGAGGGCCAAGAGGACGCCATCGCGCGACAGCTGAGCCTGGTCGAGGGGGGCCTCCACGGTTCGTGGGTGGTCGAACGGGACGGCGACATCGTCGGGCGCGTGAACCTGAACAACGTCATCCGCGGGGTGTTCTGCACCGCAGCGGTCGGCTACTGGGTTGACCACGAACACACGCGTCGAGGTCTCGCTTCTGCGGCGGTCGAGCACGCCTGCGCCGAGGCGCTGACCATGGGGCTGCACCGGGTGGAGGCGGGGACGATGCTGGCGAACGTCGCCTCCCAGCAGGTCCTGCTGCGCGCCGGGTTCGAGCACTACGGCACCGCTCGCAAGATGCTCTTCCTGGCTGGCGCCTGGCAGGACCATCATCTGTACCAGCGGCTGCTCCACGACAACCCGTTGGAGTAAGTAAAGCCACGCGCGACATCTGAGGCTAAATGCCTCGTTTCGGCCCGTTTCCGGCGCTCTTTTGCGACCCTGATCTGGGGGGCGGCGACTGCTGCCTTCCTTTCCATTGATCGCTCGAGGGATCGCGTGGGCAGACCAGAAGACGCGGAGAGCCGGTCCTGGGAGGCCAAGACCTTCCAGGCCTCGATGCTCCGCGCCTTCGCGTTCCTGGTCCCGATCTTCGTCTCGATCCTCACCGGCGTGGCCGTCGGTGCTGCTTTGCCGCCGCCCGAGACGCGGACCGGCACCGTGGTCTGGTGGATCTCCGTGTTCGTCGCGTCGACGGCTGGGCTGATCGCCGCTGACCGGCTGACCCGCCGGTTGCTGCCCCTCGCCACGCTGCTGCGGTTGTCCATGGTCTTCCCCGACCGCGCGCCTTCGCGGGTCAAGCTGGCCCGTCGCGTGACCGGCAGTCGCGCCATCGCCAACGAGCTGGAGAAGGCCGGCAAGGCCGGGCTCGAGGGCGACCGACAGCAGGCAGCCGAGACGATCCTCGCGCTGGTCGGTGCGCTCGGCGACTACGACAGCCGGACCCGCGGACACAGCGAGCGCACCCAGCTCTTCGTGACCATGCTGGCCGACGAGCTGAAGCTGAAGCCCGAGGACAAGGGCAAGCTGATGTGGGCCGCGCTCGTGCACGACATCGGCAAGCTCAAGGTGCCGCACGAGGTCCTCAACAAGCCCGGCAAGCCCGACGAGGACGAGTGGCACATCCTGCAGAGCCACCCGCACCAGGGCTCGCTGATCTGCGAGCCGCTGAGGCAGTGGATGGGCGAGTGGTGGCTTGCCATCGAGCAGCACCACGAGAAGTACGACGGCAGCGGCTACCCGCGCGGACTCGCTGGCGCACAGATCAGCTACGGGGCGCGCATCGTCACTGTGGCCGACAGCTACGAGGTGATGACCGCCTCGCGTCCGTACAAGCGGCCGATGACCGCGGCGGCTGCCCGCGAGGAGCTCACGCGCTGCTCGGGCGCCCACTTCGACCCGACTGTCGTCCGGGCGTTCCTGAACATCTCGCTGGGTCGGATGCACCGCTCGGCGGGACCGATCGCCTGGATCGCCCAGCTCCTCGCCGTACGGCCGGGCCCGATCCTCGGTCAGATCCTCGGCGGTGCCGGTGCAGCGGCCGGCGCCGCGGCCGCCGCCCTCGGTCTTCAGATCGCTCCGTCGTGGAGCAGCCCGCCCCCGCCGCAGGTTCCGGTGACCGCCCCCGAGGTCGTGGAGTCGCCGGATCCCGACGAGCAGCCGAAGCCAGACGCCGAGCCTTCGTCGAAACCGACCCGCCGACCCCAGGCGCCGCCGGTGTTCTACCCGCCTGAGCCGATCGTGCCGATCGGTGTGCTCCCGCCGCCGGCTACCGAGCCGGAGCCGTTGGGCCCCCCAACGCCTGAGCCCACGTCACCGAGTCCGGGCGAGCCTGCGCCAACTGAGCCGAAGCCGCAGCCGGTCAAGCCGTCCACACGCGGCGACTCGTTGGTCGTGGACGAGGACTCGGCCGGCTCTGTCAATGTGCTGGCGAATGACGAGCCGGGTGACGCGGAGTCACTGAGCCTCGTTGGCGCGGGTGGTGCTCGGCACGGGTCGGTGAGCACGTCGCCGTCCGGCTCCGTGACCTACACCCCGGCCCTGAACTACCACGGCCTCGACTCGGTGTCGTACCAAGCGCGGACGCCCGACGGCACCGTGCATCACCGGCAGCGTCGCCATCACGGTCTCGCCGGTCAACGACGCGCCCGTCGCGGTAGCGGACTCCGTCACCGTCGACGAGGACTCGTCGGGGACGTCGGTTGCGGTCCTTGCCAACGACATCGACGTCGACGAAGACGTCCTGCAGGTGACCGGCGTCGGGCCGGCGTCGCACGGCTCGGCGACATTGGCGTCCGGAGTCGTGAGGTACACCCCGCAAGCGAACTACTCCGGGGCCCGACTCGTTCAGCTACACGTCGCCGACCCGGACGGTCTCACGTCGTCGGCCACGGTGGCCGTCACGGTGACACCGATCAATCATGCGCCGGTGGCTGGCGGCGTGACCCTCAGTTTCGATGAGGACCCGGGTGCGCCGCAGGACCTGACCGGCCCGATCCAAGCCAGGGCCTCAGACCCCGACGGCGACCCGTTGACCGTGACATCGGTGACTGGCGCCACGAAGGGCGCCATCGCCCAGTCGTCGCCCGGCACATGGTCTTACGCTCCGAACCCCAACTTCAACGGGGACGAGACCCTCACCTACACCGTCTCCGACGGTCGCGGAGGGACTGCCTCGGCGACCATCGCGATCACCGTGAATCCGGTCAACGACAACCCGGATGCCGTGGACGACTATGTCGAGGTCGATGAGAACTCGGCTGACAACGTGCTGCCCCTGCTCGCCAACGACACGGACGTCGACGGCGACAGCCTGACTGTGACGGCACCGAACCTTATGAGCCCGGCGAATGGCAGTGTCAGGTTCTTCAGCAACGCTTGGACGTATACACCGAACTCGAACTTCTCCGGCACAGATCGTTTCGACTACCTGGTGGACGATGAGAAGGGTGGGACCGATGTCGCGACGGTCAACATCATCGTGAACGCGGTAGCCCCCGCCGCCCGGCCGGTGGCGGTGGACGACACCGAATCTACTCCTGAGGACACACCGGTCCCGTTGACTTCCACCCTGTTGCTCAACGACACGGACCCCGGCGGTCTGTCGTTGACCGTTACGTCGGTGACAGTCACGTCGGCGATCCCGCGCGGGTTCGTCACGCAGGTGACGCCAGGGCAGTGGACCTATACGCCGAATCTGGACTGGCACGGTTCAGAGACGCTGCGCTACACGATCTCCAATGGGACCTGACTGCATCCGCGACGGTGACGCTGACGGTTACTCCAGTGAACGATGCCCCGAGCGCAGCGCCTGACGCGTACGTCTCGTCGTCACCCCTCGTCATCAAAACCGCCGCCACCGGCATGCTCGCGAACGACTCCGACGTCGACGGAGACCCGATCAGGGTGGTCCGACTTGGCAGGAACGCTGCACTGCTCAGCACGTGGGCGCCGGACGGCTCGTTCACGACCATCGCGCTGTCCGCGGGGACGCACGAGTTCGAGTACTGGGTGGCAGACAACGCGTCGCCGAATGGCGAAGCCATGGGCACCGTGACGATCACGGTCTCGTCGTCCTCGAGCGGCAGCAAGCTCTACCTTCAGCCGGGTTCGACAAACGTGATGGGCTCGATGACGACAGCCCTCCCGTCTCCCGTGTGGGGCGGCGCAGAGCCGGCGGACTACGACGGCGACGCCCAGCCCGGACTCACCATTGAGTCTGGCGGAGACAAGGTGGATGAGACCGACCACCTCAAGTTCCAGACGTGGGACTACGCAGCTGGCGGACTCACGCTCAACGGACCGGTCTCGATGACGCTGTGGACGTCGCTGGAGCGCAAGACCACGCAGGATCTCGACTACTCGTCTTGGCTCCTGGACTGCCCGGCTCAAACCACGCTCGACGAGGACTGCTTCGTGCATGCGTCGACCGACAAGATCCACGTCGACAACTGGAACGTCGGCGCGGGCTGGGAGGAGGAGACCGTCACGATTGGGAGTGTCTCCCATCAGCCGTCGCGGCGGTCGTGACTCTACGACTTCTCAAGGTCGGGTTCAACCACGCGGATGTCTGGCTCGGCGATGTACGACGACGGTGCACCGCGGGGCCGATCGTCGCTGAACCTGACGCTGGGCTAGGTGCGCCAGGTCGGACCCATGTCGGCGGCGGGGAGTGTCTCGGCGCCGCCGCGGCCTCAGCCGACCGCGACCGCGTCGTACGTCGTGGTGCGCTGACGGACCGGCCGGCCGATGCCCGGCGCCGATCTCGGCGAGCTCGGCTCGACCGTCTTCGCCGAGCCGTGCTCGGAGCCGGCCATCCGGGAGATGGTCTCCTCCATCAGCGTGCCGCCGAGGTCGTTGGCGCCGGCGCGCAGCATCGCCCGGGTGCCGTCGACGCCGAGCTTCACCCACGACGTCTGGATGTTGTCGATCCGGCCGTGCAGCATGATCCGGGCCATCGCGTGCACGGCGAGGTTGTCGCGCATCGTCGGCCCCGGCCGGGCCACCCCGGCGAGGTAGATCGGCGCGCTGGTGTGCACGAACGGCAGCGGCACGAACTCGGTGAAGCCGCCGGTCTCGTCCTGGATCCGGCTCAGCACGCGCAGGTGCTGCACCCAGTGCCGCGGGTTGTCGACGTGGCCGTACATCATCGTCGAGCTCGACCGGATCCCCAGCTGGTGCGCGGTCGTCACCACCTCGACCCACGCCGAGGTCGGCAGCTTGCCCTTGGTCAGGACCCACCGGACGTCGTCGTCGAGGATCTCCGCGGCCGTGCCGGGGATGGTGTCGAGCCCGGCGTCCCGGGCCCGGGCCAGCCAGTCGCGGATCGACAGCCCGGTGCGGGACGCGCCGTTGACGACCTCCATCGGGCTGAACGCGTGCACGTGCATGCCCGGGACGCGTGCCTTCACCGCGGCCGCGAGGTCGAAGTACGCCGTGCCCGGCAGCTCCGGGTCGATCCCGCCCTGCATGCACACCTCGGTCGCGCCGAGCGTCCCACGCCTCCTCGGCGCGGTCGGCGACCTGCTCGAGCGAGAGCGAGTAGGCGTCGGCGTCGGTGCGGCGCTGGGCGAACGCGCAGAACCGGCAGCCGGTGTAGCAGACGTTGGTGAAGTTGATGTTCCGGTTGACCACGTAGGTGACGTCGTCGCCGACCACGTCGCGGCGCAGCCCGTCGGCGAGCCGGCAGAGCGTCGCGAGCGCCGTCGCCCTCGGCGCGTCATCAGCGTCAGCGCCTGCTCGTCGGTGAGCCCGGCGGGGTCGCGCTCCGCCGCGCGCGGCAGCGTCGCGGAGACGAGCGGCGATCAGCGGGTCGAGCCTTGTGCGCAGGCGCCGACTCCGCGGTCGTGGCTCCTCCGGCTCCAGCACCGGCTCGACCCCGGTCGCGCGCCCCGGTGCTCCGACGCGGCCTCGGCGACCGCCGTCCCAGGAGCCGTAGACGGAGTCGAAGTCGTCGCGGCGGTCGGCGGTGCGGCCGGTCGGTGTCGATCGCTCGCGTGCAGGTCGGTGCGCCCGGTGCCCTCGCCAGCGAACGCCGCCGTCCGGCTCCTGCCAGGGCAGGCCGACCGGGCGGACGCCGGGGCGGGCCAGCCCGTCGCGGCCGGCGAGCGCGGCGACGTGGCCGCGACACCCGCGGGTCGATCCACGGCTCGCCGGCCCGGACGTACTCGGGGTGCACGGTCAGCCGCTCGCGCAGCGCGAAGCCGGCCGCCGCCGGCGACCGACCGGAGCCGCTCGAGCGAGGGCCACGGGCCGCTCCGGGTTGACGTGGTCGGGGGTCAGCGGCGAGACGCCGCCGAAGTCGTCGACGCCGGCGCCGAGCAGCGCCGCGCACTCGTCGAGGTCGACGAGGTTGGGCGGTGCCTGCACGCGCATCCGCGGCCCGAGCACGAGCCGGGTGACGGCGATCGCGGCGAGGTACTCCTCGAGCGCCGAGGTCGTCCTCGTGCCGCATCGCGGTGTCGGGCTTGGCCCGGAAGTTCTGGACGATCACCTCCTGCACGGCGCCGTACTCCCGGGCGACCCGGCGGATCGCGAAGATCGACTCGGCGCGCTCGCGAGGCGTCTCGCCGATGCCGACCAGGAGCCCGGTGGTGAACGGGACGTTCAGCCGGCCGGCGTCCTCGAGCACCCGCAGCCGGACCGCGGGGTCCTTGTCGGGCGAGCCGTAGTGCGCCTGGCCCTTCTCGGTGAACAGCCGCGTGGACGTGGTCTCCAGCATCATCCCCATCGACGGGGCGACGGGCTTGAGCCGGTGCATCTCCTGCCACGACATCACGCCGGGGTTGAGGTGCGGCAGCAGCCCGGTCTCCTCGAGCACCCGGACCGCCATCGCCCGCACGTAGTCCAGCGTCGAGTCGTAGCCCTGCTCGTCGAGCCACTCCCGCGCCTGCGGCCAGCGGTCCTCGGGCCGGTCGCCGAGGGTGAACAGCGCCTCGGTGCAGCCGAGCGCGGCGCCGTCGCGGGCGATGTCGAGCACCTCGTCGGGGGAGAGGTACGGCGCGCGGCAGCTTGCCGGGGACGGTGACGAACGTGCAGTAGTGGCAGCGGTCGCGGCACAGCCGGGTCAGCGGGATGAACACCTTGGGCGAGTACGTCACGACGCCCGGGCGGCCCGCCGCGGCCAGGCCGGCGTCGCGGACCCGGGCGGCCGCCGCGCACAGCCGGCTCGAGGTCGTCGCCGCGGGCCGCGAGCAGCACGGCGGCCTCGCCGTGGTCGAGCGACGCCCCGCGGTCCACCCGGGCGAGGGCGCGGCGTACCTGCTGCGGCGTCGGGGCGGGGGCGTCCATCGGCTCTCCAGGTTCGGGGTGAACTGGAAAGGCTACCTACCGGGACGTCGCCGAGCTTCAGGCGTGCCTGGGGTTCGGCCGCGTACGCCGTCATCCGCCCTCCGGCGCGACGCCCGTCAGATGCCGAGCGATCGGCCGATGATCTCCTTCTGGATCTCCGTCGTGCCGCCGTAGATCGTCTGCACCCGGGTGTCCACGAAGGCCCGGGCGACCGGGTACTCGATCATGTAGCCGTAGCCGCCGTGCAGCTGGACGGCCCGGTCGACGAGCTTGTTCTGCAGCTCGGTCGTCCACCACTTGGCCATCGCGGCCAGCGACGGCGTCGAGCTCGGCCCTCGTTGTGCAGCCGCACGCAGTCGTCGACGAAGACCCGGGCGACCCGGGCCTCGGTGGCCATCTCCGCGATCAGGAACCGGTTGTGCTGGAACTTGCCGATCGGCTTGCCGAAGGCCTCGCGCTCCTTGGCGTAGTCGAGGCACATCTGCAGGATCGCCTCGCAGGCCGCCGGCGGCGATCGCCCGATCGACAGCCGCTCCTGCGGGCAGGTTCGTCATCAGCGAGACGAAGCCGGAGCCCTCCGCGCCGAGCAGGTTCTCCTTCGGCACCGCGACGTCGTCGAAGAACAGCTCCGCGGTGTCCTGGGCCTTGCAGCCCGATCTTGTCGAGGTTGCGGCCGCGCTCGAACCCGGCCATGCCGCGCTCGACGACCAGCAGGCTGATCCCCTTGTGGCCGGCGTCCGGGTCGGTGCGGGCCACGACGATCACGAGGTCGGCCATGATGCCGTTGCTGATGAACGTCTTGGACCCGTTCAGCAGGTAGTGGTCGCCCTTGTCGACCGCGGTCGTGCGGATGCCCTGCAGGTCGCTGCCGGCGCCCGGCTCGGTCATCGCGACCGCGGTGACCGTCTCGCCGCTGACGCAGCCGGGCAGCCAGCGACGCTTCTGCTCGTCGGTGCCGAGGCCGGTGAGGTACGGGACGATGATGTCGGTGTGCACGACGAAGCCCGGGGCCGCGTCGCGCCGACGCCGGGTCAGCTCCTCGGCCATCACCAGGTTGTAGCGGAAGTCGGTCGACCCCGGGCCCGCCGTACTCCTCGGGGACGTCGAAGCAGAGCAGCCCGAGCGCGCCGGCCTTGGTCCACAGGTCGCGCGGCACGATGCCGTCCTCCTCCCACTGCGCGTGGTGGGGGACGACCTCCTTGTCCAGGAACGACGCGGACGGTCTGCCGGAACGACTCGTGCTCGGCCTCGAGCAGCGGTCGTCGGCCGGTCGATCATCAGGACACCCACTCCTTCATCTGGCGACGACGAGCGCGGCCGGGTCGTCGGCGACCGGGGTGACCTGCAGGTTCGTGACGCCCGGACTCGCGGAACGCGGCGATCCGCTCCTTGACGTAGGACTCGGGCCCGACCAGGTTGCACATCTCCAGCAGCTCCGTCGGCACCAGCGCCTCGGCGTCCCGCTTGTTGCCGCCGAGGTAGAGCTCCTGGATCTTCTCGGCCTCCTCCTCGTAGCCGTACTGGCGGCGCGAGGTTGTTGTAGAAGTTCTTGCCCTTCGCGCCCATGCCGCCGATGTAGAGCGCGAACATCGGCCGGGCCAGGTCGAGCAGCCCCTTGACGTCGTCGCCGACCGCGACCATCCCGCCGGCGCGCGACCTCGAGCGGGCCCGAGGTCGTCGGGGCGCTTGGCGGTACCGGCCCGCAGGCGCCTCGCCCCAGACCGCGTCGGCCTTCTCCGGGGCGTAGAGGAACGGCAGCCAGCCGTCGGCGTACTCCGCGGTGCCGGTGACGTTCTTCTCGCCGAGCGCGGCGACGTAGATCGGGTACGGCGGGCCGCTCCGGCTTGGTCAGCATCTTCAGCGGCTTGCCGAGGCCGGTGCCCTGGTCGGCCGGCAGCGGGAGGTCGAAGACCTTGCCGTGGTAGCTCACCGTCTCGCGGCGCAGCGCCGCCCGGACGATGTCGACGACCTCGCGGGTGCGGGTCGAGCGGCCGGTCGTAGGGCAGCCCGTGCCAGCCCTCGATCACCTGCGGGCCGGACGCGCCGAGGCCGAGGATGCGCGCGGCCGCCGCTGACGTTGTCCAGCCCGGCCGCGGTCTCGCGAGCACGCCGGGCGTGCGCGAGTAGACGTTGAGGATCGCCGAGCCGATCTCGATGCGTCTCGGTCCGCGCGGCGAGGTAGCCCATCAGCGTGGGCGAGTCGAATCCGTAGACTTCGGCCACCCAGACGGTGTCCAGCCCGGCGCGCTCGCAGCGCGACGACCTGGTCGGCGGCCTCGCGGGGGTTGCCGGAGTACATCAGCATGGTGGAGAGCTTCATCGCAGCACTCTGACAGCATCACTGTCATGATTCAAGACGTCCGGCACGCGGCCAGGAGGACCTCCAGGTGACCACGCTACGACGATCGCGGTGATCGGCGGCACCGGCCCGCAGGGCAAGGGCCTCGGCTACCGCTGGGCCCGGCACGGCCACCGGGTGGTGCTCGGCTCGCGCGACGCCGAGCGCGCCGGACGAGGCCGCCGCGGAGATCCGCGAGCGCGTGCCCGGGGCGAGGTCTCCGGGGCGACCAACCGCCGACGCCGCCGCCGGCGCCGACGTGGTCGTGCTGGCGGTGCCGTACGACGGCCACGACGAGCTGGTCGCCTCGATCTGGCCGGCGTGCTCGCCGGCAAGACCGTGATCTCCTGCGTGAACCCGCTCGGCTTCGACAAGCAGGGCCCGTACGGGCTCGACGTGCGAGCGCAGCGCCGCCGAGTCCGCCGCCGCGCTGGTCGCCAGGCGCGCACGTGGTCGGGCGCGTTCCACCACGTCTCGGCGGTGTCGCTGTGGGGCGACGGCCGACTACCTCGACCACGAGGACGTGCTGGTCTGCGGCGACGACGCCGACGCGAAGGCGGTCGCGATCGAGCTGGCCCGGTCGGTCACCGGGCGCGACGGGGTGGATGCCGGGCGGCTGCGGCTCGCCCGCCAGCTCGAGCCGCTGACCGCCGTGCTGATCTCGATCAACAAGCGCTACAAGACCCGCTCCGGCGTCGCCGTCTCCGGCCTCCCCCGTTGAGTGTCGGCGTATTCACCCTTGAGTGTCGGCCCATTCCCCGTCGAGTGCTGACGTAATTACCTGTGAGCGCTGGCTTTGTTCCCGCGAATGGAAACAAGCCAGCACTCAACCGCAACTGGGCCAGCACTCACCAGGAAATAAGGCCGCACTCAACGGGCTCGCCGAGGTCAGGTCGGTTGGTCGTTGGCCGGGATCGTCCCCCAGCCGTGACCGTCAGCCAGCGTCGCCGTGTGCGTGGGCGACAGATCCACCGCAAACCGCTCCTCGCCCTCAGGTGCGCTGTCATCCACCGTCGTGACGGTGATGGACCCCGCCTGCTGCCCGGCCGGGATGGTGAGCGTTCCGTTGCCGGCGGCGTAGTCGACGGGGGCGAAGGCACTGTCGTCGCTGGTTGCCCAGCGGACGGTGACATCCCGACCGCTGACCTCGGACAGTGACACCGTGAACGTCGTGTTGCTGCCCTCGGCGACGGCAGCGGCGTCGTTGATCGCCATCGTCGGGGCAGCGTCGTTGTCCTCGATGAAACCGAATCCCTCGCGGTCCGTCGCCGTGGCGTTGATGACGTTGGAGAGCACCAGCGAGAAGTGCTCGCCTGCCTCGTCGAGCAGGTCCTCCTTGATCGGGACCGCGATGGTCGTCGAAGTCGCTCCGGCCTCGATCGACGTGCGGTTGCTCGTCGAGTCGTAGTCGTCTGCGGCGGTTGCCGTGCCGTCGATGGTGCCGTAGGTGAACGTCACCCGGGACGCGCTCACGTGGGAGAGCCTGACCGTGAACGTTGCTGTCGCGTCGTCCTCATTGACGTACACGTCGTTCACCGTCAACGCAGTGACGTCCGGATCGACGATGGTCCCGGTCGCGGTGGCGTCGATGATCACCAGGTGCTTCGGCAGCGACAGCTGCACACCCAGTGTTTCGCTCGGCTCGGGGACGGTGTCTCCCAGAACGGCAACGGACACGTAGCCCACCGTCGCTCCGGGCGCCAGCACGAGACGCCCAGTGGGTGCTGAGCTGTAGTCGGTCTCGGGCGACGCACGTGCCGCCGGTCAGGGTCCACGACACTTCGGTACGGCGGCCGCTCGGCCCTGAGAGCGTGACCGGGAACCGCATCGCGGTGCTGCCGGAGTTGGGCTCGCTGACCTGTGACGTCGCCGACGCTGACGTTCGGCTCCGTCGTCGTCGTCGAGCAGGGTGACGCTGGCCGACCCGGTCGGCGATCGAGGCGCCGCGGGCATGGAAGATGCGCATGCGGAGGCGCTCGGTCGCCTCGTCACGAGCGTCGTCGATCAGCCGGCACGCGGACGACCTTCGCCTTGGTGCCGGCGGGGAAGATGATGCGACCCGATGACGGGCCGAAGTCGGTGCCGCTCTCCGCGCTCGCCGTCACTGTCTTGTAGGCGACCGAGACCTTTCGGTTCAAGCGCTGCTTCAGCACGATCTTGACGGCCACGGAACCGTGGGCTTCGACGGTTGACGCGTCCTTGACGAGGAACGATCCGTGGGCTGCTGAACCGGCGCCATCGGCGACAGCACGCCCGCCGTCAGGGTTGCCGCCAGAAGCAGCGTTCCCCGGCGCAGCAAGCCGCCCTGCTTTGACTGCACGGACGTCAGCGGTACGTGTTCCATGGATCCACCTTCGAAGTGACGCCCCGCCCAGTGCACTGCGTCCAGCGGAGCATCATGCCGCAAGGGACGTGGCGCCTCGCGCACAGGTTCAGTGCTGGCCTATTCACCGTTGAGTGTTGGCTGGATTGCCTGTGAGTGCTGGCTTGTTCTCCCGAACGGAAGCAAGCCAGCACCCAACCATGAATCCGCCGCACCGCGGGCGCACTCAACGGGGAATTACCCAGCACTCAACGGGGTGGGTTGGGGTTAGGTGGATTGCCAGGAGGACCACAGCGCGGCGTAGGAGCCACCCTGTGCGACGAGCTCGTCGTGTGAGCCGAACTCGGTGATCCGACCGTCCTCGACCACCGCCACCCGGTCGGCGTCGTGCGCCGAGAACAGCCGGTGCGCGATCGCGATGACCGTGCGCCCGTGCAGTACGGCGGCCAGCGACCGCTCGAGGTGGCGCGCCGCCCGCGGGTCGATCAACGACGTCGCCTCGTCGAGCACCAGCGTGTGCGGGTCGGCCAGCACCAACCGCGCCAGCGCGACCTGCTGCGCCTGCGGCGGGGTGAGCGTCCGACCCCCGGAGCCGACCACGGTGTCGAGCCCGCGCGGCAGCGCCTCCACCCACTCGCGGGCGTCGACGGCGGCCAGCGCGTCGAGGAGTCGCGCATCGGGATCCACGCCGTCCGCCCCGTCGAGGTCGCCGTCCGCGGCGGCCAGCGCGAGGTTCTCGCGGATCGTGCCGACGAACACGTGGTGCTCCTGGGTGACCAGCGCGACGTGACCGCGCAGGTCGGCCAGCGGGAGCTCGGTCAGCCCGACCCCGCCGACAGTCACCGACCCGGTCCGCGGCGGGTGGATGCCCGGCGAGCAGCCGGCCCAGCGTCGACTTGCCGGCGCCCGACGGCCCGACCATCGCGATCCGTTCACCGACCCCGACCGACAGGTCGATGCCGTGCAGCACGTCCCGCCCCGGCGCGTAGGAGAAGCGCACGTCCTCCGCGTCGATCTGCTCGCCGTCCGGCTCCCGCCCGGTGACCTCCCGGTCATCCGGCACCTGCGCGACGCCGAGCAGGCGAGCCAACGACGCGGCGCCCACCTGGAGCTCGTCGAGGATGCTGACGATCCGGTCGACCGGGTCGATCAGCATCTGCACGTAGAGCGTCGCCGCCGTGACGTCGCCGAGCGACACCGACCCCTGTGTGTAGAGCCAGCCGCCGAAGAGCAGCGTCGCGACAGTCGGGATCAGGTAGGCCACCTCGACCGAGGGGAAGAACACCGTGCGCAGGTACAACGTGTACCGCTCGGCCCGGTACGACCCTGCGATGTCGGCGTCGATCCTCGCCACCCGGGCATCTCCGAGCGAGAGCGCCTCGACCGTGCGCGCGCCCTCGACCGTCTCGGTCAGCGAGGCGTTCATCAGCGAGTACGACTCGTTCTCGCGGAGGTAGCCCGCCTTGGCCCGGCGAGGTACCACCGCGCCCCGACGACCAGCGGAGGTACGCCGAGCGCGCACGGGATCGCGACCCACCAGCCGACCGTGAGCGCCGCGCCGAACGTGAGGACGGCGGTGATCACGGCGATCGTCCACTCGGGCAGCGCCCAGCGCACCGACCAGCCGAGCTGCTCCACGTCGCGCGACGTCCGGGTCAGCAGGTCGCCGCTGCCCGCGCGACTCGACGACGCCCACCGGCAGCGCCAGGGTGTTCTCGACGAAGTCCTCGCGCAGCTCGGCCAGGATCTTCTCGCCGGTCACGAACGACACGTAGCGCGCGTAGCGGGTCAGCACGGTCTGCAGCAGCAGGAACCCGGCCAGCAGCAGGATCGTGCGGTCGACGTACGCCAGCGACGTGCCGCGCTCGACCGCCTCGACGAGGTCGCCGAGCAGCCGCGGCGCGGCCAGGGCGGCGAGGGCGGCGCCGACGTGCAGGGCCACCGACCCCCAGATCGTGCGCGGGTGGCGCCGGGCCAGGTGCGCCGACGTAGCGGCGCACGCTCGGCGGCGTCTCGGCCACGGGAAGCGCGGTGCTCATCGGCTGACCTCCTCGACCTCGCGGGTGACCACGGCGCGGTAGCTCCGGCACGTCGCGCAGCAGGTCGCGGTGCCGGCCGACGGCGACCACGGTGCCGCCTCGAGGAACGCCACCTCGTCGACCCGGTCGAGCAGCAGCGGGCTGGTCGTGGTGACCACCGTCGTGCGGCCGGCGCGGTGCTCGCGCAGCCGGTCGGCCACCCGGGCCTCGGTGTGCGCGTCGACCGCGGAGGTCGGCTCCACCAGCACGAGCACCTCGGGGTCGGCGGCCAGCACCCGCGCCAGCACCAGCCGCTGTCGCTGGCCGCCCGAGAAGGACCGGCCGCGCTCGGCGACGACGTCGTGCGAGCCCGTCCGCGGCAGCGCCTCCAGGACGTCGTCGGCGGAGGCGGTGACGCAGCGCCGCGCGAACGCGCGCGCTCGCCGCGTCCGCGGACGTCGAGCGCCTCGCGGAGCACGCCCGGAGAACAGCGCGCTCGCCGGTGTCGGAGACGACGATGCGGCGGCGTACGGCGTCGCGGGGGAGCCCGCTGCAGCGGTACGTCGCCCCAGCGCACCTCGCCCTCGGCGTACCGGCCGAGCCGGTCGGCGATCGCCGCGGTCTCCTCGGGTCGTCCGAGACCAGGGCGGTGCAGCCGACCGCTGGCGACCCGCAGCCCGCTGCCGACGTCGACCAGGTCGGCGTCCGGCGGCGGCTCGGCGAAGCTCTGCCGGGGTCGGTCACCTCGGGCCGCAGCGCCAGCACCCGCACCACCCGGCGGGCGGCCACGAACGCGCGGATCCACTTGTTGGCGAACTCGGTCGCGGTACGCAGCGGGATCATCAGGAAGGCGGCGTAGCCGTAGAACGCGACGAGCTCGCCGGCGGTGATCCGGCCCTGGACGGCGAACCGCGCGCCGACCCAGACGACGATGACCACGAAGATGCCCGGGCAGCAGCACCTGGAGCGCGTCGAGCAGCGACTGCAGCCGGCCGACCTGCACGCCGGCCTGCGCGGACCTTCTGCGACTCGCGGACGTAGCGGTCGTGGAAGACCCGCTCGCCGCCGATGCCGCGCAGCACCCGCAGCCCGCTGACGATGTCGGTGGCGAGGTTCGACAGGTCGCCCATCATCTCGCGCTGGGTCAGGTTGCGGCGCTGCAGCGGCTTGAGCAGCGGCCCGATCAGCAGCAGCAGCACGCGGCACGCCGATCAGCACCAGCAGGCCGAGCGTGGTCGACGTCCGCAGCAGGATCACCGCGACGACGAGGAACGACACGACGGCTCCGGTCGCGCGGGCGATCACGTCCATCGCGTTGCCGAGGTGGCGCGAGGTCGTTGGTGCCGATCGCGACGACCTCGCCGGTGGCGACGCGCTTGGGCAGCGTCGCGCCGAGGTGGGTCGCGTGCCGGGTCACCAGCTGCACCGTGCGGTACGCCGCGGTCAGCCAGTTGGTGACCGCGAACCGGTGCCGCATGATGCCGGAGGCCGGCCTGCAGCACGCCGATCCCGAACATGACGAGCGTCCAGAACAGCAGTGCGTTGGTGTCGCGCGCGGCGACCCCGTCGTCGATCGCCTGGCCGATCACCGCGGGCATGACGGCCTGGCTGGTCATCCAGATGACGCCGAAGAACATCCCCATCGCCAGGGTGCGCCACTGGCCCCGCATCAGCCACCAGAGGTAGCGGCCGGGCGAGCGATGGTCGGCGATGCCGGGATCGTCGAGAGGGAGGTTGCGCACTCGTCCAACGGTACGGAGGGGTCGCGCTTCCCGCGCCAATCAATTACGGGCTCCGGTCAGGTCGACGCGGCGCTTCACCTTGCCGTCACCGTGGCGTTGCGTTCGCGTCACCGGGACCTCGATGATCTGCTCGCATGAACACTCTCGGAAGACTCCGCAAGGGAGCCGTCGTACTGGCCGTCTCCGCCGTCGCTGCCGCTCCGCTGGCCCAACCGTCCGCCGCAGTCGCCGCCGAGCGTGGTGCCTCGCCGCGCGTCGACACCCCGATCGTCGTCGCCCACCGCGGCGCTTCCGGTCACCGCCCGGAGCACACGCTCGCCGCGTACAAGCTGGCGATCCGGATGGGCGCCGACTACATCGAGCCCGACCTGGTGTCGACGAAGGACGGCGTGCTGGTCGCCCGCCACGAGAACGAGATCTCCGGCACGACCGACGTCGCAGACCGCCCCGAGTTCGCGGACCGTCGTACGACCAAGATGATCGACGGCAGCGCTGTGACCGGCTGGTTCACCGAAGACTTCACGCTGGCCGAGCTCAAGACGCTGCGGGCCAAGGAGCGGCTGCCGCTGGTGCGCCCGCAGAACACCCGGTACGACGGCCGCTACCAGGTGCCGACGTTCGACGAGGTGCTGAAGCTCGTCAAGGTGGAGAGCCGACGTCGCGGCACGACGATCGGCGTCTACCCCGAGACCAAGCACCCGACGCTACTTCGACGAGCAGGGCCTGTCGCTCGAGGAGCCGCTCGTCGCTGCGCTGCGGCGCCACCACCTCGACCGGCCGAACGCCGCGGTGATCATCCAGTCGTTCGAGACCAGCAACCTGCGCGACCTCGACCGCAGATGGTGCGGGTCCCGCTCGCCCAGCTCGTCAGCAACAGCGGTGCGCCGTACGACCTGGTGGCCAAGGGCGACGGACGCACCTACCGCGACCTGGTCACCCCGGCCGGGCTCCGCGAGATCGCGACGTACGCCGACGGCGTGGGGGCCCACAAGGACCTGGTGCTGCCGCGCGACGCGAGCGGACGCACGGGTGAGCCGAGCAGCCTGGTGCGTGACGCACACGCCGAGGGCCTGCTCGTGCACGTCTGGACGATGCGCAACGAGAACCAGTTCATGGCGACCAACTTCCGGCGCGGTGCAGACCCGAACGCCCACGGCGACGCCGAGGGCGAGATCTTCGCGTTCCTCGACGCCGGCGTGGACGGACTCTTCGGCGACTACCCCGACACCGCGGTCGAGGCGCGGGACGCCTGGCTCGAGGAACGCGCCGACCGGGCGGCCTGAGGTCAGGCCTCCGGCATCACGATCCAGGCGGCGATGTAGGCGACGATCAGGCAGCCGAAGCTGAAGACCGCGCCGACCACGGTGAGCACGCGCACCAGGTTCGGGTCGATGCCGGCGTACTCGCCGATGCCGCCGCACACCCCGGCGAGCCACCGGTCGTCCCGGCTCCGGAGCAGCCGCTTCGGGGCCGGGATCGTCGTCTGCTGCTGGGGCTCGGTCATCGGAGATCTCCCTCGGAGTCGTAGGACTGGTCGTAGGTCTGGCTGTACCCGGCGTCGGTCGTCGGGTCGGTGGTGCGCCGGCCGCTCATGCCGCGGGCGGCGAAGGCGATCAGCCCGATGCCACCGGCGATGACGAGGGTGAGCGGCAGCAGCCACTCGACGTCGGCGGAGCCGATGAGCCCGGTCTCGTGCAGGGCCCAGGAGGCCGCGATGCCGAGGAAGGCGAGCCCGACGACCAGGTAGCTGACGTTCAACGAATGGGTCTTCATGATGCGTTCTCCTGCTCGACCTGGATGACCCCGACCGCCAGGTCGAGATCGAGGAAGATCTTCGGGACGTCGTCGCCGCCGTCGATCTGCTGGAACATGTCGATCTGGTTGCCGCTCTGCACGGCGCCGGCGATGTTCGCCTCACCGGCGTACCGGATGCTCGCGTCGACGTCGACGTCGACGTCGTCTGGCACGGTCACGAGGATCTCGCCGGCTTCGGCCTTGAGGGTGATCCGGCGCCCGTCGAGGTTCTCGACGTCCTGGATGTTGCTCAGGTCCAGCTGGATCTGCCCGGCGGTGAGCGTGAACCCGTCCGGCAGCTCCGACGCCAGCCGGGGGGTGGCCACCACACGACGGTCACCGCTCCACTCGTCGTCGATCGTGGTCGTGACCGCGAGGGCCAGAGCGGCGATGACGCCGATGAGGATCAGTCCGCCGGGGCGACCGGCCATCGAACCGACCACGAGCATCGCGCCGATGACGGCCAGCGCGAGGGCCGGGTACGCCGCCGGTGCGATCGAGGCGGTGGTGTCGATCAGTCCGAGGATGCCCAGCGCGAGGGCGACCAGCGCGAGGGTCGGGCCGAACAGCCGCGGCCCGCGGTCGGGCTTCGGCGGCGGCTGGTACGGGGCGGGGGTCTGCCACGCGATCGTGTCGGCAGGCGGCTCGCCGCCCTCGGCGTACGTCGCGGTCTCCGGGGAGCCCGCCGCTGGCTGAGACTCAGGGGGGGAGCCAGCGGCGGGCCGGTCCGGCCGGTCCCGGTTCATCAGCACCACCAGCAGGACGACGGCGATGATCGCCAACGGCCACGGGAAGCCGAAGCCTCCGAACGAGTCGCCGATCAGGAGGATCGCCGCCAGCACACCGACCACGATCAGCAGCGCGTTCCGGGTGCTGGGGCTGGCCTGGATGATGCTCTCGTCGCTGCCCTCCTTGGGGACGAGCAGCCAGGCGGCGCCGTACAGCACCAGACCGGCTCCGCCGAAGAAGACCAGCACGACGAACAGGACGCGCAGGACCGTCGGGTCGATGTTGAGGTGCCGACCGAGCCCACCGGCGACGCCGGCGATCTTGCGGTCGGTCGTGCTGCGGCGCAGGCGCTCGTAGTTGCGCAGGTTTTCGGTGTTGACGCCGGCTCGGGTCGGCTCATCCAGCTGCTGCGGTGTCTCGGTCATAGGTCGATCCTCGGCCGAGCCGGGCCGTCAGCGCTATCGGGGAGACCCCTGAACCACCCCCGTGTGCCGGTGGGGGAGACCAGGGTCGGCTCAGGGTCCGAGCTCATGGTTCGGGCCCGCACCCTGTGTGACGATTGGAGCACCATGAGCAACAGTGCACCGATCGCCACCGGTCGCCCGCCGCGCGCGTACCGGTCGATGGACGACCGGTACCTCGGTGGTGTCGCCGCCGGCCTCGCCGCGCACCTCGGGGTGGACGTCGTACTGGTGCGGGCCATCTTCGTGATCACCGCGCTGCTCGGCGGCTTCGGCGCGGTGCTGTACGCGGCGCTCTGGTTGTTCCTCCCCGCCGGACGACATCTCGACGAGCGATCGCCTGGCCTCGAAGCCGCCACCCGCCAGGGGAAGCGTCCCGGGCGCGCTCGGCGGATCCAGGACGCCGGGCCGGTCGTGGCGCTCGGCGCGTTCGCAGTCGGTGCGGCGGTGCTGATCCAGGGCTGGCGGGGCGGCTCGTTCCTGTTCTGGCCGGTGCTGCTGGGCGCGATGGGGCTGGCCGTCCTGTGGTGGCAGGCCGACGAGGCCCAGCGTGAGCGGTGGACGGACGGCACCCGGCGGGTCGACCTCGTCGGTGCCGTGGTCGGGGGTGGAGGCGTCGCGTCGTACGTCCGGCTCGCCGTCGGGGTGTCGCTGCTGGTGCTGGCGCTGGCGGTCTTCGCCGTCCAGACCGGCGAGACCGGCGTAGCGCGCGACGTCATCCTTGCGGGCGCTCTCGGAGTCCTCGGGCTCGCGTTGATGGTCGGACCCTGGCTGGTCCGGCTCGCCGGCGACCTGTCCGAGGAGCGGGCCGCGCGGATCCGCTCACAGGAGCGTGCCGATGTCGCCGCACACCTTCACGACTCCGTCCTGCAGACCCTCGCGCTGATCCAGAAGCACGCCGACGACGGCCGGATGGTGTCGACGCTGGCGCGTGCCCAGGAGCGCGACCTTCGCGGTTGGCTCTTCGCCGAGCAGCAACCGGCCGAGACCTCACTGGTCGGGGCGCTGCGCGCAGTCAGTGCTGAAGTAGAGGACACGTTCGGCGTGCCGGTCGAGGTCGTCACCGTCGGCGACGCCCCGTTGAGCGATCGCCTCCGCCCGCTGGTGCTCGCGGCACGAGAAGCGATGGTGAACGCGGCCAAGCACTCTGGCGCCGACAAGGTCGACGTCTTCGCCGAGTGTGGCGACAGCCGCTGCGAGGTCTTCGTGCGCGACCGGGGCACCGGCTTCGACGAGGCCGACGTTCCCGACGATCGGCTCGGCATCCGCAACAGCATCGTCGACCGGATGACGCGTCACGGTGGCCAGGCGATCGTCCGTACGGCGCCGGGTGAGGGCGCCGAGATCCGGCTGTCGCTCAGCAACTCCGGCAACGACAAGGAGACACACTGATGGGTGAGCCTGCGGCGCGGCACGAAGTCGTCATCGTCGACGACCACGCGATGTTCCGCACCGGCGTGCGCACCGAGATCGACGGGGCGGTCGACGTGCTGGGGGAGGCCGCGGACGTCGATGAGGCCGTCGAGATGGTGCTTCGGCTCAAGCCGCAGGTGGTGCTCCTCGACGTGCATCTGCCGGGCGGCGGCGGCGGCGAAGTGATGCGCCGGGTCGCCAATCGGGTCCCCGAGACGAGGTTCCTCGCGCTGAGCGTCTCCGATGCTGCCGAGGACGTGATCGGCACGATCCGGGCAGGCGCTCGTGGCTACGTCACGAAGACGATCACCGGCCCGGAGCTCGTCGACGCGATCAGTCGGGTGGCCGACGGCGACGCGGTCTTCTCGCCGCGGCTCGCGGGCTTCGTGCTGGACGCATTCGCCGGGTCGATCGAGGTGTCACAGGTCGACGAGGACCTCGACCGGCTCAGCGAGCGCGAGCGTGAGGTGATGCGGCTGATCGCGCGCGGGTATGCCTACAAGGAGGTCGCCCGCGAGCTCTTCATCTCGGTCAAGACCGTGGAGACCCACGTGTCGAGCGTGCTCCGCAAGCTCCAGCTCTCGTCGCGCCACGAGCTGACCCGCTGGGCCACCGACCGCCGTCTCCTCTGAGCGAGGGTCAGCGGCCCAGCAGTCCCAGCGTCGTCTCCAGAACCATGTCGCCGAAGCATCGGTCGATGGCGTACGAGTCCTCGTAGTTCACGACCGCCACACCGCCGGCGACGAACCCGGCTCCCTGCTGGCCGGCCGGGTTCAGCTCGAAGGACTGCGGGATGTACCCCAGCGCGTCTCCGGCCTGCGCCATCGGCAGGGTGACGGCGGCCGGGCTCTTCTCCTTGATGGTGTTGGTCAGGTTGCTGAACAGCTCCCCGGGTCCGGTCGTGATCGCGAGCCCGTCACCGATCCGGATCGCCGAGGCCGAGACCCGCACCGACACCGGCGATGAGGAGACGCAGGGCGCCGTCGAGGACTTGCCGACCGACACGGTCGCTGGAGTCTGGTCGAACTGGCGGTCGAAGAAGCCGGGGAGGGCCAGTGCCGTCAACGGGACGTTCGTCGCAGGCTGACGCCACGAGGCGCTGGCTGCCCGTACGTCGGGTCGGCCGACCGGGGTCCCGGCACCGATGGGCGGCACGAGACCCGCCACCCGGGGACCGGTCGCTCCGGCGGGGGACATGTTGCCGAGGCCGGTCATGAAGTGCAGGCCGACGCCGCCGAAGCGCTGCTCGAGGGTGGCCTCGAACTCGCCCGGCCAGTCGGGGTGCGCCACGCCGTCGTTCGTGCCCCGCTGGATCGGGTGGGCCGCGTAGGCGCCCAGGGTCGCGATCACTCGAGCCGGCGTGGGTGGAGCCTTCTTTGTTCCGGCCGATCCCGGCACATAGGCCCGAAGCCAGCCGACCTGCTGCTCCTCGGCGCTCCGATAGGTGTCGCGGCGCTCCCGGTTGAAGTCACGCGCCGACACCTCGCCGTACTCCAGCACCGAGGGTTCCATGGCCGCGACGGCGGACCGAACCGAGTCTCGGATGGTCTCGGTGACCTGCCGCATGTACCAGTCCGGCACGAACCCCCAGCCACCGATGAAGTCGGGGGAGGCGTGGCTGTGCGTCGCCGCCAGCACGATCCCGGCGGGGTCGATGCCGAGCTCCGCGCCCAGGTCGCGCGCGAGCTCGGCGGCACCGCAGTCGTCGCACTTGGTGGCGTAGTCGGCCATCCAGCCTTCACCGTCGATCACGGTCAGCACCACGGTGTCGCTGCCGTCGCCGATGGCGACCGAGCGCACCCACAGCCCGAGGTCCTGGTCGAACGAGGAGACGGGGTTCATCGGCCCGATCCCGAAGCCGCCCTGGTAGATGCAGTCCGGGTTCTCGGGCCACGGCGAGCCGGCGTGAGCCAGGTGCGCACCGTCGGAGGGGTCGGCGCCGATCGCCTCCACGACGCCAGGATCGAGCGTGCGGCACGCGCGCGGATCCGTCTCCCAGGTGCCACCGAACTCCTCGGGGCGCGGCTCGATCGACAGCTTGGCGGCGCCCACCAGCAGGTTCGTGGCGGGCGGCGGCGCGGACGGCGCAGCCTCCGGCGAGACGGTCGGCTGCCCGGAAGGCCCGGCGACTCCGACGACTGAGGAGGACGGCGGCGGACGCGAGCCGACCGACGGTGCGTGAGGTGACCATGATCACGCAACGAGCGACTCGGACGGAGGTGACGTCGGCCGGTGGGGAGGCCCGATAGCGTGACCGCATGGATCTCCTGCGCGACGTACTCGTCTTCCTGCACTTCATCGGCCTGGCCGCGCTCTTCGGCGGGCTGTTCGTGCAGCTCAAGGCCAACCCGCGCGTGGTGAACAACGCGATGTTCCACGGCATCCTGACGCAGCTGGTGACCGGGTTGCTGCTGGTCGGTGTGCTCGAGTCCGGTGACGAGGACGTCGACCACGCCAAGGTCGGCGTCAAGCTGGTCGTGGCGGCTGTCATCGGCGTGCTGGTGTTCATGAACCGGAAGAAGTCGTCGATCCCCGACGGCCTCTTCTTCGGGCTGCTCGGCCTGACTGCACTGAACATCGCGGTCGCCGTCTTCTGGGGCTGACCCCCGCAGCGCTGCTGGAGCGGGGCTGGGTCTCTGTCGGCCCTGCCACGTAGGCTGAGCAGGACATGAGCGCGCTGTTCCCGATTCCGCAGTCCATGGTTCCCGCCGACCCCGAAACCGCGCGCGGTGAGGCCTCTGGCCGCCGTCCCGCGGTCTCCGCCGAGGAGCTGCTGGACGGCCTCAACGAGCCGCAACGACAGGCGGTCGCCCATGCCGGGGCGCCCCTGCTCGTGGTGGCCGGCGCCGGCTCCGGCAAGACCCGAGTGCTGACCCGGCGCATCGCCTGGCTGATCGCCGAGCGCAACGCGCACCCCGGCTCGATCCTGGCGATCACCTTCACCAACAAGGCCGCGGCCGAGATGCGCGAGCGGGTCGAGGAGCTGGTCGGGCGTCGCGCCCGGATCATGTGGGTGTCGACGTTCCACTCCGCCTGCGTGCGCATCCTCCGCAAGGAGATCGAGCGCTTCGGCTACAAGTCGTCGTTCTCGATCTACGACGCGGCCGACTCCAAGCGGCTGATGACCTTGGTGGCCCGCGACCTCGACCTCGACGTGAAGCGCTACCCGCCGCGGGCGATCCTGAACTGGGTCTCCAACTGCAAGAACGAGCTGGTCGACCACGAGGACGCCGCGAAGGACGCCAAGAACCACCTCGAGGAGACGTACGCCGAGGCGTACGCGATCTACCAGCGCCGCCTGCGCGAGGCGAACGCGCTCGACTTCGACGACCTGATCATGACGACGGTGCACCTGTTCCAGGCGTTCCCCGACGTCCGCGAGAACTACCGGCGCCGGTTCCGCCACGTGCTCGTCGACGAGTACCAGGACACCAACCACGCGCAGTACGCGCTGATCCACCAGCTCTGCGGCCAGGCCATCGAGCCCGCTGAGCAGCCCGACACCGATGCGATCGCCCCGTCCGAGCTGATGGTGGTCGGTGACGCCGACCAGTCGATCTACGCGTTCCGCGGCGCCAACATCCGCAACATCCTCCAGTTCGAGCAGGACTTCCCGAACGCCTCGACGATCCTGCTCGAGCAGAACTACCGGTCGACGCAGACGATCCTGAACGCCGCCAACGCCGTGATCAGCCGCAACCAGGGGCGCAAGGCCAAGAACCTGTGGTCCGACGCGGGCGACGGCGAGCAGATCGTCGGGTACGTCGCGGACGACGAGCACGACGAGGCTCGGTTCGTCTCCGAGGAGATCGACAAGCTCACCGACCAGAAGGCCGCCAAGCCCGGCGACGTCGCGGTGTTCTACCGCACCAACGCGCAGTCGCGAGTGTTCGAGGAGGTGTTCATCCGTGTCGGCATGCCCTACAAGGTCGTCGGCGGGGTGCGCTTCTACGAGCGCCGCGAGGTGCGCGACGCGCTCGCCTACCTCCGGATGCTGGTCAACCCCGCCGACGAGATCTCGCTGCGCCGGGTGCTCAACACCCCCAAGCGTGGCATCGGGGACCGCGCCGAGGCGTGCGTCGAGGCGCTGGCCCAGCGCGAGCGGCTCACGTTCTGGGAGGCATTGCGCCGTGCCGACGAGGCACCGGGCATCGCGACCCGGTCCGTCACCTGCATCCGGCCGTTCGTCGAGATGGTCGAGGAGCTGCAGTCGATGGTCGACGCCGGCGAGCGCGCCGACGTCATCCTCGAGCAGGTCCTGACCCGCAGCGGCTACCTCGCCGAGCTCGAGGCCAGCGACGACCCGCAGGACGAGACCCGAGTCGAGAACCTCGCCGAGCTCGTGGCTGTGGCGCGCGAGTTCGCCGACGAGCCGGTCGCCGGCCCGTCCGCCGACCCGGCCGACCCGAACCCAGCAGCGCCGGGGCTCGGTGACTTCCTGGAGCGCGTCGCCCTGGTGGCCGACTCCGACCAGATCCCCGACCAGCCCGACGGCGAAGGGGACGAGGCCGGCGTCGTCACGCTGATGACGCTGCACACGGCGAAGGGACTGGAGTTCCCGGTCGTCTTCCTCACCGGGCTCGAGGACGGCGTCTTCCCGCACATGCGGTCACTGGGCGACCAGCCCGAGCTCGAAGAGGAACGCCGCCTCGCGTACGTCGGTCTGACGCGCGCCCAGAAGCAGCTCTACGTCTCGCGCGCCGTGGTCCGGTCCGCGTGGGGCGCGCCGTCCCACAACCCCGCCTCGCGGTTCCTCGACGAGCTCCCGATCGACCTCGTCGACTGGCGCCGTACGGAGGCCGCGCAGTCGTCCTGGAGCCGCCCCGTCCAGGCGGGCCTGCAGTCGCGGAACGCCGGGCCGCCGGCGCGTCGCTTCGGCAGCGCTGCCGTCCGCGCCGACGCCGACGCGAAGGCGCAGAAGCGCGAGGTGCCGTCGCTGGCTCCTGGCGACCGGGTGCTGCACGACACGTTCGGGATGGGCAGCGTGGTCACCGTCGAGGGCGCCGCCGACAAGGCCGTGGCCTCGATCGACTTCGGGTCGCAGGGCGTGAAGCGGCTGCTGCTGCGCTACGCGCCCGTCGAGAAGCTCTGAGACAGCCCCGCGAAGCGGCTGACCTGGGTCGGTCAGATGTCGACGCCGCGCGCGCGCAGCGCGGCGATCGGGTCGACCGGGTCGCCGCCGCCGGGACGAACCTCGAGGTGCAGGTGCGAGCCGGTGCTGTTGCCGGTGGAGCCGACCGTGCCGAGCTGCTCACCGCCGCGGAGGGTGTCGCCGACCGAGGCGAGGATCGTCGTCTGGTGGCAGTACCAGATCTCGGTGCCGTCCTCGAGCGTGACGACGGTCTTGTTGCCGTATGCCCCGTCGTACCCGGCCTCGGTGACCACACCGTTGGCGATCGAGTAGATGGGCGTGCCGGACGGTGCGGAGAAGTCCTCACCGGTGTGGCAGTTCGACCACAGGTAGGAGCACTGGCCGAAGTTGTGGCTGACCCGGTACGAGCCGGCCGGCAGCGGGAAGCGCCAGGCGTTCGCGGCGATCTGGTCGGCGTGCTTCTCGGCGCTGGCGGCCAGGGCGGCCAGCGCGGCGTTGCGCTGGCGGGCCTGGGACTCGGCGGCAGCCTGGAGCTCGGCGTTCGCGGCGTCGGCCAGGGCCTGGCGCTGCGAGTCGCGGCTGACGGCGCGCTGCCGGCCCGCGAGGGCGTCGCTGGAGCCGATGCTGCTGGCCGCGTTCAGGACGCTGGCCTGGGTGGCGAACTTCTTGTACTCGTCGGACGCGAGCTGCGTGCCCTGCTGGCTCACGGTGGCGCCCACGGCGGCCAGCGCCAGGGCGGCGGCACCGATCAGCGTCGGAGCGGAGGGGAGGCCCGGGATGAGCTTCTTGCGGCCGCCGGTGTGTCCACCGGGGGCGGTTGCGATCTTCGGCTCGACACGAAGGGTCGGGACCTCGACGCGGGACGCACGAGCCGGCTTCGCGGCCCGTCGCTTCCCGGCTGGTGTCTCTACGGTCTGGGCCGCCCCCGCGACCCTCGTGGTCCGTCGAGAGGGCGCACGCCTCTCAGCACGGTGACTTGCCACGAATGGAATCCTTACGTCGGGGGTACGCAACGGCAAACGATAACGGAAATATCACGCCGATGTCCGCCGGGGTGCGCATTGGGCTGTGGGGTGCGTCACGCCGCCCGCTCGTGCCTCGCTGAGATGCGTGCGGGGGAGCGGCCATGAGAGTGCCCGACCTCACCGGAACGAAACAGGTGGTCTAGAGGCCCCGCTCGGCGCGTCGGCTAGTCTGCGCCGTGAATGACTCCCAGAAGGCAGGTGTGAGTTTCATGGTGGCTCCGATCCGGATCGTGGTGGCAAAGCCCGGACTCGACGGACACGACCGCGGCGCGAAGGTCATCGCCCGCGCCCTTCGCGACGCCGGCCACGAGGTGATCTACACCGGCCTGCACCAGACGCCCGAGCAGATCGTCGAGACGGCGATCCAGGAGGACGCCGACGTGATCGGGCTGTCCGTCCTCTCCGGCGCGCACATGACGCTGTTCAAGAAGCTCATCGCTCTCCTGGACGAGCGCGACGCCCGCGACATCGTCGTGATCGGTGGCGGGATCATCCCCGAGGCCGACATCCCGCTGCTGAAGGAGCTCGGCGTCGCCCAGGTGTTCACACCGGGCGCGACGACCACCGAGATCGTCGACTGGGTGCGCAGCAACGTCCAGGACAGCTCGGACGTCGCCTGATCAGAAGCGCAGGTCGCCCGCCAGCGGCAGCCGCAGCAGGCTCGGCGCCTCCGGCGACGTCCGCACGGTGACCGGCTGCACCAACGCGTTGTTGGCGTAGGCGAAGTCGCTGGCGGCGATCACCACCTGGATCCGGTGTCCCTTCCGCGAACCGGTGGACGACGCCGGGGAGCTCGACCTTGACGGGCTTGGTCGACGTCGCCGACCCGTACCGGGGAGATCAGCCGGTTCTTCAGGGTGGGCGTCCCGTCCGGTGCGATGTCGTACACCTTGGCGAACAGGACCAGCTGGCCCGCCGGTCCACCCGACTGGCTGCCCGCGGCCACCGGGGCGTCGAGGTGCAGCTTCAGGCGCGGTGAGCCGACGAGGGCGACGCCCTTGGCGAGCGGCGCGCTGGTGAAGGCGGCGAAGGTGCCCTGGGCCGTCGCGGACCGGCTGGTTGACCGTGGCTGCCCTCCACGCGCCGAGGTCTCCGAGTACGACGTCGGCGCCGGCGGGTGCGTTCGCGTACGACGCGCTGCCGGCCGTCACGGCGCCGCGTTGCGCCGTCAGGCCGTCGGAGCCGGTCAGGAACAGCCGTGTCGGTCGGCCGGTCTGGGAGAACGTGCTGCGCTCGACGTACGCCCGCTCCACCGCGGTGCCGGCCGCCTTGGCCGAGGTGTCGTAGCGCACCCAGTCGCGGAAGTACGAGAACACCGGGCCGCGCTCGGCGGCTGTGTCGCCGCGCACGTACCGGTCCATCCAGCTCAGGAACCGGCGGCCCAGGTACGAGTCGTTGAGTGACGTCGGCGCCGAAGTCGAGCTCGCCGGGCGCGGGCTTGCTGCCCGAGTGGCCCCACGACTGCCAGACCATCCGGGCCTCGCGTGCCGCGAGCGCGGAGGCCCTCGAACGTGGCGACCGCCTCCTGCAGGTTGAACAGGGTGTCCTTCTGGCCCTGGACCAGCAGGGTGGGCGCCTTGATCCGGTCCGAGGTACCGCTCGACGGACGACTGGGTCGCGATCGCCGTCATCTCGGCGTCCGGGTAGCCGAGGGTGTTGAGCTTCAGCGCCGTCGGGCAGACCTCGTCGGCGAAGTTGGGGCAGCCGACGTTGCGCATCGGGCCGACCAGCGGGTCGTCGAGGCCATCCGCGATGCCGACGGCGAAGAACAGGTCGACCCACTGCTTCTTGGCGACTCCCGGGGTCGAGGACGTGACTCCGGCCGGTGAAGTCGGTGTTGTTCGGCGCCAGCGAGTACGCGAGGTCGTTCCAGGTGATGATCGGGATCAGCGCATCGACCCGTTTGTCCTGCATCGCGACGGCGTACTGGATCTGGCCGCCGTACGACCCGCCGATCATCCCGACCCGAGGGTCGCCTCTTCGACTCCCGCGAGACGTAGTCGATCCGACCGGTCTCGCCGGTGCCCTCCTCGGTGAACCGCCGCGAGCCGGCCAGCACGTCGAGCATCTGCGACCCGGCCTTGCCGTCCCACGCGGGGTCGTCGAGGCGGATCTTGCAGGTCGAGCCGCCGAAGCCGAGCCCGGAGTACGAGAGCACGACGTACCCGGCGCGGGCGAAGCCGCGGCCGATCGCGGACTGGTTCGAGTCGTCCTTGCTGCCGCCGAAGCCGTGCGTCGTCAGGATCGCCGGGGCGCGGTGCCGCCGGTCGGTGCCGTCCGGCGTGTAGATGTCGGCGCTGATCGTGCACGGCTGGTCGTCCGACGGGCCGACCTGGCACGTCGACGAAGACGTGGCGAAGCGAGTACCCGGGGGTGCTGTCACGATCGCCGCCGACGGCGTGCCGCCGAGACGGCCCGCCGCCAGGGCGCGGCCGCTGCTGGCGCAGCGCCCGCGTGGTCGGCTGGCACTGCCTGCTGAGCGGTCCGTCGTGCCGACATGGAGGGTCCGTCCCGTTCGATGGTCGTGGCTGCGGCGTGAACGCCGACACCCGCGCGGGTGGGCTACGCCGGGTGCTCCGGCAGGTGACCAGGGCTGACGTATTGGTGACGTGCGTTACAGGACTAGTGTCGGCCGTGGGACAAGTGCGCACCACAGCCACCGTCGCGCGCCCACGGCAGCGGCGATGCAGGCCATCGAAGGCACAACCAAGGCCAACCAAGAAGGACGGGTAGACCTGTGGACCTGATGGAGTACCAGGCGAAGGAGCTCTTCGCCAAGCACGGCGTGCCGGTCACGCTCGGCACCGTAGTCGAGAACGCCGACGACGCAGCCGCCGCCGCCGAGGCGCTGGGCGGCAAGGTCGTCGTCAAGGCCCAGGTGAAGATCGGCGGCCGCGGCAAGGCGGGCGGCGTCAAGCTCGCCCAGGACCCGCAGGAGGCCGTCGCCCGCGCCGGGCGACATCCTCGGCATGGACATCAAGGGCCACACCGTCCACCGGGTGCTGCTCGCCCCGACAGCCGACATCGCCGAGGAGTACTACTTCTCCTTCCTGGTCGACCGGGCCAACCGGAACTACCTGTGCATCGCGAGCATCGAGGGCGGTGTCGAGATCGAGGAGGTCGCGCGCACCAACCCCGACGCGGTCGCCAAGGTCTCCATCGACCCGGGCACCGGCGTCGACGACGCCAAGGCGGCCGAGATCGTCGCCGCCACCCGCTTCCCGGCCGACGTCGCCGACCAGGCCAAGGACGTCGTCAAGAGGCTGTGGGACGTCTTCATCAAGGAGGACGCCTCGCTGGTCGAGGTGAACCCGCTGGTCCGGCTGGGCGACGGCACCCTCGAGGCGCTCGACGGCAAGGTCACGCTCGACGAGAACGCCGACTTCCGGCACGCCGACCACGCCGCGTTCGAGGACAAGGCCGCGGCGGACCCGCTCGAGGCGAAGGCCAAGGAGAAGGGCCTCAACTACGTCAAGCTCGACGGCGAGGTCGGCATCATCGGCAACGGCGCCGGGCTGGTCATGTCGACGCTCGACGTGGTCGCCTACGCCGGCGAGGAGCACGACGGCGTCAAGCCGGCGAACTTCCTCGACATCGGTGGCGGCGCCTCGGCCGCAGGTGATGGCCGACGGGCTGCGACATCATCCTCGGCGACAGCCAGGTCAAGAGCGTGTTCGTCAACGTCTTCGGCGGGATCACCGCCTGCGACGCGGTCGCCAACGGCATCGTGCACGCGCTGCGAGATCCTGGGCGACGAGGCGAACAAGCCGCTCGTCGTCCGCCTCGACGGCAACAACGTCGAGGAGGGCCGGCGGATCCTCGAACGAGGCGAACCACCCGCTGGTGACCCTGGTGGACACGATGGACGGCGCGGCGGACCGCGCCGCCGAGCTGGCGCGCAAGTGAGGGACGAGACGAACATGGCGATCTTCCTGAACGAGAACAGCAAGGTCATCGTCCAGGGCATGACCGGCTCCGAGGGCCAGAAGCACACCCAGCGGATGATCGACCTCCGGCACCAACATCGTCGGCGGCGTCAACCCGAAGAAGGCCGGCCAGAGCGTCGACTTCGACGGCACCTCCGTGCCGGTGTTCGGCTCGGTCGAGGAGGCCATGGAGGCGACCGGCGCCGACGTGTCGGTCGTCTTCGTCCCGCCGGCCGGCACCAAGGGCGCCGTCATCGAGGCCGTCGACGCGGGCATGCCGCTCGTCGTCGTGATCACCGAGGGCGTCCCGGTGCACGACACCGCGGACTTCTTCGCCTACGCCCAGGCCAAGGGCACCACCCGGATCGTCGGGCCGAACTGCCCCGGCCTGATCAGCCCCGGCAAGTCCAACGCCGGCATCATCCCCGCCGACATCACCAAGGGCGGCCGGGTCGGCCTGGTGTCCAAGTCGGGCACGCTGACCTACCAGATGATGTACGAGCTGCGGGACTTCGGCTTCTCCTCCGCGGTCGGGATCGGCGGCGACCCGATCATCGGCACCACCCACATCGACTGCCTCAAGGCGTTCGAGGACGACCCGGAGACCGACGCGATCGTGATGATCGGCGAGATCGGCGGCGACGCCGAGGAGCGCGCGGCGGCGTACATCAAGGACAACGTCACCAAGCCGGTCGTCGGCTACGTCGCGGGCTTCACCGCGCCGGAGGGCAAGACGATGGGCCACGCCGGCGCGATCGTCTCCGGCTCCTCGGGCACCGCGCCAGGCGCAAGAAGGAGGCGCTCGAGGCCGTCGGGGTCAAGGTCGGCAAGACGCCGTCCGAGACCGCGCAGCTGATGCGGGAGATCCTGCAGAACCTCTGAGCAGGTCGCAACAACGTCGAAGGCCCCCAGGAACTCTTCTGGGGGCCTTCGCCGTCAGGTGACGAGGTTGCGGACGGCGTACTCCGGGTCGCGACTGCTCCGCGCCGTCGAGCACGGCGACCAGGTGCTCGACGGCGTCGTAGACGTCGGCGTGGGTGACGTACAGCGGGGCGAACCCGAACCGGGCGACGTCCGGGGTGCGGAAGTCGCCGATCACGCCGCGGGCGATCAGCGCCTGCACGACGCCGTACGCCTCCGGGTGCCGGAGCGAGACCTGGCTGCCGCGGCGGGCCCGGTCGCGGGGCGTGACCACCTCGACGCGGTCGCCGAGTCGGGCGTCGACCAGCTCGATGAACCAGTCGGTCAGCGACAGCGACGTCGCCCGCAGCTCGTCGACGTCGACCCCGTCGAAGGCGTCCAGCGCCGCCTCCAGAGCGGACAGCGCGAGCACCTGGGGGGTGCCGGAGGCCAGCCGCGCGACTCCGGGCGCCGGCTCGTAGTCGAGCCCCATCTCGAACGGGCGGGCGTGCCCCATCCAGCCGGTGATCGGCTGCCGGAACGCTCCTGGTGACGCGGAGCCACGTAGGCGTACGCCGGGGCGCCGGGACCGCCGTTGAGGTACTTGTAGGTGCAGCCGACCGCGAAGTCGGCGTCCGATCGCGCGTCAGGTCGACCGGCATCGCGCCGGTCGAGTGGCACAGGTCCCACTGCACCAGGGCACCCGCCTCGTGGGCGGCGCCGGGTCAGCTCGGCCATGTCGAACAGCGCGCCGGTGCGGAAGTCGACGTGGGTCAGCGCCAGCAGCGCGACGTCCTCGTCCAGCGAGGCGGCCGGGTCGGCCGGGTCGCACCAGCGCAGCTCGAGGTCGAGCAGGTCGGCGAGGCCCGCGGCGACGTAGCCGTCGGTCGGGAAGGTCGTGGGCTCCAGCACCACCACCGCGCCGGTCGGGGCGCATCCGGACCGCTGCCGACCATCGTCTTGAACAGCAGCACGCTGGTCGAGTCGCCCGACGTGGACGTCCGCCGGCGTCGGCGCCGAGCAGCGGGGCGATCCGGCGGCGACGCGCCGCGGAAGGTCGATCCAGCCGGCGTCGTTCCACGAGCCGATCAGGCCCGCGACCCCACTCCTGCGTCACCGCGGCCTGCGACCCGGTCCGCCGACGCCGCGCGGCAAGGGCGCCGAGCGAGTTGCCGTCGAGGTAGACCACGCCCTCGGGCAGCAGGAAGCGGTCCCGGACCGTGGGGAGGGGAGCGGCGGCGTCCTTGGTCCGGGCCCGCCGCGGTCGCGGGAAGGTGGCGGTGGTCACCCGGTCGAGCCTACCGGGCCGTCAGCCCAGCTCGCGGAGCCGGTCCCCGGCGCGGGCCAGCAGGTCCCGGAACTGGGCAGTCGGTCATGTCGTGCCGGGCGGACGGGGTCGAACGTCAGCTGGGCGACGTGCCGGCCGACCCGGACGAACCCGAGCCGGAACCGCGACGGTCTCGTTCTCGGAGACCTCGGTCGCTGAGCTTCCAGGACGACCAGTCGCACGCCGGTCTTGCGGCGCCCGCCTCGGCGGGACTCGGTGACCGAGGTGGACAGGTCCCGGTCCTCGCAGCCAGCCACCCGGGCCCGGATGCGATCCGAGGAAGCGCCGGGCCGCCCCGGCGAGCTCGAAGACGCCGTACGTCTCCGAGAGGCCGAACCGGGCCGGGAGCTTCGCCTCGCGGGATCAGGTAGGTGCGGGCGCGCGGGCGGTCCTGGCGCCGGCCGCGCGAAGTCGGCGCGGTCGCAGGTGGTCGCCGACGGGTTCGGCGGGCCTCCGTGGCCTCGGTGCCGACCCACGGCTTGTCGATCCGTCCCGACCGGCGGCAGGTCGACCACGGCGAGGATGCCCGGCTCCTCGCCCGACGGCGGCGGGGGTACGACGTCGGACCGCGGCCGCTTCGACGCAGCCCTCCGCCCCGCTGCGCGCGCAGAGCATCGCGACCGCGTCCGCGAGCGACTGGGTGATCTGCTCGGGCGGCGGCGGTTCGACCCCGACGGTCCGGCCGACCGTCGTCGTGACGACCGCGCCGATCCTGGCGACCGCCACCGAGTACGTCGTCACCGGCCGTCTCCCAGACCCGCATCATCAGGACGCTCGCCTCGGTCGCCGATGTTGTCGACCCGGTAGGCCTCGAGCAGCTGGAGCCGGCCGACCGGCAGCCGGCGTACCAGCCGAGCGTGGTCTCGAAGGCGTCCTCGGCCTGCTGCCGTCGGACGCGGAGACCTCCACGGTCTGCACGGCGCTTCCGCTCGACCTTGCCGCCGGCCTCGAACTCGCGAACGAGCGCGGCCAGGCCGTCGGGGTCGGCGAACCGGGCCTGCTGGCAGATCGTGTTGATCCCGTCGCCGGCGGTGTTGTTGTGGGTGGCTCACGACCTTCCACGGTCGGGATTCACCGAGCCGGCGGATCTGGTCCGGGTCGAGCAGGTTGTCGGCGGTGGGCAGGTTCACCTCGTCGTCCGGGGGCAGGCGTCTGGCCGCCAGCCGGCTCGTCGGCCGGGTCCTCCCCGGCCGGAGCCGGTTCGTACGCGACGGCGCCCGACAGCGATCGCGATGGCCGTCGCCGTGATGGCGGCGACGACGGTGTTCAGCCTGGCGGCGCTTGTGGCCGGCGCGGCGCACGATCGAAGGGCGGGGGAGTGCGACCGCGTCGACGGCGTCGGTCGAGGGCCAGCAGCAGCTGTGCGCAGCGCGAACGCTGTCGACATCGAGCAGTCGGGAGAGGGTCGCGGTGGCGTTCTGGAGGTGTCCGTTCGGCTACTTCCTGGGTGACCCCGAGCTCGCGCGCCGCCTCGTCGAGCGAGACGTTGGCCAGCTGGATGAGGAGCAGGGTCGCGGCGCTGTGGCGACGAGAGCTTGGAGAGCGCGTCGAGCACGGTGAGGTGCTCCTCGGCCAGGCCCTTGTTGCGGTGCCAGATCCGGCCGGCGTGCCGTCGTTGCGCGAGCTGCCAGGCGTGGGGGCGAACCCAGGACTGCGGGTCGTCGAGCGGGGCCACCTTGCGCCAGTGGTGCCAGGCCGCGACGTAGGCGTCGCGGACCGCGCTCTGGGCCGCGAGCAGGTCGCCGGTCAGCGCGAACGTCTGGTGCAGCACCTGTCGGCGCGTGGTCAGGTAGAAGGAGTCGAAGCTCTCCTCCCGCTCCATGCGCGCCTCCGATCCGTCCGTGGACAACCCCTCTACGGTACGTGGCCCCTGGGGACGCCGGGTAACCGGCGTGGGTGCGGCGTGGGTCCGCGGAACCGTCGGCTGGCTCGGGGAGAATCGATGCCGATGACTGACCTTCTCTTCGCCGCAGACGCGTCGCGCCCCCCGCAGGGTCCGCGGCTAGCCCGGGTCGACCGCTCTGGCTGGCCGCCGGGATCGCGGGCGTCATCGCGGCGGGCTCCGTGCTGATGGTCTGTCTGGCGCTGGGCGCTGGTGGGCTGGTTCGCCTCCGACGCCGGTGCCCACGGCGACACCCGCGACGCGCTGCGCGTCGGTGCGGACGCCTGGCTGCTCGGCCACGGTGGCCAGCTCCGGCTCACCACGGCCGCGATCACCGCCGTGCCACTCGGTCTCACCCTGTTCAGCGGCTACGTGGCGTTCCGGCTGGGGCGGTGGGCGTCGCTGACCTCAGCGCCCGAGGACCTGGCCGGCACCGGCCTGGCCGTCGTCGTCCTCGCCGGGTTGTACGGCGCTGGTCGCGATCGTCGTGGCCCTGCTGGCCTCCCTGCCGGTGGCCGAGGTCAGCCTCGGCCGATCGTTCGTGGGCGGAGTCGTCGTCGGCCTGGTCGGCGGAGGCGCTGGGCTGTTCTCCTCGGCGGAGGCCGGAGTGACGACGTGGCGCGCACTGCCCGAGACGGTCCGCTCCGTCCTCGTGGGCGCCCTGTCCGTGGCCCTGCTCGTGCGTCGCCGCGGGCGCGACGCTCGTGGTGGTCGCCCTCCTGCTCGACCTGGGCGAGGCGGCCAACGTGCTCTCGCGGCTCCACCCCGACGCCGCGGGCGCCGGGCTCTACACGCTCGTCGTGGTCGGGGTCGCTCCGAACGCCGCGCTGCTCGGCAGCGCCTACCTGCTCGGTCCCGGCTTCGCCGTCGGCACCGGCACCCTCGTCTCACCGGCGATGGTCGTGCTGGGCCCGGTGCCTGCCTTTCCGCTCCTCGCCGCTCTGCCGCCGTCCGGCGCCGGTGCGGCCTGGTCGCCGGCCCTGGTCGCCGTCCCGGTCGTCCTCGCGGGCATCGCTGCCGCACTCGTGGCGCGCCGGTTCCCCGTCTACGCCCTGGAGCAGGCGGCGATCCGTGGCCTCGCCTCCGGCGTCCTCGGTGGCTTCGTCCTCTGGCTGCTGATCGTCCGTGCCGGCGGCTCCGTCGGGCCGGGCCGGATGGCTCACCTGGGGGCACCCGCAGTCGACACCCTGGTCGCGGCGACCGTGGCGCTCGGCATCGGTGGGCTCATCGGTGGCGTGGCGATCACCCTGCTGCAGCGTCGCCGCGGGGGCGTGCCGGTCGATGAGCCCGACCCGTCCACCGAAGACACCGTCATCCTCTGACCCCGCGGGCCTCGCTACCCTGTGCGCGTGCCCCCGCCCATGCCCGACCCTGCCGCCGGCGGTCCGGCGCGCCTGGTCGTCCTGGTGTCCGGCGGCGGCACCAACCTGCAGGCCCTTCTCGACGCCAGCGCCGACCCGGCGTTCGGAGCGCAGGTCGTCGCCGTGGGCGCCGACCGCGACGGCATCGAGGGGCTCGCCCGGGCCGAGCGGGCCGGCGTACCGACCTTCGTAGAGCGGCTCAAGGACCACCCCGACCGCGCAGCCTGGGACTCAGCGCTGACGGCCGCGTGCAGCGAGTTCGCTCCCGACCTGGTCGTGCTGGCCGGCTTCATGAAGCTCACGGGCCCGGCCTTCCTCGACGCGTTCGGCGGACGGTGCGTCAACACCCACCCGGCGCTCTCGCCCGCGTTCCCCGGCATGCACGGTCCGGCCGACGCGCTCGCCTACGGCGTCAAGGTCACCGGAGCCACTCTGTTCGTGGTCGACGCCGGGGTCGACACCGGCCCGATCGTCGACCAGGTCGCCGTCCGGGTCGAGGACGGCGACGACGTCGACTCCTTGCACGAGCGGATCAAGGACGCCGAGCGGGTCATGCTCGTCGAGAACGTGGGCCGGATGGCCCGTGAAGGCTTCACCATCACCGACAGGAAGGTCCGGTTCGGCCGTGACTGAGACAGTGACTGGAACCAACGCGACGCCTGAGGACGAGGGGCGGCGTCCGGTACGCCGGGCCCTGGTATCGGTCTACGACAAGACCGGGCTCGACGACCTCGCCCGCGGCCTGCACGAGGCCGGGGTCGCCCTGGTCTCCACCGGCTCGACTGCCTCCCGGATCGCCGACGCCGGCGTGCCGGTCACCCGGGTCGAGGAGGTCACCGGCTTCCCCGAGTGCCTCGACGGACGCGTGAAGACGCTGCACCCGCACGTGCACGCCGGGATCCTGGCCGACCTGCGTCTGGAGTCACACCGCGACCCAGCTCGACGAGCTCGGCGTGGAGCCGTTCGACCTGGTCGTGTGCAACCTCTACCCGTTCGCCGACACCGTGATGTCGGGCGCCTGCGCAGGACGAGTGCGTCGAGCAGATCGACATCGGCGGGCCCGTCGATGGTCCGGGCCGCCGCGAAGAACCACCCCAGCGTCGCGATCGTCACCGCCCCTTCGACGTACGACGAGGTGCTGGACGCCGTCCGCTCCGGCGGGTTCACCCTCCAGCAGCGCCGGCGCCTCGCCGCCGAGGCCTTCGTGCACACCGCGACGTACGACGTCCACGTCGCCTCGTGGATGGGCAACGTGGTCAGCGACACCGGTGACGGCACCGGCTTCCCGGCGTGGATGGGCGGCACCTGGGAGAAGTCGGCCGTCCTGCGGTACGGCGAGAACCCGCACCAGACCGCCGCCCTCTACACGAGCGGCTTCGCGCCCGAGGGTGGGCTGGCCCAGGCGACGCAGCTGCACGGCAAGGAGATGTCGTACAACAACTACGTCGACGCCGACGCGGCCCGGCGGGCGGCGTACGACTTCGACGAGCCGGCCGTCGCGATCATCAAGCACGCCAACCCGTGCGGCATCGCCGTCGGCAGTCGACGTCGCCGAGGCCCACCGCAAGGCGCACGCCTGCGACCCGGTCTCGGCGTTCGGCGGCGTGATCGCCACCAACGTGCCGGTGAGCAAGGAGATGGCCGAGCAGGTCGCCGAGGTGTTCACCGAGGTCGTCGTCGCGCCGGGCTTCGACGACGGCGCGGTCGAGGTGCTCGCGAAGAAGAAGAACATCCGGCTGCTCGAGTGCGCGCCGCGCAGTGCGGGGCGGCGTCGAGGTCCGGCCGGTGTCGGGCGGGATGCTCGTGCAGGCCCGCGACGCGATCGATGCCCGCACCGACGACGGCGGCGACGACCCGTCCGCGTGGCGGCTGGCCTGCGGTGATCCGGCGTCGGAGGCAGACCTCGCCGACCTGGAGTTCGCCTGGCGGGCCTGCCGCGCCGTGAAGTCGAACGCCATCCTGCTCGCCTCCGGCGGCGCCTCGGTCGGCGTCGGCATGGGCCAGGTCAACCGGGTCGACTCGGCCCGGCTCGCGGTCGACCGGGCCGGGGAGCGGGCGCGCGGGGTCCGTGGCCGCCTCCGACGCGTTCTTCCCGTTCGCCGACGGCCTGCAGATCCTGATCGACGGCGGGGTCAAGGCGGTCGTGCAGCCCGGAGGGTCGGTCCGCGACGAGGAGGTCATCGAGGCCGCCCGCAGCGGCCGGGCTGACGATGTACCTCACCGGCACGCGCCACTTCTTCCACTGACCCGAACCGGCGACAGCACCACCGGGTGCGAGGATGGACACGTGACTGCGCAGATCCTGGACGGCAAGAAGACGGCCGCCGCGATCAAGGCTGAGCTCACCGAGCGGGTGGCGAAGCTGCGGGAGCAGGGCGTCGTGCCCGGCCTCGGCACGGTGCTCGTCGGTGACGACCCCGGCAGCCGCTGGTACGTCGCAGGCAAGCACAAGGACTGCGCCGAGGTCGGGATCACCTCGCTCCGCGTCGATCTGCCGGCGACTGCCTCCCAGGACGAGGTCGAGGCCGCGGTCGACGAGCTCAACGCCGACCCGGCCTGCACCGGCTACATCGTCCAGCTGCCGCTGCCGGGTCACGTCGACGAGAACGCCATCCTCGGGCCGATCGACCCCGCCAAGGACGCCGACGGCCTGCACCCGACCAACCTCGGCTGGCTGGTTCTCGGCAAGGAGGCGCCGCTGCCGTGCACGCCGAACGGCATCGTCGAGCTGCTCCGCCGGCACGACGTACCGATCGCCGGCGCCGAGGTCTGCGTGGTCGGCCGCGGTGTCACCGTCGGCCGTCCGCTCGGGCTGCTGCTGACCCGCCGCTCGCGAGAACGCCACCGTCACGCTCTGTCACACCGGCACCCGCGACCTCGCCGCCCACGTGCGCAACGCCGACATCGTCGTCGCCGCCGCAGGCGTCCCGGGGATCATCAGCGGCGACATGGTCAAGCCCGGTGCGGCCGTCCTCGACGTCGGCGTCTCCCGGGTCGACGGCAAGATCGCCGGCGACGTCGCCCAGGACGTGTACGACGTGGCCGGCTGGGTCTCGCCGAACCCCGGCGGGGTGGGGCCGATGACCCGCGCCATGCTGCTGTCCAACATCGTGCGCGCGGCCGAGCAGTCGCTCGCCGCCAGCGCGTGACGACCGACCAGCCGGAGGGCGGCCCGCGACGGCTGCCCCGCACGTTGGGCGGGATGGTCTACGTCGCTGTGGTCGTCGATGACCCTGATCGGGCTCGTCATCGCCGTCGTCGGTCCGTGGCGCACCGGCCTGGTCTGGATCGGAGCCGCGCTGCTGCTCGGCGCCGTGGCTCGGGCGCTGCTCAGCGAGTACGCCGCCGGGATGCTGCGCGTGCGCCGGCGCTGGTCGGACGTGATCACGCTGACGGCGGTCGGCGTGGCGCTCCTCGTACTGGCCGTGATCGTCCCCGACCAACCGCTCTAGCGGCGCCCCACGAAGCGTGAGGCGCCGCTAGGTCAGCAGCCCGTGTACGCGCCCTTCGTCAACGCTGCAGCGTTCTTGACCTGGGTGCCCCGGCGCAGCGTCCATGACCGCTGCCAGTCGGAGTTCACCTGGGTGGTCCGTTCATCTCGACCTGGTCCCCGAGCATGCTGAGCCGCGGCACGAGCTTGACGCCGAGCTGGGTTGCCGGGTCCTTCACGGTGCCGACCGGCTTGCTGTCGTGGAACCACGTGATGTGGCCCTTGCCGACCTCGACGGCGACGTTGAACGGCTGCTCGGCCAGGCGCACATCCGGCAGGGCGCGCGTCCACTCGGCGCCGGCCGCACTCGACCGGAGCCCGAACTGCATCCCGGGCGAGCCCATCGTGAAGTCGGCGAGAACGATGCTGCTCGGCGTGCACTCGATCGGCGTCGAACCCGCCGGGACGAGCTCCAGCAGGAACCGGAAGCGGTCGCGTCCCGGTCTCCCACATGCGTCCCTGGAGGCGGACCTCCCACCGGCCGTGCGTCTTCGCGGCACGGTGCAAGGTCGCGACGACGCTGCCCCGGTCGCCGGGGCCGCCGCGCTTGAACTTGCTCTGCAGCACCAGGCCGCCGTTGAACGGGGTGACCCGGCCGGTGCCGTCGGACGCCGGACGCCACCGACCCTTGCGCAGAGAACCCTTCGACGGCGGCGAGTTGAGGTCCTGACCCGCCTCCCAGGCGTAGTCGAAGTGCTGCGGACCCCACCGGAACCGCTGCGAGGCCGTCGGGACGGTTCGGCGACTCGTTGCGCAAGGACCCGGACTTGACCCGCCTGCCCGCCTGGTCGCCGGTGGGCCCTCCGGAAGCGATGAAGTAGGCGGGGAAGGAGGCGTACCAGCCGATGCGGTTCGTCCCTGCGGTCCAGCGCTGCTGACGGGCGCGCAGCACCCGGGCCCCGGACTCGGGGGCGGTGACCGTGAACGTGACGTTCCCGTCGGAGTCGGCGGCGCCCGTGTCGATGGTGCTCCACTTGGTCGCGGTGGTGCGCTCCTGGAGCAGCACGGTCCGGCCGGGGATCGGCGGCGGAGTTCCCCACGAGCCGCCCACCGCGGGGGTGGTGTCGACGTTCACGGTGAACGTCGTGCCGGCGCCTACCCGGTAGAACGGGTAGTTGGGGTCACCCCCGGGCGGTGTGATGGTCAGCTCCTGGGGCTTGGCAGCGAACCGGTAGGACGGGGTGGCCAGCTTGCCGGCCGCGACGCGGTAGCTGACGTTCCTCATCGCCGGGGCCCTGAACCAGAAGTCGAACCTGCCGCGTGCGTTGGTGCGGAAGGTCGCGTTCCGTACGTCGCGCCAGGAGTCGCCGGGCCGGTTCATGTGCGACTCCAGGTGGATCGTCCGTGCCCTGGAGCCGAGACGGCCGCGGAACCGGACTGCCTGCCCGGCCACGTAGGTGCTCGGGCTCACCGACAACCTGCCCGTGGTGGTGGCCGCGGCCGCTTCGGTCAGCGGGCCGACGAAGGCGACCGGCGGCGCGGCGACGAGCGCAGCGAGCCCGAACAGGGCTACGGCGAGCGCGGCGCGACGAGGTCGGCGGGCTTGGACTCGGTTGGGGACGGTGCGCGACATTCCGGCTCCTGTCAGGGTGCTGTGCGCCGGACGCTGTGCCCGGTCACCTTGGTAGGGCAAGGCGACGCTAACCGGTCCACCTCCGGTGCGTTCTGGCTTTGGCTCCAAACGAGTCGGAGTTCGGCAACCTGCACAGAAAACACCCCACGAACCAGATCGGCATCGTGGGGTGTGTTCTTGAGCGATTCGCGCTCGTCAGATCAGGCTGCGCTGCTACGGCCTTCCTCTGCCTCGCGCTTCGCGCTCGTCAGATCAGGCCGAGCTCCCGAACAGCGTCGCGCTCCTCCACCAGCTCCGCAGCGGTGGCATCCATCCGACCGCGCGAGAAGTCGTCGATTTCGAGACCCTGGACGATCTCCCAGTTCCCGTTCGCCGTGGTGACCGGGTAGGAGTAGATGAGGCCCTCCGGGACGCCGTACGAACCGTCGGAGGCGACGGCCATCGACACCCAGTCGTCCTCCGCGGAGCCCTTCAGCCAGTCCCGAGCGGCGTCGATCGTCGCCGACGCAGCCGAAGCCGCCGACGACGAGCCGCGTGCCTCGATGATCGCCGCGCCGCGCTTGGCCACGGTCGGGATGAAGTCGCTCTCGATCCACGCCTGGTCGTTGACGACCTCGGCGGCGTTCTTGCCGGCGATCTCGGCGTGGAAGATGTCGGGGTACTGCGTGGCCGAGTGGTTGCCCCAGATCGTCATCTTCTTGATGTCGGTGACCGAGGCGCCGGTCTTCGCGGCCAGCTGCGAGATCGCCCGGTTGTGGTCGAGGCGGGTCAGCGCCGAGAACCGCTCGTTGGGGATGTCAGGGGCGTTGGTCATCGCGATCAGCGCATTGGTGTTGGCGGGGTTGCCGGTGACGCCGATCCGGATGTCGTCGGCGGCCACCTCGTTGAGGGCCTTGCCCTGCGCGGTGAAGATCGCGCCGTTGGCCTCGAGCAGGTCGCCGCGCTCCATGCCGGCGCTGCGCGGGCGGGCGCCCACGAGCAGGGCGAGGTTCGCGCCGTCGAAGATGGTGTTCGCGTCGTCACCGATCTCGACGCCGGCGAGCGTCGGGAAGGCGCAGTCGTCGAGCTCCATCACGACGCCCTCGAGCGCCTTCAGGGCCGGGGTGATCTCGAGCAGCTGGAGCTGCACGGGGGTGTCCGGGCCCAGCAGCGCGCCACTGGCGATGCGGAAGAGCAGGCTGTAGCCGATCTGGCCGGCGGCACCGGTGACGGCGACCTTGACGGGGGGGTTGCTCACGACGACTCCTCGATACTCGTGTGGATGATCGTGACGCTAGCAGCGTGACGGGGCCCACGCCGCTGCGGGTTCAGGGGTCCTGAGGCGGCACCGCTCACCAGAACGAAGCGCCCAGGATCGGCGGGAGTACGAGCAGCATCCCCAGCGACCACGTGACGTGCGTGAGCATCGGGGCGAGCACCCCGCCGCTGACTCGCCGCTGCAGGCCGACCACCGTGCCCAGGACGACGGCGGCGAAGACCAGCATCACGTTGCCGGTGACGACGGTGGTCGCGGCGTACACCGCGGTGGAGATCGCCACCGGGTAGCGGACGCCGATCGCTGCGAAGAGGGCGCCGCGGAAGAACAGCTCCTCGGCGATCCCGTTCAGGACCGTCACCGCCACGATGATCGGAAGCGCGCCCTGTCGTGCGTGCTCGAGGACGCTGTTGACGCTGCTCTCGAGCACGGGGATCTGGGCCACCACCACGGCGCCCGCGGCGAAGACCGCGACGGCCGCCAGCCCGACCCCGATCGGCTGCAGCACGGGGCGCCGCAGCTCGGAGCCCCACCTCATCCAGCCCGCGTGCAGCGGGCCGGAGAGCACGGCACCGGCGATCCAGGTGGTGGCGAGGGCGAGGGTGAGCGGGTAGAACCGCGGGTCACCCGGGGTGATGGACAGCGAGACCCCGAGCAGGACCGCCCCGACGAGCAGGGTGGCTCCTGCGACCACGCGGCGGCGACGGAACTCCCGGTCGCTCTGCCGGTGGTCGCGCTCGACGGGCCGGCCGAACGACGCGTCGAGCTGGCGAGCCAGCCAGCTCACAGCTTCCCGTTGTCGCGCAGTCGGTCGGCCAGCGCCGTACGCACCATGTCCTCGTACCCGATGGGGTCGAACGGGACCACGGTCCTGATGCTGTCGTCGGCGACGACGACCTCGGTGCTCATCGACTCGATCAGGTTCTTGCCCGTTGCCCGGTCGACGCCGGTGAGCAGCGCCAGCCAGTAGCTGGACACCTCGGTCGACACGGCCAGCGTCAGCTTGTCGCTCGGCATCGGCACCTTGAACACCGTCGCCTCGCGGCCGAGCTGCAGCAGCGAGGCGCGCGTCAGCATCTCGCCGTACGTCAGCACGTCCGGGCCGCCGATCTCGAAGGTGCGCCCACGGGCCTCCTCGAGATCGAGGACGCCGACGAGGTAGCGCAGTACGTCGGCCAGTGCCACCGGCTGGGTGCGGGTCTCGGCCCAGGGCGGGGTCACCATGATCGGGAGGTTGTTGACGAGCTGGCGGGTCATCTCCCAGGAGATCCCGCCGTGGCCGACGACGACCGCGGCGCGGAGGACCGTGACCGGCACACCGGCCTCGCCGAGCAGCTTCTCGACCTGGCGCCGGGAGCGGAGGTGCGGCGAGAGCTCGCCGTCTTCCGAGCCGAGCCCGCCCAGGTAGACGATCTGTCGCAGGCCGGCGTCCGCGGCGGCCTTCCCGAAGGCGCGCGCCGCGTCGGCGTCCTCCTGCTCGAAGTTCTCGGAGTCGAGCGAGTGGATCAGGTAGTACGCGACGTCGACGCCGTCGAGCGCCTCGACCAGGCTGTCCGGGTCTGCCACGTCGCCGGCGACCGGTTCTCCGGGGCCCGCGTAGTCGTCGGGCCGTCGCGTCATGGCGCGTACGTCGTGACCGTCGTTCACCAGGGCACGAGTCAGGTGGGAACCCACGAAACCCGACGCACCAGTGACGAGCACCGTGAGGCTCATCGTGTCCACTCCCTCCGACGGCGCGCAGTGCGCGCGACGCCTGGTCCACCATGCCCAGGAAGGCGTGGGGCCATGCCTTCCCAAGCAAACCACCGGACGGCAGGATGGGCGAGCGGGGGATCGGGGCACCGTGAGTCGGACGCCCCACATGAGATATCTTGACGTCAAGAAACTTTCCGCGACGAAACGGAGCCCCGGTGTCGGACTCGAGCCACACAGCCTCAGCGATCATCTACACGCACACGGACGAAGCGCCTGCGCTGGCCACCTACTCCTTCCTGCCGATCGTGGAGGCGTACGCCGCCGCCGCCGATGTGAGCGTCGAGACCCGCGACATCTCGCTGGCCGGCCGGATCATCGCGCAGTTCCCGGAGCGCCTCACCGCGGACCAGCGGATCGACGACGCGCTTGCCGAGCTGGGTGAGCTGGCCAAGCAGCCCGAGGCCAACATCATCAAGCTGCCGAACATCAGCGCCTCGATCCCGCAGCTGAAGGCCGCCATCGCCGAGCTCCGCGAGCACGGGCTACGACCTGCCGGACTACCCCGACGACCCGAAGAGCGACGAGGAGAAGGACGCCCGCGCGCGCTACGACAAGGTCAAGGGCAGCGCCGTGAACCCGGTGCTGCGCGAGGGCAACTCGGACCGTCGTGCGCCCGCCTCGGTCAAGCAGTACGCCCGCTCGCACCCGCACTCGATGGGGGCGTGGTCGTCCGACTCCAAGACCAACGTCGCGCACATGACGGCCGACGACTTCCGCTCCAACGAGAAGTCGGCCGTGATCAAGGACGACGGGTCGCTGCGCATCGAGCTCGTCGCCGACGACGGCACCACCACCGTGCTGCGCGACTCGGTTCCCGTGCTCGCCGGTGAGGTCGTCGACTCCACCGTCATGCGGGTCGCCGCCCTTCGCGAGTTCCTCACCGCCCAGATCGCGCGCGCCAAGGCCGACGACGTGCTGTTCTCCGTGCACCTGAAGGCGACGATGATGAAGGTCTCCGACCCGATCATCTTCGGCCACGTCGTCCGCGCGTTCCTGCCGACGCTGTTCGCCGAGTACGGCGACACGCTGGCCGCCGCCGGCCTGAGCCCGAACGACGGGCTGGGTGCGATCCTCAAGGGCGTCGAGTCGCTGCCCGAGGCTGACGAGATCAAGGCCGCCGTTCAGCGGGGCCTCGACGAGGGACCGGCGCTGGCGATGGTCGACTCCGACAAGGGCATCACCAACCTGCACGTCCCCAGCGACGTCATCGTGGACGCCTCGATGCCGGCGATGATCCGCACCTCCGGCCACATGTGGGGCCCGGACGGCAACGAGGCCGACACCCTCGCCGTGATCCCGGACAGCAGCTACGCCGGGATCTACCAGGTCGTCATCGACGACTGCCGCGCCAACGGCGCCTACGACCCCGCGACGATGGGGTCGGTCTCCAACGTCGGCCTGATGGCGCGGGCGGCCGAGGAGTACGGCAGCCACGACAAGACCTTCGAGATCCCGTCGACCGGCACCGTGCGGGTCGTCGACGCGGACGGCGCCGTCGTCCTCGAGCACACCGTGGGCGCGGGCGACATCTGGCGGATGTGCCAGACCAAGGACGTGCCGGTCCGTGACTGGGTGAAGCTGGCCGTCACCCGCGCCCGCGCCACCGGCGACCCGGCGATCTTCTGGCTCGACGAGACCCGGGCCCACGACGCGAACCTGATCGCCAAGGTGCGCGAGTACCTCCCCGAGCACGACACCGACGGCCTGACGATCGAGATCATGTCGCCCGTCGAGGCGATCGCGTTCTCGCTCGAGCGGATCCGCAAGGGCGCAGGACACCATCTCGGTGACCGGCAACGTGCTTCGCGACTACCTCACGGACCTGTTCCCGATCCTCGAGCTCGGCACCAGCGCCAAGATGCTCTCCGTCGTCCCGCTGATCAACGGCGGCGGGCTCTTCGAGACCGGTGCCGGCGGCTCGGCCCCGAAGCACGTGCAGCAGCTCGTCAAGGAGAACCACCTCCGCTGGGACAGCCTCGGCGAGTTCCTGGCGCTGGCCGTGAGCTTCGAGCACCTCGCCCAGACGACCGACAACGCCAAGGCGCAGGTGCTCGCCGACACCCTCGACCGGGCAACCGGCCGCTTCCTGAACGAGAACAAGTCGCCGAGCCGCAAGGTCGGCGAGATCGACAACCGCGGCAGCCACTTCTACCTGGCGCTGTTCTGGGCCGAGGAGCTGGCAGCGCAGACGGACGACGGCGAGCTCGCCGCCAAGTTCACCGAGGTGGCCGGGTCGCTGCGCGAGAACGAGTCGGCGATCGTCGACGAGCTGCTCGCCGTGCAGGGCTCGCCGGCCGACATCGGCGGCTACTACCAGCCCGACCCGGCGAAGGCCGACGCCGTGATGCGCCCGTCGAAGACCCTCAACGAGGCGCTGGCCACGCTCGTCTGAGCCTGATCAGCCGCCGAAGGCGCCGTCCGCTCGTCGGGCGGCGCCTTCGACGTTGGCTGGTGGGTGCCACGCACCACACCGGCCGAGGGGAATAGTCGACGCGCTCAGCTCCTTGAGATCCGGTGTGAGCTCACCGACGACGACCCAGGCCTCCGAGCAGCTCCCCTCCTCGCGAGTGGTGCTGTGGGCGACCATCGCCTTGGCGATGGGCGGCTTCGCCATCGGCACGGCGGAGTTCGTCAGCATGGGTCTGCTCCCCGAGATCGCCGAGGGCGTCCGGGTGTCCATCCCGCAGGCCGGTCACGTGATCTCCGCCTACGCGCTCGGGGTGGTGGTCGGAGCGCCCGCTGATCGCGATCTTCGGCGCCCGGCTTCCGCGACGCGCGCTGCTGATCGGGCTGATGACGGCGTTCGCGCTCGGCAACGCCGTGAGCGCCCTGGCGCAGGACTACGGCCAGCTCTTCTGGGCGCGGTTCATGGCCGGCGTCCCGCACGGCGCCTACTTCGGCGTCGCCTCCCTCGTCGCGGCCGGAATGGTCGCCCCGCACCGTCGCGGACGGGCGGTGAGCCAGGTGATGCTCGGCATCCCGTTCGCGACCGTGGCCGGCGTCCCGGCTGCGACCTGGCTGGGCCAGAACATCGGCTGGCGTTCGGCGTACGCACTGGTCACCGTTGTCGCGATCCTGACCGTGGTCATGGTCCTGACGTTGGTGCCGTGGAGCCCGCGGGACCCGGATGCCACCGGGCGTCGGGAGATCGGCGCGTTCGCCAACACCCAGGTCTGGCTGACGCTGCTCGTCGGCGCCATCGGCTTCGGCGGCATGTTCGCGATGTACACCTACATCGCGCCGACGGTCACCGACGTCACCGGACTCTCGCGCGGCGCCGTCCCGGTGTTCCTGTTCGCCTTCGGACTCGGAGCCATCGCGGGCACGATGCTCGGCGGCCGGATGGCCGACTGGTCGGTGCTCCGCTCGCTCGTCGCCAGCTCGATCGCGATGGGGCTCGCGCTCGCCGCCTTCACGGTCGGCTCCGCGTACGCCGTACCGGCGTTCCTGCTGGTCTTCGTGATCTCCGCGGTCGGCGCGGTGCTGGTGGTCAACCTGCAGCTCCGCCTGATGCAGGTGGCCGGCGACGCGCAGACCCTCGGAGCGGCGATGAACCACGCCTCGCTGAACGTCGCGAACGCCCTCGGCGCGTGGCTCGGTGGGCTCGTCATCGCGGCCGGCTGGGGCTACACGGCGCCGAGCTGGGTCGGTGCGGGGCTGTCGCTGGTCGGGCTGCTGGTGCTGGGCGTGTCGGTGCTGCTGCACCGAAAGGCTGTCAGGACGCCGGTTGGTGCATCAGCGGTCGTCTGCGACGCCTGACCACTCGCCCACGAGCAGGTCGTAGAGGACCGTGTCCATCACGGTGCCGTCGCTCGTACGGGTGGCCTGGCGCTCTCGCCCGACCTCGGTGAAACCGACGGACTTCATCACGTGCCGCGACGCCTCGTTGTCGAGACCGGCTGCGATCGCCACCCGCTGCAGGCCCAGCCCGCCGTCCTCGACCGGGACGAAGCAGTGTCGGACCACCAGCCGGCAGGCCTCGGTCATCACGCCGCGCCCGCGCGCCTCCGGGTGCGTCCAGTAGCCGATCTCCGCCTGACGTCCGGGCTTCAGGTCGAACACCGAGATCGCCGCGAGCACATCGTCGGACTGCGGGTCGGCGACCGCCCAGCTGAGCCCGGTGCCCGTCGCGAGCTGTTCCTTGCGCGACTCGATGTACGCGTGCGCGGAGTCGCGGGTGTACGGCGTAGGCAGGTCGGACAGCCAGTGCCGGGTGCGAGGGTCTGAGCAGGCCTGCTCGACTCGTACGGCGTCTTCATGCCGGAACTCGCGAAGCGTCACGGCGGGGCCCTGTATGACCGGGAGGTCCAGCCAGTCGGTGCGCGGCTCGAGCTTCTCACCGGCCCGGAGCGAGCCGACCCACGCGTCGCGCAGGTCGCCGCGCTGTGGCAGCCACTGCTTCACCCCGCCGTCCATGCTGAAGCCGAGTCGCCACGCGAGCTTGCGGGACGCCCAGTTGCCCTCGTGCGACCACCAGATCACCGTGAGCAGCCGCTTCTCGCGGAACCCCCACTCCAGCAGCAGCCGGCAGGCGCGCTCCAGGATGCCGCGGCCGCGGGCCCACGAGTGGGCGCCGTAGGCGATCTCCGCCCGGCGGTCACCCTCGTCGCGAAGCTCGACCGTCCCGCAGAAACGGGGGTTGCCGGACTCGTCGCGGGCCTCCACCGCGAACGCCCACGCCGTGCCCTGCTCCCACCCCTTCGGGATGATCTCGGTCGCGTAGCCGCGAGAGTTCTCCTCGGACGGGGGAACCGGGACGGTCGTCCATCGCACACTGAGCGGGTCGCCGGACTGCTCGAGGAGCGTCTGAACGTCGGCCTCGGTGTGTGCACGGAGCGTCACGACGCCGTCGGTGAGCACGGGGACGTCCTGGGGAAACTTCACTTGCACACCCTGCCGAGTGAAGACACCCAGGGCAAACCCTTATCGTGGTCGCCATGGATGAAGGTCATAGACCATGAACGGCACGCTCGCGAACATCGGGCTTGTCGTTGTCTTCGTCCTCATCGGCGGTCTTTTCGCCGCCGCGGAGATCGCACTGGTGTCGCTGCGGGACAGCCAGGCACGCAACCTTGCGTCGCGTGGCAAGCGCGGACGCACGGTCGCCGAGCTCAACGAGGACCCCAACCGCTTCCTGGCTGCCGTGCAGGTGGGTGTCACCCTGGCCGGCTTCCTGTCGGCGGCGTTCGGTGGCGCGACACTCTCCGGCGACCTGCGGCCGGTGCTCATCGGCTGGGGCGTGCCCGAGGGCCCGGCCGGTCCGATGGCGCTGGTGCTCGTGACGATCGCGATCTCGTACCTGTCGCTGGTCTTCGGTGAGCTCGCCCCCAAGCGGCTCGCCCTGCAGCGTGCCGAGGGCATCGCCCTGGCGTTGGGCCCGATGATCGACAAGGTCTCGAAGGTCTCCCGCCCCGTGATCTGGCTGCTGTCCGTCTCCACCAACGCGGTCGTCCGGCTGCTCGGCGGTGACCCGCACGCCAAGAACGAGCAGATGAGTGGCGAGGAGCTGCGCGAGCTCGTCAACACGCACGAGACCCTCGGCGAGGAGGAGCGGCGCATCGTCGAGGACGTCTTCGAGGCGGGCGACCGTCAGATCCGCGAGGTGATGATCCCGCGCACCGAGGTCGACTTCATCGACGCCGGCATGCCGGTCTACAAGGCTGCGCGTGAGGCGCTGACGCAGCCGCACTCGCGCTACCCGGTGATCCGCGGGTCCGCCGACGACGTGATCGGCTTCGTGCACGTGCGCGACCTGCTCGACCCCGAGATGGCCAACCGCTCGGTCCGTGTGGGCGACCTGGCCCGCAACGCGTTGGTGCTGCCCTGGACCCGTCCGATCCTCGCCGCGCTCGCTGACATGCGCCGCGAGGGCAGCCACCTCGCCATCGTGGCCGACGAGTACGGCGGCACCGCCGGCATCGTGACCATGGAGGACCTCGTCGAGGAGCTCGTGGGCGACATCCGCGACGAGTACGACGTCGCCGAGACCGAGACAACGCGCCATCGTGGCGGCGACGTCGAGGTGGATGGTCTGCTCAACCTCGACGACTTCGAGGACGAGACCGGCATCGAGCTACCCGAGGGCCCCTACGAGACCGTGGCCGGTTACATCATGGCCCAGCTCGGACGCCTGCCCGTCGAAGGCGACCAGGTCGACTACGAGGGCCACCGCATCGTCGTGCGCGACGTGGAGAACCGCCGCGTCGGACGCGTGCTGGTGACCGTCGTACCGCCTGAGGTGGTTCTCGAGGCCGACGCCACCGTCGACCCGACGGTCGTCGAGCAGAGCCGGGACGGACAGCTGGCTGACGTCGAGACCGCAGAGAAGCGGTCCGAGTCCGCCTGAGTCAGGCGAGCCGCCACACCGCCCGGCGACCTACCGGTTGCTCGGAACTGAAAGAATGCCGCACATGTCCGACGCACCCAGCCAGACGACCCCGACCGCGCGTCCGCGCGTCCTCTCGGGGATCCAGCCGACTGCCGACTCGTTCCACTTCGGCAACTACCTCGGTGCGCTGCGTCAGTGGGTGGATCTGCAGCAGGAGTACGAGCCGTTCTTCTTCATCGCGGACATGCACGCGATCACCGTCGAGCAGGACCCGAAAGTGCTGCGCGAGCGCACGCTCCGGGCCGCCGCCCAGCTCCTGGCCGCCGGGATCGATCCGGCCAGGTCCGCCATCTTCGTGCAGTCGCAGGTTCCGGCCCACGCGCAGCTCGGCTGGGTGCTGCAGTGCCTGACCGGGTTCGGCGAGGCGCGCCGGATGACGCAGTTCAAGGACAAGTCCGCCAAGGGTGGTGAGGGCGCCGCGTCGGTCGGGCTGTTCACCTACCCGGTGCTGCAGGCTGCCGACATCCTGCTCTACCGGCCGGCGTACGTGCCGGTCGGCGAGGACCAGCGCCAGCACCTCGAGCTCACGCGTGACCTCGCGCAGCGGTTCAACCACCGCTACAAGAAGACGTTCCGCCTTCCCGAGCCGTACATCCTCAAGGCGACGGCGAAGATTCTCGACCTGCAGGAGCCGACCGCCAAGATGTCGAAGTCGGCGTCCTCCCCGGGCGGCATCGTCGAGATGCTCGACGACCCCAAGGTGTCGGCGAAGAAGATCCGTTCAGCCGTCACCGACTCGGGCAGCGACGTCCGCTTCGACGCCGAGCTGAAGCCGGGCATCTCCAACCTTCTGACCATCTTCTCGGCCCTGACCGGTCGCCCCATCGACGACCTCGAGAAGGACTACGACGGCCGCGGGTACGGCGACCTCAAGGCCGACCTGGCGGACGCCGTCGTCGACTTCGTGACGCCGTTCCGCGACCGCACCCTCGAACTGATGGAGGATCGCTCCCAGCTCGACGCAGTTCTCGATGAGGGCGCCCAGAAGGCCGCGGCCGTGGCTGAGCGAACCCTCGCTGACGTGTACGACCGAGTCGGCTTCGTCCGCCCTGGCAGGTAGGGTCACGCTAGTGACGACGATCGGTGTGGCCATTGCGGTTCCCGAGCCCTGGGGCGCCCAGCTCCAGGAGTTCCGGGCTGAGCTCGGTGACGACACCGCGACGGGGATCCCCACGCACATCACGTTGATGCCGCCCTTCGAGATCGACGAAGCAGATCTGGCCAAGGTCGAGCAGCACCTGGCCGAGGCGGCCGCCACGATGCACGCGTTCCGGGTGCACCTGCGGGGCACCGGCACCTTCCGCCCCGTCTCGCCGGTCGTGTTCGTCTCGGTCGCCGAGGGGATCTCCGGCTGTGAGCAGCTCGCCTTCTCGATCCGGCGCGGTCCGCTCGCCTGTGACCTCCAGTTCCCGTACCACCCGCACGTGACGGTGGCCCACCACCTCGACGACGCCGCTCTCGACAAGGCGTTCGACGAGCTGGCCGATTTCGACTGCGCCTTCGAGGCCGACCGGTTCTCGCTGTACGTCCATGAGGACGGCGAGGGGTGGGTTCCCACCCGCGACTACCTGCTCACTGCAGCGGCGGACGAGTAACCGATGGCTTCGATGAAGGAGAAGGCGACCGCCAAGCTGGAGCAGATCCGGGAGAAGCACCCGGGCGTCAACCACGCGATCCTCATGGTGAAGCACTACGGCACCGCCGAGGGCAACGTCCAGGCCGGCGCGGTGACGTTCTTCGGCTTCCTGTCGTTCTTTCCGATCCTGGCGCTCGCGTTCTTCCTGATCGGCATCCTCTCCCAGGTCTTCCCCGAGATCCGTGCCGAGATCGCCGCCGAGATCGGCAACCTGCTGCCCGGCGTCATCGGGGACGACGAGGGCGAGATCCCGCTCTCGACATTCGAGGACTATGCAGGCCGGGTCGGAATCATCGGTCTCTTCGGTGTCCTCTACTCCGGCCTCGGCTGGCTGTCGGGGATGCGCAACGCGCTCGAGAACATGTTCGTGATGCCGAAGCAGGCACAGCCGAACTTCCTCGTCGGCAAGGCTCGCGACGCGGCTGCGCTCGGCCTGATCGGTGTGACGCTGATCGTCTCGGTGGCCCTGTCCGGGCTCGTCTCCGGCTTCTCCGAGCGGGTGCTGACCTGGCTCGGGTTCGACCCGAACTCGCTGGCCCCGAACGCCCTGCTGTGGCTGTTGGCGCACGGCCTGGCCGTCGCCGCTTCCACCGTGCTGCTGCTGACGATGTTCCGCCTGCTCGCGCGCCCGCATCTGCCGCGGCCGGCGCTGGTGAAGGGCGCCGTACTCGGCGCGATCGGGTTCGAGCTGCTCAAGGGGCTGGCCGGGATCCTGATCGCACAGACCAAGGGCCAGCCGGCCTTCCAGGCCTTCGGTGTGGCTCTGATCCTGCTGGTGTGGATCAACTACTTCTCACGGCTGGTGATGCTCGCCGCCGCGTTCGCTTACACGGCGCCGTCCGCGGTGGAGAAGCGGGCCAACGAGGAGCGTCGTGCGCCGGCTGCGCCGTTCCAGGACGAGGAGCGCCTGGAGGCGAACCTCAGGTCGGCCCCGGCCCATCAGCTGGACGTCGCTCCACAGCTCGGATCTGATGCAGGGGCGAAGCCGGAGCTCGGCGATCCGGATCGTCCGGGGGCACGGACTTCGGCGGGACCGAGGGGTCGGGCGCTCGCCCTGGGTTCCGCGGTTGCCGTTGCCGGGGTGGTCGCCGTGGCCGCACGGCGTCGGGGGAGGATGTCCCGGTGAAGTTCGAACGCAAGCATGCCGTCCTCTTCCTCGCGATCGCTCTCTGGAACGTCTTCAGCTACGCGAACTTCGGCAAGAACCTCGCTGAGGCGCATCAGCGAGGCGAGGACCGCCCGACCGGCTACTGGGTCGCCCACATCGTGCTGATCGTCGTGAACCTGCTCATCGCCGGCGTCCTCGGCCGCCTCGGTTTCAAGGCCTGGCGGGCGAGCGGGCGTACCTCCGAGCACGCAGCTTGAGGCGCGGACCTCAGGAGAGGAACGACGTGAGCGCGACCACCAGCACGGTGATGAAGACGAGCGTCCCCAGCAGCCGGTAGATCTTGTAGGCCGCGGCGATGTCGATGTTGGGCAGCAACGGGCCAGCCGACTGCGTTGCGGCGCTCGCCGGTAGCTCGAGGGCTTCCAACGCGCCGCGCAGCTCGCCTCGGGTCTTCGCCGACAGCGCCACCGTCGTACGACGGTCGAGCTCGGCGTCATCCAGCGCTCCCTCGGCATAGTGCTCGCGCAAGGAGGCGATGGCAGCGTCTCTTTCGGCGTCGTCCACGAGAAGGTGCGCCTGGCTTCGTTCGAGCTCGGCTGCCTGCCCCGATCTCATCGCCTGCTGGGTGGCGGCGTAGTCACGGCTGATGCCGGCGATGTCGATCTCACCATCGGGGCCGACGACCGCGCGCATCCGTCGCTCCCAGGCGATGTGGGCGAGCCCGGCCTGGGTAAGAGTCAGCAGCTCTCCGTCTGGCAGCGGGAGGCGGGTCAGCAGCGACTGGCCGGCGGCCCAACCGACGGCCAGGTCGACCGCCCGAGGGGATGCCCCCGTGCGCTGAGCCACGTCGGCAGACGTCGCGGCACCGTCGACGAGCGCGTCCAGGATCGCGATCTGCAGCGGCGCCTTGTGGGGTCCGTAGCCGCGGGTGAAGTCGGAGAGCACGAGCAGATTCTGCCGCGCAGCCAGCTGGCCGCGGGCCAGATTTCGATATCTGCGGACCCGCAACCGGTCTAGGCCGCGGGTTTCTCATCCAGCTGGAGGGAAACTCTCGGGGCGCCAGAGTCGGCTGCCTGGGAGGGTCGATATGGAGCGCGAGGACATCGCCGGAGTCGCCGAGCGACTGGTCGGGCAGGTCGCCGACGTGCCTCCGGTCACGGTGCTCGAAGCCGTCAGCAAGTGCGCCGACGAGCTCGGTACAGCCAGCCCGCTGTTCCTCGAGCACGCCGCCAAGGCTCGACTCGCCACCCAACGGCTCTAGCCGCCCGTAGGCCGCCGTACCGACACGTCGGGTCGGTGGTGGACCGGAAAGCTCACGCTGTTCGCGATGAAGCACAACGCGTTCGCCCGAGCGTGACCGGCGACGGCCGGGCCGACCATGGCCGCGTCGGCGACCACCACCGTCGGGTGCAGGACCACCTCGGTGAACCGGCCGCTCCCGTCGCGCTCGGTCACCATCGTGCCGGTGGCCCGGTCGACGTACTCGTGCACGACCACGCCCTCGTCGGAGCAGACGTGCAGGTAGCTGAGCAGGTGGCACTGGGAGAGCGCCGCGAGCAGCAGCTGCTCCGGGTTCCACCGTGACGGGTCGCCGTGGAACGTCCGATCGGCGGAGCCGGCGATCTCCGGCAGCCCGGCAGCACGCACCGTGTGGTCCCGCCGGTACGCGCGGTAGCCCGACGTCCCCGAGCCGGTGTTCCCGGTCCAGGTGACATCGACCTCGTACTCGTGCTTCATCGGCTATGACCCTAGGGGCTCAGCGCCGGAAGATCAGCGCTCGCTTCACTTCCTGGATCGCCTTGGTGACCTCGATGCCACGGGGGCACGCCTCCGTGCAGTTGAAGGTGGTGCGGCAACGCCACACACCCTCCTGGTCGTTGAGGATCTCGAGACGCTGGTCGGTGCCCTCGTCGCGGCTGTCGAAGATGAAGCGGTGCGCGCCGACGATCGCCTGCGGGCCGAAGTACTGGCCGTCGGACCAGTAGACCGGGCACGAGGTCGTGCACGCGGCGCAGAGGATGCACTTGGTGGTGTCGTCGAACCGGTCGCGGTCGGCCTGCGACTGCAGCCGCTCACGGGTCGGCTCGTTGCCGGACGTCACCAGGAACGGCATCACCGACCGGTACGCCGCGAAGAACGGCTCCATGTCGACGACCAGGTCCTTCAGGACCGGCAGACCCTTGATCGGCTCCACCGTGATCGGCTGGTCGGGGTTGACGTCCTTGAGCAGCGTCTTGCAGGCCAGCCGGTTCTTGCCGTTGATCCGCATCGCGTCCGAGCCGCAGACGCCGTGCGCGCACGACCGGCGGAAGGTCAGCGAACCGTCGAGGTCCCACTTCACCTTGTGGAGCGCGTCGAGCACTCGGTCGGTCGGCTCGGCGGAGACCTGGTAGGTCTCCCACTTCGACTCCTCCGAGACCTCGGGGTTGTAGCGAAGGATCTTGACTGTGACGTCCATCAGTACTTCCGCTCCATCGGCTTGTAGCGCGTCTCGACGACCGGCTTGTAGTCCAGGCGAACCGTTCCGTCCTCGTTGCGGTACGCCATCGTGTGCCGCATGAAGTTGACGTCGTCGCGGGTCGGGTAGTCCTCGCGGAAGTGCCCACCGCGGGACTCGTTGCGCGCCAGTGCGGAGATGACCAGCACCTCGGACAGGTCGATCAGGAATCCCAGCTCGATCGCCTCGAGCAGGTCGGTGTTGAAGCGCTTGCCCTTGTCCTGCACGGAAACGTTCGCGTAGCGAGCCCGGAGGCCCTCAATGTCCGCGAGCGCCTGCTTCAGCGAGCCTTCGGTGCGGTACACCTGCGCGTTGATGTCCATCGTGGCCTGGAGCTCCTGGCGGATCGCCGCCACCCGCTCCGAGCCACCGGCGTCGCGCATCTGCTCGATCATCCCGATGACCATGGCCTCCGGGTTCTCCGGGAGGTCGTCGTAGTCGGTCGAAAGCGCGTACTCGGCGGCGTAGATGCCGGCGCGGCGGCCGAACACGTTGATGTCGAGCAGCGAGTTGGTGCCGAGGCGGTTCGCGCCGTGCACCGAAACGCAGGCAACCTCGCCGGCGGCGTACAGGCCGGGGATCACGGTGTGGTTGTCGGCGAGCGCCTCACCCTTGATGTTCGTCGGGATGCCGCCCATGGCGTAGTGCGCCGTCGGGAACACCGGGATCATCTCGGTGTACGGCTCGACGCCGAGGTAGGTGCGCGCGAACTCCGTGATGTCGGGGAGCTTCGCGTCGATCTGCTCCTTCGGCAGGTGCGTCAGGTCGAGGTAGACGTAGGCCTTGTCCGGCCCGGCGCCGCGCCCCTCGCGCACCTCGTTCGCCATCGCCCGCGCCACCATGTCGCGCGGCGCGAGGTCCTTGATCGTGGGGGCGTAGCGCTCCATGAAGCGCTCGTTCTCGCTGTTGCGCAGGATTCCGCCCTCGCCGCGCGCCGCCTCGGAGAGCAGCACGCCCAGGCCGGCCAGGCCCGTCGGGTGGAACTGGAAGAACTCCATGTCCTCCAGCGGGAGGCCCTTGCGCCAGACGATGCCCATGCCGTCGCCGGTCAGGGTGTGCGCGTTGGAGGTGGTGCGGAAGACCTTGCCGAAGCCACCGGTCGCGAAGATGACCGACTTGGCGTTGAAGACGTGGATCTCGCCGGTGGCCAGCTCGTAGGCCACCACGCCGGTCACGCTGACGCCGCCGTTGGTCTCGGTGGTCAGCAGGTCGAGCACGTAGAACTCGTTGTAGAACTCCACGCCGTGCTTGATGCACTGTTGGTAGAGCGTCTGCAGGATCATGTGGCCGGTGCGGTCGGCCGCGAAGCACGAGCGGCGTACGGCGGCCTCACCGTGGTTGCGGGTGTGCCCGCCGAAGCGACGCTGGTCGATCTTGCCCTCGTCGGTGCGGTTGAACGGCAGACCCATCTTCTCCAGGTCGAGCACCGCGTCGATGGCCTCCTTGGCCATCACCTCGGCGGCGTCCTGGTCGACCAGGTAGTCGCCACCCTTGACCGTGTCGAAGGTGTGCCACTCCCAGTTGTCCTCCTCGACGTTGGCCAGCGCGGCGCACATGCCGCCCTGGGCCGCGCCGGTGTGGGACCGGGTCGGGTAGAGCTTGGTGAGGACCGCCGTGCGGGTCCGCTGACCGGACTCGAGCGCCGCCCGCATACCGGCGCCGCCCGCTCCGACGATGACTACGTCGTACTTGTGCTGCTGAACCATGGTCTGAGTGCCTCGCTTAGTTGATCCGGCAGGCGTCGAGCGTCGACTCCGGGTCGATGCACGGGTCGAAGGTGAAGATCACCAGCGTGCCGAGGACCAGCACGACGAACGCCGAGAAGTAGAGCAGCGACTTGAGCACGAACCGGGTGGTCGGCTTGGTCGCGTAGTCGTTGATGATCGTGCGCAGTCCGTTCATGCCGTGCAGCTCGGCGAGCCACAGCATCGCCAGGTCCCAGACCTGCCAGAACGGGTTCGCCCACTTGCCCGCCACGAACGCGAAGTCGATGGCGTGGATGCCCTCGCCCTTCATCAGGTTCACGAACAGGTGGCCGAAGACCAGTACGGCGAGCAGCACGCCGGAGGCGCGCATGAACAGCCAGGTATTGAGCTCGAAGTTCGAGCTCTTGCTCGCCCGGGTGCGAGGAGCGGAGAGGACGGGAGCGCTCTGAGGGGGCACGGCGGTCAGCCTCCGAAGACGTTCGACAGGTGGCGGATCACGAAGGGCACCATCAGCACGACCCAGATCCCGAGGACGCCGTAGGTCATCTGCTTCTGGTAGCGGGGACCGTTGGACCAGAAGTCGACCAGGATCACCCGGATGCCGTTGAGCGCGTGGAAGAGGAACGCGGCGACGAGGCCGACCTCCATCACGCCGACGACCGGGTTCTTGTAGGTCTCGACCGCCAGGTTGTACGCCTCGGGGGAGACCCGCACCATCGCTGTGTCGATCACGTGGGCAAAGAGGAAGAAGAAGAGGGCGACACCGGTGATGCGGTGAGCGACCCACGACCACATACCTTCACGGCCCCGGTACAGGGTGCCTGCCGGAGAGCTGGCCAAGGGGGATTCCTCCGAACTCGAGATCGCTGGGTGCTGCCTTGAGTAGTGGGTGGTGGCCGAACCCGCGGACGCGCGAGGGCCAACCCAAACACTCTATCTGCGCCGAATCGCGAGCTGTCCGCGGGAGGCTGTGAGATCAATTACCGCATATCGGTGTGGGGTAAAGCCGGGAGCGGACACCCGGCTCAGACGAACGTCGGGAACGTCGGTGGCGGGAGTGGGCCGGTCGAGCGGTCCCGGGCCGCCTCGTAGCCGGCCGCCACCTCCACCAAGGTGGCCTCGCTGCCCGCGGCGCCCCAGAACGAGACCGCCACCGGCAGGCCCGCCGCCAGCTCGGTCGGGACCGTGACGAGGGGGTAGCCCGCCATCGCCGAGGGGGCGGTGCAGCTGCCGGGGAAGTGCTCGGCGTTGACCAGGTCGATCGGAGAGGCCGGGGCGTACGACGGCGTGACGAGCGCGTCGAGCCGGTGCTCGGCCAATACGCGGTCGATGCCCCGCTCGCGGGCGGCCGCCACGCAGCGCTCACGTGCGGCGACGTACTCGGGGCTGCCGTACTCGGGGCCGGCGAGCGCCCGCTCGAACAACGACTGCCCGAAGTGGGCGAGCTCCACGTCCGCGTGCCGTCGGTTGTACGCGACGACGTCCGCCAGTGTCCGGGGCAGGTCGTCGCCGGGGCGGGTGGCGAGGTACTCGGGCAGGGCCGACCGGAACTCGGCCAGCAACACGAGCAGCTCGTCGTCGTACACCGGCTCGTCGATCGTGATGTCGGTGGCGTCGACGATGGTCGCGCCCTCGGCGGCCAACAGGGAGACGGCGCGTTCGGCGGCGGCGTCCGCGTGCGCCGAGTAGCCCCAGTACGACGCGCGGGGGACGCCGATCCGCTTGCCGACCAGCCGCCCGGGCACGGCCACGGCTGCGTAGTCGGTGTCGCCACCGGCCAGGACGGTGAGCAGCGCCGCAGCCTGCGCCACGGACTGCGCCATCGGTCCGGGAGCATCCTGCGAAGCGGAGATCGGCACCACGCCCGTGGTCGGCACCAGGCCGACCGTCGGCTTGATGCCGACGCAGCCGTTGAACGCCGCCGGGCAGGAGATCGAGCCGTCGGTCTCAGTGCCCACCGCGAAGGGGGAGAGGCCGGCCGCGACGGCGGCGCCGCTGCCCGAGCTCGAGCCGCCCGCGGAGCGGTTCAGGCCGTACGGGTTCCGGGTCAGCCCGCCGTACGCGCTCCAGCCCGAGGTCGAGGACTCGTCGCGGATGTTCGCCCATTCCGACAGGTTGGTCTTGCCCAGCAGCACCATCCCGGCGTCGCGGAGCCGCTGCACCAGCAGGGCGTCGCGCGTCGGTGGGAGCGCGTCGCTCAACGCCATGGACCCCGCCGTCGTGGGCAGGTCGTGGGTGTCGATGTTGTCCTTCACCAGCACCGGGAGCCCGTGCAGGGGTCCGCGGCTGCGGCCTGCGGCAGCCTCGCGGTCGAGCGCGGCCGCGATGTCCAGAACCTCCGGGTTCGGCGTACAGACGGCGTTGGTGTGGACGTCGACGGTCTCGATGCGGTCGAGCAGCCGCTCGACGTGTTCCTGCGAGGTTTCCGGCACCACGTCATCCTGCCCGACCGGGCAACCGTTGGTTGTGCTTGTCGAAACCACCGGCTTGCCCGGTAGTGGGAGATCTCACGGTGCGCCGGGCGACCGTGCCGCCGTACTCTTCGGCCATGAGCGAGAGTGGGACCACCGAATCCGGACTGCCCTTCGAGCCGCTGTACGGCCCCGAGACCCTCGAGGGCTGGGACCCCGAGGCGCAGCTCGGACTGCCGGGCGAGTACCCGTTCACGCGCGGGGTCTACCCGTCGATGTACACCGGCCGCCCGTGGACGATGCGGCAGTACGCCGGTTTCGGCACCGCCAAGGAGTCGAACGAGCGCTACAAGCAGCTCGTCGCGAACGGCACCGGCGGCCTCTCGGTGGCCTTCGACCTGCCGACCCAGATGGGTCACGACTCCGACGCCGAGATCTCGCACGGTGAGGTCGGCAAGGTCGGGGTGGCGATCGACTCGATCGAGGACATGCGCGTGCTGTTCGACGGCCTGCCGCTCGACGAGGTGTCGACGTCGATGACGATCAACGCCCCCGCCGCGCTGCTGCTGCTGATGTACCAGTTGGTGGCCGAGGAGAACGGCGTCGCCGGCGACAAGATCACCGGCACGATCCAGAACGACGTGCTGAAGGAGTACATCGCCCGCGGCACCTACATCTACCCGCCGCAGCACTCCCTCCGACTGATCACGGACATCTTCGCGTACTGCAAGACCGAGGCACCGCGCTGGAACACGATCTCGATCTCCGGCTACCACATGGCCGAGGCCGGGGCGACGCCCGCGCAGGAGATCGCGTTCACGCTCGCCGACGGCATCGAGTACGTCCGCGCAGCCGTGAAGGCGGGCCTGAACGTCGACGAGTTCGCCGCCCGCCTCTCCTTCTTCTTCGTCTCGCGCACCACGCTGCTGGAGGAGGTCGCGAAGTTCCGCGCCGCCCGCCGGATCTGGGCGCAGGTGATGCGCGACGAGTTCGGCGCCACCAACCCCAAGGCCCAGACGCTGCGCTTCCACACCCAGACCGCCGGCGTCCAGCTCACCGCCCAGCAGCCCGAGGTGAACCTGGTCCGGGTCGCGATCCAGGCGCTGGCGGCCGTCCTCGGCGGCACCCAGTCGCTGCACACCAACTCGTACGACGAGGCGCTCGCCCTGCCGACCGACAAGTCGGCCCGTCTCGCGCTGCGCACCCAGCAGGTGATCGCCTACGAGAGCGACGTGACCAAGACGGTCGACCCGTTCGCGGGCTCGTACGTCGTCGAGAAGCTCACCGACGACCTCGAGGCCGAGGCCCGCAAGCTGATGGAGCAGGTCGAGGAGCTCGGCGGCGCCGTCGCTGCGATCGAGAAGGGCTTCCAGAAGAACGAGATCGAGAAGTCGGCGTACCAGATCGCCCGCGAGATCGACACGAACGAGCGCGTCGTCGTCGGGGTCAACAGGTTCCGGCTCGACGAGGAGGACCCGTACGAGCCGCTCCGCGTCGACCCGGCCATCGAGGCCCAGCAGGCCGAGCGTCTCGCCAAGCTCCGGGCCGACCGGGACAACGACGAGGTCGAGAAGCACCTGGCGGCATTGAAGACGGCCGCCGAGGGTGACGGCAACGTCCTCTTCCCGATGAAGGACGCGCTGCGCGCTCGGGCCACCGTCGGCGAGGTCTGCAACGCGCTCCGTGACGTGTGGGGCGTCTACACGCCGCCCGACGCCTTCTGAGGTCTGACGACCCCGTCGTCTACCGTGGGAGGCGTGTCCTTCCTTGATCAAGCCGGTGTCCGTGCAGCAGTCGACGGCCTCGAGACCGAGCTGATCGAGCTTCGTCGTGACCTGCACGCGCACCCTGAGCTTGCCTGGCAGGAGGCGCGGACGACGGGGATCGTCGCTGACCGTCTCGCCGCGGCGGGCCTCGACGTCCAGCTGCTGCCCAAGAGCGGCCTCGTCGCCGAAATCGGATCGGGTGACGGCCCCCTGGTCGCCCTGCGTGCGGACCTCGACGCCCTCCCGGTCGATGACCTGACCGACGACCCGTGGTCGAGTACCGACGACCGGCGTGGCCCACGCCTGCGGGCACGACGTCCACACCGCCGCCCTGGTGGGGGCCGGTCTCGCCCTAGCCGACGTGCACGCGCGTTCTCCGCTGCCCGGCCGGGTCCGGCTGCTCTTCCAGCCGGCCGAGGAGGTCATGCCCGGCGGCGCGCTCGAGCTGCTCTCCGGCGGTGCCCTGGACGACGTCTCGCGGGTCTTCGGGTTGCACTGCGACCCGGCTATCGACGTGGGTGTCGTCGGGCTGCGCGAGGGGCCGATGACCGGCGCGGCAGACGCGCTGACCGTGCGCCTGACCGGCCGCGGGGGCCACACCTCGCGCCCGCACCTCACCGAGGACCTCACCTACGCGCTCGGCAAGCTCGTGACTGAGCTGCCCGGGGCGCTCTCCCGACGCCTGGACCCCCGCGCGGGCGCCAGCCTGGTCTGGGGGGTCGTTCGGGCGGGCATCGCCAAGAACGTCATCCCGGCCAGCGGGGAGGCCGCCGGCACCGTGCGCATGCTCGACGCAGTCGCCTGGGTCGACGCCGAGGACCTGGTGCGCGGCTTGATCACGCAGATCCTGGCGCCGTACGGCGTGGGCGCCGAGGTCACGTACGTCCGCGGCGTACCGCCGGTCGTCAACGAGCCGGCGTCGACCCACCTCCTGGCGACGGCGATCGAGGCGATGCTCGGCGAGGCCGGCCACGTGCCGACGTCGCAGAGTCTCGGCGGCGAGGACTTCGCCTGGTACCTGGAGTCGGTCCCCGGCGCGATGGGCCGACTCGGCACTCGTACGCCTGGCGGCCCGACGTACGACCTCCACCAAGGGGACCTCGTGGTCGACGACCGGGCCACCGCGATCGGTGCGCAGGTACTCGCGGCGGTAGCCATCCAGGGCTTGGTACCGACTCGGTAACAACTTCCGAACGACTCGGACGATTCGGGCGCATTGCCGCGCCGAGGGGGATTCCCGCGGCTACTGTGTGGCTCGGCCCGCTCTCGTGGGTCCGTAAACCAAACCCCCGGGCGCGAGCCCAGGATCTTTGAAATCAGGAGGCGCCGTGAAGAAGACGGCACGAGTGGCAGCCCTCATTGCAGTGGCTTCCCTGACCTTGGCCGGCTGCGGCGACCGCGGCACCACCGAGGCGGACCCCGGGGCGAACGAGTCCCCGACGGCGACGACCCCGGCGGAGTCGAACCCCGACTTCAAGGCCTGCATGGTCTCCGACTCGGGCGGGTTCGACGACAAGTCGTTCAACCAGACGTCGCACGACGGCATGGAGAACGCCAAGTCCAACCTGGGCATCCAGACCGGTGAGGTCGAGTCGCAGTCCGACTCGGAGTACGCCGACAACATCGACGCCCTGGTGCAGCAGAACTGCAACCAGATCACCACGGTCGGCTTCCTCCTCGGTGACGCCACCGAGGCGGCGGCGAAGAAGCACTCCGACGTCGACTTCGCCATCGTCGACTACGGATACGAGAAGCCCAGCGACAACCTCAAGGGCCTCAACTTCAACACCGCTGAGCCGTCCTTCCTCGCGGGCTACCTCGCGGCGGGCATGTCCGAGACCGGCATCGTCGGCACCTTCGGTGGCCTCCCGATCCCCACGGTCACGATCTTCATGACCGGCTACGCCCAGGGCGTGGAGCAGTTCAACAAGGACAACGGCGCCAACGTCAAGGTCGTGGGCTGGAACCCGAAGTCCGGCAAGGGCTCCTTCACCGAGGACTTCGAGGACAAGACCAAGGGCCAGACCATCGGCGAGAACATGATCCAGCAGGGCGCTGACGTGATCTTCCCGGTCGCCGGTCCCGCGGGCCTCGGTGGCCTCCAGGCCGCCCAGGACAACGACGCGTTCGGCATCTGGGTCGACACCGACGGCTGCGAGTCGGCCGCCGAGTACTGCGACGTCCTCCTGACCTCGGTCGTCAAGGGCATGGACGTTGCCGTGGAGCAGGCGATCAAGGACTCCGTGGACGAGAACTTCTCCAGCGAGCCGTTCGTCGGCACGCTCGAGAACGGTGGCGTCGGCATCGCGCCGTACCACGACCTCGACTCCGAGATCCCGCAGGAGCTCAAGGACCGGATCGAGGAGCTCAAGCAGCAGATCATCGACGGCGAGATCACCGTCGGCTGATCAGCCTGAGGTCTACGCAGCATCCGTCGTCGGGGCGGGGGGTTCTCCCTCCGCCCCGGCGCACGTCTAAGGTATTCCGGTCGCGCGGCAAGCACGGCAGAGTGTGATGTCACAAGGAGGCACGTCCAATGGAGCTGGAGATCCGCGGGCTCACGAAGAAGTTCGGGTCCTTCACGGCCAACGACGACATCACTCTCACCATCGAGCCGGGTGAGATCCACTGCCTTCTCGGGGAGAACGGCGCGGGCAAGTCGACGCTGATGAACATGCTGTACGGGCTGCTCGAGCCCACCGCCGGCGAGATCCTGCTCGGCGGCAAGCAGATGAACTTCACCAACCCGGGCGACGCGATCGAGGCCGGCATCGGCATGGTGCACCAGCACTTCATGCTCGTGCCCGTCTTCACCGTCGCCGAGAACGTCATGCTCGGTCGCGAACAGACCCGCGGCCTCGGCGTCCTCGACCGCGGCAAGGCCGCCGACCTGGTCCGCGAGCTCTCCGAGCGCTACAAGCTCTCCGTCGACCCGAACGCGCTGGTCGAGGACCTGCCCGTGGGGGTCCAGCAGCGCGTCGAGATCATCAAGGCGCTCGCCAACGAGGCCAAGGTGCTGATCCTCGACGAGCCGACCGCGGTGCTCACCCCGCAGGAGATCGACGAGCTGATGGACATCATGCGCTCGCTCAAGGAGCAGGGCACCTCCATCGTCTTCATCACCCACAAGCTGCGCGAGGTCAAGGCGATCGGTGATCGGATCACCGTCATCCGCCGAGGCAAGGTCGTCGGCACCGCACAGCCCACCGCCTCGGAGACCGAGCTGGCCGAGATGATGGTCGGCCGCGAGGTCAAGCTCACCGTCGACAAGGACGCGCCCAAGATCGGCGAGACCGTCCTCGAGGCAAAGAACATCACCGTGATCGACACCCGGGGCCACACGGTCGTCAAGGACGTGTCGTTCGAGGCGAAGGCCGGGGAGATCCTCGGGATCGCGGGGGTCCAGGGCAACGGACAGACCGAGCTCATCAAGTCACTCCTCGGAGTGATCAAGCCCGACGCCGGCGAGATCCTGGTCGAGGGGCGCGACATCTCGCGCCACGGCCCCAAGGAGAGCCTCGCCACGGGGATCGGCTACATCCCGGAGGACCGCTCGCACGACGGCTTCGTCGGGGGCTTCTCCGTGCGCGAGAACCTCGTGCTCGACCTCTACCGCAACGAGGACTTCTCGCGCGGGCTCGCGCTCAAGCTCGACGCCATCGAGGCCAACGCCGCGGATCGGATCGAGGAGTTCGACATCCGCACCGAGGACATGCACTCCCCGGTGAGCTCACTCTCGGGCGGAAACCAGCAGAAGGTCGTGGTCGCCCGCGAGCTGTCCAGGCCGCTGAAGGTGCTGGTCGCGTCGCAGCCGACGCGCGGAGTCGACGTCGGCTCGATCGAGTTCATCCACAAGCGGATCATCGCCGAGCGCGACGACGGGACCGCGATCATCATCGTGTCCACCGAGCTCGACGAGATCTTCGCTCTCGCTGACCGCATCGCGGTCATGTACGACGGGCGCATCGTCGGCATCGTCGGCCCGGACATCGCCCGTGAGGACATCGGCCTGATGATGGCCGGCGCGATCGGCGAAGCTGACGCAGTGAAGGAAGGCGAGCATGCCTGAGACCCCCACCAAGACCGAGGGCGCCGGCACCACCGGTGACGAGGCGCCCAAGAAGTCCGGTCTGGACCTGTCGACTCCCGTCAGCTGGCTGCCGACCGCCAAGGTGACGTTGGCCGCGGTGCTGCTCGCGCTGATCGTGGGCGCCCTCCTGATCGTCATCAGCGACCGCAAGACGGTCGAGGCGTTGGGCTACTTCTTCGACTACCCGTGGGACTTCTTCCGCTTCGGCGCCGAGGCGATCGGGCAGTCCTACTGGGCCCTGCTGACCGGCGCGATCGGCTCCGGACGCGCGATCAGCCAGACGCTCGAGCGGGCCGCGCCGCTGATCTGCGCGGGCCTCGGCGTCAGCCTCGCGTTCCGCTCCGGCCTGTTCAACATCGGCGCCCAGGGGCAGCTGCTCCTCGGTGCGATCTTCGCGGGCTACGTCGGTTTCACCTGGGACCTGGCGCCCGGCCTGCACCTGCTGGTGGCGCTCCTCGTGGGCGTGGCCGGCGGGGCGATCTGGGGCGCGACGGCCGGCCTGCTGAAGGCGAAGACCGGGGCGCACGAGGTCATCACGACCATCATGCTCAACTACGTCGCCACCTCGCTGCTGCTGTTCCTGCTGACCAAGGACGCCTTCCAGCGGCCCGGCAGCAACAACCCGCGTTCGCAACCGGCCGCCGAGTCGGCGCTCTTCCCGTCGATCGCCGGCACCCACACCGGCGTGATCCTCGCCGTGCTCGTGGCCTTCGCCGTCTGGTGGCTGCTCGAGCGGAGCACGCTCGGCTTCGAGCTCCGTGCGGTGGGCGCCAACGCGAACGCCGCAGCGACGGCCGGCATGAACATCGCCAAGGTCTACACGCTCGCGATGCTGATCGCCGGTGCGCTGGCCGGCCTCGCGGCCACCATGCAGATCCTCGGCAAGAACGACTCGCTGACCGCCAACGTCGCCGGGTCGCTCGGCTTCGACGCGATCACGGTGGCGCTGCTCGGCCGGGCCACTCCGCTCGGCACCGTGCTGGCCGGGTTGCTGTTCGGCGCACTGGCGTCCGGCGGCGTGCAGATGCAGGCCAGCGCGGCGGCCACGCCGGTGGCGCTCACCCAGGTCCTCCAGGCGCTGATCGTGCTGTTCGTCGCCGCGCCGGCGCTCGTGCGCGGCGTACTCCGCTTCAAGGACACCGGTGGCGGGGCGACCGTCATGGCGAAGGGATGGGGCTCGTGACCACCACGCTCGAGAAGCCGGCGGCCGCGCCGGAGAGCCCAGTCGTACGCGACCGCGCCGACGTCCGCCGGCAGATCAAGCTGGTCGTCGTCATGGCGCTGGTCGCCGCCGCCCTGCTGTACTTCGCGACCTCGATCGAGAACGCCACCGTGCAGTACGTCCTCGGCGACCGGGTGTCCGCGGAGTTCCCGCCGCACGACCTGTCCGCCGCCCCCGTGGTGTGGACAGCGTTCGCGGTCTCTCTGGTGAGCCTGGCGCTCGCCGTGCTCAACCGGTTGCGCGGCTGGCTCGGGGTGACGGCGTTCCTGGTCACCGGTCTGGCGTTCTACGCCGGCTTCATCGTGTGGGCCTACTCCGACCAGAGCGAGGGGTTCCAGGCCTCGATCGCCAACCCGTTGCCCGGCACGATCGAGATCGCGACCCCGCTGATCCTCGGCGCGCTGGCCGGTGTGATGTGCGAGCGAGCCGGCGTCATCAACATCGCCATCGAGGGCCAGTTCCTCGTGGGCGCCTTCTTCGCCGCCGTCCTGGCGAGCCTGGCCTTCAGCGCCTACCTGGGCCTGGTCGGCGCCGTCCTGGCCGGTGTCGGGCTCGCGGCCCTGCTCGCCGTCTTCTCGCTGAAGCTACCAGGTCAACCAGGTGGTCCTCGGCGTCGTGCTGATCGCGCTGGCGTCCGGTCTGACGGCGTTCCTGCTCAGCCAGATCCCGAGCGACCCGAACATCCGCCAGTACCTCAACGAGCCGCCGCGCCTCCAGGAGCTGCCGATCCCGGTGCTCTCCGACTTGCCGATCATCGGGCAGGCGCTGTTCAACCAGACGCTGCTGGTCTACCTGATGTACATCTCGGTCGGCCGCCGTGACCTTCATCCTGTTCGAGACGCGCTGGGGCCTGCGGGTGCGCTCGGTCGGCGAGCACCCGATGGCAGCCGACACCGTCGGCATCAAGGTCAACCGGGTGCGCTGGCAGGCGGTGCTCTTCGGCGGTGTCTTCGCCGGGCTCGGCGGTGCCTACTACACCGTCGGCTCCACCGGGGCGTTCGACCGCGACCTGTCCTCCGGCAACGGCTTCATCGCGCTGGCCGCGGTGATCATGGGCCGCTGGCACCCGATCGGTGCGACGTTCGCGGCGCTCTTCTTCGGCTTCATGTGGAACCTGCAGAGCCAGCTCCAGTTCGTGGACAAGATCCCCGGCCAGCTGCTGGGCGCGACGCCGTACCTCGCGACGATCATCGCGGTCGCCGGCTTCGTCGGTCGGGTCCGCCCGCCGGCCGCCGACGGCGAGCCCTACGTGAAGAGCTGACGCGGGTGACCGACTTCGACTGGGACGCCCTCACCGAGGAAGCGCGCGGGATCGCGGAGCGGGCGTACGCGCCGTACTCCGGGTTCCGTGTCGGCGCCGCCGCGGTGGCCGAGGACGGACGCGTGCTGACCGGCTGCAACGTGGAGAACGCCGGGTACGGCGTCACGCTCTGCGCCGAGTGCGGAGTCATCTCCTCGCTGGCGGCGACGGGTGGCGGGCGGCTCACGCACTTCGTCTGCGTGAACGGCGACGGAGACGTGATCATGCCGTGCGGCCGCTGCCGGCAGCTGCTCTTCGAGCACGGCGGCAACGAGCTGCTGCTGCTGACCCGCTCCGGCATCCGCCCGATGAGCGAAGTGCTGCCCGACGCGTTCGGCCCCGACGACCTTTCCTGAGGCCCCCTTGAGGGCTCCGTGTCACGACACCGCACCCCTGAAAGGGGAGACCCATGGCCGAGGCACATGACGCCGTCGAGGTAATCACCGCCAAGCGTGACGGCGGGACGCTGAGCGACTCCCAGATCGACTGGGTGGTCGACGCCTACACCCGCGGGGCGGTCGCGGACGAGCAGATGTCGGCGCTGACGATGGCGATCCTGCTCAACGGGATGACCCGCGCCGAGATCTCACGCTGGACCAACGCGATGATCGCCTCGGGGGAGCGGATGGACTTCTCCTCCCTCTCCCGACCCACGGCCGACAAGCACTCCACCGGTGGGGTCGGCGACAAGATCACCCTGCCGCTCGCCCCGCTGGTCGCCGCCTGCGGCGTCGCCGTACCGCAGCTCTCCGGCCGCGGCCTCGGCCACACCGGCGGCACCCTCGACAAGCTCGAGTCGATCCCCGGCTGGCAGGCGGCCCTGTCGAACGACGCGATGATGCGGCAGCTCGAGGACGTCGGCGCGGTGATCTGCGCGGCCGGTGACGGCCTCGCGCCCGCAGACAAGAAGCTGTACGCGCTCCGTGATGTGACCGGGACCGTCGAGGCGATCCCGCTGATCGCGTCCTCGATCATGAGCAAGAAGATCGCCGAGGGCACGGGCGCGCTCGTCCTCGACGTGAAGGTCGGCTCGGGTGCGTTCATGAAGGACGTCGAGCGGGCCCGCGAGCTCGCCGAGACGATGGTGGCGCTCGGCACCGACGCCGGCGTGACCACGGTTGCGCTGCTCACCGACATGTCCGTGCCCCTGGGGCTCACCGTCGGCAACGCGCTCGAGGTGCGGGAGTCCGTCGAGGTGCTGGAGGGCGGTGGCCCGGCCGACGTCGTGGAGCTGACCCTGGCGCTGGCCCGCGAGATGCTCAAGGCCGCGGGGTCGGACGTCGACCCGGCCGAGAAGCTCCGTGACGGATCGGCGATGGACGCCTGGCGTCGGATGATCGAGGCGCAGGGCGGTGACCCGTCGGCCGCGCTGCCCACGGGTCGGGAGACCCAGGTCGTGAAGGCGCCGGCAAGCGGCGTGCTGACCCGGCTCGACGCGCTCGCGGTCGGTCAGGCCTCGTGGCGCCTCGGCGCCGGTCGTGCTCGCAAGGAGGACCCGGTGCAGGCCGGCGCCGGCATCGAGCTGCACGCACGGCCGGGCGACTCGGTCGTCGAGGGGCAGCCGCTGCTCACGCTGCACACCGACGAGCCGGACCGGTTCGCCCGCGCGGAGGCCGCGCTGGACGGCGGCATCGAGGTCTCACCGGCCGGCACGTCGTACGACGCGACCCCGATCGTCATCGACCGCATCAGCTGACCCCCGCTGGTCGAGCTCGTCGAGACCACTCGAGCCGCCCGCTGGTCGAGCTTGTCGAGACCACCCCAGGGCTAGCTGAGGAGGAGCACCACGGTCTCGGCGACGCAGGCGGGCTTCTCCTCGCCGTCGATCTCGATCACGTACTTCAGCTGGAGCTGCTTGCCGGTCGGCAGATCGGTGACGTCGGCGATCGACACGCGCGCCCGGATCTTCGACCCGACCCGAAGCGGGTTCGGGAAGCGCACCTTGTTGACCCCGTAGTTCAGCCGCGCGCCCGGCGTCTCGAGCGCGAACACCTGGCTGCCCAGCCACGGCACCAGCGACAGCGTCAAATAGCCGTGCGCGATGGTGCCGCCGAACGGGCCGTCCTTCGCGCGTTCGACGTCGACGTGGATCCACTGGTGGTCGCCGGTGGCGTCGGCGAACGCGTTGACGCGCTCTTGGGTCACCTCGAGCCAGTCGCTCACGCCGAGCTCCTGCCCGACGGCGTCGGTGATCTCGGCGAAGGTCCTGAACGTGCGCATACGGCGTCTCCTGGTCGGCAGTCCGGGTGCTTAGATGAGCACCATGTCTGAACCTATCGCCGAGCAGATCCGGCGCGCCCCGAAGGTCCTGCTCCACGACCACCTCGACGGCGGGCTCCGACCCCAGACGATCATCGACCTCGCTCCCGAGGGTCACGTGCTGCCCGCGAACGACGCGGAGTCGCTGCGCCGCTGGTTCGAGGAGTCGGCGAACTCAGGCTCGTTGGAGCGGTACCTCGAGACGTTCGACCACACGGTCGCGGTGATGCAGACGGCCGAGAACCTGCGTCGAGTCGCCCGTGAGTGCGTGGCCGACCTGGCGGAGGACGGCGTGGTGTACGCCGAGGTCCGGTACGCGCCCGAGCAGCACATCGCCGGTGGCCTGACGTTGCCGGAGGTCGTCGAGGCGGTTCGGGACGGGTTCCTCGAGGGGGAGGAGCAGGCGCGCAACGACGGGCGGCCCATCGTCGTCCGCCAGCTGCTCACCGCGATGCGCCACCAGGCGCGATCGAACGAGATCGCCGAGCTGATGGTCGCCTACCGCGACGAGGGTGTTGTCGGCTTCGACATCGCCGGCGCGGAGGCGGGCTACCCACCCACCCGGCACCTCGATGCGTTCGAGTACCTGCAGCGCGAGAACGCCCACTTCACCATCCACGCGGGTGAGGCGTTCGGGCTCCCGTCCATCTGGCAGGCGATCCAGTGGTGTGGCGCCGACAGGCTGGGCCACGGCGTCCGGATCATCGACGACGTCAACGTGACGACCGACGCCGCGGGGGAGAAGTCCGTCGAGCTCGGTCGGCTGGCGTCGTACGTGCGGGACATGCGGATCCCGCTGGAGATGTGCCCGTCGTCCAACGTCCAGACCGGCGCGGCGTCGTCGATCGCCGAGCACCCGATCGGCCTGCTCACCGATCTGCGCTTCCGGGTCACGGTGAACACCGACAACCGGTTGATGAGCGGGACGTCGATGTCGCGCGAGATGGGGCTGCTGGTCGACGCGTTCGGCTACGACATGGCCGACCTGCGCTGGTTCACGATCAACGCGATGAAGTCGGCCTTCATCCCGTTCGACGAGCGGCTGGCGATCATCGACGACGTGATCAAGCCGGCGTACGCCGTACTCGCCGCGATGAGCTGAACGCCAGGCCGCCCGACAGCCGGCGCTACGTCGTGCGGCTGCGCAGCGCGACGTAGCCGGCAGCGAGCAGCGCCAGCACACCCAGCCCGCCGAGCATGAAGCCCGTGCTCGCGCCCCCGTCGCTGTCGCTTCCGTCGTCGTTGGCTGATCCCGCTGGCTCTTCGGCATCGGACGACGGGGCCGGCGACTCGATGTCCACCGGCGTCTCGGTGTACGTCGGCTCACCGGCAGCGTCGCCGGTGACCCCCAGGTCCAGCGTGAACGGGACGACGTAGGACTCCCGGTCGGGGTCTTCCTCGAGGAACACGGTGACGGTGTAGCGGCCCGCGAGCGCCGCGCCGGACTCGGAACCGTCGCCGCCGCGGTTGAGGTAGCGCACCGGGCTGGTCGTCGCCCCGATCTTGAAGCCGTTCTGGGGCAGGAACCCCTCGAACGCAGGCGCCCCGGCGGGCGACTGCCTCGCCAGTCGCCGACTCGGGCCGTAGACGTCGACGCCGGCGTTCAGCTCGAGCTGCCCGATCGCCGCGCCGAGCTTCGCGCTCGGGCGCGGGAAGTCCACGAGCGCGGCCAGTTGCTGGCCCCAGTCGACCTCGACCTGGTAGGTGAGCACCTCACCGGGCACGATCTCGTCCTTGTACGCGCCCGGCTCCACCAGGGGAGCGTCGAGGAACGACGAGCCACCGGTGAGCTTCCGGGCCGAGCCGCCCTCGGACGGGGCCGTCCACTCCGCCCCGGTCGCCGGCTCCGGCAGCGACTCGGCCGCTTCGACCGGCGGCTCCTCGATCACCCGAAGCTCGAGTGGTCTGGGTCCGGTCAGCGCGCTCGCCTTCTCGGTGACCTTCAGGCCGACCGCGTCGCCGGTGACGCACGGGTCGTCGTTCACCGGGGCGCCGAAGGCGTCGAGGTTGTCCGCCGCGGCGCCGGCGGAGATCAGCTTGCCGGCGCTGAGCTGGGTGAAGGCGCTGTCGAACGAGCACTGGCTGCCGTCCGGCGCGGTGAGCGTGACCTCGACGGTCTCCCCCGAGGGGGACGCGGTGCGCACCGAGGCGCTGACGTGCAGCGTGGAGCCCGGGATCTCGCGCTCGACGACGTAGTGCTTGGTCAGGTCGGTCTCGGTGACGCCCAGCTCGTCGACCCAGTCGCCGGACGTGATGCCGGGCGCGCCGTCCTCCGTGGGTGTTCCGGTGACCGGCTCCCCGATGGTGGAGAACGGCCGCGCCGCACGGGTGGCGAGCTTCTCGAGGCTGGCGGCGAACTCCTCGGACGAGTCGACGTCGTAGTAGGTGCCGTTGCCGGCGCCGGCGATGCAGCGGAGCTTGTCACGTGCGGGGCCGTCGACGTCGAGCCCGACCACGTCGATCTTCATCTCGACGCCCTGCTTGGACAGGTCGCGAGCCACCTTGCACGGGTCCGGGTCGCAGGTCGGCTCGCCGTCGGAGACCAGCACGATGGTGCGCTTGCCCTCGGTGCCGAGGTCCTTGCCGGCCTCCTGGAGCGCGTAGCCGATCGGCGTCTCGCCGTACGGCTTGTAGGCACGTACGGCCTTGCGCATCTGGTCGCGGTTGCCGGTGTCGACGGGGACGACGAGCTGAGAGTCGGTGCAGGCGCCGGCCTGGTCGCGGGAGAACACCTTGGCGCCGTAGACCCGAAGCCCCACGGACTGCTCGTCGGGGAGCGAGCCGATCACCTGGGTGAGGGCCTTCTTGGCGGCCGCGATCCTGGTCTCGCCGCCCGCGGCACGCTGCTTCATCGAGCCGGAGGAGTCGAGGACCAGGACCATCCGGCCCGCACCATCCGCCTGCTCGGACGAGACGGGGGCTGCGCCCTGCGCCGGGACCAGGTGCCACGAGAGGCCGAAGGCAGTGACCAGCAGGACCAGGGCCGCCCCGGCGCCACGGCTCGGGTCGCCGACCCAGGTGCGGTGCTCGTGTGCGACGTCATCCCGAGATCCCCGTTTCGTTGGCGTTTCGCAAATGCCAACATAATGGCCACGCTGTCGGCAGTGCTCGTCGGGAGCGTCCTGCTTGTCCCAGAAGTCGAGGAGAGCCGTCTCGTGGACGTGCCTATGCTGCCGCTGCTCGCCGCCGGCCTGGTGGCGGTCGCCGCCGGTCTGTACTTCGGCGTCCACGGCCGCCGACAGCGGGCCGCGGCCTCGGCCTTCGCGTCCTCAGCCGAAGCGACGACGGCCGAGGTCACCGACCTCCGACTGCGGCACCAGCGCTACAACCGCAAGCACGACGACGGGTTCTGGTTGCCGGTCGTGCGGTTCACGCTCCCCGACGGCAGGGTCGTCGAGGCCGAGACCATGACCGGCTCGATGCCGGCACCGGCGAAGGTCGGCGAGCGCGTCGAGGTGCGCTACGACCCTGGTGACCCGCGCCGGGTGAACCTCGCGCGGGGTCTGGCGCAGCCCGGGAACCTCGGCTGCATGACCACCGCCCTCGCCGTGGGGCTCGTCGGGGTGGGCCTCCTCGTCATCGGTGTGTGGTTCCTGCTCACCCAGGTCATCGGGCTTCCCGCATGACCGGGTCGCCCGGCTCGTCGTACACGGTCCGTCGCTGGTCGGGCCTCGGCCGGGTCGTGCTCGAGGTGCTCCCGGTACTGGCGGTCGGTGTCCTGTTCGGCGTGCTCCAGAGCCGGTGGGTGGTCGGCGCGGTGATGTGCGTCGTGGTGCTGGTGATGGCTGCTCTCGCGGTCGACCGGGCCACGCTGGCGTTCCGGGTCGACGCCTCCGGGATCACCTGGTCGCGGCCGGTGCCACGTGTGGTGATCTCCCATGCCGGGGTACGTCGGCTCGACTGGGGGTCGGTCAGCGAGGTCGAGGTCGTCGAGGGTGAGCTGGTGCGGGCCCGGCTGCGGGCTGACGCCCCGCTGCCGGGATGGATGTCCGGCCGGGTCGTCGACACCGGCCGCGACCTCGACGTCGTGGAGGGGGACGCACCGGGCGTCGAAGGCGCCCGAGTCCGAGATGTCGTAATTGGGTGGGTTCCGGAGGTTTCGGTGCGCCTGATCGCGGGTAATAGGTCGCCCGGAGGAGCCGAATCGGGTCGGTGATATCTTCCTCCGCGTCCGGTTTTCGTACCGGGGGCGGGGACTCGGATTCGTCGGCTGGCGGGGGACGCGCAGTTGTTGTACGACGTTGTGACGTGCGGTTTCGCATCGGCACCCATGCCCTGGCTGAGCAGGCCAGGCCACGAGGGCCTGCCCGACCCCGAGAGTCCTGAGTTCCTCGACGTCGCCTTCACGGCACTCGACGGGCTCGAGCCCGACCGCAGGGTGCTGCTCGTCCATGCGGCCGGCCGCGCCTCGGCGCAGCGGCTCGGCGTCCTGCGCTCGGCGCTGCGTAACCCGTTCGTGCTGCCGGTCTCGCTGGGGCTGCCTCTCACCGGGCTGGCGGCGACCGCTGCCTGGCTGGCGGCGCTGGCCGAGCGAGACGTGACCGCGGGCATGGCCGCGTCGGCGCTGGACGAGATCACGCGGCACCTGCCGTCGTACTCCGTCACCACGTCGGTGGCCGGACTCGAGATGCCCGAGGTCAAGCTGCGCCACCACGTGCTGTCCTGGCTTCCGGGCACGGTGTTCACCATCTCGATGACGGGCACCACGGTCGTCGAGGTCGGCTCATCATCCGCAGCGCCGGCCAGCGACCCCGAGGCCTCCACCCTGGTGTGGGCCGGGGACCAGCGACTCGCGCCACGGCTCGCCGGCGGCACTCCGTCCGGCAGCTCCTCGTCTGGCGTCGACCGGGTTGAGCTCCCGTCGACCGAGACCGCCGGGCGTTGGCGCCGGGCCCGGTTCTACGAGCACTGCGTCCTCCCACACGACGTGGACGCGTTCGCCGAACGACTCCGCGCCAAGGACTTCGCCCGCTGTACGCACTGCGGCGATGCCGCGACCCGCCACTGCTCGTTCTGCCTCAGTCAGGAAGGTGCACCCGCATGAACCCGCGCCAACGCAGGGGCGTCCTGTTCCTCGCGTTCGCCGTCATCGGCGCCGTAGCCGTCTTCTTCTCCGTCGTCGGCTATGTCAACGATGTCGAGAGCCAGGTCGGCAACCGCGTGACAGCGTACGTCGTGGACGACAAGGTCAACGCCTACCAGCCGCTCGACGCCAGCGACCTGGAGGAGATCCAGGTCCCCGAGCGGTGGCTGCCCGAGGAGGCCGTGCGTTCGCTCGACGAGCTGCTGGGCAACGTCACGGCCGGTCCGCTGACGAAGGGCACGCTCCTGCAGTCCAGCAACCTGGTCCGGCAGCCGAGCCTCGAGCCGGGGCAGCGCGAGATCGCCATCCTGGTCGACGCCGAGACCGGCGTGGCAGGCAAGGTCGCTCCGGGCGACTACGTGGATGTGTGGGCCACCTTCGACGAGAGCATCACCGGGTCGGGCGCCCGCACGAAGCTGATCGCCCAGCAGCTGTTGGTGATCGACGTCGGGCTCAAGGTGAGCCGCGAGAAGGCGCGCTCAAACGGCGCGATCTCCGAGAGCCAGGCCGTCCCGGTCACGTTCGCCACGGAGCGCTCGCAGATCCAGGCGCTGTCCTTCGCCGAGAGCTTCGCGATCGAGACCCGGCTGGCGCTCCGGCCGCCGGGCGACTCGAGCGTGGTGCCTGGCGAACAGCGCACCTACGAAGAGACCTTTGCCGCCGTACGAGGGGGTTCGCTGTGATCGCTCGTGCACTGCTGGCCATCTCGCGAGAGGTGCTGCGCAGCCAGACCATGGCGGCTCTCGCGGAGATGCACGACGTCGAGGTGGTCGGCGCCGCCGAGACCTCGGGCGATCTGTTGCTGGCCCTCGAGACCGGCGCCGACATCGACCTGGTGATCCTCGACGACCAGATCGGCAGCCTGCCGTTCCAAGCGCTCACCCGTGAGCTGCTCAGCCGCCACCCGGACATCGGCGTCGTGCTGGTCACCACCGAGCCCACGGCCGCCTTCTACCAGGCCGCGATGGACGCGGGGGCGCGCGCTGTGGTCGAGGGCCCGCCTTCGGTCGACGAGCTGGCCAGCCGGATCCCGCCGATCCTGGAGTGGCAGCGGCAGGTCCGGGCCATGGCCGGACACGGGTTGGGTGCGGTGCACGACGCCGCCGGCCGGCTGGTTGCGTTCACCGGGGCCAAGGGCGGCGTCGGCACGAGTACGGTCGCCCTGCACGCCGCTCTGCTGGCGGTGTCGGCCAACCCCGACCGGCGGGTCTGCTTCGTCGACCTCGACCTGCAGCAGCGCGGCGTACGGCAGCTGCTCGACCTCAACGGTCGGCGCACCATCGCCGACCTCGTCTCGATCGCGGACAGTCTCACCGGTCGCAACCTGGACGAGGCCGTCATGGTCCACCAGACCGGGCTGCGGATCCTGCTGGCTCCGCAGCAGGGTGAGCAGGCCGAAGACATCACGGGTGAGATCGCCCGGCAGGTGCTCGCCGGGGCCAAGGGCCACTACGACCTGCTGATCGTCGACTGCGGCTCGGTCGTGACCGAGGCCAGCGCGGTCGGCATGGAGTTCGCCGACGAGATCGCGTTGGTCACCACGGCCGACATCCCGTCGCTCCGCTCTGCCTACGACAAGATCGAGATGCTCTCGCGACTCCAGATCGCGAAGAACAACGACGTCAAGCTGCTGTTCAACAAGGTCAGCTCACGCAACGAGGTACAGCCCGAGTTCGGCCGGCGGATCACCGGCGCCGACAGCTACAAGGTCGCACTCGCCGAGGACTGGCGCCGGCTGGAACCGGTGGCCAACTCGCTGGCGCCCCTCGACCTCGAAGACGGGCCGTTCCGTCGCTCGGTCGTCGCCCTGGGCCGCGAGCTCCGGCTGACAGTCGGTGACCAGCGCGCGGCTCGCACCGCCATGGCGCTCGAGGCCGATGAGATTCCCAGCAGCAAGCGTCGTCGTCGCCTGCGCGAGTCCGGCCAGGTCACCATCGAGGCCACGGTGGGTCTCGCCGTCGCGATGGTGATCTTCCTGGTGCTGATGCAGACCGCGCTGTTCGCGATCGGCGCGGTGTCCGCGCGAAGGGCCGCCGACGCCGCGGCGCTTGTCGGTAGTCGGGGCGGAGACCTCGCCGAGGTACAGAACGCCGCAGAGCAACGGATTCCGGGGATGTTCGGCGTCGACGTCCGTACCAACGACGGCCGCCGTTATGAAGCGCGGCTCGACGTCCCCACCCTGCTGCCCTTCCTGAAGCAGGACATCACCGCAACCGGCTCCGCCACGGACTGAGGGAGGAGAGCCATGACCCGACTCCACGGCCGGGACGACCGCGGCCAGGCGACGATCGAGATGATCGGGATCATCCCGCTCGCCGCCATGATCGCGGGTGCGATCATCCAGCTCTATCTCGTCGGCTACGCGGCGGTAGCCGCCGAGTCCGCGTCCCGGCTGGCCGCTCGCGAGGCCAGCAAGGGGATGTCGTCGGCGGAGGCCGAGCAGGTCGGACGTGGCGACGTGGTCAGCATCTTCGTGCCGGAGGTTGAGGTGCGTGACGGCAACCTCTCCGCGGCGGGCGACGAACCCTCGGTCACCAGCGCCGGTGTCGGTGAGTCGGTGTCAGCGCGAGCCACCTTGACGGTGCCGTTCCTCGGCATCGGCGTGAAGGGCCTCGACTACGAGGTCACCCGATACACCGTCATGCCCCGTACCGACTGAGGCCCCGGAGTCACGATGTCCCTGCGCAACCGATCGGCCGACCTGGCACTCGACTCCGTCGTCGACGACAACGGAGTGGCCTACCTGAAGACCCTGCTGCTGCAGGAGGTCGACCTCAGCGAGCTCTCCGCCCTGACCGAGGAGCAGCGCCGTGCCCGGCTCGAGAGGGTCGTGGGCCACCTGCTGTCCCGCGAGGGGCCGCTGCTGACCAACCGCGAGCGGGGTCTCCTCGTCAGGCGCGTCGTCGACGAGGCGCTCGGGCTCGGCGTACTCGAGCCACTGCTGCGGGACGAGACCATCACCGAGATCATGGTCAACGGTGCCGACAACATCTACGTCGAGCGGTCGGGCCGGATCCAGCGGCTGCCGGTGAAGTTCTCGTCCGAGGAGCAGGTCTACCAGGCCATCGACCGCATCGTCGCAGGGGTGAACCGCCGGGTCGACGAGTCCAGTCCGATGGTCGACGCGCGACTGCCCGGAGGCGAGCGGGTCAACGTGATCGTCCCGCCCCTCGCGGTCGACGGTCCGACGATCACCATCCGACGGTTCCCGCGGCCCTACTCCGTCGACCGGCTGGTCGAGCTCGAAGCGTTCGACCGCGACACCGCGTCGTTGCTGCAGGCGATGGTGCGGGCCAAGCTCAACGTCGTCGTATCCGGCGGCACCGGCTCCGGCAAGACCACGATGCTCAACGCGCTGTCGTCGTTCATCCCCCGGGACGAGCGGATCGTCACCATCGAGGACGCCGCCGAGCTCGCGCTGCAGCAGTCGCACGTCATCCGGCTCGAGTCGCGCCCGCCGAACGTGGAGGGCAAGGGCGAGGTCACGATCCGCGAGCTCGTCCGCAACTCGCTCCGCATGCGCCCCGACCGGATCATCGTCGGCGAGACGCGAGGCGGGGAGGCTCTCGACATGCTCCAGGCCATGAACACCGGCCACGAGGGCTCGCTGGCGACCATCCACGCCAACAGCGCCCAGGACGCGCTGCTCCGGTTCGAGACGTTGTGCACGATGAGCGGGACCGACCTGCCCGAGAGCACGCTGCGCGACCAGATCAACAGCGCCATCAACGTGGTCGTCCAGCTCAGCCGACTGCCGGACGGCAGTCGTCGCGTCACCGAGGTGGCCTGCCTGGTGTCGCGGCACAAGGAGGACTACAAGATCGTCCCCGTCCTGCGCTTCGAGGCCGACCCGTGGGGTGGCGCCGGCAAGGTTCACGGTCGGATGGTCAGCTCGACGGTGCCTGCGCCCTACGACGAGCGGCTGCGCCTGGCCGGGCAGACCCTGCCGGCCGCCTTCCGGCAGGAGCAGGGCTGGTCATGAGCATCACCGTCATCGTGCTCACCCTGCTCGCGACCCTGACGTTCGTCGTGGTCGGAGTCGCCGTCCTTGCTCGCGAGCGGGCGAGGCAGGCGTCGTTCACGCTGGCCGTGAACCCGCGCGGTGGCTCGTGGCTCAACCGGCTGCGACGTGGCGTCGAGAAACGGCTGACCCGCACCAGCTACGGACGTCGGCTGCGCTGGGCGCTCGACAACGCCGACCTACCCTGGCCGGTCGCCGACACCGTGCTGGTCGCTGGTGTTGTGTTCGGCTTCCTCAGCGTGCTCGCCTACCAGGTCGGTGGGCCGGTGCTGTTCTTCGTCGTCGCGGGCCTGCTGCTGACCGGCAGCCGTGCGGCCTTCCGCCGCCGTGAAGAACGCCGTCACGCCAAGTTCGTGGAGCAGCTGCCGGAGCTCGCACGGCTGCTGGCCAACGCGACCAGTGCGGGGCTGTCGCTTCGCGCCTCCCTCGCCGTCGCTGCCCAGGAGAGCGCAGAGCCGACCAAGGGTGAGCTGACCCGCGTCAACGAGGAGCTCGCCGTCGGATCCAGCGTGGAGACGGCGTTGGAGCGGATGGGGCAGCGGCTGCCCTCGCGCGAGCTCGCAGTCCTCGTCAACGTGTTGGTGATCCAGGCCCGAGCAGGCGGCCGCATCGTCACCGCGCTCCAGGGCATCACCGAGGCGCTGGAGACCCGACGAGACCTCCGGCGTGAGGTCAACACGCTGCTCGCCGGCTCCAAGGCGACGGTGATGGCAGTGGCATTCCTCGGTGGCCTGATGGTGCTGCTCGTGCACAACTCGGTCGACGGCGGTCTGCGCGGCTTGCTGTCCAACCCGATCGGCCTCGTCATCTTCTTCGTCAGTGGCGCGCTCTTCGCGTTCGGCATGGCGCTGATCCGCCGTACCACCCGGGTGGAGGTGTGATGCCGCTCCTGGCCGGCCTCAGCGCCCTCGCCTGCTTCGTTCTCGGCGTGGTCGGGCTACCGGATGTCCAAGGACCCCGGCATCGTCACCGCCGGGTCGGCGTACATCGTCGAGGTGGAGCGCCGCGAGCGGTCGAGCCTGCTCGGTCGCCTGCTGGACTTTCTCGACCGCGCTGTCGGAGGCCGAGTCCTCGGTCAGATCAGCGGCAGCTCGCGGGACCGGCTGCGGATCGCGATCGGCAAGGCCGGGGCCCCGCACGGGGCCACCGTCGAGGGCATCATCCAGCGCCAGGCGACGTGGGCGTTCCTCGGCGGCGTCACGGCCTTCTTCCTGCTCGGCAACGGGATCGTGCTCGGACTGCTCGCTCCGGTCGTCGGCTGGTTCCTGCCGAGGTTCGGGCTGTGGTCGCAGGGGCGGGTCCGCACCGCGGCGATCGAGCGAGAGCTCCCGGACTTCCTCGACGTGCTGGCGGTCAGCATCAGCGCCGGCCTGGGCTTCCGGGCTGCCCTGCGCCGGGTCGCCACGCTGGTGGGCGGGCCGGTCGGCGAGGAGATGCTGGTGGCGCTCCGCCAGATCGACGTGGGCGCTACGCGGCGAACGGCCTTCGAGGAGATGCGCGAGCGGACCTCGTCGGTCTCGCTCCAGGCGTTCATCACCGCGTTCCTGCAGGCCGAGGAGCTCGGCACGCCGCTGAGTGGCTTCCTCGAGAGCTACTCCGGCGAGATGCGGCGTACCGCCGGTCAGCGGGCCCGTACCGCGGCCGCGAAGGCAAACCCCAAGATCAGTCTCATCCTGACGCTGATCATCATGCCTGCGCTGTCGATCTTCATGATCGGGTCGCTGGTCCTGATGGCGTTCGGAAACTGAGCGGCAGCCATGGCAGTCCTCCAGCTCACCCCTCGCGACGAGACGCTGCGCAGCGTCGAGGCGCTGACCGACATCGCGCGGCTGTGCCTCGACGTACGGATCGTCAGCGGACTGCTGGTCACCGTGTGGCTGGCGCTGCAGCAGGACACGCCGCCGAGCCTGCTGCTCGGCACCAGCATCGGAATGGCGTGGCTGCTGCTGGTGCTGCTGCGGTGGAACACCGTGGGCTGGGTGGTGTGCACTCACCCGGCGGTCTTGGCGGTCGACGCGCTGCTGTGCTTCGTCGCGCTCGGGGCCACCGCCCCGTTGAGTCCTGTGCTGCTCCTGATCGGGGCAGGCGCGCTCTTCACCGGCGTCTGCCTTGACCGTCGTGGCGCCCGCTACTTCTCGCCGCTGTACGTGGCCGGATGGTGGCTGGTCTTCTCTGCGGAGGCACCCGACCGGGCCGGGGCGGCCGACATCTTCTGGCAGCTGTTGATCGTGCCGGCGCTGCTCGTCGGCGCCCTGTTCCTCGGCGCCGGGATCCGCGCCGTGGTACTGCGCGGCGCCGACGCAGAACGACGGCTCCGTGGCGAGGTCCGCGCTGCGGGGATCGCTGAGGAGCGTGCGCGGATGGCCCGCGAGATGCACGACTCCCTCACCAAGTCGATGCACGGGCTGGCAATGCTGGCCGACTCCCTGCCCGGCGTGGATCGACCGTGACCCAGCACGCGCCGCCGAGCAGGCCAGGGGGCTGGGCACGCTGATCCGGAACGCGGGGCAGGAGTCCCGGGCGATGATCCTGGCGATGCGGCGGGCCGACGCACGTGCGACCCCCGCGCAGCAGGTGGTCGCGACCGTCGAGCGTTGGCGGACCACGACCGGACGTCCGGTCGACGTCGAGGTGGTCGGTTCCCCGACCTGCCGACGGAGACGGGCTACGAGCTGGTGGCGATCCTCGGCGAGGCCCTGGAGAACATCAGGCGACACACGCCCGAGAGCCGACGGCGACAGTCCGCCTCGAGCAGCAGGACGCGTGGGTACTACTCACGGTCAGTGACAACGGGCCCGGTGTGGCGGACGAACACCGAGCCGGCAAGGAGGGCCACTTCGGTGTCCTCGGGATGTACGAGCGCGCGGCACGCGTCGGCGGCTCCCTCGGTGTGGTCACCCGACAGGGGGAGGGCACCTGCGTCGAGGCCCGGCTGCCGGCGGCGCTGGACACGGATTCGGACTTCGAGCGGGCTGTCGGGGCCCGGTCGTGACAGGGGGAGAGCGATGACCGTCGGAGTGCTGATCGTCGACGACAACCCGGTGGTGCGCATGGGCCTGTGGAGCCTGCTCGCCATCGATGACGCGATCGAGGTGGTCGGGGAGGCCAGCTCCGGCCCGGAGGCGGTCACAGCCGCCCGCGAGCTGTCGCCCGATGTGGTGCTGCTCGACGTCCGGATGCCGGCGGGCGGTGGCCTCGACGTGCTGCCGGAGCTGGTCGTGGACAGCAAGGTCCTGATGCTCACCTACAGCGACGAGCCGGCCGTGGTCTCGGCTGCGCTGCGGGCGGGCGCCACCGGCTACCTCGTGCACGGGGCCTTCGAGAGCAGGGAGCTCGTCCGGGCCATCAAGGACACCGCCGAAGGCCGGGCCCGTCTGTCGCCGTCAGCGGCCGCCGTGCTCATGCAGGGCATGCGCGGGGGGCCGGCAGGCTCGTCGACGGGCTCGCCGGCGGGCTTGGACACGGTGGCCATCGGCGCGGACGTGGTCGACGCCACCGGCTCAGCCGTCGCGAGGTCGAGATCTGCACGCTGCTCGTCGAGGGAGCCTCCAACTCCGACATCGCCGGACGCACTGTTCATCGAGGAGAAGACCGTCAAGAACCACATCAACCGGATCTTCGCCAAGCTCGGCGCCTCGAGTCGGTCCGAGGCCATCGCCACCTGTCTCGGCACCCGCCGGGAGCCATGAGGGCGAACGGGATGGGGCCCTGAGGTTGGGCCCACCAATGGGTCCGCGGACCCTCCGCTGCCCGGTCCCGCGCACCTAGCGTCATGGACGTCGGGACACCCCGGCCACCGACTTCCCAGGGTCGCCACACAAGGAGCAGTCATGAACGAGATCGTCGCCCGCATCGAGTCCACCCTCTACGTCTTCGGACAGCGCCTCCGCAGCGACGAGCGCGGCCAGACCACGGCCGAGTACGTCGGCATCGTCGCCTTCGTCGCCCTCCTCGCGGTCGCGATCATGGGCATGAGTGGCACCTTCGGCGACGCGGTCAAGGGGATCATCGACGCGGCGTTCAACAAGATCAAGAGCGCCCTCGGCTGATGCAGCTGTCGCGCAGGTGCGATGAGGAGGGCCAGGTCACCCCGGCCCTCCTCATCGCGGTCATCGGAGGGTTTGCTCTTGCGGTGGCGTTCGCCTCCCTCCAGAACCTGCTCGACCAGAGCGGCCGCGCGGCCACCGCCTCCGATGCGGCAGCGCTGGCTGCCGGTGCCGGTCACCGGGACGCGATCGAGGACCTCTTCGCCGGCAACAGCGGACTGCACCTCGGTCAGCTCCGACAGCTGTTGGAAGGGGGCTCCCTCGACCCGGCGATCGCCGCCCGCGCCGAGCAGGAAGCCCGGGAGTACGCCGACTGCCAACGGGGCCGAGGTCCGCACCGTCACGTACGACGGGTTCGACCTCGGCGAACGGCAGTGGGAGTACACCGTCCTGACGAAGCAGCGGGACACCGTGGAGGGCGGCACGACCAGCGCCCGGTCCGAGAGTCGGTCGCGCGTCGCCGTCCGGATCACCGCCGGGATGTGCGGCGGGGGTCTGATCATCGGCGGCGACTGTCGCCCATGGGGCCTCCTGCAGCAGCTGTGCGACCTCGAGCTCAACCCGCCGGAGCCGACACCCAGCAGCGAGCCCGAGGAGTCCGAGGGCCCGTCAGACCCGCCCGGTCCCGAGCCGGAGCCTGAGGAGCCGGAGCTCACCCCGCCGCCCGGCCTGGAAGGGGTCGGGTGTCTGAGTGGCGCCGACCTGCTGGGCCTCCTCGACCCCGAGATCCGCCTGGTGACCTAGCCGCCCAGCCGCCCAGCCGTCCTCGCTCGCCGACACCGTCGGCCCGCCAGAGAGAAGCCCGCCATGTTGCGCATCCGCACCCCGCGTCAGCGGTCCGAGGACGGCGCCACGACGGCCGAGTACGTCGGCATCGTGGCCTTCGTCGCCGTGCTCGTCGTCGCTCTGGTCGCGCTGACCCCCGGCACCAGCGAGTCGGCGGGCAAGGTCATCAGCAAGGCGTTCTGCACGATCGGCACGCCCCTCGGCTTCGCCTCGTGCAGCAACTCCGACCTTCCCGGCTACATCCCCACCGAGTGCACTGTCAGCAGCCACGAAGGGCGCGCCGGGGGCTCGATCACGATCCTGGCGGAAGGCAAGGGCGAGAGCGGGTACACGCTGTCGCGCAGCCGTGAGCGCCAGGACGACGGCAGCTTCGACACCAGCTTCACGGTGCGGACCATGGGCCGGCTCGGTGCCGGTTACGAGTTCAGCCTCGGCGGTGGGGTCGAGGCCAACACGGGTGGCAGCTCGCACGAGCGCAGGTGCCGCGGGCGACGCCAAGATCGAGGGCGACGTCACCTGGGGAGCCGAGTACTCCTTCGCCTCCGAGGAGGACGCTCGCGACTTCGTCGACGAGTACAAGGACAACTTCGGGGAGTTCGGCGGCGACGTCGACGGTGCGCCCGAGCCGATCTCCCAGTACTACGAGCTGGGTGGCAAGGGCACCATCTCCGGAGAGGCCGGTCCGCTGAGCGGCGAGGCATCGCAGCAGGCGGTGCTCGGTCTTCAGACCTTCCCCAACGGGGACAAGAAGGTGAAGATGGCGCTCACCGTGGGTGCCGCGTTGGACCTCGGCATCCCGGTGCCCCAGACCCTGCTGGACCTGTCGGCCGAAGGTCAGGTGAAGGCGGCGGTCGTCGCCGACGTCACGTTCGACAAGGACGGCAACGTCGCCAAGATCGGGGGCCAGGTGAGCTTCACCCCGTCTGGGTCGGCCGGCGTCGAGCTCAACACCGACTGGGCGGAGCAGGGCACCGGCAAGCACCGTAAGGACCCTCCCAATGAGCTCACTGGAATCGAGCTTCCCGGGCTCGACATGCTCGAGGGCGGCCGCAACTACGAGCTCAACTTCAGCACCGACTTCCGGCGCGACGACGGCAGCTACGACTACGCCGCGATCGACGCGCTCTCCAGCGAGCTGGGCAGCTACATCACCGGCGCGGGGGGGATGTCGCCGGAGCAGGCCGAGGCTCTGCGCGAGCAGATCAACGGGCACTCGCAGGTCACGTTCAACGAGTACGACTACGACGAGGACGAGACGAAGTACGGCGCCAGCGGCAAGTTCCTGTTCATCAAGATCGGTGCCGAGGTGCACATGGTGACCATCGACCAGAACCTGTTGGACGGTTACTACTATGACCCGGTCCAGGGACTGTGGGCGGACAACATCGTCTGTGAGTCCTGAGGCCGGCCCGACCACCACCCCCTCAGTCGCACCCCCTGAAAGGCAGACACCCATGACGACGACTCGACCGGTCCAGCAGGACGATCGTGACGTTCCTGCTCGGCGCGGCCCTCACGGTCACCGCCACTGGTTGCGGCAGCAAGGAGAGCGACGTGGACCCCGCCCTGCAGTCCTCGGCCGGCACCGAGATGAAGGTCGTGTCGCACGACGGCGAGCAGTTCGCCGTCGGTCACGGCATCGCGCTCGAGATGCCGGAGGGCTGGACCGACTACGAGCCCGAGAAGGTCGGCAGCGACGGCACCACCTACGAATGGGCCGTGGGCGTCCCGGCGGACACGCGACCCGTGCCCTTCGGAATCCAGTTCTCGATGGGCATGAAGGACAAGGGTGCGCCGTTCGAGACGCTGCCCACCGCGACGAAGGAGCTGGCGGAGCTGGCGCCGGGCTACAAGCTGGTGGACGAGGGGGATGTCGACGTTCCGGGTGCCGAGGCTGCGGCCTTCGTGCGCTTCGAGAAGGAGCTCGACCTCGGCGACGGTCCGGTCACCGTTGAACAGCTGCAGCTGATCCTCGACATGCCTGCCGGTGAGGTCTCCGTTCTTCGCTTCATCGGCGAGGCCGGGAAGTGGGACGAGCAGCTGGGCAGCGCCTACGACAGCCTCGTGGTGACGGAGGACGCGGAAGCATGATGACCCGCCCGGTCGCCCTGGCTCGCTCGGTGATCGTCACGGGCACCCTGTGGGGCGCGGGCGCGGCTGCCGTCGTCGGCCTGTTCGCGGCGTTCGGTGCCTCGTCCACGATCGAGCTGGGCACCGGTGAGTCCCGCGTGCAGCTGGTGTGGCTCGGTGCTCACGCCTTCGTGGCGTGTGTCGCGTCGCTGCTCGGCGTGACTCTCGGTGCGTCGGCTCTGACGCGCCGAGGGATGAGCAGCCCTCGAGCGGCGATCGCGCTCATCGGAGGGTCGACGCTGATGTTGGCGCTCGTCGCCTGCGCCGTACTCCTGCGTGGACTGGAGACCAACGCCTGGACGGTTCTCGCGATGGCGGTCGGGGCCGCGATCGGCACCGCGGGGGCGACCTACTTCGTCGCCCAGTCCGGGGATCCCGAGTCGTCGCTTCCGTACCACCGCCGGGCGTCGCGCTCGAGCCGCAGCTGGAGCGCGCGCTGACCCGATACCCGGCGCGCATAGCCGTCGCCGGCCTGCTGGCGCTGCTCGGGCCCGCCTCGCTGGCCCCGCACCCTGCTGCCGCGGCCCCCGACGACCCGCTCAAGGTCGTCATCGTCCTCGACGTGTCCGGTTCGATGGCCAGGTCCGGAGGCAACGGTCTCACGCTGCTCGGGGGTGCCAGGCGCGCCATCGCGGAGCTGACCGCGGCGCTGCCGGCGGAGACCGAGATCGGCCTACGGGTCTACGGATCCGAGTACGGCGGCGGCAACCGGTCACGGTCGTGCCGCGACACGCGCCTGCTGGTCCCCGTCGGTCCCGGCAACGGCAGGGCAGTCGTCAAGGCGACGTCGCGGCTGCGGCCTACAGGGGACACGCCGATCGGTCTGGCGCTGACGTCTGCCGCGGGCGACGTCAGTCGGGGCCCCGCGTCAGAGCGGGTCATCGTGCTGGTCAGCGACGGTGAGGACAACTGCAGCCCGGCCGACGCGGCTCCCTGTCAGGTTGTGCAGGGTCTTCGGCGCGGAGGGGCGAGCGTCCGTGTCGAGTCGGTCGGCGTCGCCCTGCAGGGTGAGCCCGCGGCCCAACGTGCGCTGCGGTGTGTCGCCCAGCGGTCGGGAGGCAGTTACTACGACGCGGCCGATGCCGAAGCGTTGAGCGCCGCGCTGGAACGGATCAGCAGCGATGCCCTGGGAGTCCTCGGTGCCGGCCGACGGGTGGACGGAGGACGCTCGCTCGACGGGGCGCGCAGGATCACTCCGGGCGCGTACCGGATCACGCTCGTCCCCGGCGAGCACGCGTGGTTCCGTTTCCGTGCACGCCCCGGCGACAGGCCCCGGGTGCTCGGCACAGTGCAGGGCCTGCCCAGCCTTCGGGTTCCGCGGGGGAGTCGGGGTTGCCCCGCCTGGCGTGTTCAGCTCTACAACCCGTACGAGGAGGGTGGCACCTACCCGCCGTACGGCAACAGCGGCATCTTCGACGGCGTCGGTCTCGGCACCACGGGCGCCTCGACGTCCGGTCCGGTGCAGCGCTACTCGCAAGGGATCGACTACAGCGGGGTGTGGGCGCTTCGGCTCTCGTTGGCGGCGGAAACCCTCGACACCTGCTCGGCGACGCTCCCGGTGCGGGAGTACCGAGCCCGGTTCACCGTCGACCTGGACGGCGGGCGTCGGGGCAGCAGCCGTGACGCTGCCGGGATGGAGTTGCCGAGCCCCAACCCATCCACGGGCTCGACGTCGAAGGCCGAGCCCGACGAGGCGTCAGCGGCAGAGAAGTACAACACCCCGGTGAGGTCCGAGACGACGCCCGCCTGGGCGTACCCCGTAGTGGCGGTCGGGTCGATGCTGCTGCTCGGTGGCGCGGCGGTCTACCTGCGTCTCTGGTTCAGACGGCGGCAGCAGGGCTGGTGACCTGGACGCGACCGCCGCGAACCAGGCCCCATCGGGCGAAGGCCCCGGCTTCGGCCTCGAGCACGCCACCGCTGCGCCATACCCACCGACCCAGCCGTCCCGGCGGCATCGTCGCCACGTACAGGACGGTGCCGTCCTTGGCCAGATGGGCGACGTCGATGGCGAACTGCATCCGGAAGGTGTGAACCTGATGAGCCGGCGCCAGCCACAGGGCCCCGGTGAGGCCGGTGCGACCGAGCAGGCCCTTACTGCGCTGGTGTCGCGTCGCTGCGATCTCGACGGGTGCGACGTCGTGTCCATCGACGAGAAGTCGGTGCATGATGTTCCCCCTGGTGACGGGGACAGCATAGGGCGAACTGGTCAGCCGGGTGCGCCGACGCGGGCCAGGGCCTCGACCCGGGCATACGCCTGCGGTGACGTGAGCGGGACGCAGCCGAGCGCGACGGCATGTGCCACGACCCTCGGCTCGTCGCGCATCAGCAGCAGCCCACGACGGAGCAGCATCAGTGGCGGCTTCCGTCGTTCGCGGAGGTCCCGGGTCAAGGCGACGCCAGAACGTGCGCAGCGGGTGGTTCCGCACGCAGATCGCGTCGGCGAGGATCCCGCGCGCCCGGCAGGCTGCGACGACCTCCTGGGCGAATACCCCCTCCGCCACGAGGAACGGCGCACCACCCAGGTCGAGCGTGCGGTAACCGACCCGACCGTCGTGCCCGATGTCGTAGATCGGGATGTCGGCCAGCCCCTCACGGCAGAGCCGCTCGAGGGCGTCGACGGCCTCGTCCTGGAGCCAGGACGCCGGGTCGTCCCAGTCGACGACGTCGGAGCCGGGCCCGATCGACCGGTGCGGCAGCGAAGGGTCGGAGCCGTCCTTGTAGAAGTCGTCGAGGTTGAGCGTCGGCAGCCCGAAGTCGTGCTCGAACCGAGAGCAGAGCCGCGACTTGCCCGCCCCGGAGGGGCCGGCAAGGACGATCACCTGCGCGTGCACCGCGTCAGCCTTCTGTACTGGTCTGGCTCAGATGCCGATCGGGTGCCAGACCGTCTTCGTCTCGAGGAACCCGGTCATCCGGTCAAGGCCGGGGTCGACCGTCCAGTCCGGCTCGGCGTCAGGCGCCCGCCGAACCCGCTTGAGGTTCTCGGCCGCGGACTCCTCGAGCCGGGCGGCCTGCTCCTGGTCGCCGGCCAGGCCGGTGAGGTCGATCCCGTTGACGTCCATGTGCGAGGCCAGCGTCGGCGTCGTGTCGGACAGCGCGCCGGTGAGGATGTTGACCACCCCGCCCGGGACGTCGGACGTCGCGAGCACCTCGGAGAACGTGATCGCCGGCAGCGGGCGGTCGGCGGACGTCGCCACCACGCACACGTTTCCGGTGACGATCACCGGGGCGACGACACTGACCAGGCCGAGGAGCGACGACTGCTGCGGCGCGACGACCGCGACGACGCCGGTCGGCTCGGGCACGGAGAAGTTGAAGTACGGCGCGGCGACCGGGTTGGTGCCGCCGACGACCTGGGCCAGCTTGTCGGCCCAGCCGGCGTACCAGACCAGCCGGTCGACGGACAGGTCCACGGCGGTCTCGGCCTGCCGCTTGCTGATGCCCTCGGTCTGCTGCACCTCGTCGACGAACTGGTTGCGTCGGCCCTCGAGCACCTCGGCCACCCGGTAGAGGACCTGGCCGCGGTTGTACGGCGTGCGCGTGGACCAGCCGCCGAACGCCTTGCGAGCCGCCTGTACGGCGTCGCGGGCGTCCTTGCGCGAGGCGTAGGAGGCGTTCGCGAGGAAGCCGCCCTTCGCGTCGTTGACCACGAAGCTGCGACCCGACTCCGAGCGGGGGAAGGACCCGCCGATGTAGAGCTTGTAGGTCTTGCGCACGTCGATGCGGGCGTCAGTGGGTGTCATCGGACGTAGGCCTCCAGACCGTGCCGGCCGCCCTCGCGGCCGTATCCCGACTCCTTGTAGCCGCCGAAGGGGCTGGTCGGGTCGAACTTGTTGAACGTGTTGGCCCAGACCACGCCTGCGCGCAGCTGGTTGGCCATCCAGAGGATGCGCGAACCCTTGTCGGTCCACACTCCCGCGGAGAGCCCGAACGGCGTGTTGTTGGCCTTCTCGACAGCCTCGGCGGGCGTCCGGAAGGTCAGCGTCGACAGCACCGGGCCGAAGATCTCCTCGCGGGCGATCCGGTGGGCCTGCGAGACGCCGGTGAAGACGGTCGGCGGGAACCAGAACCCGTTGGCCGGGAGGTCGCACGCGGGCGACCAGCGGCCGGCGCCCTCGGACTCGCCGATGTCGGAGAGCTCGCGGATCTTGGCCAGCTGCTCGGCCGAGTTGATCGCACCGATGTCAGTGTTCTTGTCGAGCGGGTCACCCACGCGCAACGTGGACATCCGGCGCTTGAGCCGCTCCATCACCTCGTCGGCGATGGACTCCTGCACCAGCAGTCGCGAGCCTGCGCAGCAGACGTGCCCCTGGTTGAAGAAGATGCCGTTGACGATGCCCTCGACGGCCTGGTCGATCGGGGCGTCGTCGAAGACGATGTTCGCCGCCTTGCCGCCCAGCTCGAGGGTGACCTTCTTGTGGCTGCCGGCGACGGACTTCGCGATCATCCGGCCGACCTCGGTCGACCCGGTGAACGCGACCTTGTCGACGTCCTCGTGCGAGACAACGGCGCGGCCGGTCTCGCCCGCACCGGTCAGGATGTTCACCACGCCCGGCGGCAGGTCGGCCTGCTGGCAGACCTCGGCGAAGAGCAGCGCCGTCAGCGGCGTGGTCTCGGCCGGCTTGAGGACGACCGTGTTGCCGGCGGCGAGCGCCGGGGCGATCTTCCACGACAGCATCAGCAGCGGGAAGTTCCACGGGATCACCTGGCCGGCGACACCCAGCGACTGCGGGTTGGGGCCGAACCCGGCGTACTCCATCTTGTCGGCCCAGCCGGCGTAGTAGAAGAAGTACGCCGCGGCGAGCGGGACGTCGACGTCGCGCGACTCGCGGATCGGCTTGCCGTTGTCGATCGACTCGAGGACGGCGAACTCGCGGCTGCGTTCCTGCAGCAGACGCGCGATCCGGAAGAGGTACTTGGACCGCTCGCGGCCCGACATCTTCGACCAGACCTTGCTGTGCGCCTTGCGGGCGGCCTTGACCGCCGTGTCGACGTCCTCGGCGGAGGCCTCGCTGACCTCGGCCAGCACCTCCTCGGTCGCCGGGGAGATCGTCTTGAACGACTTGCCGCCGACCGGGTCGACGAACTCGCCGTTGATGAAGAGCCCGTACGACGACTTGATGTCGACGACCGCGCGGGACTCGGGAGCGGGGGCGTAATCGAACACCGCTGCGTTGGTTGAGCTTGTCGTGTCGTTGGTTGAGCTTGTCGAAACCGTCTTTGCCATCTCGATCAGTCCAGGGTGAAGTAGTCGGGGCCGGAGTAGCGGCCGGTGCGCATCTTGGTGCGCTGCATGAGCAGGTCGTTGAGCAGGGTCGAGGCGCCGAAGCGGAACCAGTCCGGGTCGAGCCAGTCGGGGCCTGCCACCTCGTTGACCATCACCAGGTACTTGATGGCGTCCTTGGAGGTCCGGATGCCGCCCGCGGGCTTCACCCCGACCATCTGTCCCGTGGCCTCGCGGTAGTCGCGAACCGCCTCGAGCATGATCATGGTGACGGGCAGCGTGGCAGCGGGCTGCACCTTGCCGGTCGAGGTCTTGATGAAGTGGCCACCGGCCATCATCGCCAGCCAGGAGGCGCGGCGGACGTTGTCGTAGGTCTGCAGCTCGCCGGTCTCGAAGATCACCTTGAGGTGGGCCTCGGTGCCGTCGGGCCGGGCGCAGGCCTCGCGGACGGCGACGATCTCCTCGAAGACGTCGAGGTACCGACCCGAGAGGAACGCACCCCGGTCGATCACCATGTCGATCTCGTCGGCACCGGCCTCGACCGCGTCGCGGGTGTCGGCCAGCTTGATGTCGAGCGCGGCGCGCCCGGACGGGAAGGCGGTGGCCACCGCGGCAACGTTCACGCCGCTGTCGCCGAGAACCTCCTTGGCGGTCGCGACCATGTCCGGGTAGACGCAGACGGCCGCGGTCTGCGGGCAGGTCTGGTCGGCGGGGTCGGGGCGCAGGGCCTTCGAGGCGAGGGCGCGCACCTTGCCGTGCGTGTCAGCGCCCTCGAGCGTCGTCAGGTCGACCATCCGGATCGCCAGGTCGATGGCGAACTCCTTGGCGGTGGTCTTGATCGAGCGGGTGCCGAGCGTCGCCGCGCGTGCATCGGCTCCGACCTGGTCTACGCCGGGGAGGCCGTGCAGGAAGCGTCGCAGCGAGGAGTTCGAGGAAGTCGCTTCGGCCAGATCGGCCGGGACGTGCGAACCCGGCATGCTGCCCGGGGTGGTGCTGGTTGCAGTGGTCACCGCTCCAGCATAGGTGGGGGTGACTCGTTCGGAGAAAACGCGTGCGCCGAGGCAGAATCGAGGCATGCCTTCGTCGAAGACCACGCCCAGCCTCCGTCCCGTGCAGCGGTTCAAGCCCACGGGAGGGCTGTTCACCGGGTATGCCGGGCTGGCCGCAGCAGCGGTGGCAGTGGGGTACGTCGCCTTCGCCGTGCACACGGCGACCGGTGTCTCGATCGCGCTGGGGGCGGTGTTCTTCGGGCTGGTCACCTGGGTCACGCAGATCCGTCCGCGGGCCACGGCGTACCCGCGGCACGTCGTGCTCAAGAACGCGGTGCGAGACGCGCACGTGCCCTACGCCGAGATCGACGAGATCAGCATCGGTCAGACACTGAACCTGTGGGTGGGCGACGTCCGCTACATCTGCATCGGGATCGGCAAGTCGGTCCGCGAGGAGATCAAGTCGCGACGCCGACGGGAGACCACGTTGGGCACCAGCCGGATGAGCGAGCTCACGCTGATGGCCGAGCGGGCCTCCACCGACGAGCGCGCCATGAGCTACCAGACCTTCGTCGTCACCCGGCTGGAGGAGCTCGTCGACCAGGCGAAGCGCGAGCCCGCGGACGAGCCCGAGCCGCCGGCCCGGTACGTGATCGCCTGGCCCGAGGTGACCGCGCTGCTGGTCACCGGGCTCGCATTCACCGTCAGCCTGGTGGTCTAGCCACCAGGCTGCTGGCCAGGTCGCCGCTACAGGCCGGCCGCGCGGGCCAGGTCGCCCCGGATCGCGTCGAGCCGACCGGCCGCAGCGATCCGGGCGGCGTCCACGCCACCGTCGCTGCCGGCCTCGACCGGGACGACGACCTCCAGGTAGCACTTGATCTTCGGCTCGGTGCCCGAGGGACGCACGATGACGCGAGCGCGTTCCGCCAGGTGGTAGCGCAGCCCGTCCGTCGGAGGCAGGCCGCCGTGACCGAGACCGAGGTCGTCCACGCGCTCGACCTTCAGCCCACCGAGCTCCTCGGGTGGGTTGGTGCGCAGCCGCATCATCGTCTCGCCGATCTGGCTGAGGTCGCTCACGCGCACCGACAGTTGGTCGGTCGCGAAGAGGCCGTGCTCGCGGGCGATGTCGTCGAGCTTGTCGGTGAGCGTGCGCCCCTCGGCCTTGAGGATGGCCGCCAGTTCGACGATGCGGAGCAGCGCCGAGACGCCGTCCTTGTCCTTCACATGCTGTGGGGCGACGCAGTAGCCGAGCGCCTCCTCGTAGCCGAACGCGAGGCCTTCGATCCGGCCGATCCACTTGAACCCGGTCAGCGTCTCCTGGTGCGGGCGGCCGTGAGCGGCGGCCATCGTGCCCAGCAGCGAGGACGAGACGATCGAGGTGGCGTAGACGCCCTCGACCCCGGTGCGGAGCAGGAAGTCGGCCAGCAGTGCACCCACCTCGTCCCCCCGCAGCATGCGCCAGCCGTGCGGGCCGCCCGGTACGGCGACGGCACACCGGTCGGCGTCCGGGTCGTTCGCGACGACGAGGTCGGCGTCCACCTCAGCGGCCAGCGCCATCGCCAGGTCCATCGCGCCCGGCTCCTCGGGGTTGGGGAAGGCGACCGTGGGGAAGTCCGGGTCGGGCTCCGCCTGTCCGGCAGCGACGTGTGGGGCCGGGAACCCGGCGCGCTCCATCGCGACCTTCACGGTCTCGCCGCCGACCCCGTGCAGCGGGGTGTAGACGGTGGTGACCTCGCGCGGCCCGCCCTTCGCGACCAGCGCGGTCGTGGCGTCGAGGTACGCCTCCACGATGTCGTCGCCCAGGGTCTCGCCCGCGTCACCGAGCGAAACCTCGGCCAGCGCGCCGACCGCGTCGATGCGCGCCGAGATCTCGGCGTCGGCCGGCGGGACGATCTGACTGCCGTCACCGAGGTAGACCTTGTAGCCGTTGTCCTCAGGCGGGTTGTGCGACGCCGTGACCATCACGCCCGCGACGCTGCCGAGCTGGCGGATTGCGAACGCCAGCACGGGGGTGGGCAGTGGTCGCGGCAGGAGCAGCGCCTTGAAGCCGGCGCCGGTCATCACCCGGGCGGTGTCCTCGGCGAAGACGTCGGAGTTGTGCCGGGCGTCGTACCCGATGACGACGCTGTCGCCCTCGACGGCGCCGTTGTCCCGCAGGTACGCCGCCAGGCCGGCCGCTGCGCGGATGACCACGACCCGGTTCATCCGGTTGGGGCCGGCGCCGAGCGCGCCACGCAGGCCGGCGGTTCCGAACTCCAGGCGCCCGTTGAACCGGTCGGCCAGGTCAGAGGCGGCAGCGCTGTCCGGGTCCGCCTCGGCGGCGGCGACGAGGTCGACCAGCTGGGCGCGGGTCTGCTCGTCGGGATCCTCGGCTGCCCAGGCGCGGGCACGGGCGATCAGGTCGGGAGACGTCATGCCCGAAGGCTAGTCCCCGGCCCGGCTCAGAGCGCCGGGCGGTAGAACGCCTCGGTGACGAACGGCCCGCCGACGTACGCGGCCTCGATCTCGTCCTCAGGACGCCCAGGGAACTCTGCGGAGAGCTGGCCGGCGAACGCCTCGGCGTCGTCCTCGGGGTGATAGCCGAGCGCACGTCCGGGCTCCAGGTCCCACCAGCCGCGGCTGTTGGCCGAGACCCCGTAGAGGACGGCGAACCCTGGGTCGGGCGTGACGAGGCAGGCGTCGACCATCCGCACCGCGTCGTCGTGCGACAGCCACGTCGAGAGGTGGCGCACCGTCTCCGGTTGGGGGAGGAAGCTGCCGATGCGGGTCGCGATGGCGTCGATTCCGTACCGGTCGGCGTACAGGCTCAGCAGCCCTTCGGCCGCGACCTTCGCGACGCCGTAGAACGTGTCCGGGCGCGGGCGTACGTCGGTGCTGACCAGGTCGGCACGCGGCGTGCGGCCGACCGCGTGGTTGCTGCTGGCGTAGATCATCCGCGTGACGCCGTACTCCACCATCGCGTCGAGCAGGGCAGCCGTGGTGACCACGTGGCTCTCCAGCTCGTCGGGCAGGGCGGCCTCGCCGGGCATCCCGGCCAGGTGCACGACCGCCTCGACGCCGCCGCTACGGCTCAGGTCGGCGAAGACCGCCCGTACGGCGTCCGGGTCGGTGCAGTCGACGGTGTACCAGGCGCCGAGCGGGGCCTCGGGTTCCACGCTGCGGTCGAGCCCGACCACATCGTGGCCGCGGTCGGTGAGCCCACTGGTGAGGACCGTGCCGATGCTCCCGGCCGCGCCGGTGACCAGGACGCGCATGCCTAGATCGCGGGGACGATGGCGCCGAGCAGCTCGCCCATCCGGATCGCGGCGTCACGGCCTGCCTCGAGCACCTCGTCGTGGTTCAGCGGCTCGCCGCTGAGGCCGGCGGCCAGGTTGGTGACCAGCGAGATGCCGAGCACCTCCATGCCGGCCTCGCGGCAGGCGATGGCCTCGATGACCGTGGACATGCCCACGAGGTCGCCGCCGACGGCGCGGACCATGTTGATCTCGGCCGGGGTCTCGTAGTGCGGCCCGGGGAACTGCACGTAGACACCTTCGTCGAGGCTCGGGTCGATCTCCCGGCACACGGCGCGGAGCCGGCTGCTGTAGAGGTCGGTGAGGTCGACGAAGTTGGCGCCTTCGATGGGCGACATGCCTGTGAAGTTGAGGTGGTCGCTGATCAGCACGGGGGTGCCGGGCTGCCAGGACTCGCGCAGCCCGCCGCAGCCGTTGGTCAGGACGGCGACCTCGCAGCCGGCGGCGGCGGCGGTGCGGACACCGTGGACGACGGCCCGCACGTCGCGGGTCTCGTAGAAGTGGGTGCGCCCGAGGAACACGAGCAGGTTCTTGTCGCCCGCCCGGACCGAGCGGATCTTCCCCGCGTGACCCTCGACCGCCGGGGGCGCGAAGCCGGGGAGGTCGGTGCTCAGGAGCTCGGCGGTCGCCTCGCCGAGGGCGTCGACGGCCGGAAGCCAGCCGGAGCCCATCACCAGGACGACGTCGTGCTTCTCGACGCCGGTCAGCTCACGGAGCTTCTCGGCAGCCTGCTCGGCCTGCTGGGCGGGGGAGATGTCGGTGCTGTCATTGCTCACGCGCGCAGCGTATCCGGCTGCGTCAGTGGCCGATCGAACGGCAGGGGCGGGCGCGCAGCGCCTTGACGTAGTCGTCGGGGGCGTCGGCCGCCTGGGCAGCCTCGGCCAGGATGCCCAGGTAGCTCGCCGAGGGGAGGCCCCCCTCGTAGGCGTCGAGCACGTAGGCCCAGGCCAGTTCTTCGCCGAGCAACGTGGTCACGCGCACCCGCGTCTTGCGGTACAGGCCGGAGTCGGCGCTCTCCCAGCCGTCGAGCACGCCTTCGTCCTCTTCGGTGACGTCGTAGATCGCGACGAAGACCTGGTCGAGCGGGTCCTCGACGATCGTGGCCAGGGCGCCGTCCCAGCCGAGCTGCTCCCCGCCGAACGTCAACCGCCAGCCGAGCAGCCATCCGGTGGTGCGCAGAGGCGAGTGCGGACAGCGCTCTCCCATGCGGCGGGGATCCATGTTGGACCCGTAGGCGGCGTACAGGGGCACGGCCCGAGCGTAGTGCCCGGACTGCAACAATGGGGCACGTGAATCGTGTCGTGGTGATCGGTGGTGGACCAGGCGGCTATGAGGCTGCGCTGGTGGCGGCGCAGCTCGGAGCGGACGTCACGGTGGTCGACACCGACGGCGTCGGCGGCTCGGCTGTGCTGACCGACTGCGTGCCGAGCAAGACGCTGATCGCGACCGCCGAGCTGATGGCCGACATGGAAGAGGCCGACGAGCTCGGCCTGATCCTCGGCAAGCGCGGGCCCGAGGACGACGCCCTCGGCGTCGACCTCGCGAAGGTCAACTCCCGCGTGAAGGACCTCGCCCTCGCGCAGTCCTCCGACATCGAGCGCCGGCTCACCCGCGACGGTGTGCGCATCGTCCAGGGTCGCGGCCGCCTCGACCCCACCCCGGGGACCGCGTTGGCCCCGCACCGTGTCGTCGCCGCGCTGGCTGACGGCGGCGAGGAGGTCATCGAGGCGGACGCCGTCCTGGTGGCCACCGGTGCCGCACCCCGCACGCTGGCGACGGCCCAGCCGGACGGCGAGCGGATCCTGACCTGGGAGCAGGTCTACGACCTCGACGAGGTGCCCGAGAAGCTGATCGTCGTCGGATCGGGCGTCACGGGCGCGGAGTTCGCCAGCGCGTACAACGCGCTCGGCGTCGACGTGACCCTGGTGTCGAGCCGCGACCGGGTGCTGCCCGGCGAGGACGCCGACGCCGCCGAGGTCATCGAAGAGGTCTTCAAGCGCCGCGGCATGAACGTGCTCTCGAAGTCGCGGATGGAGTCGGTCACGCGATCCGGCGACACGGTCACGGTGACGCTGACCGACGGCCGCAGCGTGGAGGGCACGCACTGCCTGCTCGCGCTCGGCTCGGTGCCGAACACCGCCGGCCTGGGGCTCGAGGAGGCCGGCGTCACGCTCGACGACGGCGGCTTCATCAAGGTCGACCGGGTCTCGCGGACCTCGGCGCGCGGGGTCTACTCCGCCGGCGACTGCACCGGAGTGCTGATGCTCGCCTCGGTCGCGGCCATGCAGGGCCGGATCGCGATGTGGCACTTCCTGGGCGACGCCGTCGCGCCCCTGGACCTGAAGGCGGTGTCGTCGAACGTCTTCACGGCTCCCGAGATCGCCACCGTCGGCTTCACCCAGAACGCTGTGGACGCCGGCGACATCGACGCGGAGGCCGTGATGCTTCCGCTGTCCGGCAACGCGCGGGCCAAGATGCAGGGTGTGCGCGACGGCTTCGTGAAGCTCTTCGCCCGCCCCGGCACCGGCATCATCGTCGGCGGGGTGGTCGTCGGACCGCGCGCCAGCGAGCTGATCCACCCGGTGGCGCTCGCGGTCTCGCAGCGGCTCACCGCCGACCAGGTCGCCCAGGCGTTCACGGTCTACCCGTCGATGAGCGGCTCGGTCGCCGAGGCGGCCCGCCGCCTGCACCGGGTCAACGACTAGAAGTCGAACCCACCGAAGTCGAAGCCGCCGCCGTCCCCACCGAAGCCGCCCCCGAAGTCACCACCGGCGTCGCCACCGACATCTCCACCCGAATCTCCACCGGCGTCGCCACCGAAGTCGCCACCCTCGGCACCCGGGTCTCCGCCGCCCTCGCCTGACCAGCCGGGGTCACCCATGCTGCCGGCCATCAGCGAGCCGAGAAGGAAGCCCGGGACGAGCCCCGACATCGCGTACCCGCCGAAGTAGCCGTTGGCGTACGGCGAGTACGCCGGCCCGCCCTGCCAGTAGGGCACCCGGCCGACGCCGTGTGGGACCGAACGGATGTCGGGCTCGGCACCCTGGGACACCCGGTCGGCGTCCGCGGCGCACACGGGAACCTGCCGCGGCTGGCCGCCGGGCGGGGCCCAGTCGATGTCCGTGGTGGAGGGGCCGTGCGCGGGGTTGAAGAAGCACGGCGGACGGCGCACGGGGAGTGGCTGGCCGTCGGCACGCGCGACGACGCACGCGGCGGCGTACCGACCGTCCTCGAGTGCCTGGGTCACGTGCCGGATCTCGTCCGGGTCGGAGACCAGACGCAGGGACTCCTTGGCGGACTCGTAGGAGTCCAGGGCACGTTGGTAGTCCTGTCGGGCGGCTGCGTCGAGGGAGACGGTGAGCACCTCGGTGTCGAGTCGTTGCAGCTCCTCGCCGAATTTCGTGACGTCCTCGTCGGCGACCTTTTTCACGGCACCCAGCTCGACGGCGCGCTGCGCCTCCAGCTCGGTCTGCCGAGTCGCGCGGGACTGGCGCTGGAAGAGGTAGATGGCGACGCCGATCACCAGCAGTACAAGGAGAGTCTCCACGCGTCGAGCCTACGGTGCGGCCGGAAACGATGCTTGTGAATTACATCGTTGTAATTTATCGATCGCATTTCGGAAATACCCGAACAGGTGGCGCGGAATTGATTTCTCCGTCCATAATCATCTGTCACTCAGCACAACTGAATTCACATTCGTCACAGCGTGTCGCCCTCGGGTTGGGAAGCCCGTGACCCGCCGTGCGGTGTGTACGGAGCACCAAGGGGAAGACCAGCATGAGGGAACGCTCGCTGGCCGGAATCGGCCTGTCGTCGCGCGCCGCCACCGGCATCGTCGGAGTGGTGACGGGCCTGCTCGTCGCCGCAAGTGCCCCGCAGGCCTCCGCCGTGACCACCGACCAGTCGTACTGGGTGCCGGTGGACAAGCGGATCGTCGTCCGCGGGCACGGCTACGGCCACGGGCACGGGATGTCGCAGTACGGCGCGTACGGCGCGGCGCTCGAGGGGCGCACCCACAAGGAGATCCTCGACTTCTACTACCCGGGCACGACGTGGTCGACCGTCCGGGGCCAGGTGCGCGTGCTGATCACGGCCGACACCACCACGGACGTCGAGGTGAGCCCTGCGAAGGGTCTGACCGTGCGCGACCGGGGCGACGGGTCGAAGTACCTCCTGCCGGAGATCGCGGGCGTGAAGCGCTGGCGGCTCGCGGTCGAGGGCGGGAAGACCGTGCTCGAGTACCTGACCGACCGGTGGCGTCGGCACACGCCGGGTGACAAGGCGACCCTGGTCGGCGACGGCGAGTTCCGGGCCAAGCAGCCGCTCACCCTCTGGACCCCTCCGGGGCTCGCGCCTACCGCGGTGCGCTGCGAGCAGCGTCGCCCTCGCCGGGTTCGGTCGAGCGCGACACGGTGAACGTCCTGTCGATGGACTCCTACATCAAGGGCGTGATCCCCTCCGAGATGCCGGCGTCGTGGCACGCCGAGGCCGTGAAGGCACAGGCTGTCGCTGCACGGACCTACGCCTCGTGGTCGCGTGCCCAGAACGCCAAGCGCTATTACCAGATCTGCGACACCACCTCCTGCCAGGTGTACGGCGGCGTGAGCCGGGAGGACTCACGCAGCAACGCAGCGGTGGCCGCGACGGCACGGCAGATCCTGACCCACGGCGGCAAGCCGGCGTTCACGCAGTTCTCGGCGAGCAGCGGTGGCTGGACCTCGGCGGGCTCGGTGCCCTACCTGCCTGCCCAGGCCGACCCGTTCGACGGGCACGCGCGGAATCCCGTGCACAACTGGCAGGTCACCGTCGACGCCTCGCGCCTCGAGAAGTCGTACCCGGCCATCGGCACCCTGCGGCGGATCCGGGTCACCAGTCGTGACGGCAACGGCGAGTGGAGTGGCCGGGTCTGGAACATCCAGCTCGACGGCAGCAAGGCCGACCGCACGATGAGCGGCGACAGCTTCCGGTGGATGTTCGGACTCCGGTCCAGCTGGTTCACGATCGACGCGCCCGCCACCACGGCCCGGTACGACGGAACCGAGCTGTACGGGCCGGTGCTGGAGGGCTACCTCGCCGCCGGTGGCCCCGAGGGCCGGCTGGGTCTCCCGACCACGGGAGTCCAGTCGCGCAAGGGCGGCGTGAGGGCGAAGTTCGTCGGCGGCGTCATCTTCAGCAGCGAACGCACCGGCACCGTGCCCGTGATGGGCAAGATCGCCAAGCGTTACCTGAGGGTCGGCGGACTCCGTTCCGGCCTCGGGTGGCCGACCCGCGGCAACTTCGACATCAAGCGCGGTGAGCGGGTCAACTTCCAGCACGGCTACATCAAGTGGATCGCTTCCACCAACCGGACCCGGATGCGCATCACGTCCTGACGGGTCCTCACTGGTCCTGACCAGTCCTCTCGGGCAAGTCAGGGGGCGATGACCAGCACCAGGTCCCCGCCCTCGACCTGCTGGGCGCCCTCGAGCGGCAGCCGCTCGACGGTGCCCGAGACCGGGGCGGTGATCGAGGCCTCCATCTTCATCGCCTCGATCGTCGCGACGGTGGCACCCGCCTCGACCCGGTCGCCCGCGGCGACGACCACGCTGACCACTCCGTCGAACGGGGCAGCGACGTGGCCCGGCTTGCCCGAGTCGGCCTTCTCCTGGGTCGGGGCGTCTGCGGCGACGGAACGGTCGCGCACGTTGACCGGGCGCAGCTGCCCGTTGATCGTGCACATCACGGTGCGGATGCCGCGCTCGTCGGCCGCGCTCACCGACTGCAGCCCGAGCAGCAGTCGCTTGCCCTCCTCGAGGTCGACCTCGTGCTCCTCGCCGGCGCGCAGGCCATAGAGATAGTCCACGGTCGGCAGCACCGAGATGTCGCCGTACCGCTCCCGCGACTCGCGGAACTCCTTGGTGGGCCCCGGAAAGAGCAACGTGTTGAGCGTCGCGCGGCGGTTGTCGACGAGCCCTTGCTTCTGGTCTGCGTCGAGCTCGACGGCGACCGGCTTGGTGGTGCGCCCCTCGAGGGCGCGGGTCCGGAACGGCTCGGGCCAGCCGCCCGGCGGGTCACCGAGGTCGCCGTTCAGGAACCCGATCACGGAGTCCGGGACGTCGAACTTCCCTGGCTCTGCCTCGAACTCGTCGGGGTCGGCGCCGACGGCAACGAGGTGCAGCGCCAGGTCGCCGACGACCTTCGACGACGGGGTCACCTTCACCACGTTGCCGAGGATCCGGTTGGCCGCGGCGTACATGTCCTCGATCTGCTCGAACTTCTCACCCAGACCGAGCGCGATGGCCTGCTGCCGCAGGTTCGACAGCTGCCCGCCGGGGATCTCGTGCGTGTAGACGCGGCCGGTCGGTGAGGGGAGGCCGGACTCGAACGGTGCGTAGACCCGACGGGTGGCCTCCCAGTACGGCTCCAGGTCGCAGACGGCGGTGAGATCGAGGCCGGTCGAGCGCGCGGAGTGGTCGGTGGTCGCGACGAGCGCCGACAGCGCCGGCTGGCTCGTCGTACCGGCCATCGCGGCGCAGGCCGCGTCGACGGCGTCCACGCCGGCGTCGATCGCTGCGAGCAGCGTCGCGAGCTGGCCGCCCGGGGTGTCGTGGGTGTGCAGGTGCACCGGCAGGTCGAAGCGCTCGCGGAGGGCGCGGACGAGGGTGCGCGCGGCCGGGTGCGCGAAGCAGTCCGGCCATGTCCTTGATCGCGAGCACGTGGGCGCCGGCGCCGACGATCCGCTCGGCCAGTCGCAGGTAGTAGTCGAGCGTGTAGAGCTTCTCGTTGGGATCGGAGAGGTCGCCGGTGTAGCAGAGGGCCACCTCGGCCACGGTCGACCCGGTCGCGCGGACGGCCTCGATGGCCGGCCGCATCTGCTCGACGTCGTTCAGCGCGTCGAAGATCCGGAACACGTCGACGCCCGTCGACGCGGCCTCCTGCACGAACGCCTCGGTCACGTCCGTCGGGTACGGCGTGTAGCCGACCGTGTTGCGGCCGCGGAGCAGCATCTGCAGGCAGATGTTGGGCACGGTCTGCCGCAAGGCGGCGAGCCGCTCCCAGGGGTCCTCGGACAGGAACCGGAGCGACACGTCGTACGTCGCACCGCCCCAGGCCTCGAGGCTCCAGCAGCTGCGGGGTCATCCGGGAGACGTGCCCGGCCACTGCCAGCAGGTCGCGGGTGCGAACCCGGGTGGCGAGCAGCGACTGGTGGGCGTCGCGGAACGTCGTGTCCGTGACGGCGACGGCCGTCTGCTCGCGAAGCTGCCGGGCGAACCCCTCGGGGCCGAGCTTCAGCAGCTGCTGCCGGGTGCCGTCGGGGGCGGGCACGCCGAGGTCGAGCTCGGGGAGCTTGGAGACCGGGTCGACCGACACCGGAGCCGGGCCGTGCGGCTGGTTGACCGTGACGTCGGCGAGGTAGGTGAGCAGCCGGGTGCCGCGGTCGGCGCTGGACCGTGCCGTGAGCAGTGCCGGGTGGTCCTCGATGAACGACGTCGTCAGCCGCCCGGCCTGGAAGTCGGCGTCGTCGAGGACGGCCTGCAGGAACGGGATGTTCGTCGCCACGCCCCGGATCCGGAACTCGGCGATCGCCCGCCGGGCCCGGTCGACGGCAGCGGGGAAGTCGCGGCCGCGGCAGGTGAGCTTCGCGAGCATCGAGTCGAAGTGCGCCGACACCTCCGCGCCGGTGTACGTCGTGCCGCCGTCGAGGCGGACCCCCGCGCCGCCGGGGGAGCGGTACGTCGTGATCCGGCCGGTGTCCGGGCGGAACCCGTTCGCGGGGTCCTCGGTGGTGATCCGGCACTGCAGGGCGGCCCCGCGGAGCGCGACGTTCTCCTGTGCCAGGCCGAGGTCGGCCAGGGTCTCGCCGGAGGCGATCCGCATCTGGGCCTGCACCAGGTCGACGTCGGTGACCTCCTCGGTCACCGTGTGCTCTACCTGGATCCGCGGGTTCATCTCGATGAAGACGTAGTTGCCGTCCGGGTCGAGGAGGAACTCGACCGTCCCGGCGTTGCGGTACCCGATCTCCCGGGCGAACCGGACGGCGTCCGCGCACATCCGGTCGCGCAGCGCCGGGTCGAGGTTCGGGGCAGGCGCGATCTCGACGACCTTCTGGTGGCGTCGCTGGACCGAGCAGTCGCGCTCGAAGAGGTGGATCACGTTGCCTTCGGCGTCGGCCAGGATCTGCACCTCGATGTGACGCGGGCTGACCACGGCCTGCTCGATGAAGACCGTCGGGTCGCCGAAGGCGCCCTCGGCCTCACGCATGCACGTCTCCACGGCCTCGCGGAGCGCGTTCGGGTCGTCGACGCGGCGCATCCCGCGACCGCCACCACCGGCGACGGCCTTCACGAACAGCGGGAACGGCAGGTGCTGAGCGGACGTCACCAGAGCGTCGACGTCGGTCGACGGGTCGACCGAGGCAAGCGTCGGGACGCCTGCGGCCTTGGCCGCCGCGATGGCGCGCGCCTTGTTCCCGGTGAGGGTGAGGACGTCGGCGGTCGGGCCGATGAACGTGATCCCCGCGTTGGCACAGGCCTCGGCCAGCTGCGGGTTCTCCGACAGGAAGCCGTAGCCCGGGTAGATCGCGTCGGCACCGGCCTTGCGCGCCGTCGCGACGATCATCTCCGGGTCGAGGTAGGCGCGCACGGGGTGCCCGCGCTCGCCGATCTCGTAGGCCTCGTCCGCCTTCAGGCGGTGCTCGGACCCACGGTCCTCGTGCGGGAACACGGCGACCGTGTGGGCGCCCAGCTCGTAAGCGGCGCGGAACGCCCGGATCGCGATCTCGCCGCGGTTTGCCACCAGCACCTTGGAGAACATGGTCAGAGGCTAGTGGTGTCCGCCGTCACGTCGCAGCGGGTGTCCGTGGGTCGGTACCGGCTCAGGTGCCGACATCCGAGAGTCGCTCGGTCAGCCGCTTGGCGCGCCGCTTCCAGGTACGGCGCTTCGCCTCCTGGTGTGCGGCTGCGGAACGCGCCGCCTCGAGGTCGAGCAGGAGCTCGGCGATCGCCGTGGCAGCCGCCTCGACCTCGCCCTCGAGGGAGGACACGTCGGGGTGGGGCGGTTCGGCGTCGGGTGGCGTCGGCACCAGGTCGCCGAGGTCGCCGTGCACGACGTACCCGGCCTTCCGGATCTCCTTCTCCCAAGCCTCGCCGACCGGGACCAGGTCGACGTAGAGCGCGCGGGGCAGCTGCGGGCGCGCCGACGCCCCATTGGCGAGCACGTCACTGGCGAGCACGTCCTGAGCCAGCCGGTGCTTGACGAGCCGGCCGTACGACGGCTGCTGGAGCCGCCCGTCGAGGGCCTGGTTCACCCTGCGCAGCAGCGCGATCTGGTCTACGCCGAGCGAGCCGTTCGTGTCGCGTGCGCCGACGGGCGGGAAGCCGGTCGGGTCGAACCCGACCGCGCTCGCGAAGCGATCCCAGAGCACGCCCTGGTCCGACCCGGGTGGCGGGACGGCGACCACGTGCACGTTCTCCGGGGGCAGCCAGCGGCCCCATCGATCCAGTACGTCGGGCAGGTCCTGGGCAGCGTGGAAGCGCTGTGCCCGGTCGTCCTCGCCGCGGCTGACGCTGGCCTGGAACTCGGCGAACGAGGCCCGGCGACCGTGCTTCACGCCCTCCTGCCACTCGGCGACGAGCTGCCGGGCCAGGTCACGCGCGGTCACGACGAGGTGCACGTCGAGGCCCTTCAGCATGCTGTACGCCGCGTCGATCTGGTGGCGCGACGCCGCCGCGAGGAGCTCGTGGCTGATCACAGTCGTGCCGACGTGCTTTCGGGCGCGGCAACAGAGCTCGTCCCAGGCACCCTCGACCTGCTTGCGCTTGCGGCCCCAGGTCTTGTGGTTGCCGCGGACGTCGAGGGCGGCCCGGAACATCACGTCGTTCCGGGTCTGCGGGTAGAGCACTCCACGGTCGCCGAGCGCCTCGGCGTTCTCGTCGAGGGAGCGTTGCAGGAAGGTGGTGCCGCTCTTCGGAAGGCCGACGTGCAGCACCACGCGAGTCTGTTCTCGGCTGTCGCTCACACCGCGACGCTAGGTCGCGGAGGTGAACGTCAGTCGACGGTGAAGCGGCCTGCGGGCTTCAGTCCTTCAGCTCGCAGATGACAGCACCCGAGGTCACCGTCGCGCCCACCTCGGCGTCCAGGCCGGTCACGGTGCCGGCCTTGTGCGCCTTCAGCGGCTGCTCCATCTTCATCGCCTCGAGGACCACGATCACGTCGCCCTCGGCGACCTGCTGGCCCTCCTCGACGGCGACCTTGACGATCGTGCCCTGCATGGGGGAGGCCACCGAGTCGCCGCTCGCGGCCGCGCCGGCCTTCTTGCCCTTGGCCCGCTTCGGCTTCGCGGCTCCACCTGCGCCGCCGGCGCCACCTGCAACCGCCATCCCGCCGAGTCCGGCCGGGAGGACGACCTCGAGCCGCCGGCCGCCGACCTCGACGGTGACGCTCTGCCGCTCCTCGGCCTCCGGAGACTCGGCTCCACCGGCGTACGGCGCGATCTGGTTGTCGAACTCGGTCTCGATCCACGAGGTGTAGACGCCGAAGTCGCCGCTGTCGGCGACGTACGCCGGGTCGGAGACGACCGCCTGGTGGAACGGGATGACCGTCGGCATGCCCTCGACGACGAACTCGTCGAGCGCGCGGCGGGACCGCTCCAGCGCCTGGGTGCGGTCGCGGCCGGTGACGATCAGCTTGGCGACCAGCGAGTCGAAGGCGCCCGGAACGGTCTCGCCCTGGTCGTAGCCACCGTCGACGCGGACGCCGGGGCCGGACGGCGCGTGCCAGCGGGTCAGCGTGCCCGGGGCCGGCATGAAGTTGCTGCCGGCGTCCTCGGCGTTGATCCGGAACTCGATCGAGTGGCCCTCGATGACCGGGTCGTCGTACCCGAGCTCCTCGCCCGCGGCGATGCGGAACATCTCGCGCACCAGGTCGATCCCGGTGACCTCCTCGGACACCGGGTGCTCCACCTGGAGCCGGGTGTTGACCTCGAGGAACGAGATGGTGCCGTCCTGCCCGACGAGGAACTCGCAGGTGCCCGCGCCGACGTACTTCGCCTCGCGGAGGATCGCCTTGGAGGAGTCGTACAGGGTGGCGACCTGGTCGTCCGAGAGGAACGGCGCGGGGGCCTCCTCGACGAGCTTCTGGTGCCTGCGCTGGAGCGAGCAGTCGCGCGTGGAGACGACCACGACGTTGCCGTGCTGGTCGGCCAGGCACTGGGTCTCGACGTGGCGGGGACGGTCGAGGTAGCGCTCGACGAAGCACTCGCCGCGGCCGAACGCGCTGATCGCCTCGCGGACCGCCGACTCGTAGAGCTCGGCGACCTCTTCCTCCTTGCGGGCGACCTTGAGGCCGCGGCCACCGCCACCGAAGGCGGCCTTGATGGCGATCGGCAGGCCGTTCTCCTTGGCGAACGCGACGACCTCGTCGGCGTCCTTCACGGGGTCCTTGGTGCCGGAGACCAGCGGTGCGCCGACCTTCTGAGCAATGTGCCGGGCCTGCACCTTGTCGCCGAGGGCGTCGATGGCGGCCGGCGGCGGGCCGATCCAGACCAGCCCGGCGTCGATGACGGCCTGGGCGAACGCGGAGTTCTCGGCGAGGAAGCCGTAGCCGGGGTGGACGGAGTCGGCACCCGTCTTTTTCGCAACGTCGATGATCTTCTCGATCGACAGGTAGCTGTCAGCCGGGGTGGAGCCGTTCAGGCTGTGCGCCTCGTCCGCGAGGCGGACGAAGAGGGCGTCGCGGTCGGGCTCCGCGTAGACGGCGACGCTGCCGATGCCGGAGTCCTTGCAGGCTCGGATGACGCGCACCGCGATCTCACCGCGGTTGGCGATCAGAACCTTCTGCAACGGCTTGACCTCGGGCGTACCGGCCACGGTGGCTTCTCCTCGTTCGTCGGTGGGGTTCGTCGGTGGGCTCTTCGCCGGAGTCTAGGGGTTGCGCCCGGAGGGGGCGCCAGCCGTCCCGCGCACTGGTGCGACGCGGTGTGACCGAGCCCGCTGCTCGCGGGACCAATCCGCGGACCCGAGCCGGACGAACCGGGAGCATGGCTTTCGACGTGGACAAATACGCCCGAACCGCAGCGCCGAGTGGCTCACCCACGCCGGCTACTCGGCACTGATGGCGAAGGAGCAGCACCCGGTGCTCGACGAGGTGCTCTCGCGGATCGCCGCGCAGGAGACCCGGCACATCGCGTTCTACGCGACCCAGGCCCGGATGCGTCTGGAGCGCAGCGCGAAGGCACGCCGGATCACCCGCTTCGCGCTGGACCGCGCGTGGCAGCCGGTCGGCTCCGGAGTGATGCCGGACGAGGAGGTCCAGCACCTGGTGAGCTACCTGATGGGCGACGACGCCGGCGAGACGGCCCGACGCATCGACGCCAAGATCGACACGTTGCCCGGACTCGAGGGCCTGCACCTCGTCGAGCGACGGGTCCAGGCTCTGCTCGCCGCCTGACCGCTCGGCCGCCTGGGCGCCTCAGCGCTGAGTCAGTGAGAGCTCAGCGGACGTCGCCGTCGACGTACACCCAACGGCCGCCGCGTCGCTCGAACCTGCTCGTCTCGTGCAGTTGCTCGCGACGTCCACCCGCATTGAGGTGGGCTCGGAACTCCACGGTGCCGGCGTCGTCGTCGGCTCCACCGTCGGTCGTGGCCAGGATCTCCAGACCGGTCCAGGTGATGTCCGGGCTGGGGGAGACGTCGGCGGGCCGGGTGCGCGGATGCCAGGTGCGGAACACGTAGTCGTTGAGGCCGACCGCGTACGCCGAGTAGCGAGAACGCATCAGTGCCTCGGCCGTCGTCGCCGGCTCGCCGTCGTGCAACGGCCCGCAGCAGACGCCGTACGAGACGCCCATGCCGCACGGGCAGGGGTCGAAGCGGGTGGTCATCGAAGCCTGGTCATCGAAACTGGTCAGCGTCCACGCAGCGTTTCGACGGTCTGGGCCAGGCCCTCGTCGAGCGGGCGGGGCTGCCAGCCCAGGTCGCGCTCGGCCTTCTCCGAAGTGCCGTAGTACGTCGCGAGCCCGGCCCGCATCGTCTCGGCCGCATAGCCGGGCGGCACGGGGACGACCTTGCCGAGCGCATCCATGACCGCTGCCGTCGCAGAGACCATGCGCGCGGGGAGCCGGATCGGCCCCTTGGTGCCGGCGATGTCTGCGACCTTCTGCAGTCCGTCGGCGATCGGCAGCCTCGGGCCCGCCAGCATGTACGACTCGCCCTTGCGCCCGCGCTCCATCGCCAACACGTGGCCGGCGGCGACGTCGTCCACGTGCGCCCAGCAGACGCCGCCCGCCTTCGGGGCCAGCGGGCGCTTGCCGCGGGCCGCCTGCGCGATCATCGCGCCGGTCTGCGCGGTGTCGCCGGGGCCGTAGACCAGGCCGGGCTGCACCAGCACCACGTCGAGCCCCTGCTCGACGAAGTCGAGGGCGATGTCGTGGGCCTCCGCCTTGGTCCGGTCGTACGTCGAGATGTGCTCGCCGGTGAAGCGGTAGGTCTCGTCGACCACCTGCTCCTCGGTGTCGGAGTTGATCGCCAGCGTGCTCGTGTAGACGACGCGGGGCACGCCGTTGCGCTGCGCTGCGGCGAGCACGTTGCGGGTGCCCTCGACGTTGACCGTCGTACCGGCGGAGGGGTCGCGCTGGCCGAGCTTGTACCAACCGGCGACGTGGTAGAGCCCGTCGACACCGGTCGTGAGTCGGTCGAGTGCGTCGCGGTTGCTGAGGTCGCCTTCGACGAACTCGACGCCGATCCGTTCGAGCTCGGTGGCCTTGCTGCGGTCGCGCACCAGGGCGACGACGTCGTGACCGGCCTGGCGGAGCTGGGAGGCGAGTGCGCCACCGACGAATCCGGTGGCTCCCGTGATGGCGTAGCGCATTGCGCGATCAAACCACAGCCGGACGTGTCGGCCGGGGCCGTCCCAGGTCAGCCCAGGCCAGCCCAGGTCAGCCGAGTTCAGCCCAGCCGGGCGAGGTCCGCGCGGCAGCGCTCCTCGACCTCGGCGAGTTCGGCCAGGGTGGCGTCGATGTCGCGACGGCGCTGGTCGAGCTCCTCGCGGCGTACGGCGATCTGGTCGATCAGGTACTGCAGCTGGCCGGCCTCGCCGGGCTGGTCGTCGTACATGTTCACGATGGTGGCGATCTCGGGGAGGGTGAACCCGAGCCGCTTGCCGCGCAGGATCAGCTCGAGGCGAATCCGGTCGCGGTGGTGGAAGACCCGCGCGGTCCCGCGTCGTTCGGGGAAGAGCAGCCCGACGTCCTCGTAGTGGCGGAGGGTGCGCAGCGTGGTGCCGAAGTCGTCGGCCAGCTCGGTGATCGTCCAGGTGCGGGTGGGGTCTGTACCGGGCATGCGGGCTCCCTTGCGCTTACGTAACGTAAGCGATCTACAGTCCTTACGTTCACGTAAGCGTAAGTCACCGAAGGGACCCAGACCGTGACCTCCTACGAGCTGTCGGCCGAGCACGAGACCTTCCGCAAGAGTGTCCGCGAGTTCGCGGAGGCGGAGATCGCCCCGCACGCGGCCGAGTGGGACAAGAAGCACCACTTCCCGACCGATGTCGTGCAGAAGATGGGCCAGCTCGGTCTCTTCGGCCTCACCGCCCCCGAGGAGTTCGGTGGCGCCGGCGAGGACGGCGACTTCACGTCGCTGTGCGTCGCGATCGAGGAGATCGGGCGCGTCGACCAGTCGATGGGCATCACGCTCGAGGCGGCTGTCGGCCTCGGCATCAACCCGATCCTGACCTTCGGCACCGACGAGCAGAAGCAGACCTGGCTGCCCGACCTCGTCGCCGGCAAGACGCTCGCGGGCTTCGGCCTGACCGAGCCCGGCGCGGGCTCCGACGCGGGTGCCACCAAGACCAAGGCCGAGCTCGTGGACGGCGAGTGGGTCGTCAACGGCTCGAAGCAGTTCATCACCAACTCCGGCTCCGACATCACCTCCGTGGTGACCGTGACCGCCAAGACCGGCATGACCACCGGCTCGAACGGCCGCGAGAAGGCGGAGATCAGCACGATCATCGTCCCGGCGGGCACCAAGGGCTTCACGGCCGAGCCGGCGTACGACAAGCTCGGTTGGCACGCGTCGGACACCCACCCGCTGACCTTCGAGGACGTTCGCGTCCCCGAGGCGAACCTCCTTGGCGAGCGGGGCCGCGGCTTCGCGCAGTTCCTGGCCACGCTGGACGACGGCCGGGTCGCGATCGCTGCGCTCGCCGTGGGCTGCATCCAGGCCTGCCTCGACATGTCGGTGCAGTACGCCGGCGAGCGGACCACCTTCGGTGTGCCGATCGGCAGCAAGCAGGGCGTCGCCTTTCAGATCGCCGACCTCGAAGTGATGCTCGAGGCCTCGCGGCTGCTGACCTACAAGGCTGCGGCCATGAAGGACGCCGGTCGCCCGATCAAGGAGTTCAAGCAGGCCGCCGCCGTGGCGAAGCTGTACGCGACCGAGTCGGCGGTGACCGCGACCCGGATCGCCACCCAGATCTTCGGTGGCTACGGCTTCATGGAGGAGTACCCGGTGGCGCGCTTCTACCGCGACGCGAAGGTGCTCGAGATCGGTGAGGGCACCTCCGAGGTGCAGCGGATGCTGATCGCACGCGGTCGTGGCCTGCCGGTCGAGTAGGCCGCGAGGGTTGCCGTTGCGGGCGCCCCTCTAGGCTGGGGCGATGGGCCGCCGCATGCAGCGCCTCCTTGCGGAGGGCACGAAGTTTCTCACGGTCGGCGGCGTAGCCACGGTGGTGTCGTTCGTCGTCTTCAACGTGCTCGTGCATGGGTACTTCGGCGGACCCGGCCCGCTCAACCACATGCCCTTGCTGTCGTTCGTGATCGCGAACACGCTGGGCATGCTGGTCAGCTACCGCGGCAGCCGATCGTGGGCGTTCCGTGACCGGGAGACCGTAGGGGCGGCTGGTGGGCGTGTCTCGTTCTTCGTGATCAACACCGCGTCGATGGCGATCCCGCTGGCCTGCCTGGCGGTGAGCCGGTACGTGCTGGGCCTCGACAACGCCTTCTCCGACAACATCTCGGCGAACGTCGTCGGCTTGGGGCTGGGCACCGCCGCGCGGTTCTGGGCGTTCCGGCGGTTCATCTTCCTGAGCCCGCGGCGTGCCGCGCTCCGCGAGGCCGCGCTCAACGGCAGCTGATCCGGTCGGCCTCGGCGCCCCGGCAGCGCTCTGGTTGGATGGCGCCATGCGGATCTTGGTCACCGGAGGCGCCGGCTTCATCGGCTCCCACTACGTGCGCACTGTCCTCGGCGATGCCTGGGGCGGTCCCGCCCCGGACCAGGTCGTGGTCCTCGACAAGCTCACCTACGCCGGCAACCTGGCGAACCTCGAGCCGGTCAGCGACGACCCGCGACTGCGCTTCGTGCAGGGCGACATCTGCGACCCGGTGCTCGTCGACGAGGAGGTCGGCCGGGCCGACGCCGTGGTGCACTTCGCCGCCGAGTCGCACGTCGACCGGTCGATCGCCGGCGCCGAGGACTTCGTCAAGACCAACGTCGTAGGCACGCAGACCCTGCTCGACGCCGCGCTGCGGCACGAGCTCGGCACGTTCGTGCACGTGTCGACCGACGAGGTCTACGGGTCGATCGACGAGGGCTCCTGGAACGAGCAGCAGCCGCTCGAGCCCAACTCGCCGTACTCGGCATCGAAGGCGTCGAGTGACCTGCTGGCGCGGGCCTTCCACCGCACCCACGGGCTCGACGTCCGCATCACGCGCTGCTCCAACAACTACGGGCCGTACCAGTTCCCCGAGAAGGTCATCCCGCTCTTCGTGACCAACCTCGTGGACGGCGGCACGGTCCCGCTGTACGGCGACGGCGGCAACGTCCGCGACTGGCTGCACGTCGACGACCACTGCCGCGCGATCCACCTGGTGCTGGCCAACGGCCGGGCGGGCGAGATCTACAACATCGGCGGCGGCACCGAGCTCACCAACAAGCAGCTCACGGAGCGACTGCTGAAGGCGACCGGCACGGACTGGGATCGCGTCGAGCAAGTGGCCGACCGGTTGGGCCACGACCGGCGCTACTCGGTGGACTGGAGCAAGATCCGCGACGAGCTCGGCTACGAGCCGGCGTACACGCTCGAGGACGGGCTCGCGGGCACCGTCGACTGGTACGTCAACCACCGCGACTGGTGGGAGCCGCTCAAGAAGCGCTGAGGTAGGCAGCGGGTCATTCCCGCAGGGTTCGTTCGCGGATCCAGTCGTCACGTTCGTCGACCTGCTGTGCAAGTCGCTCCCGCGGCCGTAGCCCGGCAGGCGGTGCCTTGAACTCGGGGCGCCCGTCGGCGCGATTGATGCGAACCTGCCAGCCAGTGCTGTGCACGATCGTGTGGTGCGCCCGGCACAGCAGCACCATGTCCTGGAGCCTGGTCTGGCCGCCTTGCGCCCACGGCACGACGTGGTGCGCGTCGCACGCGATCGGTGGCCGGCGGCACCCGGGGAACGCGCAGTGTTTGTCCCGAGCCACCAATGCGAGCCAGATGCCCATCGTCACCAGCCGCTTCGTCCGCCCGACATCGAGAGGCTGTCCGTGGGTGCCCAGCACGACGGGAATCAGATCGGCGTCGCAGGCCAGCTTCCGCACGGCGCTGACCGAGATGCGTTCGCCCGTCTCGAGCGTGCCGACACCGAGCCCGCTGGTGAGGTCGTTCAACGAGACGGTGACCATCACGCGAGGCTTCGCGCCGTGGTCGGTGGGAAGCACCTCGGCGTCCATCGCCTTCTGACAGACATCGACGAGGGCATCCCAGGTGCGGGCGCCGTGGTCGCGAACGTCGCGCCCAGCCACTCCGAAGTCGGGATCGCTGTCGCTCAGGTCTCGAGCGGCTGGCGCAGAGAGCGAGGCGAGCGCCGTCTTGATCACCGCGGCGTCCTCGACCGTGCCACGGCCCCGGAGCCGGACCCCGCCCAGCCCGTCGTCGACGATGTTGAGGAACCGGTTGAGGTGCGCAGAGCGCTCGTGCTGGTCGAGTTTCTTCTCCTCGCGCTTCGCATGCCCGTCGGGGTCGATGACCTCCAGGAGGTGCTCGCCGGCGATCCGCAGCTCGGTGGCGTTCAGGTGAGCCGCCTCGTGGAGAAGGCACTTCTCGGCCAGCAAGCGGACCTCGGTGTCGACGGGCAACAACCGGATCACCGTCACGATCACGTCCGCCTGCTCGGGCGAGATCGCTCCGTCTGTGAGGGCGTCCATCGTCGCGGTCAGCTCTGAGCACAACGCCCGGCCGCTTCGCAGCATCCGCTGCCCCTGCCCACGCCGCCCTCCGGCTGCCGCGGTCAGGTAGTCACCTGAGGACTGCCAGCCGCCGATGGCCTTGGGGTGCTCGCCCGCGTCCAGCTCGACAGCCAGTCGAAACTGAACGGCGGCAGTCAGGGAGCGGAGCCGTTCGAGCTCGGCGTTGAGGTCGACCAGGTCCTCGGGGGAGCGTGCTGCCCACAACACGTCCGTCAGATCCGCGAGCGCAGAGCGAGCTTGCTGAACCACCGTTGCCGGTGCCCCGCACGTGCTGCCCGAGATCGCCATGATCAATTGGACCAGCCACCACCGACACTTTTCGAACAGTTCGAATAGTGGTTTAGGCAGCTAGTCGATGGTCTCGATGCGGTCCCCGATTGTGACTTCCCCGTCGCTGAGAACATCGGCGCGGAGGCCGCCGCGGTGGATCAGCCCCCGGAGCGCGCCCTTGGTCGTGAGGCGTTCCAGGTGTGAGCACGGCTCGCAGAGACGCTGGCCAAGGCACTCGACGTCTCCCACTCGGAAGCGTCTGCCGACCAGCGCGTTGAGGTCGATACCGCGAGTGACGATGTTGCGTCGTGCCTCGGCGTAGCCCAGCTGGCTGCCGTCCGGCAACGTGAGGCTGTCGAGAACTTCCGCCTCGATGAGAGTGAGGTCGTAGCCGCGGGCCGTGTCGTTGGCAGGGGTGAACGTGCCCGCCTTTGCTGCGTAGCGATCGCCGCGCAGCCCCCGGTTCGCGAGGGCCTCGGCGTGGTCGACGGTACGCATCTGGCCGGTGGCCCGCTCTGCCAGCGCGATCTCCGCGACGGTACCGGTCAGCCGCGGAAGCGGACGTGTGGGTGCGGTGAACGCCGGGTCCAGGCCGCACAGGACGTAGCCCTCGCGTATCGAGAGGTCGGTCGCAGCTCGGCCGAGCAGGCCCGGATCCTGAGGGCTCAGCACGACGCCAGACGGCGTGCCGAACATGAGCACGGCGATGAGTTCGTCAGCGCCGGTGGCGGGTCCTGGGGGTCCGAGGATGGCGAGCCAGTAGCCGGGCCAGTTGAAGGTGGCTGGTTCTGCCAGCCTCACCAGCCCGGCGCCCCTGCCCGCGAGCCAACTGCGGCAGACGCCGATCTCAGCCGCCACGTCTGCCTGCGGTCGCGGTACGTCAGTGATCGGTGTCTCGGTCACCGACGCCACGCATGCAGCGAAGGACCTCGTGACTGCGGGGGCCGCCTCGTCTCGGGGGAGAGCGACGTCGATCATGCACGCATCCTCACACGGACTACGGGGCGGCAGCCCGTCAATTTCGGAGTGAAGCCAGGAACTCCTGCACCTCGTCGTACTTCGGCAGCAGCCCGTCACGCTCCGCCTCGCGGAACCCGGGCGCCGCGGCGTCCTTCTCCGACAGCACCGCCTCGAGCGGTTGCCCGTCACGCCCCGTCGTCGGCCAGTCGATCCCGAGGTCTGGGTCGAGGGGGTTGATGCCGTGCTCGCGCGCCGGGGTGTACGGCGCCGTGCACAGATAGCTGACGACGGCGTCGTCCTCGAGCGCGAGGAACGCGTGGCCGAGCCCCTCGCTGACGAAGATGCAGCGTCGGGTCTCGTCGTCGAGGAGGACCGAGTCCCACTGTCCGAAGGTCGGCGAACCGACCCGGATGTCGACCACGACGTCGAGGACGGCGCCGCGCAGGCAGGTCACGAACTTGGCCTGGCTCGGCGGTACGTCGGCGAAGTGCACGCCGCGCAACGTGCCGGCCGACGACACCGAGGCGTTGGCCTGCTGGAGGTCGAGCCGGCGGCCGGTTGCCTTCTCCAGCGCATCGGCCCGGAACCACTCGAGGAACGCCCCGCGGGCATCACCGTGGACCGCCGGAACCAGCTCGTAGGAGTCGGGCACGCTGAGCTCGCGAATCTGCATCTGAGTAGGCTACCGAGCCTGTGCTGGGCCCCGAGGAGGAGACACGTGCGCTGGCTGGTGACTGGTTCGGGCGGGATGCTCGGTAGCGACGTCGTCGACTACCTCAGGAAGCGCGGCGACGAGGTCGCAGCCGCCACCCGCGCGTCCGCCGACCTGTACGACCCCGCGGTCGTCGCCGAGCTCGTCGAGGGCTTCGACGTCGTCGTGAACTGCGCCGCGTGGACCGCGGTCGACGACGCCGAGACGCAGGAGCAGGAGGCTCTGCGCGACAACGCCGTCGTCCCCGACGTGCTCGCCCGCGCCGTCGCCGACGGCCGCGGACGCCTCGTGCACATCAGCACCGACTACGTCTTCGACGGCACGGCCACCTCGCCGTACGCCGAGGACGCGCCGACCGCACCGGTATCGGCGTACGGCCGCACCAAGGCCGCGGGGGAGGAGGCGGTGCGATCCGCGCTGCGCGACCGACACCTGATCCTCCGTACGGCCTGGCTGTACGGCGCCAACGGCGGCTGCTTTCCGCGCACCATCGCCCGGGTGGCTCGCGAGCGGGGCGACGTCAGCGTGGTCGACGACCAGGTCGGCCAGCCCACCTGGACGGTCGACGTCGCCGACCTGATCGCCCGCCTCGTCGATGCGAACGCCCCGGCCGGCACCTTCCACGCCACCTCGTCGGGGCAGTGCAGCTGGTTCGAGTTCGCGCGCGAGGTGGTCGGCGCCGACGGGCAGGACCCCGCCGTCGTACAGCCGACGACGAGCGACGCCTTCGTGCGCCCCGCGCCGAGGCCGGCGTACTCGGTGCTCGGCCACGACGCCCTGCACCGGCTGGGGGTCGAGCCCATCGGGGACTGGCGCGCGCGTTGGCGCGCAGCGGCGCCGACGGTGCTCAGTCGTCCAGCAGGCTGAACAGGTAGTCGCCGTACCCCGACTTGAGCAGCTTCTCCGCGCGTTGGCGCAGCTCGTCGTCGCTGAGGAAGCCCTGTCGCCAGGCGATCTCTTCGGGTGATCCGATCTTGAGCCCCTGCCGGTGCTCGACGGTCCGGATGAAGTTGCTCGCGTCGTTGAGCGACTCGAACGTGCCGGTGTCGAGCCAGGCGGTGCCTCGCTCCAGGACCTCGACCTGGAGCTTGCCCTGCTCGAGGTAGACACGGTTGACGTCGGTGATCTCGTACTCGCCGCGCGCCGACGGCTTCAGGCCCTTCGCGATCTCGACGACGTCCTGGTCGTAGAAGTAGAGCCCGGGGATGGCGAACTTGCTCTTCGGCTGGCTCGGCTTCTCCTCCAAGGAGAGGGCGCGCCCCGTCTCGTCGAACTCCACGACGCCGTACGCCGTGGGGTCCGAGACCTGGTAGGCGAAGACGGCCGCGCCGTCGATCTCCGAGAACCGCGACAGCTTCCGGCCGAACCCGGGCCCGTAGAAGATGTTGTCGCCCAGCACGAGCGCGGACGACGATCCGGCAACGAACTCCTCGCCGATCACGAAGGCCTGCGCGAGACCGTTGGGGGAGGGCTGCACGGCGAACGTGAGGTTGATGCCGAAGTCGCTGCCGTCGCCCAGCAGGCGCACGAACGAGTCGGCGTCCTCGGGCGTCGTGATCACCAGGATGTCGCGGATCCCCGCGAGCATCAGCGTCGACAGCGGGTAGTAGATCATCGGCTTGTCGTAGACGGGGACGAGCTGCTTGCTGAGCCCGCGCGTGATCGGGTGCAGCCGAGTGCCCGATCCCCCCGCCAGAATGATGCCTCGCATGGTCGGACAGTGTGCCAGACCGCGACGGTGGACCGACGGCCTCAGTCGGGCAGGTTCCACAGGTCGGTCCAGCTCTGGCCGAGCCCGCGGACCATCTCGCGGAGCGCGGGGAGGCTGACGCCCACGACGTTGTGCGGGTCGCCCTCGACGCCGCGCACGAACGCGCCACCGAGCCCGTCGAGGGTGAAGGCGCCGGCCACGTGCAGCGGCTCCTTGCTGGCGACGTACGCCTCGATCTCGTCGTCGGTGATGTCGGCGAAGTGGACGACGGTGTCGACGGCGCGGACCAGCTGACGACCGGTGGCGAGGTCGTGCAGGCAGTGCCCGGTGTGGAGCACGCCGCTTCGGCCGCGCATCGCCCGCCAGCGCTCGCGGGCGTCGACGGCGTCGTCGGGCTTGCCGAGGATCCGGCCGTCGAGCTCGAGCACCGAGTCGCAGCCCAGCACCAGCCCATGGTTCCTGCCGTCGGAGCGGAGCCGGTCCAGCACCGCCTCGGCCTTCAGGGTCGCCAGGGTCGCGGCCAGGCTGGCAGGGTCGGTGTCGGACACCTGCGACTCGTCGATGCCGGAGACCACCACGTGCGGGTCGAGCCCCGCGCTGCGCAGCGTCGCCAGCCGCCCTGTCGACGCGGAGGCGAGGACCAGCGTCTGAATCACGAGATCCGGGCCAGCGCAGCGCGCAGCGGGTCGAGGCCGATCGAGCCCAGGTCGAGGGCGGCCCGGTGGAACGCCTTCAGGTCGAACCGGTCGCCCAGACGGGCCTGGGCGTCGTCGCGCGCCTGCAGCCAGATCCGCTCGCCGACCTTGTACGACGGAGCCTGCCCCGGCCAGCCGAGGTAGCGGTTCACCTCGAACTTGATCAGGTCGTCCTCCATCCGGCAGTGCTGGCGCATGAAGTCGAGGCCGCGGTCGTGGTCCCAGATCTCGCCGGGCCGGAACCCGAACGGGTTGTCCTGCGGGATCTCCAGCTGCAGGTGCATCCCGATGTCGACGACGACACGGGCCGCGCGGAACGCCTGCGCGTCGAGCATCCCGAGCTTGTCGCCCGGGTCGGACAGGTAGCCGAGGTCGTCCATGAGCCGCTCGGAGTACAGCGCCCAGCCCTCGCCGTGCCCGGAGACCCAGCACATCAGCCGCTGCCAGCGGTTCAGCAGCTCGCTGCGGTACGCCGTCTGCCCGACCTGGAGGTGGTGACCCGGCACGCCCTCGTGGAAGACGGTCGTGACCTCGCGCCACGTCGAGAAGGACGTGGTGCTGTCGGGAACCGCCCACCACATCCGGCCCGGACGGCTGAAGTCCTCGCTCGGCCCGGTGTAGTAGATGCCGCCGTCGCTCGTCGGCGCGATCCGGCACTCGATCCGACGTACGGCGTCGGGGATGTCGAAGTGGACGTCGGCCAGCTCGTTCATGGTGCGGTCGGCGAGCTCCTGCATCCAAGCGGCGAACTCGACCTTGCCCTTGATGTTGCGGGCGGGGTCGGCGTCCAGAGCAGCCACCGCGTCGTCGACCGTGCCGCCGGGCACGATCTCCTGCGCGACCCGCGCCATGTCGGCCTCGATCCGCGCGAGCTCCTCCCAGCCCCAGGCGTAGGTCTCCTCGAGGTCGATCGTGGTGCCGAGGAAGTACCGGGAGCCGAGCACGTAGCGTTCGCGGCCGCACGCGTCGACGTCGCTGCCGTGGGCCGCGAACTCGTCGTCGAGGAAGCGGCCGAAGGCGGCGGTCGCCTCGCTGGCCAGCCGGGCGTGCTTGTCGAGGTCGCCGGCGAGTGCGTCGCTGACCTCGGCGTTCGCGACGAGGTTGGTGAAGAAGTCGCCGGAGCTGCCCTGCTGGCCGGTCCAGAACCGGATCTGGTCGGCGACGCCGTGGATCTGTCGCTTGGCCACGACGTACCCCTCGGCGGCCGAGCTGAGCAGCGTCGTCCGGACCCCGTCGAGGGCCTGCGGGAAGGCGGCCAGGCGCGCGTCGATGGCACGCCAGGCGTCCTCGCCGTCGGTGCTCATCAGGTCGAACGCGGACCGCATCGCGTGCAGCGGGCTGGTCAGCACGGAGAGCTGTGACTGCGGGACGTGCGCCTCGTACATCTCGATCTCGAGGCCGAGCCGCTCCAGGAAGGCGTCCTTCGCGACCTGCTCCCGCTCGTCGACCGGGGTCGCGGCCGTCGCGTCCGCGAAGGCGCGGCGGGTGAGCTGCTCCCGCGCGGCGTGCCCTTCGGGCGAGTAGTCGGTCAGCTGGTCCTCGAACCCCGGGACGCCGAGGTAGGTGGCGGTCACCGGGTCGAGGGCGCAGACGTCGTCGACGTAGGCGTTCGCGATGGCGTCCACCGCGCGGGTCTCATCGTGGTTCGTGGTCACCGCCACACCCTAAGCGGACGAGAGTTCAGGGCGCCGCCCGATACCGTCGTGTAGTGAGGACCGGAGGGGTGGCGCTTGCCTGGCTGGCCACGCGCGCAGCGCTCGTCTGGCTCCTGCTCGGGCCGCACGAGTGGGTCGGCGGCGACGTGGCCTACTTCGACATGAGCCTGTGGTCGCTCCGTGAGGCGGGGCTCGACGACACGCTCACCGAGTACCCGGTGCCTGCCGTCGCGGTCGTGGCGGTGCCCTGGCTGCTGTCGCAGCTGCTGGGGATCTTCGGCATCGGCCTTGGCTACGGCGCGCTGCTGATGGCCGTCGCCGTTCTGACCGATCTGGTGTTCACGCTCCTGCTGGCACACACGAAGAGCCGCGTCGCGGTCCTCACCTGGCTGCTCGGGGTGCCGCTGCTCGGCGCCACGACGTACGCCCGCTTCGACCTGCTGCCCGGCGTGCTCTGCGGAGTCGCCGTGCTCGCACTCGTGCGGCACCCACGGGTCGCGGCTCTCGCTGCCGCGCTGGCGACGGGGATCAAGCTCTGGCCGGCCCTGCTGCTGCCACCGGTGCTCGCGATCGTGCGTCCGCGTCGTCCCGCGGTCGCTCTGGTCGTCGGGGCCGGGATCCTGCTCGCTGGGGCGAGTGTGTGGTGGGGCGGCCTAGGCCGGCTGTTCTCGCCGCTGACCTACCAGGCTGGCCGCGGACTGCAGATCGAGTCGGTGCTCGCCACGCCCGCGATGCTGGCCTGGTGGGGCGACCCGTCGACGTGGTTCGTCGGGTATGCGCCGAGCAAGTCCTACGAGATCGCCGGCCCCGGGGTCGACCTGCTGCTCAGCCTCAGCACGGTGCTGACCGTCGGGTACGTCGTCCTCCTCGCGCTGGGCTGGGCACGGCTGTGGTGGGTGCGCGATCGCGTCACCCGCGAGACCGCGTTGTGGCTGACGCTCGCCTCGGTCACCGGCTTCATCGTGGTCGGCAAGGTGCTCAGCCCGCAGTACCTGCTCTGGCTGCTGCCCATCGCCGCGGCCGGCCTTGCCGTCGCCGACTCGGCCAGGCTTCGCGCCTGGACGTTCGGCCTGCTCGTGGCTGCGGGGATGACCCACGTCGTGTTCCCGACGACGTACCTCGCGATCACCGCCCGCACCGACCTGGTCTGGTTGCCCGTCTCAGTGCTGGCGGTGCGCAACGGACTGATGGTCGTGCTGCTCGCCGTGGCGGTCATGGCCGCCGCCCGCGGGCTGGCAGAGGACGGTCAGCGCGGCATCGAGCTGGAGCGCCAGCCACCCGGACCCGAGAGCAGCGGCCGCCTCACCGTGCGGTGAGGCGCCGACCACTCCGGACGCGGGGGCTTCGGCGTCGGCGCAGCCCCGGAGGCGACGCCGTGGAGCACCGCGACCAGCGCCGCGACCTCCTCCGGGGTGGCGTCGCCCTTGATGAGGAAGAGCGGGGTCTCGTCGTCGCTCACAGCGGGATGTTCCCGTGCTTCTTGGGCGGCAGCGTCTCCCGCTTCGAACGCAGCAGCCGCAGCGACCGGACGATCTCGATCCGGGTCTCGTGGGGATGGATCACCGCGTCGATGTAGCCACGCTCGGCGGCCAGGTACGGGTTCGCGAGCGTGTCCTCGTAGTCGGTGATCAGCTCGGCGCGCTTGGCCTCCTGGTCGCCGGACTCGGCGGCCTCGGCGAGCTCCTTGCGGTACAGGATGTTGACGGCACCCTGCGCACCCATCACGGCGATCTGCGCGGTCGGCCACGCCAGGTTCATGTCGGCGCCGAGGTGCTTGGACCCCATCACGTCGTACGCGCCGCCGTACGCCTTGCGGGTGATGATCGTGACCAGCGGGACGGTGGCCTCGGCGTAGGCGTAGATGAGCTTCGCGCCGCGGCGGATGATGCCGTTCCACTCCTGGTCGGTGCCGGGCAGGAAGCCGGGGACGTCGACGAACGTGAGCACCGGCAGGTTGAACGCGTCGCAGGTACGGACGAAGCGCGCGGCCTTCTCGGAGGCGTCGATGTCGAGCGTGCCCGCGAACTGCATCGGCTGGTTGGCCACGATGCCGACCGGGCGGCCCTCGACGCGGCCGAAGCCGATCACCATGTTCGGCGCGAACATCGCCTGGACCTCGAGGAACTCCTCGTCGTCCAGCACCGACTCGATGACCGTGTGCATGTCGTACGGCTGGTTCGGGGAGTCGGGGATCAGGGTGTCGAGCGAGCGGTCGGTGTCGCTGATCTCGAGGTCGGCCGCCTCGTCGTACACGACCGGCTCGTCGAGGTTGTTCTGCGGCAGGTACGAGATCAGTGCACGGACGTAGTCGATCGCGTCGGACTCGTCGGAGCCCATGTAGTGCGCGTTGCCCGACTTGGTGTTGTGCGACCGGGCGCCGCCCAGGTCCTCCATCGAGACGTCCTCGCCGGTGACGGTCTTGATCACGTCGGGGCCGGTGATGAACATGTGCGAGGTCTGGTCGACCATCACGGTGAAGTCGGTGACCGCGGGGGAGTAGACGGCGCCGCCGGCGCAGGGGCCCATGATCAGCGAGATCTGCGGGATCACCCCGGACGCGTGCACGTTGCGGCGGAAGATCTCGCCGTACAGGCCGAGCGAGACGACGCCCTCCTGGATGCGCGCGCCGCCGGAGTCGTTGATGCCGATGATCGGGCAGCCGGTCTTCATCGCGAGGTCCATGACCTTGACGATCTTCTCGCCGAAGACCTGGCCCAGCGAGCCACCGAAGACCGTGAAGTCCTGGGCGAACACGCAGACCTGGCGGCCGTCGATGGTGCCGTAGCCGGTGACCACGCCGTCGCCGTACGGCCGGTTCTTCTCCAGGCCGAACGCCGTCGAGCGGTGCCGGGCGAGCTCGTCGAGCTCGATGAACGAGCCGTCGTCGAGCAGCTCCTCGATCCGCTCGCGCGCCGTCTTCTTGCCCTTGGCGTGCTGCTTCTCGATGGCCCGCTCGGATCCGGCGTGGACCGCGGCGTCGAGCCGTCTGGTCAGGTCCGCCGCCTTGCCGGCAGTGGTGTGGATGTCGATGTCATCGGGCAGTTCGGTGCCCTCGCCCGGCTGGGTCGCTGGTGCTTCGCTCACGGGGTAGTTCGCCTCTCTCGTGCTCGTTCGGCCAATCTAGTGCCTGTGCCTACCCAGGAGCCCAGCCGCCCACCGCTTGACGGTGCCTCGTTGACCGGCCGGTTCGAGGGGACGCGCTGGTCCGTCGAGCTGCTGCCCGAGTCGCCGTCGACGAACGCCGAGGCTGCTGCGCGAGCACGCGCCGGTGCCGGCGAAGGGCTCGTCGTGGTGGCCGACCACCAGACCGCCGGCCGGGGACGGCTCGACCGCACCTGGGTGACCCCGCCGAGGGCCGCGCTGACCTTCAGCGTGGTGCTCGCTCCCGACGCCGTGCCGGTGGCGCGCTGGCCGTGGCTGCCGTTGCTCACCGGCGTCGGCGTGGTGCAGGGCGTACGCCGGGCGACCGGACTCAGCTGCGCTCTCAAGTGGCCGAACGACGTGCTGCTCGGTGAGCAGAAGGTGGCCGGGATCCTGGTGGAGCGCGTCGAAGCGGGTTCTGGTGCCGGCGCGGTCGCCGTGGTCGGGGTCGGGATCAACGTGTCGACGCCCCGCGCGGAGCTGCCGGTCGACACGGCCACCTCGCTGCAGCTGGCCAGCGGGGGCGAGGTCGACCGAGAAGCCCTGCTCGGACACGTGCTCGACGCGTTGGCCGAGCAGTACGACGCCTGGCGCGCACGCGGGGGAGCCCCGGAGGCCCTCCGGGCGTCGTACCTGGAGGTCTGCGACACCGTGGGGCGTGAGGTCCGGGTCGACCTGCCGAACGGCGAGCGGGTCGTGGGAACGGCCACGGGAATCGACGCCGACGGGCGGCTGCTCGTCGCGACGGACCCCTTGGGCACGCTGGCGCTGGGCGCGGGCGACGTCATCCATGTCCGCGCACGGCCGTGACATGATCGAGGCGTGGTGTTCCCCGCGAGGCTGCTCAACGACGGCGAGTACGTCGTCGTCAGCACCCGTACGCACGTCAAGGCGCTCCTCGGTCCCGCGCTGCTGCTGATCCTGCTCGCCGCTGTCTCGGGCTTCGTCATCTCGGTGCTGCCGGATCCCGGACGGGCTCGTCTGCTCGTGCAGGCCGTCGTCTGGGGGCTCGCGCTGGTCGTCGCGATCGGCTGGGTGGTGAAGCCGTTCCTGCGCTGGTTGACGACGACGTACACCTTCACGAACCGTCGCTTCGTGAAGCGGTCGGGCCTGATCGCCAAGAGCGGCCGGACCATCCCGCTCAACCGGATCAGTGGTGTCGACTTCGAGATCGGCGTCATCGACCGGATCTTCGGCTGCGGCACGCTCGTCGTGACCGACGCCAGCGAGTCGGGCAGCGTGCTGCTGCACGACATCCCGCACGTCGAGCGCGTGCAGATGCAGGTGTCGGAAGAGCTGCACAACCTCTCCCAGCCAGGCACGAGCGCGGTCGATGACGGAGCCTGATCACCCGTTCACCCGCGAGCAGCTGGAGCACCGCCTGCTGGGGAACCCGCCCCGGATGACGAGTGGGGACGTCGCCGAGGCAGCCGGCGTCACCCTCGACGAGGCTCGCCGGTTGTGGCGCGCTCTCGGCTTCCCCGACGCGGGCGAGCAAGCGGCGTTCACCGACTCCGACCTGTCGGCACTGAGCATGCTGGTCGGCGCGGTCCGCGACGGAGCCATCGACTTCGACACCGCCGTCCGGCTCACCCGTGCGGTCGGCCAGACGATGGCCCGGCTTGCCGACTGGCAGGTCGGCACTCTGTCCGGCCGGGTCGAGCAGATGGAGGCCGGCGATGAGGCGACGGGCAGCCGGATCGGCAGTGCCCTCCGGCTGGCCGAAGAGGTCGGCGTCCCGTTCGAGAAGCTCCTCGTCTACGCGTGGCGGCGTCACCTCTCCGCCGCCGTGACGCGCGTCGAGGCGCTGGGCGCCAACGACGAGGACCTGCACACAGTCCAGGTGACGGTGGGGTTCGCCGACCTGGTCAGCTTCACCGCCCTCTCGAACGAGATGGACGAGGACCGGATCGGCGACATGGTCGAGATCTTCGAGTCGCGCTGTGCCGACGTGGTCGCGGGCCGGCACGGCCGCGTGATCAAGACGTTGGGCGACTCCGTGCTCTTCGTCTCCGAGGACCCTGCCCGGGCGATGTCGATCGCGCTCTCGATCGTCGACGTCATCGGCAACGACCCCCGGCTGCCCGACGTGCGACTCGGTCTCGCGAGCGGGGCCGTCGTCATGAAGCTCGGCGACGTGTTCGGCCCACCGGTCAACCTGGCCGCACGGCTCACCGGTGTGGCCCGCCGGAACCGGGTGATCACCGACGGCGAGACCGCCTCCCGGCTCCCGGTCGGCGAGTTCGAGACGCGGCTGCTGCCGGCCCGGCCGTTGCGTGGGTTCGGCGTCGTGGAGCCGGTCGCCGTACGCCGGATCTGACCCGCATGCCGGGAATGACTAGACCGCCACGTAGTCCTTCCGGACCAATCTTCTCAAACCGGAACTGAGCCCGTTTCTGCTTCCCTAGCCTGGCGTGATGATGACTGTGCAGGGGGTTGACGTGGACGCCGACGCGCGCCGCGTATGGCGTGACGGTGTCGAGATCCGGATGTCGAACAAGGAGTTCGACCTGGTGCAGGCGTTGATCAGCCGTGCCGGCGAGATCGTCACGCGCGAGGAGCTCATGCGCGACGTGTGGCACACCAGCTTCTGGACCTCTGCCAAGACGATCGACGTTCACCTGGGCTGGGTCCGCAAGAAGCTCGGCGACGACACCCGCCGTCCGACCCTGATCACCACGATCCGCGGGCGAGGCCTGCGCTTCGAGCTGAGCCCGCCCGTCTACGCCGACCAGGTGCAGTCAGCCTCCTGATCCGGGTCGATAGGGTCAGGGCGTGACCGCTCCTGTCCCTTCCCCAACCTCTGCCGCGCCCGTCACGGTCGCGGTGATCGGTGGCGGCCAGCTGGCCCGGATGATGGCGCAGTCCGCCGTCGGGCTCGGCGTGCCGCTTCGGCTGCTCGCTGAGGGCCCCGACGTGTCGGCGGCCCAGGTCGTGCCTGACACGTTGGTCGGCGACTACCGCGACCTCGAGACGCTCCGCAAGATCACCGACGGGTGCTCCGTCGTGACCTTCGACCACGAGCACGTCCCGACCGAGCACCTGCACGCCCTCGCTGCAGAAGGCCACGCCTGCCGGCCCGGCCCGGAAGCCCTGGTGCACGCGCAGGACAAGGCCGTGATGCGAGCCCGGCTCACCGCGCTCGGCGTGCCTTCTCCTCGTCACCGCGTGGTCGAGGACCCGGCCGACGTCGCCGAGTTCGCCGCCGACGGCGGTGGCTTCCCGGTCGTGCTGAAGACGACCCGCGGCGGGTACGACGGCAAGGGCGTGTGGGTGGTCCGCTCGACCGAGGACGCCGTAGCGGCGTTCGACGCTGCCGCTGCTGCCGGAGTCCAGATCCTGGCCGAGGAGCTGGTCGACTTCCGGCGCGAGCTGTCGGCTCTGGTGGCGCGTTCGCCGTCCGGGCAGGTGGCGGTCTACCCGATCGTCGAGTCGATCCAGCGTGACGGGATCTGCTGGGAGGTCATCGCTCCCGCCCCCGAGCTCGACCCAGAGCTGGCCGTCGAGGCACAACAGGTCGCCATGAAGGTCGCCAGCGAGCTCGACGTCACCGGCATCCTCGCGGTCGAGATGTTCGAGACGAACGACGGCCGCGTGCTCGTCAACGAGCTGGCCATGCGCCCGCACAACACCGGGCACTGGAGCATGGACGGCGCCGTCACCGGCCAGTTCGAGAACCACCTGCGCGCCGTACTGGACCTGCCCCTCGGCTCGCCGGCCGCGCGGGCGCCGTGGACGGTGATGGTCAACATCCTCGGCGGCGACGTCGGCGCGCTGCACGACGGGTACCCGCACGTGTTCGCGCGCGACCCGCAGCTCAAGGTGCACCTCTACGGCAAGGACGTGAAGCCGGGCCGCAAGGTCGGCCACGTCACCGCGTACGGCGACGACCTCGACGAGGTCCGTGACCGCGCCCAGCACGCAGCGGCGTGGTTCCGGGGCGACCTCGGAAACGAAAGCGAGTGAGCACGATGGCTGAATCAGGCACCCCGAGGGTCGGCATCGTCATGGGGTCGGACTCCGACTGGCCGACGATGAAGGATGCGGCGACCGCGCTCGAGGAGTTCGGGGTGCCGTACGAGGCCGACGTCGTCTCGGCGCACCGGATGCCCGACGAGATGCTGGCCTACGGACGCGAGGCTGCCGGTCGTGGCCTTCAGGTGATCGTGGCCGGTGCCGGAGGAGCCGCCCACCTTCCGGGCATGCTCGCCTCGGTCACGCCGCTGCCGGTGATCGGCGTACCCGTCGCGCTCAAGTACCTCGACGGGATGGACTCGCTGCTGTCGATCGTGCAGATGCCGGCCGGGGTCCCGGTGGCCACCGTGGCGATCGGCAACGCGCGCAACGCCGGGCTGCTCGCCGTCCGGATCCTGGCCGCGTCCGACCAGGGGCTGCACCAGAAGATGGTCGCCTTCCAGGACGACCTGGCGGAGTCGGCTCGGGAGAAGGGCAAGGTCGTCCGCGGCGACGTGGACCGCAAGCTCGGCTTCTAGGCGGAGCGTTCTAGGCGGAGCGCGAGATCCTCGGCCACTCCATGGCGGGGCACGTGTCCATCACCATCGGCACGCCCGCGTCGATCGTGCGGGCGAATGCCTCCGCGTCGATGACGCCGAGCTGGAACCAGACTGCGCGGGCGTCGACCTGCACCGCCTGGTCGGCGAAGTCCCCGGCGTACTCGGAGCGACGGAACACGTCGACGACGTCGATCGGGAAGGGCACGTCGGCCAGGGTCGCGTAGCCCTGCTCGCCGAGCACGGTGGGCGCGGTCGGGTGGATCGGGACGATCCGCTTGCCGTGCCGCTGCAGGTAGTTCGCGATCCCGTACGCCGTACGCGACGGGTCGCCGCTGAGCCCGACGATCGCCCAGGTGTGGCAGTCCTCGAGCATGAAGCGGACCACCTCGGGGTCCGCCCAGGACGTCGAGGGAGCGGGTGCGGGGGTGCGGTCGGTCATGTTTTCCAACGTACCCAGGCGTGACCAACTCCACGCAGGAGCGCGTGCTACCCGGCAGTAGGATTCGCCCCATGAGCGACTTCCCGATGTATGCACTGTCCGAGGAGCACCAGGCGATCCGTGAGGCGGTGCGCGCTGTCTGCGACGCCAAGGTCGCGCCGGCCGCCACCGAGGTCGACGAGTCCGGGGAGTTCCCGCAGGCGTCGTACGACGCGCTCGCCTCGGCCGACTTCGCGGCTCCCCACGTGCCCGAGCAGTACGGCGGCGCCGGGGCCGACGCGCTCGCCACCTGCATCGTCATCGAGGAGGTCGCGCGCGCCTGCGTCTCGTCGTCCCTGATCCCTGCGGTCAACAAGCTCGGCTCGCTGCCGCTGATCATCTCCGGCTCCGAAGAGGTCAAGGCGAAGTACCTGACCCCGCTGGCCGCGAACCAGGGGATGTTCTCGTACTGCCTCTCCGAGCCCGAGGCCGGCTCGGACGCCGCCGCGATGAAGACGCGCGCCGTCCGCGACGGCGACGACTGGGTGATCAACGGCGTCAAGCGCTGGATCACCAACGCCGGGGTGTCGGAGTTCTACACCGTCTTCGCGGTCACCGACCCGGAGAAGCGCTCGCGCGGCATCTCCGCGTTCGTGGTGGAGAAGTCCGACGAGGGCGTCTCCTTCGGGGCCCCCGAGAAGAAGCTCGGCATCAAGGGCTCCCCGACGCGCGAGGTCTACTTCGACAACGTGCGCGTGCCGGCCGACCGGATGATCGGCGCCGAGGGCACCGGCTTCGAGACGGCCATGAAGGTGCTCGACCACACCCGCGTGACGATCGCCGCCCAGGCCGTCGGCGTCGCCCAGGGCGCCCTCGACTACGCGTTGGAGTACGCCAAGGAGCGCCAGCAGTTCGGCAAGTCGATCGCGGAGTTCCAGGGCCTGCAGTTCCTGCTCGCCGACATGGGGATGAAGGTCGAGGCGGCCCGCCAGCTGACGTACGCCGCCGCCGGTCGCAGCGAGCGCGGCGACAAGGACCTGACGTTCTTCGGTGCGGCGGCGAAGTGCTTCGCCTCCGACACCGCCATGCAGGTGACGACGGACGCCGTTCAGGTGCTCGGTGGCTACGGCTACACCCGCGAGTACCCGGTCGAGCGGATGATGCGCGACGCCAAGATCACCCAGATCTACGAGGGCACCAACCAGGTACAGCGGATCGTGATGGCCCGCCAGCTCCTTGCCGGAGTTCAGTCCGAGCTCTGACCAGCCACGGCGACAGGCGACAGAAGACTGGCCCCGGGTGTTCACACCTCGGGGCCAGTCCTGGCTCCGGGCGTTATGCCGCCGAAGCCGGCTTCGTTGCGCAGTAGGTCTCCTCGGCCTCGTGTCCGAGTCCGGTCGGGTCGCCGACCACTTCATGCACGGCGTGCAGCGCCTCGACGACCGGGTCGCTGCACGTCTCGGCGGGGTCGGCGGGCTTGGCGGAGGCAGAGGTGCCGGACAGCGCGAGGCTGGTGATGACGGTGGCGGCCAGGACGGCTGCGGTCTTGCGGAGGGGGGACATGGGTGCCCTTTCGTCGTACCGAGAAGCTCGGCAGCTGCGCCGCACCCGAGTGAGCGGCGCGGCATGAACGTACCTGACAATGGTTCTCATGTGCAATGGGAACCATTGTCAGGTATGTCGCGGCGATTCACGAATATCGGTCGTTTCGCCGTAGACTGGTGACAGACGGCCCCATCAGTTCTGCCTCGGGCCGTCACTTCTCGTCATCCACCGAGCGCCGCGGAGACATGTCCGCGCCGGGCAGGACGACCCTCTCTCTACCCTCCGGAGTCATTCCTGTGGCAAACCATGCCGCCATCGCTTCACCGACCACCTTTGCCGACCTCGGCCTCCCCACGGTTCTCGTGGAGTCGCTCGCCAAGGAAGGCGTCACCACCCCGTTCCCCATCCAGTCGGCGACCCTGCCGGACTCCCTCGCCGGACGCGACGTCCTCGGCCGCGGCCGCACGGGCTCGGGCAAGACCTACGCCTTCCTGCTTCCGCTACTCGCCCGCTTGATGGCGAGCAAGACGCCCCGCCGTACCAAGCAGCCGCGCGCGCTGATCCTCGCTCCGACTCGTGAGCTCGCGACCCAGATCGAGGCCGCTGTCGCGCCGATGGCCAGCGCCGTCGGGATGCGCACGCTCACCGTGTTCGGTGGCGTGCGACCCAACGGGCAGATCCAGGGCCTGAAGAACGGCGTCGACATCGTCATCGCCTGCCCCGGCCGTCTCGCCGACCACGTGCAGACCGGCCACGCCGACCTGAGCGCGATCGAGATCACGGTGCTGGACGAGGCCGACCACATGGCCGACCTCGGCTTCCTCCCCGTCGTGAAGCGGCTGCTCGACAAGACGCCCGCGAAGGGCCAGCGGATGCTCTTCTCCGCGACGCTGGACGCCGGTGTCGACGTCCTCGTGAAGCGCTACCTGACCGACCCCGTCGTGCACAGCGTCGACTCGGCGCAGTCGCCGGTCGTCAAGATGACCCACCACGTGCTCCACGTGGACGGCAAGGACTCGCGCCTCAAGGTCATCGCCGACCTGACCGCGGCGCCGGGCCGGACCGTCGTCTTCACCCGCACCAAGCACGGCGCCAAGGCGATGGCCCGCCAGCTCAACGCCCTCGGCGTCAGCGCCGTCGAGCTGCACGGCAACCTCGCCCAGAACGCCCGCACCCGCAACCTGACCGCGTTCTCCGAGGGGCACGCCACCACGCTGGTGGCCACCGACATCGCAGCCCGCGGCATCCACGTGGACGACGTCAGCCTCGTCGTGCACGCCGACCCGCCGGTCGAGCACAAGGCGTACCTGCACCGCTCCGGCCGTACGGCGCGAGCCGGCGCCGAGGGCACCGTCGTGACCCTGATGCTCGACGCCCAGGTGAGCGACGTCCGCGACCTGACCCGCAAGGCCGGCATCAAGCCGACGATCACCCGCGCCGGCCACGGTCACCCCGTGCTGACCCAGATCGCGCCGGGCGAGCGCACCTTCGGCGAGCCCGTCGTTGCCCCGCGTGGCGAGAGCGGCGGCAACGGTGGCCGATCGGCTCGTGCAGGTGGCAACGGCGGAGGCCGCGGCCGCCGCGGCGGTGCGTCTAGCCAGGGTCAGGCCGGCACTTCCGGGCGTAGCCAGGGCGGCAATCGTCAGGGCCCCAAGGGGCAGGGTGGCGGCAAGCCGCAGGGCTCCAAGGGCCAGGGCCGCCCGTCCCGTGGCGCAGGTCGCTCCGGAGGTTCGGTGCAGGTGCACTCGAGCTCGAGCGGCGGCCACAGCGCGGCGTCCTTCTCGTCCCGCACCCGCTGATCTAGGGCCGCCCGGGGGACCGGGCCGCCGCAGGCGGTGACCATGCCAACCGGCTGGTCACCGCCTGTTTTTCTGTGCGCCCGAGCGTCGGCGACCGTCGAAATGTCGAATTTGGGTCCCTGGGACCCCTTGACGCCTCGGAACTAAACCGGTTTAGTAAAGGGATGCCCCGCCCCACGATCACTGACGTCGCCCGCGCCGCGGGGGTCTCCAAGGGCGCCGTCTCCTTCGCGTTCAACAACCGGCCCGGCATCGCCCCGGAGACGCGGGAGCGCATCCTCGAGACCGCACGCCAGCTCGGCTGGAGCCCCAGCTCCCGCGCCCGCGCACTCTCGGTCTCCCGCTCGTTCGCCGTCGGCCTGGTGATGGCCCGGCCGCCCGAGACCTTGCGCGCCGACCCGTTCTTCCCGTCGTTCATCGCGGGCCTGGAGGCCGAGCTCTCCGCACGCGACTACGCCCTGCTGCTCCAGGTCGTGCCCGAGCACGAGACCGAGCACGAGAGCTACCGCAGGCTCGCCGAGGGTGGCCGTGTGGACGGGGTGTTCGTCACCGACCTCCACGTCGACGATCCCCGGCCGGCGCTGCTGGCCGAGCTGGGGCTCCCGGCGGTCATCGTCGGTCCCGCACTGGGCGAGGCCTTCTGGCCGGCCGTCGGAGTCGATGACGGCCCTGGCGTCGTGGCGGCCGTGGAGCACCTCCTCGCCCTCGGCCACACCCGGATCGCCCACGTCGCCGGTCCCGGCAGCATGGTGCACGGCCAGTCCCGACGCCGGGCCTGGTCCGAAACCCTGCGGAACGCCGGCCTAGCTGAAGGCCCCTGCGTGGAAGCCGACTTCTCGGCAGAGGATGGCGCCGCCGCCACCCGGCAGCTGCTCGATCTGACCGAGCCGCCGACCGCCATCGTCTACGCCAACGACGTGATGGCGATTGCAGGGCTTGCCGTGGCCGCCGCCCGAGGCATCGATGTGCCGGGGAAGCTCTCCGTCGTCGGCTACGAGGACACCGAGCTGGGGGCGCACCTCCAGCCGCCGCTGACGACTGTCAGCACCGACGTCCTCGGCTGGGGTCGTGCCGCGGCGAAGCGGCTTCTCGAGCTCGTCGACCAGCAGCCCCCCACTGACTCCCCGCTCGCATCACCGCAGCTCGTGGTGCGCGGGTCCACCGGCCCCGCATCCGCGTGACACGGCAGAACACCGAAATGGAGATGTACATGAGATCGAAGGTCGCCACCGCAACCCTGACCATGCTGGCGCTCGGGATGACCGCCGCGTGCGGAGGCTCGGCGGGAGGGTCCAACGAGTCCGCCGGCTCGACCGGCCCGATCAAGGTCTGGCTGTCGAACAACCCCGAGGAGATCGCGTGGGGTGAGCAGATGGTCGAGGCGTGGAACGCCGACCACCCCGACGAGAAGATCACCGCGCAGGAGATCCCGGCGGGCAAGACGTCCGAGGAGGTCATCGGGGCGGCGATCACCGCCGGCAACGCACCGTGCCTCGTCTTCAACACCTCGCCGGCGGCGGTCCCGCAGTTCGAGAAGCAGGGCGGCCTCGTCGCGCTGGACGGCTTCGAAGGCGGCGCCGAGTACGTCGAGTCGCGCAGCGGTGATGTCGCCGAGCAGTACCAGTCGCCGGACGGCCAGTACTTCCAGATCCCGTGGAAGTCGAACCCGGTGATGATCTTCTACAACAAGGACATCCTGAAGAAGGCCGGCGTCGACCCGGAGAACCCGCCGCTGAGCACGTACGACGAGTTCCTCGCCACGTCGAAGAAGATCGTCGACAGCGGCGCCGCCGACGCAGCGATCTGGCCGGCCCCCACGAGCGAGTTCTTCCAGTCCTGGTTCGACTTCTACCCGCTGTTCGCGGCCGAGACCGGGGGCCAGCAGCTCGTCGAGGACGGGAAGGCGACCTTCGACTCCGAGCAGGGTCAGGCCGTCGCGGACTTCTGGTCCACGATGTACGAAGAGGGCTACGCCCAGAAGGAGAAGTACAACGGCGACTCCTTCGCCGACCAGAAGGCCGCGATGTCGATCGTGGGCCCGTGGGCGATCTCGGTCTACGGCGAGTCCGTCAACTGGGGCGCGGCCCCGGTGCCGACCTCGGAGGGCACTGCTCCCGAGGAGACCTACACCTTCTCCGACGCCAAGAACATCGGCCTCTACTCCGCCTGCGAGAACCAGGGCACCGCGTTCGAGGTGCTCAAGTTCGCGACCAGCGAGGAGCAGGACGGCAAGCTGCTCGAGATGACCGGCCAGATGCCGCTGCGCACCGACCTGGAGAGCACCTACCCCGACTACTTCGAGGAGAAGCCGGAGTACTCCACGTTCGCCGACCAGGCCTCGCGCACCGTCGAGGTGCCGAACGTGCCGAACTCGATCGCGATCTGGCAGGCGTTCCGCGACCAGTACGCCGCGTCGGTCATCTTCGGCGAGCTTCCCGTCGACGAAGCCCTGACGAAGGCCGCCGAAGAGTCCACCGAGCTCGCCGGCCAGTCGTGAGCTGAGCCACCGATGACGATGACGACGGCACCCGAGACCGAGGCCAGCGCCTCGCCCGGTCCGGCGCGGTCCCGTTCGCGGCTGACGGCCCTGCTGGGTCGTCAGCCGCTGGGGATCCTGTTCGCGGCCCCGTACGCGCTGTTCCTGGCCGTGGTGTTCGCGTACCCCCTGGGGCTGGCGGTGTGGATCAGCTTCCACGACTACTTCTTCGCCGCCCCGGGGGCGCAGGTCGACCGGCCGTTCGTGGGGCTGGAGAACTACAAGACGGTGCTGGGCGATCCCGCGGTTCGGGAGTCGTTCCTCAACGTCGTCGAGTTCCTCGTCATCAACGTGCCGCTGACCGTGGTGATCTCCCTGGTCCTGGCGTCTGCGCTCAACGGCGCCATCCGGGGGCGGGCCTTCCTACGGGTCGCCTACTTCGTCCCCTACGTCACCGCCAGCGTGGCCCTGGTCTCGGTGTGGCTCTTCCTGTTCAGCCAGAACGGCATGGTGAACCAGGTCCTCGGTCCGCTGGCCCCGGACCCGTCCTGGCTGGTCAACGGGTCGCTGGCGATGCCGGTGATCGCGGTCTTCGTGACCTGGAAGCAGCTCGGGCTCTTCGTGCTGCTCTACCTCGCTGCGCTCCAGAACGTGCCCAAGGAGCTGTACGAGTCCGCGGCCAGCGACGGCGCCGGCAGGCTGGCGACGTTCTGGCACGTCACCGTCTCCGGCGTCCGGCCGGCCACGACGCTGGTGCTCATCCTCGCCATCATCACCGGGGCGAACCTGTTCACCGAGCCGTACCTGCTGACCAACGGCGGCGGCCCGAACGGCGCCTCCTCGTCACCTGTGCTGGTGATGTACCAGAAGGGCATCGAGCAGGGCAGCCCCGACCTCGCCTCCGCGATCGGCGTGCTGCTGGTGCTCGGCGTGCTCGTCGTCGCCCTGATCAACAAGAAGCTGCTGGAGAGGGACTGACATGAGCCGGTTCGCCCGACCCGTGGTGCTGTTCGCCGGCGCCCTGCTGTTCCTGTTCCCCTTCTACTACATGCTGGTCAGCTCGCTGGCGAAGAACCCCGACACCAGCCTCGGCGGAGTCTTTCCGACGGGCGGTCTCACCTTCGACAACTACGTGCAGATCAACGACCGGATGAACCTGCTGCAGTCGCTGGTCAACTCCGGGATCTTCACCGGGGGCGTCATCCTCGGCACCTTGGTGTTCGGCGTGCTGGCCGGGTACGCGCTGGCCCGGCTGCACTTCCGAGGCCAGGGCACGCTGTTCACGGTGATGCTGCTCGTGCAGATCATTCCGTTCCAGCTGCTGATCATCCCGATCTACGTGATGATCGTCCGCAGCTACGGACTCGCCGACAGCTACCTCGGGATGATCCTCCCGTTCGCGATCAACTCGACCGCGGTGTTCCTGTTCCGCCAGTTCTTCCTCCAGCTGCCCGAGGAGCTGTTCCAGGCGGCTCGGATGGATGGCGCGGGCGAGCTCCGGATCCTGTGGTCCATCGCGCTGCCGCTGGTCCGACCGGCCCTGCTCACGGCGACGTTGATCACCTTCATCGGCCCGTGGAACGAGTTCCTCTGGCCGTTCCTGGTGACGAAGGAAGCGGACATGCAGCCGCTGGCGGTGTCGCTCGCCAACTACATCAGCAACGTGGCCGGCCGTGCCGCCAACCCGTACGGGGCGATCCTGGCGGGCGCCGTCGTGCTCGCGGCCCCCGCGGTGGCGCTCTTCGTCGCCTTCCAGAAGCACTTCACTGCCTCCGACATCGGGTCGGGGGTCAAGGGATGACCTATTCCGATTCGAGGACTCGCACCATGAACCGACCCATCGCGGCGCTCGCCGCCATGCTCACCGGACTCGCCGTGCTGGTGACCGCGCTGCCGTCCGTGGCGACGCCGGCCACCGGCACGAGCCAGACGACGCTGACGAACCTGGACCACCTCGACTGGCTGTCGGTCGAGGTCACCCCGCCAGCCCAGGAGGGCCACACCACCTACCGGCTGGCCGAGGAGCCAGCGGTGGGCACGCTGTGGACCTACGCCGAGCCGAACTCCGACGGAAGCTACCGGCACGTCGGCGGCGGCTCGTACGACGCCGAGACCGACACCTGGGGACAGGGGGCGTTCAACGCCGACGACATGACCCGCGCCGCGGTCGTCTACCTCCGGCACTGGCAGGCCACCGGCTCCCCGGAGAGCCGCGAGTCGGCGTACCAGATGCTGCGCGGCGTTGCCTACCTGCAGACCGTGACCGGGCCGAACGCCGGCAACGTCGTGCTGTGGATGCAGCCCGACGGCACGCTGAACCCGAGCGCCGAGCCGGTCGAGTACCCGGACCCGTCCGACAGTGACGCCTCCTACTGGCTGGCGCGCACGATCTGGGCGTTAGGTGAGGGGTACGCCGCCTTCAAGACGGCCGACCCTCAGTTCGCGACCTTCCTCCAGGAGCGTCTCGACCTCGCCGTGGACGCCGTCGACCGGCAGGTCCTCGACGCCTACGGGAAGCACCTGAACATCGACGGCGAACCGACCCCGGCCTGGCTGATCGCCGACGGAGCCGACGCCTCGGCCGAGGCCGTGCTCGGGCTGTCCGCCTACGTCGACGCAGGCGGTTCCCCCGAGTCCCGCACCGCGCTGACCCAGCTCAGCGAGGGCATCGCGGAGCTGACCGGTGGCGACGCGCAGACGTGGCCGGTGGGCGCGGTCCGTCCCTGGGCTCTGTCCCGGTCGATCTGGCACGGCTGGGGTTCGCAGATGCCCGCCGCGCTGGCCGAGGCGTCGACCTCGCTCGGCGACGCCGGGCTCGCCGACGGTGCGATCAGCGACTCGTTCACGTTCGACCCGTGGCTGCTCACCTCGGGCGGCCCCGACAACGGGCGGCTGCCGACGCGTGGCGACGCGTCGCAGATCGCGTACGGCGCCGACTCCCGGCTCCAGTCGCTCGTGGCGACCGCCGAGGCGACTGGTCGGGACTCCGCTCGCGGGCTGGCCGGCATCGTGGCGGCCTGGTACTTCGGGGCCAACCCCGCGGGCGAGGCGATGTACGACCCTGCCACCGGCCGGACCTTCGACGGAATCTCCGGCTCCGGCACCATCAACCGGAACTCCGGCGCCGAGTCCACGATCCACGGCCTGCTGTCGATGCTGCTCCTCGACGAGAACGCGGACATCGCGACGCTGGCGCGGACCGCGCAGATCCAGGACCGCCAGGGCACCCTGACCCTCCAGGCCGAGGACGGCAGCTTCCGGGGCAACGCCTCGGCGGTGCAGCCGAGCTCGCTGTGGACGGGGGAGTCGCTCTTCGGCGGCTCCGGCTACGCCGCGCTCCGCGACGGCGGATCAACCACGATCGACCTGCCCCCGCACCGTCGTTCGCTGGTCCTTCCGGTCATCGACCTCCGGCCGGGCAGTCAGGCGGTAACCACGTTCCGTGAGGACGAGAAGGTCCTGGGCACGGCCGACTCCGGCGACATCGGCACGCAGGGTGACTCGCCTGCACCGGGGGCGTTGCTTCCGGTCACGCTGCCCGAGCCGCTGCCCGCCGGCGCGACCGAGCTGACCGCCACGACCGCCACGATCGACGGTGACCCGGCGCGACTGGACGCAGTGATGATCGAGCCGCTCGTCTCCCGGCTGGTGCTGCGCGGCGACGGTCACGGCACCGCGCTGCTGCGCAGCGCTTCCTCGAAGGCGGAGCGTGCCCAGGTGCGCGTGGCCGGGACCGGCCTCGCTCGCGTGCACGCCTACGACGGGCGCGGTGTGCTCGTCGCCAGCAGCCTCTCCAAGGCGACCACGGTGTCGGTGACCGTCCCCGCGGGTGGCTTCGTCCTGGTCCGTCGCTGACCCAGAACCAGACCCACAACCTGACCCACAGCCTGACCCACGCGCCGGCCCACCCGCCGGCGTACCGAGAAGAAGAACGAGGAGACATGTCTACTCACGTCAACGCCCACGCCGAGTTCCCGCTGGGCCCCTTCACGCCGTACGAGCACAACCCGATCCTGCACCCGAAGGGTGACGGCTGGGAGTCCGGCAGCGTCTACAACCCGGCCGCGGTGGTCAAGGACGGCAAGGTCGTGCTGCTCTACCGCGCCCACGCCGACGACATCGTCTCGCACGTCGGGCTGGCCACCAGCGACGACGGCATCAACTTCGACCGGCACCCCGACCCGGTGCTGTCACCGACCGAGCCCTACGAGGAGTTCGGCGCCGAGGACCCGCGGGTCACCGAGGTCGACGGCACCTACTACATGACCTACACCGGTTGGGACCGCACGTCCGCCCAGCTGTGCCTGGCGACGTCCACGGACCTCTACAACTGGACCAAGCACGGGCCGCTGTTCCCGGACTTCAACACGTTCCTCCCGCAGGGCAACGGGCAGGACGCGCCCTGGAGCAAGGCCGGCGCGATCCTGCCGGTGCCGATCGACGGCCGCTACCTCATGTACTTCGGCGAGGGCTCGATCTGGTACGCGTGGTCTGACGACCTGATCCACTGGAAGCCCTGCTCCAACGACGAGCCGCTGATGGTTCCGACCGGCCCGGGCACGTTCGGGGAGTTCCTCGTCGAGGTCGGTCCGCAGCCGATCATCACCAACAACGGCTTGATCCTGCTGCTGCACAATGCTGCTGTGAAGAACCCGGACGGTTCGGTGCGCTACACCTGCGGGCAGCTGCTGTTCGACCCCGCCGACCCGACGACGATCCTCGCCCAGATGAACCGGCCGTGGCTCGAGCCGTCGACGTACGAGGACACCCACGGCCTGGTCTCGAACGTGACCTTCGTCGAGGGGCTCGTCCACTTCAAGGACACCTGGTTCGCCTACTACGGGCAGAGCGACTCGACGCTCGGCGTGGCGACGTACAAGGTCGGAGCGCGCTACTCCGAGCTGGGCTCCTGATGAGCGGGGTCCGCTCCGCCGCGCACGACCGCTGGCTGGAGGCCGAGGGGGACCGGCTGCTCGCCTTCAGCCGGGCCGCTCGGCACCCCGCCGGTGGCTTCGCGTGGCTCGACGTGGCGGGGCGGCCCCAGCTCGACCGGCCGGTGGAGCTGTGGATCACCTGCCGGATGACGCACGTGTTCGCGCTGGGGCACCTGATGGGGCGTCCCGGGTCCGGGACGCTGGCCGACCACGGCGTGCAGGCGCTGACCGGTCGCTTCCGTGACGCGGTGAACGGCGGCTGGTACGCCGGGATCGCCGCCTCGGGCGAGCCCACCTCGCGGGGCAAGGCCGCGTACGGGCATGCCTTCGTCGTCCTGGCCGCGGCCTCCGCCGCGTGCGCGGGCCGCCCCGGAGGCCGCGAGCTCCTCGACGAGGCACTCGCGGTGATGCTGGAGAGGTTCTGGGACGACGAGCACGGGATGGTCGTCGAGGAGTGGGACGAGACGTTCTCCACGCTCGACGACTACCGCGGTGTGAACGCGAACATGCACACCGTCGAGGCGTTCCTCGCCGCGGCGGACGCCGTACAGGACTCCGACCGGCGGGCGGATCTGCTCGGCCGGGCGCTGCGCATCGTGAGTCGCGTCGTGCACGAGCTCGGGCCTGCGCACTCGTGGCGGCTGCCGGAGCACTTCGACGCCGCGTGGACACCGGAGCTCGAGTACAACCGCGACACCCCGGCGGACCCGTTCCGGCCCGTACGGCGCGACGATCGGGCACTGGCTGGAGTGGGCGCGGTTGGCGCTCCACCTCCGAGCCGCCCTCGGCGACGCTGCGCCGGACTGGCTGCTCGACGACGCCGTCTCCCTCTTCGACGCCTCGGTCCGCGAGGGCTGGGCGGTCGACGGGGCGGACGGGTTCGTCTACACCGTCGACTGGGAGGGGCAGCCCGTGGTCCGCGAGCGGATGCACTGGGTCGCGGCCGAGGCCACGGCCACCGCCGCAACGCTGCACGCGGCGACCGGCGACCCGTCGTACGCGCAGTGGTACGCCACGTGGTGGGACCACCTGGCCGACGTGTTCATCGACCACGAGCTCGGCTCGTGGCGGCACGAGCTCGACCCGCAGAACCGGCCGAGCGGCGTGACGTGGAACGGCAAGCCGGACACCTACCACGCGTTCCAGGCGACGCTCATCCCGCGGCTTCCGCTGACGCCGGCCCTGGCGCCTGCGCTCCGTGACGGCCTGCTCGGCTGAGCACGCCCCGTTGCAGCCGCGCTACTCCTGCCAGGGGTGGAACGGCGGCAGCTCCGAGGCGCGCCCGGTGAAGTCCGGGTTGCGCTTCTCGCGGAACGCGCGCACGCCCTCCTTGCCGTCGCCCACGCTCGTGTAGAACATCGCGAGCGAGTCGACGCGGTGCGCCTCGACCGGGTGCGGCTGGGCGCTGTTGCGGTACATCATCTGCCGGGCCAGCGCCGTCGCGACGGGGGAGCGGTGCTCCGTGAACTTGCGAGCCAGCGCGTACGCCGCGTCCAGCAGCTCGTCCTCGGGGTGGACCGACCGGACGAGCCCGCCGTCCAGGGCCTCCTGGGCGGTGAGGATCTCCGCCGAGTAGACCCACTCCAGCGCTCGGGAGATCCCGACGATGCGCGGCAGGAACCACGTCGAGCAGGCCTCCGGAACGATCCCGATCTTGCCGAAGACGAACCCGATCCGGGCGCGCTCGGACGCCAGCCGGATGTCCATCGGAAGCGTCATGGTCGCGCCCACGCCGACCGCGGCGCCGTTGATCGCGCCGATCACGGGCTTGGTGCACGCGTAGATGGCCAGGCTGACCCGACCTCCGGTGTCGCGCACGCCGGCCACGATCTCGGGATCGTCGATCCGGTCGTGCAGGTCGGCCAGGTCGTCCAGGGTCGGCTCGAGCGACTCGTCGAGGCCGAAGACGTTGCCCTCGACATTCAGGTCCATCCCGGCGCAGAACGCCCGCCCGCGGCCGGTGACGACTACGGCCGCGATGTCGTCGTCCAGGCTCGCGTGGCCGAACGCGTCGATGAGCTCCTCGGCCATCGTCACGGTGAACGCGTTGAGCTGGTCCGGCCGGTCGAGCGTGATCGTGAGGATGCCGTCCGCGACGGTGTAGTCGAGCGTCTCGTAGCTGGTCACGCCGTCAGCCACGTCACGGGTTCCGCAGACCGGAGGGGCGGCACAGCGACTTCGAGACGTCGTCGGTGCGGTCCTCGCGGATCAGCTTGAAGAGCCGCTCCGATCGCTCGGCGTCCCAGTTCACCGCCAGGTCGGCGATCGGTACGCCGCAGGTCAGCCCGTTCTCCCCGTTGACCCGGGTCATCGCCCAGGCGAAGCGCATCGTCGAGAACATCGACGTCTTCTTGCCCACGCGCACCGAGTCGGACCCCGCGCTCGCGAGGCGGAAGTAGCGCACCGGGTTGAGCACGGACCACGGAGACGCGGCCTTCGAGCCGACCGCACTCACGACCTCGCGCTGGTTGCGGGCCCGGTCGATGTCGCCGAGGGACGAGGTCTTGCGGGAGCGCGCGTACCCGAGGGCGACCTTGCCGTCGGCCTCCTGGCAGCCCTTCTTGATGTCCAGGTTGGCCTGCGGGTCCTTCATCCGCGTCTTGGGGCAGATCTCCACTCCGCCGACGGCGTCGATCACGTTGACGAAGCCGCCGAAGCCGATCTCGACGTAGTCGTCGATGCGGATCCCGGTCTCGTTCTCGATCGTCTGCACGAGCAGCTTCGGCCCGCCGAACGCGAAGGCGGCGTTGATCTTGGTGACGCCGTACCCGGGTACCTCGACCAGGCTGTCGCGCGGGATCGACATCAGGAGGTTCGGCCCGGACCCGGTGTGCAGCAGCATGATGGTGTCGGTGCGGCGTCCCTCGCCCTTGCCGGTGCCGAAGTCGAGCTGCTCCTTCCGGGTGAGGCCCTCCCGGCTGTCGCTGCCCACCAACAGGTACGTCGTTCCCGGCTGGTCGGCGGGGCGATCGCCGCCGGGGCTGGTGCCGACCTTGTCGATCTGTGACCAGGCCCAGAGCGGGACGGCGACCAGGAAGACGAGCCAGAGCAGGAGTGCGACCTTCAGCCAGCCGAAGCTGAAGCGACGGCCACGCTTGGTCGGGGGCTGCGCGGAGCTGCTCCGACCGCGACCGCCCGGGGTGGGGGCGAGCGGCCTGCTGGGAGGCGGGGGTACCGCGGGGCCGGACTGGCTGCGACGGTCATGCGCGGGCCGTCCCATGGTGGGAAGGACCTGCGTGGGCTCGGGGTCCGACGGCGGCTGGCTCCCCGACTGGGGGCGCCCCTCACCCGCTCCGACGCCCTTGCGCTGGGTGCCGTAGAGCCAGTTGAAGTCGGGCTCGTCGCGGGAGCCGTCGGGGCGATCGCTCATATCCGAAACGCTACCCCGCAGTACGTGGCGCCGATTCGTGCCCCCTGGGACCAGATCGGCGGGCCTCGGCGCGCCGCCACCGCTGTGACGTGTGTGACTGGTGATACTAAGGCGTTCGACGGCCGTCGCACCGAAAGGCCTGCTCATGCCACCCGTCACCACTCCCGGGTCGGACCCCTCCACGCAGCTCCGCCCGCACACACCGCGGTTCGGGGACAGCGACGTGGCCCGGGTCCGGTTCCGTCGCGCGGTGACCCTGCTGCTGATGACGCTGGTGCTGCCGGGCTCGGCGCAGCTGGTGGCCGGCAACCGGAAGGTCGGCCGGCTGGCGATCCGCGTGTGGCTGGGGCTGCTGGCGACGCTGGCCTTCGTCGTACTCGTCGGCCTCGTCTGGCACGGCTTCGTCTACTTCCTGGCCAGCAACACCTTCATGCTCGGCGTGTTCCGGTTGCTGCTGTCGGTCACCGCCGTCGGGTGGGCGCTCCTCTTCTTCGACGCGTGGCGGCTGGGCTCGCCGCTCGAGCTGATGCAGAAGCAGCGGCTCGCCGTCGTCGGGCTCAACAGCGTGCTCGCCTTCTCGGTCGCCGGCTCGCTCCTCTTCGCCTCCCACATGGTCTCGGTGCAGCGCACGTTCATCGCCACGATGTTCGGCGACGGACAGGCGACCGAGGCCACCGCGGGCCGGTACAACGTGCTGCTCCTCGGCGGCGACTCCGGTGCCGACCGCTGGGGCCTCCGGCCGGACAGCCTCTCGGTGGCAAGCATCGACCAGGAGACCGGTCGCGCCATCCTCTTCGGGCTGCCGCGCAACATGACGAACTTCCCGTTCCCCGCCGGCTCCGTGATGGCCGAGCAGTTCCCGAACGGGTACGACTGCGAAGGCTGTGAGCTCAACAGCCTCGCCACCTGGGCCGTCGACAACAAGGAGCTCTTCAAGGGCAAGGGCAATCCGGGCGTCGAGGCCACCATCCAGGGCGTCGAGGGCATCACCGGCCTGAAGATCAACTACTACGCGATGGTCAACCTCGAGGGGTTCCGCAGCCTCGTCCAGGCCGTCGGTGGGCTCAAGCTCAACGTCCGCGACCGGATCCCGATCGGCGGAGTGGGCGGACCCGTCACCGGCTACATCGAGCCCGGCGTCCAGCGGTTGAACGGGTTCGAGACCTTGTGGTTCGCGCGGTCCCGCGAGGGCGCTGACGACTACTCGCGGATGGCCCGCCAGAAGTGCGTGATGAACGCGATGCTCCAGCAGCTGTCCCCGCGTACCGTCGTCGCCAACTTCGAGCAGATCGCCACGGCCGGAAGCGAGCTGATCACCACCGACCTGCCCGCCTCGGAGCTCGGCACCTTCGCAGAGCTCGCGATGAAGACGCGGTCCAAGCCGGTGGCCTCGCTGTCGTTCGTGCCGCCGCTGGTCCACACGTCCGCCCCCGACGTCGAGAAGATCCACGCGATGGTGGAGCGCACGATCTCGAAGTCGGAGGCCAAGGACGACGACTCCGTCGAGGCAGCGCCGCCGAAGAAGCGGCAGAAGGGCTTCACGCGATCCAACAGTGACGAGACCGTCGGCGGATCGATCGGCAGCTACTCCTCGGGCTACGTCGCCAACGACTCCAACGACCTGTCATCGGCCTGCTGATCCGGCTCCGTCGGCGATGGGTAGGGTCGCTCGGGTGAATGTCCGGGTGATCGCCGTCGTCGTGACGTGGAACCGCAGGGGGCTGCTCGAGGAGTCGCTCGCCGCGCTCCGGGACCAGACCCACCCGCTCTCGCAGATCGTGGTCGTCGACAACGACTCGACGGACGGCACCAGCGAGCTGCTCGACGAGTCCTACCAACACCTGGACGTCGTCCACCTGACCGAGAACACCGGCGGCGCGGGTGGCTTCGCCGTCGGCATCGAACGGGCGCTCACCCACGACCCGCACCTGATCTGGCTGCTGGACGACGACACCGTCCCGACCCCGACCGCGGCCGAGCAGCTGGTGAAGGCATGGACCGGGTACGGAGTGGTCTCGACAAGCTCGACCACCGGAAGCTCGACCAGCAGGCCGGCGGTGCTGGCGAGCCGGGTGCTCTGGACCGACGGCCGCGACCACCCGATGAACACCCCGCGCCGCAAGCCGGGCGCCGGTCGCGCCGAGACCGACGCCGCGACGGCGGTCGGCTGCGTCCCGATCCGGTCCGCGTCGTTCGTCTCGATCATGTGCGACGCGAGCGTGGTCCGAGAGCGCGGGCTCCCCGTCGCCGACTACTTCCTGTGGAACGACGACTTCGAGTACTCGACGCGGCTGATCCGCGGCAACGTCGGCCTGTACTGCCCCGACAGCATCGTGGAGCACAAGACCAAGGTGTTCGGGTCGACCGACGCCGACCCGGGGGAGCGGTTCTTCTTCGAGGTCCGCAACAAGGTCTGGATGTTCACCCGCAGCCGCAGCCTCACCCCGGCGGAGAAGGCCGTGTACGGCGCCTCGACGGTACGTCGCTGGGCCCGCACGTTCCGCGCCTCCGACGACCGCGCCACGCTCCGTCGCGGCCTGCGGCGTGGCCTCTCCACCGGGCTGCGCACCGGCCCGCGCGACAACACCGCCGTCCTGACAAAGGCCGGATGGTCCGCTGACGAAGTAGGCACGACGCCCGACGTCCTCCCGCCCGGTCAGCCGTTCAGCCTGCTGATCTCGACGTACGCCGGCGACGACCCCGACTTCCTCCGGCAGGCCTTCGACTCGACCGTGCACGCGCAGACCCGGCCGCCGGCCGAGGTCGTGCTGGTGCAGGACGGCCCCGTCCCGGCGGAGCTGTCCGCGACGCTGGCCGACCTGGCCGACACCAGCCCGGTGCCGGTGCGGCTCGTGGTCATGGACAGCAACGTCGGCCTGGGGCCGGCGCTCGACCGAGGGCTCGAGGCGTGCAGCCACGAGATCGTGGCCCGGATGGACGCCGACGACGTGAGCGCACCGGACCGCTTCGAGAAGCAGCTGCCCGTGATCGAGGCGGGCGCCGACATCGTGGGCTCGGGGCTGCTCGAGTTCGGCTCGACCGTCGACGAGGTGGTCGGCCGTCGCACGCCGCCGACCGACCCCGACGAGATCCGCCGGGTGATCCGCTTCCGCGACCCGTTCAACCACCCGACCGTCGTGTACCGCCGCGCTGCGGTCCAGGCCGCCGGCGGCTACACCGACATGGCGCTGATGGAGGACTACCTCCTGTTCGCGCGCATGGTCGAGCGGGGCGCGCGGCCGGCCAACCTCGCCGAGCCGCTGGTCAGCTACCGGGTCGGGGCGGGGGCGTACGCACGGCGCGGCGGTCGTGACCTGCTGCGCTCCGAGCTGGCCCTGCAGCGCCGGTTCCGCGACCTGGGGATCACCACGCGCACGCAGTACGCCCGCAACGTGGTCGTCCGGGGCGGCTACCGCCTGGTGCCCGAGGGGCTGAGGCGTACGGCGTACCGCGCGCTGATCGCCAACCGCGGAACCGGGCCGGGCGCGAGCGCCGGAAAGCCCGAAAGTCCCGGCCGATAGACTGTGCCGCCACCCAATTCAGGAGTTGTCTGTTGAACGCTGACCTCGTCGTCGTCGGATCCGGGTTCTTCGGCCTGACGATCGCAGAACGTTGTGCCAACGAGCTGGGGCTCAAGGTGCTGGTGCTCGACCGCCGGCGCCACCTCGGGGGCAACGCGTACAGCGAGCCGGAGCCGGAGACCGGGATCGAGGTGCACGTCTACGGGGCGCACCTGTTCCACACCTCCAACGAGAAGGTGTGGGAGTACGTCAACCGGTTCACGTCGTTCACGTCGTACCAGCACCGCGTCTTCGCCAAGTTCCAGGGGCAGGTCTACTCCTTCCCGATGAACCTGGCGCTGATCAACCAGTTCTTCGGCAAGTCGCACACGCCCGACGAGGCGCGCGCGCTGATCGCCGAGCAGGCCAGCGAGATCGACACCGCCGAGGCGACGAACCTCGAGGAGAAGGCGATCTCCTTGATCGGACGCCCCTTGTACGAGGCGTTCGTCAAGGGCTACACCGCGAAGCAGTGGCAGACCGACCCCAAGGAGCTGAGCCCGGACATCATCAGCCGGCTCCCGGTCCGCTACAACTTCGACAACCGCTACTTCAACGACAAGTACGAGGGTCTCCCGGTCGACGGCTACACCGCCTGGCTGGAGAAGATGGCCGACCACCCGAACATCGAGGTCCGGCTCAACACCGACTTCTTCGACGTCGCCGACGAGTTCAAGGGCAAGGTGCCGATCGTCTACACCGGCCCGGTCGACGAGTACTTCGGCAACTCCGAGGGTCGTCTGTCCTGGCGCACCGTCGACCTCGAGGCGGAGGTCGTGAACGTCGACGACTTCCAGGGCACCTCGGTCATGAACTACAACGACCAGGACGTCCCGTACACCCGGATCCACGAGTTCAAGCACTTCCACCCCGAGCGCACCTACCTGCCGGGCAAGTCGGTGATCGTGCACGAGTACTCCCGCGCCGCCGAGGAGGACGACGAGCCGTACTACCCGATCAACACCGCCGAGGACCGCGAGAAGCTGCTCAAGTACCGCGAGCTCGCGAAGAAGGAGCCGATGGTTCTGTTCGGCGGCCGGCTGGGAACGTACAAGTACCTCGACATGCACATGGCGATCGGCTCGGCCCTCACCATGTTCGAGAACAAGCTGAAGCCCCACTTCGAGTCGGGCGCGGCACTGGAAAGTGGAGGGGTCGACGAGTGAACGCCGTAGCCAAGGACCAGCAGACCGCCAAGCGCGTCCTGCAGCGGATCGTCCTCCCGGCCGACCGGGACACCGACGTCCTTCCGCTGTACGTCGACGCCAACCGGGCCGAGCTCGACGTCAACACGATCGGCATGACGAGCAAGCAGCGGTCCCGGATCCCACCCCCCGCACCCAACGCCGACGTCCCCCCGGACCCGCACGCCGTACTCGGCCGCCATCGCTACCGCGTGGAGGAGTCGGGCAGGATCTCGTTCGGCACGTACTTCAACGCCTTCCCGGCGAGCTACTGGCGCCGCTGGACGGTCGTCTCGGACGTCACGCTCGAGCTGACCGTGGTCGGCAAGGGCTCCACCGTCGTGGTCTACCGCTCGATGCCCGACGGGCGGGCGCAGCGCGTCGACGACCATCAGGTCACGGCGGACGGCGAGGACAAGGTCTCGTTCGACCTGTCACTGTCCAGCTTCTACGACGGCGGCTGGTACTGGTTCGACATCATCGCGGGTGACAGCGGTTGCGTCGTGGAGCATGCCGCCTGGGTCGCTGACGTGCCGGCCGACCGGGCGACACCGGGCACGGTGACCATCGGCATCACCACGATGAACCGGCCCGACTTCTGCGCGGACCTGCTCGAGCAGATCGGCTCCGACGAAGACGTCCACGCGGTCCTCGACGAGGTGATCGTCGCCGAGCAGGGCACCAAGAAGGTCGCGGACGACCCGGGCTTCCCGGAGGCCGAGAAGTCTCTGCGCGGCAAGCTCCGTGTCATCGAGCAGGGCAACATGGGTGGCTCTGGCGGCTACGCCCGTTCGCAGCTCGAGACGCTGGAGGCCGGCCGGTCGACGTACATGCTCTGCATGGACGACGACGTCGTCTGCGAGCCGGAGAGCATCGTGCGCGCCGTGACCTTCGGCGACCTGTGCCGCAAGCCCACGATCGTGGGCGGCCACATGTTCAGCCTCTACGCGAAGTCGAGGCTGCACAGCTTCGGCGAGGTCATCAACCGCTACCGCTTCTGGTGGGAGTCGCCGCCGACGGTCTCCAACGACTGGGACTTCGGCGAGCGGAACCTCCGTTCCAGCCGCTGGCTTCACCGGCGGATCGACGTCGACTTCAACGGCTGGTTCATGTGCCTGATCCCGACGCAGGTACTGCGCGAGATCGGGATCAGCCTGCCGCTGTTCATCAAGTGGGACGACTCGGAGTTCGGCGTCCGCGCCCAGGCGGCCGGCTTCCCCACGGTCACGCTGCCGGGGGCTGCTGTCTGGCACGTTCCGTGGACCGACAAGAACGACGCGCTCGACTGGCAGTCCTACTTCCACCAGCGCAACCGGTTCATCGCGGCGCTGCTGCACTCGCCGTACGACCGCGGAGGCCGGATGGTCCGCGAGAGCTTCAACCACCAGGTCAAGCATCTTTTCGCGCTGCAGTACTCGACCGCCGAACTGCGGCACCGCGCGCTTGAGGACGTTCTCGCCGGCCCCGAGCGGCTGCACGACGAGCTGATCACGAAGCTGCCCGAGATCCGTGCGCTTCGGACGCAGTACCCCGACGCGCGCACCGCACCTGACCCCGAGGCATTCCCGCCGGTGCACCGCGAGAAGCCGCCGAAGAAGGGGCAGGACCCGACGCTGCCGAAGGGCCGTGTCGGCCAGCTCGTCTCGGCCGCCACCAGCGCGGTGCGTCAGGCACTGCCGAAGCGGGGTCTGTCGGAGAGTTTCCCCGAGGCGCGGCTCGCGGCCCTGGACGCCAAGTGGTGGATCGTGTCGCAGTTCGACTCGGTGGTCGTCTCGATGCCCGACGGCACCAGCGCTGCGTGGTACCACCGGCAGCCCGAGGAGTTCCGCGACCTGCTGCGGCGCACGATCGAGATCCACCAGCGGCTGTATCGCGAATGGCCCGAGCTCGCGCAGCGCTACCGCGAGGCGCTGCCGGAGATCACCTCGCCCGAGCGGTGGCGCAAGACCTTCGAGGCATCCGTCGCCGACACTGACGGCCGATGACCCAGGCCACCGCCGATCCGGGCCGCGTCCCGGACGCCCCGCTGAGCCCGCCGTCCAGCAACGGCGGGCTACTGGACGTCTTCCGGCGTCGGTACGTGCTCAAGCTGCTGGTCCGCCGTGAGCTGAGCGCCCGCTACCAGGGCTCCGTGCTCGGCATGCTGTGGTCGTACGTGCAGCCGGCGGTCCTGTTCGCGATGTACTACTTCGTGCTCGGCGAGATCGTCGGGCTGGGTGACCGGACCGAGCTGTTCGCCATCCACGTGTTCTCGGCGATGGTCTTCGTCAGCTACTTCACCGAGACGTTCACTGCGGGCACTCGTTCGATCGTGCGCAACAAGGCGATCGTGCAGAAGATGGCGATGCCGCGCGAGATGTTCCCGGTCGCGTCGATGATCGTCTCGGCGTACCACACGATTCCGCAGGTCTTCATCCTCACCGTGGCGTGCTTCTACGTGGGCTGGGACCCGGACGGCACCGGTTTCCTGGCGGGGCTGCTGGGCTTCGCGATCATCGCCGTGATCGCCACGGCGCTGGCGCTGCTGTTCAGTGCGGCCAACGTGTTCTTCCGCGACTTCTCCAACGTCGTGCAGACGCTGACCAACTTCGTCCGCTTCGGCGTGCCGATGATCTACCCGTTCACGCTGGTGCCCGAGCGCTTCGGTGAGGGATTCGTCGAGGTCTACCTCGCCAACCCGATCGCCGAGGCGGTGCTGTTGATGCAGCGCTGCTTCTGGAGCACCGCGACCGAGGACCCCGCCGCCACCGCGCGCGACCACTTCCCCGACCACCTGTTCACGCGCGGCCTGATCCTGCTCGGCGTGTGCCTGGTCATCCTCGCGATTTCGCAAGTGGTCTTCACGCGACTCGAGAAGAAGTTCCCGGAGCGCCTCTGATGAGCGAGTCCATCGTCGTCGACCACGTGTCGAAGCGCTTCACGATGCGCTACCACCGCACCATCAAGCAGATGACGGTCGCCAAGGTGCGCGGCCAGGAGCTCAGCGACGACTTCCTGGCCGTGGACGACGTCTCGTTCACGGTGCAGCAGGGCGAGTCGATCGGCCTGATGGGGCTGAACGGCTCCGGCAAGAGCACGCTGCTGAAGCTGATCAACGGCGTGATGCGACCCGACCAGGGGCAGGTGCTGACGCGCGGCCGGATCGCCGGCCTGATCGCCACCGGGGCAGGCTTCCACCCGCAGCTGACCGGCCGCGAGAACGTCTTCCTCAACGCCGCGATCCTCGGCATGTCCGAGAGGGAGACGAAGCGCCGGTTCGACGACATCGTCGAGTTCGCCGACATCGGTCGCTTCCTCGACACTCCGGTCGGCCACTACTCGTCGGGCATGTTCGCGCGGCTCGGCTTCGCGGTCGCCGTCCACACCGAGTCCGACATCTTCCTCGTCGACGAGGTGCTGGCGGTGGGGGACCGGCCCTTCAAGCGCAAGTGCATCGCGCGCATGGAGGAGATCAAGAAGGAGGGCCGAACCCTCTTCTACGTCAGCCACGCCCCCGGCTCGGTCCGCAAGATGTGCGACCGGGTGATCGTTCTCGACAAGGGCAAGCTGGCGTTCGACGGGCCCACCGACGACGGCATCAAGTTCCTCAAGTACGACGACGTCGAGGACGATGTGAACTCCGACGAGGAGCGCGACGACGACGACCTCGGGGCTGACATCTGAGAGGTCGGTCGACGGCCCAGCCCGGCGCTCGCTAATTACAAGTTTGTAGTTATTTCGAACCTATTGCGCAGCCCTGTTACTGGTGTGACATTTGTTTCTCGTGTGAAAGCCGAGCGCTGGGATGTCCGCACCATGACCGAGAACAGAAGCCGCTTCGTCCTGCTGTGTCAGCAGGCGCTGGCGTGCGCCGTGGTCGTTGCGGTGGCAGCTCCGGCTGCCGGCATCGTGACGCTCGACTTCGTGGCTCCGCCCTCGATCACCCCGGCCGCAGTCGCGCCCGGTTCCTCGGCGCCGGCGCCCTCGGTCTCCGAGGTCGAGGTGGCGCCGGTGGAGCCGAACGTCACCGAGGTGGCGATCGACCTCAAGGCTGACACGGCGAGCCTGGCCGCGCAGCAGGATGCGGGAAGCGGCGGTGCGGCCGCCCGGCTCACGTCGGCGGAGCCGGTCGACCCCGCCGACGAGGCAGCGGTCTCGGCCCCCACCGACGTGGAGGGCTACGCCACCGTCGGCGTCACCTGGGAGGACGCCGACGAGGAGTTCGAGGACGGGGAGATCACGGTCGCGGTGCGCAGCCGCACGGCTGGTGAGTGGGGCGACTGGGAGGACGTCCCCTACGAGGCCGACGGTGGACCGGATCCGGGCAGCGAGGAGGCGCTCAACGCTCGGCAGGGCACCAACCCGCTGGTGGTCGGCGACGTCGACGAGGTGCAGGTCAAGGTGCTCAGCGGAGGGAAGCCGCTGCCGTCCGACCTTCGCCTGAGCGTCATCGACCCGGGGGAGCCCGTCCACACCGCAGTCGAGGAGCCGGCGATCGACACCGCGCGACTCTCTTCAGCGGACGCCGTCGGCGACCCGTTGCCCACCGAGGAGCCGACCGCACCGGTCGAGCCGACCGACCCGGATGCCGAGCTCGTCGGCACGCCGGCCGACGTCACGCCGAAGCCCAAGATCTACTCACGGGCACAGTGGGGCGCCGACGAGCGACTCCGTGACAAGAGCTCGCTGCGGTACGGCGAGGTGCACGCCGGGTTCGTGCACCACACCGTGAACGCCAACGGCTACACCGAGGCGCAGGTGCCGTCGATCCTGCGCGGCATCTACGCGTACCACACGCAGTCCCGTGGCTGGAGCGACGTCGGCTACAACTTCCTCGTCGACAGGTTCGGCCGGATCTGGGAGGGCCGGTACGGCGGTGTCGACCGCGCCGCGGTGGGAGCGCACACGCTCGGCTACAACGAGTACGCCTTCGCGATGTCGGCGATCGGCAACTTCGACACGACTCAGCCGGGCAGCGCCATGATCCGGGCGTACGGCGCGCTGTTCGCCTGGAAGCTGAGCCTGCACGGGATCTCGGCCTCGTCGACGCGTCAGTGGGTCTACAACAAGTGGATGCCGGCGATCAACGGTCACCGCGACGTCGGGCAGACCGCCTGCCCCGGCCGCTACCTGTTCGCGAAGCTCTCCACGATCCGGCAGCTGGCCGCAGCCGGCCAGCGCCCCTTCACGAGCCGTCAGAAGGACACCGACCTGGCCGGCAGCCGTTGGCCCGACCTGGTGGTGCGTGACGCAGCAACGCAGAAGGCGTTCGTCGTACGGACGGGCGGCCAGGTGGGCTTCGCTGCGCCGACCACCGCGGCGGCCGGCTTCTCCGGAATGGACCTCATCGTCGCCCCCGGCGACCTGAACGGCGACAAGCGACCCGACGTGCTCGCTCGCGACGCGGCCAGCAAGGCGACAGGCTTCTACCCCGGCGACGGGGCTGGGAAGTTCGGCTCCGCCACGCGGTCGATGACCAGGTTCGCGAACCACGACCTCCTCGTCGCGGTCGGCGACCTCAACGGTGACGGCAAGAACGACGTCGTCGGTCGCAAGGCCGGCAGCACGGCGTTGCTGCTCCACCCGGGCCGCGGCACCGGCTCCTTCGCGCGGGCCAAGGTGCTCGCCGCCGACTGGAGCGCCTACCAGTCGACCTCGGGAGCCGGCGACCTCAACGGTGACGGCAAGGTCGACCTCCTGGTGCGGCAAGGCTCCTCGCTCCTGCTGGTGCCGGGGCGTGGGCAGGCGGCTCTCGGTACGCCGGTCGCCCTGCCGGGCAGCTGGGCCGGCTTCGACGTGGTGACCGCAATGGGTGACCTGACCAACGACGGTCGGGCCGACATCGTGGCGCGCGCCAAGAAGTCGCAGAAGACCTTCATCTACCCGGGCGACGGCGCCGGCGGTCTGACCACGCGCTTCGGTCCGTACACGTCGTTCTCCGGGCTGAGCTTCCTGGCGCCCGCGGGCCCGGTGTTCGGTTCGTCCAACGACCTGATCGGTCGGAACGCGAAGGGTGCGCTCGTCGTGTTCGCGAACCGCGGCGGCACCGCCATCGAGGGGGTGGCCCCGGCTGGGGTCGCACTCTCCGACACGAACCTCATCCTCAACGTGGGGGACTGGAACGGCGACGGCCACGGCGACCTGATGACCCGCCAGGCCTCGACCGGGGACCTGCTCTTCCGCGCCGGCAACGGAAGCGGAGGTTTCGCAGCCCCCGTCGTCGCATCGAAGGGCTGGGGCAAGGTCGGCCTCGTCGCTGCCGTCGGTGACATCACGGGCGACGGCTACCCGGACCTGATGGGCCAGCCCGCCGGCGCGGCCATGCGGATCTACCCCGGCAACGGTGGCACCCGCTTCCGCACCAGCTACGTGGCCCGGTCGGCGATCGGCGCAGCCAACCACGTGGGTGTGGGGCGCTGGAATGCCGACGGCTCGCCGGACAGCCTGCTGCGCAAGTCCGACGGCAGCCTCGTGCTCTACCCCGGCAACGGGCCGGGCGGGCTCACCACCCCGAAGTCGGTCCCCACGAAGACGGCGGGCTACGACTGGCTGCTCGGAGCGGGTGACGTCGACGGCGACGGTCTGGCTGATGTTCTCGCCCGGACCAAGGCCAACGGCCGGCTGTGGCTGCTTCCGGGTACGTCGACCGGCTTCGGCCCGAGGCGGTTCGTCGCCGACGGCTTCAGCAAGTACGACCTGGGCGACTAGGCGGTCCGGAGCTCGGCGGTGGCACGCTCCGCGTCGTACCGCTTGGCCCACTGGGACTCGTCGGGGTGGCGCACCCACACCGTCCCACCGCCTGCGAGCAGCGGGCCGAGCAGAGTCGCGACACCACCGGGCGCGCACGGGTTCACGTCGGTGAGCAGTCGTCCGTGCGAGCCGACGGTTCCAGCGGTCTGTGCGTCCGACAGCACCTCGGCCTGCGTACGGGTCTCGGCGCCGTCCGCCACCGCCGCGTCCTCGGCAGCCGGCGGGTCGTAGGAGATGAACGAGTCGGGCTGTCCCAGCACCACAGCCCCGTAGTCGATGACCCCGGCCGGGAGCGCCTCGGCGAAGCGCGCTCCGAGCGGACGCAGGGAGAGCGCGACGACGGGGATCTCGGCGGCGCGTGGGGCGAGCTCTGCGAGCGACTCCGGACCGCACACCACCAGGTCGGCGTCGCCGGCGCGATCGCGGTCGAAGGCCACGGTGGCGCCCAGCGTCAACACTGCGCCCAGCCAGACCGCGCCGAGCCAGTGCGTGGGGAGGTCGACGAGCACCAGCGCGCCGCGCTCGATGTCGAGCTCGTCCTGGAGCAGCCCGGCGGTCTTGGCGACCCAGTTGGCGTATGTCGTGACCGAGAGCTCGATCCGCTCGCCCGTGGCGTCGTCGTAGAACGTGACCAGCGGGCGGGCCGGGTCCAGTCGGAGCTGGGCGCTCAGCGCGTCGGCGAACGTCGCCGGAGTACGAGGGGAGGGTGCGGGGCTGCTCATGGGCGCACTGTACGGAATGGCAGGATGCCGCTCATGTCGACTCCGGGACCAGCAGGCCAGGCTGAGGCCGTCATCGTCGCCGGTGGCTTCGGCACCCGCCTGCTTCCGCTGACCGAACGCCGGCCCAAGCACCTGCTCGAGGTCGGCGGCGTGCCGTTCCTCGAGCACCAGATCAGCCGCCTCGCGGCAGCGGGCGTGGGACACGTGGTGCTCGCGACGTCGTACCGGGCCGACCTGTTCGAGCCGGTCCTCGGCGACGGCAGCCGCTGGGGGGTCCGGCTCACCTACGTGCAGGAGCAGGAGCCGCTCGGCACGGGTGGCGCGATCCGCAACGTCGCCGACGCGCTCGACGGAGACCCCGACGGAGCCGTCGTGGTGCTCAACGGCGACGTCCTCTCCGGCCACGACCTCCGGGCCCAGCTCGACGACTTCGCGACCCCGCGCGACGGGCGCCCCGTCGACGTGTCACTCCACCTGGTGGAGGTCGAGGACGCCCGTCCGTTCGGATGCGTCCCCACCGACTCGGCCGGGCGGGTGATCGCGTTCGTGGAGAAGTCCGACGATCCGGTGAGCTCGCAGATCAACGCCGGTTGCTACGTCTTCCGACGCAGCGTGGTCGACACGATCCCCGCCGGTCGGGTGGTCTCGGTCGAGCGCGAGACGTTCCCGGGTCTGGTCGCGAGCGGGGCCGTGGTGGTCGGCTACGTGGAGAAGGCGTACTGGCGGGACGTCGGGACTCCGACCGCCCTGGTGGCGGCCTCACGCGACCTGGTGCTCGGAACGGCCACCAGCCCCGCGACCGACCGCGAGCCGGGCGATGCCTGGGTCGACGCGGCCGCGACGGTCTCACCCTCGGCCACGCTGGCGGGCGGCACGACCGTTGCCGCTGGCGCCTCGGTCGGCGCGCGTGCCGTCGTGACCGGGTCGGTGCTGATGCCGGGCGCAACAGTCGGGGAGGGGGCCGAGGTAGAGAGCTGCGTGCTCGGCCCGGGCGCGAGCGTCGCGGCCGACGTCCGGATCCACGACGTGGCGGTAGGGGACGAGGCCCACGTGGTAGGCACCCTGGAGCCTGGCTCCCGAGTGCCCTGCGGCGAGACCGCGCCCTGAGGCGGAACTCGGGCTAGCGCATCATCTCGCTGAGCCACGACGCGCCGCCGAGCACCGCCGCGAACCGCAGCCAGCGGCCGGCCAGGCCGAGCGTGATGAACAGCGTCAGGCTCATTCGAAGCTGCCCGGCGAGCACGGACAGGACGGCGAACGGCGGGAAGCCGGTGAACGCCGAGACGAACACCAGCAGTCCGGTGAGCACCGGACGCTGCTGCGTGCGCAACCGCCAGATCTCCAACCGCGCGGCGTTCTTGGGCTTCGCCGCCCGGCGGCGCAGCCATCCCCAGTTGAGCGCACTCGCGCCGAGGTAGTACCAGACCAGCTTGCCGATCATCTGCCCGATCGCGGCCAGCAGCGCCAGCACCCAGATCATCTCGACCGTGGCCACCGCGGCGCGCACGGAGAGGTAGGCCTCGATGTTGATGATCGGGATCAGCGCGGACGCGAAGCCGATCAGCAACAACGAGATCTCGTCACGCATGGAGTGGCAACGTCACATTGCGTTCGGCTCGGGCGAGTCGGTGTAGGGGTAGTCCTCGACGAACGTGTTGACGACCTCACCGCTCGGGGCGTCGCAGTACTGCCACACGCCGACCTGGTTCTCGCCCGCGTCTCCCTCGCCCATCGACCAGTGGGTCAGGGCGACGTGCGCGCCGTCCGGGAACGCCGGGCCGTCTTCCTCGGTCCACGGCGCAACGATGAACTTGTCACTGAAGTCGTCGCCCTCGAACTTCTGCGCGATCGCCTTCACGGCACCCAGCTGCTTGGTGTCGCCCGCGACGGTGTCGTCGTACCAAAGGATGTTGTAGCCGTGCTCGAGGTTGTGCACGAGCGTGGCCACCGCGGGGCGGTCCTGCGCGGTGTAGTACTTGCGGGCGAACCCAGCGGCCTGCGGGTAGTGCGGGCCGAACGCGGGCGGAGCCTCCGGGTAGACGATCGGCGAGCCCTCTTCGCGGTGGTCGTTGTTGCCGGCCGCTTCCTTGGTGATCACGTCCTGGCATCCGGCCTGCGCTGCGGGGACGCCGAGCGTCTCGAGGTCGCCGGCCGCGGCCTGCTCCTGCTGGAACAGCTGCCAGGCGGGGAACGCGATGATCGCGAGGGCAGCGACGGCGCTGATCGAGATGATCAGGTTCGTCCGGCGCTTCTCAGCGCGCTTCTGCTCGCGGCGCATCTGCTCGACGACTGCGCGACGGTCCTTGTCCTTGGGCTTGGCCATGGGTGATTCGGTCTCCAGCTCTGGGTGCGCGTGGGATCAGGTCGTACGGTCGGACAGTCTACGGAGTACGCGAGCGGAATCGGAGCCGCGTGCCTTCCCACGGCGCCTCGGCCACCCATCCGAGAGCGAAGGCCGCGGCGGTGACCCTAGCCTCGCGCCGGCCGAGCTCCCGTTGGTCGACTGCGGGAAGGTCGACGACGACCGCGCCATCCGCGATCTCGACCCTGCCGTCGGCAAGGCCGACGAGGACGTCCGCGACCTCGTCGGCCGAGGCCGCGCCCCCGAAACCGCGGAGGTCGCCGGCGGACGAACCGAGCGCGGCGAGCACGGCTTCGCGGGCGCCCAGGCCGAACATGTCCTGCCCCTCCGGGCGCACCAGCGCGACCGCGCCAGGTCCGTGCTCGCCCTCGGGAAGGACGAGATCGCCGAGGCCGCGCACGACTGCTGCCGGCCGTCGCCCGAGCTTGCCCTTGACCAGGTCGCCGGCCCCGGCGATCTCGTCGGCGACGGCGGGGGCCGTGACCACGAGGTCGTTGCCGTAGTCGTCGACCCGCCCCGCGTAGGTGTGGAGCACCTCGATGCCGGCCGCGCCGATGGCCAGGTCGGTCTGGCCCGTTCGCCACGCCCGCCCGGCGGTGTCGGACACGAGCACCCCCAGGTTGAGGCCGGTCAGTTCGCGCAGCCGCTCACGCAGGGCGCGCGCGGAGCCGTCCGGGTCACGGGGCAGCAGCAGCGACGTGCCCGCCTCGACGTTCGACGCGTCGATGCCTGCCCCCGCCATCACCAGGCCGTGATGCGTGCGCACGATGACGGTTCCGCCGCGGCGGGCCACCACCCGGTCGGTCTCGCCGGCGAGCAGCTCCGCACGCTCCGCGGTCACGGCCCGTCCCTCGGCCTTGCTGACCACCTTGCTCGTCAGCACCAGGATGTCGCCGTCCTGCAGTCCCGCAGTGCCGCACGCCTGGACGAGGAGGGCTGCCAGGTCGTCGCCCTCGCGCACCTCGCCGATGCCGTCGACGGGCAGCAGGCTGATGGTCACGCGCGGCCCGACAGTGCGACTGCCGCGTCCACCATCGACGCGGTGGCGTCGTGGTCGGTCATCATCAGCGGTACGGCGCGGCAGCCGATCCCCGCCGCTTCGACGCGAGCAACGTCGGCGGCGTCCGACTCGTCGACCAGCCACCCGTCGAGCACGCCGCCGCTCGTGCGCGCGCCGTAGTGCTCGGCGACCCCGGCGGCGCTGACCTCGACCCCGATGCAGGTGAGCAGCTGGTGCGCCATCCCGCGCACGTGGTTGCCGGCGACGATGGGGGAGACGCCGATGACTGGCGCCGACGTCTGGGTGAGGGCCTCGCGGATCCCGGCGACGCCGAGGATGGTGCCCACCGAGACGACCGGGTTGGACGGCGGCACCAGGACGAGGTCCGCGCCGGTGATCGCCTCGACCACGCCTGGCGCGGGCGTCGCCTTGTCGAGGCCGACCGGCACGACGGCGCGCGCCGGCACCGAGGCCCCCAGGCGCACCCAGTACTCCTGGAAGTGCACGGCCCGCTGCCCCGAAGGCTCGTCGGCGTCGTCGATCACGATGTGGGTCTCGACGCGGTCGTCGCTCATCGGCAGAAGCCGCACGCCGGGCTGCCAGCGTCGACACAGGGCCTCGGTCACCGCGGACAGCGGGTACCCGGCCTCCAACATCTGCGTGCGGACGAGGTGCGTGGCCAGGTCGCGGTCGCCCAGCCCGAACCACGTCGGCTCCACGCCGTACGCCGCCAGCTCCTCCTTGGCGTTCCAGGTCTCGTCGGTGCGCCCCCAGCCGCGCTCGGCGTCGATGCCACCGCCGAGCGTGTACATCACCGTGTCGAGGTCGGGGCAGACCTTCAGCCCGTGCAGCCAGAGGTCGTCGGCGGTGTTCGCCACCACGGTGACCTCGGTGGCCGAGTCGCTGCTCGAGATCCGATGCAGGAGACCCTGGAGGAAGCGCGCACCACCGACGCCCCCGGACAGCACGGTGACCCGGCCGGGGAGCGGGACTTTCGAGCCGCTGGTGGCGGGGGATTCGGGCGTATGACTCATCGGGTTCCTCGCTGGGTATAGCCCGTTCGGGCCATCTCGGGTGAACGGGTGGGCGTATAGCAGACTTTCGCTTGACTTCCTCTGCACGACAGGCGTGTAATTCCCACAGTGTTATTCGTTTAGGTCACACTCCGAACGAATCCGCACTAGCGTGGAGGAACAAGGCGTCTTGGACGTCATTGTTGACGGGCTAATGGGAGCGGGGCCCTCGGGGGTCTCATGGGTCGAAAGTGAGAACGCCGTGCGAGAACTGTATGTACTCGACGGGAACGCCGAGGAACTTGGTTGGCAGGAGCGGGCCTTGTGCGCGCAGACCGACCCCGAGGCGTTTTTCCCGGAGAAGGGCGGCTCGACCAGAGAGGCCAAGCGCGTGTGCCTGACCTGTGACGTCCGCGGGGAGTGCCTGGAGTACGCACTCTCCAACGACGAGCGGTTCGGCATCTGGGGTGGTCTCTCCGAGCGAGAGCGCCGGAAGGTCAAGAAGCAGGCTGTCTGACGCGCACCCCCGGGGTGTGGCCAACCTGACGGTTGGCGGATTCTTCCCGGGGGTGAGTGGGTGACTAGGGTTGGGCGCCGTGACAGCAACGGTGACGGCGCTCCTGGTGAGCCACGATGGAGCGCGCTGGTTGCCGGCTGTCCTCGACGGGCTCACTGCCCAGACGCGGCAGCCGGACCGCGTGGTCGCGATCGACACCGGCAGCACCGACGCGAGTGCGTCCCTGCTGACCGACCGCCTCGGCGCCGAGTCCGTGCTGAGCGCGCCGACGCGGACGCCGTACGGCGAGGCCGTTGCCTCTGCGCTCGGCGCCGTCCCCGCCGCTGACGGCGACTGGGTGTGGCTCCTCCACGACGACAGCGCGCCCGACCCGCAGGCTCTCGAGCAGCTGCTCGCGGCGGCCGAGGCGAACCCCACCGTCGACGTCCTCGGCCCCAAGCTGAGGGAGTGGCCGTCGCTGCGGCGGTTGCTCGAGGTCGGCGTGACCGTCAGCGGCACAGGCCGACGAGAGACCGGCCTCGAGCGAGGCGAGTACGACCAGGGCCAGCACGACCGGGTGCGCGACGTGCTCGCCGTGAACACCGCCGGCATGCTGGTCCGCCGTTCGGTGCTCGAGCAGCTCGGCTTCGACCGGCGGCTCCCGATCTTCGGCAACGACCTCGACTTCGGGTGGCGCGCCGCCCGTGCCGGCCACCGCACGATCGTCGTCCCCGACGCTGTCGTCTTCCACGTCGAGGCGGCGCACCGCGGTGTCCGTCGCACCGAGCTGACCGGTCGGCACTTCCGACGAAGCGAGCGTCAGGCCGCCCTGTACACCCTGCTCGTGAACGGTTCGGCGCGGTCACTGCCGTTCCGGGGCGTGCGGCTGCTGCTCGGCAGCCTGCTCCGGGTGCTGGGGTTCCTGCTCGTCCGCTCGCCGGGTGAGGCCGCCGACGAGCTCGCTGCCGTCGCTGCGGTCTACGGGCAGCCCTGGCGGGTGTGGTCCGGCCGGCGACACCGGCGGCGGACGGCGACGGTCTCGCACGGCGAGGTCCGGCACCTGCTGGCTCCCGTCTGGCTCCCGTACCGGCACGGCCTCGACTTCGTCAGCGACGTGGCCGCCGCCGTCGCCCACCAGGCATCCGACCTGTCGGCGGCTCGGCGATCGCGCTCGCTCGGCGCGATGGACACCGGTCCGGTCGATCCCGAGGCGCAGAACCTCCCCGAGGACACCGGCCTGGTGGCGCGGCTGGTGACCAACCCGGTGATCGGTGTCTTCGTGCTGCTGGTGGTCCTCGCCTTCGTGGCAGCCCGCGGGATGCTGGGCACCGGAGCCCTCGCCGGGGGCGCGCTGTTGCCTGCACCGGCGAGCGCCGCCCACTGGTGGTCGACCTACCTCGCGACCGGCCACGACCTCGGCACCGGCTCGTCGGCGCCGGCTGCGCCGTACCTGCTGCCCCTGGCGCTCCTGGGCACGCTGCTGCTCGGCAAGGCGTGGCTCGTGATCGACGTGCTCTTCCTGTTGGCGGTGCCGCTGGCAGCGTTCGGCGGGTACCGGTTCCTGCTGCGGCTCTCGGACTCGCGATCCGCGGCTCTGTGGGGTGGCCTCGCCTACGGGCTGCTGCCGGTGCTGACCGGTGTCGTCCAGGAGGGGCGGCTCGGCACCCTGGTCGTGGCGCTCGTGCTGCCGTGGCTGGCCCATGCCGCGCTGTTCCTGGTGCCCGGCGAGGCAGCGGACCGTCGCTGGCGCGCCGCCTGGCGGGCGGCCCTGTTCCTGGCGGTGATGGCCGCCTTCGCGCCGCTCACCCTGCTCATCTCCGCACTGCTCGTGGTTCTCGTGCTCGGCTCCGGCCTGGCCATCGCCCCCGCGATCTGGCGTCCTCGTGCCTCCTGGCTGCCGCTGGTCACGCCGGTGCTGATGACCCTGGTCCTGCTGCTGCCCTGGAGCATCGCGGTCTGGAGCCACCAAGGTGCCGGCGCGTTCCTCGTCGAGGCGGGGCTGGCGGCGCCGGTGCTGCATGACCCGGTGACCTGGCTGGACCTCGTCGTCGGTCGCCCGGGCTCGGCCGGCGCTCCCTGGTGGCTCGGCCTGGGCGTGGTGCTGGCCGCAGTCGGGTCGCTGGCCCGCCGCGACACCAGGCCGCGCGTGCTCGGCGCCTGGCTGGTCGTCGTCCTCGCTCTCGGCACGGCCTCCCTGCTCAGCGGCACGGTGGTCACCCTCGACACGACCGAGCAGGCACACCCGGTCTGGCTCGGCGTTCCCGTCCTGCTCGCGCAGGCTGCCGCCATCTGTGCCGCGGTCATCGCGGGCTCCGGCATCCGCGACCAGCTGTCCGGCAGCGCGTTCGGCTGGCGCCAGCCGGTCGGGGCGCTGGTGGTCGTGGTGGCGTTGCTCGCGCCCGTGGCCGGGCTGGCCTGGTGGGGACTGGACGGCTCCGACGACCCGCTGGAGCGGCGGCCGGGCAGCTCCGTCCCGCCGTACATGGCGGACGCCGCTGCAGCCGACCCGCTGTCGGGAGTGCTGGTACTGCGCGGTGACCGGACCTCAGGCTTCTCGCACGTCGTCGTGCGCGGTCCTGGACTGCGCACCGGCGACGACAGCGTCCTGCCTCGGGCCGAGCAGCAGGAGCCGCTGACCGACCTGGTCGCGCGCCTGGTCACTGCCCCCCAGCCCCAGGACATCGCGGAACTGGCGAAGTTCGGAGTCGGGTTCGTCTATGCACCGCGCCCCGTCGACGGTCAGCTGGCCGGGAACCTCGACACCGTCAGCGGGATCGCGCCCGCCAGCGCTGGTGCTGGGGCCCGTGCCTGGCAGCTTCAGGTCGACGGTTCCGACGCGGCCCTCGAGCCCGTCGAGTCGTCGCTGCGCCCGTGGCTGCTCGGCGTGCAGGCGCTCGCGATCCTCGTTGCGCTGGTGCTGGCCGCGCCCACCCGGAAGGTGACGCGATGACCACCCCTGCGAAGGGCGGGCGCCGGATCGCTCCGTCCCGCCGACCGGGCCTCGACAGCGGCGTGCTGGCTGCGCTGGCGGTCCTGGTCGCGGCCGCCCTGGTCGTCGCCCTCAGCCGCAGCCCCGAGCCGCAGGACGTCGACCGGCCCTCGGCCGGGACGTTCGTGAACCGCACCCAGCTCGCCTGCCCGGATGCCACCGACGTCCCTGGTGCGACCTCACGCGCGAAGGTGCAGGTGGGGCTGGCACCCGTCGACGAGCTCGGTGACGAGGGGACTCTGACGGTCAACGAGAAAGTGGCCTCGGTACGTCGCGGCGCCGTGGTCCAGGTGCCCGGCTCGCCGGCACCCCTGCTCGACGCATCGGGTGACGTGGCCGCCGGACTGTTCGGCTACCGCAGCGACGTCCAGGGCTCCGACACGGCCGTCGCCGCCTGCGCCGCGCCGCGTGCGGACTGGTGGTTCGTCGGGGCCGGCGCGAGCTTCGACCACGAGTCCGCCGTGACCGTCACCAACGTCGACCCCGGCCCTGCCGTGGTCGACGTGCGCGTGCTCGGCGAGGACGGCGAGATCGAGAGCCTCGACACTCGCGGCATCACCGTGGCGCCGGGCGAGACCACACAGATCTTCCTCGGGGACGCCGCGCCGGGCAACGACGAGCTCGCCGTCAACGTGCAGGCGTCACGCGGTCGGGTGGTAGCCGCGGTCGCAGACCGACTCGCCCCGCGGGCCGGCGTACCGATGGGCCTCGAGTGGCTGACGGGCAGCGACCAGCCGCGCCGGCTGATCCGGCTGGCCGGTCTGCCCGCCGAAGCGAAGGGCCGGACGCTCCTGGTCGCGAACCCGTCGGAGCTCGAGGCGCTCGTCGATCTGCAGGTGAGCGGCGAGGGCGGCACCTTCGTGCCGTCGGGGTTCCAGACCGTGAACGTGGCCCCGGGCACCGTGCAGGTCGTGGACGTGTCCGACCTCTTCGCCAAGAACGAGGCGACCGCAGTACGGCTGACCTCCCAGGTGCCGGTGGTCGCCACGGTGCGGTCCACGCGCGGCGCCGACGTGTCGTACGCCGCCGTCGCAGAGCCCCTCACCGGACCGGCTGCCGCGCCGGTCCTGACCGGGTCGCGCACGACCGTCCAACTCACGGCCGGAGCCGGCGGCGCGACCGTCAACGTGGCCGGCTACGGCCGCAACGGGCGGCGACTGGCAACGGACGAGCTCACCGTCACTCCGGCCGCCACGGCGACGTGGACACCCGGCCGGCGTGCCGTCTACGTCGTGGTCACCCCGGTCGAGGGCAACGTGCACGGTGCCGCGACCTACGCCGGTCCGACCGGGATCGCGACGACGCCGCTGGTCACGCTGCCGGTGCGGCTCGCCCTACCGGGCGTCGTACCCGGGTCGCGCTAGTCGTCCTCGGAGTCGTAGCGCGGGTCGATCTCCTCCGGCGGTCGGCCGAGGAGCTCGGAGACCTGCTCGACGAGCACGGTGAGCACCATCGCAGAGAGGTCCGCCCGGGTCTCCGACCGGAGCTCGATCGGTCGACGGAAGAGCACCAGGCGGGTGGGTGTCGTGGCTGTCCCGCGCACCAGGGTGGCGAGTGGCACCGTGTTGGCGGTCCAGTCGTCGGGCACGAGCGGGGTCTCCTCGACCGCGAACTCGACCTGCGCCAGCTCCGCTGCCCAGCGTTCCTCGAGGTCCTCCACCACGTCGAGGACCAGCGAGTCGAACTCCTCGCTCTTGCTGCGGGTACGCGGCACACCACGCGGTGACAACGGGCCCGGCAGCACTTCAGGACCACGCATACCGCGCCCGCGGAGATCCCTTCGACGGCTGGTCCGGCGACTGACGGGGACCCCTCGTGAACTCACACCGCGAGCCTAGTCGTGGCCGTGCCGTGGAGCGGGTACCGTCTGCCTCGTGAGTCCCACCCGTCGCTGCTCGAAGACCGCCTGTGCACGGGCAGCCGTGGCCACGCTCACCTATGTCTACTCCGACCAGACCGCCGTCCTCGGCCCCCTGGCGACGTACGCCGAGCCGCACGCGTACGACCTCTGCGACGCCCACAGCGACCGGCTGAGCGCCCCGCGCGGGTGGGAGATCCTCCGGCTCGCGCCGGACCCGAACGCCCTCGGTCCGTCGTCCGACGACCTGCTCGCGCTCGCCGACGCGGTGCGCGAGGCAGCCCGGCCGGCGCCGACCCCCGACGTCGTCGCCGCCCCCGCCGGCGTGCCGTACCAGCCGGAGCCGCAGGCCGGCCGGCGCGGCCACCTGCGCTCCGTACCCACGCTGGAGGACTGAGCCCCCGAGGCCCGGCCGCTCCCGAGTAGGGTTCCGACCATGCCTCCCACCACGGACCCGGCCAACCTCTCTGCCGTGTTCAAGGCGTACGACGTCCGCGGCCTCGTGCCGGAGCAGATCGACGAGAGCCTGGCGCGCGCCACCGGCGCCGCCTTCGTCGCGGTCACCGGAGCCGAGTCGTCCGGCGTGGTCGTAGGCCATGACATGCGGCCCTCGTCACCGGGGATGGCGCGCGCCTTCGCCGAGGGTGCAGCGGCCGCCGGAGCCGACGTCACGTTGATCGGGCTGGCGTCCACCGACCAGCTCTACTTCGCCTCGGGCAGCCTCGGGCTGCCGGGCGCGATGTTCACCGCGAGCCACAATCCCGCGCAGTACAACGGGATCAAGCTGTGCCGGGCCCACGCCGTACCGCTCGGCGCCGACACTGGACTGGGAGAGATCCGCGACCGCGTCGCCTCCGGCCACCTGCCTTCGTCCCCCCGCCGGGGCTCTGTCGGCGAGGCTGACGTTCTCGCGGACTATGCGGCTCACCTGCTCTCCTTGGTGCCCATCACCGGCCGCCGGCTGAAGGTCGTCGTCGACGCCGGCAACGGGATGGCCGGCCACACCGCACCGGCAGTCCTGGGGGGCCTCGACCTCGACCTGGTGCCGCTGTACTTCGAGCTCGACGGCAGCTTCCCGAACCACGAGGCGAACCCGATCGAGGCGGCGAACGTCGCCGACCTCCAGGCGAAGGTGCGCGAGGTCGGCGCCGACATCGGCCTCGCCTTCGACGGCGACGCCGACCGGTGCTTCCTGGTCGACGAGCGCGGCGAGATCGTCAGCCCCTCCGTGCTCACCGCGCTGATCGCGGCCCGCGAGCTGGCCAGGGAGCCTGGCGCCTCGGTGATCCACAACCTGATCACGTCTCGGGCGGTGCCGGAGATCGTGACCGAGCTCGGCGGCACCCCGGTCCGCACGCGCGTCGGGCACTCGTTCATCAAGGCGACCATGGCCGAGACCGACGCGATCTTCGGCGGGGAGCACTCCGGCCACTTCTACTTCCGTGACTTCTGGCGCGCCGACTCCGGCATGCTGGCCGCGCTGCACGCTCTCGCGGCCCTGGCCGAGTTCGACGGACCCCTGTCGGCGCTGCTCGACCGGTACCACCGGTTCCACGCGACGGGGGAGCTCAACTCCACCGTCGAGGACCAGGGCGGCGTGCTCGAGCAGCTCGAGAAGGAGTACGCCGGTCGCGACGGAGTGGAGGTCGACCACCTCGACGGACTCACGGTGACTCACCGCGACTGGTGGTTCAACGTGCGTGCCTCGAACACCGAACCCCTGCTCCGGCTCAACGCCGAAGCGGCCGAACCGGCCGTGCTGGCCGAACTCCGTGACAGCGTGTTGGCAACCATCAGGAGCAGATCGTGAACAATGCAGCTATGAACCTCGACCCAGCGCTCCTGGAGATCATCGTCTGCCCCGACTGTCACGGTGGGCTCGCGGCCGACGACGCAGCCTCGGAGCTCGTGTGTACGGCGTGCGGCCTCGCGTACCCGGTGCGCGACGACATCCCGGTGCTCCTCGTCGACGAGGCGCGGCGTCCGGGCCCCACTGCGGACGGTTCCTAGGAGACCTCGATGGTGCAGGTGTTCGACGACAGCCGCCTCGACGACGAAGCCGCTCTCGCCACCGCTGACGGAGCCCTCCGTGACCTGGCCGAGGCCGGCTCGCGCGTGCGCCGGGAGGCCGCCGCCGCGGCCGAGGCCATCGAGAAGGCCATCGCTGCGTCTGTCGACGAAGGCCGTCCCCGGGCGGTCGTTGCGGCCGGCCCCGACTCACGACTGCTGCGGGCCGTGCTGGAGCCCTGGTGTCCGGTCCCGTTCGTCGCCTGGCCCGGCCCGAGCCTGCCCGGGTGGGCGGGCGCCCTCGACCTCGTCGTGGTGCTCGCACCCGACGGCAGCGACACCGGCGCCGCGTCCGCGGTCGCCGAGGCGGTCCGCCGGGGCTGCCGGCTGGTCGTCGCCTGCGCCCCCGACTCGTTGGTCGCGCAGCACGCCGTGGGCCGCGACACCACGGTGCTGCCGACCTCGGCCGGCGACCAGCTCGCCATGGCGGTCGTCCTGCTCGAGCTCCTCGACCGGCTCGACCTCGGGCCCGAGACCGAGCCGGAGGCCGTGGCGCGCGCGCTCGACGACGTCGCGATCTCCTGCTCGCCGTACCGCGACCTGGCGGTGAACCCCGCCAAGATCCTGGCGATCGGCCTCGCCGACGCCACCCCGCTGCTCTGGGGCGGCACCGTCCTGGCCGCCCGGGCTGCCCGTCGGGTCGCGGAGTCGCTGCGCCGCACCAGCGGGCGCGCAGCCCTGGCCGGCGACGCCGAGCAGCTGCTGCCGGTGGTCTCGGCCACCCGTGAGCTCGATGTGTTCGCCGATCCGTTCGCGGATGCCGAGGAGACCGAGGCGCGGCCGGTCCTGGTGATCCTGGACGACGGCTCCGACGACGCGTCGTTGCGCGAGCAGCGGAACCGCCTGGTGGAGGCGGCCCGTGAGCACGAGGTCCGCGTGGAGACCCTGGAGGCTCCACCGGGCGAGGAGCTGGCGCGGTACGCGAGCCTGATGGCGACCGGGATGTACGCGGTGGCGTATCTCGGCGTCGGGCTGGGCCGCTAGCCCGGCCACCGACCGGGCCGTCAGCCGCCGCACCGGTACGCTGGAACGGTATTCAAGACGACGTTAAGGACACACATGGACTTCAAGGTTGCCGACCTGAGCCTGGCCGACTACGGCCGCGCCGAGATCGAGCTCGCCGAGCACGAGATGCCCGGCCTGATGGCGATGCGCGAACGGTACGGCGACTCCAAGCCGCTCGCCGGTGCCCGGATCGCCGGCTCCTTGCACATGACGATCCAGACCGCCGTCCTCATCGAGACGCTGACGGCACTCGGTGCCGAGGTCCGCTGGGCGTCGTGCAACATCTTCTCGACGCAGGACCACGCAGCGGCGGGCGTCGTCGTCGGCCCCGAGGGCACGGCGGAGAACCCGCAGGGCGTCCCCGTCTTCGCCTGGAAGGGCGAGACGCTGGAGGAGTACTGGTGGTGCACCCAGCAGATCCTGCTGTGGCCGAACGGCGAGTTCGCCAACATGATCCTCGACGACGGCGGTGACGCCACCATGCTGGTCCACCTCGGCGTCGACGCCGAGAAGTCCGGCAAGGCTCCGGCCGTCGACTCCGCCACCAGCACTGAGCAGCGGGTCGTGTTCCAGGTCCTCAACGAGTCGCTGGCCGCCGACTCCAACCGCTGGACCTCGGTCGCCAACGAGATCATGGGCGTCACCGAGGAGACCACCACCGGCGTGCTGCGGCTCTACGACATGATGAAGGAGAGCTCGCTGCTCTTCCCCGGCATCAACGTCAACGACTCGGTCACGAAGTCCAAGTTCGACAACAAGTACGGCTGCCGGCACTCGCTGATCGACGGCCTCAACCGCGCCACCGACGTCCTGATCGGCGGCAAGGTCGCCGTCGTCTGCGGGTACGGCGACGTCGGCAAGGGCTGCGCCGAGTCGCTCCGCGGCCAGGGTGCTCGCGTCATCGTCACCGAGATCGACCCGATCTGCGCGCTCCAGGCGGCCATGGACGGCTACCAGGTCTCGACGCTCGACGAGGTCATCTCGACCGCCGACATCATCATCACCGCGACCGGCAACAAGGACGTCGTCACGGTCGAGCAGATGCAGCGGATGAAGTTCCAGGCGATCATCGCCAACATCGGCCACTTCGACAACGAGATCGACATGGCCGGGCTCGAGACCTTCGAGGGCGTCGTCCGCAAGACGGTCAAGCCGCAGGTCGACGTCTGGACGTTCCCCGGCGGCACCTCGATCATCGTGCTGTCCGAGGGCCGTCTGATGAACCTGGGCAACGCGACCGGCCACCCGTCGTTCGTGATGTCGAACTCGTTCACCAACCAGGTGCTGGCGCAGATCGAGCTGTTCACGAAGTCCGACCAGTACCCGGTCGGTGTCTACACGCTGCCCAAGCACCTCGACGAGGAGGTCGCCCGGCTGCACCTCTCGGCGCTCGGGGTGTCGCTGACGCAGCTCACCGAGGATCAGGCGGCCTACCTCGGTGTGTCACCGGAGGGTCCGTACAAGTCGGACCACTACCGCTACTGAGAGTGGAGCAGGTCGAGCAGGGGCGATGGTGAACACGGAAGCGAGCCGCGCGAGGGTGCTCGTCGTCGACGACGACGCAGCGCTCTCGGAGATGCTCACGATCGTGCTGCGCAACGAGGGGTTCGAGCCCCGGGTCTGCGCGACCGGTGACGCGGCGCTCGGAGTCATGAGGGAGTTCCGCCCCGACGTCGTCCTGCTCGACCTGATGCTTCCGGGCAAGAACGGGATCGACGTCTGTCGCGAGATCCGGGCCGAGTCCGGCGTCCCGATCGTGATGCTCACCGCCAAGAGCGACACGGTCGACGTGGTCGTCGGGCTCGAGTCCGGCGCCGACGACTACGTGGTCAAGCCGTTCAAGCCCAAGGAGCTGGTGGCGCGGATCCGCGCCCGGGTACGCCGGGTCGACGACCCGGCGCCGGAGGCGTTGACGATCGGCAACCTGTCGATCGACGTCGCCGGCCACACCGTCACCCGCGAGGGCGAGCGGATCGGGCTGACCCCGCTGGAGTTCGACCTGCTCGTCTGCCTGGCGCGCAAGCCCTGGCAGGTCTTCACGCGCGACGTGCTGCTGGAGCAGGTGTGGGGCTACCGGCACGCGGCCGACACCCGGCTGGTCAACGTGCACGTGCAGCGTCTCCGGTCGAAGGTCGAGCGCGACCCCGAGAACCCGGAGATCGTGCTCACCGTCCGCGGAGTCGGCTACAAGGCCGGAACGTCGTAGGCCCACGTGAATCCCCGTCCGCAGGTCCGGCGCTTGAGGGTCGAGTGGGCGTTCTGGCGCAGGTCGATCCAGGCGCGCGTCGTCGTCAGCACCCTGGTGCTGTCCACGATCGTGATCAGCCTGGTCGGCTGGATCCTGCTCCGGCAGGTCACTGACGGTCTGGTCGACGCGAAGACCGACTCGTCGGTCGCCGAGGCCACTCGCGGGGCCCAGGACGCCCAGCGCCGGCTGTCGGGGGCGAGCGGCACCGAGTTCGACTCCAGCACCCAGCTCACCCAGCTGGTCGCCAGCATCGTCCAGCGCGGCACGGTCCAGGGGTACGACGTCGTCCTGACCGGCCCGATCGCGGGGTCGAGTACCGGGACCGCCGCAGGTAGCGGCACCCGCAACACCCAAGGCGTGCGCAGTGACAGCATCCCGGTGCAGCTGCGCCGGCGGGTCGAGGCCGCGGACTCGAGTGGCGTGTCGTGGACCTACTCGGTGATCCGCTATGACGACCAGTCCGGCAAGAAGGACCGGCCGGGCGTCGTCACCGGCGCGCCGCTCACCCTGCCCGCGGACGGCGGCACGTACACGCTGTACTACCTCTTCCCGATGACGGAGGAGGAGCGCACTCTGTCGCTGGTCCAGCGCGCCCTGCTCACCGGCGGCTCGCTGCTCCTGGTCCTGGTGGGCGGGCTGACCTGGCTGGTCACCCGGCAGGTGGTGACGCCGGTCCGGCTGGCCCGCCGAGTCGCCGAGCGGCTCTCGTCGGGTCGGCTCGAGGAGCGCATGCACGTGCGCGGCGAGGACGACATCGCCCGGTTGGGGTCGTCGTTCAACCACATGGCCGCCAGCCTGCAGAAACAGATCCGTCAGCTGGAGGAGCTGTCCCGCGTCCAACGACGCTTCGTCTCCGACGTCTCCCATGAGCTGCGGACGCCGCTCACCACGGTCCGGATGGCGGGCGACGTCCTGTACGACGCCCGCGACCGCTTCGACCCGGCGACCGCGCGGTCCGCGGAGCTGCTCCAGAAGGAGTTGGACCGGTTCGAGCTGCTGCTGAGTGACCTGCTCGAGATCAGCCGCTTCGACGCCGGCGCCGCCGTGCTGGACCTCGAGGACGTCAACCTCGTGGACCTCGCCCACCGGGTCGTCGACGCCAACCGCGCGGTTGCCGAGCATCGCGGCACCCGTGTCGTCATCCGGGCCAGCGGCCGGCCGTGCATCGCCGAGGTCGACGTACGCCGGGTCGAGCGGATCGTCCGCAACCTCGTGGTGAATGCCATCGACTACTCCGACAGCAAGGAGGTCGTCGTCCTGATCGACAGCGACGACCAGGCGACGGCGCTGGCGGTGCGCGACTACGGCGTCGGTCTGAAGCCGGGCGAGACCGTGATGGTCTTCAACCGGTTCTGGCGCGCCGACCCGGCCCGTGCCCGCACCAGCGGCGGCACCGGCCTCGGGCTCTCGATCTCGCTGGAGGACGCCCACCTGCACGGCGGCTGGTTGCAGGCCTGGGGTCAGCCCGGCAAGGGGAGCCAGTTCCGGCTCACGCTGCCGCGACGGGCCGGCGACGCGATCGGCCGGAGCCCGCTGCCGCTCGTCCCGGAGGACGCGCCCTCCGAGCGGGTCGGCAGTGACTACGAGCGGGTCAACGAGCGACGGGCGGGTGCGCCATGACCGGGCTTCGCAGGCTGACGCCGGCGCTGGTGGCGCTGGTGCTGCTGCTGAGCGGGTGCGTCGGCCTGCCCGAGACCGGTCCGATCCTGTCCGAGCCGGCAGGACAGATCGTCGACGACGAGGCCCCGGTCGACTTCACCCCGGGGGGACCGCAGGCCGGGGCGTCGCCGGTGGAGATCGTGCGGGGGTTCCTCGTCGCGATGCAGGCGACGCCGCTGAACACGTCGGTGGCTCGCCGGTTCCTGACCGCCGCGGGCAGCAGCAAGTGGGTGCCCGAGAACGGGACCGTCGTCTACACCTCGGAGACGCGCACGCTGTCCGGGGACGACGTGCGGCTGAACCTGGCCGACACGGTCGAGCTCGACGAGCGCGGCAGCTGGCTGGGGGGCCGTGGCGATGCGCAGTACACGCTCGACCTCGTGCTCGAACGCGGCGAGTGGCGCATCGACAACCCGCCCGACCGGTTGATCATCCCGCAGACGCACTTCGAGAACCGGTTCCACCAGCACTTCCTCTACTTCTTCGACAAGACCGGTGAGGTGCTGATCCCCGAGCCGGTCTACGTGCCGACCGGTGCGCAGGGCACGACGTTCCTCACGCTCGGTCTGCTGCGCGGACCGGAGCAGGACCTGCTCGGCGTCGAGCGCACCTTCATCCCGGCGCGGACGACGCTGGACGACCTGTCGGTGCCGGTGTCACCCGACGGCACGGTCGACGTCCCGCTCAGCGACGAGGTGCTGGATCTGGACGACGCGGCCTTGTCGCGGGCGTTCGCCCAGCTTGCGTGGACGCTGGCCCAGGTGCCCGGCGTCGACCAGATGCGAGTCACGGTCGACGGCAGCCCGCTCGACCTGCCCGGGGTGGGGTCGGACGTCAACGTGTCGGCCTGGTCGGAGTACGACCCGGCCGTGTCGTGGGCCTCCCAGTCGCTGTTCGGCGTTCGGGACGGCCGGGTGGTGTCGGTGATCAACGGAGAGGAGCGCCGGGTGTCCGGAGCCCTCGGTTCCCTCGACCTGGGGCTGGAGCTGGTCGGCGTCGACCTTCCGGGGGAGCGGGTAGCCGCCACGACGGGCGACGGCTCCGTGCTGGTGGCGCCGCGTTCCAGGGTCTCCGGGACCGTGCCGGAGCCGGACGACGTGACCACGGTGTTCGCAGGCGGCATCGACCTGCTGCGCCCGGTGTGGGACATCAACGAGCACCTCTGGCTGGTGGACCGCACCCGCGGCGGGGCCGAGGTGAACGTGCTGCACAAGGGCGAGGTGAAGCAGGTCCAGGTCGACGGCGTCACAGGTGAGGATGTCCGCTCGTTCGTGCTCTCCCGCGACGGCAGCCGGCTGGCCGTCGAGATCGCCGGTCCCAAGCGGGACCGCCTCGTCCTGGCTCGGGTGCTGCGTGACCAGCAGGGTCGGGTCCGACGGCTCACCCCGGCCGAGGAGATCCCGCTGCTGCCCCTCGGGATCACCGCGATCCGTGACCTCGCCTGGCGCACTCCGGGCAGCCTGGCTCTGCTCACCGAGCGCACCGGGGACACCTCGCAGGTGGTCGTCGTGAAGGTGGACGGCTCGTCCGACGTCGCGGTCTCCGCGACCGATGCCGAGACCTTCCGCGGCGCGGTCGACCGACTGGTCACGTCCGCCGCTCCGGGCTCCGCGCTGTACATCCGGACGAGAAGCGGCCAGCTCTTCGCGCTGGCGTCGAACGGTCGCTGGGTCGGCACCGGGTTCGAGCCCGGGCTGGAGTCCCCGACCTTCGTCGGCTGACGAGCCGGGGCGGGTCCTCAGGCACGAGCGGCTGCCCCTCGTGCACAGTCGGCGCCCTCCATCAGGGCCGGTCCGGCGCGACGGCACGAGGCTCGCCGCATGTGGGACGTGCCGGCCGACCTCGTACTCGGTGCGACGTGTGCCGGCTGCGGCCGTGCCGGGCGAGCGCTGTGTCGCGACTGTTGGGCCGCACTTCCCACCCGGGGCGCAGTGTGTCGGCCGGTGCCCGCCCCGAACGGGCTCGTGCTCCCGATGGCGGCGGGGGCGTACGCCGGCCTGCTGCGCGACCTCGTGCTGGCCCACAAGGAGCATCAGGCTCTCGCGATCGCCCGGCCGCTGGGGATGGTCGTGGCCACCGTGGTGGCCGACCTGATCCGCGCCACGGGTGGACCCACGAGCCAGGTGCTGCTGGTCCCGGTGCCGTCGCGCCGATCCGTCGTACGACGTCGCGGTCACGACCCGACCCTGCGGATGACGCGCATGGCCGCAGGCGGGCTTCGCCGCGCGGGGCTCCCGGTGGCCGTCGCCCGACTGCTGGTTCCGGTCGTACGGGTCGCCGACCAGGCGGGCCTCTCCGTCGAGGAGCGTGCGTCGAACCTGGCCGGCGCGTTTCGGGCGAGACGCGTACGCCGGTGGCTCCGAAGTCCGGTCGTCGTGGTCGACGACGTGCTCACGACCGGGGCCACGGCGGCCGAGGCGCAACGGGCGCTGCGGGCTTCCGGCTACCGGGTCCTCGGGCTGGCGGCCGTCGCCGCGACGGAGCGTCGGAGCGCTGGTCCGATGGTCAAAATGTGACCCTCCCTACCGTTTTGAAAGTGGGGGGACTAGCGTCTATCCATGGAGTCCGTCCGGGTCCGTGGTTGCGTCGGCAGCATCCTGCTCAGCCAGGTAGCCCGCCGACAAGCCGATGCCAGTCGCAGGCGAAGCGGTCCACGTAAGGCGAGTCCCGGGCTCCGCTCGGGCCGCCGATCACGGTGCGGCTTAGAGGTAAGTCCTGCCCCCCTCACGCTGTCAGATACAGCATGCCCGGGGGAGAAGACGGGTAGTGGCGGAGAAGCTGCGAGAGTCTCAGCAGGCGGTTGTGGGGTCGAAGACCAGGTCGGCCGGACGGGCTCTATCCGCCCCACCTAAAGTGGCAGGGCGTACTCGGGAAACAGTCACCGTAGCAATCGGGAGGTTGTCGTGGACATCGTGCTCAATAGCCGGCATGTGGAGCTCACTGAGCGTTTTCGCAGTCACGTCGAGGAGAAGTTGGCCCGGCTCGAGAAGCACGATCATCGCGTCATCCGCGTTGAGGTTGAAGTCGACAAGGAGCGCAACCCGCGTCTGCAGGACCGGGCGATCCGCGTCGAGCTGACGGCGTTCTCCAAGGGCCCGGTGATCCGGGCCGAGGCGGCCGCCGAGGACAAGATGGCCGCCCTCGACCTCGCGGTCGACCGGATGGCCGCGCAGATGCGCCGCGCCGCCGACCGCCGCCGCGTGCACCGCGGTCGACACACGCCGGTGTCCGTCGGGCAGGCGATGGCGGGCATCGACCCGGAGCCGAACGGCAATGTCCGCGAGCCGGAGCCGGAGGCGGAGCGCGAGCGCACCGTCGGCCCGATCACGGTGCTCGGTGACGGGCCCCTCGTGGTGCGGGAGAAGAACCACACCGCCGCCCCGATGACACTCGACCAGGCGCTCTACGAGATGGAGCTGGTCGGTCACGACTTCTTCCTGTTCGTGGACAAGGAGAGCGAGCGTCCGTCGGTCGTCTACCGCCGTCGTGGATACGACTACGGCGTCATCACGCTCGACCTGACCTGAGTGACTGCGGCGGGGGGCGGGTCGGAGCCCATTCAGGCAATTGACTCCGATGCGCCCGCCGCCGTGTCATGATTCACGCGTGGCAGGACCAGAGACTCGCGCCAGGCCCGGTGGGGAACCCATCAGGGTCGCTGTCGTCGATGACCAAGAGCTGTTCCGCCGTGGTCTGACGATGCTCCTCGGCGTCGAGGACGACATCGAGGTCGTGGGTGAGGCCGGCGACGGCATCGCTGCCACGGAGCTCGCTGCCACCACGGTTCCTGACGTGATCCTGATGGATGTCCGGATGCCCAAGCGCTCCGGCATCGAGGCGTGCGTCGCGATCAAGGATGTTGCTCCGACGGCACGCATCATCATGCTGACCGTCAGCGACGAAGAGGTCGACCTGTACGACGCCGTGAAGAACGGCGCGTCGGGCTACCTCCTCAAGGACTCGTCCATCGACGAGGTGGCGCAGGCCATCCGCGTGGTGGCCGACGGGCAGTCGCTGATCAGCCCGTCGATGGCGATCAAGCTGCTCGACGAGTTCAAGCAGATGTCGCGCACCGACCGCCAGCAGGTGCCGAGCCCGCGGCTCACCGAGCGGGAGCTCGAGGTGCTCAAGCTGGTGGCGCAGGGCCTGAACAACCGCGAGATCGCGAAGCGGCTCTTCATCAGCGAGAACACCGTGAAGAACCACGTGCGCAACATCCTCGAGAAGCTGCAGCTGCACTCGCGCATGGAGGCCGTGATGTACGCGGTCCGCGAGAAGCTCCTCGACATCCCGTAGCCTCCACCGCGTGACGCAGCACCTCTCACGGGCTCAGGCACGTCGCATCGCCTTGGCCGCCCAGGGTTTCCGCGACCGTCGGCATGCGACGCCGACGATGCGCACGCTGACCCGCACGGTGGCCCGTACCGGCGTCCTCCAGATCGACTCCGTCAACGTGCTGCAGCGCGCCCACTACATGCCGCTGTTCAGCCGGATGGGCCCGTACGACACCGGCCTCCTTCACCGTGCCGCCGAGCGGCACCCGCGTCGGCTGGTGGAGTACTGGGCGCACGTGGCCGCGTTCATGCCGGTCGACCTGTGGCCGTACATGCAGCACCGGATGGCGCGTGCGCGTTCGGAGGCCTGGGGTGGTCCGCGCAGCATCGCCGAACGGCGGCCCGACCTTCTGGTGTGGGTGCTGGACGAGGTCCGCGACCGCGGCCCGATCTCCGCTCGCGGCATCGAAGGGGACCTCGCCCGGGCGAGTAAGGAGCACTGGGGCTGGAACTGGTCGGAGACCAAGCAGGCCCTGGAGTTCCTGTTCTACGCGGGCGACGTCACGGCGTCCGGCCGCAACGCACAGTTCGAGCGGCTGTACGACGTCCCCGAGCGGGTGCTGCCCGCCGAGGTCCTCGCCCGACCCACGCCGACCCCGGCGGAGGCGCATGTCGAGCTGATGCGCCGGGCTGCCGTCTCGCACGGCGTCGGCACGGAGCCCTGCTTCCGTGACTACTACCGGATGAGTCCGCAGGACTCCCTCCCCGCGCTCCAGGTGCTGGTCGAGGCCGGCGAGCTCGTTCCGGTGACCATCGAGGGCTGGCGGAAGCCGGCGTACCTGCACCGCGACGCTGCGCTGCCTCGCAAGGTCGACGCCCGCGCCCTGCTGAGCCCGTTCGACCCGGTCGTCTGGGAGCGCAGCCGCACCGAGCACCTGTTCGGCTTCCGCTACCGGATCGAGATCTACGTGCCCGAGGCGCAACGCCAGTTCGGCTACTACGTGCTGCCGTTCCTGCTCGGCGACCAGCTGGTGGCGCGGGTCGACCTCAAGGCCGATCGGCGCAGCCGCACGCTCGTGGTGAAGGCCGCCTTTGCCGAGCCGGGCGCCCCGGAGGCGACCGCCGCGGAGCTGGCGGCGGAGCTGGTCGTCGATGGCAGGCTGGCTCGATCTCGACGCAGTGCAGGTGCTGCCGCAGGGCGACCTCGCCGGAGCACTCGCGGTCACGGTGAAGGAGGCGACGGGTGAGTGAGCTGGCAGCGCTCCTGCTCGGCCTGATCATGGCCGTCGCCCCGGCGCAGGGCACCACCCTGATCGTCGACCGGGCGTTCCCCGTCGCGGGAACGGCCTCGTACGCGCCGAGCCATCACGACTACCCGGCGACCGACATCTTCGCGCCGTGCGGGCGGCGGGCGCTCTCGCCCGTCGACGGCACGGTGCTCGAGCTGAGCCGACGCGACCGGTGGGACCCCGCCACGAACCACGGCTGGCAACGTGGCGGCAAGTTCGTCTCGATCGAGGGCCGCGACGGGGTCACGGTACTACCTCAGCCACTTCTCGGGCATCCGGAAGTTCGTCGACGTCGGCACCCGGCTCCGCGCGGGCCAGCACATCGCCTGGGTCGGCCGCACCGGAAGCGCGCGGGCGACGCCGTGCCACATCCACTTCGGGCTCAGCCCGGTATGCCGCGGCACCGGCCAGTGGTGGGTCCGCCGCGGGGTCGTCGGCCCCTACCGGTTCCTGCGCAGCTGGGAGGACGGCGGCCGCCGCTCACCGGCTGCCGCGGTGGCCGACTGGAAGCGCAGCACACGGCTGTCCGTGAGCCCGGATCGGAGGCCGTAGCCCCGAATCCTGGTTCGCTCGGTACCATGGCCGGTACACGGTCCGGCTGCCTCTCGCCGTGCCTGGCGACGGGGGACGACCCGACCGTCGGCGACCGACCTTCCGCGACAACAGGAGTCCACGCTCGTGCCTGCCATCCTCGACAAGATCCTCCGCATCGGCGAGGGCAAGATCCTCCGACAGCTGGAGTCGATCGCCAAAGCGGTCAACGCGATCGAGGACGAGTACGTCTCGATGTCCGACGACGAGCTCCGCGCCCAGACCGACGAGTTCAAGAAGCGCATCGAAGAGGGCGAGACCCTCGACGACCTGATGCCCGAGGCGTTCGCCACGGTCCGGGAGGCCGCGAAGCGCGTGCTCGGCCAGCGTCACTACGACGTCCAGATCATGGGTGGTGCCGCGCTGCACCTCGGCAACATCGCCGAGATGAAGACCGGTGAAGGTAAGACCCTGGTCTCGACCCTGCCGGCGTACCTCAACGCGCTCAGCGGCAAGGGCGTCCACGTGGTCACGGTCAACGACTACCTGGCGAAGTACCACGCCGAGTGGATGGGCCGCGTGCACCACTTCCTCGGCCTGACGACCGACGTGATCCTGCCGGAGATGCGCCCCGACCAGCGCCGCGTCGCCTACGCCGCCGACATCACCTACGGCACCAACAACGAGCTCGGGTTCGACTACCTGCGCGACAACATGGCGAACTCCATCGAGGACTGCGTCCAGCGCGGCCACAACTTCGCCGTCGTCGACGAGGTCGACTCGATCCTGATCGACGAGGCCCGCACGCCGCTGATCATCTCCGGTCCGACGCAGGACGAGGTGAAGTGGTACGGCGAGTTCGCCAAGGTCGCACGGTCGATGGTCAAGGACGTCGACTACGAGGTCGACGAGAAGAAGCGCACCATCTCCGTCCTCGAGCCGGGCATCACCAAGGTCGAGGACTACCTCGGCATCGACAACCTCTACGACTCGGTCAACACGCCGCTGATCTCGTTCATGAACAACGCGATCAAGGCCAAGGAGCTGTTCCGTAACGACAAGGAGTACGTCGTCATGAACGGCGAGGTGCTCATCGTCGACGAGCACACCGGCCGCATGCTGGCGGGTCGCCGCTACAACGAGGGCCTGCACCAGGCGATCGAGGCCAAGGAGGGCGTGCAGATCCGCGAGGAGTACCAGACCCTCGCCACCGTCACGCTGCAGAACTACTTCCGTCTCTACACCCGGCTCTCCGGCATGACCGGTACGGCGATGACGGAGGCCTCCGAGTTCGACAAGATCTACGGCCTCGGCGTCGTCCCGATCCCCACGAACAAGCCGATGCAGCGCGCCGACCAGCCGGACCTCGTGTACCGCACGGAAGAGGCGAAATACGCCGCCGTCGTCGACGACATCGCCACCCGTCACAAGAAGGGCCAGCCGGTTCTGGTCGGCACCGTCTCGGTCGAGAAGTCCGAGCTGCTGTCCGACCTGCTCAAGCGCCAGGGCATCCCGCACACGGTGCTGAACGCGAAGGCGCACGCCGACGAGGCGAAGATCGTCGCGCTCGCGGGTCACCGCGGCGCCGTCACCGTCGCCACCAACATGGCCGGTCGAGGCACTGACATCATGCTCGGTGGTTCCGTCGAGTTCCTCGCCGACCAGGAGCTGCGCAAGCAGGGCCTGGACCCGGTCGACAACATCGAGGAGTACGACGCCGCCTGGCCCGCCATGGTCGAGGAGATCAAGGCGAAGGTCGCGGCCGAGCACGACGCCGTCAAGGAGGCCGGTGGCCTCTACGTCGTCGGCACCGAGCGACACGAGTCGCGCCGAATCGACAACCAGCTGCGAGGCCGCGCCGGCCGTCAGGGCGACCCGGGTGAGTCCCGCTTCTACCTGTCGCTGCAGGACGAGCTGATGCGCCTGTTCAAGTCCGACTGGGTCGACTGGGTGCTGACCACGCTGAAGGTCCCCGACGACATCCCGATCGAGAACAAGCGGGTCACCGGCGCGATCGCCTCTGCGCAGGCCCAGGTCGAGTCGCAGAACTTCGACTCCCGCAAGAACGTCCTCAAGTACGACGACGTGATGAACCGCCAGCGCGAGGTCATCTACGGCGAGCGCCGCGCGGTGCTCGAGGGCGCCGACCTGCACGACCAGGTCACCGGCATGATCGACGAGGTCGTGGTCGGCTACGTCACCGCCGCCACCGAGGGCTTCCCGGAGGAGTGGGACCTCGACGCGCTGTGGTCGGCGCTGAAGCAGCTCTACCCGGTGTCGGTGCAGCTGACCGACATCGAGGAGCGCGCCGGTGGCCGGGGCGCCCTGACTCGCGAGGTGATGCTCGAGGAGATCCAGGCCGACGCCCAGGCCGCGTACGCCGCCCGCGAGGAGACCTTCGGTGCCGAGGTCATGCGCGAGCTCGAGCGCCGCGTCGTGCTGTCGGTGCTCGACCGGAAGTGGCGCGAGCACCTCTACGAGATGGACTACCTCCGCGAGGGCATCGGCCTGCGCGCGTACTCGCAGCGCGACCCGCTGGTCGAGTACCAGCGCGAAGGCTTCGACATGTTCGCCGCGATGATGGACGGCATCAAGGAGGAGTCCGTCGGCTACCTGTTCAACCTCGAGGTACAGGTCGAGGCCGAGCCCGTCGGCGGCGACGTCGAGGCCGGACCGGCGCTCGCTCAGGCAGCCGCCTCCCGTCAGGACGGCCCGCTGATCAGCGCCAAGGGTCTCGACACCCCCAAGCAGCCCGAGGGTCTCGCCTACTCGGCGCCGTCCGAGTCCGGCGACGCCGAGGTGACCGGGGCAGCCCCCGGTGCCGACGAGGACGACCCGTTCGCTCACGTCAGCCGGAACGCCGACTGCCCCTGTGGCTCGGGCAAGAAGTACAAGAAGTGCCACGGCGCACCGGGCGGTCCCACCGGGCTGACCACCCGCGTCAACGGCTGATCATCCGAGCAGCAGCTCCGTGCACGTCCAGTGCCCGGAGCGCTGCTCGAGCCGGGCAGCGAGGGCACGAGAGCGCTGCCCGTACCTCACGTGCACGCTGACCTCCGCACTCGTCGGGGTCGGCTGGAAGATGTGCACGCTCCGCACCTGCGGGCGGACGGTACGTCGGCGCTGGCCGACGGGGCGTGAGGCAGCCATCAGGCGCACGCGCCGGCTGAGGTCGGCGTAGACCCGCGAGGTCGTCCAGCGCAGCAGCTGGGTGAGCGGCCGGTCGCCGCCGGTCACCTCGACGACGGCCTGGGCGAATCTCGCCGCCCAGGCGCGCAGCTCCTCGGCGCGGTCGTCCCGGCCGCCCGGGACGGCGTACAGCTCGGGTGTCTGGGGAGGTCGCCGGGTCGAGGGGCCCAGGTCGAGCGCGAGCGTCCCCTGGACGGCGTCGTGCGGCACGACTTCAGTGTCCTGCCACGCGGCGGCGTCGGAGAGCCGGACCACGTTCGCCCAGGAGGGCCGCGGTCGGGCCGGGCGGCGGACCTGCTGGGTCTGGATCGGGGCGGGGTGGGCTGGTGCGGTCACGAGGATTCCTTTCCGAGAGTGCTGCCCAGGTCGGGCACCACGAGTACGACGCCGGGGAAGATCAGGTCTGGGTCGGGTCCGATGCGGCTCGCGTTCGCCTGCGCGAGGCGACGCCAGGCGCGGTCGACCGCCGGGTCGGTCGCCTCCGAGCCGAGCTGAGCCGCCGCGATGGACCACAGGGAGTCGCCGGGCCGCACGAGGACCCGAGTCGTCGGGCGCCGCGTCGGCACGCGGTCGGGCAGCGTCAGCCCGATCACCCGGTCGTGGCTGCGGACGTCAGCCGGGGGCGGCCCGTCCGCGGCCGCCGGGGTGGCCGTCGCCGCGACGCCGAGCGCGAACAGCGCCAGCCCCCGCACCAGTGGCGGCCAGGGGAGGCTCCGCCGGGCCAGGAGGGCGCCGAGGGCGCCGCCGGTCAGGACCTCGTCGACCATCAGCACGAGGACGCCGGTGGCCAGCCAGAGCCAGCACGCTGCGAGAGCGGCCGCGCAGCCGCCGGCGAGGACCAGGTCGAGGGCGAGCGCGTCGACGCCGTCGCTGCTCAGGGCTGCGTCCAGGAACCGGCCCAGCGGGCCGGCGACGACCCCGAAGCCGAGCCAGCTGACGGCCGCCACCACGGCGACCGCGAGCGGGGCACGGAGTCGAGTCATGCTGAACCCTTTGTTTGATGTCGTTTGATGCATTTAGGACCACGGAGCGCGTGAAGTCAACCGTTTGTCCACAGGCGTTGACAGGAGGTGCGGAGGCCGGGGACGGTCGAGTCATGAGGTGGGAGGAGATGCTGTTCGACCTCTTCGACGATCTCGAGCAGCAGGCCGAGGGGCTGGTGCTGGCCGAGCGCGACGTCGAGGTGGCCGAGCTCAGCCGCGCCGAGTACGCCCAGGTCGACTTCTCCTCGCGGCTCCATGCCTCCGTCGGGCAACGGGTCGTCCTCGCCGTCGCCGGCGTGGGCCACCTCGAGGCGACCCTGGCCCGGGTCGGCGTGGACTGGCTGCTGGCGGAGGCGGAGCAGCACGAGTGGATCGTGCGGACCGCCGCACTCGGACACGTGCGCGGCCTGTCGGACCGGGCCGTCGACGAGCGGCACCGCCCGGTGCCGTCCAAGGTGCGCATCGGATCGGCGCTCCGCGGTGTGGCGGACAGTCGCGCGCCCGTGGTCCTGCACCGGATGGACGGCAGCTCGGTGCGGGCCCAGCTGGGACGCGTCGGGGCCGACTTCGTCGAGCTGTGGGTCAGCGAGCACGCCGAGGCGTGGGCGACCTCCGGCTCGGCCGGTCACGTCGAGGTGGTGCCGTTCGGCGCCCTGGCCGCCGTACGCCGGACCTGACCGGCGAGACCGTCAGTCGATCTCGGCGTCCTCGTCCTCGCGGAGCACGGAGGTCTCGGCCTCGGTCTGTGCGTACATCCGCTGGATGAACGCCTCCAGCTCGACCGTCTCGACCCGCCACTGCCCGCGCCCGCCGATCTTCAGCGCTCGCAGGTCGCCGCGGCGGACCAGTGCGTAGACCTGGGCGGTCGAGGTCGCGAGGATCTCCGCGACGTCTGCCAAGGTGAGGAAGCGGGGCTCCCGATCACTGCTGCCCATGGCGTCACTATGCCAGCGTTTGAGGCAGCCTGCGCCTGTTGGGTGCCGGTTGCCTGTGGATAGTGAAGCGGCCTCCGCGACCGGTATGCACAGAATGTGGCCGTGAGCATCTCCACCGACGCCCGAGCCCGTCAGTCCGACCTGTCTGCCTCGCCGCCGGCGACCCGGCACCGCACCTCGCGCTGGCGCGACCCCCGGCTCTCGGTCGGCGTGGGCCTCGTGGCCCTGTCCGCACTCGCCGGTGCCAGCCTGCTCGCGCCGCCGTCGACCGTCGGGGTGTGGGCTGCTCGCGACGCTCTCGTACGAGGTCAGGTCGTGGACGCCGGCGACCTCGTCCGCCGCGAGATCCGGTTCGAGGACCAGACCGACGCCGACCGGTACCTCTCCGCGGCGACCGCGCTGCAGCCGGGCACCGTCCTGGCCCGCGACGTCGGCGTCGGCGAGCTGTTGCCTCGAGCCGCCTTGGGGTCAGGATCGGGCTCGCCCACGACCGAGGTGCCTCTCACCGTCCCCGTCGAGGCGGTGCCGGCGACGGTCCGGACAGGCGCCGTCGTCGATGTCTGGGTCACGCCCGACCCGACCCTGGAGCCGATCGGATCCTCCGCCCAGGAAGCCACCCTCATCTTCGAGGCCGTGCCGGTGCTGGCGGTCTCGGGGGGCGGCAGCGCCCTCGGTCCGGGCGTGGCGCGTCAGGTCATCGTCGGCCTCGACCCCGAGCAGGAGACCGACCTCCCGGAGGCGCTGGCGCAGCTCGCGCAGGGCACCGTCGTCCTGGTGCGGAAGCCGTGAACCACCAGGGCATCGGCGGTCGGCTCCCCGTCCTGGTCGCGGCCGCGAGCGAGCCGTGGGAGGCCCAGGCTCTGGACCTGCTCGCGAGGTCGAGCGTCACCGACGTGCACAAGCGCTGCGTCGACCTGCAGGACCTGGTCGCGACGGCCCGGACCGGGCTCGCCCGCGTGGCGCTGGTGTCCGGTCGGCTGCCGGGCCTCGACGCCGACACCGTGGCGACCCTCGAGCGTGCCGGTGTCGGCCTGGTGGCGGTGTTGGCCGATCCCGACGAGGCGCTCGGCGCGCGGCTGCAACGGCTCGGCGTACGGCGGGAGGTGGGAGCCGACCTGGACGGTCTGGTCGACCTGCTCCTGGAGGTCGGCACCGACGCCGAGCCGGAGCGCCCGATCGAGGACGACTCCGTGACCCGCCCCGCCCCGGTCCCCGGTCAGGCGGGTCGGATCACGGCGGTCTGGGGGCCGACAGGCGCACCGGGTCGGACGACGGTGGCCACTGGGCTGGCCGCCGAGCTGGCTCACCGGGGGAGCGAGGCGTTCCTGCTCGACGCCGACCCGTACGGCGGCGCTGTCGCCCAGCACCTCGGGATCCTGGACGAGGTGTCCGGATTGCTGTCGGCTGCTCGCTCGGCCAACGCGGGTCGTCTCGACCGGCTGGTGCTGGCAGGTGCTGCCCGTCGGGTCGCCGACCACCTCCGGGTGCTGACCGGGCTGCCGCGCCCGGACCGGTGGGCGGAGGTCCGCTCGGCGGCGTTCGAGGAGCTGCTCGACGGCGCCGCCGAGATCTCCGAGCAGGTCGTGATCGACGTCGGGTTCAGCCTCGAGCACGACGGCCACGACCCGTTCGGTGGGCTCCCACAGCGCAACGGGATGACGCTCTCCGCGCTGGAACGCGCCGACGACGTGGTGGTCGTGGGGTCCGCGGACCCGGTCGGCCTGGCCCGGCTGGCTCGCGGTCTGGTCGACCTGCAGAACGCCTTCCCGGCGGCGCAGGTGCACGTCGTGGTCAACCGGAACCGGCCGACGCTGGGCTGGTCGGAGGTCGACGTGCGGGGGATGGTCGAGGGCTTCCTGCGGCCCGCCTCCGTCACCTTCCTGCCCGACGACCGGGCCGCCGTCGACCGGTCACTAGTCGCAGGCCGCAGCCTCGTCGAGTCCGGGGAGTCGGCCCTGCGCCGCGGGATCGCGGAGCTGGCCGACGCCCTTCGCGGCGAGCAAGCCGTCCCGCAGCAGCCGGGCGTACGCCGCCGGCGTCAGGAGCCGAAGAGCAGGTAGAGGCCGGTGACGGTGTAGGCCACCATCACCAGCAGCAGCGGGAGCTGGCCCGTCAGCTGGTGGCGCTTCGGCAGCAGCGACAGTGCTCGGTCGTGCGCGGCGATCACACCGAGCACGTGGCCGACCACGACGGCCGTCACCTTGGTGACGGACAGGAACGTCGGGTGGCCCGACAGCCAGTAGTTGACCTCCCAGTCCGCCGTACCGAGGAAGTCGTCGCCGCGCGCCAGCGGGTCGCTCAGCAGCACCAGGGTCTGCTGGCCGACCTCGACCAGGTACGAGAGGTAGTGGGCCACGATGTAGCCGACGATGATCGGAACCATCGAGTGCGTGAACCTCGCGGGGAGCGTCTTCCGGTCGGTCCCGTCCGAGACCCCGGTCAGCATCGTGGCGATCGCGAACGACACCCCGACCACCAGGCAGAAGCCCAGCATCACGGCGGTGTTCAGAAGGCTGGTGCTGATCGACGACGACTGGGTGTACTGCAGCCAGAAGGAGGAGTCCTTGAAGCTGTCGAACGCCGTGCTGCCGAAGAGCACCGCCACCACCGCGACCAGGCCGGGGGCCGCGGGCGAGGCGTCGAGGTTGGCCAGCGGGCTCCGGAGGACGAGCGTGCCGTCCTCACGGCGACCGAACACCGACAGCTTGCCCACCAACGTGGAGTACGCCTCGAACGGGTCGGCCCGGGCGATCCACTTGCTGCCGAAGATGGCCGCACCGAGCACGATGACGGCCAGGTAGCAGGCGACCCAGAGGCGGACGACCGACAGGTAGGTCTTCTCCGGGTAGATGAGCTCGAGCCACACGAAGGCGAAGAGCCCGATAGCGGCCGGCCAGTAGCCGACCCAGCGCGGCAGCTCGACGAGGCCCTCGTCCGGGTCCCCACCGACGACCTTCGAGAACAGGTGGTGCAACGTCCGGATCGGGTTCACTGCCTTGTAGAACGAGCCGAACGCGACCGAGGCCGGCACGAGCCCCACCCACAGCAGTACGTAGAACACACCGAACGTCGGGTTCACGAGCAGGTCCGGCCCGGCCACGGCTGCCCAGGCGACGTACAGGAAGAACGCGAGGCCGAGCAGGCGCAGTGTCCACGCGAAGCCGGCACTGTCGAAGATCCGGGCCGCTGCGCTGGGAACGGGGATGCCCCCGGTCCGCGCGTCGTACCGCGGCCGCCGCCAGGCGAGCGTGAGCACGATGAACGAGACCGCCAGTGCGGCGGACGCCCCCGCGATGAAGTACTCGAGCGGGATCGGAAGGTCCTTGGCGCCGCCGATTCCGTGCGCGAAAACCACCGCGTATCTCCTTCTGTGGGGCCCGAAAGGGGAGAGATGTCGTCCTCTGTAAGAATCGCATGGCGACGTGCACGTGACGGCAGCGCCCAGGGGACGTGAGGAGTAGCAATGAGTGAGCGGCTCCGCTCGGAGGACCTGGCCGTCCTGGTGACCGAGTCGGCCAGCACCCCGATGCACAACGCCACGCTCGAGGTGTTCGACCCGCCCACCGACGGCTTCGACTACGACCGGCTGGTGGGGCTGATCGCCGACCGGATCGCGTTCGTGCCCCGGTACCGCCAGCGGCTCCGCACGGTGCCCGGCCGGCTCGCGAACCCGGTGTGGGTCGACGACGACGACTTCGACCTGACCTTCCACGTACGACGCTCCGCGCTGCCCCGCCCGGGCTCGATGGACCAGCTGAACGACCTCGTGGGCCGGATCATGTCCCGCCAGCTCGACCGGCACCGGCCGCTGTGGGAGGTCTACCTGATCGAGGGGCTCGAGGACGGCCGGTTCGCCATCCTGTCCAAGTCGCACCAGGTGCTCGTCGACGGCGTCTCGACCGTCGACCTCGGGCAGGTGATGCTCGACGTCGACCCCAAGCCGCGCGAGCGGGTCGCCGACGACTGGCGCCCCGAACGCGGGCCCAGCCAGCCCTCGCTCGTCGCCGGCGCGCTGGGCGAGTCGCTGCGCCACCCGAAGATCGCCGTCAGCACCGTGCGCGACAACGCCAGCAGCCTGATCCGTTCCGCCGAGACGGTGGGCGGCAAGGTGCTGGGCCGGGTCAGTGCGCTGTCGGGCCGCCGGGCGGGGTTCGACTCCCCGGTGAACGCCGTGCTCTCCGAGCAGCGCCGGTTCGTCTCGGTTCGGTCCCAGCTCCAGGACTACCGACGGGTCCGGCGGGTCCATGGCGGCACCGTCAACGACGTCATCCTCGCCACTGTCACCGGCGGGCTGCGCTCGTGGCTGATGACCCGGGCCGAGTCCGTGCACGGCAGCCGGACGATCCGGGCGATGGTCCCGATGAGCATCATCGACAGCGACCTCGAGCCGACCTCGCTCGGCAGCCAGGTCACCGGCCACGTGCTGAGCCTGCCGATCGGGGAGTCGAGCCCGGTCGTGCGGCTGCACCAGGTGTCGTACGCGCTGAAGGCGCACAAGGAGACCGGCTACGCCGTCGCGGCCGACCGGCTCGCGGGCATCGCGGGGTTCGCCCCGACGACGTTCCACGCCCTGGGGGCCCGGGTTGCTGCGGCGCATCCGCGCGGGTTCCACCTGGTCGTCACGAACGTCCCGGGGCCCCAGTTCCCGCTCTACGCGTCCGGCGCCCAGATGCTCGAGAGCTACCCCGTGCCGCCCTTGCTGCCGATGCAGGCGCTCGCGATCGGGATCACGTCGTACGACGGCAACGTCTACTTCGGGCTGACCGGCGACCGCGACGCAGTCCCGGACCTCGACGTCCTCGCCCAGTGCCTGATGGAGTCGCTCGAGGAGCTCGTCGACAGCGCCAGCGACAGCCGTCCCCGCGCCCCCCGCGGCCGCAAGAAGGCCGCTCCTGCCAAGAAGGGGGCGAGCTCATGAGCGGCACCCGGGTCTACGTCGCGAGCTCCTGGTCCGGGCTGCGCACCCTCGTCACGTCGGACGGTCTCGGGCCGGCGCCGTTCGCAGCCCACGCCGTCACGCCGGCGCTGCAGGAGGCGTACGCCGACGGCGGCGAGGAGGAGTGGGAGTACGCCGCGATGGCGGCCGCCGCGCGCACCTCGCTCGGCCTGCTGGCCGATGACGACGCTCCGCGCCGGGTGGTGATCGCCGTGGACGCCGAGGGGGTGGTCCCCGTCGACTCGGAGGACCCGACCGAGGTCGAGGTCGGAGAAGTGGTGCCGTTCCGTCGGGTGGCCGCCGTCCTCGTCGACTCAGCGGACGCGGAGGCGGACGTCGCCGCGGCGATCGGCTGCTGGGCTGATGCGGAGGCGGGCGACGAGGCTGCCGAAGCCACCGTGGAGCGGTGCTCGGAGCGGGAGCTTGCCTGGTACGCCAACCAGGAGATCGGCGACCTGCTGGCACCCTAGGCCGGGGTTGGGGGATGGGCCCCGCGTCTGACACGATCGGCAGCATGGACGCGATCACGACCCCACCCGTTCCGGTCAACGAGCCGAACCTCACCTACGCCCCGGGAACCCCGGAGCGTGCAGCGCTCGAGCTCGAGCTCAAGCGCCAGGAGGGCGAGCAGCTCGAGCTGACCGCCACCATCGGCGGCACGAAGAAGATGGGCGGGGGCGCCGAGATCCCCGTCGTCCAGCCGCACGACCACACGCACGTCCTCGGTGTGCTGCGTAACTCCACCCAGGCCGACGCGAAGGCCGCCGTGAAGGCCGCTGCCGAGGCCGCTCCGGCCTGGCGCGCGCTGCCCCTCGACGAGCGCTGCGCGATCCTGCTGAAGGCCGCCGACCTGCTGGCCGGCCCGTGGCGTCAGCGGATCAACGCCGCCACGATGCTCGGCCAGTCGAAGACCGCCTTCCAGGCCGAGATCGACTCCGCCTGCGAGCTGATCGACTTCTGGCGCTTCAACGTCCACTACGCCAAGCAGATCGTGGCCGAGCAGCCGATCGCCAACTCGCGTGGCATCTGGAACCGCTCCGACCACCGCCCCCTCGAGGGCTTCGTCTACGCGATCACGCCGTTCAACTTCACCGCGATCGCCGGCAACCTGCCCACCGCCCCCGCCCTGATGGGCAACACGGTGATCTGGAAGCCGTCCCCGACCCAGCAGGTCGCCGCCCACCTGACCATGCAGCTGCTCGAGGAGGCCGGGATGCCCCCGGCGTCATCAACATGCTGCCCGGCGACGGTCTCGACGTGTCCGAGGTCGTGCTGAACCACCCCGATCTCGCGGGCATCCACTTCACCGGCTCGACCCCGACGTTCCAGCACCTGTGGTCGACGGTCGGCGCCAACATCGCGAAGTACCGCTCCTACCCGCGCATCGTCGGCGAGACCGGCGGCAAGGACTTCGTCGTCGCCCACTCCTCGGCCGACCCCGACGTGCTGCGGGTCGCGCTGCTCCGAGGCGCCTTCGAGTTCCAGGGCCAGAAGTGCTCCGCCGCATCGCGGGCGTACGTCGCGAAGTCGGTGTGGAAGAAGATGCGCGACGAGTTCGTCGCCGAGGTCGAGGCGATCAAGGTCGGCGACGTCACCGACTTCTCCAACTTCATGGGCGCGGTGATCGACGACCGCGCGTTCGACAAGCACAAGAAGGCGATCGCTCGCGCCAAGCGTTCCAAGAACCTCGAGATCGTCGCGGGCGGCCAGGTCGACGACTCGGTCGGCTACTTCGTGCGTCCGACCGTGGTCGAGAGCTCCGACCCGACCGACCAGATGTTCAGCACCGAGTACTTCGGTCCGATCCTGGCCGTGCACGTCTTCGACGACCGCGACTTCGAGAAGGTCGTCGCGCAGATGGAGTCGTTCGCGCCGTACGCCCTCACGGGCGCGATCATCGCGCAGGACCGCAACGTGGTCGCCTGGGCGAGCGAGGCGCTGCGCTTCGCGGCCGGCAACTTCTACGTCAACGACAAGCCGACCGGTGCCGTCGTGGGCCAGCAGCCGTTCGGCGGCGCCCGCGCCTCGGGCACCAACGACAAGGCCGGTGCGGCGTCCAACCTGCTGCGCTGGACCTCGCCGCGTTCGATCAAGGAGACCTTCGACCCGCCGAAGGACTACCGCTACCCGTTCATGAACCTGGACTGACCAGCGTGACCAGCGTGCTGCACCTGGGATCCCTGCACGGGTACGAGTGGATCCTGCTCGCGCTGGTCGCTCTCGGACCGTTCCTGGTGGCGGTCGCGGTGGTGTACGTCGTACGCCACCGCGACGCCGACCAGGAGGACGAGGTAGTGGGGGACTAGCTCCCGAGCCAGGCCTCGCCGACCTTCTGCTCCTTGCGCAGGGCGTCCTTCAGCAGGTCCGCGATCAGCTTCTCCAGCTTGCCGCCGACCAGCGGGATGCTGACCTTCACCTCGGCCTCGACCCGCTCGATCGTCCCCTCGCCGTCGGGCGCGAGAGTGACCGTGCCCTTCACGTGGCCCGGCTTGCCGGGGATGGTCACGTCGAGCTCGGCGCTGGTCGAGTCCGACCAGCTCTCCTTCTGCAGGATCTGGATCTTGTCGCCGACGAACTTCGTCGCGAACGACGGGATCCCCTCGGGGGTCCGGGTCTGGTCGACGACGACGGTCATGCCGCTGCCGTTCGGGCTGATCTTCACGTCGTGGGACAGCGTGTCCTGGGCTTCGCAGACCCGCTCGCGGAACGCGGGGTCGGCAAGCATGGCGGCGACGTCCGCGGGAGCCGCGGCGTACCTGATCTCGTGGCTGAAGCGTGTCATGGGGGTCATCATGACGGATGCCCCCAACGCTGACTACGGTGAGGCATGTGACTACCGATGACGCGACCGGACCCAACACCTCCGACCCCGCCTCCGATCCTGCATGGGCAGGCGAGTGGGGTGGCGAGGACGTCCAGTTCGGGGAGCAGGGAGCACGCCTGACCTACGGCAGCTACCTGCAGCTGGAACGGCTGCTCGCGTCGCAGCAGCTCGAGTCGAAGCCCGTGGCGCACGACGAGCTCCTCTTCATCACGATCCACCAGGTCTACGAGCTCTGGTTCAAGCAGCTCCTGCACGAGGCCTCGTCGGCGCGCGACGCGATGCTCGATGCCGGCGGCGACACCGACCGGCTCTGGTGGGCCCAGCACCTGCTCCAGCGGATGCACGTCATCGAGCGGGTGCTGGTGCAGCAGGTCGACGTCCTGGAGACGATGACGCCCCAGGACTTCCTGCAGTTCCGCCAGGCGCTTGCGCCGGCCAGCGGCTTCCAGTCGGTGCAGTTCCGCGAGCTGGAGTTCCTCTCCGGAGCCAAGGACCCGTCGTTCGTCAAGCGGTTCAAGGGGCTGACGCCCGAGGAGACCGCGCGGCTGAACGCCCGGCTCGACGAGCCCACCCTGTGGGACGCCTTCCTGGCGGTGCTGGAGCGCCGGGGCCTTCCGGTCGGCGACGACGCCGAGGTGACGGCCTCGGTACGCCGGGCCGCTCACGACCGCTCGGCGTACGCCGACATCTGGGCGCTCGCGGAGGCGCTGGTGCAGCACGACGAGCTCGCCGCCGCCTGGCGCGCGCGACACGTGGTGATGGTGGAACGGATGATTGGCATGAAAACGGGCACCGGTGGGTCGTCCGGCGCCGACTACCTCCGCAGCCGCCTCGAGCTTCGCTACTACCCGTTGCTGTGGGAGCTCCGCTCGCACCTCTGAGCGGTTGTTCGGCCGCTCCCGCGCGTTTGTTTTGGTCGCCGTGGCGGGCGGGGAATAGTGTCGGAGCCGTCGGCACAACGGCGTGCCGCTGATCGACAAGGGTTGGGTGCCTCGTGCGTACGACGCTGGAAGAGACCAAGGACGACCTGATCGACAAGGCCGCCTCTCTCGCTGCGAGCCGCAGGGGGGCCGGCAGTCCTCCAGGTGACAGTGCCGGCAGCCTGCTCAAGGCGTTCTACCGGCACGTCGCCGCCGAGGACATCGCCGAGCGCACGGACGTCGACCTGTACGGCGCCGCGATGAGCCAGTACCGTCTCGCCGCCGAACGTCCCCAGGGCACCGCGAACATCCGCGTCTTCACGCCGTCGATCGCCGAGCACGGCTGGTCGGCCAGCGGGCACACCATCGTCGAGGTCGTCACCGACGACATGCCGTTCCTGGTCGACTCGGTGACGATGGAGCTCAACGAGCAGAACCGCGGCGTGCACATGGTCGTGCACCCGCAGCTGCTCGTACGCCGTGACATCACCGGAGCCCTGCTCGAGGTGCTCGGCTCCGACGACTCAGCCCCGTCTGCCCAGCTCGACCACGACGTGTTCCGCGAGTCGTGGATGCACATCGAGATCGACCGCGAGTCCTCGGCGCAGGTGCTCGAGGAGATCGAGCAGTCGCTGACCAAGGTGCTGCTCGACGTCCGCGAGGCGGTCGAGGACTGGGAGAAGATGCAGGCGCAGGCGCGCGAGATCGTCGACGACCTGGACAAGAACCCGCCGCCGCTCCCCGAGGCCGAGGTCGCCGAGGGGCAGGCGTTGCTGCGGTGGCTGGCCGACGACCACTTCACGTTCCTCGGCTACCGCGAGTACAAGCTCGAGACCGACGGGGACGACGAGGTGCTCCGGGCGGTCCCCGGCACCGGGTTCGGGATCCTCCGCTCCGACCAGGACATGTCGCCGTCGTTCGGCAAGCTGCCGCCGCTGGTCCGGGCGAAGGCGCGCGAGAAGACGTTGTTGGTGCTGGCCAAGGCGAACTCCAAGGCGACGGTGCACCGGCCGGTCTACCTCGACTACGTCGGCGTGAAGACGTTCGACGAGTCGGGCGAGGTGTCGGGCGAGCGTCGCTTCCTCGGGCTGTTCTCCTCGGCGGCGTACACCGAGTCGCTGACCCGGATCCCGGTGATCCGCGAGAAGGCCCAGGCCGTGATCGACCGGGCCGGCTTCGACCCGCTGAGCCACACCGGCAAGGCGCTGATGGACGTCCTCGAGACGTACCCGCGCGACGAGCTCTTCCAGACCCCCGTCGACGAGCTGGTGCCGATCGCCGAAGCCGTGCTGCACACGCGCGAGCGCCGGCAGCTGCGGCTGTTCGTGCGTCAGGACGCGTACGGGCGGTTCCTGTCGTGCCTGGTGTACCTCCCGCGTGACCGCTACACCACCGCCGTCCGCGAGAAGATCGCCGCGATCCTGAAGACCCAGCTCGGCGGCGAGTCGCTCGAGTACACCGCCCGGGTCAGCGAGTCGATGCTCGCCCGGCTGCACTTCGTCGTGCGCCCGCCGCGCGGCCAGCTGATCGGCGAGTTCGACGTCGAGGACCTCGAGCGCAGGCTGGCCGAGGCGGCCCGCTCCTGGCGCGACGACTTCTCCGCGGCGGTCGTCGCGGAGTACGGCGAGGAGGAGGGCGCGAGGCTCGCCCGTTCGTACACCGAGTCGTTCCCGGAGGCGTACAAGGAGGACTACGCGCCGCGCACCGGTGCGGTCGACCTGGGCCGGCTCGAGTCGATCGAGGGCGACGAGGGTGTCTCGCTGTCGCTGTACCAGCCGATGGAGTCCGGCACGAACGAGGCGCGCCTGAAGGTGTTCCGGATCGGACCGCCGCTGTCGCTGAGCCACGTGCTTCCGGTGCTCTCGTCGATGGGCGTCGAGGTCGTCGACGAGCGCCCCTACACGCTCGACGACCTGTCGCGGCCGTCGTACATCTACGACTTCGGGCTGCGCTACAACCGACCGTTGCCGGCGGCCGGGCGCGAGCTCTTCCAGGACGCCGTGACCGCGGTGTGGGACGACCGCAACGAGATCGACGGCTTCAACGCGCTGGTGCTCGCCGCGGGGCTCACCTGGCGGCAGGCCACCCTGCTCCGGGCGTACGCGAAGTACATGCGTCAGGGCGGTACGCCGTTCGCGCAGGACTACATCGAGGGCGCGCTCCGGCAGAACGTCGACATCACCCGCCGCCTCGTCGAGATGTTCGAGGCCCGGTTCAACCCCGGCCGCAACGGTGACCTGGCCGCGGACGCCGAGTCACGCGTCGCGCGGATGGACGAGCTCGAGGAGCGGATCAACCGCGCCCTCGACGACGTCGCCAGCCTCGACCACGACCGGATCCTGCGCTCGTACCTCACGGCGATCAAGGCGACGCTGCGGACGAACTACTACCAGCTCGGCGACGACGGCCTGCCGAAGGCGTACATGTCGTTCAAGATCCGTCCCGACGCGATCCCCGACCTGCCGGAGCCGAGGCCGAAGTTCGAGATCTTCGTGTACTCGCCCCGCGTCGAGGGCGTGCACCTGCGCTTCGGCTCGGTGGCGCGAGGCGGCCTGCGCTGGTCCGACCGACGCGACGACTTCCGCACCGAGGTGCTCGGCCTGGTGAAGGCGCAGATGGTGAAGAACGCCGTCATCGTCCCGGTCGGGGCCAAGGGCGGGTTCTTCTGCAAGCAGCTGCCCGACCCGGGTGACCGCGAGGCCTGGATGGCCGAGGGCATCGACTGCTACAAGACGTTCATCTCGGCTCTGCTCGACGTGACCGACAACCTCGTCGCCGACAAGACGGTGCCGCCGCCGAAGGTGGTGCGCCACGACGGCGACGACGCCTACCTGGTGGTGGCGGCCGACAAGGGCACCGCGACGTTCTCCGACATCGCCAACGGGGTCGCCCAGGACTACGGCTTCTGGCTCGGCGACGCGTTCGCCTCCGGTGGCTCGGTCGGCTACGACCACAAGGCGATGGGCATCACCGCCCGGGGTGCCTGGGAGTCGGTACGCCGGCACTTCCGTGAGCGCGGCATCGACTGCCAGGCCGAGGACTTCACCGCGGTCGGCATCGGCGACATGTCGGGCGACGTCTTCGGCAACGGGATGCTGCTGTCCGAGCACATCCAGCTGGTGGCGGCGTTCGACCACCGCGACATCTTCCTCGACCCGGAGCCTGACGCCGCGACGTCGTACGCCGAGCGTCGTCGGCTCTTCGAGCTGCCGCGGTCGAGCTGGCAGGACTACGACGCGTCGCTGATCTCCGAGGGCGGCGGTGTCTACCCGCGTTCGGCGAAGTCGATCCCGCTCTCGGCGAAGATCCGCCGCGCGTTGGGCATCGAGGGCAACGTCGCGTCGATGACACCCGCCGAGCTGATGCGCGCGATCCTGCTGGCGCCGGTCGACCTGCTGTGGAACGGCGGCATCGGCACCTACGTGAAGGCCGAGTCGGAGACGGACGGCGAGGTCGGTGACAAGGCGAACGACCCGATCCGCGTGAACGGCGGCGACCTGCGCTGCCGGTGCGTCGGCGAGGGCGGCAACCTGGGCCTGACCCAGAAGGGCCGCATCGAGTACGCGCTCAAGGGCGGCCGGATCAACACCGACTTCATCGACAACTCCGCGGGTGTGGACACCTCCGACCACGAGGTGAACATCAAGATCCTCCTCGACACGGTGGTCGCGAACGGCGACCTGACGGAGAAGCAGCGCAACGACCTGCTCGCGTCGATGACCGACGAGGTCGGCACCCTGGTGCTGGAGGACAACTACGAGCAGAACATCGCGCTCGCCTCGGCGAACCGGCTCGCGGCGCCGCTGCTGCACGTGCACGAGGACTGGATCCGACGCCTCGAGCGGGCCGGCCTGCTCGACCGCGAGATCGAGTCGCTGCCGAGCCGCAAGGTGGTCTCGGAGCGGTTGGAGCACAAAAAGGGGCTCACGACGCCGGAGCTGTCGGTGCTGCTGGCGTACACCAAGATCGTGCTCGCCGACGAGCTGCTGGAGACGGGCCTGCCCGACGACCCGCTGCTGCGCACCGAGCTGGTCAAGTACTTCCCGACCCCGATGCGCGAGACCTACCTGCAGCAGATGGAGGCGCACCCGCTGCGACGCGAGCTCATCGTGACGCAGGTCGTCAACGACCTGGTCAACGGCGCCGGCATCACGTTCTTCCACCGGCTGTCGGAGGAGACCGGGGCCACCGCCGAGGAGCTGATCCGCGCGAACTTCGTGGCGCGCGAGATCTTCGGGTCGCAGGAGCTGATCGAGGAGATCAACGGCTACGACAACAAGCTGCCGGCGTCGGTCCAGACGCACATGCGGCTCGAGATGCGGACCCTCGTCGAGCGGGCGTCGCGCTGGCTGATCAACAACCGCCGCCCACCCCTGGACTCCGTCGGCACGGTGGAGTACCTGGGTGAGTCGGTACGCCGCGTGGTCGATGCACTACCCGACCTGTTGACCGGCCGCGAGCTGAGCGCCTTCGAGGCTCGGCGCGACGAGCTGGTGGAGAAGGGTGTCCCGGAGGAGCTCGCCACCCGCGTCGCGGGCCTGCCCCCGGCGTACGGCGCCCTCAACATGGTCGAGACGGCCAAGCGCGACGAGCTCGACGCTCTCGACGTGGCCCGGATGCACTTCGCGCTCGGTGAGCGGCTCGGTCTCTCCACACTGGTGGCCCGGATCCTCGTCCTGCCGCGAGACGACCGGTGGCAGACGATGGCGCGGGCAGCCCTCCGCGACGACCTGCACTTCGTGCACGCACAGCTCACGGCGCAGGTGCTGGCCGAGACGAATGCGTCGCAGCCGACACCGGTGCGGATCGCCGACTGGGAGGAGGACGACGGCGTCGTCGTCAGCCGAGCGGTCGCCACGCTGGAGGAGATCTGCGCCGACGAGAACGCCGACCTGGCTCGACTGTCCGTGGGGTTGAGGGTGGTCCGCACCCTGTTGTCGAACCCGTGACCGCGGCGATCGAGGTCCAGGGGCTGCGCAAGTCGTACGGCGCGGTCGTGGCCGTCGACGACGTCAGCCTCACGGTCCAGCAGGGCGAGATCTTCGGGATCCTCGGCCCGAACGGCGCGGGCAAGACCACGTTGCTCGAGATGTGCGAGGGGCTGCGCCGCCCGGACGCCGGGGAGATCCGGGTGCTGGGGGAGCGACCGTGGCCGCGCAACGGGGCCCTGCTGCCCCGGCTCGGCGTGCAGCTCCAGGCCTCGGCGTTCTTCGACCTGCTCACCACGCACGAGCAGATCCACACGTTCGCGGCCCTGTACGGCGTACCAGGAGCGCGCGCGGACGAGTGGCTGGAGCGAGTCGGCCTGACCGAGCATGCATCGGTTCGCAGTGACCAGCTGTCGGGCGGCCAGCGGCAGCGACTTGCGATCGCGTGCGCGCTCGTCCATGAGCCCGAGCTGGTCTTCCTCGACGAACCCACCGCCGGGGTCGACCCGCAGGCGCGACGGAACCTCTGGGACCTGTTGCTCTCGCTGAACGAAGCGGGCCGGACGCTGGTCCTGACCTCGCACCACCTCGACGAAGCCGAGTCCCTCTGCGACCGGGTGGCGATCATGGACCACGGCGTAGTGCTCACGACGGACTCCCCGGCAGCCCTGGTGCGCGCGATGGACGCCCCGACCCGCCTGTACGTCGCCGCCGGGCAGATCGACGCCTCTCGGGTGCGGGGTCTCGAGGGCGTCGACTCGGTCGTCGAGGAGGCCGACTCGGTCGTGCTGTCCACCCGGGAGCCGGCCCGCGTGCTGGCCGACCTGGCCGCCCTCGATGCCCTCGAGGGACTGCAGGTCCGCGGGGCGACCCTGGAGGACGTGTTCCTCGACCTCACCGGGCGGGAGTACCGCTCATGAGGACTGGCGTTGCGGGTCCCTTCCTGGCCGTTGCCACGGCGATCGCCAAGGGCTTCGTCCGCGACCGCGCCTCGCTCTTCTTCGCCGTCGTGTTCCCGCTGATGTTCCTGTTTCTGTTCGGCAGCCTCTTCAACGTCGACGAGTCGCCGCGGATCAGGGTGGTCGAGGTGGGGCAGATCGCGGTGTTCGAGGACCTGCCCGCCGGCGCGCGCGAAGCGTTCGAGCAGACCTTCGACGTGACAGCGGAGCCTGAGCTGGACGAGGCGGTCGCGTCCGTACGGGCCGGTGACGCGGACGCCGCGGTCGTGATGCAGGGCGATGTGCTGGTCGCGCACTACACCCAGACCGACCAGGTGAAGGCGGCGGTCACGCAGGCCACGTTGCGCGCGTTCGTCGACGGCGCCAACGTCGCCGCGACAGGTCAGCCACCGACGTACTCCTTCGCTGCTGAACGGGTGGAGGACGAGTCGCTGGAGGTCATCCAGTTCGTGACGCCCGGGCTCCTCGGCTGGGCCGTGGCCATGAGCGCGTCGTTCGGGGCCGCGGCGACGTTGCAGGGATGGCGCAAGAGCCAGCTGCTGCGCCGGCTTCAGCTGGCCCCGGTGCGGCCGCTCACGATCGTCGGAGCCCGGGTGGTGACGACCGTGACGATCGCGCTCGTCCAGATGGCGATCTTCCTCGGCGTCGCGGTGCTCTTCTTCGGCCTACGGCTGAGCGGCTGGTGGTGGGTCGCCGTCCCGCTGCTCGTCGCGGGCACGCTGTCGTTCATGTCGTTGGGGCTGTTGGCCGGTGCGCTGGCGAAGACCCAGGAGGGGGCGGTCAACCTGGCGAACTTCATGGTGCTGCCGATGGCCTTCCTCAGCGGGTCGTTCTTCTCGCTGGAGCTGGCTCCCGCGTGGCTGCAGACGTTCTCCTGGGCATTGCCACTGCGCCACCTGAACGAGGGCATGCTCGACCTGATGGTCCGCGGCCAGGGACCATCAGCCGTGCTGCTGCCGCTCGGCGTGCTGCTCGCGTTCGCCGTCGTGCTGACGGCCGTCGCGGCGCGCTTGTTCCGGTGGGACGAGGTCTGAGACGCGTTTGATCCCGGCGGGTCGAACCGGGACACTCGCGGCATGAGTGCTGAGCTGTTGTCCGACGCCGAGCGGTCCGTCCTGGACCACCTCGACGAGGACGCCCTGGTCGAGAGCCTGATCGAGCTGGTGCGGATCCCCAGCGTCGGCGGCTCCGACGCGGAGATCGAGGTGCAGGAGCACTCCGCCAACCTGCTCCGCGACCTCGGTACTGACGTGGACCGCTGGGACATCGACCTCGACGAGCTGAGCTCCGACCCGTGGTTCCCCGGTGTCGAGGTGGAACGCTCGGCTGCCGTCGGAGTCGTCGGTACGACGGAGGGCGAGGGCAGCCCGGCGCTGGTGCTCTGCGGCCACCTCGACGTCGTACCGCCGGGTGACTTCGAGACGTGGCTCGGCTCCGACCCGTTCTCGGCGGAGATCCGCGACGGCGCGCTCTTCGGCCGTGGAGCCTGTGACATGAAGGCGGGAGCGGCCGCCAACCTGGCCGTCGTCCGCACGCTTCGTGATGCGGGGATCCGGCTGGAGCGGCCGCTCGCCGTGCACTCCGTGATCGGCGAGGAGGACGGCGGGCTCGGCGCGTTCGCGACGCTGCGCCGCGGCCACCGGGGCGACGCCGCGATCATCACCGAGCCGACCGGTGCCCGGATGATCACGGCCACCGCCGGGGCGCTGACGTTCCGGATCGAGATCACCGGCCGCTCCGCGCACGGTTCGATGCGCCGCGAGGGGGTCAGCGCCTTCGAGGCGTTCCTGCCGCTGCATGCCGCGCTGATGGAGCTCGAGGCCGAGCGGAACCGCCACATCGACCGCGACTTCATCGGCGAGCTTCCGTACGCGCTGTCGTTCGGCATCGTGCAGACGGGCGAGTGGTCGAGCAGCGTGCCCGACAAGCTCGTCGCCGAGGGCCGGTTCGGCGTCCGGATCGACGAGGACCCCCGAGCCGCCCGCGCCGCCTTCGAGGACGTCGTCGCCGAGGTGGCGGTGAAGGACCCGTGGCTGCACGACAACCGGCCGATCGTGACCTGGCCCGGCGGCCAGTTCGCGAGCGGCTGGCTGGACGAGGACCACCCGCTCGTCGAGGAGATGAGCACGGCGGTCGCCGCCTCGGGTGGTGCGCGCCCGACCCAGGTCGCCGGCGTCTACGGCAGCGACCTGCGGCTCTACACCGGCATCGGCGGCGTACCCACGCTCCACTACGGCCCGGGCGACTTCCGCTACGCGCACGCGCCCCTCGAGCGGGTGGAGCTGGACGAGCTGGTGCAGGTGACGCGCGCCCTGGTCGTGCTGGCGCTTCGTCGCTGCGGCGTGGCCGGCTGAGGGTCGGCCACGCCGCCGTCGACGTCCTGTCTCACATCACCAGCGGCTCGGCGTACGTCGGCATGATCACCTTCGACCGCGGGCTGACGCGCGCGATCTCGTCGACCATCCGGCGCAAGCGCACGGCGGTGGCCTCGTTCAGCACCTTGGGCGGATTGCGCAGCGGGCTCTCGAACTCGTCCCAGTGCACCGGCACGACGGTGCGCGGCTTGTCCAGGACGTCGAGGAGGCGCGCGACGTAGTCGAAGGTCGCGTCGCTCGACGGCACCGGCACGGTCACCAGGTCGGGGGCCAGGCCGGCGAGGTTGGCCTCCGAGAAGTCGCTGGCGCCGAGGAAGAGGCACCGCGGTCCGTCCGGGACGTCGATCGAGAAGGCGAGGGTGCCGCCTTCAGGGAGCTCGCTGATGTTGCTCGGCGGCTCCGGCACCTCGGTCCGCACCCCCGAGAACAGCACCGCGCCCCGGGCGTTGCGGCTGTGCCGAGCCGAGATGACCCGCAGCACCAGGTCGCCCAGGGCGAGGACCTCGTCGCCCTCGACCATGGACAGCTGCCCGGTCGGGACGTCGAGGGCGCTCAGCACGTGGCACGTCGTGAGCGTGCCGAACACCTGCGCGCCGGTAGTGCGCGCGACGTACGGGACGTCGGCGACGTGGTCCCAGTGCGTGTGGGAGACCAGGACGGTGTCGGCGCCGGCCGCGTACGGGTCGATCTCGTCGGGCGCGGTGCTCAGGGGCGTGGTCGGGTCGAAGTTGCCGGCTGCGAGGCCGGTGGGGAAGCGGGTGAGGAACGGGTCGATGAGGACCGTGCGGCCCGCGGCGACCAGCCGCCAGCCGGCGGTGCCGAGCCACGACAGGTCCATGACGCCGTCCTTGGAGCTGTTGCGCGACGTCGTTCGCTCTGTCGCCGCTGCGGCAGTCGTCGATCCGAGGGCGGTGGCGGCGCCTACCGCCGGCACCGTGGACAGCAAGGCGCGTCGCGAAGGATGGTCAGAGGTGCGGTGAGACATGGGGGTCCTTTCCCGAGTGAAAGGCCGATGCCATCGTTTGCGCGCACCAGAGTCAACGGGCCACGACGGGCAACCCGCGAGTAACCTCGGGCCGTGGACGACGACATCTTCTTCGCCGGGGTCACCGGCCAGGCCGCCGCGATCCGTGACCAGCAGCTCTCCTCGCGAGAGCTGGTGACCGCGACGCTCGAGCGGATCCAGCGCCTCGACGGCCGGATCAACGCCTTCACGACCGTGCTGGCCGACCGCGCGCTCGCCGAGGCCGCCGAGCGTGACGCCGAGCCGGGCGACGGTCCGCTGCACGGCGTACCGATCGCGATCAAGGAGGAGCTCGACGTCGCTGGCACGGTCACGACGTTCGGCGGCCGGGCCAACCAGACCCCGAAGACCGCGGACTCCGAGGTCGTACGGCGGCTCCGCGCGGCCGGTGCGGTGATCGTCGGCAAGACCAACATGCCCGAGTTCGGCCAGTGGCCGTTCACCGAGTCCCAGGCCCACGGCATCACCCGCAACCCCTGGCACACCGACCGCACCCCGGGCGGGTCGAGCGGCGGTACGGCGGCAGCGGTGGCGTCCGGCATGGTGCCCGCCGCGATCGGTGGCGACGGCGGTGGCTCGATCCGGATCCCGTCCGCGTGCTGCGGGCTGTTCGGGCTCAAGCCGCAGCGCGGCCGGGTCACCAGCGCACCGCACGCGCACCTGTGGTGGGCGCTCGGCACCGCCGGCCCGCTGACGCGGTCGGTCCTCGACAGCGCGGTGATCTACGACGTGATCCGCGGCGCCACACCCGCCGACCGGTTCCGCGCCGGCGAGCCCGCGACGTCGTTCACCGAGGCTGTGGGTGCGGACGTCGGCCGGCTGCGCATCGGCTGGTCGACGAAGCCGGTCACCCTCGGGGTGAAGCCCGACCCCGAGCACGTGCAGGCCGTAAAGGAGATGGCCGCCGCGCTCGAGGCGCTCGGCCATCACGTCGAGGAGGTCGACCCGCAGTACCCGGACCCGACCGCGGCGTTCGTGCCGCAGTTCTTCGCCGGCGTCCGCAGCGAGGTGGAGCTGGTCGAGCGACCCGAGCTCCTCGAGCGCCGTACCCGCGAGACCGCCCGCCTCGGCGCCTGGGTGCGCCCGGGCGTCGTCGAGTGGGCGATGCGCCAGGGCGAGAAGGTCTCCGCCAAGGCCAACCGGGTCTTCGATCAGCACGACCTGCTGCTCACCCCGACCATCGCGCACCGCCCTCCGGAGGTCGGCGCACTCGACGGGCTGGGCACCGTGCGGGCGTCCCTGGCGTCGATGCCGATGATCGCGTACGCCGCGCTCTGGAACGTCGCGGGCAACCCGGCCGCCTCCATCCCGGCAGGGTTCGGCAGCGACGGCCTGCCGATCGGAGTGCAGCTCGTCGGCCGGCGCGACGACGAGACGACGATCCTCGCGGTGGCCGCGCAGCTCGAGCAGGCGCGGCCGTGGGCGCAGGTGCGACCGGACGTGGTCGCGTGAGCCGCGGGCTGCTGCTGACCTCGCCGCGTGCCTGGTTCGACCGGCACGTCCGGGCCCGGGTGCCGGGCGCCGAGCCGCGAAACCCGTTGCTGGACAGGCGAATCATGATCACCGGCGCCTCGTCGGGCATCGGTGAAGCGACCGCGTTGGCCTGCGCGGAGCGTGGCGCGACGGTGCTGCTGGTGGCGCGTCGGGCCGACGAGCTGGCGCGGGTGCGGAACGAGATCGAGAATCGCGGCGGGACGGCGTTCGCCTACCCGTGCGACCTCACCGACGGCCCGGCTGTCGACCGGCTGGTCGAGCAGGTGACTCGCCGAGCACGGCGGCGTCGACATGCTGGTCAACAACGCCGGCCGCTCGATCCGTCGTTCGATCGCGCTCTCCTACGACCGGATGCACGACTTCGAGCGCACGATGGCGATCAACTACTTCGCGCCGGTCCGGCTGATGCTCGGCCTGCTGCCCGGCATGGTGGCCCAGCGCTCGGGCCACGTGGTCAACATCCTCACCTGGGGCGTGCAGGTGAAGGCGCCGAAGTTCTCGGCGTACATCGCGTCGAAGTCCGCGCTCGACGTGTTCAGCCGGATCGCGGGTCGTGAGCTGTACGGCGACGGCGTCACGTTCACGAACATCCGGATGTCGCTGGTGCGCACCGACATGATCGGGCCGACCGACGCCTACCGGCGCGCGCCCGCGCTCACCCCGGAGCGGGCTGCCGACAAGGTGGTGCGAGCGCTGGAGGACCGGCCGCTCACCGTCAACGTGGCCGCGGGCAGTGCCGCGGAGATCCTGAACCTGGTGGCGCCGCGGCTCTCCGACGCGTTGTTCCACCGGATCTCGCGCCGCTTCCCGGACTCGCCGGCGGCCACACGGCACGCGGAGTCGTCCACGCGCGACGCGACCGGCTGAGCCAGCGTCAGCTGGCCTTCTTGGCGGCCTTCTTCGCGGGCGCCTTCTTGGTGGTCTTCTTCGCAGCCGTCTTCTTGGCGGGGGCCTTCTTCGCCGCGGCGGTCTTCTTCGCAGGCGCCTTCTTCGCCGGTGCCTTCTTCTCCGTTGAGCCCGTGCTCTCGCCGCGCGAGGTCTTGGCGGCCTCCACGCTCTTCTGCAGCGCGGCCAGCAGGTCGACGACCTCGCCGCCGGTCGGCTTCTCCTGCTCGACGTGGGTGACCTCGCCGCCCTCGAGCTTCGCCTGCACCAGCGCCTCGACGGCGGCGGCGTAGTCGTCCTCGAACTCGCTGGCGTCGTAGTCGCCGGCGAGGGTCTCGACGAGCATCCGCGCCATCTTCATCTCCTGCGGCTTCACCGTCAGGTCGGAGGCGTCGAGGCCGGGGAAGCTGGCGTCGCGGATCTCGTCGGGCCACATCATCGTCTGCATCACGATCACGTCGTCGCGCACGCGGAGAACGGCGGTGGTCATCCGGGTGCGCAGCGAGACCGTCACGACGGCGACGCGGTCGGCCTCCTTGAGCGCCTCGCGGAGCAGGGCGTACGGCTTGGCGGCGGCCTTGTCGGGCTCGAGGTAGTACGACTTCTCGAGCCACATCGGGTCGATCTGGTCGCTGGGCACGAACTTCTCGACGGAGATCTCGCGGCTGCTGCTGGCCGGCAGCTCGGCGAGGTCGTCGTCGTCCAGCACGACCATCTGGCCGTCCTCGGTCTCGTACCCCTTGGCGATGTCGGCGTACGCGACCTCTTCGCCGTCGATGCTGCAGACGCGCTGGTACTTGATGCGCCCGCCGTCCTTGGCATGCACCTGACGGAACGAGATGTCGTGGCTCTCGGTCGCGGCGTACAGCTTCACCGGCACACTGACGAGGCCGAACGACACGGCACCCTTCCAGATGGCTCGCATCTCAACGGCTCCTCTCCGGCGCGCCGTACGGGACGTGCCAAGACCAAGGTATCCGTCAGGATGTACTTCATGCGTCCGATGCTGGCCACCCGCGGTACGACGCCGCCGCGCGGGCCCGAGTGGCTGCACGAGGTCAAGTGGGACGGAATGCGCGTTCTGGTCGACGTGACCGACGGCCGGGTGACCCTCTGGTCGCGCAACGAGAACGACGTGACGGTGTCGTTCCCCGAGCTGGCCGGGCTGGCTGACGTCGTCGGCGACGTGCTGCTCGACGGTGAGGTGGTGGCCTTCGCCGACGGCCGCCCGTCGTTCGGGGCGCTGGCCGACCGGATGCACGTCGGCAACGACGCCCGCGCGCGACGGCTCGCGGAGAAGAACCCGGTCACCCTGCTGCTCTTCGACGTGCTCCGCCACGACGGCGTCGACCTGACCGGGCGGACGCTGTCGGAGCGACGAGAGGTGCTGGAGTCGTTGGGGCTGGCCGACGTCGCACTGGCAGGTGCCGGCGACGTACGACGACGGCGAGATGCTCATGCAGGCCACCGCGCAGCAGAAGCTCGAGGGCGTGGTGTCGAAGAAGCGCTCGTCGAAGTACGTCCCCGGCAGTCGGACGAAGGACTGGCTGAAGTTCCCGCACCGCGACGAGCAGTCGTACGTCGTCGGCGGCTGGCGACGCGAGACCGACTCGACCACGCGGCTCGGCGCGGTGCTGGTGGGGGAGTACGTCGACGGCGAGCTCGTCTACCGGGGCCGCGTGGGCAGCGGGATCGCCGGCAAGGTCGGCCAGCGGCTGCTCGACGTACTCGGCCCGCTGGAGGCAGGCGACTCGCCGTTCGACACCCCGGTGCCGCGGGTGGACGCCGTGGGCACGACCTGGGTGCGGCCGGAGGTCGTCGTCGACGTGGCCGCGCTCGGCGTCACGTCGGCCGGTCGGCTGCGACAGCCGTCGTTCCTCAAGCTGCGCACCGACCTAAGGAAGGGGGAGTAGTGCCGAACGAGGTGATGGTCGAGGTCGACGGCCGGACGTTGAAGATCTCGAACCTGGACAAGGTGCTCTACCCGGAGTCGGGCACCACCAAGGGCGAGGTGCTGCACTACTACGCGCAGGTCGCGCCGGTGCTGCTGCCGCACCTGGCGGACCGCGCGGTGACCCGGATCCGGTGGCCGAACGGCACCGCCGCCGACCAGTTCTTCGAGAAGAACCTGCCCTCGGGGGCGCCGTCGTGGCTGCGCTCGGTGACGGTGTCGTCGAGCGGCTCGCGGGGCGGTGGCGACAGCATCACCTACCCCTTCATCGACGACACCGCCGCGCTGACCTACCTGGCGAACCTCGCGTCGCTGGAGCTGCACGTGCACCAGTGGAAGTTCGGCAAGAACGGCCAGCCGAAGAACCCCGACCGGATGGTGATCGACCTCGACCCCGGCCCGGGCGCGGGCCTGCACGAGTGCAGCCGGGTCGCATTGCTGGTGCGCGACAAGCTCGCCGACGCGGGGCTCGAGTGCGCGCCGGTGACGAGTGGGAGCAAGGGGCTGCACCTGTACGCCGCGCTGCCGGGGCGGAAGAACGCCGAAGAGGTGCGCGACCAGGCGCAGGCGATCGCCCAGGAGCTGACCGGCGAGCACGGCGACCTGGTGGTCTGGAAGATGACGAAGACGCTGCGCCCGGGGAAGGTCTTCCTCGACTGGTCGCAGAACACCGCCGCGAAGACGACGATCACGCCGTACTCGCTGCGCGGGAGGGGCCGACCGTACGTCGCGGCGCCACGCACCTGGGACGAGATCGAGGCCGGGGCGGACGACGCCGAGATGATCGAGCACCTGCTGCTCGAGGAGGTCCTCCACCGCATCGACACCCACGGCGACCTCTTCACCCCCGCCGGCTGAGCCGAACCGCTGGTCGAGCCTGTCGAGACCACCCCACAAGCGAAACCCGCCGTTCCCGAGAGACGGCGGGGTATCGCATTTCCGGTGAACAAAGCAGTTGAGTCACGGTGCCCCGCCGTCACGTCGGGCAAACCTGACCGCTGCGTTGACACTGCTTCGGGCCCTGTGAATAACATCGCGGACCTCTCGGGAAGGAACCCCCATGCTCCGTGCCCTGTCGCGCCCCCTGGTCGGCGCCGTTGAACGCTGGCTCCCCACCGCTCTGGTGTTCGCCGTAGCCCTCACCGGGGTGGTCGCCGTACTGGCGCTCACCCTCACCGACACCGGCCCTGTCGACGTGGTGCGCGGCTGGGGGGATGGGCTGATCGGTCTGCTGGCGTTCATGACCCAGATCTCGCTGGTCCTGCTCTTCGGTTACGTGCTGGCCCAAACTCGACAGGTCCGACGGTTGCTGGTGAAGGCGGCCTCGCTGCCCAGGACGCCCGTGCAGGCCTACGCGGAGGTCACATTCGCGGCAGCCGTGGCGTCGCTCCTGTCGTGGGGCCTCGGGCTGATGGTCGGGGTCCTGCTGGCGCAGGAACTCGCGCGCCAGGGCCGCGAACGGGGAATGCGGCTGCACTTCCCGCTGCTCGTGGCCTGCGGGTACGCCGGCTACGTGGTCTGGCACATGGGCTACTCGGGATCCGGTCCGCTGGCCGCCGCCACACCGGACAGCTTCGTGGACGCGCAGATCGGTCGCACGATCCCGGTCTCGGAGACCATCTTCGCGTCCTGGAACATCATCGCGGTGATCGTCACGGTCGTCCTCGTCGTCGCTGCCATGGCCTCGCTGCGGCCTCGTCCGAACGACCGGATCATCGAGCTCGGTGAGGACGTCGCCTCCGCCGCAGACCGTCACCGAGACGCCCGCAGGCGAGGGCGCCCGCACCCCGGCCGAGCGGGTCGACCGGTCGCGCGCGATCACCACGGCGCTCGGGATCGCGTTGGTCGGCTACCTCGCCGTCTACTTCGCGCAGGAGGGCTTCGCGCTCACCCTCGACATCGTCAACTGGACGTTCCTCGCGCTGATCCTGCTTCTGGTCCGCTCGCCCGAGGAGCTGGGTGCGCTGGTCGCGGACGCCGCCAAGAACGTCGGCGACATCCTGCTCCAGTTCCCGTTGTACGCCGGCATCCTCGGGATCATGACGACCAGCGGGCTGATCGTGGTCTTCAGTGACTTCTTCGTCAGCGTCAGCACGTCCTCCACGCTGGGGTTGTGGGCGTTCCTCTCCGGCGGCCTGGTCAACCTCTTCATCCCGAGCGGCGGCGGGCAGTTCGCCGTCCAGGCGCCGGTGTTCCTCGAGGCCGCCCAGCAGCTCAACGTGCAGCCCGAAGTGGTGATCATGGGCATCGCGTACGGCGACCAGTGGACGAACATGATCCAGCCGTTCTGGGCGTTGCCGGTCCTCGCCGTCGCCGGCCTCGGGCATCCGCGACATCCTCGGCTACACGACGATCGCCCTGCTCGTGAGTGGCGTCGTGTTCGCCGGCACCATGCTCCTCGTCGGCGCCGGGTAGGGGGCCGCAGCCGCCACACGGTTCTCTCCCGCCCCGGCTTTCACGGTCTGTCCACAGATCTCGGCTCAGGGGTTCCCTGCTCCCGATGGGCTGGGCAATACTCCCGAAACGGACATCCGGCCTCGGGGCCGAAAATGGACTTTCGGGAGCCCATGAGCGTGACGATCACCGATGTGAGCGGCGAGCTGGCTGAGCAGCTCTCCGCGGAACTACGCGCGAGCGTCAGGCGCGAGGGAGTCGACCCGCAGCGAGACCAGGGACGCATCCGTGCTCTCGCCAGGCAGGTCGTGGCCGACCACGACCACCGCAGCCTCACCGGCAGCGTCCGATCCGTTGACGATCCCGAGCACATGGTCGACGAGCTGGTCGCTCGCGTCGCCGGTTTCGGGCCGCTGCAGCGCTATCTCGACGACCCGACGGTCGAGGAGATCTGGATCAATGATCCGAGCCGGGTCTTCGTCGCCCGGTCTGGTCGGCACGAGCTGACGCCGACGATCCTGTCCCGCGCCCAGGTGAACGAGCTGGTCGAGCGGATGCTCAAGTCGAGCGGTCGCCGCGTCGACATCTCGCAGCCGTTCGTCGACGCGATGCTGCCCGACGGGCATCGGCTGCACGTCGTCCTCGAAGGAATCGCGCGCGGCTTCTCCGCCGTCAACATCCGTAAGTTCGTGGCACGCGCCAGCAGCATGGCGGACCTGGTCGGGCTCGACAGCCTGACGCCGCAGGCCGCCGCCTTTCTCGATGCCGCGGTGACCGCCGGCCTCAACATCCTGGTGTCCGGCGCCACGCAAGCAGGCAAGACGACGATGTTGAACTGCCTCGCTGCGACGATTCCCGGCTCTGAGCGGGTCATCTCGGCGGAGGAGGTCTTCGAGCTTCGCTTCGGACACCCGGACTGGGTTGCGCTCCAAACACGGCAACAAGGCCTCGAGGGCACTGGTGAGGTCAGGCTCCGCGATCTCGTCAAGGAAGCACTGCGAATGCGGCCGTCGCGGATCATCGTCGGCGAGGTCCGAGCCGAGGAGTGCCTCGACCTGTTGCTGGCGCTCAACGCTGGGCTCCCCGGTCTCGCCTCGTTGCACGCCAACAGCGCCCGCGAGGCCCTGGTGAAGATGTGCACCCTGCCGCTCCTGGCCGGGGAGAACATCTCGCCACGGTTCGTCGTCCCGACCGTCGCGTCGTCGGTCGACTTGGTGGTGCACCTCGACCTCGACCACGACGGCGTCCGGCGGGTCCGCGAGATCGTCGGCGTGCCCGGACGTGTCGAGAACGACGTGATCGAGACCGAGGCCCTCTTCGTTCGGACACAGGACGGGTTGGCTCGGACCCACGGCATGCCGCCCAGGGCCGAGAACTTTGCGCGACGGGGGATCGACCTCGCAACACTGCTCCGGGCGGAGCGCTGACATGGGGCTTGCGGTAGGGCTGGGCATGGGTGCCGGATTGCTGCTGATCTGGTTGGCAGTGACATCGCCGCCTCGTCCACCGCCATTCGCCGTGCCGGGCGGTTGCGGGACCTGCTGGACCGCGCCGGGCTGGCCGGCGCCAAGCCATCCGGACTGCTGATCGTCTGCGCCAGCTGCGGCATCGACAGCCGCGCTCGCTGTCCAGGTCATCTCGCGCACGACCCCGGTCGCGATGGCCTTTGGTGCGCTTGCGGCCTACATCCCCGTCGCTCTCGTCGCGGGCCGCGCCCGGCGCCGACAGCGCGACCTGGCCGACGTCTGGCCTGAGGCAGTGGACAACCTGGCGTCCGCGGTCCGTGCGGGGCTGTCGCTTCCCGAGGCGTTGGCCGCTCTCGGCGAGCGCGGGCCCGAGCCGCTTCGGCCCGACTTCCGTGCCTTCGCTGATGACTACCAGCTCACCGGCCGTTTCGCGGAGAGCCTCGACCGACTCAAGGCTCGACTGGCTGACCCGGTCGGCGACCGGGTGGTCGAGGGACTCCGGATCGCGCGCGAGGTCGGCGGAGGAGAGCTCGGTGCGCTGCTGCGGAACCTCTCCGGCTACCTGCGCGACGACGCGCGGACTCGTTCCGAGCTCGAGGCCCGCCAGACCTGGACCGTGGTCGGCGCACGCCTGGCCGTGGCCGCGCCCTGGCTGGTGCTGTTGATGCTCAGCTTCCAGCGGGACGTGATCACCCGGTACTCCTCGCCGACCGGTGCGCTGATCCTGGTCATCGGTGGCGGAGCGTGCCTCGTCGCCTACTGGCTGATGCTGAGGATCGGCCGTCTACCGATGGAGCGGCGGGTGCTGTCATGACACCCATGTCGTGGTGGGGTGGCGCCATCGGTGCCGGGGCAGGGCTCGGCACCTTGCTGATCGCCACCAGCCTCGTGCTGGCGCGGCGGACCGACCTGTCGGCTCGGGTGCTGCCCTACGTACGCGACCTGCCCCAGCTCTCTCAGTCCTCCTCGCTCGGTGCAGCAGCCCCGTTCCGCATGATCTTCGCTCCGTTCCTCGAGTCGGCGGCCGACGCGGTCGAGAAGGTGCTCGGTGGCTCGGCGTCCGTACGCCGTCGGCTGGAGCGAGCGCGGCTGCCGATGACCGTCCGCGAGTTCCGCGTCGAGCAGGTGCTCTGGGGCGTCGTCGCGTTCGCCGTGGCTGCCGTTCCGGCACTGCTGATCGCGCTCCGTTCACCTGGCCGCACGGTCGCCCTGCTCATCGTGTGCGTGGTCGCATTCGCGATCGGCGTCCTGCTGCGCGAGAACCGGCTCACGGCTCAAGTCGCGGCTCGTGAGCGTGCGGTGATGATGGAGTTCCCCACGATCGCGGAGCTCGTGGCGCTCGCCGTCGGAGCCGGCGAGGGACCGGTCGCCGCGATCGACCGCGTGGTCACCCGGTCGCACGGCCAGATGTCCGTGGACCTCGCCGACGTGCTCGCAGACATCCGCACCGGGATGCCGCTCGCCCAGGCCCTCGACGGCCTCGCGTCACGGACCGGATTGCCGCCGGTGGCCAGGTTCGCAGAGGCCATGGCTGTGGCGGTCGACCGTGGAACCCCCTTGGCAGCCGTCCTGCACGCCCAGGCAGCCGACGCCCGGGAGTCCGGACGTCGCACCCTGATCGAGTCGGGGGCGCGACGCGAGGTGTTCATGATGGTCCCGGTCGTCTTCCTGGTCCTACCTGTCACCGTTCTGTTCGCCTTCTGGCCCGGCGTCGTGGGCCTCCACCTCGTCACTCCCTGAACTTGTACGCAGAGAATCGACCCAAGGAACCAGTCATGACCTCGTTGCCCCTCACCGTCCTCACCCGCCTCCTGCCTGCGCGCCCGCGTGACGAGCGCGGCGACGTGCCCGGTTGGGTGCTGATCACCGTGATGTCCGCGGGCCTGGTGGCGGCGCTCTGGGCGATCGCTGGGCCGCAGCTGTCCGGCATGCTGCGCGAGGCACTCAGCTCAGTCCGGGGCTGAGCCTTGGCCGGTCGTCGGAGGCCCGGCGAGAACGGTTCGGCGGTTGTCGACTTCGTGCTCGTGCTCGTCGTGGTGGTACCGCTCTTTCTCGGGATCCTGCAGCTCGCACTGGTCCTGCACGTCCGCAACACGCTGACCTCCGCGGCGTCCGAGGGCGCTAGGTACGCCGCCACAGCCGACCGCCCGTACGAGGCAGGAGTGGCGCGGACACGCGACCAGATCCGTGGAGCGCTGGCGGCCCGGTTCGCGCGCGACATCACCGCTCAGCCGGTGCTCGTCCATGGCGCGCCCGCAGTCCGGGTTCGCGTGGCCGCCGAGGTGCCGCCCTTGGGGATCTGGGGGCCGGCCGTCCGGCTGGTCGCGACCGGTCACGGGATCGAGGAGGTGCCGCCCGGTGGGCCGTGAGCGATCCTCCGAGTCGGGGAGTGCGCTGGTCGAGGTGACTTGGTTGGCGATCCTGTTGCTCGTGCCGCTGGTGTACGTCGTTCTCGCCGTGTTCGAGGTGCAGAAGGCCGCCTTCGGGGCCACCGCGGCGGCGCGTGCGGCAGGTCGCGCCTATGTCATGGCGCCGTCGGTGCTCGAGGCCGACGCGCGAGCGCGGGCGGCCGGCGTGGTCGCCCTCGCCGACCAAGGGGTCGACCACGGATCAGCGATGCACATCGCCTGCCGCCCCGTGGGTGCCTGCTTGGCCCCGGGATCTGTCGTGCACGTCCAGGTGCGCTCTCAGGTAGCGCTTCCGCTGCTCCCGCCGGTCTTCGGTGACCAGCCGCCGAGCATTCGCGTCGAGGCCGAGCATGTCGTCCCGTACGGCACCTTCCGCGAGGACCGCTCGTGAACCGGCGGCACCGGATGCGGGACGACGCCGGCCAAACCGCCGTACTGCTCGTCGGGTTTGCCGTCATCGCGCTGTTGATGGTCGGAGTGGCGGTCGACGCGTCGGCGGCGTACCTGCGCCGTCAGGGGCTGGACAATCTCGCAGACGGTGCCGCGCTGGCAGCGGCCGACGGCGTGCAGGGACGCCAGGTCTACGAGGGCGGCCTGGGGGAGCGGGCCCGGATCGACCCGGCCGTCGCCCGGCTGTACGTCGCCGACTACCTGCGTGCGACGGGAGCGGTCCGCAGCTATCCCGGGCTCCGGTTCTCGGTCGATGCAACGGTCGACCGCGTCATCGTGCGCGTCGCCGCGCCGTTGGACCTGCCGATCAGGCCGCCGGGGTGGACGGAGCGGCCGACGATCTCGGCGACCGCCGCGTCGTACGTCGTGGTCAGCGACTGAGGGCCGCCGCTAGGCGGCCGGCCGTTCCAGGTATGCCTTGTACGACGACAGGAACGCCTTGCCCATGTTGCGGCTGCCGAACTTGCGGTAGAAGAACCCCAGCACGCCGTCCGCCTCGACGCCGCTGACGACCGTCCGGTGGACCACGCCCGTGTCGCTGGCGGTGAACTCGTCGCGGAAGTGCGAGGTGGCCGTCACCTTCGACCGGACCTGGTACTCCTCGTCGAAGTCGACGACGACGGTGTCCGCCTCGACCTGCCGGGTGATGCCGGTCCGCTTCATCAGCCCCTCGTTGGTACGGAGTGTCACCGAGTCGGGCCCTGCATCGACGAGCTCGACCTCGGTCATCCCCGGCATCAGCGCGACCACGCCCGCGGTGAGCGAGCCGTAGTCAGCGGTGGCGCTCTTCACCCGCTCGATGTCGCAGTCGACCTGGCTCTCACCCTCGAACCACACGGACATATCCGGTCCTGACCTCGGGGTCGTAGGACTTCAGGCTACGTCAGCGACTGGGCTCCTCGCCGTGGCGGCGGACCAGCGGGTAGACCGCCCAGAGGCCGGCGAAGAAGAGCAGGGCGAGCGAGCCCGCGACCGCACCGACGACGCGGGTCGTCACCACGTCGAAGACCAGCCAGACGACGCCCGACATCGTGAGGGCCAACGCCATAAGGCCGGCTCGGGCCGCCCAGTTCGCCGCGTGCACCAGCCACTCCTTCTCGCCGCGCCGGAACAGGATCCGGTGAAAGGCGACCGGGGCGATGATCAGGGCGGTGGCGAGGACGGCGCCCACGAGCACCGCCAGGTAGGAGTCTCGCTGCACCCGGTCGAGATCCCCGAACTTCTGGGTGAACGGCAGCGTCAGCAGGAAGCCGGTGAGGATCTGGACACCGGTCTGGGTGACCCGCAGCTCCTGGAGGAGCTCGTTGTAGTTGCGGATCAGGCGGTCGTGCTCGTCCTCGTTCGCACGGCCCCCTCGGTAGCCGGGAGGCAGGCCGGGATTCCCGCTGTTACTCAGCGACCTACCGCCTTCTCGAGCTCCGCCTTGGACATCGCCGACCTGCCCTTGATCCCTCGCGACTTCGCCTCGTTGTACAGCTGGGCCTTGGTACGGCCCTGCGCACCGCTGTGCGAGCGCTTTCCACCCCGTCGTCCCGAGGATATGTCGTCTGTAGAGGTCTTGCTGGCCTCTTTCGACTCGCCGGCGCGGGCCCGCTCCTTGTTGACCGTGCGGGCCGCGATCTCCTCGGCGGTGTCCTCGCTGCGGCCGCGGTCCTCGAGGCCTTCCTTGATGTGCTCGTACTGCCGTTCGCGCTTCTTGCTCCATGCCTGCTGGGGCATCTCGGCTCCCTTCGTGGCGTGCCTGGGCCTTCGACGTACCCGCGCCCGATGGCGGCCATGCGTCAGCCGGGGCGAGTCGCGTAACCTGCACCTTGTGGCAGGCCCCGATTTCGAAACCCAGATCAAGCAGCTCCAGGCGACGATGCACACCATCGAGCAGGTGCTCGACATCGACGCGATGCGCACCGAGATCGCCGACCTCGGCGAGCAGGTGGCAGCCCCCGACCTGTGGGACGACCAGGCGAACGCCCAGCGCGTCACCGGTCGGCTCTCCACGCTCCAGGGCGAGATGGAGCGGTTCACGTCGCTGCAGACGCGCCTCGACGACGTCTCCCTGATGGCCGAGATGGCCGCCGAGGAGAACGACGCCGACCAGATGGCGGAGTGCGAGAAGGAGCTCGCCCGCATCCACAAGTCGGTCGAGGTGCTCGAGGTCCGCACGCTGCTCTCCGGCGAGTACGACGAGCGCGAGGCCCTGGTCACGATCCGCTCCGGCGCCGGCGGCGTCGACGCGGCCGACTTCGCCGAGATGCTGCTGCGCATGTACACCCGCTGGGCCGAGCACAACAACTACCCGGTCGAGATCTTCGATACGTCGTACGCCGAGGAGGCCGGCCTCAAGTCGGCGACCTTCGCGATCCACGCGCCGTACGCCTACGGCACGCTCTCGGTCGAGGCCGGCACCCACCGGCTCGTGCGGATCAGCCCGTTCGACAACCAAGGCCGCCGCCAGACGTCGTTCGCCGCCGTCGAGGTCGTGCCGGTGCTGGAGCAGACCGACGAGATCGACGTCCCCGAGGACGAGATCCGCGTCGACGTGTACCGGTCGTCCGGCCCCGGCGGCCAGTCGGTCAACACGACCGACTCCGCCGTACGGCTGACCCACACCCCCACCGGCACGGTCGTCTCGTGTCAGAACGAGAAGAGCCAGCTGCAGAACAAGGCCAGCGCGATGGTGATCCTCAAGGCCAAGCTGCTCGCCCTGAAGAAGGCCGAGGAGCGCGCGCACCTCGACGAGTTCCGCGGCGACGTCCAGGGCTCGTGGGGCGACCAGATGCGCAACTACGTGCTGCACCCGTACCAGCTCGTGAAGGACCTGCGCACCGAGTTCGAGACCGGCAACCCGCAGGCCGTCTTCGACGGCGAGATCGATGCCTTCCTCGAGGCCGGGATCCGGTGGCGCCGCGGCGCCGACAAGGCTGCCGCCAACTGAACGAACGGCTACGGCGGTCTGAACACGCCGTAAGGGGCTAGTCAAGAGCCACCTCCCAGGGTGAGGATGCACGTGCACTTTGTGTGCATTTGCCGCCATCTCGGGATCGGAGCCCCATGTCCTTGCGCGCCCGCACGGTGTTGCTCGCCGTGCTCAGTGTCGTCGCCACCAGCCTCACGGTCGCGGCACCCGCCTCCGCAGCCACCTCGATGCCCTGTCAGAGCTCGGGGCCTTGGCGCCAGGGCGAGCTCAACGTCTACTGGTTCGACGTCGACCAGGGCGACGCGCAGCTGATCGTCGGCCCCACCGGAAAGACGATGCTGATCGACCTCGGCGAGAAGGCCTACAACTCCAAGGGCGCCACCACCAACGCGACGGCGGTCGCCGCGCAGATTCGCAACATCTGCAACACCGGTACGACGCCGGTCGCACTCGACTACGTGATGGCGTCGCACCACCACCTCGACCACATCGGGTACGCCGGCGTCCCGGCCGACACGACACAGACGTACGGCAACGGCATCTACCAGCTGCTCCTGCCGACGACCCTCGGTGGCCTCGGGTTCACGGTCGGCCAGGTGCTCGACCGGGACGGCGGCGTCTGGACCGACGCCAACGGCAACGGCACCTGCGACGTCGGTACGTCGGCCGCTCCGGAGCCGGAGGTGGCCTGGAACAACGCCGGCACCACGTCGGTCACGGCGCGCCGTTTCATCTGCTGGCTGTACGGCCCGGCAGGCCAGGCCGACCGCGCAGCGATCGCCGGCAAGGTCACCCGGCTGACCAACGCCTCGACGTGGCCGACCCTCGACCTCGGCGGCGGCGCGACCGCGAAGATCGTGATGGCCAACGCCAAGGGCGTCATGCAGGCCGACGGCACCACTCCGGTCAGTGGCAACCACACCGGTCAGGCCGTGCCGCCGAGTGAGAACGACTACTCGGTGGGCGTGCGCGTCTCGTACGGCAGCTACTCCTACGCGACCGCAGGTGACACCGACGGCGAGTACGCCACGTCGACGTACGGCTACACCTACAACGACGTCGAGGCGAAGTTGATCGCCGCGATGGGCAAGGTCGAGACGGTGCGCGCCAACCACCACGGCTCGGGGCACTCGTCGTCCAGCGCCTACGTGAACGCGCTCGACCCGCAGACCGGTGTGATCTCGTGCGGCGTGAACAGCTACGGCCACCCCGCGAACCGGGTGCTCGACGCGTTCCGCACGATCGGCGCGAAGATCTTCCTCACCAACAACCCGTGTGACACCGTCGACAGCACCGGCCCGATCGACTACTCGGGCACGTTCAACCAGAGCGGCACGATCCGGCTCGCCACCCAGAACCAGGGCGCCAACTACACCGTCGACTACGACGCCGGCACCGAGTCGTTCGTGACCGGCGCGGGCAGCGGCGGTGGCGGTGGCACCGGCGACCCGACCCAGGTGCGGATCAACGAGGTGCTGATGGCGCCGGCCAGCCCGGGCAACGAGTGGGTGGAGCTGTACAACCCGACCGGGTCCTCGGTCGACGTCAGCGGCTACTACATCGACGACGTCGCCGCGGGTGGCGGGGCTCCGAAGGCGATCCCCGGCGGCACCGTGATCCCCGCGGGCGGTCGCTGGGTCTTCGAGTTCGCGTCCGGGTTCCTGAACAACACCGGGGCCGAGTCGGTGCGCTTCCTGTCGGGCAGCGGCGCCTCGGAAGTCGTCCACGACAGCTACAGCTGGACCCTCGGCTCGACCCAGACCGACAAGGTGTTCCGTCGGATCGGAGACGGCGGGGCGTGGTGCGCGACGATCTCGACGAACGTGACGAAGGGCGCCGCCAACCCCGCCACGTGCCCATGAACGGTCGCACTGTCACGGCCCTGGTGGGGCTCCTGCTCGTTGCCGGTTGCGGTTCGCCCGCAGCCGGCAGCGGCCCTGCCGAAGGCCGCCCGGACGGCCGGATGGTGCTGGTGAGTGGCCGCGACGACCACGGCGAGCTCGCCGAGGAGGTGGTGGTGGCGTACGACGGCCCCGGCTCGTCGACGAAGGTCGGCGGGATCCCAGACGGCACGCTCGCCCACGTCATCGAGGTCGACGGCACGTGGCTGCGCGTGGTCACCGCCGAGGAGGTGGCGGTCGACGGCTGGGTCGACGACTACTACCTGCGTGGCACCGCCCACCTGGTCGGCGCGGCGCCGTCCTGCGAGCCGGTTCTCGGCGGTCGCACCGTCGAGGCGGGGCTGCCGGTGGTGGTCTCGCAGGTACGGGGCGGGCAGGTGCTCGTCGCTGCCGCCGACGGTGACCTGCGCGGCTGGGTGGCCCGGCCCGCGGTGCAGGAGCTGCCCCCGCAGGGAAGCGACTGCTCAGGCGAGCCCGGCGAGCACACCCACTGACGGGGTCAGGGTTGCGCGCCGAGGGTCGTGACGACGTGGACGCACCACCGGTCGGTGCGCGCGTGGACGGCGCCCCGACCTTCGGCACCCTCGACGGTCAGCTCGCAGCTGAGCCACGCGTCGTCGAACAGGCCCCGCATGGTGGTGACGAGCGCGGGCTCAGGGCGCCTTTGCTGGCACACCGTGGTGAGGCGCGGCGTACCGAAGGCGGTGGCGTCGTCTGGGGTGGTGCAGCCCCGCGTGCGGCGTGCCTCGCGGACCAGGTCGCGTGCGTCCGGCGTACTCATCGGCGCGGCGAACACCCAGACCCGCGCCTGTGTGTCGCCGGCGTCGAAGACGCAGCCCGCCTCGTGGGCGACGTCGGTGTACGTCGGGCCGAGCTCGGTGCGGTCGCCGTTGTCGTAGCTGACCCGTTCGAGTACCGGACCCCCGAGTGCCGTGACCAGGGCGTCGTCGTCGATGGCGTTGCAGTCGAGCGTGCGGGGGATCGGGAGCCGGCTCACGTCCAGCGGTGCGGTCGAGCCGGTGGGGGCGGTGGCCGGCTCGATGCCAGACTCGCCACCGGTGTCGGGCCAGAACATCAGCGCACCCGACGACACGACGATGGCGGCGAGTGCGACAACGGCGAGGGCCAGCGGCCCCCTGCTCCGCGTCCGCTCAGCCTTGCGCCGTCCCATAGCCGAATTATGGCCGCACCCGCGACACCCCCACATGGCCGGGACGCCTCGCATCGTCACCTAGACTCGGAAGCCGGTCGGATGCCGCCCTGCCGCAAGGTGTGGACGGCATGCACCCCGTGTCCCCGAACCCGGCCACCCCACCACCTGTGATCCGTTTCGAGAATGTCACCAAGACGTACGCCGGGCAGACCCGCGCGGCGCTCGACGACGTCAGCGTCGATGTCGAGAAGGGCGAGTTCGTCTTCCTCGTCGGCGCCTCCGGGTCCGGCAAGTCGACGTTCCTGCGCCTCGTGCTGCGCGAGGCCCGCCCCACGCACGGCAAGGTGTACGTCGCCGGCAAGGAGATCAACCGGCTGGCGTCGTGGAAGGTGCCGACGCTGCGCCGACAGATCGGCACCGTGTTCCAGGACTTCCGGCTGCTGCCGAACAAGACGGTCGCCGAGAACGTGGCGTTCGCCCTGCAGGTGATCGGCAAGCCGCGCGCGCACATCAACAAGGTGGTCCCCGAGACGCTCGAGCTCGTGGGCCTCGAGGGCAAGGGCAACCGGTTGCCCGACGAGCTCTCCGGTGGCGAGCAGCAGCGCGTCGCGATCGCGCGGGCGTTCGTGAACCGGCCGATGATCCTGATCGCCGACGAGCCGACCGGAAACCTCGACCCGACGACGTCCGTCGGGATCATGAAGCTTCTCGACCGGATCAACCGGACCGGGACGACGGTGCTGATGGCTACCCACGACGCCGGCATCGTCGACCAGATGCGCAAGCGCGTCATCGAACTGTCCAACGGACACGTCGTCCGCGACCAGTCGCGCGGCGTGTACGGCTACCAGCACTGAGCCGAGGCCCCCACACCTATGCAGCTGACCTACGTCTTCTCCGAGCTCGGCAACGGGCTCCGGCGCAACGTCTCGATGACGATCGCCGTCATCGTCACGATCTTTGTCTCGCTCACCCTCGTCGGGATGGGCCTGCTGCTCAACGCGCAGGCACAGAAGGCCGAGGAGTACTGGGGCAGCAAGCTCCAGATCACGGTGTTCCTCTGCAACCAGAACTCCGCCACCCCGAACTGTGTGAACGGGGAGGTGACCGACGCGCAGAAGGACGAGATCGAGACGGTCCTCGACGACAACGCCGAGGTCGCGTCGTGGCGCCTGCAGACGAAGCAGGAGGCGTACGACAAGTGGCGCGAGGCGTACATCTCCGGTGACGACACCGAACGCCGGGTGTACGACTCGATCCGGCCGTCGGACATGCAGGAGTCGTACTGGGTGCAGCTCAACAATCCCGAGAAGTTCATGGGGATCAAGAGCGCCGTCCAGGGGCTCGCGGGCGTCAACAGCGTTCGTGACCTGCGCGAGGTGCTGAAGCCGATCTACTTCTGGATGAACGTCATGAAGTGGGGTGCGATCGCCATCGCGTCGTTCCTCGTCGTGGCTGCGGTGCTCCAGGTCGGCAACACGATCCGGATGGCGGCCTTCGCGCGGCGCCGGGAGATCGGGATCATGCGGCTTGTCGGGGCGTCGAGTCTTTACATTCAGCTGCCGTTCCTGATGGAGGCGCTGGTCGCCGCGCTGATCGGCGTGGCGCTGTCGTCGATGGCGATCGTGACGTTCATGTGGGTCGTCATCTACCGGACCTTGCGGCCGACCTCGAACATCGTGGCGTGGATCGACTGGGGTGACGGTTTGTGGGCTGTCGGCTGGATCGCCCTGATCGGGCTCGGGCTGACCCTCGTTCCGACGCTCCTAATGACCCGGAAATACCTAAAAGTCTGAGCAAACTCGGCTACCGTCGATCAGGTTCTCGAGTTTCCAATCAGCTAAGGCTCACCCGTGGTTCGCTCCTTCCCCAGCACTCCTCGGCGCCGAATGATCGCCGCGCTCGCAGCATGCTGCCTGCTCGCGGGCGTGACTGCGGTGGCGCCGGCGACGGCTGACGACCTGAAGGACAAGAAGGCCAAGGTCGAGCGCAAGATGCACGGCGCACACGACGACCTCGAACACTCCAGCCAGCAGTTGCGAGACGCCACGGCGCAGTTGAACATGGCGCAGGGTCAGCTGGCGCAGGCCCAGGCGCACTTGGCGAAGACGCGCGGTGAGTTGGCTGCGGCCGAGGCCCTCGACCGGCAGATGCAGCTCAAGCTGGACGCCGCGATCGCGCGCTTGAAGCAGGCGCGGGCGGATCTCGAAGCCGGGCGTGCGCTGCTGGTCGAGCAGGAGCGCGAGCTGGGCATGATCGTCGTGCAGAACTACCAGACCGGCGACCCCGCGCTGATGGGCCTGTCGATGGTGCTGACGAGCCAGGACCCCACCGAGCTCACCGGCCAGCTGAACTCGGTGCAGAACATCATCGACAAGGAGGCGGTCACGCTCTCCCGCCTCGAGGCGTCGAAGGTGCTGCTCACCGTGCAGGAGCAGGAGGTCGAGGCGGCCAAGGTCGAGGTCGCGATCCAGCGCAAGGCTGCGGCCGAGAACCTCAAGAAGAAGCAGAAGCTCGAGAAGCAGGCCGAGGCGCAGGAGCAGCAGGTCTCGAACCTCGTCGCACTTCGCGCCAACGCCCAGGCGGAGGCAGAGAAGGCACGGCAGGCCGACCTCGCCACCTTGCAGAGCCTGGAGAAGGAGCGGGACCGGATCGCCGCGGTCCTCCGCAAGCGTGCGGAGGCAGCGCGACGTCGTGCAGCAGCTGCGGCTGCCGCAGCAGCGGCCGCGGGTCAGGCAACCGGCCCGGTGCACTCGAACGGGTTCCTGGACTACCCGGTGAACGGTGCCATCACCTCGCCGTACGGCTGGCGTGAGCACCCGATCTTCGGCTACAAGTCGATGCACGATGGCGTGGACTTCCGCGGCAACTGCGGAACCCCGATCTACGCGCCTGCGGGCGGCCGGGTGATCGACCAGTACTACCAGTCGGCATGGGGCAAGCGGATCATCATCGACCACGGCTGGCAGCGCGGTACCGGCGTGGCCACGATCTCGAACCACCTCAGCAACTACGCGGTCTCGGTGGGGGAGCGCGTCGAGCGCGGACAGGTGATCGGGTTCGTCGGCAACACGGGTTGGTCGACGGCCTGCCACCTCCACTTCACGGTGTTGGAGAACGGCTCGCCCGTGAACCCGATGCGTTGGTTCTGAGCCGCCACAAAGCCGTTGCCGGCCTCTGACACAATCGTCGGTATGGCCAAGCAGGAGGGACTCAAAGTCGTCGCGCAGAACAAGAAGGCGCGCCACGACTATCACATCGAGGACACCTACGAGGCCGGGATGGTGCTCCAGGGCACCGAGGTGAAGTCGCTCCGGATGGGCCGTGCGTCGTTGATCGACGGCTTCGCCGAGGTCCACGAGGGTGAGATCTGGCTGCACGGCGTTCACATTCCCGAGTACACCCAGGGCACCTGGACCAACCACGCTGCGCGTCGCAAGCGCAAGCTCCTGCTGAACCGCGCCGAGATCGACAAGATCGAGCGCCGCGTCAACGAGAAGGGACTGACGATCGTTCCGCTCTCGCTGTACTTCAAGGACGGTCGCGCCAAGATCGAGATCGCGCTGGCCAAGGGAAAGAAGACGTGGGACAAGCGGCAGACGCTGGCTGAGCGCACCGCGAATCGCGAGGCACAGCAGGCTTTGGGTCGGCGGCTCAAGGGCCGCGAGGACTGAAGTCACCCGGCGGATCCGGTGCCGTTGATGCGTACCGGTGCCCGGTCGGTGTCTCGACCACGACGGATCTTCGTGGTCCTTCCCGACTGACATCGGAGCGCCAGCCTGGTGCTTCCTTGCTCATGTTGCACGCCTGGCAGAGGCCCTGACCGTTGTCGCTGGTCGTCGGACCGCCGTCGGCGGCGCGTAATACGTGATCGGCGTGGCGAATCGGGGCGTCGCACCAGGGAGTGCGGCAGACCTCGTCGCGGAGGACGAGGAACTTCCGTAGTAGGCCGGTGAACTCACGTCGTCGCGACTCGAGTGCGACGAGCTCGCCTGACGCGGGCGAGGTGAACACTCGTCGTACCCAGACCTTCGCGGCAGCGGCGACGCCGTCGGTACCGTCCGCACGTGCCAGAGACCGAGCGAGGGCGGCGGGGATCGGGCCGTACCCGACGAGGTGCCCGGGTGTGTGGTCGCCGCCCAGCAGGCTCTTGTCCGTCATCACGAGCTGCACCTCGACGGGCACGCCTCCTGCAACTGCCTGACCAGTCACGCGTTCGACGAAGGTGTCGGCCATGATCTGACCGCGAGTCCGGGAGTCGCCGCTCGACTTGAGGGCGTCCGCGTGCCGTGAGAGCGCTGCGTACACGGCGACGCCCTGCGCGACGGGCAGGAAGCCGGTGACGTAGGCCATCGTGTCTGGCGCTGGTCGGATGCCCGACCCGTCGGTTGCTGTTCGCACCCCGGACCCGGCGAAGCGCGGACGTGGGGTCGAGCTTGTACGCCAGCTTCCTGGCGGCCTGTGCGGCACCGCGGTCACCGAGTGTCGCGAGTCGATCCGCGAGCGCGGCGTCCACCTCGGAGCGATGCTCGGCCTTGAGCGTCGCGGTTTCGCGGACGAGGAGGGTAGCTCGCCATTCGCTGATCGCGCCCGTGGAGAGAGCGCTGAGGGTATGCGGCATCTCGGTGACGAGCGCCCGCGCCAGACCGAGGTGGCGGCCGCCGCGATGAGGGGAGTCCCGTCGAGCAAGTGCCACCTGGGCCGCCACTCCGCGGCCGCGCTCCGATGCAGGGACGCCGGCTGCGGCCTGCTCGGCGCGCTGCGAGGTATCGAACGCGATCGTCAGGCGCGCCTGGGCGGCTGCAACCGCTCCCTTCAGCGACTCCAACCTCGAGATCAGGTCGATGCGCTCGCGGTCGGTGTAGGCACGCAGGTCGCCGCCGAGTCGGTCGATGACCGAGTCGAGCTCGGAGATCGTCGGCATTGCGTGCTGCACTGGTTCACCCTTCGGTCACCGGTGGCAGCGGTTGAATCGAACGTATGTTCGAGGATATCGTGGGTCCGAAGTGTCGTCAATGGGCGATCTGAGCGTGTGGAATACCCGTGTGCGGGCTGTCGGTTGAACCGACTACAGTGGTGACGCACTGCAAAACAACTCAAGAGGGGCTGATCGGTTTCGACTTGGGACGTTAGTTCCAGGGGAAGCGGGTCGAGGATCCAAGGTCATCTCGTAAACGATCCTTGGAAACCAATAACTGCCGATTCCAAGCGCAGTTCGTACGCTCTCGCCGTCTGAGCGAGAGTAAGTACGGGTCAGACTGAGGGCGCCTCCGCCTCAGATCCTGGCCTCATTTAGGAGGCTTGCTGATGAGCTCGGGCCACGAGGGCTCATCGGGACTTTTCTGTGGCTGAGCCTGTCGGCGACCTGTTCGTGGGAGCGCTGGGGCTGAGAAAACGACATCACGAACTGCACCCGGAGAAGCCCTGGGGCGGCGCCGAAGGACGCGGGTTCGATTCCCGCCAGCTCCACTTTGCCGGTCCCGGTGGGTCACCCACCGAGAGCCAGCCCTCTTGAACGTGAGCCGCTCCGACACCAGTCGGAGCGGCTCACGTGTGCTCGGGCCCTGTCGGCAGCCCCGCTAGGGTGCCCCCGTGAACACCAGGGGGCTGATCGTCTGATGCGCGCACGGTCAGGAGTGACACTCCTGGTTCTGCTCGGGGTCGCGTCGCTCTCGGCCTGCAGCGCCAGTCCACAGCCGGAGGCGGGCATCAGTCCCTCTGGAAGCAAGCCAGGCGGCAACTCTGCAAGTGCGTCAGCGGGGGCGGTGCCCTCGGGGAGCGGAGGGGGGTTGCAGTGGAATCAGGAGGTCTCGCTGGAGCTGCCGTATCCGCAGGTCAACCACGTCCAGGTCTCTGGCGACACGGTGGTGTTCGCTCACCCGGAGTCCGGTGACCTGCCCAGTGCGGTCGGCGTAGTCGACATGGGTGACCCGACGACGGCCACGACCGTAGCCCGTTCGCAGTGGCCGGGCGGCCTGATCGACTGGGTAGAGGTTCAGGGCGACACGGTCGTCTACCTCGACCAGGACCGGATCGTCGGGACCGACGCCTTGGCGTCGCAGTGGCGTCTGTGGGCACTCGATCTGGGTCAGGGGACGCGGTCCTTGTTGGCATCCAGCGGTGCGTCCGAGCGGCCCTGGGTGCCGGTCCCCAACGCCGGCCCCGACGGGTTCGTATGGGTCGAGTGGCTCAGTGACTCGAAACCTGAACAGGGACAACGGATCCGGTGGTGGCAGCCGGGATGGGGCGCACCTAGGACGCTGACCGAGGGTGTGTTCGTCGATGAGGCCACCTTGACTGCCACCGACGGCATGTGGGTGTACTCGGCCCGGTCCGGCGGCATCGTCGACGGGATGTCCGCGCATGACGTGTTCGTGCGTCCGCTCGCCGGCGGAAAGGCTCGGCAGCTGACGGACACGGGTGTCGTGACGACGTTCGACCTGTCGGACGATCAGCTGGTGTGGGCACAACGCGCCGTCCCGGGAGAGACGAAGCAGAAGTACAGCGATCCGTACTCGCATTGGGCCCTCACGCTTCCTGACCCCACCGACCCTGCGAAGGATGACAGGGCGGAGCCGTTCCGGTTCCAGGTCGGCTTCAGCGCCAGCAACGTGGTGGCCGGGCAGGGCTTTGCGGCCTGGTGGCCGCGGAGCACACGCACGGTGGCACTGGCTCGAACGACCGGCGACGGCGCCGTCGAGCCAGTCAACTTGGGTGACTTGTCGGTGAGCATTCCCGCGAGACTCGACGCCGACGGCACAAGGCTGGTGTTCGCCACCAATTCTCCCGGACAACACACACGGATCCACGTGCTGCGCGTGACCCCCCTCCCGAGCGAGTAGGTCGGCAGCGCCTCAGCGAGCCGCGCAAGACGGTGGGTGCTGATTCCGAGCGTCAGGGGTGCGGGGCCGTCAGCTTCTTCGTTGAAAGAAGTTTCTGACCTCGAACTTCTGCAATCCGCGAACACCCCACCACCAGCCGGTCGCGAAGGCGTTCAGCCGCCGCGATCCAGCCCTCTTGAACGAGAGCCGCGCCGACACCAGTCGGCGCGGCTCACGTGCCTATCTGCTCGTAGCCGGCAACCGCCGCCCAGGTCGCGGATCAGGTTGGTATACGGACGGCGAAGCCTTCGTAGGTCGCAACTACGCCGTCCGCGTCCACGTCGAGCACGAATGCGCCGTGGGTGGGATCGCTGTACTCCCAGCGCTGTTCTCCAAGCCTCTTGTACGTCTGCTCGACGCGGGACACGTGCAGCGTGGGCACCTCAACCCAGGCGACCGGTGCCGTGTGACTCTCGTCGATCTTCAGACTGGCCAGCCGACGGATGGGAAAGGTGTTGGTCAATGGCGTCGCGGCGATATCGACGTCGATGCATCCATCCAGCTCGGATCGTTCCGTGCCGTCGACAGTCCAGCGGCGAGCAGGGCCGGCTTCAAGGTCCAGCGCGGTCTCACCGTGATCGGAGACCGCGCGCACGTGGACCGTACGCGTCACCCAGTTCTCGTCGAGGTCGACGCGAAACCAGCACGCCAGAGTGTCTTGGCCGACGAGCACCTCTGTGCCGTGCACGGTCCAGCCCATGCTCGTGCGGCGTACGGATCCCAGGCTGTGCCCGTCGCTCTCATCGTCGCGTCGCCAGGCGTACATGGATCCAACATATTGAACAGTCCTCGGGGCGGTAAGCCCTCTCGAACTGGCTGGATTCAGCTCTCGACAGACCTGGCGATCCGACGTGGAAGCAGTACGCCCGTCATGAAGGCGTAGCCGATCAGCCCCATTCCCACGGCCAGGCCCAGCAGACCCGTGACCTGCACATCCGGTCGAATCCAGGCGTACAGCGCGACGGAGATCGGCGCGAGAGCCATCAGGACCGCTACCACGACGTACAAGAGCGCGCCGAGATCGCGGGACATGGCACGCACGGTGGCGCGACGGATGAACACAGACAACCTCCAAGGCCGCAACGCAGATCGAACTGCGGGAACCGTACCGCCTCGCCGCTGCATCGAGTACGACTGTGCGAGTCGAGCCCATGCACCCGAAGCGCCGCGGAAGCCTGGCCCTGCGGCTCACCGAGCGTGATGATGGGCGCATGCCCGGACAGCGCGCGGGGTTGCACCTGGCCTACGAGGATGACTTCGACGGGCCGGATCTCGATCGAGAGGTGTGGCTACCCCACTACCTGCCCGCCTGGAGCTCGCGCGCGGCGACTGCGGCGACCTACGAGATTCGGGACTCCTGCCTGCATCTCAGCATCCCACCGGAGCAGGGGCTGTGGTGCGCACCTGACCACCAGCCCCCACTGCGCGTCTCCGGGATCCAGTCCGGGAACTTCTCGGGGCCGATCGGCAGCACCGTCGGTCAGCAGCCGTACCGGGACGGCCTCACCGTCCGTGAGGCGCAGCGGACCTTCTGGGGGTGGGCACCGGAGCGTGGGTACATCGAGGTGCGCGCTCGTGCTGTGCTCACGCCGCGCGCGATGGTGGCCTTCTGGATGGTCGGTCTCGAGGACCAACCTGCGCGGTCGGCTGAGATCTGTGTTGTCGAGATCTTCGGCAAGACGGTGACGGGTGACTCGGCGGCGATCGGCATGGGCCTGCACCCATTTCGCGACCCGTCCGTTGCCGAGGACTTCGATGCAGTGCGCCTCCCTGTCGACGTCGCGAGCTTCCACACGTACGCCGTGGACTGGACTGCGGAAAGAGCTGACTTCTTCGTCGACGACACGCTGATACGCAGCTGTCCTCGCCCACCCGCCTACCCCATGCAGATGATGCTCGCCGTCTTCGACTTCCCTGAGGAGCCCGCGGGCGGCGTCGCTGACCTCGTGCCCGAACTGGTGGTCGACTGGATTCGGGGATACCAGGAGTGAGTCTCCGACTCGCGTGAGCCGGACCATCGCTGGCTCGACCGCGGTGCGCGGTCACACTCGGCACAGCTCGAACGTCAACGGGGTGACCTGTAGACGTGGAAGGGTGGCCGACGTGGAGCAGACGGAGATGTTCGAGGCTGAGCGACCCCGCCTGGTGGGGATCGCGAGCCGCGTGCTCGGCGACCACACCGAGGCCGAGGACGTCGTACAGCAGGCGTGGTTGCGGCTGAATGCGACCGACGCTGAAATCGAGAGCCTGCCGGCCTGGCTCACGACCGTCACCACCCGGCTGTGCCTCGATCGGTTGCGATCAAGAACCCCAGTGCCCGTCGACGTCGTCGAACCCCGAGAGACCGGTGACGATCCGGCCGACGAGGTAGCACTCGCCGACACCGTCGGTCTCGCGCTGCACGTCGTGCTGGATCGGCTCTCGCCGGGTGAGCGGGTCGCGTTCGTGCTGCACGACAGCTTCGGATTCGACTTCAGGACGATCGCAGCGCTCCTCGACACCTCGCCGGCGGCCGCGCGCAAACTCGCCTCAAGGGCTCGAGCCAAGGTCGCCCAGCCCCGGCACGAGGACCGCCTCGCTGACTGGGAAGTGGTCGATGCCTTTATGGCTGCAGCCAAGAGCGGCGACTTCGACCGGTTGCTGGAACTGCTCGCACCGGACGCCACCGTCACCGCCGACGACGCAGCCGTCCTCGTCGGTACGCCGCAGCAGATCGACGGCCGAACCGACGTGGCAGCGTTCTTCAACGGCAGCGCCAAGGCCGCGCTTCCGATCTTCCTCGACGACCGACCCGGTGCGGCCTGGTTCCATCTCGCCGAGGCGAAGGTCCTCTTCGACTTCACCGTCAGTGACGGGCGCGTCCGCGCCATCACGTTCCGAGCCGCGGAGGACGTCCTCGCACGAGTCGTGCGTCGCGACCGTGACCAACCGCGCGACTGATGCGGTCACATAGTGCTCGCGTCGATCGTCAACAGCCCAGAACTGCCACAACAGAAGGAGACTCACATGAAGACCATGACCTGTCGAGCCCTCGGCGGACCCTGCGACCTCGAGCACCAGGGGGAGAGCGCCGACGACGTCATCAAGGCCCAGGACCGCCACCTCAAGCAGGCTGAGAAGGACGGCGACGCGACGCACCAGCCGGCTCGCGACGCCATGAAGAGCCGCTGGCGACACCCCAAGAAGTCGATGGACTGGTATCGCGACACCAAGCAGGCGTTCGCCGCTCTGCCCGAGGACTCAGACGTGACTCGATGACGCAGGTGCTTTTGCTGGGCCGGACCCGGATCGACCTCATCGCCGCAGGGGTGATGGTGCAGGCGGAGAGTCGGGGGATCGAGCTCTTCGGCGGCACCAACCTCGAGGACGTCCGCGAGGTCATGGGCCAGCACGAGATCGAGGTGGTGATCATGGGCGGCGGGATCCCGATCGAGGACCGGCTGGCCATGGTCAGGCACATCTACGAGGTCTCCGAGACGACGACGGTGCACCTGAAGGACCGCGCCTCCGGGCCGAAGGGGATGCTGCCGTTCGTCAAGGCCGTGCTTAAGGGCCTGGGCTAGCGGCCCCGTACGGCTAGGCGCTGGGCGGGGTCAACCGGTCGTCGGGGATGACGGCGACGCCGGTGATCTCGATGAGCGCCTCAGGCTGCCAGAGCTCCGTCGTACCGATGCCGGCCATCGCGGGGTAGGCGGTGCCGGCGAGCTCGCGCCACGCCGCACCGATCTGCTTGCCGTGCGCCTGGTAGTCGGGGATGTCGGTCAGGTAGATCGTGATGTTCACCAGGTCGCCCGGCACGCCACCGACCTCGGCCAGCGTCGTCAGCACGTTGCCGAACGCCTGGCGGAACTGCTCGACGATCCCGCCGGGCACGATCCGCATGTCCTGGTCGAGGGCGGTCTGCCCACCCAGGTAGAGCGTGTTGCCGCTGAGCGTGCCGTGGGAGTACCCGCGCGGCTTGGGCAGGCTCGCCGGGTTCACCGGAAGGGGCGAGAGGCTGTTCGTCATCGAGGCTCCTGGACGTCGGGCGGGGTCGGGCGAGGCGCGAGCGTACGGCGATCCGCCACGCTAGCATCCATTGACATTGCACTAACGAACGTGTGAACAATGTAATGGACTGCGACCGACTCCAGGAGGAGCGCACGTGGAACCCGACTTCAGCAAGTACGTCCTCGACGGGGACGGTGCGGAGTACGCCAACGACAGCGGCCTCGTCGTGCCGTTCGTGACCAGGGCGGGCGAGGAGCCCGGTGACACGGGTCAGTCCGGGGGCGCGCAGCGCATCTCCGGGATCAGCATCCAGCACACCCCGGCGAAGCGGCTGTGGTTCGGCAAGGTCAGCAACGACGCCGGGCTCCGGTCGGTGCCGCACCACCACGGCGAGGCGGAGACGGGCGGCTACGTCCTGTCGGGCCGCGCGCGGATCTACTTCGGGGCGAAGTTCGAGGACTACCTCGACATGTCCGAGGGCGACTGGGTCTTCGTGCCGCCGTTCATGCCGCACATCGAGTGCAACCTCGACCGCAACAACCCGCTCACCTGGATGACGACGCGGACGCCCGAGAACATCGTGGTCAACCTCGACCAGGTGGACGACGACGAGCTGCGCGACTGGGCGGACCGCCCGTGACCTCCACCCAGCAGCACACCCACCCGACGTCCGCGATCTTCACCGACGCCGTCACGCTCACGCAGGTCGAGCCCGAGCACCTCGACCTCGCGTTCGACGCCGTCACGCAGCCGTGCCCGTGGCCCAAGGCGTACGGCGGCGACCTCGTCGCCCAGGCCGTCGCCGCCGCGGTTCGCTCGGTGACCGACGGCAAGAGCGTTGCACTCGATGCACTCCTACTTCATGCGCCCCGCCGACATCGGCGCCGACGTCCGCTACGAGGTCGAGGTGCTGCGCGACGGTCGCGGCTACAGCACCCGCCAGGTGCGCGGCTACCAGAACGGCAAGACGGTCTACGTCTGCCTGGCCAGCTTCGCGGCCGGCGAGCAGGGCGGGGCGTGGCGCCGACATCGCGCCGTCCGACGTGCCCGCGACCCGACGACCTGCCGACGTCGGCCGAGTACCTCGCCGGACGCACCGGCGGCACCATGACCGACGGAGTCGCGCGAGCTACTGGTCGGGCGGCCGCAGCTTCGACATGCGCCACGTGCCCGGCCCGGTCTACCTCGAGGTCGAGGGCGAGCGCCGTGCCCGCAGCAGGCCCTGTGGGTGCGGCCGTTCGACGCCCTGCGACCGGTCGCGGGACTCACCGACGAGCAGCGCGACCTCGCCGCGCTGGCGTACGTCTGCGACTACACGATCCTCGAGCCCGTGCTGCGCGTGCTCGGGTCGCGCGTGGGCGGATGAGGGTCTGGTGACCGCGAGCCTCGACCACGCCATGTGGTTCCACCGCCCGGTGCCCGTGGACGGGTGGCTGCTCTACGTCCAGCGCGCGATGGCCGCCGACTCCGGCCGCGGCGTGCGGCGCCGGCTCGTTCTTCACCCCCGACGGCACCCACGTCGCGAGCGTCGTGCAGGAAGGCATGATCCGCGAACCGAAGGGAGCGATGATGGAGCTGACTCGCAGCGGGCACGTCGACACCTTCACGCGCGACCACCTGCCGCCGGCCGCGCAGTGGCCGACGATCGAGTTCACCACCGACGACCTCGCAGTACCCCGAGCGCCTCAACGCCGCCATCGAGCTGATCGACGTCGGCGGTGGCGAAGCACGGTCCGGACCGCGTCGCGCTGAGGACGCCGGACGGCGACGTGCTGGACGTACGGCGACCTGCAGCGCCGCACCAACCAGATCGCCCACGTGCTGGTCGACGACCTCGGCCTGGATGCCCGGCAACCGGGTCCTGCTCCGCTCGCCCAACACCCCTGGGCGACGGCGTGCTGGCTGGCGGTGCTCAAGGCCGGCGGCGTCGTCGTCACCATGTTCGCAGCGCTGCGCGCCGGCGAGCTCGCGCCGGTGCGTCGCCAAGACGCGTACCACCATCGCCCTGGTCGACCACCGGTTCGTGGACGACGTCGACGAGGTGCGCGACAGCGCTGGACGTCGACCTGGTCGTCGTGGCCTTCGGTGGTGCGGAGACGACGACCTGGTCGAGCGGGCCGAGGCCAAGTCCGACGACTTCGCCGCCGTCGACACCGCCGCCGACGACGTCGCGCTCCTCGGTCCCACCAGCGGCAGCACCGGGCGTCCCGAAGATCACCATGCACTTCCACCGCGACATCCTGTCCATCGACAACACCTTCGGCGCCCATGCCTGCAGCTCGCGGCCCGACGACGTGGTGGCGTGCACGGCGCCCGTACGCCTTCACCTTCGGTCTCGGCATGCTGGTCGTCTTCCCGCTGCGCGCGGGCGGCACGTCGCTGCTGATCGAGGCGGCGACCCCGCTCGAGCTCGCCGACCTCGTCAGCGAGCACGGGGTCAGCGTGCTGGCGACCGCACCCACTGCCTACAAGCAGATCCTGGGCGCGGGCAAGGTGCAGCAGCTCGCCGGGCTGCGGGTCGCGGTGAGTGCGGGGGAGCACATCCCGAACCAGACCTGGCAGCGCCTCCACGACGAGATCGGGTTGCGGGTCATCGACGGCATCGGGGCCACCGAGATGCTCGCACATCTTCCTCTCCGCCGCCGGCGACGACATCCGCGCCGGCGCCACCGGCAGGCCGGTGCCGGGCTACCGCGCGACGATCCTCGGTCCCGACGGCGAGGAGCTGCGGCCCGGACGTCGAGGGCGCGCTCGCCGTGATCGGCCCGGTGGGCTGCCGCTATCTCGACGACCCGCGCCAGCGGGCGTACGTCGTCAACGGCTGGAACGTCACCGGCGACACCTTCCACCGCGACGAGGACGGCTACTACTTCTACCGCGCCCGGACCGACAACATGATCGTCTCCTCGGGCTACAACATCGGGGGTCCCGAGGTCGAGGCCGCTCTCGACACCCACCCCGACGTCGTCGAGGCGGCGGTCGTCGCCAAGCCCGATGCCGACCGTGGCTCGGTGGTGTGCGCCTTCGTCGTGCTCGGCGACGGCGTCCACGGTGACGACGCGAAGACGAAGGAGATCCAAGACCACGTGAAGTCCGTGCTGGCGCCGTACAAGTACCCGCGCGAGGTGCGCTTCGTCGACGCCCTGCCGCGCAACACCAGCGGCAAGCTGCAGCACTTCCGGCTGCGCGCGTGACCGGCCGAGGCCGCCATCGATACCGGTCAACGACCGGGTCGTGAGGATCGAGATCGCGACGCGGTGGCGGCCCGGCGGGCTCTACCTCGCGGTCCTGATGAAGTCGCTCGACCCGCAGCCACGAGGTCACCGTCTGGGAGCGCAACGCCCCCGACGACACCTTCGGCTTCGGCGTCGTGTTCTCCGACGAGACCCTGGGCAGCATCGAGGGCGCCGACCCCGTGGTGCACCAGCGGATGGGCGAGCTCTTCGCGCGCTGGACCGACATCGACGTCGACTTCGACGGCACGCAGTTCACGGTCGGCGGGCAGGGCTTCGCCGCGATGGGCCGCAAGGACCTGCTGCGCATCCTGCAGGAGCGCGCGGCCGACCTCGGCGTCACGTGCACTTCCGCACCGAGGCGCCCGACGTCGACGAGCTGCAGCGCGACTACGACCTCGTCGTCGCCTCCGACGGGGTGAACTCCGCCGATCCGGAGCCAGCGGCGCGACGCCTTCGGCCCGACGCTCGACCGGCGTCGCAACAAGTACATCTGGTTCGGCACCGACCTCGTCTTCGAGGCGTTCCAGTTCTTCGTCAAGGAGACGGAGTGGGGGGTCATGCAGATCCACGGCTACCCGTACTCCGACGACCGGCTCCACCTTCATCGTCGAGATGCACGAGGACGTATGGCGCCGCGCCGGCCTCGACGACGAGCCGACGTACTCCCGCCCACGACTCCGACGACGCCGTCGAGCGGATCGCCGAGATCTTCGCCGCCGAGCTGCAGGGCCACCAGATCCTGACCAACAACTCGAAGTGGCTCTCCTTCCACACCGTGCGCAACGAGCGCTGGCACGACGGCAACGTCGTGCTGATCGGCGACGCCGCCCACACGGCCCACTTCTCGATCGGCTCGGGCACCAAGCTCGCGCATGGAGGACGCGCTGGCGCTCGCCGGCGTGCCTGCACGAGCACCGCCGACGTCGAGGCGCGCGCTGGTGGCCTACGAGGAGGAGCGCAAGCCGGTCGTCGAGTCGACGCAGCGCGCGGCCCAGGCGTCGCTGGAGTGGTTCGAGAACATCGCGATGTACGCCGACCAGGACCCGGCGCAGTTCGTCTTCAACCTGATCACCCGCTCGCGCCGGATCACCTTCGACAACCTCGCCGAGCGCGACCACGGGTTCGCCGCCCGGATGGAGCGAGGAGTTCGCCAGCCACCAGGGCTCCACCGACGTGGTGCCCGCGATGTTCCAGCCCGGCACCATCGGCGCCGCTCGAGCTGAAGAACCGCGTGATCGTCTCGCCGATGGACATGTACGTCGCCGCCGACGGCGTGCCCGGCGACTTCCACCTCGTCCACCTCGGCGTCCAAGGCGCTGGGCGGCGCCGGCCTGGTGATGACCGAGATGACCTGCGTGTCGCCCGAGGCGCGGATCACCCTCGGGTGCCCCGGCCTGTGGACCGACGAGCAGGCGCGACGCGTGGCGTCGCATCGTCGACTTCGTGCACCGCGCACAGCACCGCGAAGATCGGCGCTCCAGCTGGGCCACTCCGGACGCAAGGGCTCGACGAAGCTCATGTGGGAGGGGATGGACGAGCCGCTGCGACGAGGCAACTGGGAGGTCGTCGGCGCCCTCGCCGTTGCCGCTACGGCGAGGACAGCCACACCCCGCGCGAGGCGACCCGCGAGGACCTGGACAGTCGTCGCCGACTTCGTCGACGCCGCCCGGCGGGCGGTGGACGCCGGGCTTCGACCTGATCGAGATCCACGCCGCGCACGGCTACCTGCTGTCGTCGCTTCCTCTCGCCGATCTCCAACCGGCGCACCGACGACTACGGCGGCGTCGCTGGAGAACCGGCTGCGCTTCCCGCTCGAGGTCTTCGACGCCGTGCGCGGTGCCGTCCGGCGTCCATCCCGGTCACGGTCCGCATCTCCGCCACCGACTGGATTCCCGACGGCAACACCGACGACGACGCGCGTCGCTGATCGCCCGCGCCTTCATCGAGCACGGTGCGGCGGCCATCGACGTGTCGTCGGGCCAGGTCACCAAGGACGAGAAGCCGGCGTTCGGTCGGTCGTACCAGACGCCGTTCGCCGACAAGATCCGCCACCGGGTGGCCGGCCCGGCCGGTGTCGAGGTCATCGCGGTCGGCGCCATCTCGTCGTACGACGACGTGAACTCGATCCTGCTGGCCGGCCGCGCCGACTTCTGTGCGCTGGGCCGCACCCACCTCTACGACCCGAGGTGGACGCTGCACGCCGCCGCCGAGCAGGACTACGTCGGGCCGGCCGCCGACTGGCCGGACATGTGGGCGGCGGGACGCCGGAAGCCGCCGACGTCGCGCACCGACAAGGTGCCGCCGCGGCTGTCGGTGCTGCGCGACGGTGAGGCCGCACGACGTGCACCTGCGGTGGACCCCGGGCGCACCCCGTCGGAGTCTGAGCATGCGACGCTGCCGCGGCTGCGCCTCGGTCGCGCACGGTCCTGGTCACGTTCCTCGGCTCCGTCGTGCGCCGATGGGCAGCTGGATGCCGATCGCCGGCACGGTCGACCTGTTGGCCGAGGTCGGCCTGGACGCGCCGAGCGTGCGCACCTCGGTGTTCGCGGCTGAAGAAGCGTGACTGGCTGGTGTCCGAGACCCGGGACGGCGTGCGCGGCTACGCGCTGACCGCCGCAGGCGCTGCTGCGCTCGCCGCCGGCGACGAGGTCATCTGGCACGCGCGCCAGCCCGCCGACCTGGACGACGGCTGGTGTGTCGTCGCCTTCTCGATGCCGGAGACGCTGCGGTCGAAGCGCGCACCAGCTCCGCTCGCACCTGTCGGCGCTCGGGTTCGGCAACGTGTCGACCGCGGTGTGGATCGCGCCCGGCGCGGATGCAGTCGGCGGCCCAGCGCGCGATCGACGAGCTGGAGCTCGACGTCGTACTGCGCGCTCTTCGCCGGCGGGCTACGTCGGCGGTCCAGGACCTCGCCACGCTGGTGCACCGCAGCTGGGACCTGGCCGCGATCGACGCACGCTACCGCGAGTTCATCGAGCACTTCCGCGGCCGGACCTCGGCTCGACGCGGGCAACGGCGCCGACGCCAGCGCGGTGTTCGGGACCTACGTCGAGCCTCGTCGACCAGTGGCGCAAGCTGCCGTTCCGCGACCCCGGCCTGCCTGGCGAGCTGCTCCCGCACGACTGGGCGGCCCCGGCCGCCGTGGCGCTCTTCGAGGAGCTCGTGGCCCGACTCGAACCCCACGCCTTGGCGCACGCAGCCAGCTACTGGCCCTCGCGGAACATCGCGCCGACCTCGGCGTGACGCGTCAGGAACGCGCGTTCGTCGTACTTCTTGCGGCGCAGCCAGCCGGTGACCTCGTCGTTGCACTTGCTGGCGTTGCACGAGGCGCAGGCCGGCGCGATGTTGTCGAGGGTGTAGCGGCCGCCGCGGGAGATCGGCAGCACGCAGTCGCGCTGCAAGGGCCGGTCGGTCGCGCCGCAGTACGCGCAGCCGCCCCAGGCATCCTTGAGCGCGGACCACTGCTCCGGGCTGAGGTCGTGCTCGACGCGGTCCATCCGGCGCTTGCGTCGCTTGGCGTACCGGGCCTTGCGCGTCGGGCTGGTCGTCACGCGCTGGCCTCGCGCGCGGCGACATCGGGCTCCTGCTTCGCCGGCGCCAGCGCCTCGCCCTCGCAGCAGTTGGCCTTGAACTTGCAGTGCGGGCAGAACCATCGCGTGGCGATCGGGTCGAACTCGAACCCGCACGCCATGCATGAGTAGTAACCAGCCATGAGCCCTCTGTCGTCCGCGGAGTTTCCAGCCGTTCCACGGTCTCACGCCGGGCACGCGCGTCCGCGCATCCGACGCGTCGATGTCGCCGTGGTTAGCGTGTGCACGTGACGACTGCTCTCCACGCCGACGAGATCCCGATCGAGCTTGGCCTGGTTCGCGCCTTGGTCGACGGGGCGTTCCCCGAGTTCGCCTCGCTCGACCTGCGGCCGCTCGCGGCATCGGGGTCGTCGAACGCGCTGTTCCGGCTGGGCGATGATCTCGTCGTGCGGCTGCCGCGCCAGCCGGGAGGGTCGGCGTCCATCGAGAAGGAGGCACGCTGGCTTTCGCTCATCGAGCGCCATCTCTCGGTCGCGGTGCCGACCGTCGTGGCCGTCGGCGAACCGGCGCTCGGCTATCCGGAGCGGTGGTCGGTGACCCGTTGGATCGTCGGCGACCTGCCCGCCCTGGCCACATCGGAACGCCAGCCCCCCGGCGGCCACGCGCTCGCTCGTGATCTCGCCAAGGTCGTCAACGCGCTGCGAGGCATCGAGGTGCCGGACGACGCCCTGACTGACGAATCACTGTCGTCGTACCGGGGCGGTCCGCTCAGCGATCTCGACGAGGACTTCCGGGAGTCCGTCGAGGACTGCCGTGGGCTCACCGGCCTGGACCTCGACCTGGACGCAGTCCTCCGGGCCTGGGACGACGTGCTGGCGTCGTCCGCTCCGGATCTCGAGCCGGTGCGGCACTGGTACCACGGTGACCTGCTCGCCGAGAACCTGCTGGTGCGGGACGGCCGGCTGGCCGCCGTCCTGGACTTCGGCGGCATGGCCGTGGGCGACCCCTGCGTCGACCTGATCGCGGCGTGGGAGGTGCTGGACGTCGAGAGCCGGGAGCTGTTCCGGCAGGCCGTTGCGGTGGATGACGCGACCTGGCGCCGGTCGATGGGGTGGGCGCTCCTGATCTCGGTCATCACCTTCCCCTACTACTGGGAGACGATGCCCGCCCGGTGTGAGAGCCGGCGCGTGATGGCCCACGCCGTACTCGACGCGCTTGGCTAGTCTCGAACCGGACGCACGTACTGCGACGAAAGGCGAGCCGATGCCGGACTGCCTGTTCTGCCAGGTCGTGGACGGGACGCTGCCCGCCGAGCTGGTGCTCGAGACCGACGACATGGTGGCGTTTCTCGACCACCGCCCGCTGTTCAAGGGGCACGCGCTCCTGGTGCCCCGACAGCACGTGGAGACGCTGCCCGAGCTGCCGGCCGAGCTGCGCGACCCGTTCCTCGCCGCCGGGCAGCTGCTGGGCGCAGCGATGGTCGAAGGGCTCGGCGCGCAGGGGTCGTTCATGGCGATGAACAACATCGTCAGCCAGAGCGTTCCGCACCTGCACCTGCACGTCGTCCCGAGGACGAAGGGCGATGGTCTTCGCGGGTTCTTCTGGCCGCGGACGAAGTACGCCGACGGCGAGGCGGGGGAGTACGGCGCCCGGCTGCGCGCGGCGATCGGGGTGAGTCGATGAACCTGTGGGAGAAGCAGGTCGTCCCGCGGATGGTCGACTTCTGCTGCGGCATGCACGACCTCGACGATCTGCGCGAGCGGGCGTGCGAGGGCCTGCACGGCGACGTGCTCGAGATCGGGTTCGGCTCCGGGCTCAACATCGCGTACTACCCCTCCGACGTACGACGGGTCACCGCGGTCGAACCGTCGGACGTCGCCTGGCGACTGGCCCGGCCCCGGATCGACAAGAGCCGCGTGGACGTCGTACGGGGCGGCCTCGACGGCCAGCGGCTCGAGCTGCCCGACGCGAGCTTCGACGCGGCCCTCTCGACGTTCACCATGTGCACCATCCCCGACCTCGACGCTGCGCTGTCGGAGATCCGACGCGTGCTGCGGCCCGGCGGTCAGCTCCACTTCGTCGAGCACGGGCTGTCACCGGAGGCGAACGTCGAGCGCTGGCAGCACCGGCTCACGCCCGTGCAGCGCCGGGTCGCAGGCGGCTGTCACCTGGACCGGCCGATCGGCGAGAGCGTCGAGGGGGCCGGCTTCGTCGTCGACGAGGAGCAGTTCTACGCCAAGGGCCCGAAGGCGTTCTCGTACATCTACCTGGGTCGCGCCAGGGTGGCCTGACGTTCCTCCTGGGAGATCCTCTTCGGTACGCCGCGCCGGTGGTTGCCCGTGCCCCACGCGGCGACCAGCACGCCGAGGGCCCCGATCACCGCGCCGCCCAGCGCGTCGGCGAAGTAGTGCCAACCGAGGTACACGGTGCTCAGCACGGTCAGCCCGAGGAAGACCCACAGTGATCGCTTGACCCAGCGGTGCAGGTCGAGCAGCTCCGCCATCAGGCAGATGGTGACGGTGATCCCCACGTGCAGCGACGCGAACGCCGCGATGGTCTGCACGGCGCCGGTGCCGAACGGGTCGAGCAGCACCTCGGCCCGCTCCTGGAGCATCGTGGCCTGGAGCGACGACACCCAGGTCTGTGGCAGGTCGTCGAAGAGCGCGGGCTCGGTGTAGATGGGGCCGAGCGTGGGGACCGCGAAGTACGTCGCCACCCCCAGCGCCCAGTCGACGGCGATCGCGGTCACGAACCACTCGCCCGCGCGGACGTCACGCGACCAGGCCAGCGCGATCACCAGCGACGCCGGGACGAGCACGATCCACGCGACGTAGATGAACGACAGGATGTGGGCGGCGGCACCGGTGCCGAGCACGTCGTGCAGCACGCCGGCCGGGTCGTGACCCAGCCACAGCACCCGGTCGATCCGCTCGAGCTCGTCGTCGTACAGCTCGTCGTTCACGAACGGCACGTAGCTCTTGAGGTTCCGGAACGCGACGTAGGTGACGTACCACGCGCCCAGGCCCACCAGCGCGAAGCGGATGTGGTCGCGGGGCCACCGCTCGCGCACCACTGTGGCGAGGGAGGACGGGAGTCCGCGCAACCCGCGGGAGCGACGAAGTGCTCGCGGTACGACGTCGGCGAGGAAGGTCGCGAGCAGGATCAGCGGCAACCGGATGTAGGTCTTGACCTGAACGCCGTCGGGGTCGCGCATGGGCAGGTCGTAGATGGCGGCCACGGAAAGGGCCGAGACCGCCAAGGCGATCGCCAGGCCGACCGCAAACCGAAAGCTCCCCGCTCGCACTACCCGAGCCTACGGCGGTGACGCGCCTCACTAGACTCAATCCGCCCTTGTCGCCACTGCAGGAGGAATCAACGAGATGAGCCGTTACGTCGACCGCGTCGTCGTCGTCACCGGAGCCGCCCGTGGCATCGGGGCCGGCACCGCCAAGCGCTTCGCCGAGGAGGGTGCGTCGGTCGCGATCCTCGACCTCGACCAGGCCGCCTCCGCCGCGACCGCCGCCGAGCTGGGCGCCGCCCGCGCGATCGGTGTCGGCTGCAACGTCGCCGACACGGACTCCGTGCAGTCGGCCGTCGCCGCCGTGGTCGAGGAGTTCGGCAAGGTCGACGTGCTGATCAACAACGCCGGCGTCACGCGCGACAACCTGCTGTTCAAGATGACGGACGACGACTGGGACACCGTGATGAACGTGCACCTGCGCGGATCGTTCCTGATGAGCCGCGAGATCCAGAAGCACATGGTCGGCGCGAAGTACGGCAAGATCCTCAACCTCTCGAGCGTCTCCGCGCTCGGCAACCGCGGCCAGGCCAACTACTCGGCGGCCAAGATGGGGCTCCAGGGCCTCACCCGGACCCTCGCGCTCGAGCTCGGCCCGTTCGGCATCAACGTCAACGCGGTCGCTCCCGGCTTCATCGTCACCGACATGACCGACGCGACCGCTCGTCGAGTCGGCGCCGAGCCCGAGGAGTACCGCAAGGTGGCCGCCGAGCGGAGCCCGCTGCGCAGGGTCGGCTATCCCGGCGACATCGCCGCGGCGGCGGCGTTCCTGTGCAGCGACGAGGCGTCGTTCATCACCGGGCAGACCCTGTACGTCGACGGGGGAGCAAGGATCTAGACCACCGGTAGATGGTCTAGACATTTCGCAATACCCGTGTGACCTCGGACAACAGCATCCGGGGCCGCCCCGCCTCGAACGTCCCGTGGATGTGATCTACGGGACGTTCGCGTTTTGTTAGGACCCGCCTCGATCGGTCACTACTAGAGCGCTGGCCGGGAACGCCGAGTCCTACCCGCCCGAAGCCGGCCCCCTGACATCGACAGCTCGACGGGTAGGAGTGGGGGACCCAGGTCTCCACGCACGACGCCGGCGCACCACCGCCCGGCAGCCGTGCTCGGGGTGAAGTCACCGAAGGCAACAAGCCCACGTGGCAGAGCACCTTTCCGCTCTAACCCGACAGCTCACCTCACAGGCGTGTGAAAGGGACACCACTCATGCCTGCGACTCTTCGCGCGCGCTCTTTTGCCGTGCTTCCAGTCCTTCTCGTGGCGGCACTCCTGGGCAGCATGCTCACCGCGCCGTCGGCCTCCGCTGCCACTCGGAAGCAGCGGATCAGCCACGCCTTCTCGATCACGTCGGACCAGCGCGGAGACTGGTACGGCTACGGCGCCGCCGGCCCGAACCGCTTCGACTGCAGCGGGTTGGTCTACTTCAGCTACCGCAAGGCCGGCTTCAAGGTGCCGCGCACCTCGTCGGCCCAGGCGGCGCACATGCGCCGGATCAAGAAGTCCGACCTGCGCCGCGGTGACTTCGTCTTCTTCCACTCCGGCTCGGCGCGGGCCGGCAACGTCTACCACGTCGGCGTCTTCGCCGGCTGGAACAAGGGCCGCCGCTACATCATCCACTCGCCGCGTTCCGGTGAGCGCGTGCAGCGCTCGGTGATCTGGAACAACTCGTGGTTCGCAGGCACCCTGCGCGGGATGTGAGTCGACGCTCGCGACACGAACGATGAAGCTCAGGGGTGCTCCCGGTCCGGGAGCGCCCCTGAGTCACACTTGGGCGCATGTCTCGCACCATGTCCTCAGTTGCCCCTGTCCGATCGCGCCGCGCTCGTGCGCTCGTCGCTTTGACGGCGACCGCCGCCCTAGCCCTGGCCGGATGCAGCAGCGACGAGGCCGCCTCGCCGACCGATGACGGACCGGACGCGCAGGCGACCGCCGACGGGATGACGATGTTCGGCGAGTGGCCGCTCACCGGGCTGCCTGCCGAGGGCAAGGCCCCCAAGCACCCCGCCATCGCGGTGAAGATCGACAACACCGGCAGCAGCAGCCCGCAGGTCGGTCTCGGGTCTGCCGACCTGGTCGTCGAGGAGCTCGTCGAGGGCGGGTCCACCCGGCTCGCCGTCTTCTTCTACTCGAAGCTGCCGGCCGGCCCGGTCGGCCCGGTCCGGTCGATGCGGGCCACCGACATCGGCATCGTCGAGCCGGCCGACGCCGTACTCGTCGCCAGCGGCGGCGCGCCGCCGACCGTACGACGGGTCGCGGCCGCGGACATCAAGACGTTCACCGAGGGGGCCACGGGCTACTCCCGTGACTCGAGCCGATCGGCGCCCTACAACCTGATGATGAACCTGCCGGCGCTCGGCCGGACGCTCAAGGCGCCCGAGCCGCCGGAGAGCTACCTGCCGTGGGGAGCCCCGTCGGACACGACGACAGGCAAGCCTGCCAAGAAGATCGCCGCCCAGTTCTCGGGTGGTCACACGACCAACTGGGAGTTCCGCGGCGGCAAGTACGTCAACCTCAACAGCTTCGCCGCTGAGAACGACCGCTTCGAGCCGGACACCGTGCTGGTGCTGCGCGTGCAGGTCGGCGACGCCGGCTACCGCGACCCGGCAGGGAACCCGGTCCCGGAGACGAAGTTCACCGGCACCGGCAAGGCGATGCTCTTCCACGACGGCCAGATGGTGAAGGCCAACTGGAGCAAGTCCGGTCTGGGCGCAGCGCTCCAGCTCAGCACCAAGGCCGGCGACCTCACCGTGCCGCCGGGCAAGGTCTGGATCGAGCTGGTGCCGACCAACGGCGGCAACGTCACCTTCTCGAAGAAGTAGCTCTCAGCTGTCGTCCGGCTCCGGCGCCTCCTGGATGAGGTCGTCGGGGCTGGGCAGCTTCTCTCCCGACTCCGCCTGCGCACGCAGGCCCGCCAGCATGAACGCGATGGCGGCCTCCACCTCGGCGCTTGCGCGACGGGTGTCCTCGGCCGCGGTCACCGCCGACCCGGCCGCCGAGAGCGCGCCGAAGAAGACGCGGCTGAACGTCTCGACCAGGCTCTGCTCGAGGTCGTACGCCTTGAGCACCTCGGCGACGATGTCCTGCACGATGCCGAACGTCGACCGCTCCTCCTGCTCGCGGAACCGCTCGTAGCCCAGCACGGCCGGGCCCTCCTGGATCACCACGCGCCGGTACATCGGCTGCTGGCAGACCTCCAGGAACTGGCGCAGGCCCGCGATCGCCTTCTCCCACGGGTCGTCGGAGACCTTGATCGCCTTGCGGATCGACTTCGCCGCCTCGTCCTCGACGTTCTCGAAGACCGCCTCGAACAGCGCCTGCTTGCCGCTGAAGTGGTGGTAGAGCGCGCCCTTGGTGACCCGCGCGCCGGCCACGATCTCGTCGAGGCTGGTGCCGGCGTAGCCCTGCTCGGTGAAGAGCGTGGTGGCGACGTCGATCAGGGCGCGCTTCGTCGACGCGGAGTAGTCCTGTCGGCGGGAGGTGTGCGAGACCTTGCGCAGCACCTTTTTCGGGACGGTCATTCGCTGAGCATATGACCGACCGCAGGTACGCAAGCAGATGTGCCCCACGTCACCGAAAAAGGATGTTTGCGTACCCTCGGTATGTGGGCATACCCTTAGTACGTACCGAGGGTATGTAAGAAAAGGAGCAGACCATGTCGAACAGGACCTGGAACGAAGTTCACCGCCGCGGTGACGTGCTGCGCGCGATCGTCGATGAGGCGAACGCTCGTCGGGACGGGGTCCTCCCCATGGAGCTGCCCGGCGTCGCCGAGACGTTCAACGACGACTTCAGCGTGGTCACCGCGCTGCAGCTGCGCTGGCACACCCGGCTCTCGGGCAGCATCGAGCGGGCCCTGATGGACCAGCCGATGGACCTCGAGGACGCCGTCGTCGGCGCCTGGCGCGCGACCGCGCGGGAGCTCGTCGGCGTACGTCGGATCCTCGACGCCTACACCGCCCACCCCACCTCCGAGAAGATGGCCGACGCCCTGACGACGGCCCACCGCAAGGACTGGGACCTGATGGCAGCCATGGCCGGCAAGGCCAGCGTCAACGACGAGCGCGCCGCCCACGTCGGCCGCGCGATCGAGGAGAAGGCTCGCGCCGCCTACAACCCGGCCGCGCCCGCCCCGCGCCACCGCGCGGAGAGCGACAGCGTCCGCAACGGCTCGCTGATCGGCCGACTCAAGTCGGTCCTGGCCGCCTGAGCCGGTTCCACCCCCGACAACCCCGGCCGCGACGCCCCGTCCCTCCCCCTGTGGGGGCGTCGCGGTCGGGGCTCGCGCGTTCTTGATGACAAGATGAGGGACGTGGCAACGCAACCGAGCATCTCGTACTCGATCACCGTCCGCCTCGAGGTCCCGGCGGGAGGCACCGCGATCAGCCGTTTGACCAATGCGGTCGAACAGGCGGGCGGGATCGTCACCGCCCTCGACGTCACCGCGTCCGGCCATGACCGGCTGCGGATCGACGTGACCTGCGCGGCGTCCGACACCTCGCACGCCGAGCAGATCGTCGAGGACCTCAAGGCCCTCGAGGACCTCGTGGTGCACAAGGTCTCCGACCGGACGTTCCTGATGCACCTCGGCGGCACCATCGAGATGGCGAGCAAGCACCCCATCCGCAACCGCGACGACCTCTCGATGATCTACACGCCCGGAGTCGCCCGGGTCTGCGAGGCGATCGCGGCCAACCCCGAGGACGCGCGCCGGCTCACCGTGAAGCGGAACGCCGTCGCCGTCGTCACCGACGGGTCCGCCGTCCTGGGGCTCGGCAACATCGGCCCCGCCGCGGCCCTGCCGGTGATGGAGGGCAAGGCCGCCCTCTTCAAGCGCTTCGCCGGCATCGACGCCTGGCCGCTCTGCCTCGACACCCAGGACCCCGACGCGATCGTCGAGATCGTGCGCGCGGTGTCGCCGGGCTTCGCCGGCATCAACCTCGAGGACATCTCCGCGCCGCGATGCTTCGAGATCGAGGCCCGGCTGCGTGAGGTGCTCGACATCCCCGTCTTCCATGACGACCAGCACGGCACGGCGATCGTCGTCGTGGCCGCGCTGACCAACGCGCTGCGCGTCGTCGGCAAGGACGTCAGCGACGTACGCATCGTGATGTCCGGCGCAGGCGCCGCCGGTACGGCGATCCTGAGGCTGCTGCTCGCGGCCGGTGCGCGCGACGTCGTCGTTGCCGACGTCGAGGGTGTCATCCACCGCGACCGTCCCGGGCTGCACGAGTCGCTGCACTGGCTGGCCGAGGCCACCAACGCGGCGGGCGTGACGGGCGACCTGCGCGGCGCGCTCGGCGGCGCCGACGTCTTCATCGGCGTCTCCGCACCCAACCTGCTCACCGGAGACGACGTCGCCGGTATGGCGAACGACGCGATCGTGTTCGCGCTGGCCAACCCGGTGCCCGAGATCGACCCGGGGGAGGCCCGGGCCCACGCTGCCGTCGTGGCGACCGGCCGCTCGGACTACCCGAACCAGATCAACAACGTGCTCGCGTTCCCGGGGGTCTTCCGCGGCCTGCTCGACGCGTCGGCGACGCGGATCGATGACACCCTGCTGCTCGCCGCCGCAGAGGCGGTCGCCTCGACAGTCACCGACGACGAGCTCAACGCCAACTACATCATCCCGAGCGTCTTCCACGCCGACGTGCACACGGCGGTCGCCACCGCCGTCCGGCACGCCGCCGAGCAGCCGGACCCCGCGTTGTCATGAACGGGGTGGAGGGGGTCCCGCTCGAGGCGGGCAACTTGCTGGTGGCGACGCCGGCCCTCGTGGACCCGAACTTCGCCCACACCGTCGTCCTGCTGCTCGACCTGGACGACGGCGCGCTCGGGGTGGTGCTCAACCGGCCGTCGTCGGTGACGGTCGCCGAGATCCTGCCGGGGTGGGACGACGCCCTCGCGGGGCCCGACGTGCTCTTCCAGGGCGGGCCGGTGGCCACCGACTCGGCGCTGGCGGTGGCGGCGCTGACCAGCGACGACGAGCCGGTCGGTTTCCGGCGGCTCTTCGGCCGGACCGGGATCGTCGACCTCGACGCCCCCGCCGAGATCCTGCTCCCGGCGTTGGGCGGTATGCGTGTCTTCGCCGGGTATGCGGGGTGGGGTGCGGGGCAGCTCGAGGCCGAGGTGGCGGAGGGTTCCTGGTACGTCCTGCAGGCCAGCCCGGACGACGTCTTCAGCGACGATCCGGAGGCGTTGTGGGCGCAGGTTCTGCGCCGCCAGCCCGGCGAGCTGGCCTGGGTGTCGACGCGGCCGCTGGACCCCGGGATGAACTGAGCCAGGATGCCTCGCTGTCGACGGGACTGACCTAGACTTGTCGACCATGAGCACCGAGATGAGCCCCGGAGTCCAGACGATCCAGGACACGCGCACCAGGCCTGTGGACGTGCCCCTGGAGCCGGGCGACCACGAGCGGTTCTCTCACTACGTACCCAAGGACAAGCTCACCGAGGCGATGGTGATGGGCACGCCGGTGGTGGCCCTGTGCGGCAAGGTCTGGGTCCCCAGTCGCGACCCCGAGCGCTTCCCGGTCTGCCCGGAGTGCAAGGACGCGTGGGAGCAGCTCGACAAAGACGACGACGGCGGGGAGTGACCGGCGCCATGGGCCGTGGTCGACGGGGGTCGCTGCCCGGTGCTCTCGCGGTCGTGACCGCCGTCGTTCTCAGCGCGGGCTTCCTGACGGTGCCCGCTGTCGCGTCGCCGGTCATCTCGGACCGAGAGGTCGCGCCCTCCTGTGACGAGAGCGCCCACTCCGCGCGGACGTCGGGTCGTGCCGCGGACGGGCCGACGTACACGCCGCGGCAGCTCCGCCGCATCGACCGTCGGCTCGATGCGGCGCTCGACGGACGTCGGATGTCGACGGCCCGCACCGGCCTGGTGCTCCGCATTCCCGTGCACGTGCACGTCATCCGCAGCCGCACGGTCCGTGGCCCGTCGGTCGAGCGCATCCGCAAGCAGCTCGCCGTGCTCAACGACGCCTTCGCGGGCGGCCAGTCGGTCGACAACACCGCCACCCGGTTCAGCTTCCGGCTCGCGTCGTACGAGCGGGTGCGCAACAACGCGTGGCATCGGGCCTCGCTGGGCAGCCGCGAGGACTTCACCATGCGCCGGAAGCTGCACAAGGGTGGCCCCGAGGCGCTCAACCTGTACGTGCTGCGGCCGCGCGACCCGATGGGCCAGGGGATCATCCTCGGCTGGAGCAGCGCCGTCTGGGACGCTCGCCAGCGCACCGCTCTCGACGGGATCACCCTGCACCAGGAGAGCCTGCCGGGCGGATCGCTGAGGGCGTACGACGAGGGCGACAGCCTCGTGCACGAGGCCGGCCACTGGCTCGGGCTGCTGCACACGTTCGAGGGCCGCTGCTCCGAGCCGAACGACCTCGTCGAGGACACCCCCGCGCAGGCCGACCCGACCATCACCTGCGACGCTGGTCAGGACACCTGCGATCTGCCCGGTGAGGACCCCGTGCGGAACTTCATGAACTACGCAGACGACGGGTGCATGGACATGTTCACCCCGGGACAAGTCTCCCGGATGACCGACAACTGGCTGGCCTACCGCACCCCGTGAGAGACGTGACCGACCCTTCTTCCACCCAGGCTCCGCCCCTCCAGCTCCCCCCGGCCTACCCGGATCGTGCTGCGTGGGGGACGGCGACGCCGCTGCGCGCGTGGCAGACGGCGGCGATGGAGCGGTACTTCACCGACAACCCGAAGGACTTCCTCGCCGTCGCGACCCCTGGTGCGGGTAAGACGACCTTCGCGCTGACCGTGGCCGCCGAGCTGCTGTCGCGGCGGGTCGTCGACCGGATCACCGTCGTCGCCCCCACCGAGCACCTGAAGACGCAGTGGGCCGAAGCCGCGGCGCGCGCCGGGATCCCGATCGATCCGACGTACTCCGGCAAGAAGGGCAAGACCAGCCAGGACTACGTCGGCGTTGCCGTGACGTACGCCGGCGTCGCCACGAACCCGTTGGCGCACCGGATCCGCACCGAGCGGTTCAAGACGCTGGTGATCCTCGACGAGGTGCACCACGCGGGTGACGCGCGCTCGTGGGGCGAGGCGGTGCGTGAGGCGTTCGATCCGGCCCAGCGGCGGCTCGCGCTGACCGGTACGCCGTTCCGCTCCGACATCAACCCGATCCCGTTCGTGACCTATGCGCCCGGCGCCGACGGTGTCCCGCGCAGCGTCGCCGACTACACGTATGGCTACGCGCACGCGCTGGCCGACCACGTCGTGCGGCCGGTGCTGTTCATGGCGTACAGCGGCGAGATGCAGTGGCGCACCCGCGCCGGCGACGAGGTCGCCGCCCGGCTCGGCGAGCCGCTCACCAAGGACATGACCGCCCAGGCACTTCGTACCGCGCTCGACCCGGGTGGCGCGTGGATGCCGTCGGTGCTGGAGGCCGCCGACAAGCGGCTCACCGAGGTACGCCGGCACGTGCCCGATGCGGGTGGCCTGGTCATCGCCAGCGACCAGGACTCGGCCCGCGCCTACGCCGGGCTGCTGAAGGCGATCACCGGCCACAAGGCCGACCATCGTGCTGTCGGACGAGAAGGCGGCGTCCAAGCGGATCCAGGCCTTCACCGAGAGCGACGACCGCTGGATGGTCGCGGTGCGGATGGTCTCCGAAGGCGTCGACGTACCGCGGTTGGCGGTGGGCGTCTACGCCACCACGACAGCGACGCCTCTGTTCTTCGCGCAGGCGGTCGGCCGGTTCGTCCGGGCCCGGAAGCGTGGGGAGACCGCGTCGGTCTTCCTGCCGTCGGTGCCCAACCTGCTCGGTCACGCCTCCGAGATGGAGGTCGAGCGCGACCACGTCCTGGGTCGCAAGATCACCGACGAGGACGACATCTTCGCCGCCGAGGACGACCTCCTCGCGCAGGCGAACGCGAGCGAGTCGGCCAGCGCCGAGGAGCTCGGTACGTTCGAGGCCGTCGGCTCCGAGGCGCGGTTCGACCGGGTGCTGTACGACGGCGGCGAGTTCGGCCACGAGGGCGAGGTGCACGTCGGCTCCGACGAGGAGATGGACTTCCTCGGCATCCCCGGGCTGCTCGAGGCCGACCAGGTGCGCGACCTGCTCCGGCACCGCACCAGCGAGCGGGCGAAGAAGCAGAAGGGCACCTCGTCGACGCCGGCGGACATCGAGCGCGACGTGTCGACGCACGAGCATCTGGCGACGTTGCGCCGCGAGCTCAACGGCTTGGTCGCGGCCTGGAACCACCGCACCGGGCAGCCGCACGGCGTCACCCACGCCGCGCTGCGCAAGGACTGTGGCGGACCGGCCGCCGCCGTGGCCACCGCCGCCCAGCTCCAGTCGCGCATCGACAAGATCCGCGACTGGGCAGCGCAGCGTCGAACCTCCTGATCGCCAGCCGCATGGAGGCGTAGGGTTCCGCCATGGCGGCCGAGACCTCGCAGACGTTGGACCGCGGCCTCCGCGTGCTCGAGGTGCTGGCCGCGACGCCGGGCGGGCTGACCGTGACTGCCCTCGCCGCGCAGATCGGCGTGAACCGCACCGTCGTCTACCGGCTCGTCACCACGCTCGAGCAGCACGGGTTGATCCGTCGTGACTCGGCGGGACTGGTGCACGTCGGGCTCGGCGTACTCACCCTGGCCCGTGGCATGCAGCCGGTGCTGCGCGACCTGGCCTCGCCGGTCCTGCGCGAGCTCGCCGAGGAGCTCGGGATGACCGCCCACCTGACCTTCGCCGACGGCGGCGAGGCGCTCGCCATCGCGGTCGTCGAGCCGACCTGGACCGACTTCCACGTCGGGTACCGGATCGGCTCGCGTCACCCGCTCGGTCTCGGCGCCGCCGGCCGCGCCATCCTGCTCGGCCGCGAGACCGACCCGGCCGGCTACGTCTCCACGGCGGGGGAGCTCCAACCTGGGGCGCGCGGGGTCGCAGCGCCGGTGCTCGGCGTCGAGGGGCTCGAGGCGTCCGTCGGGATCGTGACCCTCGGCGACCTCGATGTCGCCGCCGTCGGGCCCCGCGTGGTGACCGCGGCCGCCGAAGTAGCCCGCCGCCTCGCCTGACAACCCCGATTCGTCAGCCATCTTGCGGCGTTTCGCACGCGGGGCGATCGCTGACGAATCGGGGTTTTAGGCGTCGAGGAGGGGGAGGACGCGGTAGGGGACCTGCTTGGCCAGTGCGATCACCGTCGATGACCGGACGATGCCGGCGTCGGAGAGTACGGCGTCGATCACGCGCTGCAGGTCGTTGTTGGACCGCGCGACCACCCGGCACCACATGTCGCCAGCGCCCGTGATCGTGAACGCCTCGAGCACTTCCGGGATTGTGGCCAGGTGCCGGGCGACCGTCTCGTGGCCCGAGCCCTGCTTGATCTCCAAGGTCAGGAACGCCGTCACGGGATAGCCGAGCGCCTCGGGGTCGAGCTCCGGACCCCACCCGGCGATCACCCCGCTCGCCACCAGCCGGTCGAGCCGGGCCTGGACGGTGCCGCGCGCGACGCCGAGCCGACGAGAGGCCTCGAGTACGCCGACCCGCGGCTCGTCGGCGAACAGACGGATCAATGTGGCGTCAAGATCGTCCATGTCGGCTCCTCGGGCTGTGCATGTTGTCCACTGGATCGTCGTACGGTTGCACATCCTGTCAGACGAAGGCAGGCTGCGGGCATGACTGACGTAACCGGCAGCCCCCTGACGACCGACGAGCTCAAGGCCGACCTCACCCTCGAGCAGCTCAAGCAGCTGGTCGGGCTCGTGGAGTACGACGCCAGCTCCGACCCGTTCCCGGTGACCGCCATGGACGCGGTGGCCTTCGTGGTCGGCAACGCCACCCAGACCGCGAACTTCTACCAGCTCGCGCTCGGCATGGAGCTCGAGGCGTACCGCGGCCCGGAGAACGGCACCCGCGACTCCAAGAGCTACGTGCTGCGCTCCGGCTCCGCCCGCTTCGTCTTCACCGGCGGCGTCACGCCCGAGTCGCCGATCATGGACCACCACCGCAAGCACGGCGACGGCGTCGTCGACCTGGCGCTCGAGGTCCCCGACGTGGACCGCTGCATCGAGCACGCACGTAGCGTCGGCGCCACCATCCTCGAGGAGCCGCACGACGAGACCGACGAGCACGGCACCGTCCGGATGGCCGCGATCGCCACGTACGGCGAGACCCGCCACACCCTCGTCGACCGCTCGAAGTACGACGGCCCGTACCTCCCCGGCTACAAGGCGATGGAGACCCAGGTCAGCCGCGCCGAGGGTCACCCGAAGCGACTGTTCCAGGCGATCGACCACTGCGTCGGCAACGTCGAGCTCGGCCGGATGGACGAGTGGGTGACCTTCTACAACAAGGTCATGGGCTTCACGAACATGGCGGAGTTCATCGGCGACGACATCGCCACCGACTACTCGGCGCTGATGTCGAAGGTCGTCGCGAGCGGCAACCACCGAGTGAAGTTCCCGCTGAACGAGCCGGCCGTCGCGAAGCGGAAGTCGCAGATCGACGAGTACCTCGAGTTCTACGACGGCGCCGGCTGCCAGCACATCGCGCTGGCCACCAACGACATCCTGCGCAGCGTCGACATCCTGCGGGCGAACGGCATCCAGTTCCTCGACACTCCTGACTCGTACTACGACGACCCCGAGCTGCGCGCCCGGATCGGCAACGTGCGGGTGCCGATCGAGGAGCTGAAGAAGCGCCGCATCCTGGTCGACCGCGACGAGGACGGCTACCTGCTCCAGATCTTCACCAAGCCGATGGGGGACCGACCCACGGTGTTCTACGAGTTCATCGAGCGGCACGGCTCGCTCGGCTTCGGCAAGGGCAACTTCAAGGCGCTCTTCGAGGCGATCGAGCGCGAGCAGGAGGCTCGCGGCAACCTCTGATCAGGCGCGCTTGACGAGACGCTCGTTGCCCAGCAGGGCGGCGAGCGTCTCGCGCGTCTCCGGGCGGGCGGCGTGGGCGCCGGCCCCGAAGAACGCCCGCTGGACGATCTCGTTGACCCGCTCGCGCGCCATGAAGTCGTTGCCCATCGCCTCCTGCTCGGCCTGCCCGGGGCGGAACACCACTACGGGGGTGCCGGAGCTGCGGAGCGTCTCGACCTCGCGGGCGGCTGCCCGGGCGGCCAGCCAGCGACCGCCGGCGTACGGATCGGTGATGCTGCCGCGCGGCCCCGACATCGGGGACACCACGATGACGAGGTCGAGCGGACGGCGACGCAGGATCGAGGCATTGGTCGGTGAGTGCGCGCCGCCGTCGACGTACGTGTGGCCGCCGACGCGCACCGGGCTGAAGTAGCCGGGGACGGCGCACGACGCAGCCACCGCCAGGTTGAGCGGAGCCTCGGGATCGCCGTCGCGGCCGAAGACCACGCGGCGACCGTCTCGGCGGCTGACCGCGCAGATCCACAGGTCTTGCTCCGGCCAGGGCTTCCCCTCCATCGCGGCGAGCGCGCTGAGCTGTTCGGTGATGTCGCGGGTGCCTGGGGCGAGCAGTGCCAGCGATGCCGCGAGCGGGCGGAACCGCCAGGGCCGGAGCAACGCCCGACCGACCATCTCGCGCCCCGGCAGCGACGGAGGCCGCATCACCAGGTGCAGCGGGTTGAACGGGTCGAACTCGGGCATCTCGTCGCCGAAGAACTGGCGCAGCAGCGAGCCCTCGGCGGTCAACGGAGCCTTCACGGTCCATGCGGCCAGCTCGCTGGCGGGGACGCCGCTGCGCAGCAGGGTGCCGGTGATCGAACCGGCCGACGTCCCGACGATGACGTCGGCGCTGCGCGGGTCCCAGCCGTAGTCGTGCTCGAGGGCCGCGAGAACGCCGCTGTGGTACGCCTGGCCGACTACGCCGCCCGCGCCGAGCACCAGCCCGACGCGTGCGAGGGAGCGCGGCTCAGGCTGCATCGAGGGGCCATCCCTTCTCAGGCGCGTCCCCCGACGGCGCTCACGGTCTTGTCCAAGGCCTACCCGGGTGGGTATCGGGTAAACCACCGGTCCAGTCGGGGTGCCGTGCCCGTAGACGTGCTGCCGTTTGGCAGGATCGAGGCATGACACAGATCCCCGCCGGCTGGTACCCCGATCCCGACCCGAACGCCCCGGGCGGCCCCAACGGTCAGCGCTGGTGGGACGGCACGCAGTGGACCGAGCACATCCAGCCAGGCGCCGGCCAGGGTATGGCCGGTCAGGCCGTGGGGGCGCCGGTCCAGTACGGCGCAGCGGCGCCGGCGACCACTCCGGACGGCCAGCCGCTCGCCGGCTGGTGGCAGCGCGTCGGGGCATACGTGATCGACGTCCTCATCGTGAGCCCCATCGCGCTGCTGCTGGCGTGGCCGTGGGTGCGGCAGATCGGCAGCGCCTACGCGGAGCTGATCGACGAGGCGCTGCGATCCGCGGAGCAGGGCGGCGTCGTCCCCGACCAGGCCCAGCTGATGGCGGACATCGCCGGGCCGCTTGCGGTGCTCACCGTCATCGGCATCGTGGTGAACTTCGTCTACCACGTGAGCTTCCTGAAGTGGAAGGCAGCGACGCCGGGCAAGTTCGTCCTCGGTCTGCGCGTGCGGCTCCGCGAGACGCCTGGGGCGCTCTCCTGGGGCACGGTGCTGCTGCGGTGGCTCGGCCAGAACTGGTACGCCGCGATGTCGGTTGTGCCACTGCTCGGGAGCCTGGCCAGCCTCTACCCGCTGCTCGACGGCCTCTGGCCGCTGTGGGACTCCAAGAAGCAGGCGCTGCACGACAAGGTCGCCAAGACCAACGTCGTCCGGATCCGCTGAGGCAGCCCGAGCGGGCGACCGTCACAGCACCTTGGAGAGGAACTCCTGGGTGCGCTCGTGCTGCGGGTCGCTGAGCACGGTGCTGGGGTCGCCCTGCTCGACGATGATGCCGCCGTCCATGAAGACCAGCTTGTGGCCGACCTCGCGGGCGAAGCCCATCTCGTGGGTGACCACCATCATCGTCATACCCTCGGAGGCGAGGTCCTTCATGACGGCGAGGACGTCGCCGACGAGCTCCGGGTCGAGCGCGCTGGTGGGCTCGTCGAACAGCATCATGTCGGGCTCCATCGACAGCGCTCGCGCGATCGCGATCCGCTGCTGCTGACCGCCGGAGAGGTGCGCCGGGAAGGCGTCCTCACGCTCGGCGAGCCCGACCTTCTCCAGGTTCTTCCGGGCGATCTCGACGGCCTCGTCCTTGCTCCGCTTGAGCACGCGCTGCTGCGCGATCGTCAGGTTGCGCAGGGCGGTCAGGTGCGGGAACAGGTTGAACTGCTGGAAGACCATGCCGATCCGGGCGCGCACCTTGTCGACGTCCATGTCGGGGTCGGTGATCTCGACACCCTCGACGACGATCTTGCCTGAGGTCGGCTCCTCGAGCAGGTTCACGCAGCGCAGCAGGGTCGACTTGCCGGAGCCCGAGGGGCCGATGACGCAGACCACCTCGCTGCGGTCGACGTGGAAGTCGATGCCCTTGAGCACCTCGTTGTCGCCGAAGTACTTGTGCAGGTCCTGGATGTCGATCGCCGCTGCGTTGCGGTCGAGATGCGGCTGCTTCATCAGCGTGCCTTCTCTGCTCGGGCTTCCATGCGTCGTACGACGATGGAGAGCGGGACGGTGATCATCAGGTAGCAGAGCCCGATCGCGACCAACGGCGTCAGGCTGTTGGTCTCGTTGAGCGTGTCGCGGCCGAACTTGGTGAGCTCGAACTGCGTCACGCTGAGCCCGAGGATGAACACCAGCGAGGAGTCCTTGGTCAGCAGGATCAGCTCGTTGGTGAGCGGCGGGAGAACGATCCGGAATGCCTGCGGGATGACGATCGAGATCATCGCCCGGCCGTGCGGCATGCCCAGCGAGCGAGCCGCCTCCATCTGCCCCTTCGGGACGGCCTGGATGCCGGCGCGGATCGTCTCGGCCATGTAGGCGCCGCCGACGAGGCCGAGCGCGAGGGTCACGGTTCCGACGGTGCCGCCGGGCACCTCCCGGCCCGGGAACGCGAGCGGGACGCCGAACGCGAGGGCGATGAAGACGACCAGGGCGGGGACGCCGCGGAAGAACTCGATGAAGCCGGTCGCCATCCACCGGTACGGGCCGACCGACGAGAGCCGCATGAGGGCCAGGATCAGCCCGAGGATCAGCCCGAAGGTGAACCCGGACGCGGTGTAGATGATGGTGTTCTTCAGGGCCGTGGTCAGCACCTCGGGGAGCATCCCGCGGAGGATCTCCGTGTCGAGGAAGACCTCGCGCAGGGTGGCCCAGTCGGCCAGGAGCGCCATGACGAGAGCTAGTAGCAGCAGCAGCGTGTACTGGACCATCCGGCTGACCCGGGCACGCTTGCGTGGGCTCATCGCCATGGCGACTCCATCTGTTGAGGTTCGACCGTGAGACTACGAGGGGTGGATCAGGAGGAGGGGGCGTCCCCGAACCACTTCTTGTAGATCTCGTCGTACGTGCCGTCGGCACGGGCGTCCTCGAGGACGGTGTTCACCGTCTCCAGGAGGGCGTCGTTGCCATCCTTCTTCACGGCGAAGCCGTACTGCTCACCGGTGTCGAACTCGACCGGGACGTCGAGGTCCGGGTTGTCCTGCACGTAGTCGAAGAGCACGCCGTTGTCGTTGATGCCGGCGTCGACCTGACCGGTCTTGACCGCGGTCTGGAGCAGGGCGAGGTCCTCGAACGAGCGGATCTCGGTGTCCTCGGGCGCGTTCTCCTTGGCGTAGATTGCGCCGGTCGTACCCTCCTGCACGGCGAGGGACTTGCCGGCGAGGTCCTCCATCGAGGAGATGCCGGAGTCCTTCTTCACGAGCAGCGCCTGGGTGGCGTCGAAGTACGGCTCGGTGAAGTCGATGACCCGGGCGCGGTCCTCGGTGATCGTCATACCCGCAGCAGCGACGTCGCACTTGTCGGTGTTGAGCGACTGGCCGGACTGGATGCCCTCGAACGGGGTGTCGAAGATTTCCTGCTCGACGCCGAGCTTCTCGGCGACGAGGTCCATCATGTCGACGTCGAACCCGACGACGTCGCCGCTGTCGTTGTACTGGAACGGCTCGTACGGGAGGTGGGTGCAGACCGTCAGCTTCCCGCTGCTGACCAGCTTCTCACCGCCTTCGAGCTCGGTCGTGTCCGAGTCGGTGGCGCACGAGGTGAGGGCGATGGTCAGGGCGCTCGCGAGCGCGAGAGTCTTCAAAGGGGTTCTCATGATGCGTCACCCTAAGCGACCGCCCCCCATGAGAGCCAAGTCACGATCTGGACACGCGGGGCCGATCTTCGGACATTTCGGACCGATCAGTCCTCGATGGGGAACGGCGGTCGACCCATCCCGTCGATCCGGTAGCGACCCCAGGGATCCTCGTCGGACAGTCTGCCCTCGGCCCGCCCGTGGGGCGTCCGCAGGTCGACGGTGGCGCCGGCTCGACCCAGCTCGGCGAGCGTCGGGTCGGGGTCCAGTCGGCCGTACCAGTGGTAGTGGCCGTCGATGGGCTGGAAGGCGCCGCGAAGCGTGACGGTCACCTCCAGTGACGAGTCACCGGCGAGCACCTCCGCGGGGCCGTCGTACCCGGTGGGTTCGTGGGTGTCTGTCATCAGGCGCCTGGTTCGACGAGGCGGAGGGTGCCGTCGTGGTCGACCCGGACGCCGTGGCTGTGCGCGATGCCTTCGAACGCGTGCCAGACGAACTCCGAGAGGTACGTCGTGACGGCGGCGCGCGACATGGTGCGGCGCGACAGCCACCACTCGCCGGTCGACAGCCCGAGCCCGACGAGGCCGTGGGCCCACGGCTCCGCACCGGCGGAGTCGACGCCGAGATCGCGCAGCGTGTCGCCCATGACGCGGGCCATCGCGGCCGCGATCGCCGCCTTGCCGTCGGCCAACGGGTCGGTGTCGCCCTCCACTCGGTACGCGACCAGCAACAGGAAGACGTTGGGGTGCTCCTCGATGGCGGCCAAGTACGCCTCGCAGCCGATCCGGACCCGTTCCTCGACCGAGCCGTCGGCCGTCAGCGCGGGGAGGAGCCGCTCGAGCACCACGCCGGCGCCCCACGCGCCCACGGCGGCGTGGAGGTCGGCCTTGTCGGTGAAGTAGCGGTAGAGGACCGGCTTGCTGACGCCGGCTGCGGCGGCGATCTCGTCGATACCCGCGTGCGGTCCGTGCCGGTCGATGGCGTCGACAGCGGCGGCGACCAGCTCGGCTCGGCGCGCCTCACGGTGCGCTGACCAGCGAGTGCTGCGCCCGTCGTCCTTGCCGGGTTTCGCGCGACGGGAGCCGCGGAGCCTTGACGATCCGTGTCATGTGGATCACAGTAGCCGATAAGCGTTACTCGTAGTAACAGGTAGATGGAGGTGGGTGCCATGGGCTCGGAAACCGTCTCGACTCGCCTCCTCCGCTCGTCGGCGCGGCTCTCGTACGACCCGGAGGTGGACCTCGACTGGGAGGCTCCCCTCGTAGACGGCCTCTGGTTCATGCAGCCTGAGCGCACCTCTCTCTACGGCACCGCGCTCTGGGACGGTTTGAGCCAGGAGCAGCGCGTCGAGCTGTCCCGGCACGAGGTTGCGAGCATCGCCAGCGCCGGCCTCTGGTTCGAGATCATCCTGATGCAGATGATGGCGCGCGAGCTGTACGACGCCGACCCGCGGACGGCCCGCACGCAGTACGCGCTGACCGAGCTCGGCGACGAGTGCCGGCACTCGATCATGTTCGGCAAGGCGATCGCCCGCTGCGGGGTACCGGTGTACGGCCCCGTCCCTCAGGTGCACCGGCTCGGGCGCGTCTTCAAGTCGGTGGCCTCCGGGGTCGGCGCCTATGCCTCGATCCTCGTGGCCGAGGAGATCCTCGACCGGTGGCAGCGGGAGATGATGACCGACGACAGGGTGCAGCCGCTGATGCGGATGGTGTCGCGGGTGCACGTGCTCGAAGAGGCCCGCCACATGACGTTCGCTCGCGAGGTTGTCGAGCTCGAGGCTCCCCGGCTGTCCCGCGTGGCACGCGCCTGGCACCGGACCCTGATCGCGGAGACCGCCTTCACGGTGGCCCGCTCCTTGGTGAATCCCGCCGTCTACACGGCGGTCGGCCTGGACCCGCGAGAAGCGCGTCGACAGGCGCTCGGCAACCCGCAGTACCAGGCGACGCTCGCCTGGATGGGGGAGAAGGTGGTCGCCTTCCTCGACGGACAGGGGCTGATCGGCGCCGCCCAGCGGCCGGTGTGGCGACGCTCGCTGCTGATCGCGGCCTGACTCGTCACCAGTCCGCGGTCTCCTCTCACTCCCTCCTGGCGACCAGGTCGTGCTCGAACGCGAAGGCCGCTGCGGCCGTCCGCGTGCGTACGTCGAGCTTGGCGAAGATGTTGCTGAGGTGCCGGGCGACCGTCTTCTCGCTGAGCACCAGCCGCTCCGCGATCTCCGGGTTGCTGTCGCCGGCCGCGACGAGACGCAGCACCTCGACCTCGCGGGCGGTCAGTCCACCGGGGGCGGAGGGGGAGAGCAGCTGCGAGGCCGCCTGCTCGGCCGGGCGGGCGCCCATCGCTGCGAACGCGTGGCGTGCGGCCTCGAGCTCGGCGCGGGCTGAGTCCGGGTCGTCGAGACCGAGGAACGCGCGACCCAGCAGCACCTGTGAGCGGGCGGCCTCGTACGGCGCCTGCAGCTGGCCCCAGGCACGCAGGGCCTCTCGGGCCGAGGTCGCCGCGGATCCGTGCTCGCCGCGAGCCAGGGCTGAGCTTGCCTGCGCGTAGGCAGCCGCAGCATGGAGGCTGGCACTGTCGAACCGGTCGGCGGTCTCGGCCAGCTCGGCAAGGGTCGTGTCGGCCTCGTCGAGCGCGCCATCGGCGACGAGCACCTCCGCGGCGGCGGGCAGCAGTCGGGCGCGGTGCACCGGGTCGCGTGGCTCCGCCAGCAGCCGGCGTACCGCGGCGGACGCGGCGGAGGCTCGTCCCGCCCCCAGCCACAACAGCGCCAGCCCGGGCTGCGGGTCGTGGCCGAAGCCGAGGGCCTGCTCGAAGGCGGCCTCGGCGTCGGCCAAGTCGCCGCGGATGCGCAGCACCTCGCCACGCTCGGCCCAGGCAAGTCCTGATGCGGGCGCCGCCCCCGCCTCCTGGTACCGACGCACCGCTCCGTCGAGCTCGACCAGCGCCTCGGTGAAGGCGCCACGGATCTTCATGATCTGGCCCCTGTGGACGGCGCACTGGCCGGTGAACGGCACCAGTCCAGGCTGGCTGCCGCACCAGCGCGTCAGCCGGGTCGTCCACTCCGCGGCGCGGGCGAAGTCGCTGACCTCCTGGCAGCCCTCGATCAGGGCGCAGTAGGTCTCGCCGGCGAAGATCGGGGAGACGTCCCCGGTGGTCACGGACACCATTGCCTCGTCGAGCATCGCGAGCCCTTCGGGAACCTGGCCGGAGTACATCAGCAGCCGGCCGTGGGCAGACAGCGCGATCGTCAGCAGGTCCGGGTCGTCGTAGCGTCGGCCGTACTCTTCGACCTGTTCGGCGAGCTGCAGGGCGCTGGGAAAGTCGCCGGAGCCGATCCGCTGGAACATCTGGAGAATGAGGATGTAGCCGTGCTCGACCATGTCGCCGTCGTATTCGTCGAGCAGTCGCTGTGCTCTGGCTACCCAGCCCCCGGCGACCGCCATCTCCCCGCCGGAGACCAGCACCTTCGCCAGCCAGAAGGCGCAACGAACCGCGGGCGCCGCTTCGCCCGCATCGACGTGGTTCCGGTAGGCGCTCTGGAGGGCTTGGATGCAGTCGTTGCGCCGGCCCAGAAGATAGGCGGCGGTGGCGAGCCGGGCGTAGTCCTCGGCGTTGAGCGCGTCGTCGGTGGCGGAGGCGAGTCCGTCGTACGCCGCCACCCATTCGCGGCGGTCATACGCGTCCCGAGCCTGCAGTAGGTCCTCGATGACGCTCACGGCGCACCTCCCCACTTCGGAGGATACGCGCGTGAGCGGCTCGGCGTCAGGCCGCGGCGATCGGCGAGGGGCGTGCTGCGCGGGCGCGGGCGGCGATCTTGCCGGCGACGTGGTCCGCGTCCCGACCGGCACCCGGGAGCAGCATCGAGCTGAACGCGTACTGGAAGCTCAGACCGCAGAAGAACAGTCCCGGTGACTGGTCGACGATGCCGCGGTACTCCGACGGCCACGCGCGGTCATCGAAGACCGGGAGGTCCACCCAGTCGAAGACCTGCTTGAAGCCGGTGCACCAGACGACGTTCGACGTCTCGACCACGGTGCCGTCGGCGAGCGTCGGCAGACCATCCTGCACCTCGGTGACCCTGGCCTCGTGCCACTCGACGCCACGCTCCTCGAGGTCGCGCCGCTTGACCCGCAGCGCAGGGCCGCCGTGGAAGCGCACGTCGTCCATCTGCTTGCGGCCCATAGGGGTACGGCGGGTCAGCACGTGCCGGAACGCGAACACCATCAGGGGGAGCATCAGGTGGCCGCGGCGCGAACCCAGCTGGACCGGGATCGCCCCGCAGTCGCGGCCGCTCAGCACGGTCGGGTGCGTCTCGGCGACCTCGTAGGCGATGTCCATCCCCGAGTGCGAGGCCCCCACGACCAGCACCGGTCCGGGTCGGAGCTGGGACGGGCGCCGGTACTCGCTCGAGTGCAGCTGCAGGATGTCCGGGTCGAGGTCGGCGGCGAGGTCGGGGACATCCGGCGTGCGGCCGAACGTGCCGGTGGCGATCACCACGTTGTCGCAGGTGATCGCGCCCTCGTCGATCTCCACCCGGTAGCCGTCGCCCTGCCGGGCGAGCCGGCGTACCCGGGTGCTCATCCGTACCGGGAGGTCGAAGGTCAGGGCGTATCGCTCGAGGTAGTCGGCCACCGCGTCCTTGCCGGGGAAGTCCCAGGGGTCGGCGGGGAACGGCAACCCGGGCAGGCCGTCGTACTTGGCCGGCGTGTAGAGGCGCAGGCTGTCCCACTGGGCGCGCCAGTTGTCGCCGACCCGGTCGTTGGCGTCGAGGACGAGGCAGGGCAGGCCACGACGCTGGAGGTGATACGCGGTCGCGAGACCGGCCTGACCGGCCCCGATGATCAGTGTCTGGATGTGCTGCGTACTCATGACAGGCCTCCTGCCTGGTTGGTTGTGTACGACGCTAGGAGGCGCTGGCGGGTGGCTGCGTCGGCCAGGTTGCCCATCTTCGGCGCGGCGGCATGGGTGTTTTCATGCAGGCCGTAGCGCATGAACCAGACGAGCATGATCGCCGTGCTGGCCAGGTAGAAGCTGTGCAGCGCCCAGATCGGCCCCGGCGGCAGGCTGTAGACGTAGACCGAGTGGATGACGTTCCCGGCATTGGCCAGCAGCAGGTTGCCGAGGCTGTACGACGACAGGTCCCGGGTCCGGTGCGCCTTGACCAGCATCGGCAGCATGCTGCCCACGAAGAGCGCCGTGGAGGCCGCCCCTGCGAGCACGGTGAGACTGGTCATGCCGCGACGCTAGGACCGCGGCATGTCCCTCGGCGTCGGGCTAACCACCCATCTTCTACAGGGCGTCGATGGGTCAGGACACGCAGACGACCGAGTCAGGGGGTGGCGGGAAGGATCGTGCCGGTGACCTCGCCGAGCGCGATCCGACCGCCGCGCGCGCCCGGCGCGGTGGCGCGGAGCGTGACGGTGTCGCCGTCCTCGAGGAACGTGCGGTTGTCGCCGAACGGCTCCTTGCCGCCCCACGACAGCTCCAACAGCGAGCCGCGCTGGTCCTTGTCGCGCCCGCTGATCGTGCCGGAGCCGAACAGGTCGCCGGTCCGGAGCGAGGCGCCGTTGACGGTCATGTGCGCGAGCATCTGCGCGGGTGACCAGTACATGGAGGAGTACGGCGGACGGCTGATCGTCTCGCCGTTCAGAACGACTTCGAAGTCGATGTCGTAGCCGGCGCCGTCACCGACCCGCAGGTACTCCAGCGGCTTCGGGTCCTGGCCCGGGAGGTCGACCCGTGCCGACTGCAGCGCCTCGAGCGGGGTTACCCAGCCGGAGATCGACGTCGCGAACGACTTGCCGAGGAACGGCCCGAGGGGCACGTACTCCCAGGCCTGGATGTCGCGCGCCGACCAGTCGTTGAGCGGGAGCACGCCAAACACGTGGTCCTCGAACTCGTCGGTGGAGACGCGGTGGCCGATCTCGGTCGGGGCGCCGACGACGAAGCCGAGCTCGGCCTCGATGTCGAGGCGGACGCTCGCGCCGTACTCCGGGGTGGGCGCGCCTCCGGTCGAGCTCGTCGAGACCCGCTGGCCGCTCGGTCGGCGTACGTCGGTGCCGGAGACGACGACGGTGCCGGCGCGCCCGTGGTAGCCGACGGGCAGGTGCCGCCAGTTGGGCTTCAGCGGCTCCTCGTCGGGGCGGAACATCCGGCCGACGTTGGTCGCGTGGTCGAGCGAGCAGTAGAAGTCGACGTAGTCCGCGACCTCGAAGGGCATCAGCATGGTGACCTCGCCGACCGGCACGAGGTTCGGCTCCACGAGGCTGCGCTCGGCCTCGTCGACGAGCAGCGACGTGATCCACTGCCGCACGCCCGACCAGGTCTGGTGGCCCAGGGCGAGCAGCGGGTTCAGCGACGGCGCTTCGAAGACGTGCGCCACCTCGAGCATCTCGCTTGCCGCGACCGGGGCGAGGTCGAGGACGTACTGGCCGATGCGTACGCCGATGCGGGCGGGCTCGTCGCCGTGCGCGAAGACGCCGTACGGCAGGTTGTCGACGTCGAAGAGGGAGCCGTCGGCGCCCTCCACCCAGGTCGGCATCGGGGACTCGGTCATGCGTGCTCCAAAGGAAGGTCGGGCAGGAGGTCGAGGTCGATGAGGTCCTCGAGAGGCTCGAGAACGCTGCACGACCCGAAAGAAGTGAACCAGCGGCGGGCGCTGTCGAGGCCCGGTTCGGCGTCCTTGACCGCCTCGCGGATTGTGGCCGCGTCGGTGGTCTCGAGAATCGCCGCGACGTCGTCGATGCCGGCGCCGTCCAGGGAGGCCCGGGTGGCGAGCAGGACGTTGAGGAAGCCGTGGTGCTCGAATCCGGTCTCGTCGTCGCGGTGGCGGAGGGCGTTGTGCAGGCCGGCCGTGCACTTGAAGTGCAGCTCGCGGTCGAGCGCGGCCCCGATCAAGGTCGCGAGCTCGTGTGCGCCGGGGAAGGCGTCGGCGTCGGCGCCGCCGGTGCGGAACTTGAGCCGGAGGTTCATCGCGGCGATCTCGTCGAGGGCGGCGAGCCAGCCGTGGCCGGGCGCCTCGCCGTACAGTCGCGGCGGCTCGACGTAGAGGGCCGTGTCGTCGTCGAGGTCGCCGTTCGCCATCAGCTGGTCGACGGCGGTGACGATGCGCTTCGCGTTGTGGGTGAGGGCGCCGCTGTCGTCGTCGCGGACGGCGATCTCGAGCGAGCGGAGGTCGAGTACGCCGGAGCGGGTCGCCCAGCGGACCGCCGGCTCCAGGGCCCCGGCCCCGCCGTTCACCACCACGCTGACCGCAAGTCCGTCGGCCTCGCTGGTCGGTCCGCTGGTCGAGCTTGTCGGTCCGGTGGTCGAGCTTGTCGGTCCGGTGGTCGAGCTTGTCGAGACCACTTCCACCAGGTCAGGCAGCTTCAGGTCGCTCACCACGAAAGGGCCGACGAGTGCGGCGTACGGTGCGGTCTCGTACTCGCGATGAGCCTCGACGGCACGGGGGAGCGGGGCGTTGCCAGGCGGGAAGATCGCCGCGTCGTCGACGAGGCGATCGAGCCAGGAGGGGACGGCGGTTGACACCTTGCCGACCCTAACGCATCGTTGTTGTGAACGGACAAACGTGTTCGGATAAAGGACGGTCGGAATGGCGTACTACCGCCAGGTTGGTGACGTGCCGGGCAAGCGGCACACGGTGTTCCGTGACGCGCGTGGGGCGCTGCACTACGAGGAGCTGATGGGCGAGGAGGGCTTCTCGTCCGACTCGTCGCTGCTCTACCACCGCGGGGTTCCGTCCGCGATCGTCGACAGCCAGGTGTGGGAGCTGCCCGACCTGTCGACGGCCCCGAACCACCCGCTCAAGCCACGGCACCTGAAGCTGCACAGCCTGTTCGGGGAGGCGAGCCACGACACCGACCCGGTGCAGGGCCGTCGGCTCGTGCTCGGCAACGCCGACGTGCGCATCTCGTACGTCGTCGCGTCGCAGGCATCGCCGTACTACCGCAACGCGATCGGCGACGAGTGCGTGTACGTGCAGTCGGGGTCCGGGGTCGTGGAGACCGTCTTCGGGGAGCTGCCGTACCGCACCGGCGACTACGTGATCATTCCGCGCGCCACGACCCACCGCTGGGTGCCGGCCGGCGAGTCGCGCCTGTACGCGATCGAGGCCAGCAGCCACATCGCGCCGCCGAAGCGGTACCTCTCCCGGTACGGCCAGCTGCTCGAGCACGCGCCGTACTGCGAGCGCGACCTGTACGGCCCGATCGAGCCGCTGCTCGTCCAGGGCATCGACGTGGAGGTGCTCGTCAAGCACCGCGGCAACGGGCCGGGTGGGATCGTCGGCAGCCGGATGACGTACGCAACGCACCCGTTCGACGTGGTCGGCTGGGACGGCTGCCTGTACCCGTACACGTTCAACGTCGAGGACTTCATGCCGATCACCGGCAAGGTGCATCAGCCGCCGCCGGTGCACCAGGTGTTCGAGGGCTGGAACTTCGTGATCTGCAACTTCGTGCCGCGCAAGGTCGACTACCACCCCGACTCGGTGCCGGTGCCGTACTACCACTCGAACGTCGACAGCGACGAGGTCATGTTCTACGTCGGCGGCGACTACGAGGCGCGGAAGGGGTCGGGGATCAACATCGGCTCGATCTCGCTGCACCCGGGCGGGTACGCCCACGGGCCGCAGCCGTCGGCGATCGAGGCGTCGCTCGGGGCGGAGTACTTCGACGAGCTGGCCGTCATGGTCGACACGTTCAAGCCGCTCGAGCTCGGTGAGGGTGGCCGTGCCGCCGAGGACCCGGCGTACGCCTGGACCTGGGCCGGCCGCGGACCCAACTCCGACGACGGCGACGGCGGCCCCGCCGTCTACTCCAACTCCTAACCGTTGAGTGTCGGGTTATTCACCCTTGAGTGTTGGATGATTTACCTGTGAGTGCTGGCTTGTTTTCGCCAGCGGGAAATATGCCAGCACTGAACGGTGAATAACCCAACACTCAACGCGGGGGGTGGGGCCGCTCGCACGCGCTGCGGCACGATGGCGACATGGCGGACTACGTGGCGTTCCTTCGTGCGATCAACCTCGGCAAGAACCGGAAGTTCCCGATGGCCGAGCTGCGCGAGTGCCTCGCGGAGGCGGGGTTTGGTGACGTCGAGACCTACATCCAGACCGGAAACGTCCGGCTGTCGTCGTCCCTGCGGTCACCCCAGCGGGTCGCGGCGCGGCTCGAGGAGGTGTTCGCGGTCGACCGCGGGTTCGACGTGCAGACTGTGGTGCTGACGCCGAGCGAGCTGCGGGCGACGTACGACGAAGCGATGGCCCTCGACGTTCCGTCGGACGATGACATACGTCGGTACGTCACGCTGCTGAAGGAGCCGGCCAGCGCCGCCGCCGTGGAGGCGGTGCATGCGCTCGAGGTCGAGGGTGAGTCCGCCCGGGTCAGCGGGCGTGCGGTTCACGTCTGGGTCCGTGACGGCTACCAGAACGCCAAGCTCAACAACGCCCGGTTGGAGCGGATCCTCGGCGCGGCCACGACCCGCGACCTGAAGGTCATCGCGGCACTTGCGCAGCGATGGGGGTAGCGGGTCGGCGGTCCAGGGTGCGGACCGACCTCGACGACAACGCCAGCAGTGAGATCGCGATGTACGCCAGCCCGCTGTAGAGCAGCACGTCCCGAAACCCGAACGCCTCACCCAGCGGTCCGTAGAGCAGCTGCCCCACGGGCATCGCGATGAACGACCCCAGCGCGTCGTACGAGTAGGCCCGCGACAGCATGTCGTCGTCGATGTTCTCCTGCATGGCAAGGTTCCAGCCCATGCCGAACATCTCGATGCCGGCGCCGGCGACGAACGTGGCCACGATCAGCAGCGGCAGGCTCGGGTGTACGCCGAGCATCAGGATCGGCAGACCCATCAACGAGCAGCCGAGCATCCCGACGAGCAACGGACGCCGCAGCTTCACGCGCAGCAACAGCACGGTCATCAGCAGCAGCCCGACGGACTCCGCCGACAGCACGAACCCCCAGCCCTGCTCGCCGATCGTGTCCTTGGCGGCGGCCGGCCCGAGGGTGAACCAGGCGCCGCTGTGGATCGCGTTCAATGCGGCGAATGCGAGCACGACGACCCAGAGCCACGTCGTACCGACGAAGAGGCTCCACCCTTCGCGCAGGTCATGGATAGTGCTCGTCTGCTCCGCGCGCGCCGGCCGTAGAGGGATCCGCACCGGCAGCAGCAGCGCCGCCGCGAGCAGCCACGCGAACGCGTCGGCGGCGAGCGCCCAGCCCGGTCCGACCGTGACGACCAGCAGCGCGCCCAGCGTCGGCCCGATGATCGCCAGCCCGCCCCGCGACAGCGACAGCAGCGCGTTGGCAGCTTGCAGCTGGTCGCGCTTCACCAGTTGCGGGACCATGCTCGCCATCGCCGGGAAGCTCAGGGCCGACACGGTGCCGTTGGCCACCTCGAGCACCAGGATCATCCAGAGGTCGGCCTCGCCGGTGATGATCAGCCACGCCACCATGCCCTGCGTGACCGCCGAGAGGACGTTCGACAGCTGGAGCACGACTGTGCGCGGGAACCGGTCGGCGATCACGCCCCCGAACAGCAGGAAGAGAACCATCGGGACGGTGCGCGCCGCGAGCACTTGCCCCAGGGCGCTTGCCGATCCGGTGAGGTCGAGGACGGCGAACGCGAGCGCCACCCCGACCATCGTGTGGCCGAGCATGTTGCTGAACCGCGAGGCGTAGTACCAGGCGAAGCTCCGCTCACGCAGCGGCGCGAAGGACTCCTGCCAGGTCATGACTTCTCCCTGGCCTCAGGGTCGGTCATCTCGAAGACCGCGGACGTCATGTTCACGTGCACGGTCCCGGCGGTACGGGGCGGCTGGGCCTCCGCGTGTACGAGGTGGGAAGCCTGCCGCGCGAGGTCGACGACCTGCTCCCACACCTCGGGCGTCACCCACATCTCGGCGTCGGTGAGCGAGTTGCGTCCGCCAGGTCGGCGTCGCGCGAAGCGGCGGAGCAGCTCCTGGGTCATCGTCCGGACGTACTGCTCGGTCTCCTCGGGGGTGGGCTTCGGCCCGACCATGTCCTGGGTCTGCCACGGGTGCCGGTACCGCTTCGCGACGCCGCCTCGGATCTTCTCCTCGCCCGCCTCCACGACCAGCCCGGTCTCGGCGAGCGTGCGCAGGTGGTACGACGCGTTCGCGTGGCTGATGTCGAGCTCACGCGCGAGCTCGGCGGCGCTCATCTCGGCGCCGGTGAGCAAGGACAGGATCCGAAGCCTGACGGGGTGCGCGGTAGCGCGCATCGCGGAGACCTCGTCGTGCTGCCCCGTGTTGTCGTCGGCCATCGTTCACTCCCGCCTACTGCCAAATACTCCTTGGGGAGTTATAGCCCCACGCAGCGCCGACTGTCAAGCACTTATTGGGGGGTGGGCTGGAAAGAAGGCAGCACTCACCGGGGAACAAGCCCGCACTCAACGGGGAGTTACCCAACACTCAACGGGGAATTACCCAACACTCAACGGGGTGGGTGGGGGGTGGTTAGGCGATGGCGATGCCGGCGTCGCGCATCTCGGCGAGCGAGCTGGTGGTGCTCTCGGGGGCCACGCCGGCGCAGAGTGACTCGAGCAGCGTGGTCTCGAAGCCGTTGCGGACTGCGTCCAAAGCGGTGGCGCGCACGCAGTAGTCGGTAGCCAGGCCGCACACGTCGACGTGGGTCACGTCGTTCTTCTTCAACCACTCGTTGAGGTCGGTCCCGTCGGCCGCCCGCCCCTCGAAGCCTGAGTACGCCGCGGCGTGCTCGCCCTTGAGGAAGACCGCGTCGAACGGCTGCGGGTCGAGGTTGGGGTGGAACCCCTCGCCGTCGGTGCCGACGACGCAGTGCGGCGGCCAGCTGTGCACGAAGTCAGGCTGGTCGCTGAAGTGCTGGCCAGGGTCTATGTGGTGGTCGCGGGTGGCGACGGCGACGTCGTACGGCGGGGCCTTGGGGTCCTTCTGCGACCAGTGGTGCAGCATCGTGCCGATCCTGAACGCGACCTCGGCGCCGCCCTTGACGGCAAGGCTGCCGCCTTCACAGAAGTCGTTCTGCACGTCCACCACGATCAGGGCACGCTTCATGCCTGTGAGGCTAGCCCAACCGGGTGGCTGTTCGTCAGCCCTCGGATCGCACCGGCAGCCAGTCGAGGACGCGCTGGATCTCGCCGTCCCACAGCGCCCAGTCGTGCCCGCCGTCCGGCCAGTTGACCGTCAGGTCGACGCCGCGTGCCGCGGCCAGCTCGGCGAACCGGTGGTTCTCCGCCAGCAGGGAGTCGTCGGTGCCACAAGACAGGTACAGCCGCGGCGCCGACCGCCCGGCGGAGCCGAGGAGCGCGAACACGTCGTCGTCCATGCCCGGCGTGCCGCCGAACGCGCGTTCGTAGATGTCCTGCGTGTCTGGCGACTGCCGGAGCCGGTCGATGTCCAACGCCCCCGACAGGCTCGCGGCGGCCGCGAAGCGATCGGGTGCGCGGAGCGCCCACTTCACCGCTCCGTACCCGCCCATCGACAGCCCGGCCACGAACGTGTCCTCGCGTTGCTGCGAGACCCGGAACGTCGACTGCACGACGCGGGGGAGCTCCTCGGTGAGGAACGTCCAGTAGCGCTGACCGTTCACCTCGTCGGCGTAGAAGCTGCGGTTCACGGCGGGCATCACCACGGCGACTCCCCGCGCGACGGCGTACCGCTCGAGCGACGTGTTCCGGATCCACGCGGTGTGGTCGTCGGAGAGGCCGTGCAGCAGGTACAGCACCGGTACGTCGCCGGCGCCGACGTCGGCACCTCCACTCACCCCGATCTGGTGCTCGGTGTGTTGCGGCCAGACGACCGAGACCGACGTGCCGATCCCGAGCACGTCGGAGAAGAAGTCGAAGGACACGTTGGCCATCGGTCAGCCGCCGACGTGCTCGGTCGGGATCACGGGCTCGCCGCGAGTCAGTGAGCGGGCCTTCGCCGGGAGCTCGGCGCGCGACGCGTCGTGGCGCGCGCGGATCGTGTCGAGGTCCTCCCGGCCGACGACAGCGCCGTCCTTCACGAGCTGCACCAGCAGGCTCCGGTCGGCGTGCTCGGGCAGGGTGTCGACGTCTCCGTCGGTCGACGGAGGCTCGCCGATCCCCACCACCTCGGCGGTGGCGACCCCCTTCGCTGTCGCGTCGCCGCAGCGCGTACTTACGCCCCCCGATGGAGATCTTGTTCGGGCTGCTCTTGGCGACGTCGACCATCTCCCCGGAGTCGTCGGCCCGCGCGACGAGCTTGTAGACGAACCCGCACGTCGGGTGGCCGCTGCCGGTGACGAGCGCGGTGCCGACGCCGTACCCGTTGACGGGGGCCGACGACAGCGCGGCGATGGCGTACTCGTCGAGGTCGGAGGTGACGATGATCCGCGTGTCGTGGGCGCCGAGCTCGTCGAGCTGGTCACGTACCTCGCGCGCCAGCGCCGCCAGGTCGCCGGAGTCGAGGCGGACGGCGCCGAGCTCGGTCCCCGCGACATCGACCGCGAGCCGCACCGCCTCGGCCACGTCGTAGGTGTCGACGAGCAGCGAGGTGCCGCTGCCCAACGAGGCGACCTGCGCGGTGAACGCGTCGCGCTCGCTGTCGTGCAGGAGGGTGAAGCTGTGGGCGCTGGTGCCCGTGGTCGGGATGCCGTGCCGCTGCCGGGCAGCGAGGTTCGACGTGGCCGCGAACCCGGCGACGTACGCCGCCCGAGCCGACGGCCACGGCGGCCTCCTCATGGGTACGACGGGAGCCCATCTCGATGCAGGGGCGCCCGTCCGCGGCCCAGGTCATCCGCGACGCCGCCGAGGCGATCGCCGAGTCGTGGTTGAGGATCGACAGCAGCAGCGTCTCGAGCAGCACTGCCTCCGCGAAGGTCGACTCGACCACCATCAGCGGCGAGTACGGGAAGTACGTCTCGCCCTCGGGGTAGCCCCAGATGTCGCCGCGGAACCGGTAGTCCGCCAACCAGTCGAGCGTCGCCTCGTCGACGACCTCGCCGTCGCGCAGGGTGGCGAGAGCGGCCTCGTCGAACGTGAACCGCTCCAGCGCGTCGAGCGCCCGGCCCACGCCGGCGACCACGCCGTACCGACGGCCCTCGGGCAACCGCCGCGGGAACAGCTCGAAGACCGAACGCCGGTCCGCCGTGCCCGCCGCTAGGGCGGCCTGCAGCATCGTCAGCTCGTAGTGGTCGGTCAGCAGGGCGGTCGACCCGTCCGGGCGTGGCGTCGTCACCCGCCCCACCCTACGGCCGGGCGCTCACGCCTAGGATGAATCGCGTGTCTGCGCCCATGCCCGTCGAGACCGAGCTTCCCGACGACGCCGTCCTCCTGGACCGGCCGTGGGTCACCGTCGTCTGGAACGACCCGGTGAACCTGATGTCGTACGTCACCTACGTGTTCGAGACGTACTTCCGGTACGACCGGAAGAAGGCAGAGAAGCTGATGCTCGAGGTGCACAACGACGGACGCTCGACGGTGTCGAGCGGGTCGCGCGAGGAGATGGAGCGCGACGTGCAGGCGATGCACGAGTACGGCCTGTGGGCGACTCTGGAGAAGGCGACATGAGCACGGGTTTCGAGCCGCGACGCGGCGGGGGAGCGGTGGCGACGTTCACCGGCTTCGAGGCCGATCTGCTGCGGTCGCTGGCGTCCCAGCTCGTCGAGCTGCTGCGCAACGAGGTCGCCGTGCCGCACGAGTCGACCGACCCGTTCGAGCAGATGATGGACTTCACCGGGCCGACCACGGAGCCCGACGACCCGGTGCTCGCGCGGCTCTTCCCCACGGCGTACCCCGACGACGAGGAGGCCGCCGGCGAGTTCCGGAGGTTCACCGAGGGGGCGCTGCGCGACAGCAAGGCGCGGGCGGCCTCGCTGATCATCGACACGTTGGAAGAGTCCGGCCTGCCCGACGAGCTCTCGGAGGACGGTCTCCAGATCGACGTCGAGCTCGACCCTGCGGCCGCGCAGTCGTGGCTGCGATCGTTCACCGACGTACGCCTCGCGCTCGCGACCCGGCTCGGCATCGAGGACGAAGACGAGGACTACTGGCTCGCCCTCCCCGAGGAGGACCCGCGCACGCACGTGCACGACATCTACGACTGGGTCGGCTACCTCCAGGAGACGCTGGTCCTGGCGCTCTCGTCCTGACAGCCGGGGGTCGCGGCACGCCGTCCCGTCTCAGGATGTGGACGCTGCGAGGGCGGTCGGGAGGCCCGAGATGCCCGACCTCTACCCTCGATATGTGCTGAGGATCGACCAGGAGACGTACGACGCGATCGTCGCCCACGCCAAGAAGGATCACCCCGACGAGGCGTGTGGAGTGGTGGCCGGACCCGGAGGGATCGGACCGCCCCGAGCGGTTCGTGCCGATGGTGAACGCCGCCAGCTCCCCGACGTTCTACGAGTTCGACCCCGTCGACCTGCTGCACCTCTACAAGGAGATGGACTCCCGCGACGAGGAGCCGGTGGTGATCTACCACTCACACACCGCGACCGAGGCGTACCCGTCCCGCACCGACATCGGTTTGGCGTCCGAGCCGAATGCGCACTATGTGTTGGTGTCCACACGCGAGCACGGGAATAGTCCGGGCCCTGTGGAGTTCAGGTCTTACAGAATCATCGACGGCGTCGTGACCGAGGAAGAAGTCTCGGTCGACGCCCCCAGCCAGAGCTAGCCCCCCCGGCCGGCCGCGAAGCAAGGAGTCACGACTGATGGCAGTCGAGGTCCGTATCCCCACCATCCTGCGCACCTACACGGGTGGCGAGAAGGCCGTGTCCGGCGAGGGCGCGACTCTCTCCGAGCTCATCGAGAACCTCGAGGCGAGCCACCCGGGTCTCAAGGAGCGGCTGATCGACGGCGCTGACCTGCGCCGCTTCGTCAACGTCTACGTCAACGACGAGGACGTCCGCTTCACCGGTGGTCTCGACACCACCCTCGGCGATGGCGACCAGGTCGTCGTACTTCCCGCCGTCGCAGGCGGCTGACCCGGAGCGATGCGCTTCGACTCCCTCCTCGAGTCCGTCGGCGGCACGCCCCTCGTGGGCCTGCCCCGGCTGTCGCCGTCCCCGGACGTGCGGCTGTGGGCGAAGCTCGAGGACATGAACCCCACCGGTTCGATCAAGGACCGGGCCGCGCTCCGGATGGTTGAGCAGGCGGAGAAGGACGGCCTGCTCCGTCCGGGGTGCACGATCCTCGAGCCGACATCCGGCAACACCGGCATCTCGCTGGCGATGGCCGCGAAGCTGCGGGGCTACCGCCTCGTCTGCGTGATGCCGGAGAACACGTCGGTCGAGCGCAAGCAGCTGCTGTCGATGTGGGGCGCCGAGATCGTCTCCTCGCCGGCAGCCGGGGGCTCCAACGAGGCGGTCCGCGTCGCCAAGGCGCTCTCCGATGAGCACCCCGACTGGGTGATGCTCTACCAGTACGGCAACCCCGCGAACGCCCAGGCGCACTACGAAGGCACCGGCCCGGAGATCCTCGAGGACCTGCCCAGCGTCACGCACTTCGTGGCCGGGCTGGGCACGACCGGCACCCTGATGGGCACCGGCCGGTTCTTCCGCGAGCACAAGCCCGAGGTGCGGATCGTGGCGGCCGAGCCGCGGTACGGCGAGCTGGTCTACGGGTTGCGGAACCTCGACGAGGGGTTCGTGCCGGAGCTGTACGACGCCTCGCTGATCGACGCGCGCTTCTCGGTCGGCCCGCGTGACGCCGTACGCCGGGTGCGCGAGCTGCTGGAGATGGAGGGCATCTTCGCGGGGATCTCCACCGGCGCGATCCTGCATGCCGCGCTCGGCCAGGCGGCCAAGTCCGTCAAGGCCGGCGAGCGCGCCGACATCGTGTTCATCGTCTGCGACGGTGGCTGGAAGTACCTGTCGACCGGTGCCTACGAGGGCACGATCGACGAGGCCGAAGAGAGCCTCGAGGGCCAGCTCTGGGCCTGACCGCCCCGAGCACGAACTGACGTAGGAGCATCGTCGGCATCTGACGCCGACGATGCTCCTACGTGGACCGCGGGGCGCGGATCAGCCCGCGTCGCGTGGGCATCTCCGGGGCCGGTGCGTGTTCCGGGGCGGTCATCGACGCCGCCTCCAGCCGACGGCCGAGCCTGCCCGCCCAGGGGCTGGCGGTGAGCCCGTGCGCGTACACGCTGAGCAGGATCGTGACCGTCGCCGCCAGGAACACCGTCTCGGCGCGTGGACTGTCCAGGCTGTCCACGACGATCAGCGCGAAGAGGATCGACGCCAGGCCCCGCGGACCGAACCACCCGGTGAACAGTCGCGTCTCGAGGAGCATCCCCGAGCGCCACAACGCCACGAGCACGGGCACCATGCGCACCACGGTCAGGCTCAGCACGGCGTACGCCGCCACCGGCCACGTGAGGTCGGTGAGCGCGGGGCCCGCGAACGCCGCCCCGAAGATCACGAACGTGATGGCGGTCAGCACCTCGCCCTCGTCCTCCGTGAAGTCCTGGACGTCCGAGCACTGAGCGCGAGCGACGTACCCGAACGCGAGCCCGGCGGTGAAGGCCGCGATGAACCCGTTGCCTCCGAGCGCCTCGGCGGCCCCGAACGCGCCGGCTGCGATCGCCAGGGTGGCCAGCTGGCGGTAGATGCCGTCGACCCGGCCCGCGGCTGAGCGGATGTCGAGCAGTCGCCCGCCGAGCGCCCCGATCCCCACTCCGAAGAGCAGCCCGAAACCGACCTGCCGCGTCGCGAACGTGGCCCAGTGGTCGACGCTGCCGGAGCCGGCTTCGGCGGCGGCGATCGCCAGTGCGACGGTCACGATCGGCACCATGATCCCGTCGTTCAGGCCGCTCTCGACGTTGAGGCCCTGCCGCAGCCGGACCGGCAACCGGTGGTCGCTGACCACCGACTGTCCGAGGGCGGCGTCGGTCGGCGTGAGGATCGCTGCCAGCAGCGCCGCCTCGGCCCACGTGAACGACCCGGAACAGCAGCGCGGCTACCGCAGCGCCGAGCAGGAAGGTCAGCGGCAATCCCGATCCCGAGCAGCCGCGACGGCAGCCAGGCTTCGCGGCGGAGCGTGCGCAGGTCGATGCGGATGGCGTCGGTGAACAGGACCAGCACCAGGGTCGCCTCGACGAGGATGGAGACGGCCTCTCCCTCGAGGTCGAGGTCGAACCAGTCGAGCCCCTGCTCCCCGACGACCAGGCCGACCGTGACGAACACCATCGGGGCCGTGACCGGCGACTGTGCGAGACGCCCGGAGACCAGGGCGAACCCGAAGATGGCGACGGCGATGAGCAACAGCTCGACCATCCGGCCAGTCTCACACGGCCGCCCCGGCTACTGGACGGTGCCGGGGAACGTCCCGCGGACGGCGGAGAACTGGTCCCCGTCTGGATCCCTCGATCATGGGAGGTGCTCGATGTTCTACGGCCTGGTCCACGGGGTGGTGACCCCGCTGGCGAAACGGATCTGGCGACCCACCGTCGAGGGGCTGGAGAACGTCCCGCTGGACGGTCCGGTCATCGTCGCGAGCAACCACCTCTCGTTCGTGGACTCCGTGGTGATCCCGATCGTGGCGCCGCGCCCGGTCGTGTTCCTGGCGAAGGAGGACTACTTCACCGGGACGCGGCGCTCAAGGGGCCGGGCCGCAGCGGGCGTGGTTCGAGGGACTGGGCATGATCCCGGTCGACCGCGACGACACCAAGGCGGCGATCGCCTCGCTCGACACCGCGCTGGAGATCCTCGGCCGCGGCGAGGCGTTCGGCATCTACCCCGAGGGCACCCGCTCGCGCGACGGCCGGCTCTACCGCGGGCGCACCGGGGTCGGCCACCTGGCACTGACGTCCGGTGCGCCGGTGGTCCCGGTCGGCGCTGCAGGGCACCGCAGAGACCTCCAGCCCGTCGGACGCCGGCTGCCGCGGCTCGCGAAGGTCACCGTGCGGTTCGGAGAGCCGCTGCGCTTCGAGGGGCGGTACGACGGCGTGCCGCTCGGCCGAGCCCGGCGGCGAGGTCACCGACGAGGTCATGGCCGCGATCCAGAAGCTGTCCGGCCAGGAAGAGGCCGGCGTCTACAACGACCGCGCCCCGACCGACGGTCTGACGGCCCCGTCAGGCGCTGGCGCCGAGGCCTCGTCGTGCACGGCAGGAAGACCTCGGTGCGCGGCTCGGCGACGTCGGGGCCGTCCAGGTAGCTCTCCCAGGGGGTCGCGCTGCGGCGTGTAGCCGTTGTCGGTCCGCCCACTCCTGCGAGCGCGTCGTAGGCGCTGTCGAGCTTGCCCCAGTCGCCGACGTGCAGCGTGCGCGCGTACCGGCCGCCGGGGAGGCTCGAGCGGCTCGACGTCGCCGGCGCTCCGGTAACCGGGCCGGACGCCGGGAAGCCCGCCTCGATGTCGAAGCCGCCGTCTGGGTCGGCCGTGTAGCACCCGAACGGCGCACCGGCCGGGCTGCAGGCCCTGCTGCTCCAGCGCGCCCATCACCTCGCCGAACGCGCGCGCCGAGGAAGTCGGCGATGCCCGTTCTCGTCGGCGTGCCCGCGGACCACGGCCGCCGGCTGGGCCTGGAGCGTCGGTGAGCGGATGTCGTAGGTCATGCGCTCCACCCTCGCCGCGGTCGCTCCGGCCTCGCCAGGGTCGAAGGCCCCGCGCGGGAGTGACCACCGTCGCAGCGTGATCTTGGTCGCCTGAGCGGGCGAAGCAGGGGGCGTGCAGCCACTAGCCTGGACACGTGGCAGACGCACCGATCGGCATCTTCGACTCCGGCTTCGGTGGACTCACCGTGGCCCGTGCGGTGCTGGACCAGCTGCCGCACGAGCCGGTGCTCTACCTCGGGCGACACCGCCCGCCAGCCGTACGGCGCCCAAGCCGATCGGCGAGGTGCGCGAGTACGCCCTCGAGTGCCTGGACCACCTGGTCGACCAGGGCGTCAAGGCGCTCGTGATCGCCTGCAACTCGGCCAGCGCCGCCGTGCTGCGCGACGCCCGCGAGCGCTACCCGGTGCCGGTCGTCGAGGTGATCCACCCGGCCACGCGTCGCGCGGTGGCGGCCAGCCGCACCGGCCAGATCGGCGTGATCTGCACGCGTGCGACCGCCGAGTCGATGGCCTACGACGACGCGTTCACCGCGGCCCCGCACGTCACGCTGCACACCCAGGCGTGCCCGCGGTTCGTGGAGTTCGTCGAGGCCGGCGTGACCAGCGGGCCGGAGCTGCTCGCGGCCGCCCACGAGTACCTCGACCCGCTGACCTCGCGACGGCATCGACACCCTGATCCTCGGCTGCACCCACTACCCGCTGCTCACCGGCGTGGTCTCCTACGTCCTCGGCGACCAGGTCACGCTGGTGTCCAGCGCCGAGGAGACCGCGAAGGACGTCTACAAGCTGCTGGTCCGGCTGGCGGCCTGGAGCGCGACCCGTCGCTGCCCGAGCCCGAGCCACCGGTTCCTGACCACCGGGCAGCCGGAGGAGTTCGCCCAGATCGGCCGACGCTTCCTCGGCCCCGAGCTCGAGTCGGTCCACCAGCTCTCCCAGGCGACGTCGTGGGTGCGCGTATGAGGCTGACCGTCATCGGCTGCTCCGGCTCGTACCCGGGGCCGGACTCGCCCGCGAGCTGCTACCTCGTCGAGGCCGAGCACGAGGGCCGCACCTGGCGCGTGCTCGCTCGACCTCGGCAGCGGCGCGCTGGGCACGCTGCAGCGCTACGTCGACCCGCTCACCCTCGACGGCGTGCTGCTCTCCACCTGCACCCCGACCACTACTTCGACATCAGCGGCCTCTACGTGATGTGGAAGTACCACCCGGCCGGTGCCCGGCCGCGGATCCCGGTCTGGGGCCCGCCGGGCGTCGGCGCGGCAGGTCGTCGCGCGCCTACGGGCTGCCCGACGAGCCGGGGATGTCCGCGGAGTTCGACTTCCACGAGTACGACGACGAGCCGTCCATGCTCGGGCCCGTTCACGATCCGACCGCGACCCGCGTCGTGCACCCGGTCGCGGCGTACGGGCTCCGGGTCGAGGCGGCGGTCGCGTGCTCGCCTACTCCGGCGACACCGGGCCGTGCCCGCAGCTCGTCGACCTGGCGAAGGGCGCCGACCTGCTGCTCGCCGAGGCGGCGTTCCGGGACGGCGCGGTGAACCCGATCGACCTGCACCTCACCGGCGCCGAGGCGGCCAGCGCGGCCGCGGAGGCCGGCGTCGGCCGGCTGGTGCTCACGCACATCCCGCCGTGGCACGACGCGGCGGCGTACGACGAGGCGCCGCGGTCTTCGACGGCCCGGTCGACCTCGCCGCGAGCGGGCGCGACGTACGACCTCTGAGCCGCCCGGGCGAGCGTCGTAGCGCGCTCGGGGTCGAGGGTTCGGCCGCATGACACGCGCCGACGGACGACAGAACGACGAGCTCCGCCCGATCACGATCACCCGCAACTGGCTCGACCACGCCGCGGGGTCGGTCCTCGTCGAGTTCGGCGGCACCCGCGTGCTGTGCGCGGCCTCCGCGTCGCGAGGGCGTGCCGCGCTGGCGCAAGGGCTCCGGGCTGGGCTGGGTCACCGCCGAGTACGCGATGCTCCCCGCCTCCACCAACACCCGGTCGGACCGCGAGTCGGTCAAGGGCCGGATCGGCGGCCGCACCCACGAGATCTCCCGGCTGATCGGCCGTTCGCTGCGCGCGGTCATCGACTACAAGGCGCTGGGCGAGAACACGATCGTGCTCGACTGCGACGTGCTGCAGGCCGACGGCGGCACCCGCACGGCCGCGATCACCGGGGCGTACGTCGCGCTCGCCGACGCCTGCGCGCACCTGAAGGGCAAGGGGGCGCTGGCCGGCGACCCGCTGACCGGGTCGGTGGCCGCGGTCTCGGTCGGGATCATCGACGGCGAGCCGCGGCTCGACCTGCCCTACGAGGAGGACGTCCGCGCCGAGACCGACATGAACGTCGTGATGACCGGCGAGGGCAAGTACATCGAGATCCAGGGCACCGCCGAGGCCGACCCGTTCGACCGGGCGCTGCTCGACGGGCTGCTCGGGCCTCGCCGAGAAGGGCTGCGCCGACCTGACCCGGCTCCAGCAGGAGGCCCTGCTCGGATGAGCGACTCCGACCCGGGGCGGGAGGCTGCTGTGGACGAGCCGTCAGACCCGCGCAGGTCTTCCTGGCCTCGCGCAACGCCAAGAAGCTGGCCGAGATGCAGCGGATCCTGGCCGAGCACATGCCCGAGATCGAGGTGCTCGGGCTCGACGACGTCGACGCCGTACGACGAGCCCGCCGAGACCGAGCCGACCTTCGAGGGCAACGCGCTGCTCAAGGCGCGCGTCGCCGTCGAGGCCACCGGGTCTGCCCTCGCTCGCCGACGACTCCGGGCTGTGCGTGGACGCGCTCAACGGGATGCCCGGGGTGCTGTCGGCGCGCTGGTCCGGCCGTGTCCAAGGACGACCTGGCGAACAACGAGCTGCTGCTCGACCAGCTGGCCGACGTCCCCGACGAGCGGCGCGGCGCGCACTTCACGTGTGCGGTCGCGTTCGCCTACCCGGCCGGCGCCGGCGGGACGGTCGAGCACGTCGTGCACGGGACGATGCCGGGCCGGATCATCCGCGAGCTGCGGGGCGAGGGCGGCTTCGGCTACGACGTGCTGTTCGTCGCCGACGGGCATGACGACCGCACGTCGGCCGAGCTGCCGCGCCGACGAGAAGGACGCGATCTCCCACCGCGGCCAGGCGCTGCGCGAGATCGCCCCGATCGTGGTGGACGTGCTCGTCGGCCTCTGACCGATCTGGCGGCTTTGTCGCTTACGCGAGGTCTGTGCTGTAGGTCACATCTGTGTCAGGATGCGAGGCGCCGCGGCCGATCGGCCGCGCTCTCGGATCTCGGAGGCTTCATGCGTTACTCGCGCGTCCTGGCCTGCCTTGCCGCCACGCTTCTCGTGGCCTCGGCTGCCCCCTCGTCGGCACACGAACCGTGGGAGGACGGCAGCGTCCCGCCGCCTCCGCCCGCGAGCCCCGCCGACGGCATCAGCAAGAACATGCACCTGCTCAGCACGTCAGAGCACCGGGGCGGGGTCAACTCCGACCTGGCCTTCAAGGGGACCCTGGCGTTCGCCGGTCACTACAGCGGGTTCCGGGTCATCGACCTGGCCGAGCCCGGCTCGCCGGTCGAGGTCGCGGACGTGCACTGCAACGGCCCGCAGGGCGACGTCACGGTGCACGGGGATCTGCTCTTCCTGTCGGTGGACACCCCGCAGAGCACGGTCGGCTGTGAGGGCTCGCGGAACGTCACGGCCACCACCGCGGGCGCGTTCGAGGGCGTCCGGGTCTTCGACATCAGCGACCCCGCGAACCCCGTGTTCCTGCAGGGCATCCGCACCGACTGCGGGTCGCACACGAACACGCTGGTGCCGGGGGAGGGCGGCACGTCGTACATCTACGTCGCGTCGTACCCGCTCTCCAAGAGCGGACTCGGGCCTGACTGCCAGGCGCCGTTCGAGCGCATCTCGGTGATCCAGGTCGACGGCGACGACGCCGCGGCCGGTCTCGCCGCGCGCGTCGTGGCCGAGCCGACCATCGAGGGCGTCGACTGGTTCGGTGAGAAGTACGGCGCGGAGCCGTTCTACGCCTGCCACGACATCTCCGTGCTCACGCCGAAGAACCTCGCGGCCGCCGCGTGCCTGTCGCAGGGGCAGCTCTGGGACATCTCCAACCCGCTGGCCCCGGTCGTGACGGCCGACATCGACACCCCGGACGTCGACATCTGGCACTCCGCGGCGTTCACACCGAGCGGCGAGCGGGTCACCTTCGGTGACGAGTACTTCGGCAAGCCGCAGGAGCCGTACGGCGCGTTGTGGACGTACGACGTCGCCGACCCGGCCGCGGCGCTGAGCCACTTCCGGATCCCGCGCGACGAGCCGAGCACGTACCACAACTTCAACTACGTGCCGGTCGCCGGCCGCGACATCCTGGTGTCGTCGGCGTACGGCTCGGGGACGTCGGTCGTCGACCTGACCGACCCGACCGCGCCGAAGGAGATCGGCTACTACGACATGCAGTCCAACGCGTGGTCGTCGTACTGGTACAACGGGCTGATCGTCGCCAACGACATCTCCCGCGGGCTCGACACGCTGCGCTTCAGCAGCAAGGCCGTGGCCGGTGCGCGGAAGCTGCCTCAGCTCAACCCGCAGACGCAGGACTACCTGCTCCAGTAGCAGCCCGACCATTCACGACAATTGCGTGGTTGTGACAGCGATTCGCCCGCAGAACCTGTCACAACCGCGCAATTGCTGCTTTAGGACAGCGGAGGGGCTGCTCAGGCTCCGGGGTAGATCCGGAAGCCGGACATCGGGATGTGCTCGAAGTCGGTGAACAGCCCCTCCGCCGAGTCCGTGATCAGGTCCATCCGCTTGGTGCCGGTGGCCTGGAACGTCGCCACGACCAGGAGCCGGGCGATCCCACGACCCCGGTGGTCGGGGTGGACGGCGACGAAGCTGAGGTGGCTACTGCAGCACGCCGTCGCCGAGCGCCTGGGCCCAGCCGACGACCTGACCGTCCTGCTCCGCCACGTAGGCGACAGCCCCCGGGGCGGTGCAGACCCGGCGTACGACGTCCGCGTCCGTGCAGCGACGGCCACTGCACGGTCGTGGCGAGCCGCGCGACGTGCAGAGCGTCGCCGTCCTCGAAGGGGCGGATGTCGACGGTTCCCATCCGGGCACGGTAGTTCACCGACCCAACCTGTGCGCCCGGTGAGATTCGAACTCACACTGTCCGCCACCTAAAGACGGTGCCTCTGCCATTGGGCTACGGGCGCGCGCCGGACAGTCTAGGTGGCGAGCCCGAGGTCCCTGCGCAGCTTGGCGACGTGGCCGGTGGCCTTCACGTTGTACTGCGCCAGCTCGACCTTGCCGTCCTCGTCGACGACGATCGTCGACCGGATGACGCCTTCGACGACCTTGCCGTACAGCTTCTTCTCGCCGAAGGCGGCGTACGACTTCATCACCTGCTTGTCCGGGTCGGAGAGCAGGGTGATGTCGAGGTTGTCGCGCTCGCGGAACTTGGCGAGCTTCTCCGGCTTGTCGGGGGAGATGCCGAGCACCTCGTAGCCGGCCCCGCGCAGGGACTCGAGCGAGTCCGTGAAGTCGCACGCCTGCTTCGTGCACCCGGGCGTCATGGCGGACGGGTAGAAGTACACGATCACCTTGCGGCCGCGCAGGTCGAGTCAGGCTGACCTGGTTTCCGGTGTCGGTGGTCAGCGTGAAGTCGGGGGCGGGGTCGCCCTGGGCCAGGCGTGCGTCGGTCACACCAATCTCCTCGGGGTCTTACTGCGAACGATTCGCAATAACGTACTCTGGTCAACAGGCCCCGGCCGCGGGGCGTCCCCAAACTAGCGGAGGCTCCCATGCACGTACCCGATGGCTTCCTCGACGTCACGACGTCGATGGCCACCGGCGCCGTCGCGGTCGCGGGAGTCGGCCTGGCACTGCGGGGCGCACGACGCGAGCTCGACGACCGGGCCGCACCGCTCGCCGGCCTGGTCGCGACGTTCGTGTTCGCCACCCAGATGCTGAACTTCCCGGTCGGCGCCGGCACGAGCGGCCACCTGCTCGGGGGAGCGCTGGCCGCCATCCTTGTCGGCCCCTGGACCGGCGTGCTCTGCCTCGCCGTCGTCCTTCTCGTCCAGAGCCTGCTCTTCGCCGACGGCGGGGTCACCGCGCTCGGCACCAACATCACGTTGATGGGCCTCGTCGGTGTGGTCGCCGGGTGGCTGACCTTCCGGCTGCTCCAGTCGGTGCTGCCCAAGCGCGTCGGACTGGTGCCCCCGCTGGCGGCCGTCGCTGCCTTCGTCTCCGTGCCCGTGACCGCGCTCGCGTTCGTGGGCCTGTACGCCGTGGGCGGGCAGGCGCCGATCTCGCTGACCGCGCTCATGACCGCGATGGTCGGCTGGCACCTGGTCATCGGCCTCGGCGAGGCCGCCATCACCGGCCTGGTCGTCGGCAGCGTGGTCGGCGTCCGCCCCGACCTCGTGTACGGCGCCAAACGGGTGCTGAAGGCCCGGTCGCTCGAGGTACGGGAGCCCGTAGCCGGCCTCGACCAGCCCGACGAGGCGGCCCGCTGATGAAGACACGCACGCTCGTCGTGGTCGGCGTCCTGGTCGCACTTCTGATCGCCGGGGTGGCGTCGTACTACGCGTCGTCCGCACCCGACGGACTGAACCGGGTCGCCGAGGACCAGGGCTTCGCCTCCACCGAACGCGAGAACCCCACGGCCGACGGACCGCTGGCCGACTACCGCGCCAAGGGTGTGGAGAACGACCGGCTGTCGACGCTGGTCGCCGGCGTGGGCGGATCGCTGGTCGTGCTGGTGCTGTTCGGCGGGCTCACCCTGGTGCTGCGCCGCCGCCCCGCCCACGACGCGGAGCAGCGGTCGGACTCCGAGTCCGACGCCCCGGCGGGCCGCTAGATGGGCGCCGGCCACGGGCACAAGCTCCACTTCCACGGGCACAGCCCGATCCATCGTGCGTCGGCCCATCACAAGGTGCTGGCCCTGCTCGGGTTCGTGCTCGTCGTCGTCGCGACCCCCAAGGACTGGTTCCCCGCGTACGGCGGCTACCTGCTCGTGCTCGCCGCGGTGATCGCGGTCAGCCAGGTGCCGCCGACGTACATCCTCAAACGGATGGTCGTCGAGGTGCCGTTCGTGGTGTTCGCCGTACTGATGCCGTTCATCGCGACCGGCCCGCGCACCGAGTTCCTCGGGCTCACCGTCAGCGAGGCCGGCCTGCTGTCGGCCTGGGCGCTGCTCGCCAAGGGCACGCTGGGCGTGATGGCCAGCTTGACGCTGGCAGCGACGACCGAGCCGCGTGACCTGCTGGTCGGGCTCGAGCGGCTCCGGCTGCCGCACCAGCTCGTGCAGATCATGGGCTTCATGGTCCGCTACCTCGACGTGGTGACCGACGAGATGCGCCGGATGCGGATCGCCCGCGAGTCCCGCGGCTTCACAGCCCGCAACCCCAAGCACTGGCCGGTCATCGCCCGGAGCGCCGGGGCACTGTTCATCCGGTCGTACGAGCGCGGCGAGCGCGTCCACCTCGCGATGGTGTCGCGCGGCTTCACCGGAAGGATGCCCCGCTCATGAGCACTCCCGTCCTCGACGTCCAGGGGCTGGCGTACGCGTACCCCGACGGCCACCAGGCGCTGTTCGGCGTGAACCTGCACGTCCACCAGGGCGAGCGGGTGGCCCTCCTGGGACCGAACGGTGCCGGCAAGACGACGTTGGTGCTGCACCTCAACGGCATCCTCGAAGCCGGCGCCGGCTCGGTCTCCGTCAGCGGGCTCCCGGTGCGCAAGCCGAACCTCTCCGAGGTCCGGAAGCGCGTCGGTGTCGTCTTCCAGGACCCCGACGACCAGCTCTTCATGCCGACCGTGCGCGACGACGTCGCGTTCGGGCCGGCCAACCTCGGCGTGCGGGGCGCCGACCTCGAACGACAGGTGATGGAGGCCCTCGACAAGGTTGGGATGGCCGACTTCGCCGACCGCCCGCCGCACCACCTGAGCTTCGGTCAGCGCCGACGCGTCGCCGTGGCCACCGTGCTGGCCATGGGGCCGGAGATCCTGGTGCTCGACGAGCCGTCGTCGAACCTCGACCCGGCCTCGCGTCGTGAGCTCGCCGAGATCCTCCGCGAGCTCGACGTCACGGTGCTGATGGTGACCCACGACCTGCCTTATGCGCTCGAGCTGTGCCCCCGGTCGATCGTGCTCTCCGACGGCGTCGTCGTGGCGGATGGCGCGACGTACGACGTACTCACCAACGACGCGCTGATGTCGGCGCACCGGCTCGAGCTGCCGTTCGGCTTCGACCCGCGCACCGTGGGCCCGGTGAACCGCGCCCAGGGCTGACGCGCATGCATTCCGGTAGCGTCCGGTGGGTAACCTGTCCCGGGACCCGAGGTGGACGACGCGAGGAGATGCACGGTGAGCAAGGCTGAGAAGGGCCTCGACTCGATCGAGAACGAGATGGAAGCGACCCGCGAGCGGCTCGCCGAGACCATCGACCAGCTCGTGTTCCGTGCCAGCCCGAAGACGATCGCCCGTCGCGAGGTCGCCAGCATCAAGGGCCACTACGTCGACGCGAACGGGCACCCGCGCACCGACAACATCCTGAAGACCGCTGGTGCGGTCGTCGGCTTCGTCGCGGTGGTCTTCGCCATCCGCAAGTTCGCGAGATGACCGACAAGACCCCGATCCGGATGCTCCACGACCGGGTCCTGGTCTCGGTCGACACAGAGGGCGAGCGACGTTCCAGCGGCGGCATCGTGATCCCCGCGACCGCCGCCATGGGCGGCCGTCGACTCGGCTGGGCCAAGGTCGCCGCGATCGGCCCGCACGTGCGCACCGTCGAGATCGGCGACCGCGTGCTCTACGACCCGGAGGACAAGGCCGAGGTCGAGGTCAACGCCGAGACCTACATCCTGATGCGCGAGCGCGACATCCACGCCGTGGCCGCCGAGCGGCTCGGCGACAGCCAGACCGGGCTCTACCTCTAGCGCCTAGCGCGCCTCTCCCGTACGACGGGCGCGAGCCGCCTTGAGCGTCGCCGCTCCAAGGACGAACGCGAGCGCGTAGATCGCGCCGTTCACGAGCCCCGCCAGGACCATGTTCAGCAGCCCGTTCCAGTTGGCCATAGCGTCGGCGATCGGACGAAGCAGCGCGGCCGCGGGCACGAGCAGCCCGTGCAGCAGCTCGAAGACGTTGGAGATCAGCGCGAGCATCGTGGCCACGAAGGCCATCGCGAAGCCGATGCCGAAGCCGAGCAGGGCCGGGCGCCTGAGCTGGGTGCGTGCGTGAGCAGTCATGAACCCAGGGTGGCGCGAGGATCCTCGCGCCACCAGAGCACTCGTACTCAGATCCGCCTGTGCTGCCCGCCGTGGTCCTCGCGTGCTCGGTCGTCCTCGTATTCGTGATCCGGGGCCGGGTCGAGCTGGTCGGCGCGCTCGAGGTGCTCGTCGTGCCGCTCGCGGGCCTCGTCGGCCATGGTCCGCCGGTCGCGCGCCTCGGCTTCGAGGCGCTCCGCCTCGGCTTGCTTGCGCTCGGCCTCGGCCCGGGCCTGAGCGGCTCGAGCATCGGTCTCCCGGGCATGCGCCTCGTGCTTCTTGAGGCCCGTCTCCAAGCTGGCCGCCTGCTCGCGCAGCTCCGCCCCGCGCGCACGGTCCCGTTCGTCGCGCTTCCGTTTGGCAACGGCGAACGCGAACCCCGCGATGGCGAGTACGGCGATGACCCCGAGAACGATCAACAGTGCAGTTGAAAGTGTCATCTCCACTCCTTCTCTTGTGTGGCCGCCGTACCCGGTTCCGAACTTCGCAAACGAAGGAGCCGTAACCAGGTCGTGGTCAGCGCGTTGTTCAGGGCACTGTCTCGGGAAGGAACGACATGCCCCTGTCTCGCCGTGCCACCGCCGTCCTCGCTGCCCTCAGCCTGGTGCCCGGCCTGATAGCGCTACAGGGAGTGGCGGGCTCCGGTCCCGCAGCAGCCGGCCCGGACCGCACGTCGCCGGCGTACCAGGCCACGATCACCCGGACGAAGCACGGCATCCCGCACATCGTGGCCGACAACTACGGCTCGCTCGGCTACGGGCACGGCTACGCGACCGCCGAGACCAGCATCTGCAACCTCGCCGACACCGTGCTCACCGCACGCGGCCAGCGGTCGAAGTTCCTCGGCCCCGACAAGCGCTACAACGACCAGGTGACGCTCGACGCCACCAACCTGCAGGCCGACACGCTCTTCACCGACATCCGCAACCGCAAGGTCGTCGAGAAGCTGCTCGCCGACCCCAAGCGCGGTCCCGGTCAGCAGACCCGAGCCCTGGTGCGCGGGTACGCCGCGGGCGTGAACAAGTACCTGCGCGACATCGGCGGCTCGCGGAGCATCAGCGACCGGGCCTGCAGGGGAGCGGACTGGGTCAAGCCCAACGCCACCCCGATGGACATCTGGCGCGCGATCTACGCCGCCAACCTGCTCGCCTCCACTGGGGTCTTCGTGCCGCAGATCGTCGACGCCGCGCCCCCGGCCGACGTCGCCGCCGGGGCCGGGTCCGGATCACCGGAGTTCGCCACCCCGCCGTCGGAGCTCCCCAGCCGCGACGAGCTGCTCAAGAACCTCGGCAAGGACCCGGACTCGCCGTTCGGCTCCAACGCCACGGCGGTCGGCTCGAAGTCGACCACGACGGGTCGCGGCATGGTGCTGGGCAACCCGCACTTCCCGTGGCGCGGGCGCTACCGGTTCACCCAGTTCCACCTCACGATTCCCGGCAAGTACGACGTGGCGGGTGCCGGCCTGATCGGCTCGCCGGTCGTCAACATCGGGTGGAACAAGAACGTCGCGTGGAGCCACACCGTCTCGACGGCGTTCCGGTTCACGCCGTACGAGTACAAGACGATCCCCGGCACCACGCAGTACGTCACCGACGCCGGACCGAAGCCGCTGGAGCGACGTACCGTCAAGGTGGTCGTCAAGGACGGCGCCAAGCTCCGGACGGTCGAGGAGGACCTGTACCGCACCGACGAGGGCTACGTCATCGACGCTCAGGACGTGCTGATGCCGTGGACTCCGAGCAGCTTCTTCGCGCTGCGCGACGCCAACGCCGAGCACCTGCGCACCCTCGACACGTTCCACCTGATGGCGCGCGCGAAGAACGTCCGCGATCTGCTTCGCCTGCAGGACAAGGGCGCCGGCATGCCATGGGTGAACACGACCGCCGCGGACCGGAACGGCGACGTCCTGTACGCCGACCACTCCGTCGTACCGAACGTGCCGGACGACCTGGTGCAGCGGTGCCTGACCCCGACCGGGGCGGCGCTCAACGAGGCTGCGGGGCTTCCCGGTCTCGACGGCACGCGCGCGTCGTCCGACTGCGCATGGCAGACCGACGAGGACGCCACCCGTCCCGGCGTGTTCGGCCCCAAGAACCTGCCGCACACGTTCCGCAAGGACTGGGTGATCAACGCCAACGACAGCTACTGGCTGCCGAACCCCAAGGCGCCGCTGGAGGGCTTCGCCGGCATCATCGGCTGCGAGCGGTGCGAGCGCACGCTCCGTCAGCGGATGGTCTACCGCTACGTGATGGACCGGCTCGCCGGTAAAGACGGCCTTGGCAAGGGCCGGAAGGTCAGCCACCGCACGCTGAAGCTGTTCGAGCACGAGAACCGCGTGTTCGGCGGTGAGCTGGCGAAGGAGAACGGCGACCTCGTGACGACGTGCGAGCTCGCCGGCGGCGGTGACTCCTGCGACGTGCTCGCGAAGTGGGACGGCCGCTCCGACATCGACAGCGTCGGCACGCACATCTTCCAGGAATTCTGGAAGAACGCGCAGAAGGCGAAGGCCCCATGGGAGACGCCGTTCGACGCCAACGACCCCGTCGCGACGCCGAACAACCTGGCCGAGGCGAACCCCGAGGTGGTGAAGGCGATGCGCGACGCGCTCGCGTTCCTGGCGTCGAAGAACGTCGCTCCGGCCACGCCGTGGGGCAAGCTCCAGGTGGCAGGCGACGACGGTGCACCGGCCATCCCGATCGGCGGCGGCGAGGGTTTCGCGGGCAACGCCAACGCGGTGGCCAGCAGGGTTCCGGCCGCGAACCTGAAGCGGCTGTACCCGATCAGCTACGGCTCGTCGCACATCCAGGCGATCGCATTCCACGACTCCGGTCGCCTGGCCGCACACACGATCCTCAGCTACGGCCAGTCGATGGATTCGTCCAAGGCGACGTCGTCCGACCAGACCCGGCTGTTCAGCCAAGAGAAGTGGGTGCGCTTCCCGTGGACTGACGCGCAGATCCGCCGGGCGAAGCTCCGCAGCTACGTGGTCGCGGGGCGCTAAGGACTGCTCGAGGTCAGGAGAGCTCGTCGCGCAGCTGGCCGAGCACTCGCGACAGGATCCGGGAGACCTGCATCTGGGTGACGCCGATCTCGGCGGCGATCTGCGACTGGCTCAGCTGCTTGAAGAAGCGCAGGTACAGCACGTTCCGCTCGCGCTCGGGAAGCGCCTTGACCGCCGGGAGCAGCATGATGCGGGCCTCGGCCTCGTCGAGTGCCGGATCCGCTGACGACAGGGTGTCGCCGAGAACGCTGTCGCCCTGCTCACCGACGGGCAGGTCGAGCGACGTGGGCGTGAAGCAGCCATCGGCGCTGAGTGCCTCGAGGACGTCGTCCTGCTCGACTCCCAGATGCTCGGCGACCTCGCTGACGCGCGGGGAACGGCCCAGCTCCTGGACCAGCTCGGCCTCGGCATGCGCGACCGCGCCCTGCATCGCCTGGATCGGTCGGGGCGGGCGGACCATCCAGCCGTAGTCACGGAACTGGCGCTTCACCTCACCCTTCATGGTGACGACGGCGTAGGCGAGGAACGCCGAGCCATGGGAGGGGTCGTAGCTGCGTGCGGCCTTCAGCAGCGCCATGGTCGCGGCCTGCACGAGGTCCTCGTCGGCGATCCCACGGCCGTTGTAGCGGGCGGCGATGGCGCGTGCCAGGCCCATGTGCATGACCACGACCTCGTCCTGGAGGCGCTTGCGCTCGGCCGGGTCGGTCTCGGCAGCGGCCTGGGTGAGCAGGCGCGTGCTGACCTCGCCGCGGGTTTCGGTCGTGGGGAGGTTCTCGGTGCTGGTGCGCTGCTTCCCGATGGCCTGGAGTGGTGTGCTCGCCATGTCGGTTCCGCCTTCTGAGAGTCACGGCCCGACCGCGAGGCCGATCCGTGTGTTCAGGGCCCCCGACTTGGGGTTGCGAATACCCGTGGCTTCAGAGCGTGAAACAGCGCCCCCGGAGTGGTCTGGTCCGCTCAGTCGGACAAAGCAGGTCAGCGCAGGGCGAACGACGCGTGCCTCATGCCAGGGGCCCGCCCACGGTTCACGTCGTCGAGGGCGGCGAGGTCGTCGTCGCTCGGTTCCCAGGAGGCCGCCTGCACGTTCGCGGCCACCTGCTCGGGGCGAGTGGCGCCGACGACGATGCTGCCGACCGCGGGCTGTGCGGCGAGCCCGCCCAGCGCCACGGTCACGAGGTCGAGGTCTCGCTCGGCGGCGTACGACTCCAGGGCGTCGATCCGGTCGAAGTCAGCTCCCGCGAGCCTGTGCGCCTGCTTCTCCAGCGAGAGCCGGCTCCCCTCAGGGGCGGCCTGGCCTCGGCGGTACTTGCCGGTGAGGAGGCCGTAGGCGAGCGGGAAGTAGGGGAGGAGGCTGACGCCGTAGCGCTGACAGGCGGGGATGAGCTCCTCTTCGGCGGCACGGTTGTAGAGGGAGTACTCGTTCTCGGCGGTGATGAACGGTCGACGACCGGAGGAGCGCGCGATCCAGGTTGCGTCGGCGAGCTCCCAGGCGGCGAAGTTGGAGCAGCCCAGATGCCGCACCTTGCCCTCGTCGACCAGCTCGTTCATCGCCTCGACGATCTCCTCCATCGGGGTGACCAGGTCGAGCTGGTGGACCTGGTACAGGTCGATGTAGTCGGTGCCGAGGCGCCGGAGGCTGGCCTCCACCGCCGCGCGCAGGTAAGCGCGCGAGTTCCGAGGACCGTCGTGCGGGACATTCTGACCCTGCATGTCCATGCCGAACTTCGTGGTGATGACGACGTCGTCGCGCCGGGAGCCCAGCGCCTTGCCCAACAGCTCCTCGCTGGCGCCGAAGCCGTAGGTATCGGCGGTGTCGAAGAACGTGATGCCGTGGTCGAGGGCGGCTGCTACGACCGCCTCGCTCTGCTCCGCGTCGATGCGAGCACCGAAGGCGTTGCAGCCGAGGCCGACCGCCGAGACGGTCAGGTCGCTGGTGCCAAGCGTCGCGGTGCGCATCGGGATCAGCTCACCTGGAGCTGGATGATCACCTTGCCGGTCTCGTGCTCCTCGACGTCGACCACGCCCGGCTGCTCGAACACCAGCTTGGCCTTCGTCGATCCCGCCTTGAACTCCACCATCTGCTCGGGCGTGGAGTGGACGTGCAGCTCGCCGGCGCGGTCGGACTTGATCTGCAGGATGACCGGCTCGTCGAAGTCCGCCTGCACCCGCTTGCCGCTCGGGGAGACCGTCGTGCCGGAGATGGTGATCTTCACGACCGTGCCCGCGGGCTCGGGCTTCGGCTCCGGCGCCGGCTCGGTGGTCGACTCAGTGGGCGTCGGCGCGCTCGTCGTCGCGCTCGGCGGCGCGCCGTACGTCGGGCCGGCCGGTGCCGAGCTCTCCCCGCAGGCCGAGAGGGCAGCCAGGGCAGCGACGATCGTGACGGTACGGAGCAGGGTGGTGCGCAAGGTCGGGCCTTCCATCGTGGTGCGTTCGACACCTCCATTGTGCGTGATGGGCCAGGGGTAGTGTGGAGTGAGGTACCGGCCCGGGAAGCATCCACTCGGATGCTGCTGCGGTCAGGTCGCGAGGAGCAGACGATGACGAGCGTCCGGCGAGTCTCCTGATGGGGGGCTTGGGCCAGCCTCCTCGCCTTTCGGCAGCGGCCGAGTTGCCGTCCCTCGGGGAGTTGGGCGTGCGCCTGCGCGACGCGCGCGAGGCCGTCGCCGCGCAGCGGGGTGGCCCCGTCGGATCTGAGGCCGTCGCGAGGTCACGGCGGATGATGCTCCGGGCGCTCGAGGACTACATCTCCGCGTTGGAGACGCTGCGGCTCCCGGTGCCGTACGCACTGCGTGACGAGCTGCGCCTGCACCAGCAGCTCTTCGACCGCTGACCCTTTTTCGTCGGCGCGTCAGGCTTTCTTGCCGGGCGGGATGATCTCGGACTTGCTCCGAGCATCCGCCTTGGCGTGCTTCTCTGCGCGCTTCTCCTTCAGGGACTTACCGGCCTTCTTCGACATGTGCTGTCGGGGAGATTTGTCGGCCATCAGGACCTCTTCTCGGAGCGCGGCCGCTCCACGGTTGCCACAGTACGCCTGCTGCCCCTGAGGCATCCGCCGATCTTTTTCGTTGGGTCGGCAATCCGACATGACACCTGCGACGAACGTCACATGGGCGGAGTCCGCTTCTCCTGCGTGATCACGCAGGGACCAGGTTCATGATTGGAAGGAAGCACATGAACACCTCACGCAACTCTGGATTGCGCGTGGCTAAGTCTCGTCGGGGAGCGGTCGCACTCACCGCAGTCGGGGGCCTTCTCGCCTCCGCCGGTCTCGCCGGCCTCGGACCGGTGGGCGCCCAGGCGTCCAGCCACCGGGAGGCGCCGCTCATCGCGGGCGCCCCTCAGTACGACACCACAGACGTATACGCGTTCCGTAGCCCGGACCGCCCGAACGCGGTCACGCTGATCGCGAACTGGCTGCCGTTCCAGGAGCCGGCCGGTGGCCCGAACTTCTACACGTTTGCCACCGACGCGCGCTACAACATCAAGATCGACAACGACGGTGACGCCAAGCCGGACATCACCTACCGCTGGACGTTCAAGGACCACTACCGGTCGGGCAACACGTTCCTCTACGCCAACGGCCAGGTGGACTCGCTGCGCGACGAGAACCTGAACTTCTACCAGACCTACCGGCTGGAGCAGATCAAGAACGGCCGCAAGACGGTGCTGGTGAAGTCCCGCAGGGTGGCGCCGTCCAACGTGGGCAAGGCGAGCATGCCGGACTACGCGAAGCTCCGTAACCAGGCCGTCACCGACGTGAAGCTCGGCAAGCGCACGCTCAAGTCGTTCGCCGGTCAGGCCGAGGACCCGTTCTTCCTCGACCTGCGCGTCTTCGACCTGCTGTACGGCGGCGACTTCTCCGAGGCCGGCGACGACACCCTCGCCGGGTTCAACGTGAACTCGGTGGCGCTGCAGGTGCCGCGGGCCGCGCTGACCGACAAGGGACGGCCGAACAAGAACCCGAGTCATCGGCATCTGGTCGACCACCGACCGCCGCAGCGTCGACGGCCGCTACCAGCAGGTGTCGCGTCTGGGCATGCCGCTGGTGAACGAGGTCGTCATCCCGGTCAAGGACAAGGACAAGTTCAACGCGTCCAAGCCGAAGGCCGACGGGCAGTTCCTGAACTACGTCACGAAGCCCGAGCTGCCGAAGCTGATCGAGGCCGTCTACGGCATCAAGGCGCCGAAGCGAGCCCCGCAACGACCTGGTCCAGGTCTTCCTCACCGGTGTCCCGGACCTGAACCAGCCGCAAGGGCGTCACGCCCGAGCGAGCAGCTGCGGCTGAACGTGACGACCCCGCTCGCGGAGAACCCGGACCGTCTCGGCGTCATCGCCGGTGACGTGCAGGGCTTCCCGAACGGTCGTCGTCTTGCGGACGACGTCATCGACATCGCCCTGCAGGTGGTCGAGGGCGAGCTGGTCGGGAACCCGAACGACCTCGCCGATGGTGTCGACACCAACGACGTCGCGTTCAGCGACACGTTCCCGTACCTGGCGCTGCCTGCCTCCGGCAGCAACGCCGACCCGCACCCGACGGCTGCCGGTCCCGCTGCGAAGAGCAGCGCCGGCGAGCAGAGCGACCTGATCGACCGCGTGGCTCCGGCCTCCGCGCTCGCGCTCGGTCTGCTCACGATGGCCGGCGGTGCGATCGGGATGGTCCGCCGCCGCCGCGAGGGCGACCAGTCCGGTCGCTGATCTCAGCACCCAGAACGGTCCCGGCCGCACCACGCGTGCGGCCGGGACCACCCGGGAGGGAGAAGCATGTACCGACTCATGGTCGTCGCCGTGATCGCGTTGACGCTGTCGGTCTCCGGCGCGCTCGGGCTGGCCCGGGACACGGAGATCCGCCGCCGGACGTCGTGCCTGCTGCTCGAGGTGACATCGTCGGGGTCGACGCGCTGCCCCCGACGATGTCGCCGCCCTGGTCGGCCTCGCTCCAGGCCAGGCTGCCGCGAGCTGCCCCAGGACGACGTGAGCTGGGCCGCGCCTCGGCCTCGGCTACGTCGAGCAGGCTCGCGTGACCGGGAACCCGTCGTACTACGCGCAGGCCGAGCAGGCGATCGACCGGTCCCTGGACGATCCAGGCCGGAGGACAACGCCGCCGCGCTCGCCGCCGGCGGCCGCTCTCGCCGCCGCCCGCCACGACTTCGACGAGTCGCTCGCGGCAGCCGACGCGGCGCTGCGCGATCGACCCGTACCAGCGTCGGCGCCCTCGCCGTCCGTGTCGACGCCCTCACCGAGCTGGGCGGTACGACGACCAGCTGAAGGCACTGCGGGTCGCCGACCGCCGGCAGCCCGGCGTGCCCGGTCGCTGCCCGCTACGCCTACGCCCAGGAGCTGCGCGGCGACCTCGCCGGGGCCTCCGCACCCTGCGCTCGCGCGGCCTGCACTCGGCGCGTGCCACCGACCGCGCCTTCCTGCTGACCCTGCTGGCCGACCTGGACCGCCGTCGTGGTCTGCTGGACTCCGCGGCCGAGCATCTCGACCTCGCGCTGCGGCTCAGCCCGCGAGCACGTGCCCGCGCACGGGCTTCCCAGGCTCGGCTCGCCGTCGCCCGCGGCGGCTACGAGCGTCGCCGTCCGAGCGGTGGGAGCAGCGTCGTCGAGACGCTGCCGCTGCCGGAGTACCTCACCGAGCTCGGCGAGCTCTACGAGTTCCTCGGCCGCGACGACGAGGCCCAGGCAGCAGTACGACGTCGTCGCGGCACCTCGAACAGCCTCTTCGCCGACAGCGGGGTGAACACCGACCTCGAGGTCGCGCTGTTCGACGCCGACCACGGCGACCCCGCGGACGCCCTGCCGAGCGCCCGGGCCGAGTGGGACCGCCGCAAGAGCATCCACGTCGCCGACGTACTCGGCTGGACCCTGCACCGGGCCGGGGACGACGCGCGCGCGCTCCCGCTGGCGCGCGGCGCGCACCCGGCTGGGCACCGCCGAGTCACGGTTCTGGCTGCACCGCGGCACGATCGAGGCCGAGCTCGGGCTCGACGACGCCGCGCGCAAGCACCTGCGTCGCGGCCTCACCGACCGACCCGGGGACGTCGCCGCTGCACGCTGGCAGCAGGCCGGCGGCCCTCGCTGACCTGGAGGCAGGACGATGAACCGGATGGCCGTGACGAGCGCTGCGCGCTCTGCTGGGTCTGCTGGCCGCCCTGCTGCGGGGCCGTGCTGTCGGCGCCGGCGCCTGCGCCCACCCGCTCGGCAACTTCACCGTCAACCGCTACACCGGGATCGTGGTCGGCATCGACAGCCGTCACGCTCGACCACGTCATCGACCTCGCCGAGGTGCCCGACGGCCCAGCTCGGCGCGCCGCCTCGACGACCTCGACCGCGCTGGCCGAGGACCGGTGCGCCGTCGCCGCGTCGGCAGATGCTGGTGACGGTGGCGAGGCGTCACCGCCGCGTCGCCGTGCGTACGCCGAGGCCTCGACCAGCGACGGGCAGGGCGGGCTCCCGGTGACCCGGATCGCCTGCCTGCTCGAGGCGCCGTGGCCGTCGACGCCGCCGGGCACCGGCCGTGACCGTCGAGGACGTCTCCTCGCCCGGCCAGGTCGGCTGGCGCGAGATGACGGCGCATCGGTGACCGGGTCACGATCGACGGCTCCGACGTACCCAGCGAGAGCGTCAGCGACCGGCTGGCGGACTACCCGACGGACCTGCTCTCCTCGCCGCCGGAGCGTCACCACCGCCTCCCTGACCGTGACCCCCGGCGGCCCGGCCGCGCCGGCGCTCGTGACGGCCTCGGCGTGCCGGCGGTGGCCGAGACGCGTGGCTGTCCGCCCGGGCCGACCGAGCTGCTGGCCAGAACGGCCTGATCGCCGGCGGCTCTCGCACTGCTCGTCGCGCTCGTCCTGGGCGCCAGCCACGCGCTCGCGCCCGGCCACGGCAAGACCGTGATGGCGTTCTACCTCACCGAGCGCGGCGACTCCGCCTGGCGCTCGGCGGTCGCCGTCGGCGCCAGTGTGACCGCTGGCGCACACCGGCTCGGTGCTCGCCTTCGCGCTGCTGGTGACGGTCAGCGTCGGCTTCGTGCCGACCGACGTCTACCCGTGGCTCACCCTCTTCACCGGCCTCCTGATCCTCGTGCTCGGCCTGTCGCTGGTCCGGCGGGCCCGCCAGCACGGCACGCGGCCCTGCCACGGGCACGGCCACGGACCTGGGCATGGTCACGGTCACGGGCACGGGCACGGGCACGGGCACGGGCACGGGCACGGCCACGGGCATGGGCACGGCCGCGGCGCCGCGACCGGCGGAGGGCGACGTCCTCACCGCTGACCGAGCACGAGCACGAGCACGAGCCGGCCACGGGCACGACGCGCGGCCGCTGGGAGCCGTGGACGATGGGACTCGCCGGCGGACTGGTGCCGAGCCCGTCCGCGCTGCTGCTGATGCTGGCGGCGGTGGCGCTCGGCAAGGCCTGGTTCGGCGCGCTGCTGGTCCTGGCGTTCGGCATCGGCATGGCGGCGACGCTCGCCGCGGCCGGGCTGCTCGCCCGCGACCTGGTCGGACGTGTCGAGCGGCTGGTCGCGCGCAGTGGCCGGGTCAGCACGTCGGTGCGGCACCTGGTGGCGTACGGCGCCGCGACCGGCGTCTGTCTGATCGGCGTCGGCGTGATCGTGCGCACTGTGGTCGCTCTGTCCTAGGTCGCCCGTTACGGGTACGCCGCGGATTACTGCCGAGTGACGATGCGCCGCGAGCTCGGCCTGGCCATGCTCAGTTCTACGGGGGCGCGCGGCCACGAGCGGCTCCCAGTCCACCGCTCGCGCCGCGCGTCCCCTGCTAGGACCTTTCGCACCACCGGGTCCGAGCGGGAGGGCGTCTCAGGACCTAAGGCCTTGCCCGCGGCGTCGTACCCGCGACAGGCTGGGGCGCATGGAGAGTGGAGATGCGGGGACTGACGCCGTACTCCGCTGCACGGGACTGACCCGGAGCTTCGGCGACCGGGTGGCTGTCTCTGACGTGGGCTTCGAGATCGCCCCGGGGGAGACCTACGGCCTGCTCGGGCCGAACGGCGCCGGCAAGACGACCACGATCAAGATCGTCTGCGGGCTGCTGCGGCCCGACTCCGGCACCGTGCACGTCGCGGGCGCATGACGTACGCACCGAGCGGCGACGCGAAGGCCCTGGTCGGCTACGTCCCCCAGGAGGTCGCGCTCTACCCGGACCTGACGGCGCGCGAGAACCTGGCCGTTCTTCGGCGGTCTCTACGGGCTGCGGCGCAAGGAGCTGGCCCGCGCGCGTGCGCGAGGTCCTCGACCTCGTCGACCTCGCGGACCGCGCCGACGACCGGGTCGAGTCCTTCGCGGGGGGATGCGACGCCGCCTCAACATCGGAGCGGGGCTCGTCCACCGACCGACGCTGCTCGTCCTCGACGAGCCCACGGTGGGCGTCGACCCGCAGAGCCGGCACGCCATCCTCGCCAGCGTGCAGCGCTTCGGCGCCGAGGGGATGGCGGTCCTCTACACGACGCACTACATGGAGGAGGCCGCAGCGCCTCTGCGACCGGGTCGGCATCATCGACCGCGGGCGGCTCGTCGCCGAGGGGACCCAACGCGAGCTGGTGTCACTGGTGGCCGAGCGCGACCGTATCGACCTGTCGATGACCGGCGACCTCTCCGGCTTCGCGGCCGACGTGCCGGTCGCTGACGGGCGGTCGAGGGCGCCGACGTCGCCGACGGCACCGTGAGCCTGCTGGTCCTCGACGGCGCGCAGGCTGCTGCCATCGGTGCTGGAGGCTGGCCGAACGGACGGGCGTGGGCGTCCGGAGCGTTCAGGTCGTCGAGCCCGACCTCGAGAGCGTGTTCCTGCACCTCACCGGCACCGCCCTGCGGGAGTGACCGTGCGCGTCATCCTGCTGATCGCCCTCAAGGACCTCCGCCAGCGCGTCCGCGACCGCTCGGCCGTGGTCCTGGGCTTCCTCGCGCCGCTGGCGATCGCGACGCTGATGAGCTTCGCGTTTTCCGGTACGTCGGACCTGCACGTCGACGTCGCGGTCGCCGACGCAGACCAGGGCCCGTTGTCGGAGGCGTACCTCGACCTCGTGCAGAGCGACGACCTGTCGGACCTGATGACCGTCACCGTGCTCGACTCCGAAGCAGAGGTCCGACAGGCGGTGGACGACGGCGACGTGGATGCCGGAGTGTCGATCCCGCCCGGGTTCTCGGAGATCGTGCAGGGCGCAGCACCGGCCGAGCTGGTGATCCTCACCAGCGTCGACGCGACCTTCTCCGGTCAGGTGGTCCAGGCGGTCACGGAGTCGTTCACGGCCCAGGTCGACGCCAACGTGCTGTCGGTCCGGGCGGCTATCGCGGCCGGGGCGCCGGTCGAGGAGCTGTCTGCACTGAGTGCAGCCGTGGCGCGCGAACGCATCCCGACCCAGGTCGAGCCGCGGCCGACCGGGACGCAGGAGCTCACGGCGATCAGCTACTACGCGCCGGCCATGGGCATCTTCTTCGTGTTCTTCGCGATCACGTTCGGAGCCAAGTCGTTCTTCGAGGAGCGGTCGAACGGCACGCTCGACCGGGTCACGGCCGCACCGGTGCGCCCCGCGTCGGTGCTGCTGGGCAAGTCGCTGTCCACGTTCGTCTATGCAATCGCCAGCCTGACCACGATGGCCGTGATGACGTCGGTGGCGTTCGACGCGGACTGGGGGCCGGTCTGGGCGACGGCATCCCTGGTCGTGGCGATCGCCCTGGTCGTCGTGGGCCTCACGGCCCTGGTCACGGCCGTCGCGAAGACCGACCGGCAGGCCGACGGCATCGGCTCGATCGTGGTGTTCGCGCTGGTGCTGCTCGGCGGCAACTTCATCTACGTGTGGGCGTCGACACCTGCCCTGCAGACGATCGCGCTGTTCACGCCCAACGGCTGGGTGCTTCGCGCATTCACGGACATGGCGACGGGCGGTGAGGCCGTCGCCGCGGTGCTCCCGGCGGTGCTCGTCTGTCTCGCCTTCGCCGCCGTCAGCGCCGCCATTGCCGCGGTGCTCTCCCGACGGGTGCTGTCGCCGTGACCGCCCTGGTGATCGCCTCGGCCTCGGTGCGGCGGCTGGTGCGGGACCGGGTCGCGATGTTCTTCGCCGTACTCCTGCCCCTCGTCGTCATCCTGATCGTGGGCTCGGCGAACGCCGGGTTCGACACGTTCCGGGTCGCTGTCGTGGACGCCGGCTCGGGACCGCTCGGCCGGCAGCTCGCCGCGGAGCTGGAGCGCGCACCGGCGCTCGCGGTCACCGGGTACGCCGACGCCGAGAGTGCGCAGCCGGCGTTGCGGCGGGGCCAGGTCTCGGCCGTCGTCGTCATCCCCGCCGAGTACGACGACCGCTTGCTCGACGGACGCCCGGTGGCTGTGCCGGTGCAGGTCGACACGGTGGACACCTTCGGGCGCGGCGCCCTGACGGCCGTGTCGGCGGTGGTGACCGACCAGGGGAGCAGGCTGCAGGCGGCCACGTTCGTGTCCTCGAACGTGGGTGGCTCCGTTCCAGCGGCCCTGGAGGCGGTCGAGGGGGCGGCTGGGTCCGTGCAAGAGGTGCCCGTGCGCGTCGACGTCGTCGACGGCGACTCCAGCTTCCTTCCGCAAGGGTTCTCGTCGAGCGCCCCGACCATGCTGGTGCTCTTCATCTTCATCAACGCCCTGGCTGGCGGCGCGGCCCTCGTGCAGACCCGGAAGCTGGGCATCCACAGCAGGGTGCTCGCGGCACCCGTGCGCACCCGCGACATCGTGATCGGGGAGTCTCTGACCTACGCCGGGCTCGCGGCGATGCAGTCGGTGCTCATCGTGGGGGCCGGTGCGCTGGTGTTCGGTGTCGACTGGGGCGACCCGTTCGCAGCGACCGTGCTCGTGGCCGCCTGGGTGCTGGTCGGCACCGGAGCCGGGATGCTCAGCGGGGCGCTGTTCCGCACTCCCGAGCAGGCCGGCTCGATCGGGCCCGCACTGGGGATCGGCCTCGGCATGCTCGGCGGCACGATGTGGCCGCTGGAGATCGTCGGCCCCGTGATGCAACGGATCGGCCACCTGGCGCCGCACGCCTGGGCCGTCGACGCCTGGACGGTCCTGCTCTCCCAGGGCGGCGGCCTTGTCGACGTGGCCCTCGAGCTCGTTGTGCTCCTCGGCTTCGCCGCGGGAATGTTCTTGCTGGCGGTCTTCCGACTGAACCGCCGTCTCATAGCGTGAGTTCGCGCATCGGCTCGGGCGCAGCCCCTCGGCTCGCCGGCCTCACGGCGAAGAGGTGTTGACAGGGTGCAGGCGATGCATGCCAGCGATCGGCTGCAGGAGTGTGCAGTGCAACTTCCTGAAGCGGCGGATTCCCCGCACGCGTTGCCGATCTGAGTAGCCTTCCGGGCGACCCGATCGAACGGGCCGCGTACGCCACGCCCTCAATCCGGGCGTGGCTTTGCCATGACCGGACGACGAAAAGAGAAAGGGCTCGATCATGCCCAGGAGCAAGTCGTACAACACCTACACGAGGGGACAGCGCCCCGAGCTTCGGCAGCGCGTGGCCGAACTCCTGGACAAGTTCGAGCGCGAGTTCTACGAGCGGATGGCGGGCGCCGCCGACATGCTCGATCCCACCAAGTTCAACCTGGACCTCTACAAGCGCCACAACGTCGAGACGATCCTTCGTATCTCTCTCAAGCGCGCGGTCGATCCCCTGATCGCGAACTACTGGGCAACGAGGGACCCCCAGCTGTGCAAGGAGTGGGGCATGTACGGCGCTGAGGAAGGCCGTCACGACCGCATGTTCGCGGGGGACCTGATGAAGGTCGGCATGACCGAGGAGGAGATCTATGGGACACGGCCGACGTTCGCCACCGAACTCCTGAACGGCTACTTCTACTACACCATGGAGACCGAGGGGCCCATGGCCGCGATGATCTCCGGCTTCTACCTCGAGTACATGGCGACGAAGACCCAGCCGGATTGGCTGGACAGCATGGAGCCACACATCGGCGCCGACAAGACCAAGGGAGCTCGGGCACACGTCGCATTCGACATCGACGACGACCACACCGAGATGGTCTGGAACATGTGCATGCGGATGGTGAAGACGCCCGAGGACGAGGAACGTCTGATCGAGCACCTCACCAAGATCAACGCACTGTTTGCCTCGTACTTCGTCGAGGTGTTCACCATGACCCAGGGGGCCGCGGACAAGCAACCCGCTGTCGCGTCCTCTGAAGCCGACGAGCACCTCCACGCGACCTTGGCCAGCGCGGTGACGGTGGCGCATTCCTGACATGGGGGACTACACCTTCGACTGGCCGCAAGCGCTCACCGATCCGGACAAGGACGGACTCCTCGCTCTCTACGACGAGGTAGCCCGAAACGAGGGCACGCTGGGCTTCTACGGTCAGCTTCACAACGACGAGGGCCGTCGGCTCGTTGACTCCTACGCACGCGCCCTAGCGGCAGGTGGGATCCACATCCTGATCGTGCGCGACGCCGAGGGCGTCGTCGGCACCCTGACGCTCGAACAGCCCGCGCTGCACGCACGCCGGCACATCGTCGACCTGAAGAGGTGCGTCATAGCGCGGCGATCCCGCGGCAAGTTCCTTTGGGACGGGTGGCTCGAAGCCAAGGCCAAGGCCCAGCAGCTCGGCGGGGACGTTCTCACGATGGAGGTGCGCGACGACGGGCCGCTGGACCTGTGGAAGTCCATTGGCTTCCAGGAGTACGGCGTCCTGCCCGACTACGCACGCCGCGAAGGCACGTCCATCACCGGGCATTACCTCTTCTACGAAATCTCACCTCTCGAGGAGTACTCAGAATGAGCAAGATCGCAGTTCTCACCAACGACCTCCAGCATGACCTCGTCAACAAGAACCCCGAGCGCCAAGCGGCGGTGGCAATCGCGACGCCTGCCTACGTGAAGTTCCTTGAAGCGATGCGGGATCACGACCAGCTCGTGGTTCACCTTCAGCTCGTGAACGAGCCGGATGACCCGAATGCGGAGCGCTACAACGGGCATCTACCGGTGCAGCGCGGCAGTCAGGGAGCCGAGATCATCCCGGACTTCCTCGATCCCCGCGACATCGTGATGGAGAAGACCAAGGACAGCGGCTTCTACGAGACCGATCTGGATCAGGTCTTGCGCGCCCAGGAGGTCGACACCGTGGTCATCACAGGCATGCAGACTCAGATCTGTGTGCAGACGACCGCGGCGGACGCCTTCTTCCGTGGCTACAACATCTGGGTGCCCCGCGACTGTGTGGTCTCAGCCAACATCGAGGACAAGGACCGGGCACTGGAGTGGCTCGAGGGTTACTGCGCCACGGTCACCGATGCGGCGGACATCGTAGACCGGCTCAACGCCGGGCAGGGTCTGCCGCGCAAGGAGATCAAGACGCCATGACGGCTGAACTTGCAGTTGACATGACGACGAGCCCGCACGAGGTGGACGGTCGGCCGGAGGAGAAGGTCGTTCAGCTGGACCATGGCACCGGGGCACAGTTGAGCCAGGAGCTCGTAGGCGTGATCGCGGCCATCCTCGGTGACGTTTACGAGGGCGTGATGGAGGACAGCGCCATCGTGCCCTGCGCTACTGGTCGACTGGCTATGACGACCGACAGTTTCGTGGTCGATCCGATCCTGTTCGGCAACGGGGACATCGGGAAGATCGCGGTCTGCGGCACGGTCAATGACATCGCGGTCTCCGGTGCGACACCGAAGTACCTCTCCCTCGCGCTGATCCTCGAAGCGGGCCTGTCCATGGCGACGCTGCGACGTGTTCTCGAGTCGGTGCGGGCTACCGCGCTGGAAGCCGGGGTAACGATCGTTTGCGGCGACACCAAGGTGGTCCGCTCCGGTGAGGCTGACGGGATCTACGTCAACACCACCGGTATCGGCGAGTTCCATCGTGAGCCGTTGCGGATGGCCGACGTGCGCGCCGGCGACCGGGTCGTGCTTTCCGGCCCCATCGGCAACCACACGGTGCATCTGTTGTCGATCCGCGAGGGACTCGGGTTTGAGCAGCGGGTCGGCAGCGACTGTGCGCCGTTGAACGGGATGATCGCCGACCTGCTTCGCGAGTTTCCCGACGGCGTGCGCTCGATCCGCGACGTGACTCGCGGAGGCCTCAATGCAGTCCTGAACGAGTACGCCGACACCCTGTCGATGGATGTGGATGTGGAGGCCGCTGCGATTCCTCTCCAGGCAGAGACACTGATGGCGACGGACATGCTGGGCATCGATCCGCTGAACTGTGCCAATGAAGGCTGTGTCGCACTGTTTGTAGCCCCCGAGGTGGCGGACGCGGTTGTGGAGTTCCTCAGATCACACACGTACGGCTCCGAAGCAGCAGTGGTGGGCAGCGTTGAGGCGTGCGAGTCGGACGATCCGGGGTTCTACCTGACCGGCGATGACGGCGTGCGCCGGCGCCGGGCGCCGCTGCGCGGCGCGGAACTTCCCCGGCTGTGCTGATGAGTGACAAGTCCATGGCGGTGATGGCGCTGCAGGTACGCATCGAGGGGACGGTTCAGGGAGTCGGCTTCCGCCCGTTCATCTCTGAACTTGCCCACAAGCATGACCTGTCCGGGCACGTGCTCAACGACAGCATGGGCGTGCTTTGCCTCGTCATCGGGCCGGCAGCACAGGTGCGGAGCTTCGTGGACGAGATTCGTCCACGGGCTCCGCGCCTGGCGGTGGTCGAGCAGGTCACCCCTGTCGAGGTGGAGCTGCCACGACCGATTCCCAGAGAGTTCATGATCGCCAGGAGCCAGGCACTGGCGTCGCGACAAGCGCGGCTCCCTGTGGACACTCACGCCTGCGCGGACTGCCTTGGCGAGATGCGAGACCCGAGCGATCGTCGGTTCGGATATCCCTTCATCAACTGCACCAACTGCGGGCCCCGATACTCGATCATCCGCGACCTGCCCTATGACCGTCCCGCCACGAGCATGTCGACGTTCGCGATGTGCGCGGCTTGCCGTGCCGAGTACGAGAACCCTCGCGACCGCCGTTACCACGCCCAGCCGGTCGCCTGTCACGACTGCGGTCCCCTACTGGCCGGCGTCGACATCGGCACCGGTGACACGGTGTTCGGGGCCGCGGCCCTTGCCCGCACGGCCGAGCGGCTTGAACGGGGAGACATCGTCGCGATCAAGGGCGTTGGCGGCTTCCACCTTGCGGTAGACGCCCAGTCGGCTGACGCCGTACAGGGCTTACGCAGGCGCAAGCGACGCGACTGGAAGCCCTTCGCGATCATGGCACGGAACCTGGAGGCGGCCACTCGCGTGGCGGTTCTCAGTGGCCCCGAGCGCGCCATCCTCGACTCGCCACAACGGCCCATCGTGCTTGCCCTCAAGGCAGCGGGCGCAACGGTCCTGGACGAGAAGGTCGCGCCACGCAACCCGAGCATTGGGGTCATGCTGCCGTCAGCTCCGCATCATGAGCTCCTGTTCGACCACCTTGGTATCGACTTCGTGGTGATGACCAGCGGGAACGTCTCAGGTCATCCGATCGAGGTCGAGAACGACGGGGCTCGCGCGCGTCTCGGGAAGATCGCATCGTTCGTTCTCGAACATGACCGTGACATCGTGAACCGGCTCGACGACTCGGTCGTTCGACTGACGGCGCCGGGCGGCGAAGAGCCCTTCTTCTCCTACCTGCGGCGTGGCCGGGGGTATGCGCCGTACTACCTCCCCTCACCGCACGACTCGGACACGGGAATACTTGGGGCCGGCTCGGAGCTCAAGGCGACCGCGGCGCTGTCGCACGGCGGCACGATCTACGCGACGCAGCACGTCGGTGACATGACCAACGATTCGACCAGTCGGGCACACAAAGCGGCAGTGACCCGCGTGACCGAGCTTTATGGCATCGAGCCCGGTGTGGTCGTGTCAGACAAGCACCCGGCCTTCCTGGAGCGTACGGAGCACATGTACGGCACCGCGGAGGGAGTTCAGCACCACCACGCGCACATGGCATCGTGCCTCCTCGACAACGGTCTGCCCGAAGCGGAATACGTGGGCGTCGTCCTGGATGGCGTCGGTTTCGGCGACGACGGCTCGATGTGGGGCGCCGAGTTCTTCGTCGGCGGCTACCGAAAAGCCCATCGGGTCACCAGCCTTCGCGGGATCCCACTCATCGGGGGCGACGCCGCGGTCAGGCACCCGGCCCGGGTGGCCTTTGCGCTGGCGCAGTTGTCTGGTGCCCTGTCCGGGATGTCAGCCGGGGAGCAGGCCACCTTCCTGGGGTTGACCGAAGAGGAAGTGCGTGTTTTCGATCGCATGCTTGAGCGCGGGATCAACACCGTCGAGGTCAGTAGCATGGGGCGCCTGTTCGACGGAGTGGCGGCCCTGCTTGGCTTTGCCCGCATCTCCGAGTACGAGGCCCAAGGGCCGATTGAGCTCGAGGGTCTGCTCCAGCGGCAGCACGATCCGGCCGAGCCGTACAAGGGCTTGCTGTCCCGCCCGGCGGCGCAGGGGCCAGACCGCCTGGACTGGGCGCATCTCGTTGCTGACGTAGTCCAGGACCTCCGCAGCGGCACGTCCGCGGCCGATGTCAGTCGGAGGTTTCACAGCACGATCGCCGAGTCCGTCGCTACTGAGGCCGCCAGGATCGCGCGGGTCAACGGCATCGTCGAGGTGGTTCTGAGCGGCGGAGTCTTTCTCAACGAGTTCCTGACCGTGCACGTACCGAAGCTCCTGGTCCGGAACGGCTGCGTGCCGCACCGTCATCGCCGAGTTCCTACGAACGACGGTGGCATCGCGGTCGGGCAGGTGGCTGTCCAGCAGGCACGGATAGCGACGGGGTTGACCCTTGACTGAATCGATGGGGCAGGCGTCGCCGACGTATCGGATCCTGTTCAGTGCTGTGGCGCGGTTCGCGAACGGTGGCGAGCTCCGGATGACTGACTTCATGCTCGACTGGCCTGATGACCAGCCGGACCGGGCTCGGCTAGCACGCGAGATCGTTCGCGACCTCGGCCTGCTGATGGTGCACGACCTCGAGTTCGACGACGTCCGCATCGTGCGAGGGACTCACAAGCGGGGTCCGAGCGCGAACCTGGTTCGCGGCAAGAACACCCGCCGGTTGATCGGCTCCGACGAGCCGGGCAGCGTTGGGGTCCCGGTCAATCGACTGTTCCCGGCGGCCGTTGTCGATGTCGCCGGCCACGAGCCTGCGGAGGTGTCGGCACTGACCCTGTACGGGGCCTGGGACGGGGAGCCAGTGCTCGTGGTGTCGGGCCTTGGCGAGGTGCGGGTTGCGGCGTCCGCGCTTGAAGAGCTCCATCAAGACGGCTTGCGATGGGTCGTGGCAGACGCCCCGGTGGGAGCGGCAGTGGTCCCCGTCACGGTCGCACCCGCCTTCATCGCATCGGCAACGGCGGACCTCCTTGAGGTGGGGGTCGTCGTTGGCGAGAGCGGACGCCAGCAGCTTGTCGGCGTGACCGCCGCCCCGACCCCGAGAGACGTGAGGACCTATGAACATGTCTGGTGAGCAGAAGAACCGCCTTGACGACGCGGCCCTGGCGTCCTACGCGGCGATGTACCGCGACCTGCATCGCCATCCTGAGCTTGGCCTGCAGGAGTACCGGACCGCTGACGTGGTGGCGCTGAAGCTCCGCGAGTTGGGCCTCAAACCCCAGACGAACATTGGTGGCACGGGCGTTGTCGCCGTGTTCCGCAACGGTGTCGGCCCCATCATCGGCCTTCGTGCCGACATGGATGCGTTGCCGGTCCGAGAGGAGACTGGTCTCGAGTACGCCAGCACGGTGACGGCCCAGCACCCCGAACTAGGCGAGGTGGGCGTGGCCCATGCCTGTGGACATGATCTCCACGTGACGTGCCTGCTTGGTGCCCTCGACGTACTGCTGCGGGAACGCGACGACTGGAGCGGCACCCTCGTGTGCATCTTCCAGCCGGGTGAGGAGACCGGTCATGGCGCCCGACGAATGGTCGAGGATGGTCTCTTCGACGAGCTGCCCAAACCCGAAGTGCTCCTCGCGCAGCACGTAGGTCCGGCACCCGTCGGATTCGGCGCGGTGCACTCGGACCTCGTCATGGGGGCCTCCGACAGTCTCGACATCACCTTCTTCGGTCAGGGCGGGCACGCGTCCCAGCCGGAGGCGTGCATCGACCCCGTGCTGATGGCCGCGAACTTCATCGTCCGGGTGCAGAGCCTGGTGTCGCGACGAATAGCCAGCGGAACGCCCGCAGTGGTGACGGTGGGTGCGGTGCACGCGGGCTCCATGGCCGCCTCGATTCCCGATACCGCCGACCTCAAGATCAACGTCCGTACCTCGGACGACGAGACACTGTCCTCCGTCCTGCGTTGGTTGGAGGAGCTGGCCGTCTCCGAGGCGGAGTTCTGGAGCGCGCCCAAGCCTGAGATCACGCACGTCTATCACCTCCCGGCGCTGCGCAATACGCCCGGCTCCGCCGAGGTCGTCCGCCGGGCGCTTACCGAGGAGCTGGGCGAGGGCACGGTCTTCGAGCTACCTCCCGTATCCGCCAGCGAGGATTTCGGTTTGCTGGTCGAGGCCGCCGAGTGCGAGAGCGTGTACTGGTTCTTCGGTGGGATGACCGAGACCTCGCTCACGCTGGAGGACGGCTCCTTCCCGACCAACCATTCGTCCAAGTTCGCTCCCGATGCCGAGGCTGGCGTTCGAGTCGGGATCGACTGTCTGGTCTCCGCCTTCAAGGCGATCAATGCAGAGAGGAATGAACGTGTTTGATGCTGCCGGAAACACCCCGCGTCTCATCGTGATCGGACCGGAGGTGGACGAGGCCCATGAGCCGGTGCTCGCCAAGCTGGCACTTGGTTTTGAGCTGTGCATCGTCGGCGATTCCTACTCCTCATGGTCCGGTGAGCACGCCGATACTCACCGTGCGTGCTCGTACAAGGAGTACGACAGCCTCTTCAATGCGGTAACCGACTTGATGGGGGAGGTGCCGTTCTCGGCGGTACTGACGTTTGACCCGGAGGCTGACAACACGGCGAGCCGCGTCTGCGCCAAGCTCGGCCTGGTGGACACCTCAGGGACCGGGACCGGGACCGAGGGGGGCTGGCACGCCGGCAGGTGAGTTCATTCTCGCTGAACGGCGTGGAGGTCGGGTGGCCAACGCATACCGGGTTTCGGCGGACGGGAGGCAGTGGGAGCCGGTTGTCTTCGATGTCCCTGGTTCCGAGGGACGCGCGGACTCGCTCGAGGCGTACGAGGCGGGCGCGAGCGAGCCGTTTGTCGTCGGGCTGTCGTCGGTGATTCGCAGCGGCCTCCTCAGCGGTCTCGACGAGCAGGCCTTTGCCTCCATTGTCGCGACGGGCTACGACGTTGCTTGCCGTGATCTCATGAAGTGGCTGGAGCCTGCCTCGTGAACGACGGTGCCCTGGGGCGGCGCGTGTGGCCAGCACTGCTGGTCTGCGTGATCTGGGGTTTCAACTTCTCCGCCATCACTGAGGCGGAGCGCGTGTTCCCGCCCATGCTGTTGGCCTTCCTTCGGTTCCTGTTGTGCGTGGTGCCGGTCATCCTCTTCGTGCGCCGACCGAACGTCCCGTTGCGCTGGATTGTCGGGTACGGCCTCACGTTCGGGCTATTGCAGTTCGCTTTCCTGTTCGCCGGGATGAACCAGCACACCGGCGCTGGCGTCGCGTCCTTCCTCCTGCAGAGCCAGGTGTTCTTCACAGTGCTGCTCAGCTACCTGGCACTGGGCGAGCGCACCAAGGCCTACCAGGCGATTGGTCTCGTTGTCGGCTTCCTGGGGATCACTCTGGTGATGCTGGGACGGGTGACAACGTCACGTGGCAAGGCGGTCTACTCATCGTGGCCGCAGGCTTGGCGTGGGGTTGCGCCAATCTGATCGTGAAGATCGCGAAGCCCGACGACGTGTTCTCGTTCATCGTCTATGCGAGCGCCGTGGCGGTGTTGCCGTTCTTGATCCTGACGGTGTTCTTCGAGGGACCGAACGAGATCCTGGCGGCATTCAGCGAGGCGTCGTGGCCGGCCTATTTGTCGCTGGCCTACCTGGTTTATCCCACCACCCTGTTCGGGTACGCGATCTGGAACCGGCTGCTCAGGACCTACCCGGCTGCTTCGGTGGCGCCGTTCGCGCTGCTGATTCCGATAGTCGGCGTCCTGGGTTCGGCCCTGTGGCACGGCGAGCAACCGGGTGGGATGCAGTTCATCGGTTTCACCGCGATCCTGGCCGGTCTGGTCGTCTGCCAGTTCTGGCCCTTGATCGGGAAGAGGCTCAAGCCGAAGGAGGAGGTCCACAGTGCCTAGCGCTCGAGAATCGGAGGTGCGCAGCTATTGCACGCATGTGGCCCGATCAGTTCGTGACAGGTCGCGGCGCGAAGCTGACCCACTGCTGACGGAAGGGTGTGCCTCGACTTCTTCGCGGGTGCCGGGGCCCTCAACTACGGCAGCAACGACCCGCTGATACGTCAGGCCGTCATGGACTACCTGAGCGGCGATGGTGTCGTACACAGCCTCGACATGAACACGGTCGCGAAGTCCGCCTTCCTTGAGGCCTTCGGGAAGCTCATTCTCGATCCGCGAGGATTGGACTACCGCGTGCAGTTCTGTGGTCCTACAGGCACCAACTCGGTTGAGGCAGCCCTCAAGCTCGCGCGCAAGGTCACGGGCCGGACCGATGTCGTCGCCTTCTCCGGTGGGTTTCACGGGATGTCTCTCGGCTCGCTCGCGGTCACCGGAAACGCCAGCAAGCGACGCGGTGCTGGAGTGCCCTTGCCGCATGTGATCCGACTGCCCTTTGAAGGTGCGGTTGCGGACGTCGACGGGCTCAGCCTTCTCGAGTACCTGGTGCAGGATCCCTCGTCCGGCGTCGACCTCCCGGCTGCCGTCATCGTGGAAACGGTTCAGGGCGAGGGCGGGGTCAACGTCGCTTCGGGGGAGTGGCTACGGAGGCTGGAAAGGATCTGTCGTGAGCACGAGATCCTGCTCATCCTGGACGATGTGCAGATGGGGTGCGGGCGAACCGGGTCCTTTTTCAGTTGGGAAGCGGCTGGGGTTCGTCCCGATGCTCGTCTGCCTGTCCAAGTCACTCAGCGGGTTGGGCCTCCCGTTCGCCATCACGCTCCTCCGACCCGAGCTGGACGTGTGGTCACCGGGGGAGCACAACGGGACCTTCCGTGGGCACAACCCCGCATTCGTGTCGGCAAAGGCTGCCCTCGAGTGGTACTGGGCGAACGACAGTCTGGAGCGAGGCGTCGCGGACCGTGCGGTGATCGTGGAGGCGGCTCTGCAGCTCCTCGCCGACCAGTACCCTGACGCAATCGCAGAGGTCCGTGGCCGCGGACTCGTCTGGGGCGTCGAGTTCCGCGACCACACCGTGGCCGGGGAAGTCTCTCGGGTGGCCTTCGAGCACGAACGACTCATCGTCGAGACCTGCGGATCACGGGACCACGTCATCAAACTGCTCCCGCCACTCACGATCAGCCCTGACGAGCTCGGCGAGGGACTGGACCGTCTGAGCCTCTCGGTGAAGCGTGTGCTGGGTGGGTTGGAACCGGTCAAAGCGGTGGCGCCCGGTCTAGCCTCCCGCATCAGGGCTGCACGCCCGGGTGTGGCTGCGGCGTAGGTCGGTCACCCTTCGGGGAGGGCGGCGAAGGCGCGCTTGGTGTCGTTGTACCAGTCCATCGACTTCTTGGGACGCCGCCAACGGATCTTCATGGCGTCGCGGGCAGGCTGGTGCGACGCGTCGCCGGCCTTCTCCGCCTCTTTCAGATGGCGGTCCTGCGCCTTGATGACCTCGTCGGCACTGTCACCGTGATGCTCGAGGCCGCAGGGTCCGCCGAGGGCTCGGCACGTCATGGTCTTCATGGTCGTCTCCTTCTGATTCGAGGTTGTGCTGTGTTGACGATGGGCACGGGCAGGATGTGACCGCGTCAGCCGCGCGGGCGGCACTGGCGTGCGGGCGCGGAGCCGGTCGAGGCACAGCCGGGTAGTCACCGTGGTCAGCCAGGCCGGGAGGCTCTCGATCTGAGCGTCCGAATGGTGCAGCCGCAACCACGCCTGCTGCACGACGTCCTCGGCCTCCGCGTGGTCGCAGGCCATCAGCCGGGCCGGGGAGGCGGGGGCTGACAAGCAGAAAAGCCAGGCCGCGTGATGCGGCCTGGCCTTCGGGTTTGTGCGCCATCAGGGACTCGAACCCCGAACCCGCTGATTAAGAGTCAGCTGCTCTGCCAATTGAGCTAATGGCGCGCGTGAAGCGAGTGGAACTCTAACAGCGCACCCGGCCGCGGGATGAAATCGAGCCGTGCGCGGCCTGCGTCACACTCAGCGCGCGCGGCCGCGTCCTCGACGCAGAGCACCGCCCAGGGGAGCGCCTCCAGCCGCCCCTCGCCGATCGGCTTCCCGCACACGTCGCAGGTGCCGTAGCTGCCCTCGTCGACCTTCGCCAGGGCACGGTCGACGTCGGCGAGCGTGACCTGGAGCTTGTCGTGGGCGGCGACCTTGGCGAGCCGGTCGACCGCCATCGACGTCCCTTCGCCGACCCGCTTGCCGAAGGAGATCGAGCCCTGCTCGTCCGGCTGGGCGGAGAGCCGGCCGAGCTCGGACTCGAGGTCGGCCTTCTTCTGGCGCAGGGTGTCGTCGAGGTGGCTCATCCCCCCATCGTGTCCGATCGCGGCGCGTCGACGCACTCGGCCAGAAGCCCGGCTGACGAATCTCCGAGAGTGTCGCCACCAATCCGACGTCTGCGCAAGGGCGAACTACCGTCAGAAGCCATGAAATGGCCAGGTACCCGCACCAGGAGGCAGGTATGGCGGAGTCCCGGCCTGCGACTCGTGCCCTCACGACGGTGTCGAGATGTCGACCAGCTCGTCGGCAGGGTCGCCCGCGGGGACTCTCAGGCGTTCGAGCAGCCTGTACGACGAGCTGTCGCCTGCGGTCTACGGCCTCGCGCGCCGGGTCGTCCGCGACCCGGCGCGGGCCGAGGACGTCACGCAGGAGGTGTTCCTCGAGGTGTGGCGCAAGGCGGCCCGGTTCGACCGGGAGCTCGGCAAGGGCAAGACCTGGGTGATGACCATCGCCCACCGGCGGGCCGTCGACGCCGTACGGCGGAACGAGGCCGCGAAGCGCAGCGACCAGCACACGGCACCAGACGAGGTGAGCCACGACGAGCCGGGCGAGTGCGGTCATCCAGGCCGAGGAGCACGGCACGTGTCAGGAAGTGCCTGGAGACGCTGACCGACCTGCAGCTCGAGTCGGTGCGGCTGGCCTACTTCAACGGCTACACCTACAACGAGGTGGCGACTCTTCTGGAGAAGCCACTTCCCACGATCAAGACCCGGATGAGAGACGGACTGATCCGTCTGCGCGACTGCCTGGAGGGAGCGCGATGAGCCTGTACCGAACGAACTGCACACCCTGTCGGGCGCCTACGCGCTCGACGCGCTGAGCGCCGAAGAGGCCGCCGCGTTTCCGGACCCATCTCGCCAGCCTGCCCGGCCTGCCGCGACCGAGGTGCGTCGAGCTTCGTGACGCGGCTGCGCGGATGGGGGCCGCCAAGCGAAGCGGTCCTGCCGCCAGGCTCGGTGCGTACCCGCGGTGCTGGAGGCCGCCGACAAGACGCCGCAGCTGCCGCCCAAGGTGACCGTCGATCGACGCCGTGCCCGGTCGCGGCGCTGGCATGCCCAAGCTGCTCACCGCTGCTGCCGCTGTGGTCCTGGTGGTCGGCGGCGTCGTCGGCATCGGTCAGATCCAGAACGACGAGCCGGTGCCCTGGCCGCCGGTGTCGACCCAGGTGTTCGAGGCGTCCGACGCCAACCGCCGAGTCGTCGAGACCGACCGCAGGGCGTGGTCCGGGTCGCCACGTCGCCGAGCCAGGACGAGATGGCGGTCGACGCCAGCGACCTGGCAGCCACTCGAGGGTGGGCACGTCTACCAGGTCTGGTCGATCGTCGGCGAAGAGCCGATCTCGCAGGGTGTCCTGCTCGGACGACCAAGGCGCGGCGCGCCCATGGAGATGCCGGCCAGCGGCACGCAGGTCGCGATCACGGTCGAGCCGGCGGGCGGGTCGGAGCTGCCGACCAGCGAGCCGATCGTCCGGGTCGACCCGCTCGGTCTGAGCGACGTCACGCCACCAGCCGCCTCACGGCGGTGGCTGGTCTCGGCGGGCGGTCAGCGCGCCGCGCGACTCCAGCACGGCCTGCGCGGCGTTGTGGCCGCCGAGTCCGCTGACCGCTCCGCCGCGTCGCGCACCGGAGCCGCACAGCACGCACGTTGGCGATGTCGGTGGCGACGCCCCAGCGCTGCGCCGGGGTTGTCGAGCCGCGCCCGGTTCGGCGCCCACGGCCAGGCCAGGTCGCCGTGGAAGATGTGCCCGCCGGGCATCGCCAGAGCCTCGTCGATGTCCTGCGGGGCCTTGGCCTCGAGGCACGGGTTGCCATTGCGGTCCTGGGCCAGCAGCGACTCGATCGGCTCCTCGAGGTGCTCGTTGAGCGCGTCGAGAGCGCGCCCACGGCGAGGTCGCGCTGGGCTTCGACGTCGCCCTCGAAGAGCCGCGCCGGCGTGTGCACGCCGAAGTAGGTGAGGGTGTGCATGCCCTTGGCGGCGAGCGGCCCGAGGATCGAGGGGTCGGTCAGCGAGTGGCAGTAGAGCTCACCCGGCTGGACCGTCGGCAGCTTGCCCGACTGCGGCCTCCTGGTAGGCCGCCTGGAGCTGGCTGTAGTCCTCGGCGACGTGCATCGTGCCCGCGAAGGCCTTGCTGGCCGGGACGCCCGACTTGAGCCGGGGGAGTCGCTCGAGCAGCAGGTTGACCTTGAGCTGGGAGCCCTCGGGACGTTCGCCGACCTCCTCGTCGAGCAGCACCTGCAGCACCCACGGGGCGACGTTCGACAGCACGTAGTCGCAGTCCGCCGAACGGAACGTGCTGCCGTCGTGCCAGGTCACGGTGGCGGTCGTGCCGTCGGCCTCGATCCCGCTGACGCCCGCGCCGGTGAGGATGGTGACGCCCGCGTTCCGGGCGGCCAGCTCGAGCGAGTCGGTGACCGCGCCCATGCCGCCGACGGGCACCCGCCACTCGCCGGTGCCGTTGCCGATCAGGTGGTAGAGGAAGCACCGGTTCTGCACCGTCGACGTGTCGTTCATGTCGGCGAAGGTGCCGATCAGTGCATCGGTGGCGACCACGCCGCGCACGGTGTCGTCCTTGAAGCGGTCCTCGATGACGGCACCGAGGGGGTTCTCCACCAGGTACTCCCAGGTGGCGGGATCGACGAGATCGCGGATCTCTCGTGCCGTGCGCAGGGGCTCGAGCAGGGTGGGCGCGACGGCTTCCGCGAAGCCGGACACCTCGCCGTAGAACGCCTTCCAGGCGTCGTACTCGCGGTCGGAGCCGGTCAGGGCGCGGAACGACTCGGCGGTGGCCGACCCCTCCGGCCGCTCGACCATCAGGCCGGTGTGAGCGCCGTCCCGGACCAGTGGCGTGTACGAGGCGACGCTGCGCGAGCGGAGCTCGAGGTCGAGGCCGAGGTCGTCGATGATCTGCTGCGGCATCAGGCTGACCAGGTACGAGTAGCGAGACAGTCTGGCCGGGAGACCCGCGAACGCGCGGGCGCTGATCGCGGCCCCGCCGGTCTTGTCCAACCGCTCGAGCACGAGCGTCGACAGGCCTGCTCGAGCGAGGTACGTCGCGGCCACGAGGCCGTTGTGCCCCCCGCCCACGATGATGGCGTCGTACTTGTCCGAAATCTGCTGGGAGGTCACAGGGGAACGCTACCTGTCAGCCGGGGAATGTATTGCGAGGGCAGGCCGTTTGACCTGACAGAACGTTTAGCATTCAACTAAACTGGTTGACCTCTGGAAGGGGACCCCATGCCTGCTGTGACAGTCGACGACCTCACCGTGCTGCCGCGGATCGCGGCGCCGGGCCTGGGCGACGTCGTGCGGCCCGTCAAGAACGTGACGACGGCACCGCAGGGCTACGAGGGCGAGGGCTTCCCGGTACGTCGGGCATTCGCCGGAGTCGACCTCCGCGAGCTCGACCCGTTCATCCACCTGGACCAGATGGGCGAGGTGGAGTACGCGCCGGGTGAGCCGAAGGGCACGCCCTGGCACCCGCACCGTGGCTTCGAGACGGTCACCTACATGATCGACGGCGTCATGGACCACCAGGACAGCACCGGCGGTGGCGGGTCGATCACCAACGGCGACACCCAGTGGATGACCGCCGGCAGCGGGTTGCTGCACATCGAGACGCCGCCCGAGTGGCTGGTGTCCGCGGGCGGGCTCTTCCACGGCCTGCAGCTGTGGGTGAACCTGCCGCGCACCATGAAGCTCGCCACCCCGCGCTACCAGGACCTTCGTTCCGGAGAGCTCGGCCTGTCGACGACGTCCGATGCCGGTGCGCTCGTCCGCGTGATCGCGGGCGAAGTCGGCGGACAGCGTGGCCCGGGATCGACGCACACGCCGATGACGATGGTGCACGCGACGTTGGCGCCCGGTGCACGTCTCGACCTGCCATGGGAGGTCGAGTACAACGCGCTCGTCTACATCCTCGCCGGACAGGGCAGCGTTGGCGTCGAAGGCCGCCCGATCGGGACCGGTCAGCTCGCCGTCCTCGGGCGCGGAGACTTCGTGACGGTCGCGGCCAACGAGCGCCAGGAGAACCGGTCGCCGAACCTCGAGGTGCTCGTGCTCGGCGGTCAGCCGATCCGTGAGCCGGTGGCCTGGGCCGGGCCCTTCGTGATGAACACGAAGGCCGAGGTGCTGCAGGCGTACGAGGACTTCCAGAAGGGTCGGATGGGCCACATCCCTGTCGTGCACGGCGCTCCGACGGACGTCGTCCAAGGCTGACCCATAACCGGGTTCGTCACGTCTCGTTGAGGTTTGTGACGAAAGGACACTCGGTGCGCGGCATGCAGACAGGGATCACGGGGCGGCTCGCCCGCGCGCTCGTGATCCCTGCGCTCTTGCTCGGTGCCTTCGCCGTGTACCTGATCGGCGCGAACGCGCTGGCCGTGAACACGGCCACCCAGCAGGCCGACCGGACTCCGGAGGTGAGGTCGCCCTGGAAGGCGTCGTACTCGCGCCAGTTCCCCGGCTGTGTCGCCGCGGTGCTGTGGCCGGCGCGCGAGACGCCCGTCGCCGTGGTGGTGAAGTGGCAATCCGGTGAGGTCGAGCGCATCAAGACCCGCTACGCGTCGAACGGCATCGGCTCGGCGACGACGGCTAACCATGCCGCGATCATCGGTGCCTGCTACCGCCGCTGATCGGCATACGAGAAAGGCCCTCGCCACCGAATTCCGCGGGAGCGAGGGCCTCACTTCTTGGGGTGAACGACGGGACTTGAACCCGCGACATCCGCGACCACAACGCGGCGCTCTACCAACTGAGCTACGCCCACCATGTTGGCCAGTCCGAAGACCAGCCGACAGTCGCATCGGCCCCTCCGAAGCAGAGTTCGGGAGAAGCCGAGGCAGCGAACAGTGTAGCGGTTATCAGGACTCGTTCTGACCAGGGGGCGTGCCCTCATCGGCCACCGTCGCGGTCGGGCCGGTCAGGGATCCGCCGTGCTCCTCCGCAAGCGCCTTCGCCGTGTCCGTGTCGGGCCCGGGAGACGGGACGAAGACTGCGGACCGGTAGTAGCGCAGCTCCTCGATGCTCTCCTGGATGTCGGCGAGGGCTCGGTGGTTCCCGTTCTTCGAAGGGGCGCTGTAGTAGGCGCGCGGGAACCAGCGGCGCGACAGCTCCTTGATCGAGGAGACGTCGACGATCCGGTAGTGCAGGAACGACTCGAGCGTCGGCATGTCGCGTGCCAGGAAGGCGCGGTCGGTGGCCACGGTGTTGCCGGCCAGCGGGGGCCTGCTGCCCTCGGGGCAGTACTCGCGGATGTACTCGAGCACCTGCTTCTCGGCGTCCTCCATGGAGATGCCGTCGGCGAGCTCGTCGAGCAGTCCGGAGGAGACGTGCATGTTGCGCACGAAGTCGTCCATCTGGTCCAGCGCCTCTTGCGGCGGTCTCACGACGAGGTCGATGCCCTCGCCGAGCACGTTCAGCTCGAAGTCGGTCACCAGCGCCGCCACCTCGATGAGGGCGTCCCTCGTGATGTCGAGGCCGGTCATCTCGCAGTCGATCCACACCAGTCGGTCATTCACGTCTGGCAGGCTACTCGACATGCAGTTCATCGGTGTTGTCGCACGCGGCGTGCTCGGCACTGTCTGGCTGGTGGCCGGCGTGATCAAGGTGCCGGACCCGACGGAGAACGTACGCGCGGTGCGCGCCTATGACCTGCTGCCGGAGTCGGTGGTGCCCGTCGTCGGCCACGCGCTGCCCGGGCTCGAGATCCTGGTCGGACTCTGCCTGCTGACCGGGGTGCTGGTCCGCGCGAATGGCCTTCTCTCGTCGTTGCTGCTCGTCGCATTCATCGTGGGGATCTCCTCGGCATGGGCGCGAGGTCTGTCGATCGAGTGTGGGTGCTTCGGAGGTGGAGGCGGGCCAGCGGTCGGCGCCCAGGACAAGTACCCCTGGGAGCTGGCTCGGGACTTCGGACTCCTGCTGCTGTCCGGTTGGCTGGTCTACCGTCCGAGGACGAAGTGGGCCGTTGACAACTACCTGTTGCCCGACTGACTACCAGAGGACCGAATGTCAAAGAAGAAGTCCAAGGCCACCCGCCGCGCTGAGAGCCTCGTCGCCAGCGAGCGGGCGGCCAGCATCCGTCAGCAACACCAGCTCAAGGAACGGCGGCGCCGTACCGTCCTGGTGACAGCCGCCGTTGCCGTCGGGCTGACGCTCCTGCTGGTGATCTTCTACGCAGCGCAGTCCGCGCGGGACACGACAGGACAGTCGGCCACGCCGCCCGACGGTGCCGTCGAGACCTACGCGGTGCCGAACGGTCAGGTGGACGCACCCGTGACCGTGACGATCTTCGAGGACTTCATGTGCCCGTTCTGCGGGGACCTGGAGGCTGCTGCCGGCGACGTGCTGGCGCCGTACGTCGAGTCCGGCGACGTCGTGGTGCACTACCGCGTGCTGTCGTTCCTGGACCGTGCCTCGGATGGCAGCGACTACTCGACCCGGGCGATGAACGCGTTGGCGGTCGTGCTCGACACAGCCGGACCCGAAGCGGCTGCCATGTTCCACGACCTGCTCTTCGAGATGCAGCCTGAAGAGGGGACCAGCGGACCCAGCGACGACGAGCTGGTCGACCTCGCGGTCGAGGCCGGTGCGTCGCGGGACGCGGTGGAAGGGCCGATCCGCGAGCGGGCCTTCGAGCAGTGGGTGCAGAACGCGACCGACGCAGCCTCCAAGGAGGGCGTGAACTCGACACCGACTGTGCTGGTCGACGGCGAGAAGCTCGAGTACTCCACGATCCCGGAACTGGTCACGCTCATGGAGACCACGGTGAAGGGGAATCTGGCAGGCTGACAGCCCGAAAAGCATGAGGCCCCGCAAACTCATACTTTGCGGGGCCTCACCTTTTGTACCCCGCAGAAAGCGACCGAGACGGGATCGACACCCCCGATGTCCGGTTGCAGCTGTGGGCCTGGTCATAGCGAGGCCCGCTGCACGCGCTGGTGAACCACCCGTCAGACTGGGCCGATGACGTCGCCCTCCCCGCTGTCCGACTTCATCGCAGGTCTGCCGAAGGCCGAGATCCACGTGCACCACGTCGGCTCGGCGTCGCCGCGGATCGTGTCCGAGCTGGCGGCGCGCCACCCCGGCACGGTGCCGTCGGACCTGGATGCGCTGCGCGAGTTCTACACGTTCCGCGACTTCGCTCACTTCATCGAGGTCTACCTTGCGGTGGTCGCGCTGATCCGTGACCCCGAGGACGTCCGGCTGCTCACCTTCGAGGTGGCGCGCGAGATGGCGGCGCAGAACATCCGGTACGCCGAGATGACGCTGACGCCGTACACGTCGGTGCTGGCGGGCGTACCGATCGAGGCATACGTAGAAGCGGTCGAGGACGCGCGGACGTCCGCCGAGCGCGACCTCGGCATCAAGCTCCGGTGGGTCTACGACATCCCGGGGGAGTCCGGGCTGCCCGCCGCGGAAGACACCGCGACGTACGCCCTGGAGCACGCGCCCGAGTCACTCGTCGGCTTCGGGCTCGGCGGCCCGGAGATCGGTGTGGCCCGACCGCAGTTCAAGCCGGTGTTCGACCGCGCCCGCGCCGCCGGGCTGCACAGCGTGCCGCACGCCGGTGAGACCACCGGTCCGCAGACCATCTGGGATGCGCTCGACCACCTCGGCGCCGAGCGCATCGGCCACGGCACGTCAGCGGTGCAGGACGAACGTCTCGTGGCGCACCTGGTCGAGCAGCAGATCCCGCTCGAGATCTGCCCGACGTCGAACCTCGCCACCGGCGCAGTCGAGCACCTGGACGCGCACCCGCTCCGCGCGCTGTACGACGCGGGCGCGCTGGTCACCATCAACTCGGACGACCCGCCGATGTTCGGCACCACGCTCAACCGCGAGTACGAGATCGCGGCCAACCTGCTGGACCTGGACGCGGACGGCGTGGCTGGGCTCGCCAAGAACGCCGTCCGGGCGTCGTTCCTCCCGGAGCCCGAGAAGGCTGACCTACTGGCGGAGATCGACACGTACGCCGAGTCGGCGCGTTTGCAGGGCTGACGCCCCGCGAGTTCGTGCTACTGGGGCTGGCTCTTGGCTGGCGCCTCCATCAGGCCGAGCTGGCTCATCAGCTCGAGCTGGTCGAAGTAGAACTCGTGCTTGCTGATCCGGCCGTTCTCGACGGTGGCGACGTCCAGCGAGCGCATCCGCACCTGCTTGCCGGTAGCCGGAAGGCTCGATCCGTCCGGCATTGCCAGCGGTCCGGTGTTGGTGCCGAGAACCTCGCCCTGGTCGACCACGGAGTCGTCGGCCTCGATCCCGCGGTGCAGCTCGAACCTCATGTCCGGCATCGCGGTGCTGAACTGCTTCATGTAGTCGATCAGCTGCTCGACGCCGTGCAGGGTGCCGACGTCCGGAGCGATGACGACCACGTCCGGCGCATAGATGTCGCGCAGAGCCTCGAAGTCCTGACGCATGATGGCTTCGGTCGCCCGGTCCATCAGCTCACGTGCCTGTCCCATGAGAGCACCTCCTAGAAGAGGAGTCAGCGAGGGGCGCCGGACGACCGGGGACGGTGGCCGCCCGGTGGGTGCAGCTGCCAGCCAACGCCCGCTAGTGCTGGGGTGCCATAGCGCGGACGGGTCATGCTGCGCCTGCGAGCCACCTGGTCCAGACCGATCGTCGGCCAGCCGGGTCGATGTGGTGTGAAAAGGCGTGACTCTTCCGGGCGACCGCCTGTTCCCGCGTCAGGTCGCCACGGCATCGACCCATCCGGCCGAGCGCATCCGGGCGAACCCGAGGAAAGAAGCACTTGGTTATCCGCCCGAAAGGACTCACGCCATGCACGCCAGAACCGCAATCGCCGGCGCAGCTGCCGGCCTGATCGCCCTCACGGCCGCGACCGTGGCGCCCGCCGCGGCAGCCGATGACGACGCCACCGTCTCGGTACTGCACGCCGTCCCCGGACTGACCGTGGACGTCTATGCCAACGGTGAGGAGCTGCTCCCGAACTTCGAGCCCGGCACGCTGACCGACCCGCTCAGCCTGCCTGCCGGCACCTATGACCTGGCCGTGTACGCCGCCGGCGATGACCCGGACAGCACCGACCCCGCCATCGAGGCGAACGGCGTGGAGGTCCCCGGCGGCGTCAACGCGACCGTCGCTGCCCACCTCGACGCTGACGGGAACCCGACTCTCGGAGTCTTCGTCAACGACACGTCGGCCACCAGCGCCGGCGAGGCCCGGCTCACAGTCCGGCACACCGCGGCTGCTCCCGCTGTCGACGTACGGGCAGACGGCGACGTTCTGTTCTCCGGGCTGACCAACCCCAACGAGGAGTCCGCCGACGTTCCCGCGGGCACCTACTCAGCCGACGTGGTGCTCGCTGACACCGAGGACATCGCGCTCGGCCCGGCTGACCTCACCCTCGGTGAAGGCACCAACACGATCGTCTACGCATGGGGCAGCGCCGAGGACGGCAACCTGGACCTCGCCGTTCAGACCATCGACGGGCTGCACTCCGCACCGGGTGGCGTTCCCAGCGGTGAGGCTGGCTTGGCTGCCGAGTCCGGCATCGGTTCCCACCTGGGCCATCGCCGTCGGCCTGATGTCAGCACTGGCCCTGGCCTTCGCTGGTCGCCAGCTGGTTCCCTCACGGACCCGTCGCTGAGATAGGCAGCATGAAGCAGATGAGATCGACGAGAGCCGCTGTCGCCCTGGCGATGGTGGCTGTCGTCGGTCTCGTCGTGAGCGGCTCCGCGGCGTGGTCCGGCCTCGCGGTCGGATCGACGATCCAGGTCGAGGAGGTCGGACCGCCCGGGGCCGCATCGGCGGCGGAGCCGGATGCACAAGACCGCGCCCCGCAGGTTGTACTCGGCGCCGAGGAGCCGCCCGCGATCGAACGGTCCGATGCGACTGCGATCCGCAAGTCAACTCAGCAGGCAAGGACACCGCGGCCGGTGCGGGCACAGCTGGGCTCTGTCGGCATCGACGCCGCCGTCCGTCCGGTGGGGGTCCGAGCAGACGGGCAGATGCAGATCCCGAAGAACCCCGAGGTGTTGGGCTGGTACCGCTTCGGCGCGGCGCCGGGTGCATCCGGCGGAGGGGCCACCGTCCTCGCCGGCCATCTCGACTCGAAGCAGTACGGCCTCGGCCAGATGGTGCGGCTACGCCAGGTCGAAGTCGGCGACCGGCTCCGGGTCGGTACCCGCGACGGTTCCACGACGTCGTACGTCGTGAAGTCGGTCAGGCGGTTCGACCGCCAGCGACTACCGGCCGAGCTGTTCACCCGCACCGGACCGGAGCGGCTGCACCTCATCACCTGCGGTGGTGCCTACGACAGCAAGTCCGGATACGAGCTGAACCTCGTGGTGACTGCTGTGCCCGTTCGCTGAGGCCCACGCGGGGGTCCAGTGGAGTGAAGCGCCCCCGGCAGGATTCGAACCTGCGGCCCACAGATTAGAAGTCTGTCGCTCTATCCAGCTGAGCTACGGGGGCGAGGGATAGGGAATCCCCAATCCGTGCCACAGCCTAATGGAGCGCTCCGGTGCAGGCCGACAGCCGCTCTGACGACTCAAGCCCTTGGCGAGGGCTGGATATCTGTACCTCAGACGGCCACCAAGTTGGCTACCTCCGCGATGCGCTGCTGAGGGGGCCCTCCGAAGCCTCCCTCGACGTTCGGCAGGCGCGGCATCAGGGTCTCCTCCATGAACCGGTCGAGGCTCTCCTTGGAGTCCCACACGGCGACGACGAGCCAGCCGCCGTCACAGGGCCCAGCGGCGTGGTAGATCTGGCCCGGGGGGAGTCCGTCGGCGGGGTGGACGGCGTGAAGTGTGGCCCGGTATTGATCGTCTGTCCCACCTTCGTAGAAGTGGCTGATCAGGTAGGTCATCTCGGGTCCCCTTTCCGCTATTCGCTTGGTCTTCCCACTCTTCGACTCGTGTCCGACGATGTCAACGGGGGCGCCGGCCCTGCGATCGAACACACGTCAACTGGGGTCGACATCTCGGGACAAGTGGGCGCCGGCAACCTCGGAGGCGATGTGGTGGCCGGCGGGGCTCCGCGTCAGGGCGGCCAGGAAGTCCGCCGCATCCAAGGTGAGGAGACGGCACGGGGTCAGCGCCGTGACGGTGGCAGTGCGGGGGACCTGCCGTAGCAGGGCGATCTCGCCGAAGCTGTCTCCGGCGACCAGGGCTGTCGGTCGTACGTCGCCGCCCACGCTCACCTGAAGCTCGCCCCGACCGACCACGTAGAAGAGCTCGCCGGGCTCGCCCTGCCGTACGACGTCGTCACCCTCCACCACCGAGACCCACGCGGCGCTGCGTGCGAGCCGTTCGAGGTCGTACTCCGGCAGCGACGCCAGGAAACGCACGCCGCGGAGCAGGGCGGTCTCCTCGACGAGCAACACCGCCCGCGCGTCGAGGTCGCGAAGCAGCAAGTAGCCCAGGACAGTGATCAGGGCGACGCTGACGCCGAAGGGGAGGAACGCCGCCTGCGCGGACGTCAGCTCGATCAGTACCGGCACCAAGGCGGCGCCGAGCGCGAGACCGATGAGTGACGTGGCCTCCTGCACCGCGAAGACCCGCGCGAGCATCCGCTCGTCGGCGTTTCTCTGGAGCAGTGTGCGCCCAGCCACCATCAGCACTGCGCCGCCCATGCCGGCCAGGGCGAGCAGGGCGACGGCGGGCGCCAGAATCACGAAGGCGGCGACCAACGCCACGCCGACCCCCTGCACCAGGCCGCTGGCGAGCACGACGGGCGCCAGGGAACGACGCCGCGCCACCGTGGCCGCGACCACACCACCGAGCAGGCCGCCGAGGCCCATCGCCCCCACGACGACGCCCGCGCCCGAGCTGCCCAGGTGCAGGACCTCCTCGGAGTACGCAATGCCCAGTACGTCGTGAGCGCCCTCGACCACGAACTTGGTCGTCAGGACCACCAGCAGCACGAGGACCGCTCGGTCCCGAACGATCGAGCCGAGTCCGGTGAACGTTGCTCGCCAGCCGGGCTGCTCGGCATCCGGGCTGGCGGCGAGAGGCGGGCCCAGGCCGGTCCGGAGGCACAGCGCCGTCGCCGCCATCGCCGTGACGGAGGCTGCGCAGAACACCAGCCAGGGGCCGGCCACGTGCGCTCCAAGCCCGGCGAGCAGCGGCCCGACGAACAGCGCGGTGCCCTCGCCGATCGAGGAGAGCGCGTTGGCCGACACCAGGTCGTCGGGCCGGCGTACGAGCTGAGGCAGCGCCGCGAAGTGGAGCGGGCGTACGACGGAAAGCGCAGTCGTGGCTGCCGCGGACGCGACGACGACGGGCACCACCGGCGCATCGAGGAGCAGAAGCACCGCAGTCGTCGACGTCGTCACGGCCACGCCGAGGTGTGCTGCCACGAGCGCGGAGCCGCGTGAGAACCGATCACCCAAGCCGGCGATCGGGGGCGCCAAGAGTGCGGCCGGAACCAGCTGCACCACGGCGACGAAGCCGGCCAGTGCGGCCCCGCCCTCGTCGTAGGCCCACAGGATGATCGCCAGCCAGATCGACATCTCGACCAAGCTGTAGAGCAGGTACCCGGTGAGCACTCGCCGGAGGGCACCCGGACTCGTGAGCGCGCGGACCGTGAGTGGTACCCGCATGTCCGCCTCCCCACGGTGCCCCCGCGCTGCCCCAGACTAGGGCCCCCAGGCGGAAATTGCCTTTACTCCGCGCGCAGTTGGGGAATCAGGCGGGGCCGGGAAGGACGGGTCAGGCGCGCAGCGCGCCCATCCACTCCTCGAGCGCGGTCACGTCGCGGGGGAGAGCTGCCGAGAGGTTGGTCGAGCCGCCCTCGGTGACCACGATGTCGTCCTCGATCCGGATCCCGATGCCGCGCAGCTCCTCGGGCACGAGCAGGTCGTCCTCCTGGAAGTACAGCCCCGGCTCCACGGTCAGCACCATGTCGGCCTTCAGGTCGCCCTCGTGGTAAGTCTCCCGCGACGCTGACGCGCAGTCGTGCACGTCCATGCCGAGCATGTGGCTGGTGGAGTGCAGCGTCCAGCGCGCGTAGACGCGGCTGTCGGGGCTGAGTGCCTCCTCGGCCGAGCAGGGCAGCAGGCCCAGGTCCTCGAGGCCGTGGGCGAGCACGGACATCGCGGCGTCGTGCGGAGCCAGGAAACCGACGCCGGGGCGGACGGCATCGATGCCGGCCTGCTGAGCCTGGAACACCAGGTTGTAGAGGTCACGCTGTACCGAGGTGAACGTCCCGTCGACGGGGATGGTCCGGGTCACGTCAGCGGTGTAGAGGTTCCGACCCTCGACACCCATGTCGAGGAGCACGAGCTCGCCCGGCGTGATCGGCCCGGAGTTCTCGATCCAGTGCAGCGTCGTGGCGTGCTTGCCGCCGCCGACGATCGAGTCGTAGCCGATGTCGTTGCCCATGGCGCGGGCACGACGGAAGAACGTGCCCTCGACCCAGCGCTCGCCGTACTTCAGGACGTTGTCCCACTCGCGGACGCTGTCGGCGAAGCCGAGGGTCGTGATGTCGCACGCCTCTCGCAGTTCTTCGAGCTCCCACGCGTCCTTCACCAGGCGCATCTCGGAGAGCACCCGCGCGAAGTCGTGGTCGCGGCTGTCGTCGGCGGCCACGGCGCGGTCGACGGATGCATCCACACCGCGGAGCACGCGCGTCTTGCCGGACGAGCGAAGGACGTCGGCGAGCTCGTCGAGGTGGCGCACCGGCAGCCCCAGCGAGCTGGACATCTCGTTCAGTGACGGACGGCGTCCGGCCCACAGCTCGCCGTACTGGCGGTCGCGGAAGAACTCGTCGGTCTGCCGCGAGGAGCGCGGACGGGCGTACAGCGTCGACTCGCCACCATCGACGACGAGTACGGCGTCGCTGGTCTGGTTGCCGCAGAGGTAGGTGTGCGCGGTCTCCGGGCGGAACCGGTAGTCGGTGTCGTTGGCACGCACCTTGAAGTTGCCGGCCGGGATGACGAGCCGCTCGCCGGGGAACGTCTCGGACAGCCGGGTTCGGCGCTCGGCAGCCCACGTCGCCACCGGGTGCGGAGGGAGGTCGAGCTCCCGATCCCCCCAGCCCTGCCGCATGAAGGTGGCGTACGCCTCAGGGACGGGCTGGTCGTGGCCCTGGGTGTGGGCCGGGCTGTCGGTGCCCTCCGGCGGGAGGGTCTCGTCAAGGGTGCGGTCGTTGTTCTTGCTCACGCGGTCACCCTACGTCGGCGGGGATGCCCCCTGCGAGGCGGAAAGGGTGCATCGGTCCCGATAGGCTCTGCGGCATGAGTGGGGCAGGTGGTCCGGGGCACGAACACGCAGGGGTACCAGGGGCGATGTCTGTCCCGGTCGAGCTCCTGCAGTCACCCCGCCGGCACGGCAGCGTCCTGCTGACGATCTTCCTCTCGCTCGCGATGCTCGTCGGTGCCGGGGTGATGGCGCTGGTCCTGCTCGCCAGCAGCGCACCCGGCGCCCTGGTGATCGGCGTGGTGCTGGCCGCCCTGCCCGTCGGGCCGGTGATCGCGGCGTTCCTGTGGCTCGACCGATACGAGCCCGAGCCCGTACGGCTGCTCCTCTTCGCGTTCGGCTGGGGGGCGTTCGTCGCCACCGCGGCTGCGCTGATCCTTCAGGCCTTGGACCAGTTCGTGCTCGGCACGCCGGAGACCTGGGCCGCCGCGATCGTCGCGCCGATCACCGAAGAGACGGCCAAGGGCCTCTTCATCCTGCTGCTGCTCTGGGTACGACGCCACGAGATCGACGGGATCCTGGACGGCGTCGTGTACGCCGGCCTGGTCGGCGTCGGCTTCGCGTTCACCGAGAACATCCTCTACCTGGGCGCGGCGTACATGGGCGGCGAAGGTTTCGGCGAAGGCGGGTTGGGCTCCGCGCTCGGCGTCTTCATCATCCGCGGCGTGTTCAGCCCGTTCGCTCACCCGCTCTTCACCGCGTTCATCGGTGTCGGTGTCGGGCTCGCCGTCGTCAGCCGGAGCGGCATCGTGCGCACGCTGGCGCCCCTCGCCGGCTACGCGCTCGCGATCGCCGCCCACGCGATCTGGAACGGTGCCGCGTTCTTCGGTGGGGGTCAGTACTTCGTGCTGACGTACCTGTTCCTGATGGTGCCGGCGTTCCTCCTCCTCGCCGGCTTCGCCAGCTGGGCTCGTGCCCGTGAGGGCCGGATGCTGACCCGTGCCCTGACCGACGTCGCGGGTCGAGGGTTCCTGAGCCAGGCCGAGGTGCCGTGGCTGGTCCGACTACCTGCGAGGCGGGCGTCGCGCCGCTACGCTCGGCTGCACGGTGGCCCGCTGTCGGAGCGCGTGATGCGGGAGTATCAGCAGCAGGCCATCGAGCTGGGCTTCCTCCACGACCGCTACCTTCGGGGAACGGCGCCCGCAGACTTCGCCGACCGTGGCACGGTCATGGTCCGACGGCTCGACGCGCTCCGCCCGTTCGTGCTGTTCCCGCAGCCCGCCGCCCACACGACGAACACGCCCTGGGAGGGGACCCGGTGACCGCACCGACCACGATGGTGACCGCGCTGATCCAGCTGCGCGAGGCGCTCAGCACGGTTGCGCTGCCACTCGACGTGCCGAAGGCGGCCGACCACCGGGCGCTGCGCACCGAGATGGTCGAGCAGATCGAGGACTACGTCCTGCCGCGGCTCATCGCCATCGACGCCCCGCTGCTCACCGTGGTGGGTGGCTCCACGGGTGCCGGCAAGTCCACGCTGGTGAACTCGGTCGTCGGGTCGAGGGTCACCGAGCCCGGCGTACTGCGTCCGACGACCCGGTCGCCGGTGCTGGTGCACAACCCGGCCGACGCCGACTGGTTCCACGAGGCCCGGATCCTGCCGAACCTCGCGCGCACCACCGGCCCCGGCGACGGCCCCGGCGCGCTCCAGCTGGTCGCAGCGGACAGCATCCCGGCCGGGCTCGCGATCCTCGACGCCCCTGACATCGACTCCGTGGAAGAGCAGAACCGCACGCTCGCGGCCGAGCTGCTCGCCGCCGCCGACCTGTGGCTGTTCGTGACCTCGGCCGCGCGATACGCCGACCAGGTGCCGTGGGACTTCCTGAAGGCCGCCGCCGAGCGCAGTACGGCGGTCGCCATCGTCCTCGACCGGACGCCGCCCGACGCCATCGAAGAGGTGAGCGGCCACCTGGCGCGGATGCTGATGTCGCGCGGCCTGCGCGACTCGCCGCTGTTCACCGTCGCCGAGGGCGAGGTCGACGACGAGGGAATGCTCCCGGAGAGCTCGGTGCAGGAGATCCGAGGCTGGCTGCACACGCTCGCCGCCGACTCGGATGCTCGAGCCGCCGTCGTCAAGCAGACCCTCGACGGCGCGATCCGCAGCCTGTCGCGACACGTGCACGACGTCGCCGAGGGAGCCACCGACCAAGCCGCTGCCGCGAACCGGCTCCGAGCCGACGCCGACCGGGCGTACGACGAGGCAGTCGCCAAGATCGCTGACGCCTCGGCCGACGGGACGCTGCTCCGGGGCGAGGTCCTGGCCCGGTGGCAGGAGTTCGTCGGCACCGGCGAGCTGCTCAGGTCGCTGGAGACCCGGGTCGGCTGGGTCCGCGACCGGGTCGTCGGCTGGGTCAAGGGCAAGCCGCAGCAGGCAGAGCAGGTGACCGTGGCCGTCGAGTCAGGCCTCGAGCTGTTGCTGCTCGAGCACGCCGAGGCGGCCGCCGAGCGCGCCGAGAACTCCTGGCGCTCGACCGAGGCTGGCCAGCGCTTGCTCGCGACCGCCGACAGAGATCTCGGCCGCGCCTCGCGCGACTTCCGCGTGCGGGCCGAGCGCACCGTGCGCGACTGGCAGCGCGACGTCCTCCAGCTGGTCAGCACCGAGGGTGCGGGCAAGCGGTCGACTGCACGCTTCCTGGCGTACGGCGTCAACGGCCTTTCCGTCGCGCTGATGATGGTCGTCTTCGCCCACACCGCCGGGGTGACCGGTGCCGAGGCGGGGATCGCCGGCGGCAGCGCCGTCGTCGGGCAGAAGCTGCTCGAGGCGGTCTTCGGGGACCAGGCCGTACGGCGACTCGCCGCCCGCGCGCGGGAGGACCTCGCCGCCCGGGTGGACCAGCTGATGCAGACCGAGCGCGCGCGCTACCTCGACACCGTCGCCCAGCTCGGGATCAAGGACGACGCCCCCGAGCGGCTCAAGGAGGTCGCCCGCAGGATCGACGACCTCCGCTTCGCGGCCAGCACCACGCCGGCCAGCACCACCCCGGTCAGCCAGGGGGGTAACGCATGACGTCGTTGGTGGAGGGGGCGAAACGTCTCGTCGGCCGCGGCTCGGATGTCACCCGTCGGATCGAGGGACTCCAGCAGGCGGCTGACCACGCGCGCGGCAGGCTCGACGACCACGTGGTCGACGAGGCCGCCGAGGTGGCCGGCCGTGCCGCCGCACGCCTGACCCTCGCCGGCGACCACACCGTCGTGGCTCTGGCGGGCGCCACCGGGTCCGGCAAGTCATCGACGTTCAACGCGCTGACCGGCCTCGACCTGGCGGCGATCGGCGTCCGACGTCCGACGACGTCCTGGACGATGGCGTGCACCTGGGGCCGCGAAGGTGCGGGCACGTTGCTCGACTGGCTCGGTGTCCCCGCCCGTCATCAGGTGGTGCGCGACAGCATGCTCGACGAGCGCCGCGAGGACCGCGACCTCGACGGGCTGGTGCTGCTCGACCTTCCCGACCACGACTCGACCGAGGTCTCGCACCACGTCGAGGTCGACCGCCTGGTCAAGATGACCGATCTGCTGGTGTGGGTGCTCGACCCGCAGAAGTACGCCGACGCCGCCATCCACGACCGGTACCTCAAACCGTTGGCGACCCACAAAGAGATCATGTTGGTCGTCCTCAACCACATCGACGAGGTGCCGGAGGCTCGGCGCGAGGCGATGTTGCAGGACGTTCGGCGGTTGCTCGACGAGGACGGCCTCGACGGGGTCGAGCTGATCGCGACGTCCGCCAAGCACGGCATCGGGATCCCCGAGCTCAAGCGCGCGCTCGCCGCGCGGGTGACTGCGAAGAAGTCGGTCAAGGCTCGGTTGATGGCCGACGTGACGTCGTCCGCCGCGCGCATGGTCGAGGCCAACGGCCAGGCGAAACCGGGCGACGTGGCCCGGGCGCGCAAGGGCGAGCTCGTCGACGCCTTCGCCGACGCGGCCGGCGTCCCGACCGTGGTCGCGGCGGTCGAGAAGTCCACCCGCACGCGCGCCGCGCAGGCGACCGGCTGGCCCGTCACCGCCTGGCTCGGCAAGCTGCGACCGGACCCGCTCAAGAGGCTCCACCTCGACCTCGGTACCGACGCCAAGCAGCTGACGTCGGTCGCCCGCGGGTCGATCCCGCAGGCGACCCCCGTGCAGCACGCCCGGGTCGACTCAGCCGTCCGCGGTGTCGCCGACAGCGTGGCCGAGCAGCTCACGCCTCCGTGGGCGGCCTCGGTACGCCGCGCCTCGGTGTCGCGCCTGCCCGACCTCAACGACGCGCTCGACCGGGCGGTCACGAGCACCGACCTGGGGGTCTCGCGCACGCCGGTGTGGTGGCGGCTGACCAGGGTCGTGCAGTGGCTGCTGCTGCTCACCGCGTTCGGCGGCGGGCTCTGGCTCGGTGTGCTCGCGGTGATGGGCTACCTCCAGCTGCCGACTCCGGAGTCGCCCAAGGTCGAGGGGCTGCCGCTGCCCACGCTGATGCTGCTGGGCGGGATCGTCATGGGCATCGTGCTCAGCATGCTGAGTCGGGTGTTCGTGCGGTGGTCCGCCCGCTCCCGCGCACGGGCGGCGGACAAGCGGCTCAGGGCCGCGATCAGCGACGTCACGGAGCAGCTGGTGGTCGAGCCGATCGAGGCCGAGGTCGAGGCGTACCGGCTGACCCGCGACGGGCTCGCCGCAGCGGCTCGCTGACCTGACGCCGGATCCGGTCCACCGGCCGACCGTGGGGAGGCGCCGTCCTCAGGACGGTGTCGAGCCCGGGCGTTCGGTCGGCGTACGTCGGCAGCCTTGCCTCATCGGAGAAACCATCGATGAGGAGGCTCGACATGAACGACACCTTGGTGACCCTGCACGGCTGGGTCGGCAGCGACGTGACGTACCGGGACCCGCAGGGGATCGGCGTCGTCAACTTCCGGGTGGGATCGACGCCCCGCCTGAAGCGCGACGGGGAGTGGGTCGACGGCGACACCACCTGGTACTCCGTGACCGCGTGGCGGCAGCTCGCCCAGAACGTCCGTGACTCGGTGCGCAAGGGCGACGCCGTCGTCGTGCACGGAAGGTTGCGGACCGATATCTGGGAGCGCCAGGACGGCCAGGTCGGGAGCACGCTGCAGATCGAGGCGAGCCTGGTCGGCCACGACCTGAGCAAGGGGACGAGCGTGTTCGTGCGTGCGTCGCGCCCGGAGATCGCGACCGCCGGCCACGTGGCGGTGGTTGCTTCCCCCGAAGCGGCTCAGGCGGGAGCGGCCTGACGGGGACGCCCAGTTTCGGTCGTTGGGGGGATCCGCCGTAGTCTTGCCGATCATGGCTGAGTATGTGTTCACGCTGCGCAACGTCCGTAAGGCGCATGGCGACAAAGTAGTCCTCGACAACGTCACTCTCTCGTTCCTGCACGGCGCCAAGATCGGCGTCGTCGGACCGAACGGCACGGGAAAGTCGAGCCTGCTGAAGATCATGGCCGGGCTCGACCACGCGTCGAACGGTGACGCGATCCTCGACCCCGACGCCACGGTCGGCATGCTCCAGCAGGAGCCCCCGCTGACCGAGGGCAAGACGGTGCTGGAGAACGTCGAGGAGGCCGTCGGCGAGATCCACGGCAAGCTCGCGCGGTTCAACCAGATCTCCGAGGAGCTCGCGGACCCCGACGCCGACTACGACAAGCTGCTCGGCGAGATGGGCGAGCTCCAGTCGGACCTCGACCACGCCAACGCGTGGGACCTCGACAGCCGGCTCGACCAGGCGATGGACGCACTGCGTTGCCCGCCGCCGGACGTGCTCGTCGACAACCTGTCCGGTGGTGAGCGGCGTCGCGTCGCGCTCTGCAAGCTGCTGCTTCAGCAGCCCGACCTGCTGCTCCTCGACGAGCCCACCAACCACCTGGACGCCGAGTCCGTTCAGTGGCTGGAGAGCCACCTCGCGAGCTACCCGGGCGCCGTCCTCGCGGTGACCCACGACCGGTACTTCCTCGACAACGTGGCGAGCTGGATCCTCGAGCTCGACCGGGGCAAGGCGCACCCGTACGAGGGCAACTACACGACGTACCTGGAGACCAAGAAGCAGCGCCTCCAGATCGAGGGCCAGAAGGACGCCAAGCGCGCCAAGATGCTCGAGCGCGAGCTCGAGTGGGTCCGTTCGAACCCCAAGGCCCGTCAGGCGAAGAGCAAGTCGCGTCTGGCCCGCTACGAGGAGATGGCGGCCGAAGCCGACCGGTTGCGCAAGGTGGATCTCTCCGAGATCAACATCCCGGCGGGTCCGCGCCTCGGTGACGTGGTGCTCGAGGCCGACGACCTCACCAAGGGGTTCGGCGACCGCGTGCTCATGCACGACCTGAGCTTCAAGCTGCCCCGCGCCGGCATCGTCGGCGTGATCGGCCCCAACGGCGTCGGCAAGACCACGCTGTTCCGGATGATCATCGGGCAGGAGAAGCCCGACGAGGGTGACCTCAAGGTCGGCCAGACCGTCAAGATCTCCTACGTCGACCAAAGCCGTGGCGGCATCGACCCCAACAAGAACGTCTGGGAGGTCGTGTCCGACGGCCTCGACTTCATCAAGGTCGCGAACTTCGAGATGCCGAGCCGCGCGTACATCGCGTCGTTCGGCTTCAAGGGCCCGGACCAGCAGAAGAAGGCCGGCGTGCTCTCCGGTGGAGAGCGGAACCGGCTCAACCTGGCGCTCACCCTGAAGATGGGCGGCAACATGCTGCTCCTCGACGAGCCGACCAACGACCTGGACGTCGAGACCCTGCAGTCCCTCGAGGACGCGCTGCTGGAGTTCCCCGGCTGCGCCGTGATCACCTCGCACGACCGGTGGTTCCTCGACCGCACCGCGACCCACATCCTCGCCTGGGAAGGCGACGACGAGGACGGCGGCAAGTGGTTCTGGTTCGAGGGCAACTTCGCCTCGTACGAGGAGAACAAGATCGAGCGGCTCGGCGTCGAGGCGGCACGTCCGCACCGCGTCACGCACCGCAAGCTCACCCGCGACTGATCAGCCGCGCTTCTGGAGGAGCACCTCGAACTCGACGGGGACGAAGCCGAGTTCGTCGTTGATGGCGCGCATCCACTGGTTGTCGTCATCGCTGCTTGTCCGGACACGCTCGGTTCCGGCGTGCTCGCGCGTCGCGAGGAGGCACGCTGCCTTGACCGCTACACCCAGACGACGTCCCCGGTGCTGCGGGAGAACCAGCGTTCCTTCCACCTGAGCTGGGCGCGGGGGCGCCGCCGTGACGATGCACGTCCAGGCGGCGACCTCGCCCAGCGGGTCGAGGGCGATAGTCTCGACGGCCGTGCGTCCCTGCCGCTGCCACAGCGCGATCTCGTCGACGTACTCCTCGGGAGTGACGGGGGTGGGCTGCCACTGGAGGTCACCGCTGGGGGCCTCCGCATCCACCAGGCCCTTGAGTACGCCGACCTGGGTGCGGAGCTCGGCGGGTACGCCGTTGACATGGGTCGTGATCGTGTAGCCGGCGGGAGGCTGCACCGCGAGAAGGTCCGCTCCCTCCAGGCGTAGCTCGACCACCGTCTCGCGCGTCGCGAGGGAGTACCCGAGCTGCTGCGCGAAACCGGCGGTGAGGGTGTCCATGTCGTCCGAGCTCGGACGGTAGGCCCTCGCGACGAATCGCGTCGCGCTGTCAGATCGCGCCTCGACGGCTCGGACCAACATCCGGCCCACGCCGTGACGCTGGTGGGTGGGATGGACCGACACATCCACCCACGTCGTGTCCGGGGTGTCCCGGGCCGTCATGCCGGTTCCGATCCCGAGCAGCACGCCGTCCTCGAACGCTCCGACCAACTGACGCTGCCAGCCGTCCTCGTTGCGCCAGGAGGCAATGCGTGCAGCCTCTCCCAACGGCACCCAGCCGGGGCGCTCGTGCTGAGTGGCCGCGCACTCCACGCGGTACGCGGCTGCCATCGCCACGTCGTCGGCGAGGATGAGGGGCTTGAGTTCCATCGCGCGAACCTATCGACAGGCTCAGTCGACGGGCGCGGCGGCGATGAGTCCGTCGGCGATGATCCGACGTTGGATCTCCGAGGTGCCCTCGAAGATCTTGGTGAGCCGGGCGTCCCGCCAGTACCGCTCGACTGCGTACTCCGTGGTGTAGCCGTTGCCGCCGAAGATCTGCAGAGCCTGGCTGGTCACCCGCTCGGCCATCTCGGACGCGAAGAGCTTGGCCTGCGAGGTCTCGGTGTTGGCCGGCACGCCTTCGTCGACCAGCCAGGCGGCGTGCAGGTACAGCTGCCGAGCTGCGGCAACCTCGCTCGACATGTCGGCCAGCATGTGTCGGATCGCCTGCTGCTCGGCGATCGGCTCTCCGAACTGCACGCGCTGCTGGCAGTACGTGAGGGCGTCCTCCAACGCGCCGCGGGCAAGCCCGACCGCACGCGCCGCGGTCTGGGCGCGGGCCACGTGCAGCCACTGGAGACTGTGCTTGAACCCCTGCCCCTCCTCCTCGCCGGTGTCCTGAAGCGCGTCCGCCGGAAGTCGGAGGTCGGACAGCTCGAGCTCCCACGTGGTCAGCCCGAAGTAGCCGATCTTGTCGATCGGTCGCCCCGTGACGCCGTCCGGGAAGCTGCCTCGTTCCTTCTCGACCAGGAACAGCTCCAGCCCGTCCGAGGGGCCGCGGTCGTCCCGCGGCGGCCGGGTGCGGGCGAGCAGGTGGATGAAGTCGGCCGACCGGGCGTGCCCGACCCAGCGCTTCGTACCGTTCACGACCCAGCCGTCGCCGTCCCGCTTCGCCTCGCACGCGACGTTGGCGAGGTCGGAACCGGCCTGCGGCTCGGAGAACGCGATCGCGCCGATCCGTCGCCCGGTGGCGCTGAGCCCGCGCAGCTCACGACGCCGCTCTGGGTCCGAGACGTCGCACCCGGTGCCGTTGCCGCGGGCGATGATGCTGCCCACGCTCATCCAGGCACGGGCCAGCTCCTCCGACACCAGGCAGTACTCGAGGACGCCCAGCCCGAGGCCGCCCTCGTCTTCGGGGATCAGCACGCCGAAGAGGCCGAGCTCGGCCATCCGGTCGAGCAGGGCATCCGGAATGTCCTCGTGGCGCGGGTCGAGGCGGTTGGCGACGGGCAGCACCTCGTCCATGGCGAAGGCCCGCACGCGCTCGACCAACGCCGTACGCGCGGGGGTGTCGAAGGCACTCGCCGACGGGGCGACGGAGTGCAGAGGGTCGAGGTTGTGCCGGTGCCAGGCCGTCATGGCCGAAGCATGGCAGGTCAGCGGATGTCGACCGCCTGGTTGCCCTCGACGAGATGGTCGCTGACGGAGTCGAACACGCGACCGACGGCTTCGAAGTCCTCGTGGCTGCCGAGATCGACGAGGTAGTCGCGCACGCCACGGACGTGCGTGAGCGCGGCCTCCTCGAGTGTTGTGAACCCCGCGTCGGTGAGGAGCGCCTCGACGCCGCGGCCGTCCGATGAGCAGGACTCGCGCTCCACCAGGCCGGCCCGCTCGAGCCGGCTGACGGTGTGGGTGACCCGGCTGCGCGAGTGGCTCACCGAGTCCGCGAGCGACGCCATCCGGAGGCGTCGACCCTCGGGACTCCGAGAGCCGTACCAGGATCTCGTACTCCGGCGAGGGAGAGGTCGTGCTGGTCGCCGGAGGTCGCGGTCGAGTCGGTCCATGAGCAGGGTCGTGCCGATGAGATAGGCGCGCCAGGAGTGCTGCTGCTGCTGGTCGAGCCAGAGCGCGTCGCGGAGGTCCGTTGTCATGTGGGTCACTCTATCCAGTCGCTGGTTGAAGGTTCAATGGAACCCTGTTATCGTCAGGTTCATCAGTTGAATCAACAACTAATGAGGAGCTTCGCATGAGCATCGACATCACCCAGACCACCCTGATCCCGGCCGGCACCTGGACGATCGACCCCTGCCACTCCGAGGTCGGGTTCACCGTCCGCCACCTGATGAGCAAGGTCCGCGGCCAGTTCGAGACGTTCGACGGCACGATCGTCACCACCGACGACGTCGCCGGCTTCCGCGCCGACGCGAGCATCGACCTGAACTCGATCAACACCCGCGACGAGCAACCGCGACGACCACCTCCGCTCCGCCGACTTCTTCGACGTCGAGAACAACGGCCCGATGACCTTCACGACCACCTCGTTCGACGGAACCGTCGCCGCGGGGCGACCTCACCATCAAGGGCGTCACCCGCCCGGTCGAGCTCGACGTCGAGTTCCTCGGCGTCGACGTGGACGCCTACGGCAACACCGCGCATCGGCTACGAGGCCACCACCGAGATCTCCCGCAAGGCGTTCGGCGTGGACTTCAACATCCCGCTCGACGGCGGCAAGGTGCTCGTCGGCGACAAGGTCACCGTCGTCCTGTCGGTGCAGGCCATCCTGGCCCAGTGATCTGCCGGCACGGCCGCTGACACGCTCGTGGCCCAGGGCCGACCCTCATGCGAAAGGCCCCCGATCCAGTCCGGATCGGGGGCCTTCGCCATGCCATGAGAAAGCGGGTCAGCTCAGCCGCTCCAGGATCATCGCCATGCCCTGGCCGCCACCGACGCACATCGTGATCAGGCCGGTCTGCTTGTCGTGCCACTTCAGCGAGTTGAGCATCGTGTTCTGCAGCCGGGCACCGGTCATGCCGAACGGGTGACCGACGGCGATCGCGCCGCCGTTGACGTTCAGCCGGTCGATGTCGATGCCGAGGTCCTGGTACGACGGCACGACCTGTGCCGCGAACGCCTCGTTGATCTCCACGAGGTCGATGTCGTCGATCGACATGTCCGCGCGAGCCAGCGCCTGCTTCGTGGCCTCGACCGGGCCGAGCCCCATGATCTCGGGGGAGAGGGCGGTGACCCCGGTCGACACGATCCGCGCCAGCGGGGTCAGACCCAGCTCCTTGGCCTTGGTGTCGGACATGATCACGACCGCCGCGGCGCCGTCGTTCAGCGCGCAGCAGTTGCCGGCCGTGACGACGCCGTCCGGCCGGAACACCGGCTTCAGGTCCGAGACCGCCTCGAGCGTGACGCCGGCGCGCGGGCCGTCGTCGGTGCTCACGACGGTGCCGTCCGGCGTGGTGACCGGGGTGATCTCGTTCGCCCAGAAGCCGTCGTTGATCGCCTTCTCGGCGAGGTTCTGGCTGCGCACGCCGAACTCGTCGAGCTCCTGACGCGTCAGGCCCCGCAGCTTCGCGACGTTCTCCGCGGTCTGCCCCATCGCGATGTAGGCGTCGGGCAGCACGCCGTCCTCGCGCGGGTCGTGCCAGTCGACGCCGCCCTTGGCGGCCGTCACCGTGCGGGCCTCGGCGTCGCCGAAGACCGGGTTCTTCGTGTCAGGCAGGTGGTCGGAGCTGCCCTTGGCGAACCGGGACACCGTCTCGACACCGGCCGAGACGAAGACGTCGCCCTCGCCGGCCTTGATCGCGTGGAACGCCATCCGGCTGGTCTGCACCGACGAGGAGCAGTACCGGGTGATCGTCGCGCCCGGCAGGTCGTCGTACCCCATCATCACGGCGACGATCCTGGCCATGTTGAAGCCGCTCTCGCCGCCGGGCAGGCCACAGCCGAGGTAGAGGTCGTCGATCGCACTCGGGTCCAGCTCGGGGACCTTCTCGAGGGCGGCCCGGATGATCGTCGCGCTCAGGTCGTCGGGACGCAGGTCCTTCAGTGAGCCCTTGTTGGCGCGACCGATGGGGGAGCGTGCTGCCGAAACGATCACTGCCTCGGGCATGAGGGGAGCTCCGATCTCGATATCGACAGGGACGACTGGGGGAACAGGGTGCCCCCCAGCCTAGATCGGACCCCTGAGAGGATGACTGTGTGGCGCGACACATCTACCACTGCCCGCTCCGCTGGGCAGACATGGACTCCCTGGGGCACGTGAACAACGTGGTCTACGTCGACTACCTCCAGGAGTCGCGCGTCGACATGCTGCGGGTGCACGCCCCGGTGCAGGGCGGCGAGCAGCTCGCCGAGGGGGTGGTCGTCGTACGGCACGAGGTCGAGTTCGTCCACCCGCTGGTGTTCCGGTTCGAGCCGGTGCGGATCGAGTCGTGGGTGTCCCAGATACGCGTGGCGACGTTCACGATGGACTACGAGATCCTCGACGTGCTGCCCGACGGCGAGCGGCGCGTGTACCTCCGGCGCACGCAGCGTGCTCACGCCGTACGTCTTCGCCCAGGAGCGGCCGCGCCGGATCAGCGACGGAGAACGCGAGGTGCTCGGCCGCTTCCTCGAGCCCGTGGGGGAGACGGCATGAGCGTCTTCACGAGTACCTCTGCCACGTCCGGTTCTCCGACGTCGACGTGTACGGCCACGTCAACAACGTGAAGTACTTCGAGTACTTCCAGGAGGCCCGGCTGGTCTTCCTCGCCGAAGTCGGGGCACGCGACCTCCGGGTCGGAGCTCGGGCTCGTGGTGGCGCGGATCGACGTGGACTACAGGCGTCCGATCCTGTTCCGCGCCGAGCCGTACGTCGTCGAGACCTGGGTGACCCGGGTCGGCACCTCGTCGTTCGGCCTGACCTCCGAGATCCGGGACGGCGACTCGGTGCTGTCGCGCGCCGAGACCGTGCTCGTCACCTTCGACCTGACCACGCAGCAGTCGCGGCCGCTCACCCCCGAGGAGCGCGAGCGGCTTCTCGCCGTCGTCGTCAGCTGAGGCTCAGCCTTCTTCGAAGCTGTTGACCATGAACTGGGCGGCGTGGGTGACGTAGTCCCAGAACTTCTCGTCCTGCTCCGCGGTGAGGTTCGCCTCGTCGAGACCGGCCCGGAAGTGCAGCAGCCAGTGGTCACGCGCCTTCGGCGTCACCGCGAACGGCGCGTGCCGCATCCGGAGCCGCGGGTGCCCGCGGGTGTCGGAGTACGTCGTCGGCCCGCCCCAGTACTGCACCAGGAAGAGCGTGAACCGCTCGGCCGCGGGGCCGAGGTCCTCCTCCGGGTAGAGCGGTCGGAGCACTTCGTCGCCGGCCACCCCGGCGTAGAAGCGGTCGACGATCTTCGCGATGGTCGGGTAGCCCCCGATCTCGTCGTAGAAAGTCGGTGCGTCAGGTGTGGTGCTCACTTGTCTATTGTCCCCTTCCCGGCAAGAGTCGGACACGACCCCCCGAGTGAACGAGTTGAAGGAGAACGACGATGGCCACCACCCGCACCGCACAGACCCACTGGGAGGGCAACCTCCAGGAGGGCGCCGGACAGGTCACCTTGGAGTCGTCAGGGCTCGGCACGTTCGACGTCTCGTGGCCGGCCCGCGCGGAGGAGCCGAACGGCAAGACCAGCCCCGAGGAGCTCATCGCAGCGGCACACTCGTCCTGCTTCTCGATGGCGTTGTCGGGCATCCTGGGCCGGGCAGGTACCCCGCCGCAGGCGCTCGACACGAAGGCGGACGTGACGTTCCAGCCCGGTGAAGGCATCACCGGCGTCCACCTCACGGTGGTCGGTTCCGTCGAGGGCCTGGACGCCGACGGCTTCGCCGCGCACGCCGAGGACGCCAAGGCCAACTGCCCGGTGTCGCAGGCGCTGACCGGCACCAAGATCACCCTGAGCGCCTCGCTGAGCTGACCGCTCAGAGCTTCTGCGCAGGGGCCTCGGACTCGTCCGGGGCCCCGGTCGCGTTCCCGTCGAGCGGGACGCCGTTGGCGGCCGCGGCGGCCGTCTCGTCGCGGTGCCAGATGACCCGCTGCGGCAGCGGGATCTCGATGTTCTCGAAGTCGAAGCGCGCCTTGATCCGCTCGCGCATCTCGCGGGCGACGCCCCACTGCTCGAGCGGGGCCGTCTTCAGCGTGACGCGTACGACGCAGGCGTCGGGGCCGAGCTCCTGGACGCCCCACACCTCGGGCTTCTCGATGATGACCGCCTTGAAGTCCTCGTCCTCCCACATGTCGTCGGCGACGTCCTGGAGCACGTGCTTCACGCGCTGCAGGTCCTCGGTGTAGGCGACCGGGATGTCGAGGACGGTGCGCGCCCAGTTCTGGCTGGCGTTGCCGACGCGCATGATCTCGCCGTTGCGGACGTACCAGACGGTGCCGTCGATGTCGCGGAGCCGGGTCACCCGCAGGCCGACCGCCTCCACCGTGCCGATCGCCTCGCCGACGTCGATCACGTCGCCCACGCCGTACTGGTCCTCGACGATCATGAAGATGCCCGAGAGGAAGTCGGTGACGAGGCTCTGCGCGCCGAAACCGATGGCGACACCGACGATGCCGGCGCTGGCGATCAGCGGCCCGACCGGGAAGCCGAGCTCGGCCATCGCGGTGATGCCGGTGATCGTGAAGATCGCGATCGAGGCGATGCTCTTCAGCAGCGACCCCATCGTCTGCGCACGCTGCACGCGACGGCTGGCGACGGCGGCCAGGGGCGCCTTCGCTGCGGATCCGACGCCGGTTACGCAGCATCGGCGTCGGAAGACCTTCGGCGGCACGGCGGGTGAGCCGGTCGATCATCCGGTGCAGGAACCAGCGCAGGATCAGGGCCAGCACCAGCAGGGTCAGGAGCGCCACCGGCTTGGCGATCAGCCAGTGTGCGGCCTCGGCCAGCCAGACGTTGCCGGTGGTCTTCTCCACCCACGTGCACCACTGGTCTTCGGCTCCGCAGTCGGGGGTCGTCTGGAGCTGGTTCATGCTTGGGACAGTAACGAGACGCTGTCCTGGCCTCAAACCGGGTTCGGTACCCTTGGGGCGTGACGAACCCCCACAACACCCCAGTCGTACGACGGGTCACGCGCGCACTCGCGCTCACCCCGGCGGCGCTGCTCCTGATCGGAGCGTCGCCCGCCCTCGCGGCCGCGCCGGAGCAGTGGGGAGAGCGCCCGGTCACCGACCCGCTCCAGTTCCTGCTGGTGCTGGTGCTGATCCCCGCCGGCCTCTTCGCGCTGATCGCGCTGCTGACCTACCTGCCGTCGATGGCTCGCGGCGAGACGACGTACCACCCCGGCCTCTCGTGGAGGCACGAGCCGGAGTGGTTCGGCGGTCCTCGCGACGGTCTCGAGAAGGTGGACAAGGCCGACCCGAAGGCCCTCGAGTCCGCAGGCGAGCGAGGTGGCGCAAGTGCCAGCTGGTGACGCCTTCACCGCCTCAGAGCGGCACGAGATCGACCGGGCCATGCGCGACGCGGAGACGATGTGCCGCTACGAGTTCTCCGTGTACGTCGGTGGCTCCGACGAGGAGGCCCGCCCGTTCGCCGAGCGGCTGCACGCCGCCCTGGTGGCACCTGCCCGGTCGGTGCTGATCCTGGTCGACCCGGCTGCCCGCATCCTCGAGATCGTGACCGGCACGGAGGCGCGTCGGGTTCTCGACGACGCCGAGGTCAAGCTGGCCGCCATGACCATGCAGACCGCCTTCGCGGCGGGTGACCTGGTCGGCGGAATCAAGGCCGGCGTCATGCAGCTCGCCGACCACGCCCGCCGGCCGACGCTGCTCCACACCGACACCTCCCGTTGAGTGCTGGCTCATTTCCCCTTGAGTGCTGCAATTTTTGCAGCACTCAAGGGTGATTAACCCAACACTCGACGAGAAGGGGCCCCGCACCTGATGGTGCGGGGCCCCTTTCGTATGAGTCCGGTCAGTTCGTCCGGTTGGCGCGTCAGTCGGCGTCGGCGGCCTGGGCCTTCAGTGCGCGGGCGATGTCGTCGCGACCCTCACCGACGTACCGCTTCGCCGCCGGGTTGGCCGACGACTCGGCGAGCCAGGTGTCGACCCGGTCGAGCGTCTCCTGGCTGGTCAGCGCGCGCGGGAACATGTACTCCAGCGCGGTCGAGGCGATCTGCACGCCCCGGTCCTCCCACATCGTCTCCGCTGCAGTGAGGTACTTCTCCAGGTACGGCGCGAGCACCTCGTGCTGGCCGGCGACGTCCCACGTGTACGCGATGTGCCGCTGCGTCTCGTTGGCGACGTCGGTCCGGATCGCGCCGTTGAGCCAGGACTCCTCCTTGGCGTCGTGGTCGGGCAGTGTCGCGATCGCGGCGGCGGCCTTCTCACGACCCGAGATGGTGTTGTCGCCCGCCATCTCCTGCTCGATCCGGGCCTGGTCGACCCGGCCGGCCGAGGCGAGCGCGATGAGGATCGTCCACCGCATGTCGGTGTCGATCTTCAGGCCCTCCAGGGTCGCCGTGCCGTCGAGCAGGCCGGCCATGAAGTCGAGCGCCTTCGGGCTGCGCCCCGCGCCGCCGTACGACGAGGGCGGGATCCGCTTGCCCGTCGTACCGGCGAAGCACTTCATGAACGTGAGCTGGTGGTCGCTCCCCGGCTCAGCGGCCTCGAGGAGCTTCCAGAAGCCCTCCTCCCAGCGCTCACGCAGGGCGTCGCGCTTCGAGGGGTGGGCGTACTGCTCGATCGCCACGTTCACGTAGACCGGGAGCTGCTTGGCCGCGGTGTCGTCGGTCTCCTCCGGGAGGCCCTGCAGCACCAGCGAGACGAAGTCACCCGCACGGATCTCGGCGTCGCGGGTCATGTCCCAGGCAGCCGACCAGCAGAGCGCACGCGCCAGCGAGTCGTCGAGGGTGTTGAGCGACTCGAGCACCGTGTTCTTCGAGCGCTCGTCGAGGCGGATCTTGGCGTAGGTCAGGTCGCCGTCGTTGAGCAGCAGCAGGTCGGGCTGCTGGGCGCCGACGAGCGAGGGCACCTCGGTGCGCTCGCCGACGACGTCGGTCTCGACGTTGGTACGTCGGACCAGGCGACCGTCGACGCGGTCGTAGAGGCCGACGCCGATCCGGTGCGGACGCAGTGTCGGGTAGCCCGGATCCGCCGACTGGAGGACGGAGAACGACGCGAACGCACCGTCGCCGTCCAGCGTGAACTCCGGCACCAGCGTGTTCACGCCCGAGGTCTGAAGCCAGGCCTGCGCCCACGCGTTCAGGTCGCGGCCCGAGGTCTCCTCGAGCGCGCTCAGCAGGTCGGCGAACTCGCTGTTGCCGAACGCGTGCCGCTTGAAGTACGCGCGCAGGCCGGCGATGAACGCCTCGAGCCCGACGTACGCCACCAGCTGCTTCAGCGCCGAGGCGCCCTTGGCGTAGGTGATGCCGTCGAAGTTGACCTCGACGGCCTCCAGGTCGTGGTTGTCGGCCGCGATCGGGTGCGTGCTGGGCAGCTGGTCCTGACGGTAGGCCCAGTTCTTGCGGTGGTTCGTGAAGCCGGTCCAGGCCTCGGCGTACTGCGTGGCCTCCGCCGCGGCGTGCGTCGCGGCCCACTCGGCGAACGACTCGTTGAGCCAGAGGTCGTCCCACCAGCGCATGGTCACGAGGTCGCCGAACCACATGTGCGCCATCTCGTGCAGGATCGTGTTGGCGCGCTGCTCGTAGAACCAGCGGGCGTGCCCGCTGCGGGGGAGGTACTCGTCGCGCAGCGTCACGCAGCCGGCGTTCTCCATCGCGCCGTTGTTGAACTCGGGCACGTAGAGCTGGTCGTACTTGTGGAACGGGTACGGGAAGTCGAAGAGCTCCTCGAAGAAGTCGAAGCCCTGCTTGGTGATCAGCACCAGCTCGTCGACGTCGAGGTACGGCGCGACCGACTGGCGGCAGTAGTGGCCGAGCGGGATGTCACCGTGCTTGCCGGAGTAGTTGTCGAGCACCTCGTGGTACTCACCGGCCACGATCGCGGTGATGTAGGTGGACATCCGCTCCGTCGTCGGGAAGCTCCACACCGCGGTGCCGTCGCCGGCGTCGACGGGGGAGGGCGTCGGGGCGTTCGACACGACCTTCCAGTGCGAGGGCGCCTTCACGGTGAACGTGAACACCGACTTCAGGTCGGGCTGCTCGAACGTCGTGTAGATGCGGCGCGCGTCGGGCACCTCGCACTGCGAGTACAGGTAGACCCGGTCGTCAGCGGGGTCGACGAAGCGGTGCAGCCCCTCGCCGGTGTGGCTGTAGGGCAGGTCGGCGACGACACGCAGCTCGTTGTCGGCCGCCAGGTCGGTGAGCTGGATCCGGCTGTCGGCGTACGCCGTGGCGGGGTCCAGCGCCTGACCGTTGAGCGTCAGCTCGTGGATGTCGGCGTCGACCAGGTCCGCGAACGTCTCGGCGCCGGGCGTCGAGCTCCGGAACCGCAGGGTCGTGGTCGAGCGGAAGGTCGTCGTGCTTCCAGTGGTCAGGTCGAGGTCGACGGCGTAGGAGTCGACGTTGAGGAGGGCGGCGCGAGTGGCTGCCTCATCCCGAGTGAGGTTCGTTCCAGGCATGCAGGCATCTTGACATTGCCCGTGAGGAATAACCGAATCGATACAGCGTGTTCGCATATACGTATGGACCGCCTTTTTCGGGACTCTTTGAGGAGCGGAACCCCTGTGCATGAGCCGACCGAGCGCACCCCCGTCGACTTCTGGTTCGACCCCCTCTGCCCTTGGGCGTGGATGTCGTCGCGCTGGCTGCTGGAGGTGGCGGAGGTACGACGCATCGCGCCGTCCTTCCACGTGATGAGCCTCGCCTACCTGAACCAGGACAAGGACATCTCAGCCGACTACCGGGAGATGCTGGAGCCCGCCTGGGGCCCGGTCCGCGTCGCGATCGCCGCCGCACAGGCCGAGGGCGATGACGTCCTGCTGCCGCTGTACACGGCGATGGGCAACCGGATCCACCTCGAGGGCCGCGAGATCGACCGGTCCCTCATCGAGGAGTCGCTGGCCGAGGTCGGCCTCTCGACCTCGCTCGCCGACGCGATGGACTCCACCGAGTACGACGACGACGTGGCCAAGTCGCACCACGGCGGGATGGACCAGGTCGGCCAGGAGGTCGGCACCCCGGTCATCAGCGTCGACGGTGTCGCGTTCTTCGGCCCCGTCGTCACGCCGGCGCCGAAGGGCGAGGACGCCGGACGGCTCTGGGACGGCGTGCTGCTCGTCGCCGGCACCCCCGGCTTCTACGAGCTGAAGCGCTCACGTGAGAAGGGGCCGGACTTCTCCTAGGTCCGATCGGGCCGGTCGGACCAACGCTTCGTCTCGCGCGGAGCACCGGCGTCGGGCAGGCGCCACCCCTTCAATAGGATCACCGCCATGAGCAAAGTGCTGTCCGCCGTCGCCTGGCCGTACGCCAACGGCCCCCGCCACATCGGCCACGTGGCCGGTTTCGGCGTCCCCTCCGACGTGTTCAGCCGCTACATGCGCATGGCCGGCCACGACGTACTGATGGTCTCGGGTACCGACGAGCACGGCACCCCGATCCTGGTGGCGGCCGACGCGGAGGGCGTGACCGCCGCGCGAGCTCGCCGACCGCAACAACCGGATCATCGTCGAGGACCTGGCCGCGCTCGGCCTGTCGTACGACCTCTTCACCCGCACCACCACGCGCAACCACTACGCCGTGGTGCAGGAGATGTTCCGCACCGTGCACGCCAACGGCTACATGGTCGAGCAGACGACGCACGGCGCGATCTCCCCGTCGACCGGCCGCACCCTGCCCGACCGCTACATCGAGGGCGACCTGCCCGATCTGCGGGTACGACGGCGCGCGCGGCGACCAGTGCGACAACTGCGGCAACCAGCTCGACCCGACCGAGCTCAAGAACCCGCGCAGCCGGATCAACGGCGAGACGCCTGAGTTCGTCGAGACGCAGCACTTCTTCCTCGACCTGCCGGCGCTCGCCGACGCGCTCAAGGAGTGGCTCGACGAGCGGGAGTCCTCCGGCACCTGGCGGCCCAACGTCATCAAGTTCAGCCAGAACATCCTCGACGACATCCGCCCTCGGGCGATGACGCGCGACATCGACTGGGGCATCCCGGTGCCGCTCGAGGGCTGGATCGACCAGCCCACCAAGCGGCTCTACGTCTGGTTCGACGCGGTCATCGGCTACCTGTCGGCCTCGATCGAGTGGGCCCGGCGTACCGGTGACCCCGAGCGCTGGCGCGAGTGGTGGAACGAGGGCGGCGACGAGCAGGCGCTGTCGTACTACTTCATGGGCAAGGACAACATCACCTTCCACTCCCAGATCTGGCCGGCCGAGCTGCTGGCGTACGACGGCCGGGGGAGCCGCGGCGGGGAGCCGGGCGACGTACGGGCGGCTGAACCTGCCCACCGAGGTGGTCTCGAGCGAGTTCCTCACCATGGAGGGCCGCAAGTTCTCGTCCTCGAAGGCGGTCGTGATCTACGTCCGCGACGTGCTCGCGCGCTACCAGCCTGACGCGCTGCGCTACTTCATCTGCTGCGGCCGGGCCGGAGAACCAGGACAGCGACTTCACGTGGGCGGAGTTCGTCCGCCGCAACAACGACGAGCTGGTGGCGGGCTGGGGCAACCTGGTCAACCGCACCGCCACGATGGTCGCCAAGAGCTTCGGCGAGATCCCGGCGGCCGGCGAAGCTCGACCGACGCCGACCGCCAGCTGCTCGCAACCGTGGAGGCGGCCTTCGACACCGTCGGCGGGCTGATCGAGCGGCACCGGCAGAAGCAGGCGCTCGGCGAGGCGATGAGGACGGTCGCCGAGGTCAACAAGTACGTCTCCGACATGGCGCCGTGGCAGCTCAAGGCGCGACGAGCAGCGCGAGCGGCTCGGCACGGTCCTGCACGTGACGGCGCAGGCCGTGGCGGACTGCAACCTGATCCTGGCCCCGTTCCTGCCGCACGCGGCGAACTCCATCGACCGGGTGCTCGGCGGCAGCGGCGACGTCGCCCCGATGCCGGTGATCGAAGAGGTCGACGACCTCGACGGCGGACCGTCGTACCCGATCCTGACCGGCGACTACACCGCCACCCCGCGCTGGGAGCGCAAGCCGATCGTCGCTGGCACGCCGATCGAGAAGCCGACCCCGGTCTTCACCAAGCTCGACCCGTCGGTCGTCGACGAGGAGCTCAGCCGGCTCGAGGGCTGACGCGCACCGAGTCGAGGAGGCTCTCGACGTCCTCGAGGTGCCGCCCCACGGCGGCGGCGTCGTGAGGCGACTCGATCTCACGTCGGGCATCGGTGGCGAGGGCGGCGAGCTGCAGCCGGACGGCGTCCAGCCGCTGCACCGTCGTCACCTGGCTCCCGACGTCGGCCAGTAGGTCGAGCAGCGAGTGCACGACGTCGGGCTCGTCGGCGCCGTACCGTCGGACCTGCCCGCATGCCTCTTCCAGGTAGTCGGCGAACGAGGGCCTCGCCAGGGCAGCCCGAACCGTCCCGTTGTCGTCGCGGATCAACACAGTGCCCAGCGTCCGCTGCGTGAGGTGGGCCAGCAGGTCGGTCACGTGACCGAGCGCGTGCACAGCGGTGGTGGGGTCGTTGACCCCCGGCGAGAGCGCCTTGGCCGCGACGTCGATGAGCTGCCGGATGCCGAAGTCGACGTCCTGCTGCTGGGTGCGCTCGCCACCGAACGCGACGCGAGCGCCGAGCGCCTCCACGATGGCGTCGTCCGGCTCGGCTCCCCAGATCCGCGCCCAGGGAGTGCCCTGCGTGACCCAGGTCCCGGGCGTGCAGTCGACGGACACCGTGAGGTCGCGCTCCGTGGCCCAGGCACACAGTGACTCGGCGTCGGTGGCGAGCAGGAAGCCGGATGTGCGGGCCTTGACCGGCCGGCCGTTCAGGGGCAGGTCCATGGTGATGTCGTCGGGAAGGCCCGTGTCGTCCGCCGGGTAGATCCGGTCGATCAGAGAACGGGTCTCCGCGCGCACGTCACCCATCAGGGTGTCCACGCGGATGACGTCGACGATGTGCTGGATGAACCACACCAACGCCAGGACGCTGGCCAGCACGAGTAAGTAGGCGACCGTCACGGCGAGGTCGGGAACGCCGTCCGCCCCGCTCGGGCCACCAGGGCCCACCACACGAAGCACGGTCAGGCTGTACAAGAACGTCGCGAGCAGCACGCCGAGCACTGCTTGGTTGCGCAGGTCGCGGAGGAACGTCCGGAGCAGGCGCGGCGAGAACTGGCTCGACGCCAGCTGCAGGGTGACGACGGTGAGGGAGAACGTGAGGCTGGTGACCGTGATGACCGAGCCGGCGATGGCGCCGAGCACCCCGCGCGCGCCGTCGGAGTCGCCGGCGAAGACGAGCCGACCCAGTGCGCCGTCCGCCGCGACGTCGGCGTGCGGGAGCAGGATGCCTCCCGCGAGGGCCGCCGCCAGGAAGAGCGCGGGAACGATCCAGAAGGACTCGCGCAGCTTCTCGGTCACGGCTTGCAGGCGTACGAGTCTCATGGGGCAGCCTTGCACAGGGTCGGCTTCCCTGTGGCTCACCGCCGCGTCGGCGACGCCGAAGTGTCTGCGAGAATCCGCCCATGCGCGTACACCTCGGATCTGACCACGCCGGCCTCGAGCTCAAGGAGCACCTGCTCAACTGGCTCGCTGACAACGGCTTCGAAGCCGTCGACCACGGACCGTTCGTCTACGACGCTCTCGACGACTACCCGGTGTTCTGCCTGCGGGCCGCCGAGTCCGTGGCGGCCGACCAGCACGACGGCCTGGACAGCCTCGGCGTCGTCATCGGCGGGTCGGGGAACGGCGAGCAGATCGCGGCGAACAAGGTGAAGGGCGTACGGGCTGCGTTGGTGTGGAGCGAGGAGACCGCCGTACTGGCGCGCGAGCACAACGACGCCAACGTCGTCTCGGTCGGCGGCCGGATGCACACGCTCGAGGACATGACCCGGTTCATCGAGGTCTTCCTCGGCACCCCGTACTCGGGTGAGGAGCGGCACAGCCGGCGGATCGCCATGCTCGCCGACTACGAGAAGACCGCCAACCTTCCGCCGCTGCCCGAGTCGGCACTCGGTCACGGCGCCTAGCCCGACGCAGCGCGCATGCCCGAGGGTCACACGCTGCACCGCCTTGCGGGTGAGCTGCGCGAGCTCTTCGGCGGCCGTGTCGTCGCCGTGTCGTCGCCGCAAGGTCGCTTCGCGGACGCCGCCGCCTTGCTCGACCGCACCCGCCTGGTCGACGCGCAGGCCTGGGGCAAGCACCTCTTCGTCGAGTTCGACGGCGGGCACTTCGTACACGTCCACCTAGGGCTGATCGGAACGTTCACCCTCGCCCGAGGTGAAGCACCGGGCCCGGTGGGTCAGGTACGCCTCCGGTTGGTGGCGGCGGGGGAGCGGCCGGCGTACGGCGACCTGCGGGGCGCGGTCACCTGCGCCCTCGTGACGGCCGAGCAGCGGCAGGCTGTCCTCGCCAGGCTCGGGCCCGACCCGCTGCGGGACGACGCCGACCCCGGACGCGCGTGGGCGCGGATCAGCCGGAGCAAGAAGCCGGTGGGCGCCCTGCTGATGGACCAGGCGGTCATGGGCGGCGTGGGCAACGTCTACCGCGCCGAGGTGCTGTTCCGACACCGGCTGCACCCGCTGCGGCCGGGGAACACGCTGCGGCGCGGTCAGTTCGAAGCGATCTGGGCCGACCTGGTCGAGCTGATGCAGGAGGGCGTGCGGACCGGGCGCATCGATACCGTGCGTCCCGAGCACACGCCCGAGGCGATGGGCCGGCCGCCGCGTCGGGACGACCACGGAGGCGAGGTCTACGTCTACCGCCGACACGAGCAGGCGTGCCACGTCTGCGGATCCCGGGTCAGGACGGCGGAGCTGGAGGGACGCAACCTGTTCTGGTGTCCGCGCTGCCAACCGACCTTCCGATCCCGGGCGCGCAGCGTCTGAGCAATAGCGAAGAACTTGCGCGAGGTCGCGGGCCTGGCACTAGGGTCGGGGGCGTGGTCGCCGCCCCCCACTCCGACCGCCTGACCGTCGTGCCTGTCCGTCAGGTGCTGACCCGACGCTGGACTCGCTCGGTGCGGCGGCTGCGGACCTCCGAGTCGAGCTGGGTCGCCGCCCTCACGGTCATGAGCCTGTTCCTCGGCTTCACCATCTACGCGTGGGTCGACGTCGTGCCGCCGGGCGTCGTCGCGATCCCGATCGTCATCGGCAACATCGTGTTGAGCCCCCGGACGCTTCCGTGGTTCGTGGTGTTCGTGCTCGGGGTCCTGGTGATCATCGTGGCGGCCACGGCCGACGAGCTCCTCGACGGGCTTCGGGTCGGTGCCATCGTCGTGGCCTTCGCGATCGGCCTGATCGTGCTCGTCTCGTCGTTCCGTCGCTCACGACTGGGCGTCGCCGGGTCACTCGGTGAGTCGATGCTGGTCGACCTCCGGGAGCGGATCAGCAAGCAGGGCGTGCTGCCCACGCTGCCGCAGAACTGGTACGCCGAGTCGGTGACCCGGTCGGCCGGGGCGTCGTCGTTCGCAGGCGACTTCATGGTGGCGTCGCTGTCGACCGACAAGCGCTGGCTCCAGGTGGCGGTCGTCGACGTCTCCGGCAAGGGGGAGCAGGCGGGCACGCGATCGCTGCTGCTCTCGGGCGCGTTCGGCGGTCTGCTCGGGGCGCTTCCGGCGTCCGACTTCCTGCCCGCAGCCAACGAGTACCTCCTCCGGCAGGACTGGAGCGAGGGCTTCGCCACCGCCGTCCACCTGTCGATCGACCTCGTCACCGGCGACTTCGAGATCCGCTCCGCCGGCCACCCGCCAGCTGTCCAGCTGCGCGCCGGTTCGGGCCGGTGGGCCGTGCACGAGACGGACGGTCCGGTGCTGGGGCTGATGGCCGACGCCGACTTCGATGTGCTGCGCGGCAGCATCCAGCGGGGCGACGCCCTGCTGATGTTCACCGACGGCCTGGTCGAGACGCCGCAGCGCGACATCTCGCTGGGCATCGACAAGCTGCTGGGGCAGGGCGAGCGGCTGCTCCGGCAGGGTTTCGAGCACGGTGCTCGTCGCCTGATCGACCAGATCGAGTCGCTGAACGACGACCGCGCGCTGTTCATGCTGCACCGGCGCTGAGACGCGAAGAGGCGCCCCTGAGCGGAGCGCCTCGTCGAGTGTGGAGCGGATGACGGGAATCGAACCCGCGTAGCTAGTTTGGAAGACTAGGGCTCTACCATTGAGCTACATCCGCGGAGAGTTCGGACGATGTCCGAGCGGGTCAATCGTGCCACAGGAGCGAACTCCTGTTCCAATCGGTGCCCTCCCCGCGTGGCGCCGCCCACAGACGATTACAGGCCGCGCCGTCATGTCGACTAGACTCCCTGGGGCTCCCTGCCGGGGGCTCGACATCGGGGCGTAGCGTAGTGGCTAGCGCGCCTGCTTTGGGAGCAGGAGATCGCAGGTTCGAGTCCTGTCGCCCCGACCATGCCCTGCATGTGCCATCCGTGGTCGCCGTCTGGCCGATCACGTTCGGCGGGGGCTGAACAGATTCACCGAGTCACCCCCTTGTCCTATCGCATGTCCATCGCAACTGAGGAGAATCACCTGTGAAGAGCGCCGTCGAGACTTTGAGCCCGACCCGGGCCAAGCTCACCGTCGAGGTGCCCTTCGAGGAGCTCAAGCCGAGCCTCGACGCGGCGTACAAGAAGATCGCCCAGCAGATCAACGTGCCGGGCTTCCGCCGAGGCAAGGTTCCGCCGGGCGTCATCGACCGCCAGGTCGGCCGTGGCGCCGTCCTCGACGAGGCCATCAACGCGGCCCTGCCGAAGCTGTACGTCGAGGCGCTGCAGGCCAACGAGCTCGAGCCCCTCGCCCAGCCGGAGATCGACATCACCAAGCTCGAGGACAATGACACCCTCGAGTTCACGGCTGAGGTCGACATCCGTCCCGAGGTCGAGCTCCCCGACTACAACGGGCTCTCCGTCACCGTCGACGACATCGCCGTCTCCGACGAGGACGTCGAGACCCAGGTGCAGAGCCTGCGCGAGCGCTTCGCGAGCCTGAACGACGTCGAGCGCGCCGCCGCCGAGGGTGACTTCGTGACCCTCGACCTGGTCGCGCGCAAGGACGGCGAGGTCGTCGAGGGCGCCGAGGTCAGCGGCATGAGCTACCAGGTCGGCCGCGGCGGCATGCTGGAGGGCCTCGACGAGGCGCTTGCGGGCATGGCTGCCGGCGACGAGAAGACCTTCGGGTCGCAGCTCGTCGGTGGCGACCAGCTCGGCGAGGACGTCGACGTCGAGGTCAAGGTGACCGCGGTCAAGGAGCAGGAGCTCCCCGAGCTCGACGACGAGTTCGCCCAGACCGCGTCGGAGTTCGACACCGTCGCCGAGCTGACCGACGACGTCCGCACCCGCCTCCAGCGCGGCAAGCGCCTCGAGCAGGCTTCGGCCGCTCGTGACGCGGTGCTCGAGAAGATCCTCGACATGGTCGAGGTGCCGCTGCCCGAGGCCGTCGTCGAGGCCGAGCTGAAGGCCCGTCGCGACAGCATCGAGCAGCAGCTCGCGTACGCCGGCATGACGATGGACCAGTACCTCGACTCCGAGGAGCAGACGGTCGACGAGTTCGAGGCCGACCTCGAGAAGCGGGTCCGCGACGCGGTCGCTGCCCAGTTCGTGCTCGACCAGGTCGCGAAGAAGGAGGAGATCGCCGTCAACGAGGGCGAGCTCCAGGAGCACCTGTTCCGTCGTGCGCAGCAGTCCGGTCAGAACCCGCAGGAGTTCATCCAGCACATGGTCGAGCACAACCACGTGCCCGAGATGGTGGCTGAGGTCGTGCGCGGCAAGGCGCTGGCCCTGATCGTCGAGGCCGCGACCGTCACCGACGAGTCCGGCAACCACGTCGAGCTGAAGAACCTCCAGCCCGACGGCACCATCGCCGAGCCGACCGACGAGTCCGCCGAGGCCGACGCCCCGGCCGAGGAGTCGACCGAGGCCTGATCCTCGCTCGCTTTTCGACGCCCCCCGTTCCTGCACGGGGGGCGTCGTTGCGTTTGGTGACGGACACCTCGTTGACCTACTTGCGGTATGCCCGGAGACTCGGACCGTGACGACCCGCCGCCGCACCCAGGCCCGCCGCGCCGGCGTGCTGGGCGCGCTGGCCCTGGCCGCTGACGTGGCCGACGAGGTCGTCGTCGGGACCGCGCGCGACGTGCACGACGCCGTCGGACGCCGCGTCTACGGGGCGGTGAACCTGGCCACGGGCGGGGCCGCTCGCGGTATCCAGGCAGGCCACGACCGGATCGCCGCCAGCGTGTACGCCGGGATCGGCGCCGGCCTCGACGGGTCCAGCCGTGCGCTTCGTGCCGCCGACCGGCGCGGCATCGGGCCGCGTCTCGAGGACTCCGGCCGGGGCCGGTTCCTGGTCGCGGTCGTCAACGGCGTGATCGGCGATCGGCTGGCCGAGGAGCGCGCCGAGCTGGCGATCGAGCTCGCCGTGCGCGTCGACGGTCGTGACGTCGTACCGCAGCGCGAGGCTCTCGCTGAGGCGTTCCCCGATGCCACGGACGACGTCGTCGTCTTCCTCCACGGGCTCGGCGAGACCGACGAGGCGTGGAACCTGCGACGCCATGAGACCGGAGGCAGCTACGGCACGCGGCTGAAGGTGGAGGGCTGGTCGCCGGTCTTCCTGCGCGCCAACACCGGCCTACCGATCGCCGAGAACGGCGTCGCGCTGGCCAGCCTGCTCGACCGGCTGGTCGCCGCCTGGCCGACCGACGTCCGTCGGATCGCGCTCGTCGGGCACTCGATGGGCGGCCTGATCATCCGCGCGGCCTGCGCCGTCGACCTGCAGACCGAGACCCCTTGGCATGCCCGGGTCACGGACGTCGTCACCCTCGGCACGCCCCACCTCGGAGCACCGATCGAACGCGGGATCCATCTCGGGACGGCGCTGCTGGGTCGGCTCCCGGAGGCTGCGCCGTTCGGCCGGATCCTCGAGTACCGGTCCGTCGGCATCCTGAACCTCCGCGCCGGGCTCGCGCCCGACGTCCAGAACCTCCCGAACGCTCGCTACCGGCTCGTCGCCGCCACCCTGCACAGCTCGCACCGGCATCCCCTGAGCGAAGTGCTGGGCGACATGTTGGTGCGGTACCCGTCGGCCACCGGGCGACCGCGCCGTGGCCGCGACATGTTCCCCGACGCCGACGTCCTGCACATTCGCGGCGGCCACTTCGACCTGCTCAACCATCCCGAGGTGTACGAAGCCCTCCGCACCTGGCTTGCCTGACCCGTACCGCAACCAACTCGACCAACTCGACCACTGGAGAACCATGTCCCAGCCCCTGCCGATCAGCGCCTCCGTCGACATCGACGCCACTCCCGACGCGGTCTGGGCGGTCGTCTCCGACGTTGCCCGGATGCCCGAGTGGAGCCCCGAGCTGCGCCGGCTGTTCGTGATCGGCGCGAAGCAACCGCGGCTGGGGATGAACCTGGTCGGGATCAACCGCCGCAAGTACGTCGCCTGGCCGACCACCTCGAAGGTGACCCGGTTCGAGCCTGGTCGCGCCGTTGCGTGGAAGACGCGCGAGAGCGGCGCCACCTGGATCTACGAGCTGGAGCCCACCCCGTCGGGCACCCGGTTGACCGGTCGGCGCGAGCTCGCCAAGGTCGCGCCGGCCACCCGGCTGATGGGTCCGCTCATCGGTGGAGCCGCGGGCCACGACGTCGAGCTGGCCGCCGGGATCCGATCGACCCTGGAGCAGATCAAGGCCACGATCGAGAACGGCTCGGCTCCCGCCTGACACCCGGTCGGGCCCGGCGAGCCGGGGGAGCGGCTAGGTCGACGTCCGCTGTTGGCGAACACGGGGGGATACCCCGTGGATGTGGGGTGGCTTCCGGCTAGGGTCGGGGACGTGACTGAGATCCAGATGAACGGTGGCGGGACGAGCTACGGCCTCGACGACCACATCTACCAGCGGCTCCTCAAGGAGCGCATCGTCTTCCTCGGATCCGAGGTGCGCGACCAGAACGCGAACGCGATCTGCGCGCAGATGCTGCTCCTCAACGCCGAGGACCCAGAAGCGGACATCTTCCTTTACATCAACAGCCCCGGCGGCTCGGTGGACGCCGGCATGGCGATCTACGACACCATGAACTACATCTCCAACGACGTCGCGACCGTGGGCATGGGCCTGGCCGCGTCGATGGGGCAGTTCCTGCTGTGCGCCGGCGCGAAGGGGAAGCGCTACGCCCTCCCGCACGCGCGGATCATGATGCACCAGCCGTCGGGTGGCATGGGCGGCTCGGCCTCGGACATCAAGATCCAGGCCCAGCAGTCGCTGCACATCAAGCAGGTGCTCTTCCGCCTGATCAGCGAGCACACCGGCCAGGACCTCGAGCAGGTCGAGCGCGACGCCGACCGCGACCGCTGGTTCACCGCCGACCAGGCGCTCGAGTACGGCTTCATCGACAAGGTCGTCGCGAACGCCGGCCAGGTCGCCGACCAGGGCCGTCCGGCCGCGAAGAAGTGAGGGCTGAGATGACCAGCATGAACATCCCCGGCCTGTCCGGAGGCATGTCCGGCAGCGCGACCGGGCGGGCCCCCGAGCACGCCTCGCCGAACATGAACTACTACATCCCGCAGTGGGAAGAGCGCACGTCGTACGGCTTCCGTCGGATCGACCCCTACGCCAAGCTCTTCGAGGAGCGGATCATCTTCCTCGGTACGCCGATCAGCGACGACATCGCCAACGCGGTGATGGCGCAGCTGCTCTGCCTCGAGACGATGGACCCCGACCGGGACATCTCGATCTACATCAACAGCCCCGGCGGCTCGTTCACCGCACTGACAGCGATTTACGACACGATGCGGTTCATCAAGCCGGACGTGCAGACGGTCTGCCTGGGCCAGGCTGCCTCGGCCGCGGCGATCCTGCTGGCGGCCGGCACCCCCGGCAAGCGGCTCGCGCTGCCCAACAGCCGGATCCTGATCCACCAGCCCTACACGGAGGGCTCGTACGGCCAGACCTCGGACATCGAGATCCAGGCCAACGAGATCCTGCGGATGCGCGAGCTGCTGGAGAAGATGATCGCGGAGCACACCGGCAAGGACGTCGAGGAGGTCAGCCGCGACATCGAGCGCGACAAGATCCTCACGGCGGACGCGGCGGTGGAGTACGGCCTGATCGACGCGATCCTCGAGTCGCGCTCGAGCTCGCTTCCGGTGGCCTGAGCCACCAGCACTGTCCGGAGCGACTCGCCGTGTCCCATCCCATTCGGGGGCGCGACGGGGTACCTTCGAATTCGAAGTTTGGACGAACCAGCCAGAGGGTGCGGACCCGGTCCGGGTCCGCACCAGGCCTGGCCCGAGTCGTGAGGAGGCGTGCCTGTGGCACGCATCGGTGACGGTGGCGACCTGCTGAAGTGCTCCTTCTGTGGAAAGAGCCAGAAGCAGGTCAAGAAGCTCATCGCAGGTCCGGGTGTCTACATCTGCGACGAGTGCATCGACCTCTGCAACGAGATCATCGAGGAGGAGCTCAGCGAGGGGACCGAGGTCGGCCTCGAGGAGCTTCCCAAGCCTCGCGAGATCTTCGACTTCCTGAACTCGTACGTGATCGGCCAGGAGACCGCCAAGAAGGCGCTCGCCGTAGCGGTCTACAACCACTACAAGCGGGTCCAGGCCGGCGTCACCACCGGCGCCCGGCACGGCAAGGACGAGACCGTCGAGCTGGCGAAGTCGAACATCCTGGTCATCGGGCCGACCGGTTGCGGCAAGACCTACCTCGCGCAGACGCTGGCCCGGATGCTCAACGTCCCCTTCGCGATCGCCGACGCCACGGCGCTGACCGAGGCCGGGTACGTCGGCGAGGACGTCGAGAACATCCTCCTCAAGCTCATCCAGGCTGCTGACTACGACGTCAAGAAGGCCGAGACGGGCATCATCTACATCGACGAGATCGACAAGGTCGCCCGCAAGGCGGAGAACCCGTCGATCACCCGCGACGTCTCCGGCGAGGGCGTGCAGCAGGCGCTGCTGAAGATCCTCGAAGGCACGACCGCCTCGGTGCCCCCGCAGGGCGGCCGCAAGCACCCGCACCAGGAGTTCATCCAGATCGACACGACGAACATCCTCTTCGTCGTCGGTGGTGCGTTCTCCGGTCTCGAGCACATCGTCGAGCAGCGGATCGGCAAGAAGGGTCTCGGCTTCGGTGCCGAGCTGCAGACCAAGGCCGAGCGTGACAGCGAGAAGATCTTCTCCGAGGTCATGCCCGAGGACCTCCTGAAGTTCGGACTGATCCCCGAGTTCATCGGCCGGCTGCCGGTCATCGCGACCGTCGACAAGCTCAGCCGCGAGGCGCTCGTCGAGATCCTGACCGAGCCGCGCAACGCGCTCGTCAAGCAGTACCAGAAGCTCTTCGAGCTCGACGGCGTCGAGCTCGAGTTCACGCCCGACGCCGTGGACGCCGTGGCCGACCTGGCGATGGTCCGGGGCACGGGTGCTCGTGGGCTGCGCGCCATCATCGAGGAGGTCCTCCTCCACGTGATGTACGACGTGCCGTCGCGCGAGGACGTCGCCAAGGTCGTCGTGACCGGCGAGGTCGTCAGCGACAACGTGAACCCGACGCTGGTGCCGCGCGAGCCCGAGGCCAAGAAGAAGAAGTCGGCCTGACCCAGCCGGCAACCGCCCCAGCACCGTCCGGGCGCCGTGTCGCCACGGCTCGCGGGTAATCGACTTTGGGCAGTGGCCTCGCCTGGCTAGGCTCGCCCGGTGACTGCTGACCTGAACCCGCTTGCCCTGCCCGACTCCGACTGGGAGGGCTGGCTCGGCAGCCGGGTGGACGACCACCTGGACCGGGTCCGCGCCCTGGTCGCCGACCTCAAGTCGGCCGAGCGCGGTGCGACCGAGACACTCGCGCTCTGGAACGACGTCAGTCTCGCGCTGGGCAACGCGTTCGCCGTGGCGTCGCTGCTGTCGAACGTGCACCCCGACGTGGCGGTGCGATCCCGAGGTGAGCGGGCGGAGCAGGACGCCCACCGGTTGCTCACCGAGATCGGCCTGGACCGCGCACTGTTCGACGTACTGGAGGCCGTGGACGCCAACGCGCTCGACGAGGGCGGTCGGCGCGTGCTGACGCTGTCGCTCCGCGACTTCCGGCGGGCCGGTGTCGACCAGGACGACGAGACCCGTGACCGGCTCCGGGCCCTGGCCGAGCGCGAGACCGAGGTCGCGCAGGAGTTCTCGAAGAACATCCGCGACGGTGTGCGCAGCGTCTCCCTCGACCCCGAGCAGCTCGACGGCCTCCCCGCGGACTTCGTCGAAGCCCACAAGCCGGGCGAAGACGGCAAGGTCGTGATCACCACCGAGTACCCCGACTACCTGCCGTACATGACCTTCGGCCGCGACCGTGGTGCGCGCGCGCGGCTGGTGCACGAGTACCAGAACCGGGCCTGGCCCGAGAACGACGTCCTGCTCAAGGAGCTCCTCGAGCTCCGCGACGAGCACGCCCGTCTGCTCGGCTACCCGGACTGGCCGTCGTACGACGCCGAGATCAAGATGATCGGCAAGGGGGACGCGATCCCGGAGTTCATCGACCGGATCGCGACCGCTTCGGAGGCTGCGGGTCGGCGCGACTACGGCGTCCTCCTCGAGCGGCTGCAGCAGGACCACCCCGACGTCGCCGCCGTCGACAGCACCGACCGCGCGTTCTACGCCGAGGTGATCCGCCGCGAGAACTTCGACGTCGACGCGCAGCAGGTCCGCACGTACTTCGACTTCACGAAGGTGCGCGCCGGTCTGCTCGACGTGACCGGGCGACTGTTCGGGATCGAGTACGTCGAGGTCGAGGACGCCGTCAGCTGGCACGAGGAGGTCACGTCGTACGACGTGATGCGCGACGGCCAGCGGCTGGGTCGGATCCACCTCGACCTCCACCCGCGAGCCGGCAAGTATTCGCATGCCGCGCAGTTCGACCTGGTGCCGGGCATCAAGGATCGGCAGCTCGCCGAGGGCGTGCTGGTGTGCAACTTCTCCCGGACGCTGATGGAGCACTCGCACGTCGTGACGCTGTTCCACGAGTTCGGCCACCTCGTGCACCACGTGCTGGCCGGTGATCATCCGTGGGCGCGTTTCTCCGGGGTCGCGACCGAGTGGGACTTCGTCGAGGCGCCGTCACAGATGCTCGAGGAGTGGGCCTGGGACGCCGACATCCTGCAGTCGTTCGCCACCAACGAGGCGGGGGAGACGATCCCGCGTGAGCTCGTCGAGAAGATGCGTGCCGCCGACGAGTTCGGCAAGGGGTTCCACGCGCGGACGCAGATGTTCTACGCCGCGCTGTCGTACTCGCTGCATCACCGGGTGCCCGATGACCTGACCGCCGCGATGCAGGCGCTGCAGGCGCAGTACGACCTGTTCTCGTACATCCCGGGGACGCACTTCCACGCGTCGTTCGGGCACCTCGAGGGGTACGGCTCGGGCTACTACACGTACATGTGGAGCCTGGTCATCGCCAAGGACCTCTTCTCGGCGTTCGACCGGGAGAACATGTTCGACACCGACGTCTCGTACCGCTACCGCGACAACATCCTGGCGGCGGGTGGCAGCAAGGACGCCGCCGACCTGGTCGCCGACTTCCTGGGCCGCCCGTACGACTTCACCGCCTTCGAAGCCTGGCTCAACCGCTAACCCCGACACCAACCCCGATTCGTCAGCGATCTTGCGGCGTTGTCACGCGGAGCGATCGCTGACGAATCGGGGTTGGGCTGGGGGTACGCCGGCCGCTCGGAGGTCCCGGATCACGCCGTCGGGGTCGAGGCGGAGCTCGACCGTCGCGCATCGGAGTACGACGCGGCCGGAGATCACGACGTCGCGCTCGCGCTTCTTGTCACGCCACCAGTGCTCAGTCCGCTGGTGAAACGAGCCGTCGACCTCGAGGACGACGACGCGGCCATCGGGGCGCGTCCACTCGAGGTCCAGGTAGCGCCACCGTCCCGAAGCGTCGCGGCGCCGACTCTGACGTACCGGCCGCTCTAGGCCCGCCTCAGTGCAGAGCCGCACGATGTCGATCTCGGCGAACGACTGGGCACCGCCGGCGATGTCGCCCAGCATCAACCGGAACAGGTGACCGTGGCGCAGCTTGCGGATCTGGACGCTCGCGGCCATGAGTCGGTCAGCAGTAGTGAGTTGCTGCTGCACCGCTGCTGCCATGCGCCCGATCGCCCGGCGTAGATGGCGATCCCGTTCCGAGGTGAGCAGCACGGCGTGCTCGATGTCGATGTGCGGCGGGAGCTCCTGCGACGTGGCGAGCCAGTCCCGGAACCGACGCCGGCTCTGGTGGAACCGATAGCCGGGCAGCGGCGCGACCAGGTCACCCCGAGGGGTGAGCACGTGGATCTGGGGATCGTCGGTCCACTTCAATCCCGCCACCTCGCAGGCCGTTGCATGGGTGAGGACGGCGCCCGGTCCAGCATGGAGAATCCCCAACCAGAGTCGCTGGACGCGATCCAGCGCGCCGTTCTGCAGCGCCACCACGCTCGGGGCAGGGTCCGACCACCGGCCGACCGTGATCTCACGATCGACCCGATGTCGGTCCCATCCGGCATCGCGCAGCTGGGCCCGGCTCAGCACCCAGTGCTGCGCTTGGCCGACGTCGGCTAGCTCCGGATACCGATTCGTCGGCGAATACGAGCGGTTGCCCCGCGGAGTGATCGCTGACGCATCGGGCGTGGGGGGTGGGGTAGGTACCTCGCGCATCCAGGCATCGTCGTACGACGAGCGCCGCCGCGTACTTCGTCATCCACAGCCCCAAAGAAAACCCCGATTCGTCAGCGATCTCCTCGCGTGGAAACGCCGCAAGATCGCTGACGAATCGGGGTGGGGGTTGGGGTGGGGGTTGTCAGTCGGTGGGTTGGGGGGCGACCTCGGCCTGGACGGTGAGGGCGTCGCCGTCAGCGTCGATCGGGGTGAAGGTCAGGTCGCCGACGATGCGGCCGGCTGCGCGGAGGTCATCGGCTGCCCGCTCGGCGTGCGCCACCGACGCGGCGGGGCCGGAGACCTCGACGCGGGTCAGCTCGGTACGCATCGAGACCTTGGCCTGCGACTTGGCACCGCGGATGCCACCGAGTGCCTGGGCGACGGAGACCAGCATCGCGGCATCGGCAGAGGCAGCCGAGCCGAGGTCGGTCGCCTTCGGCCACGGGCTCCGGTGCACCGACCCCTCCTGCCACCACGACCAGACCTCCTCGGTCACGTAGGGCAGGAACGGCGCCAGCAGGCGCAGCTGCGCGTGCAGCGCGATCGCCAGTGCAGCCTTCGCCGAGGCGGCCGGGCCGTCGCCGCGCACGCCGTACGCCCGCTCCTTGACCAGCTCGAGGTAGTCGTCGCAGAACTCCCAGAAGAACTTCTCCGTGACCTCGAGGGCCGTCGTGTAGTCGTAGTTCTCGAACGCCTCGGTGGCCCGGCCGATCGTGTTGGCGAGCCCGCCGAGCATGGCGCAGTCGACCGGCTCGATCACGGCGGAGCGGTTGATCTCGGTGGCACCGACGCTGCCGAGCACGAACTTGGAGGCGTTCAGAACCTTCATCGCGAGCCGGCGACCGACCTTCATCTGGGTCTCGTCGAACGGCGAGTCCAGGCCCGGCCGGGACATCGCGGCGCGCCAGCGGACGGCGTCGGCGCCGAACTTCTCGAGGATCTCCGTCGGCACCACGACGTTGCCCTTGGACTTCGACATCTTCTTCCGGTCGGGGTCGACCACGAAGCCGGAGATCGCGGCGTGCGACCACGGGATCACGCCGTTCTCGTGATGCGCTCGGACCACCGTGGCGAAGAGCCAGGTGCGGATGATGTCGTGCGCCTGCGGCCGCAGGTCCATCGGGAACGTGCGCTGGTGCAGGTCGACGTCGTCCTCCCACCCGGTGACGATCTGCGGCGTCAGGGAGGACGTCGCCCAGGTGTCCATCACGTCAGGGTCGCCGACGAAGCCGCGGGGCTTGCCGCGCTGGGCCTCGTTGTACCCGGAAGGTGCCTGCGACGCCGGGTCGACGGGCAGGTCGGCCTCGGTCGGGAGGAGCGGGTGCTCGTAGTCGGGCTCGCCCTCCTCGTCGACGGGGTACCAGACCGGGAACGGGATGCCGAAGAACCGCTGCCGCGAGACCAGCCAGTCGCCGTTGAGACCGTCGACCCAGTTCGTGTAGCGGTGCTTCATGTAGTCGGGCACCCAGGTGATCTCCTCGGCGCGGTCGACGAGGTCCTTGCGGAGCTCGCCGTCGCGCCCGCCGTTGCGGATGTACCACTGGCGCGTGGAGACGATCTCGAGCGGCTTGTCGCCCTTCTCGTAGAAGTTCGTCATCCGCTGCGTGGCCTTGGGGTCGCCGTCGAGGTCGCCGCTCTCACGGAGCTTGGTGACCATCGCCTCGCGGGCGCTGAACGTCGTCTTGCCGGCGAGGTCGGCGTACGCCGCCGCGGCGGGCGCGTGCTCGAGCCACTCGGGGGTCTCCCGGTGCAGGCGACCGTCGCGGCCGATGACGGTACGGACGGGGAGCTGCAGCTCGCGCCACCACATGACGTCGGTCAGGTCGCCGAAGGTGCAGCACATCGCGATACCGGCGCCCTTGTCAGGCTCGGCGGCTGCGTGCGCGAGCACCGGGATCTCGACACCGAAGACCGGCGACGTGACCGTCGAGCCGAACAGCTCTCGGTACCGCTCGTCGTCGGGGTGCGCGATCAGCGCGACCACCGACGGGATCAGCTCGGGCCGCGTCGTCTCGATGTGCACAGGTCCGTTGGGGCCGTGGAACGCGACGCGGTGGTAGTGGCCGGCGTAGTCGCGGGCCTCGAGCTCGGCCTGGGCGACCGCGGTCTGGAAGGTGACGTCCCAGAGCGTGGGCGACTCCTGCAGGTACGCCTCACCTCGGGCGAAGTTCCGCAGGAACGCGCGCTGCGAGACGGTCTGCGCGCGCTTGCCGATCGTCGTGTACGTCTGCGACCAGTCGACGGAGAGCCCGAGCGTGCGCCACAGGTTCTCGAAGACCTCCTCGTCCTCGACGACGAGGCGCTCGCAGAGCTCGACGAAGTTGCGCCGGCTCACCGGCACCTGCTTCTTCGGGTCCGGCTTCTCCGGCGGCGTGAAGTCGTCGTCGTACGGGAGGGACGGGTCGCAGCGGACGCCGAAGTAGTTCTGCACCCGACGCTCGGTGGGGAGGCCGTTGTCGTCCCACCCCATCGGGTAGAACACCTCCTTGCCGTTCATCCGCTGGAAGCGGGCGAGCAGGTCGGTGTGTGTATAGGAGAAGACGTGGCCGACGTGCAGCGAGCCGGAGACGGTCGGCGGGGGAGTGTCGATCGAGTAGACCTGCTCGCGGATCTTGCTCCGGTCGAACCGGTAGGTGTCGTCGGACTTCCACTGCTCCGACCAGCGGGCCTCGAGCCCTTCCAGGGCAGGCTTCTCGGGAACCGATACCGAAGCAGCCCCCGGAGAGTCCGTCTCGGGCAGGTCGGGGGCGCTCGGCTCGTTGCTCATAACGCGAAATCTTACGGTCCGGGCCCCGGGCACCGCGAAGCAGTTCCGTTGCGGTGCGCCGTAGACTCGGGCCGATGTCCCAAATCCTTCCCCCCTCACCCGCTGCCGGCCCTCTCGAGAACTACTCCGATGCCGAGGCGGCGTTGTTGGCGCGGTGGCCGGAGAGCCGGCTCGACCCGAGCCTCGACCGGATCCAGGCGCTCACCGAGCTGCTCGGCGACCCGCAGCGCGCGTACCCGGTGATCCACCTGACCGGCACCAACGGCAAGACCAGTACGTCGCGGATGATCGACACCCTGATCAGGGCGACCGGCCTGCGCACCGGTCGGTTCACCAGCCCGCACGTCGAGTCGATGACCGAGCGGATCAGCGTGGACGGCGACCCGCTGACCGGTGAGGCGTTCCTCGACGCGTACAACGAGATCGCGCCGTACCTGCACGTCGTGGACGACGAGCAGGAGCACCCGCTGTCGTTCTTCGAGACCGTTGTGGCGATGGCGTTCGCGACGTTCACGGACGCGCCGGTGGACGTCGCCGTCGTCGAGGTCGGCATGGGCGGCACCTGGGACGCCACCAACGTCGCCGATGGGGCGGTCGCGGTGATCGGCCCGATCAGCGTCGACCACGCGAAGTACCTCGGCGAGCGACCGCAGGACATCGCCCTCGAGAAGGCCGGGATCATCAAGGCCGGCTCGATCGTCGTCTGCGCCGTCCAGGCCGTGGAGGTCGCTCAGGTGATCGCCGAGCGTGCGGCCGAGGTCGGTGCGACCGTCCTCTGGGAGGGCGTGGACTTCGGCGTCGAGCACCGGGTGCCGGCCGTCGGCGGCCAGATGCTCCGGCTCCGCGGGGTCCGCGGTGAGTACGACGAGGTCTTCCTCCCCGTGTACGGCGCCCACCAGGCGCAGAACGCGGCGCTTGCCCTGGCGGCCGTCGAGGCGTTCACGGGGGAGGAGCCGCTCGACGCCGAGCTGGTCACCGAGGCGTTCGCGCAGGTGACCTCGCCCGGGCGCCTGGAGATCGTGCGTCGCAGCCCGACGATCGTGCTCGACGCCGCCCACAACCCACACGGCGCGGCCGCACTCAGCGCGGCACTCCAGGACTCGTTCACGTTCAGCCCGCTGATCGGCGTGGTGGGCGTGATGGCGGACAAGGACTACGAGGGGCTGCTGGCCGAGCTCGAGCCGGTGCTCGCCGCGATCGTGTGCACCCAGAACTCCACCCCGCGTGCGATGCCGGCCGAGGAGCTGGCCGAGGTCGCGGCCGGGATCTTCGGCATCGACCGGGTGCACGTGGCGCCCCGGATCGAGGACGCCATCGACGAGGCGGCGACGCTCGCCGAGGTCGGTGGCACCTATGGCGAGGCCATCGGCTCGGGCGGCGTCCTGGTCACCGGCTCGGTGATCACGGTCGGCGAGGCACGCGCGATGCTCACCCGGGGGAAGCGCCAGTGAACCGCTCCATCCAGCGCTCCATGTGCGCCGGCATGCTCACGCTCCAGGCCGTCGTGCTGTTCCTGGCCGGGCTCGTGATGACCGGCGTCACCGACATCGGGTTCGGCGCGGCGCTGGGCATCGGGCTGAGCCTCGCAGCGCTCTGCCTGATCGCGGCCGGCACGCTCCGTCGTCGCTGGGGCTACTGGCTCGGCTGGGCGGTCCAGGCCATCTCGCTCGCCCTCGGGTTCGTGGTGCCGTTGATGTTCTTCCTGGGCGCCGTGTTCGGCGGGCTCTGGGCGGCGTCGTACTTCCTGGGCGCGAAGATCGACCGGGAGAAGGCCGAGCGCGCCGTCCAAGAGGAGCAGTGGCGGGCCGAGAACGGCTGACCGTTAGGCTTCCGACCATGTCTACGACGGCACAGCGCACCCTGGTCCTGCTCAAGCCCGACGCCGTACGCCGCGGCCTCGTCGGCAACATCCTGTCCCGGTTCGAGGCCAAGGGGCTCTCGATCGTGGCTCTCGAGCTGCGCTCGATCGACGCCGCCCAGGCCGACGAGCACTACGCCGACCATGTCGACAAGGACTTCTACCCGCCGCTGCGCGACTTCGTCACGAGCGGCCCGATGCTGGCCGCCGTCCTCGAGGGCGACGAGGCGATCGAGGTCGTGCGGGCACTCAACGGCGCGACGGACGGTCGCAAGGCAGCCCCCGGCACCATCCGCGGCGATCTGTCGCTCTCGAACCGCGAGAACCTCGTCCACGGCTCGGACTCGCCCGAGTCGGCCGCCCGCGAGATCAAGATCTGGTTCCCCAGCCTCTGACCCTTGGGGTGTAGCCGAATCCGGTACCGGTTCGGCTAGATTGACTCTGCTCAACCGGTTTCGGGCCGGTCGAGCCCGTGTTCCCGACGTCGAGTGAGGTTCGAACCCAGCATGGAACTGTCGATCGACGTACGTCGCGAAGGCGACGACGCCACCGTGAAGCTGGCTGGCGAGCTTGACCTGAGCACCGCGCCCGACCTGCAGGACGCCCTCGCCGAACTCACCGACCAGCCGCGCCGGGTCGTGGTGGACCTCGAGGCGCTCGAGTTCTGCGACTCGACCGGCCTGGCGGCCCTGCTGGGCGCGCACAAGGCGCTCGCCGAGAAGGGCGGCACGCTCGAGCTGGTCGCGCCCAACCGGATGATGGTCAACCTGGTCCGGATCACCGGGCTCGACGAGGTCTTCGAGGTCCGGCTGCCCGACCCGCCGTCGAACTGACCCTTCCCGCGCGTGTCCTGCCGGGATGAATCCCCGGTCGCTCCTACGCTTTACCTGGGGTCGTCACGCAGCGTCGTGACCCCGGGGACCGGGCGATCGCGAGGGGCATCAGGCGTATGGCGAACAGCATCATCGGCCGTGACATGGCCGTTGACCTCGGCACCGCCAACACGCTCGTGTACGTGCGTGGCAAGGGGGTTCTGCTCGACGAGCCGTCCGTCGTCGCGCTGAACTCGACGACCGGCGAGATCCTCGCCGTCGGCCACGAGGCCAAGCGGATGATCGGGCGCACGCCCGACAACATCACGGCGATCCGACCGTTGAAGGACGGCGTGATCGCCGACTTCGACTCCACCGAGCAGATGCTCCGGTTCTTCATCCAGCAGGTGCACCGCCGCCGGTACTTCACCAAGCCCCGCTTGGTGATCTGCGTGCCCAGCGGCATCACTGCCGTCGAGCAGCGCGCCGTCAAGGAGGCCGGCTACCAGGCCGGTGCCCGACGTGTGTACATCATCGAGGAGCCGATGGCGGCCGCCATCGGTGCGGGCCTCCCGGTTCACGAGGCGACCGGAAACATGGTCGTCGACGTCGGCGGCGGCACCACCGAGGTTGCGGTGATCTCCCTGGGAGGGATCGTCACCAGCCTCTCCATCCGTACGGCGGGCGACGAGCTCGACCAGGCGATCATCGCGTGGATGAAGAAGGAGTACTCCCTGATGCTCGGGGAGCGCACCGCCGAGGAGATCAAGATGACCCTTGGCTCGGCCTTCCCGCTGCCCAACGAGCCCGAGGCCGAGATCCGGGGCCGCGACATGATCTCCGGTCTGCCGAAGACGGTCGTCGTCTCGTCGTCCGAGGTGCGGATGGCGCTCGAGGAGCCGCTGCACGCGATCGTCGACGCCGTACGCAGCACCCTCGACCAGACGCCGCCCGAGCTGGCCGGCGACATCATGGACCGCGGGCTCGTCCTCACCGGCGGGGGCGCCCTGCTCCGCGGCCTCGACGAGCGGATCCGCCACGAGACCGGGATGCCCGTCCACATCGCCGAGGATCCGCTGCACTCCGTCGCGCTCGGCGCGGGCAAGTGCGTCGAGGAGTTCGAGGCGCTTCAGCAGGTGCTCGTCTCCGAGCCACGCCGATGAGAGCCGGGTGATCGCATGGCCGTCCCCGACCCCCGTCACCAACGCCCCTCCCGCACCGGGCTGGTGCTGCTCCTGCTCGCCTGCTTCACGTTGATCACTCTTGATGCCCGCGGCGGCAGTGACTCCCCGGTGGAGCCGCTGCGCTCGGCGGTCGGTGACGTCTTCGGCCCCGTAGAGAGCGTTGCGGCCGGCGTGGTCCGTCCGATCGCGGGCATCTCCGAGTTCCTGACCACGACCGGCTCGCTGCGCTCCGACGTCGCGCGGCTGGAGGCAGAGAACTCGCACCTCAAGGGCCAGCTGGCCACCACTGTTGTGGATCGCGGCCGCGCGGCCGAGCTCGACGGGTTGCTCGCGCGGTCCGGCGAGTCCGGCTACACCCTGCTCCCCGCGCGCGTGGTCGCAATGGGGCCCGCGCAGTCGTTCTCGCGGACGGTGACCATCGACGCCGGCACCAGCTCCGGGGTGTACCCCGACCTGACGGTGCTGAACAACGACGGCCTCGTCGGCCGGGTGATCCGCGCCGACCGCAGCACCGCGACCGTGCTCCTCATCGTCGACCAGGAGTCCGTCGTCGGCGGCCGCCTCGGCAGCAGCATGGAGGTCGGCTTCCTGCGCGGACGCGGCAACGTCGGCAACGCAGCGCGCCTCGACCTCGACCTCGTCGACAACGCGGTCGCGCCTGGCAAGGGCGACGTCCTCGTCAGCTGGGGCAGCAGGGCCGGTGCGCCGTACGTCGCCGGGATCCCGATCGGGGCCGTCGAGACGATCTACAGCAGTCCGCGCCAGCTCTCGAAGCAGGTCGTGATCGCGCCGTACGTCGACTTCAGCGCGCTCGACCTCGTGGGCGTCGTCGTCGACCCGAAGACGCGCGGCGACCGGGCGCTGATCGAGGCGGGCACCCCGCAGGCGGCCCGTCCGGTGGAGGGGGACCGATGACGTTCGTGCGCACTCCCGTCCTGGTCGTGATGGTCGCGGCCGCCGTGGTGCTCCAGGTGGCGGCGTTCTCCTACCTCTCGTACGACGGCGTGGTGCCGAACCTGGCGCTGCTGCTGGTCGTGGCGGCGGCCCTGGTGCGCGGCCCCGACTTCGCGGCCGTGCTCGGCTTCTTCGCCGGGCTGGCCATCGACCTGGCTCCGCCGGCGGACCACGTCGCCGGCCGGTGGGCGCTCGCGCTGGTCGTGGTGGGCTACCTCGCCGGGCGAGTCCGCCACGACGCCGGCAACTCCGTCGTTGCGGCGATCATGACCGTGGCGGCGTCGTCGTTCATCGGCACGTCCGTCTTCGCGCTGAGCGGTCTCGTGCTCCGTGACCCCGCCGTACCGGTGACCCAGGCGCTCACGGTGATCCCGATCGCCGTGGTCTACGACGTCCTGCTCACGCCGTTCATCCTGCCGCTCGCGATGCGGGTGTTCCGGCGGATCCGGCCGCACCAGGTTGCGTACTGATGGTCTCGACAGGCTCGACCAACGGGCGGGGCTCGACCAGCGGGCGGGGCTCGACCAGCGGGCGGGGCTCGACCAGCGGGCGGAGCGCGTTGCGGGGGCGGCTGCGGCTGATCGTCGTCCAGGCGTTGGTGCTGTCGCTGTTCGTGACACTGTTCGCGCGGCTCTGGTACCTCCAGGTGCTGGGCGGCGAGTCGTACCAGGCCCAGGCTGCCGAGCAGTCGATCCGCGAGCTCGTCGTCCAGCCCGCGCGCGGGCTCATCGTCGACGACATGGGCCGCCCGCTGGTGGCCAGCCGCACCTCCTGGGTGGTCACGGTCGACCGCACGCTGCTGAAGAAGATGACCCCCGAGGAGCAGGAGCTGGTGCTGCGGCGGCTGGCGCGCGCCGTGAACGGCTCCTACGACAAGATCGTCGAGCGGACCCTGCTCTGCGGGGAGGCCGGCTCGATGCAAGGCACCTGTTGGAACGGTTCGCCGTACCAGCCCGTGCCGGTGGCCGAGGACGTCCGCCAGCAGGTGGCCGTCTCGATCATGGAGCAGGGCGAGGACTTCCCGGCGGTGCTCGTCGAGCAGCAGAACGTGCGTGCCTACCCAGCGCCGTACGGCATCAACGCCGCACACCTCCTCGGCTACCTCAGCCCGATCACGGAGGACGAGCTCGACGCCGCTGAGGAAGCCGAGGACACGTCGGTCCACGGCGCCTCCGTCGTCGGTCGCGCGGGGCTGGAGAAGCAGTACGACAAGTACCTGCGCGGCCACCCCGGCTACAAGAGCGTCGCCGTCGACTCGATGGGCCGCGTGCTGCGCAGCACCGGCGAGACGCCCGGCGCCGTCGGCGACACCCTGGTGACGTCCATCGACGCCCGCGTGCAAGCCGTCGTCGAGCAGCAGCTCGAGCAGACGATCAGGAACGCCCGCAAGACCCTCGACAAGGTGACGGGTCGCAAGTACGTCGCCGACTCCGGTGCCGCGGTCGTGCTCGACGCCACCAACGGGCGGGTCGTGGCGATGGCCGGTCAGCCGACGTACAACCCGGGCGTCTGGGTCGGCGGCATCACGTCCAAGGCGCTCGCCCGGCTCTACTCCGAGCGCGCCGGCACGCCGCTGCTCTTCCGCGCCACGCAGGGGCAGTTCGCGCCCGGCTCCACCTGGAAGCCGTTCATGACGGCGGCCGCGCTCTCGAACGGCTACAGCCAGGACGCGCGGCTGAACTGCTCGTCGTCGTTCCAGGTCGGCAACCGCGCGTTCAAGAACTACGAGTCGGGGGCCTACGGCTCCATCGGCTTCGACCGGGCGCTGCAGGTCTCCTGCAACACCTTCTTCTACCGGATCGGCTACGGCTACTGGCAGCGGTTCGGCAGCGACGTCGACGACGTCAACGCCAAGGACCCGCTGGTCAGCACCGCCAAGATCTTCGGCTTCGGCAGCGAGACCGGGATCGACATCCCCGGCGAGGCTCCGGGTCGGATCGCCGACCGCAAGTGGAAGCGCGCCTACTGGAAGTCGAACCAGGACTACTACTGCAAGCTCGGCAAGAAGCCCGGCAACGACTTCCTGCACCGGTTCGCACGCGAGTTCTGCATCGAGGGGTACGCCTACCGCGCCGGTGACGCCGTCAACTTCGCCATCGGCCAGGGCGACACGATCGTCACGCCGCTTCAGCTGGCGCGCGCGTACGCCGCGATCTCCAACGGCGGGATCCTCTGGGAGCCGCGCGTCGCCAAGGCGGTCGTCGATGCCGACGGCAATGTCGTGAAGCGGATCAAGCCGAAGAAGTCGTCGCGGGTCAAGGTGTCCGCGCGCGACCTCCGCTACATCGACAACGCGCTCCAGGGCACGTCACGCACCGGCACGATGTCGTGGCGGCTCATCGGGTTCCCGCTCGACAAGGTCAAGATCCGCTCGAAGACCGGTTCCGCCGAGGTCTACGGCAAGCAGAGCACGTCGTGGGTCGCGTCGTACGACAAGAGGTACGTCGTGCTGATGATGGTGTCGCAGGGCGGCACCGGCTCGGGCACGTCCGGCCCGGCGATCCGCAAGATCTGGGAGACGCTGTACGGCGTCGACGGCGAGAAGGTCCGTCCGGCGACCGCCGCGCTCCCGGGTGCCCGACCGCCATCGGGGCTGCCCGTGTTCGCGAAGGACGGCGAGATCCTCCCGCCGATGGCACGCAATGCGCCGTCCGGTCAGTCCAAGAAGGCGAAGCGATGAGCCTCACCACGCAGACGCGCCCGCGACTGCCCCGCATGGAGACCACCACGCGGGTCCGCGGGGCGCGTGTCGACTGGGTGCTGATGGCCGCGGTGGCGGGGCTGCTGATCCTGGGCGTCGTGCTCGTCTGGTCGGCGACCTCCCACCGCGACGTGATCACCGGCGGGGACTCCCAGGCCTACCTGAAGAAGCAGCTCGTCAACATCGCCATCGGCATCGTGCTGGCCGTGATGGTGACGGCCACGGACCACAGGTGGGTCCGCATCCTCGCGCCGTTGGTCTACCTGGCTTCGATCGTGGGCTTGTTGCTCGTGCTGGTGATGGGGTCGACCATCAACGGCTCGCGGTCGTGGATCGTCATCGGCGGGCTCTCCATCCAACCGGCTGAGTTCGCCAAGCTCGCCGTCGTGATCGGGATGGCCCTGCTCGTCGCCGAGCGCACCGAGGGGGCGCTGCGCAACCGTGAGGTCCGCAGTCTCGACGTCATCGGCATGCTCGCGATCGCGGGCCTTCCGGCGGTGCTGATCCTGCTGCAACCGGACCTCGGCACGATGCTGGTGCTCTCGGCCACGGTCTTCGGCGTCATCGCGGTCTCCGGTGCTCGGCGCGGCTGGCTCGTCGCCCTTGCCGGAGGAGCAGTCACCGCGGCGGTCGTCGGTGTCCAGCTCGGCGTCCTGGAGGACTACCAGCTCGATCGCTTCCTGGCGTTCACCGACCCCACGCTCGACCCTCGCGGCGCGGGCTACAACACCACCCAGGCACGTATCGCGATCGGCAACGGCGGCGTGTTCGGCCAGGGCCTCTTCAACGGGTCCCAGACGCAGTCTGGGTTCGTGCCTGAGCAGCACACCGACTTCATCTTCACCGTGGCGGGGGAGGAGCTCGGGCTGGTCGGCTCGGCGGTCCTCATCCTGCTGCTCGGCGTGGTGCTCTGGCGCGCGCTGATGATCGCCCACCGCGCCGACGACTTGTTCGGTCGGCTCGCCGCCGCTGGGATCGCCTGCTGGTTCGGGTTCCAGGCCTTCCAGAACATGGGCATGTGCCTGGGCATCATGCCGGTCACCGGCGTACCGCTGCCGCTGGTCTCGTACGGCGGTTCCTCGATGTTCGCCGGCCTGATGGCGATCGGGCTGCTGCAGAACATCCACCTGCGCGGATCCACGGGCATCGGCGTGGCACGGTCACGCACGGTCCGCTCGCGCTACTGAGCGCCCGCCTGCGCAGCCACGGATCCTGCAGGACCGTGCGCTGCACGAACCTGCATGCCCGTATCTACAGACATCGTGTGATCTGGCTCACTACGTTTCGCTGACGTCGTGGACCTACCGGCCCCCGGCGCTCTCGCCGCAGCTATCCGCTGCGCTCACAGAAACACGGGAGACATCGATGTCAGTTCAACCACGCATGCTCGGGCGCTCCGCGTTCGTAGCTGTCGCCGCCACGGCACTCGCCGTCACGGCCATTCCGACCTCCGGCGCCGCACCGGGCGGAGGTGACCGCGCGCCCGTCGTCGGAGCCGAGCGGTCGAACGCGATCGACGGCCGCTACATCGTCGTCATGGAGCCGCGCAGCAAGGGCTCGGAGCGGAGCCAGGCCAAGAGCCAGGCCAAGTCCCGCGGCGGCAAGGTGCACTTCGAGTACGACGCCGCCCTCAGCGGGTTCTCGGCCGACCTCCCCGACCGTGCGGTCGAGGCACTGCGCTCGAACCCCAACGTGGCCTACATCGAGGCCGACCAGCGCGTCACCCTGTCGGCCACCCAGTCCAACCCGACCTGGGGCCTGGACCGGATCGACCAGCGCTCGCTCCCGTTGAGCGCCAGCTACACCTACAACACGACCGGGTCGGGCGTCACGGCGTACATCATCGACACCGGCATCCGCGCCACCCACAACGAGTTCGGTGGGCGCGTCGGTTCTGGCTTCACCTCGATCAACGACGGCGGCGGCACCAACGACTGCCACGGCCACGGCACCCACGTCGCCGGCACCGTCGGCGGTACGGCGTACGGCGTCGCGAAGCAGGTCTCGCTCAAGCCCGTCCGGGTGCTCGACTGCGCTGGCTCCGGGGCGAACTCCGGTGTCATCGCCGGCGTCGACTGGGTGACCAGCAACCACACGGCCGGCACCCCGGCGGTGGCCAACATGAGCCTCGGCGGCGGCGTCTCGACCGCGCTCGACAACGCGGTGAACAACTCGATCAACGACGGCGTCACCTACGCGGTGGCCGCGGGCAACGAGAACACGAACGCCTGCAACGGCTCACCGAGCCGCGTTGCCGCCGCACTGACCGTGGGCGCCACGACCAGCACCGACGCGCGGTCGAGCTTCTCCAACTACGGATCCTGCCTCGACCTCTTCGCTCCCGGCTCCAGCATCACGTCCGCCTGGTCGACGAGCGACACCGCGACGAACACCATCAACGGCACCTCGATGGCGACGCCGCACGTCGCCGGCGCCGCTGCGCTCTACCTGCAGACCAACCCGACCGCCTCGGCGAGCACGGTCAACAGCGCCATCGTGAACAGCTCCACCACGGGCGTCGTCACCAACCCGGGGAGCGGCTCGCCGAACCGGCTGCTCTACACGCTCGACGGTGGCACCCCGCCGCCGCCCCCGCCGCCGACGGGCAACCTGCTGCTCAACCCCGGCTTCGAGTCGGGCAACGTCTCGTGGACCGCGTCGTCGGGCGTCATCACCAGCTCTGCTTCGGCGCCTGCCCGGACCGGCTCGTGGAAGGCATGGCTCAACGGCTACGGCACCCCGACGACCGACACCCTGTCGCAGAGCGTGACGATCCCGGCCGCCTCGAGCGCGAACCTGTCGTTCTACCTGTACGTCAGCAGCTCCGAGACCACGACCACGACGGCGTACGACAAGCTCACCGTCCAGGTCGTGTCCGGCGGCGTGACGACGACGCTCGGGACGTTCTCGAACCTCAACAAGGGGTCCTCGTACGTCCAGCGGTCGTTCAACATGAACGCCTTCACCGGGAAGACGGTGACGGTGAAGTTCACCGGCACCGAGGACTCGAGCCTGGCGACCAGCTTCGTCATCGATGACACCTCGCTGACCACCGGCTGATCACTCCGGTAGTTCGCCCGCCGGCCCGCGACCCCTTCGGTCGCGGGCCGGTTCGGCGTCGAGCGGCAGCTGACCCGGTAACCGCCCCTTCGGGGCATGTCGCCCGGCCAGCGCTGGGGGCAGGCTGGGAGGTGGCCCCCGTGCCGCGGGGCCGGACGCCCGGGTACAGGAGGCTGAGATGGACGTCGCATCGTTGCACCGGCGCACGATCGAGTGGTGGCAATCGCGCCTGGATGGAATCGGCGCCGACGCGTGGGAGGCGCCGACGCCCTGCTCGGAGTGGAACGTGCGAGACCTGGTCAACCACGTGACCGGCGAGGAGCTGTGGGCGGTGCCGCTGATGGAGGGCTCGACGATCGAGGAGGTCGGCGACCGCTTCGACGGCGACGTACTCGGTGAGAAACCCCTCGACACGGCCCACTCGGCTGCTTCGGCCGCGGCTGACTCCGTCGACGGCAAGGCGCCGCTCGACGGAACCGTTCACCTGTCGTACGGCGAGGAGCGGGCCGCGGAGTACGTCAACCAGCTCGCCGCGGACCATCTGATCCACGGGTGGGACCTGGCAGCTGCCACCGGCGCCGACCGCACGCTCGACCCCGAGCTCGTCGCAGCCGTCGCGAAGTGGTTCGCCGACAAGGAAGAGATGTACCGCTCCTCCGGCGCGATCGCCGGACGCGTCGACGGCGGTGGCGACCCGCAGACCGAGCTGTTGGCCTCCTTCGGGCGCGACGCGAACTGGTCCGCCACGACCTAGCCGCAAACCCTGGGCAAGTGGCAAAGGCTTTGCTTGGATAGGTCGCATGACTACGGACCAGCAGCAGATCGACCCGGTCATCGTCGACGTGGTGGAGAACATCGCCAACAGGTTCGGCACCCAGGGGCTGTGCGACCTGATCGCCTCAGCCCGCGACGAGCTCGCCAGAGCCGAGGCGGCCCTGAAGGAGCTCTCCGAGCTGTAGTGCAGTCCGGCTGGGCACCCCCTGTGGGTTTCAGCCCGGCCGGGCCCACGGCGTACCCTGTCGGGGATCCCCACTCCCTGTTTTCTGCGAGGTTGCACCGTGCCGACAGTCGGAACCACCGAGACCGCCCCGAGCGAGGCTCAGTCGTTGTTCCCCCGGCTCGAGCCGCTCCTGCCGACGGTCCAGAAGCCGATCCAGTACGTCGGCGGCGAGCTGAACTCCACCCCCAAGGAGTGGGGCGACGACGAGACGACCGTCCGCTGGGCGCTGATGTACCCCGACGCCTACGAGGTCGGCCTGCCCAACCAGGGCGTGCAGATCCTGTACGAAGTCCTCAACGAGCGCGACTGGATCGTCGCCGAGCGCACCTACTCCGTGTGGCCCGACATGGAGAACGTGATGCGCGCGGGGGACCGGCACGGCCCGATCCCGCAGTTCACCGTCGACAACCACCGGCCGGTGCGGGCGTTCGACGTCTTCGGCCTCTCGTTCTCCACCGAGCTCGGCTACACCAACATGCTGACCGCGCTCGACCTGGCGGGGATCCCGCTGCACTCGGCCGACCGCACCGAGGACGACCCGCTGGTGCTCGCCGGCGGACACGCTGCGTTCAACCCCGAGCCGGTCGCCGACTTCCTCGACGCCGCCGTGCTCGGTGACGGCGAGGAGATCGTGCTGCGCATCTCCGACGTCGTGCGTGAGTGGAAGGCCGAGGGCCGACCCGGCCTCGCCGGCCGCACCCCGCGCGACGAGCTGCTCTACCGGCTCGCGGTCTCCGGAGCGGTGTACGTCCCGCGCTTCTACGACGTCGACTACCACCCGGACGGCCGGATCAAGCGGGTTGCCCCGAACGTCTCGGGCGTCCCGTGGCGCGTGCACAAGCACACGTTGATGGACCTCGACGCGTGGCCGTACCCGAAGCAGCCGCTCGTGCCGCTCGCCGAGACGGTGCACGAGCGCTACTCCGTGGAGATCTTCCGCGGCTGTACGCGCGGCTGCCGGTTCTGCCAGGCCGGGATGATCACGCGTCCTGTCCGCGAGCGCTCGATCACCACGATCGGCGACATGGTGGAGAACGGCGTTCGCAAGTCCGGCTTCGAGGAGGTGGGCCTGCTCTCGCTCTCGAGCGCCGACCACACCGAGATCGGCGAGGTCGCCAAGGGCCTGGCTGACCGGTACGAAGGCTCCAACGTCTCGCTGTCACTGCCGTCCACCCGCGTGGACGCCTTCAACATCACGCTGGCCAACGAGTTCTCCCGCAACGGCCGGCGCTCGGGCCTGACGTTCGCGCCCGAGGGCGGCTCGGAGCGGATGCGCAAGGTCATCAACAAGATGGTCAGCGAAGAGGACCTGATCCGGACCGTCGCCACGGCGTACTCGCACGGCTGGCGCCAGGTGAAGCTCTACTTCATGTGCGGGCTCCCGACCGAGACCGACGAGGACGTCCTCGAGATCGCCGACCTGGCCAAGAAGGTCATCGCCAAGGGGCGCGAGGTCTCCGGTCGCAACGACATCCGCTGCACGGTCTCGATCGGTGGCTTCGTACCCAAGCCGCACACGCCGTTCCAGTGGGCGGCGCAGCTCGACCACGAGACGACCGACGAGCGGCTCAAGAAGCTGCGCGACGACGTGCGTGCCGACAAGAAGTACGGTCGCGCGATCGGCTTCCGGTACCACGACGGGCGCCCCGGGATCATCGAGGGACTGCTGTCGCGCGGTGACCGCCGCGTCGGTGCCGTGATCGAGCAGGTGTGGCGCGACGGCGGCCGGTTCGACGGCTGGAGCGAGCACTTCTCGTACGACCGCTGGGCCGAGGCCTGCGAGAAGGCCCTGGCCGGCCTGCCGGTCGACCTCGACTGGTACACGACGCGCGAGCGCGAGCACGCCGAGGTGCTGCCCTGGGACCACCTTGACTCGGGTCTCGACAAGGACTGGCTGTGGGAGGACTGGGAGGACGCGCTGCTCGCGGCCGACCCCGACGCCGACAGCCCCGAGGTCGAGGACTGCCGCTGGACGCCCTGCTACGACTGTGGCGTGTGCCCGCAGATGGGCACCGAGATCCAGATCGGCCCCACCGGCAAGACGCTGCTGCCGCTCAGCGTGGTCTGAGCTCCGTCGGCGTCGAGTCTGGCGTCAGAGCCAGCGGGAGTGCTTCGTCCAGATGTACTCGAAGTTGGCCAGGTAGCTCTTGTAGGCGCCCCGCTTGGGGATCCTCATGGTGACCTCGTCGTTGATGACGCCGTAGCCGGACCAGTTCTCTGAGCCGGTCCACACCTGGTAGCCCATGGACCTGCGGAACCCGCCGCTCAGCGCCATGTACTTCTGGTGGGTGAACACCTCGTACTTCGTGTCGCCGAAGCCGGTCTTCTCGTTGTTGTCGAGATCGAGGTCCGCGCTCTTCACGAGGACGCCACCGCGCTTGAGGGTGCCGACGGCCTTGCGACCGGGCGCGCTCACGATCGCGCGGACGTTGCAGCCCTGCCGGTCGAGCTCGGCCACCTTCTGCGCGAGGTAGAGGCCGCGCTCGCCGCCCCAGCCGTACATGACGATCCGAATCACGGTCTTGCCGTTCTTGCCGGTGCCGCCGGTGGCGTTGCAACGCACGCTGTTGAGCCGCGCCATCACCGGGTCGTTGCTCGGCGTGGTGTCGGGGTGCGGGAAGAAGTCGTTCTCGAGGCCGTTGATGGTGCGGTGGATGTACGGCGATGCGACTCGGCGGTCGCGCACGAGCTGCTCGAAGATCTTCGTGTAGAGGTCGCGCAGCTGGGGCTGCCCGACGAGCGTGAACATGTCGTTCCACTGCGTGCGGGCGCCGTACCCGGTGAGGTTCGCCGAGCCCAGCATGACGATGTCCTTGGCCTTGCCAGCCTTGGAGAACAGGAAGAACTTCATGTGCTGGTTGCCGTAACCGCCTCGGCAGGAGCCTGCGCAGATTGCGACGAAGCTGCGCCGGTTCGTGTCTCGGCCGAGGGCCCTGATCAGGCGGTACGTCGCCGACGACGTCCAGTTGTCGTTGAGCACGATCTGCACACGGACCCCGCGCCGGTGCGCGTCGATGAGTGCGTCGACGACGTCGGGACGGTCGTTGGAGTACGCCGCGATGCGGATCTCGCCGAACTTCGGGGTCGACCGGATCGTCTTCACGATGTGCGTCAGGATCTTGTTCTTGGCGACCATCTTGCCGCGCGGGTTGTTGAACACCGGCCCTGGTCCAGGCGTATAAGCGGCGGCCGGCCCGGCGGCCGCGACCATGACGATGATCGCGGCGGTCAGCAGGGCACAGGCTTTGCGATACATCGGTGAAGACTCCCGGGGTGCGCGGTCAGGGCTGAAAAGCGTCCCAAGATTGAAACACAGACGCTCGGTCGGTTTCCGTCACTCCACCAGTTCGCGCGAACTGAGCTGGTCCTCGATGTACGCCGGCCGCGCAACCGCCAACCCTGCGACCAGCTGCGGGACCGCCAGTACGGCCAGCGCTGCAAGCGGAATAGTCCACCCGCCGGAGAGCCCGTAGAGCAGGCCGACACCGAACGGGCCCACCGCGGCGATCAAGTAGCCGACGGACTGGGTGAAGCCCGACAGGGCCGCCGTTCCCGCGCTCGTGCGGGCGCGCATCCCGATCAGAGTGAGTACGACGGGGAACACCGAGGCCCCGGCGCCGAGGATGACCGCCCACACCCACGCGCCGGCGACGGGCGCGAACATCAGTCCCAGGTAGCCGACCGGGTAGCAGGCGATGAGGACGGTCATCAGGGCGGTCTGGTCGTGCAGCCGAGCGGACAGGCGGGGGAGCAGGAACGACAAAGGAATGCTCACCCCGGTGATGACGCCCAGCAGCAGGCCGGCCGTGGCGGCGTCGAACCCGGCGTCGCGGTACACCTGGGCGAACCAGCCGAAGATCGAGTACGCCTGCAGCGACTGCAACCCGAACAGCGCCGCCATCGCCCAGCCCAGCCTGGTACGGGCGACCGCCGCGAGGGTCACCGTGTGTGGCGCCTCTTCCGGGGAGCGGTCGTGTCGCAGCAGGCCCAGCCAGGGGAGCGCGGCAACGAGCGCGGTCACGGCCCAGACGCCGAGGCCCCATCGCCAGGACCCGAGCTCGGCTCCCACCGGCTGGGTCAACGCCGACCCCATCGTCAGCCCGATGGCCAGGGCGGTCGTGTACAGGGAGGTGAGCAGCCCGATCCGGTGCGGGAAGTGCAGCTTCACCAGTGACGGCAGCAGGACGTTGGCAGTCGCCATCCCGGCCAGTGCGACGAACGAGAGGACGAGGAGCACCAGGACCGAGTCGGTCCACGCCCGGACCGCGAGGCCGACGACGACCGCCCCCAGCGCCAGCAGGGTGACCCGGTGCGCCCCCAGCACGCGTGCCAGCCACGGGGCCAGGGCCCCGAACGACGCGAACGCCAGCACCGGCAGCGTCGTGAGCAGGCCGGCGACCGTGGGCGACATCCCGAGCTCCCGACGGAGCTCGTCGAGCACCGGGCCGACGCTGACCGCGGCGGGGCGCAGGTTGAACGCGAGGACGACGATGCCGACGAGGACGAGGATCTTCTCTGCGCGGCTGTCCGCGTGCTGGTCGGCGCCGGTCACCTCTTCATCGTGCGCGACGGCTACCCGGCCGACCAAATCCCCGGAGCGGTGCCTAGGCTTGGCCGGTGCGCGAACAACCCGAGCAACAAGCCCCCCCGGTCCAGCGGCTTCGTGTGCGCTACTCCAAGCGGGGACGGCTCCGGTTCACCAGCCACCGTGACTTCTCGCGGGCCTTCGAACGGGCGCTGGTCCGGTCTCAGGTTCCGGTCGCGTACTCGTCCGGGTTCAACCCGCACCCCCGTATCTCGTACGCGAACGCCGCCCCGACGGGCGCGGCAAGTGAGGCGGAGTACCTCGAGATCGGGCTCGCCCAGGTGCTGGACACCGCTGAGGTCCTGGCCGCCCTGGACGCCGCGCTGCCCGACGGCCTCGACGTGCTCGAGGTCGTGGAGTCGCCCGGAGGGTCCCTGGCGGACCGCCTCGAGGCGAGTATCTGGCGGATCACCGTGCCGGGACTGAGCCTCGCTGAGGCGGAGTCCGCCGTACAGCGGTTCCTCGACGCCGACGAGGTTCCGGTCGAGCGGATGACCAAGAAGGGGCTGCGCAGCTTCGACGCCCGCGCGGCCGTCGTGTCCCTCGCGGCGCGGTCCGGACCGGATCCGGACGAACTGTGTGCGATACTCGAAGCGGTCCTACGACATGGAACACCGTCCGTAAGACCCGACGACGTCCTCGCCGGACTTCGCGATATCGCTGGACTTCAGGCCGGCGCCGCTCCTTTGCACGAGCGGTTGGCCCAGGGTCCATTGAACGCGGAGACCGGCACAGTGGGTGATCCGTTGGCGCACGACCGCGACACGGCGTGACCGTTGGTGACAGCACCGGTCTTCTTTCGCCGCTGACCGCGGAACGCGCTGGTCGGCTGCCTGCATGACGTGATTCAACGGGGGACGTCGCCGTCGCTCCGACGTGTACAGCACCCGGGGCTCATCCGCAGGCTTGCGTTTCGCCGGTTCGCCGGTCGGACGACTGACACGCTCCCCGCGTGCCGCACAGCGTGATCGTGCTCGCCGGGAGCATAGGAGAGCACATGCTCGACGCTGACAATCCCGACACCAACGAGTCGACCCCCGAAGTGGTCCAGGATCCGGGCGTGACGGGGGAGACCACCGCGGCGCCAGCCAAGAAGGCCGCCGCCAAGAAGACGGCCAAGAAGGCCGCCGCGAAGAAGGCCCCGGCGAAGAAGGCCCCGGCCAAGAAGGCCGCCGCCAAGAAGGCCGTCGCCGCCGACGTCCCGCTCCTCGACGAGACTGCCGCAGGCGCTGAGTCGGCTGAGGCCGGCGAGGCCGCCCCCGCGAAGAAGACGGCCAAGAAGGCCGCCGCGAAGAAGGCCCCGGCCAAGAAGGCCGCCGCGAAGAAGACCACGAGCAAGAAGGCCGCCTCCGCGATCGCGGACGAGACGCCCCAGAGCGAGGCGCCTGCCGACTCGCCTGAGGAGGCGCGCGAGGGCGCCCCTGCCAAGAAGGCGGCCGCCAAGAAGGCCCCGGCCATCGCGGCGCCGCTCTTCCAGCCGCCGGACGCATCCAAGGCCGCGCCGCGGAAGCGGAAGGCCGCGCCGAAGGCTGCTGAGGCGGAGACGCCCGTCGAGGACGACGCTGAGGCCCCGGCCGAGGCCGAGCCCGCCAAGAAGTCCGCTTCCGCACGCGGAGGCGCCCGCAAGACCGCGGCATCGAAGCAGCAGGACGCCGCGGAGCCCGAGAGCGCTGACGAGGCCGACACGGACTCCGGCGACGACGAGACCGACGAGCAGACCGGGGGCGCCCGACGCCGTCGCCGTCGGGGTGGACGTCGGCGCCGCAAGAGCGGTGACTCGGACGGTCAGCAGGGCGGCGACCAGGACTCCGCGGACGACGAGGACTCCGACACCAAGAGCGACAACGGTGACCAGTCCGCCCGGAACGACCAGGGCGAGAACGCGGGCGGCGAGAGCTCCTCGAGCCGCCGTCGCCGTCGCCGTCGCCGTACCGGCGAGGATGGGGACGGCGGTGGCGACGACCCGGAGAACACCGTCACCCGGGTCCGCAAGCCGCGTAACCCTGAGGACGAGATCACCGCGCTCAGCGGGTCGACCCGGCTCGAGGCGAAGAAGCAGCGTCGCCGCGAGGGCCGCGAGGCCGGACGTCGTCGCGCGCCGATCGTGAGCGAGGCCGAGTTCCTGGCCCGCCGCGAGGCCGTCGACCGGGTGATGGTGATCCGCCAGAAGAAGGACCTCACCCAGATCGCCGTGCTCGAGGACAAGGTCCTCGTGGAGCACTACGTGGCCCGCGAGTCGCAGACCTCGCTGATCGGCAACGTCTACCTCGGGCGCGTCCAGAACGTGCTGCCCTCCATGGAGGCGGCGTTCATCGACATCGGCAAGGGTCGCAACGCGGTCCTGTACGCCGGCGAGGTGAACTGGGACTCGCTGGGCGCCGGTAACGGCCCCCGCAAGATCGAGCAGGTCCTGAAGTCCGGGCAGTCCGTGCTCGTGCAGGTGAGCAAGGACCCGATCGGCCACAAGGGCGCACGCCTGACCAGCCAGATCAGCCTCCCGGGCCGGTTCCTGGTCTACGTACCGGACGGCACCACCAGCGGCATCTCGCGGAAGCTCCCGGACACCGAGCGCAACCGTCTGAAGAACCTGCTCAAGGAGATCGTCCCCGACACGGCCGGCGTCATCGTGCGTACGGCGGCCGAGGGCGCGAGCGAGGACGAGCTCACGCTCGACGTCGAGCGCCTGACCGCCCGTTGGGCCGACATCGAGTCGAAGGTCGAGAAGGGCAACGCGCCGCAGCTGCTGTACGGCGAGCCCGACCTCACGCTGAAGGTCGTCCGCGACCTGTTCACGGAGGACTTCGGCCGCCTCGTGGTCTCGGGTGACGACGCCTGGGACATGGTCGAGAACTACGTCGGCCACGTGGCTCCCGACCTCGCGGAGCGGCTCGAGCGCTACAACGGCGACCAGGACGTCTTCGCGGCGTACCGGATCGACGAGCAGATCGACAAGGCGCTGGACCGCAAGGTCTGGCTGCCGTCGGGCGGCTCGCTGGTGATCGACCGGACCGAGGCCATGACGGTCGTCGACGTGAACACCGGCAAGTTCACCGGCTCCGGCGGAAACCTCGAGGAGACCGTCACCAAGAACAACCTCGAGGCGGCGGAGGAGATCGTCCGCCAGCTCCGGCTGCGGGACATCGGCGGCATCATCGTCGTCGACTTCATCGACATGGTTCTGGAGAGCAACCGCGACCTGGTGCTGCGCCGCATGGTCGAGTGCCTCGGACGCGACCGGACTCGCCACCAGGTGGCTGAGGTGACGTCGCTGGGTCTCGTGCAGATGACCCGCAAGCGGATCGGTACCGGCCTGCTCGAGGCGTTCAGCGAGAGCTGCGAGCACTGCCAGGGTCGCGGCCTGATGGTCCACCACGAGCCGATCGAGCAGAAGAAGAAGCAGGACGACGAGCCGCGCCGTGGGCGTGGGCGTGGCCGCGGTCGCGGTCGGGGTGACGACGAGCAGGGCGGCGGCAACGGCGCTGCGAGCGCCTCGGCCCCGTCGCCGAAGGACGTCGCCGCGATGGCGAAGCCCGACAGCAAGCCGGACACCCAGTCCGACGAGAAGCCCGACAGCGAGCCGGAGAACAAGCCGGAGAGCAAGCCGGAGAGCAAGCCGGAGCGTAAGCCCGACGTCCGGTCCGACGAGAAGCGGAAGCCGGCCGAGCCGGCCGCGGAGAAGCCGGCCGAGCCTGCCCCTGTGAAGGCAGACGAGCCCGCCGCGGAAAAGGCAGACGAGCCCGCTGCGGAGCAGGTGGACGAGAAGCCCGTCACCCGCACGCGCACCCGCTCGGGGCGTGGCTCGAGCCGGCGTCCCGCGGGCCCGCCCTCGACCGTGACCGCACCCGAGGTGATCGAGACCCCGTCGGTCGAGACGAGCCGTCGGTCGAGGTGGAGCCGTCGGTCGAGCCTGTCGAGACCGCCGCCGCCCCGCGCGTCGTGACCTCGTCCCGTCGTCGGGTGGCTCGCCGCCCTGCCGGCCCCCCGGCCGGCGCAGACGGGGCCGCGGGAGCTGACGGGTCTGCAGGGGCGGCCAGCAACGGTGTCGCGACCGCGGAGCCCTCCTCGGACGGGTCGGCTTCCGAGCCGGCACACGTCCCGATCAAGAAGAAGGGGACGCGTAAACGGTGACGGAAACCGGCTCGTTTTGACCGGGCCGGTCCTTCTTCCGTAAACTAGTCCTTCGGCGCTCAGAGCGCCCCATGAGTGTGCGCCCAGTAACGCCCCGAGCCTCCGGCTTGGCGAGCGGGGTGCGCCACCGAACTTGTAGTCCGACGAAGAGAGTGAGTCCGCGGTGTACGCGATCGTGCGCAGTGGCGGTCAGCAGCAGAAGGTTGCTGTTGGTGACGTCATCGAGATCGACAAGGTTGCCCAGCAGGTTGGCGACTCGGTCACCCTTCCCGTGGTCATGCTCGTCGACGGTGACAAGGTCACCGCCGGCGCGGACGCCCTTGCGAAGGCAAGCGTGACCGCCGAGGTGCTCGGCGGGACCAAGGGTCCCAAGATCACCATCCTGAAGTACAAGAACAAGACCGGCTACCGCAAGCGCCAGGGTCACCGTCAGAAGTACACCCAGGTCAAGGTCACGGACATCTCTCAGTGATCCTGGGGGTCTGACGGCCCCCGATCGCACAGCCACGTTGACATCGAAGGACTGAACTCATGGCACACAAGAAGGGCGCGGCCTCGACCAAGAACGGTCGGGACTCGAACTCCCAGCGGCTCGGCGTGAAGCGCTACGGCGGCCAGCTCGTGAACGCGGGCGAGATCATCGTCCGTCAGCGCGGCACCCACTTCCACCCGGGCAACGGCGTCGGCCGTGGCGGCGACGACACCCTGTTCGCCCTCGTCGGCGGCAACGTCGAGTTCGGCACGCGGCGTGGACGTCGGGTCGTCAACATCGTCCCGACGGCCGAGTGAGCTCGGGCAACTAGAACATCCGCGGAGGGGCGCCCTGCTGAACCAGCAGGGCGCCCCTTCCGCATTTACAGGGCAAGGCAACACGGGGCAAGGCAAGAAGGTGGATCGGTATGGCGGTTCCGACGTTCGTCGACCGGGTGGTGCTGCACATCACCGCGGGCCGGGGCGGGAACGGTGTCGCCTCGGTGCACCGGGAGAAGTTCAAGCCGCTCGGCGGCCCCGACGGTGGTAACGGCGGCCCCGGCGGCAGCGTGATCCTGCGCGTCGACCCCGACGTCACGACGCTGATCGACTACCACCACAGCCCGCACCGCCGCGCCGAGCACGGCGGCCACGGCGCCGGGGCGCACCGTAACGGTGCGCACGGTGCACGACATGGTGCTCCCCGTCCCCGACGGCACTGTGGTCAGCGACGAGAAGGGCAACGTGCTCGCCGACCTGGTCGGTGCCGGCACCGAGCTGGTCATCGCCGAGGGCGGCCGAGGCGGCCTCGGCAACGCCGCGCTGGCGTCGTCCAAGCGGAAGGCGCCCGGCTTCGCGCTGCTCGGCGAGCCCGGGGACGACATCGAGGTCGTGCTCGAGCTCAAGGTCGTCGCCGACATCGGCCTCGTGGGCTTCCCGAGCGCGGGCAAGTCGAGCCTGATCGCGGCGCTGTCGCGCGCCCGGCCGAAGATCGCCGACTACCCGTTCACCACGCTCGTGCCGAACCTGGGCGTGGTCACCGCCGGTGACACCACGTTCACGGTGGCCGACGTCCCCGGTCTGATCGAGGGGGCCAGCGAGGGCCGGGGCCTGGGCCACGACTTCCTGCGGCACATCGAGCGGTGTGCGGCCCTGGTGCACGTCATCGACACCGCGACCATGGAGCCGGGCCGCGACCCCGTCTCCGACCTCGACGTGATCGAGAACGAGCTCGCGAAGTACGGCGGCCTCGAGGACCGCCCGCGCCTGGTGGTGCTCAACAAGATCGACGTCCCCGACGGCCGCGACCTGTCCGACATCGTGATGCCCGACCTCGAGGACCGCGGCCTCCGCGTGCTCACCGTCTCGGCGGCGAGCCGCGAGGGACTGCGCGAGCTGTCCTTCGCCATGGCCGAGCTGGTCGCGGCGAACCGTCGCGCCAAGCCCGAGGTGGAGGCCACCCGGATCGTGATCCGGCCGCCCGACACCGGTGGCGGCGCCGACTTCACCATCAAGGAGACCGGCGAAGGCTGGCGTGTGCGTGGGCAGAAGCCCGAGCGCTGGGTCCGTCAGACCGACTTCAGCAACGACGAGGCAGTGGGCTTCCTGGCCGACCGCCTCAACCGCCTCGGGGTCGAGGAGCGCCTGCTCGAGCTCGGGTGCCCAGGAGGGCGACGCGGTGCTCATCGGCAACGCCGACAACGCCGTGGTCTTCGACTTCAAGCCGATGATGGACGCGGGAGCCGAGATCCTCGGCAGCCGTCGCGGCGAGGACAACCGGTTCGCCGAGGACCGCCCGGCCGCGCAGCGCCGCAAGGCGATCGACGAGGCGATGTCCTCCCGCGCCGAGGGCGAGACCCGGGCCGACGTGGCCCGCCGGTTCGGCCTTCCCGGGGGAGACCCGGATGCCTTCGAGAGCCCGGAGCAGGACTGGGGCTGGTCGGAGGACGACCCGACGCCGGCCCCGAGGGCGACTCCGACGACGACGCGAGCGAGGGCACGGGAGACCAGCGATGACGTCGCGTCGGGACGTGCTGTCAGCGTCCCGAGTCGTGGTCAAGGTCGGCTCGTCGTCCCTGACCACTGCGGCGGGTGGCATCGACCCCGACCGGGTACGTCGCCTCGTCGACGCTCTCGCCGAGCTTCGGGGGCGCGGCGCGGAGGTGGTGCTGGTGTCGTCCGGTGCGATCGCGGCCGGGCTGTCGCCGCTGCGCCTGCCCCGTCGTCCCCGTGACCTGGCCACCCAGCAGGCCGCGGCCTCGGTCGGCCAGGGGCTGCTCGTACACCGGTACACCGAGGAGTTCGCCCGGCACGGCTTCCCCGTCGGCCAGGTGCTGCTCACCGTCGACGACGTGACGCGGCGCAGCCACTACCGCAACGCCTACCGGACCATGGCCAAGCTGCTCGAGCTCGGCGTACTGCCGATCGTCAACGAGAACGACACCGTCGCCACCTCGGAGATCCGGTTCGGTGACAACGACCGGCTCGCGGCGCTGGTGGCGCACCTGGTCCACGCGGACCTGCTGGTGCTGCTCAGCGACGTCGAAGGGCTGTACGACGGTGACCCCGTCGGCGCCAGGGACGACGCTGCTGTCCGACATCTCCTCCGACGCCGACCTCGACGGGGTGAGCATCGGTCGGCCGCGCTCCGGCGAGCCTCGGCACCGGCGGCATGCAGACCAAGGTCGAGGCCGCCCGGATCGCGACCGGGGCCGGGATCCCTGTCGTCCTCACCTCCGCCGACCGGGTCGCCGACGCCCTCGCCGGTACGGCGGTCGGCACGATGTTCCACCCGACCGGCAAGCGCCGCCCCACCCGGCTGCTCTGGCTGGCGCACGCCACCGAGGCCAAGGGCGCCGCTGCGCCTCGACGACGGCGCCGTCCGTGCGCTGATCGAGCGCCGGGCGTCCCTGCTCGCCGCCGGGCGTCACCGGCGTCAGCGGGCAGCTTCGTCGGCGGCGACCCGGTCGACCTCGTCGACGATGCGGGCTCGGCGGTCGCGCGGGGCCTGGTCAACTACGACTCCGTCGAGCTGCCGGCCTGGTGGGCCGCTCGACCCACGAGCTCGCGCGCGAGCTGGGTTCGTCGTACGAGCGTGAGGTCGTCCACCGTGACGACCTCGTGCTGCTGCGTCCTGATCCGATCCGATTTCCCGGTTTCGGGCACGTCGGTTCGCAAAGACCCGCAGACTGGTGAGGTTCAGCGCCGAGGGATTGCGCGCGGTCGGTCAGGCGGTTTCGGGGAGTCTGGAGAGGTTGATTCGTGACTGAGCAGATTCGTCTTTGGCACGTGACGGTGACGGTCGCCGGCGAGCAGGTGGAGCCCCTGATCGTGCGCAATGCGCTGCGCCGGCTGAACGAACAGCGTCCCTTTCTGCACTCGCTGAAGTACGCCGACTCCCGCGCCGAGATCCAGTACTGGGAAGAGGCCGAGACCCTGCTCGACGCATCGTCGCTCGCCCTCCGGGTCTGGAACGAGCACCGCGACTCCGCCGGTCTCCCGCGCTGGGAGGTCGTCGGCCTCGAGGTCCTCGAGCGCAGTGTCTTCCTCAGCCGCGGCATGGAGTACGCCGTGATCGTCGACCTGCACGACGTGACACCGCTGCCCTTCTGATCCGCTGCCCGCCTAGGCTGGGCACATGACCGAGCCCACCGTCGACGAGGTCGCCCGGCGCGCCCGGATCGCTTCCATCGACCTCGCCCTGGCCACCCGGGCGACGAAGGACGCAGCCCTGCACTGCGATGGCCGACGCCCTGGAGTCGCGACGGCGCGCACGATCCTGGACGCGAACGGCCGCGATGTCGCTGCCGCCGAGGAGTCGGGCACTCCGGCGTCGCTGGTCGACCGGCTCCGGCTCGACGAGGGTCGCGTCGCCGCGATGGCCGCCGGCCTGCGTGAGGTGGCGGGCCTGGCCGACCCGGTCGGCGAGGTGGTGCGCGGGTCCACGCTGGCCAACGGCCTCGAGCTGCGCCAGGTGCGGGTGCCGTTCGGCGTCGTCGGGATCATCTACGAGGCGCGCCCCAACGTGACCGCCGACGCCGCCGGCATCTGCCTCAAGAGCGGCAACGCCGTCCTGCTGCGCGGGTCGTCCAGCGCCGCGGCGTCGAACCGCGCCGTCGTGGAGATGCTGCGCGCGGCCGCCGAGTCGCGGGCGCTTGCCGCCGACGTCGTGCAGCTGGTGCCGGGGGAGGGCCACGACCCCGCCAAGGCGCTGATGCGCGCCCGCGGGCTGGTCGACGTGCTCATCCCGCGCGGCGGTGCCGGGCTGATCCGCTCGGTGGTGGAGCAGTCCATCGTGCCGGTGATCGAGACCGGCGTGGGCAACTGCCACGTCTACGTCGACCGCGACGCCGACCTCGACAAGGCGCTCGCGATCGTGCTCAACGCGAAGACCCACCGACCGTCGGTGTGCAACGCGGCCGAGTCGCTGCTGGTGCACGCCGACGTCGCCGACACCTTCCTGCCCCGGGTCGTGACCGCGCTCCAGGACGCCGGCGTGACCGTCCACGGCGACGATCGCTTCGCCAGGCTGCGACGGCGTGGTGCCGGCGACCGACGAGGACTTCGACGATCGAGTACCTCTCGCTCGACATCGCCGCGGCCGTCGTACCCGACCTCGACGCCGCGCTCGAGCACATCCGCCGGCACTCCTCGGGCCACACCGAGGCGATCGTGACCGACTCGCAGGAGGCCGCCCGCCGGTTCGCCGCCGTCGTCGACTCGGCGGCCGTGCTGGTCAACGCCTCGACCCGGTTCACCGACGGCGGCGAGTTCGGGTTCGGCGCCGAGATCGGGATCTCCACCCAGAAGCTGCACGCCCGCGGACCCGATGGGGCTGCCGGAGATGACGTCGACGAAGTACGTCGTCACCGGCGACGGGCACGTCCGCTGACCCGGGCATCGCGCCTATCTCAACGACGAACGGCGTGCCCGCCTGGCCCGGCGTCACCGGCTGCTTCCGGAGACACGCACCGACGACGTGGTGGCGATCGCCGAGGACCTTGTCGCCCTGCACTCCAGCGACCCGGTCACGGTCTACCTCTCCGCCGCGCTCCGGATGCGCTCGCCCTCCCTCGACGCGGTGGACCGGGCGCTGTACGAGGACCGCTCGCTCGTGCGCCACCACGCGATACGTCGCACGCTGTGGGTCGCCACCCCTGACGTCGTCCGGTCTCCAGCACGCCGCGGCGGCCGCAAGCTACCTCGGCCCGGAGCGACGGCGTACCCTCGGGCTCCTCGCGGCGAACGGCGTGGAGCGACCCGCAGGACTGGATGGAGCGGGCACCGGAGCGCGCGCTGGCGATGTTGCGCGAGCACGGACCGCTGACCGACGCGACGGCTGGGCGAGCTGGTGCCCGGAGCTGAGTCACCGGCTCGTACTGGCGGCCGGGGAAGCCGTACACGACGACGACCGTCGGCGCACACCCGGGTGCTGCTCGAGCTCGGCTTCGACGGGCGTGCTGGTCCGGACTCGTCCGACCGGCACCTGGATCGCGGTGCCGAGTACTCGTGGCCGCCGCCGACCAGTGGCTCGAGGGCGGGATCGAAGCCCGCTCGACCGAGGGCAAGGCGCCGCCGAGCTGGCCGGACCGGTGGCTGCGCCGGTTCGGGCCGGGCGACGTACGGCCGACCTGCGGTGGTGGACGGGCTGGACGGCCGCCCTCGCGCGAGCAGGCGCTCGACGACTGCGGCGCCGTCGCGGTCGCAGCTGGACGACGGGCCGGGCTGGGTGGCCGCCGGATGACGAGGATCCGGCCGAGCCGCCGGGACCCTGGGTCGCGCTGCTGCCCGGCCTCGACCCGACGGTGATGGGCTGGAAGGAGCGCGGCTGGTACCTCGCCGGAGGCGTGCGCGGACGCGTTCGACAGCAACGGCAACGCCGGCCCGACCGCTCTGGGTGGACGGTCGCGTCGTCGGCGTCTGGGCGCAGACCAAGGACGGCTCGATCCGCACCACCTATCTGCCTCGACGTACCGGCCGAGTCGCGCGCGTTGGTCGACGTCGAGGCGGACCGGCTGGCGCGCTGGTCGGCGACACCCGGTTCTCGGTGCGGTTCCCGAGCCCGGCGTACAAGGCACTGCTTGCCTGAGATCCGGCGCTGCGGCCGCAGTCGTGGATAGGGTTGGAGGCATGACGTCGACGGGCAGTGCCGAGCTCGACGTGTACGCCGACCCGGCAGCAGAGCGGCTTGTCACCTCGGCCAACGTGATCACGGCCGTACGCACGGTGGCCGCCGTCGTCCTCGCCGGGCTTGCCGTCGAGGAACGAGAGCCTCACCCTGCTCGTCGCCTCGCTGGCGGTCTACTGGGCGGGGGACATCCTCGACGGTCTCGTCGCGCGTGTACGTCGCTGCGAGACGAGGATCGGCGCCGTACTCGACATTCTCTGCGACCGGTTCTGCGCGGCTGCGTTCTACCTCGGGCTGGTCTGGCTCCAGCCGGAGCTCACCCTCCCGATCCTGATCTACCTCGCCGAGTTCATGGTGGTCGACTGCTTCCTGTCGCTGGCGTTCCTGGCCTGGCCGATCCGCAGCCCGAACTACTTCTACGTCGTGGACCGCTCGATCTGGCTGTGGAACTGGTCGAAGACGGCGAAGGCGGCGAACTCCGCGATCTTCGCCGTCATCCTCCTGGTGACCCAGAACCCTGGTCCTGGGCGTCGTCATCGCGGTCGCGCTGCATGGTGCTCAAGGGCGTCTCGCTGGTGCGGCTGGCTCGCGTCGGGCTCCCGGTCCCGGCACGATAAGGCTGTCTCCATGTCTGCTCACGTCCATGATTGCAACGGTCGCGCCCGTTCTGTCCGAGTCGACCGTCCACGAGCCCGCTGTCAGCCCCTGGCTCATCGGGATCGTCACGTTCGCCGATCCTGCTCGCGATCCTCGTCGGCCTCCTGATGTTCGGCGCCGGCCGCGACCACTCCTGAGGCAGCTGCTCTATGACGGTGCTGCGTGGCTGAGGAAGGCTCCACCACCGGCACCTTCGCCGGTTCGTCCGGTCCCTCCAACGGGGAACGGCGACGGGTCGGCGTCATGGGCGGAACGTTCGACCCGATCCACCACGGGCACCTGGTCGCTGCCAGCGAGGTGCAGTCCTGGTTCGGGCTCAGCGAGGTCGTCTTCGTCCCGACCGGCCAGCCTTGGCAGAAGGCCGAGCGCGAAGTCTCCCGGGCCGAGCACCGCTACCTGATGACGGTGATCGCGACCGCCTCCAACCCCCGGTTCTGGGTCTCCCGCGTCGACGTCGACCGCGGCGGCCCGACGTACACGATCGACACGCTGCGCGACCTGCGCACGGCGATGCCGGACGCCGACCTGTACTTCATCACCGGTGCCGACGCACTCAGTGACATCTTCACCTGGCGCGACGCCAGCGAGCTCTTCGAGCTGGCGCACTTCGTGGGGTGCACCCGCCCCGGCTACGACATGGACCCGTCGACGCTCGACGGGATCCCCGAGGACCGCGTCACCATCGTCGAGATCCCGGCGCTGGCGATCTCGTCGACCGACTGCCGTGAGCGGCACGCGGCCGGTGACCCGGTCTGGTACCTCGTCCCCGACGGCGTCGTGCAGTACATCAACAAGTACGACCTCTACTCCAGTGAACGACCCGAACCGACCCTAGGAAACACGTGACCGCCACCGAACACGCTCTCGAGCTCGTCCGCGCAGCCGCCCAGGCGGCCTCGGACAAGCAGGCCGACAACATCATGGCCTTCGACGTCTCCGACCAGCTGGTCATCACCGACGCCTTCCTCCTCGCCTCCGCCGCCAACGACCGTCAGGTCAAGTCGATCGTCGACGAGATCGAGGACCGGCTCCGAGAGATCGGCGCCAAGCCGGTACGCCGGGAGGGCGAGCGCGACGGGCGCTGGGTGTTGATCGACTACGCGGAGATCGTCGTGCACGTGCAGCACGAGGAGGAGCGGTCGTTCTACGCGCTCGAACGGCTCTGGCGCGACTGCCCGCTGATCGAGCTCCCCGCGACCGTGACGTCGGGGCGCGGCGAGTAGTGGCGCTAGACGCCTCTGGGCCCTCTGGCCCGGGAGACGCCGGCCGACGGCTGATCGTGCTGCGTCACGGTCGGACGGCGTGGAACGCCGAGGGCCGTGCGCAGGGGCACGCCGACGTGGGCCTGGACGAGCTGGGTCACGAGCAGGCGCAGGCCGCCGCGGGCTACCTCGCGACCCTCGCGCCGACGGCCCTCTGGACGTCGGACCTGACCCGGGCCCGCGAGACGTGCGCCTACCTCGAGGACGCGACCGGTCTGACGGCGACCCAGGACCCACGGCTTCGTGAGTTCGACGTGGGCCCGCGCCAGGGGATGACGAACCTCGAGTTCGCCGAACGTCACCCCGAGGCGCACGCCGCGTGGATGCGCGGCGACGGCGCGCGCAGGCTGCCCGGGTCCGAAGCGGACTCCGAGGTGGAGACGCGGATGCGACCCGCCCTTCAGGACTGCGTGGACGCGCTCGGGCCCTCCGAGACGGGCATCGTGGTGACCCATGGAGCCAGCCTCAAGGTCGGGGTGGTCGCGCTGATGAGCTGGCCGCTGACGATGGCGACGTCGCTGCGCGGGCTCGACAACTGCGCGTGGGTGACCCTCGAGGAGCTCCGGCACGGTGGGCGGCTCCGGATGGCCGGCTACAACGAGTCGGTCCGTCCCGGACACGACGCTCCGGCCCGCCTCCCCGACGAGGTCTGAGGCATGCCCCCCGATTTCGCATCCGGCATACCTGTTGGCTAAGATTCCCGAGTTGCCTTCCGAGGCGGCGGGGCTGTGGCGCAGCTGGTAGCGCACCTCCATGGCATGGAGGGGGTCAGGGGTTCGAGTCCCCTCAGCTCCACAAACGACGAGGCCGGTTCCCTGTGCGGGGATCGGCCTCGTGTCTTTGTTGGTGGTTCGAGGGGTCCGCCAGTCTCATCGCACACAGGTTCTGTCGGTGGCCTGTGAAAGGTTGGTTGTATGACTGACGCAGTGATCGCCGAAGGGCTCGTGAAGCACTACAAGGACGTGACGGCGCTCGATGGCCTGAACCTCCGGGTCCCTCAAGGACAGGTGCTCGGCGTACTCGGACCCAACGGCGCCGGCAAGACGACGGCAGTGCGAATCCTCACCACCTTGCTGAAGCCCGACGCCGGGCGCGCCCAGGTGGCGGGCATCGACGTCATCGCCGATCCGGCGGGCGTGCGTCGGAACATCGGCGTCTCCGGGCAGTACGCCGCTGTCGACGAGTACCTCACCGGCTTCGAGAACCTCGACATGATCGGGCGGCTGTACCACCTCGGCCGGAAACGCAGTCAGGAGCGGGCGCGGGAGCTGCTCGAGCAGTTCCGCCTCGACGACGCGGCAGACCGCACCGCCAAGACGTACTCCGGCGGCATGCGTCGCCGGCTCGACCTGGCGGGAGCCCTGGTGGCCAACCCGCCCGTGCTCTTCCTCGACGAACCGACGACCGGCCTCGATCCGCGCAGCCGCACTGAGATGTGGGACGTGATCAAGGGACTGGTTGCGTCAGGCACCTCGCTGCTGCTGACCACGCAGTACCTCGAGGAGGCGGATCTGCTCGCCGACAACATCGTCGTCATCGACCACGGTCGCTTGATCGCCGAGGGATCGGCTGACGAGCTCAAGGCCCAGGTCGGTGGCGAGCGCCTCGAGATCACGGTGGCCGACCCGAACCAGCTCGAGTGGGCGGGGTCTCTGCTCGCTCCCTTGGGGACGGGCTCCGTGACCCTCGAGAAGCAGCAACGGTCGTTGCTGATGCCGGTGTCCGGCGGAGCGTCGGTGCTGGCCGACGCCCTCCGACTGCTCGACGCCGAGGAGATCGCCGTCGACGACGTCGGGCTCCGGCGCCCGACTCTCGACGACGTCTTCCTGACCCTGACCGGTCACGCAGCCGATGAGACGGTGGGCTCGCGATGAGCATGGCTACTGCGGTTTCGGACGGCTTCGTCGTCGCCAAGCGCAACCTGATCAAGATCAAGCGCGTGCCCGACATCCTGGTCTTCACCACGATGTCGCCGATCATGTTCATCCTGCTGTTCGCCTACGTCTTCGGCGGGGCCATCGACCAGGCAGGCGGCGGCGCCGGCTACCGAGAGTTCCTGATCGCGGGGATCTTCGCCCAGACCGTGGTCTTCGGGGCCACGATCACCGGGGCGGGGCTTGCGGACGACGTCAAGAAGGGCATCATCGACCGCTTCCGGTCGTTGCCGATGTCGCCCTCCGCGGTGCTGTTCGGCCGCACGCTGTCCGACGTGGCGAACAACGTGATCACGCTCTTCGTGATGGGCCTGACCGGACTACTGGTCGGGTGGCGGATCCGGACGTCCGTCTGGGAGGCGCTGCTCGGGTTCCTGCTCCTGCTGCTGTTCGCCTACGCCATCTCGTGGGTGATGGCGTGGGTCGGCATGCTGGTGCCGAGCCCCGAGGTGGTCAACAACGCCTCCTTCATGGTCATCTTCCCGCTGACCTTCGTCGCGAACACGTTCGTGCCGCTCGAGACGCTGCCCGGCCCCTTGCGCACCTTTGCGGAGTGGAACCCGGTCTCGGCGGTCACGCAGGCCGCCCGCGACCTGTTCGGGAACCCGAATCCGAACCCGGCTGCCCCCGACCCGACCTCGTGGGCGCTGGTACACCCCGAGCTCTACACCGTGATCTGGGCTGCGGCGGTCCTGCTCGTGTTCGTCCCGCTCTCGCGCGCGCAGTACCGCCGGTCCACGAGTCGCTGAGGTCAGCCGCCGAAGGCGGCCGCGCCGGCTCCGGGCATCGTGGCCAGCAGCTCGCGCCCCCGGGCGGCGTGCTTGTGCTCGACCAGGACCTCGTAGCGCGTGGCGACGATCTGGCTCACCGAGCTGAAGTCGCGCCGGCCCTGGGTGGCGGCGTACCCGACCAGCGCCCAGATGACGCCGAACAGCGCGCCGAACACAGCCGTCGAGACGATGATCCCGAGCGCCGATCCCTCGCCGAACAGGGAGAAGATCAGGCCGACGAAGAGCCCGAGCCAGACGCCCGACAGCAGTCCGCCGAGGGCGACGCGGCTGGTGGTGAGCCGTCCGGTGACCCGCTCCACCTGCTTGAGGTCGGTGCCCGACGATCATGCAGTTCTCGACCGGGAACTCGTGGTCGGAGAGGAAGTCGACAGCCTTCTGGGCGTCGTCGTAGTCGCTCGTAGACGCCGAGCGACTGCGGGAACTCCAGGGTCAGTCCGGACGGGGCGCAGGTTTCGCTGGGGTGCTCATGTCCTCCATCCTCGCACCCCGAGGACCCAGCCGGGCCGTTCAGGTGATCGTCATACCGCCGTCGACGGCCAGCGTCTGACCGGTGACGTAGCCGCCGGCGGCGCTGGCGAGGAAGACCAGCGCCGCGGCGAGCTCGGCTGCCTCGCCCTTGCGTCCGAGCGGGATCCGCGACTGCATGCGCGTCCAGGTACCCGTCCGGGTACTGGTCGGTCATCTCCGAGACGAAGAAGCCGGGGGCCAACGCGTTGACCCGGATCCCCTTGCGCGCCGTCCCACTGCTGGGCGAGGTCGCGGGTCAGGCCGATCAGGGCCGCCTTGCTGGCGGAGTATGCGGCCTGCGGCAGGCCGGCCGTGGTGAGGCCCAGCACGCTGCTGATGTTGACGATGCTGCTGCCGGGCTGCATGACCCGGCCGCACGCCTGTGCCATCCAGTAGCAGCCGTTGAGGTTGACGTCGATGACCTGACGGAACTGCTCGGGCGTCTCCCGGGTGGCCGGGACGGCGGTGCCGATCCCGGCGTTGTTCACCAGTACGTCGACGCGGCCGAGCTCGGCGACCGCGGTGTCGACGAGCCGCTGGCAGTCGTCGGGGTCGGCGACGTCGGTCGTCACGACGACGGCCCGACGGCCGGCGGCCTCCACGAGCGCGCGGGTCTCGTCGAGACGGTCGACCCGACGGGCGCCGAGAGCGACGTCGGCGCCGGCCTCGGCGAGGGCCTGGGCGAACGCGACGCCCAGTCCGGAGGAGGCGCCGGTGACGACCGCGACCTTGCCGTCGAGCCGGAACAGGTCGAGCACGGTCATCGCGGATCCTTCCGTCGAAGCCGGCGGGTCAGCCGCGTTCGCCTGCCGAGCCCGCCAGGCGCTGGCGACCATGTCGTCGACGGTCGTGCCGCATCCGCCAGTCCAGGTCGCGGGCGGCCAGCTCGCCGGAGGCGACGATCCGGTCGGGGTCGCCGGGCCGCCGGGCGTGGACCTCGGGGGTGAAGTCGATCCCGGTGACCCGGGCCATCGCGTCCATGATCTGCCGCACCGAGAGGCCGTCGCCGCTGCCGAGGTTGTAGACCGGCTCCAGCTCGCGGCCCTCGGCCAGGGCCCGGGCCGCGGCGACGTGCGAGATCGCCAGGTCGGCGACGTGCACGTAGTCGCGGACGCAGGTGCCGTCGGGGGTGTGGTAGTCGTCGCCGTTGATCCGCGGGGTGCGGCCCTCGATCAGCGCCTCGAGGACCAGCGGGAACAGGTTGTGCGGGCTGGTGTCGTAGATCGGCGTCGGTGCCGGAGCCGACGACGTTGAAGTAGCGCAGCGACGTGTGCCGCAGCCCGGTCGCGGTGCGCCTGGTCGCGCAGCAGCCACTCGCCGACCAGCTTGCTCTCGCCGTACGGCGACTCCGGCCGGGTCGGCGTTCGGTCTCGGTGACCAGGTCGGTCGTCGGGGGTGCCGAAGGTGGCGGCGCTGGAGGAGTAGACGATCTTGTCGACGCCGGCCTCGCTGCCATGGCCTGGAGCAGGTGGACCGTGCCGGTGACGTTCTGCTCGTAGGTGTGCAGCGGCCGCTGGACGGAGACCCCGGCGTACTTGAAGCCGGCCAGGTGGACGACGCCGACGACCTCGTGCTCGCGCATCGTCGCGGTCGAGCAGGTCGGTGTCGAGGATGCTGCCCTCGACGAACGGGACGTCCTCGGGGACGAAGCGCGCGATGCCCGCTGGACAGGTCGTCGACCACGACGCAGTCGAGTCCCTCGTCGAGGAACGCCTGGACCACGTGGGCGCCGATGTAGCCCGCCCCGCCGGTCACCAACCACGTCACGTGCGGCCCCTTCGTCGTCCGGACCCCGTGCGTCGGGCTCAGGCGACCCTAGCCCGGCTGCGGGCGATGCGGCACCCGACCGCGGGCAGGGCAGGCTCACCTGAGTGGATTCTGCGTACAGAAGAGTGCTTCAGACCACACAGTCTCGGCAACAGCAGAATTCGGTTACTGCAGGGCCGGGCGTCGACACGGCGTGCCGAGTGGGGGGAACCACGATGGGGACAAGCACGCCGACTTCCCGGCGGACCGAGCCGGCCCGCCGGCGGCGGCGCTGATGCGCCGACCGGCCGTCCCGGTCCGCCACCAGATCATGGCCGCCTGCACGCCGCGGGCTTCGAGGACATCCTCCCGGCGCACCTGGGGGTGTTCCAGTACCCGGGACCGGACGGCCAGCGGCCGGGCGTGCTCGCGCCGCGCAACGCAGTGCGTCGAAGCAGGCGATGAACCACCTGCTGCACCAGCTCGAGGCCGGGGGCTACATCGTCGCGGAGCAGGATCCCGGCGACCGGCGTACGCCGGATCGTCCGGCTCACCGAGCGGGGCTGGGCCGCGTGCGACGGTGATCGGCGAGGCCGTGGCGGCGGTCGAGCAGACCTGGGCCGAGGCGCTGGGCGAGCGGACGCTACCGCCAGCTGCGCGCGCGCGCTGCTACGGCTCGAGGATGCTCTGGGTCCGCCCCGACGGCCGCTGAGCACGGAGAGGCGCCCGGAGCGGGTGCGCTACCCTGAGGCGCATGCGGATGAGCCTCCTGCTTACGCAGGCCGCGTTGACCGAGCCCGCTCTCCGGGCCCGGCGTCGACGCGGCTACCCCTCGTTGCGAGAGGGGTTTTTTTGTGCCCACGTCGCAGGCGCACGGCCCACCACCGACACGCACCAGGAGACGAGACCAGAGATGACCGAGCAGGACGACGACACCGCCGGCCAGGTACGACGTCGACGTGCGACGCCAGGACAAGTGGCGCAAGGTCTGGGACGACCTGAACCCGTTCCAGGCTGCCGACGACGGCGTCCCGGGAGCGGCGCTACGCGCTGACGATGTTCCCGTACCCCAGCGGTGACCTGCACATGGGCCACGCCGAGGTGATGGCGCTGCACGACGTGATCGCCCGCTACTGGTGGCAGCGCGGCTACGACGTGCTGAACCCGATCGGCTGGGACTCGTTCGGGCTGCCCGCCGAGAACGCCGCGATCCGGCGCGACGAGCACCCGGCGACGTACACCTACGCCAACATCGAGACCCAGGCCGAGTCGTTCCGCCGCTACGGCGATCTCCTTCGACTGGTCGCGCCGGCTGCACACCTCCGACCCGGAGTACTACCGCTGGACCCAGTGGCTGTTCCTGCGCTTCCGCGAGCGGGGCTGGCCTACCGCAAGTTCTCGCCGGTGAACTGGTGCCCGAACGACCAGACCGTGCTGGCCAACGAGCAGGTCGTCGACGGCATCTGCGAGCGGTGCGGCGCGGAGGTCACCAAGCGCGAGCTGTCGCAGTGGTACTTCAAGGTCACCGACTACGCCCAGCGGCTGCTGGACGACATGGAGCGGCCTGGAGGACACCTGGCCCGAGCGGGTCCTGGCGATGCAGCGCAACTGGATCGGACGCGTCCGAGGGCGCGCACGTCGACTTCGAGATCGAGGCCGCCGGCGACCAGCCGGGCGCAGCGTGACCGTCTTCACCACCCGCCCGGACACGCTGTTCGGCGCGACGTTCTTCGTGGTCGCGGCCGACGCGACGCTGGCCGAGGAGCTGTGCGCCCCCGAGCAGCGCGAGGCGCTGGAGGACTACGTCGCCGAGGTCCGCAAGGAGACCGACATCGAGCGGCTGTCCACCGAGCGCGAGAAGACCGGCGTCTTCCTGGGCGTGCACGCGGTCAACCCGGTCAACGGTGAGCGGATCCCGGTGTGGGCCGCCGACTACGTGCTGGCCGACTACGGCACCGGCGCGATCATGGCGGTCCCGGCGCAGGACCAGCGCGACCTGGGACTTCGCGAAGGCGTTCGACCTGCCGATCGTGCGGATGGTGCAGTCGCCCGGCGAGGACGACGAGGCCGTCACGGTGACGGCCACCCCGGCGACGGCGCCTACGTCAACGAGGCGATCGACCTGAACGGCCTGGACGTCGACAAGGCCGCCGGCATCGCCGATCGTCGAGCGCTGGAGTCGAGCGGGTGACGGCAAGGGCAGCGGTCAACTTCCGGCTGCGGGACTGGCTGCTGTCGCGGCAGCGGTTCTGGGGCGCCCCGATCCCGATCGTGCACTGCGAGTCGTGTGGCGAGGTGCCGGTCCCCGACGACCAGCTGCCCGTCGTGCTGCCCGACCTGCGCGGCGCGGACCTGAAGCCGAAGGGGACCTCCCCGCTGGCTGCCGCCGAGGAGTGGGTCGAACGTCGACTGCCCGTCGTGCGGTGGAGCGGCCAAGCGCGACAGCGACACGATGGACACCTTCGTCGACTCGTCGTGGTACTTCCTGCGCTACTGCTCGCCGGACTACACCGAGGGTCCGTTCGACCCCGAGGCAGTCCGCAACTGGATGCCGGCGCGACCAGTACGTCGGCGGCGTCGAGCACGCGATCCTGCACCTGCTGTACAGCCGGTTCTTCACCAAGGTGCTGCACGACATGGGCATGGTCGACTTCGCCGAGCCGTTCACCGCGCTGCTGAACCAGGGCCAGGTCATCAACGGCGGCAAGGCGATGAGCAAGTCGCTGGGCAACGGCGTGAACCTGGGCGACATGATCGACCAGTACGGCGTCGACGCTGTCCGGCTGACCATGGTGTTCGCCGGCCCGCCCGAGGACGACATCGACTGGGCCGACCTGTCACCCGGTCCGGCTCGCTGAAGTTCCTGCAGCGTGCGTGGCGGCTGAGCGGCGACGTGACGAGCGCCCCGGACGCCGACCCCGCGGACGGCGACGTCGCCCTGCGCAAGGTCACCCACCGCACCGTGCGACGACGCGGCGCAGCTGGTCGAGGGCCACCGCTTCAACGTGATGGTCGCCCGGATCATGGAGCTGGTGAACGCCACCCGCAAGGCGATCGACAGCGGCTGCGGCCCGGACGACCCGGCGGTGCGCGAGGCCGCCGAGGCGGTCGCGATCCTGCTGAGCCTGGTGGCGCCGTACACCGCGGAGGAGATGTGGTCGCGGCTGGGTCACGAGCCGACGGTCGCGCGCGTCGGGCTGGCCCGAGGTCGACGAGGCGCTGCTGGTCGAGGACTCGATCACGGCGATCGTCCAGGTCCAGGGCAAGCTGCGCGCGAAGCTGGAGGTCAGCCCGGAGATCGCCGAGGCCGACCTGGAGGCGACTGGCGATGGCCGACCCCGCCGTCCAGCGTGCCTTGGACGGCAAGACCGTCCGCAAGGTGATCGTCAGCGCGCCGAAGGTCGTCAACATCGTCGCTGGCTGAGGCCAGCGGGCTCTCGTCGTCCTACAGGGCGGCGAGAGCGTCGGCGACCGGGGCGTCGCCGCCGAGCACCTCGAACGTCTGGCCGACGGTGCTCGGCGTGTGCAGCACTCCGACCAGCGTGGCGGCGACATCGGCGCGGGGGATCTTGCCGCGGCCGAGAGTTCCGGCCTGGATCTGGCCGGTGCCGGCGTCGTCGGTCAGCGCGCCCGGCCGGACGACGGTCCAGTCGAGGTCGCGCGAGCGGAGGTCGTCGTCGGCCGCCTTCTTGGCGCGCAGGTAGACCTGGAACGCCTCGTCGCTGTCGGGGTCTGCCTGGTCGACGCCCATCGACGAGATCATCACGTACCGGCGTACGCCGGCCTGCTCGGCAGCGTCGGCGAGCAGGATCGCGGCACCCTTGTCGACCGTCTCCTTGCGTGCGGCACCGCTGTCCGGGCCGCCCCCCGCGGCGAAGACCACCGCGTCGGCGCCGGCGACCACCTCGGCGAGCTCGCCCGCGTCGGACTGCTCCAGGTCGAGCACGGCGGCGCTGGCCCCGGTCGGCCTCGACGTCAGCGACCTGGTCGGGGTTGCGCACGATCCCGACGGCGTCGTCGCCGTTCTCGCTGAGCTGGCGTTCGAGCAGGAGGCCGATCTGTCCGTGTCCGCCGGCGATGACGACGCGCATGGTGATCCTCTCGTCGTTGTCTTCCGCCGCTGAAGCAGCACGAGTCCACACCCGACTGATGTGAGCGGACGGCGCGGTAGCCTTCCCCGCATGTCCCGCGGATCGTGCTCGTCACAGACTCCACCGCGATGCTGTCGCCGTCGCAGGCCTCGGCGCGGGGATCACGGTCGTCCCGCTTCAGGTCGTGATCGGCGCGCACGTCGTACGACGAGGGCATCGACCCTGAGGCGACCCCGGCGACGATCGCGCAGGCGCTGCGGGAGTACGTGCCCGTCAGCACGTCGCGGCCGACGCCCGCCGACTTCGTCGAGGCGTACGAGCCGGCTGCCGACGCCGGGGCCGACGACGTGCTGTCACTCCACCTGTCCGGCGAGGTGAGCGGCACCGTACGAGTCGGCCCAGCTCGCCGCCAAGCAGGCCCCGATCCCCGTACGCGTGGTCGACACCCGACAGCTCGGGCTACGCGACTGGATACGCAGTGCTCGCGGCCGCCGACGTGCTGGACGCGGGCGGACGCCGACGAAGAGGCCGCGGGGGCTGCGCTCGCAAGGGCCGTCGCGACGACCTCGCTGTTCTACGTCGACACGCTGGACTACCTGCGACGCGGCGGCCGGATCGGCGCTGCAGCGGCCCTGCTCGGCTCGGCGCTGTCGGTGAAGCCGCTGCTGACCGTCGACGACGGACGTATCGCGACCCTGGAGAAGGTGCGCACCGCGGCTCGTGCGCTTGCCCGGCTCGAGGAACTGGCCGTCGAGGCCGCCGGCAGCCGCTCGGTCGACGTCGCGGTCGCGCACCTGGCGGCACCGGACCGGGCCGCTGCCCTGGCCGAGCGGCTCCGGTCCCGGTTGGGCGCCCAGCTCGTGGGCCGTGAGGTCTTCGTCGGGGAGGTCGGTGCCGTCATCGGGGCGCACGTCGGCCCCGGCATGGTCGCGGTCGTCGTCGCACCCCGCTGATCCAGCCGGTTGCCATCCCCAGCCGCGCGGGCACGGGCGTCGTCCACGGCCTCCGTTCACGCTGAGAACGGCGGTCGTGGATCCGTACCTTCGTCGGCATGCGTTCACGGAAGTCAGCCAACGATCACGTCGCCGAGGTGGCACGGCGACGGTTGGAGCTGCTGAGCGCAGAGCTCGCCGCGACCCGTCGCGACCCGGTGCACCCCCGGCGCCGGCTGTTGCCGACGGGTCCGGCGAGCCACCTTCGGCGCCGCTCGGTTCCTGACAAGTCGACCGGGTCGGCACGCGCCGGACCCACCGGTCGCGCCAGCCCCTCGTCGGCTGGCTCGAGGACCGCCTGCCGACCTCGCTTCAAGGGCGGCGCGGATCGGAGCACCGCAACTCTCGTTCGTCGCCGTTCTCGTCGCTGCCGCGATGGCCCTTCTCGCGTGGAACGTCGTCAGGGCGGCCGATCCAGGAGACCTGGTGCCTGCCCGATCACCGGTCGCTGCCGCGGAGCCCGCCGCGCTGGTGACTCCCGTCGGAGCCGGCGTCTCTCGCCTTCGGCTGCTGCCGAGGTGGTGGTCGACGTCGCGGGCAAGGTTCGGAGGCCGGGGATCGTGCGGCTGCCGGTCGGGTCCCGGGTCGTCGACGCGGTCACGGCGGCCGGCGGGCCGCGGCGCGGCGTCGACCTCAGCTCCCTCAACCTGGCCCGGGTGCTCGTCGACGGGGAGCAGGTCCTGGTCGGCGTGGAGCCGCCTCCGGGGGTGGCCGCCTCCGCGGCAGCCGTGCCCGGGGTGGGCGGCCAAGGCACCCTCGGTGAACCTCGAACACCGCGACCAGGCCGAGCTCGAGACGCTCCCCGGAATCGGGCCGGTGACCGCGCAGGCGATCCTCCAGTGGCGCACCGACAACGGCACCTTCAGCGCGGTCGACGAGCTGATCGAGGTCTCCGGAATCGGCGAGGCGACGCTGGCGGAGATCGCGCCCGCACGTCACCGTCTGACGCGTGGCTCACCCTGGGGCGCGAGGCGAGGTCTCTGCGGCGGACACCGCAACCGCGCCGACCCGAGCGCCTCGACCTACGTGCCGTCCTCCTGGGAGCCTCCGGTTGGGTGGGTGCCCTGCTGGTGCTGCTCGTTCCGGGCTGGCTCGCCGCGACGGGTCTCGCCGCGGGCCTGGCCGTGCTCCTGCTGTCCGTACGCCGGGGGCTCCCGTCATGGGTGCTCGCCGGCTGCCTGCTGGCGGCGACCGCCGTCGGCGCCGGTTCGCTCGTCCGGCTAGAGGCGAATCGCGCGGGTCCCGTCGCGCGGCTCGCGGAAGAACGGGCCATGGTGGCGTTCACGGCGACGGTGGCCTCGGACCCGATACGTCGCGACGGGAAGTTCGGTCCCGTGGTGATCGTCCGGCTCGACGTCGTCCAGGTCAGGGGCAGGGGTCACGACTTCACGACCTCGGCTCCGGTGTGCTGTTCGGCGCCCCTGCCTGGGGTCGAGTGGCTCTCGGGGCGACCGTCCAGGCGGCCGGACGACTCGCACCGACGGACGACATCGCCCAGGCGGCGCGGGTCTCATCGAGCCGGCCGCCGACGATCATCTCTCCTGCCGGTGACGTCCTCGGCGCGGCCGAAGCAGTACGGGGTGGCATCCGGGAGGCGGTCGCTGGGGCAAGCCCCGAGGCTCGGGCACTGGTACCGGCGTTGGTGGTGGGCGACGACCGGCAGATGTCGCCGTCCGTGGTCGAAGACTTCCGCACGAGCGGTCTCACCCACCTGGCGGCCGTCTCGGGGACCAACCTGACGCTGGTGGTCGGCTTCCTGCTCGTGCTTGCCCGCTGGGTCGGGGTGCGGGCCCGCGGTCTGGTCGTCGTCGGGGCGATGGGCGTGATCGGGTTCGTGATCGTCGCTCGATCCGAGCCGAGCGTCGTACGAGCCGCGGCCATGGGCACGGTCGCGCTGATCGGGATGGGCGCGCACGGGCGGCGGCAGGGGGTTCGAGGTCTCGGCGTGGCCACGTTGACGCTCTTGCTGGTCGATCCGTGGCTCGCCATCTCCTACGGCTTCGTGTTGTCGGTACTGGCCACCGCCGGGATCCTGCTCCTGGGCCCGTTCTTCCGCGACCAGCTGGCTGGCTGGATGCCGCGGTGGGCAGCCGAGGCGGTCGCGATCCCGCTCGCCGCGCAGATCATGTGCACGCCCGTGGTCGCTGCGCTGTCCGGCGAGGTGAGTCTCGTCGCCGTCGCGGCGAACATGGTCGTGGCGCCGGCGGTGGCCCCGGCGACCGTCCTGGGGCTGCTCGGGGGCCTGGTGACGCTGGTGGTCCCCGCGCTCGGGTCGCTGCTGGGTCTGGCCGCGGTGGCGTTCGGCTGGTGGATCGTGGCTGTGGCGATCCAGTTCGCTCGACTTCCGGTGGCGGCTCTGGAGTGGTCGACGGCGCCGGTCTCCCTCGTGCTGCTCACGTTGCTCTGCGGGGCGATCGTGGTGCTGTCGGGGCGGGTGCTCCGGCATCGCTGGCGCACTGCGTTCGTGTGCGGGGCGCTGATGCTGGCGATGGTCCGTCCGTTGCCCACCCCGGGCTGGCCGCCCGAAGGGTGGGTGATGGTGGCCTGCGACGTCGGGCAGGGCGACGGCATCGTCCTCAACGCCGGTGGCGGGAGGGTGGTCGTCGTGGACGTCGGTCCCGACCCGGCGGTCGTGGACCGTTGCCTCGACTCGGCTCGGCGTACGCCGGGTGCCGTTGGTCGTGCTCTCGCACTTCCACGCCGACCACGTCGATGGTCTCTCAGGCGTCGGCCAGGGTCGATCTGTCGACGAGGTCTTCGTGTCTGGACTGCGTGACCCGGAGCCGGCAGCGGAGTCGGTGGAGGCGTGGGCGCGATCCTCGGGCGTGGCCGTTCGGACGCCCGCGTACGGCGAGGTGGGGCGCTCGGGTGGCGTGCAGTGGCAGGTGGTCGGCCCGGTGGGTGGGGCGCCGCCGCCGTACTCGGCCGGATCGGCCGCCAACAACGCGAGTCTCGTGCTGGTCGTCCAGGTGCGTGGCGCGCGGATCCTCGTCAGCGGAGACATCGAGCCCGAGGCGCAGGCAGATCTCGCCGCGAGCCTGCCCGGCCTTCGGGTCGACGTGCTGAAGGTTCCGCACCACGGCAGTCGCTACCAGGACGCCGACTTCCTGGCCGGCACCGGAGCCCGGGTGGCCGTGGTGTCCGTGGGGGAGGGGAACGACTACGGACACCCCGCTCCCTCCACCGTCGACGCTCTCGAGGACGCCGGCATGGCGGTGTGGCGTACGGACGAGCGTGGTCACGTCGCGGTAGTGGTGGACGACCAGGGGGCGCTGCGCGTGCGGTCGCGATGACCGCCGGTTCCGCACGGTGCCCGGCTACCCGATGACGGTGTCGCTGTCGATCAGCTGGCCGCCGTCCCCGTCGGGCACCAGACCGATCCGATGCCGCTCGGTCTCCACCCTGCCGTCGTCCATGCGGTAGCGCAGCGTGACGTCGACAGAGTCCCCGCGACGGGTCAGGTTGCTCGCTGCCACCGAGGACACCGTGCCCCAGAACCCGTCGTAGGAGCCGCGGCCGACCCTGGCCTGCATGCGCGGCGAGAGCATGCCCCAGCCGGCGTCGAGGTCCGCGGGAACGGTGCCGAAGTAGTCGCGTACGAATGCGCGGGCGCCCGCCGTGCTGCCGGTGGGCTGCCCAGCGGGCGAGGCTTCCCCGCTGGGTCTCGAGGTCTGCTCGGGGCTGTTCGCCTCGCTCGGGGACGGGCTCGCGGACGTCGGCGCGTCCGCCTCCGGGGAGGCCTCCGGGTCGTCGTCCGCCGTCACCGCGGCGAAGGCAATGCCACCCACGAGCAGCAGAGCGGCGGCGGTCAGCGCCAGCAGCAGCCGGCCCCGGTCACGCCGAGCAGGACCTGGCTGGGCCGGACCTGGCTGGGTGGGGTCAGACGTGGGCCGGGCCGGACGGCACGTGGGCGCGCTCGGTCGAGGCGCCGGCCCCCGCGAGCGCCGCGGTCGTAGTGGTCCGGGTGCGCTCGGTGTGCCGGTCGGCGATCCGGCGCAGCGCGTGCGCCGCGTCTGCCATCGCCCACCGGGACTTCGGGTCGCTGTCGAGCATCCGCCGCAGCACCGGCTCGAGCTCCCGGCCCGCCGGGGCGGCGGAGGCGCCTGGTTGGCGATCTCGCTGATCACCGCGACCGCGTTGGTCTTCTGCTCGAAGGGCGGGCGCCCCTCGACCGCGGCGTAGAGCGTTGCACCGAGCGCCCACACGTCCGCCGAGGGATCGGGCTCGGCCCCGCGGGCGAGCTCGGGGGAGAAGTACGTCGGCGTCCCGATGAACAGGCCGGACTGGGTCAGGGCGGGATCACCTGCCGTGCGCGCGATCCCGAAGTCGCTGATCTTGGCGGCGCCGTCCTCACGAACCAGCACGTTGCCCGGCTTCACGTCGCGGTGGGTGATCCCGGCAGCGTGGGCGGAGGCGAGGCCCTCCGCGACCTGGGCGCCGATCGCGGCGACCCGCTCGGGCGGCAGCGGGCCCTCGTCGCGGATCAGCTCGCTCAGCGATCGGGACGGCACGTTCTCCATAACCATCCAGATGTGGCCGTCCTCCTCGACCACATCGAACACGGTGACCACGCTGCGGTGGCTCGATGCGGCAGACGAACGCGCCTCGCGCAGGGCGCGGGCGGAGTCGGTGACGGACTCGCCGGGCAGCAGCCCGACCTGCTTCACTGCGACGTCGCGGGCGAGCTTCTCGTCGCGGCACAGCCACACCGTGCCCATCCCGCCTTGCCCGATGGCCCGCTGGACCCGGTAGCGGCCGCCGATCAGCTCGGGCTGCAATGGACTTCCTTCCACGAGAGAACAGGTTCCCGTCGCGGGTACCCAGCCGCCAGCCCGGCTACGCCTCGGGGGAGCGTCGGTGCCGTGTGGCAGGCTGAGCGCACCATGGCGAACCCTCAGGCATCCGACGTTCTCGGCCGCGTCACGCTCGTGACGGGGCCGGAGGAGTTCTTCAACCAGCGCACGGTGCGCGCCGTGCAGAAGGCCGTCCGGGCCGCCGACCCGGAGTCCGAGGTCAGCGAGACCGAGGCCGACCAGATGACGGCCGCCTCGTTGGGCGACCTGGCCGCGCCATCGCTCTTCTCGTCGGTGCGCTGCGTGGTCGTGCGCGGGCTCGAGAACCTTCCGGACGACGTCCACGCAGGGCTTCTGGACTATGCGGCCGCCCCGGTCGAAGACGTCGGCGCTCGTACTCGTGCACTCCGGCGGCCAGAAGGGCACCGGCCTGCTGAACAAGCTGCGCAAGATCGGCTCGACGGTCACCGAGGTCAAGTCCGCGACGCCTGAAACCCGCCGAGGTGACCCGGTTCGTCGAGTCGGAGGTGCGCGGCTACGGCGGGAGGATTCCTGAGGCCGGCGCGCCCAGCTGCTCGTCCAGGCGGTCGGCCACGACCTGCGTGCGCTCTCCGGAGCGGCTCACCAGCTGACCAGCGACTTCCCGGACTCGGCGATCACCGAGGAGGTCGTGCAGAAGCTACTTCGGAGGACGCGCCGAGGTGAAGTCGTTCGCCGTCGCCGACGCGGCGCTCTACGGGCGGACGGCGACCGCGCTCGAGGAGCTCCGGTGGGCTCTGGACAGTGGGACGGCGGCGGTCCTGGTCACCAGCGCGTTCGCGGGCGGTCTTCGCGGCCTGGCGCGTTTCCGGGCGGCTCCCCGTGGGCTGCGCGAGGGCGACCTGGCCCGCGAGGCAGGAGTGCCCCCGTGGAAGATCCGGATCCTCCGCGAGCAGGCCCGCGGCTGGGACGACGTGGGCCTGGCCAACGCGATCGTCGCCGTCGCCCAGGCGGACGCCGACGTCAAGGGGGCGTCGAGCGACGCGGCCTACGCCCTGGAGCGAATGGTGCTCCGGGTGACGGGCTCCCGGTCGGCTCGCTGAGCCTCCCCGCCGTCGTCCGGGCATGCAAAAGGCGCCGTCCCACCGGGACGACGCCTTGCGGAAAGCTCAGGTCAGAGCGACGAGGCCTTCTTGTTGATCGCGGACTTCTTGTTGGCCGCCTGGTTCTTGTGGATCACGCCGGCGGACGCAGCCTTGTCGAGCTTCTTGGTCGCTGCCTTGGCGAGCTCGCGGGCCTTGTCGCCGTCACCGGACTCGGCGGCCTCGCGGAACTTGCGCACGGCAGACTTCAGCGCCGACTTCACGGACTTGTTGCGCTCGTGCGCAGCCTCGTTCTGTCGGTTGCGCTTGATCTGGGACTTGATGTTCGCCACGGGGCAGGCCTCTGCAGTTCAACGTAGATGGACTGGGTGCGGGCACGCCGACCGGCGGACACGCAAGGAGAGACGATACCAGCGGGTCGCGGAGGCGCCCAAATCGAGCGGCTCCGGAGCGCGGGTCACGACCAGCCGCGGCGGGACGCCAGCCACGCCCACGTCGCCTCGGCGTACCAGCGGTTGTGCATCCGAAGGTACGGCGAGGAGTTGGGGACCGGTCGGTCGGCGCTCTCCATCATCAGCCCGCACAGTCCGGCCAGCCAGGCGTCCACGTGGTCGGGGTCAGCGTCGCGGGTGAGCGGGTGGGTGGCCAGGATCGCGTCGGCGTCCAGCCCGTCGCCGTACGCCGAGACCGCGAGGTCGACCGCGTCGCCCCACCGGGGGCCGAGCGCCGGCCAGTTCCAGTCGCACAGCAGGGCTCGGCCATCGGACGTGAGGATGAAGTTGTCGTCGCGGGAGTCCGAGTGCACGAAGGCGTCGTTGCCGGCGAAGGAGTCGTAGGACTCCGCGAGGGTGGCTGCCTCGGCAAGATGGGGGCGGTCCGGCTGGGTGCGGGCGACGTACGCCCAGCCGGTTCGCATGCCGGGCAGGTCCTCGGTGATCGGGTTCAGCGCGAGCGTGGCGGGCACCGGGTTCATCGTCTCCGCCACCTCCGTCAACGCGTCGAGGCAGGCGTCGAGTTCGGCCGACACCCACGGACGCCGCGGCGGCCGCCCGTCGATGAGCTCGAAGCCGAGCACGACCCACAGGTCGTCCTCGTGGACCCACAGCAGCCGGGGGACGGGCAGCCCGTCGGGCAGCAGGGCGAGCTTGCGGGCCTCCTCCGCGTACGCGGCGGCGAACGGCGCCTGCGCCTTCTTGCTGGCGGCCTTGACGAACAGACGCGCTCCGTCCTCACCTGTCAGCCGCGAAGCGAACCCCGGAGTGAAGCCGGAGCCCTGGGACTCGGCGTTGGCGACCGGAGAGCCGAGACGGCCCTCGATGAGGCGTCGGATCATCGGCGGGAGCAGCATCCAGTCCAGCCGCCGGGCCGTCCGGCCGTGCGGCACGACCGGGACGTCGGCCAGCGACAGCGGTGTGGTCATGGCCAGATTCAACCTGATGGGCGGGGTGGCTCCCCGCACGGACACGGCTCGTTTCGCCGTCGGCTCCGGTCCCGTGGGAGAATGACCGGGCGTACGGCGACGCCGTACCGCCTGACGGCTCAGCCGCACATCAGCCGACGACCTAGCCGCCCACGAGAAAGCACTCCGTGTCCCAGCAGCACGCGCCCCAGCCGGGCAAGACCGACGCCGCGATCATCCGCAACTTCTGCATCATCGCGCACATCGACCACGGCAAGTCGACCCTGGCCGACCAGATGCTCCGCCTCACCGGCGTGGTGGAGGAGCGCAACGCCCGGGCGCAGTACCTCGACCGGATGGACATCGAGCGCGAGCGCGGCATCACGATCAAGAGCCAGGCCGTCCGGATGCCGTGGACGGTGCCGGCGGACAACGAGGCGGCAGCCGAGCCCGGCACCTACGTGCTGAACATGATCGACACCCCCGGCCACGTCGACTTCACGTACGAGGTGTCCCGGTCGCTCGAGGCGTGCGAGACCGCCGTCCTGCTCGTTGACGCGGCGCAGGGCATCGAGGCACAGACCCTCGCCAACCTCTACCTGGCCATCGGCGCCGACCTGCACATCATCCCGGTGCTGAACAAGATCGACCTGCCGAACGCGCAGCCGGAGAAGTACGCCGCAGAGCTCGCGGGGATCATCGGCTGCGACGAGTCCGCCGTGCTCCGGGTCTCGGCCAAGACCGGGGTCGGTGTCGAGGCGCTGCTCAACGAGATCGTCGCCCAGACCCCGCCCCCGACCGGCGTGGTCGACGCCCCGCCGCGAGCCCTCATCTTCGACTCGGTCTACGACACCTACCGCGGCGTCATCACCTACGTCCGGGTGTTCGACGGCAAGCTCACCCACCGCGACCGGATCAAGATGATGTCGACCGGTGCCGTGCACGAGATGCTCGAGGTCGGTGTGATCTCGCCGGAGCCCACGAAGGCCGGTGAGATCGGGGTCGGCGAGGTCGGCTACCTGATCACCGGGGTGAAGGAAGTCCGGCAGTCGCGTGTCGGTGACACGGTGACGTCGCAGCACAACGGGGCGACCGAGCCGCTGGGCGGCTACCGGCACCCCAAGCCGATGGTCTTCGCCGGTCTGTTCCCGATCGACGGCGACGACTACCCGAACCTCCGTGACGCGCTCGACAAGCTCCAGCTCAACGACGCGGCGCTGGTGTACGAGCCGGAGACCTCGGGCGCCCTCGGGTTCGGGTTCCGGATCGGCTTCCTCGGCCTGCTGCACATGGAGATCGTCCGTGAGCGCCTCGAGCGCGAGTTCAACATCGACCTGATCTCGACCGCGCCGAGCGTCGTCTACACCGTCCTGATGGAGGACGGCACCGAGCACATCGTGACCAACCCGAGCGAGTACCCCGGCGGCAAGATCGCCGAGGTCCGCGAGCCGGTGGTCAAGGCGACGCTGCTGGCCCCGAGCGACTTCATCGGCGTGATCATGGAGCTCTGCCAGTCCAAGCGCGGCCAGCTGGAGGGGATGGACTACATCTCCGAGGACCGCGTCGAGATGCGGTACACGCTGCCGCTGGCCGAGATCGTCTTCGACTTCTTCGACCAGCTCAAGTCCAAGACCAAGGGCTACGCCTCCCTCGACTACGAACCGATCGGCGAGCAGGTGGCCGACCTGGTGAAGGTCGACATCCTGCTGCAGGGCGAGACGGTCGACGCGCTCAGCTCCATCGTGCACCGTGACTCCGCCTATGCGTACGGAGTCTCGCTGGCGAGCAAGTTGCGCGAGCTGATCCCGAGGCAGCAGTTCGAGGTGCCGATCCAGGCCGCCATCGGTGCGCGCGTGATCGCCCGCGAGACGATCCGCGCGATCCGCAAGGACGTGCTCGCGAAGTGCTACGGCGGTGACATCACGCGTAAGCGCAAGCTGCTGGAGAAGCAGAAGGAAGGCAAGAAGCGGATGAAGATGGTGGGCCGCGTCGAGGTCCCCCAGGAGGCCTTCATTGCTGCACTCTCCTCGGACTCCGCGCCTGCGGACAAGGGCAAGAAGTAGTTGCTCGCAATCCCGGCCGGGTTGCTCGAGCAGTCGCGGCTCGGCCCCGACTGGGCCTCGTGGCTGGACCGGCTGCCGGGGTTGCTGCGGGAGCTCCTGGAAGAGTGGGAGCTTGCTCCTGAGCCGGTGCCTTCATGGCACGGGCACGCGTCGATCGTCGTGCCGGTACGAGCGACGGACGGGGCCCGGCTTGCCCTGAAGGTGACCTTCGACGGCGACGACGAGTCGCTGCACGAGGGGCTCGCGTTGCAGCACTGGGCTGGCGACGGCGTCGTACGGCTGATCCGCGCGGATCCTGCGCGACGGGCGCTGCTCCTCGAGCGACTGCACACCGACGACCTGCACGCCGTTGATGCGCTAGAGGCCTGTGAGGTGGTCGCGGGGCTCTACGCGCGACTGCACCGCCCGGCGATGCCCCAGCTGCGACCCGTGACGGCGTACCTAGCGGAGTGGCTCGCCGACCTGGCCGCTGCGGGCGCCGGGTTGCCGCTTCCGCGCCGGATGGTGCAGCAGACCCTGTCGCTGGGGGGCGACTTCGTCTCCGACCCGGCGTCATCGGGCGTCGTGATCCACGGTGACCTGCACTACGCCAACGTGCTGGCCGCCGAGCGCGAGCAATGGCTCGTCATCGACCCCAAGCCGATGTCCGGCGACCCGCACTACGAACCCGGTCCGATGCTGTGGAACCGCTGGGACGACGTGGTGGCCAGTGGCGACGTTCGCAGCGCCGTCCGGCGGCGGTTTCACACGTTGGTGGACGTGGCCGAGCTCGACGAGGACCGGGCCCGCGACTGGGTGGTGGTGCGCTCGATCATGAACGCAGGCTGGACATACGACGACGCCGCCCGCGCGCAGAGTCCGCTCGACGCGGACGAGCAGAACTGGGTGACCATGTGCCTCGCCATCGCCAAGGCGGTCCAGGACTGAAGTACCTCCGGCAGGCCGGGAGGGGTCGTTGGTCCCTGTCGACCAGATGCCCCCCTGGGTACCAAGGAGGAGACAACAATCCACGGAGGTAGACGATGCGCGCGAAAGTCCTGGTTCTCGGTGCCAACTTCGGAGGCCTGACGGCAGCCCTCGCCGTGCGGCACGAGCTCGACGGCGACGTCGACGTGACAGTCGTGGCTCCGGACGACCAATTCCTGTTCACCCCCAGCCTGATCTGGCTGCCGTTCGGGAAGCGGGACCGCGAGGACATCACCTTCCCGGTGACCCCGACCCTCGAGTCCCACGGCGTCGAGTTCGTGCACGCGGCCGCGACGGCGATCGACCCGGTGCAGAAGTCGGTGACCGCTCGAGGACGGACGGCTTCTCGACTACGACTACCTGGTCATCGCCACCGGCTACCGCAACCAGACCGACGTCGTTCCCGGGCTTCACCGAGAACGCCGTGACCATCACCACCCTCGCCGAGGCCGAGCGGGCCGGGCGGGCCTGGACGAAGTTCCTGGAGAAGCCCGGGGACGTGGTGATCGCGGCGACGCAGGGTGCCGGCTGCTTCGGAGCGGCGTACGAGTTCCTGTTCAACACCTCCTACCAGCTGCGCAAGGCCGGTCTGCACAAGGACGTGAAGCTGACCTACGTGACCGCCGAGCCGTTCCTCGGCCACTTCGGGATCGGTGGGTTGCCGCACGGTGAGCAGCTGCTCGGGATGTTCTTGAAGAAGGAGGGGATCGACGCCCGGATCGCCGTCGGTATCGACCACATCGACGACGGCGCGATGGTGCTCGCGGACGGTGAGACGCTGCCCTTCGCGTACGGGATGGTCGTTCCGCCTTTCCTTGGGCAGGAGTTCCTCGCCACGGCGGACGGGATCACCGACGAGAAGGGCTACGTCCGGGTGCGGGACACGTACCAGACCGACAAGTACGACGACGTGTACGCCGTCGGTGTGGCCGCCGCGGTCGACGTGCCGTGGCAGACCCCGACGCCGGTGGGAATCCCCAAGACAGGCTTCCCGACCGAGGTGATGGCTCACGTCGCGGCCAGCAACATCGCGGCCCAGATTCGCGGCGAGCACCCGGCCAAGGCCAAGGCCTTCGGCGACATCAAGGCGATCTGCGTCATGGACGCCGGCAACAACGGAGTGGTGATCCTGGCCGACAAGATGCTGCCGCCGCGCAAGCACGGGGTGCTCATCCCTGGACCCCAGGCCCATCTGATGAAGCTCGGGTTCGAGAAGTACTTCCTGTGGAAGATGCGGCACGGGTACGTCCAGCTCCCGTGATCCGAACATCTCGGCTCAGACTCGATTTGTGGGATGACTACCCATCGGTAATGCCGGTGTTCTAGGTTGTTGCCATCCATTCCAGCGCGCGACGCTGCGAGTTATCGCGCCGTCGAGCAGAGCAACAGGGAGTCCGATCGCCCGTGTCCCTTGTGAACTACGACCTCTCCTTCGTCGAGAACCGGCCGCCCAACGTCGCCGTACAGTTCCAGGAGCGCGTGAAGACCAGCGCCAACCGCGAGGCCTTCCGTTATCCCAAGGGCGAGAGCGAGACCTGGGAGTCGGTGACCTGGGGCGAGACCGGTGACCGGGTCACCCGACTTGCGGCCGGCCTCCTTGCGCTCGGGATCGAGAACGAGGACCGGGTCGGCATCGCCTCCGGCACCCGCTACGAGTGGATCCTCGCCGACCTCGCGATCATGTGCGCGGGCGGCGCCACCACCACGGTCTACCCGTCGACCATCTCCGACGACGTCTCCTACATCCTGGCCGACTCCGAGTGCCGCGTCGTGTTCGCGGAGAACGACGAGCAGCTCGGCAAGCTCAAGGAGCACAAGTCCGAGCTGCCGCACCTGAGCAAGGTCGTGGCGTTCGAGGGCACCACAGACGGTGACTGGGTCATCGGGATGGACGACCTCGAGAAGCTCGGTGACGAGCTGCTCGCGCAGAACCCCAGCGCGGTGGACGACGCGATCGCCAAGATCCGCCCGGACAGCCTGGCGACCCTGATCTACACCTCGGGTACGACGGGTCGCCCCAAGGGCGTCCGCCTGCGCCACGAGTCGTGGACCTACGAGGGTGCCGCGATCCAGGCCCAGAACATCCTGCACGAGGACGACCTGCAGTTCCTGTGGCTGCCGATGGCGCACTCGTTCGGCAAGGTGCTGCTCTCCACGCAGCTCGCCTGCGGCTTCGCGACCGCCGTCGACGGTCGCGTCGAGAAGATCATCGAGAACCTCGCGGTGGTGCGCCCGACGTTCATGGGCGCCGCCCCCCGCATCTTCGAGAAGGCCCACGGCCGGATCGTCACCATGCAGGCCTCCGAAGGTGGCCTGAAGGAGAAGATCTTCAAGCAGGCGTTCAAGGTGGGCCTGCAGGTCGACCAGCTCAAGCGTGAGGGCAAGCCGGTCCCGTTCCTGCTGCAGAAGCAGCACGGACTCTTCGACAAGCTGGTCTTCAGCAAGATCCGCGACCGCTTCGGTGGACGGGTGCGCTTCTTCATCTCTGGTGCTGCCGCTCTCAACCAGGAGATCGCCGAGTGGTTCCACGCTGCCGGCATCACGATCCTCGAGGGCTACGGTCTCACCGAGTCGTCCGCGGGCTCGTTTGTGAACCACCCGGACGGCTACAAGCTCGGCTCTGTCGGGCACGTGTTCCCGGGCAGTGAGGTGAAGCTCGGTGAAGGCGACGAGATCCTGATCAAGGGTCCCGGCATCATGGACGGCTACCACAACCTCCCGGAGGAGACTGCGTCCTCGCTCACCGAGGACGGCTGGCTCCGGACCGGTGACAAGGGCGCCATCGACAGTGACGGCTACCTGAGGATCACGGGCCGGATCAAGGACCTGTTCAAGACGTCCGGCGGCAAGTACATCGCCCCTTCGGCCATCGAGTCGAAGTTCAAGGCGGTCTGCCCGTACGCCAGCCAGTTCCTGGTCTTCGGAAACCAGCGCAACTACTGCGTCGCGCTCATCACGCTCGACCCCGACGCGATGACCGGCTGGGCCGAGGAGAACGGGATGAGCGGTGCCTCGTACACCGACATCGTCAACTCCGACAAGGTCAAGGCCATGGTCGGCGGCTACGTCGACGACCTGAACGGCCGCCTGAACCGGTGGGAGACCATCAAGAAGTGGGAGCTGCTCGACCACGACCTGACCGTCGAGTCGGGTGAGCTGACGCCGTCCATGAAGGTGAAGCGGAACGTCGTCGAGGAGAACCACAAGGAGCGGATCGACGCGCTCTACGCCTGAGCGTCCCTCCGAAAGACCGCCTGAAGCCGCGTCGAGCCTCGCTCGGCGCGGCTTCTGCGTTGCCTCCCATGACCCGTACATGTCTGGATATGTCATGCCTTGTATGGCCTGAACGGGTCATTGGCGACGCACGCGTGGGGGAGGAACCTTAGGTCAAGGTGACCCTGCGGCGGGGAGGGAGCGCGACTCGTGGCTATGGCCTGCCCCAGCTGCGCTGCCGTTCAGGCACCCGATGCCCTGTTCTGTCATCGCTGCGGCGCGCCACAACGGGCGGCCTGTGCCGGCTGCGGCGCTGACCTCGTGCCCGACGCGCTCTTCTGCAGTCGGTGCGGCACCCGTACTCGCGCCGACGACACGCCTGCGGCCCCCGGCCCCCCTCCGAGCACGCCTGTCGTAGCGGAACGACGGGTGACCAGCGTGCTGTTCGCCGACCTGGTCGGGTTCACGACGTTCTCCGAGGCCCGCGACCAGGAGGAGGTGCGCGAGCTGCTGTCGCGGTACTTCGACGAGGCGCGGCTGGTCATCGGCAGGTACGGCGGCCTGATCGAGAAGTTCATCGGTGACGCCGTGATGGCGGTCTGGGGGGTGCCGACCGCCCATGACGACGACGCGGAGCGTGCCGTGCGAGCCGGCCTGGAGCTGGTGAACGCGATCAGCGCTCTGGGTGAGGACGTCGGGACACCGGGCCTGACCGTGCGCGTGGGGATCTTCACCGGCGAGGTGGCCGTCACGGTCGGAGCGGAGAACCAAGGGATGGTCGCCGGCGACGCCGTCAACACGGCCGCCCGGATCCAGTCCACGGCCCAGCCGGGCCACGTCTGGGTGGACGAGACGACTCGGCTGCTCACCACGTCAGCGATCAGCTATGTCGACGAGGGCAGCCACGCCCTGAAGGGGAAGTCCGAGCCGCTGCCCTTGTGGAGTGCCCGCGCCGTCTTCGCCGCGCTCGGCGGCGCGCAGCGCGCAGACGGGCTGGAGGCGCCGCTGGCCGGCCGCGACCGTGAGCTGCGCGTGCTGAAGGCGATCTTCCACGGGGTCGAGGAGTCCGCTACTCCCGGCCTCGTCGTGGTCGACGGCGAGCCGGGAGTCGGCAAGACCAGGCTCGGCTGGGAGCTCGAGAAGTACATCGACGGGCTGACCGGCACGGTGCGCTGGCACCGAGGCCGCTGCATCGCCTACGGCGAGGGCGTGGCGTACTACGCGCTGGCCGAGGCCATCCGCGGGCGGCTACGCGCGGCGCTCGCCGACCCCGGGGATGCGGAGGACACCGCCCGACTGATCGAGGCCGGGCTCGACGCCTACGTGCCGATCGAGGAGGAGCGGGACTGGCTCCGCCCGCGACTGGGCGTCCTCCTCGGCCTCGGAGCCGGTGCCACGCTGCCGCGCGAGGACCTGTTCTCCGCGTGGGCGACGTTCCTGCGACGGGTCGGCGATGCCTCGTACCCGGTCACGCTGATGATCGACGATGCCCACGACGCGGACGAGGGTCTGCTGCAGTTCCTGGAGCACCTGATCGGCCTGGACGGGTTCGCCTGCTGCGTCGTCCTGCTGACCCGGCCCGGGCTGCTCGAGCGTCATCCGACTCTGGCGACGAACCGTCGGGCCAGCATCATCCATCTCGCCCCGCTGACCGCGCGCGACATGGCCACCATGCTCGACGGCCTGGTGGCGGGGGTTCCGGAGGACGTGCGGGACGGACTCGTCAGGCGGGCGGAGGGTGTGCCGCTCTTCGCCGTGGAGACGGTGCGGTCGCTGATCGACCGGGACCTCGTCGTACCTCGTGGCGGGCAGTACGTCCTCGCGGACCCTGCGGCGCTCGACCTCGACACGATCGGTGCACCGGCGTCGCTCCAGGCACTCGTCGCCGCCAGGTTGGACACGCTGAGCCCCGAGCTTCGTCGAATCGTGGTCCAGGGCAGCGTGCTGGGCGGCTCGTTCCACCCGGAAGAGATCGCGCACCTGTGCAGCGATGTCGAGGACCTGCCCGCAGCGCTCGCAGGCCTGGTGCGGCTGCAGATCCTGAGCCAGGAGACCAGCAGGCTGAGCTCGGAGTACGGCCAGTTCAAGTTCGTCCAGGACGTCGTGCGTCAGGTCGCCTACGCGACCATGTCACGCCGGGATCGCAAGGCCAGCCACGTCAGCGTCGCGCGGTTGCTGGAGGGGAGCGACGACGCCGGCGGCGATCTCGCGCCGATCATCGCCCAGCACTACGTCGACGCCCTCGACGCCGTACCCACAGACCCGGATGCTTCAGAGCTCGCTGAGCGGGCGATCCACCACCTCCGCGAGGCAGCGGCGCGAGCGCGTGCCCTGGGCTCCCCGGCCGAGGCAGGGGCCCACCTGGGCATCGCGCTGGCGCGAGCGGAGGACCCGCTCCTTCGCGCTTCGATCGAGGCCGACCTGGCGTGGGCGCAGGTCGACGCCGGTCTCTTCGCCGAGTCGATCGACCATGCCAGGCGGGCAACCCAGATCTTCGACGGGGCCGGCGACGAGGTGAGGGCAGGCATCGCGGCTGCCGCGCATGCCGCCGCGCTGACGGTCGGGCTCGGCGACAACCAGGCCAGCCTCGACGTGGCCGAGCCACGCTGGGCAGCGCTGACGGGGCGCGCTGACGCGGTCAAGGCTCGTGTCCTGCTGGCCCGCGCCATCTCGACAGCGCGGCAACGCCTCTCTCTCGACAACACCGATGTCGTCGAAGAACGCATTCGGATCGCGGAGCAGACAGGCGACCACGGCGAGCTCGCCGACTCCTACACCGAGCTGAGCCGCCACTACACCGCAGCGGGGGCGACGTCCCTGTCCCGGATCCTGCTGCAGGCGGCCGCAGACCTCGCGCGTACGAGCCACCAGCCGGTCGCGCTGGCCCGGGCGCTTTCGGACCTCACGGCCGAGTACATCAACGACGACCTGGAGCGGTCGGTCGGCTTCGGACGCGAGGCCGTCGAGGTCGCCGCGAAAGCCGGCGTCCGGTTGTGGATGTCGTTCGGCAGGCTCAACCTCGCGTTGGGGCTGTGGTCCAGCGGCGCCGTGAGCGAGCTGGCGTCGTTCCCGGAGATGACCGACGCCGAGGTCGACCCGGTCAACGGCGCGTGCTGGCGCGCCATGCAGCTGCTGGTCGCCACGGTGACCGACACCGTGAGCCCCTCGGACGCCTTCGAGCTCGCGGTCGCCTCCGACGATCCGGTGGACCGTGGCTGGTCCCTGTTCCTGGCAGGCCTGCAGGCGCGGCGCGAACACTCCGACCAGCAGGCCCTGGACCTGGTCATGGACGCGCTGCGGCAGTTCTACGAGCTGTACGGCCCCTGGGACGACCTTCCGCATGCGTGGCCGGTCGCCGCCGACCTCGCGTTGGAGCTCGGCTCCGACGAGAGGTGCGCCGAGTTGCTCGGCATCGCGGGGGAGGGTGGCGGCGAACGGGTTCCGCTCGCGCTGCAGGCACACCGCACCCACCTCGAGGCCCGACTCGCGGCCCGTCGAGGCCTCGACCCCAGTCAGGTCGAAGAGCTCTTCCGGTCTGCGATCCGCGACTACGACGCGTGGGGCTCGATCCCGTTCAGGGCGCGCGCGGAGGTCGACCTCGGGCAATGGCTGATAGCCCAGGGACGTGGGGACGAGGGTGCGGAGATCGTCGACCGGGCAGCGGAGGTCCTGAGCGGGATCGGCGCCGTCGCGTGGGTTCCCGCCTCAGCGGCGACGTCCGTGCCGAAATTTGACGATGCGGGCGCCGCTCGCGGGTCTATGTTCAGTCAGGATGTCCCGGCTTCGCCGGGCAGGCAGGAGTGGCCGCGATGACCGATGTGACCGAGGCGGCAGAGGCGCCTGAGGACCCATCCGAGCCGAGTGGCCCCCGACAAATGCTTCGCGACACACGCGACGCGATCGCGCTCGTCGTGGCGAACCGCAACATCCGCAAGATCCAGCTCGCGTTCGCAGGCTCGGCCATCGGTGACTGGGCCTACGCCACCGCCATCGCGGTGTGGGCCTACGGCGAGGGCGGCGCCAAGGCCGTCGGCATCTGGATGGCGATCCGGTTCACGCTGATGGCCGTCACGTCGCCGTTCACGTCCATCCTGGCCGACAAGATGTCGCGCAAGAAGCTGATGATCATCACTGACTTCGCGCGGGCCGTTCTGGTGGCCGCCGCCGCTGCTTGTCTCTACCTCGACACCCCCGCCTGGCCGATCTACGTTCTCGCCACGCTCGCCTCGTTGCTCGGTACGCCGTTCCGGGTCGCCCAACGAGCATTGCTGCCTTCGCTTGCCGAGCGTCCCGAGGAGCTGACCGGGGCGAACGCCACCTCCAGCACGATCGAGTCGCTCGCGTTCTTCGTGGGACCAGCGCTGGGAGCGATCCTCCTCGGTTTCACCACTGTGCAAGCGGTCTTCCTCGTCAACGTCGCCACGTTCCTGTTCTCGATGGTGATGGTGATGGGGATCCGGGTCCCCGCCGACCGCACCGTGGAGGCAGAGGAGCCGGAGGAGGGCGCCCCCGAGGAGGCCGGGCCGGGCTTCCTGAAGGAGACCGCTGCCGGGTTCAGCACGATCTTGGCGGACCGAGGGCTGCTGACCGTGACCGCTGCGGTAGCGGTCCAGACGATCATCGCCGGTGCGTCGGCTGTCTTCGTCGTGGTGATGGCGGCCGACATCCTCGGGACCGGCCCGCGCGGGGTCGGGTACCTCGACTCGGTGCTCGGGATCGGGGCCATCGTCGGTGGCATGCTCGCCATGGCCCGGGCTCGCAAGGGCAAGCTCGGCAGCGACCTCGCGATCGGGGTGGTGCTCTGGTCGCTTCCGCTGGTGCTGGTGACGATCTGGCCATCACCGGCCAGCTGCTTCGCAGCGATGGCGCTGCTGGGTCTCGGCAACCCGCTCGTCGACGTCAACATGGACACCCTCGTGCAGCGGCTCACGCCCTCCGAGGTGATGGGGCGCGTGTTCGGGGCGCTCGAGGCGTGCTTGATCGCCACGATGGCGATCGGTGCCCTGGCGATGCCGTTCTTCATCGAGTGGCTCGGGCTGCGCTGGGCGCTGACGGCGATCGCGCTCCCCGTCGTGGGGCTGCTCCTGCTCGTACTGCCGGTCCTCCGCACGCTCGACACCACCGCTGTGGCGCCCGCCGCGCTGGCCCTGATCAAGGGAGTCGACATCTTCGCGCCGCTGGCAGTGGGCGCACTGGAGTCGCTCGCCCAGGGCGCCACCGAGCGCCGCTTCGCAGCCGGTGAGGAGATCCTGCGCGAGGGCGGCGAGTCGGACCGCTTCTACGTCATCAGCAGTGGACTGGTCGAGGTCACCCAGGCGGACCGGGTGCTCCGGCAGGAGGGACCGGGCGACTACTTCGGCGAGATCGGGTTGCTCCGCGACGTGCCCAGGACAGCGACGATCACCGCGCTCGAGGAGACCGTCGTGCTGACGGTCGACCGCGAGGACTTCCTGAAGGCGGTTTCGGGTCACCGCGAGGCGAAGACCGTCGCGGAGAACGCCGTCACCCGACGGCTGGCGGTGTGACGTGATGATCGAGTGCTCGAGCTGCGCGACACCCCAGGCCGAGGGTGCTCGGTTCTGCTTCAGCTGCGGGTCCTCGCTGGCCGCGCCGATCTGTTCGTCGTGTGGCGCCGGACTCGTCCCCGGTGCCCGCTTCTGCAGCGAGTGCGGCACGCCCCAGGGCGGTCCTGCTGCAGCGGCTGCACCGACGACCAGCCAGCCAGTGGCCTCACGCAGGGTCACCAGCGTGCTCTTCGGCGACCTGGTCGGCTTCACGACGCTGTCGGAGACCAGAGATCAAGAAGAAGTGCGTGAGCTCCTGACGCGCTACTTCGATGAGTGCCGCCAGATCATCGGCAGGTACGGCGGCACGGTCGAGAAGTTCATCGGCGACGCCGTGATGGCGGTCTGGGGCGTGCCGACGGCCCACGAGGACGATGCCGAACGGACGGTGCGGGCTGGCCTCGAGCTGGTCAACGGGGTGGCGGCGCTCGGGCAGGAGCTCGGAGTTCCTGACCTGGCGATGCGCGTCGGGATCGTCACCGGTGAGGTGGCGGTGACGATCGGCGCCGAACACCAGGGCATGGTGGCGGGCGACGCGGTGAACACGGCCGCCCGCGTGCAGTCGGTGGCGACGCCCGGCCAGGTATGGGTGGACGAGTCGACCCGTCTGCTCACGTCGTCCGCGATCTCGTACGCCGATGTCGGCAGCCACCCTCTCAAGGGCAAGGCCGACCCGGTCCCGCTGTGGGCAGTCCGTGCGGTTGTCGCGGCGTTGGGCGGCTCGCAGCGCGCCGACGGTTTGGAGGCGCCGCTCACCGGTCGGGAGCGCGAGCTGCGCCTGGTCAAGGAGCTCTTCCACGCCGTCGACGAGTCGCGCAAGCCCGCCCTGCTGCTGATGGTCGGCGAGCCGGGCGTGGGCAAGTCCCGGTTGGCCTGGGAGTTCGAGAAGTACGTCGACGGCCTCAGCCTGATGGCCCGTTGGCACAACGGACGGTGCGTCGCCTACGGCGAGGGTGTGGCCTTCTACGCCCTGGCAGAGGCGATCCGAGCGCGGCTGCGCTCGGTGAGCGCCGGGTCGGACTCGAACGAAGATGCGACGGCGCCGGAGGCGCTGCTGCAAGCAGGCCTCGAACGGTTCGTGCCCGACGCCGACGAACGCACCTGGCTCGGCCCACGTCTTGGCGTCCTCCTTGGCATCGGCTCGGTCGGCAGCTTCCCGCGTGAGGACCTGTTCTCCGCGTGGACGGTCTTCCTGCAGCGCATCGGCGAGGACCGCAACCCTGTCGTCCTTGTCATCGACGACGCACACCATGCCGATGACGGTCTCCTTCAGTTCGTCGAGCACCTGCTGGCGGTGGGGACGTTCCCGTGCTTCGTGGTGCTGCTCAGCCGGCCCGGGCTGCTCGAGGACAACCCGACGCTGGCCACGAACCGACGGGCCACGGTGAGCCACCTGCCTGCGCTCGACGACCGAGAGATCGCGACGTTACTCGACGGACTGGTGGTCGGGCTGCCCGACGGCGTCCGCGAATCGCTCGTCGCCCGATCCGAGGGCGTGCCGCTGTTCGCGGTGGAGACGGTTCGCTCGCTGATCGACCGCGACCTCGTGATCCCGAGGGGCGGGCAGTACGTCCTCGCGGACCCCGACGCCCTCGACCTCGACTCGATCGGTGCGCCGGCGTCGCTGCAGGCGCTGATCGCCGCGCGGCTCGACGCCCTCGACCCCGAGCAGCGGCACCTGGTCGAGCGGGCCAGTGTGATCGGCAACGTCTTCTCGCGCGAGCAGATCGCGGCACTCTGCCCTGACCTGGCAGACCTGGAGGCCGTACTCGCGGGCTTGATGAGGCAACAGATCCTGAGCCAGATGGCCAGCCGGTTCTCGGCCGACTTCGGTCACTACCAGTTCGTGCAGTCGGTCGTTCGTCAGGTGGCGTACTCGTCGCTGTCGCGCCGTGACCGGCGGGCAGCGCACATCGCGGTGGCTGAGCAGACCGAAGCGTTCGAGGATGCGGTCGGTGACCTCGCGCCGATCATCGCTCAGCACTACCTCGACGCGATCGAGGCGTTGCCTTCGGAGGCCGACGTTCCCGCCCTCGAGGCGAAGGCGGTGACCCAGCTCGAACGCGCGGCGGGTCGCGCGAGGTCGCTGGGCGCGATGACCGAGTCGGCCGGGCATCTGCTGCTGGCACTCGAACGCGTCCACGACCCAGCGGGCCACGCCCGGGTCGAGGCTGCTGTGGCCTGGGCGCTGATCGATGCCGGCGACTACGACCGGGCTCTGCCGCACGCGGAGTCGGCCGTGAGGCTGTACGACGAGCTGGGCGACTCGATCTCCGCCGGACACGCGGCTGCGGCTCAGGGGATGGCACTCGGAGCGACTGGCGACAATGCAGGCGCCGTTGCGGTGACAGAGCCGCGCTGGGACAGTCTCTTAGAGCAGTCCGGCGCCGACCTGGCCTTGCTTGCCCTGGGCAGGGTGCTCACTCAGGCGATCTCGCGCGTCGGGACCGAGCGGCGCGACGTCCTGGACCGGCGGATCCAGATCGCCGAGAAGATCGGCGACCGCCAGGAGCTCGCGGAGTGTCTGTCCTCGCTCAGCGTGACGTACTCCTTCCTGGCAGCCACCGAAACATCGCTCGTGCTGATGGCGGCAGCGGCCGATATTGCCCGGGCGGGTCACAACCCGGTCGCGTTGGCTCGCACGTTGTCCAACCTCACCGTGGAGTACAACCTCTCGGATCTCGACCGTGCCATCGAAACAGGTCGCGAGGCCGTAGAGGTGGCTGCCCAGTCAGGCATCGCGGTGTGGCGTGACTACTGCGAAGCGAACTTCATGCTCGCTCTGCTGGCGTCCGGAGAGTGGACCGAGCTGGACGCTCGGCTCGGGTCGGGAGCCGGATCGTCAATTATCTCGTTGGTCGTGAACGCTGGCGTCCAGGGCTCGTTGGCTGTGGCGCGGGGTGAGCTGTTCGACCCACCGTGGGGTCCAGAAGGTCCCCCCGAGAGCGACGACCCTTCCGACCAGGCCTGGATCGCATTCGCGCACGCACTACAGGCCAGGTCGTACGGTCGCCTTGAGCGGGCGCTCGCACCGGCCTGCGATGCCGCGACTCTCATGAATGGGTTGTCCGGAGTGACAGACGACTTCACGCACATGTGGCCGACGGCCGTCGAGGTGGCCCTCGAGCTGGGCGACGACGACGCCGTAGCGCGGATGTTGGACATCGTCGACGAAGCCGCCGCACGGATGAGGCTGCCGCTCTCGGTCCTCGCGCACCGGGCTCGGTTCGCCGGGTTGGTGGCACGAACCACGGACCCTGCCGCGGTGGAGGAGAGCCTGCGCCTCGCGATCGAGCGGTTCACCTCGTGGGGGTCCCGGCAGTACCGCGCCAAGACCGAGGCCGAGCTGGGGCATTGGCTGCGGGGGCTGGGTCGCGACGAGGAGGCGGCGGTGCTCATCGCAGGTGCGCGCGACGTGCTGACCGCGCTCGGTGCCCAGGCCTGGCTGGCCCAGATCGAGGGTCAGCCCGTAGTCACGTCGTGACCCCGTGACACGATCGAGGCATGCCGTCCGTACTCCCTGAGGGTGAGGCCGCGCCCGCCGACGGGTCGCTGCCGGAGTCCGCCACCGCCACGCTTGGCGAGCAGCCGTTCGGCATCTACGTGCACGTCCCGTTCTGCTCGGTGCGCTGCGGCTACTGCGACTTCAACACCTACACCGCCACCGAGCTCGGTGACCTGCCCGGTGCGTCGCGGGCGTCGTACGCCGACGCCGCGATCGCCGAGATCAGGCAGGCCCGCCGCGTGCTCGGCGACGTGGACCTGCCCGTCGACACAGTCTTCTTCGGTGGCGGCACGCCGACGTTGCTGCCGGCCGACGACCTGGTGCGCATCGTCGACGCGGTCCGCGATGAGTTCGGGCTCGCGCCAGACGCCGAGGTGACCACCGAGTCGAACCCGGACAGCGTCGACCTCGCCGGCCTCGAGACGTTGCGCGCGGGTGCGATCAACCGGATCTCGTTCGGCATGCAGTCGGCGGTGGCGCACGTACTCGACGTCCTCGACCGCACCCACGATCCCGCCCGGGTGCCGCAGGTCGTGAGCTGGGCCAGGAGCGCCGGTTTCGACCAGGTGAGCCTCGACCTGATCTACGGGACGCCTGGGGAGTCGCTCGCGGACTGGCAGATCTCCCTCGACGCGGCGCTCGCCTGCGAGCCCGACCACCTGTCGGCGTACGCCCTGATCGTCGAAGCCGGGACCGCGCTTGCCCGCCAGATCAACCGCGGCCAGGTCGCGATGCCCGACGACGACGACCTCGCCGACAAGTACCTCGCCGCCGACGCAGCGCTGGAGGCGGCCGGGCTGCGCTGGTACGAGGTGTCGAACTGGGCCCGGGACGACGCGAGCGCCTGTCGGCACAATGTCCTGTACTGGACCGGCGCCGACTGGTGGGGCGTCGGGCCGGGCGCTCACTCCCATGTCGGCGGAGTCCGCTGGTGGAACGTCAAGCACCCGAGCGCGTACGCAGGCCGGATCGATCAGGGCGTCAGCCCGGCTCACGCCCGGGAGCTGCTCGACACCGAGACGCGGCGGGTGGAGCGGGTGTTGCTCGAGGCTCGGCTCCGGGCCGGGCTGCCGGTCGACGTACTGGACGCCGCTGGGCGTGCGGCGCTGCCAACACAGGTCGAGCGCGCCCTGGTGGACCAGGACGCGCTCGACGCAGATCGGGTGGTGCTCACCCAGCGGGGCAGGTTGCTCGCTGACGCGGTGGTGCGGGACCTGCTCCCCTAGAGGTCGGTCAGCTCACCACGCGAATGCAGAGCGGGTACTTGTACTCCTCGCCGTTCGCGGCCTTGATCGTGGCCAGGATGATCACGACGAGGGCGAAGATGGCGACGGCGGCCATCAGCACGAAGCCGATCAGCACGAACGCCAGGACGAAGCTGATCACCAGGTAGATCAGCAGGGAGATCTGGAAGTTCAGCGACTCGACGGCGTGCCGCCGTACGTAGGCGGAGTCACTGCCCTTGACCAGCATGATGATCAGCGGGGCGAGGAAGCCCATCGCGAACCAGGCTGCGACGAACGTCCCCACATGCGCGGCGAGCGCCCAGTTGCGCTCCTCGGACGTGGGTGCGCCGCTTGGCCCATAGCCAGGTCCGGGCTCGGTGCCACCCGGGGGAGGCGGCGGGGGACTAGGGGGGTAGGTCATGACGCCTCCTGTGTGGTCACGAAATCGATCAGTTCCTCGACTCTACCGAGCAGAGCGGGCTCGAGGTCGGCGTACGACGACACCTTGCCGAGGATGTGTTTCCAGGCGCGGGCGATATCGGCCTGGTCGCGGTGGGGCCAGCCGAACGACTGGCAGACGCCCTTCTTCCATTCCATGCTGCGCGGGATGGTCGGCCACGCCTTCACGTTGAGGCGCTCAGGTTTCACCGCCTGCCAGATGTCGACGAACGGGTGGCCGACGATGAGCACGTGCTTGCCGACGGGGCTCTTCGCGACGGCGTTCGCGATCCGGCTTTCCTTCGAGCCGGCGACCAGGTGGTCGACGAGCACTCCGACGCGACGCTCGGGGCCGGGCCGGAAGTCGCGCAGGTGCTCCGCGAGGTCGTCGACACCCTCCAGGTACTCGACGACGACGCCCTCGAGGCGGAGGTCGTCGCCCCAGACCTTCTCGACGAGCTCGGCGTCGTGCCGTCCCTCGACGAAGATCCGGCTTGCGCGAGCGACCCGCGCCTTGGTGCCGGGCACCGCAACGGAGCCCGAAGCAGTACGGGTCTTGGCAGCCGGCCCGCTCCGGGTCGGCGGCTGCAGGATCACCGGGACGCCCTCCAGCAGGAAGCCGGTGCCGAGGGGGAACGTGCGCCGCTTGCCGCGGCGGTCCTCCAACGTCACGGTCATCAGGTCGCGCTCGACGGCGACGATCTCGCCGCACCAGTCGGTGGTGACCTCCTCGACGACCAGACCCTTGTCGGCGTCGATCTCCACGGCGCGGCCGCGCTTGGGGGCACGCCAGTCGGTGTTGAGGACATCGGAGCCGTAGCGGTCATGCATCCCGAAACCGTACGACGGCGTGCGAGGGGGGTCAGGGTGGCGCGCCGTACCGCCGAGATCGATGTCCGTGACCCTGGTCTCCCGACGGGTCGCGATATATCGTTGATGTATCGCGTAACGCTCGGAGGGAGCCGTCATGGGGCGCAATGGATGGGACAGCCCGTGGGATGACCCGCGTGGTCATCAGGGTCACAAGCAGTCGTGGGCCTCGGGCCCGCCGCCCTGGTTGCAGGGCCTGATCGGGCTGGCCCAGTCCGGCGTCCAGGCTCCGAAGGCGCCGAAGGTGCGCCGCGGTGACGTGCGCGCCGCGATCCTCGACGTGCTGGCCGTGGAGCCGATGAACGGCTACCAGATCATCCAGCAGATCGCCGAGCGCTCCGGCGGCGCGTGGAAGCCCAGCCCGGGCTCCGTCTACCCGACCGTGCAGCAGCTCGAGGACGAAGGTCTCGTCGAGGGCAGCCAGGGCGAAGGACGCCGACTGCTGACCCTCACCGAGGCCGGCCGCACCTACGTCGAGGAGCACCCCGACGAGCTCGCCGCCACCTGGCGCTCCTTCGACGAAGCCGCCGAGGCGGAGCGCAACGGTGCGGGCCCCGACCTGAAGCCGGTGATCGGGCAGGTGATGGGTGCGGTCTGGCAGATCGTCACCACCGGCACCCGCCAACAGCAGGCCGAGGCGGCCGAGATCCTGGCCGACACCCGGCGCCGTCTCTACGGCCTTCTCGCGGAAGGTGAGCCCGAATGAGCACTCCTGAGCTGCGCCTCGGCGACGTCGAACGAGAGTCCGCCGTCACTGCCCTTGGCGAGCACTACGCAGCCGGCCGGTTGACCCGCGAGGAGTACGACGAGCGGTCCGACCGTGCTCTGCGAGCCACCACGTTCACCGAGCTGAAGCCGCTGTTCGTGGACCTGCCGGCGCCGCATCCGCGTGTCTCGCAGCCATCGGGATCGCGGAGCCGGGGCACCTGGACGCCCTCGGCGTCACCGGCGCCGCCCGTGCGTCGAGGGCCGCGGGTCCCGCTGCTGCCGCTGGTCTTCGGGCTGATCGTCCTCATGGTGCTGCTGAAGGCGCCGTGGTTCATCTTCATCGCCCTCGCGATCTTCTTCTTCACCCGCACGCGCCGCTGCTGAGACTGCGGTCGCTACAGCAGGGGGAGTGAGCGGGCCGAACGGGGGAGGTGCGCGTAGCCACGCAGGACCGCGTGGCCGAGTTCCTCCTTCGGGTACGGCCACTCCGCCGCATCGAGTGCCTCGGACACCGGCACCCCACGCGAGGCGAGGTCGCGGATCGTCTCGGCGACCACCCCGATAGCGCTGCGCTGGTCCTGGACGAAGTCGAGGTCGACGGGCGCGCCGTGGCCCGGCACGACGACCGAGGCATCGGTGAGCATGCTCACCACGAGGTCGAGCGTCGGCGGCCACTCCATCGGGTAGCAGTCGTCGCCGTACCCGGGGACCCCGTGGCGCAGGGCCGACTCCTCCACGAGGTCGCCGGCGAACAGCACGTCGGCGTCGCCCACCCGTACGACGGCGTCGCCCGCCGTGTGGCCGCGGCCGGGATGGATCAGCTCCACCAGTCGGTCGCCGAGGTCGACGACCCTGGCAGACGAGAACGTCTCGCCGGCGTACTCGGGCAGGGCTGCGGCGGTCTCCTCGTGCGCGTACAACGGGGGAGCGTCGTACTCATCCGCGAAGGTGGCGTTGCCGTAGACGTGGTCGAAGTGCACGTGCGTGTTGACCACGGCGACCACCTCGCCGGCGCCGAGGGCGCGGACCTGCTCGATGGTCTCGCGGGCCAGAGCCTCGGAGGCGTTCGTGTCGACGACCAGCAGCCCGCGCTCGCCGCCGACCAGACCGACGTTCACGTCGAGGTGCTCGAACCGCGCCATCCAGCACCGGTCGCCGACCTCGACGAAGCCGCTTCCGTGGGTGATCTCACTCATGAGCGTCACGGTACGGCGCTGGACTCGGCTCCTGCGGGGTGAGGTGGGTACGATTGGCACTCGGAACAGGTGAGTGCCAGGCAGTCGATCGGGTCAGGGAGGCGAGACCATGAGCGAGGACCGCAAGCTCGCTGTACTGCGTGCGATCGTCGAGGACTACGTGTCGACCCAGGAACCGGTCGGTTCGAAGGCACTCGTCGACCGGCACCGGCTCGGCGTCAGCCCCGCCACCGTCCGCAACGACATGGCCGTGCTGGAGGAGGAGGGGTTCATCACCCAGCCGCACACCAGCGCCGGCCGGATCCCCACGGACAAGGGGTACCGACTCTTCGTCGACCGGCTGAGTGGCGTGAAGCCGCTCAGCGCGGCCGAGAAGCGCGCGATCACGACGCTGCTCGAAGGCGCCGTCGACCTCGACGACGTGGTCCAGCGGAGCGTCCGGCTGCTCGCGCAGCTGACGCGCCAGGTCGCGATCGTGCAGTACCCGACGCTGTCGCGCTCGACGGTCCGCCATGTCGAGGTCGTCCCGCTCGGCGGGTCGCGGCTGTTGCTCGTGCTGATCCTGTCGACCGGCCGGGTCGAGCAGCGCGTCGTGGAGCTGCCCGACGTACTCGCCGAGGAGGCCGTCGCCGACCTCCGTACCCGCCTCAACCGAGCGGTCATGGGTGAGCGACTCGCGGATGCCTCCGACAAGCTGGTGCAGCTCCCCGACGAGTACGAAGCCGGCCTGCGTGCTCCCGTCGCGGCCATCGTGGCCTCGCTCGTCGAGGCGATGAGCGACCACCGTTCCGACGAGCGGGTGGCGGTCGGGGGTACGGCGAACCTGGCCCGTTTCGGCGACGGGTTCGACGGCAGCATCCGGCCGATGCTGGAGGCGCTCGAAGAGCACGTGATCCTGCTGAAGCTGCTCGGCGAGGCGACCTCGCCCTCCACCGTGACCGTGCGGATCGGTCACGAGGGTCCGTACCAGGAGCTCGCGACCACCTCGGTCGTGGCCACCGGTTACGGCCCGGGCGACGAGGCTCTGGCGACGCTGGGGATCGTCGGGCCGACCCGCATGGACTACCCGGGATCGATGGCGGCGGTGCGCGCGGTGGCGCGCTACGTCAGCCGGATCCTCGACGAATGACCAGACCCAGGAGACAGTGACACCACAGTGAGCCAGGACCTCTACGACACCCTCGGGGTTGCCCGGGACGCCGACGGCGACGCCATCAAGAAGGCGTACCGCAAGCTCGCCCGCCAGCTGCACCCCGACGTCAACCCCGATCCGGAGACCCAGGAGCGGTTCAAGGACGTCAGCCACGCCTACGAGGTGCTCTCCGACCCGGAGAAGCGCCGGATGTACGACCTCGGCGGCGACCCGTTCAACGGCGGCGCCGGCTTCGCTGGTGCGGGCCAGGGCTTCTCGTTCACCGACATCATGGACGCGTTCTTCGGCGGCGGTGGTGGGGCTGCCGGCGGTGGTCGCGGGCCGCGCCCGCGCGTCCGCCACGGGCAGGACGCCCTGATCCGGCTCGACATCGACCTGTCGGAGGCGGCGTTCGGCGTCACCCGTGAGCTCAAGGTCGACACCGCGGTGCTCTGCCCCGAGTGCTCCGGTGACGGCGCGGCGCCGGGCTCGACGCCGGTGCCCTGCGAGACCTGTCACGGACGCGGCGAGACCATCCAGGTGCAGCGGTCGTTCCTCGGCGAGGTCCGGACGATGCGCCCCTGCGCGGCCTGCCGCGGCTACGGCACGATCATTCCGGAGCCGTGCCGTGAGTGCTCCGGCGACGGTCGGGTGCGGTCTCGTCGTACCCTCACCGTGAAGATCCCGCCCGGCGTCGACACCGGCACCCGGGTGCAGCTCTCCGGCCAGGGCGAGGTCGGCCCCGGCGGCGGCCCCGCGGGTGACCTGTACGTCGAGATCCACGTCGCCGACCACGCGGTGTTCGTGCGCAACGGCCACGACCTGCACTGCACGGTGACGATCCCGATGACGGCAGCCGCGCTGGGCACGAGCATCGACCTGCCCCTGCTCGAGGCCGACGTGTCGTCCGAGGGCAGCGACGTCGAGACGACGATCGCCCTCGACATCAAGCCGGGCACGCAGTCCGGGGCCGAGCTGGTGCTGACCGGCCGCGGTGTTCCGGCGCTGCGCGGGACGGGTCGCGGCGACATCATCGTCCGCGTCATCGTGGAGACCCCCACGCGGCTCGACGAGCGCCAGGAGGAGCTGCTCCGCGAGCTGGCGGCGCTGCGCTCGGAGGAGTCACCGGACGGGCACCTGCACGAGGCGCCCAAGTCGGTCTTCAACCGGCTGCGTGACGCGTTCGGGCAGCGCTGATGAGCCTGCCGGTCTTCGTGCACCCCGCGCTGGCCGACGTCGCTGAGGGGGCCGAGGTCACCCTGGACGGTGACGAGGCTCGGCACGCGGTCGTGGTGAAGCGGATCCGCGTCGGCGAGCAGGTCGGGTTGACCGACGGTAGTGGTACGACGGTCGTCGCGACCGTTACGGCGACGAGCAAGGCGTCGTTGGCGGCTCGCGTGGACTCGGTCCGCACGATCGCCCCCGAGATGCCCCGCGTCGTCGTCGTACAGGCGATTCCGAAGGGTGACCGCGGCGAGCTCGCCGTCGAGATGCTCACCGAGGTCGGTGTCGACGTGATCGTGCCGTGGGCGGCCGACCGGTCAGTTGCCGTATGGCGCGGCGACCGTACCGCGAAGTCGCTGGCGAAGTGGCGGTCGACCGCACGCGAGGCCGCGAAGCAGGCCCGTCGTTCGTGGTTCCCCGAGGTGACGGAGATGGTCGGCACCGACGAGGTGGTGGCCCTGCTGAAGAACGCCTCCGTGCCCGTCGTACTGCACGAGGCCGCGTCCGGTCCGCTGGCCGACCTGCCGGTGCCGGGCCGCGGCGAGATCGTCATCGTGGTCGGTCCCGAGGGCGGGATCAGCGACGAGGAGCTCGAGGCCTTCGCGGCCGTCGGAGCCGAACCGGTGCGCCTCGGATCGTCGGTGCTCCGCACGTCCACCGCGGGCGTCGCCGCAACCGCCGCCCTGCTGGCCCGCACCCGCTGGCGCTAACGCGCCCGCCCCGCCCCGTCGAGTGCGGGGTTATTCCCCCGCGAGTGTTGGGTTGTTCCCCGTTGAGTGTCGGGTGATTTACCAGCGAGTGCTGGCTTGTTTCCCTAGGTCGGGAACAAGCCAGCACTCAAGCGGGAACAACCCAACACTCAACGGCGAATAGGGCGACACTGAACGGTGAATGAGGCAGCACTCAACGGATGGTGATGTTCTTGGTGTCGCGGAACGGCGTGAAGCCTTCAGCACCTCCGGACGCGTCGCTGTCCGTGACCACCAGCGTGTAGTCACCGGGCGGGGCGTCGACCGTGAACGAGTACGGCGCCATCCGGCAGCACTCCTCGGCGGTGGTGAACCCGTCCTTCACGACGGTCTCGCCCTGTCGCAGCTCCCAGACGACGTTGGCCTCGAAGAACGCGCCGACACCTGTGACCTCGAAGCCGCTCGAGACCTTGGCGCCCTCGGCGGGGTCGATGATCCACACCTGGGCCAGCGTCGATGACTCGTCACCCTGGGCCAGCGGCTCGGACGTCGGCTCGCCGAGCACCATGTCGGTTCGCTGCCCGTTGATCAGGAACTGCACCGGCGGCCGGCCTTCCTGGAGCGCTGCCTGCGCCGTGTAGATCACCTGCTGGATCGCCATTGCGGCCTCGTCCTGCTCCATGCCGCGCGGGCGTTCGCGCAGAGCATCCGCGTCGCCGGCACTGCCAGACCCGAGGTCGATCGTGACGATCTCGCCGTCGAACACGACCTTCTCGGCCAGCGCGCCGTCCGGCCACGGCGTGAAGTAGTCCGGGTCGTCAGGAGTGCGGCTGACGGCCTGGTCGACGGCCTCGGTCAGCTCGTCGACGACTGGCGCGCTGTGGAACTCACGGTAGAGCCGAGGGCCCTGTCCGGTCTGCGCCACGTAATAGACCGGGACCTGCACCTGCTCGACGCTGGGACTCGGCTCCTTCGACGGAGCGTCGGTGGCCGTGCTCGGCTTCGCGCTGCCCGAGGCAACCGGATCCGGGTTGCTCACCGTTGTCTCGGTGTCGCCGAGGACGGCGAACGCCGCGATCGTGGCCGCCGTTGCGACGACGGCCGCTCCGGCGGCGAGGAACCAGGGTCGAGTGCTCATCGTGGATACCTTCGTTCGGGACTGGATGGCGTCGAGACCGGATCGAGGTTCGACGTCGGAGACGGCGTCGTCCAGGAGCTCGCGTAGCCGTTGCTCGTCACGCGGGTTCATGATGCGCCCTCCAAGAGGTTGCGGAGCGATGCCGCGCCACGGGAGGCGTGGCTCTTCACGGCCCCCCGGCTGATGCCGAGGGTGGTGGCGATGTCGGCCTCGGAGAGGTCGAGGTAGTAGCGGAGCGCGATGACCTCGCGTTGCCGTTGGGGGAGCTCGCGAAGCGCGTCGAGGACCTCCGCACGTCGTTCGGCGGCGACCGCGTCCTCGTCCGCCCCGGGGTGGTCGCCGGCGACGGGGGACAGGTGGCGGGCCTGAACGCCGCGGTGCCGCAGCACGGACCGCGACTTGTTGACGACCGTCTGCCGCAGGTAGGCCAGCCCCTTCTCGGGGTCCCGGAGCCTGCGCCACCGGCCGTGCATCGCGACGAACGAGTCCTGGACGACGTCCTCCGCGGTCTCCACGTCACGCACGAGCATCACCGAGAGACGGACCAAACGCCGGTAGTGGGCGGCGTACAGCTCCTCGACGGCGGTGTCGGCGTCCCACGCGTTCGCGTCGGCCATGGCACCCCCAGCCCGGGGTCGCAGGAGCAGGTCGTTCCTCACGTTAGTTGCACGCGCAGCCCCCTCCGTGGGTTTACGCCGGGACTCGCCGGGGTGGCCGGACTAGGCTTCAACTCATGGACGACGCAGCAGCCACGGACCCGAACTGCCTGTTCTGCAAGATCGTCGCGGGTGACATCCCCGCCGACGTGGTGCACGAGACGGCGACGACCTTGGCCTTCCGCGACATCGACGCGCAGGCGCCCACGCACATCCTGGTGATCCCGCGCAGCCATCACGCGGACGCCGCGAGCCTGGCCGCCGCGGAGCCGGACGTCGCGCTCGACCTGCTGCGAGCCGGGGGCGACGTGGCCAAGCAGGAGGGCCTCGACGACGGCTACCGGATGGTCTTCAACACCGGCGCGTCCGCCCACCAGTCCGTCTTCCACGCGCATCTGCACGTGCTCGGCGGCCGCCCGATGCTGTGGCCGCCTGGATGAGGCGTCTCCGACCGGTTGCCCTCGTGGGGCTGCTGGGTGCTGCCCTGGTGCTGAGCGCGTGCGCCAGCACGCCCGACGCGACCGAGCCCGACGACGCCACTTCGCACGGCGCCCACGGCGCCCACGGCTCCGACGCCCAGCCCGGTCCCAGCGGGCCGTTGCGCGACGACGAGACGTACCGCACGCTCGAGATGCCTGCGGCCTACACGCCTTCCGCACCGACCGGCTTCGGCACCGACGACTACCGGTGCTTCCTGCTCGACCCCGAGCTGAACGAGGACGCGTTCATCACGGGCATCGACGTGCTGCCGGGGAACAAGGACGTCGTCCACCACGTGATCCTGTTCCGGGTCCCGCCCGACTCCGTGGCTCAGGCAGAGGCCAAGGACGACGCGGAGGCAGGTCAGGGCTGGACCTGTTTCGGCGGCAGTGGGGTCGACGACGACTCCCTGATCGAGGACGCTCCGTGGATCGGCGCCTGGGCACCCGGCGGTGGCGAGCAGGTGCTCGCCGACGACGTCGGGATCCCGCTGCAGGCGGGCTCCCGCGTGATCATGCAGGTGCACTACAACCTGCTCGAGGCTCAGAGGCCCGACGTCAGCTCGGCGCGCCTCCGTCTCGCGGCGGGCGACAAGGACCTCGCCGCGCTCCACACGATGCTGCTGCCCGCCCCCGTCGAGCTGCCCTGCCGGCCGAAGAACGACGACGGCCCGCTGTGTGACCGGGACGCCGCGATCGCCGACGCGGAGAAGCGGTTCGGCCCGGTTGCCCAGGCCGCCAACTACCTGCACCTCCTCTGCGGTCGGGGGTCCACGGGCGAGGTGCAGACCTGTGACCGCGAGGTGCGACGTGCCGCGACTATCAGGGCCGCGGCGGGCCACATGCACCTGCTCGGTCGGGAGATCAAGATCGAGGTGAACCCCGGTACCCCGAGGGCGCGGACGGTGCTCGACCTGCCGGTGTGGGACTTCGACGACCAGGGCGCGGTTCCGGTCGACCCGGTGCGGCTCAAAGCCGGCGACGAGGTACGGGTCACCTGCCGTCACGACCAGGCGCTCCGCGACAGCCTGCCCGCCTTCGAGGGCCAGCAGGAGCGCTATGTCGTCTGGGGCGAGGGCACCACCGACGAGATGTGCCTGGGCATGCTGATGGTTACCCGCCCGTAAGGGGCAGGCGCGAATCACCGGGCTCCCGTAGCATTGGGGACGACCTACCGCCGCACGCAAGGGGAGGGCGGCCCGACCGGGCCACCTATGACAGAGACCGAGTTTCCTTCGCACACGATCGTGGTTCCCGCGAGTGTTCCGATGGTGGCCCTGCTGGGCCCCGGCGACGAGCACCTCAACCTGATCGAGAAGGCCTTCGAGGCCGATGTTCACGTCCGAGGCAACCAGGTCACCGTGCGCGGTGAGCCGGCCGAGGTCGCCCTCGTCGAGCGGCTGCTGAACGAGCTGGCCACGATCATCCGCACCGGTCAGGGGATCACCCCCGAGACCGTCGAGCGGGCGATCGGGATGCTGCGCGCCGAGACCCACGAACGGCCGGCCGACGTACTCAGCCTGAACATCCTGTCCAACCGCGGGCGCACGATCCGGCCCAAGACGCTGAACCAGAAGCACTACGTCGACGCCATCGACAAGCACACCATCGTGTTCGGAATCGGACCGGCCGGCACCGGCAAGACCTACCTCGCGATGGCGAAGGCGGTCCAGGCCCTGCAGTCGAAGGCCGTCAACCGGATCATCCTGACGCGGCCGGCGGTCGAGGCTGGGGAGCGGCTCGGCTTCCTGCCCGGCACGCTCAGCGACAAGATCGACCCGTACCTTCGTCCGCTGTACGACGCGCTGCACGACATGCTCGACCCCGACAGCATCCCCAAGCTGCTGGCGGCCGGCACCATCGAGGTCGCGCCCCTGGCATACATGAGGGGTCGGGCCCAGCCGTACGACAGTCAGGTGCTGACGCCCGACGGTTTCCGTGATCTCGGGTCGCTGCAGGTCGGGGACCTCGTGGTCGGCTCCGACGGGCTTCCGACCCCGGTGATCGGTGTGTACCCGCAGGGGCGCAAGCGGGTCTATCGCGTGACTACGCAGGACGGAGCGAGCACGCTCGCCTGCGGTGAACACCTCTGGACGGTGCGTACGCCGGAGGACAAGCGTCGCCGCCGGCACCGGGTGCTCGAGACCCGCGAGATGGTGGGCAAGCTGCGGCGAGGCCGCATCCGCCGCTACGAGCTGCCCGTTGTCAGCGCTGTGGAGTTCATGCCGCAGACCGTGCCCATGCATCCGTACGCCCTCGGACTGTTGCTCGGCGACGGGTGCCTCACCACCGCCACGACACCGTCGTTCACCACGACGGACCCCCAGCTTGCCGCGGAGTTGCAGGCCCGGCTGCCCGAGACCGAGCTGCACCGCAAGAACGAGATCGACTACGTCCTGCGTCGCGCCGGCGGCGGCGGTCGAGGTGGTGTCATCACCGCTAACCCGGTCACGGAGATCCTCCGAACTCTCGGACTCGCGGGCACCCGGTCGTCGACCAAGTTCGTGCCGCAGGAGTACCTGCGGAACTCCGCTGGCGTGCGCCTGGCTGTCCTGCAGGGGCTGCTGGACACCGACGGCGGACCGGTCAGCCAGCGCGGCCGGACCTGCCGCGTGCAGTACTCCACGACCTCGACCCAGCTGCGCGACGACGTGATCTTCCTGGTCCGTTCGCTGGGAGGCGTTGCCTATTCACGCACTCGCCCAGCGCAGGGACGGGCGCCCGGCCTGGCCAAGGGGCGGCCGGTGCCCCATCGCACCGACGCCCACATCGTCGACATCCGGCTCCCCGCCGGGCTGCCGCCGTTCCGGCTCATCCGCAAGCGCGACGCCTACGACGCGGCCGGAGGCGGGCGCCCGATGCGCTTCATCGAGAGCATCGAGCCCGAGGGTGAGCAGGAAACGCTGTGCATCCAGGTGGCTGCGGCGGATTCGCTCTACGTCACCGACGACTTCATCGTCACGCACAACACTCTGAACGACGCGTTCATCATCCTCGACGAGGCGCAGAACACTTCGCCCGAGCAGATGAAGATGTTCCTCACCCGTCTCGGGTTCGGCTCCAAGATGGTCGTCACCGGCGACGTCACACAGGTCGACCTGCCCACCGGCACGAAGAGCGGCCTGCGCATCGTCGAGGGCATCCTCGACGGGATCGAGGACGTCTCCTTCAATCGACTCACCTCGCAGGACGTCGTGCGCCACCGCCTGGTGGGCCACATCGTCGCGGCGTACGACGAGTTCGAGGCGCGCCGCACCGAGACCGATCCCGACACCGACCGACGACCCAGGAGCCACCGCGCATGAGCGCACCCTGCAGCCGCCCCCACCACACCGGGCGGCGGCCGTGAGTATCGAGATCCTCAACGAGACCGGCGCCGAGGTCGACATCCAGGAGCTGGCCGGCCTGTCCCGCTTCGTGATGGACCGGATGCGGGTGCACCCGCAGGCGGAGCTGTGCGTGAAGCTGGTCGACGAGGACACCATCGCCCAGCTCAACGCCCAGTGGATGGAGAAGGAGGGTCCCACGGATGTGCTGGCCTTCCCGATGGACGAGCTCCGCCCCGGCCTGGTCGCGGAGGAGCCCGAGGAGGGTGTCCTCGGCGATCTCGTGCTCTGCCACGCGGTGGCCGAGCGACAGGCCGAGCAGGCGCGTGCGGCTGGTCAGTCCGGCTACTCCACGTCCGACGAGGTCGACCTGCTGACCGTGCACGGGATCCTGCACCTGCTCGGCTACGACCATGCCGAGCCCGAGGAGCACCGCGAGATGTTCGCGCTGCAGGCACGCCTGCTCGCCGAGTGGCAGGGCGCTCGCCGCGGCGACGTCCTCCCGGGTGACGCTCCGGAGACGGCGTCCGCCGTCCCGTCGACTGACGAAGAGGTCTGATGAGCACGATCGACATCTGGCTGCTCGTCGTCGCGGCGGTGCTCGTCTTCCTCGCGGGGCTGTTCAGCAGCGCGGACGCCGCGCTGTCGTCGTTCTCGAAGGCGCGCGCCGAGGAGATCGCCGCCGAGGGCGGCCGGTCCGGCGCTGCGCGGCTGCTCGTCATCGTCGAGGACCCGCCCCGCTACCTGAACACCGCGCTTCTGCTGCGGATGCTCTGCGAGATCGCCGCGATCATCATGGTCACGGTCGTGATGCTCGACCTGATCGTGCAGCGCGGCGGCGCCGAAGCGGGTCCGGAGGCGACCAGTGGCCGCTGGCTCGCCATGCTGGCCGCCCTGGGTATCTCGCTGATCGTCTCCTTCGTCGTGATCGGGGTCGCCCCGCGCACCGTCGGGCGTCAGCACTCCGAGCGAGTCGCGTTGCTCTCCGCCGGCCCGCTGCTCGCGTTCACCAAGGTGCTCGGGCCGCTGCCGCAGCTGCTGATCCTGATCGGTAACGCGATCACTCCGGGGCGTGGGTTCAGCGAAGGCCCGTTCGCCTCCGAGGCCGAGCTTCGCGAGCTGGTCGACCTGGCCGAGGCGTCCAGCGTCATCGAGTCGGGCGAGCGCGCGATGATCCACTCGGTCTTCGAGCTCGGCGACACGCTGGTCCGCGAGGTGATGGTGCCGCGCACCGACGTGGTGTTCATCGAACGCAACAAGACCCTGCGCCAGGCGATGTCGCTCGCCCTGCGCAGCGGCTACTCTCGCATCCCCGTGGTCGGCGAGAACCTCGACGACATCGTCGGCTTCGCCTACCTCAAGGACCTCACCCGCCGGGTGTTCGACCGGCACGAGGCCGAGCAGACGGAGCGCGTCGAGTCGGTGATGCGCCAGGTGATGTACGTGCCTGACTCCAAGCCGATCGACGAGCTGCTCCGCGAGATGCAGGCCGAGCGCAAGCACGTGGCCGTCGTCGTCGACGAGTACGGCGGCACGGCCGGCTTGGTGACGATCGAGGACGTCCTCGAGGAGATCGTCGGCGAGATCACCGACGAGTACGACGTGGAGCACATCGACGTCGAGCACCTCGCCAACGGCAGCACGCGTGTCAGCTCGCGCTACCCGGTCGACGACATCGAGCACATCTGCGGCGTGGCGATCGAGGACGACGACGTCGACACCGTCGGAGGTCTGATGGCCAAGCACCTCGGCCGCGTGCCGATCGCGGGGTCGGTGATCGAGGCACACGGATTGCGCTTCGAGGCCGAGGCCCCGTCGGGTCGTCGTAACCGCATCGGCACGGTGCTGATCAGCCGCGCCGAGCCCGTGCACCCGCTCAGTGACGACGAGTCCTACTCTGACAACCATGTCGACCGAGCTCACTGACCCCGACGACCGCAAGCTCGTCACCCTGGCGCGGACGACGCGCGCCCGGACCCAGGCCGCCGAGGGTGCCTGCGTGCGTGACCTCGACGGGCGCACGTACGCCGGCGCCACCGTCGACCTGCCGTCGCTCACGCTGAGCGCGGTGCAGGTCGCGGTCGCGATGGCGGTCACTTCGGGGGCTACCGGACTCGAAGCGGTCGTGGTGCTCGGCGGCGCGGTCGTCGTCGACGAGGCCGACCTGTCGGTGGTGCGCGACCTCGCCGGTGCCGGCGTACCCGTGCACCTCGCAGCGCCGGACGGTACGGTCGTCGGCTCGATCGCCTCGTGAGCGTCTGAGCCATGTCGAGCAGCGCCAAGGAGAAGATGCTGGCGGGGGAGCCGTACCTCGCCGACGACCCGGAGCTGCGGGCTGATGCCCTGCGAGCGATGGAGCTCACGGCCGCCTACAACGAGGCCGCCCCGGCTGACGACGAGACGCGCGACCGGATCCTGCGCGAGCTGCTCGGGAGCGTCGGCGACGACGTCACCCTCCGGCCACCGCTGCGCGTGGACTACGGCTACCAGCTGCACATCGGGCCCCGGACCTTCGCCAACTTCGGGCTCATCGCCCTGGACGTCGGACGGATCGACATCGGTGCCGACGTGCAGATCGGCCCGAACGTCCAGCTGCTGACGCCGACCCATCCGGTCGACCCGGAGCCGCGGCGCGCGAAGTGGGAGTCGGCCGATCCGATCCGCATCGGCGACAACGTCTGGCTGGGCGGCGGGGTCATCGTCTGCCCGGGTGTCAGCATCGGGGAGAACACCGTGGTGGGCGCCGGATCCGTGGTCACCCGGGACCTCCCGGCCAACGTTTTGGCCGCCGGAAACCCGAGTCGCGTAATCCGTACCATCTAGCCGAAATTCGACGTAGGTTAGGGCCTGCGTAACCTTTCGTGGCCCCGAAGCGATAACCGGTGCAGAACCTCACGCCGTGGCCACGGGATCGCAATGAGACCAAAGCCGCGGGGGATGCCGGGAGTGCGCAGGATTTTCCTGCCGCGTCCCGGCGGCGCAGCGGCCCGAGTGCGTGCTTGGTGACACGGAGTCACTGAGTTCGCAGCCAGGAACCCGAGGGGGAAGCTGCGGATGGGGGAGCTGAACGACGTCGTCGTTTCAGACGCGCGCGCCGGCGACCCCGACGCCGTTGGTCTGGTGTACGCCGCGCTGGCTCCCCAGGTTCAGGGTTACCTACGAGCGCGCGGGGTCGAAGATCCCGAGGGCCTGACCAGCGAGGTGTTTCTCCAAGTGATCACGAAGTTAGGAAGTCTGCGCGGGGGCTCCCGCGAGCTTCGAACATTCGTGTTCTCGGTGGCGCACGCTCGCGTGGTCGACGAGTTCCGGCGCCGCTCGCGTCGACCGGCGACCACGCCGTACGAGCCGTCCATGGACACCCGGTCGGTACGGTCGGCCGAGTCGGCCGCCCTGGAGGGCGTCGGCGGACGGCACCTGCACGACGTTCTCGCCCGTCTCAGTGACGACCAGCGGGCTGTCGTCACGCTGCGGGTCCTCGGCGACCTGACCCTCGAGCAGACGGCCGACGTCATCGGCAAGTCCGTCGGTGCCGTGAAGCAGCTTCAGCGACGGGGGCTCCTGGAGCTCCGGTCCCTCCTGGAGCGCGGGGAGGTCCGGCTATGACCACGACCCTCGACCTGGTCCGCGAGTCCGGCCTGCCCGACGAGGCGGTCGCCGAGCTCGAGCCCTTCGTCTGCGCGCTGCGCGAGCTGGCGCCCCTCGAAGTTCCCACTCCGAGCCCCGCCCTCGCCGCGCTGATGGCGTCGCCCCCCGGTTTCCGCGCCCGGTCACGCCGGCGGCTCGCCGCCTTCGGTGTCGCCGCGGCCGCACTGTCGTCGATGACGGTGACCGGTGTCGCAGCCGCAGCCAACGAGCTGCCGGCATCGGCCCAGCACTTCGTCGCGGAGTTCTCGCAGCGCTACCTGCCCTTCCACTTCCCCGAGCCCCGGCACAGCGCCACGGTCATCGAGAAGTCGCCGGAGCCCGCTGTTCCGGTGGCGAACCGGATCGAGCCGGTCAGCCCGGACAGCGGTGTGGCGCCGTCGCCGACGCCGACCGCAGGCCCGGCCAAGCCGCCGGCTGTCGTCGCAGAGCCGTCCGCCCCGGCGAGCGCGAGCCCCTCGCCGTCGCCGTCGCCGTCCCCGCAGCCGTCTGCCGAGCCGAGCCCCGAGCCGTCCGAGTCCTCGAGTCCTGGTCCGGCTCCGACCGATCCCCCGTCCGTGGCGCCGAGCGCACCCACCGACCCCACCACGACGAACCCCGACGGAAAGCCCTCGGGCGGCAGTTCGGGGACCACGGGCACCCCGGCGACCACCGAGCCCACCACGGGTCCGGGGTCGACCGCTCCGGCGACGGAGCCGGCCGGTACGACCTGAGCGGGTCGGGCTCGGAGACGGGCTGACCGTGGGCGCACGCCGCTGGGGTGACACAATCCGGTGGTGTCCGAGTTCCGTAGCGGTTTCGCCTCCTTCGTCGGGCGTCCCAACGCCGGCAAGTCCACGCTGACCAACGCCCTGGTCGGCACCAAGGTCGCGATCACGTCGTCGCGCCCGCAGACCACGCGCACCGTGATCCGCGGAATCGTGCACCGACCGGACGCTCAGTTGATCCTGGTCGACACCCCCGGGCTGCACCGGCCGAGGACCCTGCTCGGCGAACGCCTCAACGACCTGGTGAAGACGACCTGGGCCGAGGTCGACGTGGTGGCGGTCTGCTTCCCGGCCAACGAGAAGATCGGGCCGGGCGACCGGTTCATCGTCAACGAGCTCGCCAAGGTACGGCGGACCATCAAGGTCGCGATCGCCACCAAGACCGACCTGGTGACGCCCGAGCAGCTCGGTGAGCACCTGCTGTCGATCGACGCGCTGGGCCGCGAGACGGACACCGACTGGGCCGAGATCGTCCCCGTGTCCGCCAAGTCCGGCGATCAGGTGGGCCTGCTGGCCGACCTGCTGGTCGCACGGCTGCCGGAGGGCCCGCCGCTCTACCCGGACGGCGACCTCACCGATGCGCCCGAGGAGGCGCTGGTGGCGGAGCTGATCCGCGAAGCCGCGCTCGAGGGGGTCCGCGACGAGCTGCCTCACTCCATCGCCGTCGTGGTCGAGGAGATGGCGCTCCGGGAGGGCCGCCCCGAGGACAAGCCCCTCCTCGACATCCACGCCAACATGTTCGTCGAGCGGTCGTCGCAGAAGGGCATCGTGATCGGCCACAAGGGAGCCCGGCTCCGCGACGTCGGAACGCAAGCCCGCAAGCAGATCGAGGCGATGCTCGGTACGCCGGTCTATCTCGACCTGCACGTGAAGATCGCCAAGGACTGGCAGCGCGACCCCAAGCAGCTGCGGCGCCTCGGCTTCTGACCTCAGCCGATGGCCTTCTCGCCGCGGCCGGCAGCCTCGGCGATCGCAGCGACCCGTTTAGTCCGGGTCTCGGGTCGCTTCGCCATCACCACCCAGGCGAGCATCCCTTTGCGAAGCGACGGCGCGAAGGAGTCCCACGTCGTACGAGCCCCCGGTACGCCGTCCAGGGCTGCGTCGAGGTCGTCCGGGACGATCAGGTCCTCCACTGAGTCGAGCAGGGTCCACGAACCGTTGGCCTTGGCCGTCTCGACGGCCGCACGCCCAGCGGCCTCGAGCCTGCCCTCCTGCTCCAGTCGCGCGATCCGTTTCTTGTTGGTGCGCGCCCAGGCGCTGTTCGGTTTCCGGGCGCAGTACCAGATCATCCGCCGCGTGTCGTCCAACGAATGCGCCTTGGAGTCGACCCAGCCGAAGCGCAGCGCTTCGACCACGCAGTCCTCGTACGACAAGGCGTTCCGTCCGGACGCCTTCTTGGCGGTCACCAGCCAGACCCCGGTCGAGGTGTCGTGGTGCGCTTCGAGCCACCCAGCCCAGTCATCGAGTGACTCCGGCTCGATCCGCTCGGCGTCGTCCTGCACTCCCATCGCACTTCCCCCTAGTCCGGCGCCCAGCAGTACCCGAACCGCTGACCGGCCTGCCACTGTTCCTTGGTCGGCCACTCCCAGCCGTAGCGGAACCGCAGCGGGTTGTCGGCGTTCGCGCGCACCCGGTCGCTGCACGTGGAGTCGCCCGCCGCGCGGACGGCCCGTTGCCCCGGGTAGGTCTTGCCGCCGCGGATCGGGAGGGTCGCGACGGCCCGCCACGTGTGCCGGCCGCCCGCAGACGACGCGCGCGAAGTTGGCGGCGCCTGGTGCCGCCGTACCGCACAGGCCGTACGACGCGGCGCGGCTGCCGTCGTCGAGCAGACCCGCGAGCCGTCGCGGTGGGGGAAGTGGGAAGAGCGCGTTCTTCTTGGCGAACACGATCGCGTCGCAGCGGTACCAGTCCGCGCCGCGGTCGGCCTCCTCGAGCGTGGGGCTGAACCACACCACCTCGAAGCGGGTCAGGTCGCGGTCCTCGGCCGTACCGCCGAGGTGCCTGGCAAGCCTCCGAGGGCACTGCGTCGCGAGCTGTCGGATCACGTGCTCGGAGTCGACGGCGACGGCGTGGCCGTCGACGACGGTGTCGAGGCGACCGACGTGGATCGTCTCGGCGTTGTGCTTCTTCGAGCACGGGATCGGTTCGCTGTCGTTCGTTGGTTCCGAGAGCTCGTCGAGGGTCAGCCGGTAGCAGGTCCCCTTCGTCGGCGGCTCCGGGCTGGGCGTGGGGGAGGCCGTCGTCACCGCGGACGACGAAGCCGGCGGGGGTGGTGCCGAGGTGTCGGAGGAGCCGGCCGTGCAGGCGCCGAGCAGCAGCGTCGACGTGACCGCTGCCGCGAGCAGGCGCCCCTTGTTCATTCGGGTGTCCTGGCCCAGCAGATCGACCGGCGGTTCCCCGAGTCCCACTCCGGCTCGTGGAACCACGTGTAGCCGTAGTCGTAGTCGACCGGGTAGTTCAGCCACGCACCCACCGAGTCGGAGCAGTAGTCACGGGTGCGCACCTCGACGAGGCGGTCTCCGGGGTAGTCGTCCTTGTCGTCGCCGAGCACGATCGTGGTGACGGCGCGCCAGGTGTGCTTCTCGCTGCACGGGATCTTCTCCGAGGCGGCCACCGTGGGGCCGTTGACACAGACCATCCACCGGTCCTTCGGCATTCCGCGAAGGATCCCTTCGGCGGTCGTGGGGAGGCTGACGAGGGACGTCGACTCCTCGCCTCCACCGACGACGTCGCAGCGCCACCAGCGCGCCCCTTCATCCCAGGCGTCGTCCGTCGGGCGGAACCAGGCCCAGGTCACCGTCGACCGCATCACGCGGCTCTCGTCGCCACCGAGGAACTTGCGGAACTTGTTCTCGCAGGTCTCGAAAACGAAGCTGCCCAGCGCAGGGTCGTCGATGTCGTCGCCGATCGTGGTCGGGAACTCGCCCACCGCAAAGGTCTCGGCCGTGTGCTTCTTGGTGCAGTCGATCGTGGGGGTGTCGTTGCTCGTCTTCTTGATGTCCTCGGGCGTCAACATCCGGCACGCCCCCGCGAGCGGCGCCTCGGTGGAGACGGGCTCGGAGCCGCGTCCGTCAGCCGCCGAGCAGGCGCTGAGGACGAGCAGGAGCACGGGGAGGAGGAGGCGGGGCGACACGAGAAACCTCAGGAATCGGGAGAGATCAGTGCCGAGATCGTACCGCCGAGCTCGTACGCCGCGGACAGGCGTTCCTCGGTCACGTCGCCCATCACCTCCAGGACGTCGGCGGCCTGACGCCATTGCAGCGCGCCGACGATCGACAGCACGGAGCGAACCGCCCCCGCCGTGTCGTAGCGACCGTGCACGTACAACCCGAACGGGCGCCCGCGTGTCACGCCGGCGGACTGCCCGGCCGAGCCGTCCGCGGAGAGCGCGCCACCGATCTGCAGGAACGTCGAGTCGAAGAAGTGCTTCAGCGCCCCGCTCATGTAGCCGAAGTTGGCGGGCGTGCCGAGCAGGTAGCCGTCCGCGGCGAGTACGTCGTCCGCTGTCGCCTCGAGTGCCGGACGCTCGACCACGTCGACCCCCTCGATCGCGTCGTCCTGAGCCCCGCGAGGACCGCCTCGGTCAGGGCGCCCACCCCGCGCGTGGGGGAGTGGTGGACGACGAGCAGGCGTGTCATCGCCCTCATAGTGGCATCGTGGGCGCATGGCGACGGAGGAGGACGTGCGGCCGCATCTGCCTCGTCGATGTCCGGGCGTCACCGAGCGGATGAGCTGGGGTCGCCCTGCCTGGTTCGCGCGCACACTGATGGCGCGGATGTGGGACGACGACGTGCTGACCGTGAAGACGCGGGAGCGCGACGTGCTGGCCGGGTCGGACCCGGAGACGTTCTACTGGACCGCGCACCACGACCGATCCCCACAGCTGGTGCTGGTGCGGCTGGAGCGGGTGGCCAGCCGACGAGCTGGTCGAGCTGATCGCCGAGTCACATCGGATCGCGTCCGGGTGAGCCCGGTCCGGAGCGAGCTCGACAGGTGGCGACCGAGGGGTCAGAGGTGCGAGCCGGTAGCCGACGTGCTCGGCCACGACCGTCGCACCGAGGCGCTCGTTGACCGCGATCATGTGGTGGTTCGACGTGGCGTTCCAGGTGTCGGCGGCGCGACCTCGGGCCGCTCGTCCGATGACCCAGCGCAGCATGTCGGTCTTCATCAGCAGTCCCGAGCCGGTGGCCCGCGGTGCGCCCGGACGACCGAGGTGTCCTCCTGGAAGGCCAGCGACGGCGAGAACTCGTCGACGCACAGCATCGAGATCCCGGCCCACTCGCCGACTCGCCGGTGGCGCGCGATCACCCGATAGACGGTCTGCCGGCGTCCGGCCATCGCCTGGTCGTAGCTCGCGTACCCGGTCGGCGTCGAACAGCGCACGGCTCCTCGTCCACGTCGTTCGCCGGCGCGTCGTTGATGGCCTCGTGAAGGGTGGCCATCTTCCGAGCAGGTCGTCCGGGGTCGGGCCCACGAGGTGGACCAGCTCGATAGTCGTCGGCTGCGTGGTCGCCTCGTCGTACAGCCGGTCCCAGAGTGACGGTGGTCGCCGTGGAGGTCCACCCGGCGTACGGCGTACGGCCCGCCGTCCGTCTGCTCGAAGCCCCACCGCTCCAGCGCGGGGATGCCGTCGGTGCCGGTGAAGGCTCCGCTGTAGACGCGGGTGCGACCGGCCGTCGCGCGCGACTGCCATCGCCTCGTCCAGCAGGGCCGTGCCGATGCCCGCGGCGGCGCGCGTCCGGGTGGACGTGACCCCGGACGTGGGCGGTGCTCGGTGTTGTCGCGCCGGGGGAGCTCGAGGTCGACGTGCCCGACCAGCCGGTCGCCGTCCCGGGCCAGCCACAGGCCGCTGAGGGGTCGGCCGTCTGAGGTCAGCTGGCGGTAGGTGAGCGCTGCCGGGCCGACTCGCGGAGGCATGTCGAGTCCCGCCGCGTCGTTCGCCGCGGTCAGCACCTCGGCGAGGGCGTCCGCGGTGTCCAGGTCGAGGTCGAGCGGGTCGATGCGCTCGATGCGGACGGCGTTCGCGATGGCAGCGGAAGTCCCCGGACATCCTGCCGCACGCACGGGTCCGGTTTGTGGATGAGCGGTCGCGGTGCCGGGGTGGCCGGTCTATGCTGAACAGGGTCATGAGCGCGCGCAACCTCCTCCTTGGGTGCCGCAGCGAGGTCCGACTAGCCGGACCCCTCGTTGCGGAGCTCGGCGTACCCGGCTGCAGCCCGCGCCCGCCGCCCACGAAGAGGACCCCATGACCACCGAGCAGAACCAGCAGAAGCCCAGCGGCATGCCCCACCGGCGGTACCGGGCGTTCCCGCCGATCGACCTGCCCGACCGCACCTGGCCGTCGACGTCGGTCGACCACACCCCGCGCTGGCTCTCGACCGACCTCCGCGACGGCAACCAGGCGCTGATCGACCCGATGAGCCCGGCCCGCAAGCTCGCCGATGTTCGAGCTGCTGGTGCGGATGGGCTACAAGGAGATCGAGGTCGGCTTCCCGAGCGCCAGCCAGACCGACTTCGACTTCGTCCGCCAGCTCGTCGAGGGCGACCGGATCCCCGACGACGTGACGATCTCGGTCCTCACCCAGGCCCGCGAGGACCTGATCGAGCGGACCGTGCAGTCGCTGGTCGGCACCGATCGCGCGACGGTGCACCTCTACAACGCGACCGCTCCGCTGTTCCGGCGCGTGGTGTTCGGCGTGGACAAGGCCGAGTGCCGGTCGATCGCCGTACGCGGCACCGAGATCGTCGTGAAGTACGCCGAGGAGCTCCTGCCGAGCACCGAAAACTTCGGCTACCAGTACTCGCCCGAGATCTTCACCGGCACCGAGCTCGACTTCGCCGTCGACGTCTGCGAGGCGGTCTCCGACGTGTGGCAGCCGGGGCCCGGCCGCGAGATCATCCTGAACCTGCCGGCGACGGTCGAGATGTCGACCCCGAACGTCTACGCCGACCAGATCGAGTGGTTCTCCCGCAACCTCACCCGACGCGAGCACAGCGCCATCTCGCTGCACCCGCACAACGACCGCGGTACGGCGGTGGCGGCGACCGAGCTGGCCATGATGGCCGGCGCCGACCGCGTCGAGGGCTGCCTGTTCGGGCACGGCGAGCGCACCGGCAACGTCTGCCTGGTGACGCTGGGCATGAACCTGTTCAGCCAGGGCATCGACCCGCAGATCGACTTCTCCGACATCGACGAGATCCGCCGCACGGTGGAGTACTGCACGCAGCTGCCGGTGCACCCGCGCCACCCGTACGCCGGCGACCTCGTCTACACGGCATTCTCGGGCTCGCACCAGGACGCCATCAAGAAGGGGCTCGAGGCGCTCGACAAGGCGGCCGCCGAGAGCGGGCACGCCCGTCGGGCGAGATGCTCTGGGAGGCGCCGTACCTGCCGATCGACCCGAAGGACGTCGGTCGTTCCTACGAGGCAGTCATCCGGGTCAACAGCCAGTCCGGGAAGGGCGGGGTCGCCTACATCCTCAAGGCCGACCACAAGCTCGACCTGCCGCGCCGGCTGCAGATCGAGTTCAGCCGGGTCGTCCAGCAGCACACCGACGAGGCCGGCGGCGAGATGTCACCGGATGACATCTGGGCGTCGTTCCGCTCCGAGTACCTCGACCGGGAGTCGCCGCTGAAGCTCAACAGCGTGCACACGTCGTCGGCCGCGGGGGAGAAGGACGCGCTCGCCGTCAACGTCTACGTGGACGACGAGCTCCGCTCGCTGGAGGGCACCGGCAACGGTCCGATCGCGGCGTTCGTGACCGCGCTGAACGGCCTCACCGAGGACGAGCAGGCGGCCGGCAACCCGCTGTTCGAGGACCGCGGCGACATCCGGGTGCTCGACTACCACGAGCACGCGCTGTCGTCGGGTGGCGACGCCATCGCCGCGGCGTACGTCGAGTGTGCGATCGGCGACCAGATCCTCTGGGGCGTCGGCCTCGACGCCAACATCGTGACGGCCTCGCTGAAGGCCGTCATCTCGGCCGTCAACCGGGCCTGATCGGGTGCGACGACCTCGTCGGGCTAGCGCCAGGCGAGGTCGTCAAGTACTGCCGCGACCACCGACTCCGATGGCTCCCGTACGTCGAACGACCGCACCGGCCTCGTCTTCGCAGTGGCTCGAGGGTGGCGAGCTGGGAGCGCAGCAGCGATGCCGGCATGAAGTGGTCGCGACGTTCCATCCGGTCGCGCAGCACCGACTCCGGCGCGGCCAGGTGCACGAAGTACACCGCCCCGGCGGGGAGCCCGCCTCGCAGCAGGTCGCGGTACGAGCGGCGCAGCGCCGAGCAGGTGAGCACGGTCCCGACGCCGTCGGCCTCGTGGACGGCCAGCAGGGACGCCAGAGTCTCCAGCCAGGGGCGCCGATCGTCGTCGTCCAGTGGCCGGCCGGCGGACATCTTCGTCGATGTTGGCCGCCGGGTGCAGGCTGTCGCCTTCGAGGAACGGCAGCCCTAGCGCGTCGGCGAGCCGCTCGCCGACCGTGGTCTTGCCAGTCCCGGAGACCCCCATGACGACAAGGTGGCGCGGGATGTTCACGATGCGGCTCCGTTCCACGCCTTTGGGAGGCTACGGCAGGACGTAGACGTGCGCTCCCTGTCCCGAGGGCAGCCCGAGGTGCTTGGGGGTTCGCTCGACGGGGGCTTCTCCGTGCAGGACCTTGACGTCGGACACGTCCGCCAGCCCGAGGGCGGTCAGCGGCAGGTCGACCGGCTCGTGCTCGGCGCGGGCCACATGCACCAGGACTCGCTGCTCCGGGTGCTCGCGCAGGAACGTCATCGAGTCGTCGCCGGCGTGCACCCAGCGCAGACCGCCCCGCTTCAAGGCGGGCAGCTCGCTGCGGAGCGTGATCCAGTCGCGGTAGGCGGCCAGCGTCGGCTCGTCCCACTCGTCGCGTCGCGCCCACGGGAACGGCGTCCGGGAGTGCTCGCCATCCGTGCCAGTAAGCCCGAGCTCGTCGCCCATGAAGACGACGGGTACGCCGGGGAGCGTCATCTGCAGCGCGACGCCCAGCAGGTGCCGGTCGCGGCCGGTGCCCTCGGCATCGACCCAGCCGCTGGTGCCGCCACCGGCGACGGTGCGGAAGCGCGGTGTGTCGTGCGAGTCGAGGTGCAGCGTCGACCCGGTCCACGAGGACCACGGTGCCGATGAATGCACTTCGCGCATGGTGCGCACGACCGACGAAGCCGGCAGGACCGGGATGTCGACCGGAACGCCGAGGAACTGGAGCCCGTGCGGCTGGATGTCCGAGCCGTTGAGCCAGGCCCAGACCGGCCGGGTGAACCCGGCGTAGTCCATGGTGCCGTGCCAGCCGTCGCCCCGGAGATCGAGCGAGGCGTCGTGGCCGTGCTCGGCGAGCAGCCAGGCATCGGGTCGGGTCGCGGCGATGGTGGCCCGGATCGCGCGCGCCACGCCGTGCGCGAGGTCGTCGGCCCCCAGGCGCCCGGTCATGTTGGCCACGTCGACGCGCCAGCCGTCGAGGCCGCGGTCGAGCCAGCGGCCGATGACCGACCTCGGCCCCTCGTACAGGCGGTCGCGCAGGCCTTGGGCCGCGTGGTCGAGCTTGGGCAGGCTGGCGACGCCGAGCCAGGACTCGTAGCGGCCGTCGTCGAAGAACCGGTAGAAGCCGCGCTCCTCGCTGTCCGGGTCCTCCAAAGCACGCAGGAACCACGGGTGGGTCTCGCCGGTGTGGTTGGTGGTGATGTCGCCGACCACGCGCAGGCCCAGCGAGTGCGCGGTGTCGAGCAACCTCTCGAGCGCCTCGTCGCCGCCGAGGGCGGGGTCGACGTGGTCGAACGACGCCGCGTCGTACCGGTGGTTGGAGCGCGCCTCGAAGAACGGCGTGAGGTACAGCAGCCCGGCGCCCAGCTCTTCGAGGTGGTCGAGGTGGGCGGCGACGCCGTCGAGCGTGCCGCCGAACCACTGGTAGGGGACGTCGGGGCCGCGGTGCACCACGTCGTCGTCCCACGCGGCGGGCTGCGCCCACTCCGGCACCGGCCCGGGCGGAAGCCCGTTGGTGGCGTTGTCGCCGGGCGTGCGCGCGAAACGGTCCGGGAAGACCTGGTAGCCGACGTGCTCGCCCACCCAGTCGGGCAGCCGCTGCTCGGTGGTCAGCCGGAAGTCGCCGGCGTCGGTGACGTCGCGATCGTGCACGCCCTCGGCGTTGAGCCAACGGTAAGGGTGCTCGGTGCCCGAGAGCAGGAACCGGTACGTCGTCACCGGGTTGTGGACGAGCAGAGGAGCCCGCCACCAGGTGCCCGCGTCGTCGACGGTCTCGACCTCGGCGGGGGTCATCGAGGGCTCGCCGTCGCGGACCGAGCGGACCACGACCGTGTCCGCCGCAGGGCGACCGTCAGTGCCGTTCGGGACGAACACCCGGACGCCGACAACGTCACCCAGCGCGGGGGACTGGTTCTCGACGTACAGCGGGGAGCCGTCGTGGTGCGGGTCGAGCAGCCAGAGGTCGGTCACTCCTTGACCCCACCCGCGGTGATGCCGCCGACGATGAAGCGCTGCAGGAAGAGGAACAGCGCGACGACCGGGATCGCGGTGAGTAGTGCGCCGGCGGCGAAGACGCCGAGGTTGTTGGAGCGGTCGGCGTCGATCAGTCCGTAGAGCCCGACCGCCAGCGTCTTCTTCGACGAGTCGGTCAGGAAGATCGACGCCAGCAGGAACTCCGCGACCGTGCCTACGAAGACCAGCAGCCCCGAGACGGCCAGGATCGGGCGCACCAGCGGCAGGATGATCAGGAAGTAGGTCTGTGCGTGCGTCGCGCCGTCAATGCGCGCGGCCTCGTCGAGCGACTTGGGCACCGAGTCGAAGAAGCCCTTGATCAGCCAGACCTGGCCGAGCGAGCCGCCGAGCAGGACCAGCGTGTAGCCGAAGACCGTGTTCAGCCCGAGCCCCGGGATCACCTCACCGATCTCCGTGAAGAGCGTGTAGAGCGCGACGGCCGCGAGGAACTGCGGGAACATCTGGATCAGCAGCAGCGCGAGCAGCCCGCCGCGACGGCCCTTGAACCGGAACCGCGAGAAGGCGTACGCCGCCAGCGCGCTGCAGAACACCTGGACGACGGTGACCGTCGTACAGACGAAAAGCGTGTTCATCGCCCAGCGGCCGAACGGGATCGACGGCGTCGTGAACAGCGTGAAGAAGTGGTCGAGCGAGAACGTCCTCGGGATGACGGTCGTGGACACGACGTTGCCGAGTGGGTTCAGCGACGCGGAGATGACGTAGCTGACCGGGAACAGCGCCCAGACCAGGGCGATGGCGCCGACGACGTACCGCCAGCCGATCTCCCGCCACCAGCGGGCGCCGCTGAGCTTGTACTGCGGGGGAGGCATCTGTGCCGGGGGAGTGGTCTCCGTCTCGGTGACGACCTTGGCGGGCGAGAGCTGGGTCATGTCAGTGCACATCCTCGAGTGCCCGCGTGGCGCGGAACTGAACGGCGGCGATCACACCGGTGATGATGAAGAGCAGGACCGAGATGGCCGACGCGAAGCCGATCTCGGCACCACCGGCGCCGAAGGCCAATCGGATGGTGTAGCTGATCAGGATGTCGGTGCTACCGGCGGTCGGGTTCTCGGGCGAGAACGGTCCACCCTCGGTGAGCAGCGCGATCGCGTTGAAGTTGTTGAAGTTGAACGCGAACGACGCGACCAGCAGCGGGGCGACGGCCACCAGCAGGAGCGGGAACGTGATTCGGCGGAAGCCGGCGAAGCCGCTCGCGCCGTCGATGCTCGCGGCCTCCTTGAGGTCCGAGGGCACCGACTGCAGAGCACCCGTGCAGACCAGGAACATGTACGGGAAGCCCATCCAGAGGTTCGTGAGCAGGACGGCGAACTTGGCCGTCCACGGGTTGCCGAGCCAGTTGATGTCGAGACCGATGAGGTCGTTCAGCAACCCGAAGTCGCGGTTGAAGAAGCTCGCCCACACCGCGAGCGAGATGAAGCCCGGGATCGCGTAGGGGATGATCAGCAGCGCGCGGAAGATCTTCTGCCCGCGCATCCGCGGGTCGTTGAAGGTTGCTGCAAGCGCGAGACCGAGCAGGAAGGTGCTGGCCACCGAGAGCACCGCGAAGGCGAGCGTCCAGACGAAGATCCGCAGGAAGTCGCTGCTGATCCGCTCGTCGGTGAGGATCCGCTTGTAGTTGTCGAACCCGACGTTCGCGCGCCAGGACTGGTCGGAGACGCGCTTGCCGTTCTCGTCCATGAAGTACTCGCGGTCGCCGCGATCCTGGACGGTGTAGACCGTGCCGGTCTCCTTGTCCGTGATCGTGTCGGCGTCCTCGTCGTACTCGAGGGTGGTGCGGCCCTCGAAGGCCTGGCTGATGCCGAGCTGCCGGATCGCTCCGGTGTCGGTGGGGACGGTGAAGTCGCTCAGCGCTGCGCCGGCGTCGTTCACCTCGACCGGGGTCAGGAACGTGTAGCCCTCGGCGGCCCGCACGAAGCCGTCGGTCACGGTGGCGCCGCCTTCGGCGAGCTCCTCCAGGCCGTCCTCGGTACCCGCGAACGCCTGGTCGGTGCTCGGGTCGACGAGGAAGAACGTGAACGGTCCTTCGGTCGCCGAGCCCTGGCTCGCGATCGAGAGGTTGTAGCGCGGGGCATCCGGCGTCTGCACGACCGACGAGCCGATGATCCGGGCGACGGTCTCCTCCTTGGTGCCGCGGGTGCCGTCGCCGAAGTTCGTGGTGGAGAGCTGCCCGGTCAGGATGATCGGGTAGACGACGAAGAGCACCAGCAGCAACGTGCCGGGCAGCAGGTACTTCGCCGGGAGTCCGCGACCGGTCGCGTAGGTCGCGACCACGACGATCGTGATCGCCCAGACCGCGAAGAAGAAGCCGTAGCGCTCCTGACCCAGCAACGTGGGGGTGAGGGCGAAGGCGAGCCCGACGATGACGCCGAGAGTCAGAACTTTGGCCAGAAGCGGCAGCACGACGAGGTCGCGGCCTGCTTTCCGGATAGAGCGCGAGTTGACCTGCGCCACGGGGAGCCTCCGGTCGAGCTGATCAGGGGCCGGCTGGGCCGACGAGACAAGAAGGGGTGGAACGAGCAGGTGCCGCGGGGCCAGTCGACGACCGGCCCCGCGGTGCTGCGTCAGCCGTTGTCGATGGCGTCCTGGATGGTCTGACCAGCGGCCTTCATCGTCTTGGTCGGGTCAGCCCCGCCGACGATGGCGGCGTAGGCCTTGCCCAGGGGCTCCCAGACGGAGGCCATGGCCGGGATCGCCGGCATCGGCGCGCCGCGGTTGGCGGCGTCGGCGAAGAGCGCGATGTCCTCGTCCGAACCCTGGACCGTCTCCTGGACCGACAGCATGGCCGGGGGCAGCTTGGTGCCCTCGTACATCTTCATCATCGCGTCCTCGGTGTTGACACCGTTGGCCACGAACTCCTGCGCGAACGCCTTGTTCTTGGCGTTCGAGGCAACCATGAACGCCTGGGCGCCCATGAACGGCGCCGCAGCCTCTTCACCCTGGAACCCGGGGATCGGCTGGATGGCGTACTTGATGCCGCTGTCGCGCACGTCGCCGAGCGCCCACGGGCCGCTGACGAGGAACGCCGCCTTGCCCTCGGTGAAGAGCGCGATCGAGTTGTCGCCGCTGATGGACTTGCGGAGGACCTTGTCGCCCTTCTCGCCGAGCGACGCGATGCGCTTCGCGGCAGCGATGGAGCCGGGGCCGCCGACGCCGAGGTCCTTGGGGTCGTAGCCGCCGTCGGAGCCGGTGCCGAAGAGGTAGCCGCCCATGGAGCTGAAGAGCGGCTGCATGTGGTACGCGTCGCCGAGCTCACCCACGGGGAGGTTCATCGCGGACTTGACCTTGCCGGCCTTGACGGCCTTCTCGCCGGCGGCGATGGCGGCGTCGAGGGTCTTGGGCTGCTGCGGAGCGACCTCGGTGTTGCGGTAGAGGGCGAGCGCCTCGATACCGAAGGGGACGGCGTAGAGCTTGCCGTCGTAGGTCGTGGCCTGGACTGCCTTGGGCGAGTAGCCCTCGAGCTGGTCGGGGGTCAGCTGCAGCGGGTCGATGGCGCCGTTCTGGACCAGGTTGCCCAGCCAGTCGTGCGCGCCGACGACCACGTCGGGGCCGTTGCCGGCGGCGTTGGCGGTCACGAAGTTGGTCTGGAGGTCGGAGGCGACTGCCTGGACCTCGACGCTGATCCCGTTGGCCTCACCGAACGGCTCGGCGACGCTCTTGACGGCGTCGATCTTGAGCGCGTCGGTCCAGATGACCAGGTCGGCGTCGCCGCGGGTCGGCGGCGCGTCCGAGGCGGAGGCGGAAGCGTCAGGGGAGGTCTCGGGCTTGGGGGTGCTGGTGTCCGTGGTGCCCCCGCCGCAGGACGCGAGCAGGAGGCCCGCGGCAAGCGTCGGAGCGAGTGTCCGAGCGATTCTGCGCATGATGGTCCTTAGAAGAACGGGGGGCCCAAGATGGACCCCCCGATGGCTGTGGTCGCGACACAGTAACCCCGGGGCCGAGCATGGACAAAGCCCCCCCAAGGACTCGATTCGATCAAGATTGGATCGCTCCAATCAGGACATCAGCCGCAGACACGTGGGCGGGCGAAGGTCGGTGGCAGGATCGGGCCATGAATCCGCGAGACTTCCTGGCCGTCGACGACCTGCTCACCGACGAGGAGCGCGACATCCGCGACACCGTTCGGGACGTTCGCTGCCTCTGAGCTCGCCCCGCACATCGCCGAGCTGGTACGACGACGGCACGCTCCCCGAGGACCTGTCGGCGCCGGCTCGCCAAGCTCGGGCTGTTCGGCATGCACCTGGAGGGCTACGGCTGCGCGGGCACCAGCGCGACGGCGTACGGCGTGGCCTGCCGCGAGCTGGAGGCCGTCGACACCGGCCTGCGCAGCTCGTGTCGGTGCAGGGGTCGCTGGCGATGTACGCCATCCACCGCTGGGGCAGCGAGGAGCAGAAGCAGGAGTGGCTGCCGCAGATGGCCGCCGGTGAGGCGATCGGCTGCTTCGGGCTGACCGAGCCGGACGCCGGCAGCGACCCCGGGTCGATGCGCACGCCGCGCCGTCGCGAGGGCGACGACTGGGTGCTGCACCGGCACCAAGATGTGGATCACCAACGGCACCATCGCCGCAGGTCGCCGTGGTGTGGGCCCAGACCGACGAGGGCATCCGCGGCTTCGTGGTGCCCACGGACACCCAGGGCTTCACCGCCACGAAGATCCAGCCGCAAGCTGTCGATGCGGGCCTCGATCACGGCGGAGCTCTCCTTCGACGGTCTGCGGCTGCCCGGCGACGCGGTCTTCCCCGATGTGCGTCGGGCTGAAGGGGCCGCTGTAGCGTGCTGAACGAGGCGCGGTTCGGGATCATCTGGGGCGCGGTCGGCTGCGGCCCGCTCCTGCTATCTCGAGGCGCTGGACTACACGCTCGGGCCGCAGCCAGTTCGGCCGGCCGATCGCCGGCTTCCAGCTCACCCAGCGCAAGCTCGCCGAGATGGTCGTCGCGGTCAACCAGGCCCAGCTCACGGCGTTGCACCTCGGTCGGCTGAAGGACGCCGGTTCGCTGGAGCCGGCCCAGGTCAGCTTCGGCAAGTACGCCAACGTCCGGGCCGCCATCGAGGTGGCCCGTACGCGCACGGACCGATGCTCGGCGGGGCCGGGATCACGCTCGACCACTCCGTGATGCGGCACATGAACAACCTGGAGACCGTGCTCACCTACGAGGGCACCGAGGAGATGCACCTGCTGACCATCGGGGCAGGCGGTGACCGGCATCAACGCGTTCCGCTGAGTCAGCCGTTGGGCAGGACCATCCGCTCGCACCGCTGGTCGGCGCCCTCACGGATCGGCCTGGTTTCGCCCGTCGCCACGAAGCCCTGCGCGTTCGTAGGCGCGACGTGCTCCGGCGTTGTCCGCCTCGACGTCGAGCCGCACTCGGAGCCCACGCGCTCCTGCCCAGGCCACGAGCGACTCGAGGACGGCTCGCCCCACCCCATGACCGCGCCGGCCCGGCTCGGTCCACATCGCGACGATCTGCAGCCACCCGTCGTCGGCGACGTACCCCCCGCCGATCCCGACCGCGGGAGCCCTCGTCCCAGGCCAACATGCTCGTGCCCGACTGGGTCCGCTCAGCCGGTCGCGCCAGTCGGCCTCGGTGAACGCGACCTCGCGTTCGAAGGTCGAGCCGAAAGCGGCCGGGCTGTCCTGAAGCGCACGCAGTCGTAGGTCGCGCAAGGTCCTCCAGTCGTCGGGCATCGCCTCTCGTACGACGATCTCGCTCATGCGTCGCCCTCCAGCCCGCCGGCTCGGCGATGCAGGCGGTGGCGACCCGGACGAAGCCGACCCGCTCGTAGACACGGGCCACCGCGTCGTCCCGGCGCAGAGAGGAAGACCGTGCTCGACCCCGCGCTCGCGGGCCTCGACCATGAGTGCCGTGGTCAGCGCCGCTCCCGACGCCTCGGCGGCGGGCGCGGGGGAGACCGCGATCCCGGTGAGCTCGGTGACGTCGTCCCGCGCGGGCCGTGCGAGCCGCCTCCCACGACGTCGCCGTGGTCGTCGAACGCCGCGGCCACGCGCAGCAGCCCCGTCGCCATGCCGGCCGACCGGCTCCGAGCGACGCGGGCTCCACGACGTCCCGGACCTGCGAAGCCCGCGCCGACCGCGCCCAGCGCAGCCGGGAGGTCCGGATCGTCGGCCCCCAGGATGCGCGCCGAGCGGCGGTCTCCCGGATGCGACGGCGGCATCGACCCGGCCGGGGAGGGCAGAAGCGGGCAGCCGCGTGACGGCGAGACCGGCCTCGCGGGCCGCGGCGAGCAGCGACGGAGTGGTCTCGTCGACCCACTCGAAGGCCTCGGGGGCGCCGAGCTCGACCTGTCGCGCTCGGACCGGCGGCCACCGTCGGCGGCACCGATCGTCCGGTCGAGCCCCAGACGCGGCCGTGCGTAGTAGGGCCAGCCGTCCGGGTCGGACGCGCACGAACAGCGTGAACGGGCCGACCTCCTCGGTCGTGGCCGACGGGCGCGGAGCGGTGTCGTAGTAGCTCTCGAGGATCGGCAGCAGGTCGGATCGGTCACGGGCGGAGCATCCCAGCCGTGCGGGTCGGATCGCGCATCCCGATATCCGATGGGTAGCCTGGCGGTAGGAACCGCGAAAGGACACACGTGGCCGTGCTGGTCTCGGAGCGGGTCGGACAGTTCTTCGTCGAGCACGACCGCCTCGAGTACACCGAGTACGGCTCGGGCGACCGCTGGGTCGTCCTCGTCCACGGACAGCTGATGCCGCGCCGGATGCACCAGCCGCTGGCGCGCGCGATCGCCGTCCGAGGGCTACCACGTGGTGACGGTCGACCTGCTGGGGCACGGCCGCTCGGACCGGCCGCTGGACCCGAAGGAGTACTCCATGTCCGCCTTCGGCGAGCAGGTCGTCGCGCTGCTCGACCACCTCGGCGCCGACCAGGCGGTCATCGGCGGTACGTCGCTGGGCGTCGAACGTCGCGCTCGACGTCGCCGACCACGCGCCGGAGCGGGTCCGCGGGCCTGCTGCTGGAGATGCCGGTGCTCGACAACGCCCTGGAGGCGGGGCTGATCGCCTTCGGGCCGCTGATGTTCCCGGCGCGGTTCGTGCCGATCTCGGTCGACGTCGGTCGCGGGCTCGCCCGGCTGGTGCCGCGAGGGCTGGTGCCCGTTCTGGGCGGGCATCGTGCTCGACACGCTGCAACCAGCAGCCCGGCGCCGATGGCCGCCACGATCCACGGCATCTTCTTCGGCCGGATCGCCCCGCCGAGCCGCCGCCGCAAGCAGATCCAGGCACCCGCCCTCGTGGTCGGCCATCCGCGGGACCCGATGCACCCGTGCGCCGACGCGGAGATGCTGGCCGCCGAGCTGCCGAACGGCCGTTCGTGGCGGCGCGCAGCATCTTCGAGTGGCGGGCCCGGCCGGAGCGGCTGAACGACGAGGCGATCGCCTTCGTCGCGTAGTGCTGGCGTCCCGCCCGCCGGCGTCCCAAGGCTGCGCGCCCCTAGTCCGGCCGGTCGCCGTCCGTGCGCTGGCGCGGCGGGGGACAATGGACCCGTGGGGCTCTACCGTGACGAGGCGATCGTGCTGCGCACCCAGAAGCTGGGTGAGGCGGACCGGATCATCACGTTGCTGACCCGCGGCAACGGCCGCGTGCGGGCCGTCGCCAAGGGAGTCCGGCGTACGACGTCCCGCTTCGGGTCCCGGCTGGAGCCGTTCACCCACGTCGACCTGCAGCTGGCCGAGGGCCGCTCGCTCGACGTCGTGACCCAGGCCGAGACGCTCAGCCCGTTCGCCGGCCGGATCGGGTCGGACTACGAGCGGTACACAGCCGGCACGGTGATGCTCGAGACCGCCGAGCGGCTGGTCGTCGAGGACAAGGAGCCTGCGCTCCAGCAGTTCCTGCTGCTGGTCGGTGCGCTGAGGGCGATGTGCGAGACCGGCCGCGCCGCCGGCCAGGTGCTCGACTCGTTCCTGCTCCGTTCGCTGGCGGTGGCCGGCTACGCGCCGTCGTTCGATGCGTGCGCCCGCTGCGGGGAGGTCGGCTCGCACCGCGCGTTCAGCCCGGCATCCGGCGGCATGCTCTGCAGCAACTGCCGCGTGCCCGGCACGGCCAGCCCTGCGCTGGAGACGGTCGCGCTGCTCGGGGCGTTGCTGGCCGGCGACTGGGCGGTGGTGGAGGCCAGCGACCCGCGCCATCGCAAGGAGGCGACGACCCTCGTCTCGGCGTACCTGGCCTGGCACCTCGAGCGCGGTCTCAAGTCCCTCTCGCACGTCGAGCGCTGACCGCACGGGCCGTGGTGTTGGATGGCGCCCATGAGGCGAGACGGCGAGGAGTTGGTGTGAGGCGCGGCCAACGGCGCGAGGTCCGCCCCCCGACACCACACCCCTCGGGCGCCCGACCTCCCGCGATCCTGGCCGAGCTGGTGCCCCGGCATGTCGCCGTCGTGATGGACGGCAACGGGCGCTGGGCGAAGGAGCGCGGTCTCCCGCGCACCGCCGGGCACGAGCAGGGCGAGCACTCGCTCTTCGACGTCGTCGAGGGCGCCATCGAGATCGGGGTCAAGGCGATCTCGGCCTACGCGTTCTCGACCGAGAACTGGAACCGCAGCCCCGACGAGGTGAAGTTCCTGATGGGCTTCAACCGCGACGTGATCCGCAGGCGCCGCGACGAGATGCACGAGCTCGGGGTGCGGGTGCGCTGGGCCGGTCGCGCGCCGCGGCTGTGGAAGTCGGTGATCAAGGAGCTGCAGGTCGCCGAGGAGCTCACCCGCCACAACGACGTCCTCACGCTGACGATGTGCGTCAACTACGGCGGTCGCGCCGAGGTCGCGGACGCGGCTCGCTCGATCGCCCGCGAGGTCGCCGCCGGTCGGCTGAACGCCGAGAAGGTCGACGAGAAGGTGTTCGCCCGGCACCTGTACGTGCCCGAGCTCTCGGACGCCGACCTGGTCTGGCGTACGTCGGGGGAGCAGCGGCTGAGCAACTTCATGCTCTGGCAGGCGGCGTACTCGGAGCTCGTGTTCTCCGACGTGCTCTGGCCCGACGTCGACCGTCGGCACCTGTGGCAGGCCATCGACACGTATGCGCGCCGCGACCGGCGGTACGGCAGCGCCTGAGGCCAGACCGGGGCAAAGCGGGCGTTGCGACTGCGCATAGCGGTCGACACTGGACATCGAGCCGCCCGCGGGTGCATCGTCGCAAGCAGACCCGCCCACCCGGGCGGCCCCGGGGAGGAGCATGGTCCTCGCGCCGACGGACGCCTCGTGGTCACCCGATGCCGCCCGCCCCCTCCACGTCTACGCGCCGCGCCTCCTCGCGGACTGGCTGGGCAGCACGCCCGAACGCAGTCATCGCATGGTCGAGGGCACCCTCGTCTTCGCCGACATCTCCGGTTTCACCAAGCTGACCGAGCGCCTCGCCCGGCTCGGCCGCGTCGGGGCCGAGGAGATGAGCGATGCACTCAACGCGACGTTCACCGAACTGCTCAGTGAAGCGCGCGCCGACGGCGCCGACCTGGTCAAGTGGGGAGGCGACGCCGTTCTGCTGCTCTTCGATGGGCCCGAGCATGCCGCCCGCGCCTGTCGTGCGGCGTACCGGATGCGCGCCCGGCTTCGTGCCGCTGGACGGCTCAGCACCAGCGCCGGCGCCGCCCGGCTGCGGATGTCGGTCGGGGTGCACAGCGGCACGTTCCACTTCTTCCTGGTCGGTGACCCTGGCCTGCACCGTGAGCTTGTCGTCTGCGGGCCCGACGTCAGCACGCTGGTCGGGATCGAGGCGCGTGCGCAGGCGGGACAGATCGCGGTGGGCGACTCGACCGCCGCGCTGCTCCGCCCGGGGCTGCTCGGTGCAGCGGTCGACGACGTCGGGCACCTGCTGCGCCGGGAGCCCGCGGTCGCCGGTGCTGCGGCGGTCGTGGAGCCGGGCGGCGCGCTGCACGATGTCTCTGAGGGCCTGCCGGTGGCGATCCGGAAGCATCTGCTGCAGGGCGCCGCGGACCCCGAGCACCGGCACATCGCAGTCGCCTTCGTGGCATTCGCAGGGACCGACCAGCTGCTCCGCGACGAGGGCCCGGAGGCGACGACAGCGGCCCTGGACCACTGCATCCGCACCGTGGCAGCGGCCTGCGCCGAGCACTCGGTGACGTTCTTCGAGACCGATGTGAACCGGGACGGCGGCAAGATCATGCTGACGGCAGGTGCTCCGACGAGCGCCGGTCATGACGCCGAGCGCATGCTCCGCACCGCGCGCGCGGTCGTCGACGGGGCCGGTCGGCTCCCGCTGAGGGTCGGGGTCAACCTGGGCAACGTGTTCTCGGGCGACTTCGGCCCGGTGTTCCGGCGCACGTACTCGGTGAAGGGTGACGCCATCAACGTTGCGGCCCGTCTCGTCGGCCGTGCCGAACCGGGACAGGTGCTGGCCACCGCGGCGGTCCCCGAACAGTCCCAGGTCCGTTTCGTGGTGCGGCCCCTCGAGCCGTTCACCGTCAAGGGGAAGGCGCGGCCGGTCCACGCTGTCGACGTCGGCCCGGTGAACCGCGAGGCGACCCCGCGGACCCTCTCCGCCGGTGCGCTGGTGGGGCGCGACGAGCAACTACGGACCTTGCTGGCCGCAGTCGCCGATGTCCGGGCGCGCCGAGGTAGGTACGTCGACATCGTCGGTGAAGCCGGCCTGGGCAAGACGCGGCTTCTCGACGAGGTGCGCCGGGCGGCGCGTGACCTGGCCGTGGTGACGGTCGTCTGCGACGAGTTCGAGTCCTCCACGCCGTACCACTCGTTCCGGCTGCTGCTGCGCGACCTCCTGGGCATCCGTGCCCGCGACGACCACGACGGGGTGGCGGCTCGGTTGGAGGCACGCGTCCGTGACAACCTCCCGTCGCTTGTGCCGTGGTTGCCGCTGCTCGGCGTACCGCTGGGGCTGACGCTGCCGGACACCGAGCAGACGCGGACGCTGAGCGACGAGTTCCGCAAGCGTCGCGTGGAGGAAGTGGTGACGGAGTTCCTGCACGTCGCCCTCCCCACGCAGACGGTGCTGCTGCTCGACGACGCACAGCACCTCGACAGCGCATCGGCGGACCTGCTGCACAACCTCGCCCGACATCTCGAGTCGGAGCCTTGGCTGCTGGTCTCCGCTCGTCGTGAACGCGAGCACCACAGGGGTTGGGTCGGGCCGACGCTCTCCGTATCCCGGCTGACGTTGACTCCGTTGGACCACGAGAGCTCGGTGCGGCTGCTCCAGGCCGTCACCGAAACGAATCCGCTTCCCCGACAGACGATCGCCGCGATTGCGAGTCGTGCCGGTGGCAACCCGATGTTCCTCGAGGCGTTGATCGGTGCGGCCGACCCCGCCGGGACGGTCGGAGACCTGCCGCACTCGGTCCAGGACCTGGTGACCACGCAGGTTGACCGGCTCGCGCCGACGGACCGGCTGGTGCTCCGGTACGCGTCGGTGTTGGGCCTCAGGTTCGACCCAGGTGAGCTGGCAGTCCTGGTGGAGGGGCGAGCTCGGGAGCCCGACCCGCACACGTACGAACGGCTCGACCCCTTCCTGGTGACCGACGGTGACAAGGGGCTCCGGTTCCGGCACTCGATGATGCGCGAGGTCGCCTATCACGGACTGGCGTTCCGGATCAGGCAGCAGCTCCACGCCCGGGTCGGGGAACGCCTCGAGAGCAGCGACCCGGACGGCAGCGTCGAGTTGCTTTCGCTGCATTTCCTGGAGGCGCGTCGGTTCGACAAGGCCTGGCGCTACGCGACGGTCGCGGCGCAGCGCGCCCGGCAGAGGTACGCCAACCAGGAGGCCGTGGACCTGTTCACGCGGGCCCTGGAGGCGGAGCGTCGCGGTCCCCGCGGTCTGGTGCCACGGTCCGACCTGGGCGGCGTACTCGAAGAGCTCGGCGACACCTGGTTCGCGATCGGCCTACCGGAGCAGGCTGCCGACGCGTACCGGCGCGCGAGGCGCGAGCTGGTCGACGACCCGGTGCACGTCGCCCGGGTGGTCGCCAAGGAGGCGAGGATCGATCAGCGGCTGCGCAAGCTGCCGCAGTCGTTGCGCCGCGTGAGTCGGGCGCTGCACCTGTTGGAACAGGAGCCCGGGCGCTGGGCCAGCTCGGCCCGCTCCCTGCTCGCGATGCGCTACGCCATCAGCCGGCTGGCACAGGGGCGCGTTGACGAGGCGCTGCGTTGGGGGCACCGGGCCGCCACCGACGCCGAGGAGTCCGTCGACAAGCCCACGCTGGCGCAGGCCTACGCGACGCTGCACGGGTTGTACGTCGCCGCCGTCCGCGAGCCCCCGATGCCGTTCGGGGAGCTCGCGCTGCAGGCGTACACCGAACTCGGCGATCTGCCGCACCAGGCCGACTGCACCAACAACCTCGCGGTGTCGGCGCTGGACCACAACTTGTGGCCGCAGGCCGTCGAGAGCTTCGGCAAGGCGGCGGCGATCTACCGTCGGATCGGCGACACCCAGGGGGAGGGCCTGGCCAGCTACAACCAGGCCGAGGTGCTCGTGCGTCAGGGCCATCTAGAGCGGGCCCAGGCCCTGCTTGCCGAGACCCTGGTGACCGCCCGGGCGGTGTCGGACAACGAGCTCGTGGCGCTCGTACGACGCGAGCTCGGGAGGATCCACGCACGCCAGGGGCGCACCGCCGAGGCGGTCGAGTCGTGTGATCGCGCTGTCGAGATATTCGAGAAGATCGACGAGCTCGACGAGGTCCCGGCCACGGTGCTCGCGGCCGCCGAGGCGCTGGTGCTCGGTGGTGACGGCGAGGCGTGCCTCGATCGCGTCGGCACGCTGCCCGAGGTCGACGAGACGCTGGCGGCACAGCGCGAGCGAGTGGTCGGGTTCGCTCTGCTGACGTTGGACCGACTGGAGGAAGCCGACGGCGCCTTCCAGCGAGGTCTGGCTGCCGCTCGCGACCAGGACGACCGGTTCGAGGAGGCGCTGTGCCTGGTGGGGTCGGAATCCGTCCGCGCAGACGCGGACGGCGGCATTCCTCGGCGCCGTTTCCTGACCGAGGTGGGCGCCGTGCTCGACGCACTGGGCGTGGTGGCGCTACCGGTGCCCGCCTTCCTGGTGCCGGCACCGGTAGGCGACTACGGGAAGCGGACCTTCGCGTCCTCGACGAAGAGCAGGTAGAGGTAGGTGTCACCGGCGTTGCTTCGGGTGCTTTGCACGTAGTCGACGCAGAACAGCTGGTCGCTGCCGACGGTGCCCTTGGACGGGCAGGGCTGGGCCAGGGCGGCAGGCTGGGTCGGGACCAGGCTCACCTTGAGTGTGTAGCTGTTGATCGCGCCACCGGGGCAGGCCGACTTGTCGCACTTCATCAGCAGAGTGGCGGGGTTGCTCCGGTCGCCCACGAGCGGGACGAGCACCTGCACCGACTGCCCGGTGCAGACATCGCCCGCGTCACAGGCACCCACCGAGGCGAGGCCCGGACCCGTTGCCACGCCCGCCGTCAGCAGGAGGTCGCCGCAGACCGGCTCCTGGGGGGTGGCGTCGCACGCCGTTCCACTGCCACCGCCACCGCCGATGCCGGTCAGGGCTTGGCCTGCTGAGAAGCCGCTCGAGGACTTCAGCACGTCGAACGAGGCCGACGGGTTGCTCTGGATCCTGTCCGCCGGCTTCCTGGCCTGGCTGAAGGCCGTCAGGGCTGCCCCGTTCCCGGCCGTGACGAACTGCCCGGTGAAGCTGCCCTCGGTTGCTCCGCTGGGCACGGTCGTCGTCCACGTGCGGCCGAGGTCCGGGCCGCTGGTGACGATGAGATCGAGGTCTACGGCCTTGTTGTAGGACAGCGGGAGCGGGTTGCCCGCGTCATCGGTCAGCGTGAAGCCGACCGTGAAGTCGACTCCCTTGACGATGTACGAGGCCGGAGCCCCGGGGGTGTCGGGCACGACGATCGAAGGGCTCGTTGGTTTCCCGAGGACGATCTTCGTCGCGGTCGGGGGCGGCGCGGCATGTGCGCCAAGTGGCAGCAGTGCGGTGAGGATCGCGGCGACGCTCAGCCCGAGCAGCCTCCGGGTCTTGAAGCTGGCACTCCGTCGGTTTCCTGACATGTGACGACTCCTCGTCGCTCGGTTGCAGGAGTCGGACACGGCCCCTTTGGACGCTATGGGGATGCGTCAGGGGGCGGCAATGACCCGTTGAGGTCATCCGAGTTGGCGTCTTTGTGGGCATTACGGCGATATCGGCAGCGCCTGAGCTTCAGTGACAGCTGCTGCAGGTCCCGAAGATCTCCAGGGTGTGGCTGACGTCGCGGAAGCCGTGCTCGTCGGCCACGGCGTCGGCCCACCGCTCGACCGTGGGGCCGGCGACCTCCACCGTGCGGCCGCAGGACCGGCAGACCAGGTGATGGTGGTGGGTGTCGCTGCAGCGCCGGTACAGCGCCTCGCCGTCCTCGGTGCGGAGTACGTCGAGCTCGCCGCCGTCGGCCAGCGTCTGCAGGGTGCGGTAGACCGTGGACAGACCGACGTTCTCGCCGGCCTTGCGCAGCAGGTCGTGGATGTCCTGGGCGCTGCGGAAGTCGTCGAAGGACTGCATGGCGGAGGCCACGGCACGACGCTGTCGGGTCGGCCGGGTGCCTGCGGGCAGTCGCGGATCAGTGTTCGTCATAGTGGCTCCCGTGGGGGGCGTGCCGGTGGCCGTCGTGGACGTAGTCCACGTGGTCGCCGTGCGGGATCGCGGTGTGCCCGCAGTCCGGGCCGTGCTGGTGGTTGTGGTCTTCGGGTACGGCGGTGTGCTCGACGCCGAGCGCGAAGGCGACCGGCTGGTCCTCGAACGGCATCGCCAGCCGTTGTCGCCGTCGCAGCCAGAGCCCCAGCGGGTAGGCGAGCGTGAAGCCGGCGAGAGCCAGCAGCACGATCGTGGCGCCGGGGGCGACGTCGACGAACGCCGAGATGGTGACGCCGCCCAGGGCCGCTGCGGTGCCGATCGCCATCGCCATCAGCAGCGTCGTCTTGAACCCGCGGGTGACCTGCTGGGCGGTCGCGACCGGCACGACCATCAGCGCGCTCACCAGGAGCAGGCCGACGGTGCGCATGGCCACCGTGACGGTGACGGCAGCCATCACCGACACCAGCAGGTTGTAGAAGCGGACGTTGAGCCCGGACACCCGGGCGAACTCCTCGTCCTGGGCGACTCCGAAGAGCTGCGGGGCCAGCCCCAGGGTGACGGTGAGGACGACGGCGGCGAGGCCGGCGGTGACCCAGACGTCGGTCTCCGAGATGCTGCCGATGGAGCCGAACAGGAACTGGTTCAGGGTGGCGGCGCTCTGGTCGGCGAGCCCGATGATCAGGACGCCGCCCGCGATGCCTCCGTAGAACAGCAGTGCCAGCGCGACGTCCCCGCTGGTCCGACCCTGGGCGCGGATCGTCTCGAGCACGATCGCGCCGATGACGGCCACCACCACAGCGGTGAGGGTGGGCGCCAGGCCCGTGAGCAGGCCGAGCGCGACGCCGGTGACCGCGATGTGTCCGATGCCGTCGCCCATCAGCGCGAGACGACGTTGCACCAGGTAGGTGCCGACGGCCGGGGCGGCCAGCCCGGTGAAGAGCGCGCCGAGCAGGATCCGCAGCATGAAGTCGTAGAGCAGGATGCTCATCGGTCATCGCCTCCGATGGTCCCTGCGTCCAGGGGTGAGCCGACTCCGGGGGAGTGCGGCCCCGTCCGGGGCGCCAGATCCGGGTGGTGATGACCGTGGGGATCGGCCTCGGTGAACGACGCCAGCGGTGGCCCGTCGTACGCGACCCGGCCTTCTCGCATCACCACGGCGCGGTCGACGAGCTCAGCCATCGGACCGAGCTCGTGAGCCACGAGGATCACGGTGGCGCCACGTCGTACGAGACCGCGCAACGCGTCGGCGAACGCCTGCTGGCTTTCGAGGTCGACCCCGGCGGTGGGCTCGTCGAGGACGAGCAAGTCCGGTTCGCCGGCCAGCGCGCGGGCGATCAGCGCGCGTTGCTGCTGTCCGCCGGAGAGAGTGGCGACGCCGTCACCGGCCTTCGGTTCCAGTCCGACGGCGGCGATGGCGGCGCGGACGGCGGCCTTGTCGGCCTTGCCGAGAGGCAGGAAGGGACGGCGCCGGGAAAGCCGGCCGGCGGTGACGACCTCGGTGACGGTCGCCGGGACGCCGGCTGCTGCGGTCGCGCGCTGAGGCACGAAGCCGATCTTGCGCCAGTCGCGGAAGTCGGGGCTGGGGGTGCTGAAGAGGCGGATCTCGCCACGGGAGACCGGGACCAGCCCGAGGGCGGCCTTGACCAGCGTGGACTTGCCCGAGCCGTTGGCCCCGAGAACGGTGACGACCTCACCCTGGTTGATGGTGAGGTCGATGCCGCGCAGGACGGGCCGTCCGCCGAGCTCGACGGAGACGTCCCGGACAGTGAGGACAGGATCCCCCGTCATGGGCACCCGTTCGCTTCGCGTAATGCGGCGAGGTTGGCGCGCATCAGCGAGATGTAGTCCTCGTCGGCGGTCTCCTCGCTGAGCCCCTCGATCGGATCGAGGACCGCCGTCTCGAGGCCGAGGTCGTTGGCGAGCGTCTCCGCGAGAGCTGGGCTGGCGAGCGTCTCGGAGAAGACGGTCGTGATGCCTTCCTGCTCGACGAGGTCGGAGAGCTCGCGCAGGTGGGCCGGGGAGGGACCGGCCTCGGGGGAGATCCCGTTGATCGCGCGCATGTGCACGCCGTAGTGGATCGCGAAGTAGCCGAAGGCGTTGTGGCTGACCACGACCGTGTTGCGCTCGCAGTCCTTCAGGCCGTCGAAGATGTCCTCGTCCAGCGCGAACAGGTCGGCCTCGAGGTCGGCCGCGTTGGCCCGGTACGCCGTCGCGTTGTCGGGATCGATCTCGGCGAGCTCCTTCGCGACGGCCGACCCGACTCGGGCCAGGCGGCCCGGGTCCAGCCAGAAGTGCGGGTCGACCGGTTCCTCAGCGTGCTCACGCTCCCACTCGTCGGTCCACTCCTCGGCGTGCGCGTGCGCGTCCTCGCTGATCGGGATCATGTCGGCCACGTCGACCGCGTCGACGATGCGACCGCCTGCGTTCTCCTCGACGGTGGCGTCCACGGCAGGTTGGAAGCCGGAGGACATCACGACGAGGTCGGCGTCCGCGACCATCGCGGTCTGCTGCAGCGTCAGCTCGAGATCGTGCGGATCGATGCCTGAGGTTGCCAGTGACTCCACCTCGGCGTTCTCGCCGGCGATCCGCTCGGTGACGTACTGGAGCGGGTAGAAGGAGGCGACGACGCGGGGACCAGTACCCGCGCCGTCGCCGATACCACCGCACGCAGCAAGGAGCGGGGTGGCTGCCAGGAGGGCCAGCAGGCCTCGAACGCGCCGGCCGGGGGAGAAGAGCATGAGAATGATTCTCAATTGAACTGACAACGATTGTCAAACCGGGTCGACCTTGTCCAGACCGTCAACTCCGCACCGTCACACCGGAGCGCGGACCACCGCGATAGGGCATCCAGCGAGATGGAGCATCTTGTGGGTGGTCGAGCCGACGGCGAGGCCGTGGAAGCCACCGCGTCCACGGGAGCCCAGAACGACCAGGTCTGCCCGATGCGACGCGTCCGCGAGGGTGTGCAACGGGGCCGAATGGTGCACGTTCAAGACCACTCTCACCTCGGGGTAGCGGTCGCGGAGTACTGCGACCTGCTTGTCGACGTCCTCGCGACGATCGGTGACCTCTCCGTCGTCCTTCGGAACCGGACGCAGCAGGTGGCCCGGCCACCCCTGGGGCAGGCCGAGGGCGCTGATGACCTCGACATGCGACCCGCGCAGGTGTGCCTCCTCGAAGGCGAAGGCGAGTGCTGCGATCGAGTCCGGCGACCCGTCGACGCCGACCGCGATGCGTTGGTGTCCCGAGGTGACATGGCAGACCACGATCACTGGGCACACTGCGTGCCCGACGACCTGGAGCACCGTCGAGCCCAGTAGGAGGTTGCCGATGTCCTCGCCCTTGGCGCCGAGCGCCAAGACTCGTGCCTGCTGGCTCTCGTTCACCATCGCTGCGGCTGGGCTGGCCATGGGGAGGTCCGTCGAGACCTCCAGCTCGGGGGCAGCGTCATGGACGAGGGAGACAGCCTCGTCCATGATCTCGTGGCCACGCTTCTCCGCTTCTTCGAATCGACCCGGCGGGAAGAGCGGGAAGTCGGCTTCATAGCGCGGCAATGTGTGGACGATCCTCAGCGGACACCGGTGCAGCTTTGCGTCGTGGGTCGCCCACATGAGCGCCCGCAGGCTGCGCCCAGTGCCGTCCACGCCGACGACGACAGGATCGTTCATGGGGCACTCCTCGGGGTTGCTGTCTGCCAGTCGACCTTGAATGAACGCCCAGCCGGTAGGGCCGAATGTCCCGGTGCATGTGGTCTCGGCGTCAGATGCGCCGACTCTTCGGGCTGACGGGCCGGGCTAGGCTCGCGCCATGATCGTGGTGAACAGGTTCCGGGTGCCCGAGGCGGACGGCGGCGAGTTCCGGTCCCGGGTCACCGCCGCGCTCTCGGCGCTCGCGGCGCGGCCCGGGTACGTCGACGGGGCGATCGGTCGGAACCTCGACGACCCCGAGCTGTGGGTGCTCACCACGCACTGGGAGAACGTCGGCAGCTACCGACGGGCACTGTCGTCGTACGACGTGAAGCTGACCGCGGTTCCCCTGCTGTCACAGGCGATCGACGAGCCATCGGCTTACGAAGCGGTCGGCGAGACCGACCTCAACGTCGCGATGGCGCGAGGCGTGGGTGCCCCCGAAGTCGATTGACGACGACCGATAGTCTGAGCGCTCGCCGTCATCCAGCCGGCGCACTCGATTGATGGAGCTCTTCCTCGTGTCTGCCAAGTCCTCGTCGACCAGCCAGAACGCCGGCAACGTCGACGCCGTCGTCTCCCTCTGCAAGCGCCGCGGTTTCGTCTACCCGTGCGGCGAGATCTACGGCGGCACCCGCTCCGCCTGGGACTACGGTCCGCTGGGCGTCGAGCTCAAGGAGAACATCAAGCGGCAGTGGTGGCGGTCGATGGTGCAGTCGCGTGACGACGTGGTCGGTCTCGACTCGTCGGTCATCCTGCCGACCAAGGTGTGGGAGGCGTCGGGCCACCTCGCCGCGTTCGTCGACCCGCTGATCGAGTGCCAGTCCTGCCACAAGCGTTTCCGTCAGGACCACCTTCAGGAGGCGTACGCCGAGAAGCGCGCCGCCAAGGGCGAGGACGTCAACCCCGACGACGTCGACATGGCCCTGATCGCCTGCCCCAACTGCGGCACCAAGAACTCCTGGACCGAGCCGCGGATGTTCAACGGCCTGCTCAAGACGTTCCTCGGCCCGGTCGAGTCCGAGGAGGGCCTGCACTACCTCCGTCCGGAGACCGCCCAGGGCATCTTCGTCAACTTCGCGAACGTCATGAACTCCTCGCGACGCAAGCCGCCGTTCGGCATCGGCCAGATCGGCAAGTCGTTCCGCAACGAGATCACGCCGGGCAACTTCATCTTCCGCACGCGTGAGTTCGAGCAGATGGAGATGGAGTTCTTCGTCAAGCCCGGCGAGGACGAGGAGTGGCACCAGACCTGGATCGACGCGCGCACCGACTGGTACGTCGACCTCGGCATCGACCGCGACAACCTGCGTCTCTACGAGCACCCGGCCGACAAGCTGTCGCACTACTCGAAGCGCACCGTCGACATCGAGTACCGCTTCCGCTTCCAGGGCTCGGAGTGGGGCGAGCTCGAGGGCATCGCAAACCGCACCGACTTCGACCTGATCGACCCACGCCGAGCACTCGGGCCAGGACCTCAGCTTACTTCGACCAGGCGTCGGGTGACCGCTACACGCCGTACGTGATCGAGCCCGCAGCCGGCGTCAACCGCTCGATGATGGCCTTCCTGGTCGACGCGTACGCCGAGGACGAGGCGCCGAACGCCAAGGGCGGCGTCGACAAGCGGACGCTGCTGCGCCTCGACCCGCGGCTCGCGCCGGTCAAGGTCGCGGTGCTCCCGCTGTCCCGCAACGCCGACCTCTCGCCGAAGGCGCAGGGCCTCGCGGCCGACCTGCCGCACCCTGTGGAACGTCGACTTCGACGACGCGGGCGCCATCGGTCGCCGGTACCGCCGTCAGGACGAGATCGGCACGCCGTACTGCGTGACCGTGGACTTCGACACTCTCGAGGACGACGCCGTCACGGTGCGCGAGCGCGACACCATGAAGCAGGAGCGGATCGGCCTCGACCAGGTGAAGTCGTACTTCGCCGAGCGGCTGCTCGGAGCCTGATCGTCCGCGGGGCGCTGCCCGGATCGCGTGGAGGCGGAGTGCACAATGTGTGCGTGTCCGCCTCAGCAGCCCGCGCCCTGTACGCACGCTCGTCTCGTCGCCCTGGTGACCGCCGCCGGGCTCACGCTCGCCGGATGTACATCGGCGAGGAACGAACCGGATGCCGGCGAGTCGCCGACCGAGTCGGCGTCGCCCACCGAGTCGCCGACCGCCGACGTCAGCGTCCCGGAGGGCGTCGAGGTCACCGCGCAGGGCACGGACCTCACGTTCGGGGAGCCCGCCACCGTCGCGTTCGAGCCGGACCAGAAGCGCGACAGCGTGCTGGAGCTCACCGTCACCGAGCGCCCGGGAGGGCCGGATCGAGGACTTCAAGGGCTTCATCCTCGACGACGAGTACAAGAGCAAGGCCAACTACTTCTACGTCAAGGTGAGCGTCGAGAACGTCGGCGAGGGCGACGTCGGGCGGCACTCCGGTCCCGCTCTGGGGCGTGAACGGCGAGAACACCCTGCTGCCGGCCGTCAACTTCACGACCAAGTTCAAGAACTGCGCGTCGACGCCGCTTCCGAAGAAGTTCGAGCCGGGCGACAGTGTCGACACCTGCCTGGTCTACCTCTCGCCCGACAAGGGCTCGCTGGAGGCGGTCAGCTTCCGGCCCGACCAGGCCTTCGACCCGATCCAGTGGACCGGCACGGTGGAGCCGCCCACGGTCCCGGAGAAGAAGAAGTCGACCAAGAAGAAGAAGTCAGGCAACAAGGACTGACCGCCGACACGACGGAACTGCGCGGTTCCCCGGACGGCTCGCGAGTCTCTCCCTAGCCTGCTGGGATGAAGATCGCCGCCCTCGCCTGCGCGCTGATCGCCGATGACGTTGCTGCTTTCCGGCTGCGACGGCTCCCTCGTGACGGTCACGCCCACGCCGACCGCCACCGCCACCGCCACCGTCACCGTCACGGCGACCGTCACCGAGACTGCCGAGCCCGACCTTTGGGACCGGATTGACCCGGGTGACCTGAACCTCGACCCGTCGGCGACGGCGCGGCCGCCGAAGCCGCCGAAGCTGAAGCTGCGGGTGTACCGCGACGGCTGCGGTGTGATCCGTTCCGAGGCTGCCGACGACGTGGACTACCAGAACCTGACGTGGAGCGTGAGGGACCAGGGCGGCTTCCAGGTGCTCGGCCGGAACGCCGAGGGGGAGACGCGGTATCGGTACTTCGTCGGCGGCACCTACACCGTCGTCCTCGAGGCGTTCGTGGACGGCGCATACCGCCCGGTGAGCAACCAGGTCTCGATCACCTGCTGACCGGCGATTTGGGCGCCTCGCGGGAGGCCGTTCACAATGGTGCGATGACCACCGCCGCGCCCTCCGCACTGCCCCAGGAGCTCGTCCTGGGCAGCGTGCGCGTCGACACCCCCGTGGTGCTCGCGCCGATGGCCGGGATCACCAACGCCGCGTACCGCCGGCTCTGCCGCGAGCAGGGCGCCGGCCTGTACGTCTGCGAGATGATCACTTCCCGCGGGATCGTCGAGCGTGACGCGGTGACCATGTCGATGCTGGTCTTCGACGAGCTCGAGGACGTCCGGTCGGTCCAGCTCTACGGCACCGACCCGGTGTACGTCGGCAAGGCAGCCGAGATCCTCTGCGCGGAGTACGGCGTCGCCCACATCGACCTCAACTTCGGCTGCCCGGTGCCCAAGGTGACCCGCAAGGGTGGCGGCGGGGCGCTGCCCTGGAAGCGGCGGCTGCTCGGCGACATCCTCGAGGCTGCGGTCCGGGCCGCCACGCCGTACGACGTGCCGGTGACGATGAAGACCCGCAAGGGCATCGACGACGACCACCACACCTACCTCGACGCGGGCCGGATCGCCCAGGAGACCGGCTGCGCGGCGATCGCGCTGCACGGCCGTACGGTCAGCCAGGCCTACTCGGGCGAGGCCGACTGGGAGGCGATCGGCAACCTGGTCGCCCACGTCGACATCCCGGTGCTCGGCAACGGCGACATCTGGGAGGCCGCCGACGCGGTGCGGATGGTGGAGCAGACCGGGGCCGCAGGCGTCGTGGTCGGCCGCGGCTGCCTGGGACGTCCCTGGATCTTCCGCGACCTGGCCGCGGCGTTCGCCGGCGAGCAGGTCGCCACGCTGCCCACGCTCGGCGAGGTGGCCGCGATGATGCGTCGGCACGCCGAGCTGCTCTGCCAGTACATGGGGGAGGAGCGGGGCTGCAAGGAGTTCCGCAAGCACATCTCCTGGTACCTCAAGGGCTTCCGCGCCGGCGGTGACCTGCGCCGCAACCTCGGGCTGGTCTCGTCGCTGGCCGCCCTCGACGGGCTGCTGGCCGAGCTCGACCCGGCCGAGCCGTTCCCGGTCTCGGAGCTGGGTTCGCCGCGCGGCCGCCAGGGCAGCCCGCGGCGCGTCGTCCTGCCCGAGGGGTGGCTCGACGACACCGACGGCACCGCTTGCGCGGTCACCGAGGACACCAGCGAGCACTCCGGCGGCTGACGCAAGAGCCCTCCGGGGTGGTCTTTCCGTGACGATGGCCACGCCGGCACGGGTAAAACCTGCGTAAAGCCTCACGAATCGGTCTGGTCCGGTTCGATCGCGTCGGAGGGTCTGTGCTTCACTCGATCCTTTGCGTCACATGTCCTCTAGATCCTCCGGTGGTGATCCCCCCGTGACCGCAGCACGCCACAAGGCGGCCGTCGAGCACGTGAAGACCCGACGGCTCGCGCGGTACGCGGCCCCCGCCCTCGCAGCAGCGCTCGTCACCTCGACTGTCGTCGGTGCCTCCGTTGCCGCGATCGACTCCTCGCCCCAGCACGCAGCTGCGGGCCGCATCTCCCAGCACGTCACCGGCACGCCGGCGGACCGCCTCGCGGAGCGCGAGCAGTCGGTCTCCCGCGCCGCTCGCCGGGTCACGCTGGAAGAGCGTCCCGAGGCCGTCGGCCACCGCTTCACCACGGTCGCGCTGAACGTGCGCACCGAGCCGTCGGAGAAGGCCAAGGTCGTCACGGTCCTCGACATCGCCAGCAAGGTCGCCATCACCGGCGAGACCAAGAACGGGTTCGCGGAGATCGTCCGCGAGCGCAAGTCGTTCTGGGTGAGCGGCGAGTTCCTCGCGAAGAAGAAGCCGGAGCCCGAGGAGGTCGTCGAGGCGGCCACCGAGATCGCTTCCGGCACCTGCACGGCTGCTGCACCGTCCGGCGTCACCTCGCAGGCCATGGCCGTGTTCAACGCCGTGTGCCCCCGGTTCCCGTCGATCACGACGTACGGCGGCTACCGCGGCGACGGCGAGCACTCGGACGGTCGCGCGATCGACATCATGGTGTCGGGCGACATGGGCTGGGACGTCGCCAACTACCTGCTCGCGAACGCCAGCGAGTTCGGTCTCTACGACATCATCTACGCGCAGCGCATCTGGACGGCCGAGCGTTCGTCCGAGGGCTGGCGACCGATGTCCGACCGTGGCTCGGCCACCGCGAACCACTACGACCACGTGCACGTGAAGGTCTACTGACCCACGCGCCTCGCGTCGCTGTCGGTCCGCGGCAGTAGGGTCACCCCCGATGGGGTCGATCGAGGAGTACGACGAGCACGCGCGCGAGCGCTGGGTGGATGAACCGCCCAAGCGCGCCGAGCGCACGGCGTTCGAGCGCGACCGTGCTCGCGTGGTGCACTCGGCCGCGCTGCGACGGCTGGCCGCCAAGACCCAGGTGGTCGGGCCACAGACCGACGACTTCGTCCGCAACCGGCTGACCCACACGCTCGAGGTCGCCCAGGTGGCTCGCGACCTCGGCCACACGCTCGGCTGCGACCCCGACATCGTCGAGACCGCGGCCCTCGCCCACGACCTCGGGCACCCGCCGTTCGGGCACAACGGCGAGCGCGCGCTCGACCAGCTGAGCGCTGCGTGCGGTGGCTTCGAGGGCAACGCGCAGACGTTGCGCATCCTGACCAGGCTCGAGGCCAAGACCGTCGACGCGTCCGGTCGCTCGGTCGGGCTGAACCTGACCCGCGCCACCCTCGACGCGGCCACCAAGTACCCATGGCCCCGCGCGGACGCCGACCAGCCCCACGGGATGCACGCCGACGGCACTCCGCGGTCGGTGCTCAAGTTCGGCGTCTACGACGACGACCTCGAGGTCTTCGGGTGGCTGCGCGCCGGCGTCGATGGCGGACGGCGCTGCCTGGAGGCGCAGGTGATGGACCTCGCGGACGACGTCGCCTACTCGGTCCACGACCTCGAGGACGGCGTCGTGGCCGGCGGCATCGACGTCAGCCTGCTCGACGACCCGACCGAGCGCTCGGCTGTCTGGGCGACGGTGCGCGACTGGTACCTGCCGGACGCTGAGGACGCCGAGCTCGACGACGCACTGCGCCGCCTTCGCAGCGTGCCGTCCTGGCCGACGGGACCGTACGACGGCAGCAGGGGAGCGCTGGCGGCGCTGAAGAACCTCACCAGCGGGCTGATCGGCGACTTCTGCACCAGCGTCCGAGCTGCCACGCGGGCGCACGTCGGGGCCGGTCCGCTGACCCGGTACGCCGCCGACCTCGTCGTACCGCACCAGACCGCGCTGGCGATCGGGGTGCTCAAGGGGATCGCGGCGCACTACGTGATGCGCGCTGACGACCGGGTGGTGATCCTGGAGCGGCAGCTCGAGGTGATCTCCGAGCTCGTGGCCCAGCTTCGGCTCCGCGGGCCGGCCGAGCTCCAGCCCGCGCATCGCCTCGACTTCGAGGCGGCCGGCTCCGATGCCGAGCGGCTGCGCGTGATCGTCGACCAGGTCGCCTCGCTGACCGACGCGTCGGCGCTCGCCTGGCACGCCCGCCTCGCCTGAGGCTGTCTTCACACCCGGACTCAAGAGCCTCGCAAATAGGAGGTTTCCGGCTCGCGCATTCTGGAAAAACTCTCGCAACGGCGAGCCCGCGTTCGCGTCTTGATGGCTTCGCCGCTCCACCTCAGGCTGGCCTGTGCCGTCCCGTGTCCAGGCCGTTCCCTCGACCCTCGGGAGTGATCTGTGAGTACAACCGACAGACGGACGCTGGGCGGCGAGCTGCTCGCCGAGTTCGCCGGCACCGCGATCCTGATCCTCTTCGGCGTGGGCGTCGTCGCCCAGGTCGTCACCAGCGAAGGCACGCTGGGTGACCACGACTCGATCGCCTGGGCCTGGGGTCTGGGAGTCACCTTCGGTGTCTACACCGCGGCCCGGATCAGCGGCGCGCACCTCAACCCCGCCGTCTCGGTTGCCCTCGCCACCTTCGGCGACTTCGAGTGGCGCAAGGTGCTCCCGTACTCGATCGCCCAGATCGCGGGCGCCTTCGTCGCTGCCTTGCTCGTCCGCTTCGTGTACGCCGACGCCATCGCGCTCGTCGACCCGGAGCACACGATCGCCACGCAGGGGATCTTCTCGACCCTGCCCGGCAACGGCGCGCTCGACATCAGCACCAGCACCGCGTTCTTCGACCAGATCATCGGCACCGCGATCCTGCTGTTCCTGATCCTCGCCGTCACCGACACCCGCAACAACGCGCCGGTCGCCTGGATCGCGCCGTTCGTCGTCGGCCTGATCGTCGTCGCCATCGGGATGGCCTGGGGCACGAACGCCGGCTACGCCATCAACCCGGCCCGTGACTTCGGCCCGCGGCTGATGTCCTACTTCTTCGGGTACGGCACGGCCTTCGAGGACCAGAACGGAGCCCTCTACTTCTGGGTGCCCATCGTCGCTCCGCTGATCGGTGGCATCCTCGGGGCAGGCGCCTACAAGTTGGCGATCGCGCGGTTCCTGCCGGCCGAGGACGAGCCCGCTGAGTCGGGCCGCATCCCCGAGCAGGCGCCGCGCGACGAGCGGGTCGCCGAGCGTGCCGCGAGCAACGGATCCTGACCGCGAAGCTATCGAAGGAGCAAGCATGGCCGAGTACGTAGGCGCCATCGACCAGGGCACCACCAGCACCCGCTTCATGATCTTCGACCACGGCGGCAACGAGGTCGCCCGCCACCAGCTCGAGCACGAGCAGATCATGCCGCAGGCCGGCTGGGTCGAGCACAACCCCGTGGAGATCTGGGAGCGCACCAGTCGTCGGTGCTCCAGACGGCACTGGGCCGCGAGGGGCTCACGGGCGCGGACCTCGCCGCGCTCGGCATCACCAACCAGCGCGAGACCACCGTGGTGTGGAACAAGAACACCGGGCGCCCGTACTACAACGCGATCGTCTGGCAGGACACCCGCACCGACAAGATCGCCAAGGCGCTGGACAGCGACGGTCGCGGCGACATCATCCGGCAGAAGGCCGGTCTGCCTCCGGCGACGTACTTCTCCGGCGGCAAGATCCAGTGGATCCTCGAGAACGTCGACGGCGTCCGCGAGGCCGCCGAGGCCGGTGACGCGATCTTCGGCACACCGACGCGTGGCTGCTGTGGAACCTCACCGGCGGCACCCGCGGGGGCGTGCACATCACCGACGTCACCAACGCCAGCCGCACCATGCTGATGAACCTCGAGACGCTCGACTGGGACGACGAGCTGCTGGAGATGTTCGGCGTCCCGCGGCAGATGCTGCCCGAGATCCGCCCCTCGTCGGACCCGAAGCTCTACGGCCACACCCTGGCCGACGGCCCGCTCGGCGCCGAGGTTCCGCTGTCGGCCTCGCTCGGCGACCAGCAGGCCGCGATGGTCGGCCAGGTCTGCCTGGCCCCGGGCGAGGCGAAGAACACCTACGGCACCGGCAACTTCCTGCTGCTCAACACCGGCACCGAGCTGGTTCGCTCCGAGAACGGTCTGCTCACCACGGTCTGCTACCAGTTCGGCGACGAGAAGCCGGTCTACGCGCTGGAGGGCTCGATCGCCGTGACCGGGTCGGCCGTGCAGTGGCTGCGCGACCAGCTCGGCATCATCTCCGGTGCCTCGCAGAGCGAGAGCCTGGCCCGGGAGGTGCCTGACAACGGCGGCGTCTACTTCGTGCCGGCGTTCTCGGGTCTGTTCGCGCCGTACTGGCGCTCGGACGCGCGTGGCGCGATCGTCGGGCTGTCGCGCTTCAACACCAACGCCCACCTGGCCCGGGCCACCCTCGAGTCGATCTGCTACCAGTCCCGCGACGTCGCCGACGCGATGGAGAAGGACTCCGGCGTGAAGCTCGAGGTGCTGAAGGTCGACGGCGGTGTGACCGCCAACGAGCTGTGCATGCAGATCCAGGCCGACATGCTCGGCGTCCCGGTGAGCCGGCCGGTGGTCGCCGAGACCACCGCGCTCGGCGCCGCCTACGCCGCCGGCCTGGCCGTCGGCTTCTGGGAGGACCGCGAGGAGCTCCGGAAGAACTGGAACGAGACCAAGCGCTGGGAGCCGGAGTGGTCCGAGGAGGAGCGCGAGAAGGGGTACGCCGGCTGGCAGAAGGCCGTCACCCGCACCCTCGACTGGGTGGACGTGTAATGACCCAGTCGAGCAGCCGGACCGCGACACCGCTGAACCCTGCCTCGCGGGCCGACGCGTTGCGCGAGATGGCGCGCGAACCGCTCGACGTACTCGTGATCGGGGGTGGCGTCGTCGGAGCCGGCGCCGCCCTCGACGCGGTCACCCGCGGGCTGCGCGTCGGCCTGGTGGAGGCCCGTGACTACGCCGCGGGCACGTCCAGCCGCTCCAGCAAGCTGGTGCACGGCGGCCTGCGCTACCTCGAGCAGCTGGACTTCCGGCTGGTGCGGGAGGCGTTGCGCGAGCGGTCGCTGATCCTGAACCACCTGGCGCCGCACCTCGCCCGGCCGGTGCCGTTCCTCTACCCGCTCACCCACCGGGTCTGGGAGCGGTTCTACGTCGGCAGCGGCGTGCTGCTCTACGACACGCTCGGCGGTCGGCACGGCGTGCCCGGCCACCGGCACCTGACGCGACGCCAGGCGCTCAAGCAGTTCCCGTCGCTGCGCAAGGACGCGCTGGTCGGCGCGATCCAGTACTACGACGGGCAGATCGACGACGCCCGGCACACGATGATGCTGGCCCGGACAGCCGCCGACTACGGCGCGCTGTGCGCCACCAGCGCCCGGGTGACGGGATTCCTCCGCGAGGGCGACCGGGTCAGCGGCGCCAAGGTCGGTGGACCTCGAGACCGGTGAGACCGTCGAGATCCGGGCCCGGCAGACGATCAACGCCGCCGGCGTCTGGACCGACGAGATCCAGGACATGGTCGGCGGCCGCGGCCAGATCAACGTGCGCGCCTCCAAGGGCGTGCACATCGTCGTGCCGCGCGACCGCATCCTGGCCCGCAGCGGGATGATCAGCCGCACCGAGAAGAGCGTGCTGTTCATCATCCCGTGGGACGAGCACTGGATCATCGGCACGACCGACACCGACTGGTCGCTCGACATGGCGCACCCGGCCGCGAGCCGTTCCGACGTCGACTACCTGCTCGAGCACGCCAACGCGCTGCTGCGCACGCCGCTGACCCACGAGGACGTCGTCGGGCGTCTACGCCGGGCTGCGGCCGCTGCTGTCGGGGGAGTCCGAGGACACCAGCCAGCTCTCCCGGGAGCACGCCGTCGTCTCCCCGGTCGCCGGCCTGACGATGGTCGCGGGCGGCAAGTACACGACGTACCGGGTGATGGCCAAGGACGCCGTCGACGCAGTCGTGCACGGGATGACCCGCAAGGTGCCGAAGTCGTGCACCGAGAAGATCCCGCTCGTCGGCGCCGAGGGCTACGAGGCCGTGTGGAACCGGCGCGAGCACGCTCGCGGCGCGAGTCGGGGCTGCACCTGGCGCGCGATCGAGCACCTGCTGGGCCGCTACGGCTCGCTGGTCGAGGAGCTGCTCGACCTGGTGGACGAGCGGCCCGAGCTGGGCGAGCCGCTGCCGGGCGCGCCGTCGTACCTCGCGGTCGAGGCCTACTACGCCGCGCGCCGCGGAAGGTGCCCTGCACCTCGACGACATCCTCACCCGGCGCACCCGGATCTCCATCGAGGCGACCGACCGGGGCGTGGCCGCGGCCCAGGACGTCGCGCGACTGGTGGCGCCGGTGCTCGGCTGGAGCGACGACCAGGAGAAGAACGAGGTGGAGCACTACGTGGCGCGTGTGGAGGCCGAGCTCGACTCGCAGCGGCAGCCCGACGACCGCACCGCCGACGCGGCCCGTCTGGGCGCCGCCGACGTGCGCGGTTCGGAGTGACCGCGGGGCGCGCCTGCCGGGGGTGAGTGGCACGTAGACTCGGCGCCGTGCCAGGGCTGATCAAGGACGAAGACATCGCGCTCGTGCGCGAACGCGCCCGGATCGACGAGGTGGTGTCCGACTACGTCACCCTGAAGAACGCCGGCGGCGGCTCGCAGAAGGGGCTCTGCCCGTTCCACGACGAGAAGTCGCCGTCGTTCCACGTCACCCCCTCGCGCGGCTTCTTCCACTGCTTCGGCTGCCAGCAGGGCGGCGACGTCATCAAGTTCCTGATGGAGATCGACGGCCTCGGGTTCGCCGAGGCGGTCGAGCGGCTCGCCGTCCGGTACGGCGTGCAGCTGCGCTACAACGAGACCGTCGGCGGCGAACGGCCCGAACGCCGCGACACGCACTTGCGTCCGCGGCTGCTCGAGGCGCACAAGGCCGCTGCGGAGTTCTACACCGACAAGCTCGGCTCCACCGACGCCCTCGCGGGGCGCAAGTTCCTCTCCGATCGCGGCTTCGACAAGGACGCCGCTGACCTCTTCGGCATCGGCTTCGCGCCGCGCGACGGCGACGCCCTCTACAAGCACCTCCGCCAGAAGGGCTTCAAGGACGAGGAGCTCGTCACGGGCGGGCTCGTCGCCCAGGGGCAGCGCGGCCACTACGACCGGTTCCGCGGACGGCTGCTCTGGCCGATCCGCGAGACCTCCGGCGACGTGATCGGCTTCGGCGCCCGGCGGATCTTCGACGACGACCGGGTCGAGGCGAAGTACCTCAACACCTCCGAGTCGCCGATCTACAAGAAGAGCCACGTGCTCTACGGCATCGACCTGGCCCGTCGCGACATCGCGCGCTCGTCGCAGGCCGTCGTCGTCGAGGGCTACACCGACGTGATGGCGTGCCACCTGTCCGGCGTACCGACGGCGGTCGCGACCTGCGGTACGGCGTTCGGCGAGGACCACGCTCGGGTGCTGCGGCGGTTGCTGCACGACCACGAGGAGTTCCGCGGCGAGGTGATCTTCACGTTCGACGGCGACGCCGCCGGGCAGAAGGCCGCGCTGCGCGCGTTCGGTGGCGACCAGCAGTTCGTCGGCCAGACCTATGTTGCGGTCGAGCCCGACGGCCTCGACCCGTGCGACCTTCGCCTGGACAAGGGTGATGCCGCCGTTCGTGAGCTGGTGGCACGCCGGATCCCCCTGTACCGGTTCGTGCTCAGCAACGTGGTCTCGCGCTACGACCTCGACCGCGCCGACGGACGAGTCGACGCGCTGCGTGAGGCGGCCAAGCTCGTGTCGAGCATCCGCGACCGCTCCAAGGTCGATGCGTTCGCCCGCGAGCTCGCCGGGATGGTCGGCCTCGACGTCGACGAGGCGCGTGCGGAAGTACGCCGGGCCGCCGGACGTCCCGCCAAGACCACCGAGCCGCGTCGCGCCCCTGCTGGCGCGCAGTCCGAGCCGCAGGCTCCTGAAGCGCCGCCGCAGCCGCCGCTGCCCGACCTGCGCGACCCGCGGTTCGCCCTCGAGCGCGAGACCCTCAAGCTCGTCGTCCAGCACCCCGAGGTCGTCGGCTCGGTCGCCGAAGGACGTGGACGGCGACGACTTCACGCACCCGACGTACCGCGCCGTCTGGGAGGCCGTCGCCGCGTGCGGCGGGGCGACCTCGGCGCCGTCGGGCGAGGTCTGGGTGTCGAAGCTGCGCGAGAACGTCGAGGACGGGCCGGTCGCGCACGCACTCGGTGCGCTCGCCGTCGAGCCGGTGCTGTCGGCGAAGGAGCCCGACCGGGCGTACGTCGCCGCGCACGTCTACCGGCTCCAGGAGGTCACGGTCATGCGCCGGATCGCCGACCTGAAGTCGCGGCTGCAGCGGACCAACCCGGTCGAGCACGCGACCGAGTACAACCGGATGTTCGGCGAGCTGGTGGCGCTGGAGCAGCACCGCCGCAACCTGCGCGAGAAGGCGATCGGCTCCGGCTGACGCCGGCGAGAGGTGACTTCATGAGACGGCTTTTCACGCGGGAGAGTGCTGCCCCCGCCGAGGTGGTCACGCGCGCGGCCCTTGCTCGCGGCGAGCGGGTGCTCGCGGCCGCCCAGGCTGAGGACGGCACCTGGCTGATGGCGACGCGCGCCTCGCTGGTGCTGGCCCCCGAGGTTGACCCGGTGACGGCCATCCCGTGGCAGCAGGTCGAGGCAGCGGACTGGTCCCGCGACGACGACCGCCTTCGCGTCTCAGAGGTGGGGGAGTTCGGTCAGGAGCGACCGTCGTACGAGTTCACGCTGACTGATCCCGGCAAGCTGCTCGCCGTGATCCGGGAGCGCGTGACCGCCTCCGTGGTGCTCCAGCGCCACGTCGAGCTGGCTGGGGGCGCCGGGCTGTTCGTGGTGGCGCGGCGAGCGCCGACCGGTGGCGACGAGATCACCTGGTCCTACGAGTACGACGCCGGCGTGGACCCCGACGACCCTCAGGTGCGGATCGCCGCCCAACGGGGGCTTCGCGCGGCAGCAGAGGAGCTCGGCCTCGGGTGAGGCCGAGCTCCCGGCGCTTCTGCAGTTGCTGAACCTCAGTCGTCGTCCTCGTCGTCACCGGTGTCGGCATCTTCAGCCCCGGTGTCCGCGTCGTTCTCGGTGTCGGCGGTGTCGTCAGCGCTTTCGACGGTTGCCGTGTCCTGGCTGACGTCGTTGGTGGTGTCCACGCCGTTCGTGTCGGCGCCGGTCGCGGTGACGACCGAGGGTGCGGTGTCCTGGGTCAGCGGGTCGACGTCCTCGTCGTCCTCGACCTCGTCGACCACTTCCTCGTTGTCACGCCGCTTGGCGTCGACCTCGGGCTTGGGGTCGTCCTCGATCTCGGTCTGGTCCGCGACCACCATCGGCTCGAGCTCGTCCTGCTCGTCGTCGTCGCTGACCTGGGTGTCGCTCACGGGAGCGATCGGCTCCGGCGTCCCTCCCAGCTGGGTGGATGCGTAGGACGCGCCGGCGGTGACGACGACGACGGAGGCGGCAACCGCGGCGAGCCGGAGGCCGACGCCGCGCCGCGACGGCGCCATCACGGTCGCGTCCGCGGACTCTGCTGCCATGGCGGCAAGCGTGGCGACGAAGGGGACGTCGGCCGGCGCCTCAGTCAGTGGCGTACGCAGCCGACGCGCAATCTGGCTGCGGGACAGGCGGCTCTCGCGGAAGTTGGTCATGTACTGAACATGTCACCAGGTGTGGCCTGCGTTACACGAAAAGAAATGTGTGACAGATCGAGATTCGGAGCGCAGAATCGGCAGGGCCGGCTAACGCAACTGGGAGGTGCGCGGTGGGCCAGTTCGACATTCAGCACGATCATCTCGACGACTCCGAGCGACGCCCTGTCCGTGACGACGACGCTGTCATGCGTGCCCGTGAGGGTGACCAGGCGGCGTGGGGGCAGCTCTACGCGGCCAACGCCAACCGTCTCGTGGCCTGGCTGCGGGTGCTGCCCACGGGCGACGCCGCGTCGGACTGCGAGGACGTCGCGGCGGAGGCCTGGTTGGTCGCTGCGCAACGCATCCACGAGTTCAAGGGGACGTCGTCGGACTTCGCCGGCTGGCTGTTCGGCATCGCGCGGAACCTGGCATGGAACCAGCGGCGACGCTCCACTCGACGCGGTACGTCGCCGTATGCCGTCGACCCCGGAGACCTTTCGATCTGGGGGACCAGTGACGACTCCGCCGACGAGCAGGCGTTGAGCCTTGACCTCACGAGTCGTCTGCTGGCCTGCCTCTCGACGCGAGAGGCCGAGGTGGTCGCATGCTGCGACGTGGTGGGTCTCGATGTGAAGAGCGTCAGTGTTGCCCTGGGCATCAGCCCCACCGCCGTACGCGTCGCCCATCACCGCGCGTTGGGCAAGCTCCGAAGGCTTTTTCCGACGTCCGAGGCGCTCGTGTCGTCGCGGGAGCCCTCGATTTCGGGAACGGCCGCCCGTCTTGCTAACGTATCCCCGCACGATCCCCTGTAGCTCAATTGGCAGAGCATTCGGCTGTTAACCGGAGGGTTGTTGGTTCGAGTCCAACCGGGGGAGCAACTGGCGGCCTGACCTGCGGATTTTCCCGCATGTCAGGCCGCTTTCTCGTTCTCGCGATCATGCCGCGACGTGACGACGGTGCGGGCTCGTCAGCAGGAACACGCTGCCGGCCACCGGCAGGAGCGCCAGGATCAGGAATCCGGAGCCGATGCTCGTCGACGCCGCCAGCAGGCCCATCACGATGGGGCCGCCGCTCAGCCCGACATCGATGAAGATGCTGACCGTGGCCGCAGCGCTCCCACGCTCGGACGGCGGCGTCACGCTGAACACCATCGCGAAGACTGCGGGAGTCAGGAACGCGGTGCCGACCGCGAGGATGACGGTGCCGGCCGCCAGCCCCGTCGGCGTCTGAACGGCTCCCATCATCAGCACGCCGGCACCGGACGCCACGAGTGCGGCTCCCGACAGTCCACGAGGATCGACGCGGTCGGGCAACCTGGCCAGCGCGATCCGGCACACGACGACGGTGGTCCCGAACATCGCGAACACGACGCTCCATGTCTCGATGCCGATGGAGCGGGCGTGGAGCGCAGTGAACGCAAGGAACGCTGCCATCGTCGCGACCCCGCACATCAGCCCCACGCCGGGGACCAGCGCGGACCGGTGGAACAGCGGAGCGGGCGGCTGGTCCAGGTCGACGGTGGGTCTGGTCTCCGGAAGCGTGCTCGCCAGCCCAGTCGCGATCGCGGTGAGGGCAACGGCTCCGGACCAGGCGAGGTTGAAGCCGCCCCATTTCAGCAGACCTTGCCCCAGCAGCGGCCCGATCACGAGCCCGAGGTAGAGGGCGAGCGAGTTCAGGCTCAGCGCTTCCCCCGTACGACCCTCGGGTGCCAGATCGGCGAGCGCCGCGAAGCTGGCCACGAAGTACATCGCCTCCGCGGCTCCGAGTGCGAGCCGCACTGCCACCAGCCCCGCGACGCTGGTCACGATGAAGTGACCGAGGATCGCGAAGGTGAACGCGGCTGCGCCGCCGATCAGCAGAGCTCGACGCCCCTTGCGGTCCGTCCACCGGCCCGCGAGCGGGCGCAGGGCCAGCGTCGTGATGCTGAAGGCGCCCATGACGAGTCCGACTGCCGCCTCACCTGAAGCGAGCGGACCTGTGACGAACAGGGGGGTCACGGCGATCAGGATCCCGGCGCTCGCGAAGTAGGCCAGGTCCGCGACCGTCAGAGTGATGAAAGCGGGGGTGAGCAGCCGTTCCTGCGCGACAGCCATGGTGGCCCCTCAGTCGCCCCAGCCCATCGGGAACACCTCGAACGCGACCGCGTGCGGAACGCCGAGCCGCCGCCCGGTAGAACGTGACATGCCTTCGAGGAACTCGGCAGGGTCGAAGTCCTCCCAGCCGAGGCCATCGATGTAGGCCTGATGCGCACGCAGTGACTCCACGCCGGCGTCGAAGGTGTCGGTGATCTCCACGGCCTGGTTCGAGTCGGGGGAGCTTGCCGCCCAGACCTCGCGGACGCCGCCCCACGGCTCGAGACCGTCCGCCTCGAGCTGGCTGCGGAACACCCACCGGTTGCCGGCGTCCCGCACAGCGTCGAGCGTGGCCTTCCCGGTGGCGATGTGGTCGGCCTGGTTGAGGTTCGCCCCTCCCCAGGTGTCGCGGAAGTTGTTCGTGACGACGATGTCGGGTCGATGCCGTCGTACGGAGCCGGCGATCGCCTCTCGCAGCGGTACGCCGTACTCCAGCACGCCGTCAGGGAGGTGCAGGAACTCGACGTCGGCGACACCGACGATGCGGGCTGACTCGATCTGCTCGGCCTCCCGCACCTCGCGGCATCGCTCCGGGTCCATCCCGTCGATGCCGGCCTCGCCGCTGGTGACCATGCAGTACACGATGTGCTTGCCCTGGCCGGTCCAGCGCGCCACCGCGGCGGCGCCGCCGAACTCCAGGTCGTCCGGGTGCGCGACGACGCACAGGGCGCGCTCCCAGTCCTCGGTGACCGGCGTGAGCGGGGAGGAGTGTCGTCCGTCATCCCCCGAGCATGCCTCAGCCGCCGTTGGAGGAGAAGTGCTGATAGTCGGGGTGGCCCCAGCGCGCGCCCCACAGCCAGCCGAGGCGACGCATCCGGTCGGCGATCACGCCGTTCTGCAGGATCATGCCGCGACGGTAGGGGGAGCGGTCGAGGTAGCTCCGCGAGCCGGGCGGGTAGACCCGGCTGCCGGTGACGTACGGGTTCTCGATCGTGTTGATGTCGATCGCGTTGCCGTAGGAGTGCTGAGACACGCGGTACGGGTTGCCGACGACCGGGCGGCAGTTGAACGCCGACGTGTTGCCGGCACGCATCGCGGCCTTGTCGGACTCCATCGGGGTGCGGCGTCCCCCTGCATAGAAGGCGTCGGCCGGCTTGAGCGTGCGGATCGGGAACCGCTCGGCGATCGCGCCCTCGAGAACCTTCACGATGTCACCGACCTCGCTCGCCCGGACGACGATCGAGCCGCGGGCCACGACCTTCTTGTAGTTGATCCGGTTGATCTGGATCCTGCGGAGCTGGGAGGAGGCACGGGGCAGCCGCGGCGCCACGAGTGCGGCACCTGGCGGGCGGTCAGCGGGCCGGAGACCTTCGTGTTGGGGACTGCGCGCACCGTGCGGGCGAGGACCTTGGACGTGGCCCGGTCGCCGTTGGGCCAGACCGCGACGGCCCGGAACTTCCACCCGCCAGGGCGAGCAGTCTTGAAGCCGACCGAGTACCGGCCCTGCGCGTCGGCCTCGTCGCGGCCGATGGTCTTCCATCCGTCGGCGCCGCGGCTCTGGACCCGGACCCCGGCCAGTGCCGCCTTGCGGCCCGCGACCTTCCCGGAGATGGGGTAGCGCTTCAGTGCGGCGGGGCGATCCGCCATCGAGATCGTCACACCGCGGGTCGATGCGTCCTCGACCTGCACGGTCACCTGGCCGCGGGACACGAGCTCACCGTCGCTGACGTCGTAGGAGAAGACGATCGGGCCCGCGTCGTCGGCTCGCGCGGTGAAGGTGACGTCGGTCGGCGAGAAGGTCGCCCTGTCGTCCGCACCCTCGACGCCGACGACCTCGAGGCGTGCGGGTTCACCCTCCGGGCGACCCTGCCCGTCGTCGGTGTCGTTGGTCAGAACCTCGACGCGTACGGACGCGCCGGGGGCCGCGGTCGCCTCGTCCGCGACGGCCACCGGGGGCTGGTTGGCGGACTCGGCTGTCGCCTCGGCGGTGCTCGCCGGGGACTCCTCCTCCGCGGTCGCGATCGCGGAGGAGCCGGCGAGCAGCAGGGTCAGGACAGTGGCGGAGGCGAGCAGCGGCAGTCGAGGCACGGTGCGTCCCTTTCGTGGTCAGCGACGGAAGGTGGCGGCCAGGCGTTGCGCCTGGGCTCGGGTCATGGGTGGGCGGCCGACCAGGGTCTGGGCCGCGATCAGGACGACGTGGTCGTCGTCGAGGATCGCGAGCTCGACCCAGGCGTCGGACTTGGGCGTGCGGTCGGAGAGCACGACGCCCTCGCCGAGGCGGTCGACGGTCGTCACGAGGTCACCGATGGCCTTGCCACCGCTGCGCCCGCGGCACCGTTCCAGGTTGGTGAGGCGACCCTCGAACAGCGTCCTGGCGGTGGCGACGTCCGAGAACTGCATCCGGATCGCGATGACCTTCACCCCCGACGCCGTGTAGTCCACCTCGAGCGCGTGCTCCGCCGTCGGCATCGGGGCCCGTCGCGCACATCCGAAGGGGACGGCGAGCGTGGCGAGCTCCTCCGGGTCGCGTTCGAGGGCGGGCGTTCCGTTGCCGACGTAGCCCTCCTCGGCATCGCCCGAGTCGACGGCGTACGCCCAGTCAGCTCCGAGGGTCTTGGGGCGGGGGAACGCGTCTTGGGACAGGCTGCCGGACGAGGTGCCAGGGGTCTCGAGCGAGCCGGGCTTGGGCGGGGAGGGCTCCGCAGAAGGGGAGGCCGACACCGTCGAGGGAGCGGGGGGCGAGTTCGGCGCGGCCGACGGCTCGCCACCTTGGGTGCAGCCGGTGAGGGTGACGATCAGGGCAAGTGCGCCTATGCGTAGCTGCAGTCGTTTCGCCCCGTTCACCCGCCCAGAGTAAAGGAGTCGGGTCAGATCGGGGCAAGCGGCGCGTTCAAGCGCGGGATCGCGGCGCGAGTGCAGCACCGAGCAGTACGACGGCACCGCAGGCGGCAACAACGAGCAGCGTCGCGTTCACGGTCGAGGGGATCTGCGGCGCGGCGTCTGCCGCGATCTCGGCCCAGCGACCCGCGCCGACGATTTCGACCGCCGCCGGTAGCTTGGCGTACAGCAGCACGGCACCGCCCGCTGCTGCCGCCGCACCGAGGCCGGCGATGGCGATCGCCCACCTGCGACGACGGGCCAGCAGGATGCCGAGCAGCGCGAGGGCTGCGGCGGCGATCGCACCGCGGGTGGCGACCAGCCAGGTCGTGTCCCCGGCCGTCAGGTAGGCGCGCCTCATCTCGGCTGGCAACCGGACCGACTCGGGCCCGGGTGTGGCTGCGACCCGGCCGGCGAGCTCCGACTGGCCGTTGCTGCGGAGTGCACGCACGAGTTCGTCCCGAGCTGCGGAAGCGTCCAACCGGCCTCGGTCGTCTGCCTTGATCTTGCTCAGCGCCTCCTGGACCTCGGGGTTGTCCGCCGTCCGGTCCACGGCCTTGCGATAACGCTCCGGAAGGGCGTCGTACTCCGGCAGCACCGCGGCGAGGGCCCGGTCGCGCACCGACGGCTCATTGAGAGCGGCGGACAGCACGCGGCCGGCGCGCTCGGGGGCGAGGAGTGTCTCGTGGACGACATACGCAGCCAGCGAGACGGTGGCCACCAGCGCGGCGAGCAGGAGAGCGACGGTGGAGAGCAGGGAACGCATAGGACGATGGTTCCCTAACCCCGCCCGAACGCCCGCATCCGCCCCCATTGTGTCGTGACCTCTTGACGAGGAAGGGGGCCCGGGAACTGTAGGTTCTCCTGCGAGGGGCGGTAGCTCAGTCGGTTAGAGCAGAGGACTCATAATCCTTGGGTCGTGGGTTCGAGTCCCACCCGCCCTACCAGGTGTCGGTTCTGCCCGGTCGAAGTCCGCCTTGCCCAGTAGATCGGGTTCGGGACGTCTGCGGGCACGAGTCTCCCAGTGCGGGGGCCCTCCGACACTGTCTCCGGGTTCGACCGCGGGGTGACTGTCATGGAGGAGGCACACCATGACGACACTCACCCAAGCCCCGCGCCGGGTTCGGACGCACCACCCGATCCGCATCTGGATGCTCGGTGCGATCTCGGCGACCCTGACCCTCAGCGCCTGCGCAGACTCGTCGACTCTCGGACCCGAGACAGTCAATGAGACGCCCGAGACGTCCGCACGCCCGGGCCAGCCGAGCCCGTCCCCAGAGGGGCGGACCAGTTCCTCTGCGTCCGCCACGCCTCCGGGTGCGCCGCTGCCGCTTCAGGCCACGCCGCGGACGTACCTCGTGCGGCTGACGTGGCGGGCGCCAGAGTCGACGGCGCCAGCCAGCACATACGAGGTGTTGCGAGACGGCGTGCTGATCAAGGAACTGGGAGCAGGGCGCACCTCCTTCATCGACCGCGACGTCGTGCCGGGGCGCTCTTACGCCTACGCGCTGCGTGCCGTCTCGCACCTGGGGGCGAAGTCCAACATCGCCCGCGTCCGCACCCGGACCACAACACCTCCGAACTCGAAAGCACGCCTGGCTGGGCTCTACGAGGCCAGACTCACGCGGACGGGCTACTACGGCTGGGACTCCGTAGGCGGGAAGCGGTCGCGCACCCTGCTCGACTTCAGCGCACGGTGCAGGCAGGGTCCATGCAATGTCACGTTCCAAGAGACAGTCAGAGACGGTCTCCTCATTGACGGATGGTCCGGACGGCTCGAGCGCACCCGCGCCGTCTACCGAGGCACGTTCAAGGACACCTTCGGTACGTGCAACTTCTCACCGGCGACGGCGAACTACGTACTACGACTACGCGTGGTCAAGGCCCGGTTCACCGAGGGCAGTCGGCGAGCCACTCGGCTCAAGGGGACGCTGACCGTGCAGAACCCTCCGCAACGCGGATGTGGCGCAGCTGGGGTCACGTACGACGTGACCGCGAACCGTTAGAGACCTGGGTCGCAACCTGTAAGACGCCCAGGGCGTGTTGACCGATGAGGACTGCCGGTCCTGAGAGCGAGCGACTTCCGGCCGTAGACGGTCCGACGTCGTGGTGGCACCGTGGGGAGAACCCACAAGGAGGAGGTGTCGTCATGGGCACGGAGCACGAGACCTGCCCGGACTGCCGCGCGCTGGTGAGCGACCTCGCTGCTCACGAGGCGTGGCACTCTCGCCTGGTCGCCGACCTGGCGAACGCGGTCGAGAAGGAGATCCAGCGCTCGATCGCCACGTCAGGCTGACTCAAGCCGTGATCTCGGGCACAGATCGCCGAAATCCAGGCGGGGAAGACGGAATGGTGCTCTAGACAGAAGTTTCGGAAACTGACGTCGAGACCACACTGTGTGTTGTGTTTCTGTCTCTTTTGCCTGCCCTGACCGTTCTGGCCTTCGCACTCTCCGCGATCGCCTTCGTTGCCGCCCTCCCGCTCGCGAAGGGGCGTCACGCCTCCTTCTTCCCGAGCCGTGATCACCGGGCCGGGCTCGCCATCGGCGCCGCGCTGGTCGCTCTGCCGGGTGTCGTCGGGGGAGTCGTCCTCGGATTCGGCGCCCTCGGGGCCGCCCTCGCGGGTGCCCTCCTGGCGCTGCCCGTCTTCGGCTGGGCCTTGCTTGCTCCGTGGTGGCCCGTGCGCGCCGTCGTCGCCTGGGCGATGCTGGTCGTCGGGTCGGTCGGTCTGGTGGCCTTGGCGGGCAGTCGCGCGCTCGAGTCGGCGGTCCCGCTGACGGCCGTGCCGGTCGCCGGCGCGGCGTCCGCGATCGCGGTGTTCCTGCTCGGCCGGCTGAACGGGCCGTTCCGCCGGGTCCTGGGCATCCGAGCCGGTATTCGCAGGGCCACGCGCACCCCCATCCTTCTGCGTCCCGGCCTCCGCAGGCCGGCGTTGGCCCTCGCCGTGTTCTTCGCAGCGATGGGCGTGGGCGGTCTCACCGGCGTGGCGCCGCGCCCGGGTGAGGCGGCGCAGGCTGCTGGAACGGGAGCCGGTCCCGGCTCGTCCGACGGTTCGGACGCCCGCCCGGTGAGCGCCCAGACGGCGCCGACCTCGGGGCCCTTTGCCGCTGACTCCCCGTTGCTCACCGGCGGGCCGGGCCAGTCCGGGTTCAACAGCTTCGGCACCTCGGGTGCGTCAGGCACGGGAGGCTCGGCCACCTCGGCCGGCGTGGGCACTACCGCGTCGACGCCGTCCTCTGGCGGTTCCAAGGGCGACCCGGCGACCGGGCCGATCGGCGGCGTCACGGACCCCACGCCCGGTCCGTTGCCGTCGAACCCGATCGGTGACCCGACCCCGACCCCGAGCCTCCCGACCGACCCGACGGCGAAGCCGGTCGAGACCGTGACGGAGACCGTCAAGACCGTCACAGAGCCCGTCAAGACCGTCACCGACCCCGTGAAGGAGACGGTGGAGACGACCACCGAGCCAGTGAAGTCGACCGTCGAGACGGTGACGGAGCCGGTGAAGTCGACCGTCGAGGAGACCGTGAAGCCCGTCCAGGAGACCGTCGAGTCCACGACGGACCAGGTGACCTCCACCGGCGGCTCGCTGCTCCCGTAGGCGCAGCTGGGGTTCAGCTCACGCTGTCGAGGAACGCGAGTGATCGCTTCATCACAAGTGCGGTGGCGTCTGCGTCGTACGACGGCAGCGAGCTGTCGGTGAACAGGTGCTGGTCGCCCGGGTAGACGAACACCTCGCCCACCTCGGGGCCGACTGCCTTCACGAGCTCGCGCGCAGCGTCGAGATCGCCCTCGAGCGCGAAGAACTCGTCGCGCTCCATCCCGTGTACCTGCACCGGCACGCCGTCCGGCCAGGGGCCGAAGGCATCCTCCCCGGTGATCGGCATGCAGGCCTCGTACAGCAGGGCGCCTCGGGTGCCGGGGCGGCCCTGGGCGAGCCGCTGTGCCTTGCCGACGCCGAAAGAGAAGCCTGCGTACACGAGGGAGTCGGGTAGCGACTCCACGGCTCGGTCCGCTCGCTCGTTGAGCTGCTCGCCGCCGATGCTCCTCATGAGTGCGACGCCGTCGTTCAACGTCGCGGCGAGCTCGCCGTCGAAGAGATCCGGTGTGTGCACGGTATGGCCGCCAGCGCGCAGCTCATCGGCGAACGCGCGCACCCCGTCGGTGAGTCCCTGGATGTGGTGGAACAGCACTACCTCGGCCATCTCCATGCCCCCTGTGATTGACGAATGTCTGGCCCAGACACTCGCAGAGGCCGCTCGGCGTGGCAACGGTTCTGGGGGATCCCGCCGCTAGGGTCATCGCCATGGTCCATCGCCTGAGCAAGGACGACGCACGTCGGATCGCCATCCACGCGCAGCTGCTCGACGCGCCGCGCCCCACCGACCTGGTCGAGGTCGTGGACCGCTTGACGATCCTCCAGATCGATCCGACCGCTGCGATCGCGCCCAGCGCCGACCTGGTGCTGTGGAGCAGGCTGGGATCGACCTACCGGCCGGCCGACCTGACGCGGGCGATCGAGGAGGAGCGGTCTCTCGTCGAGACGGTCGCGTTCATCCGACCGCCGCGCGACGTCCCAGCGGTCGTGAGCGAGGCCCGCGACGCGGAGCGCTATCCCGGCATCACTGCCTGGCGCGAAGTCAACGACTCCTTCCGTCGCGACATCCTGGCGCTGCTGGAGAAGAAGGGACCGCTGCTGTCACGGGACATCCCCGACACGAGCGTGGAGCCGTGGCCCTCGAGTGGGTGGACGAACAACCGCAACGTCACGAAGATGCTGGAGTCGCTCGCGTCCCGGGGTGAGGTCGCGATCGCGGGTCGCAAGGGACGCCAGCGCTACTGGGACCTTCCCGAGCGGGTCTACCCACCCGACCTGCCCAGCCTCGACCTCGCTGCTGCGGAACGGCATCGCAACGAGCGCTGGCTCGGGGCGCTCGGCATCGCTCGCTCGACGTACGCAGGCGATGCCGGTGAGGAGGCCGTGGTCGACGGGATCCCGGGCAGCTGGCGGGTCGAGCCGTCGTACGTCGGACTGCCGTTCGCGGGCCGTACGGCGCTGCTGTCGCCGTTCGACCGGCTCATCCACGACCGGGTGCGCGCCGAGCAGCTCTTCGACTTCGAGTACATCCTCGAGATGTACAAGCCGAAGGCGAACCGCAGGTGGGGCTACTTCGCACTCCCGGTACTGCACGAGGAGAGACTCGTCGGCAAGCTCGACGCGACGGCGGACCGGAAGAAGGGGATGCTGGTCGTCAACGCGATCCACGAGGACGTCCGCTTCACCAAGGCCATCAGGGCGGCGGTGCAGGCCGAGATCGAAGACCTCGCCGCCTGGCTGGGCCTCGAGGTCGTCGGCATCTGACTCGCCGGGCGGTCGTGACCTTTCCTCGACTGTCTCGTTGCTTGCCTCGTTAGGGGGGGACCTAATGAAGGAGATCTCGGATGCGGTTTCGTCGAACAGTTGTGTCATCGATGGTGGCGGTTCTTGCCGCCCTCCCGGTCGCGGCGTCAGCTGCACCGGAGCGTGAGGCGGCCGAGCAGCCGTCGTACGTCGAGCTGAAGTCACCCAAGCCGGACTGGTACACCCCGCAGCTGCACGAGCGGGTGATGGAAGCGGCCGAACGCGGCGACAGCGTCCCGATCCCCGACGGCGTCGACTACAACGCGAGTGGGCTCGCGTTCACGGGCATCCGGCCGGGCGCCTGGATCATCGCCCCCGCCGGCTGCACGACGAACTTCGTGTTCGGCAGCGCGAGCAACTACTACATCGGCACCGCCGGCCACTGCACGTCGGTGGGCGACGAGGTCACCCTCGTCGCGGCCCCCGGCGTGCTGATGAACATCGGCACGACCGTGAAGAGCGTCGACAAGGGTATCGGCAACGACTTCGCCCTGATCGACGTCCGCCCGGAGATGGAGCAGTACGTCAACCCGTCGATGGCCTACTTCGGCGGACCGACCGCCGCGGGCTCGCCCCAGTCCGGCGACGTCGTCGAGCACTCCGGTCACGGCCTGGCCATCGGTACCGGCGGCACGCCGCGCGCCGGTGTCGTGGTCTACCGCGGGGCCGGTGAAGGCGGCGACGCCTTCGCCTGGGTCGGCGCAGCGAGCCCCGGCGACTCGGGCTCGGCAGTTCGCCTCGCGAACGGCCAAGCAGCCGGAAACCTCACGCACCTCGTCGTGGGCGGCGAGTACCTGCCCGGGGATGTCGCCGGATCGACGATCGCGCAGATGCTGAGGATCGCCGGAAAGCCTCTGGCCACGGCGCCCAACGTTCCCGACCCGACCTTCTGACCCAGCGCCCCGTGGCGGCCCGGCGAATTCCTCGAGACCTCGCCGGGCCGTCGAGGCTCCTGGGCGGAATCAGATGATTCTCAGGGATCAGACCCAGACGTCCGATCGGGTCTGGTGCGCACTCGCGCACCAGGTAAGACTCAGCCCATGGACCAGCACTCGGCCGCGCTCGAGCGAGCCCACCACCATGCGCTTTCCTGGTTGGCTTCGCTGAACGAGCGTCCCGTCCCGCCACAGGCCAGCACTGAGCAGCTGATCCGCGCACTGGGCACCACACTGCCCGACCAGGGGACCGATCCCGGCGAGGTCGTCGACAAGCTCGCGCGGGCCTGCGAGCCGGGCCTCACGGCGATGCCGTCGGGGAGGTTCTTCGGGTTCGTCATCGGAGGCACGCATCCGGCTGCCCTGGCCGCGGACTGGCTGGTCAGCGCTTGGGACCAGAACTGCGGCCTCCGACGACTCACTCCGGCGCACAGTGCGGTCGAGGACGTCGCGAGCGCGTGGCTGCTCGAGCTCCTCGGGTTGCCCGAGGGGAGCGCGGTGGGGTTCGTGACGGGCGCGACCATGGCGAACTTCACCGCACTGGCCGCGGGGCGGGACGCCGTCCTCCGTCAGGCCGGTTGGGACGTGGCCGAGCGGGGCCTCAACGGCGGCCCGCGGGTCCGGGTCCTCGTGGGGGCCGAGCGGCACGACACCATCGACCTTGCCCTTCGCTACCTCGGACTCGGCACGCCTGAGCCAGTCCCCGTGGACGGTGAAGGCCGACTGCGTGTCGACGCGCTGCGGGCCCTCCTGGCACAGGAGTCAGGTCCGACGCTGCTCGCCCTACAAGCCGGCAACGTGCACTCCGGTGCGTTCGACCCGTTCGCCGACGCGATCACGGTCGCCCACGAGCATGGCGCCTGGGTGCACGTCGATGGCGCCTTCGGCCTGTGGGCGGCGGCCTCACCGTCGTACCGACACCTGGTCCGGGGCTCCGAGGGTGCCGACTCGTGGACGACCGATGCGCACAAGACCCTCAACGTGACCGTACGACGCCGGCCTTGTCGTCGTGCGCGACCCGGCGGCGCTCCGCGCTGCGATGGGCGTGCATGGCGCGTACCTGATCCAGGACGAGCTCGGGGAACCGGCCGACAAGGTGCCCGAGCTCTCCAGGCGCGGTCGCGCCTTCACGGTGTGGGCGGTGCTCGAGTCGCTGGGGAGGTCGGGCGTGACGGAGCTCGTCGATCGACTCTGTCGGCATGCGACCGCCTTCGCCCGCGGCCTGGACCAGATCTCGGGGGTCACCGTGGTCAACGACGTGGTGTTCACCCAGGTCTGCGCCACGTTCGGCAGCGACGAGCGGACCCAGGAGGTCGTCCGACGGCTGCTCGACGACGGCACGGTCTGGATGAGCGGCTCGACCTGGCACGGCGAGAGCGTGCTTCGGATCTCGGTAAGCAACTGGTCGACGACCGACGACGACGTCGAGCGCAGCCTGGGGGCCGTCCGGAAGGTCGTTGCCGACCTCAGTTCGTGAGCCGGTCGTCCCGCCGCGGGTCAGCTGACCTCCGAGCGCCGCAACCGGACGAGGCCGATCACGAGGGGGAGCAGCAGCCACAGCGTCGCGCCAGTGCCGAGGTGCGCCCACTGCTCGCCGGCCGGACCGCCGTTGAAGAGACCGGTCTGCGTCTCATTGAAGTCCACCCACGGCCGCAGGTCTCGGAACCACTCCTGGGTGGCCGCGAGCAGGCCGTACAGCGCGGGTAGTACGAACGAGTACACGAAGTACGCCACGATCGCGCCGGAAGAGTTGCGGATCAGCAGGCCGAGCATGAAGCCGATCAGGAGCCCCAGGACGTTGCCCAGGACGATGTAGAGCCCGTCGGCAAGCGAGACGTCCCAGACCGCGGTGGTTCCGGTGACGGCGGAGTTGACCAGGTTGCCCCCCGCGCCGATCGCGAACGCCACTGGCACCGAGACCGCCCCGATCGTCACCGCCGCGACCGCCTTGGCGGCAATCACCTTGCTGCGGTTCGGGACCAACGTGAACGTGGTCAGCCCGGTGCGCTGGGTCCACTCGCTCGTGACGGCGAGGATCGCGATGATCGGCAGGATGAGCGCCGTGGGGAACCCGACCGCCGCCGCGAACGTCCCGTAGTTGTGGACCTGGTCCGGGGCGAAGAGGATCACCGTCCCCGTGGCCAGGGTCGCCGTGATACCGATGCTCGCGACGAGCCAGAAACCCGACCTGGTGTCGAACATCTTCCGCAGCTCGACCCTCACCATCCGACCGAAAGGCACCCGCGGCGCGGGCGGGCGGACTCGCCGTACCTGCTGCTCTGCCATGGTGGTCATGCCGCTGCTCCTTCTCGTTGCGTGTTCGATGTGAGGGCGAGGAACATCTCCTCGAGCCCGGCGCCGCCGGCGGGACGGAGCTCGCTCAGCGGTACGCCGGCCTGCAGCGCGAGCTGACCCACCAGCTCGGCGTCGGCGTCCGTACGCACGGTGTCCTCGCCGGTCACGGTGGCGGTCTCTCCGTGCGCGATGAGGGCGCGCTGCAGATCGCCCGCCCGCGACGTCCGTACGAGCGTTCCCGCCCCGTGGAGGAGCTCGCTCTTGCTGCCCTGGGCGACGATCCGACCACTGCCGATCACCGTGATGTCGTCCGCGATCACCTCGATCTCGTGCAGGAGGTGAGAGGACAGCAGGACGGTGCCGCCGCGGTCCGCGTGGCCTCGGAGGAGGTCGCGCATCCAGCGGATGCCGGCAGGGTCCAGCCCGTTCGCAGGCTCGTCCAGGACCAGCACCTCGGGGTCGCCGATCAGGGCAGCCGCGATGCCGAGCCGTTGGCGCATTCCGAGCGAGTAGTGCCGGACCCGACGACCGGCCTCATGCTCGGTCAGGCTGACGAGATCCAGCATCTCGCCCACGCGACTGGAGGGCAGGCCCATGGTGCGTTGGGCAAGCGTCAGGATCTCTCGTCCGGTACGCCCGGTGTGCTGTGCCGACGCATCGAGCAGGACGCCGACCTCGCGGCCGGGGTTGGGGAGCTCGGAGAAGCGCCTGCCTGACACCGTGGCGCCGCCCGAGGTCGCCGGGGTCAGGCCGACGATGACACGCAGCGTGGTGGACTTGCCGGCGCCGTTGGGCCCTAGGAAGCCGGTCACCCGACCCGGCGTGGCGTTGAACGTAACCTGGTCGACGGCGGTGAAGCCGTCGAACTTCTTGGTGAGTGAATCGACCTTGATCATGGGGAGCAGCCTGACGTCGACAGGACCCCCGGGGCATCGGGGAAGGCACTGGTTCTGACCCCTGTAGAGCCCGCGACCGGACTCGGGGTCGACCCTGAGTCGTGTCGCCCGACCGGTCTAAACCATCAGTGACCGCGAGGTTGGCTCGGTGCCGGGCGGGGAACTCTGATGGTGTCCTGTCGAGGACACACGGGCCATGGCCCAGCCTCTGACGGGTCGGTCTGCGGGGGAGCCGAAGCGCTCCTAGAACTGCACCGACCCAGGAGGAACGACGATGTTCCGCAGTCACCCCGCCGCACCGCACGCCGTCTGTACCGTGCGCCGCCACCCTGAAGGCGGCTACACGCCCGTCCTGCACATGTCGGACCAGACACCGCCCGCCGCCAGCGCTTACGAGCTCTCCCTTCCGTCGCTCGACGACTGTGCGCGCTACGCACGCAACCACTACGGCACCCTCGTCGTGCAGATCGCCGACGAGTGCCGGTCGTTCGACGCGGCCTGACCCCTGCCCTGACCACCCCTGCGTGACCAGACGGATCCTGGTCAGCCGACCGGGGAGGCCGCTACGGTCACCAGATGGCGGGGATCGCGTGAGCGGGTGGCTGCGCGCGCTGGCCATCGGTGTGGCGGTGCTCGCCACGTTCTACGTCGTGCTGATCCTGCTGGCTCGGCGTCTCCCACCGGGGCCGCTGCGTGACCTGGTCCGGCTTCTCCCGGACTGCGTGGTGGCTCTCCGCCGCCTCTACCGCGACCCTCGCGTGCCGAGTCGGGCGCGCGTCGCCCTGTGGTTGGCCCTGCTGTGGGTCATCTCGCCGATCGACCTGATCCCGGAGTTCCTCCCGGTCATCGGCCCGCTTGATGACATCCTCGTCGTAGCGCTCGCGCTCAGGTATGCCGTACGGGTCAGCCCACGCGCGGCGGTCGAGGATGCCTGGCCAGGGGACCGAGCGGTTCTGGAAAGGCTCGCGAGGCTGCGGCCGTAACCGGTGCCGCCTCGGGCCGTTGAGACTCACGTACCCCGTGATTGAACTCCGGCCCCGGGTGGAAGACTGCGGGCCAACCTGACACGAAGTGAGCCTGCCGATGCCCGTCTCGGATGCCGTGCGCTGGGCTCGCGCCTGCCTGTTCGCGGGTGTGGGGCTGATGGCGGGAGCAGTCGCGCACGTCAGCGCGGGCGGCCTGATGCCGAGCCCCTCGGCGGTCCTGGTGGTGCTCCTGGTCAGCATCGGTGCCGGCCACCTCGTCCTCAGCCGTCAGGCTTCCGCCGTCCGTGTCGTTCTCGTCCTGGTGGGCACCCAGAGCTTCACGCACGCCGGGTTCTCCCTGCTGGCGGGGCACCGAGGCGATGAGCCGGCCGCTCATGCGGCCGGACATGCTCACGCGGCGGGGCACGCGCACGCAGAGGCAGCGGCCCACGGGCACGTGGAGGCGGTGCTCGCCACGGTGCACCACATCGCCGAGGAAGGAGTGGGGATGGTGCTGGCCCACCTGGCCGCCACCGCAGCACTCGGACTCTGGCTCGCCTGGGGTGAGCGTGCGCTGTTCACGGTCATCGCGCTGCTCGCAGCCCCGATCCTGACGCCGTGGCGCGCTCTCGCCACGGCTTCGCTCGCCGCTGTCGCGAACCTGGCCCATGTGGCAGTGGGCAGCCTAAGCCTCACCAGCCGTGACCAGCTGGTACCTCTGATCGACCTGGTCGTCGCTCACCCGGTCGTACGCCGCGGGCCCCCCATCTCTCTCGCCGCCTGATCCCCACCGCCGGCGCCTCGACTCCGACGCTCCGGCGGTTCCGCCACATTCCGAGAGAGACCTCATGACCCAAACAACTGCTCCGGTGCGCCCGCGCCCGGACGTCAACAACCCGCGGCCGGCAGCCAGCGGCTGGTTCCGTGCCTTCTGGCGCTGGCACTTCTACGCGAGCTTCCTCGTCATCCCGATCCTGCTGATGCTGTCGGTCACCGGGCTGATCTACCTGCTCCGGTTCCAGATCGAGCCACTGATGCACGCCGACCTGATGCGGATCGACCAGCCTGCCTCGTCGAGCTTCACCCAGCCGTACGTCGCGCAGCAGAACGCCGTCGAGTCGGCGTACCCCGACGCGACCGTGGTCGCCATGTCGGAGCCGGCCGACCTCGAGAGCACCACCCGGTTCTCCGTCGAGATGGCCGACGGCGCCTCGCGCGATGTCTACGTCAACCCGTGGAACGCCGAGGTGCTCGGCGCACTCGACCCCGACCGCACGCTCAGCGGGATGGCGGTGCTCCTGCACGGCGAGCTGATGGCCGGCAAGCCCGGTGACTACCTGATCGAGCTCGGCGCCTGCTGGGCGATCGTGATGGCACTCACCGGCTACTACCTGTTCTTCAAGGGGCGGGCCGGACGCAAGCGGATCCGGCAGGCCGGCGTACCAGGCGCCAAGCTCCGTCAGCGGCATGCGGCCGTCGGCTCGGTCGTCGGCATCTCCGTCCTCTTCCTGCTCGTCTCCGGATTGCCCTGGACCGGCTTCTGGGGCGAGAAGGCGCAGACCCTCGCGACGAAGCAGAACACGTCTCTGTGGAGCGAAGACCCGGGTGCCGTGTCGGACCCGACCTCGACGCTCGACAAGTCACTGCCGCACAGCCACGCCCATGAGGTGCCGTGGGCACTTGGTGGAACCGAGGTGCCCTCCGGCGAAGGCGAAGGCGAAGGCGAGGGCGAGGAGGGCCGCAACGTCGCCAACGTCGACACTGCGGTCGAGGTCGCTTCAACGGCGGGTCTGCGGAGTCCGATGACGGTCGTGCTGCCGGGTGAGGACGTGGGCGTGTTCTCCGTGATCGGGTACGCGTTCGACGCCCCGACCGACGAGGGGACCGTGCACATCGACCGGTTCGGCGGCAAGGTCGTGTCGCAGTACGGCTACGAGGACTACCCGGCCCTGGCCAAGGTCGTCTCGCAGGGCATCGGCCTGCACGAGGGCAGGAGTCTCGGGCTCGTGAGCTTCTGGGGCAGCCTCATCATGTGTCTGCTGGTGATGTTCATGTGCATCACCGGACCGACGATGTGGTGGCGCCGTCGACCGCGCGGCGCTCGCTCGATGGCGGCGCCGCGGGGTCGGATGCCGATCCGGACGACGCCGCTGCTGGCGGTCGGCATCGTTGCGCTCGGCATCTTCCTGCCGTTCTTCGGCATCTCGCTGCTCGTCATCCTGCTCCTCGACCAGCTGCTGCTGCGCCGGGTGTCGGCGTTCCGCAACTGGTTCGACGTCGCCGCTCGGTGAGCTCGCTGCGACGGGGTGGTCGGCGTCGACGCCGGCTACCCCGTCGCGGTAGCGGCGATCTCGGAGAGGTCGGTGGCCGTGTTCTCGAGCGTGGCGCGGTCGACGTGCTGCCCGACGAGAGACCTCACCGGGTCGATCGCGTCCCAGTCGTTGACGTGCATACCGGCCGCGATGACGCCGTCCTTCAGCCAGAACGCGGTGAAGACACGGCCCGGTACGTCGCCGCGTAGCACCACCTCGTCGGCCCCGTCGGGACCGACTGAACCGACGTACTCCATGCCGAGGTCGTACTGGTCGGTGTAGAAGTACGGCTGTCGCGTGTACGGCACGCCCTCGCCGAGCAGGTTGTGGGCGACCACCTTGCCCTGCTCGATCGCGGTGTCCCAGTGCTCCACGCGGATGCGCCGTCCGAGCACCGGATGCTGGGCGTTGGCGACGTCACCGGCCGCGAAGACGTCGGGCGCGGAAGTGGCGAGCCGCTCGTCGACCAGGATCCCGTTGTCCGTGGCGAGGCCGGCCTGCCGGGCCAGCTCGTCGTTGGGTACGACGCCGATGCCGACCACGATCAGGTCGGCGTCGAGCGAGTCGCCGTCGTCGAGCTGGACGACGCTGCGCCCGTCGGCCTGGTGGACGGCGGTCACTGACGACCCGGTGCGCAGGTCGACGCCATGCTCGCGGTGCAGGTCCGCGAAGACGGCCGCGACCTCCGGGCCGAGCACCCGCAGCAGCGGCAGCTCCAGCGACTCCACGACGGTGACCTCGGAGCCCGCCATCCGAGCCGCGGACGCCACCTCGAGCCCGATCCAGCCGCCACCGATGATGACGACCTTCTGCCCCTCACCGAAGGTGGCCTTGAGTCGGCTGCTGTCTTCTACGGTGCGGAGGTAGGCCACGGGGGCGCCCGAGGCGTCCGCGAGGGCGAACCGGCGCGGTGAGGCGCCGGTCGCGAGGAGCAGCCGGTCGTACCGCTGGGCCTTGCCGTCAGCGGTGACGGAGTGGTCGTCGGGGTCGATCGATGAGACCCGGTGGCCGAGCCGCAGCTCGACGTCGTGCTCGGCGTACCACTGCTCCGGATGCACGAGCGCCGATTCGAACGGGTCGTTGCCCAGTAGATAGGCCTTGGACAGGGGCGGACGCTCATACGGTGGATGCCGCTCGTCGCCGTAGACGACGATCCTGCCGTCGAAGCCTGTGGACCGCAGCTCGGTCACGGCGGTTCCCGCGGCCAGCCCGGCTCCTACGATGACGAACCCGTTGCTCACGTTCGGCTCCCTTCGTCGTCGGCGTTGCGGGGCCTACCTTTCCGGTGCAGGGGCCGCCCTGTCGAGGGGCATCGCCACGATCATCAGCCCGTCGTGGCTGCTGATCTGCGTGGACAGCCCCGTCTTGCGCGCGGTGCCGAGCACGGCGTGGTTGTCTGGCTGGGTCAGGCAGCGCAGGGCCCGGTACCCCCGGGCTGCTGCTTCGGCGGCGATCTCGCCGAGAAGCAGACTGCCCAGTCCGCTGCCCTGCCAGGAGTCCTGGACGAGGATGCCGACTTCGAGGTCGAGGTTGCTCAGCGGTCCGGCGCACGCCATCGCGACCAGATCCGCGTCGACCTCGGCGACGAGACTCCATCCGTTCTCGGGCTGGAGCAGCCGCCGCGCCAGCGTGTCCGATGTGCGGGGGAGCGGGGCGTGGAACCGCCGGAAGAGGGTGTGGTCGGAGCAGCGGCTGTGCAGGTCGGCGACACGGGCGTGGTCGTCGGCTACGCCGTACCGCGTGGTGACCAGGGGACTCGGCTCTTCGCGCAGGGTGACGCTCATCGTCGGGCCTCCAATTCTTCTCGTGGGTGTGAGCCCACCTTCGCCGCCCCACGTTTCACAACGGCCACAGGCATGTTTCCGGCGTGCGAACCCTTGCCCGCCTGTCGAGGTGCGGTGCAATCATGGCGAGCATGAGCACTTTCGAGACCGTGCACGAGCCGCTGCTGGCGCGCGATGTGGTCTTCGGGCGCTCGACGCATGTACGCCGGCTGATGCCGAACAAGAACCGGCGGATGATCGGCGCCTGGTGCTTCCTCGACCACTACGGTCCCGACGACATCAAGACGACGGGTGGGATGTGGGTGCCGCCGCACCCGCACACGGGCCTGCAGACCGTGACCTGGCTCTTCGAGGGTCTGGGGCTGCACACCGACAGCCTGGGCTCCGAGCAGCTGATCCGGCCGGGCCAGCTCAACGTGATGACGGCCGGTGCCGGGATCTGCCACGCGGAGGTATCGCCGCCCGAGGCGCCGGCGACCCTGCACGGCGTCCAGCTGTGGGTCTGCCTGCCGGACGAGGTCCGCGACTCGACGCCGCCGGCGTTCGCCCACCTCGCCGACCTGCCGACGTACACCGAGGGCGGCGTGACGCTCCGCGTGTTCACCGGCTCGCTGGCGGGGGAGACGTCACCGGCGCCGACGTTCAGCCCGCTCGTGGGGGCTGAGCTCACGATGAGCCCGGGCACGACGGCGACGCTGCCGCTCGAGCGCGACTTCGAGTACGGCGCGCTGGTCGTGCAGGGCACCGCCGAGGTGGGTGAGGCCGACGTGCCTCGCAACTCGATGGCCTACCTCGGGCGCGGGCGCGAGGAGCTGACGCTGGTCGCCCACGAGGACGCCACGCAGGACACGATCGTGATGCTGCTCGGCGGCGAGCCGTTCGAGGAGCAGATCGTGATGTGGTGGAACTTCATCGGCCGCAGCCACGAGGAGATCGTGGCCCAGCGTGAGGCCTGGAACGGTGACGGGGCCTCATGGGTGCCGCCGAGGTACGGCGAGGTGGCCGGATTCGAGGGTCCGCGGATGCTGGCGCCGCCGCTGCCGAACGTCCGGCTCCGGGCCCGGGGACGCGAAACCTGAGAAAACTGGTGTTGTTGTGGCTTATGAGGCCCTTGTGGGTCACAATGGGTACACAACTGCACAAGCGTGGTGACCAAAGCACTTCTGCGAACCGACCGAGACCGCTGGGGAAGGCGTACCTCGACGCCGGTTCTACAGGAGGCCACGGTGACCACACGTACTGCGACAAGGGGCGTGCTCTACGTCCACTCGGCGCCGTCTGCGCTGTGCCCGCACATCGAGTGGGCCGTGGGCGGCGTACTCGGCAATGCCGTCAGCCTGGAATGGACCCCGCAGGGCGCCCAGGCCGGCACCTACCGTGCTGAGCTCTCCTGGGCAGCCGACGCGGGCACGGCCGCCGCGGTGGCGTCCGCCCTGCGCGGCTGGAACCAGCTCCGGTTCGAGATCACCGAAGAGCCCACCGCCTCCACCGAGGGTGCCCGCTACTCGTACACGCCTGACCTCGGAGTCTTCCACGCGGTGACCGGGCTGCACGGCGACATCATGATCCCGGAGGACCGGCTCAAGGCCGCGGTCGTCAAGGCTGCGCTCGGCGACACCACGGTGCTCCTCGAGATCGACAAGCTGCTCGGCAAGCCGTGGGACGACGAGCTGGAGACCTTCCGGCACGCCGGCGACGGCGCGCCCGTCCGCTGGCTGCACCAGGTGGTCTGAGGCGTAGTCAGCAGGCCCGTGACCCGGGCCACACTGCTCGTCCCGTTTTGTGTGCTCTGAGCACATTGAGCGCTCGGGTCGCGGGCAACCACGATGGCCCGCATGCGTCTGACTCGGAAGCTCGCGTTCTCCGTCCTCACCGTCGCGGTGGTCACTCCGTTGGCGGTCACGGCTGCGCCGTCCGGGGCCGAGGTCCGCGCCGGGCAGTGCGCCGCTCAGGGACGCGTCGACGTTCCCGGAGCCGAGATGCAGAAGAAGGACTGCCTCGACGACCTCACCACCGCGGGCACCGTGCTCACAGGTCACACCAACGTCGATGACTGGAGCGGCCTGCACGCGTCGGGCACGAAGAACCCCACCGGCGTCCCCGGGATCCAGGTCGACGGCTACTTCCCCGACTCCTCGCGCACCAACTCGAACAACGGCTGGAACCACGACGCCCAGTTCGTGATCCGGCTGCCCGACCGCTGGAACGGCAAGCTCGTCGTCAGCGGCGCGCCGGGGGTACGCCGGCAGTACGCCAACGACTTCATCATCAGCGACTGGGTGCTTGCCCGCGGCTACGCGTTCGTCTCGACCGACAAGGGCAACACCGGGACGTCGTTCCACCGCGACGGCTCTGCGCCAGGCGGTTCGATCCGTGAGTGGCATCGAAGGGTCACCCAGGTCGCCCGCGCCGCCAAGCAGGTCGTCGAGCAGCGGTACGGCGCCCAACCCCGCCGCACGTACATGTTCGGAATCTCGAACGGCGGCTACCTGACGCGCTGGCAGCTCGAGAACCACCCGGGCATGTACGACGGTGGGCTCGACTGGGAGGGGACGCTGTTCCGCGCGTCGGGCCCCAACCTGCTCACCTACCTGCCGGAGGCGCTGCGGCACTACCCGGCGTACGCGGCGGGCAGCAAGGACGCCCATGAGGCCATGCTCGACGCTGGCTTCGCGAGGGGGTCGGAGTTCCTCTGGGACCACCACTACGCCTACTACTGGGACCTCACCCAGCGGATCTACCGCGAGGAGCTCGACCCCGGCTACGACGGCGACCTGGACGCAGGTGTTCCGTTCTGCCAGGCAGGCGCGGGCGCTCCCGGGTGCGACGCCGACTACGCCTACGAAGACCGCCCCAGGTCGGTCAGGCAGGCCGTGCGGTCGGTGCAGCTCACCGGACGCATCGGCAAGCCCATGATCACGCTCCATGGAACGCTCGACGCGCTGCTGCCGCCCAGGACCGACTCGAACGCCTACACGAGGCTGATCGACCGGCGCGGGCTGGACGGTCGGCACCGCCACTACCGGATCGAGGACGGCAACCACGTCGACGGCCTCTACTCGACCTTCCCGGACCGGCTGCGTCCGATGCTGCCGTGCGCCCGGGCAGCCTTCACGAAGCTGACCCAGTGGGTCGAGAACGGCAGGAAGCCCCCGCGAGACGGGCTCTACGCCCGCCCCGACGAGGGTGACCTGGTCAACTCCTGCCGGCTCTGACCGGGCGGAATCACTCCGACGGCTGCGGAGCCTCGGGGACCTCGCAGTCCTCGACCTTCGGGTTCAACCCGACGTAGTTGAGCGGGCCGGCGATGGTCGTGACGGCGATGGTGCCGACCTCCGCACAGTTGGTCTCGTCGTCCGAGAAGTAGCCGCGTTGGAACGCGGCCAGGACGCCGATGACCAGCCAGATGACGACAACAACAGAACCGATGCGCATGAATGCCTCCTGGCCGCCTGCTACCCGCTGGTCGGATTACGAAACCGCCGGTCTGGTTGGGTACCGCTGCATGATGGAGAGGTGGGCAGCCGACTCGGCCTCGTCGCCGGCGTGATGACGCTGGTGCTCGCGGCATGCACCCAGGCCGACGTACCGAGTGCGGGCACGCCGTCGGCGCCGACGACGCAGACGCCGTCGCAGCAGCCGCCCTCGAAGTCTCCGTCGCAGTCGCTCGCGCCCTCGCCCACGTTGTCGGAGTCGGCGACACCGACCCCGAAGCCGAGGCCCGTCTCGCTGCCGGCACTCTTCGAGAAGAAGTACGACGGCCGCGGCCTGAAGCTGGGGCGGGTCCTCGTCAGCACGGACGCCTACACGCAGCACGCGGTCACGTACCGCAGCGGCGACCTGCGGATCTCCGGGGTGCTCAACGTGCCCCGCGGACGGGGGCCGTTCCCGGCGCTGGTGCTGGCCCACGGTTACATCGACCCGGCCTACTACGCCCAGGGCCAGGGGCTGCGCCGCGAGCAGGACTGGCTCGCCCGGGCCGGGTTCGTCGTCCTGCACACCGACTACCGCAACCACGCCGGCCAGCGACCGGGACCCAGCCGCCAACAGACGCTTCCGGCTCGGCTACACCGACGACGTCATCAACGCCGTCCTGGCGCTGCGCCGCACGAAGGCCGTGCCGGTCGACGACGACAGGATCGGTCTGCTCGGCCGGTCGATGGGCGGAGGTGTCGTCTACAACGCGCTGGTCGCGCAGCCCGGGCTCGTGGACGCCGCCGTGGTGTTCGCCCCGGTCAGCTCGAGGGCCGCGGACAACTTCGACCGCTGGATCCGCGACGACCCGGGCCGGGATGCGCTCTCCGACTTCATCCTGCGGCGGTACGGCGAGCCGTCCGACAACCCCGCGTTCTGGCGCGGGGTCAGCCCTCGTCCGTACTTCGACCGGGTCACCGAGCCGCTGCTCATCCACCACGGCACCGCGGACTCGACCTGCCCGATCCGGTGGAGCCGCGCCGACAACGGCGGCTCTGGAGGCGGCGGGCGCCGACGTGCGGCTTCGGACCTATCCCGGCGAGGAGCACGCGTTCGGGCCGGACTGGCCGCTGTCGATGCGACGCACCGTGGCGTTCTTCCGCGCGCGGTTGTGAAATCCCTGGCAGCATGGCGCGATGGTGTTGTTGATGACGAACGGCGAAGGGATGCGCGGGGGCGCCGTGCACCACAACATCGAGGGGCACCCGTTCCTCGGTGAGGTGCAGACGGCAGCCAAGTACCGCTTCTACTCGATCCGCGACGAGTTCCCTGGTCTCTACCCGGTGGGCGCCGACGGCGGCGGGACCGTCACCGGCGAGCTGTACGACGTGCCGCTGGAGGTGCTGCGCGACGCCTTCCTGCCCGACGAGCCACCCGAGCTCGAGCTCGGGGTCGTCGAGCTCGCCGACGGGCGAGGCAGCCTCTGCATGGTGCTGCGCGCCGCCGAGCACGGCAAGCACCAGGACATCACCGAGCACGGCGGATGGCGCGCCTACCGGGCGACGCTGACGTGATGGACGTCGACCTCGCAGTACTCGCCCCCCGCGCCGTCGTCGACGGGGCCGAGCAGGCGTGCGCGGTCGGTGTACGAGACGGGCGCATCGTGGCCCTCGAGGAGTACGACGCGCAGCTCGACGCCAGCGAGACGGTGCGGCTGGGCGACGACGTCGTGCTGCTGCCCGGCCTGGTCGACACGCACGTGCACGTCAACGAGCCGGGGCGCACGGAGTGGGAAGGCTTCACGCACGCCACCCGGGCCGCCGCTGCCGGCGGAGTCACGACCATCGTCGACATGCCGTTGAACAGCGTCCCCGCGACGACCGACGTGGCGGCACTCGAGCTGAAACGCCAAGCAGCACAAGGCTCCTGCTACGTCGACGTCGGCTTCTGGGGTGGCGCAGTCCCGTCGAACCGGCGCGACCTCGCGGATCTGTGGGGCGCCGGCGTGCTCGGGTTCAAGTGCTTCCTGGCCGACTCGGGCGTCGAGGAGTTCCCCGCGCTCGACGACCAGGGACTGAAGGACGCGGCCGTCGCGGTCGCGTCGTTCGGCGGGCTGTTGCTGGTGCACGCCGAGGATCCGGACGCCCTCCACGAGGTCGTTTCCGGAGCGACGTACGCCGACTTCCTGCGCACCCGCCCCGAGTCCTCGGAGGTCGGCGCTGTGCGGGTCGTCGTGGAAGCCTCGCGCGCCACCGGCTGCCGGATGCACGTCGTCCATGTGGCGTCCGGCAAGGCGGTCGACCTGCTGAGCTCGGCGCACGACGCCGGTGTACCGGTGACGGGCGAGACCTGCCCCCACTACCTGACCTTCGTTGCCGAAGAGGTGCCCGAGCACGATACGACGTTCAAGTGCTGCCCGCCGATTCGTGACGCCGCGAACCGCGACCTTCTCTGGGATGCCCTGGCCGACCACACGCTCACCACCGTGGTGTCCGACCACTCGCCCTGCCCGGCCGACCTCAAGGCGCTCGACACCGGCAGCTTCCGCGACGCGTGGGGTGGGATCAGCTCGTTGCAGGTCGGGCTGCCCGCGGTGTGGACCGGCGCGCAGGCTCGCGGCCACGCGCTGCCTGACGTCGTTCGGTGGATGGCGAGCGGACCGGCCGACCGCGCGGGCCTGCACCACAAAGGCAGGCTCGCGATCGGTGGCGACGCCGACTTCTGCGTCTTCGCCCCGGAGGAGTCCACGGTCGTGGATCCGGCCGCCCTGCACCATCGCCACCCGGTGACGCCGTACGCAGGGCGCACTCTCGACGGCGCGGTGCGTGAGACCTGGCTGGCGGGACGCCGCATCGACGTGGACGCCGAGCCGCGCGGCCGGTTGCTGAGCAGGGGAGTGCCGCGATGACCGAGCCTTTCCAGGACCTGCCCGACGTGGCCTCGCGGTCGCTCGGCGGCAGCGTCGTCCACGCCAACGACGAGCTCTTCGCGGCGCGCGAGAACCTGGTGTCGCCCGAAGCACCCGTCCACGACCCGCGTCTCTTCGGCGCGCGCGGCAAGGTGTACGACGGGTGGGAGACCCGCCGACGACGCCAACCTGGCAACGACTTCGCGATCGTCCGGCTGGGCGTGCGGTCGCTCGTCGAGGGAGTCGTCGTCGACACGGCGTACTTCAAGGGCAACTACCCGCCCGCCGTCAGCATCGACGGAGTCGACCTCGACGGCTACCCCAGCATCGAGCAGCTCCTCGGCGCGTCCTGGCGGCCGCTGGTGCCGGAGTCGCCGGTGAAGGGCGACTCGCTGAACGACTACGCGGTGGCCGAGCCCCGGCGCTGCACGCACGTGATGCTGACCATCCATCCCGACGGTGGCGTGGCGCGGCTGCGCGTGCACGGTCGGCCGGAACCCGACCCCGCCCTGCTCGCCGGCACCATCGACCTGGCCGCCTTGGAGAACGGTGGGGACGTCGTCGCCTGCTCCGACATGTTCTACTCAGCCGCACGCAACCTGCTGCTGCCGGGAAGGGCGCGTACGACGGGGGAGGGCTGGGAGAACGCCCGCCGCCGCGACTCGGGCAACGACTACGTGACCGTGCGGCTCGCGGGGCGCGGCGTCGTACGACGGCTGGTCGTCGACACCACCTGCTTCCTCGGCAACGCACCGGAGTCCGTGCTCGTGCGAGGCACTGACGGGCCGGCCGACAGCGACCCCGCCGACTGGGTCGAACTGCTGCCGCGCACCGAGGTCCAGCCCGACACCCGCCACCAGTTCACGGTGGCCGAGGGCACGCCGGTGCGGCACGTGCGAGTCGACGTCTACCCCGACGGTGGGATGGCGCGACTCCGCGTGCTGGGCGAGCTGGTGGTGTAGACAGGGATCAGGAGGAGCGATGCAGCAACCCGCGAGTCTGGTGAGCCTGTCGAAGGAACAGCTGCGTGCCTGCTGCGCGGCCGACGCCTGGGTGACGCGGATCCAGTCGGCGCTGCCCGCCTCCTCGGCCAAGGCGCTCCTCGATCTCTCCGACGACGTGATCCTGTCGCTGGATGACGCGTCTCTTGACCAGGCGCTCGCGGCTCACGCCAAGATCGGCGAACGGCGGCTCGGCAACACGACCGAGGACCGCTGGTCGCGCACCGAACAGGCCGGCGCGCTCTCGGCCGACGACGACGTGCAGCAGCGGATCGCCGCCGGCAACCGCGAGTACGAGGAGCGGTTCGGCCACGTCTTCCTGATCCGGGCCGCGGGCCGGTCGGCCGAGGAGATGGCGGCCGCCCTCCAGGAACGGATCGGCAACGACCCGTTGACCGAGCGTGGCGTCGTACGACGCGAGCTGGCCGAGATCGTCCGGCTCCGGCTGCTGAAGGTGGTGAACGGATGAGCCTGTCCAGCCACGTCCTCGACGGGGTCCGCGGGGTCCCGGCCCGGGGCGTCCACATCGCCTGGGAGCACTGGCGGGGTGACACCTGGCAGCACGTGGGTGAGGCCGTCACCGGCGACGACGGCCGGGTGGCCGACTGGGGTGGCGCGCCCACGAGCCCGGGGCGGCACCGGCTCGTGTTCGGCAGCGGCGACTACTTCGCCGGTCAGGGGAACGTGACGTTCTACCCCGAGGTCGTCGTGGTCTTCGAGGTCACCGACCCCGACGCCCATCATCACGTCCCGCTGCTGCTCAGCCCGTTCGCCTACTCGACGTACCGGGGGAGCTGAGATGCGCGCGGTGCTCGGAGACAACCAGTACGGCAAGGCCGAGATCAGGCTGATGAAGGTCGACCGGTCCGAGGCCCGCCACGCGCTGCACGACCTCAACGTCTCGGTGGCGCTGGCCGGCGACATGTCGGCGGTGCACCTCCAGGGCGACAACGCAGCGGTGCTCCCCACCGACACGCAGAAGAACACCGTTTTCGCCTTCGCGCGCGAGCACGGAGTGGGTGACATCGAGGAGTTCGCGACCCTGCTGGCCCACCACTTCGTGGAGACGCAGGGCCCCGTACGCCGGGCCCGGGTGAGTGTCGAGGAGTACCCGTGGGACCGCCTCGCCGACCACACGTTCGCTCGCTCCGGACGCCAGGTCCGCACGACCTCGGTGGTGCACGACGAGGCCGCAACCCGGATCGTCTCCGGGGTGGCGGAGCTGGTGCTGCTGAGCTCGACCGGGTCGGAGTTCGCCGGGTTCGCGACGGACCGCTTCACCACGCTCGCCGAGACCGACGACCGGATCCTGAGCACGTCCGTCGAGGCCCGGTGGCGGCACGCCGAACCGCAGACCGACTGGGGCGCGTCGTACGCCGGCGTGGTCGACGCGCTCACCACGGCGTTCGCCGACACCTACAGCCGGTCGTTGCAGGAGACCATGTACTCGATGGGCGAACGCGTCGTCGCGACGTGCCACGGGATCGCCGAGATCCGGCTGCGGCTGCCCAACCGGCATCACTTCCTGGTCGACCTGGAGCCGTTCGACCTCGACAACCCGAACGAGGTCTTCCACGTCGACGACCGTCCGTACGGGCTCATCGAGGGGACCGTGCTCGCGGACGGCGCCGTGGCGGACGACAGGGCCTGGTAGCGCGGATGGAGATGGTGCAGCCCGTGACGTGGGCCGACGCGCTCAGCGCGAAGTCGAACCAGCCCGAGCTGCTACCCATCGCCGGCGGCACCGACGTGATGGTCGAGCTGAACTTCGACCGCCGCCGTCCCGACGGTCTGCTCGACCTGACCCGGCTGGACGAGGTGTCATCGTGGTCGGTGGAGGACGGGACACTCGTCATCGGCGCAGGCGTCAGCTACGCGCAGGTGGTGGCGGACCTGTCCGACCTGGCGCCCGGGTTGGCACTCGCCTCGCGCACGGTCGGTTCGCCGCAGATCCGCAACCGCGGCACGGTCGCCGGCAACCTCGGGTCGGCGTCTCCCGCGGGCGACGCGCACCCGCCGCTGCTGGCGGCGCGGGCAACGGTCGAGGTGGAGTCGGTTCGCGGACGGCGGCGGATCCCGATCGGGGAGTTCTTCACCGGCGTGAAGCGCAACGCACTCGAGCCCGACGAGCTGATCCGCGCGGTGCACGTGCCGGTCGCCACCGGGCCGCAGCAGTTCTCCAAGATCGGCACCCGCAACGCGATGGTGATCGCGGTGACGTCGTTCGCGTTCGCTCTCCACGCTTCGGACCGTCGAGTCGGGACCGGGATCGGTTCTGCGGCGCCCACCCCGGTGACGGCGCCGGAGGCCGAGGAGTTCCTCGCCGGTGAGCTCGACTGGGCCGACCGATCGCCGGTGCCTGCGGGCGTGGCGCAACGGTTCGGCGAGCTGGTGGCCGGTGCGGCCGCGCCGATCGACGACGTACGCGGGTCGGCGGCGTACCGGCGGCACGCCCTCGCGGTGATGGCGGCGCGGACTCTCGGCTGGGCCTGGGACGACTACCGGAACGGCGGCGTGCGATGAGGGTGACGTGCACGGTCAACGGTGAGCGGCGGGTGGCCGACGACGTCTGGCCCGGCGAGAGCCTGCTCTACGTGCTGCGCGAGCGGCTCGGGCTGCCGGGGTCGAAGAACGCGTGCGAACAGGGGGAGTGTGGGTCGTGCACCGTGTACCTCGACGGCGTACTCGCCTGCTCCTGTCTCGTCGCCGCCGGCCAAGCCGAGGGGCGGACCATCGTGACCGTCGAGGGCCTGGCCGCGGGCGACCGGCTCGACCCGGTGCAGCAGGCGTTCGTCGACGCGGGCGCCGTGCAATGCGGCTTCTGCACGCCGGGGCTGGTCGTCGCCGTTCATGACCTGCTCGACCGCGACCCTGACCCCGGAGACGCCGATATCCGGGAGGCGCTGGCAGGCAACCTCTGCCGGTGCACCGGCTACGAGAAGATCATCGAGGCCGTCCACCTCGCGGCGTCGCGGAGCGGCCGATGAGAACAATCATCCAGGGTTGCGCGGTCGCCACGGTCGACGCGGCGGGCACCGAGTACGCCGACGGGCACGTCGTACTCGAGGGCAACCGCATCGTCGCGGTCGGCGCGGGCTCCGCACTTGACGTCGGCGCGGGCGATCGCGTCGTCGACGGCCGAGGATGCCTCGCGACCCCGGGGCTGGTGAACACCCACCATCACCTCTACCAGTGGGCGACGCGCGGGCTGGCGACCGACGAGAACCTGTTCGGCTGGCTCAGCTCGCTGTACCCGGTCTGGGAGGGGCTCGACGAGGACGTGGTCGGCGCAGCGTCAGCCGCTGGGTTGGCCTGGCTCGCGCGCACCGGGTGTACGACGACCGCGGACCACCACTACGTCTTCCCGCGCGACGGCGGCGACGTGCTCGGCGCGACGATCGAGGCCGCCCGCCAGGTCGGACTGCGGTTCCACCCGACGCGAGGGTCGATGGACCTCGGCGCCTCCGTCGGCGGGCTGCCGCCCGACTCGGTGGTGGAGAGCACCGACGCCGCGCTCGCGGCCACAGTCGCCGCGATCGACGCGCACCACGATCCGTCGTCCGACTCGATGCTGCGGATGGGCGTCGCGCCCTGCTCGCCGTTCTCGGTCACCGGCGACCTGATGCGCAACGCCGCCGAGCTCGCGCGCAGCCGCGACGTCCGGCTGCACACCCACCTCGCCGAGACGGTGGAGGAGGAGGCGTTCTGTCGCGAGCAGTTCGGGTGCTCGCCGGCGGAGTACGTCGAGGAGCTGGGCTGGCTCGGCGACGACGTGTGGCTCGCGCACTGCGTCCACCTCGACGACAAGGCGATCGACCGGCTCGGCGAGACGGGCACCGGCGTCGCGCACTGCCCGACGAGCAACGGCCGGTTGGGAGCCGGTACGGCGCGGGTGCGCGAGCTGCGCGCGGCCGGTGTTGCGGTCGGGCTCGGTGTCGATGGAGTCGGCGTCCAACGAGGAGGGCTCGATGGCGGCCGAGCTGCACGTGGCGCTCGTCGCCGCGCGGGTGCGCGAGGGCGCATCGGCGATGACCGCGCGCGACGCCCTCGCGTTGGGCACCATCGGTGGCGCTCGCGTGCTCGGGTCGTGCCGGACGACCTCGGGTCGCTCGAGGTCGGCAAGCTCGCGGACGTCGCGCTCTGGCGTCTCGACGGGTTGGCCCATGCAGGCATCGACGACCCGGTCGCCGCGCTGGTGCTCGGCTCGCGACCGCCGCTGGCACTGCTGCTGGTGAACGGCGTGCCGGTCGTCGAGGACGACGTACTGCTCACGGCCGACGAGGCGACGCTCGCGGGCAAGGCGGCTGCTGCCGCGCGACGGCTGGCGGACCGGAGGTCGCGATGACCGAGGTGGTCACCCGCGGCCGGATCCGGGACGGTGTGGGGGAGGACGCGACCCGGCCCGACGGTGGGCTCAAGGTTCGAGGCGAGTTCGCGTTCTCCTCCGACCTCTGGATGGACGGCATGCTCTGGGGCGCAACGTTGCGCAGCCCGCACGCCCACGCCCGGATCGTGAAGATCGAGACGGCGCGCGCCCTGGCGTTGACCGGCGTCTTCGCCGTCCTCACCCATGAGGACGTCCCGGGCGTGAACGCGTACGGCCTCGAGCACCGCGACCAGCCCGTGCTCGCCTCCGACCGGGTGCGCTACCAGGGCGAGCCGGTGGTGCTCGTCGCCGCCGACCACCCGGAGACGGCTCGTCGCGCGCTGGACCTCGTCGAGGTGGAGTACGACGAGCTCCCGCCCGTGACCGACTCCCGGGCTGCGGCGTTCGGTGACACCGAGCCGCTGCACCCGCAGAACCCGGGCGGGAACACGCTGCGGCACGTGCGGATCCGTCGAGGCGACCCGGAGGCGCCGGCCCCGGTGGTCGTGTCGGGGGAGTACGAGGTCGGCATGCAGGACCAGGCCTTCCTCGGCCCCGAGTCGGGGCTCGCCGTGCCCGCGGTCGACGGCGGCGTCGACCTGTTCGTGGCCACCCAGTGGCTGCACGTCGACCGGAGCCAGGTGGCGTACGCGCTGGGCCTCGACGAGGACCTGGTCCGGATCACGCTGGCCGGAGTGGGAGGCGCCTTCGGTGCTCGCGAGGACCTGTCGATGCAGGTGCACTCGTGCATGCTCGCGCTCCGCACGCGACGCCCGGTGAAGATGGTCTACTCGCGCGAGGAGTCGTTCTTCGGCCACGTGCACCGGCATCCGGCGCGGATGCGCTACGAGCACGGCGCCGACACGGACGGCCGCCTGGTGTACGTGAAGGCGGAGATCGTCCTCGACGGTGGCGCCTACGCATCGAGCTCGCCGGCCGTGGTGGCGAACGCCGCCACGCTCGGCGCCGGCCCGTACGTCGTACCCAACGTCGCGATCGACTGCTACGGCGTCTACACGAACAACCCGCCGTGCGGGGCGATGCGCGGGTTCGGGGCGGTGCAGGCAGCGTTTGGGTACGAGTCGCAGATGGACCGTCTCGCCGAGGCAGTCGGGATCGACCCGGCCGAGATCCGGATCCGGAACGGCATGAGCGAGGGCGACCAGGTGGCCACCGGACAGGTGCTCGACTCGGCGGCGCCCGTGGCCGAGCTGGTACGCCGAGTGCGCGACATGCCGCTGCCGGACCGCGTCCGGCGCCGACATCCGGGGCCTCCCGGGCGGCGTCGCGAACAGCACGCACGGCGAGGGCGTCGTACGCGGAGTCGGCTACGGCGTCGGGATCAAGAACATCTGCTTCTCCGAGGGTTTCGACGACTACTCGACCGCGCTGGTCGGCATCGAGGTGCTGGGCGGCGAGCCGGTCGTCTCCGTGCACACTGCCGCCGTCGAGGTCGGCCAGGGGCTGGTCACCCTGCAGGGGCAGGTGGCGCGGACGGAGCTCGGCGTCGACCGCGTGCAGATCCGGACCGCCGACACCACGGTGGGCAGCGCCGGGTCCACGTCGGCGTCGCGCCAGAGCTACGTGACCGGTGGCGCCGTACAGGCGGCGTGTCGAGAGGTGGCCGCCGAGCTTCTGGCGCGTGCGGCGGCGGTGACCGGCCTGCCGACGTCGTCGTTGTCACTGCAGGACGGCGGCGTGGTCGGGGCCGCAGGTGAAGTGGTGACCACGCTGGTGGACCTGCTCGGCGACGAACGCATCGAGCGGACCGTCGAGTGGCGGCACCGACCCACCACCACGCTCGACCCTGAGACCGGGCAAGGAGATGCGCACGTGCAGTTCGCGTTCGCCGCCCACCGGGCCGTGGTCGACGTCGACGTGGAGCTCGGGCTGGTCAAGGTCGTCTCGCTCGACTGCGCCCAGGACGTCGGGCACGCGATCAACCCCAGTGCCGTGCTGGGGCAGATCCACGGCGGCAGCGCCCAGGGGCTCGGGCTGGCGGTGATGGAGGAGATCCAGGTCGTCGACGGGCTGGTGCGGAACCCGTCGTTCACCGACTACCTGATCCCGACGGTGCTCGACATGCCGCCGATGCGCGTCGACGTGCTCGAGCTGGCCGATCCGCACGCGCCGTACGGGCTGCGCGGCGTGGGGGAGCCGCCCACGATCTCGTCGACGCCCGCGATCGTCGCGGCGATCCGCGCGGCCACGGGGCTGGCGCTGACGCGCGTGCCGGTCCGGCCCGAGCACCTCACGGGTACGTGATCGGATGGCCGCACACACGCTGATCGTGCTGCGGCACGGGAAGTCGGACTGGTCCGGCGACGACGCCGACATCGACCGGCCGCTGGCTCCTCGTGGACGGCGTCAGGCGCCCGAGGCCGGTCGGTGGCTTGCCCAGAACGTCGGTCGCGTCGACCTCGCGGTGGTGTCGCCCGCAGAACGTGCACGCGCGACGTGGGAGCTGGTGGTGGCCGAGCTGGCCGACCCGCCCCACATGCGCGAGGACGACCGCGTGTACGCCGCGTCGGCCCGGGAGTTGTTGGCGGTCGTGCAGGACCTCCCGGATGAGGCGGCGACTGCCGTCCTGGTCGGACACAACCCCGGTGTCGAGGACCTGGTGAGCCTGCTGTCGGGCGAATGGGTGGAGATGACGACATCGGCGTTGGCGGTGCTGGAGCTCACGGGCTCGTGGGCCGAGGCCGCCCCAGGCACGGCCACCCTGAAAACCTCCGGCCGCCCACCGCCCTAGCCGCCGGTCGAGCCCACCCGCCGGTCGAGCCGAACCCGCTGGTCGAGCTCGTCGAGACCACTGCTCCCGCCGGTCGAGCCTGTCGAGACCACTCCTAGCCGCCGGTCGAGCCGAACCCGCTGGTCGAGCTTGTCGAGACCACTCCTAGCCGCCGGTCGAGCCGAACCCGCTGGTCGAGCTTGTCGAGACCACTCCTACCCGCCGGTCGAGTTCTCCAACTGCCGGTTCTCCTCAACGTTCGACAGCCCCTTGAGGACGAACACCGGAATCATGACCACGGCGCCAGGCAGCCACAGCGGCGTCACAACTGCCATCCAGGTCAGCCGGTCACCCGTCGTCTCGGTGGGCCGACAGTCGTCACGGGGTGGCGCATCCAGCCCGCCGTACGTGACCTCGCCATGAGGTTCTTCCGGGGCCGGGCACACGTACATCTGCTGAGGCATGGTGCGAAGCGCGACCACCAGCCCGATTGTCAGGTAGCCAATGACCGCGACGACCAGGAACCGCTTCATGGTCGCCGATCCTACCGAGCCACGCGCGCCCCGCTGGTCGAGCAGAAGCCGTTGGTCGAGCCCGTCGAGACCACCCACCGCTGGTCCAGCCAGTCGAGACCACCCACCGCTGGTCGAGCTTGTCGAGACCATTGGTGGTTTCGAGACGCTCACTCCGTTCGCTCCTCAACCACCGGGATTGGCACCGCTGGTCGAGCTTGTCGAGACCACTTTCCCCTTACCCACAACGAGATTCCCGCCCGAAACTGTCGGTGGTGCCCCGTAGGTTCTCGTCATGGAGCTGGAGTGGATCGACGAGACGGACGGGCAGTCAGCGGCCGCTGCCCTCGTCGAGAACCACGCTCGTCTGATCGAGGCCGAGGTCGCGGAGTTCGTACTCGCGGCCCACTGGGCCGACCTCCACGATGACCGTTCCATCGCCGCAGGTGCGGGTTCAGGGCGCGTACTGCCGGGCAGCGAACGCGTGAAGCAGTCCGGTGGTGCCGGCACTCCGTTGGTCGGCGAATTCGCCGCCGCCGAGCTCGGCTGTCTGCTGGGCAGAAGCACCTTCGCCGCGTCGATCCTGATGGCAGACGCAGTCGACGTACGGCACCGCCTGCCGCGGCTCTGGGACGAGCTCAAGACCGGCCAGGTCAGGGTCTGGCAGGTGCGGCAGGTGGCGTCCCGGACCCGCGCCGTCGGCCTTACGCTCGAACAAGCACAGACGGTGGACTCGGCGACGACGCCGTACCTCGGATCGTTGCCCTGGAGCCGCTTCCAGGATCTGCTGGAGGCCAAGATCATCGAAGCCGATCCAGAGGGTGCGGAGTCACGTCGGATCGCCGCCGCGATGGAGCGGTTCGTGGCGACGGGGCAGTGCAACGAGTACGGGTTGAAGACCGTGATCGCCAAGGCTGCTGCCGGCGATGCGATCTTCTTCGTCGCGATGTGCGACCGTATCGCTCAGATCCTGTTGCTCGAAGGCGACACCGACCCGGTCGGAGCACGCCGGTCCAAGGCGCTCGGAATCCTCGCGACTCCGGCTCGAGCACTTGCCCTCGTCACCAAGTACGAAGCCACGACGCTGGTCGAGCCAGCCGATCCGCTGGTCGAGCCTGTCGAGACCACTCCCGAGCCGGATCCGCTGGTCGAGCCTGTCGAGACCACTCCCAGCCGCCTCGTCCGCTCACCCGCCACGCTCTACCTCCACCTCTCCAAGGAGGCGTTCGACGCAGCCCTCGCCGGTGAAGCACGCGGCGTCGTCCGCATGGAGGGCGTCGGCCCCATCACCGTCGCGCAGGCCCGAGAGTTCCTACGTCACGCAAACGTCACCATCAAGCCGGTGATCGACCTAGCGGCCGACCATCCGGTCGACTCGTACGAGGTGCCGGCGAGAATGCGCGAGCAGCTGCACCTACGCACGCCGTCGTGTGTCTTCCCGTTCAGTCGGAAACCTCTCCCGCCGCAAGGATGCTGACCACACCATGCGGTACGTCGAACCCGCCAGGGGAGGGCCGCCGGGGCAGACCCGGATCGGCAACCTCGGTCCACTCGGTCGGACGGCCCACCGCGTGAAGACCCACGCGCCTGGCTGGCGCCATCATCAACCGGTCCCCGGTGTCTACCTCTGGCGCACGCCCCACGGCTACTGGTACCGAGTCGACGGCCACGGCACCCACGCGCTCGGTCAGCGTGCCTTCCAGTCAGCGACCCCGGCCGAGGCCGCCCTCGCCCAGCTGCTCACCGCCTGATCGCCTGACTCACTCAGGTTTCACGGCCACACCGTGGCGCACGGCCGCGATGAGGCAGAGCACGCCGGCGACCAGGATCGGCAGCCCGATCGAGAGGATCGCCAACAGGCCGGCAGCCATCAGCACCAACCCGGCCACGATGAGTGCCGCCAGCCGGTACGGCGAGTTGGCGGGTGCGCCGTACCCAGCCCCGACCGTGCCGACGATGAGCGCGGCCACGAACCAGTACACCGGTTGGTCGGACTCCATGCTCATGATCCAGAGGTAGACCATCAGCATCGCCAGGCTCAGCGTCACCGCACCCATCGCACTGAGGTCCAGGTCGCGTCCGCTCATGCCCTCATCGTGCACCTCGCGGTGCCGCGGAGCGACCCCCTACAGCGGGATGTTGCCGTGCGCGCCGCGCTGGACGATGCCCGCGTCGACGATGGCCTTCGCGATCGCGGTACGAGTTGCAGACGGCTCGACGACCTCGTCCACGACCCCGATCTCGACAGCCTTGTCGACGCCACCCGCGATCCGCTCGTGCTCAGCGGCGAGCTCGGCCTCCACCTGCGGGCGGAGCTCCGGGGCGACTTCCAGCAGCTTGCGCCGGTGCAGGATCCGGATCGCGGCGACCGCGCCCATCACCGCCACCTCGGCACCCGGCCACGCGAACACCTTCGTGGCGCCGAGCGAGCGTGCGTTCATCGCGATGTAGGCGCCGCCGTACGTCTTCCGGGTCACCAGCGTCACCCGGGGAACGACGGTCTCACCGAAGGCGTGCAGCAGCTTCGCCCCGCGTCGCACGACGCCGTCCCACTCCTGACCGACACCCGGGAGGTACCCGGGTACGTCGACCAGCACGATGAGCGGCACACCGAACGCGTCACACATCCGCACGAACCGCGACGCCTTCTCCGCCGACAGCGAGTCCAGGCAGCCGCCCAGCCTCAGCGGGTTGTTGGCCACGACGCCAACCGTCCGGCCACCGAAGCGGCCGAGCGCAGTGACGATGTTCGGCGCCCAGCGAGCGTGCAGCTCCTGGGCGGTGTCCGGGTCGAGGATCGCCTCGACCAACGGGTGCACGTCGTACGCCCGCTTCTTCGACTCGGGCAGCATCTGCGACAGGTCGATGTCCTCGACCTGCTTCAGCTCCAGCGTCCCCTGCGCCCCGAGGAGCGTCGCAAGGCTGCGCGCCCGCTGCAGCGCCTCGACCTCGCTCTCGGTGAGCACGTGGACGACGCCCGAGCGCCGGCCGTGCGGCTCCGGGCCGCCCAGCCGCAGCATGTCGACGTCCTCACCGGTCACCGAACGCACGACGTCCGGCCCGGTCACGAAGATCCGGCCCTCGGGTCCCAGGATCACGACGTCGGTCAGCGCCGGACCGTACGCAGCGCCACCCGCAGCAGGACCGAGCACGACCGAGATCTGCGGGATCTTGCCGGAGGCCTGGGTCATCACGTGGAAGATCAGGCCGACTGCGTGCAGCGACAGCACGCCCTCCGCCAGCCGCGCACCGCCCGAGTGCCAGAGCCCGATGATCGGTGCCCGGTCGGCCAGGGCGCGCTCGTACGCATGGACGACGGCCTTGCAGCCGACCTCGCCCATCGCCCCACCCATGACCGTCGGGTCCGAGCAGAACGCCACGACGTGCGTCCCGTCGATCCGGCCGACCGCGGCGAGCATGCCGCTGCCGTCGTCCTCGGTGATCAGCTCGAGGGTGCCCTCGTCGAACAGCGCCGCGAGGCGGTGGTTCGGGTTACGAGGGTCCTCTTCACGAGGCAGCTTCGCGGGCTTCGCCGGAGCGGCGGGGGTGGTCGTTGCTGTCGTCATGCGGGGTGCTCCCGGGTGAGGTTCAGACGCTGCGGAAGGCCAGGGCGACGTTGTGTCCGCCGAAGCCGAAGGAGTTGTTCAGCCCGCCGATGGTGCCCGCGGGCAGCGTGCGCTGCTTGTCGGCCAGGTCGAGCCCGACATCCTCGGGGTCGTCGAGGTTGATCGTCGGCGGTACCACGCGGTGGTACAGCGCCAGGATCGTCGCCACCGACTCCAGGGCGCCGGCCGCGCCGAGCAGGTGTCCGGTCATCGACTTCGTCGAGGTGACGATGACCTGACCGGCCGCGTCACCGAGAGCGTGGCGGATCGCGCCGGCCTCGGCGACGTCGCCCTGCGGCGTCGACGTGGCGTGCGCGTTGATGTGGTGCACGTCGGACGGGCTCATCCCGGCCTCGCGCAGGGCGATCTTCATCGCCCGCGTGGCGCCCCGACCGGCGGGGTCGGGCTGCGCGATGTCGTGCGAGTCGGCCGTGATGCCGGCACCGGCAGCCTCGGCGTACACCTTGGCGCCGCGCTTCTCTGCGTGCTCCGCGGACTCGAGGACGAGCGCCGCCGCGCCCTCACCGAGCACGAAGCCGTCGCGGCCCTTGTCCCACGGACGCGAAGCCGCGGCCGGGTCGTCGTTCCGCTTCGACAGCGCCATCATCTGGCCGAAGGCGGCCATCGGCAGCGCGTGTACGGCGGCCTCGGTGCCACCGACGACGACGACGTCGGCGCGGCCGAGTCGGATCATGTCGATGCCGAGCGCGATCGCCTCGTTGCCCGACGCGCAGGCCGAGACGGGCGTGTGCACGCCGGCCTTCGCACCGATCGCCAGACCGATGTTGGCCGCGGGGGAGTTGGGCATCAGCATCGGGATCGCCAGCGGCGACACCCGGCGGGGGCCCTTCTCCTTGAGCGCGTCGTAGTTGCTCAGCAGCGTGGTGACGCCGCCGATCCCCGACGCCATGGCGACGCCGAGCCGCTCCGGGTCGACCGAGGAGGACGCGTCGTCCTCGCCGGCCAGCCCGGAGTCGGCCCAGGCCTCGAGTGCTGCGACCAGGGCGAGCTGACCTGAGCGGTCGAGCCGACGGGCACGGACGCGCTCCAGCACGTCCGTCGGGTCGACGGCGACCTCGGCGGCGATCTGGGTGCCGAGCTGCTCGGCCCAGTCGTGCTTGATCGGTCCGACGCCGGACTGGCCGGCCAGCAGTGCGGCCCAGGTACTGGGCACGTCACCGCCAACGGGGGAGGTCGTGCCGAGACCGGTCACGACGACACGCGTGGCGCTCATCTGAATCTTCACCTCGTCTGGTCGACTGCGGTCAGCAACTGCTGCCCGCGGGGTGGTACTGGGTTGGGTCAGCCGTTCTGGGCGCGCTCGATGAACGCAACCGCGTCGCCCACGGTCTTGAGGTTCTTGACCTCGTCGTCCGGGATCTTGACGTCGAACTTCTCCTCAGCGGCGACGACGACCTCGACCATCGACAGGGAGTCGACGTCCAGGTCGTCGACGAAGGACTTGTCGAGCTGAACGTCCTCAGCGGGGATGCCCGCGACCTCATTGACGATCTCGGCCAGGTCGTCGCGGATTTCCTCGGTGGTAGCCATCTGGGGCTCTCCTTCATGGTGGGGTGGTTGCGTGAACGGTGGTGCAGTGGTGCGGTGCTGCGTCAGTGGCCACGGATGGCGCTCCGGGGAGTTGCCCCGGAGCGCCGTCAGGGGACCTTCACGACCTGGGCGGCGTACGCCAGGCCGGCTCCGAAGGCGATGAGCAGCGCCGTGTCGCCGCTCTTGGCCTCGCCTTCCTCGATCATCCGATCGAGGGCGAGGGGAATGGAGGCCGCCGAAGTGTTGCCCTGCTCGGCGATGTCACGCGCGATCTTCACGCGCTCGGGCAGCTTCATCGACCGCGCCATGGCGTCGATGATGCGCATGTTGGCCTGGTGCGGGACGAAGACGTCGACGTCCTCGACGCTGATCCCGGACTTGTCCAGGGTGGCCTGTCCGACCTTGGCCATCTCGAAGGCGGCCCAGCGGAAGACGGCGTTGCCCTGCATCACCAGGTGCGGCATGCCGGGACGCTCCTGCTTGAGGACGTCGCGCCAGTCCTCCTTCTGACGGATCAGGTCGAACTGCTCGCCGTCGGAGCCCCAGACGACCGGTCCGATGCCGGGCTCGTCGCTCGGACCGACGATCGCAGCGCCCGCGCCGTCGGCGAAGATGAACGCCGTACCGCGGTCGCCGACATCGGTGAGGTCGGACAGTCGCTCGACGCCGATCACGAGCACGTGCTTGGCGCTGCCGGCGCGGACCATGTCGGAGCCGAGCGCGATCCCGTGACAGAAGCCGGCGCAGGCCGCGGAGATGTCGAACGCCGCGGGCCGGTTGGTGCCGAGCTCGTGGGCGATCATCGTCGCGACTGCGGGCGTCTGGAACATGTGCGAAACGGTCGCCACGATCACGGCGTCGATCTGCTCGACGTCGATCCCGGCGTGCTCGATGGCCTTGCGCGAGGCGGCCACGGACATCGCCGTGATCGTCTCCTCCGGGTCGGCCCAGCGGCGCTGCTTGATGCCGGACCGCTGCTGGATCCACTCGTCGGAGGAGTCGATCGCCTCGATGACGTCGGCGTTCGGGATCACCCGGCTCGGGCGGTAGCTGCCGATTCCGAGGATCGCGGTGTGCTGCGCGCCGTCGGAGGACGTGAACTGGCGGCTCATACGGAAACTCCCTCAGGGTGGAGACGGATCAACGGCTGGCCAGGGGAGACGAGGTCGCCGTCGTGGACGAGCCACTCGACGATGGTTCCGCCGTGCGGCGCACGCACGGTGGTCTCGTCGCGCGAGCTGGCAACAGAGCCGATCGAGCTCTCGGGGGCGATGGCGTCGCCTTCGTGCAGGTCGGGTGCCTGGTGGAAGGTGCCCTTGGCCGGGGCGACGAGCATCCGCCACGTCGGCGTCGTACCGCGCTCGGACGGCGACCCGTGCTTGTCGCAGAAGGCCCGTGCGTCGTCGAGCTGGTCCGGGGTCTTGAGGGCGAACGTCTCGACGCCCTTCATCGCGCGCTTCGCGATGCCGGTCAGCGCACCGGCCGGCGGCATCTCGAGGATGCCGGTGACGCCGAGGTCGAGCATCGTCTCCATGCAGAGGTCCCAGCGGACCGGGCTGCTGACCTGGGTGACGATGCGCTTCAGCACCTCGCGGCCGTCGTGCACGATCTGGCCGTCACGGTTCGAGATCAGCGTCGTACGCGGGTCGTGGGTGGAGACCGAGCGGGCCAGCGTCGCCAGCACCTGCACGGCGGGCGCCATGTGCTCGGTGTGGAACGCTCCCGCGACCGACAGCGGCATCAGGCGGGCCTTGGCCGGCGGGTCGGCTTCGAGCTTGGCGAGCTGCTCGACGGTTCCGGCGGCGACGACCTGGCCGGGGCCGTTGTCGTTGGCGGCGGTGAGACCGTGCTCGGCGAGCTTGGCCAGCACCTCGTCACGGTCGCCGCCGAGGATCGCGGTCATGCTGGTCGGGGTGGCTGCGGCGGCCTCGGCCATGGAGCGGCCACGCTCACGGACCAGCACCATCGCCTGCTCGGCGGTGATGGCGCGGGCACCGGCCGCGGCGGTGAGCTCACCGACGCTGTGCCCGGCCACGGCGCCGACGCGGCCGAACGCGTCGGCGGGGTGCGGGAAGAGCTCGAGGGCGGCCAGCAGGCCGGAGGCGACGAGCAGCGGCTGGGCCACTGCGGTGTCGCGGATGGTCTCCGCGTCGGCCTTGGTGCCGTAGTGCACCAGGTCGAGACCGCTGACGGCGGAGAGCCAGTTCAGGCGGTCGGCGAAGGTCGGGTTCTCCACCCAGGGGGCGAGGAAACCGGGGGTCTGGGATCCCTGTCCGGGAGCGACAATGACGAGCACGCTCCAACTGTGCCGGGCCGAGGCGCTTGAGGCCGCATGTATCCAGTACGAATCTCGACCGCGCGTCTTTGTAGGGATCCTACAAAGAGGGTGAGGCGTGTGTCTCGGGTGGACTGAGCCTTCCCAGCGTGAGAGCGACCCGATACGTGTAGGCCTGTCGTGGATCACTGACAGACAAACCGGTCACCTCCGACGCGCGGCGAAGCCGGTACCGCACCGTGTTCGCGTGCACGAACATCGCCCGCGCGGTGCCCTCGATCGACCCTCCGTGGTCGAGGTACGCCGACACCGTGTCGAGGGTGGGGTCACCCGCCTCGAGCAGGGGTACGAACACGTCCTGGACCAACTGTCGACGCGCGTGACCGTCGCCGGAGAGCGCACGCTCGGGCAACAGGTCGTCGCTCGTGACCGGCCGCGGGGCGTCCGGCCACCCGGGAGCAGCACGTAGGCCGGCCACAGCTGCGCGGCCGGACACGTAGGCGTGCACCAGGTCCGGCACCAGCGGTCCGACCACGACCGGGCCGTCGCCGAAGTGCTGCGCCACGGCGGCTCCCGCCTTGTCGGGGTTGTCCACGCCACCCAGGACGACGACGAGCCGGTCGCTCTGGACCGCGCACAGCGCATCGAGCCCGACGTGGCGAGCGGAGCGTCGTACGTCGTCGAAGAGGCTCTCCCTTGCCTGGACGGCGGCGTCCGCGGTCGGGACCTTGCCCAGCACCACCACGACGTCGCCCTTCGACTCCCAGCCGAGGGCACTGGCGCGTGATCGCGTCGTCTCGTCGGCCTCGGCACGCAGAACCGAGTCGACGACGAGGGCCTCGAGCCGTGCATCCCAAGCGCCGCGCATCTCGGCCGCCCGGGCGTACACCTCGGCGGTGGCGAACGCGACCTCGCGGGCATAGCGGACGACGGCCTCTCGTACGGCCGCTGCATCCTCGTCGCCAGCGGCCTCGACGACGTTCTCCTCGACCACCTCGATGGTCAGCCGCACCATCTCGACCGTTTGGTGAAGGGTGACAACCCCGGTGAGCGCGCGCGGAGCCGCGCCGAACACCTCGACGGTGATGGGGGAGCCGGCGTCCGGTTCGCGGTACCAGGCGACGAACGCGTTGATGCCGGCCTGCACGATCATCCCGATCCAGGACCGGTCCTCGGCGGAGAGCTGCCGGAACCAGGGCATTTCGCGCTCCATGCGCTCCAGCGTCATCGTGGTGAGACCGCCGACGGACTTCTGCAGCCGTCGGGCGATCTGCGCGCGAGTCGCCATACGGCGAGCCTAGTCCGGAGCCCGCCTGGCCCGGGCGGGATCGAGTCGAAGACCGGGATTTCGTGTCATTACAAAACGGGCGCAAGGGCGAGATTCCCCAATATTCACTGGGGTTTGGTGCGGCATTTGTGCTCAGTTGTGGTTAGAGTCACAAGACCAAGTCAACGAGGAGCAGATCGATGCCCAAGGCCCCTGAGGTCCAGTACCTCACGATCCACGGGCACAAGCGCGCGTTCGTCAAGACCGGCTCCGGACCGGCGCTGCTGCTGCTTCACGGACTCGGGTGTGACCACACCACCTGGGCGCCCGTGATCCAGGCCCTGAGTCGCCGCTACACCGTGATCGCGCCGGACCTGCTCGGGCACGGCCAGTCGGCCAAACCGCGGGCCGACTACAGCGTCGGCGGCTACGCCAACGGCATGCGCGACCTGCTCACGGTGCTGGGGATCGACAAGGTGACCGTGGTCGGCCACAGCCTCGGCGGCGGGGTGGCGATGCAGTTCGCGTACCAGTTCCCCGAGCGCACCGAGCGGATGATCCTGGTCGCCCCCGGTGGGCTCGGCCCCGAGGTCACGCCCGCCATCCGCGCGGTGACGCTGCCCGGATTCCACACGGCGATGGGGGTCGTGACGATGCCGGGCGTGCGGCACGTGGCCACCCTGACGCTTCGGAGCCTCGCCGCCTCGGGGGTCTCCAAGGCCCGTGACCTCGACGAGGTCGCGAACCTCGTGGAGTCGCTGCGCGACCGCAAGACCAGGGCGGCCATCAGGCAGGTCGTCAGCGCCGTCGTCGACTGGCGCGGCCAGGTCGTGACGATGGCGGACCGTGCCTACCTCACGGCCGCGATGCCGATGTGCGTCATCTGGGGCACCGACGACGCCGTCATCCCCGTCCGGCACGCCGGGAACGCCGCGGAGATGGCGCCGGCCGCGATGGTCGAGGTGATCGCCAACGCGGGACACTTCCCGCACAAGGACCACCCGCAGCGCTTCGTGAAGATCGTCAACGACTTCATCCGGATGAACCCGCCGGCCTCCTACCACCGAGGCCGCTGGCGGGCCCTCCTCAAGGCCGGCAAGCAGACGCCGCTGCCCGCCCCGATCGCGGCGCTGCAGGCCGAGGACATCGCCTAACAAGCAGCCCGCCGCTGCGACGCCGACAGACCCGTCGGCCGTCACAACCGGTCAATTGTCCGAGTTGTGACGGCCTCGTGAGCGAATTCGATGTCGTACGGGGTCAATTGCGCGGGTGTGACGGTGACAGCCACGCCGTCAGGCGTCGCCGCCCTCCTGCTTCACGCCGCTCACCGCGGTGGGGTCGTCGATCCGGTACTTGTCGAAGGCTTCCTGCACGACCTCGGTCTTGATCTCGCCACGCGCAGCGAGGGCTGCGAGCGCCTGGACCGTGACCGACTGCGCGTCGACGTGGAAGTAGCGACGGGCGGCCGGCCGGGTGTCGGCGAAGCCGAAGCCGTCCGTACCCAGCACGTGGTAGTCGCCCGGGATCCACTTGGCGAGCTGGTTCGGTACGGCGCACATGTAGTCGCTGACCGCGACGAACGGGCCCTCGGCCTCCTTGAGCTTGTCCGTGATGTACGGGACTCGCGGTGACTCGGAGGGGTGCATGAGGTTCCAGTCCTCGACCGCGACACCGTCGCGCGCGAGCTCGTTCCACGAGGTCACCGACCAGACGTCGGCGGCCACGCCCCACTCCTCGGCCAGCAGGCGCTGCGCCTCGGTCACCCAGGGGAAGCCGACACCGGACGCGAGCAGCTGCACGCGCGGCACCGAGCCCCCGTTGCCGTTCGAGACCTCCGGGGGGACGGCGACGTGGTGGATGCCGCGCAGCAGGCCCTCGACGTCGACGTTCTCCGGCTCCTTCGGCTGCACCGTCGGCTCGTTGTAGACCGTCAGGTAGTAGATGACGTCCTCGCCGTCGGGGTGACCCTCTGTCGAGCCGTACATCCGGCGCAGGCCGTCCTGGACGATGTGGCTGACCTCGTACGCGAGTGCGGGGTCGTAGTGGACGACCGCCGGGTTGGTCGCTGCCAGCAGCGGGGAGTGTCCGTCGGCGTGCTGGAGGCCCTCACCGGTCAGCGTCGTACGACCGGCGGTGGCGCCCACCAGGAACCCGCGGGCGAGCTGGTCGGCCATCGCCCAGATCGAGTCACCGGTGCGCTGGAACCCGAACATCGAGTAGAAGATGTAGAACGGGATCATGTGCTCGCCGTGCGTGGTGTACGCCGAGCCCGCGGCTGTCGCGGACGCCATCGCGCCCGCCTCTGAGATGCCCTCGTGGAGCAGCTGCCCCTGCGCCGACTCCTTGTACGTGAGCAGCAGCTTGCGGTCGACGGACTCGTAGGTCTGGCCGGCCGGCTGGTAGATCTTCGCCGTCGGGAACATCGAGTCCATGCCGAACGTGCGGAACTCGTCCGGCGCGATCGGCACGATGCGGTGGCCGATCTCTTTGTCCTTCATCAGGTCGCGGAGCAGCCGGACCAGCGCCATCGTCGTCGCGATCGCCTGCTTGCCGGAGCCCTGCTTCAGCTCGGCGTACATCTCGTCGCCGGGGAGCTTCGGCAGCGTCGAGCGGTTCACGCGCTTCGGCAGCGACCCGCCGAGCTCACGACGCCGCTCCATCATGTACTCGATCTCCGGGGCGTCCTTGCCGGGGTGGAAGAACGGGGCGATGTCGGCGCCGTCGATCTCCTTGTCGCTGATCGGCAGGTAGAGCCGGTCGCGGAACTTCTTCAGGTCGTCCTTGGTCAGCTTCTTCATCTGGTGCGTGGCGTTGCGACCCTCGAGGGCGTCGATCGTCCAGCCCTTGATGGTCTTCGCCAGGATGACGGTCGGCTGGCCGGTGTGCTTGGTGGCTGCGTCGAACGCGGCGAACACCTTGCGGTAGTCGTGGCCGCCGCGCGGCAGCTTCACGATCTGCTCGTCCGACATGTGCTCGACCATCGCGCGCAGGCGCGGGTCGACGCCGAAGAAGTGGTCCCTGATGTAGGAGCCCTCCTCGGTGGAGTACGTCTGGAACTGGCCGTCCGGGGTGGTGTTCATCCGGTTGACGAGGACGCCGTCCACGTCGCGGGCGAGCAGGTCGTCCCACTCGCGACCCCAGACGACCTTGATGACGTTCCAGCCGGCGCCGCGGAAGATCGACTCCAGCTCCTGGATGATCTTGCCGTTGCCGCGCACCGGGCCGTCGAGCTGCTGCAGGTTGCAGTTGACGACGAAGGTGAGGTTGTCGAGCTCCTCGCGGGCGGCGAGCCCGATCGCGCCGAGCGACTCCGGCTCACCCATCTCGCCGTCACCGAGGAACGCCCAGACGTGCTGCTGGCTGGTGTCCTTGATGCCGCGGTTGTCCATGTAGCGGTTGAACCGGGCCTGGTAGATCGCGTTGATGGCGGTGAGGCCCATCGACACGGTCGGGAACTCCCAGAACTCCGGCATCAGGCGCGGGTGCGGGTACGACGGCAGTCCCTGGCCGACGCCGTGCTGCACCTCCTGGCGGAACCGGCTGAGCTGCTGCTCGTCGAGCCGGCCCTCGAGGAAGGCGCGGGCGTAGATGCCGGGGGAGCCGTGACCCTGGATGTAGATCTGGTCGCCGCCACCCTCGTGGTCCTTGCCGCGGAAGAAGTGGTTGAAGCCGATCTCGTACAGCGACGCCGCCGACTGGTACGTCGCGATGTGGCCGCCGACCTCGAGGCCCTTGCGGTTCGCGGACGACACCATCACCGCGGCGTTCCAGCGGATGAACGCGCGGATCCGGCGCTCGATCTCCTCGTCGCCAGGGAACCAGGGCTCGCGCTCGGGCGGGATCGTGTTGATGTAGTCGGTGGACCGGAGCGCCGGGACGCCGACCTGCTTCTCGCGGGCGCGCTCGAGCAGCCGCAGCATCACGTAGCGGGCGCGCTCGCGGCCGCGTTCGTCGAGCATGGCGTCGAAGGAGTCGAGCCACTCGAGCGTCTCGTCGGGGTCGATGTCCGGGAGCTGTGTCGGGAGTCCCTCGTGGATGACCGCCGGACGGTAGACGGCCGGGCTCTCCTTCTCCGCGCCGTTCCCGGTGGACTGCTCAGACCCTGCAGGCATGGGTTCCTCTGCTCTCGCGTTCGCGTTGTTCACGTTCTGAGTGACGAGGGCCGCGGGTCGCGCAGTCCCTCGCCTTCATCGTGTCACGCCCTGACCGAGGGCGGTATTTACCGCCCAGTAGGGGGTGGGGGCGGGTGGGCTCAGGCCGGACGCAGCGACCGTCCGGGGCGTCCGTGAGTATCGGAGCCGCACATGGCAGTAGCCTGGCTGCCGGTACCGACCCTTGCGCGGCGGGTCGAGTTCCGGTGGACTACGCGCAAGTGGATCAACTCGAACGTTCGGGGGCAGAGTGCCGCCGGACGCGAACGGACGGAGGACCCAGCTTGAGCGCGACCTCGGGTGGCCCGGAAGGCGCCGCCACCCAGACCATCGGTGATCGGCTAGGACTGAAGGCCGGCCTGGTCGTCCAGGAGCTCGGCTGGGATGAGGACGTCGATGACAGCCTCAGGGTCGAGATCGAAGACACCATCGACGCCGACCTCGTGGACGGCGACTACGGCAACGTGGTCGACGCCGTCCTGCTGTGGTGGCGTGACGATGACGGCGACCTCGTTGACGCGCTCGTCGACTCGCTGACCGACCTCGTCGGCGGCGGCGTGATCTGGCTGTTGACGCCCAAGGTCGGACGTCCCGGCGCCGTCGACCCCGCCGACATCGCTGAGGCCGCGCCCATCGCAGGGCTGGCCACGACCACCACTGCCGGCGTCAGCAAGGACTGGACCGCGACCCGCCTCGTCGCGCCGAAGACCGCGCACTGACCCTCGCCGTTCGAGCCGGGTCCACGACGAGGAGCTTTTCTTGGGCATCGCAGACAGCACGTCCGCACGCGTCGGCCAGTACCTCACCCAGATCCGGGTGCTCGGTCAAGCCGGGATCATCAAGCCGTACCCGCCGCACGTCCTGTTCCGGATGGGCAAGACGCTGCTGCAGTGGGGGACCGGACCGGCCGGCGGGTTCACCGCGCTGGCCCAGCGCGCTCCGCACCAGGTCGGCCTGGTCGACGAGCTCGGCGAGCTGACGTTCGAGGAGATGCACGAGCGGAGCAACGCGCTCGCCGACTCGCTCCGCCGTCGCGGCGTCGGTGCCGGGGACGGCGTGGCGATCATGTGCCGCAACCACCGTGGCTTCGTCGACGCGAGCATCGCCGCCGCCAAGCTCGGCGCCGACATGCTCTACCTCAACACCGCGTTCGCCGGACCCCAGCTGGTCGACGTACTCGATCGAGAGAAGCCGGCGGTCGTCGTCCACGACGAGGAGTTCACCGAGCTGCTCGACGGGAACGCCTCCGCCGACCGAGTCCTGGCGTGGACCGACTCCGACGACCCGGAGGCGACGACCCTCGAGCGGCTGATCGCCGAGGGCAGCACCGCCGACCACCGGCCGCCGCCCAAGCCGAGCCGGATCATCATCCTCACCTCGGGTACGACGGGGACTCCGAAGGGCGCGCCCCGCAGCGAGGCCGGCATCGACGCCGCCGTCGCGCTGCTCTCCCGGCTCCCGCTGAAGCAGGGGTGGCGGACCCACGTGGCCGCCCCGCTGTTCCACACCTGGGGCTGGGCGCACTGGGCGCTGTCGATGCTGCTCGGCTCGACCGTCGTGCTGCGTCGCCGGTTCGACCCCGAGGAGTGCCTGCGCGCCGTCACCGAGCGACGACTGCGACTCGCTGGTCGTGATCCCGGTGATGCTGCAGCGGATTCTCCAGCTGCCGCAGGAGGTGCTCGACTCCTACGACCTGTCGAAGGTGAAGGTCGTCGCTGCCTCCGGGTCAGCGTTGCCGGGCGACCTCGGCAACGCCTGGATGGACCAGTACGGCGACACGCTCTTCAACATCTACGGCTCCACCGAGGTCGCCTACGCGACGATTGCGACTCCGCAGGACCTGCGCGAGGCTCCCGGCACGGCCGGCAAGCCGCCGTGGGCGACCGTCGTGAAGATCTACGACAACGACGGCCACGAGGTCGCCGACGGCGAGTCGGGCCGGATCTTCGTGGGCAACACCCTGCTGTTCGAGGGCTACACCGGCGGCGGCCACAAGGACATGGTCGACGGCCTGATGTCGACCGGCGACGTCGGCCGGTTCGACGCGAACGGCCACCTGCTGGTCGAGGGTCGCGACGACGAGATGATCGTGTCGGGCGGTGAGAACGTCTTCCCCCAGGAGGTCGAGGACTGCCTGGCCCGCCACGAGTCGGTGGTCGAAGCCGCCGCGGTCGGGGTAGACGACGACGAGTTCGGCAAGCGCCTGTGCGCCTTCGTGGTGCTCCGGTCGGGCGGCGAGGTCGACGAGGACACCCTCAAGGCCCACGTGAAGAGCAACCTGGCCCGGTACAAGGTGCCGCGCGACTTCGTGTTCCTCGACGAGCTGCCCCGTAACGCCACCGGCAAGGTGCTCAAGCGCGAGCTCTCAGATCGCGTGGGCAGCGCGGAGTGACGATGGCTGCACCGCTCGACGTAGGGCAGGAGGCACCCGACTTCGAGCTGCGCGACCAGCACGGCCAGCGCCATCGGCTCTCGTCGTACCGGGGGAGCAAGGTCGTTGTGGTGATGTTCTACCCGTACGCGTTCAGCCGCGTCTGCACGGGCGAGTTCTGGTCGATCCGTGATGAGCACCCCGAGTTGACCTCGGACGGCGTCCAGCTGCTCGCGGTGTCGTGCGATCCGATGTTCTCGCTGCGGGCCTTCGCAGAGCGGGAGAGTCTGCACCTTCCACTGTTGTCGGACTTCTGGCCGCACGGGCAGGTGGCGACGGCGTACGGCGCCTTCGACGCCGACCGGGGCTGCGCGACCAGGTCGACGTACGTGGTCGACCTCGAGGGGGCGGTGCGCTGGACGGTGCACAACGCGACGCCCAAACCGCGTGATCTGGCAGAGCAGGCGCGCGTGCTCGCCGACCTGACTGGACCGCCAAAGTAAAGAATCCGGGCGAATTGCCTGTTTCCTATGACACTCGTGCACGGGGGCTGTTCAATAGTTATTGCTACGGCCGCTGGTGACCCGAGACGCCAGCGGCCGTACGCGCGCCCGGGGCCTTTTTGTGGGCCCGGTGAGCGCTCGCGTAGTCTGACCGTCGCTTTCGGGGCGTATAGCTCAGCGGTAGAGCTCTGGTCTTACAAACCAGCGGTCGTAGGTTCGATCCCTACTGCGCCCACTCCTCGTGTCTCGGCGTCCACGCAGCGCGCCGGCCGCGACGAACCCGTCATCACGCCCGCAGGGCTCGGGAACGATCAGGAGAACGCATGACGCCGGACCAGGGCAAGTCAGACGTGGGTGGGCTGTCGGCGCCGGACCTCACGCGCCTGGCGGCGAGCGTGCTCACCGGCCTGGCGAACGTGCTGTGGGCTGTTGCGGCCGCCGTCTTCGTCATGATGGTCGCGGTCTACACCTTCTCCGCCGACGGCGGGGGCGACAGGCAGATGCCTCACCAGTACTGGTTCGCCGTGCTGCCGCTGCTGGTCGCCGGGGCGGGCGTCAGCGCCGTTGCAGACCGGATCGAAAAGGAAGCCGAGCCGGCCGCGTAGGACGGGCACGTTTCACGCGGGCACGCTGCGGGCACCATGACTCCAGCGCCTGCGCACCCGGGAACGCGACGAACGACTGCCTAGCCTGAAGGTTTCACGATGCTCTCGCTTCGCACGACCCACATCCTCCTCGTGATCAGTTCTGCGCTGCTGGCTCTCGCCTTCGCCTCGCTGGACCCCATCAACGTGATGCTCGCGGTCGCGGCCCACGTCTTCGTCGGCCAACTGGTCGGCCAGGCGATGGTGGCGGAACCCGAGGAGCCCGAGCCCGTGCGGGTCCGCTCCGACGACCGCTGACGCCGCACCTTCCAGGGTTCCCTCAGCGAGGCCCGGTTGCCTGGCTAGTCTTCGCCCATGGCTGTCTCGCTGCGCGCACTGACCGACCTCTTCGACGGCTGGTACGACCCGCGGTGGGCGGCGTCGTGGGACGCTGTCGGCCTCGTCTGCGGCGACCCGGACCAGCAGGTCGAGAAGGTGCTGTTCGCTGTCGACCCGGCACCGGCCGTGGTGGCCGAGGCACGCGAGTGGGGCGCCGATCTCATCGTCGTCCACCACCCGCTGTTGCTCACCGCGGTGAACTCGGTGGCGGCCACCAACCCCAAGGGCCGCGTAGTGCACGACCTGGTCCGGTCGGGGATCGGTCTGTTCACGGCGCACACCAACGCCGACGTGCCTGCTGACGGCGTCAACGAGGCACTCGCCCGGGCCGTCGGCATCGTGGACCCGCAGGTCGTCGTCGGGGCGAGCGACGGCACCGACAAGATCGTCACCTTCGTGCCGGTGGCAGACGCCGAGCGTGTACGCGAGGCGATCACCGCTGCCGGGGCGGGAGCGATCGGTGAGTACGACAGCTGCACCTTCAGCACGCCCGGGGAGGGCAGGTTCCGGCCGGGCCCTGGGGCGAACCCGACGATCGGTCGTTCCGGCGAGCTCGAGGTCGTCGAGGAGGTCCGGGTCGAGGCGGTGCTGCCGCGAGTACGTCGGGCCGCTGTCGTCGCGGCGCTGCGCGCGGCGCACCCGTACGAGGAGCCGGCGTACGACGTCATCGAGCTCGCCAACGATGCCGGCTCGCCGTCCCGCGGGCACGGCCGCTCGGGGCGCCTCGCCGAGCCGATGAGCCTCCGGGCCTTCGCCGAGCAGGTCTCCAACGCGCTGCCTGGCACCGCCCACGGGGTCCGGGTCTCGGGCGATCCCGACCGGATGGTGGAGAGCGTCGTCGTCGCCAGCGGGTCCGGCGACTTCATGCTCGACACGGTCCTGGGGCTCGACGCGGACGTCTACGTGACCTCCGATCTCCGCCACCACCGGGCCGGCGAGTTCCGCGAGCACGACGGCGCCGCGCTGGTCGACGTGGCGCACTGGGCCGCCGAGTGGACGTGGCTGCCGGTGGCCGAGGCCAAACTGCTGACAGCCCTCCAAGAGCGAGGAGATACGGTGGACACCCGGGTGAGCAGCATCGTCACCGATCCGTGGACCTTCCGGATCGACCGCTGACCCGCCTCACAACCAGCCAAGGAGCCCCGCGCTGAAAGCCGACGCCTTTTCCCAGCTCAAGCTGCTCGACGTCCAGGAGCTCGACTCCCGGATCGACCTGTTGCGCCACCAGCTGGCCAGCCTGCCCGAGAGCAAGGAGCTGGCCGCGCTCGGCGCCGAGCGCGCCGACGTCGACACCCAGGCGCGCGACGCGAAGATCCTGGTCGACGACCTGAGCCGCGAGCAGCGCAAGGCCGACGCCGACGTCGAGCAGGTCAAGGCCCGGCGCGAGCGCGACCAGGACCGCATGGACAAGGGCCTGATCACGAACCCGAAGGACCTCGAGCGCATGCAGCACGAGATGGTGTCGCTGCAGCGACGGATCTCCGAGCTGGAGGACACCGAGCTCGAGGTGATGCAGCAGCTCGAGGACGCTCAGGCCGAGCTCAGCCGCCACACGGCCAAGCTGGCCGAGCTCGACGAGCGCGCCGCAGCTCTGACGACCGCGCGCGACAAGAAGTCCGGCGAGCTGGACGTCGAGGTCGCGGACGTCACCCGGCAGCGCAGCGTCGCCATCCAGGGGCTGCCCGAGGACCTGATGGCGCTTTACACCAAGCTCCGCGAGCAGAAGGGCGGCGTTGGCGCCGCCGTACTGCGTGCCCGCCGCTGCGAGGGCTGCAGCCTCCAGCTCACCGCCGCCGACCTCGGCGTGATCGCCAAGGCGCCGTCGGACGAGGTGATCCGCTGCGAGGAGTGCCAGCGGATCCTGGTGCGGACGGCGGAGTCCGGCATCTGATGGCAGCAGGTTCGGACGCGGGGCACCGGTCCGTCGTCATCGAGGCCGACGGCGGCTCGCGCGGGAACCCCGGTGAGGCCGCGTACGGCGCCGTCCTGATGGACGCCGACACCGGTGACGTGATCGCGGAGCGCGCCGAGCGCATCGGGATCGCGACCAACAACGTGGCCGAGTACCGCGGGCTGATCGCCGGCCTCGAGCTGTACAACGAGCACACGCCTGGCGCCGACCTCGAGGTCCGGATGGACTCCAAGCTGGTCGTCGAGCAGATGTCCGGGCGCTGGAAGATCAAGCACCCCGACATGCGGCCGCTGGCCATGGCCGCCACCCGGCTCGCCCCGCCCGGGACGACGTACACGTGGATCCCACGGGAGCAGAACACGTACGCCGACCGGATCCTCAACGAGGCGCTCGACGCCCCCGCGGCTGCGGCCCGGCCGACCGTCCCGCAGGCCGAGGAGCAGCCCAAGCGCAAGCTCGTCGGCTGGAGCCACGAGCTCGGCACGCCGACCACGCTGATCCTGGTGCGGCACGGCGAGACCGACCACACCAAGGACAAGCGGTTCAGCGGAGCCGGCGGAGCCGACCCGGGCCTGAACGTCGACGGCCGGGCGCAGGTGCGCGCTGCCGCCGACTGGATCGCGCCGCTGGCCGACGAGATCGACGCCGTCATCACGTCGCCGTTGCGTCGGACTCGCGAGACGGCCGACATCATCGCCGAGCAGCTCGGCAAGTCCGTCGAGGTCGAGGACGGGCTCGCAGAGGCGGCGTTCGGCACCTGGGACGGGCTCACGTTCGCCGAGGTCAAGGACAACCACCCCGACGACCTCGAGGCGTGGCTCGGCCGCGTCGACGTGGCGCCGACCGGTGGCGGGGAGTCGTTCGCCGAGGTGGACCAGCGGGTCCGTCGTACGCGCGACCGGCTGCTCGCGGCGTACCCCGGACAGGCCGTGCTCGCCGTCACCCACGTGACGCCGATCAAGGTGCTGGTGAAGCTGGCCCTCGACGCTCCGCTCGAAGCGCTGTTCCACATGGAGCTCGCGCCCGCCTCGGTCACGGTGATCTCGTGGTACCCGGACGGGATGGCTTCGCTCCGCATGTTCAACGGCCGACCAATGGAGTCGGCATTCCTAGGAAGATGACTCGTGGCTGACCCGAAGAACTCCCGCACGACGATGCTGGTTGCTGTCGTCGCCGTACTCGTGATCATCGGCGGCCTCGTGCTGGCCCAGGTGCTGGGCGGTGACGACGAGACCCCGGCAGCATCCGGCGGCTCTACCGGCGACAGCACCGCGATGCCGGTGGAGCCCCCGACCGACGGCGAGTGCGTCGAGCCACCGCCGATGCCGGAGCAGGCGAAGCAGTACGACGCCCCGCCCGCCGAGGACCTGGCCGGTGACGCGACCTGGACCGCGACGGTGGCCACCAACTGCGGGGAGATCGTCTTCGAGCTGTACGGCGACAAGGCACCGCAGACGGTGTCGTCGTTCCTGTTCCTGGCGGAGGACGGCTACTGGGACGGCAGCGCCTGCCACCGGCTCGTGACCGCCGGCATCTTCGTGCTGCAGTGCGGCGACCCGACCGGCACCGGCAGCGGCGACCCGGGCTACGGGTACGGCGTGGAGAACGCCCCCGCAGACGGCGCCTACCCCCGCGGCACGCTCGCGATGGCGCGCACCTCCGACCCGAACACCAACGGCGGCCAGTTCTTCATCGTCTACGACGAGACCGAGATCCCGGATGCGACCGGCTACTCGATCTTCGGCAAGGTCGTCGAGGGCATGGACATCGTCGACCAGATCGCCGCGGAGGGTGTCGGCGGCACGATCGGCCCGGAGGCGCCTGCGCAGCCGATCAGCATCCTGGGCGTGACCGTGGAGAAGACCGCCTGAGCCTGCTCAGAGCTCGGTCGACGATGACGTCGAGCTGGATGCCCTTGCGACCCGACGGTCCGCTCTCGACCTTCCAGCCCAGGTCGCCGAGCTGCTCGGCGAAGCGGGCCGGCGTGCTCGCCGTGTCGCCGTCCTCGAGCAGGGCGCGGACGATCCGGCCCTTCGTCGCCTTGTTGAAGTGCGAGACGACCTTCCGGGTGCCGTCGACCTCGTGCAGCACACGCATGCTGACCACGCGGGTCGCCATCTCAGGGTCCGGACGCCAGAACGGCACGTACGTCGACGACCGCAGGTCCACGATGAGGCCGCGTCCCGCCGCCTCCTGCACGCTGGGCTCGAGGTGGCGGCTCCAGTACGTCGCCACCGGGCCGATCCCGGGCAGCGCGACGCCCCCGGCAAGGCGGTAGGACGGGATCCGGTCTGACGGGCGGACGAGTCCGAACAGGCTCGACGTGGTGGCCAGCCACTGGGTGGCGCGGCGCTTCGCGGCGGCGTCGAGGCCGGTCAGCCCGAGGGCGTCGTACAGCACTCCGGAGTACACGTGGTCGGCGCGAGCCGTGGGGGCTTCGGGGAGGGCTGCGTTGCGGTCGACCTCGTCCGCCTGGGTGCGTCCCAGGCCGAGGGTGGCGGCGGCCTGCTCCCGGCCGGCCTCGCCGTCAGCCCGGCACAGCTCGACGAGAGCGGTCAGTACCTCGGAGCGGGGCTGGGTCAGATCGGGGAAGCTGAGCGAGGAGCTCTCCAGCGGCTTCCCGCGTCGCGGGGCGGACTTGCCCTCCGAGGGCGGCAGCAGGATCAGCATGGAGTCGTGGGGGTCGTCACGGTCGTCACCCTATGCTGGCGGGTGTCCACGAGATGAAGGGTGACGTACCGATGGCGGGACGCTCCAGGCAGGTCGTGAAGGTCCTCCACGCAGACGGGGATCTGTTGAGGCGTGGGATCGAGGAGATCCAGAAGGAACTGGGGGTGACCCCGGACTTCCCGCCGAACGTGCAGGAGGCTGCCGTGCGGGCTGCCGCGGAGCCGCATTTGCCGGACCTCGACCGCACCGACATCCCGTTCGTGACCATCGACCCCGCGGGAGCGATGGACCTCGACCAAGCCGTACACATCGAACGTGACGGTGACGGGTTTCTCGTTCACTACGCCATCGCCGACGTGGCGGCGTTCGTGGAACCGGGTGGCCCGATCGACGAAGAGGCGCACCGCCGCGGCGAGACGCTCTACGGCGCCGACTCCAAGGTGCCGCTGCATCCGCCGGTGCTGTCGGAGGACGCCGCGTCGTTGCTGCCCGAGGTCGACCGGCCGGCGCTGTTGTGGAGCATCAAGGTCGACTCCTCGGGGGAGGGGACCGAAGTCGACGTGCGCCGGGCGATGGTGCGCAGCCGGGGCCGCTTCGACTACGCGACCCTGCAGGCCCAGATCGATGCGGGGCAGGCGGACCCGATGATCGGGCTGCTCCGTGAGGTGGGGGAGCTGCGCAAGCTGCGGGAAGCCGCGCGTGGCGGGGTGTCGCTGCCACTGCCCGAGCAGGAGATCGACATCGACGGCGACCACTGGGCGCTCCAGTTCCGCCGGATGCTGCCGGTGGAGGAGTGGAACGCCCAGATCTCGCTGCTGACCGGCATGGCCGCGGCCTCGCTGATGGTGTACGCACGCGTCGGCGTACTCCGCACCCTCCCGACGCCCGACCCGCAGGACGTGCAGCGGCTGCACCGGACCGCCAAGGCGCTGCAGATCGAGTGGCCCGCGGAGCAGCTCTACCCCGACTTCATCAGGGCGCTCGACCCGACCAACCCCAGCCATGCGGCGATGGTGCTGGCGAGTACGCGGCTGTTGCGCGGTTCCGGGTACGTCGGCTTCGACGGGGAGGTGCCGGCACAGCCCGAGCACTCGGCGCTGGCGTCGGAGTACGCCCACGTGACCGCGCCCCTGCGCCGGCTGGTCGACCGGTACGCCGCCGAGGTGTGCGTTGCGCTCTGCGCCGAGCAGGAGGTGCCCGGGTGGGTCACGCAGAAACTGCACGAGCTGCCGAAGACGATGCAGCAGTCGGGCGGCCGAGCCAGCGCGTACGAGAGTGCGGTGCTCGGGCTCGTCGAGGCCGCGGTGCTCCACCCGCACGTGGGTTCTACGTTCAACGGCGTCGTCGTCTCGGTCGACGCAAAGGACGAGACGCGCGGGGACGTCGTACTCCAGGACCCGGCCGTTGAGGCACCGGTAACGTCCGACAAGGCGCTCCCGCTCGGCACCGACGTCGAGGTGAGGCTCGTGGAGGCCGACGTGGATCGCCGTATCGTCCGCTTCGAGCTCTGAGCCACCGCTAGACTGCTCCCGGATGAGCTGGCCGGGCGACCGCGTGGAGGAGACTTCACGAGGAAGGTCCGGGCTCCACAGGGCAAGGTGGTGGGTAACGCCCACCCGGGGTGACCCGCGGGACAGTGCCACAGAAAACAGACCGCCGCCCCTGCCTAGCAGGAGCGGTAAGGGTGAAACGGTGGTGTAAGAGACCACCAGCGCCCCGAGTGATCGGGGCGGCTAGGTAAACCCCACCCGGAGCAAGGTCAAGAGGGTGGTTGGTCGCAAGACCGGCCACCTGCGCGGACGATCGAGGGCTGCCCGCCCGAGTTCGCGGGTAGACCGCACGAGGCTGTCGGCAACGGCAGCCCTAGATGGATGGTCGCCGACCGTGACGCCGCAAGGTTCACGGAGACAAAACCCGGCCTACAGGCCAGCTCATCCCTCGCCCTGCCGGCCAGGCTCTACTTGAGCTGGCCCCGGATGGCGCCGCCCGGGTAGGCCGCGTTGTGCACGTTGACGTAGTAGCCCTTCGGGTTGGCTGCGATCGCGTTCGCCAACTCTTGGGTGATCGTGGCGCACTCGGAGATCTTGGAGCCGGAACCGTTGCCCACGGACAGCGGGATCACCACAGCTCCGGCGACATGCCGGGGCGCCACGTGGACGTGAGCCGCGCTCGCGGTCGCGACGCGCTGCCACTGCAGGGTGTAGCAGAACTGCGTGCCAGAGATCGTGTAGGTGAAGAAGCCGTGCCCGTCGCGGTCACCGGGCGCTACCTCCTGAGCCCCGCTGAGGGGGATTGCCGGCGCTGCCGTGGCAGGCATTCCGGTTAGTGGCACGAGCAGTGCAACTGCGCCGGCAAGTCCAACTAGTAGTTTCTGCATCGCTGTCTCCCGAGAGGTGTGGAGGAATTCCTGTCTACGCCCGGTCAGACGGATCCGCAATCACTATCTGTGCGCATCTTCGGGGTGGGAGGCCTCCCATGTCGATCACGTAGTCGGGCGTCGCTCCGGCCTACAGGCCAGCTCATCCCTCGCCCTGCCACTGAGCAGCAGGACGAGGGATCGAAGCCTTCGTCAGCGCCTGTTCCGCTTGCCCTTGGGCGTCTTGGTGGGCGTCGGTGAAGGCGTCGCTGTCGGAGTGGGTGTTGCCGTCGAGGTCGGCGTAGCCGTCGGGGACGCAGTGGCCGTCGTCGTGGGGCTCGTGGTCGTCGGTACAGGAGGTGTCGGAGACTGGTTCGCCAGCCAGGCAGCCTTGGCGTCGTTCCACACCGACACGTCGGTCGTCAGAGTCACGCCGGGCGGCAGCTGGTTGGTGCAGCCACCGGCGCTGCTGTAGGAGCCGGTCCCGGTCCACACCAGCGTGACGTTCTCGTAGGTGCCGTTCGGCCACTGCTGCGACGAGCAGGAGCTGTACGACGGCATGTCGAGCCGGAAGATCGTGTTGCGGACGACCACCCGCGACGATGCCCGGTTCGACCACTTCCAGATGCCGTAGGCGCCCAGCCAGACGTTGGGGTCGCTGGTCGTGGCACACCTGCCCTGGCTCACCCGGGTGCTGTTGCAGTAGTTCGGCCCCAGCGGCTGCGGCTGCGAGTAGATGAGCGAGTCGGTCACGGTGAACGTCGAGTCCGTGCTGCCGTTCTGAGCGGTCGAGGAGCCCGAGGGCCGCTCGGCGAAGACCGTGAAGCACCCGTCGAACAGGCTGTTGCTCAACGTCAGGTTGGCGACCGCACTTCCCTCGTTCTCGATGCAGTCGTCGCGGATGTACTTGGCGTGCACGTGGTCGAGGTAGATGTGCTGGCTGGCCGAGACCGCGTTCGGGTCGTAGGCGTCCTCGTAGTCCTCGGCGTACCCGCCGCGGATCGTCAGGTGCGCCGCAGCGGACGTGAGGGTCTGGCGGTAGACCTCGCCACCCATCCGGGTGCCGCCGTCCTCGGCGTTGTACCACTGATCGCGCGTCCAGTGCTTGGGCACATTGCCGGAGACGGCGCCGCCGAGGATGCAGCCACCGGCCCACTTCTCGGAGCGGATCGGATAGGTGATGGGCGAGGGGGCGTTCTCGTTCCAGACGGCGCCCGTGAGGTCCCAGGTTCCAGCGCTGGTGTTGTCCGCGTAGATCGCTGAGGACTGGTCGCCCGAACGCGTCTGCGTGACCGCGGGACATGCTGGCGCGGCGGCGCTGGAGACACTGATCGGGATGATGACGAGAATGGCGGTGAGGAGGACGGCTCCCGCAGTGGCGAGTGCCAGCGGAGCGCGCCCCCGAGGCGTGATGTTGATGACAGGCTCCTGGAGACGAGTCGCTGTTCCGTGCGACGTGTGGTCCCCCGATCACAAGAGTGGTTGCCACTCTCAACGGACCTATCGGGATCGAAACGAGCTCGCTTGAGGTTGGAAGCCCACCGCCCGCGAAGCCGTCACTTTTGTGCGTGAATGCCCGCTCCGCTGTCTGAACCAGTCTGTTCAGTCGAGTCCTCTGGTCTGTACCGGCAGCGCTACTCGAGTGCCACACTCGGGAGCAGTCCATTTCGAGCGAGGGGCCATGGCGAGCGAGTACACCTTCCCGGACTCCGACGTCGCGTTGACGCAGATCATGGTGGTCACGGACATTGAGCGGTCGCGCCAGTGGTGGGTCGAGGTGCTGGGAGCCGACCTCTACCGCGAGTACGGCGGCACGAGCGTCGTGCTCTCGTTCGCGGGCAGCTGGATCCTTCTCGTCACGGGCGGGCCGCCGTCCGACGACAAGCCGACTGTGTCGTTCGCGGCGCCGGCCGATCCGGACCGCGTGAGCCACGCGATGACGATCCGTGTCAGCGACTGTCAGGCGGCGTACGAGACTCTGCGGGGCCGGGGTGCCGAGTTCCTCACGCCGCCGCACGACTGGGGCGGCGAGATCCGGGCGTTCACGCGCGACCCAGACGGCCACCTCGTCGAGATCTCAGAAGCCCGCGGCTGAGTCGCGCGGCAGCCCGCCGAAAATCCTCGGGAATGCCGTGGAGGGCGAGTACGTTGGACGAGGCGATTGGAGCACCCATGAGCAACCAGCAGTACTCGCTTTCCGGAGCCAAGCACCCCGCCGATGCCTACCAGCAGGCCTGGGACCTCATCGAGGCATCGGCACCGCTGAAGGCGATAGAGATCCTCGGTCCTGCCATCGAGGCAGAGCCGAGTTCGACCAGCCTGCGCACGCTGCGTGCCTGGGCGTACTTCAAGAGCGCGCAGCTCGGCCGCGCTGAGGCAGACCTGTCCCAGCTCGTCGACGAAGCGCCGACCGACGTGTGGGCGCGGTTCGCGCTCGGGCGCGTGCTCGAGCGGCAGTCGAAGTATGCCGAGGCGCTGCCGCACCTGCGGCTCGCTGCCGTGATGTCGGGGGACGCCGAGCATGAGGCCGGCGTGCTGCGCGTCGAGCGTCGGCTTGCCGAGAAGGACGGCTCGCTCGACGAGCTTCGCTAGCGCGGACTGCGCCGTTCGGATGCGGAACGACAGGGCCTTGCGTCATCCTGTCGTCAACAGGAGGCCGCGCATGTCCACTCCGATTCCACCATTCGCGGTACAGGCCGGCGAAGGCATCGTTCTGAAGACGCCGACCGGTGACACCGCCGTGGTCAAGGCAGACACCGAGCAGACTGACGGCTCACTGACCGTGATCGAATTCGTCGTGGGCCCGAAGCAGGGTCCGGCGCTGCACAAGCACCACCACGAGGATGAACTCTGGTTCGTCCTCGATGGACAGTTCCGCTTCAAGGCGGGCGACGCGATGCTTCGAGCGTCAACTGGCGGGATGGCCTTCGGGCCGCGAGGTGTCCCCCATTGCTTCCAGAACATCGGTCAAGAACCCGGACGATTGCTGGTCGTCACGACGCCATCGGGTCTGGAGCGGTTCTTCCAGGACTTCGCCGCCAAGTCTTCAGGCGGGCTCGCGGCTCCCGAGATGCTCGCGGAGATCGGCTTGGCCCACGGGGTCGAGTTCGTCGGACCCCCAGTTGGTGTTTCCGACCCGATCTGACGTGCATGTCCATGCCGCCGTCCGTGCGGTTCACGTCGGTGCCGTGGTTCAGGCTAGGGGAGGGTCAGGATCTCCGCGCCGCTGTCGGTGACGAGCAGGGTGTGCTCGAACTGGGCCGTGCGCTTGCGATCCTTGGTGACCACGGTCCAGTTGTCCTCCCACATGTCCCACTCGTACGTGCCGAGGCAGAGCATCGGCTCGATCGTGAACGTCATGCCCGCCTCGATCAAGGTGTCGTAGTACGGCGAGTCGTAGTGGGGGACGATCAGCCCGGAGTGGAACGCCGTACCGATGCCGTGGCCGGTGAAGTCACGCACGACGCCGTAGTCGAACCGCTTGGCGTACGACTCGATCACGCGGCCGATGACGTTCATGCGCCGACCGGGGCGCACCGCCTTGATCGCGCGGCGGAGCGACTCCTCCGTGCGCTCGACCAGCAGTCGGCTCTCCTCGTCGACGTCGCCGGCGAGGAACGTCGCGTTGGTGTCGCCGTGCACGCCGCCGATGTACGCGGTGATGTCGATGTTGACGATGTCGCCGTCCTCGATCACCCGGCTGTCGGGGATGCCGTGGCAGATCACCTCGTTGATGCTCGTGCACAGCGACTTCGGGAAGCTGCGGTAGCCGAGGGTCGACGGGTAGGCGTTGTTGTCGCAGAGGAACTCGTGGCCGATCCGGTCGAGCTCGTCGCTGGTGACGCCGGGCTCGATGTGCTTGCCGACCAGCTGCAGCGCCTGCGCGGCGAGACGGCCGGCCACCCGCATCCGCTCGATCGTCTCGGCGTCCTTCACCTCCGGGCCGTCGTACGGCGCGGGCTCGGGCTGGTCGACGTACTCCGGTCGGGCAATGTGCTCGGGCACGGGTCGACGCGGAGAGATGGCGGCAGGAACGATCGCAGTCACGTCCCCGAGTGTAGTTTCTGGCTGAAGGGGCACGATTCCGCCCGTCGACGACCTTGAGGAGTGAGCGCCATGAGCGAAGGCAAGTTCTGGTTCTGCCTGACCCACCACAGGGTCGAGGGAGAGGACGGGTGCCGCAACGCCGACCGTCTCGGCCCGTACGACACCGCCGACGAGGCGTCGCGCGCGCTGGACAAGGTGTCGGAGCGCAACGAGGAGTGGGACAACGATCCCGACTGGAACGACGAGGCGCTCGAGGACTGACCGCCCAATGACATGACGAGGCCCCCATCGCCAGGCGGTGGGGGCCTCGGCACGCTGTGCGTGACAGCTAGCGCTTGGCGGCCTTCTTCGCGGTCTTCGCGACCTTCTTGACCGCCCGGGTTGCGGCGCCGGTCGCCGACTTCTTGGCCGGTGCCTTCTTCGCTGCAGTCTTCTTCGCAGGTGCCTTCTTGGCTGCCGACTTCTTTGCCGGTGCCTTCTTGGCGGTGGTCTTCTTGGCAGCGGACTTCTTTGCCGCCGACTTCTTGGCCGGTGCCTTCTTCGCGGCGGACTTCTTGGCCGGTGCCTTCTTCGCAGTCGTCTTCTTGGCTGCCGCTCTTCTTGGCGGGGGCCTTCTTCGCCGTGGTCTTCTTGGCTGCGCTCTTCTTTGCCGCCGACTTCTTCGCAGGTGCCTTCTTGGCTGCCGACTTCTTTGCCGGTGCCTTCTTGGCGGCGACCTTCTTGGTGGTGGTCTTCTTGGCGGGGGCCTTCTTCGCCGCAGTCTTCTTTGCGGGAGCCTTCTTGGCAGTGGCCTTCTTGGCGGGCGACTTCTTCGCGGCCGTCTTCTTGGCCGGCGACTTCTTCGCCGCAGTCTTCTTTGCTGCTGCAGGCACTGGTGCCTCCTGGGTCACGAGTCCGACGGGTTGCCGGTCTCCTTCAGTAGTGGACGGCCAAGAGGTCGCCCCCGCGTATGATCTTGACAACATTGAGGCGCGACGTAAACGAAATCGACAAAGTAGGTTCGCGTGTCGCGGTTGCCTCGTTCATCGCCATTGGATAATGAGCCATCGCTCGATCCCCGAATACCCCTTGTTTTATTGGCGAATCGCCATCCCTGCATGCAACAGATCAAGGAACCAACGCGTGAAGAACAACCTCGAACATTCTGGGCCGTTTCTTGGCATCGGTGGGCTCGCGGTCGCGGCATTCCTCTTCGGCTACAGCGCCATCGCGTTGCCGAGCATCGTGAACAGCGTGCTGCTTCCGCTGCTCTGGCTCGCTCTGTTCGTGCTCGCGATGGCGTGGTTCGGCACGCGACCGAAGGCCACGATGTGGTTGCCGGTCGTCGCGATCGCGGCGTGGTTCGCCGTGATGCTGTTCGTGCCGCGAGGCTGACCTAGAAGGTGTGGTCGGGGCCGGGGAAGTGCCGGCCGCGACATCGGCCGCGTACTCCTGAGCTGCCTTCAGCAGTACGCCGTGCACGTCGGCGTACTGCTTGACGAACTTCGCCATCCGGCCGGTGCGCAGGCCGAAGGCGTCCTGCCACACCAGGACCTGCCCGTCGCAGTGCGGGCCTGCTCCGATGCCGATCGTCGGGATCGTCAGCTCCTTGGTGACCTGGGCAGCGACGTCGCCCGGCACCATCTCCATGACGATCGCGAACGCGCCAGCGCGCTCCATCGCCTTGGCGGCGTCGATCAGCTCGGAGGCGGCGTCACCGCGGCCCTGCACCCGGTAGCCACCGAGTGCGTGCTCTGACTGCGGTGTGAACCCGATGTGCGCCATCACCGGAATCCCCGACTGGGTGAGCTTCTCGACCTGGGGGACCATCTCCACGCCGCCCTCGAGCTTCACCGCGTGGGCGTTGGCCTCCTTCATGAACCGCACCGAGGTGTGGAAGGCCTGTTCGGGGGAGCCCTGGTAGGAGCCGAACGGCAGGTCGGCGATGACGAGCGCACGCTTGGCCGACCGGGTCACCGCGCGGACCAGCGGCACGAGCTCGTCGACCGTGACTGGGAGCGACGTCTCATTGCCGTACACGTTGTTGGACGCCGAGTCGCCGACCAGCAGCAACGGGATGCCCGCCTCGTCGAACGTCTGTGCGGCGTACTGCTCGTACGGCAGTGAGCATCGCGAACTTCTCGCCGCGCTCCTTCATCTCGCGCAGGTGGTGGATGCGTACCCGCTTCACCGGGGTCGACGGGGCAGCGGGGCCGGTCCCGTACGGTGCGGCGGTCTCGCTCATCGGTTCCTCCTGCGTGCTCTCGAGGCTCCCTGATGAAGTCCCCGGAACCTTCAGGCTAGCCCTGTCCGGCTGGCCTGCGCCCTGTGGTTCCGGTCACGCGTCCGGGCTGCTCCGGCGCCTGCGCCACCTCGCGCCACGCGTTCGTGATCGGCAGCCTGCGGTCGCGGCCGAAGTTCCGCGACGAGATCTTGGGGCCGGGCGGGAACTGACGACGCTTGTACTCCGCGCGGTCGGTCATCCGCAGCACCCGCTCGACGAGGTCCTTGTCGAAGCCGTCCTCCACGAGCTGTGCCGATCCGTGGTCGTGCTCGATGTAGTCGTCCAGGACGTCGTCCAGCAGCGGGTACGGCGGCAGCGAGTCGCTGTCCTTCTGGCCGGGCCGCAGCTCGGCGGACGGCTCCTTGGTGATCGTGTTCGGCGGGATCGGGGGCGTCTCGCCGCGACGCTCAGCCTCGGCGTTGCGCCAGCGGGCGAGCTCCCAGACCTGGGTCTTCAGCAGGTCCTTGATCGGGGCGAAGGCGCCGACCGCGTCGCCGTAGATGGTGGAGTAGCCGACCGCGAGCTCGCTCTTGTTGCCGCAGGCGAGCACGAGGTGGCCCTCCTGGTTCGACAGCCCCATCCAGATGACGGCACGGATCCGCGCCTGCAGGTTCTCCTGCGCGAGCCCGTCCAGGTGCAGCGACGACTGGAACGCGTCGACCATGGGCGCGATCGGCACGGTGCGGAGGTTCAGGCCGGTGCGCTCGGCCTGGTCGGCGGCGTCGGTGCGGCTGTGCTCGCTGGACCACTCGCTCGGGTTGGAGACGCCGTGCACGTTCGCCGGGCCCAGCGCGTCGCACGCGATGGCCGCGACGAGCGTGGAGTCGATGCCACCCGACATCCCGAGGAGCACGCTGCTGAAGCCGTTCTTGCGCACGTAGTCACGCAGGCCGACGACGAGCGCCTGGTAGATCTCGCCGTGGTCGTGGATCCGCTCCGCGACCAGACCCGGCTGGGCGTCGTACGCCGCGAACGGCTCGGCCGAGATCACCTCGCGGTGGATGGCCAACCCCGAGAAGGTGTCGCCGGCCGGCGGCATCTCCGGGGTGGCTGCGGGGAGGTCCAGGTCGGTGAGCAACAGCTCCTCGGTGAACTGCGCTGCACGCGCGACCACCTCGCCCGATGCGTCGACGACGATCGAGTCGCCTTCGAAGACGAGCTCGTCCTGGCCACCGACCATGTTCACGTAGGCCAGCGCCGCCCCGGCCTCACGCGCGCGCCCCGAGACGAGATCGCGGCGCACGTCGTCCTTGTTCGCCTCGTACGGCGAGCCGTTGAGCACCAGCAGCAGGCCGGCGTTCGCTGCCTTGGCGGCGGCCGACGGGCCGTCCTGCCACAGGTCCTCGCAGATGCACAGCGCGATGTCGACGCCGCCGACCTGCGCGACCTCCATCGTGTCGCCGGAGACGAAGTAGCGCGCCTCGTCGAAGACGCCGTAGTTCGGCAGGTGGTGCTTGGAGTAGCGGGACACGACGCGGCCGCCATGCAGGAACGCCGCGCAGTTCTGCGGCGACCCCTTCGGTACGCCGAGCCGGTCGGCCGACTCCAGCACCTTGCCCAGGTAGCCGACGACGACCACCAGGTCACCGAGCCCCTCGGCGGCCAGCTTGGCGGCGACCTCCTCCAACGTCGCGCGGGAGGCGTCGACGAACGAGCGCCGGAACGCCAGGTCCTCGATCGGGTAGCCGGTCAGCATCATCTCGGGGAAGGCGACCACGTGAGCGCCGGCTTCGGCGGCCTTGCGCGACCAGTCGATGACGATCGCGGCGTTGCCGTCGAGGTCGCCGACGGTGGGGTTGACCTGGGCAAGGGCGAGTCGGAGCTGGGGCACGCCGCCAGCGTATCCGCAGGGTCGTCGTGCCCCCGATGCCCCGGAGCTCGCCCCACCCGTCGCAATCGCACACGTGTGCTGATTCGACGCGTGATCGCCACCGCCCACCTGTCACAACGGCACATTTGTGCTGGTGCGGCACGGACCTGGAGCTCGCCCGCGTTCGCGTGGGTCGCAGGTCGGCGGGTGTGCCCGTTCACAACAGCGAAACATGGGAGAGTCAGAATCGTCCGTGGCACGCTGCCGCAGGAGGAACGACCAGGAGGGTTTGATGGGCAAGCAGGAAGACTTCGTGCTCCGGGCACTCGAGGAGCGCGACGTTCGCTTCGTGCGGCTCTGGTTCAGCGACGTCCTCGGGTCCCTGAAGTCGGTGGCCATCGCGCCGGCCGAGCTCGAGGGTGCGTTCACCGAGGGCATCGGCTTCGACGGCTCGGCCATCGAGGGCTTCGCCCGTGTCTACGAGTCCGACATGCTCGCCAAGCCCGACCCGTCGACGTTCCAGATCCTGCCGTGGCGTGGCGAGGGTCCGTCGACCGCTCGGATGTTCTGCGACATCGTGATGCCGGATGGCTCCCCGTCGTACGCCGACCCGCGGTTCGTCCTGAAGCGGACGCTGTCGCGGGCCGCCGAGAACGGCTTCACCTTCTACACGCACCCTGAGGTCGAGTTCTACCTGTTCAAGGACCAGCCCGCCCCCGGCGTCGAGCCGGTGCCGGTGGACCGGTCCGGCTACTTCGACCACACGGCGCAGAGCATGGGGTCGGACTTCCGCCGCGAGGCGATCACCATGCTCGAGGCGATGGGCATCTCCGTCGAGTTCAGCCACCACGAGGGCGGGCCCGGTCAGCAGGAGATCGACCTCCGGTACGCCGACGCCCTCTCGACGGCCGACAACATCATGACCTTCCGCACCGTCGTACGAGAGGTGGCTCTGTCGCAGGGCATCTGGGCGACGTTCATGCCCAAGCCGTTCACGACGCACCCTGGCTCCGGCATGCACACCCACGTGTCGCTGTTCGAGGGCGACCGGAACGCGTTCTTCGAGGCCGGCGCGGAGTACCAGCTTTCGTCGACGGGACGCCGCTTCATCGCCGGCGTGCTGCGGCATGCAGCGGAGATCAGCGTCATCACCAACCAGTGGGTGAACTCCTACAAGCGGCTGATGTGGGGCGGTGAGGCGCCGTCGTACATCTGCTGGGGCCACAACAACCGCTCGGCGATGATCCGGGTGCCGATGTACAAGCCGAACAAGGGCCAGTCGACCCGCATCGAGCTGCGCACCGTCGACTCGGCCTGCAACCCGTACCTGGCGTTCGCCGTGATCCTGGCCGCCGGCATGAAGGGCATCGACGAGGGCTACGAGCTGCCCCGCGAGGCGGAGGACGACGTCTGGTCGCTCAACGAGCGCGAGCGCAAGTCGCTCGGCATCGACCCGCTGCCCAAGAGCCTGTACGACGCGATCAGCGTCGCCGAGAGCTCGGAGCTGCTCGCCGAGACGCTGGGGGAGCACGTCTACGACTTCTTCCTGCGCAACAAGCGCGCGGAGTGGGAGGAGTACCGCGTCCAGGTCTCCGCCTACGAGCGCGACCTGATGCTGCCGGTGATCTGAGCACCCCGTCGGGCGGCCTGAGTACCTGTACGGATGCCGCCACTACCCGGAGGACGGGACGCTGTAGGCATGACGACCACCACTGCACCCAGGGTCCACGTCTTCCGAGCGCTACTCGCGGTCGTGCTGCTGATGGCCGGAGCCGGAATGCTCTTCGGTCTCTCTATGGTTCTCGACGACGCTTCTACGCAAGGCGAGATGTTCGACGGCCTCGGGCTGGCGATCGGCGGCATGATGGCCGTCGCCGCCCTGGTCGCGGGTGGCCTCTGCGTGTTGGCGATCATGCTGGCCGAACGGCGGTGGCCTGTTGCCCGGGCGCTCGGTGTCGTCCTGTCCTTCCTGGTGGCCGCCGTCGCCTTCCCCCTCGGCAAGGACTCGCCGTGGACGTTGCCGGTGCTGGCATTGGCCGGGCTGGTCCTGCTGGTCGCCGCCCTACCGAGAGGCGCGGACCGCTAGATTCGGCGTGTGAGCACTCCGCGTCTGCTGGTCGTCCAACACCAGAACGACTGCCCGCCTGGCTGGGTCGGGGAGTGGCTTCGCGACGCCGGCGCACAGCTCGACGTACGCCATCCCTATCGCGGGGAGTCACTGCCCGACACCCTCGACGACCACGACGGGATGGTCGTGCTCGGTGGCTCGATGGGGGCGCACGACGACTCGGACTATCCCTGGCTTGCGGCGGTCAAGCAGCTGCTCCGCGAGGCCGCGACCCAAGCCGTGCCGACCCTCGGCATCTGCCTGGGCCACCAGCTCTGCGCGGCCGCGCTCGGGGGACGGGTCGAGGTCAACCCCGCCGGTCAGCAGATCGGCATCCTCGACGTCGGCTGGACCGAGGCCGCCTCCGGTGACCGGCTCGTCGGCCCCCTTGTAGGTCCGGTTCGAGCGGTGCAGTGGAACGACGACATCGTCACCGAAGTACCTCCCGGCACCGTCGTACTCGCGCACACGTCCGACGGCGTCATCCAGGCCGCACGGTTCGCTCCCACGGTCTGGGGCGTCCAGTGGCATCCCGAGACGGGGGCGGAGATCCTCCAGGACTGGGCCGACGACGACCGGGACGAGGCCGCCGCGCGCGGGGTCGACCTCGACGCGTACGTCGCACAGGTGGCTGAGGCGACCCCCGAGCTCCGCGCAGCCTGGGCGCCGTTGGCGACCAGCTTCGTCGCCCTCACCGGCCGGGCAGAGCGGATCGGTGCGTGAGCGGCAACCGGGTCAGCACTACGACCGGCCGGCTCGCCCGGAGCGGCTTCCGGGACGCCGAGAAGTCGGCGGCCGCCCTGGCCAGGCTGGGGTCAACCGCTGACGACCTGGTGCACCTCGTGGCCGCTGCCGCCGACCCCGACCAGGCGGCGTCGTACCTGGCAGACCTCGCCGACCACGTCGACGACCGCGCCGCGATGCTCGAGGAGCTCGCCGGGGACGAGGGGTCGGCGATGCGGCTGCTCTCGGTGCTCGGTGCCAGCTCGGCGCTGGGAGACCACCTCGTCCGACACCCTGACCACTGGCGTGACCTGACCGATCCGGCGCTCGGGTCGACGCGACCGCCCGCCTTCGCTGTGCGAGCCCAGCTGCTGGAGGCGGTGGGCGCAGACCCTCGTGAGGCCAGCCCCGTCGCCACCCGCCCCGACGAGGAGGCGGTGGACCAGCTTCGCGTCGAGTACCGACGGCTGCTGCTCTCGCTCGCTGCCCGCGACCTGTCGCACGGCGTCGGCGTGGACGACGTCGCTGCCGAGCTGTCCGACCTGGCGGCCGGCACCCTCGAGGCGGCGCTGTCGATCGCGCGCGCACGAGTGGGGGAGCAGTCCGCGGCAGTGCGCCTCGCGGTCGTCGCGATGGGCAAATGTGGCGGGCACGAGCTGAACTACGTCAGCGACGTCGATGTGATCTTCGTGGTCGAGCCCGCCGACGGCCACGACGAGCATGCCGCGGTACGCACCGGCACGATGCTCGCCTCGAACATGATGCGGATCTGCTCGGACCACACCGCCGAGGGCACGATCTGGCCGGTCGACGCCGCGCTCCGCCCGGAGGGCAAGTCCGGTCCGCTGGTGCGGACGCTCGCCAGCCACCAGGGCTACTACGAGAAGTGGGCCAAGACCTGGGAGTTCCAGGCGCTGCTCAAGGCGCGCCCGGTGGCCGGCGACCTCCGTCTCGGGAACGCGTACGTCGAGACGCTGGCGCCGCTGGTCTGGTCGGCGGCCGAGCGCGAGGGTTTCGTGCCCGACGTCCAGGCGATGCGTCGCCGGGTTCTCGAACACATCCCGCTAGCCCATGCTGGACGCCAGCTCAAGCTCGGGTCGGGTGGTCTGCGTGACGTCGAGTTCGCCGTACAGCTCCTCCAGCTGGTGCACGGCCGCGGCGACGAATCCATCCGGGCGACGGCCACGCTGAGCGCGCTCGCCCACCTCACCCGCGCCGGCTACGTCGGCCGGGACGACGGTGCGGCTCTCGACCGTGCGTACCGGTTCCTGCGCACACTCGAGCACCGGATGCAGCTGTTCCAGCTTCGCCGTACGCACGTGGTCCCCGACGACGAGCCGTCGCTGCGCCGGCTCGGCCGGTCGATGGGCTTCCTCAAGGAGCCGGTCGAGGAGCTCGACAAGCAGTGGCGCCAGCACAGCAAGGAAGTGCGGCGGCTCCACGAGAAGCTCTTCTACCGGCCGCTGCTGGCCGCGGTGGCGAAGCTGCCCAGCGACGAGGCCCGGCTCACCCCGAAGGCGGCGGAGCAGCGCCTCGCCGCTCTCGGGTACGACGACCCGGTCGCCGCGCTGCGTCACCTCGAGGCGCTCACCAGCGGGGTCACCCGGACCGCCAGCATCCAGCGCACGCTGCTGCCGGCCATGCTCGAGTGGTTCGCCGACGCCCCGAACCCGGATGCCGGTCTGCTCGGCTTCCGGCAGATCTCCGACGCGCTCGGCACCACGCACTGGTACCTCAAGACGCTTCGCGACGAGGGCCAGGTAGCGCAGCGGCTCGCGCTCGTGCTCGCGTCCAGCCGCTACGCCACCGACCTGCTGCAGCGGGCGCCCGAAGGGGTGAAGATGCTCGGTGAGTCCGAAGGTCTGGTGCCGATGACCCGCGAGGCGCTGGAGAAGGAGATGGTCGGTGCTGGACGCCGGCACACCGACCCGGTCGACGCGATCACCGCGGTTCGTGCCACCCGTCGCCGCGAGCTGTTCCGCATCGCCGTTGCCGACCTGCTGGGCGAGCTCGACCCGGCCGAGGTCGGCTACGCCCTGACCGACGTCACCGCGGCCACCTTGGAGGCGGCGCTGAGCGTGGCGGTCGCGGCGATCGAGGCCGAGCTGCGGAGTCCGCTGCCGACGCGGATGGCGATCGTGGCGATGGGCCGCTTCGGCGGTTTCGAGCTGGGGTTCGGCAGCGACGCGGACGTCATGTTCGTGCACGACCCGGTGGAGGGGTCCTCGCAGGAGGAGTCCTCCAGGGCCGCCCGCGACGTGGCGAACGAGCTGCGCCGGCTGCTCGCGCTGCCGGGCACCGACCCGGCGCTCGAGGTCGACACCGGCCTCCGCCCCGAGGGCAAGCAGGGCCCGCTGGTGCGTTCACTCGACTCGTACGCGGCGTACTACGCGAAGTGGTCGGTCGTCTGGGAGGCGCAAGCTCTGCTGCGGGCGACCGCCATGATCGGCGACCGCGACCTGTGCCAGCGGTTCACCGAGCTGATCGACCCGCTCCGGTTCCCGGCCGACGGGATCAGCGAGGACGACGTGATCGAGGTACGCCGGATCAAGGCCCGCGTGGACGACGAGCGGTTGCCACGTGGGGCCGACCCGGCCACCCACCTGAAGCTGGGACGAGGCGGGCTCGCCGACGTGGAGTGGACGGTGCAGCTGCTGCAGATGCAGCACGCCGGCACGGTCCCCACGATGCGCACCACCCGGACGCTCGACGCGCTCGAGGCGGCTGTCGAAGCCGAGCTCATGAGCCTGACAGACGCCCAGGTGCTGGCCACGGCCTGGCGGACCGCGACGGCGCTTCGTAACGCGATCACGCAGGTGCGTGGTCGGGCGTCGGACTCGCTGCCACGAGAGACGCGAGAGCGTGCGGCGGTCGCGCACATCCGGGGATACGCGCCGGGGGAGTCAGACGCGCTCGTCAACGACTACCTGCGCGTCACCCGGCGAGCTCGTCAGGTCGTCGAGCGGGTCTTCTGGGGCTGATCGGCCGATCCGTCGAGGCCGAGCATCCGCGTCTCGAACTCGTGGCAGGGCATCGGGAAGCCGACGTGCCACCCCTGGATGAAGTCCGTGCCCAGGTCGATCAGCGTATGCAGCGTGGCCTCGGTCTCGACCCCCTCGGCGACGAGCTGCAGACCCAGCGCATGAGCCAGCTGCACGGTCGACCGCACGATCTCCTGGGCTCGCGAGTCCTGGGCGACGTCGGCGGAGAAGACCCGGTCGAGCTTGAGTACGTCGATGGGCAGCCGGAGCAGGTACTCCAGGCTGCTCTGCCCGGTGCCGTAGTCGTCGATCGAGAGCTCGACGCCGAGGTCGTGCAGCGCGTGGAAGATGCGGAGCGCGCTTTCGGGGTTGCGCATCATGGCCGTCTCGGTGATCTCGATCGTGAGCAGCGCCGGGGGGAAGTCGTGCTTGCGGAGCGCTGCGCCGACCACCCTGACCAACGCATTGTCCGACAGGTCCGAAGCTGAGATGTTGACGGAACAGCCGACGCGCTTGCCCTGACGATGCCACGCGGCGAAGGTGGGCAGAGCGACATCGAGGACCCGCTCGGTGATCGCCAGCGTCAGACGGTGTCGCTCGGCGACGTCCAGGAAGTCAGCCGGGGTCAGATGGCCGCGTGTCGGGTGCTCCCATCGCACCAGCGCCTCGGCGGCGACGACCTGTCGGTCGCGGCCGACCAGTGGTTGGTAGAAGACGGAGAGCTCGTCGCGGTTCAAGGCGTCGTACAGGTCCTCGGCGATCTGCCGGCGCTGCCGGCGGTCCCCGGAGACGGCCGGTGTGAACTCCGAGAACTCCTCGCCGGTCGACTTCGCGGCGTACATCGCGGTGTCGGCGGCGAAGAGGAGGTCGCTGCGGCCGCGCCCGTGCTCCGGAGCGATGGCGAGGCCGACGCTGGCCTGCACGTGCAGCAGGACGCCGTCGAGGTCGACCGGCACGGACAAGGTGTCGCGGAGCGCCGCGACCGCGTGGAGCGCGTCGTCCCGGCTGGTGTGGGGCATCAGGACCGCGAACTCGTCGCCGCCGAGCCGGGCCAGCGTTGCGTCGACGGGAAGCCCGGCCAGCGCCTTGGAGAACCGTCGTACGACGGCCAGCAGGAGGTGGTCACCGGCCGCGTGGCCGTAGGCGTCGTTCACCTCCTTGAACCTGTTCAGGTCGATGAGCACCAGCGCGGTCGGCTCCATCTCGTTGTCGGCGTCCGCGTCGTCGACAGGCAGGAGCGAATCCATCTGCAGGTAGAGCGCGCGTCGGTTGGCGATGCCGCAGAGGTCGTCGGTGAGCGCCTGCTCCCGGAGGACGGCGATCTCGCGCATCGTCGAGAACGCGAGGAGGACGCGCGCTCCGCAGGCGATCAGCGCGAGGATGGCGAAGATCCTGGGCAACGAGTGGGCCTCGAAGGAGGGCCCCACTGCGAGGACGGCGACCGCCGTAGCCGCGCCGAAGCTGGCGATCACGAGCGATCCGCTGCCCGGTACGACGTAGCCGGCTGGGGGAGTGCTCCGCCAGGCGCCGGACGCGGCGATGGCGAAGCCCAGTGCCCAGAGCGCGTCGAGCGGAGTACCGACCTCGTAGGCGTCGAAGGTCAGCCGGTACAGGTAGACGGCGTCTGCGAACGAGATGATCAAGAGCCCGACGGCGACGCTGGCGAACAGACTGCCGCCGGCACGGCCGACCAGGCCGAGAGCGCCGAGCGCGGCTGCGGCCACCATCAGGTCGCCGACCGGGTAGGCGACGCTGAGCAGCCCTGCGAGCGAGGTCATCGAGGCTTCGTCCACCAAGGGGACGATGAGCCAGGCCTCCGCGGCAGTCGCCGCGAGGACCGCGATGGCCGCGTCGGTGAGGGCGCTGAGCTGGAGGCCGACGACGTACCGGCCGATGGCGAGCAGCACTGCGGCCAGTAGGAACGGGTAGATGCCGAGGTATCCGAGGTCCGCCCAGGACGGGAAAGGAACCTCGCCAGTCGCGTTCTTGGCCAGGTAGTACAGGTTGCCGGCCATGAACGAGCAGACGGCAAGGCCCAAGACGATGGTCCACAGGCGCTGATCCGGGCTGAGGTAAGCGCGCAAGAAGATCAGTACCGCGGGCAGGACGAAGACCAGCATGCCGAGCACGAGGTCCCGGAAGCCGACGAGCTGCTCGGGGATCGGCACCGAGAGTGTCACGAGGAAGAGCGCGATCGACCCGAACATCGTCCGATGGAGGACGTGCCCTAACCGCAAAGCGGTGGCGGCCCCCAATCTGTCCGACACGTGACAATTGCACCATGTCGGGCGGTCAGCTGGACGTGAAATCGGACCAAGCGGGTCCGCCCAGTCTCGGTGCCGCGCAGGCTTGAGCCCTAGGGCACCCTGACGAGGTGTTCTCCGGCCCGGATGACGCCGAGGAGCTCGGCGCGCGAGAGGGTCCGCGGCCCGCAGTCGCACCAGGCTGGGAGGTTGTCGTCCGCCCAGGCCTCGGCCACGAGCAGGTCAGCGTGCTCCGTACCGCTCCGGCTACCGCTCTTCCCCGTGTCGATGAAGTCCTTGGATCCATGGCTGTGTGGGCCGATGACCGACTGGTAGACCCGTCCCTCGTCGGTCTTGTACACGGCGGCCACGTGGTGTCCCCGGGAGCACTGGACCCCGAGGAGCTGGTGGTCCGACCGGTGGATGCCCAAGTCGGCGAGACCGCGCTCGGCTCGATCCCGTCGCATGTCCGTTCCCGTCTGCTGGTGTGTCATCTCCCGGACCTCCTCGTAGGCGGCGACCGCTCGTTTGGGTCACGGCATCTTCATGCTGGTTGGAGGGCCACGGTTCGACCAAGGGTCCTTCGGCCCCTCTGTGAGGACAGGAAGCCCCTGTGACTGCGGCGCTTGTGAGCCGATCGTGAAGAGAGCAGGCAACTGCGAGGAGAGTGCGTCTCAGCGACGGCGACCCATGGCGAAGTACGCCACGGGGCCGACGGGCTGGACGAAGCAGCCGAGTGCCCATGCCGCCTTGGGGCCCCGGACGCCACTGGTGGGACGCGCGGCCAGGTCACGCAAGGCTGCGGTGGTGAGAACCAGCTCCGCAGCCGCCGTCACGGTGAGAAGCACCCGCTGTTGGCTCGTGAGGTCGGACCATTGCTTCTTTGCCATGGTCCGACCCTAGTCCGGTCACGCGCCTCAGCGGCTGGAGAGCGAGGCGTCGGTCGACCCGGGAAGGGTCTCCTCGGCGCTGAGCCAGGGGAGCAGGGCCAGCAGGCTGACGAGAGCCGTGCCCGCGAGCGCCCACCCGAAGCCGGCCTGGTCCGCGACCACGCCGATCAGGATCGGCCCCACGATGGCGCCCGAGTCCTGGGCCATCTGGAACGCCGCCAGCACGCTGCCGCCGCTGCGGTCCGTCCCGATGACGTCGGCGACCGTGGCCTGCTGCCCGGGGTTGACCAGGCCCGCGCCGAGTCCCGACACCGCCGACAGGATGAGCAGCACCAGAAGGTCCCCGCTGAGACCCAACAGACCGAAGCCGAGCGCGGTCACGGCCAGCCCGATGATCACCATCGGACGGCGGCCCACCGAGTCAGCAAGCCGCCCGGCCACCTGCAACGTGGCCGCCGTTCCGACCGCAGCGATCGCGAGTGCCGCACCGGCCACCCAGGGTCGGTCGTAGACCGTCAGCGCGAACTGCGGCAGCACCGCCATCCGCACCCCGAAGTTGCACCAGCCGTTGGCGAAGGCCGAAGCCAATGCCGCCCGGTAGGCGGAGTGTCCCAGCGCCTCGCGCAGCAGCATCGCCGGCCGCTGCGGCTGGTCCGCCGACGGTCGCAGGCGGGCGCCGCTCAGCCGGAAGCCGACCACTGCTGCGGCGACCACGAGAGCCCCGGCATACACCACGAAGGGGAGGCGTAGGCCGAACGAGGCCAGCAGCCCGCCCAGCACCGGGCCGAGCATGCCGCCGATGAGGAACGCGCTGGCGTACGCCGAGGAGACTCGTCCCCGGATGCTCGGTGGGGCCAGCCGGACCATCAGGGCCATCGCCGAGACCGTGAACATCGTGGACCCGAGGCCCCCGAGCCCGCGGAAGACCAGCAACTGCCAGTAGGACTGGGCGAAGGCAGTCGCCAGCGAGGAGACCGCCACGATCAGGAGGCCCGTGAGGTAGACCGGTCGCTCGCCCAGCCGGGAGACCAGGGCGCCGCCGGCGGGGGCGAAGACCAGGCGGAAGAACGCGAACGCGGAGACGATCACCGATGCCGCGGCCACCCCGACGTCGAAGCTGCGGGCGTACGCCGGGAGCACCGGCGCGATCAGCCCGAAGCCGATCGCGATCACGAACGCCGACCCGATCAGCACCCAGATCTCGCTCGGGATCGGCGGGCGCTGGGCGATCCGCTCCGACCCGGGCTTCACGCCGGTCATGCGTTCGAAGGACTTTGGCTCACGAGCAGACCTTACGTTCCGGCTCCATGCTCGCGGTCGCTGTCCGGGTGCGCGGCCCGTGGCGGTTCACCAGGCCAGGTGCGCCCAGACCGTCTTCCCGTCGAGCGCAACCTCAACACCCCACTCGTCGGTCAGGGCGGCGACGACCTGCAATCCGCGTCCTCCGGTGGACTCCGGTCCGAAGTCCGCGAGCCGAGGCATCCGGTGCCCATGGTCGAAGACCTCCACCCTCAGGGAGGTCTCGGCCAGCTCCAACCGGATCCGGATCGGACCGTCGCCTTGCCGGACCGCGTTGGACACCAGCTCCGAGACCACGTACAGGGCGTTGTCGACCAGGTCGTCCGGCACGGCCGACGCCGCCAGCCAACCGTAAGTCCACGAGCGCGCAATCGGCACCGACATCGGCTGGGCGGGAAGGGTCCGAACGACGAGGTGACCGGGGTCCCCGTTGTTCGACGGGATGCGTGCCGCCAGCGCGGCCACGTCGTCCCCACGGTTTCCGGCGGGGAGGAGCTCGAGGGCGGCGTCGAGCACGTGGCCCGGTCGAGCTTCCGTCGTCAGCGCGCACAGCGCCGCGTGGAGATGACTCACGCCCTCGTCGATGTCCCAGGCGCGGGTCTCCACCAGGCCGTCGGTGTAGAGCAGCAGCACCGCGTCCTCGAACAGCTGGGTGCTGCGCTCCTCCCACCGCTCGCCGATGCCGAGCGGCGGGCCCGTCTCGACGTTGACGAGGCTCACCTCGGTGCCCGTCGACGTCCACGTGACCACCGCGGGAGGGAGGTGGCCCGCGCAGGCGACGGTGAGCAGCTGGGCGTTGACGTCGACGTGGACGACCAGCGCCGTGGCGAGCAGCTCAGTGTCGAGCCGGGCCAGGTAGTCGGCCGTGCGCGCCAGGACACCGGCCGGAGAGTGACCCTCGCTGGCTGTGGCCCGCACGACGGTGCGCAGCTGACCCATGAGCGCCGCTGCTTGGGCGTCGTGGCCCTGGACGTCGCCGACGACCAGGACCAGTCCCTCGTCGACGGCTACGGCATCGAACCAGTCACCGCCCACGTGTACGCCGGGGTCGCCGGTTCGGTAGCGAGCCTCGAGCTCGACACCTCCGATCCGCTTGGGGACCTCAGGCAACAGACTGCGCTGGAACGCCAGCGCGATGGTCCGTTCGGCTGCGAGTTCGCGTTCCCTCTGTTCGTCGTGGCGGCTGCGTTCGAGGGCGAGCGAGACACTGCGTACGAGCACGTCGATGAGGGCGCGGTCACTCGGGGTCGGAGCAATCGGCTGCGGGTAGTACATGGCGAAGGTGCCGAGCAGCCGACCGCCGACACCGAAGATCGGGGTCGACCAGCAGGCGCGCAGTCCGGCCGCAAGGGCGAGGTGCTTGTAGTCCGCCCAGAGCGGGTCGTGGGCGATGTCCTCGACGATCACCTGGCGCCGACTCCACGCGGCCGTGCCGCAGGAACCCACGCTCGGTCCGATCTCGACACCGTCGATCGCCTTGCAGTAGTCCTCCGGGAGACTCGGTGCTGCGCCGTGCCGGAGGTGTCGCCCTTCCTCGTCGAGCAGCAGCACGGACGCGAGAAGGCCGGCGCTGGAGACCCGCTCGACGACCCGTAGCAGCGCGTCCAGGGCCCGTCCGACCGGAGACCCGGCGACCACTCCGGAGAGCAGGTCCAGCTGAGCGGTCAGCAGCTGCGCACCTCGCGCTTCGGCATCGCCAGGCGCGGGGACGGTGATGCTCATCCCGACCTCGGGCGCTCGACAGCCACTCGCCGAAGATCTGCGATGTGTCTGGATGTGCCGCCGGGGGGTGCAGTCACATCTGGCATCGTACGCCGCCCCCGTCCAGCGGTTCGGCGGGTCCGTGGACGGTTCGTGCCACGGCGCTGGGAGGATGGCGTTGTGTCTCGTGCTGCCCTCCTTCGACTGATCCTGGCCCTGCTGATACTCGGCGGGTCCGTAGCCATTGCTGTCACCGCTCAACCGCGGCTGGGCCTCGACCTTCGTGGCGGCACCCAGATCGTGCTCGAGACGCGTGACTCGCCCACGGTGGAGGCCGATGCCGAGGCCACCGACCGGACGCTGGAGGTCCTCCGGGGGCGGGTGGACGCACTCGGTGTCGCCGAGCCCACGCTGGCTCGCGCCGGGGAGAACCGCATCATCGTCGAGCTCCCCGACCTGCAGGACCCGCGGGAGGCTGCACGGGTCATCGGCCGCACCGCCCAGCTCAGCTTTCACCCCGTGATCGAGGCGGTGGGACCCCAGGCCGAGCCAGAGCAGGACCAGAGGATCCTTGCGGACGAGAGCGGCCAGCAGTTGCGGCTTGGCCCCGTGGCCGTGCCTGGCGACCTGGTCTCCGGGTCGGACCCAGGCAACGACCCGGCGCAGACCACTGGCTGGTTCGTCAGCGTCGATTTCCGAGGCAGCGAAGGGCGGAACGCCTGGCGGGAGCTGACAGCCGAGGCAGCCTGCGCGCCTCTCGGTGACCCCGCTCGGCGCATCGCGATCGTGCTCGACCAGGACATCATCTCCTCACCCGAAGTCGTCGCCGAGATCGGCTGTGGCGCCGGAATGCCCGGTGGCTCGACCCAGATCACCGGCAACTTCACTTCGGAGGAGGCACGCAACCTCGCCATCCTCATCGAAGGTGGAGCCTTGCCGGTGCCGGTGGAGATCATCGAGCAGCGCACCGTGGGCCCCACCCTCGGTGCCGAGGCCATCGATGCCTCTGCCCAGGCCGGCGTCATCGGCCTCATTCTGACCGGCCTCTTCATCGCGATCGTGTACCGGCTGATGGGCCTGCTCGCGACGTTCGCGTTGGCGACGTACGCGGTCATCTCCTATGCGGCGCTGACCGCCCTCGGGGCGACCCTGACCCTGCCGGGCCTGGCCGGCTTCGTGCTGGCGATCGGCCTGGCTATCGATGCGAACGTGCTCATCTTCGAGCGCGCTCGCGAGGAGTTCACGGGCTCTGAACGAGGTGAACTGGTCGGCTCGCTGGGAATCGGGTTCAACAAGGCCTGGTCGGCGATCATCGACTCCAATGTCACCACCCTTCTGGCCGCGGCGCTGCTCTTCTTCCTCGCCTCCGGGCCGGTCAAGGGCTTCGGTGTCACGCTGTCGATCGGTGTGCTCGCGTCGATGGTTTCCGCCCTGATCATCGCCCGGGTGCTGACCGAGCAAGCTGCGCGAACGAGGTTCCTGAGCCGACGGCCGGCCATCACGGGTCTGGCCACCACGGGACGCGTGCGGGAATGGCTGCGACGCGAGAATCCCGACATCATGAGCCGCAGCCGCACCTGGCTCGGGGTGTCGGCAGCCGCCCTGGTGGTCGCGATCGTCGGCATCGCGGTCAACGGCCTCAACCTGGGCGTGGAGTTCACCGGCGGCCGGCTGATGCAGTACTCGACGAACCAGCCGATCACGGCCGACCAGGCCCGTGAGGTGGTCGCCGACGCCGGCTTCCCCACCGCCGTCGTGCAGGAGGCCGACGGTGGGCAGATCGCGGTGCGCACAGGCGACATCAGCAACGACGACGAGGTCAGCATCCGTGAGGCGCTCGCCGACGAGGCGGGAGGCGCCACCAAGGAACGCGACGAGCTGATCGGTCCCAGCCTCGGCGACGAGCTGCGTCAGAAGGCGCTGATCGCCTTCGGCATCGCTCTGTTCGTCCAGATGCTCTATCTGGCGGTGCGCTTCAAGTGGACCATCGGCGCCTCCGCCGTGCTCGCGATGTTCCACGACGTCGTCCTGGTGATCGGTATCTTCGCGTGGCTGAACAAGCCCATCGACGGCGTCTTCCTCGCCGCGGCCCTGACGATCATCGGCCTCTCCGTCAACGACTCCGTCGTGGTGTTCGACCGGATCCGTGAGCAATGGCGCGCCACGAAGGACACTGACATGCCGCGCGTCGCCAACCAGGCGGTGCTCGACACCCTGCCCCGCACGGTCAACACGGGCCTCGGAGCGATGTTCATCCTCGCTGCGCTGGCCGTGCTCGGCGGCGACTCGCTACGTGACTTCGCCATAGCGCTGCTGCTGGGTCTGGGAATCGGCACCTACTCCTCGGTCTTCACCGCGACGCCGATATCTCTGCTCCTGCACGAGCGCTGGCCGATGCCCAAGGCTGCACCGGCCAAGAAGCGCGCAGTGCGGCGAGACCCTGAGGACTCGGGTGCGGTGCTCTGACCAGGTGTGTTCCTAGTGCACGGCGTCGGTGAACGCTGCCGACGCCGGTGGTTCGGTGAGGACCCGGAGGGCTAGAGCAGTGGTCGCTGACACGCCCAGATGGCCGACCACCCGGGCGACGCGGTCGTGGTCGAGGGGGAGCAGACCGGGGGTTCCGGGAATCTCCGGAGTCAGACCGAGATCGAGGTCGGTGCGCCCGGACATCATCGACATGTTGAACTCGAAGCGTTCCCGGGCAGCGGGATCCACCAACCGCTTCAGGAGCCCGGCGCCGATCCGGCGTACCCCCTCTTCCTCGCAGTAGGAGTCGAGGGTCGCGACCAGGGTTTCGCCGTCGCAGTGCTCGATGTCGGCCCAGACCGCCTGCATCGATCCCATCTGCGACAGCAGGATGGGTGCGGTCTTCTCGCCGATGCCAGGCACGCCGGGCAGGTTGTCGCTGGCGTCTCCCCGGAGGGCGGCGTACTCGAGGTAGTGCTCGGCCGCGATGCCGTAGAGGATGCGCAGCCGAGCCGGATTCAGCAGGGGAGAGGCGCTCACGCCGCCGTTGATCAGCCGGAGCACCTGGGTCCGTCCGCTGATGTGGGCGAACGAGTCGCGGTCGGAGGTGACGATGACGCAGTTCCAGCCGCGGCTCTCGGCCCACGTGGCGGCTGATGCGCTGACGTCATCGGCCTCCAGCCCCGGCGGGGTGACGGTCCGCAGGCCGAGGGCATCGAGGAGGGCGCCCGCACGGTCGAGCTGGTCGATGAGCTCGGCGTCCTTCTCCGCGCGGCCCGCCTTGTACGCCGGGTAGGCGTCGGCGCGTACGGACGCCGTGCGGTCGTCGAGCCCGAACAGGACGGCGTCCGGTGCGATCTGGTCGATCACCTCGAGGATCTGGCGCAGCATCCCGTGCAGCGCCCAGGCCGGCTTGCCGCCCGAGTCGTGCAGCCGCGTGTGGGCGCGCGCATGATGGTTGCGGTGCAGCAGCGAGGGGGCGTCGACGACGAGCAGGACGCGTGAGTCGGAGGCAGTCATGGGATGCGCCCGAGCCTACCGACCCCGTACGCGACCCCCCTGACCGCGGCAGGGCCCTCGGCGTAAGCCGAGGGCCCTTGCGGTGACTTCCCCCAGATCAGTCGCCGCGTACATCGCCGCTGGGGTTGACCTCGCCACGCCAGGCGCCGGTCTCCGCGCCGCGGGACTCGATGAACTCCTTGAAGCGGTCAAGGTCCCCCTGGACACGGCGCTCCACGACGTTGAGCATGTCGCCGGCCTTCTCGACGATGCCCTCGGGCTCGTAGTCCAGTCGCAGGGTGACCCGCGTCGAACTACCCATGTCGTCGGAGGCGAAGGACACGGTGCCGTCGTTCTTCGTGCCCTCGGTGGCACGCCAGGTGATGCGCTGGTCCGGCGTCTGGTCCACGACCTCGGCATCCCACTCGCGGGTGACGCCACTGATCTTCGCCTTCCAGTGCAGCCGCTTGTCGTCGAGCTGCCGCACCGACTCGACGCCCTCCATGAACTGCGGGAAGGACTCGAACTGCGTCCACTGGTCGTACGCCGTACGGACAGGGACGTTGACCTCGACGGTCTTCTCGATCGTGCTCATCGTGCGTCTCCTCTCTCTCGGATACGGCTGCCCGTACCCAAGGTCCGGATCCTCACACGGGGTGGTCGCCATCGGCCTCCAGCGGACGGCGCCGAGCGGCCGAGGCGATTCCCAGCCAGGGGTGCCGGTTGCCGGCCCAGCACCAACCCACCTTCGGCGCGTCGCGGTTCGCACTGCCGTCGCGGCCGGTGCCGTTGCTGATCCATACCGCGGGGGTGCGCGCGTCCAGCTTCCCGGAGCCCTTGCGCAGCCGCGAGCCGATCGTCATGAAGCAGTGGTTGCGGTCGAGCGCTTCTGGCTGCTGCAACAGCCAGAAGATGCCTTCGGTCAGCGTCAGCGGCGTTCGCTCCGCCGCGAGGATCGCCGGGAGGGCCTCATCAGGGCTCCAGTTCGCCATGGAGTCGCCACGATCGATGCCGTGCACGGCGTAGATCCGCGAGTCAGGGGGCGTCGCCTCCTCGATCGCAGTGAACTGGTCGACATCATGCATGTCCACGACGACGAAGCCGCGCTTGCCGGACCGTGTGAGGAGCACCGCGAGTGCAGAGGCCGAAACAAGCCGCGGATGTACGACGAGAAGTGACATCCGGGCCGCAGTCGACCGCGCGCAACTCGGTCGCGGACACGCCGACGATCTCATGCACGCCGAGCCTGATGAGCCGCTCGGCCTGCTCGGCTGCGTTCGGCAACGCGGTCTGAGGAACACTCACGTTGGGCGCCTCCGCGTGATCTCAGGCAAGGGAGTGGTCCGTCAACGCGCTGCCCGAGCGCGATATTCCACCGTTTCTTTGCGGACTGAAACCGTGTTAGTGGGCGCCTCGAGGTGGCGCCTCTGCCCGCGACATCGACAGCCACCGGGCGGGGGGTTCCGAAGTCGGGATCGTGCGGCACCGTCCATACCTCGGTGTCGTCGAGGGCGCGCACGGTGACCGCGTCATCGTCGACCAGCAGCACACCGTCCTGGACGAGGGACGCGCTCCGCGACGACCTGAAGAGGCGGGGCGACGACCTCGCCACTTTCGCGCCCGAGGACGACCAAGCCACCCCTGGTGGTCTTGATCAGGAGGTGCTCGTCGTCGGCGTCCACGAGCCTCCAGGCATGGTCGACCTCGACCTCCCAGGTCGTGTCGCCGACCCGGACGTCGTACTGGCACCAGCCAACCACCGCCGCGAAAACCCCCAGGGCGACGATCGCCGACGACGACGATGCGACGTGTCCTCATGCGACGCCGGCAGACATCGTGACAAGCACCATCGACGTCAGCCGTCCCCGAGCAGGACGACGTCGTTGGAGAGGATGACCACTGCCTGACCGTCGTCGATCACATTGCCCTCGCGCCAGGTGCCGTCTTTCTCGGTGACGTGAGCCAGCACGTCGCCGTCCGGGCCGTGCAGCTCCAGCCGATCGCTGTGGTCAGCACTGCCCCCGAGGAAGGACCTCCAGCCCGTGAGGTCACGAAAGAGGATGACGGCTTTCGGGCCATGTATGTGCGAGTAGGAGCCTGGCCAGTCCTCCGACCAGGTCACCCGACCGGTGGCCGCGTCGTGAATGCGCATCACGTCTCCGGTGCGCAACGCTACGAACTCGCCCATGAACTTGTCGTCGACCGCCTCCTGAACCTGCTGGAAGGGAACTTCCACGTCGAGGGGGGTCAAGGCACCCGTCGACAGGTCGATCGCGCGCAGGTGCACGGGCGTGTCTTCTTCGTAGTCCTCGACGTCCGAGGCGATCACGTAGGCGTGCGTGCGACCGATGCCGTAGACGCCGCACCGGGTGGGCGGCTTACCTGTCCACGGCACCTGCCGCTTCTCCTTCGCCGTGTAGACGACGAACTGACACTCCTCGCCCTCGCCCTCGCCTTCGCTGACGACCGCCTCCGGGGCGGCCGTGGGATAGGACTTCAAGGAGACCTGTTCGTGGAGGATCTCGCCCTGCATGGACAGCAGCTGGTAGCCGCCCCCTTCCTCGAGTGCGACCGGCAGTAGCCGGTTGCGGGTCAGCCCCAGCGGGTCGACCAAGGGCAGCATGGCCGACCCGCCGAACTGCGCTGCGTCTTTTTGCCACGTCACGTCGCCGGTGGCGAGGTCGACTCCGTAGATCTGGTCCGGAGTGTCGTCGCGCACCTCGTACATCACCGCGATGCCGCCCTCGGCGTCGACAGCCAGCGGGTTGGGGATTCCGAATTCGGGGTCGTGCGGCACGCTCCATACCTCGGTGTTGTCGAGGGCGCGCACGGTGACCGCGTCTTCGTCGACGAGCAGAACACCGTCCTTGACCAACGAATTGCTCCGCGCCGACCTGAGTCGGGCGACGACCTTGCCATCTGCGCCCGCGAGCACGACCAAGCGATGCCCAAAGGTCTCGATCAGGAGGTGTTCGTCGTTGGCGTCCACGAGCCTCCAGGCACCGTCGACCTTGACCCTCCAGGCCGTGTCGCCGACGCGGACGTCGTACCGGCACCAGCCCACCGCCGCCGCGAGAACACCCAGAGTGAGGATCGTGCCGACGACGACGATGCGACGTGTCCTCATGCGGCGCCGTCAGACGTCGTGACCAGCTCCGTGACCACGTCGATCACGATCGGATCGCGCGAACTCATGTTTCCCCCGAGAGTGCCGAACGGACGGAGGCCGACCCTAACAAGGGTTCGGCCCTAGTGCCTGACCGACTCCGCCGGTCCCCCACGCACCGCTCGACCAGCAGCGACCCGCGTCTCGTTGTCGCGCAGCCGCGGCTCGTAGTGCTGGAAGAAGACCTGGGTCGTCAGGTCTCTCCGAGTGCGAACTCCGGTCTTCTCGAAGACGCTCTTCAGGTGTTGTTGCACGGTCGCGGGGACGACCACGAGTCGTTCGGCAATGGCGGCTGTCGACAACCCTGAGAGAACCAGGCGGGTCACGGCCTGCTCCCGGTCGGTCAGCCCGTAGGCGTGCATCAGCAGCGGAACGATGCGCTCTGGGTGCGCGGGTTCCACGATGACCGCCGCCTGCCGGCCCGACTCCCCGTGGAGAACGCTTCCGTGCAAGGTGACCCACGTTCCCCGGCGGGTCCGCAGGCGCAGCTCCGGGAGCGGTGCGGCGTGACGGTCGGCGTCGAACGCGGCGGCCGCGACGGAGGAGACAGCCGTTGGCAATCGTGAGGTGTCGAGGTCACCGTCCGGGAAGTCTTCGAGCCACCTCCGAGCATGGTCCGTCATCGACACCACAACCGTCGGCTCGTCCAGGACGATCAGCCCGGGAGCGGAGTCGAACTCCGGGTCCCGCGCCTCCCCGATGAGCAGCCCACGTCGTACGCCGTCGGCCAGCAGCGGTGCGACCCGAGTGATCATCTCGCGCTCGTGGGTCGAGAAGGTGGGATCACCGGTCTCTCGATACAGGCCCAACGCGCCCCAGACCTGACCGCCCCTGCTCCGCAGCGGTGCGATCAGCTCCTGGTCTCCCCCGAGCTCCATGTTGAGCTGCCAGCGGCGGGTACCGGAGGGGTCGCCGCCCGTCGCCTCGTGCAGGGTCGAGATCGGCAGACCGCTCGCGATCACCGCAGTCAGGCTGTGTACGTCGTCCCCGCGGTACTCCTCGGCCAGCCACTCGGCTGGGAACTCGTTCATACCGTCGTGGAAGTGACTGGTGATCAGATGAGTGGCCGGGTCGAGGGTGTACCAGCATGGCGTCCAGAAGTGCGGCACGGAGTCCGCGACCAATTCGTTCACGTCACGCAGGAGCGTGACCACGTCAGAACCTCGGCGGGTCAGCTCCGCCACCCGGGTCAACGCGCGTTCGATCACCGTCTGACACTAGTGTCTCCACATTTGTGGAATGTTCTGGCGACGCGACCGGGCCTACCGTCGAGACATGACCTCATCGAGCCCCCGCATTCTCCTCACCGGCCAAGGTGAACAGAGCACCGCCGGAAAGGTTCGAGACCGCTTCATGATCGATGGCGCCGACACCGGCCAGCGCTTCGCGCTGGTCCAGCATCTCTTCGACCCACACAGCCTCGCTGCGCCGATGCATCGTCACCACGAGGAGGACGAGTACACCTACGTACTCACCGGGCACATCGGGGCGATCCTCGAGGGTCACGAGGTCGAAGCCGGACCCGGAGACCTTCTGTTCAAACCCCGCGGCCAGTGGCACACGTTCTGGAACCCCTCCGACGAGCCGGCGACCGTTCTCGAGCTCATCTCTCCCGCAGGCCTGGAGACGTTCTTCCGCTGGCTGAAGGACAACGCGAACCCTGACCCGGAGGCTCTCGGTGCCGCGGCCGCGCCGTACAACTGCGACGTCGACCCCGAGGCGACCGAAGCGCTGATGCAGCGCATCGACGCCAGCTTCTGACGCGACCTGTCCGGCGGCGTCAGGGTCAGGCGGTGGACCTGGGCACGATGTGTGCGTCCGGGCCGGGGAACATCAGTCCCTCGTGCCCGTCGGTCCAGCGGACGACGTACGGCGGGGCGCCGTCGGCTCCGTGCACCTCGAGGACCTCGCCGGCCTTGCGCGGCGAGTCCACCTTGTTGCTCTCGATGACCAGCTGGTCGCCCACGTTTGCCTGCACCACACACCTCCGGGAAGCCGCTACTCCCACGATGCTCCGGTTGCCCAGCTTGAGCAAGAGGCCGCGGAGCTGGACTCAGCGCTTGCTGCCCCTTCAGGGACCCGGTGGTCGGTGAGGCGTCGGCGACGGTGCAGGTGACCGAGCGACAGCGAGTTCGACGGGGGCCTGGGTCAGGAGGCGATCATCCGGTGCTGGTGGTGCTCCAGGTTCCGGGTGAGGATGGTGCGGACGTGCTCGGCGTCGGAGCCTTCGGCACCGCGGATGGACCCGAGGAGGTCGTCCACCTGCGTGCGGGTGTTGTACGACGCGAGGGAGCGCTCGAGGGCGCGGTACTCGGCCCGGAGCTGGCGACGCTCGCGCAGCTCGTCACGGACGTTCCCGAGGATCTGCATGGGGCGAGCAAGGGCGGCGGTGGTGTCAGTCATGGTGTTCATGCATCAAGTCTCCGCCGTCGCGATCCATACGTCCAATGACTACAACGACACCTACCCATGCAGTATCGTCATGGGTGTGGACACCGATGGCTTGCGCTGGTTTCAGCAGGTGGCCGACGGCGTGACCGTCACCGAGGTTGCCGAGATCGACATGGTCAGCCAGCCAGGTGTGTCCCGGGCACTCGCGCGCCTGGAGCACGAAGTCGGCACTCCCCTTCTGCACCGCACCGGTCGCCTCCTGCGACCAACTCAGGCCGGCACCGTGTTCAAGCGGCACGTCGACGCCATGCTCCACCGGCTCGACGACGGGCTGGCCGCGGTCAACGAGCTCGTGGATCCAGAGACGGGCACAGTGACGGTGGCCTTCCAGCTCTCCCTGGGGACGTGGCTGGTCCCGGGCATGGTCAGCCGGTTCCGCGACGACCATCGCCGGGTGCAGTTCCGGCTCGAGCACTCCGAGGATGCACTCGGGTCCTCGCTCCTGTCGGGGGGCCGTGTCGACCTCGAGTTCACCGCTCGACGCCCACGCAATCCCGAGGTGCACTGGGAGTGGCTCTTCTCCCAGCCGCTGCTCCTCGCGGTCCCGGCGGGCCATGCGCTCGCGGGCCGTGAGGAGGTCGTGCTCGCCGAGGTCGCTGACGACGACTTCGTGATGCTGCGCCCCTCGTGGGCGCTGCGCACGCTCTCCGACCAGCTCTGCGCCACGGCGGGGTTCGTCCCCCGCGTTGCTTTCGAATGCGACGACCTGCCCGTGGTCAGGGGCTTCGTTGCGGCAGGCCTAGGGATCGCGGTCGTCCCCGCGATGGACTCGGTGGCCCGGGCTACCAGCTCGCCGACGGAGCCGCTCATCCGGCTCAGCGATGACGGCGCCTCCCGAGACGTCGGCCTCGCCTGGTCCGAGAGCCGTCGTCTGCTGCCGTCGGCCGAGCTGTTCCGCCAGCACGTCCTCGCGACCAGGCACCCCGGAGTCCCCGTCTCCCCTCTCTGAGGTCCACCATCGCCGGTCGGGACACTCATCGCCAGCGGTGGACCGAGACCCAGCATCTATGCCAAACCGCGACCCCAGCCCCATTAATGGTGCCTGAGAGGGCCAGTGGTCTACTTTGGCCGATCACAAAACTAGACCACCTCAACCAGGTGGGGAGTATGATCCGACGCCGCCCTCAGGTGGTCCCATTTCAACCATCGAGCCGTCAACTTTCGCGGCCTCCGGACCAAGCTGCGCACCAAGCGCGTAAATCGGGCGATTCGGTTGCTTCACCGCCTTCGGCGTATATCGCGCATCATTGAACATATTGACGATGACATCGCCTGATATTTCAGGATCTTCCCGACAAGGCACATCGGTGTCATTTGCGTGATGTGGCTCACTCGCTGATCCACCCGACGGCCGGCGCGAAACCCGTCGAACGGGCCTCCTGGAGGGCCTGAAACCCGGCCGAACGCAGCCTCAGATCGGGTGCTCGCTGGCAACGCCGCGGAGATCCACCCACAACCTCGAGTTGCTTGTCCATAGCCCGTTTGGGCTAGCGTATGCCCCCCCAGATGGGGCACTAAGTCACAAAAGGTGCCACTGGGGTGTCCCCCTGTCGCCTCCCCCCGAGCGAGCTCATGCATACCCGAATCAAGAAACTCATCTCTGTCAGCTTCCTGATCCCCCTGGTTCTTGCCCTGGCAGGACCGGTGGCCCCATCGAAGGCTGCTGACCCCACCCTGACCAACGGCTGCGCCGTCAGCGCCCGAGGCATCCCGACCTGCGGGGCCTACGTCGGGGCCGCCTACGGCTCCAACACGGACCCCACCTCGTGGGAGAACTCCATGGGTAAGACCCTGGGGGTGCGCCGCACCTACTGGGGCTCCTCCAACGTCGCCTCGGCCGTCAACACCGCCAAGGCGGATGTCGCGAAGAACCGACTCCCGTGGATGAGCTTCAAGGCTCCGTACTCGTGGGCCGACATGGCCGCCGGCAAGGGCGACGCGTGGGCCAAGGACCTGGCGACGAGGATGAAGGCCGTCGGGGGACCGGTCTGGGTCGCAGTCCACCACGAGCCCGAGGGCGAAGGCGACATGCAGCAGTGGAAGGCCATGCAGGCCCGGCTCGCGCCGATCATGCGCGCTGCTGCACCGAACCTTGGCTACAGCCTCATCCTGATGGGCTACCACCAGTTCCACGGCGATGCGAAGTACGCCTTGAGCGTCACTTGGCCGAAGACCAAGATCGACGTGGCCGGGTTCGACGTCTATGAGAAGTACGGACACAAGACGACCGCGTCGTGGTCGGACTTCAAGACCAACTACTTCGGTCCCTTCCAGAAGTGGTCGCAGTCCACGGGCGTGCCCTGGGCGTTGGCTGAGACCGGCTACAACGATGTGGCAGCAGCCAAGGACTCGACCTGGATGTCCCGGACCTACAAGGACATGGCTGCCTACGGCGGCATCGCGTTCGCCTACTTCAACACCACCCTGAACACCACGACCAACTGGAGGCTCACCACTGCTAGCAAGCAGAACGCCTTCACAGCGGTCAGCAAGTCCGCACCAACGTTGAGGTGAACGACGTCTGAACGTCGGTGAGAGCCGATGACGAAGAGCCCTCGCGGGCGTGCCGCGGGGGCTCTTCGCATGCGTCAGCGCTGCTGGACCTGAGAACCGTGCCCTGAGAGGTACGCCGCCACCAAGCCACCCAGCGTCGGCAGGTGGTAGCCGCCCTCCTGCACCACGACCGCGGGCAGTCCGGAGGCTCCGACCAGCCCCCCGGCCTGCTGGTACCCGTCGCGCGTGACCAGCAGTGGGCTCTCCGGGTCGTCCTTCGCGGCGTCGACGCCGAGGGACACCACCAACGAGGTGCAGCCACTCGCCTCAGTCCATGACACCAGGTCCCGGACAGCCGCAAGCCACCCTTCGTCGCCGGTGCCTTCCGCCAGCGGGAGGTTCCGGGTGGCTCCCTCACCGTCCCCTTGGCCCGTCTCGTCCGCGAAGCCCATCACGTGCGGGAACCAGCCGGCCCCGGGGTCGACGTGCACGGACCCGTAGAGCACATCGCCGCGGTCGTAGAAGATCGCGGCCGTCCCGTTGCCCTGGTGGGCGTCGATGTCGATCACGCCCACGCGCGCGAAGCCCGCTGCCCTCAGCGCCTCGGCCGCCACCGCAGCGTTGTTCAGGTAACAGGACCCGCCGTAGCCGGCCCGGGTTGCATGGTGTCCCGGCGGCCGGCACAGGGCGTAGGCCAGGGGCTCGCCGGCGGACACGAGGTCGACGGCCGTCAGGGCACAGTCCACGGCAGCGCGTGCAGCAGCCCAGGTCCCCGGCCCGACCAGTGTGATCGTGTCGTAGGCGAACCGCCCGGCGTCGGCGTGCACGGTGACCGCCGGTCGGGTGGGCACTCCGCCGGTCATCGCCGGCGTCGGGAACAGGTAGGGCACCACGCGTTCCTGACCGACCAGCCCGGCGTACGGGCCCTCGCGCCAGCGGTCCGACGCACTGCGCAGAAACTCCAGCAGGCCGGGATCGTGGACGCGCGTCAGGGCATCCTCCGGATGGGCTGCCGCCTCGAGGATCCGATGGCCGGCGACCTGCAAGGTCCCCAGGATGGTGTCGACCCGTGCCGCCACCTCGGTCGCATCCATGGCGGCTCCGACCCAGATCTCGTGCCGGGGGTCGTGGTCGCGAGTCGTCGGCGACCACACGACCGGGGCGGCGTACTGGCTCATGGGCCAGCCAGTATCCCACCGTGGACCCGTCGGGGTCGGGCAAGATGGCGACATGCCCCGCTCGCGCGAGATCGGGATCCGGATCGGCGGCCTGCCGCCCGGTCCGACGAACTCCGTCCTCGATGTGGCGGGCGTCGGGCTCGGCCACGTGACCTTGGTGCGCGACGAGCCACCGCCGCCCGACGGCAGGGGTTCCGCGCGCACGGGTGTCACGACGCTGCTGCTGGCCGAGGACTCCTACGCGCGACCTCTCGCAGCAGGCGGCGCTGTCCTCAACGGTGCCGGCGAGTGCACCGGGTTCCTGACGGCGAAGGAGTGGGGTGTCATCGAGACGCCCGTCTACCTGACCTCGACGATGCAGCTCGGTCGGGTGTACGACGCGGCCTGCGGCGTCGCGCTCGAGCAACACCCAGGTGTCGCAGATGACGTGGTGATCCCTGTGGTTGGCGAGTGTGACGACTCCTTCCTGAACGACTGCAGGGCGATGCAGGTCGAGGCGGCCGACGTGCGCACGGCCTACCAGGACGCCGTCGCGTCCCGCGGCAGCTCGCGCCCGCCTGCAGAGGGCTCGGTCGGAGCGGGGACCGGCATGTCCTGCCTGGGCTTCAAGGGTGGGATCGGTACGGCGTCCCGGGTGACGGCCGATGGGCACACCGTCGGTGTCCTGCTGCTCACCAACTTCGGGGAGCGCGAGCGCCTGACGGTGGCGGGACTCCCGGTGGGCACGCTCCTCCCGCCCGATGGAGGGGGCCCGACGCGTCCGTCGGGGTCGTGCATCGGGATCGTCGTCACCGACGCGCCCGTCGCTGCGAGCGACTGTTCCCGGCTCGCGCGGCGGATCGGTCTCGGGCTCGCGCGCACCGGCTCGACGGCGCACCATGGCAGCGGCGAGATCTTCATGGCCGCATCGACCACATGTCGCGTGGACCGCGACGGGAAGCCCGAGGGCGGACCCCGGGTCGCCGGCCGCGAGCTCGACGTCTTGTTCGAGGCGGTGGTCGACGCGGCCGAGGAGTCGGTGCTCAACTCCCTCCTCGGGTCGACGACGACGGTCGGCCGCGACGGCAACACCAGCGAAGGTCTCGACCCCGCTGAGCTCACTGCAGTGATGGCCCAGCTGATGGCGACAGGGGTCCCGGGGGCCGGTAGTGCTGGGCACTGAACAAGACGTCGCCATCGAGATGGCCGACGGCGTCCGGCTCGCGGCCACCCTCTACCTTCCCGACCGGGACGCCGGGCCGCAGCCCTGCCTGCTGGAGGCGCTGCCCTATCGCAAGGACGACCTCACCTCGTCGTACGCCGCGTCGTACGTGCAGCTGCGCGACGACCACAACTACGCGGTGTGCCGCCTCGACCTGCGGGGCACTGGCTCGTCGGCGGGCGACGCAACCGACGAGTACCCCGCGGCCGAGCAGTCCGACCTGGTCGAGGTCATCGCCTGGCTGGCCGGTCAGCCGTGGTGCGACGGGAACGTCGGCATGTGGGGCACGTCGTACTCCGGGTTCAACTCGCTGCAGATCGCCTGCGAGCGTCCACCGGCACTGAAGGCCGTCTGTGCGATCTACGCGAGCGACGACCGCTGGACCGACGACGTGCACTGGCGAGGCGGTGCGTTGAGGCTGCTCGACCTCGTCGACTACTGCCACTACATGACCCCGATGTCGATGCTGCCTCCCGTGCCGGACGTGTGGGGCCGCCTACAGGATGGGGGTTGGCACGAGGAGTGGCTCCGCCGGCTCGAGACCCAGGAGCCGTGGGTGCTGACCTGGCTGCGCGAGCACCGAGACGGCCCGTACTGGCGGCACGGTTCCGTCCGCAGCGACGCCGCCGGGCATGGCTACGAACGGATCGCGTGCCCCGTCATGATCGTGGCCGGATGGGCCGACGGCTACCGCAACAACTCCTTCCGAACCGTCGAGGCGCTCCGTGAGGCCGGGGTGCCACACCGACTGCTCGCCGGCCCATGGGGCCATGTGGACCCAGCGACGGCGTACCCCGGACCGCGCATCGACCTGACCGCGGAGATGGCCGCCTGGTGGGATCGGTGGCTTCGATGCCGTGACGAGACTCCCCATCGGGCCAGGGTCGACGTGTTCGTGCGGACCTCCACCCGACCGGAGCCTGACCTGGACCAGCACGCTGGGCGTTGGACCACCGACACCTGGCCCTCGCCGCACGTGTCCTTGCACACGCGTGACCTCTCCGGTCCCCGCACTCTGACCGTCGTACCCGATGTCGGCACCGCGGCCTGGATCGACTGCGCGGGACATCTGCCCTGGGGTCTCTCCGGTGACCAGCGGGAGGACGATGCACGTTCCCTGGTATGGGACTCGACGGGCCAGCAGGAGCAGCTGCTCGGCCAACCACGAGTCCGCCTCCAGCTGACCGCCGACGCGCCGGCGGCGTCGTTGTCCGTGAAGCTGTGCGACGTGTTCCCTGACGGGACCTCGGCCCTCATCACGCGGGGCACCCTCGATCTCGCCTACCGCGACGGCCTGCATGCCCCGGTCGAGCCGACGCCGCTGGTCCCGGGTCAGCAGTACGACGTGGAGGTGGTGCTGGACGCCTGCGCCTACGAGCTCTCCCCCGGCCAGAGCCTGCGGGTCTCGGTGGCCGGTGCGGACTGGCCGAACACCGTCGCTCCCCCGGCTCCCGTCACGCTGACCGTGCACGGCGGCTTGCTCGAGCTGCCAATTCGCGCAGGCGAGACGGACCCGCCGCCGGAGCTCACCGCAGGAGCCGCCACCTGGTCGGAGGAACCGTCCGAGGTCACCTGGACCGTGACGCGAGACGCGCTCCGTCGTACGACCACCTGCGCCGTGCGCCATGGAGCGGAGTACGACGTCCCCCACCACGGCAGGGTCACAGAGGACTACGCCGGTGCGGTGGTAGTCGACCGGCGTACGTTCGCGCAGCATGCCTCGGCAGACTGCACGTACACGCTCAGCTGGCCGGGCATCGCAGTCCGGGTCGCCTCCACCATGCGAGTGGACGTCACGGCCGACGGCTACGACGTCGTCATCGACGCCAGTGCCCACGAGGACGAGGCGCTGGTGTCGCACCGCACCTGGACCGAGCACGTCCCGCGCTGACCAGGAGCTCAGGGAGCGGGGAACCGCATCCGGACCGTGCGGCCGCCCAGCGTGCCGGACAGCACGGCGGTGGCTCCGATCCGACGCGTGTTCCAGGTCCCGTGCAGCCGGCCGTGCGGACCAGTGCCCCGCAGCCTCAGGTGCACGCGCATGCGCTCTCCGTAGCGGTTCCACCGCGCACGCCCGCTGACGGCGACACCGGGCACGAGACGTACGCCGCGAAGCTTGAAGCGCACGATGCGGTCTCCGCTGTAGCTCCACTTGCCGGCCCTCAGCCCGAAGCCGTGTCCCGAGTAGTTGTTCCACCAGCGGCCGACAACGTCGGTTACGGTCGCCGCCGCAGCCGGCCCCACCCGGCGGGCGCGCAGCGAGACTCGTGGACGCGCTGCGGCGGGCCGAACCTCGGCCAGGCTGCGCGGGAAACCACCGAGCGCGCGGATCGGCTCGATCGAGGCAGCACGCGCACGATGCCACGGACTGACCGTGCCGGGCGACCGCACGAACCCGCGCACCAGGTGCTGGGCACAGTTGTCGGTGTCGCCGAGAGTGCTGATGTGCAGGCTGTTGCGCACGAGGACGTGCTTGGCGTTCGGGAACTGGCTGGCCACGAGGCTTCCCTCGGCCGGCGTGGTGATCGTGTCCAGCTCACTGCTGAGCACCAACACGGGAACCGATGGGTACTGGCCGCCCGGTGGCCTCGGTGACCCGGCCGGGTTGCTGGCCGGAGCCACCGGCCAGCGCGTGCACCAGTTGAGCATCTGCCAGTCCGAGCGGGCGTACTCGTTGACGGTGAACGGACCGAAGGTGTCCGGATTCGCGCGGGTGCGCTCGGCCAGCGCTGCGGCGTACTCCCGCTCGCGCGCGACGCCGGGTAGAGCCGTCATGTCGTAGAGCTGCGCAATGTCGTGGCAGTTCACGGCCGCGGCGAGGCCCTCGCTGTACTCGACCGGGTCTCCAGCATCCGTGCCACCGCCCAGTGACTCAGCCACCAGCCGGAACAGTGGGGCGCGGTCGCCCTTCAGTCCCGAGCGAAGGGCCGCTGTCATCTCGCGGTACGTCGTCGGGGTGAAGGTCGCACCGAAGGCCACGTCCACCAGGGTCGTCCCATTCACGGTCACCCTCGCCCGCAGGCCGTCCGCGTCGCGCGAGACCCCGCGCCACGGGCGCGCGCGAACGATCTCGAGCACCTGCTCCAACGTGGGGAGGAAGGACTGTCCCCCGTCCCGGCAGGCGACTGACCTTCTGCACACGAGGTCGAAGGCCCGGCGCATCGCCGGTCCCTGCGTCGGGTACCAGGCGGACTCACCGTACGTCGGGTAGGCGCTGTCGAGCACCAGGCTCCGCACGGCCGCGGGATGGCGGCCGGTGAACACCTGGGCGAAGAAGGTGCCGTAGGAGTCGCCGTACAGGTCGACCGGTCCGAGTCCGAGCCGGGCGATGACGGCTGCAAGGTCGTCGGCGGAGCGCGCGGTCGTGTAGTCGTCGGCCCGCGCGCCGAGCGCTCGCCCACACCTTTCGGCGGCCACGTTGTAGGCGATGGTCAGGTTCTGGAGCGCGGGGCAGTTGATCGGCTGCGAGCGACCTGTCCCCCGCTGGTCGACCAGCAGCAGGTGCCGTCGGCGCAGCAGCGGACCGTACATCTGCGCGTACTGGTCCGCAGTTCCGGTCGTGCTGAAGCCGGGCCCACCCTCGTGCGGAACCACCGTGCCCAGCACCGGGCGCTTCCTGTTGCGAGCGGGCACGAACGCGAAGCCCACCTTGACGGTTCCGGCGCTCGGGTTCCCCGGTTCCCACTGTCGTCGGACCGACCCGCAAGAGAGCGCGGGCCATGACGCCACAGCGATGGACGGCGCCGCTTCCGACGTACGCCGGCCCGGGCCTGCGCTTCGTGTCGGCCGCAGCGGCTGGTCCTGTGGACACCAGCCCCGCCGACACGCACACCAGAGCGACGGCGACAGCCGTCACCCAGGTGCGCCGTGTCGTCATGGTTGGAACTGACCCAGATGGTAGGCGCGGCTGATGGTGGCCACGAGATGCGCGACGGCGTCCTCGTTCGGCGCGAACGGCCCTGGCTGGAAGTGTGGGCTGGCGAGCCCACGCTGCACCGACTCACAGGCCGCCCAGTCCTGCTTGTTGGTCAGGTCCCAGAAGTCGACCGCACTGCTTGCTTCGGGCGCCGTACCGTCGGCTCCGGGCGCGACCAGCCAGGAGCACTCGATCCACGTGCGACCGGGCGCCACGGGCAGCAACCGGTGCGTCATCACGTAGTCAGGATGAGCCGAGGTCAGGAGGTTGGGAAGCACCTGGAGGTACTCCACCCTCGCTGGGTCCACACCGGGGAGCGGCGTCGCTGCCAGCTCCCCCGTCATCGACATCGTCGCCATGCCCTCGCGCAGATCCATCGAGCCGCCCACCCAGACCCCGGGCAGGTCGTAGTTCTCGCCCGACTCCGGTGGGGTGAGCGCGCACAGCTCGGTGTGGATCAGCGGGCAGTGGTAGCACTCGTGGTAGTTCTCGGCGATCACCTTCCAGTTCGCCGCCACCTCGTAGGTGTGCCGGTCCGCGAGCACGAGTGCCCCGCAGTCGTACGGCGTGACGATCGCGGCCAGGTCTCCGAGGTGCTCGGTGAACGACGGGACCAGCTCACTGCCCAGTGGGTGCAGCGCATGGCCGAAGACCCAGCCCTCCCATACCCGCACCGGAAGCTCGACGAGACCGTGCTCGCCCGCCTCGAAGCGCTCGTCCTCACGGAACCCCTTGGCGCCGATCAGGGAACCCCCGAGGTCGTAGGTCCAGGCGTGGTACGGGCAGATGATGCTGCGACGCTGTGACGTGCCGCCATCGGCGAGCATCTCGTGGCCGCGGTGCCGACATGTGTTCGCGAACATCCGGACGGCCGAGCCGTCCTGGACCAGCAGCGCGGAGACGTCACCAACGACCACGGCCCGCTGGGTGACCGGCTTGGTGGCCGGCTTGGTGCCCGTCGCCGCCCCCGAGGTGTCCGGGAACAGGTCGACCAGCCGGCCGAGGCAGGTCCAGCTGCCGGCGAAGAGGTGGCGCTGCTCCCACGCCAGCACCTCCGGCGAGGTGTAGGCGTCGGCCGGCATCATCCGTTCGGGCTCCCCCTCGATTCGGGTCGCTTGCCGAAGGGTCGCCATCTCGTCGATCTGGGTCCCAGTCGTCTATGTGCCTCCTGCTGCTGTCGTAGGGCGTGTTGGCAGACCCTGGGCCGTGGCAGGCCGCGGGTCTGCCAACATGCCCTAAGGTTCGCGCCATGGGCGTGACGGGCAAAGGCACGCGCAGGGCCCGTCGTACGGTCGAAGTGCGGCGCGAGGAGATCCTGACCGCGACGACGGACCTGCTCGACCGCATCGGGCTCGCGGCGATCCGCGTGGCCGACGTGGCCGGGGTGCTCGGGGTCAGCCCGTCCCTGGTCTTCTACCACTTCGGGACCAAGGACGCGCTGGTCGCCGACGCCTTCGCTCACGCAGTGGACCGCGACCTGCATCGGCTCGAGCTGGCGACTGCGAAAGGTGCCGACCCGCTGGACCGGCTGCGCCGGGTGCTGCGCCTCTACGGCCCGACCGGCGAGGCGATCGGCTGGCGCGTCTGGATCGACGCCTGGGCGCTGGCGCAGCGGGAGCCCGTGATCCGCCAGGTCCTGCGCCGCCTCGACCATCGCTGGTCCGCTGCGCTCCAGGAGGTCATCGAGGAAGGTGTTGCGGACGGCTCGTTCACCTGTCCCGACCCCGAAGCCGCCGTGGCGCGGGTATCGGCGCTGCTCGACGGGCTGTCGGTCGCGACGCTGGTCTACCGAACCGTGACCCGCGCCCAGCTGCGGGAATGGGTCGCCGGCGCGGTGGCCGGCGAGCTTGGGCTCGACCCCGAGACCCTGGGCTGAAGGGTTCCGCACACCGACCTCCGTTCCATGGGTGCTTACTGACTCGTGAATCAGTAAGAGATCGTCCCATGCAACGTGCGTCCAACGCCAGACGGTTGGTTCCGGCTTACGCGCCGGTCCCGCCCAGGACCGCTACCGCGAGTGCGGCGACCGGCAACAGGAACCAGTGCCGCTGCACGCAGCGGATCTTGGCGTGCTCGATCGGGCCTTCGGTGCTCTCCATGACCGCGCGCCACTCCACCTCGGCCGCGCCCCCCACTCGGGGCAGTTCGTGGTGTCCATCGTCCGCCCCTTCGGCTGGTTCGGGATACCAGGACAGAGTCGGCTGAGCGCACGTTGCAGATACGTGACGCCAGCGTTGCCGCCACGTGCGGACCGACGTTGGTGGTCTCGACGCGCGCAACCACTAGGTCGTCGAGCAGCTCGAACGAAGTCGTCGTACTCTTCGACGTTCGGCGCCAAGCAGCCCGGCCTCGAGATGTCGAAGGCCGCACATGTTCGACCGCGTGCGCGCTACGACGTCGGCGCCCGCGTCGCGGGGTTACTACGGCCAAGGTGTCGATGCCGCCGACGGTGTGGGCGGCAGACGATCACCTTTCGCCACGACGTCACCACGGTGACAGTACGGTAATCTTCGGCGCCACCAGTTCCACCAAGGATGGGCTCGATGGGCGGGTTCAGAGAGGGCCGTGGTCGCGCCACGTCGCCGATGAGCAGGTCGCGGCCGATCGTCCGGCTCCGCGACCAGGAGAAGCCGAAGGCCATACCCACTGGTCCTGCCGGACAAGACAGCCCGGGTCAGACCACGACCGTGCAACGCATGACCGACGCGTGCGGCCACCGTCGACACCTTCAAGGTCGCCAACGACCCTGGCCGAGAAGCTCAATAGAACATCATCAGGCTCTACCTCGATCACCAGCAGGCGATCATTTGCTGTGCATGGATGAGGAAGTCCTCGTCACGCTGGACTCCTCCCTCTAGCTGCAATCGTCGAGGCAAGACCGGCGCGATGACCACGACTACAAGCGCCACGGCACCACCACACTGTTCGCAGCACTTCGACGTCCTCACCGGAAAGATCATCGGACAGGCCTGCCGAGCACCATCACCAGGAGTTCCTGACCTTCCTCAAGACCATCGACGCCAGGTCCCCAAGCGCGCTGCAGGTCCACCTCGATCCTGGACGACTACGCCAGCCACAAACGCGACATCGCCAAGTGGCTCGCCAGCGCCAGCCCATCACCTGCTCATACCATCCTCATCGAGCGGCTCAACGTCGAGACGCTACCCGCAACCCGACCAGTGACAAACCGCGATCAGGGATCGGCCAGCGGCCAGTCGTCAGCGCCCTCGACCTACCTCGAAGCTAACGACCAAGACCCAGCCCTACATCGACCACCGCACCCCGAGGACATCCTGGCCAAGGTCCATCGTGCCCAGGCGTACCGGACCGACGGTGGTCGGGCTCGACGCGCGCAACCACTAGGTCGTCGAGCAGCGAACGAAGTGAGCGGCTAGTCGAGACGACGCTCCGCAACCCGAGTGACAAACCGCGATCAAAGGAGAGACAGCCGGTCAGTCGTCAGATCGTGCCGGCGTACTGCGGACCGACGGTGGTGGTCTCGATGCGCGCAACCACTAGGTCGTCGAGCAGCGAACGAAGTGAGCGGCTAGTCGAGACGACGCTCCGCAACCCGAGTGACAAACCGCGATCAAAGGAGAGACAGCCGGTCAGTCGTCAGATCGTGCCGGCGTACTGCGGACCGACGGTGGTGGTCTCGACTGGCCGCTCGCTGGCGCTCGCTGCTCGACCACCTACGGGGTTTGGTGGTCTCGACTGGCCGCTCGCTGGCGCTCGCTGCTCGACCACCTACGGCGTACCGCACGTTGGCATGGGGCCGCTATTCAGGTTCTCCGTTCACGATCCACCACTCGCTGGTCACGGCTGCTCGTCGGCTTGCGGAGTGTGGTCTCGCCGCATCGCACGCGAGCAAACGCCTCGGCCCGCCGCGAGATGGGACAGGCGACGGGCCGAGTTCACAGGAGGGTGTGTTGGTCAGGGATTGTTCACGGGCACTCGTCTCAGAACTCGTAGTCGGAGCGAAGCTGGATCTGGACCGTCGCGTTCTGGGTGCCGTTGTTGAAGGCGCAGGCCTGGTAGACGCCGCGCGCCGGGGAAGGTGCCCCAGCTGCTGCGGAACTCCTGCGCCCAGTAGGTGTTCGCGGGAATCGGGCTGATCGTGACGCCGTTCTTCTTCAGCATGAACTTGACCGGCCGGTTGGACGAGCCGTCGCCGCGGACCTGGTAGGACGCGTACTGCTGGACGCAGACCGTCGAGCCCGGCGTGATGGTCACCCCAGCGCTCTGCTGTGCGTTGGCGGCAGGGGCGAGACCCAGGGTCGCTACCCCGGCGACGCCGGCGGCGAGGCCAGCGAGTGCGACCTTGCCGGCCCTGCGGGCCTTGCTACGGCGGGGGTTTGTCTCGACGCCGTGCCGGGTGGTGTTGGTGCTGGTCATGATGGTTCTCCTTGTGGTGGTTTCTCGATGGTTGGTTGTCCGGGCCGAACCTCTGTCCGGTCCTGTCTGCTCGAGGGGCGCCGCCCCGGGCTGACATCGAGAAAGTTAGGTCGTTCGGATAGCCACTCACGAGACCGTTCCCTGTCCAATTGCAGACCACTTTCCGCCCACATCGCGGTGGTCAGGTTGTGGTCAGCTGTCGCGCTCCTCGGCGCGCAGGATCTCGGTGATCCGCTCGATGCCCTCGGAGAGGTGGCGCCGGTATGTCGTCGTCGGCAGGTCGAGGAGCTCGGCCGCCGCGGCCTGGGTGGGGCGGGCTTGAGGTAGGTGTGGTGCAGCGCCCGGAAGGCTCTCCGGTCTCGTGGTGAGGCCTCGAGCCGTGCCGCGGCATCCCGGATCGCGGCGCGCAGGGCATCCGCGCGGGCCCGTGCTCCTTGCTCCGTCGTACGGCGGGCGACGAGTGCCGTCCCGAGCAAGGCGGAGTCGAGCAACCCGTCGGCCTTGCCGAGACCCCGCAGCGCAGCCTTGACCGCAGCCGCGAACTGTTCCTCCGGCAACGGCTCCGACGCGGAGCGCTGGAGCGGTACACCTCGGGACGCGGCCGCAGCCACGCCCAAGGGCTCCTGCGAGATCTCGCGTTCCCCGAGCAGCTTGAGCCAGGCAAGTGGAGGCGTGGCTCGCCAGTCGTGGCTGAAAACACCGTAGGTCCGGCCGCCGACGGTGAAGTCTGCGGCTGCGATGCGCTGCATGTCGGAGTAGGCGCAGATCGGCGCCCAGAGTTCGGGATCGGCGTAGTAGACGTAGGACTGAGCCAGGCCCGGGGTGGCCATGTACGCGCGTACGAGCTGCAAGGTGATGAACAGCTGCACCGGCCCGAGGTCCTGGTAGCCGTCTGCTGTCAGCCAGAACCGGAACAAGAGCGCGGCCTCACCGGGATCGAGCGGTGCGAGCGCGTCCAGGTGGGCCGCCACCGCGGCGACGGCCGGGTCAAGCGCGCGGTCCTCGGCAGTCACGTCCGTCAGGGACAGCATCGCGACGAGGCCGAGCCGGTCACCGTCTGGGCCGACAACCTGTTGGACCGATCCGGGCTGGCGTCGCATCCAGTGGTCGAGCAGCGCGCCTGATTCCTTTCCCTCGTGGCCGACGACCATGTCGTGGGCGGCCTGGGCCGACTCTTCGTCCTCGGGCAGCACCGGGACCGCCACGAGACTGCGCAGATCCAGGCCCGATCCGGCGCTGGAGGACACGAAGGGGCCGAGAACGGGGTTCTCCCGGTGGAGGAACACGTACTCGACGAGCACCTGCTGCTGGAGCGACGGGTCAACGAGGTAGAACTGCTCGCGGTAGTAGGCGCCGGCACGGCGGTGGATGTCCGCGTGCTGCTCGGGGTGGCGCCAGCGCAGCTCGGAGCCGAGGGTGTCGCGGGCCAGGTCATGGGGGAACAGCCCGCGCGGGCCGGTCTCCACGATCGAGAGGCCACGCAGCCAGCCGAACACCTCGTGGGCGTCCTCGACGCCGAGCAACGCAGCAAGTAGCGGCTCGGTCGTGGTGAGTACCTGCGCGCAGATCTCGAGCGCGACTCGATGCGTGGCACTCGGCACAGAGTCGACCAGGCTGCCGAGCAACGCGCTCACGACCGCCGGGTTGGTCCCATGCACCACGTCGACGCGGCCGTTCTCGGCCACGTCGGCGACCAGCGCGAGCGCGAGTGGGTGCCCCCGGGTGAACTCGAGCGCCTTCTCCTGCGCCTCGAGCGGGACTCCGCGCTGGTCCAGCAGTGCCCGGCTGTCCTCTGCGCCCAGGTTCTCGAGGCGGAGCGGATGGATGAGGCCCCGCCAGCCTGGGTCGGTACGCCACTCGAGACTCGGTGGCTCCCGCCCGGCAAGGATCGTGACGGTGTCGGCGGCCAGGGAGGGCAGCAGATCCTCCCGCAGCCAGCGGTCCAGCGGGCCGAGCAGCTCGGCCGTGTCGACGAGGAGGACCAACCCGTTGAGCTCTGCCAGCGCCTGAATCGGGTCGGGGCCGCTGCCGTTCGTGCTCTCGACCGCGCCAGCCTGTCCGGCGGCGATCCCCGCGTTATCCCCGACACCCGCGGCCGCGGCGATGGCCGCCACGAAGGCAGCCGGGATGGGCGGAACGTCACGGCCGTCGACGCGTACGACGTGGCGACCGACCTCGTCGGCGAGGACGGCAAGGCGGCGCAGAAGAGTGGTCTTGCCGACGCCACCGGGACCGTGCACGAAGACCGCCGCGCCCTGGTCCCCTGCCCGAAGGAGCGACTCGACCAGGGCCAGCTCGTCGGTGCGCCCCACGAACTGGCTCTTCATCCGGGCAGCGAGCCGCTGGCTCATCCGCTCCATGCGTCCACCCCTCCCAGACGCGTCATCTACCTGGCGTCAGCCTAGTGGTCAGTGGGACCGGCGACGTGCCTCGCGAGGAGCTGACCTCGCGTCGTTCAGTCCGTGAGCTCGGACGGAACGACGACCGCATCCACGAGGGCACCGTTGCGGAGCACGGTGATCTCCATCCGGACGCCGATGGACTCCTCGAACATCAACCGCTGCAAGGACTGCGCGTCACCGAGAGGAGTTCCCGGACACGGCGAGGATGAGGTCCCCGGCGCGCAGACCGCTGGATGCCGCGGGGCTCCCCTCGACCACCTCGACCACCCGGAGCGCGGTGCGCTGGCCGGTGCGGGCGACCCACTCTGGGGGGAGTGGACCTGGCGCGGTCACCAGCCCGAGGTACCCCCGCCGTACCCGGCCGTCGTGCATGAGCGCGTAGATGATCCGGCGCGAGGTGGCGTTGATCGGCACGGCGAGCCCGAGGCCCACGCCGGCAACTGCGGTGTTGATGCCGATCACGCGTCCCCGCGAGTCCGCGAGCGCTCCCCCGGAGTTGCCCGGGTTCAGTGCCGCATCAGTCTGGATGACGTCCTCCACGATGCGCGTGGCCCTGCGCGTGCGGATGGGGAGTGACCGCCCGAGTCCGCTGACGACACCGGCTGTCACGCTGCCGGCCAGGCCGAGCGGGTTGCCCACAGCGACGACGAGACTGCCGATCCTGAGGTCGTCCACGTCGCGGTAGACCGGTGGCTCCATGATCGGCCGGTCGGCACGGACGACCGCGAGATCGGAGAGCGTGTCACTGCCCACGATCTCGAGCGCGGCCACGCTTCCGTCGGCGAAGGTGGCCTCCCCGGTGTCCGCGTCTCCGACCACGTGGGCGTTCGTGATCAGGTGCCCCTCGTCGGTCAGCGACACGGCAGAACCAGAGGCCTCGCCGGGGCGGCCCCGACGCCGTACGCGGATCGCCGCCACCCGTGGGAGGAGCATCTCGGCCACGCCGGAGACGACCTGGGAGTAGGCGTCGAGCGCATCGTGCTCAGTTGGTTCCATCGTGCGTTCCCTTGCTCGTAGCAGGAAACCACGGCCGTGGCGTGAACTGTTCCCAGCCGGTTCGTCACCCCAAGGGCGAGACAATCGCCGCGCGTCTGTACGGGGGGCTGAGGAGCTACATAGCTTGGTCGCAAGGATCCGTGTTCTCGCGGACGCGGGACGAACCCAACACTTCGGGAGGCGCAATGCCGGACTACGGGCGACCACTCCGATTCGGCGTCTTCCCCTCGCCCGAGGCGGCGTCGCTGGAGGAGGTCCTCGCGCTGGCTCGAGTGGCGGACCAGGAGGGCCTGGAGTACGTCGGTATTCAGGACCACCCCTATCAGCGTCGCTTCCTCGACACCTGGATGCTGATGGCGACGGTGCTCGCCAAGACCGAGCGCGTGTGCGTCTTCCCGGATGTGGCCAACCTGCCGCTGCGTCCACCCGCCGTACTGGCGAAGTCGGCAGCGAGCCTGGACGTCTTGTCGGGCGGGCGGTTCGAGCTCGGACTCGGCGCAGGAGGGTTCTGGGAGGCGATCGAGGCCATGGGCGGCCCACGGCGGTCGCCGGGCGACGCGGTCGACGCCCTGGTGGAGGCCATCGACGTGATCAGGTTGATGTGGTCGGACGCGCGCTCGGTCCGCTACGACGGGCGTTTCTACCGGCTCGCCGGAGTGAAGCCCGGGCCGCCCCCGGCCCACCCGATCAGCATCTGGCTCGGCGTCGGCGGCCGCCGGACGCTTGCACTCGTCGGCCGGGTCGCCGACGGCTGGGTGCCGTCGAGCGGATGGGCTACGCCGGACAAGCTGCCCGACATGCAAGCGCGAATCGACGATGCCGCGGTCGCTGCCGGCCGCGACCCCGCGAGGATCGCGCGGGTCTACAACGTGTGGGGCAAGGTCGGTGGAGCGGGCGGCTTCCTGCAGGGCAGCGTCGCCCAGTGGGTGGACGAGCTCACCGAGCTGTCGGTCGAACACGGAATGGACAGCTTCATCTTTGGTCCTTCCGAGCATCCCCTCCCGCAGCTGCAGCGATTCGCGGTGGAGGTGGCGCCCGCCGTCCGCGAACAGGTCGCTCGACACCGCGGTGGTCGTTCAAGTCCTCCTGACTGAGGACTACAGCTCGAGCTCGTACGCCAGCATCAACGGACCGCCCTCGCCCTCTGTCTTGCGGAAACCGGCCGCCTCGTAGAGACGTTGGGCGAGCCGGTCCATCTCGCTCGTGACCAGGAAGGCGTAGTCGGCACCACGCTCGCGCGCGACCCGCAGCACGTCGGTGATCAGCTCCCGTCCGTACCCCTTGCCACGAAGGCCTGGTCTGACATAGAGCTCGGCCAGGTACACCTCTTTTGCCTGGCTCCAGAGCGATGGCTGGACGCGCATCACCGCGACCCCGACCGCTTCACCGGTCTCCGGTGCTCGGACGAGCAGGACGGCCACGTGGTCCCCCTCGACCAGTTCCGCCAACCGGACCGCGACCTCGTCGGGCGGAGGCGACGGCTCGTCGTACTCCTCGTTGAAGTCGTGCAGCAGCTGCGCTGCCTCGGCAAACCCGTCTGCGTTTCCGGTCACCGTCTCGGCCATGCCCAGCAGTCTGCCGTTGCATGCGTCCGAAGTCGCCTCACTTTTCGAGGAGTCCCGCTCCGTAGGTGGTCGAGCAGCGAGCGAAGCGAGCGACCAGTCGAGACCACACTTCGTAAGCCGAGGGGCAGCCGAGACCACCGGATTGCTCCTCAACCACCGACGAACCGGTCGCTCGTCGTGATGTGGTTTCGAGACGCTCCCTTCGAGACGCTCGTTCCTCAACCACCGGAGGGCTGGTGGTCGATCGGGAACGGACTGCCCGCGGCGTCGCGAGCGCCCCGCGCCGTAGGTGGTCGAGCAGCGAGCGAAGCGAGCGATCAGTCGAGACCACACTTCGTAAGCCGAGGGGCAGCCGAGACCACCGGATTGCTCCTCAACCACCGACGAACCGGTCGCTCGTCGTGATGTGGTTTCGAGACGCTCGCTGACGCTCGCTCCTCAACCACCGGAGGGCTGGTGGTCGATCGGGAACGGGCAGCAGTCAGAAGGTGTGGTGCACCGCCTCGACGTTGTTTCCGTCGGGATCGCGCACGAACGCCCCGAAGTAGCCGGGGTGGTACTCCGGCCACACCCGGGGCTCATGGAGCACCTCGGCACCTAGTGACACCGCGGCGTCGCGGAAGGCCTGTACTGCTTCGCGGTCGGGGGCGCGGAAGGCGAGATGCGACTCGCGGAAGCCCTCCCCGGTGAGGTGTCGCCCGATCCAGAACGACGGGAAGTCGACGCCGTAGCCAATCCGGTCCTCGAAGTCCATCACCCGGCGCCCACCGAGTGGCGCCAGCACCGCGTCGTAGAACGCTGCACTGGCAGCGAGGTCCCTGCACTGCACCGACACGTGATCAATCACGTTGCCAGTCTTCGCATGGACGCCGGACGTGGCAAGCACCAACCGAGGGCAGCCCTCAGCGCGGGCGCTCGGTCACGGAAGGCTGAGCGTCGACCATGCAGCTTCGTCCACGATGAGGTGGCGTTCGAGTTCGTGGCGCGCGATCACGGCTGGGACGTCTTCGCTGGTCTGCAATGTTGCAGCGGCAACGAGGTGGCCAAGGCGAAGCCGAGCGGCGACGTCTCGATCTTCCAGGAGCGCTGCCAGGTACCCCGCAGCGAAGGCGTCGCCGGCGCCCACGCGCTCGACGACTTCAATCCTGGGACTGGATACGAACGTCTCTTCGCCGTCTGCGGTGTAGGACACGGCGCCGTGGGCGGCGTCCTTGATGACAATGAGAGGAGCGGGAGCAAGGAGGTCGCGGATCTCCTCGACGTTGCCCAGGCCCCACAGCATCTCGGCCTCGTCTCGGCCGACGAACACGATGTCTGCGGCCCTCGCCAGCTTGAGCAGCGTACGGGCGGAAGAGCCACGCGAGCCGTCCCAGAGTCCGGGTCGATAATTGACGTCGAAGGACACCATCGAACTGGCTGCTGCCCGGTGGACGACGATCTCTTCGACAAGTTTCGTGCAGCTGTCGGACAGGGCGGCGGTGATTCCGGAGACGTGCACGATCTGGCCTCGGCTGACCAGGGGATGGTGTGCCAGGCGTGGCCCCATCGTCGTGGCGGCCGAGTCCCGGCGGTAGTAGTGGGCGCCTGTCCGATCAGGGCGAGGATCCTTGAAATAGACGCCGGTCTCCTTGTCGGTGTCGACTTCGACGGCGCTCACGTCGACCCCCCAGGACGCAAGGTCCGACACCACCCGTTGTCCGAACGGGTCCGAGCCGACCCTGCCGAGCCACGCAGCTCGATGTCCAAGCGCGGCAAGTCCGCACGCGACGTTGGACTCCGCACCTCCGACTCCAAGGGTCAGAGATGTCTGCTCGGCCAGTGGTCGCGAGTCGGATGGACTGAGCATCACCATGGTTTCGCCCACACAGACCACGTCGATCGGTCTCTCGTCCGACGGACCTTGCTTGTGGTGAGCTGCTGCGGATACAGCCACAAATGGCTCCTTGCTGAGGAAGGCGGAGATTGGAAACGGCGGGCCGTGGCCCTCCTACGTGTCGAGGACGCGGTGCAGGAACTGCTGGGTTCGGGCTTCGGTCGGGTTGCCGAACACCTGCTCCGGCGGGCCCTGTTCGAGGACGACGCCGTCGTCCATGAAGACTCCCGGTCCGCGGTGTCGCGGCGCGAAGCGCATCTCGTGGGTGACGACGACCATGGTCATGCCGTCCTCCGCGAGAGACCGCATGACGGCGGTGACCTCGCCGACCAGTTCGGGGTCGAGCGCCGAGGTCGGCTCGTCGAAGAACATGATCGCCGGGTCCATGGCCAGAGCGCGGGCGATGGCGACCCGCTGCTGCTGGCCGCCGGAGAGCTGCGACGGATAGGCCTCAGCCTTCTCGACAAGCCCGACGCGTGCCAGGGCCGCGACCGGCCGCGCTCCTCAGCCTCCTTGCGCAGCCGAGCTTTCTGACCTTCAGGAGCGCGAGCGTGACGTTGCCCAGCGCGGTCTTGTGCGGGAAGAGGTTGAACTGCTGGAAGACCATGCCCACGTGGCCGAAGATCTCGGGTGCGCGCTTGCGGTCGTGCAACGGAACGCCGTTGACCCAGACCTCGCCGTCGTCCGCGCGCTCGAGATCGCACATGATCCTGCAGCAGCGTGCTCTTGCCCGAGCCACTGGCGCCGATGAGGACGACGACCTCTCCGGCGTCGACGTCGATGTCGACGCCCTTGAGGACCTCCAGCGCGCCGAAGCGCTTGTGCACGCCCGACAGGGCGATGCGTGCTGTTGCACCGGTCTTGTCTCCGGCCCTGGTTGCGTCGGTGCTCATCGGGCGACCAGCCTTTCTCTCCATGCGCTGCACAACGAGCGACAGCGGGTAGCAAATGACGAAGTACAGGGCGGCGACGGCGACAGTAGGGCGGTGGCCGGGTCGCCCGGCGCGGTCGATGACCGCCTGGCCCTGCCGCAGGAGCTCGACGTAGCCGATGACGACCGCGATCGAGGTGTCCTTGATCAGGGAGAGGTACTGCCCGACCAGCGGCGGCAGCACGATCGACTCGCGTCTGCGGCAGGATGACGTACCTGAAGGTCTGGACGCCGGTCAGCCCCAGGACCCGAGCGGCCTCCCACTGGCCCGGGGCACCGCCTCGATCCCGGCCCGGAAGATCTCCGCGATGTAGGCGCCGTGGTACAGGGTCAGCGCGAGCAGGGCTGCACCGAAGACGGAGATTCCGGCCAGGCTCGAGATAGGCAGCGCCGAAGTAGATGAACAACATCTGGATGAGCAGCGGGGTGCCGCGGAACACCTCGAGGTAGACGCGCGCGGCCTGAGCCAGGACGGGAATACGGCTGGTGCGTATCGCGGCAACCAGTAGGCCGATCGCGGTCCCGGTGGCGATCGCCGCGATCGAGACGGCGAACGGTCGCCCACAAACCGTCGGCGTACAGGTCTCGGTTCGTCCAGATGAGTGACCAGTCCATCACGCCTCCGTCTGTTCGCTTCGGGCCGGCACGCGCGGGCCGCAGCCGGCGTACGGCGCCCTGGGGACCGAACTGACACGCGACAGCGGCGGCTTGAAGGCGACGCGCCCGACAAGGACCGGCCACCAGTGCTACGCCGTTGGTGAGAATCGAGGTACAGCACGGCCGCGATTGCGAAGACCTGCACGGTCAGCAGGGTGCGGGCGTTGATGACCATTGCGGTGCCGGTGAGCTCGGGCACGGAGATAGCAGAGAGCAGTGACGAACCGAGGATGATCTGGACCAGCTGGTTGACCACGGCTGGGTAAACGTTGCGCAGCGCCTGTGGGAGCACCACGTGTCCGAACGTGCTGAGCGGGCTCAGGGCAAGAACACGGGCCGCCTCGCGTCTGTCCGACGGGGACTGCCTGGATCCCGGCCCGGAAGATCTCGGTCAGGTAGGCGCCCACGTTGACGCCCAGCGCGAGGACGCCGGCCTGGACCGGACTCAACCGCAGACCCGCTGAGGGGAGCGCGAAGTAGGCGACGAACATCTGGAGCAGGACCGGGGTGTTGCGGATGACCTCCACGTACACCGCAGCCGGCGCGCGCAGGACAGGTACCGCGATCTGCGGGCGAGGGCGCCGACCAGGCCGAGGGCGACGGCCAGGGCGAAGGCGGTGAGCGAAAGCCTCAGTGTCAACCAGGCTGCGGTGAGGTAGGTCGGCCAGTCTTGGAGTGCGTAGCTCCAGTCGGCGAACATGAGCAACTCCTCCATGCGGGCGGGCGGCGCGCGCCGCCCGCCGATGGAACTCAGTAGGACGGGGTGAGTGGGTAGACGCGGTCGATGCCGAACCACTTCTTGTAGACCTCGTCGGCCTGACCTGAGGTGTTGAACTCACGCAGCCACGTGTTGATCCACTGAAGCCAGGTTGCGTCGCCCATCTGGACCCCGATCGCGTTGTACTCCAGCGGAACGACCGAGTCCTTGGTGACCAGCAGTGACGGGTCGAGCTTTGCCTGGTAGTTCAGGAAGTTGGAGTCCTCGACCATGGCGTCGGCCTGTCCCTGCTTTACTGCCAGGACGGCGCAGCGGAGGTGTCGTACTCCTGGATCTTGGCCGTCGGGTTCCCGGCCTTGACCGCGTCACCGTTGGTGGATCCCTTGGTGACCGCGACCGTCTTGCCCGTCAGGTCCTCGACCGTTGGCAGGTCGCTGTCCTTCTTCACGAGCAGAACCTCGCCGGCGACGATGTACGGGTCGCTGAACGACACCTGCTTGGCGCGCTCGGCGTTGGTGGTGAAGTTGCAGACCACAGCATCGACCTTCTTGGTCTGAAGGTTGGGGATGCGGTTCGCGGACGTCGTGTCGACGATCTTGACCTTGACGCCCAGGGCGTCTGCCATGGCGGTGGCGACGTCGACGTCGAAACCTTGCGGGCTTGTTGTTCTCGTCGAGGGAGCCGAACGGGGGGAAGGTCAAGCAGCTGGCGATGTTCAGGGTGCCGCGCTTGATCACATCCTGAAGTGTCGAGGACGAGCCGCCGGCTGAGGTCTTGCCACCGCTTGACGACGAGCATGCGGCGAGCGAGACCGCGACCATGAGGCTCGCGCATACCGCCGACAGAGAGCGGATTCGGTGACGTCTGAACACGGGTACCCCTTTCCGGAGCGAGGATTCACGGGCGGATCGGTCTTCGGTGGCCCTCACCACCGAGGTCCGAGTTGTGCAATGCAGCATGTCGTTTCGCATTACGATGCGTGGACGCTAGTCTCCGAGCATCGGGCGCGTCAAGGATTCTGCCACATTTTGAAACTTGGTTCTGCCATGCAGCACGCTAGGATTTCCGCCCTCGGGTGACCCAACCGAGACCAAAGAAGCAGGAGTGTGATCGTGACGCAGGCTGAGACCGAGCTTGAGGACTCCGCCGTACCGGGACGGGGCGAAACGCTTCGTCGTCGCTCCGGCGGGCTCTGGCCATCGTGATGTTCCTCGCTGAGGACCAGCGGCACCCGCTGGGCGCCTCTTTGACAGACATCGCCGCGGGACTCAGCTTGAGCAAGAGCACCGTGCTGCGCTTGATCGCCCCGCTGCGGGAGGTCCGCCTCGTCGACCAGGAACCGGAGACCGGGCGATATCGCCTTGGTCCCCAGAACGCGCTGCTCGGCCAGGTCTACCTGGAACGCCTTGATGTACGGCGGATCGCGTCCCCGCTACTGCATCAACTCGCCCAGGACGTGGGCGAAACAGTCCACCTGGTGACGTTCGACCCTCCAGAGATCGTCTACATCGACAAGGTGGAAAGCGCTCAGCCCGTCCGGATGCACTCTCGGATCGGGAACCGCCAACCCTCCTACAGCACAGCAACCGGCAAGGCGTTCCTCGCGCACTCCAGCGAGGCTGTCATCGAGAAGGTCATCGCAGCGGGCATGCCTGCTCGTACGCCGAACACCATCACCACCGCCGAGAGGCTGCACGCGAGGCTCCGTGCGATTCGAGAGCGTGGCTACGCCGTTGACGACATCGAGAACGAGCCGGAGATCCGCTGTGTCGCCGCGCCTATCCATGACCATGGTGGAGCCGTCACCACGGCCGTCAGCGTTTCCGGGCCAGCCAGCCGGATCACACCAGAGCGCGTTCCTGAGATCGGAGCGCTCCTGAGAGCGGCCACAACGGCCATCACAGCGACCCTGGGCGGCTCCGTACCCGGAGCGCGCGCATAGACAGCAAATCGCTGTCGGGCGCTTCGATCGGTGTGCTTCCTCAGCGGGGGTTCCCGGCGCGCCACGTGACGTAGTCGGCGACGGACTCGGCGACGTCGAAGTCCGGCAGGAAGCCGGTGTCCTTGGTGAGCCGGGTGATGTCTGGTATGCATCGCTTGCCACCTCCGAGGACGAGGACCTGACGTGACCGATCACCCGATCCACCATCTCGACGACGTCCATCAGCGGGTCCGACTCGGGATCCTCGCCGCTCTCACCGGCCTGACCCGTGCTGACTTCACCCATCTGAAGCGGAGCTTTCGCTAACCGACGGAAACCTGGGGCGACACCTCGAGGTGCTCAGGGAAGCCGGGTTCGTGAAGCTCGCCCGCGACGCCACCGCTAGCCGACCGCGTACGTGGGTTTCCATCACCGCGAGCGGGAAGAGGGCGCTGCGCAAGGAGGTCAACGCGCTGCGTCAGATCATGTCGCAGAGCGAGGACGCGGAATCCGCCAGTTCGTGACTCTTCGCCGGCCAGCGGGATCGGCGACCGGCAAGCACGTAGAGCCGTCAATCCCTGAGGACGACTGGGCAGTACCAGACGAGCCACCGACCCGACCCGGCGACAGCCGGTGTGCGCGGACTACGGCATGCCGAGGCGACGCGGCTCGGGCCGGTCGAGCCGGCCCTGGGGCCGCGGGACGCCGGTGCGCTCGACCTGGGAGACCGCGGGGTCGTCGGTGGAGAGGCCGGCCCACCGCTGGATGATCCGGGTCAGCGCGAGCCGTTCGGCCTCGGGCAGCTGGGCGATATTGGCGCCGTGGGTGCCGCCGTCGACGACGTGCACCGAGCACTGCCGCTGCGCGGGGCGGGCCCGTCCGCAGTCGAACGCCTCGGCACCCCACGGGTCGTTGCCGCCGTACACGTAGAGCATCCGGGTGGACTTCGTGCGCACCCACCGGTCGATGTCGCGCATCGCGCTGCGGTCGAACCGGACCGGCCGCAGCTCGCGCGGGATCAGCTTCGGCGCGGCGACCGGGTCGCTGCCGTAGCGAACGACGTCGCGCAGCGGCCGGACGAGGGTCTGGTACCAGCCGAGCTGGTAGGCGGCTTGGTAGTAGTACGGCGCGTAGAACTCCAGCGAGGAGTCCATATAGCCCGTGAGCGGCACGACGCCCTGCGTCCAGTCCCAGATCGCCTCGTTGGTGGCGCCATCCTTCGGCACATTGGCGCACGCCGACTGCGGCGAGTACTGCCAGAACGTGAAGTAGAGGTCCATCGCCGCAACCTCCATCGCCCGGTCGAGGCTGCCCGGGATCTCCCAGGTCTCCCCCGCCGCCTCGGCCGCGACCCGGGTGCGGTCGCGGAACCAGGGCCGGTCCGGGCCGAGGATCCGGCGCTGCACGCCCAGCAGGTCCTGCCGGCACTGCGGGTCGGTGCCGACCCGGGCCAGGAACGAGGCGTAGGTGTCGCGGTCGTTGTCGACGTCGTTCGGCGCGACGTAGGGCACGGTGCCGTCGACGTCGCCGGGGAAGAACCGCCGGTGGTAGGTGGCGGTCATGCCGCCCTTGGAGCCACCGGTGGTGAGCCAGTTCTCCCTGTAGAGCCGCTGGAAGGACCGGATGACGCGGTGCTGGTCGATCGCGGCCTGCCGGATCGTCAACTGCCGCGGCCAGTCCGGGGCGTCCGGGCGTGACGGCTCGAAGAAGCGGTACTCCATGCTCAGCTGGTTTCCGTCGACGATCTGCGTCGGCTCGCTGCGGCCGGGGTTCTGCGAGACGTTGTAGCCGCTGGTGTACATCACCATCGGCCGCCCGACGTCCTTGTGCAGCAGCGTGAGCCGCTGCTCGAACGTCGCGTCCTTCGGCTGGCGGTGGTCGACGGGCTGGACGAAGGTGATCCTGAAGAACCGGTACCCCTCCGGGGCCGTGGCCTCCTCGACGGAGGCGACGCCGGGCAGGGCGCGGATCCGCTCCTCAAGCGGCTCCTCCTGGGAGGCTGACGCCGACGCCGGCGTCGTCGCCACGGCCGTCTGGTCGGGAGGCGCTGCTGCTGCCGCCTGGGTTGGCCCTGAAGACAGACTGAGTACCAGCGCACCGACTCCGAGCAGCGCGAGACTACGACGCACAACCATGACTCCTCCCGAGATGGACAGCCCGTCCGGGAGGTTACTGCACGGCTTCGAGGACCGCTACCGCGCTCTGGTGCACCGCTTGCTGCGTGTCGACGACTCGTCCCAGCGGCTGTTCGGGTCGGTCTGACCAAGCAGCCGAGCGATCAGGTCATCGGTCAGAAATGACGATTGCCCGGTCTCGGACCATGGGCGCGTACTCCTCGCCGATCTGGCCATACACGATTGCGTCCTCCACGTGCATGAAGCGCCCCAGGGTTTCGCGTGATGCCACGACTTCCTCGCCGTGGTTGCGCGGTAGGCCACACATCGCGCTCAACTGCTCTGCCGTAGCAGAGTTCAGGTCCAGCAGGCCGCCGTCGTCGTATCCCTGCCTCGACTCCGGGCGCCCAATTCCCAACTCTCGAGCCATCATCGGTCCGTGGCGGCAAGCTCTCGTGCCTCGTTCCTCTTGCGCCGTGCCTCCTCGACACTCGCCATCGCGCCCTGGTTCCCGTTGGGCGGCAGGGCAACAGCCGAGTGGTTGTAGACCTCTCGTCTGAGGCCGACCAAAAGGAGCGTGGCCACCAACATGACCGGCATCAGAATGAGCACGGCCACATTCGACAGCCATCCTGTCGCCTGGCCGCTGCCGTCGGTAGGGGACATGGCCATCAGCGCATAACCGAGGGGAGCCCCGGCCGCCATACCCGCACCAACTTTGCGAAGTTGTGGCCTGTCCAGGCGAGAGGCGGCGTGGAAGAAGGGCACCGCCGCGAGCAAGCCGACGGTGGCGATGGTGACGACGAAGTACCACTTTCCCGTGGCTACCGGTAGTGGCGGTGGCGGTCTCCAAGTAGGCGCAGGTGCTTGACCAAGGAGACGCCGCTGTTCGGTCCACGCGCGTCCGCCCCAGTAACGCAGCTGTGAGGCGTCGTTTGGGTCCGGGTACCAACCGGCAGGCTGCACGTTCATTTGATTCCCCCGTGCAATCTCCGAGTTCGTTGCCCGGTGAGGGCCGCCGACGCACCCCGGGTCCTGCACCCACAACGATCAAGCCGAACGGCCCGCCGCTGCCGTGCTCACTGCCCAAGAGTACGGGAGACAACGGTTTCGCGATCGCTATCGCCGGACGAACCTGGGCCAGCCTGTTCGGCCGGGCGTTGCCCCCAACGCTTTCAGCATTCAGCCGCTCTGCGAGTTCAGCATGGGCGAGAGCTCGTTGACGACCGTGGTGAGCGGTCCGAGGTCCCGGCGCACCCGTGCCCACATGATCGCCCCTTCGAGCGCGCTGATCATCAGCGTCGCCATCCTGCGCGAACGTCGCCGTGGCACGTCCATGCGCACCAGCTCGTCGGTTACCGCTAGCTCCCATCGCTCGAGCGCTGCGAGCAATTGCTCGTTGACGGCGGAGTCGCTGCCCGTCAGGTCGGCGGCGGTCGCCATCACGGGACATCCGCGCTCGTACCCCCGCTCGGAGAACTCGGTCTTCCACTGCTGCGCCATGGAGGAGAACAGGCCGGCCGGTGACGGGTTGCTCGTGGTCTGCGGATAGGACGCGACTCGCTGCACCGCGAAGTCAGCTGCCCACAAGACCGCTTCACCGACGAGCTGGTCCTTGCCGCCGGGGAAGTAGTGCTGGAACGAACCGCGCGGGGCATCCGAGTGCCTGACTACGTCGCGCACACCGGTTGCCGCCACCCCCTGAGCCCTGATCAGTTGAGCCGCGCTGTACACCATGCGCTCTCTCGGTCTTCGCGTTTCCCCGACCATGCGATCTATGCTCCTTGGTTGTTATGACACCTGTCATAGTAGTGTAGCGAACCGAAGGAGTCCCTCTCGGGTAGGGACCTAGGTGAGAAACCGCCTACTGAGAGCGGAGGTGCACGTGGACGCAGGTTTCATCGGTCTCGGTGTCATGGGACAACCGATGGCGCTCAACCTGGCCCGTGCGGGAAGCGCACTTGTCGTCTGGAACCGCTCCGCAGGCAAGAGCGAAGCCTTGCGTGCGGCGGGAGCCAAGGTGGCGATGAGCGCTGCCGAAGTATTCGAGCAGGCACGCGTCGTGTTCCTCATGTTGGCCAACGCCGCCGCCATCGACTCCGCCCTGGGTCGGGGCACGCCAGACTTCGAAGCGAACGTCGCGCAGCACACGATCGTCCAAATGGGGACCACCTCGCCGGAATACTCGTCCGGACTTGGGGCCGACATCCGTGCCGCCGGAGGCAGCTATGTCGAAGCGCCCGTCTCCGGCTCGCGCAAGCCAGCCGAGGCCGGACATCTCGTGGCGATGCTCGCAGGCGAGCCCGCGGACATGGACGAGGTTCGCCCGATGCTGCAACCGATGTGCCACGAGACGATCGTGTGTGGTCCGGTCCCGAGCGCGCTGCTCATGAAGTTCTCGGTCAATCTGTTTCTGATCACCATGGTCACCGGCCTGGCGGAGGCTGTGCACTTCGCCGACCGGCATGGCCTGGACCTGCGACAGTTCCTGGACGTACTCGACGCGGGTCCGATGGCGAGCAGCGTCTCGCGAGGCAAGGCGCTCAAGCTGGTCGCCCGTGACTTCGGTGTTCAAGCCTCGATCACCGACGTCCTGGAAAACAACTGCAGGCGGATCGCCGAAGCGGCGCGAGAGGCCGGAATAGCATCGCCGCTCCTGGATGTCTGCCACGCCCTCTTCGGTGAGACCCAGGCTCTGGGGCTCGGAGACACCGACATGGTTGCGGTGATCCGCGCGATCGAGCAACGCACAACAGCCTTTGGATGATTGCCTTTGAACTGCTCGCGCCGTGCACGTCGGGAATCCTTGGTGCATCCTGAGGCGTGCAGCACCGGGTGGCGGCAGATGCCGGTGACTATCTCCTCCCGCGTCAATCTGGGCGCAAAGGGCTACTGACCTGGCTCCCATAGGATCAGGTCGTGGGCCCGGCGGGGAGGGGCCATGACATACGACTCTCGCCGCAGCGGGGCTTGCTGAGGGTCGCGGCCTGCCGGAATTCCCGTCGCGCTCCACTCTCCCTTATGCGCCGTAGGCCCTAGCCTGCGTCTTTCACGCGGATCGGGCTGACGCTCGGCCTGGGAACGCGAAAGGGCCCGTCCTGTAAGGGAAACTCTGGCTTGCGACGGTCAGAATCACCAACAGAACGGGCACCTGTGGAGTGAAGCGTAACAAGCGGGTTCGTCGGGTCGTGGTCAGCGCGGACGGGCAGGGCGTGGTGTCGCACGCCGGGGTCGGTCTGCTCCGGGAGATGGCCGAGTACACCGGCGTGGTGGACGGGGTCACCGCCGCGCTGGCCGACACCTATCGGGGCCCGTGGCTGCACGCGCCGGGCAGGGTGTTCACCGACCTGGCGGTCGCGGTCGCTGATGGTGCGGACGCGATCAGCGGGATCAGCGTGCTGGGTGACCGCGAGGACCTCTTCGGGCCGGTGGCCTCGATGCCGACCACGTGGCGGGTGCTGGACCGCATCGACGCTGACCACCTCGACGCGGTCCGAGAAGGACGTTCGGCAGCGCGGGAGTTGGCGTGGGCCGCGGGCGCTGGTCCGGACCTGACCCAGGAGCTGTGCCTGGACTTCGACGCCACCATCACGATCGCGCACAGCGAGAAGGAGAACGCCGCGGCGACCTGGAAGCGCACCTTCGGGTTCCACCCGCTGCTGTGCTTCCTGGACCGCCCCGACGTGGCCGGTGGTGAGGCGTTGGCCGGGCTGCTCCGCAAAGGCAACGCCGGCTCCAACACGGCCGAGGACCACATCAAGGTGTTGGACATGGCGCTGACGGCGCTGCCCGAACACGCTCGCCCCCGGCCTGGGGAGGAGCCCGGAACGTGGGAGGGTCCGCGGCTGCTGGCCCGGTCGGACTCGGCTGGCGCGACCCATGGGTTCGCGGACGCGTGCGTGGAGCGTGGGATCGGATTTTCCTTCGGATTCCCTGTGGACACACGGATTCAGCGGATCGTCGACGTCATCCCCGAGTCGTGTTGGCACCCGGCGTTGCAGACCGACCGCGGCGAGGGCAACGACATCCGCGAGGGCGCGTGGGTGGCAGAGGCCACCGGGATGATCGACCTGTCCGGCTGGCCGGAGGGGTCCCGGCTGATCCTGCGCAAGGAACGCCCCCACCCCGGCGCCCAGTTGACCTTCACCGACGTCGACGGACACCGGGTCACCGCGATCTTGACCAACACCAAGCCGGGTGTGGTGCCCGGGCAGGCCGCCGGGCTGGAGCTGCGGCACCGCCAGCACGCCCGGGTCGAGGACCGGATCCGGGAGGCCAAGGCGACCGGGCTGCGCAACCTTCCATGCAGGGCATGGAACGAGAACAACGCCTGGCTCGAGGTCGTCCTGACCGCGGTCGACCTGGTTTGCTGGACCAAGCTGATCTGCTTCGCCGACGTCCCCGAGCTCGCCCGCTGCGAGATCGCGGCGTTCCGCTACCGGGTCCTGCACGTGGCCGCCCGACTCGTCCACGCCGCCCGCCGACTCCACCTCAAGATCGACAAGACCTGGCGCTGGGCGGCCCAGATCGCCGAGGGCTTCCACCGACTCCGCAACGCGTTCGCCTGACCACCCGCGACCCGCTCGCCCGACCAGGACCGGAGACCCGCAGACCGGCAGCGCCAGCCGGACTCTGAGCGACCGCTCGACGCATCCAGGCATCCCATCCCGCGCCACGACCGCCGATCCGGCCCTCACAGGTCGCTGCGTGAAACGCCGAGGCTAGCGTGGTCCCAGAGACCTCGGAGGTATCGCAGTGTCCGCCAGATGACCGCTCATCTGCTGGAAAGTAGCGGTCGGAATGCGGCGGTGTGACGCGCCCGCCGCTGGGTCGCGAATCGACGCTAGCCCTTCGGCGGGAGGGGCGGTCCCAACACGGTTTGGCCGTAGCGACTCATCATCGCGACCAGCGCTTCCCCGGTCGGGCACCGGCTCCTCGGGCGGCGGGAGGCTGAAGGAGCGTGCAGGCGTAGCGACCTCACGAAAGAACCCTTCGACACCCGCAGGTCCGAAGAAGAGCAGCAGCCGGGCCTCGTCAGAGTCGACGTGGAAGGAGTGGCCGATGCCGCGGGGTGTGTAGACGAACGACCCCGCTTCACCCTCGACCATGTCGTCGCCGTGTTGGAGGCGAACGTTGCCGGAGAGCACAAGGAAGAACTCGTCCTCGTTCTTGTGCGCATGAAGCGGCGAGGCGAACCCCTTGGGGGGTCGCAGCTCGAAGGCGGCGAAACGACCCTCGGTCTGGTCAGCGGTCGCTCTCAGGAGACCGAGCGCTCCGTTGAACCAGAGAGCTTCGCCGTCGTCGGGCCCTAGTGCGTAGGCGCCGCTTGTGTGTGGAAGGGACATGAGCCACCCCCTTGAGGTGAACTTGCGTGGACTCCACAGCGTAGACCGGTCCGACGGCCGAGCCCGGGGCGCTGCTATCTGGGTGGGAGGCAGCGGGTCTCGGGTAGGTTGCCTGTGCCCTACCGTCCCGTATACGGAACCGTTACCGAGCTCTCGGCGCCGTGAGCGGCCAGTTCGGCGCCGTCCCGTAGGGGATCCGCTTACGGTGATCACTTCAGCGAGACGGACGTCGGGTACCTGGCTCGCGGCACAGGGTTCGACTTGTTGACGTCGATTCAATCCTGGGGGCAAACCTGCAAAGGCCTGTCCTGGCTTCTTCGTGCTCGCCACGGCGTCGCAAGCCCGAGGACCAGGTCGGGGAGTAGGCGAACATCGGACGCCTGGGCGAGCCGTTCACGACCAAGCGAGCCGAACAATGAAGCCGTGGCAAGCAACAGAGGTAGCATAGAAACCCGGTCGGGGACGCTTCGACGGCGTGCGCTCGGCCCCGTGCTTGCCCGGATTTTCCGGATGCCACCGGGTCACCACGATTACACCGTGACCCAGACGCGTGTCCCTATGCGGGACGGTGTGGAGCTTCTGACCGACGTCTACACGCCCGAGGGTACGTCGATGGGCACGGTGCTGATACGCACTCCTTACGGCCGCACCGGTTTGATCGCCCTCCTCACCGCGGGCTACTACGCGAGCCACGGCTACCACGTGGTCAACCAGAGTTGCCGAGGGACTTTCGGCTCTGGTGGCAACTTCGAACCGTTCAGTCATGAGATCGCTGATGGGCCTGACGCTGTCGCCTGGCTGCGACGCAACCCTGGTTCGGTGGTCGATTCGCGCTTTGCGGAGCATCTTATGTGGGATATACGGCATGGGCGTTGATGGTGGAACCGCCCCCGGAGCTGGTGGCGGCGGTGATCGCCGTTCACCGCGCACGACAACCATTGGGTGGCACACGGCGTCGGAGCCTTCTCACTCGAAGAGATCGCGGGTCTCATGGACGGCTTCGGGCACCTGGAAAGCGGTGTGGTCAGGGGGATCCTGCGTGGCGTACGGCTGGCCGACGCCTGAAGCCTGGGTTTGAGGAGCTTCCTCTCGTGCGTGCGCAAGAAACGGTCCTGGCTGGCAGCAGTATGCCGTACTTGGGAGTGGCTCATGGCGCCGGATCCCGAGGATCCCCTGTGGCGGCCGATGCGGCTGGGTCAGGCGCTCGAGCGGGTCAACGTCCCTGGTCTTGTTGCACGAAGGCTGGCAGGATCGGTTCCCTGACCAGATGATTGGGCAGTACGAGCGGCTGCGGCGCCGCGGGGTCGATGTCGGGCTGACCATCGGGCCTTGGACCCACGTCGAGGTTGCCACTAAGGGTGCCGGAATCGTCATGACGGAGACCCTTGACTGGCTGGCGGAGCACCTCGCCGGAACCGGTCGCCGGCAGCGGCCGAACCCGGTCCGCATTTACGTAGCAGGCGCCCAAGAGTGGCGCTACCTGCCGAAGCGGCCACCGGCAACCAACGAGCGCGTGCTCTACCTTCAGCCCAATGGTGGGCTCAACGACACCACCGACGTCCGCCGCCGACCCGACAACGTTCACGCTATGATCCGGCAGATCCCACTCCGGCAGTCGGCGGCCGGATAATCAACCCAGCAGCGGGTGGTTACCGCGACAACCGAAAAGCTCGAGGAACGAGCAGACGTCCTGACGTTCACCAGCCCACCGCTGATCGAACCGCTGGAAGTGATCGGGAACCCGATCCTCGAGGTGGTGCACCAGACCTGACAATCCACATGCCGATCTCTTTGTCCGCGTGTGTGAAGTACGGAAGAATGGGCGGTCCATGAATGTGAGCGATGGGTTTCAAAGGCTAGAGCCGGAGAAGTCGAGCGGGACCATCTCGATTCGAATGGACGCTACGGCTCATCGCTTCACCCCCGGAGTCCGCATCCGCTTGCAAATCTCCGGAGGAGCGCATCCGCGTTACGCGCGGAATCTGGGCACGAATCAAGATCCGGCGACGAGCAGCAACCTCGAACCATCACGGCGGAAGATCTTCCATGGTGACGGCGGCTTCTCCCGTCCCTCCTTGCCGTGCCCGACCTAGCGGCGCCGATGCCGTGACTGGACAGCTGGCTTTCGTCCGGACCTGCTCGACGATCTTGGTCGACACGAAACGAGCGGGCCTCTCGGTTCGGCCGTCGACGAAGGCAGGGTCTTGGCGTTGGAGGGTCGCGGCGGGCGAGGTGGACGGCGTGTAACGGTCAACCCCGCCAATCCGGGAAGCCGTCGTAGGCATCATGGTCGGTTAGCGGCGTCTTTTCACCAGTCTCGAGATCCACCATGATGAGCTGACACCTGTAATCCTCCCCTCCTCGGCCATCGAGCGGAGTCCCGTCGGCGGTGTAGACGAGGCGTCCGCTGTCCGGCGACCAGGCCGGAGGCCAGTGGTCGTTGCCTTCGGCGTCGGTGACTTGGCGGACGTTCGTCCCGTCGGCATTCATGGTGAAGATGTCCTCATTCCAGGCCACGGGGGCTTCCGACGCGTACGACCCGCTTGGGGAGATGAAGGCGATCAGGCGGCCGTCGGGCGACCACGTCGCCTCCGAGGGCGTGGCTACGGTGTCATCGGCGAGGCGGGTGTGCCCAGTGCCGTCGGCGTCCATCACTGCAAGCTGCAGGTCGTCGAGGGCCTTGTTCGCGCCGGTGTACACGATGCGCTCCCCGTCCGGCGACCAGTTCGCCCACATCGCCATCACATCGGTGAACCGGCGCTGATCGGCACCATCGGCATTCATCACGTGGGTGAAGCCGGTGTCTGCGTCGCCGGGGACGCCCTACAAGATGCGTTGGCCGTCGGGGGACCACGCGGGGGCGCTCTCATCCACGTCGTCGGTGTGGGTCAACTGTCGCTGGCCGGTGCCGTCCGCGTTGATGACGAAGATGTCGCCGTTCTGCTGCTCGGCGGTCGTGCCGCTGTAGGCGATCTGACGGCCGTCGGGGGACCATGACGGGAACAGCTCATCGCCCGGGCACTCCGAAGTGACCTTCATCGCGCCACTGCCGTCCTCCTTGATGAGCCACAGGTCGGCTGACCCGTCACGCACAGAATCGAAGGCGATCGGGTGGTCCGCCGTGTCGAGCGGCGTCGCCGCCGTGTCACCCATGCAGGCGTCCGCCTTCGGAATCGTCGGACTTCGAGGAACAGGCCCGACGCAGAGCCAACGCAAGAACCCCTGCCCAAACCGCGAGCCCACAACGCGCCCGGTTCAGAGTGGGCTGCCGCGGTGATCTCGGACGGTGGGCCCTCCTAAGGTGAGGGTTCTACTGGAAACGAGATCCGCAGTGACTGCATCACGTAGACGGTTCAGCCAGGAGTTCAAGGACGAGCTGTGCCAGGAGGTGATCGCGACCTCCAAGACCATCAAGGACGTCGCGACCGCCTACGGCGTTGGTCCTGAGACCCTGCGGAACTGGCTGAACAAGTACCGCGAGGCCAACGGCGGCACCGAGGCCGAGCTGACGCTCACCGAGCGGGCCAGGCTCAAGGAGCTCGAGCGGGTCGTGGCCGACCTACGGGCGGAGACGGCGTTCTTGAAAAAAGCCAGTGCTTACTTCGCGCGGGAGCAGCGACCGTGAGCAGATACGAGTACATCGACTCCTGCCGTACCGATCCGAGTGAGCTGAATCCGGTGACCAAGATGTGCACCTGGTTGGCGGTCTCGACGTCGGGGTTCTACCACTGGCTCTCCCGGCCGCAGTCAGCCACCGCGGCCCGTCGTGAGGCGCTGACGGCCCGCGTGGAGGCGTTCTTCGCCGCCTCGGACGGGACCTACGGGTACCGCCGGATCCACGCCGACCTGGCCGAGGAGGGCACCGAGTGCTCACCGGAGCTGGTACGTCAGATCATGCGCACCCAGGGGCTCATCGCCTGCCAGCCCCGCCCGTTCCGCGTCACCACCGAGGCGGACGCCGAGGCAGCAGCGACGATGCCTGACCTGGTGGAGCGTGACTTCACCGCGGACCGTCCCGGGGTCAAGTTCGTCGGCGACATCACGTACATCCACACCTGGGCCGGATTCATCTACCTCGCCACGGTCATCGACTGCTACTCCAAGAAGGTCGTGGGCTGGTCGATCGCGGACCACATGCGCACCGAGCTCGTCGAGACGGCGCTGAAGAATGCCGCCGCCACGAGCGTGATCGAGCCGTTGGCGGTCTTCCACTCAGACCGCGGCAGCGTCTACACCTCGGGCGCCTACCGGGGCCTGGTCAAGGATCTGGGGATGCGTTCCTCGGCGGGTCGGACCGGGGTGTGTTGGGACAACGCGATGGCCGAATCGTTCTTCTCAGCGCTGAAGAACGAGCGCGTCTACCGCACCGTCTACGCCACCAAGGCCCAGGCCCGACGCGACGTCATCGCCTACATCGAGGGGTTCTACAACTCCAGACGACGCCATTCTGCACTTGGCTACAGGCGACCAGACGAAGTCCATTACGGTTACGTCCAGCCGGCGACGGCAGCGTAGAGAAACCCATCAAATCCGCTGTCCGAAATCACCGCAGCAGGCCAGAGGGCGCTCAAGGGGGTCTGCTCAGGCACCGCCACCTCCTCAGAGCATCGCCCGGATGACTACACAAAGGTAGTGCCGAGCACCCAGTCGGTCGAACTCCTCACGGGCACATTGCGGCTGTGGTGCGGGTGCAATACGCAGTTTCGGTTACGAACCAATGGACTCGTCTGCGGCCCGATCGGCGACTCGTCGCCGACACCGCGGTGTGACTGCGGTCTGCTCCGGCGAGTTCGTGCTTGGGGCTGTCGCTCTGCTTGAGGGAGACTGCCATCAGGCACTGGGCCGAGTGTGGCCTACTGGACGACACCTACCCGGGCGTCGCCGTCGACCCCGCTCGACGCTGGTGGACTGCTCGACTGGGGAGTGGCCCCTTTTCAGTCGATGACGCCGCACGCTGCACGGGCGCCGGCGTCACCGGTCGCGAGCGTTGTAGCGTCCGGCCCTGGGACACCGGCAGCGGAGTACCCGCTCCGGTATGTTCGCGAAGTTGTCTCGGCTCGCGTGCACCATGACCGCCGACCCGTCGGTGTCGCGCAGGTCGGCCAGGACGAACCTGTCGGTGACGAAGGATGAGTACGCGTGGCCGTCGGAGGTCACCAAGAGCGACGGCATGTCGCCGGCGTGGGCGCCATGGTTCGCGAACCCTCCGGTGAAGTGCCCACCCGCGGTCGTGAAGGGCCCGGCCGACGCGTCCGCCTCGCACAGACCGATCGCGTGGATGTGGAACCCGTGGAAGCCCGGCGTGAGGCCTCGAGCGATCCCGGTGACGACGACGTGGCCGCGGGTCTGGCGCAGCGAGACCTTGCCGACCATGCTGCCGTCGGTCCCGTGCAGCCTCACCTTGATGACCTTGGAGCTTGCGTGTCCGCGCTCCGCAGTCCCGGCACCCGCGGCGTTCGCCGCAACCGCCCCGGTTACTAAGGCCAGCCCTGCTGCTCCCGCCAATATGAGCCTGCGTGTGCTTGTCCCTACCCGCATCTTTCTCACCCCATCCGTGAACCCTGCTTGGTCGGTATCCCCGGACGGGACGGCGCGCGGTCGAGCCCGGTAGCCCACGCAGGGCCGCCGCCGGTCGACGCCCGCACGACTCGCCCCGGGCGCTCTTCTCCCAAATCACAACGCTCGCCCTCGATCCCAGCGTGTCAAGGTCTGGTCTGTACACCTGGTCGCCCCACCGGCCACGCGAACGTGACCGTTCTGAATGTGTTAGCGGGTTCGAGACGACTTGGGGCGTCCGTGCCATGAAAGAGCCTCCGCGCACTTGCAGGTCCAAGTCCCGGTGGTGGCCAGGTAGAAGTCCACGCTCCTCGGTCGTCGTGTCGCGAGCCCAGCCGGTGCCGGTGCTGGTGCTGGTGCTGGTGCTGGTGCTGGTGCTGGTGACAATCCAGCCGAGCGAAGGTCACGAGATCCGAACTGAACAGGATCTGGATCGGCATAGTGGACGTGTCCCACACGTTGACAGGCGTCGTTGGCCACCGCGTCAATCTGGGTTGGAATGGGCCCATCGCCAGGCAGCAGTTCCGGACAGGGAACGGGCTCACCGGCGCGAGTCATGCTCGACGACCAGGTTCGAGTCAACGACGCCCATCGCCGTAAGCGGATCCGCATACGGAACGACCGTGTGCAGCGGCGGGTGGGCAGCAGCGTCAATGGCGGTGGAAGGACGCACCTTCTGACTCAGTAGCCCTTTCTGGGTGGAATGACTCGGCCGTGCTTCCGATCTTGAGACGCTCTGAGCGATCCTTCACCCGTCGGGTGGTGGTCGGGTCGTGTGGCTGCCGCGGCGGGTGTCGGGTGGTGGGTGAAAGACGAATCCGGCGGGCCTGGTTCTTGGATGGCCCAGGGTTGATGGTGGATGAGGCGGTGGTGGTGGCCGCAGAGCAAGACCATGTTGGCCAGGGAGGTGGACCGCCGTCGGCCCAGTGCACGAGGTGGTGGGCGTGGCACATCAGTGGTGGTCTGGTGCAGTTGGGGAAGCGGCAGTGCTGG
>CAVYJQ010000004.1:0-13691 GCA_963768905.1 uncultured Actinomycetota bacterium | reverse complement strand
ATGGTCGACGAACTGGTACAACTCGCACTGTCTGACGAAGGTCTTCCGGCCGAAATCGATGACCTTCAGGCGCAGGAGATTGCGCGAGCCCGCGCTCGGTTCGCCCTGGGAGCCGCGCTGCGCGCGAAGCGAAACAGTGACGCCGCGCTGTTGGCAGTGAAAGCAGGCACCCTCTCCTCGGGGCACGCGCGCCGGATGAAGATGTTCCGCTCAAACCCTGACATCGCTGCCAGGTTCCTCGACCGGGACGTGGTCGACTCCCTGTGCTCGGGCCGCGAACTCACCGCTGACTGGCCAGGTTCAAATCTTCACGTCGAGGCTCTGATGTTGTCGAGTCTCGACGAGCGGCGCGATCTGGGTCGTGCCCGCTTCACCGCTTCGTACAACACCATCAGCGCAATCCTTCGACTGGACAGACAAGCACGGCGCGACCTTCATGCGGAGAGTCACGTCTGAGGAGATTGCCTCTCTCGCGTTTGCCATCACCAATCTCGAAGGCCCCATCGCCGGGGTTCGGTTTCTCGCCGGTTGGCGGCCCAACGGTTTCGTACGCGAAGTCAGCGCCAAGTTCGCATCGCGGCTCGCCGACGCTGGTCGGACCGACGAGTTGTCCGAGCTGGTGGTTCTCGCCGCCTTTCGGAAGCACATCCAAATCGGCGTCATCGAGACGATGTTCGACTACGGCATCGTCCCCTCAGACGGGGCCACGACTGCGCTCGCAGAGATGCTGAGCGACCGAAAGAAGCCGTTCAGACACGAGCGGGACCCATACGTCTACGACAAGGACCTGCGGGGCGTTACCTGGGCGCTGCTGCATGCTGTCCGTATCGCTGCGGTCACAGACGCCGAAGCACTCCGGATTCTCGACGTTCACCTTGTGCCGCTCGGGAATCACGCCGGCGAGCACTGGTCTGGGTTGCTGCCAACGAGTTGCCTTCTCGGGCATGCACTCAAGGCCCGTCTCTCCGGTCGCATTCTGGGCCTCGAAGATGTCGTGGCCCCGGACTTCTTCAAGCGTCTATCGAAGGACCGGGCGACCGACGATCGCGACACCCGCTACTTCAAGGAGAACATCCCGCAGCTCCTGCCTTGGGCTACCTGCTTGGTCGACGCAGTGCTAGACGGGCCGATCGACCCCGTCAGGCAGGCGCTGGCGGCCCTCGCCGCGACCGACTTCGCGACCACGCACCGTTACGACAAGCCGTTCGTTCGCCTCAACGGATTCGCCGACTTTGCAATCCGGGTCCTGGGCCTCCTCCCCGATCCCACCGTTGTCGCTCAGTTCGAGGCATGGCACGAGGCATCGGGGGAAGCCCTCACGCGTTCCCAACTCACTGCCATCAGGTGCTCTGCGCGCAACCCGGCTCTGGCAGGGTTCGCGATCGCGGCAGTGAACCGAGCCCTAAACGCGAGTCAGAAGGACCGTGCCAACGCGGACATGCGCGTTGACGAGCTCGTCGAACTGGCACGCGCAATCTTGGCAACGAGTGAAACTGAGGCTCGAGCCATCTTCAACATCGCCGACGGCGAGGCAAAGCTGGTCGGCGATGACCTGCCTGCGCGTTGGTACGCGCTGACGAACACTGCTCATCGGCTCGGAACGGGCGCAGAGCCTGAGCGGGCATACCGGCTCCTTCAGATCGGCGAGACTCTCGACACAGACGAGCGTTCGGACGTTTCGCAGCTCGCCAATCCGCTCTTTGCGATGCACCCTCCGAGCTACTACGCGGCCGCGTCGAGACAACGGGACCGACGTGCGCTGTCGTTCGACCGGCTCCTGAGTCCGATCATGAGAAGTGCGTCGAGTCCGGGTGGGCCGATTGGTGCGCTCGCCGTCAATGCGTTGGGAGCGCCCGTTCAGTGGGTGACCGTCACCGAGCAGCTGTCGGCGCAGGAGGCTGCACGCCTAGATGTCATCTACTCTGAGTTCACGAGCCACGCCCGGCGTTCCGGAGACGTTCCGCGGCAAGACAGCAGCACGGGCATGTCTCGCGGTTGGCGACGTTCGAAGAAGCCGAAGCCGTCGAAGGTGGTCGAGCGCTTCGACTTCACCACCTCGGAGGGTTGGGACGGCGCTTTCGCGGAGGCCGATTGGTACTCCGATGTTCGGAGGAACGTAGTTCGTCGCGCGCTGAGGAAGGATCCTGCGAAGTCGGCCGAAACCGTCCGAGCTCTGGCTGATTCGGCCGGCGCGCGTGAGGAAGACTTCGTCATCGCGGCGACGTACGCATCGGAGCAGACTCCAAGTGCCGGCTTGAAGGAGTCAGTCACCTACCTGGCGGACGTGTTCGCCGACCGGTTCGCGTCGAACATCGCTACGCGCTGGTACGACCGGACCGAGCTCAACAAGTTCGCCGAGGCCGCCGGAGTATCGAGGGGCGCCCTTCTTGAGGCGGGGTTCGTGAAGCTCGGCGAGAGGGCGCACACGCTGAACCACGAGGAGTACTTCAGCCTGGCGTCCCACATTGCTCGCACTCTTGATGTTCCAGAGGCGGAGCTCGTGTTTGACGCGCTCGCTGCCCTCTTCGACGACCTTGCGCCGCCAGCTACAGCATCAGACGGACCGTATGCCAACGTCCCGGCGGCTCCTGCGGACCTGGCCACCTGTCTTGCCGGCTTGATTTGGGCGGCCCTGGGGGACATGGCCGTTGCTCGCCGGTGGCAAGCTGCTCACGCGGTGCTGCTGTTGGTGCAGGTCGGGGACCAGAGCACGCTCACCGAACTGGCCAGGTTCGCCGACGGGACGAACGACCCCGCGCCGTTCCATGATCGCACGATTCTCCAGGTATGAGCTCCACTCGCGGATGTGGTTGCTGTTCGCGCTCGAGAGGGCTGCGTCGGAGCCGAACGCGAATCTCCTGGGTCCGTTTGTCCCGTGGATTCTCAACGTCGTTGACGGGCCGCCCCATGCTGCCAACCAGGTCCTGGCTCAGCGGACGCTTCAGGCCCTGTTCGACGGTGGCGCAGTAGCACCGACTCCTGAATGGGCTGACCGCCTTTCCCGCCGCTTGCTGGCCGAGTGGGAGGAGCTGGACTGGGAAGGGCAACGCGCAAGGAAGGACCCGTTCAAAGCCGGGACTGACGCAGACCCGAGACAATAGCGGGTACCCGTTCTTCTTCGACTTCCAGTCTCACTGGGCCCGGCACCTGGGGCGAGTGTTCGGAACGACCGAGCAGGCAGTGGCCAAGAAGGCGGAGGCCATCGCTGGGGATCTAACCGGGTACGACGACGACGCCAAGGATCCACGACGCGACGCTGGGGTGTTCGGGCAGAACGGGTCATATCCCGACCATCGCAGCTGGCCTCAGGAGGAGGACTTCACGTTCTACTCGGGAGTGCATTCGCTCCTGACGTTTGGTGCTGACCTTGCGCTGACGCTGAAGGCGCACAAAGAACCGGAATCTGAGCTCGACGAGTACACCTCGTGGCTCAACGAGTTCATGCCGAAGCGACGCGATGGCCGTTGGTTGTCCGACCGTAGGGACGCGCCTCCGGTACCTGCGCCCGAGCTGCGCATCGCGGGCAGTTCGAGTGACGTCTGGCGGTGGTCGCTGACGCCGGCCGCGTTCGAGTCTGCTGTGGGCCATGGCACGAACTGGATCGTGGTCGATGCGTCCTATGACTCGACGTTCGGTGACATGTCCGAAGATGTCAGTGTTTCGAGTGCCTTGATCCCGCATGCGACGGCTCGTTCGTATCTCGTTGCGCTGCAGACGAACGTGCTGGGAGGTCGTGCGCGGCTCCCGACGACTGACGACCACGGTGCTGACGAGTACGCGTACGAGTACGAAGGTGGGTCGTTATTTCGGCTCGTTCCCTGGATCGACGCGTCGTACTTCTATGAGTCGATCGACCGGGACGATGAGCGTGGACGGAATGTCGTATTCCCGCCTTCTCGTCCTGGAGCGCGACGTTGTGGACCGGTTCGGGCTCACGACCGATGACGATCTGCGGGTGTGGTCCAACGGGGCCGGGGAGGTGTTCCGCAGCCAAGTCTGGGATGACACCGAGCAGACCAGCCGGGATTACCGGACCGGAACAAGTGGCCAGAAGCTGCTCGTCGGTTCGAGGTTCCTCATGGAGGTCTTGACCGAGCTCGACATGACCCTGGTGCTTCAAGTGAATCTCAGACGGGACGTGCACAGGTCGTCCTATCAACGGAAGGAGTCCGATGAAATCAGCTGGGTCGAGTGGTCCACAAAGGTCTATCTCATCGGTCCGGACGGACGGTGGACCGAGTACTGAGGCTGCCCTTGAGCTTGGTCGGAAGGCTTGCCGCGGCGTGCGAGGACCACGACGTAACGGGTCAGTGGATGGCACATCACCTCGCTGCCCTGGTCACCGTCGTGGACGCTGCAGAGGAGGTCACGGTGGAGCAGCGGATGGAGATCATCGAGACGATCTTGAAGGTTTGGGGCGCTCGACGGACGCTTCCCGGGGAGGTTCCTGCGTACGAGCTCGACCTGGTCTTTTCGGCGTTGGACATGCTGGGTGATGACCGGCCGTGGAGGTTCTCGCGGTTGCAGGAGTATGCAGGTGGCTTGGGTGTGGCTGAGGAGGCCGAGGCGCCATTGGTCCTCAAAGCGATCTCACTCGAGCGTCTTACTCGTCAGGCAGTTCTTGCGTTGGTCTGGCTGGCTACTCAGGACGCGGTGGCGCGGAACGAGGAGTGGCTGGAAGCGGCTTCGGCTGCAATGGTTCCTATGGAGGATGAACTGGCGTCGAGCACGCGCCGGGTACGGCAGCGTCTGCGTGATTTCGTGGGGGACGAGCCGTTCTACGGTGTCGATGCGGAGGACAAGGTCTCGGTCAAGTCCGACGTCCTTGTGCTGGGTCTTCGGGCGATGTCGGAGGAGCTTGTGTCGCTGGCCGATGAACTTGAGGGCAAGACCTCGCGAAACATGTGAATCCCGACCTGTTCGAGCGGTGGTGCGCGTGCCTCCGGGCGGCGAAGCTGCCACGGCTTCTCCGCGACATGGTCCACGATCGCTTTGGTCAGCTCGCCTGACATCGGCACGCCCGCCTTATCTGACGAGCCGGCCCCGAGGCGAACGACTGTGCGGGATTCGGTCATCCCGTGAGCATCGTCGCAGCCGACTCGAACTTGAATCACTCGCAACACCCGACAGAGCAGAGCTGTGCTTGACCGGGAACCTGACGACCGACCGCGGCGGGATGCCAGCGTCATTCTGGGCGATGTGACCCTCGTAGGAGCCCCAGTTCACGCGAGCGTCAATGACCCTCGAGCGTGCTAGATCCCCAGGTCGGCGCGGCGTACCTTCGCGGCGGCGGTTTCGTCGCCGGTGACCTCGACGTCGGCGTGGTCCTGCCGTCCGTAGAGGAAGAGCAGCAACTCTGACGGCAGCCCGGTCAGGACGGCGCCTCGTCCACGCTTGAGCGTCGCACTCGCAGCGGTGTCGCTACGGGTCACAGCCAGCGGCACGGGGGACTTCAGCGCCAGCAACCGACCGGCCACGCCGAGCGCCCGCCACAGCGTGTCCTGACGAGCACGCGACAGGTCGCGCGGCGCCCAGTCCGGCTGCGCCCGGCGTACGTCCTCGTGGTGGACGAAGAACTCCACCAGGTTTCCGAGCGCGTCGACCTTCGGCAGCCGGAACGGCGACCACAGCGGCGGGCCGTGGCGCACGGCGTCGACCAGGTCGCCGTACGGCCGCGCCAGCTGGCGCTCGGTGGCGCTGTCGAGCCAGCCCTCGAGCTGCGGCACGAAGACGCCCGCGGCCGCGGGACGCCCTTCGCGGATTACCAAGTGAGCCAGCAGCTCCTTGGTCGTCCAGTCGCCGCACAGGGTGGGCGCGTCGGGGCCGAGCTGCTGGGCGTGGGCGGCGAGCAGGGTGCGCTCGTGGCGGGCGAAGGAGGTCACCGGGGGAGCCTACGGAAGCGGGCGGCTGAGGTGACCGGGATAACCGATGTGTCCGTACTGTGGGGAAGGCTTTGAGTGCGGGCGGTGTTAGGGCTTGACGACTGGGTCACCAGGTCTCGACATCGGTCGCTGCGCGACCTGCTCGACCTCCGGGGTCACCTGGTCTCGACAACGGTCGCTGCGCGACCTGCTCGACCACCGGGGGCAGCTCGACCAAGAGGGTCTGCTCGACCACCGGGGGGTCTGCTCGACCACCGGGACTTGATCTCGACAAGCTCGATCAGCGGAACGAAGGAGAAGTGTGGCGACGGCACAGGTCGGGACGATGCGTGCGGGCCTGCGCGTGCTCGGGGTCGCGATCAAACGCGAGCCCCGGGTGTTCACGATCTCCACCATCGGCGCCGTCCTCTTCGGCGCGCTGACGGTCGCCGACGCCTGGGTGCTCGGCTGGTCGACCGACCAAGTCATCCTGCCCGCCTTCGACGAAGGCGTCGCCCCCGCAAGCGGGCTCATCACCGCCGCCGCGCTGTTCATCGGCGTCGCCATCGTCCGCGGCGTCAGCATCGTCATGCGCCGCTGGGGCGCCGGCATCATGCAGTACCGCATGCAGGCCCACGACCGTCGCGCCGTCACCCGCAAGTACCTCGACCTCCCGCTCGAGTGGCACCACCGCCACCCCACCGGCCAGCTGCTCTCCAACGCCAACAGCGACGTCGAGGCCGCCTGGGCGCCCATCGCGCCGCTGCCGATGGCGGTCGGCACCATCGCCATGATGGTCATCGCCGTCGGTCAGATGCTGCTCACCGACGTCGTCCTGGCGATGGTCGGGCTGCTGGTCTTCCCGCTCGTCATCGTCAGCAACCTGGTCTTCCAGCGCTTCCAGTCGCCGCTCATGACGCGCGTGCAGGCGCTGCGCGCCGAGCTCAGCGAGGTCGCCCACGAGTCCTTCGACGGCGCCCTCGTGGTCAAGTCGCTGGGTCGCGAGACCGAGGAGACCGCGCGCTTCGCCCGCAAGGCCGAGACCCTGCGCGACACCAGCATCAAAGCCGGCACCGTCCGCGCCGTCTTCGACCCCGTCCTCGAGTCGCTGCCCAGCCTCGGCGTGCTCGCCGTCCTCATGGTCGGCGTCGGCCGCGTCGAAGCCGGCACCAGCGCGCCGGGCGACGTCGTCAACATCTGCTACCTCCTCATGGTCGTCGCCTTCCCGATCCGCTCCCTCGGCTGGCTGCTCGGCGAGTTCCCCCGCTCGGTCGTCGGCTACAACCGCGTCCGGTCAGTGCTTGGCGAGGACGGCCACATGGAGTTCGGCCCCGGCGGCCTCCCGGCCACGCGCGGCGGCGCCGGTCTGCGCGTCGAGGACGTCCGCTTCTCGTACGTCGAGGGCGACCCGGTCCTCGACGGCGTCACGTTCGACGTACCTCCAGGTCGCACCCTCGCCATCGTCGGCGCCACCGCCGCCGGCAAGAGCACGCTCACCACGCTCATGTTCCGCCTCATCGATCCCGACCACGGCCGCTTCCTCGTCGACGGCCAGGACCTGCGCGAGCTCTCCCACGGCACCCTCGCCCGCCAGGCCGCCCTCGTGCCGCAGCAGGCGTTCCTCTTCGACGACACCGTGCGCGGCAACGTCACCCTCGATCGCAACGTCAGCGACGAGGAGGTCTGGGCCGCGCTGCGCACCGCCCAGGCCGACGGCTTCGTCGCCGCTCTCGACGGCGGCCTCGACGCCCGGCTGGGGGAGCGCGGCACCTCGCTGTCGGGCGGCCAGCGCCAGCGCCTCTCGCTCGCCCGCGCCCTGGTCGGCAACCCCCGCCTGCTCGTCATGGACGACGCCACCTCCGCCGTCGACCCCGAGGTGGAGGCCCGCATCCTCGCCTCGCTGCGCGCGTCGTCGGGTGAGAGCACCGTCGTGGTCGTCGCCTACCGCAAGGCCACCATCGCGCTGGCCGACGAGGTCGTCTTCATGGTCGACGGCCGGATCGCCGACCGTGGCACCCACGCCGAGCTGCTGAGCCGCAACCCGGCGTACTCCTCGCTCGTCAACGCCTACGAGGACGCCGCCGCCGAAGCCGACGCGGGGGCGGGGGTGTCGCGATGAGCACCACCACCGAAGCCAGCGACGCCGCGCGCACCTCCAGCGGCACCAGCGTGCTGTCCGGCGAAGCCTCCACCGCGATGGACACCCTGCGCCGCGGCCTCGAGCTGTCGCCGCAGCTGCGCGAGGGCCTCGGCGTCACCGTCGCGCTCGCCATCCTCGCCACCGCCGGCCGTGTGCTCGTCCCAATCGCCGTCCAGCAGGGCGTCGATCGCGGCCTGTCCGCCCCCGGCGGGGTCGACGCCGGCTTCGTCGCGCTGATCGTGATGGTCATCGGCATCGGACTGCTCGTCACCGGCGTGGCCTCCGGGCTCATGACCGCGCGGCTGTTCCGCACCGCCGAGACCGGCCTGGCCACCCTGCGCGTCAAGGCCTTCCGCCACGTCCACGACCTGCCCGTGCTGACCCAGAACACCGAGCGCCGCGGCGCCCTGGTCTCGCGCGTCACCAGCGACGTCGACCAGGTCTCGCAGTTCCTCGTCTTCGGCGGCGTCATCGCCATCGTCAGCGTCGGCCAGATCGTGCTCGCCACCGTCGTCATGGTCTTCTACAGCTGGCAGCTCGCCCTCGTGGTGTGGATCTGCTTCCTGCCGCTGTTCCTGAGCCTGCGCTACTTCCAGAAGCGCCTCTCCGCGGCGTACGGCGTGGTGCGCCAACAGGTCGGTGCATTGCTCTCGGCCATCTCCGAGCCTGTCGTGGGCGCGGCCACCGTCCGCAGCTACGCCGTCCAGGAACGCACCCAGGACCGCATCGACACCGCCGTCCAGCGCCACCTGACGGCCAGCAGCCGGGCCCAGGCCCTGACCGCGTTCTCCTTCTCCCTCGGCGGCATCTCCGCCGGGCTAGCCAACGCCGGCATCGTCGTGGTCGGCGTACTCCTCGGGGTCGCGGGCGACCTGTCCGCCGGCACCGTGCTCGCCTTCGCGTTCCTCGTGACGCTATTCGTCGGCCCGGTGCAGATGGGCACCCAGGTGCTCACCGACGCCCAGAACGCCTTCGCCGGCTGGCGCCGCGTCATCGGCATCCTCGACACCCCCGCCGACGTCTCCGACCCCGAGGGCGGTGTCGAGCTGCCCGACGTGCCGCTGCCGATCCACTTCGAGCACGTCGGCTACGCCTACACCGCCGGACGCCCGGTGCTCAGCGACGTCGAGCTCACCCTCGAGCCGCACACCCGGGTCGCGATCGTGGGGGAGACCGGCTCGGGCAAGACCACGTTGGCCAAGATCCTCACCCGGCTCATGGACCCCGACGAGGGCCGCGTCCTCATCGGCGGGATCGATCTGCGCACGGTCGCCTTCTCGAGCCTGCGCACCCACATCGTGCTGGTGCCGCAGGAGGGCTTCCTCTTCGACGCCACACTGCGCGAGAACCTGCAGTACGGCGCACCTGGTGCCAGCGACGACTCGTTGCTGGGGGCCATCACCGACCTGGGGCTGGCGGACTGGCTGGCGACGCTGCCGCACGGACTCGACAGCCAGGTCGGGCAGCGTGGTGAGTCGCTCTCAGCGGGTGAGCGGCAGCTCGTGGCGCTGGTGCGCGCGCAGCTCGCCGACCCCGACATTCTCGTGCTCGACGAGGCCACCAGTGCCGTCGACCCGGCGCTGGAGATGCGGATCTCCGCGGCGCTGGACCGGCTGACGTCGGGGCGCACCGCGGTCACGATCGCGCACCGGATGAGCACCGCCGAGCGCGCCGACCTCGTCGTGGTGATGGACGCCGGTCGCGTCGTGCAGCAGGGGCGTCACGCCGAACTGGTCGCCGAGGGCGGTGTCTACGGCCGGCTGCACGCCTCCTGGACCGCTCAGATGTCCAGTGCCCCGGTCGCCGAGGCGTGAGCCGGGACCGCTGCGGGATGATGGCGGCGTGAGCTCTCTCGACCCCGCCATCGCCGACCGTCTCAAGCGTGACCCTCAGGGCCTCGTGACTGCGGTGATCCAGCAGCACGACACCGGCGAGGTGCTCATGGTCGGGTGGATGGACGACGAGGCGCTGCACCGCACGCTGACCACGGGGCGCGGGACCTTCTGGAGCCGCTCGCGCCAGGAGTACTGGGTCAAGGGCGACACCTCCGGCCACCGCCAGCACGTGCGCGAGGTCCGGCTCGACTGCGACGGCGACACCCTGCTGGTGAAGGTCGACCAGGAGGGTCCCGCCTGCCACACCGGGACGCGGACGTGCTTCGACGACGGCCTGCTGACCTCGACCGATGGCTGACCCGACCGAACCCGCCGACCAGCCGAGGTCCACCGCCAGACCGGCACGGGAGCGGCGTACCTCGGGATTGGGTAGCGTCCTCGCCGTCGGCGCAGGGGCTGCCGCGTTGGGCGTGTTCGCGGCCGGTCGGACCTGGGCCACCGCCGCCACCACCAGCCCGGGCAGGCGCGAGGTCGCCGTCGCCGGCTCCGACGTCGCACCGGTGATGTTCCCGCTCGCGCTTGTCGCGCTGGCCTGCTGGGGCGCCTTCCTCGTGCTGCGCACCCCCGGGCGACGCGTCGTCGCGGTGCTGGGCGCGCTGGCGGCCGGGGGAGGAGCGCTCGCCGCGATCCTCTCCGCGCCGGACGCCACCGGCGCGGCCGCCGACCTGCTCAGCGCCACCGCCGACGGGGGCACGTCGACGACGGCCTGGCCGTGGGTGGGCGCGGTCGCCTGGTCGTCTGCCTGGCCGCCTTCGCGGTCGCGTTCCTGAAGTGCCCGGGGTGGGCGCAGATGAGCCGTCGCTACGACCGCGACGGCGCGACCGCTACGCCCGACACGGCGGCGGCCGCCGAGGCGACCCCGGCCGACCAGTGGCGCGCCATGGACGACGGCCGCGACCCGACCGTCTGAGGGTCACGACCTGTCGCCTCTCACGCGGCGGGTGTCGTGGGCCCAGATCGCGATCTCGACGCGGTTGCGGACGTCGAGCTTGGTCATCAACGACGCGACGTGGCTCTTGACCGTGCTCAGGCCGACGAAGAGCTCAGCGGCGATCTCGGCGTTGGTCCGGCCCCGCGCCACCAGCACGAGCACCTCCTCCTCGCGCTCGGTGAGCGGGTCGACGGGCTGGTACGGCGCCGCCGGTGCCTGGTCGGCGAAGGTCGCCAGCAGCCGGCGGGTCACGTTGGGGGCGATCAGCGCGTCCCCGGCGGCCGCCGCCCGGATGGCCTGCGCGAGGAGATCCGGCCCGGCGTCCTTGAGCAGGAAGCCCCGGGCACCGGCGCGCAGCGCGCCGAGGACGTACTCGTCGAGGTCGAAGGTGGTGATCACGACGACCGCCATCGGATCCGCCACGTCCGGCCCGGCCAGGCGCCGCGTCACCTCGACGCCGTCGAGCCCGGGCATCCGGATGTCGACGAGCAGGACGTCGGGACGCAGCCGGGTCGCCAGGTCGAGCGCGGCCAGGCCGTCGGCCGCCTCCCCGACCACCTCGACGTCGGGTTGCGCGCCGAGGATCATCACCAGCCCGGTGCGGACCAGGTCCTGGTCGTCGGCCACCACGACCCGGATGCTCATGCCGGCGTCTCCACCGGCAGCACCGGCAGCACGACCTCGACCACCCAGCCACACTCGGGCCCAGGCCCCGCGGAGAACGACCCACCGAGGAGGTGGGCGCGTTCGGCCATGCCCAGCAGGCCGAAGCCGGGCTCCGAGTTCGGTCTGGACGCGGTCTGCCCGTCGTCGGTGACCCGCAGCCGGACCGTGCCACCGTCGCGGCGTACGTCGATGCTCGACGCGCGTCGCGCTCCGGGCGTGCCGTAGGGCGTTGGTCAGTGCTTCCTGCGCGATCCGGTAGAGCGCGGTGTCCACGGGGCGTGCCAGCTGGTCCAGCGAACCGTGGAGCGAGACCTCGACGGTGGGCGTGGTGTCGGCGCGCGCCAGGGTGGGCAGGTCCGCGACACCCGGCCCGGGCGCGTAGGCAACCGCCTCGTCCTCGCGCAGCACCCGCACCATGGATCTCATCTCCGCCAGGGTTCGCGACGCCTCGGACTCGATCGCGGCGAGGACCTCAGCCGCCTTCTCGGGCTGGACGCCGGCGACCACGCCGCCGGCCTGGGCCTGCACCGCGATGGCCGAGACGTGGTGGGCCACGGTGTCGTGCAGCTCGCGGGCCAGGGCGACCCGTTCCTGGTTGCGGATCTCGCGCTGCTGGCGGTGCCAGAGGTCCGCGCGGTAGCGGAAGACCACAGCGAGGGCCACGACCAGCATCACCAGCACGGTGCCCCCGAACGCCTCGGACCCGTCGGCGTCCGACGAGATCATTCCGAGCACGACGACGCCCGCCACGAACGCCGTACCGACAGCCGCCTCCCGCCCCGAGCCCCACCGCACCACGGCGTAGAGCAGCACCACGACCACCGTCATGGAGTCGAGGCCGAGCAGTCCGACGTCCGGCAGGAGCTGGAGGGCGGAGAGCAGCGCGGCGACGCCCCACCCGGCGAGGGCGGTGGCTAGCGGACGGCTCCGCCGCCAGAGCAGGGTCGGGGCGAGCGCGAGGGCCAGCACCACGACGAGCGGACGCCACGTCACGTCCGGTCGCGCGAGGCCCTCGACCAGCACGGCGACGGTGTAGACGCCGACCAGGAGGAGGTCGAACCGCCCGACCGGCGGCGCGTCGGACGGGCGCGGCTCGTGCCACAGCCCGCGCAGGAGGCGCCGTACGTCGGTCACGGCTCCAGCCTAGGGACCGGCGCGCTCCGGCGTACCGGCCGAAAGAACGAGGGGTGGACCGTTCCATCGGCCGGGGGAGACCGAGCCTGTGGGCTGATGTGTGCGGCACCCGGCCCGGCGATCGTGGACCCAATGTTTCCGTCCACGACAGAGGAGCTCACGATGACCACACGTCGACCCACCAGGACCCTGGACGACCCGCCGGTTCCGGTGCGGACCAAGCTCGCCGCGGCGTGGACGAGCTTCATGTTGCTCTACGTCTACGTCGACGTCCTCGGCTTCTACACGCCTGGCACCGTCGAGGACATCCTCGACGGTCGGGTCTTCGAGTTCGACCTCTCCCAGACCTTCTCGACCGCGGCGCTGACGCTCGTGAGCATCCCGATCTTCATGATCGTGCTGTCCGTGACGTTGCCCGCCCGGGTGAACCGCACCACGAATCTCGTCGCGGCCGCGGTCTACGTGCCCGTCACCGTGTTCAACGTGGCGGGCGGTTACTACCTGTACTTCTACAGCCTCGGTGTCGTGCTGGAGCTGGTCGTCCTCGCGCTGATCGTGCGATGGGCCTGGGGCTGGCCCCGCAGTCGCCGTCGACGCCGTCGATGCCGTCGACGGCGGCTGCGGACGGTGAAGCTGTTCGCGCCGGGCGCTGAGGTCGGCGACACCAGCGCGAGGACCGTGCGAGCCCGACGGGGCCGGCTCCCCTACGATGGGTGTGTCCCGACCCGGCCCCCGAAGGAGACCACGCGATGAGCGCCAACCACGGCAACACCCCTGCTGCCTGGACCGGAGTGTCGATCGTGTTCCTCGGGTTCGTCGTCGCCGGCCTGGGCCTGGTGCTCGAGAACATGCTGATGTTCTGGATCGGCTGCGCCCTCGGTCCCGTCGGCGGCCTCGTCGGCTTCGTCATGGGCAAGGCCGGCCTGGGTGGCACCCCGCTCGAGCACGACTACAGCAAGACCACCGCACGCTCGTGACCCTGCTGGACGCGCCGAACGCCGGGACCGACGGATTCACGGCACGGCGGGTCCGCCTGCAGCGCATCAAGCCGCACCTGATCCTTG
>CAVYJQ010000003.1:0-42300 GCA_963768905.1 uncultured Actinomycetota bacterium | reverse complement strand
GGTGTGCAGCGGCGACGATCTGCCTGGATGGTTACGCTCGTTGCCGATGAAGAGCAGTGGTCGTGGCCGCGCACAGAGCGACGAGTTCTACGTCGTCGATCTTTGTGACGAGGCGTTGGGAGAGGCGGGCCTACGCCAACACAGGTTCCCGTGGCTTCTTGGTGACCCGTCTCCGAAAACTGCGAGAGCAACCGCACTTCCGGTGGATGCCTACTGGCCCAGTCGCAGCCTCGTTGTCGAGTTCTACGAGCGGCAGCACACCGAGGCGGTCGCGTTCTTCGACAAGCCCGACAGGATCACGGTCTCGGGCGTGCCTCGCGGTGAACAGCGAGCGCTGTATGACGAGCGGCGCCGTCAGCTCATTCCTCAGCACGGCCTCCGGCTGGTGGTGATCTCCCTGGAAGCCTTTGAGAACAAGCGCGGCAAGATCGTTCGCAATCACGACCGCGACCTGGATGCGGTCGCCAGACTGCTTTCCTAGCGGCGGCGGAGTGCCGCTTCGACCTGGGTTCGTTGATCGCGGAGTTGCTCGGCTTCCTTGCGAGCGGTCCAGGGACGTAGGTCGGTGACCAGCGGCGGGGCGCTGCGGAGCAGGACGAGCGCGGTGCCGAACGGCAGGGTGCGGATCACCTCGGGCGGCATCACCGGCACTCGCCGGACGGAGCGTTGGAGCGAGCGGGAGCCGTAGTCGCCGACGGAGACGGTGTCGGTGCGTCTCGTCGCGTTCGCCGATGAGGGCGGAGAGGTCTTGGAGGTCCCTCGCCGACGAGGTGCCGCCGAGGATGACCTTGACGATGGAGGCGTCCCAGATGGCGCCGGCCGCGTGGTCGCCCCACTTGTCGCGGGCCTGGGAGAGCGACTGGAGCACGGGCATCGTGGTGATCCCGGTGCCGCCGCCCTCGGCCATGAGGACCGGCAGGGACGGCAGCGGCGAGAGGTTGCCGATCTCGTCGAGTGCCAGGAGCAGCGGTGGGTCGAGTCGTGCGCCGGGTGATGCGGCGGCGAGGTGGCGGGCGGTCTCGACGAGGTCCTCGATGAAGGCTGCGACGAGTGACCAGGAGGCGCCAGCTCCTGCGCCGGTGGCGAGCAGGTAGAGGGTGCCGTTGCTGGTGAGGAAGTCGACGGGGTCGAAGTGCTCGCCGGGGTTCGGGGACACGGCGTCGAGGACTCGGGGGTCGGCGAGGCAGGTCAGGGCGAGGGAGACGCCCATCCAGATCGAGTCGCGGGTGCGGGGGTCGGAGTGGATCATCGACTCCAGCGAGTCGGCCCAGCCGGGTGCAGCCTTGGGGTTGCTCGACAAGATCGCCACCGCGTCGGCCGCCGCTGACGGCGACAGCGTCCAGCCGAACAGCTCGCGGGGACTGCGATTGTCGAGGGCGGCGGCGTGGAGCAGCGCCTGGAGGGCGGTGCGGGTCTTGCCTTCCCAGAAGCCGCCGGACTCGACCCCGCCGGTCGACAAGCCGGTTGCGGAGGCGAGGCCGGTGGCTCGGATCATCGCGGTGAGTGGGTCTTCGCAGCCGCGCACGGGTGACCAGCGAAGGCCGGCCGGTAGACCCTCGGCCAGCCGTTGAGGGTCGAAGACCGCGACCGGTCCGCGCTCCTGGCGAGCGGTGAGGGTGGCGGCGATGTTGTCGGGTCGGGTGGCGGTGGTGATGACCGCGCCGGGGGCGTCGAGGATCGCGTTGATGACGACGTGGAGGCCCTTGCCCGAGCGGGGCGGTCCGAGCACCAGGATCGAGTCCTCGACCGACGCCCAGACGCCCTGACCGCGCGAGCGGCCGAGGAGGTAGCCGACGTCGGAGGGCTCCGGCTTGTCGAGTGACGGTCGCAGCGTCCGGCCACGAGCGAGCAGCGCCTTCTGCGAGGCGACCGCTCGTACGTCGCGTCCGGTTGCGACTCCGGCAAGGCGGCGGGGGTCGTGCGATGTCGTGTGCCTCATCGAGCCGATCCGTCGCCACAGCACGAGGGCGCTGGCGATGACCGCCGAGACCATGAGCAGCAGGACGAGCCAGTAGACCCACGCGGCGAGTCCGTCGGCGCCGAGCGCGGTGGCTGGGTCGCCGGGGTGGGTGAGAACTCGGAAGCCGGCCTCCCAGCCCCCGTTTGGCTGCGAGGCGCCTGACACCCAGGCGGCGGCCGATCCGGCGAGTCGCAGGATCGCGGCGATCACGCCGACGGCGGCGATGAGGATGAGGCCGAGGTTGACCAGGTCGTCGTCGACTCCCTGCCCGCGAGGGTTCACGCCGCACCACCATCGGCACTGGCGCTGACCATGACGGTTCCGGACCGCTTACCCATGAACACCACCAGACCCGGGTGAGCTTCGAGCAGCGCGGGTGGCAGGCGCAGGCGCGCGGTGCCGTCGGTGCTCGCGACCTGGTGGGCGACCACGACGGCGACAGCGACTTCCTCGCCTGCCAGGAACCCGCCGCCGGTCACCTCGCCGACCGTGGTCGCCGCCTCGCGCACGGGCTTGACCATCCGCAGGCGTGGACGGGCAGGAGTGACGATGTCGGTGAAGGTGTTCCCGTCGGCTTCGTGGACCTCGACCCGTACGGCGGTCCCCAGGTCGGCGGCGATCTCGTCGAGCACTCGTTGGAGGTCGTCGCGGGTGAGCGATCCGTCGGCGGAGTAGGGCTCGTGGTCGAGCTTGACGGTCAGGAAGCCCTTCTCGTCGACGTCGACCTCGACCAGCGGCATGACCACGGGGACGCGGACCGCTTGGCGGTCGTCGCGCCGGTACGGCGCGGCAGCGTTGATCATGCTCATAGCCCGATCGTCTCCACCTGCCGCTGAGCGACCGTCTGCACCGGAGCCGCCCCGCGCCCAGCAGCGAGTGCTTCGCGGTCGAGTCCGGGCGGGTTGCCGTCGCCGACCTGCGGGGTGTCGAGCTTGTCGAGGATCGTGACCGCCGCACCCCGCACACGCTCGGCGGTCGACTGCACGACCTCGACGGGCGTCTTGCCCGGCACGCTCGACGCCCACGAGGCGACGTACGGGATCGTGTAGTCGTCGGTCGCCAACCCGTGCGCCGCGCCGACCATGAGGGCGACGGACTCGGCCTCGACCTCGGCGATGCCACGGTGCATGGCCGCGTCGGCGTTGTCGGGTCCGTGGAGCATGACGTGCCCGAGCTCGTGGGCCAGCGTCTTGACCTGGGCGGCGTCGTCCATGTCCATCCGCACCGACACCTCGCGGGTCATGTAGTCGGTCAGCCCGTTGGCGCCACCGATCGACCTCGCATCCGAGACCAGTCGCAGCTCGAAGCCGTGCGCGGTGATCTGGTCGGCAAGGCCGTCCCACAGACCCTCCGGTGCCTGGCCCTGGAGCAGGGTCGGGCGCGGCGTCTCGGGGATCGGCTCACCGTCGGTCTGGGAGATGTCCCAGACGTGTGCGGGCTTGAGCCCGACCAGCTTGGAGCGGACAGCCTCGCCGAAGCCCGGCTTCTCGCCGCGGGCGAGACGTCGCCACGAGTCCGGGTCGGCAGGATTCGAGGAGGCGAACCGAGCGGTGACCGGCGCGAGGATCGCGTAGCCCGACTGGCCCTTCATCACGTGCGCGGTTGAGGCTGAGCCACTGCCGGAAGCCGGCGACGTACGTCGGCATCGGCTCGGGCACCCGCCCCTGCTGGAACGCCGCGTAGTGCTGGACGTAGATCAGCATCGTGTTGTTGAAGGACCGCGAGCGGAACTTCGCGGCGAACTCCAGCGCGCGCTTCCAGTCCTCGCCGGTGACCAGCGCGCCGACCGACTCGGTGAGCTTCTGTTGCAGGGCTTCGAGCTTCTCCTCGCGGGCCGCGAGGTCTCGGGTCTGGACTCTCATCGGATGCCTCCTGTCTCAGACGACAGGTGTGCCGCTGGGGCAACCCCGTTCATGCGGCCGGTGGTGTCGAAGAGACTCCAGCTCGGCGGGATGGAGCTGGTGCTGGACGACGAACGACCTGTGCTTGATCCGCCACAGCCCTTGCCCGGTGCCCAGCGTCGGCAGCAGCGACTGCTCGGTGCCGGTCAGCCCGAGGGCGGCGGCGGTGGAGCCGAGCTGGTCGGACTCCTGCCGGTAGACCACTCGGGTCTCGGCGTTGGCCAACAGGGACGAGGCGAGGGCGCGCATCGCGGAGCCCTGGTCGCCGACGTTGTCGAGGTCGGAGAGCTTGTGGAAGATCAGCATGTTCGCGATGCCGTAGTGCCGTGCCAGTCGCCAGTGGGCATCCATCCGGCGCAGCAGCGCCGGGTGGGACATGAGCCGCCACGCCTCGTCGTACACGACCCAGCGTTGGCCGCCGTTCGGGTCGAGCAGAGCGGACTCCATCCACGCCGACGCGCACGTCATCAGCACCGAGATCAGCGTTGCGTTCTCCGTGACCCGGGACAGGTCGAGGGAGACCATCGGCAGCGTCGGGTCGAACCGCACGGTCGACGGGCCGTCGAAGAGTCCGGCCAGGTCGCCCGCGACGAGGCGGCGCAGCGCGTGACCGGCGAGCCGGCCGTCCTCAGCAAGCCGACCATCGGAGTCGGTGGTCGGATCGGGAGCCAGGAACCGGTCGACGACCATCGGCAGCACCGGCACCTCCGACGAGCGCACCGTCTCAGCGAGGGCGACGTCGATCGCGGTGTGCTCCAGCGGCGTGAGCCGACGATCGAGCACCGTCTCGGCCAGCGCGCCGACCAGTTCGCGCCGTCGCGCGGTCACCTGCGCTGCCCACTGCTGGTCGTCGAGGCCAGCGGGGCGGTGGCCCTCGTCGAGCGGGTTGAGCCGGTTGGGCATCCCGTGCCCGAGCGCGATCGCCTTGCCGCCGACCGCCTCGGCGACGGCGGTGTGCTCGCCCTTCGGGTCGCCGGGGACGTAGACGCGGCGTCCGAACGGGATCGAGCGGGTGTAGAGGCTCTTCGCCAGCGCTGACTTGCCAGACGCCGACGATCCCGGCGAGCACGAGGTTCGGCGCGGTGATCAGCCCGCGGGCGTAGAGCACCCACGGGTCGTAGACGAACGAGCTGCCCGAGTAGAGGTCCTGGCCGACGAAGACGCCGTCGCTGCCGAGCCCGCCTTCGGCGAGGAACGGGTACGCGCCCGCCAGCGTCGCCGAGGTGTCCTGATGGCGGGGCAGCCGCAGGCGACCCGGCGTACGGAGCGCGGCGGGGCCGGGTTCGCCGGCCTTGGGCAGCACGACGGTTGCGCGTCGCTCGGCCGCCAGCTCGTCTGCCTTCGCCTTCGCGACGGCCTTGCGGGTGTCGCGGTCCTCGGCCAGCAGCGACTTCGCCGCCGCCTTGCGTGCCCGTCGGTCACGACGACGCTCACGTCGAGGAGACGACGAGGACCGCGCTGTGCAGGCGGCCTTCGTTCCAGCCCTTCACAGCGACAGCCCGTGGTCGGCGGACCGGCGCGGGCAAGCGGCTGGCTCGGGGAACTCGCGGTGCGTAGGTGATGCGTGGCCTCGGCCTCGTGGGCGTTCGCGATGGCCTCGGCGACCTGGTGCAGCATCTCGCCGGCGCGGTGGAGATCCCACGACACCTGATACGTCGCCGCGCGTGCCGTCGCGGGAGTCGCCGGCCACCCACGTCCGTCTTGCCGCCTGCGCCGTCGTGGAACGCGGCGAGCTGGTGCAGCGACTGGCTCAGCGACGCGACGGCCGAGGTGAGCGACCCGAGCACCGAGTAGATCTGGCGCGGGTCGTCGATGGAACGGGTCGCGTGCGCGAGGGCACGCAGCGCTGTCTGGACTTCGTCGGCGTCAGCCGCCGGGTTCTCGAACGTGGGCATCGGAGCCTCCTTCTCGATCTGGTCGAGAAGGAGGTGTGCCAGATGTCGTGATCGGTGCTAGCCGGATAGACTATCAGCGCACGGCCGATCGACCAGTCGTGCGAACGCGGCCAGTACGATTCGCCAGGCCGTTTGGGATGACACGGCCTCAGGCGCGACCTGAGGATTCCGCGAGCGTCACCAGCAGGCAGTTCCAGAGTGACCGATGTCGCAGCCCGAGGCCGTTGCAGAGCTGCTGAGGTCCCAGGCAGTGATTTCTGAGCCGACGAGGACACATCATCGGGACTCGAGGCGGAGCGTCTCGGACCGATCAGTCAGCGGTGGCTACTCGTTGACGGCGGAGACTTCGTCCCGCAGGGTTCAGCGCGAGGTGTTGCACATCGGACTGAGATGTGACCCGGATCGACGGATGACGTTACATCGTCATCGGCACTCTGTCTTCGGCGACCAGTTCTGTGCAGAGTCCAGTGAACGAGTCTCGATCTACAACCATGAGGCCGGAAGGATCGAGCGACGACCTTCGCCGATGTCTTCACCGGCCTGACCAGTCTGGCTGACGTCGTGCTCGTGACGACGAGTCGAGTGACTGCGGTCACCGCGATCAGGGAGGCATGGAGAACGAGAACGTCTCGTACTCGAAGGCAAGGACCCGTGACTGGACGGCGTGCAGCAGATGCGATCGAGGAGATGGCAAGCGACGACGACCAGGGACGTCGGCATTCGAAGGCCAGCACATGAAGAGCGTCTCGGCGTACCCGGAGTATCAGGACGACCCTCGAAACATCCAGCTCCTCGCGCGACGAGCACCTCGCCGCACATGGCGGCAGCTGGACGAATCAGACCAACGGCTATACGACCCAGTCTGAAGACCATGTCGGACTTCGGGGCGGCCGCCCCGCCGTGCCGAGGCGCTCGCACGAATCCGCTGTATGCCGAGCCACTCATGCTGACAGCACTCAAGCGACCAGTGCCAAGCCCAAGATTGGCACCGTGCCGCCGACGCGGCGGCGATCCGAAGGGCAGCTTCGGCATGGACCAGCACTGCAGCGTCTCGCAGCAGGCGTGGCGCATCCACGGGTACGGGCGGCGGTACTACTGCGGTCCGTCGTCGCCAAGGTAGCTTGGACGGGCTCGACCGTTCTGCGAGAGGAGATCACGCCCTGTCCCTCGGCACAGCCATCTCGAGGATGGCTCCGGACCCGCACTGATTCTCGGCACGAAGTCCGTCAGTCGCCCGACGAGCACGGTGTGAGTGGGTACTCAGGACGACGGGACCAACGTTCGGCCATACCGACGCGGTGCGAAGAAGGACTGACCCGGCCGGGCGAGATCGGCCTTCAGACTGTGCTCAAACCGAGCGACAGAGGGCAAGGCCGCCGCCGAGAACGCCTGGGCCTGCTGGCCCCAGAGCCGCCGCGTCTCGCAGGAGGCTTGGATCGCGGCCTGCTCGATGTCGGCGACGGCCCGTTCGAGCTCGTCGGGGTCTTGGGCGCTGACGGCGATCAGGCCGGTGGTGCGGAGGATGCCGTGGCCGGCGGTGAGGTCGGCTTCCTGCTGGAGGACGTCGTTGTACTCGGCGGACTGCTGGGCGTCCTCGATCTGGCCGATCCGCTGCCGCTGGGCGGCGTCGGAGATGTACTCGGTCTTCTTCTTGCGGATGTCGCGGGCGGCCTGGTCGGTGCGCATCGGCGTGTAGAGCAGCGTGAAGGTGCGGCGTACGCCGGAGGAGAGCAGGACGGGCGCGAGGAAGCCCGGGTAGACGAGCGAGCGCGGCCACTCGCTGATCCAGAGCACGCAGTGATGGGCGGAGTCGCTGCGCACGCTCGACCAGTTCTCGGTGACGGCGACCGGGCCGGCTGTGGCGAGGTCGCGGCCGAGTTCGCCGTGGCGCTCCAGGGCACCGGCCACGACGGGGTCGTACGCCGAGCGGAGGATGACCGCGAGGTCGCCGGGCTCCAGCCAGCCCGACGGGGCGAGGTCGGCCGCGCGGAGGGCCGCGGTCATGGTGGACATCTCCTGACGGAGCACGGCAGCAGCTCCTCGGTTGCCGCCACCGGCGGCCCGGATGGCGCGACCGGCGGCCTTCATGTCGAGCGAGATCGACACGGTGCTCGCGTGCCGCTCACCAGCAGGTCCGGCGCGGTCGATCAGCTCGCCGTACGTCGTCGAGGTCCACGAGTCGTCGTGGTGGCCGTGCTGGGACCACCACTCGGCCAGGCCCTTCCCGGAGTCGGGCAGCGTCCGCTCCATCACCTGCAAGCGAGGCGATGCGTCCCGAGCGGCACGCGGTGGCGAGCACGCGGCCCCAGCTCGTGACCCGGCGCTGTTGCTCGATCGGGTCGAGCAGGATGAACGCTGGGTGGGTGACGCCGACGATGGCGGTCAGCGTCGCGGTGTGCGGGTCGTGGACCATGACTGCGCCGCTCTCGGGGTCGAACCACTGACGAAGACGCGCGGCATCACCCGGAAGCGACAGCGTGCCAGCAGGTCGAGGCTTCACGATGTGGCGACGGAACAACAACTGACCGCCGGTGGACCGCCAGAGCCAGCGGCTGACGACGGGCAGCCACTCGATCAGCTTGCGACCGCCGACACCGATGAACGCCAGGGCGGCGCAGAGCAGCAGCACGGGGACGACGTACATCAGGGACGGTCCGCCGCCGAAGTAGAGAGCGAACACCAGCATGATCGCGCCGAACGCCGACCACGACGAGCTGAGACCCGGACAGTCCCAGGAGGACGCCGCGCCGGGTGAGGCGGGAGAACTTCACCGGGGCGAGCTCGTAGTCGTGTGCAGTCGTTGGGTTGCTCATCGGTCAGCCCTTCTTCCCGTTGGACTGGGCGGGGATCGAGTCCGCGACATGCGGCGGCAGCGGTGCGCCCGAGGGCGAGACCGGGGTCTTCTGGGCGGCGTCTGCCTGTTGCGACGCGGCACCGCCGACCGCCTTGCCGGTCCGGACTCCAGCCGTCGCGGCTTCCTTCGCCACGACCACACCCGCAGCGACTCCGCCAGCAGCAGCCCCACCCGCGGCAGCCCCGCCGCCTCCCGAGGATGCAGCGCCAGCGCCTCCGGTCGACGGACCTGTCCCGGTCGGTGCGGCGGCCGGCGCGGGTGAACCGCCACCACTGCCGCCACCGCCGCCGCCGTCGAGCACCTTGCTCGGCTGCGAACTCGGAGCGCGGTTCATCGGGATCGGCATCGGGCCGGTTGAGCGCCGACTTGCCCTCCTGCTCGGCCGACATCGCGTGGTACATGTCGAAGCCCATGAAGTTGATCGCCTTGTAGGTCATGTACGGCGCGAACCCGGCCATCAGCATCAGCACGACGCCGGCGATCGGCTCGGAGACCGACTGGATGTCGCCGTCGATGGGCGCGGAGACCTGCGCGGTGGCGAGCAGGAAGATCACCACCAGGACGACCTTCGAGAGGATCAGGGCGATCACGAACGACGCCCACTTGCTGACCCAGGCCGCGCGTGTGGTCCCAGCTCGACCCGGCCATCGCGACGGGCGCGAACACGATCGCGATGAGCAGCAGCGCCTTGCGGACGAGCAGGCTGATCCACACGATGCCGGCCGCGCCGATGGCAAGGCCGGCGATGAAGATCGTCAGGATCGCACCCGCGCCGGGTGCTGCGAGGTTGAGGCCGACGAGGCCGGCGGTGAGCAGGGCGATGCGGTCGCCCATCTGCTCCATGTTGGTCCCGGCCGCGTTGACGATGCCGATGCAGAGCTGGTCGGTGACCTCCAAGGCGGTCGCCAGCAGAGCGAGCGCGACGAAGGAGCCGAGGATCGACTTCGCCAGCCCGAGCGCTGCTCGCGACAGTGCGGCTGGTTCGCGTCGGATCATGCCGCCGATGACCTGGAGCATGAAGAAGCCGAGCATCACGAAGACGGCGACGCCGAAGAGGATGTTGTAGACCTTGGTGTACTGACTGCTGGTGACATCGACCATCGTGGTCGAGTCGAAGACCTTCCACACCGCCTCGAACATCCAGCCCGCAGCGTGCCCCATGCCCTGAGCGAGCCAGTCGAAGGGCGCGGACACCAGCGCTCCGGCCGCGTCGCCCGCGACATCGCACACGGATGAGATGACAGGTACATCGCAGACGTCGACCATCGTCGTGTTCCTCTCGTGCTCTGCCCGGTCAGACGGACTGGCCGACGTTCCAGAAGAAGTTGACGAGGGCGACGGACGCGCCGGTGATGATCGCGGCACCGAGTCCGACGAGGACGCCGAACTTGCCGCGACCGGCCAGGTGCGGGTTCGACGAGTTCGCGCCGAGTGCCCAGACGACCGCCGAGACGATCAGGGCGAGTACGGCGAGGATGAGGCCGACGGTCATCGTCGCGCCGACGATGTACTTGAGCTGGCTGATGCCCGGCAGCCCGTTGGAGTTCGGGCCGATGTTGATGTCCTGCGGCAACAGCGACAAGACGGCGGTGGGTAGACCGAGGTTGATCACGATTCCTCCTGAGTGAGTGGATCGGTTCACTCGCTCAGGTGTCCTGGACCGGTGCCGCCCATGCGTCGGGCTTGTGTCGGAGGAGTACGGGACAATGTGGGTATGGACGAGGAACTGCAGCCGACCGACAGCGAGCTGGTGCCGGTAGACGGCGGCGAGCACGTCGTCATCAGCGACGGAGATGGCCTTGCCGTCTTCGGAGACCCGCAGGCCGTCGAGCAGTACCTGCGCCGCGAAGGCCTGTGGGACGACTCGAAGAAGCTCGACCTTGGATGGCTGCGTCACGTGGTGACGTTTGGAGCTGAAACCGTTCAGACAGCCGCAGACGTGGCAGCGAACTCCGGTCGATGGGTGAAGTTGACGAAGGAGTCGGCGGCGGCCGTCGATGAGCACGGGTTCATGGACACGAAGACTCCTGGTGTCCGCTGGCTCATGGCCGGGAAGCCGGGCGACATCAGCAAGTGGCTGTCAACCGAGACCGGACCGATCACGTCTGCCGCAGCCAACCCGGAGACACTCGCCGGCCTCAACTCACTCCTCTCGAACGCTGCCGGAGCGATGGCGCAGATGGAGCGCAAGCAGGAGCTCACGGAGATCACCGAGCTCCTGTCCGCGATCGACGGAAAGCTCGACGATGTGCGAAGGGCGCAGCGAGACGGTGTTCTCGCGAAGCTGGACGGTGTCTCGTTCGCGATCCGGAGGCTATGAGCATCCGCGAGACCACAGGGCACGTCTCGGCGCCGTCGTGGTCGAAGGTCCAGCACCTCACGGCGGACATCGCTGAGATTGAGTCCAGTGCTCTGCGGGCCCTGGACGCGCTGGCATCGAAAGCGGAGTCGGCCCGAAGGTGCGGGACCTGGCGAAGCGCTCGCCGAGATGGTCAGCGAGGTTGACGTGCTGGCTATCGGTCCTTGCTCGGTGTTTCCAGCTCCACGAAGAGGCCGCTGTGCTCGAACTCGACCATGTCAGCGAGGTCGCCCCGGCCGACCTCGACGGCCACAGGCTTGCGCTGAGAGAGTCGCGCGACGGACTGCGCGAACGCATCACCAACACGACCATCGGGCTAGTGGGGCGGCTCGACAAGGCGGCCATCGACGCAGACCTCCAGGTCCTGCTCCACTCGCGCAGCGTCCGCGCGATCGTGCAGTCGAGCAACCAGGTCGGAGACTCGGTCACCGCGTTCCACGGACCTCTAGGTATCGAGGCCGAGCGCGAGACCGTTTCGTCCACTCGGTGGCGGACCGCCTTGGGGAAGCCCACGCAGCTGAAGGCGGCAGCCAAAGAGGCTGGAACAAAGGCGGCGTACGGAGCCGGCGCCGCGGTCCTCACCGTCGGGGGCGTCCTGGTAGCACGCGCGGCAAACGACAAAGATCTCGGCGCGTAGGAGGCCCGACGGTGGCGCTTCCCGAGACCGACCTTGCACGCATCAAGAAGTGGTGCGACTCGATCTGGCCCAAGCACATGTGGGGCCAGGCGAAGGTCGAGGCCGACGTCGCGCCGTCCCATGTGACCATCGTTGAGGTCCGGCCCGACTGGATGGGTGGCCCGGTACCCACGCGATTCCCCATCGCTCGGCTGCGCTACACGAAGACCACCGGCCAGTGGGCGATCTACTGGCGCGACCGGAATCTGAAGTTCCACGAGTACCAGCACAAGCGGCCGTCGAAGAACGTCCAGTCGCTGCTCGACTACATCCGCGAGAGCAAGGACCCGATCTTCTTCGGTTAGGTCAGTCGCCAAGGCCGATGCCGGGGGACGTCGCGGCCCGCGCATGCTCCAGCGGGAAGTCCGGCGTACGGCGGAGCGGCTTGGCTCCCTCGACGATGCGGTCCGGGTCGACGGCCGTGTGGGAGATGTCGTAGCCGCCCCACGGCGAGCGGCCGGGGACGTGGCGCGTTCCGAAGGGCCGACGCTCAGTGATCATTGGCGCGCCGGGCACCTGCATGGACTTGGGGTAGTGCTCGGCGATCCAGTTCTTCGTGGCCTTGGACATCCGGTCCGTGTCCATCGCGCGCAACCTCGACGGGACGATCGGGAGTTCGCGCCAGCCGGGGAGCGCGTGGTCGTGCCACAACTCGACAGCGACGTTCTCGTGGTCGGTGATCGCGTTCCACTCGCACGGTTCACAGATCGCCTGGTACATCAGATCGCCGACACACTGGCACGACTCGTGCCGGTCGGCGTGCTTCCACGGCTCACAACGCAGGTCGGTTGTGTAGAGCGCGAAACCGTGGCCGCGCGACCTGGGCGTTGTCAGGGACCGTGATCGAGTGGCGCCACATCGTTGACGTGGGTCTTGTCGTGCGCGTGCAGGAACATCCAATGGTCCAGCGCCGCGTCGAGCTCGGCCGGCGGGTAGTACACCGTCGTGAAGTGCAGGGGAGCACCACGCCACTCGGGAGTCGACTCGACGGCCGCCTCGTGGAGCATGCCCTCGATGTCGAAGGCGAGCTGCTCCTCGCTCACAACGTCGCTCCCACGTCGAGGAGCCAGTTGGCCCAGGCGAGCGCACCGCCGGTGAGTACAGCACCGCCGAGGGCGACGAAGAGGCCGGTCTTCGCCTTGCTCGCGGTCTGCCAACTGCCTTGAGCCGAGCCGATGGCCCACGTCGCCGCGCAGATGACAACCATCAGGACGGCGACGATCAACCCGTAGGTCAGCAGCGCACCGACGATGGCGCGGAGCTGGCTGGAGCCGCCGACGGCACCGAAGTCGGGGCCGACGAGAGGCAGAATCGCGGGGATCTTCATGGTCATCAGGTGCTACGCCCGAGCCGTCCAGTGACAGATGGTCGTAGTGTCCGCCGGTCACGCTGTTGGGATCGTGCATCCCGCCGCCGTCGTACGGTCGCCAGCCCTCGGAGGCTCGTGCAACCGACCAGATGCGGCCCTGCCAGATGAGGTACTCGACGCCGAGGGTCTCGGCGTTGTCCTTCAGCCAGTTGGTGACCTTCCAGCCGTAGTCGAGCGCATGGCCGCTCGCGGCGGTGCCGATCGAGTTGCCGAAGGTGCCGTCGCAGGCGCGGCCGAGCGGGTGCTCCGACTTCGTTCCCGGGCGTGGCGACCAGCACGCCCAGTGGGAGTCGGGGAAGTTCTTCTGGACCTGGGCGAGGATGTGCGCGGTCCGCTCGGTGATCTGGCCGTCCGAGGTCGGGTCGTCGACAAGACCGTCGGGGTTGTCGCCGTTGTACGGCGACGCCGGACCACCGCTGCTGCACCCCGCGTCACTCGTGGCTGAGCCGCCCTCGACGTTCGGCCGCGCCGTTCGAGGCCAGCCAGGGCTCCGGGTCGACGGGTGCAGCGTCGGCGCCGCCGGGTCGGACCTCGAAGTGCAGGTGCGAGCCGGTGGAGTAGCCGTCGGAGCCGACGTCGGCGATGTACTGCCCAGCGGTGACGGTGTCGCCGGCTTTGACGTGGATGCCGTCGGCGTACATGTGGGCGTAGCCGGTGGCGACCCGCTTTCCGCCGACGGTGTGCTCGATCAGGATGAGGTGGCCGTAGCCCGTGGCTGGGCCGGCGAAGCGCCACGCGACCGTCGGCGGCGGCGAGGATGTGCGTCCCGGCTGGCGGCGGCGAAGTCGACGCCGGTGTGCAGCTTGTACTCGCCGGTGATCGGGTGGACCCGCATCCCGAAGCCGCTCGTCCTGACCCACGTCCCGGCCGGGAGCGGGAACGACGACCCGAGCGGTCTCCGGGAGCGTGCCCGTCGATGCCGTCGAGACCGACGAGTCGATGCCGGCGAGATGAGGCACTGGTTCTCGGCCTGCGCCGCTGGGCTGAGCAGCGCACCGAGACCGAGCAGGAGGCTGGCCGGGCGCGAAAAGGAGCGCGACCAGTCCGCGAGCGACGACCTTGCCCATCGCTCAGTCCAGCGGCTTGTCGAGCATCGACAGCCGGAGCAGGTGGCACTCGGGGTACGACGGCCCGCAGACGATGAAGACCGTGAAGGCCACGTCGTGCTCGGACGAGACGGGCTCGCCTTCCCAGATGCCGGAGCGGTGGCGTGTGCCGTGGATCGTGAGGGCCGTCGTGCCGGGCAGCAGCTCGTCGCCGGCCTGCGCTTCGGCCTCGGCCCACTTGGTCGGCGTGGTGCACCGAGTCGACGGTGAGCCACTGGCGGGTCTCGTACTTCGTCGAGCTCGACCCAGGCGTCCTGCGTCGGCAGGTAGTTGTCGAGGTCGGACACCAGGCCGGGCGTCGACTCGCCGGTCGGGTCGGCGACCTCGACGAGTTGCTCGATGTGGTCGGTCGCGGGTCAGACGAGCGTGGCGGTGTCCCACGCGAAGATCGCCTCGGCGACCTGCACGGGCGAAGGTCTCGGGGTCCGACGTCGGGCGCAGTGTCGGGAGTTCGGTGACTGCCGGGACTTCGTGGGTCGTCGGTGCAGCGCGACCGGTGCCTGCTCCTTGGTCGGCGGCGCAGCTGGGGCGCGAGTGCGACCGGTGGACCAGGACGGCGTACGTCACGAACGCGATCAGCAACAGGGCGGTTGCGACGCCGGCGACGATGAGGCGGCGGCGGCGGAGGTCATCAGGAGTGGTCGGGTAGAGCATCGGCATGGCCTTCGGGAGTCGGGGTGGTCACGACTCAGGTGTGCCGCCCGACTCCTTGGCGAGGGTGACGGCCTCGGCGAACGCCTTGGTCTCGTCGATGACGCGCAGGAACAGCGCCCAGTCGTCGGGCTTGATCTCGCGGGCGATCTGCTCGACGTCGTACTTCTTCGACCAGCCGTCCATCTCGGCCCACTTGAGGTTGAACGAGCGGGTCGAGCGCTTCCGGTTGGCGGCCTCTTCCTCGCGCCGTCGCTCGTTCTCCTGGATGCGACGACGCCGGTCTTCCTTGGCTTGCTTGAGGGCCTTCTCGGCTTCCTCGTTGAGCGTGGCCTCGGCTCCGGGCTCCATCATCGCGGCGATGCGCTTGGCGGCCTTCACGCGTTGGTAGCCAGGGTCGACCGGCGCCGCCGTTGCGGATCGCGGCCAGCTCGTCCTCGGCGACCTTCCGCACGTCCTTCGGGAGTTCGCGGTCAGCAGCGACGCGCTCCATCTCCAGGATCTGCTCCAGCCGGTTGTACGATGCCTTGCCGGTGACCATCAGGGCCGCCTGGTCGTCGAGCGTCCTGCCGGAGCGCTCCCGGTCCTGCTGATTCGGCACCGACCGGCCTGACCTGCGGTTTTGTCGTTTTCGTGCTCCGAACTGCGTCGCCCTCTGGCGACGGTGCGCGTCCTCCTGGAGCAGGGCCTTCATCTCGTCGTACAGCGTGCGCTGCCTCGATCGTTGGACAGCGGCTTGTGCGTCGTGTTCTCGTCCCGCTCGGCGAGGAGCCGGGTCAGCTCGTCGCTGATCCCGGACCTCACCCACACCCGCAAGGTGTGCCAGCCGAGCTCTCTTGGCCGCTTCGAGGCGGCGGTAGCCGCAGATGAGGTAGCCGTCGGGCGTGATGGTGACGGGTTGAAGCAGGCCGACTCGCTTCATGGAGTCCATCAGTGGGGTCAGGTCGCCGGTGTCTCGGCGGTGGCGTTCGCCGACGACGATGGTGCCGACGGAGCGGTCGAGCTCGATGTGGCCGCGCTCAGACATAGGCTCTCACCTGGCTCGGTGGTGACAGGTGGCCGGTGCGGCTGCCTCGACCATGTGGACGAGGCCGTGGTCGTCGAAGAGCTCGGTGGACGTGAAGCCCATCGCTGCCGCTAGAGGAGTCCGCGGCTCCGCGATGGTGCCCTCGAAGTCGGGGTGCGGGTCACCGAGCACGGCGCGGAGCACGTCAATCCACGCGTCTTGCCCGATGTCGAGGAAGCCCGGGCCGTCGCCTTCTCGGACGCAGGAGACTTGTAGGCGATCTCGGGCTTGCCGCAGCGACTGAGCCGAGCGGCGATGTACTCCATCCCGAGCCGCGCGCGGTGCGCGGCCAGCCGAGGTCCTACGAAGAACTCCACGACGTTGTCGAGGGCGAAGAAGGCGTTGGTCGGCTCGCCGTCAGCGTTGTCCTCCTTCTCGCGCGTACGGGTCGGCCATCTTGGCGAAGAAGTGGAACGCCGGGTGATAGTCCGCGATCTCCGAATCGCGATCCGCGAACCGCTCGGCGTCGTGGTAGTCGAGGCCGGCCGTCTTGCGCGCCTGTCCGGTCGAGCAGAGCAGTCCCTCGGCGCGGGACTCGTAGATCAGCGAGAGCTCGACGGCGTGGGTGACGACGGCCCACGGGTCCTCGGCGACGCGAGTGGATCGCATCCGCATCACCTCGAAGGCGGCGACGGCAGCATCGCTTGGTTCGAGGCCGTGCTTGTGGGCGAGCCCGGCGTACTTGTCCATCGTGTAGGTCATCAGCTCGGCGGCTTCCGGGCTGGTCTGCCACGCGCGCCGTCCGGCGTACGCGAGGTCGAGCAAGAGGAGCCGCAGCCCCTCAGCGGTTGCAAAGGTCGGTGCGGTCATAGCCCGAGTCCTTCCTGGTCGGTGATGCTCGGGCTTGTGGTGTCAGGTCGAGCGATCGAGGTGCGGGTGATGCGGCGCGACGCCTTGGAGACGGCAGCGCCAGGGGTACGACGTGCGCGGCGGGTCAGCTCGGCCTGGAGGTCGATGCCGCGACGTACGAACTTCGAGCCGAGCAGAGTCGGCATCTCGCTGGGACGAACCCAGGCGACGCTCGGCTGAGATCGGTCGGTCTCCTGCCTGGCCCGGCGGTCGGGACCGACGGGTCCTTGTGGACGGCGAGCGCATCGACCGCCTTCTCGGCCTCCGGGGTCGGAGCAGGTTCTGGGGGAGTGCGGTCGAGGCGGCGCACGTAGGGGTCTGGCGTGTTCACAGTCCCACCGCCTCAACCGCGTTCGTAGGGCGCGGCTGGCTCGCCGGCCCGAGTCGAGTCGCGATCCGGTACGCCGACCGGATCGTCGCCATCGCCTCCCGCTCGGGAAGGCCAGCGGAGTACGCCGCCTCGCCGAGCAGTGACGTCGTTGTGCTCAGGTCGTGGCCCTCTTCGGCCATCCGGCAGGCCGCCCAGAACAGGCCACCGTTGCGGCCGCCTTCGGGTCGGGATGCGACCCAGGCGGCGAGCTTGTCCGGCCTCGCGCCGACGGCCGGGAGGTCGGTGGGTGGGCGCATTGGCCGGGGCGGGTCGAGGAACCCTCGGAGCCCGTTGGCGTCCACCGCGCCGGGATGGTGGGAGGCGACCGCGATCTGCTCGTAGCTGCGGGTCACGCCGTCCTCGCCGGTCACCCGGGAGGGCGGGACGATGATGTAGCCGCCGTCGCCCCGGAAGTCGATGTGCTTGCCCGGCACCTGCCACGACCGCTGCTCGCGCTCGCCTGTGTGGAGGAAGTAGGCGTGCAGCCCGCCTGACGGGGTGCGGACCAGCCAGGCCCAGCCTTCGACGAAGCCGGCCCGCCGTGCGTGCTCGAAGGCGGGGTATCCGGAGCCGGTCTTGTGAACATCGACGTCGACCACGTCGACGCCACCGGCCGCGCCGGTCGGCACGCCGATGTTGGCGTCAGGGTGTCGTCGCCACCAGAAGTCGATGACGTCCCGCTCGGCGCTGGCGTCTTGGAAGCCGTGGGCGGTCAGCGGGCGCTTGCCGCCGGGGACGCACGGAAACACCGGGATGCCGCTGGCCCCCAGGTGTTCCGCCGCCGTAGCGAGATCCGGTGCGTTGACGATGTCGTTGAGGAGCCGCGGACTCCACCGGACTGTCGCGGCTCGTGGTTGGTGCAACTGGTTCATGCACTCGACTGTCCTCAGCCTGCGCACCAAAAAGCGCCCCTCCTGAGAGCGCCCCTCCGGGGAGGGGCGCAGGGAGGGCGGAGAACGTCGTCACGCGTTTGTGCAGGTCACGGACCCATTTGGCCGCGCCCCTCCGAGAGTTGAAAGACTTTGGCGGAGGGGGGTTGCGCGACCCAAAGGAATGATTCATCGCGCAGGGGCCCAGACGGCAGCGGTGGAGGGGTTGGGGATCCACTCGACAACCTGGCGGCATGATGTGGGAATGACGATCTCGGACACAGGCGGCGACCCGCAGGAGCATGCAAGCGAAAGTCCCTCTGTCGCGGCGATGATCGTCGCAGGTGGGATAGTTGCGGCTTCCACGGCCGCTTTCGGTCCGGGAGGGGCGATCGCTGGCGCCATGCTTACGCCAGCAGCAGAGGTGCTCGTCGAACGGGCGGCTGCGGAGTGGCGGGCTGAAGGACAACGGCGGGTGGGGCTCGCGCTCAGTCATGCCGCATCGACCTCGGAGACCACCGTGGAGAAGATTCTTGAGAGCTGTATCGCGGACTCCACGCGACTCGCCCTGATAGCCCGAGCGGTCGAGGCATCGGCTGCCGCGAACATCGACGCCAAGGTGCGAATGCTCGGCGCGGCGTTGGCATCCGGCGCGTTGGCCGCCGACGAGGCGCTCGTCGACGAGGCCCAACTGAGAGTTGACGTGATTCGAGAGTTGGACGCGCCTCACATCAAGGTGTTGCACGCGATCGACCAGGCAAGCGGGCATAGTCAGGGCAACTGGACCGGTGCCTCTGAAACTTCGCTAATACCCGTCGTTGGTGACGGCACAGGTGCACGCTCCTCGGGCGTGCTGCAACCGATCCTCCGAACCCTCGATCGGAACGGGTTGATACATCTCACGGGGATCGGCGAGATCTGGGATGAACACCAGGCGGACGACTATCGACCGGACGCGGGCTCAAACGAGTGGACGACGACGATCTTCGGCAGGGAGCTCCTCGACGAGTATCGGGCTGCTGGTGGCGAGGCAAGCGTCGTTTAGCCGGAAGACGCGGGTCTGCGAACGTGCTACTTGCGGCATGAGCGAACGTTAGGATCTGGCCGCACGCCCTGCAGGAGTGCTAGGTCCTGACCTTCGCCTTGACGACAGGATCGGTGGCTTCGCTGGCGCGTGCAAGAGTCAACGGAACCCGCGCCTCGCTCAGTCGCCGCCCATCTGGTACTCGAGCGCCTGCCGGACCAGGCCCATGACGTAGGCGAAGTCCGACGTCTCGTCGAGTCCGACCTCGCGTTGGCCCGTTGCCCCAGTGGCCCTTGTCGCTGACGTCCCACGCGAGCCCACGCTCGTCGTGCAGCGCCTCGAGGGGGAGGTTGAGGCTCAGTCGCATCCGCGCCTTCTGCGGAACGACGTCGACGAAGTTGGTCTCCGCCTTGAAGGCGACGTAGAGCTTGAGGAACTGCTCGCGTGATCCCAGGGTCGAGCGCCAGCGTCTCGGCGCTGAACTTCTCGAACAGCTCTCGGCGGGCGGGCGGCAGCAGGTGCGGGTGGTCCTCGATGGAGAAGTCCGACGCGGCGCGTTGCACCTGGAACTCCGCGATCACGTGCTCGGGCAGCGAGGGTCGTGGCCAGATCTCCAGTGCGTCCTCGGCCAGACGATCCGCGCGGTTCTCGATCTCGCTGGCGTCCATGCCTCGAGCTGCCCGAGACCCTTGTTGAGCCGGAGCGGGCTGTCCTTGAAGCCGCCTTCCATGTCGCGCTTCGTGGCGAAGGGGTGGTCGGAGTACTCCGAGTTGTAGCCGGTGAGTGTCAGGTTGCCGAGCGTGTGCAGGTAACGCTGCTGCACCTCGGCCCAGTCCTCGCCAAGAGCCTTCCGCCACTCCGGCGACAGGTCCTCGTTCTGCGGGAGGATGTGCTCGATCGTGTAGTCCTCGATCGTCACGTGCTCCTTGCGGTTGTGGTTCTCCAGGAGCCGAAGGAAGTACGAGCGTCGACGGAAGTTGTAGAGGTCGGTCGTCGTCGAGCGAGTGCTTGAACTCGTCGTCCGTCGGGAAAGCCCGGTAGCTCTTCAGCTGAAGGAAGTGCGCCTTGACGCTGTCGACGTAGCGGTCCTTGCGAACGGCCGCGCTGAACCCGGCGAAGGTCTTGTTGAGCGAGTTGGTGGGGACCCGACACACGGCCCGACGGAAGATGTACGACGTCACCATCTCGCACGATCTCGTGCAGGTCGTCGCCGATCGAGCGTGCCGAGCTCGTAGTCGGTGTAGACCTCGAGCAGGAATGGGTAGACGACGTCCGCCTTGATCTGGTCGCAGGTCCTGGAAGGCTGCGCGGCGCTTGGCGTGGTCTCCTTGCCAGTGCCATCGCGCAGTAGCGGCGCGCGTACTGCCGCAGCTCGGTGACGAGCGAGCTCGATGGTCTCGTCCGCGTCGGTGAAGGCGACGGCGTGGGCCTTGAAGGCCTCGTAGATGTCGTCCAGCCGAGGGATCTCCCCGGTCTTCACCGTCAGGTAGTGGCGGACGAACTCGTCGAACTGGCTCTCCTCGCGCCGGCGAACTCGAGCTCCATCGGGCGCCAGTACGCCGTGTACGACCGTCTCCTGCTCCTTCGGCGGCAGGTCCATCAGGACGTAGTTGCGAATCAGGTCGGCCTGGGACAACTTCTTGCCGGTGGAGTTCATCGCCTCGAAGACGAGCTGCGGGTTGTCGACGCCGCGCTCGAGCTTGACGTCGACGACGACGAGCTTGTCCGAGCCCCTTGCACACGTCTGCGAGGTCGACCGTCGGGTCGGCCGAGCTTGCTGCTGGAAGAACGCGATAGTTGTCGATGACGCGGGTCGACCATGTCGCCCGATGGGGCGACCCCGTTGAGGAGCGAGATCAGAGCGTCTCTGTCGCTCTGGGACAGGATCAGCTTGTACTGCCGCTCGCCCTCCTCGTCGTCGTTGAGGCAGGTACCGGTTGCGGATCTTCTTCGGCGAGAAGCCGTCCCAGGGCTCCCGCTCGTCCGTCGGGCAGCTCCTCGAGCCGGGCGGCCAGGGCGGTGAGAAGCAGAGTCACGGTCGTGACTCGCTGCTGGCCGTCGATGATCAGGTCCGGCTCGGCGGAGGTGTTCGTCGACTGGTCCCGGGCGACGTAGACGATCGAGCCGGTGAAGTGGGCGCCGAGCTTGGGGTTGGAGCCCGGCTCGCAGGATGTCGGCCCACAGCTGTGCGCACTCGGCCTCCTGCCAGGAGTACGAGCCGCTGGTAGATCGGCACGATGAACTGGCTGCTCGCCTTGAGCAGGGTGAGCAGGTGTGAGTCGACGGCCTTCATCAGAGTCCTTCCCGAGGGTCGATTCGCAACCTATCCGGTTTGATGCGGGCCAGGGCTCTCCGATCGCTCTCACATCGGCAGTTGAAGTCGATGGTTGGGCGCCGGCAGACGGCGAAAAGACGCACGGCGACTGTTGCACGGTGGAGGCTGGCCATCGAGGCTCGGTCGGTAGTCTGATGTCTCGTCAGACGGAGACATACACGCTCCGAACCGGGCCGAGCGACTTCAGCCGCGAACCCATCGTGCCGGGCTGGATATGAGCCAGTTGAGCACGCGCCCTGAGGAACGGTCGCGATGCTCGACTGCTCGAAGAAGTCCTATCCAAGCCAGTGGGCCGCGGAACGCGCCTTGCACGCGATTCAGGAAGCTTGCCGGTCACATGGTCGAAGGCTCCGACCGGGTCCTACTGGTGCGGCCTCTGCAAGGCCTGGCACCTGACTTCGAAATCGAAGAGCCGAACTCCGAGCTGGCGCGGAAGGAGACGATCTCCCGACGGCGTGGGACGGGGATAGGCAGTCGCGGCGAAATGCAGCAAGGCTCGCAGCCGGGAACTCGCGATCTCCGTTGCATCGCGACGCCCGGAATCAGGTGGGCGGAGGACGCTTGGAGTTGCCCCAGCCCTCCTTGCCGACGATGTCGCCCGTTCTCTCGGGGAGGTCGATGGGCGGGAGGTAGTCGTCGGTGCGGTTGAAGACGTCGTCGTTGAGCATCTTCTCGACCGCCTCGCCGTGGCCCTCGGCGGCGGCGACCTTCACCAGGTCGAGCCGACAGATGTCGTCGTAGGGCGCTGCCTCGCAGGCGGTCTCGGCAATGGTTCGCGCCACGTCGAGCTCACCCTTTGCGAGCGCGTCGACGACGAGGAGGTGCGCGGTGTCGACGATCGCGCAACCGACAGTCTCGTGGACCCGTTCGGTGTCGAGCAGCCAGCTCCAGCCCTTGTCGCGTAGCAGGCTGAACGGCAGCCCCTGGACCAGGGACATGGCGGTCCGCAGGTCCGCGATGCCCTCCGCGCCGCGCGCCTGGCCGCGGGCACGCAAGCGACGGAACAGGTCCAGGTCGACGAGCACGTCCAGCACTTGGTAGGTCTTCACGCCGGTCTCCAGATAGACGGGCGATTCGTTGGCTGGCGGCAGGTAGGGGCCGCCGGTGCGGGGGTTCGTGCCGAGCCAGTCGCGCAGTGCGCTGACTTCCGTCCTGGCCCTCGACGCCGCGACGCCGAACGTGTCGGCCATCTCGCTGGCAGTCGCGCCCTTGGGGTGCAACGCGAGATAGGCGAGGATCTCGACGAAGTACGGTCGGCGCTTCAGAATGACCGGCTTGGCCTCGCCGTACGCCTCGGCGCTCACCGCACCGAGAAGCACCAACCGAGGACGCTCGACCTCGGCGTCGAACCAGTCGGCCACGTCCTGGTCGAGCGTTGGATCGGCTTCCTCGACCGTGCGACGGACCTGCTCTGGCACGACCGGGGCCAGAGTCTCGACATCCTCGACGGTGGTCGCGGCAACCTCGACGTACTCCTCCGGCCGACTCGGGCAGGAGTGAGCCTTCGCCAGCCGGTCCCTCCTCGCGCACGTCGGTCAGCTCTTCGCGGAGGGCGCCGGCCTGGTCAGCGAGTGCCATCCAACCGTCGGCGGCCTGCTCGAAGGGCGCGATCTTGACCGGCTCGCTGTCGCGGGTGAGGTCGACGATCGCAGCGCACGCCTTCGCCTCCTCGCTGGTCAGTCCGGCGGCTTCGAGGTCGAGTCCGAGGGAGGGCGCACGCAGACGCCCGGTCGTGATCGACCTCGATGACCGTGGATTCGGGGAGGGGCGCAGCCAGGGACACCAAGGCCGTGCCGATCCGGGAGGCCGGCGAGTGAAGGAGGGGCGCAAGTTCGTCGTCCCGTCGCCGGTCGTGATGACCACGCCGTACGGGTCGGGGTCGCCCCAGCCGTTCTCCAGCGACGCGGTGACGGGAGCGGACCAGAGCGGGGACCACCTGCTCGCCGTCCGCGTGGTGGCGCAGGCGGAGGGTGTCGAGCGGGGCGAGTTCCTCGCCGAGGCCGATCACGTTGACCTCGACGATGGCCGACCACGGGTTGAGCGCCAGCTCGGCAGCGATGTGCCGGGCGAGAGCCTTGGCTGCGTTCCGGGTCGCCCGCGAGCGCCACGACGCCGAGGTGCTCCAGGTTCACGAGGTGGAGGCCGTCGTCGTCCTGCCCGACGGTGACGAGCAGTGGGTAGGGCGGCAGCACGTCGCCGCGCTCGGGCAAAGCTTCACCGAGGGTGAGGCACCAGTCGGAGCCTGCGCCAGTCCACGGTCCCGGCAGGTCTGCGTCCTCGGCGAGGTGCAGGGTCACGGTGCCTTTGGCGAGCGTGGCGGTGACGACCTGGGGCAGCGCCCGTCCTGCGTCGGAGCATTCGCCGGCAAGGTGCATCAGTGTCCGGTCGAGATCCTCGATGACCTTGGTGAGCGGGGCTCCGGAGACGAAGGCGGTCTTCTCGACCGCGCGGAGTTCCTCGGGAGGAGGGGCGATGGTCTGCCCGGGCCGGCGGTAGCGGAGTTGGGTGTTGCGGTGCGCGCGTACGGCGAGCAGCACCAGCGCCGCGAGAACTGCGCCCGCCCCGGTGAGGCCGGGCATCAGCCAGCCGGGTGCCGACGACTCGACGTCGTCTGCCTCGTCGGTGCTGCTCACGGCAGGCGTGGGTTCCTGGTCCGCCGACTCGGTCGGCTCAGCCGTCGGCTCGACAGTCGGGGGCTCGACCGGCGGGGTCACGTCAACCGGCGGCACGACCTCGACGGGAGGCTCCTCCGGGACCTCGGCCTTGTGCTTCGCCTGCCCGGGGATGGTGATCTCCCAACCCGGCCGGATCAGGTCCGGGTCGGTCAGCGTCGCGCCGTCGGGCTGCACGGTGTCGCGGGATGCCTCGAAGAGTTCGGGGTAGCGCATCGGGTCGCCCAGCTTCGCCTCGGCGATCTCCGACAAGGTGTCCCCGGGCTGCACGACGTACTCCTCGGCCGGACGGTCGGCGTCGACCTCGGGAGCCTCGTACGGCACCTTCAGCACGGTGCCGGACACGATGAAGTCGGGGCGCCCGTTCAGCACCCCCTTGTTCAGGTCGACGATCTCGGTGAACCGGGTGCCATCGCCGAGCAGGCGTTCGGCGATCTTCCACAGGCTGTCGCCGCGTTTGACCGTGTAGTCGATCGGTCGTCTTCTCCGTCGTTGGTGAGTCTGCGGTGGCAAGGAGGGGCGCAGCCTGGGGGAGGAGGGGCGCAACCTCGACGGCCGCGAGTCGCGGCGCTTCGAGGACGGGCGCAGTCGCGGCACGGGCGGGCGGAGTCGGGAACGCCGCGACCACGGTCGGAGCAGCAACGAACAGCAGCGCCGCCACCGCGACCAGTTGGCCCACCGCCCGCTGTGGAGCGCCGAGTCCGGGCAGTGTCGGAGTCGGGAGACCGCGGACCTGCGAGACGACTTCCAGGACGACGGAGACCGCGACGACCAGCCATGCCAGCCACGCCACGCCCGCGATGACGACCATCGCGAGCGTGCCGTCGTCGGGGCTGGTCAGCAGGGTCCGAAGCGAGCCGAGGTCGGCCTTCCACGGCGCGGCACCAATGCCGATGAGCAGGAACGGCACCCCGGCGACGAGAAGCAGGAGGGCGAGCGTGGCCGCGAGACCTCGAAGTCGCTGGGCAAGCGTGGGCTGGGTCATTGTTCGCTCCCTCCGAGGCTGCGGATGAGTCGTGCCGAGGCGGTGCTGGTGACGGTCAGGTCGCCGATGCCGATGAAGCTCAGGAACTTGGGTTTGTAGGTGTCGGTCACGTCGACCGTGATGGTGTCGCCGCCGGTGACGGTCACCGTGCCGGTGACGCCCGAGGCGCTCAGGTAGTCCTCGGCCGCGTTACGTGCCGCGACGGTGTCCACCGCGACGTACTCACCCTTGATGGCGGGCGCGGCCTGCACCTGCTCGCCGCCCGTCCGGGCGGCCTCGGCGGCGATGTTGTGGGCGCGCTGCTTGGCGTGGACCTGTCCGCCGAGGTCGACGGCCAGCCCGACGAGCATCATCATCACGAAGCTCGACACCGCCAGCCAGATGCTGATGGAGCCGCGTTCACCGCGAGTTCGGTGCGTCATGCCCGCTCCCTCCAGGTGTCCAGCGGCGAACTGCTGGTGGCCTTGATCAGGCGACTGCCTGGGACGCCCGGAACGGACAGATCGGCCAGATCGAGGAGGCATTCCACGGTTGCCGAGACCGACCCGGCCTCGCCGACGGTCTTGCCGAAGTCGGACACGTCGACCGACACCGTGACGCTGAGGCAGTGAATGTCTTGGTTGGCCAGACTGGCCTGCGCCGCGGCCTTCGCCTCGCTCTTCGCCTCGGACGCCGTGCGGGCGATGGAGGCGGTGCGGGCGGCGTCGGCGGCAGCGGACTCGACGGCCGAGTGGGTGGTGGCGGTGCGGCCACCGAAGATGATGAGACCGACGAACAGCACGAAGGCAGGCAGGCCGACAGCGGCCTCGACCGCAGCCGAGCCCCGCTCGTCCCTCATGCGCGTCCAGGTCATCACGGAGCGGTCAGCCTCTCGACGGGCAGCGACGCCGTCTGGACGATCGCCGGGCTCCAGCCCGGGATCACGCTCAAGCTGTGACCGGTCACTGTCACGGTCACCGTGGTGGCGGTGCGATTGGCTGTCGCATTCGCGCCGGTGAGTACGTCGTCGCCACCGGCGTCGGCGATGAACGAGGAGGCGGCGTTGACGCCGTCGGCCTCCTTGCCGTTCTCGCCGCCAGCGGCCTTCGCGCCCTCCTGCGCAGCGGCTATCGCCACCGTTCGGGCGTGGTAGAACAACGCGGCCTGCGTCCCGAGGAACATCACCGCGAACAGTGCAGGCAGCAGGATGACCAGCTCGATGGTGCCCGAGCCGCGTTCGTCCCGCCGCCTACCTGATGTTGCCGGCTTGGCTTTCAACGTAAGCCTTGATCGCTGCGACGACGATCCCGACGATGGCGATGACGGCCACGGCCCAGAGCACATGCTCGGTCGTGACGGAGCCTCGCTCGTTGCGGACCCGCAGGCGCGCATCGACGCCCGAGATGGAGCGTGAGTAGGAGTGCGAGCAATCGGTTCATAGTGGTGTTTCCTTTCCTGGATGGGTTCCCTTTCGTGGGGTTGGGGTTGTCAGGTGTTGCTGAACATCCGCAGCAGGGATGGGGCGACGAGCAGCGCCATGAAGATGACGCCGAGCAGGGAGCCGGGGATGGTCATGCGCTCGCCGACGGCGTTGGCCTCGGAGATCTCGTCGTTGAGCATCGCGGTGCGCATGGCGGCCGAACGGGCGCGCAGGTTGGTGTAGACCGACGCGCCCTCCTCGCCGGAGAGCCGCATGATGTCGGCGAAGTCGTCGAGCTCGGGCAGGCCCAGCTCGTCGGACAGGGCGTGCAGGGCATCCCAGGGCGGTTGGCCCGACCAGCGCGAGCGAGTCAGCTCCTCCGAGAGGCGCGTGAAGACCCACGAGTCGCCGACCTCGGCCGCCGACTCCATTGCCTGTCGTACGCCGGAGCCGTTGTTGCGCTCCAAGGCGACGAGGTCGATGTACGCGCCGAGCGCTCGGGTGAACTCCAGGCGAGCCTTTCGGGCGTCGTCGACCGCGTTGTAGTTGGGCAGGAAGAACATCACGACCGCCAGCCCGAGCTGAGGCGATGGCCGGGATCGCGATGGGGAAGCCCAGTCCGATCTGCTCGAAGAAGAACGCCAGGAGCGGCGGGATCACGAGCCCCATGAGTGCCATGACGATCTTGTCGCCGTAGAACCTCGCGAGCGGGATACGCAGGAGTGCGAGCTCTCGCGTCGGAGTCCTGATCCAGACGGCCGGCGGCAGCGCCTTGATCGCCCAGACGCCGATCCGCTCCTTGCCCTTCGCAGTGGTGACCGGACCGACGGCGTTCGCCCGTCCACGGGCAGGAGTGAGTCGGCTCGAGTGCCTCGGTGAGGTCCGGCTCGGCCGGCATCAGGCGGGCAACGAGCAAGCACCACGCCGAGCCCGAGGAACGCCCCTCCCAGCAGCGCGATCTGGAGTCCGGTGGTCATGCTGCGCCCTCCCTCGTGACCGGGACGGGAGACAGGAACCTGGGCATCGCCCGTCCTATCGCCATGCGCTTCATCCAGACCAGCGTCGCGACGTACATCGCCAGCAGCGCCACGAGGATGACCTGCCCGAGCGGGCTCTGGTACGGCTCGACGTAGGTGCCCGACACCGCCAGGATCACCAGCACCCCGACGCTGATGAGCGTCACCCAGCGTGCGGTGGCTCGGGGCTTGGCGCGGTCGGCCTCGACCTGACGCCGGGCGCGTACGTCGGCCGCCACCGACTCGGCCAGACCTTCGAGCACGCTCGCCAGCCCTGCGCCCCTCCTTCGGGAGCCGAGGATCAGGTTCGCAGCCACGAGGTCGCCGGTCGCGTCATCGAGCTCGTCGGCGAACGCCCGCAGCGCATCCTCGGTCACCCAGCGTGCGCGGAGCCGGGCGACCAGCCGGGTGACCTCGGGAGCAATCGCGGCCGGGGTGGAGCGGAGTGTGGCGACGAGCGCCTGCTCCAGTCCGACCCCGACGGTCAGCACGCCGGAGAGGGACCGGGTCCATTCCTCCATCGCTTCGAGGCGCTCGATCCGCTGCGCTGCCGAGGACGACGAGAGCAGGACGGGCAGGCCGACGAAGGCCACCGGGACGATGACCAGCGCGAGCACCCAGCCGGTGACCAGGAACGCCACGATGCCGGCGGCCAAGCCGCCGAGCAGGAGCATCCGGGTCTGCCTGGTGAGCCGTGCGGACCTTGCGCGGGCGGGACGGGCGCTCGACGATCGGGGAGGGGCGCAGCCCGACGACGAGGGCGATCAGGCCGCCGACGACCAGCGCGCCGGCCAAGGCCGGAACGAGGACGATCACGACCGCACCTCCTGCTGGGCGAGGTAGGTGCCGAGGTCGAAGCCGTACGCCGCGAGGCTCCGGTAGGCGTCGGGCAGGACCGCTGGAACGGCCGTCCCGTCGGCGGCTGGGGCGAAGACGTGAGTGGTGGCGTAGCCGGTCTCGCGCTCGCCGGGGTCGAGGGCGATGATCTCGGCGACCCGGCGCTGCCGGATGCTGCGCCCCTCCTGCTGGTAGGTCCGCAGGTCGAGGTGGACGATGACGTCGACGGTCGCCGCGAGCTTGCGAGGTCGCGAGGTCGTGGGTGACGTGCGGGCCGGCCTCCATCGCGCAGGTCACCAGCTTGCGGATCGCCGCGACCGCGTCGGAGGCGTGAGTCGTGGAGATGGACCCGGTGCCGGACTCCATCGCCTTGATCATCGCCCAGATCTCCTTGCCTCGGACCTCGCCGACGATCTGGCGGGAGAGGTTGAAGCGGAACGAGTCGACGAGCGCCTCGTCGAGGGTGAACTCGCCGGCCGCGCGCCCGTCCGGACCTCGCTCACCGGAGCCCGGACGGGCCTCCCACGGGTGGACGATGCGGTGCCGGTCGCGCAGCTCGTGCAGGTGCAGCTCGTACTCGGTCTCGAAGGTGCCGATCGCCTCCAGCGGGTCGATCTCGGCGCACAAAGCTCGAACCAGGGTCGTCTTGCCCGCGCCCTGCGATCCGGACACCACGATGGACTTGCGGGACCGCACCGCCGCCCGCAGGAATGACGCTGCGACAGGAGTCAGCATCTGTCGAGCGACGAGGTCGTCGAGCGTGACTTCCATCAGCCGGTGACGACGGATCACGACGGAGGGGCGCGGCGTCACCCACGCAGCAGCGGCGAGCCGCGAGCCGCCGTCGAGGCGCAGATGCAGCCGCGGCTGGGCTTCGGAGAAGCCGCGAGCGTTGACCTCGGATCGGGAGGCGAGGAAGACCAGGAAGTCGATCGAGCTCCTCGTCGGAGTCGGCCACGGGTGGCCCGTCGATCAGTGAGCCGTCGGTGAGTTCGAGCACGACGTTGTCGTGGCCGGTGATGATGATGTTCTCGATCCGGTCGTCGTCGACGAGGGGCTGGAGGCGGCCGAGCCGGAACAGCGAGTCGAACACCGCACGGGCCAGCGCGTCCTGCTCGGCGCCGGGCAGTGTGGTCATCCCGGCGTTCACCCGGTCAGCCACGGTCGTCTCGATGAGGTCGAGCACGATCGTCCGGCCCAGCTCCTCCTGCGCGACCTTGTTGAGCCGTCCCTTGTCGGCCGCAACCGCCTGACTGAGCTGCTCGGAGGCTTGCGCGCGCAGCGCAGAGACGAGCGACCAGTCGAGGCTGCTGCCGATGGGATGGGTGCTCACGGTCGACAGGTGTGCCACCGGAGCCATTGGGTGGCGACGGTCGAACCTCTCGGCCACCGGCGGCACTGGCTGCGTGAACAGCGGCAACCCTGTCAGCGGGGTGGTCTCGTAGTCCTCGGATCGTTCCGTCGTCATGACCGGGCTCCTTCGAGCAGCTCGTTGCGCCGGCGGGTGATCGTCGAGTGGATCGAGGCGATGGCCGCAGTGAGCGCCCGGGCCAGCGGCCCGGTCTCGAACCGCTTCGGCGGCTGGGCTCCTCGCGAGAAGACCGCAGCCGACTCCGGATCGTCGGCGCAGCGACGCCAGCACGGGCAGGTTCACCGCTGCGGTGACGTCGCGGGCGTTGTAGGGCTGGCCCTCGCCGATGAGCAGGACGGCCGACTGGTGCCAGTCCAGGGCAGGGCGCTGGAACGCCTCGGCCCACGAGCGCAGCGCCGAGAGGTGGGGGAGCGTCGTCCGGCTGACGAGCAGGGCCAGGTCGGCGGCGTCGAGCAGCGGCTCGGGTGACCCGTGGAGTCCGAGACGGCCGGCATCGACGATGACGTCCTGCCCGGTGGTCTCCAGTTCGGCCGAGTGTCTCGGCCAGCGGAGCCCAGAGATCCCGCAGCGCACTGGCCTGGGTGTGCGAGCGGGTGCCCGCGACGAACGACACCGTGGTGCCCTCGATGGGACGGGCGACGTCGGCGAGCGCATCACTCAGGTTGCTCGCGGTCAGCGCCAGCTCGATGAGTCCGCCGTCGTACTCGCGGGTGCCGCGGAAGTAGCCGGCCAGCAGGCCCGAGCCGCCGGTCGGGTCGGCCTCGACGAGCAGGACCGGGCGCGGCCACGAGCAGTGCCAGCCCGAGCGCTGTCGTGGTGACGCCGGGGGAGCCGGAAGCGGAGGCGAGAGCGACGACAGCCATCAGCGCTCCCGCGAATCGAGGACGAGAGCGATGTTGCCGGTGGCGATCCGGGTGGCGAGCACCGCGGCGTCGGCCTTCGGGACGAGCAGGTCGACCACGGTCTGCCCGGTCTCATCGGAGGTGTGGACTCCGACGACCGTGGCGTCGTTGCTCAACGGTGTGCCGGCGGGGAGTTCCTCGCCTTGGGCCGGGGTGACGACGACGCGGACCTTGTCGCCGTACTGGAGTTCGAGCCCTGGAGCCTGCGCTGGAGTGAGCGCGACCCCGACGACCGACTGCCCTTCGCCGGGCACGACCTCGGCGGTGAACGAGCCCGGAGTCAGCATCCCGCCCTCGGCGATGTCCATCGCGGCTCGCTGCCCGACGACCTCGTCGAACTGCGACGCAGCGACCGGCTTGAGAGCAGGGTCGGCGCTGAGCCGCACCCGGGCGAGATCGTCGGCCTCGATGACGGAGCCACGCTCGATGGAGTGCCGCGCGACGAGCACTTCTTGGGTGTTGGTCGTCGCGGTCCAGGCCCAGCCGGCGAGCAGCGCGCCGATGCAGATGGCGCCGATCGCGGCGGCGACGAGCGCTGGTCGTCGGCGCAGCTTCGGCGGAGGCACGAGCGCAGTCGCGGCCGGACCCTCCTGATTGAGAGTCCCGTCGATTCGGGTGGCTGTACTGCTCATCCTCGCTGCCTCTCCGCTGCCCGCTACTGCACGAGCACCTGCGCTTCCCCGACCGCAATCGCGACCGTCCGTGTCAGGCCGTTCAGCCGGATAGTCCCGGTCTGACCAGCCCCTTCCCATGTGATGACCCAGTCCGAGGTGGCGGTCACCGTGTACTTCCCGTCCTGCTCTGCTTCGAGCTCGACTTCTCGTAGACGTGCCCGCAGTCCGGCGACTTCGTGTTGCCGTACGCCGCCTTGTACGGCGTGCCGGCGGTCGTGCACATCGACCTTGGTGCCGTCGCCCATGTCCCAGGTGATCTTGTGGAGCGTGGCCGTGGCGGTGACCGTGATGCCGCCCGCGGTCGCCGACTCGGTGATCGGCCCGACGGTGTGCTCGTCGGGGTTGGCCGCCCACATCCACACGGGCATGCCGACGATTCCGATGCTGTCCTCACCTGGCTCAGGTGTGATGCCGATGTCGATGGCACGAAGGTCCATCTGCTCGATCGCGATCTGTGCGACCTCGCGAGGCGTCGGCCCGGTGCCGGAGTTCGGCGGCGGGTCCTGCGACCAGATCCAGATGAGCAAGTCGGTCTGCGGCTGGTAGCAGTTGTAGACGGCACCGTCGCCGGGCTCGTGGCCCTGCCAGTTCGGATCACCGGCTGGCGGTTGCGGGTCGAGCAGCGAGATGTAACAGCGGTAGCCGTTCGACCAGTACCCGTACTCGCTGGAACAGGGGACAGGTCCGGGCGGAGGCTTCGTGATGCCCTGATCGGTCCCGTCCCAGTAAGCACGCGGCGCCGGCCCCGGTGTCCTTCGGCCCGTCGTCGCCACGGTCTCCGGGGTCGCCCGGAGTGTCCGGGGACCTCGACCCAGATCAGGCAGACGCCGGTCTCGGGGTCCGTGACCTGGCAGACCGTGTCGGCGTACGACGGCGCCTGGGCAAGGATGAGTAGACCCGCGACTGCGAGTGAGGTGACGACGACACGGACTACGAGGCTTCGCATGGCGTGCGCTCGATGTCCTGGCTGGAGGCAACACGCCACCAGCCATCGGGATCGGTGCTCCCACTGGTAGTTCGACACCAGGAACTGAATCCATCCGGTGTCCGGTCGGTCGGGGCTGATGACCGACTTGCCGTTCGCGTCGACGACGTCGACGTCGCTCACGTCGAAGCAGAGGTCGATCTGGACCGTCGGCACCTTGCCGGCCTTCGGGTCCGAGTTGTCGAGGTTGACCGACTGCACTTCCAGCTCGACGATCTTCGTCGTCGCCGGTCTGGTGGAGCCCCTGCTTGCGCTCCTTCTTGAACAGGTTCTTCTGTGCTGCGAGTTCGGTGCTGATCGCGACCGTCGTCGAGGCAGCGTCAGCGGCTGCTTGGGATCCTGGCGAAGCTGGTTTCGCACCTCGTAGTACTTCCGCAGAACGGCAGACGCCGCCTCTGAGGCGACTTCGCTGTCAGATTGCGGCGTCGGGGACGTCGACGTGGTGGTCGGCGCCGACGAACTCGGGGTGGGACTCGGGTTCGTCGCCGGGTCATTGCCGTCGTCGGCGCAGGCGGTCACTGCGACCAGCCAGCAGTACCGCAGTCGCTACCAGCGCAAAGTTGCTCCGGTGCGTTCGTCATGGCCGAGTTCCTTGACGCCTTCGCGAGCCATCTCGAGAAGGAGCGCATACGACGCCCTGCCGACGGGCCGGCGGGGTCGTCGCATTCGTATCGTACGTCACATCCGGGACCTTGAACCGGTTCGCTTTTCACGTCTGCCTCCTTCCGCTCCGTGCGACCGAGTGCCGCCTCTGCTCACCCAGGTGCTGCCGCACCGACCGCACCGCGCCTGCGCCCGTCCTGACGGGCCGCACCCTCCTTCTCGGCATACACGTCATGCAGAACGAGGTGGGCTCTGTGGCCCGGAGCCCTGTGGACAACTCGGCCGGAACCGGGGGCTGTGGACCTGTCGCGGACACCTTCACGCCAAGGAGGTGTGCGGCGATGACCGTCTCGATGAGGAAGATCCAGGCGGGCCGGGGCTACGACTACCTGCTCAAGAGCGTGGTCCGGGGCGACGCCAACATGGCCGACCCCAACCCGGTCACGCGGTACTACACCGAGGAAGGCACTCCGCCGGGCCGCTGGATGGGCTCGGCGCTCCACGCCTTCGGCGACGGCGAGATCAAGCGCGGCGACCAGGTGACGCCGCAGCAACTTCAGCTCCTGATCGGCGCGGGACTCGACCCGGTCACCGGAGCGAAGCTCGGTCGGGCGTTCCCGGTCTTCCCGCCGGTCGAAGAGCGGATCGCCGCTCGGGTGGCCGAGCTCGCGTCCGACCTCACCGACGAGCAGCGGGCGAGGCGGCAGCTGCGCAGATCAAGGCCGAGGAGTCGGTGCAAGCGTCGAGCGGGGTCGCCGGCTTCGACTACACGTTCAGCGTCCCCAAGTCGGTCTCGGCGCTGTGGGGCGTGGCCGACGCGGGCACGCAGGCGCTGATCGTCGAGCGCCCACCACCAGGCCGTCGCCGAGGTGCTCGACTTCATGGAGCGGGAGGTCGTCGCCACCAGGAGGGGCGTTGCCGCCGGCGACGGTGCGGTGATGCAGGCCGACGTCATCGGGGTCGCCGCCACGGCGTACGACCACTGGGACTCCCGGCTCGGTGATCCGCAGCTCCACACCCACGTCGTCATCTCCAACAAGGTCAAGACGACCGAGGACGGGCGCTGGCGGAGCCTGGACGGCGACCGCGATGTTCGAGGCCAACGTGCCGATCTCCGAGCACTACAACGCCGTGCTGGCCGACCGCCTCACCCGACTGTTCGGCATCGAGTGGGAGCAGCGGGACGCGGGGCGGAACCGCAACGCCGCCTGGGAGCTTGCGCCCGTCCCCGAGACGCTCATCCGCGAGTTCTCCAGCCGGTCCAGCCACATCGACAAGGAGAAGGACCGGCTGATCGCGGAGTACGTCGAGCCGCACCGGGCGCCGCCCCTCCTCGGCGAAGATCATCCAGTTGCGCGCGAAGGCCACGCTGGCAACGCGCCCCGAGAAGGAGATCCACTCCCTGTTCGACCTGACGACCCAGTGGCGAGGACGGGCGCAGAAGATCCTCGGGAGGGGCGCAGTCGACTGGGCGAAGGAAGTCACCGCCCGTCCCGTCGCCCGTCCCACCCTCCGGGCCGACGACGTGCCCCTCGACGCGATCACCGAAGTCGCCGTCTCCGTCGTCGGCGCGGTCGAGGAGAAGCGCTCGACGTGGAAGCACTGGAACCTCTGGGCCGAGGCATCCCGGCAGACGATGGGCTGGCGCTTCGCCAGCGCCGAGGACCGCGAGGCCGTCGTCGGCATGATCGTCGAGGCCGCGAAGCAGGAGTCGCTGACGATCACTCCGCCCGAGTCTGGTCACCGTGCCCGAGGTCTTCCGGCGAGCCGACGGCACCACGCGCTTCCGGCCGCGGCACTCGAGTCGTGTTCACCTCCGAGACCCTGCTCGCCGCCGAGGACCGCCTCCTGGCCCGCGCCGAAGACATGACCGCCCCGGAGGTCGACCTCGACGTGATCGAGCGGGTGACGCGCAAGGAACACCTGTTGTCTGCCGAGCAGTCCGAGACGCTGGCGGGCATCGCCGTGTCCGGGCGGCAGGTCGACCTGCTCGTCGGTCCGGCGGGCGCAGGCAAGACCACCGCGATGCACGCGCTGAAGACCGCGTGGACGAAGGCTCACGGCAAGGGCAGCGTCGTCGGCCTCGCCCCGAGCGCAGTCGCCGCCCAGGTGCTCGCCGAGGACCTGGGCATCGGCGTGCGAGAACACCGCCAAGTGGCTCCACGAGTACGACCGAGGACGGGCGCAGTTCCGCAAGGGCCAGCTCGTCATCATCGACGAGGCCACCCTCGCCGGCACGCTGACCCTCGACCGGCTCACCGCGCTCGCGGCCGAGGCCGGTGCGAAGGTGCTGCTGGTCGGCGACTGGGCGCAGCTTCAGTCGGTCGACGCAGGAGGGGCGTTCAGCTCTGCTGGCCTCCGCCCGTCCTGACACCCCCGAGCTGACCGAGGTCCACCGCTTCACCCACGAGTGGGAGAAGACCGCCTCGCTCGACCTGCGGTTCGGACGGGCGGAGGTCATCAGCACCTACGTCGCCAAGGATCGCGTCCAGGAGGGCACGACCGACGAGATGATGGACGCCGCCTACCTCGCGTGGGCGGCCGACGTGAAGGACGGGCGGACGTCGATCCTGGTCGCCGAGGCGACCGACATGGTGATCCGCCTCAACCGGCGTGCCCGCGCCGACCGCATCGTCGCCAACCCGGTCGGAGACATCGAGGTCAACCTCGCCGACGGCACCCAGGCGTCCGAGGGCGACCTCGTCATCACCCGCCACAACGACCGCCGCCTCCACACCCTGCGCGGCGGCTGGGTCCGCAACGGCGACCGCTGGACCGTCACCCGCGTTCACAAGGACGGCTCGATGCAGGTCCAGCGTCTCGGCGTCGACTTCGGCGGCTCGGTCACCTTGCCTGCGGCGTACGTCGCCGAGCACGTCGACCTCGGCTACGCCGTCACCGCCCACCGCGCCCAGGGCATGACCGTCGACACCTCACACGTCGTGGTGACCGGCTCGACGACGCGGGAGAACTTCTACGTCTCCATGACCCGCGGCCGAGACTCCAACATCGCGTACGTCGCCCTCGACAAGCCCGACGAGGGCCACGCCCCTCCCGAGCCCGACGAGGTGAACGCCCACACCGTTCTCTACGGCGTGCTCCAGCACATCGGCGGCGAACTGTCGCGCGCACCAGATGATCGTCGCCGAGCAGGAGCGGTGGTCGTCCATCGCCCAGCTCGGTGCGGAGTACGAAACCATCGGCGCAGTCGCCCAGCGCGACCGCTGGGTCGCAGCGATCAGGAGGAGTGGTCTGACCGAGGCCCAGGTCGAGCAGGTGCTGGCCTCGCAGTCGTTCGGACCGCTCACCGCCGAGCTGCGCCGGGCCGAGTCCAACCACCACGACGTCGACCGACTCCTGCCGGCCCTCGTCGCCCGGCGGTCGCTCGACGACGCCGAGGACATCGGTGCCGTGCTCATCAGCCGACTCCAGAAGGCCGCCCAGCCGAAGCGCGGCAAGCGTCGCCCGTCCCCGAAGCTGGTCGTCGGGCTGATCCCCGTCGCCGACGGCCCGATGAGCGAGGAGATGGCCAAGGCGCTGACCGAGCGCGCCGACCTGATGGAAGGACGGGCGATGACGCTGGCCGAGAAGGCCGTCGAGGACAAGGCGCCGTGGCTGAAGCGACTCGGCACCGCCGCCGACGACCGCGGCCGCTCGGCGTCGCTGGCTCCACGAGGTCAGGACGGTCGCCGCCTACCGCGACCGCTACCAGGTGGAGGGGCGCAGGGCTCTCGGCGAGCCCCAGAACGAGGCGCAGAAGCTCGACGCCGCCCGCGCCGAGCAGGCGATCCGTCGTGCCCGGGCCATCGCCGAGGACGCCGCCAACGCCCAGGACGGGCGCAGCCGGGCGCTCGAATCGCGGGGACGGGCGATCGGGTAGCGGTACACAGAGGCAGTTCCGACCGAGTTGTCCACAGGACGGGCGACGGTGCGCCCGTCCTGTCGGACCGCGGGCGTAGCGAGGAGGTGAGCCCCGACCGAAGGAGACCCTCATGCTCACCGCGCTCTGGCACCTCAGCGCCGCGATCCGCGGCTACCTCCGCTTCTACATGCCCACCAACCGAGCCGTCGACTGGCTCCGCACCCCGCGCGGCCTCAAGTGGGCGATCCCCGTCGCCCTCGTCGCCACGCCCGCCTACCTCGGCCTGACGGCGCTGGCCATCCAGGGAGCCGCCCGTCCCGGCCTCGGCTGGCTCAACGTGCTGGTGTTCCTGTTCTTCTGGAACGCCATGAAGTTCGCCTGGATGGCGGTGCTCAGCCCGATCTGGAGGCTTCGCACCGCCCTTGATCGGTACGAGTCCGCTGGATGACGTTGCTGCTGCGGGGACGACACCTCGTCCCTAGAGTTTGGACGTGGCGGATGACTACGAGTACGAATACGACGGCCTCATCAAATTGCGGCTGGTACACCGCCTTGGTGCCACCGTCTTTCTGGTTGACCAAGTAGTTGTGACCGACGGCGTCCAGCCCTACTGGCTTCAACCTCAGTGGACGTATCCGCCACAGCTCCATTTCTGGGAGGACGGGTCGGTCGCAACGGTTTGGGTCGTCACGATCGGAACTCGAAACCTGGAGGCGAAGCTCGAGATCGAGCTGGACGGCGGCGATCTCATTGCCAGGCTTCCGGATCGTGCGCAGGTCTACAAAGCGAAGGTGCGAGGGCCGGACGACCTCCGTCGGCACAAGGCGGGAACGGCGCGCCTCCGGGCTGACGGTGCGTTCGACTTGCGGCTCTACCATCACACCACCTTGGCCTCGAAAGCGGCGATCCAATCGAGCGGGGAGGTGTGGGGATCGGCATGGAACTTCCAAGGCAACAAGAGACTCGCGAACTGCGCCTATGCCTACTTCACAAGTCTGCCTGTCGTTGAGAGCGAAGCGGACCTTCGGCGCATCGCGATGGCCTCGGATGGCCAGTTGCCACTTCGACTCGACCAGAGTCCCGACCATGCTCCGCCCGATGCCGTTCTTGACGTGTACAGGGAGAGCACGAGGAACAGGGACCAAACCGTTTGGCTGTGGGTTCCGGCCGAGCACATTGCTCCGCCGCACATCTTCTTCCACGGACGTATTCCGGTCGAGTATGAGATGGCGCAGCCGTTCATCTACCGTGTCGGCCTTCGGCCTGATGGAATCTATCGATTCGTAGGCAATGAGGCATGCGCGGCTCAAACTGACCTGAAGCGGTTCGATTACTTGGTCCTCGGGCGACTGCTCTAAGCCCGAGGGGTTGATTGCGCCGTACGACGAGGAGAACACCACCCACACCTTCGAGATTCAAGATCTCGGTGATCGAGACCATTCACGAATTCTGGCAATCGCATGGGAATCAGATTCTCTTCTCTGGCGAAGTCGATGTGCAGGAGTTTGCTCCGAAAGCCGGCGATGGACAGTAATCGCGCGGGAGCGACCCCCGAGTCGGTGGTATCCGCCCATTTCGTCGGCACCGGTCGATAGGGTCAGACGTGTGACTGGGATCGGGACCGCCACGGTGGCGGAAGAGCGCGCGGACGGGCAGCCAACGGGCAGAAAGCTGCCGACGCTGCCAGAGCCCGGCCAGGTGGTCGAGGTTCGCGGCTCGACGTGGGCCGTCGCCAACGTGCAGGCTCAGGGCCTGCCGCGCAGCCCGGCCGACGAGTCCTCGGCACAGCTCTCGCACGTGGTCGACCTCCAGTCGCTCGACGAGGACCGACTCGGCGAGCAGCTCGTCCGTGGTGTGGGAGCTGGAGGTCGGTCACACCGTCACTCCGGCTCAGGGTCTGCCGGACGTCATCTACGCGGAGGCGTTCGACGACCCGACGACCCTGGCCGGGTTCGTCGACGCGATGCGCTGGGGAGCCGTCACCTCCGCCGACCCGAACCGCTATCAGGCGCCGTTCTGGTCAGGCGTGAACGTCGAGGCGTACCAGCTCGAGCCGCTTCGTCGCGCGCTCGGTGCGCCCGCGCACCAACCTCCTGCTCGCCGACGACGTGGGCCTCGGCAAGACGATCGAGGCTGGACTGGTCATCCAGGAGCTGTTCCTGCGGCATCGGGCCCGCACTGCGGTGATCGTCTGCCCGCCGAGCCTGGCGCTGAAGTGGCAGGACGAGATGCGCGAGAAGTTCGGTCTGGACTTCACGATCGTCAACAGCGAGCTGATGGCGCAGGTGCGCCGTACCCACGGGCTGCACGCCAACCCGTTCCAGCTCTTCCCGCGTGTGATCGTGCAGCATGGCGTGGCTGCCGCAGGTCCGCGCCCAGCGGCTGCTGCGCGACGTGTACGCGCAGGCCACGAACCCGAAGACCGGCAAGCGGTTCGCCTTCGACATCCTCGTGGTCGACGAGGCGCACCATGTCGCTCCGTCCAGCCCGTCAGCTCGCCGGCGGACGTGGGTACGCCGTGGACACTCAGCGAACCGTCGCCGTGCGGCAGCTGGCCGACAAGTGCGAGCACCGCCTGTTCCTGAGCGCGACCCCGCACAACGGCCACCCCGAGTCGTTCACCGCGCTGATGGAGATGATCGACTCCGCGCCGGTTCTCCCGTGGAGCGCTCCTGGACTCCAAGGCGCTCAAGGACGTCACCGTCCGCCGCCTCAAGACCGACCTGTCGGGCAAGGGCTTCAAGAAGCGCACCGTCAGCGCACTCGACTTCACCCCATCGGACGACGAGCAGGAGACGTTCTCGCTGCTCGACGACATCGTCACCAAGAGCGCGAAGCAGAACGGCACCAAGCCGACCGGCGACATCGTCACGATGCTGTTGAAGAAGCGGTTCCTGTCCAGCCCGTTCGCGTTCGGCATGACCCTGAGCCACTACCTGTCCTCGAAGGCTGGGCGTGGCCTGTCGGAGGACGACTACGACGACGTCTTCGGCGAAGGTCAGGCCGACGAGGAAGAGGGCCTGTGGGAGCAGGACGAGGCGGAGCGGCTGCGCGAGTCCAAGGGCTCCGACCCGCTGGTCGCCGCCGAGCCCGGCCAGCTCGAATCGCTCATGGAGTGGGGGCTGAGCTACGAGAGCCGCGCCGACTCCCGGCTCGACGCGTCTGATCGGCTTCCTCGACGCCGTGTGCCGCCCGGACGGCAAGACCTGGTCCAACGAGCGCGTCGTCGATCTTCACCGAGTACGCCCACACCGTCGACTGGCTGACCCGAGTGCTGACGCCAGCGCGGGTACGTCGAGGAGCGCCTGGCCGTGATCCAGGGCTCGACCCCGCCCGAAGACCGCGAGTACATCCGGTCGCAGTTCACCGCCGACCCTGCCAAGGAGCCGGTGCGCGTCCTGCTCGCCACCGACGCGGCCGGCGAGGGCATCGACCTCCAGACCCACTGCCACCGGCTGGTGAACTTCGACATCCCGTTCAACCCGTCCCGGCTGGAGCAGCGGATCGGCCGCATCGACCGCTACGGTCAGACCGAAGAACCTCAGGTCTTCCACTTCGTCCCGGTAGCCGGCGCATCGACCTACGCCGCCGACGTGGACTTCATGTCGCGCATCGCACGCAAGATCGCCCAAGTCGAGTACGACCTCGGCTCGGCCAACCAGGTCGTCGGCGAGGAGATCCAGACACACTTCGCCCGTCGCACCCCTGCGAAGGTGAAGTCGAAGGGCGTCGACACCAACGAGGTCATCAACGCCGCCCTGGCCGGCGGCATGGAACTGAACAGCCGGCTGACCCAGCTGGAGCAGGGCTACGACGCGTCGCGCACCGAGATGCACCTCGACCCGGCCAACCTGCGCCGGGTGGTCGACACCGCCCTGCGGATCAACCATCAGTCTCTGCTGGTGCCGAACCACGAGTTCGCCCAGGACACCGACGCCGAGGTGTTCGACCTGCCGACCCTGACCGCGGGTTGGCACGACACTGTGCGAGGACTCGACACCCGTCTCAACCCCGGTGTGCAGCGACCGATCACCTTCGACGCCGACGCAGCCGAGGGTCGTGACGACCTGGTCTACGTGCACCTTGGTCACCCGATCGTGCAGAAGGCACAGCGACTGCTGCGCCGCTCCCTGTGGAGCGTCGACTCGCCGCTGAGCCGCGTGACCGCCGTCGTCGTCGACGACTTGGAGGAGTCCTTCGTCGCGGCCGTCACCCGCATGGTCCTCGTCGGCCGAGGCGGCATCCGACTCCACGAAGAAGTGTTCCTCGCCGGTGTCCGCGTGAAGGGCCGCCGCGCGATGGCCGAGGAGAAGGCCGAGGCAGCCCTCGACAAGGCCCTCGACGGTGAGCGACTGGCCCTCGCCGAGCCGCAGGTCCGCGACCAGCTCTGCGACCTCTGGAACGTGCCCGACGCGCCGCTGCGCGTGCGCCTCGAAGAGTCGATGCGGGCCCGCGCCGATCGCCGCCACGAGCTCGTCCTGGAGCAGCTCGCCAAGCGACGAGGACGCCGACGTCGCAACGCGCGACGAGATCTTCGCGGCCTTCCGCACCAACCTGCGGGACTCGCTCGCGGCCTCGCGCGCCGAGGACGAGGCCCAGGGCCAGCTGTTCGCCGACCCGACCAGCAACGTCAGTGGCGGCGCGACATCGAGGCCATGCAGCGCCGCCTCGACGAACTCGACGACGAGGAAGCCCGCGAGATCGCGGCCATCACGGAGCGCTACGCCGACGTGAAGCCACACACCACCGCCGCAGCGGTGGTCTTCGCGCTCACCCGCGCCGACGCCGAAGGATGGGCGAGCTGATGGCACGCCGACTCCTCGCAGGACGGGCGACCAACGCGAGCGCCACGATCTGCACCGCGCCTGGCTCGAACTCGTCGACACCGAAGGCCCGTTCCTGGCCATCCCGCCGCTAAGCGCGTCTGGCCGCAAGGCATGCCCGACCCTCGCCGACGACCCGCAAGGCTCGACGCTCGGTCGATGCGCGCAAGGACTTCGAGGCCGCGTGGGAGTGGCTCGACCGCGACCCCGACAACGACGCCGTGCTCGACTCCTACCGGGTCGCCCGCGACAAGTGGGTCGAGACCGTCCTGCGCGATGTCATCGGGCTGGGCCGAGTCACTTGTCATGGGGCGAGGTTCCGGGCGTCCAGGCCCAGTCACCTAACCGTGCGGTCACGGTCACCGCGCAGGGCGGCGCTGACCGGCGTCGACGGGATCGGCGCGCTCGTGCATGTGGTCGACCCGACCGACTCCCTGCGCGAGACCCCGAGCGACCTGTGGGCCGCAACGCCCGTCGACCGCATCGAGGCGCTGCTGCGCGAGAGCGACGTCCCGATCGGCATCGTCACCGACGGCCGCTGGTGGGGACTGGTCTGCGCCCGCGAAGGCGCGATGGCGGCATCCGGCATCGTCGATGCGCTTACCTGGATCGAGGAGCCCCGGACCCGAGACGCGTTCCTCGCCCTGATCGGCCGTCAGCACATCATCGGCGGTGACCCGACAGAGCGGCTGCCCGTTCTCTTCGAGGAATCCGTCGCCGCCGCCGAGGAGATCACCGAAGCACTCGGGGCGCAGGTCCGCAGCGCAGTCGAGCTGCTCATCCAGTCGTTCTCCGAGTCTGCGGCCGAAGCGGATCGGCGCGGCTTGGCAGACCCGCTCCCGGCCCGCACCGCACGACACGTACGAAGCCGCCGTCACCGTCATGA
>CAVYJQ010000002.1:0-61284 GCA_963768905.1 uncultured Actinomycetota bacterium | reverse complement strand
TGTAAGTGGGCGCCGCGCTGTGTGCTGCGCGACGCCCACTCGAAGGACTGACCGCTCAACGGGTGGTCCGTGTGGCGATCTCGGTTCCGTCGGCGTCGCGGAAGGAGTAGGTCAGGTCGACGATGCCGACCTCCGGGGCGACGAGCTCGGGAAGGTTGCCACCGAAGCCGCCCGTGACGTGGTCGATAGGCAGGGTGACGTCCGCGCCGTTGCCGGTGATCCGGACGGTCGTGGCCGCTGCAGTCGGGCTCTCGCCATAGGCGAGGTAGTACATCGGGTTCTGCGCCTCGCCCTCGGCTTCGGTCAGCTGGGTCCAGCCGAAGCTGACCTCTTCGTAATGATCGTTGCTGTCGCCGGAGAAGCAGCCGACGCCGAAGTTGTCGTTGTCGGTGCCGGGACGGTCCTCCTGAATGGCTTCGCACGATCCACCGGCGGCGTTCTGGCCTCGCCAGACGGTGTAGCGAGTTCCGTCAGGGACAACGAAATCGGCGATGGGCTTCACGCCCGTGACGTCGAACTGCTCGCCGCTCTGGGCGTCGAGCCGGTCGAAGGCATCGGTCACGAACTGCGGCACCAAGCCGCCGGCGTAGGCGGCTCCGGTGCCGAGAACGCCGGCACCCACAAGACCGGCCGCAACGATCCGGAAGCGTCGGCTGCGCGCAGTGGGGGCCGTGGCCTTGGTGGGTGTTGCGAGGATGCTGGCGAGGGTAGTGGCCGACCACTCGGGGTCGAGTCGTCGCGGCTCGGGACGAAGCTGCTCGATGGTGTTCATGTGGTCTCCTGGATGGCGACGAGGACGGGTTCCGATGCGGTGTTGTCGGGCAGTGCTGGGGGGCTGAGCAGGGCGGCGCGAGCGCGACTGATTCGCTGTCGGAAGGTCGCAGGCTTGATGCCGAGGACCGCTGCTGCTTGATCGTTGGTGAGCCCGTCCCAGCTCACGAGCAGCAGCGCTTCGCGGTGCTGCTCGTGGAGCCGGGCAAGTCGTTCGAGCGCCTCACGGCGACTGAGCGCCGTGTCGGCGGTGTCTGCTGCATAGGCGGCGACATTGTCGAGGAGTGCAATGCGATCCGCGAGAGCGCGACTTCGCCGTGCCACACGGGCCTTGTTCCCGATCACTTTGCGTGCGGTGACCAGGAGCCAAGGGATCGGCGGCGTGGGCACTTCTTGCCACCGCCGCCATGCGATGAGGAAGGTTTCGGCGACCACGTCTTGCGCCAAGTGTTCGCCGACGTGTCGACGTGCGAAGGCCAGGACGCGCGGTGCCTCGTCGTGCCACATCGCTGCGAAGTCCTCGTGCGGATTGCTCATACCCAGTAGTGTCCGGCAGCCGTGCGTTTGTGACCGGAACGTCTGGGTTCGCCTGTATGCGCGCTCGCCAGCGCCCTGCCTTCAAAGGCGGGCACAGATCCTGACTAAGACGAAACAAGCCGGCCCCTGATTCCGCGTTTCCGCGGGTCAGGGGCCGGCCTGTTTCGGTCGTATTGCCTAGATGTCGTAGTAGAGCTCGAACTCGTGCGGGTGCGGGCGCAGCGCCACGGGAGCGATCTCCTGAGTGCGCTTGTAGTCGATCCACGTCTCGATCAGGTCGGGGGTGAAGACGCCACCCTCGAGCAGGAAGTCGTGGTCGGCCTCGAGTGAGTCCATGACCGCACTCAGCGTCGCGGGCACCGTGTCGATGTCGGCGTGCTCGTCCGGCGGCAGCTCGTAGAGGTCCTTGTCGACGGGCTGCGGCGGCTCGATCTTGTTCTTGATGCCGTCGATGCCGGCGAGCAGCATCGCCGAGAACGCCAGGTACGGGTTCGACGACGGGTCGGGGCAGCGGAACTCGACGCGCTTGGCCTTCGGGTTGGAACCCGTGATCGGGATCCGGATGCAGGCCGAGCGGTTGCGCTGGCTGTAGACCAGGTTGACCGGAGCCTCGAAGCCCGGCACGAGGCGGTGGTACGAGTTGACCGTCGGGTTCGTGAACGCGAGCAGCGACGGAGCGTGCTTGAGCAGACCGCCGATGTAGTAGCGCGCCATGTCCGAGAGGCCGGCGTACCCGGACTCGTCGTAGAAGAGCGGCTCGCCGTTGTTCCAGATCGACGAGTGCACGTGCATCCCGGAGCCGTTGTCGCCGAAGATCGGCTTCGGCATGAACGTCGCAGTCTTGCCGTTGCGCCAGGCGACGTTCTTCACCATGTACTTGAACTTCATCACCGCGTCGGCGGACGTCAGCAGCTCGTCGAATCGCCAGTTGATCTCGGCCTGACCGGCGGTGCCGACCTCGTGGTGGGCGCGCTCGACGATCAGCCCGGCCGCCTCGATCTCCTTCACGATCTCGTCGCGAAGCTCACCGAAGTGGTCGACCGGGGCGACGGGGAAGTAGCCGCCCTTGTACTTCACCTTGTAGCCGCGGTTGTCGCCCTCGGCGCCGGTGTTCCAGGCGCCCGCGTCGGAGTCGATGTGGTAATAGCCGGCGTTGGCCTTGGTCTCGAAGCGGACCGAGTCGAACACGTAGAACTCGGCCTCCGGCGCGAAGTACGCCGTGTCACCGATGCCGGTCGACTTCAGGTACGCCTGCGCCTTGCGCGCGATGTTGCGCGGGTCGCGCGAGTACGCCTCGCCCGTGAGCGGGTCGTGGATGAAGAAGTTGACCACCAGGGTCTTGGCGGTGCGGAACGGGTCCAGGTACGCCGTCGTCGGGTCCGGGAACAGGGACATGTCCGACTCGTGGATCGCCTGGAAGCCGCGGATCGAGGACCCGTCGAAGTTGAGACCGTCGTCGAAGACCGACTGGTCGAACGAGGACACCGGCACCGTGAAGTGCTGCATCACGCCGGGGAGGTCACAGAACCGGACGTCGACCATCTCGACGCCCTCGTCCTTGACGTACTTCAGCAGCTCGTCGCTGTTTGCGAACATTCGTCCTCCTTGGCCACGGAGGGCCACGTCTTCTTCTCAGGCAGATTCAAAAGGCGATGCGGCGCTGCACCTTGACCGCAACCTACGCAGCAGCGGTTTCCTGACCGTATCCCCATTGTTTCGGGCATGTAACAGGCGGGTGCCCCGCATCACACCCTGGTCTGGTCCGACCACTCTGCGAGACTGCCGCGGGTAGGTTGGGGCGGTGAGTGAGAGCGACAGCATGGACCTGCCGTACCCAGGCGCCCGCCTGGGCGCCCCCGAGCATGGGAGCGGGTCGGTAGCCACTTGGCCGCGGCGAATCCTGGCCATTGCCATCGACTGGTTCGCGTCGTTGGCCGTTGCCGCCTTCGTGTTCGGTGGCGGCGTATGGGGCCAGGGCTGGGAGGCCTGGATGCCGTTGGCGGTCTTCTTCGTCGAGGCCAGCGCGCTGACGACGCTGATGGGCGGCTCGTTCGGGCAGCTGGTTCTCCGCGTGGTCGTCGTACGGCTCGACGGCAAGCCTGTGAACCTGTTCCAGGCGATGTTGCGCACGGCGATGATCTGCCTCGTCGTCCCGCCGCTCATCTTCAACCGCGACAGCCGCGGGCTGCACGATCTGGCTGTGAAGACGGTCGCGCTGCGGCGGTAATGGTCTCGACAAGCTCGACCAGCGGAGTCAGTCCGGTGGTTGAGGAGCGAACGGAGTGAGCGTCTCGAAACCCCTAGTGGTTTCGACAAGCTCAACCACCGGGGCGCGGCTCGACCAGCGGGAGTGGTTTCGACAAGCTCAACCACCGGGGGCGGGTTACTCGAAGCGGGTGGGGTCTCCGGCTCCGACGCGGACGACCTCGGGGTAGCCCTCCGACCAGTCCACGACCGTGGTGGGCTCCTTGCCGCAGTCACCGGCGTCGATGACCGCATCGACGACGTTGTCGAGCTCCTCCTTGATCGCCCAGCCGTCCGTCATCGGCTCGTCGGAGTCCGGCAGCAGCAGGGTGCTCGACACCAACGGCTCGCCGAGCTCGCGGAGCAACGCCCGGACCACGGGGTGGTCGGGGATGCGTACGCCGACGGTCCGCTTCTTCGGGTGCGCCAGCCGCTTCGGCACCTCCCGCGTCGCGGGCAGGATGAACGTGTACGGGCCAGGAGTCGCGGACTTCACCGCTCGGAACTCGGCGTTGTCGAGCTGCACCAGCTGGCCGAGCTGCGCGAAGTCCGAGCACACCAACGTGAAGTGGTGCCGGTCGTCGAGCCCGCGGATGCGACGGATCCGCTCGGCACCCGTGGGGTTGTCCAAACGGAACCCGAGCGCGTAGCAGGAGTCCGTCGGGTACGCGATCAGCGCATCGTCGCGCAGCATCGCCACCACCTGCGCGATGCTGCGCGGCTGGGGATCCTGCGGGTGGACGTCGAAGTACCGGGCCATGCGCAGAGCCTACGAGGCCCGGAACTCCGAACGCGTCTTATCGCTCGAGGCGCAGCTGCACGACGTCGAGGTAGCCGGTGCGGAAGCCGGCCTCGCAGTAAGCCAGGTAGAACTCCCACATCCGGCGGAAGTGGTTGTCGAAGCCGAGCTCGGCGACCTCCGCCCAGTTGGCGAGGAAGCGCTCGCGCCACAGCCTGAGCGTGTGCGCGTAGTGCTGGCCGATCGGGGCGACCTCCGTGAGCCGGAGGCTCGTGTGCCCCTCGAGCGTGTGCTCGATCGCCTTGACCGACGGCAGCATCCCGCCCGGGAAGATGTACTTGTGGATCCACGTGTACGTGTCGCGCGTGGCCACCATCCGGTGGTGCTCCATCACGATCGCCTGGATCGCGACCTTGCCGCCGGGCGCCAGAAGTGAGTCGATCGTGGAGAAGTACGTCGGCCAGTACTTCTCACCGACGGCCTCGATCATCTCGACGCTGACCACGGCGTCGAACTCGCCCGTCTGGTCGCGGTAGTCGCGCAGCGCAATCTCCACACGGTCGGTCATGCCGGCCGCGTCGACCCGCTGCTGCGCCAGCTCTGCCTGCTCGCGGGAGATGGTGAGCGTCGTGACGCGAGCACCGCGCTCGGCGGCGCGGATCGCCAGCGTGCCCCAGCCGGTGCCGATCTCGAGCACCCGCGAGCCCTCGCCGACAGCAGCGGCGTCGAGCACGGCGTCGACCTTGCGGAGCTGGGCCGCCTCGAAGTCGGCCCAGGCCGGGGCCGGGTCGAGCTGGTCGAACAGGGCCGAGGAGTACGACAGCGACGGGTCCAGGAACGACGCGAACATCTCGTTCGAGAGGTCGTAGTGCGCCTCGATGTTGGCCCTGGCGCCGGACTTGGTGTTCTCGGGGTTGAGGCCGCGGGGAAGGACGGCGTGCCGCAGCTTGTAGAAGCCGGGCTTGATCAGGTCGGTCAGCCGCTCGGCGAACGGCGACAGTGCGTCCGCGAGGTCGGTGCCAGGAGCGGTGGTCCACTCACCGGCCATGTAGGACTCGCCCAGGCCGATCATCGGGCTGTGGCCGAGGCGCGAGAAGAACGCCCGCGGCCTGACGATCTCCAGCGTCGGCGCACCGGAGCCGGCGGGAGCGCCGTACGACTCGCCGGTGACGAGCTGCACGGTGACGGGCACCTTGCGCAGGATGCGGCCCAGGACGCGCTTGGTAATCGCGCCGCGAAAGCCGAACGTCGGGGCGGCCTGGAGAGCGGAGGCGGCGTTGCCGCTAGCCGGTTCGAGGGTCGTGGTCATCGGATGGCCATGCCTTTCGGGGCTTTGTGTGCGCGGCGCGGGATCACCGGGAGGCGCCGCATCCACAACCGGATGCCATGCCAACGGATCAGCGCCGACACGCGCTGTGACGGGAAGGGGTTGCGCGCCACGCCCGCGACCGTGCGGCCGGGGGTGGCGGGTTCGAGGTCGCCGTGGACGGCGGCGGTGAAGACTTGGGTGTCGCCCTGGGTGAGGCTGATCGCGACTGCGACATGGTCGTCACCGATCCGGGTGCGGATGTCGTAGCGTCCCTCGACCGCGAAGAACGGCGAGACGTAGAACTCCTTGTCGACCGTCGTCGAAGGGCCGTCCTCAACCGGGAGCGCGTAGCAGTGCCGTTCGCCGTAGGTGTTGTGCACCTCGGCGAGCACGCCCTCGATCCGGCCCTCGGCGTCGAAGCAGAAGTACGTCGTCAGCGGGTCGAAGACGTACCCGAACGATCGTGCGTTCGCCAGCACCAGGACCCGCGCCGCCGACCAGGGCAGCTCCTGGGCGGCGAGGAACGAGCGCACCTTGTCGAGCAGCCGGCGGTCGTCGTCCGCCGCGAAATGGTCCTCGGACCGGATCGACGCGAACGCGCGCAGCCACCGGGGGAACGCGGCGTTCGGTGCGGCGGCGTCGACCAGCCACATCGTCGTCCGGTGCCCGAACTCGTACGTGAACGGGCGCGTCCGACGATGTCGCACGCGGGCGCGCACCAGGGCCGGCGCGCTCACCAGTCCACCCCCAGCGCGCGGGCCGCCTCGACGCCGGAACGGCAGCCGTCCTCGTGGAACCCCCAGCCCTGGTAGGCACCCGCGAATGCGAGCCGGTCGCTGTTCAGCGAGGGGAGCTTGCTCTGCGCGGCCACCGACTCTGACGTGTACGTCGGGTGGGTGTAGGTCATCTTCGCGATCACGTGCTCGGGATCGGGACCGGCGTCCGGGTTCAGCGTGACCAGCAGCGGGTCGCCCTCGGGGTGACCCTGGAGTCGGTTCATCCAGTAGGTGACGCGGGTGCGGTCGGTGAGCGTGTCGCAGTCCTCGAGCCGGTAGTTCCAGCTCGCGCGGCTCCGGACGTGGGCGGGGAGAGCGTCGGCGTCGCGGTGCAGCCAGGCGACGTTCGTGGAGTAGCCGACGGTGCCGAGCAGCTCGGTCTCGTCGTCGCCCGCGTCGGTGAGCAGCGACAGCGCTGTGTCGGCGTGGGTCGCGATGACGACCTTGTCGAAGGCGTGGTGCTCGTTGGGGCCGCCGTCCGCCGGGACGGTGTCGAGCTCGACGGCCTCGGGTTTGCGGCTGACCGCGACCACGCGAGTGCCTGCGCGCACGACGTCGAGGCCGGCGACGATGGTCTCGACGTACGACCGCGATCCGCCGACGACTGTGTGCCACGTGGGCGCGTCCCCGAGGGCCAGAAAGCCGTGGTGACGGAGGAACGCGAAGAGGTACGCCGCGGGGTACGAGAGGGCCTCGCTGTGCCCCATCGACCACACGCAGGAGACGACTGGCAGGGCGTAGTGGGTGACGAAGTGCTGGTCGAAGCCGTGCTGCACGAGGAAGTCGTCGTACGTCAGGTCCGGGTCTGCGCCGGTGCGGAGCAGCTCCAGCGCCTCCTTCTGGAAGCGCCTGATCTGGAGCAGCAGCCGCCAGAACTTCGGGTCGAGCAGTCGACGACGCTGGGCGAAGATGCCGTTCGCCTTGCGGCCGCCCTTGAAGCTCAGCCCGCAGCCCTCACAGGTGATGCTCATGCTCATCTCGGTGGGGCGGGTCTGCACGCCGAGCTCCCCGAAAAGCCGCCGAAGCGTCGGGTAGGTGCGGTCGTTCAGCACGATGAAGCCGGAGTCGACCGGGACTGTCTGTCCGCCGCTGATCTCGACGTCATGGGTGTGCGTATGGCCACCGATACGGTCGTCCGCCTCGAACAGCGTCACGTGGTGCGTGCGTTGCAGCAGGTACGCCGCTGTCAGGCCCGATACGCCACCTCCGATCACGGCGACTGTCGGGCGGGGCGCATGGCTGACCTGGGTGGTGTCCGTCATGTCTGTTGTTCGCCGAGGCACGCCCGGCGGATTGGTCAGAACGTCACCCGGACACACGGCGGCACGCCGCAGCTGGACATGGTCATTTCGGACTAATCCCTCCCCAGGTCACCCCGTAGGCCCATTCCGCCTCCCGTGGAAGAGCCATACTCTCGTTATCACCATAGTGAAGGGCTGTCTCATGTCTGTGAAGCGCCTTGTGGCCGCTGCCGCTGCGGGTGGTCTCCTCGTTGCCCTGGGGGCGTGCGGCGGCGGTGGTGACGAGCCCGTCGCGGAGGGTTCACCCACCGTGGAGGGTGCGTCCAGCGCATCTCCGTCCGAAACGGACGAGCAGTCCGGCGGGTACGACGCCGACGAGCTCGTGGCCGCCATGATGGCCGCCGTCGCGGACAAGCAGACCGCCCACCTCACCATGGTGATGGGAGGGATCCAGGGAATGCGTGCGGAGGGCGATATGAGCCTCGCCGGCGGCACCAACGCCATGCAGATGACGGTCGAGGCGCCCCAGCTCGGCGGGACCATGGAGGTCCGGCTCGTCGACGGCGTGATGTACCTGTCGATCCCGCCGATGACCCCCAAGGGCAAGTTCATCAAGGCCGACCCCGACGACCCGAACAGCCCGTTCGGCGGTCTCGGCAGCATCACTGAAGGCGACCCGCTCTCGACGTTCGAGTCGTTCGAGGCCGGCTTGCAGGACGTGAAGTACGTCGGCGCCGAGACCCTCGACGGCGAGGACGTCGACCACTACGTGCTCACCGTGGACACGCAGAAGGCCGCGAAGGCGCAGGGGGAGTCGGCGCCACCCGGGCCGAAGACGGTGACCTACGACCTGTGGATCGACGGCGACGACCTGATGCGGCGGATGGAGTTCGGCTCCGGCGCCTCAGGCATGGTGATGTCGATGTCGGACTGGGGTAAGCCAGTCACGGTGGAGGCTCCGCCGGCATCCGCCATCATGAAGATGCCTCAGATGCCGAGCTGAGCGAGCGCTCAGGCTCAGCGGCCCTTCATGTTCTGACGCGCGCCCTTGAGGCTGGTGGGCACCGGGCCCTTGGGCAGCGGGATGTTGGAGCGGTTCGCGTCGAGCGCCTTGATCCGCGCCAGCACATCCGTCATCTGAGCGGGGCGGATGTTCCGACCGAGCTTGGTCACGGTCCGTGACAGCTTGCTCACCGGGATCGCCTCGGGGTGCGTCTTCGGGTCGCCCGAGATGAGCTCGAAGATCGGCGTCTCGGACGCGACGCGCTCGTGCTTGCGACGTTCGGTCGCCAGCAGCGTCTTGAGCCGCTGCGGGTTGCCCTCGCCGATCAGCACGATCCCGGGCGGGCCGACGACGCGGTGCACGATGTCCTGGCTCTTGTTGAAGGCGATCGCCGGGTCCACCTTCCAGCCGCGCCGGAGCATGCCGAGCGCGGCGGCCGCGGCGCCGGGCTGACCCTCGATCTGCGCGTACGCCGCCTTCTGGGCGCGCCGCCCGAAGATGATGAGCGCGCCGAGCAGACCGGTCATCACGCCGGTGAGGATGTCCAGGATCAGTCCGCCGGGGAGCAGCGAGAAGACGCCGAAGGCGGCCGCGCCGACGACCAGGAACGTCGCGAGGAGGATGAGCCCGATCCGAGGGTCGGACTTCTTGGTCATCCGGTAGCTAGCCGCGATCTGCTTGATGCGGCCTTGCTTGCGGGGCTTCTTGGGCTTGCCGGTCTTCGCCATGGGTGGTGCCTTTGCGTCAGCGTTGGGGAGGGGCTGGTGTCATTCTCTCAGACCCCACGGGTGGGCTCAGGCCGAGGCCGTGGCGCTCTGCGTGCTTTCGCGGGCCTCCATCGCCTGCTTGTACAGGCGCCCGGCGCGGTACGACGAGCGCACGAGCGGTCCGGACATCACGCCCGAAAAGCCGATCTCGTCCGCTTCGTCCTTCAGCTCGACGAACTCCTCGGGCTTGACCCACCGCTCGACGGGGTGGTGCCGCACGGAGGGGCGGAGGTACTGGGTGATCGTGATCAGCTCACAACCCGCCGAGTGCAGGTCACGAAGCGCCTGCGAGACCTCGTCGCGGGTCTCGCCCATCCCGAGGATCAGGTTCGACTTGGTGACGAGACCGAAGTCGCGGGCCTGGGTGATCACATCGAGCGAGCGGTCGTACCGGAACGCCGGCCGGATCCGCTTGAAGATGCGGGGGACCGTCTCCACGTTGTGCGCGAGCACCTCGGGACGGGATTCGAACACCTCGGTGAGCAGGTCGGGCTTCCCGTTGAAGTCGGGGATCAGGTTCTCGACGCCCGTGTCGGGGTTGAGCTCGTGGATCTGCTTGACGGTCTCGGCGTACAGCCAGGCGCCGCCGTCGGGAAGGTCGTCGCGGGCAACGCCGGTGATCGTCGCGTAGCGCAACTGCATCTGCTGGACGCTCTCGGCGACCCGTCGCGGCTCGTCGCGGTCGAGGGGCTGGGGCTTGCCGGTGTCGATCTGGCAGAAGTCGCAGCGTCGGGTGCACTGGTCGCCGCCGATGAGGAACGTCGCCTCGCGGTCTTCCCAGCACTCGAAGATGTTGGGGCAGCCGGCCTCCTGGCACACCGTGTGCAGGCCCTCGGACTTCACGAGGTTCTGCAGCTCGGTGTACTGCGGGCCCATCTTCGCCCGGGTCTTGATCCACTCGGGCTTCCGCTCGATGGGCGTCTCGGCGTTGCGAACCTCGAGACGGAGCAGACGGCGGCCCTCCGGGACGACGGAGTCGGCACCGGAGGAGGGGGTGGCAGGCGCGGAAGTCACGACGGCCACTGTACGCCGGAGCCTCGCCTGACCCAATTTGGCAAAGGCCGGCTCAGATCACATCGCTGCGCCGGAACGAGAGCCAGGACGTCGCCAGGGCGATCGCGAGCAGGACGCCCAGGTACACCGCTGCGTGAGGCAGCCCCAGCACGTACGACTGCTCGCACGCGTCCAGGCCGGGGGCGCAGGTCACGTCAGCGTCGAACACCCGCTTGCCGTCGTTGATCCAGGCCACGACGTTGTTGGCCAGGCTCCACTGGCTGGCCCGCTCGAGGGGGAGGGCCAGCAACAGGGCCTCGCCGCCGACGGCGTACACGAACAGCGCGGACATGGTTCCGACCGTGCTCCGGAACAGCATGGTCAGCGCGTAACCGCCGACTGCGCCGGCGGACGCCAGGCCGACGCCCCGTGCGGTCATCCACCCGATCTCCGTCATCACCGGGTCGGGGACGCCGATGCCACGGGAGTTCACCGCCAGGATCAGCGAGAGCCAGAACCCGAGGATGAGGACGGTGGAAGCGACCAGGGCTGCGAGCGCTACGGCCACGGCCTTGGTCAGCCACACCTGGGCGCGGCGGGGGCGGAACAACAGCTGGGTGCTGGTCGATCCGGTGGCCCAGTCGCCGCCAGCGAAGGTCGCTCCGCCGACCAGCAGGAAGGCACTGACGAGCGCGACGGCGACGAGGCCGCGGTTCTCGAGCACCGCGCCGAGGTGCAGCTCGTTGCGCGGGAGGTAGTCCTGCGGGCGCGGGGTGAGGTAGCGGTCGCACTCGTCGGCGGTGGTGTCGGGGCCGAAGAAGTCGGTGGGGTTCTCCCGACAGTCGGCGATGTCGCGCATCAGCTCGGGGTCCTGCGCCGCGGCGTTCGCCGAGGCGACGGCAGCGGCCCGGTCGGCGTCCGAGACCGGCCGGGTGTCCCAGATCGCAGTACCGGCCAGCAGCCCGGTGAGCAACGCTGCCGCGAGCACCAGCAGGACGATGGCGCGGCGCGACCGGAACCGGTCGAGCTCGACGAGAAGGAGCTTCATGCGGCGCCGCCCTCCTGGATGCGCCGCAGCGACGCGGACTGGGTGAGCTGGAGGAACACCGACTCCAGGTCGCCGCGGACGGGTGCCAGCTCGCGGACGAACAGCCCGTGCTGCGCGAGCACCCGGGTGATGTCCTCGGGGTGCTCGAAGCCCTCGACGTTCAGGTGGTCGCCGTCTCGTACGACGCGGTAGCGCGCGTGCTCGAGGTGGCGGATCGCCGCCTCGGAGTCGGCCACCCAGACGCGTGCGACGGAGAGCGTGTTGTCGCCGACCAGGTCGTCGACCTTGCCCGACGCCACCAGCCGGCCGTTGCCGATGATCGACACCGAGTGGCACACCTGCTGCACCTCGGCCAGGATGTGCGAGCTCAGCAGCACGGTGACCCCGCTCTCGCCGAGCTCGCGGATCATGTCGCGGATGTCGCGGATCCCTGCCGGGTCGAGGCCGTTGGTCGGCTCGTCGAGGATCAGCAGGTCGGGGGAGCGCAGCAGGGTCGCGGCGATGGCCAGCCGCTGCTGCATGCCGAGTGAGTACCCCTTGTAACGCTCCCGTTCGCGGCCTGCGAGGCCGACCTGGGCGAGCGCGCTGTCGACGCGGTCGCGCGGTACGCCGATCGAGCGGGCGAGGAGCAGCAGGTTCTTGCGGCCGGTGAATGCGGGGACGAAGTTCGGTCGTTCGACCACCGCGCCGATCCGGCCGATCACGTTGGGCAGGTGGCGCGGTACCGGCTCGCCGAACAGCCACATCTGGCCGGCTGTGGGCTGAACCAGGCCGAGCAGCATGCGGATCGTCGTCGTCTTGCCGGCGCCGTTCGGGCCGAGGAAGCCGTGGACCCCGCCGGCCGGGATGCTCATGTCGAGCTCGTCCACCGCGACGATGCGGCGCCCTCGGCGCGACCGGTAGACCTTGCGCAGGCCGACGGTCTCGATGATCGGGTCAGTCACCCAGCGGAGTTTAGGGGAGCAAAGGCGCTCGTTGTCAGCGCAGCGCCGCCGCCGGGTCGATGAGTCGCGGCGCCCGTCCGGGCTCCGGCTTCGCCTCGTAGTCGGGAGTGGGGTCGTACGTGCCCCAGGCGAGCAGGTCACGGAGGTGCCGCTCGATCACCGGGGCGACCTCGGTGACGGGGACGTCGCGCCCGAGCTCCTGGGTCAACGAGGTGACGCCCGCGTCCGCGATGCCGCAGGGCACGAACGTGTCGTACCAGCCCAGGTCGACGTCGCAGTTGAGCGCGAAGCCGTGCATCGTCACGCCGCGGCTGACCCGGATTCCGATCGCGGCGATCTTGCGCTCCGGCCGCGTGGCGTCCTCGGCCAGCCAGACCCCACTGCGTCCGGGGACGCGTGCGGAGGCGACTCCGAAGTCGGCGCAGGTGTGGATCAGCGCTTCCTCGAGACGTCGTACGTAGTCGACGACCAGCACGTGGTCGGGCAGCTTCACGATCGGGTAGCCGACGAGCTGGCCGGGGCCGTGGAACGTGATCTTGCCGCCGCGGTCGACGTCGATCACCGGTACGCCGGTGGCCCGGCCACCGGTCGGGCGCTCGTCGGGGTCGGTGCGCTTGCCGGCGGTGAAGACGGGCGGGTGCTCGAGGAGCAGCACGGTGTCGGTGCCACCGGCGACTACGGACTGGTGCACGCTGCGTTGCAGATCCCAGGCGGCGACGTACTCGTAGGCGTCATCTCCGAAGCCGACGGTCCTGACGTCAAGTGCGCTCACGGAGCCGAGCCTAACGCGGCTAGGGTCGGGTCGGCGTTTGCGGCCGGTAGATTAGTGGGACGCGCGAGTCCGAAACGGGAGGATTACTGATGGCGGGATCGTCTCGATCGCGGCGGTGGGTGCTCCCACTCGCGGTGGTGCTGCTGTGGCTCTTCGTCGGCGGCCCCCTGGGCTCGTTCGCCGGCCGGCTCGCCGAGGTGCAGGAGAACGACAACGCCGCGTTCCTCCCGCAGAACTCCGAGTCGACCCAGGTGCTCGAGTCCTTCCTCGCCTTCACCGGCGAGGAGAGCCTCCCGGCGACGGTGGTCTTCGAGCGTGAGGACGGGCTGACCGAGTCCGATCGCGCCGCCATCGCCTCGTACGCCGACGAGCTGGCCTCGGTGCGGGACGTCGACGCGCAGGGCATCTCGCCGCCCACGTACTCCGACGATGGCGCGGCTGCCCAGGTCGTGGTGCCGATCGTCGCCTCCGACGGCGACGCGATCGTCGCGTCCGTCGTCGAGATGCGGGAGGTGCTGGCGGACCCGCCCGCCGGGCTCACCGCGCTCGTGGGGGGACAGGGCGGCATCCTCGGCGACTTCATCGAAGCGTTCGGGGCGATCGACGGCATCCTGCTGAGCACGGCACTGGTCGTCGTGCTGATCATCCTGCTGATCGTCTACCGGTCACCGGTGCTGCCGTTCATCGTGCTGACGTCGGCAATCCTCGGGCTGGGGCTCGCCTCCGCCGCGATCTACGCGCTCGCCACCAACAACGTGCTCGACCTGAACGGTCAGAGCCAAGGCATCCTCTTCATCCTCGCCGTCGGCGCGGCCACGGACTACTCGCTGCTCATCGTCGCCCGGTTCCGCGAGGAGCTGCGCGACACCGAGTCGAAGTACGAGGCCATGAGGAAGGCCTACCGGGGCGCCATCGAGCCGATCTTGGCCTCGGGCCTGACGGTCATCCTCGGGCTGCTGTGCCTGCTGCTCTCTGACCTGTCCAGCCTGCGGGGTCTCGGCCCGGTCGGCGCGATGGGGATCGCGGCCGCGATGTTCTCCTCGTTGACGCTGCTGCCGATGGTGCTGGTACTGCTCGGGCGCAAGGCGTTCTGGCCGTTCCAGCCGCAGCTGGGCAGCGAGCACAGTGAGAAGCACGGGATCTGGGGCCGGGTGGCACGCCTGGTCGGCCGCCGCGCGCGTGCGATCTGGGTGGGCACCTTCGTCGTCCTCGCGTTCTTCGCAGCGTTCCTGCCGACGTTGAACGAGGACCCGGTGCCGCAGACCGAGCTCTTCCTGACGGACGTCGACTCGGTCGGCGCGCAGGACATCCTCGACCGGCGCTTCGAGTCGGACGAGGCGAGCCCGATGATCATCGTCCTGCCCCAGCAGAAGCTGGAAGAGGTCATCGAGGTCGTCAGCAGCCGGGACGGCGTGGTGCCGAACGGCGTGACCTACCTGCCGGCGGGTCCGCCCACCGGTGACGCGCCGCCCGAGCCGAAGGTCGTTGACGGCAAGGTCGTCGTCTTCGCCACGCTGAGCGACCAGGCCGACTCGGGCGCTGCCACCGACACGCTGCGAGACCTGCGGGCCGACCTCGACGAGGTGGGCACCGACGTGCTCGTCGGCGGATCCACCGCGATCCTGCTCGACACCCGCGACACCGTGGACTCCGACCGGCTCAAGGTGATCCCCGCGATCCTCGTCGTGATCTTCATCGTGCTCGCGCTGCTGCTCCGCTCGCTGCTCGCCCCCGCCCTGCTCCTGGTCGCGAACGTGCTCTCCTTCGGAGCGACGATCGGGATCAGCGCGCTCCTGTTCGAGTACGTCTTCGGCTTCCCGGCGTCCGACCCGTCAACCATGCTGATCGGGTTCGTGTTCCTGGTCGCGCTCGGCATCGACTACTCGATCTTCCTGATGACCAGGGTGCGCGAGGAGTCGATCCGGCAGGGGACCCACCCGGGCATCCTCAAGGGGCTGTCCGTCACCGGTGGTGTGATCACGTCGGCCGGTGTCGTGCTCGCCGCGACGTTCGCCGCGCTCAGCGTGCTGCCGCTGCTCTTCCTGGTGCAGATCTCGTTCATCGTGGCGTTCGGTGTCCTGCTCGACACCCTCGTGGTGCGGTCACTGCTGGTGCCGGCGCTCAGCTACGACCTCGGCCCGAAGGTGTGGTGGCCCTCGAAGCTCTGGCACACGCCGGACCACGCCGACGCCGAGACCTCGGAGATGCTGCAGGGCGACCGGGCCTGAGCGGATTCGTGGGGCTGTGGACGACGGCCGCGCGAGGCGGCTTCTCTTTGCCAGAGTGGGTCGATGCGACCCCGTCACGCCTACCTGCACTCACGCAGCCGACGGCTGCTCGTCCCTCTGACGGTTGGCGCGGTGCTGGCGCTCACCTCCGCTGCAGTCGGCTGGAGGTCCGGGCCATCGGTCCCGCCGACGCCGGCACCTGCCGTGCGGTCTGCCCTCACCCCGCTGCCGGACCGCGCCCGGGAAGCACGTGCCCTGCGGGTGCTGGCTGCCTGGGACGGTGCTCGCGCGGACGCCTATGCCACGGGCTCAGTCGCAGCACTCCGTGGCCTGTACGTCGGGACGGCCGGTGTCGCCGACGTACGCGTGCTCCGCTCGTACCTGCGCCGCGGCCTGCAGGTGGACGGCATGCAGATGCAGGTCATGGGGCTGAAGGTGGTGAGCCACCAGCCTGGCCGGTGGCGGCTCAGGGTCACCGACCGCCTGCATGGCGCCGTGGCGGTCGGCCAGGGAGAGCGCATCTCGCTGCCGAGCGACCAACCCAGCACTCGCATCGTCGTCCTGGTCCGGGGTGCCGGTCAGACCTGGCGAGTCGCTGCGATCAGGGGTTGAGTGCGGCCGCGAGCCGGCTCTCGAGCGTCGGGTGCGCGAAGTCGAAGCCCTCGGCCTGGAGCCGCGCAGGCTCCACCCGGGTCGACCCGAGCAGCTCGCTCGACACGTCGCGCAGCGCCAGCTTGATGGGCAGTGAGGGCGTGCGCAGGAGGGACGGTCGGTGCACCATCCGAGCCAGCACCCGGCCGAACTCGGCGTTGGTCGTCGGGTTCGGCGCAGTCAGGTTGTAGGCGCCGTGCGCGTCGTCGTCCTCGGCGAGCCGGGTCGCTGCCCGTACCCAGTCGGGCAGCGAGATCGTGCTGAAGTACTGGTCGCCGGACCCGATCGGCCCGCCGAGGCCGGCCTTGAAGATCCGGAGTAGCGGTTTGAGCGCTCCGCCACGTCGGTCCAGCACGATGCTGGTGCGCATGATGGCCACTCGCGCACCGGCTTCCGCAGCAGGTTCGGTTGCTGCGGCCCACTCGCGGGTCACCCCGCCCATGAACGTCGCGGCGTCGACGGGGGAGTCCTCGGTGACGACCTGGTCGCCGCGGTCGCCGTACCCGGCGATGCCGTTCTGCGCCAGCAGCGCCGGCTTTCGGTCGCTCCGCGCGATCGCCCTGGCCAGCGTCCCGGTGGTGAGAGTGCGGCTCTCCAGGAACGTCTTCTTGTACGACTCGGTCCACGGGAAGTGCGCGAGAGCGGCGCCCGAGAGGCAGGCCACCACGTCGGCCTCCTCGATCACGGCCTGGTCGACCTGGCCGCGGCGCGGATCCCACGCCGACTCGTTGGCGGACATCACCTCGCCACGTACGAGACGCACGACGTCGTGCCCCTGCTGCGCGAGGTGGTCACGCCACATCGTCCCCAAGAAACCGGATGCTCCGGCCAGCACGAACCTCATGGAGGTGAGCCTACGGATTCACCCCAAGACAGGTCGTGCGGGTGAGCCCTCCCCATCGGGAGGCCTCACCCGCACGACCGGGGGTGGAGAGGGTCAGACCTCGAACTGACCGGCCTCGAGGCGCTGCTTCACGTCGGAGAGGAAGCGGGCTGCGTCGGCACCGTCGACCAGGCGGTGGTCGTAGGTGAGGGCCAGGTACACCATGTTGCGCACGGCGATCGTCTCGCCGAGGTTGTCGTCGTCGATCACGACCGCACGCTTCACGACCGCACCCGTGCCGAGGATCGCGACCTGCGGCTGGTTGATGATCGGCGTGTCGAAGAGCGCGCCACGGCTACCGGTGTTGGTGAGCGTGAACGTGCCGCCGGCGAGCTCGTCGGGGCCGATCTTGTTCGAGCGGGTGCGCTCGGCGACGTCCGCGATCTTGCGGGCGAGCCCGGCGATCGACAGGTCGCCGGCGTCCTTGATGACCGGCGTCAGCAGGCCCTTCTCGGTGTCGACGGCGATCGCGACGTTCTCGTGGTCGAAGTAGGTGACCTCGCCCTTCTCGGTGTCGAGCGTCGCGTTGAGCGACGGGTGCGCCTTCAGGGCGTCGACCGCAGCCTTCGCGAAGAACGGCATGAACGACAGCTTGACGCCTTCGCGGGCCGCGAACTCCGCCTTGACCGAGTCGCGCAGCCGCGCGATCGGCGTGACGTCGACCTCGACCACGGTGGTGAGCTGCGCAGAGGTCTGCAGCGACTCGACCATCCGCTTCGCGATCACCTTGCGCAGGCGGCTCATCGGCTCGGTCTTGCCGCGCAGCGGGCTCGGGGCCGACGACGGCTTCGATGCCGCGGGAGCCGAGGAGGCTGCTGCTGCCGGCTGCTCCGGGGCGCTGGGCTTCTCGGCCGCCTTGGCGGCGTCGAGCACGTCCTGCTTGCGGATCCGGCCGCCGACACCGCTGCCGGTGAGCGCCGAGAGGTCCACGCCGTGCTCGGCAGCCATCTTCCGGACGAGCGGAGTCACGTAGGCGCCGTCGGTGCCGCCGGACGACGGGGCAGTCTCCTGCTTCGGCTCGGGCTTCTTCTCAGGCTCGGGCTTGGACTCCTGCTTCGGCTCCGGCTTCTTCTCGGGCTCCGGCTCCGGCTCGGCCTTCTTCTCCTCCTTGGCCTCGGGCTCGGGCTCCTTCTCGGCCTCCGGCTCGGGCTCGGGCTCCTTCTCGGGCGCGGGCGCGGCGTCGCCGGAGCCGATCATCGCCAGCTCGGCGCCGACCTCGACCGTCTCGTCCTCCTGCACCTTGATCTCCAGCAGCTTGCCGGCGACCGGGGAGGGGATCTCGGTGTCGACCTTGTCGGTGGAGACCTCGAGCAGGGGCTCGTCGACCGCCACGTCGTCGCCGACCTGCTTCAACCAGCGGGTGACGGTGCCCTCGGTGACGGACTCGCCCAGAGCGGGGAGCGTGACCGGCGTACCGCCGCCTCCGCTGCCGCCCTGGGAGGCCTCCGCCTCCTGCTTGGTGTCGCTCGAGGCGGGCGCGGTCTCCTGCGCCGGGGGAGCGTCGTCGGTCTCGGCGGCCGGCGGCTCGGTCTCCGTCTCGGTCTTGCGGTCGTCGTCGTCCTCGCCGGACTCCTCAGCCTTGTCGCTGGACTCGTCGCCGGACTCGTCGTCGGCGGGCTGCTCCTCGGCCTCGTCAGAGGGCTGCTCGTCCTGGCCTCCGGACTCGCCCTCGTCGCCGACGGTGCACAGCTCGGCACCGACCTCGACGGTCTCGTCCTCCTGCACCTTGATCTCGATCAGGGTGCCGGCGACCGGGGAGGGGATCTCGGTGTCCACCTTGTCGGTGGAGACCTCGAGCAGAGGCTCGTCGACCTGGACCTGGTCGCCCGGCTGCTTCAACCAGCGGGTGACGGTGCCTTCGGTGACGGATTCGCCGAGTGCGGGGAGAGTGACTGAGGTCGCCATTGCGTTCCTTCGCTCCTTGTGGGGCTTCGCTGGATGAAGTCGTGGGTGAGTCTATGAGTGGGCGTGCAGTGGCTTGCCGGCAAGCGCGAGATGCGCTTCGCCGAGTGCCTCGTTCTGGGTCGGGTGCGCGTGCACCAGCGGGGCGACGTCCTCGGGGAACGCCTCCCAGTTGTAGATCAGCTGAGCCTCACCGATCAGCTCGCCGGCGCGGGCCCCGACGATGTGCACGCCGACGACAGGACCGTCCTTGCGGCGCACGAGCTTGATGAACCCCTGGGTCTTCAGGATCTGGCTCTTGCCGTTGCCGCCGAGGTCGTAGGTCAGCGACTCGACCTGGTCGGCGCCGTACTGCTCCTGGGCGGCGCTCTCGTTGAGGCCGACGGAGGCGACCTCCGGGTCGCAGTAGGTGACGCGGGGGATGCCGGTCTCGTCGATCGGCTTCGGCTCGAGGCCGGCGATCTCCTCGGCCACGAAGATGCCCTGCTGGAACCCGCGGTGCGCGAGCTGGAGGCCCGGGACGATGTCGCCCACGGCGTAGACGCCCTCGACGTTCGTCCGAAGCCGCTCGTCGGTCGTGACGAAGCCGCGGTCCATCGCGATGCCTTGCTCCTCGTACCCGAGGCCCTGGGTCGTCGGGCCACGTCCGACGGCGACCAGGAGCACCTCGGCGTCGATCGTCTCGCCGCCCTGGACGGTCACGCGGACGCCGTCCTCGGTGTGCTCGACCTTCTCGAACGGCGTGCCGACCTTGAAGCCGATGCCGCGCTTCTTGAACGCGCGCTCCAGGAGCTTGGAGACGGCCTCGTCCTCCGCGGCGACCAGCCGGGGCAGCGCCTCGACGATGGTCACGTCGGCCCCGAACGACTTCCACACGCTGGCGAACTCGCAGCCGATGACGCCGCCGCCGAGCACGATCGCGGACGCCGGCACGTGGTCGAGGGTCAGGGCGTGCTCGGAGGTGAGCACCCGCTGACCGTCGACCTCGAGGCCGGGGAGGGACTTGGAGTACGACCCGCTGGCCAGTACGACGGCCCCGCCGACGTACTGCTCGCCGTTCACCTCGACGGTGTTCGGCGCGACCAGGCGGCCCTCGCCCTCGATGACGGTGATGCCGCGGCCCTTGATCAGGCCGGTGAGCCCCTTGAAGAGCCGGCTGACGACGCCGTCCTTGTACTTGTTGACGCCGCCCATGTCGATGCCCTCGAGCGTGGCGTTGACGCCGAACTGCTCGGACTCGCGGGCGGAGTCGGCGACCTCGGCCGCGTGCAACAGCGCCTTGGTGGGGATGCAGCCGACGTGCAGACACGTGCCGCCGAGCTTGCCCTTCTCGACCAGGGCGACTGTCAGTCCGAGCTGTGCGGCTCGGAGGGCGCAGGCGTAGCCGCCGCTGCCCGCGCCGAGGATCACTACGTCGAAGTTCTTGCCGGCGTCCGCCACCCTGGATCCGCTCCCTCGCTGTTGACCGTCCCGGTCATCTTTCCACCAAACGCGATCCTGTCCACATCGGGTGTCGCCGATGCCCGGAGAGGGGAGGCAGTCGTGTCGACCCGCGGTGGCGCTGGGGCCGGTGCGTCACACTAGGCGCATGGCATTCCTCGACCGCTTCCGACGTAGCGGCACCAAGATGCGCCGCCCGGGCGGCAAGGGGCCGACCACGGTGCGCGGCTCCGACACGGCTGACGAGAAGCACCTCACCGAGTTCGCGAGCAGTCGCCGCGGCGTCGAGGGCTTCGTCGAGCCCCGCACGGCGGTCACCGACGTGACGATGATGCTGGTCGCGCACGACGGCGAGTGGACGCGCCGCCGGGTTCCGTCGATCGAGTGGGCGCACGCGTTCGCGAACAAGCGCGGGATCCCGTCGTACGACGCCGGGGTGGTCGGCTACCCGGCGCGGATGCGCGAGTACAACCGCCGCAACAAGTCCTAGGCGCTCGAGAGCTCCGTCGCGAGCTCGACCAGCGTGGAGACCGCGACGCCGGTGCCGCCACTGGTGACGTGACCGTACGGCGCCCGCCCGTTGAACCCGGGGCCGGCGATGTCGAAGTGCGCCCAGCGCTGGCCCTCCGGGACGAACTCCTGCAGGAACGCCGCCGCGTAGAGCGCGCCGCCGTACAGGTCGATGTTGTGCTGCATCAGGTCGGCGACCTTGCTGTAGGTGCGGACCTTCACCGTCATCTCGGGGGAGATCGGCAGCTGCCAGAACGCCTCACCGACCCGGTCACCGGCGGCGATCGCCTGCCGCACGAGCGCGTCGTCGTTGCCGAGCAGGCCGCCCACCCGGTCGCCCAGCGCCATCTCGCAGGCGCCCGTCAGCGTGGCGACGTCGAGGAGTACGTCGGGCTTCTGCTCGGAGGCCAGCACGAGGGCGTCCGCGAGGATCAGCCGTCCTTCGGCGTCGGTGTTCAGCACCTCCACCGTCTTGCCGCCGTACATGGTGAGCACGTCGCCGGGGCGGGTGGCGTTGCCGGAGACCATGTTCTCCGCCATCGGCACCCAGGCCGTCACGGCGATGGGCAGCCCGAGCTCGGCGATGGCCAGGGTCGCGCTGGCCACGGCTGCGGCTCCGGCCATGTCGCACTTCATCGTCTGCATCGAGGCGCCCGGCTTGATGGTGAGGCCGCCCGAGTCGAAGGTGATGCCCTTGCCGACCAGCCCGAGGTGTGCCTTCGCGCCGCGCGGCTTGTAGCTGAGCTGCACCAGTCGCGGCGGGTTCGCCGAGCCCTGCCCGACGCCGAGGATGCCGCCGAAGCCGCCGTCGGCGAGCTTCTTCTCGTCCATCACCGTGACGGTGACCTTCTGCCCCTTGGCGGCAGCGGACACGGCGTCGGCGAAGGCGGGCGGCGTCAGGTCTCCCGGCGGGGTGTTGACCCAGTCGCGGGCTCGCGCCACCGCAGTGGCGACCACCTGCGCGGTCTCGACGGCCTCGGCCGCGGCCTTGTTCCGTGCGGCGTCACTGAGCACGACGACCTCGCCCGGTCCGTCGTTCGGCGACGACGACTTGTACTCGGAGAAGGCGTAGCCGCCCAGGGCGAAGCCCTCGACGACGGCGCGGACGTACTCCGGGTCCTCCGCGGGCAGCGCGAGCGCGACGCTGGCGGCGTTGGAGATCGAGCGCGCTGCCACCCCTGCGGCGCGACGTACGGCGTTCGGTGTCAGGTCGGCCTCGGCGCCGAGCCCCACGACCACGAGCATCGGCGACTTGATCACCCCGCCGGTCGGGATCTTGGCAGCCTCACCCGGCTTGCCCGCGAAGCCCATGGTGGACAGCAGCGGGGCGAACTTGCGGCCGTACGCCGACGACACACCCTCACCTCCCGGTGCCGCCGCGAGACCCTTGCTGGTCGACACGACGCCGATGACGACGACGTCGGTGCGGGTCTTGTCCGGGGAGCCCTTGCGGAGGGTGAAGGTGGTCACTCAGGTCCGATCCTCGGGGGTGGTCTCGAGCTGGGCGCGCCAACATCGAGGGGGTCCGCGTCGAATGTTAGCCCGCAGGACGCTGAGGTAGGTTCGGCCCATGCATCCCGCGGACAACAATGACGTCGCGCCCTCGGCCTCCTTGAAGGTCTCGCCCCTGCACGAACGCCACGTGGCGCTGGGCGCCAAGATGGCGGAGTTCGGCGGCTGGGAGATGCCGCTGGAGTACTCCGGGGTGCTCAAGGAGCACGCCGGCGTGCGCGAGTCGGTGGGCGTCTTCGACGTCAGCCACCTCGGCAAGGCCAGCATCACCGGGCCGGGCGCAGCGGCGTACGTCAACGCGACGCTGAGCAACGACCTGGGCAAGATCGGCCCCGGCAAGGCCCAGTACACGCTGTGCTGCGACGACGCGACCGGCGGCATCGTCGACGACCTGATCGCGTACCTGCACAACGACGAGCACGTCTTCCTGATCCCGAACGCCGCCAACACGGCCGAGGTCGTGCGTCGGCTCGCGGCGGAGGCTCCCGAAGGTGTCGTCGTGGAGAACCAGCACGACAGCCACGCCGTCCTCGCCGTTCAGGGCACCAAGTCGGACGAGGTCCTGCAGGCGCTCGGCCTCCCGGTCGGCCACGAGTACATGTCGTTCGCCGAGGCGGAGTTCGAGGGAGCGTCCGTCGTGGTGTGCCGCACCGGCTACACCGGCGAGCGCGGCTACGAGCTGGTCGCCCCGAACGAGGTCGCCGTTGCGCTCTGGGACGCACTGATGGCGGCGGGCGAGCAGTACGGCGTACTGCCGTGCGGGCTCGGAGCCCGCGACACGCTGCGCACCGAGATGGGCTACCCGCTGCACGGGCAGGACATCAGCCTCGACGTCACCCCGGTCCAGGCGCGTCTCGGCTGGGCGGTCGGCTGGAAGAAGGACGCGTTCTGGGGCAAGGACGTCCTGACGGCCGAGAAGGAGGCCGGTCCGAAGCGGGTGCTTCGCGGCCTGGTCGCCACCGGCCGCGGCATCCCGCGCCCCGGCATGCGGGTGCTGCTGACGGCCGACGTCCCGGTCGGTCAGATCACGTCGGGCACGTTCTCGCCGAGCCTGCGCAAGGGCGTCGGGCTCGCGCTGGTCGCCGCCCAGGTCACCGACGGCGCCGAGGTGCTGGTCGACGTCCGCGGTCGGCCCGAGGTGTTCGTGGTGACCAAGCCGCCGTTCATGACGCCGGGCGTCCGCGAGTCCTGACGGCGCTGCGCTGCCTCAGAGCAGCGTGAGCAGCACCAGCGTCGCGGTGAACGTGGCCTCGACGGCCGCGCCGAGGACGTCGCCGGTGATGCCGCCGAGGCGGCGGACCGCCCGTACGACGACGGCCAGACCGGCGAGCAACCCCAGCGGCGCGGTCGCCACCAGCGCCAGCGGAGCGTCGGTCGTCAGCAGGCCGACGAGCAGGATGACGTACGCGAGAGCCACCGCGACCACGGCACTGCCGCGCCCCACCGATCCGGCCACCATCGGACCGAGGCCGTCGGTCCGCGCCGCCGGAACGCCACGGGAGCAGGCGAGCGGCAGGGCCAGCCGGCTGATCACGAGCGCCGTCAGGACGGCGGCTGCACCGAGACCCTCCGCGTCGAGCTGGGCCAGCGCGGCGACCTGAGCGAGCAGCACCAGCACCAGCGTGACGACCCCGAACGGCCCGACGTCGCCGCGGCGCATCACCTCCAGCGCCTGCTCGGGCGGGCGTCCGCTGCCGAGGCCGTCGGCGGTGTCGGCCAGCCCGTCGAGGTGCAGGCCGCGGGTGAGCAGCGCGAGCAGCCCGACGGCCAGGGTCGCGCGGAGCAGCGGTGACGCTGGTTCGAGCACCGCGAGCAGCAGCAACACGGGCAGCGCCAGCAGGGCGCCGACCGCGGGCGCGAGCACCATTGCCCAGCCGGCTGACTTTCGGTCGACGACCGGGGCCGACACGGGAAACACGGTGAGGGTTCCGAGGGCGAGACGAAGCGCGTTCACAAGCGCGTGACCCTACCGGCGACGCACCACAGCACATCCGTGCAGTGTTCGGCGATGGCGGTGTTGAGGCGCCCCATCTGGTCGCGGAACCGACGACCCGCAGCCGTCGCGGGGACCACACCCTGGCCGACCTCGTTGGTGACCGCCACGACGTGACGTCGGGTGGTTCGCCAGGCCCCGACGAGCGCTGCGACCTCCCGGTCGACGGCCGCCTCGCCGGACGTCGTCCAGGTCGCGTCGTCCCAGGCGTCGTGCCGGTCCATCACCCGGGTGAGCCAGAGTGTCAGGCAGTCGACGAGCAGCGGATCGCCCTCGGTCGCCAGCAGGGGGACCAGGTCGGTCGTCTCGATCGTCGTCCAGTGCGCGGGCCGGTCCTGCTGGTGGCGACGTACCCGGTCCGACCACTCGTCGTCGTGCCCCGCGGGGTAGCCGGTCGCGACGTACGTGACCGCGGCTCGTCCGCGAGGCAGGCGCTCGGCCTGCAGCGACTTGCCGGATCGCGCGCCGCCGATCACCAGAGTGCGCATGACGGTCATCGCTCGAACGCCACCGGTACCTCGAAGGCGGCCCGGCGGCCGGCGCGACGGAGCGCCCGCAGCAGAGCGGTCCCCGCGAGCAGGACCACCACCAGGCAGAGCACCGCTCGCCCCAGGTCCCAGGGCAGCGACGTGGTGACGTAGAAGAGCAGGTACCGGCCCAGGTTGGCCGCGGCCGCATCGCCGGCGACGTACGTGACCTCCGGGCCGTACGCCGCGAACGGCCAGAACCACAGGTTCATGACGAGGCCGTAGAGCAGGCTGACCACCGCCGCGTACGCCGCCAGCACGATCACCTCCGAGCGTCCACGCACTCGCGGCAGCATGCCGGCGAAGAACCCGACCCAGCCCGCGGCCAGCATCTGGAAGACCAGCCACGGGCCGACCCCGCCCGTGATCAGGGCGCCGACCAGGATCGTCAACGCGCCGAGCACGAACCCGAACCCGCGCCCGAAGACGCGTCCGCCCAGCACGATCACCACGAACGTGGGCTCGAGCCCGGCCGTTCCGGGGCCGAGCGCGCGCAGCGCCCCGCCGACCGCCGCGAGCATCCCGAGCAACGCCACCGCCTTGGCGTCGATGCCGCCGGAGGTCAGCTCGGCCAGCACCACGGCGGCGAGCAAGGGCAGGAGCACCACGAAGAGGAACGGCGCGTCGCCGGAGTGGGAGGAGTCGAGCGCCGAGCCCGGCTCGATGAAGAACGGCCAGCCGAAGGCGGCGATGCCGACGACGAACACCAGCGTGAGCGCGAGCCCCGAGCGTGCGTGGACCGGCACGAGGTTCATCGCGCCACCTGCTCGTCAGCCAGCGCGACGGCGACCTCGGTCGGGGTCAGCCACGGCAACGGGGCGAGCACCTTCGCCACCTGCGGCGCGAACGCCGGCGAGGAGACGACGACGTCGACCGTCGGCCCGTCGGCGACGAGCTCGCCGTCGGCGATCACGAGCACGCGGGTCGCCACCTCGGCGACCAGCTCGACGTCATGCGTGGCGAGTAGGACCGCGTGGCCCTCGGCGGCCAGGTCGCGCAGGATCTCGACCAGCCGGTGCTTCGCGGTGTAGTCGAGGCCGCGGGTCGGCTCGTCGAGGAGGACAAGCGGCGGACGCGCGGCGAGCACGATCGCCAGCGCCAGGGTCAGCCGCTGGCCGACCGACAGGTCGCGCGGGTGCTGGGACCCGTCGACTCCGGGGGAGAGCCGGTCGAACAGCGCCAACGTCGTACCAGGCGCGGCTCCGCAGTCACGGTCCGCCTGCGCGCACTCGGCGTCGACGGTGTGGGCGTACAGGAGGTCGCCCGGCTCCTGCGGGACGAGCCCGACGTGGTGCAGCAGCTGCTGCGGCCGGAGATCGGCGGGCACCTGTCCGTCGACGAGCAGCCGCCCCGACTCCGGGCGGCGCAGTCCGACCAGCGCCTTCAGCAGCGTCGACTTGCCGGCGCCGTTGCGCCCCATCAGGGCGACGACCTCGCCGCGGGCGATGCCGACGCTGACCCCACGCAGGGCGGGCACCCGGCCGTACGACGCCACGAGGTGCTCGGCGTGCGCGATCGTCGTACCCAGATCGATGTCGCGCTCGGGCGCACCCACCCGACCCAGCTGCTCCCGCAGCGGGGCGGCCTGACGTCGGGCGTCGCGCACGGACAGCGGCAGCGGGGACCAGCCGGCGATCCGACCCAGCTCGACGACCGGCGGGGCAACGGGGGACGTCGCCAGCACCTCGTCGGGCGGCCCGGACACGACGGGACGTCCGCCGCCGGGCACGAGGACGACCCGGTCGGCGTACTGCGCGACCCGTTCGAGGCGGTGCTCCGCGAGGACGACGGTCAGGCCGAGGTCGTGGACCAGTCGTTGCAGGGTGCCGAGCACGTCCTCGGCGGCGACCGGGTCGAGCGCCGAGGTGGGCTCGTCGAGCACGAGGATGCGCGGGTGGGTCGTGAGCACGGCGCCGATCGCCACGCGCTGCTGCTGGCCCCCCGACAGGGACGTCAGCGGGCGGTCGCGGACGTCGGCCAGCCCGAGCAGGTCGAGCGTCTCCTCGACGCGCTTGCGCATCACGTCGGCCGGCAGCCCCAGCGACTCCATGCCGTAGGCGAGCTCGTCCTCGACGACGTCGGTGACGAACCCGGACAGCGGCTCCTGGCCGACGTACCCGACGACATCGGCCAGGTCGCGCGGCCGGTGGTCGCGGGTGTCGCGGCCGTCGACCAGGACCCGACCGCCGAGGGTGCCGCCCGTGAAGTGCGGCACCAGCCCGTTGATCGCCCGGAGCAGGGTGCTCTTGCCCGAGCCGGTGCGGCCCACGACCAGGGCCAGCTCGCCCTCGGGGATGGTGAGGTCGACCCCGCTCAGCACCGGGCTCGCGGCGTCGGCGAACCGGACGCTGACGTCCTCGAACCTGATCACGCCGCCACCTTCTCTCTCGGCTGTTCGGCTGCGACAGGCTGCGGGCCCGCGACGGGCGGGGGAGGTGCGAGGACGGCGGGCAGCACAGCCACCAGGATCCCCAGGCATGCCAGCAGCGGCACCGGCGGGACCATCGTCACCGACGCCAGGTAGAGCTCGGCGGGCGCGGTCTCCACGTTGACCCACATGGCGACCGCCGCGGCGACGCCGCTGGCGGCGACCAGCCACTCGGGCAGCGCCCACGGGTCGGGCCGGTACTTCGTGCGCCCGGTACGACGGCCCCCGACGGCGATACCGAGTGTTGCCAGGGCGGCCCCGGTGATCAGCATCGGCAGACCGATCCACGACGAGGCGCTCGCGTCGAGGAGGCCGTAGACGCCGACCATCACCCCGAGCAGCCCTCCGAAGACCAGGGTGGCGGTCAGCCGGCGGGAGACGCGGCTGGCGTCCGTCGTGCGGCCGTAGCCGCGGGAGTCCATGGCGGCGGCGAGCTCGACGGACTGCTCGAGCGCGCCCTCGAGCACGGGCATCGCCAACCGGGCCAGGGCTCGTGGGCCGCGGGTACGGCGGCCACGCAGGCGGTGAGCGGCCCGGACACGTTGCGCGTCGGTCACAAGCTGCGGCGCGAAGGTCAACGCGATCACGGCGGCCACTCCGATCTCGTACAGCGCTCCGGGCACCGAGCGCAGCAGCCGGCGTGCACTGCCGAGCGCGTTGGCGGCGCCGATGCAGCAGAGGATCACGCCAAGCTGCAGCCCCTCGTAGAACGCGCGCAGCACGGCCTCGAGGGTGACCTGGCCGCCGAGCTTGAGGCCGCTCGCGTCCGGCATCGGCAGCGACGGCAGCGTGAACAGGACCGTGGGGCCCTGCGACCCGGTCGACAGCAGTGCCTGGAACAGGATCCGGATGCCGATGATCAGCAGGGCCAGCTTGAGGAACGCGCCGTACGACCGGGCCCAGGGCGCGTTGGTACGGCGCGCGGCGACCACCAGCCCGCCCGCCACGAGCAGCAACGCGAGTGGCACCGGGTTCTGGGTGCGGCTCGCCGCCGCGGCCAGCCCGATCGCCCACAGCCACCAGGCCCCCGGATGCAGGTTCCGGGGGTAGGTGAGGCGGTGCTGGGGGCGCATCGGACGGCCTGGTGGGTTACTCGATCAGGCGTCGCGGTTGCGACGGTAGAGCGGTACGGCGACTGCCGCGAGGGCGGCGACGATGAGCGCGACGGCGATCAGCGTCCACGGCGTACCGCCGTCCTCGGACTCGGCTGCCACCGGCGCCGCGGCGTCGTCTGTCTCGGCGGCGGGCAGGACGAACTCCACGTTCTGCTGCTCGGCGCTGACCTCGGCATCGCCGACCGGCTCGCCGCAGCCCTTGGCGGGGTAGCCGTCGAGGGCGCAGATCATGCCCTGGTCGGCGCGGAGGTCGACCACGTCGTCGAGCACCTGCTGCCCGTTGGCGTCGTTCGGAACCACCGCGCACTCGGCCCGCGGCTCGGGCGCGGTGGCCCCGTCGGCGTCGGACTCGGTGCCGTAGTCGATGAGGACCGCGACGCGCTTTTCGCCCGCAGCGGCCTCGGTGTCGCCACAAACCGCGTCGAAGGTGACGGTGGCGAGGTCGGCGCGGGGGCTGATCCCCTGGGACACCGTCGAGGTGCCGTAGCGCCAGCCCTCGACGTCGCCGTCCTTCGGCGTCACGTCACCGGGGCCGGTCTGGGCGAACTCGAACGTGTCGCCCGCGAGGTGGGAGTAGTTCCAGTAGCGGTAGCCGTCCTCAGCAGATGCGGAGGAGGCGGTCGCGACCAGCGCGAAGCCGGTCACGAGCAGGGTGATGAGCGCGGCAGTCGTGCGGCGCAGGGGGAACTTCATGAGCCAGGGGCCCTTTCTAGCGGCGGTTCACATGACAAGAACCGGGCCGCGGGGGGCACCAAGGGGCCGACCGTGGACCGGCCCCGTCCCGTAGACCTCGACGGATGAGTGGAGCCGCTGCCCCGCCACGGTGTTCCGGCTCACCGTGCCTCGTGGTGTCGAGGACGGCCTACGGTTGCGGGTCAGCGCCGGCTTCGGACCGGCTTTCCCGTCGTGGGGCAGGTATGCAGGCTCACGATCCCACGCCGCCCCGGGGAGCGCAAAGGGTCTCGGTGGGTGGGCGGCGTTACCCTCGCCACATGACGCACTCTCTCGAGCCCTCCCCGTTCGGCAGCAGCGAGTCGAGCCCGCAGTCCGTCTGGCGCTGGCGGTTCGAGGACGCCGCAGGTGCCGAGGTGACCACGACGCTCGGCACCCCGACGTTCCCGTCGCAGAGCGACGCCGAGTCGTGGGTCGGCGAGACCTGGCAGGAGCTCGCCGAGGACGGCGTGGACGCGGTCACCCTCTTCGAGGGCGACCGCGAGGTCTACGGCCCGATGAGCCTGCACGCCGCGACCTGACGCACCGGCCGTGCGGCCCACGCCTCCCTATCGGGAGGGCTGGCCCGCACGACCGGGCAAGGTCAGCTGAAGTCGCGCTTCTCCGGCGACACGGTCTTCGCCGGGTCGCGCTCGATGACGCCTTCGAGCACGTCGTCGATCTGCTTCATGACGGCGGGCTCGAGCCGTACGCCGGCCGCCTTCACGTTCTCGGTGACCTGCTCGGGCCGCGAGGCGCCGATGATCGCCGAGGAGACGTTGTCGTTCTGGAGCACCCAGGCGACAGCGAGCTGGGCCATCGACAGGCCGGCCTCGTCAGCGATCGGCTGGAGCTGCTCGACGCGGGTGAGCACGTCGTCCTTCATCCAGCGGGAGATCATGTTCGACCCGCCCTTGTCGTCGGTCGCGCGCGAGCCCGCGGGCGGCTGCTGACCCGCCTTGTACTTGCCGGTGAGCACGCCCTGCGCGATCGGTGACCAGACGATCTGACCGATGCCGAGCTCCTGCGAGGTCGGGACGACCTCGGGCTCGATGATGCGCCACAGCATGTTGTACTGCGGCTGGTTCGACACGAACGGGATCCGGAGCTCGCGGGCCAGCTCATGGCCGCGGCGGATCTGGTCGGCGGTCCACTCGGAGACGCCGATGTAGTGCGCCTTGCCGGAGCGGACGACGTCGGCGAACGCCTCCATCGTCTCCTCGAGCGGCGTCTCGTGGTCGTAGCGATGCGCCTGGTAGAGGTCGACGTACTCGGTGTCGAGTCGCTTCAGGGAGGCGTTGATCGACTCCATGATGTGCTTGCGGGAGAGCCCGTGGTCGTTGTGCTTGCCGGGGCCGGTGGGCCAGTAGACCTTGGTGAAGATCTCCAGGCCTTCACGCCGCTCACCGGCGAGCGCCTTGCCGAGCACGGTCTCCGCCTTGGTGTTGGCGTAGACGTCGGCGGTGTCGAAGGTGGAGATGCCCTCGTCGAGCGCGCGTCGCACACAGGCGACCGCGGCGTCCTCCTCCACCTGGGAGCCGTGGGTGAGCCAGTTCCCGTACGAGATCTCCGAGACCTTCAGGCCGCTGTTGCCGAGATTGCGATATTCCATGACCTGAACGTACCCAGGCCGCTCAACACGAATCCGGGTCGCTAGGTTGGCCAAATGCTCGTTGCCTTCAGCATCAGTCCCGCGGCCACCGACGAGACCGGCGGCGTCAGCCAGGCGGTCGCCGAGGCGGTCCGCGTCGTCCGCGAGTCCGGCCTCCCGTGCGAGACCAACGCGATGTTCACCAACGTCGAGGGGGAGTGGGACGAGGTGATGGCCGTGGTCAAGCGGGCCGTCGACGTCGTCGCCGCGTCATCCCCACGCGTCGGGCTCGTGCTCAAGGCCGACATCCGGCCGGGGTACGACGGCCAGCTCACCGCGAAGGTGGAGCGGGTCGAAGCGGCCCTCGGCCGGAATGTCGACGCTCAGTAGCGGTCGGGCAGCTTGGTGCCGAGCTTGACCTGCGGCTTCGGCAGGCGCAGCCAGCGGATCTGGAGCGCGCGCAGGACGGCGTACCCGGTGGTGCCCTTGTGCGACTCGTCGGGGAAGCGGGTCTTCAGCTCGCGCTTGAGGCGGAACACCAACAGCATCGTGTCGATGACCACCAGGAGCATCGTCGCGCCCCACAGTCCGTCGCTGAACTCCGGCGCCATCGGGCGGGTCAGCATGATGATGATCAGCAGGGGCAGCAGGAACTCGGCCAGGCTCAGCCGCGAGTCGATGAAGTCGCGCACGAACCGGCGCACCGGGCCCTGGTCGCGCGCCGGCAGGTAGCGCTCTTCGCCCGACCTCAACCCTTGGCGCATCTTGGCGTTCTGCTCCGCTCGACGCTCACGAAGGAGCTGTCGGGCGGCCTTCTTGTCGCGAGGCGCCTTGGCGCGTGCCTTGGCCAGAGCCTCGGCCTCCTTGCGCGAAGGAGTGGGTCGGCCCTTGCCGCCCTCCTTGACGGGGGCCGCCTGGACGGAGCTGTCGGTGGGCTTGGTACGTCGGAACAACGTGGCGTCTTCCCTTGATGCAGGTCACGAGCGGCCGGCCGGTTGGTCGCCGCAACGCCCAGCGTACCCAGCGGAACCTTCTACTCCGCCCACGCGTTCCCCCGTAGGGTGGAGACGACGACCCACCCATGACCTCACAGACAAGGGGGCCCGCCCGATGAGCCTCATGAAGCGCATCAGCCTGATCTTCCGGTCCAAGGCCAGCAAGGCTCTCGACCGGGCCGAAGATCCCCGCGAGACCCTCGACTACAGCTACCAGCGTCAGGTGGAGCTGCTCTCGAAGGTACGCCGCGGCGTGGCCGACGTGGCCACCAGCCGCAAGCGCGTCGAGCTGCAGGTGGCGCAGCTCGAGCAGCAGGAGCGCAAGCTCACCGAGCAGGCCCAGAAGGCGCTCGGCGTAGGGCGCGAGGACCTCGCTCGCGAGGCGCTGACCCGCAAGTCCGCGCTCGCCGGCCAGGTGAACGACCTGCGTGCCCAGCAGGCGCAGCTCCAGGCCGAGGAGGAGAAGCTCACGCTCGCCTCCCAGCGGCTGCAGGCCAAGGTCGAGGCGTTCCGTACGCGCAAGGAGACGATCAAGGCCACCTACACGGCCGCCGAGGCGCAGACCCGCATCAACGAGGCGTTCTCGGGCATCTCGGAAGAGATGGGTGACGTCGGGATGGCGGTGCAGCGCGCCGAGGACAAGACGGCGCAGATGCAGGCCCGTGCCGGCGCGATCGACGAGCTCATCGCCTCCGGTGCGCTCGACGACGCCAGCGCGATCGGTCGCGGCGACGACATCTCTCGCGAGCTCGAGTCGATGTCCGCCCAGTCCGACGTCGAGGCCGAGCTGGCCGCGTTGAAGGCCGGCGTCTCGGGCTCCGGGCAGAACAGTCTCGAGTCGGGTGACAGCCCGGCCGCCGAGCTGACCAGCGAACCGCAGAAGGAGGAGGGTCAGGCATGATCGTCCGCATTCTCAACGAGGGCCAGTGGGAGCTCGACGAGTCGCATCTCGACGAGCTCAACACGCTCGACGCCGAGGTCGAGACCGCCGTGGACGAGGGCGACGAGCCTCGTTTCGAGGCCGGGCTCGCTGTACTCCTCGACGCCGTCCGCACGAAGGGCAGCCGCATGCCCGACGACTCCCTCCACGACTCCGACCTGATCCTCCCGCCGGCCGACGCCACCATCGACGAGGTCCGCGAGATGCTGGCCGACGACGGTCTGATCCCAGGCTGACTCGATGTCACGTACTCGCTTCATCAACGACACCGGGCTGACCGCTCGGATGACGCTGGTGATGTTCCTGCTCGGGGGCCTGTTCGTCGCGTTCATGGCGGTGATGATCGGGCTGTTCGGCAACAGCCCTGGGCTGATCATGCTGATCGGCCTCGGCGGGCTCGGCTTCATCTGGTTCCAGTGGTACAACTCCGACACGCTGGCGCTGAAGGCGATGCGGGCCCGCGTGGTCGAGCCGCACGAGGCACCCGAGCTGCACGGAGTGATCGACCGGCTCTGCGCTCTGGCCGACATGCCGAAGCCACGGGTCGCGATCGCGTACACGGATCTGCCGAACGCCTTCGCGACCGGGCGCTCCCCGAGCCGCGCGGCGGTCTGTGTCACGACCGGTCTGCTCGACCGGCTCTCGGCCGAGGAGGTCGAGGCCGTCCTGTCGCACGAGCTGTCGCACGTGGCTCACCGCGACGTGCTGGTGATGACGCTGGCGTCGTCCGCCGGGATCATCGCCGGGATGGCGACGCGCGGAGCCCAGTACGGCGCCATCTTCGGAGGCGGACGACGGGGCGGCAACAACGCCGGCGGAGCGCCGATCTGGCTGGTCGTGCTGCTGGTCAGCGTGGTCACGTACGCCGTCAGCTTCCTGCTCACCCGGCTGCTGTCGCGCTACCGGGAGCTCAGCGCCGACCGCGCCGGGGCGTTCCTCACCGGCAAGCCGTCGGCTCTCGCGAGCGCGCTGACCAAGATCACCGGCGACATCGCCAGCATCCCGACCAAGGACCTGCGCGCCGCCCAGCCGATGAACGCGTTCTTCATCGCCCCCGCTGTCGCCGGGATCAGCCTGAAGACGATCACGTCGTCCCACCCGTCGCTGGAGCAGCGGCTCGAGCAGCTGGCCAAGGTGTCCGCCGAGCTGGGTCGGCCGATGGACGGCGGCTTCCCGCCGCCGACGCTGGGCGGGTGACCACGCGCCGGTGAAGATGTTCGACGCGATCCTCGGGCGGCGGAAGCCACCCCGCAACAACCTCGACGCGCTGTTCGCGCTGCCGTCCGCCGCGATCACGCTGCAGACGGCGGCGGGCTTCCAGGCAACCGGCGTGGGCGGTGTCTGCTACCGCGGCGCCGAGGGCGGCGCCTTCGCGCAGACGCAGGCCGACATCGTGTCGTTGCTCGACAACGACGACGACCCCGACGTCGAGCTGAGCACCGACAGCTTCGGGTTCACCTGGCTGGTGGCCCGCCAGGACCACATGGAGGCGCTGGTCACCGACCTGCACGCGATCAACACCGGGCTCGAGGCGCAGGGCTTCGGTCCGTCGCTGCTCTGCTCGACAGTGTCGTTCCGCGACCCGGCAGGCCGGACCCTGGCCCTGGTGTACCTCTACAAGCAGGGCACGTTCTACCCGTTCGCGCCGACGTCGACCAGCACCCGCGACAACCTCGTGGAGATGCAGGTGCGCGACCTGGTCCGCTCGGACCTCCGAATCGAGCCGGACCTGTCGCGCTGGATGCCGCTCTGGGACGCGCCCACCCTGCGCTGAGCCGGAGCCCGCACGGGGGAGGCGTCAGTCCTTGGCGGCAGTACGGGCCGGCAGGTCGAGCATCCGCTGCAGCGCGACCAGCGCCCACTTCTCGGTCTCGGCGTCGACCTGGATCTGGTTGACTACGTTGCCCGCGACCAGGTTCTCCAGCGCCCACACGAAGTGGGGCAGGTCGATCCGGTTCATCGTCGAGCAGTAGCAGACCGTCTTGTCGAGGAAGACGATGTTCTTGTCGGGGTGCTCGTTCTTGAGCCGCTGCACGAGGTTGAGCTCGGTGCCGATCGCCCACGACGTACCGGGTGCGGCGGCCTCGATCGTGTTGATGATGAACTCGGTCGAGCCGACCAGGTCGGCCTTCGTGACGACCTCGTAGGTGCACTCGGGGTGAACCAGGATCTGGATGTCGGGCACCGTCGCACGCAGCTCGTCGACCACCTCGGGGGTGAACCGGCCGTGGACGGAGCAGTGCCCCTTCCACAGGATCACCGTGGCGGCGCGCAGCTCGTCGGCGGTCAGGCCACCGTTCGGCTTGTGCGGGTTCCACACCACGCAGTCGTCGAGTGAGTACCCCATCTGCAGCACAGCCGTGTTGCGGCCGAGGTGCTGGTCGGGGAAGAAGAGCACCTTGGTGTCCGGGCCGTGCTGCTCGAACGCCCACTCCAGGGCGACCTGCGCGTTGGACGACGTACAGACGGCGCCGCCGTTGCGGCCGCAGAACGCCTTGATGTCGGCGGAGGAGTTCATGTACGTGACCGGTACGACGGAGTCGGCGATGCCGGCGTCGACGAGCGCGTCCCACGCATCCTCGACCTGCTCGATGCGCGCCATGTCGGCCATCGAGCAGCCGGCCGCGAGGTCGGGGAGGATCACCTTCTGCTCGGGCGAGGTCAGGATGTCGGCCGACTCGGCCATGAAGTGCACGCCGCAGAAGACGATGAACTCGGCCTCGGGCCGGGCGGCGGCCTCGCGGGCGAGCTTGAACGAGTCACCGGTGACGTCGGCGAAGGTGATGACCTCGTCGCGCTGGTAGTGGTGCCCGAGCACGAAGAGCCGGGACCCGAGAGCCTCCTTGGCGGCCTGCGCGCGGGCGACCAGGTCGGGGTCGGAGGCGGGCGGCAGCGAGCCGGGGCACTCGACGCCACGCTCGGCGCTCGGGTCGGTGCCCTTACCCAGGACCAGCAGAGGAAGATCTGTTGTCGTCACGTGCCCCATCGTTTCACAGCGGTGGTGGGCCTCAGAGGAACCGGCCGCTGGGCAGGTACGGCATGGGCGGCTTCATCTGACGCAGCCCGAGGAACCCGTCCGCGTGCAGGTCGAGGCGGGCCGCCATCCCGACGTCGATCGCCCACTCGTTGGCCGCGGTGACATGGGCGATCTCGACTGGTTCGTCCGGGTTCGACGAGGCCAGTGCCTCCCACAGCAGGTCCGTGGCGGTACGCCGGTTGGTGGCGGCCAGCAGGTACGGGCTCCCGTCGGGGCGCACGTACACGTAGCCCTGGCCGGTGGAACGGTCGACGACCGTGAGCCGGAAGGTGCCGGCCATCACCTCGTGGTCCACCCCGTGCGCCGAGTCCCTGATCTGACGGTCCACGGAGTCCATCAGGTCGACGTCGCCAAGCGACCCCTCGCGGACCCGCTCCACCACCGGGAGCGCAGCCCGGGGCACTTTCCCGCGTAGCGACATCATCGGGTGCAGGGTGAACCCGGCGTGACGGTAGCGGCGGGTGGCCGCGGGGGCGTCCGATGAGGCGACCATCGCCCGGAGGCAGCCTGGTTCGTAGCTGAGCGCCGCGTCGAGCAGCTGTCGGCCGACACCGCGGCCTTGGAGCGAGGGACGGACGGCGAGCGTGGCGAGCAGCCACGTCGTATCGCGGCGCAGCGCCGAGACCGCGCCGATCAGCCCCGAACCGTCCTCGGCCACGAAGCAACCGCCGGGATCGGTGCTGACGATGTGTCGGGCCCAGGCCACCCACCGCCGCGAGGCGCCCTCAGAGCGCGGCTCCGGCTTCGGGGCTGAGGGCCGACTCAGAGTCACGGCCAGCGCAGAGAAGGCTTCGTCGGTGAGCCGCTCCACGGCGCGCACGTCATCGAGGCGCATCGGACGTAGCAGGTAGTCATCGGCCACCGGCCCAACCTAGCGACACACCGCAGGGCACGGCAGGATGACGACATGCGCGTGCTCATCGCTCCGGACAAGTTCGCCGGCACCCTGACTGCTGTCGAGGCCGCCGAGGCGATCGCCGAGGGTTGGCGTCGCCGCGCACCCGATGACGAGCTCGACCTGGTACCGATGGCCGACGGCGGACCCGGCTTCGTCGACGTTCTGCACGCCTCCCTGGGGGGCGACCTGCTCGCGGTGACCGTGACCGGACCGTACGGCGACCCGGTGCCCGCCACGGTGCTGGTCGACGGCTCGACGGCGTACATCGAGGCCGCCCAGGGGTGTGGGCTGCACCTGACGCCCGAGGTCGACCGCGACCCTGAACGGGCCACCACGCGCGGGGTCGGCGAGCTCGTCGCCGCAGCCCTCGACGCCGGTGCCCAGACCATCATCGTGGGTCTCGGCGGGTCGGGTACGAACGACGGCGGCGCCGGGCTGCTGGCCGCCCTGGGGGCGGTGGCGACGCCCGCCGGAGCGCTCGACGGCGGCCCGCGCACGTTGGCCGGCCTCGAGACGGTCGACCTCTCCGCGGCGCGCGCCCGACTGGCGGGGATCTCGATCGTCGCGGCTACCGACGTGGACAATCCGCTGCTCGGGCTCATCGGCGCCACCAACGTGTACGGACCGCAGAAGGGGGTTGCGGAGGACCGGAAGATCGCTGTCGACGCCACCCTGGAGAGGCTCGCAGGCGCCACCGACAAGAAGCTGGCGCTGGCCAAGGGTGCCGGTGCGGCCGGCGGTCTCGGGTTCGCCCTCCTGCTGCTCGGAGCCACCCGGCAGCCCGGCGTCGAGTTGGTCTCTGCCGCGGTCGGCCTGCCCGAGCGGGCCCGACGTGCGGACCTCGTGCTCACGGGGGAGGGTGCGTTCGACTTCTCGTCCCGCTCCGGGAAGGTGCCGTACGGCGTCGCTCAGGCCGCCGCGGAGGCCGTCCGCCCGTGCATCGCGCTCGCCGGCAAGGTGCTGATCGGATCCCGGGAGATGCGGGCGGTGGGGATCGAGTCCGCCTACTCCACTTCGGACCTGGTGGGGGAGGAGGCCAGCTTCGCCGACCCCGCGGGCAGTCTGGCCCGTCTCGCCGAGCGGACTGCGCGGTCCTGGTCGGCCTGAGCCTGCCCGGTCTACCGTGGGCTGGTACAGACTCTTGGGAATACCTGGAGATGTGCGACCATTGAAGCCAGCAGGACAGTCTTTTCGACGCAATTTGGGAGCAGCACATGACCGAGCAGGTCGAGACCACCGAGTCGCAGGTCCGCACGGACAGCATCAACGTCAGCGACGCCGCCGCCGCGAAGGTGAAGGCACTCCTCGAGCAGGAGGGTCGCGACGACCTTCAGCTGCGGATCGCCGTGCAGCCGGGTGGCTGCTCCGGACTGCGCTACCAGCTCTTCTTCGACGAGCGGAACCTCGACGGTGACGTCGTCAGCGACTTCAACGGCGTGAACGTCGTCGTCGACCGGATGAGCGTCCCCTACCTCAACGGCGCCGTCATCGACTTCGTGGACACGATCGAGAAGCAGGGCTTCACGATCGACAACCCGAACGCCACCGGCTCCTGCGCCTGCGGCGACTCGTTCCACTGACCTAGAGCTCCCAGGGAACGACCCCACACCGGCCACCGGTGTGGGGTCGTTGTCGTTTGCGGTGGGCCCGCCGCGCGGCGGCCCGGGCTATTTCGCCTGGTCCGACTCGTACGGCGATGCGGCCTCGGGCACCTCGTACCCGTCGCGCGCGGCGTCGAGCACAGCCCGGCGCCCCAACGGCTCGTCGAGGACGACGTCGATCGAGCCCATCAGCGCGATCTCGATGCAGGCGCGGTCGGGGTCCGGCTTCACCGGCGTACGCGGGATCCTGACGACGACCGCGTCGGCGCGCTCCTCGACCTCGGGGGTCTTCGCCCGGCCGTAGCAGGCGGGTACGCCGTTGGTGTAGTTCAGCGAGAGGTGCCGGCCGTCATGGCGGTAGTAGCTGTCGACGGCGATGCTGCGGCGGTCGGTGTCCGGGGGAGGGGTCTCGCTCGGGTCGCCGTGCGGCGGGTCCACGGGCTCCTTGCCGGGCTCCTCGCCGGGGTCGCCGCTCGAACCGCCACCGGACGGGGGCGCGACCTGGCCGGTGTCTCCGCCGGCGAACCCCGCGTCGTCGACCCCGCGGCCGGGGCGTAGCTGCCAGATCACGGCGATCACGCCGAGCACGGTGACGGCGGCGACGATCGGGATCAGCCACTGCCGGGATGCGATGTTCATACGGCTTCGACGCATCGTCGGGTCGCTCGGTTCCCGGGCCATGGCAAGAACGAGGGCCCCATGCCAACCGGCGTGGGGCCCTCGATGCTCATGTGCGTCAGTCGAAGTGCAGGTGCATCGCGGACGCGAGGCGAGCCGCGGCCTCGGAGACCTCGATGTTCGGCTTCTTCACCTCGCGGGGGTAGTCCTCGAAGAGGATGCTCGGCGCTGGCTTGACCGCGGCCCGGGCGGCGCGCTCGGCGGCCGTCGGGCGGGTCGGGAGGTGCAGCGCGACCTCGGCCGCACGGCAGTCGGCGGCCATCTGGGCGGTCGTGGAGGCGTCGTCGTACGCCAGTCGCTGGTAAGTCATAGGGATCACGGTAGGTATTACCGACGGGTACCCCAATTCGTACCTGCGGGTAGTGTCAGCGTGTCCAATCAACGCCCCGTTTCCCGTGAGGAACGCCCGTGTCTCTGCTCGTCACCGGCTCCATCGCCACCGACCACCTGATGTCCTTCCCGGGCCGGTTCGCCGACTCGCTGGTGGTCGATCAGCTGGACAAGATCGCCCTCTCCTTCCTGGTCGAGGACCTGGAGGTACGACGGGGCGGCTGTGCGGCGAACATCGCCTTCGGGCTCGGCAACCTGGGGCTGCGGCCGACGCTGGTGGGCGCTGTGGGCGAGGACTTCGTCGACTACCGGTCCTGGTTGGAGCGGCACCACGTCGACTGCGAGTCGGTGCACGTCTCGCAGACCAAGCACACGGCGCGCTTCGTGTGCACGAACGACTCGACGATGGCCCAGATCGCGTCGTTCTACGCCGGCGCGATGAGCGAGGCCCGCGACATCGAGCTGAAGCCGATCGTCGACCGTGTGGGTGGCACGTCGTACGTCCTGGTCGGGCCCAACGACCCCGAGGCGATGCTGCGGCACACCCAGGAGTGCCGGGACCGCGGGTACCCGTTCATCGCCGACCCGAGCCAGCAGCTCGCCTTCGGCGACGGCGAGATGATCCGCGACCTGATCGACGGCGCCGCGATCCTCTTCTCGAACGAGTACGAGTCCGCGCTGATCGAGAAGAAGACCGGCTGGTCGGCTGACGAGATCCGCGACCGGGTCGGCACCTGGGTGATCACGCTCGGTGCCGAGGGTGTTCGCGTAGAGCGCCGCGGGGAGGAGCCGATCGTCGTGGCCGCCGTACCCGAGATCCAGAAGGTCGAGCCCACCGGCGTTGGTGACGCCTTCCGGGCCGGCTACCTCGCCGCCCTCGAGTGGGGGCTGTCCGACGAGCGCGCCGCCCAGCTCGGCTGCCTCCTGGCCGTGTACGTGGTGGAGAAGGTCGGCACCCAGGAGTACACGCTGCACCAGCAGGCGTTCGTCGACCGCTTCGCTGCGACGTATGGCGCAGAGGCGGCCGCCGAGGTCGCGGCGCACGTCAAGACGCCGCGCCCCTGACCCACCCGCGAGCCGCCGTACTGGGCCCGGCCTGCGCTCCTCCCGACACGACCCACTCGTCACAACGGGTCAATTGTCGCCAAGCGACGGCCGATCGGCGGATCCACCCGTCATACCGGGTCAATTGTCTCGGTATGACGGGTGCGGGGCGCCGCAGGGCCTGTGGATGACCGTTCGCGGTGGAGGTCGAACAGCGGCACCCTGCTGGGATGACGGCCGCCCGACCCGAGACCGCCCTTGACCTGCGCCGCCCGTTCACCCGGGCGGATGCCGTCAGCGCCGGCGTGCACCCCAGGATCTTGAGGACGTCGCGATTTCGGCGGATCTTTCGAGGTGTCTTCGTCTCGGCCGGAGTGCCTGACACGCCGTCCCTGCGGGCCGAGGCTGCGCTCCTGCTGCACCCACCCAGTGCCTTCGTGAGCCACACGACCGCGGCGGTGTTGAGGGGGCTACCGGTCCCGGTCGATCCGCTGGTCCACGTCACGGTCCCAGTCGATCGTGACCGGCGCCTGCGGCCCGAGATCCGCAACCACGTCACGTGGAAGCCGACCCGGGTGACCACGTTGCGCGGGCTTCGGGTTTGCGACCCCTTCCAGATGTTCGTCGAGCTCGCATCGATGCTGACGCTCGTTGACCTCGTCGTGGTGGGCGACGCGTTGGTGAAGCTGCTGGGTTGCTCTCCTGAGCGGCTGGTCGAGGAGTGCCGTTCGAGCCCTGCGCAACACGCGGGGACGGCGCTGCGGGCAGCGCGCTATGTGCGCTCCGAGGTCGACTCGCCGATGGAGACGCGCCTGCGGATGCTGATTGTCCTCGCGGGCCTGCCGGAGCCCGTCGTGAACCACAAGATCCGGGACGTCGATGGGCGAGTGCTCCGACGGCTGGACCTCAGCTACCCCGACCTCAGGTTGATCGTCGAGTACGACGGTCGGCACCACATCGAGCGGATCGGCAACTGGGACAGCGACCTCGACCGCCGCGAGGAGTTCGACGAGGACGGGTGGCGGATCCTCGTCGTGACCGCCACCGGGGTCTATCGCCGACCCGAGCGCACAATTGAGCGGATACGACGGGCTCTCCGGTCCCGCGGCTGTCCCGGCGTCCTGCGCCAGGTGTCGGACACGTGGCGGGCGCACTTCCCGGGCGACGCGTAACGAGCCGCCCCCGCCGCACCTACGGCGCAATTGACCCGCTGTGACGGCGAAATGGCGCGATCGGCCGTCACACGAGGGCAATTGACCTGTTGTGACGGCGGGGAGTCGCCGCGAGAGGTCAGTGGGTTCGACGTACGACGAACCGCGGCGTGCCGTCGTGGGCGGTGTCCTCGCCGAGGTAGGCGTGGCCGCGCATCCGGCACCAGGCGGCCGTGTCGGGCCGCGCGGCGGGGTCGTCGGCAACCACTGCGATGACCCCCTCGACCTCGACGTCGCCGATGGCGTTCGCCAGCCGGATGATCGGCAGCGGACAGCGCAGCCCGCGGCAGTCGAGCTCCAGGTCTGCATCCACGCGGCCACTGTGCCACGGCAGCCGCCCTCCGGCCCTAGGACCGGAGCGAGGCGACCACATCGGGGAGTACGGCGAGGAACGCGTCGACGTCCGCCTCCGTGGTGTCCCGACCGAGCGAGACGCGGACGTTGCCGTGGGTCAGTGCCCCCATCGCCTCGAGCACGTGCGACGGCGTCAGCGTCGACGCGCTGCAGGCCGACCCGGACGACACCCCGAAGCCGCGACGGTCCAGCTCGCGGACCAGTGCCTCGCCCTCGACGTACAGGCACGAGAACGTCACCACATGGGGCAGCCGGTCGGCGGGGTCGCCGACGACGTCGACGTCCGGGATCTCGGTCGCCACGCGGGAGCGGATCGTGTCGATCAGGGCGCGCTGACGTGCAGCCACCCCGTCACGCTCCGCGAGCACCGCCTGGAGGGCGGCAGTCGCGGCCATCACGGCGGGCACGTTCTCGAACCCGGCCACCCGCGGGTCGACCCGGTCATCAGTGGGGAACGGCGCGCGCCAGCGGGCGCCCTTGCGCACCAACAGCAGGCCCACACCCGCCGGGCCGCCCCACTTGTGCGCCGACGCCGACGCGACCGCCCAACCGTCCGGCAGGTCCAGCCGCCCGGCTGAGGCGGCGAAGTCGACGAACAGCGGGACGTCGTTCGCGGCCGCGACCTCGGCGATCTGGGGGAGTGGCTGCACGGTCCCGACCTCGAGGTTGGCCGCCTGGACCGCCAGCACCCCAGCGGGGTCGCCGAGAGCGGCCTTCACCTGCTCGGGGTCCATGCGGCCGTGGCTGTCGACTCCGAGGACCTCGACCGACCCGTCGAAGTGCCGCGTCCACCACGCCCCGGCCGCGAAGACGGCCGAGTGCTCCACGGCCGAGTGCACGAGTCGCCGGCTGACCCGCGAGCGGCCCATCAGCAGCCCGAGCAGCCCCTGGTGGACGGCGGCCGTCCCCGAGGTGGTGAAGCTGATCTCGTCGGGCCGGACGCCCAACAGCCCGGCCGTCACTTCGCGCGCGTTGTCGAGCAACAGCCGCGCGTTGCGACCCGCGCCATGCAGGCGAACGGGGTCGGCGTACCCCTGGTCCAGGCAGGCCAGCAGCGTCTCGCGAGCGGCCGGGTGGAGCGGCTCGGACGAGGCGCTGTCCAGGTAGCCGTGGGCCGCGGCCTCTGAGTCGTCCGTCGGATATGTCACATGGGCGAAACTACCTGCCTACCTGTGCGTCACAGGAGGTTGCCGCAGTAGTAATGTTCGGCCTGACCGTCGTATTGAGAGAGAGGCTCGTTCGTGGGTCTGCAACTCCCCAAGCGTGCGCGCACCATCGGCATGTGGATGTTCGCGTCCGCCGGCCTGGTGATGCTCAGCGCTTGCTCGTCCGAGGACAAGGCCCAGATCGAACGCCTTGCCATGCCGGAGCCGGCTACCGACCGCGCACCTGCCATCTACGACTTGTGGCAGGGCTCCTGGCTCGCCGCGATGATCGTGGGTGTCATCGTGTGGGGCCTGATTGGCTACGCATCCTTCGCCTACCGTCGCCGCAGCGACGACGAAATCCCCGTGCAGACGCGCTACAACCTGCCGATCGAGATCCTCTACACGGTCGCTCCGATCGTGATGGTGCTGGTGTTCTTCTTCTACACCGTCACCGTGCAGAACGAGGTGCTGGCGAAGTCCAGCGACGACGGCGGCCGCGCCGACCACCACGTCGAGGTCGTGGGCCAGCAGTGGTCGTGGACCTTCAACTACGTAGAGGACGAAGCCCTCGACGGCTCGACCTCGGTGTACGAGGCCGGCACGACGGCCGACCGGCCCACCCTGGTGCTGCCCGTCGACGAGAGCGTCGAGATCAGCCTCACCTCGCCCGACGTCATCCACTCGTTCTGGGTGCCGGCGTTCCTGTTCAAGATGGACGTCGTCCCCGGCCGTACCAACAAGTTCGAGTTCACGCCCACCCGCGAGGGTGAGTTCGTGGGCCGGTGTGCCGAGCTCTGCGGCGCCTACCACTCCCGGATGCTCTTCAACGTCGAGGTCGTGAGCGCGTCCGAGTACGCCGACTACCTCCAGGGCCTCGAGGACAAGGGCCAGACCGGCATCGCCCGCGGTGGCGCCGACTCGACCACCCAGCAGGGCCTCGAAGAAGAGGTCCAGGACAACGACACGACGGGAGGCGGAGAGTGACCGCGACCACCGGCCGCCCCACCCAGGCCGCCAAGCCGAACACGCTCGGCCAGCAGATCGCCCGGGTCATGACGACCACGGACCACAAGCTGATCGGCAAGCTCTACCTGGCCACGTCGTTCGCCTGGTTCCTGATCGGTGGCGTCATGGCGCTGCTGATCCGGTCCGAGCTCGCATTCCCGGGCTCGCAGGTCGTCAACGACGAGCTCTACAACCAGCTGTTCACGATGCACGGCACGATCATGCTGCTGCTCTTCGCGACGCCGCTGTTCTTCGGCTTCGCGAACGTGATCATGCCGCTGCAGATCGGTTCGCCTGACGTCGCGTTCCCGCGCCTGAACATGTTCAGCTACTGGCTGTTCCTGTTCGGTGGCCTCATCGCGGCCGCCGGGTTCCTGACCCCCGAGGGCGCGGCCGACTTCGGCTGGTTCGCCTACACGCCGCTGTCCAACGAGGTCCGGTCGCCGGGCGTCGGCGGTGACCTGTGGATCATGGGTCTCTGGATGGCCGGCCTGGGCACGATCCTCGGTGCGGTCAACTTCATCACCACGATCATCTGCATGCGCGCGCCCGGCATGACGATGTTCCGGATGCCGATCTTCGTCTGGAACACCCTCGTCACCAGCCTGCTCGTGCTGATCGCGTTCCCGATCCTGGCCGGCGCGCTGCTCTCGCTCGAGGCCGACCGGCTCCTGGGCGCCCACATCTTCGACGCCGCCAACGGTGGCCCGATCCTGTGGCAGCACCTGTTCTGGTTCTTCGGTCACCCCGAGGTCTACATCATCGCGCTGCCGTTCTTCGGCATCATCACCGAGATCCTGCCGGTGTTCAGCCGCAAGCCGGTCTTCGGCTACGTCGGCCTCGTCGCCGCGACGATCTCGATCGCGGTCCTCTCGGTCGCCGTCTGGGCGCACCACATGTTCGTCACCGGCGCGGTCGACCTGCCGTTCTTCTCCGGCATGACGTTCCTGATCGCCGTACCGACGGGTGTGAAGTTCTTCAACTGGATCGGCACGATGTGGGGCGGGTCCATCTCGTTCGACACCCCGATGCTGTGGTCCGTCGGCTTCCTGACGACGTTCCTCTTCGGTGGTCTCACCGGTGTCATCCTGGCCAGCCCGCCGCTGGACTTCGCGGTCTCCGACTCGTACTTCGTGGTGGCGCACTTCCACTACGTGGTCTTCGGAACCGTCGTCTTCGCGATGTTCGCCGGCTTCTACTTCTGGTGGCCGAAGATGACCGGCCGGATGCTCGACGAGCGCCTCGGCAAGCTGCACTTCTGGCTGCTGTTCATCGGCTTCCACGCGACGTTCCTGGTCCAGCACTGGCTGGGTGTCGAGGGCATGCCGCGTCGGTACGCCGACTACCTCGCTTCGGACGGCTTCACCACGTTGAACCAGATCTCCACCGTGGGTGCGTTCCTGCTCGGTGCGTCGACGCTGCCGTTCCTGCTCAACGTCTACCAGTCGAGCCGGGCGCCGATGGTCGGCCGCGACGACCCGTGGGGCTGGGGCCGCTCGCTGGAGTGGGCGACCTCGTCGCCGCCGCCCCGGCACAACTTCGTGTCGATCCCGCGGATCCGTTCGGAGTCGCCGGCGTTCGACCTGCACCACCCGGAGATCGCGGCGCTGGAGATGCAGCAGAACGACATGCTCGGTGAGACCGAGCTGGTCGACGCTCCCTCCGTCGAGGGTCGCGAGGAGCTGCTCGGCAAGAACATGCAGAAGGATGGGGACAACTGATGAAGACTGAAGCCTGGCTCTTCGTGATCTGTTCGGTGTTCTTCGTGCTGGTCGCGCCGGCGTACTGGTTCATCACCTACGACCCCACCGGCACCTCGGCGCTCGTCATGACCGCCCTGCTGTGCCTGCTGGTGACGTTCTACCTCGGGTTCCACGCCACGCGCATGGAGCCGCGACCGGAGGACCGCCACGACGCTGAGGTGGCGGACGGGGCCGGCGAGCTCGGCTTCTTCCCGCCGTACTCCTGGTGGCCGCTGTGGTCCGCCGCCACGCTTGGCGTGTGCGTCCTCGCCGTGGCGATGGGCCTGTGGTGGATGCTGATCATCGGATTCGCGCTCGGTGCGCTGGCGATGTGCGGCTGGATCTACGAGTACTACGTGGGCGAGCACGCTCACTGAGCAGCGACTGAACGTGACGGGTCCCATCTGCCTTTGTGGCAGATGGGGCCCGAGTCGTTGTTAGGGTTGCAGGGCACCACGATCGTCAACGAGGGGAACCCATGTCCGCCAGTCACCGGACGCCGCACGCCCATCGCCAGGTTCGCGGGATCGCCTCAGCGGCCACTCTGCTGGCCGCATCGCTCGCTCTTGCCGCGTGTTCCGGCCCTGCTGTGGACGACGTCCCGTTGGCTGGTGACAGCCCCGGAGGGCTGCCTTCCGACAGCCTGTCGACCGAGCCCGACGCTGTGATCGCGAGCTCGATCTCGGCTGGGGCGAAGCGCGTGCCGGTCGACCAGATCGTCGAGGTGACTGCCGAGAACGGCACGCTCGACTCGGTCGAGGTCACCTACGGGAAGCAGGATCGTCGCCTGCGTGGGGACCTCGCTGACGAAGGCAGCACCTGGACCGCACGCCAGCGTCTGGAGCCAGGTGTCCGATACCAAATCCGCGCCGTGGCGGTGGACGAGCACGGGCGCGAGACGGTCGAGCGCAGCTCGTTCCGTACTGAACCGCTGAGCCTCGACCAGCAGACCTACCCGAGCATCGCGCCGCTCGACGGCGAGACCGTCGGCGTCGGGATGCCGGTCATCATCAGCTTCGACGTCGCGGTTGCCGACAGGGCCTCGATCGAGCGTCATCTCGACGTCGAGTCGTCGCCGAGTCAGGTCGGCGCGTGGCACTGGATCAGTGACCACGAGGTGCACTGGCGGCCTCGTGACTACTGGAAGCCCGGCACCGCGGTGACCGTGAAGGCCGATGTGAACAGCGTGCCCGCCGGCAACGGGATCTACGGACAGCTGAGCCGCACGACCCGTTTCAAGGTGGGTGAGGCGATGATCAGCCGCGTGAACGTCGCCCAGCACAAGATGCGGGTGTTCCGGAACGGCACCCTGCTCAAGACGATTCCGATCAGCGCCGGCAAGCCGGGGTTCACGACCCGCTCCGGGACCAAGGTCATCATCGAGAAGTTCCGCGAGAAGCGGATGGACGCCGCCACCACCGGCATCGACCCGAGCGACCCTGAGTACTACAACATCGAGGACGTCGAGTACGCCCTGCGCGTCACCTACAGCGGCGAGTTCCTGCACGCCGCGCCGTGGTCGTCCGGATCGCAGGGGAGTGCGAACGTCAGTCACGGCTGCGTCGGCATGAGTACGTCGGACGCCGGCTGGCTCTACAACCTCACCCGGCGCGGTGACGTGGTCGAGGTGACGGGCAGCGACCGGCAGATGACGCTCACGAACGGGTTCGGTGACTGGAACGCGCCGTTCGCGGAGTACCGCGAAGGCTCCGCGCTCAACTAGCGCGCCGTCACAACCGCGCAATTGTGCGCGAGTTACGCGTCCTGGCGCCGATCCGCCGTTACAACCGCGCAATTGCACCGGCCTGACGTGGTCGGGCGCCTTACAGCCGTCACACCAGCGCAATTGTTCTGGATGAGCGGTGATCGCCCCCCCGCGACGGTGGCTACTTGAGGACGGCCAGGATCGAGGAGTAGTCGTCGGTCCAGCGCACCTGGTCAGGTCCGAGGTCGCGCCAGGTTGCGGCTGGCAGCCCTTCGAGGGTCGTGGCGTCCGGGCTCAACGCGACCCAGGTGCTGGGCACCCCGTCGGGGGTGGCCCCGCCTTCACGAATCGATGCCGACAACCCGAGATGCTGGGCGGCACTGGACAGGACCGGCTCGAGGTCGAACACCCGGTTGCTGATGTGCACCATCAGGAGTCCGTCGTCGGTGAGCCGCTCGGCGTACATCTCCATGGCCTCCTGGGTCAGCAGGTGCACCGGGATCGAGTCGGAGCTGAACGCATCCAGAATCATCAGATCGAAGGTGTCGTCGGCTTCCTCCGCCAGCTTGAGTCGGCCGTCGCCGACGGTCATCGTGACATCAGCAGCACTGTCGCCGACGTACGAGAACAGCGCCGGGTCGGTGGCGATGCGGACGACCTCGGCATCGATCTCGTAGAAGGTCATCTGCTGGCCCTGGCGGCCGTAGGCGGCGACGGTTCCGGTCCCGAGCCCCACCGCGGCGACGCTGTCGAAGTCGCGGAGGGCGAACGCGTCCCCGAGGGGGCCCTGACGCGAGTAGTACGTCGTGGGCACGTCGCGTCGATCCGCGTCGCGGTATTGGCGTCCGTGCACCGTCGTCCCGTGTACGAGCTCGTGGAACTCGCCCCGGTCGGCGACCGTGTAGCTGCCGAAGAACGTGCGGCTCTGGTCGATGGTGGTCCGGGCCTCGCCGAGTGCCGTGGAGGCATACAGCACCAGCAACCCCACGACCATGGCGCGTGGGACCTGGGCAATCCACCATCCCAGCGCAGCGGCCATGAGCAGGAGCAGAGCGACGTGGGTCGGGGCCTGTACGCCTAGGTAGATCGCGGCTCTGGCACTCAGGGGGACCAGTGCGATCAGAGCCAGTACGAGGGCTGCGCGCACCCGGTTTGCTCGGAGCTGGCGGACCAACCAGCTGTCCTGTGCAGCGAGGCCGAGGAAGAGCAGGGGAACTGCGGTCAACGCGAGCGGGTACTCGAGCACCCGGTCGAACAGCATCGGAGCCACCATGCCGTTGAGCAGGCCGCCTGCGGCGCCACCTGCCGCGACGATCATGTAGAACGCGGTGAGGTTCTCGGGCGCGGGCCGTTCAGCCGCGAGCCGAGCATGGGCTGCGAAGGCGACGAGGGCCAGCATGATCAGGTTGACGGCGATGCTCACGACCACCGGCATGCCGCCCGACGCGAGCGATCCCACGACGGCCAGCAGCGTCGCAGCGACGGCGAGGCGAGTGGCGGTGGTGGGAGGTGTGCGCGTCGTACGCGCGAACGCGACCACGAAGGTGGCGAGGTAGATCGCCAGCGGCACCACCCAGAGCAGCGGGATGGCGGCGATGTCGGTCGTGATGTGCGTCGTGACGCCGAGCATCAGCGAGGATGGCAGGAAGGCCAGGGCGGCCCAGATCAGCGCCTGACGACGGTTCAGGCGCCTCCTGACGGTCGGTGAAGTCCGTGTCGCATCCCGCGCTGCCTCACCGCGACGGACCGTGAGAGCACACGCACCTGTCAGCAGCATGAAGACGACGAAGCCGGCCGACCACGAGGTTCGCTGGGTCGCGAGCGACATGGTCGGCTCGATCAGGAACGGGTAGGCGAGGAGGCCACCGAAGCTGCCGAGGTTGCTGGCGGCGAAGAGGAAGTAAGGATCGTCCGCCCGTCGGGCGTCGCTCCAGGAATACCAACGCTGCAGCAGCGGGCCCGTTGTTGCTACGACAAGGAACGGCAGACCGATCACAAGGAGCAGCGTGCGCAGCAGCCACAGCACCGGTGCGGAGCCGGCGTCGGGCGCAGCATCGCTGGGGATGGCCACCGGCAGCGCGGCAAGGGGGAGGAGCAGCACAATGAGGTGGGCGCGCGGCTGCCAGCGCTGCCCCAGTCTCTGGGTCGAGAGGTGCGCGTAGCCGTACGCCGCGAGCAGCAGCACCTGGAAGAACAGTGAGCTCGTGCTCCACACGGTCGCCGAGCCGCCGTACGACGGCAGGATCAGCTTGGCGATGAGCGGCTGCACCACGAAGAGCAGCGCGGCGCCCGTGAACGCCGTGATCGCGAACAGCGCGGTGACCGGCGTACCTTGCCGAGGGCGCGCCGGGGCTGACTGGGGCAGGGGAGTCGCGCGTAACTCAGGCGTCTCGTTGATCGTCAAGGCAGCCACTTTCCGCTGTCGGTGCGTCCTTAGACGATAGGAGCCGGGACGCGCCCGCGTCCGAGAAATGCCCAAGCGGCCGGGCCGACTCCCGGGAGGCAACGAGAAGGCCCCCGCAGCGACTGCTGCGGGGGCCTTCTCGGGTGATGCGGGGGTGGATCAGTGGGAGCGGAGCTCCTCGCCGTCCACGCTGTGCCGGCCGTCGAACTGGTGGCCGTCGGCAGCCTTGCCGTCGAGCTCGTAGTCGCCGGTGTAGTCGCCGGACACGTGCTGGTGACCGTCGTCGCTGCACCTCGAGCTCGTGCTGAGCGTGGTGACGCGCCGCCTCGAGCTCCTCCACGGTCGGCTTCTGCACGTTGTGCGCGAACCAGTAGTGGGAGAGACGCGCACGCAGGCGGTTGATCCGCACGTTGCGGGCCTTGACGCCGTTCTCGTCCGCCTCGGTGGGCATCGGCAGCAGCGGGTCGCGGTCACGAGCGGTGAGGGTGTAGGCCTCGTCGCTCGAGATCGGCAGGTGCTTCTCGGCGTACGCGCCCTCGGGGGAGCGCATGATGACGCCGGTCTCGTACCCGTGCAGCAGTCGCGCCTCGTCCGCACGCTGGAGCGAGATGCACCAGCGCTTGGCGATGATGAAGGCGATGACCGGGCCCACGAACACCATCACGCGCATGAAGTACGTGATGTAGTTCAGGTTCAGGTTGAACACCACGGCCAGGATGTCGTTGCCGCCTGCGGCCCAGAGCAGACCGTAGAGCGTCATCATCGAGACCAGGAACGCCGTACGAACCGGAGCGTTGCGCGGGCGCTCGAGCACGTGGTGCTCGCGCTTGTCGCCGGTGATCCAGGCTTCGATGAACGGGTACATCAGCACCGCGCCGAAGATGATGCCGGGGGCCACGACGCCGGGCAGGAAGACGTTCCAGCTGATCGTGTAGCCGAACAGCTCGGACTCCCAGCCGGGCATGATCCGCAGCAATCCTTCGGCGACGCCCATGTACCAGTCGGGCTGTGAACCCGCGGTCACCTCTGCCGGGTTGTACGGGCCGTAGCGCCAGAGCGGGTTGATGGAGAGCAGGCCGCCCATCAGCGCGGTGACACCGAAGACGATGAAGAAGAAGCCGCCGGCCTTGGCCGCGTAGACGGGCATCATCGGGTAGCCGACGACGTTGTCGTTGGTCCGGCCGGGGCCGGGCCAGTGCGTGTGCTTTTGGTACACGAGCAGCAGCATGTGGAGCCCGATGAGCGCCAGCAGGACACCCGGGATCAGCAGCACGTGCACGGTGTACAGGCGCGGGATGATGATGTCGCCCGGGAACTCCCCGCCGAAGGCGAAGAACGACACGTAGGTGCCGAGGACCGGGATCGACTTCATGAGGCCGTCCGCGATCCGGAGACCGGTGCCCGAGAGCAGGTCGTCGGGGAGCGAGTAGCCGGTGAAGCCGTTCAGGATGCCGAGCATCAGCAGCAGGCCGCCGATGACGAAGTTCAGCTCGCGCGGCTTACGGAAGGCGCCGGTGAAGAAGACGCGCATCATGTGCACGAACATCGACGCGATGAAGAGCATCGCCGACCAGTGGTGCATCTGCCGCATGAGCAGACCGCCACGCACGTCGAACGAGATGTCCAGCGTCGAGGCGTACGCCTCGGACATGTGGAGGCCGCGGAACTGGTCGTACGAGCCGTCGTAGATGACCTCGGCCATGCTCGGCTTGAACCACAGCGTCAGGAACGTGCCGGTCAGCAGCAGGACGACGAAGCTCCACAGAGCGATCTCGCCGAGCATGAACGACCAGTGGTCGGGGAAGACCTTGCGCACCTGCTTCTTGGCCAGCCCGGCCAAGCCGGTGCGGTCATCAGCCCAGGTGACGACGCCCGCAACGGGATTCGTCTTCTTGGTCTTGGCAGCGGTGGTGCCATTGGTGCTTGCCTGGCTCATCGTTGTCACCCACGTTCCCAGTAGCTCGGGCCGACCGGCTCCAAGAAGTCGCTCTGCGCCACGAGGTACCCCTCGTCATCCAGCATAAGGGGGAGCTGGGGAAGCGCCCGGGCCGCGGGCCCGAAGATCACCTTGCCGTTGTCCGCCAGGTCGAAGGTCGACTGGTGGCAGGGGCAGAGGAGGTGGTGCGTCTGCTGCTCCCACAGGGAGATCGGGCAACCGACGTGGGTGCAGATCTTGGAGTAGCAGAGGATGCCCTCGATGCCCCAGTTCTCGCGGCCCTCGTCCGGAGTGATCTCCTCCGGGCGCATCTTCACCAGGATCACAGCCGCCTTGGCCTTCTCCTGCAGGAGCTCGACGCCCTCGACGAGGTACTCGCCCTCCTCGTCCTTCTCGAAGAAGATCGCCGGCTCGCCGTTCACGAGCTGGCCGATCTCCATCTCACTGGGCTTGATCGGGGTGCCGGAGACGTCGTTCACGACGCGCATGCCCTTGGCCCAGACCGTCTCCTCGAGCTTGCCGCCGGGCAGCGGGCCGAGGTCGCGGAGGACGACGACGGCGGGGAGGCCGAGCGCCGCGAGCGCTCCGAGCAGCGAGTTGCGGATCAGCGGACGCCGGGCGATGCCGGAGTCGGCCGCGCCCTGGCTGAGCGCCGCGAGCGTGGCCTCGCGGTCCTCCTGGGACGAGGCAGCCGGGTGGCGCGGCTCGCTGATCTCGACGTCGCTCATCAGCTTGCGGGCCCACTGGATGGTGCCGATGCCGATGAACAGCAGGGCGAGGCCCAGCGTGACGCCCAGCGTGACGGTGGAGGCGCCGTAGCCCAGGATGACGTCGGGGTCCTCGCCGACCGAGAAGGCGAAGTACGCGACGACGAACAGCAGTGCACTGACGGTCGAGAGACCGAAGAACGTGGCGATCTGACGCTCGGCGCGCTTGGCGGCGGCCTCGTCGATGTCGGTCGGGCGAGGCTGGTGCTCGTGAATGCCCGGGTTCGGGATCGGCTCCTCGCCGGCGCCGTGCGCCGTGGCGAGGCTCTTGCTTGGGTCGTCGCTCACGCCTTGGTTCCCTTCTTGGAGCGCGTGGAGTTGGAGGCGATCCAGACGGCGAAGCCGACGCAGGCGATCCGATGCCGACCAGCCACACGAAGAGGCCTTCGCTGACCGGGCCGAACGAGCCGATCGTCGAGCCGCCGTACTTCGGGGAGTTCTCGATGCTCTCGAGGAAGGCGATGATGTCGCGCTTCTCCTCGGGCTTCAGCACCTTGTCGGAGAAGACCGGCATCTGCTGGGGACCGGTGAGCATCGCCTCGTAGATGTGCACGGGCTCCACGCCGATCAGCGTCGGGGCGTACTTGCCGTCCGGCAGCGCGCCGCCGGTGGCGGCGAAGTTGTGGCAGGCGGTGCAGTTCGTACGGAAGAACTCGCCGCCGCGGACGATCTCCTCGGTGGTGGCGTCGGAGGTGTCGTACGCCTCAGGCTCCGGGACGGAGGGGCCGGGGCCGAGCGAGGCGACGAACGCGGCCAGGGCCTCGATCTCCTCGTCGGTGTAGACCACGTCCTTCTTCGGCGCCTGTACGCCGGGACGTGCCAGCGGCATCCGGCCGGTGCCGACCTGGAAGTCGACCGCGGCGGCGCCCACGCCGACGAGCGGCGGGCCGTACTGGGTGTCGTGCTGGGTGGTGATGCCCTCGCCGTTCTTGCCGTGGCACGACGAGCAGCCCACGAGGAACAGCGCGCGGCCCTGGTCGATGGTGGACTGGCTCGGCGGCCTCGTCGGTGGCCTGGGCCGGGGACAGGACGGCGTACGCGCCGCCGGTGACCAGGAGGCCGAGCAGCATCACCACGACGCCGGCGTACCTGCTGCGGCGCCTGGCGGAGAGTCGAGCAGTCAGGAGTCGCACGAAAGTTCCTCGTATCCGTCTTCTCTGAACTACTTGATCAGGTAGATGGTCGCGAACAGACCGATCCAGACCACGTCGACGAAGTGCCAGTAGTACGACACGACGATGGCGCTGACGGCTTGCTCGTGGGTGAACTTCCGGGCCATGTAGGTGCGGCCGAGGACGAGCAGGAAGGCGATCAGTCCGCCGGTGACGTGGAGGCCGTGGAAGCCGGTGGTCAGGTAGAACATCGAGCCGTAGGCCGAGGCGGCGATGGTCAGCCCTCGTGGACGAGCTCGGCGTACTCCAGCGCCTGGCCGGCGACGAAGAACGAGCCCATGATGAAGGTCAGCACGAACCACTCGCGCAGGCCCCAGCCCTTGACGTGCAGGACGCCGCCGGTGCGGCCGACCTGGCCGCGCTCCGCGGCGAACACGCCGAGCTGGCAGGTCAGCGACGACAGCACCAGCACCGTGGTGTTGAGCGTCGAGAACGGCACGTTGAGCATCTCGGTCTCCTGGATCCACAGCTCCGGGGACACAGCCCGGATCGTGAAGTAGCAGGCGAAGAGGGCAGCGAAGAACATCAGCTCGCTCGAAAGCCAGACGATGGTTCCGACGCTGACCATGCTCGGCCGGTCGTGGTGCCCGTGCAGGCGGGATGCAGGAATCACAGATGCTGTTGTCGCCACGCGGGCCATTATGTCGGTAACGAGTCGCGATGGCACGCGGACCCCCGGCCTTTCGAAGTCATCTTCTTCACACCGGCCTTTTTCGGCGGTCTCGATGCCGGACGGCGTGGTTTTCCCGCCTACGCTGGACGGGTGCCACCGTTCCTCGACGCCTCGTCCCTCAGCGGGCTGCCGCCGTTCTCGGCCGGACGGATCTTCACCGAGTGGGGGGTCGACCCGTTCCTGACGGTGCTGACCGTGTGGGTGACCGGTTCGTACCTTTTCGGCGTGTGGGTGCTGCGCTCGCGCGGCGACCACTGGCCGCTGGCGCGCACGCTCAGCTTCGTGGTCGTCGGGCATGGGCAGCTTCGCCTTCGCGACGTCGTCCGGCCTGGCGGCGTACGACACGGCGCTGCTGTCGGTGCACATGGTGCAGCACATGCTGCTCTCGATGCTGGTGCCGCTGCTGCTCGCGCTGGGCGCGCCGGTGACGCTGATGCTGCGGACGCTGCCGGCTCGGCCGCGCTCGTGGCTGCTGGCGCTGCTGCACTCGCGGCTGGCGCAGGTGCTGTCGTTCGCGCCGCTGACGTTCCTGCTCTTCGTGATCAGTCCGTGGGCGCTCTACTTCACCGGTTGGTACGAGGCCTCGCTCCGCTCGATGTTCGTCCACGAGACGATGCACGTCCACCTGGTGCTGGTCGGCGCGCTCTTCTTCTGGCCGCTGGTGGGCAGCGACCCCGTGCCCGGGCGGATCGGCTACCCGTTCCGGCTGCTGACCGTCTTCCTGACGCTGCCGTTCCACGCCTTCCTCGGCGTCACGATCATGGGCCAGCAGGAGCTGATCGCCGGGGACTGGTACCGCTCGCTGGCCGCGGAGAGGGCCTCACCTGGTTGCCCGACCCGGCCGCGGACCAGCACCTGGCCGGCGGCATCCTCTGGGGATCCGGCGACCTCGTCGGGCTGGTGTTCCTCGGCGGTGCTGTTCACCCAGTGGGTGCGCTCCTCGATGCGCGAGGCGGCCCGCGAAGACCGGCGGCTGACCGGATCGAGAATCCGGAGGTTGAGCCCGCCGTGGTTGAGCTGTCGAAACCACCGCTGGTTGAGCTGTCGAAACCAATGGCTCGCGCCGGTGGTTGAGCTTGTCGAAACCACTCCCGGTAGGCTTCGCGACGTGACCGAGCCACGCAGAACCGGCCGATCAAGGTGCTCGTCTACAGCGACGACGCGAACACCCGCGCCCAGGTGATCCTGGCTCTGGGCAAGCGCCCGCACCCCGACCTGCCCGAGCCTCGAGTACGTCGAGGTGGCGACCGAGCCGGTCGTCATCCAGCAGATGGACTCCGGCGAGATCGCAGCTGGCGATCCTCGACGGCGAGGCGATGCCCGCCGGTGGCCTGGGGATCGCCAAGCAGATGAAGGACGAGATCTTCCAGTGCCCGCCGGTGCTGGTGCTGACCGGCCGCCCGCAGGACGCCTGGCTGGCGACGTGGTCGCGCGCCGAGGCCGCCGTACCGCACCCGATCGACCCGATCCAGCTCGCCGAGGCCGTGATCCGGCTGCTGAGGACCCGCGTCCCCGCCTGACGTTCCCCGATGGTCGCGCCGCGTCGAGACCAGTCGACTGGAGGCCGCATGTCGTCCCACTCCTGGCCGGAGGTCCTCTCCGCCCTCGTCGCCCGCACGGACCTGACCGCCGACCAGACCGCCTGGGCGATGGCGGAGATCCTCAGCGGTGAGGCGACCCCCGCGCAGATCGCCGGGTTCGCGATCGCGCTGCGCAGCAAGGGCGAGACCATCGACGAGCTCGAGGGGCTGGTCGAGGCGATGTACGCCCACGCCACGCCGCTCAAGGTGACTGGTCGCGTGCTCGACGTGGTCGGCACCGGTGGCGACCGCTCGATGTCGGTCAACATCTCCACGATGGCCGCGATCGTGGCGGCCGGAGCAGGCGCACCCGTCGTCAAGCACGGCAACCGGTCGGCGTCCTCGAAGGCCGGGTCGGCCGACGTGCTCGAGGCGCTGGGCGTCCGGCTCGACCTGTCCCGCGCCAGAGGTCGCCCGAGTTGGCGAGCAGGCCGGCATCACCTTCTGCTTCGCGCCGGCCTTCCACCCTGCGCTGCGGCATGCCGCCGTAGCGCGACGCGAGCTCGGCGTCGCGACCACCTTCAACTTCCTCGGCCCGCTGGCCCACCCCGCCAAGCCTGAGGCACAGGCGATCGGCTGCGCCGACGCCCGGATGGCGCCGCTGATGGCGGGCGTCTTCGCCCGCCGCGGCGTCGACGCCTGGGTGTTCCGCGGCGACGACGGGCTGGACGAGCTCACCACGACGACCACGTCGCAGGTCTGGGCGGTCTCGGGCGGCGACGGTCGCGCCGTTCACGGTCGACCCGGCCGAGCACGGGCTCGGAGGCGGCACCGCGGAGGGCCTGCGCGGTCGCGACGCGGCCTACAACGCCGACGTCGTGCGCCGGCTCGTCGCCGGTGAGCCCGGGCCGGTGCGGGACGCGGTTGTGCTCAACGCCGGCGCCGCCCTGGCGGTGCACGCCGCGAGCCGGGCAGCGTACGACGACCGGCTCGCGGCCGGCATCGAGCGGGCCCAGCGAGGCGCTGGACGCCGGGGCGGCGCAGGCGGTGCTCGACCGGTGGGTCGCGGCGACCGCGAGCCGGCTGAGCGCCGGCAGCCCGGCTGCTCCGGCTTGGTCGCCAGCAGCGTGAACTCGTTGTAGATGAACGGCTCGGCCCATGAGCCGCGGGAACGGGAAGGACCGCGGCCGCTCGCGGCTCCAGGCCCACCTTCCGGGCGAGACGCGCCAGGTCGCGGCCGGTGGTCGAAGCCGGACGTGCGTCGGGTCCGAGGCGTAGCCGCGCTCCTGGGGGCAGATCATGAAGACCTTGCCGCCGGGCCGCAGATAGGGCAGGTACTCCTCGAGCAGCGCGACCGCGTCCTCGACTCGTCCATGTGCTCGATGACGTGGGCGAGCAGGAGGCCGTCGAACGCGCCTCGGCGAGGCGGCGCGGCTGTGGAACTCCTCGAGGTGACCGCGTCGAACCCCGCGAGCGGGCCTCCGGCCACCGCCTCGGCGTTGTGGTCCACGCCCAGCGACCCGGCGCCGAGAGTGGCCAGGTTGCGGCCGATGCCGCAGCCGACGTCGAGGGTGCCGTCCGAGCCCCTGGCGGCGCAGGTTCCACTGGTAGGGAGCCTGCACCCGCAGGAGTCGCTTCCAGCGCTTGCCCTGCTTGCGCGCGCAGCCGCTCGGCGTACCACTCGGATTCGGTGTCCACGCACCATCGCTGCCCGGTCTCACCGTCAGGTCGAGGGCGAACGCGTCGTTCTCCCGGTGGAAGCCGATCCGGTCGTAGTAGGCGCCGACCATGTCCGGCGGGGTGACCACCCGCGTGAACCCGTTGCCGCGGAGCAGATCGCTCCTGCGCCAGACGAACTCGCCGGGGGAGAAGTCGCGGAAGCGCGGGGTGACGTAGTCGAGCACCACCTGGGCACCCCGTCACCCTCGTCGTGCAGCAGCACCACCCCGACGGTCTCGTCGCCGCGCTGGACCAGGTACGCGCGTGGCCTCCGCGGCGGCGCCGTCCCAGACGAAGTCGGGCTGGTGCCTGAGGATGTCCTTGCCGTGGACGCGGAGCACGTGGCGCAGGTACTCGTCGTCGGGCCCGACCTCGAGCACCTCGATAGGCCGTTCGTCGTGGCGGCTCCGAGACGAGCTTGCGGATGAACCACAGGTTGATCGCGCACAGCACCAGGTTCATGGCGACCATCGGCCAGATCGCGAGGATCGCGTTGAAGACGGTGAGGATGACGCAGGCGGCCAGGTTGAGGACCCGGAAGCGCAGCACCCTCGCCTGCATGAGCGAGTAGATCAGCAGGGCGGAACCCGCCCACCCCAGGGCGTCGAGCCAGGACATCGGCCGATCAGTCCAGGCCGAGCGAGAACGCGGACTCCAGGTCGTGCTGGGAGTAGGCCCGGAAGGCGATGTGGGTCTCGGTGGCTGTGACGCCCGGCGACCTTGTTGAGCTTGTCGGCGACGACCGCGGCCACGTCGTCGTGGTCGCGGACGCGCACCAGCGCGATCAGGTCGATCTGCCCGGTGACGGAGTAGACCTCGCTGACGCCGTCGAGAGCGGCGATCTCCTCGGCGACCTCGGGGATGCGCGCGACGTCGGCCTTGACGAACACGATGGCGGTGATCATGGGCACCACGCTAGCGGACCGGCTGGTGCTCCGGCCGCAGGCGATCGCCGGTCGTCGAACGGCACCAGGCTCTCCCGTGAGGCTCGTTGACCGCGTCGTGGACCGCGAGGTGCTTGGTGGCGCCGCCGACCGGGCAGGTCCACTCGCCGTCGACGTGGACGAGCCGCACTCCGTCGGACTCCAGCCACCGGAGCAGCCTTCTCGGTCTCCTCGGCGGTGGCGGCCGGGGTCGGCCCCGGGCCCGGCACGACCGTCTCGGCGGAGGCCCGGAGCTGCGTCGACCCATTCGCCGGCGTGCACGCCGGCGGGGATCACGCCGGCAGCGCGCGAGCCGACCGTGTCGGATCACGTGGACGGCCCACCGGCCGTTCTCGTGGCGTGCCGCGACTACCTCGGGACACCGGGTGAGGGCCGAAGGCGCTGGGTGCGGTGCGACTCCACGGAGGAAGGACGCGAGTCGGTCGCGCCACGAGCTGGCGTCCTCGAAGCGTTCCTCCGCGGCGAGCGCGCTCATCCGAGCCGCCAAGGAGGCCACCACGGCGTCGGGACGCCCCACGAGCGTCGTCCCGCAGCTCGTCGACCAGTCGCGCGTAGTCCTCGGCGCTGACCCCCTGGTTGCAGGGCGAGAGGCACCGGCCCATCTCGGCCAGCGCGCAGGCGCTGAGCAGCGGCAGCTTGGGCATCCGGCCACCGCACTGCCGGATCGGGAAGGCCTCGTGCAGCGCGGCGATGGACCGCTCGGCGGTGCGCTTCGAACCGAACGGCCCGACGTAGTCAGCGCCGTCGTCCAGCACCCGACGGACCAAGGACAGGCGCGGCCACGGCTCGACGGTCAGCTTGACCCAGTGGGCGCGCTCGGGGTGGCGGGAGCGGCGGTTGTAGCGGGGCTTGTGCTCCGCGATCAGCCGCAGCTCGCGGACCTCGGCCTCCAGCGGGGTCGCGCACTCGATGCCCTTGCACGGTAGTGGCGAGCCCGACCATCTCGCCCATCCGCGAGCGGGTCTCCGAGGCGGTGAAGTAGGTGCGGACGCGGGTGCGCAGGTCCTTGGACGTGCCGACGTACAGGACGGTGCCCTGATCGTCGCGGAACAAGTAGACGCCGGGAGCATGGGGGAGCGGCTCGGCCAGATGCCGCTTGCGACGCTGCGCCGAGGTCACCTTCGAGGAGAAGGTCTGCAGCTCCTCGAGCGTGTGCACGCCCAGGTTCCCGAGTCGGCCCATCAGCCCATGGAGGACGTCGACCGTCGCGCGAGCGTCGGAGAAGGCGCGGTGGTTGGGCGTGGTCGCGGCACCGAACAGGGTGGCGAGCGAGCCGAGCTTGCAGTTGGGGGCGTCGTCGCGGGTGATCACCCGGCGCGCCAGCTTGGCCGTGTCGAGCACCTCGAACGACGGCCACGGTCGCCCCTGCTGGGCCGCGAAGTGCTTGAGGAAGCCGACGTCGAACGGGGCGTTGTGGGCCACCAGCACGCAGCCGTGCGCGAACTCGAGGAACTGCGGGAGCACCTGCTCGATCGGGGGAGACGACGCCACCATCGAGTCGGTGATGCCGGTCAGGACCGCGATGAACGGTGGGATCGCCTGATGCGGGTTGACCAGGGTCTGGAACTCCCCGAGCACCTCGCCGCCGCGGACCTTCACCGCGCCGACCTCGGTGATCATCGAGCCGCGCTCGCGGACCCGCCGGTGGTCTCCAGGTCGACGACGCAGAACGTGATGTCCTGAAGCGGCCGGCCGAGCTCGTCGAAGCTCCGCTGCGACTCCCAGCGTGGCCGCGTCGCCGAGTCGACGCCGGCTGCCAGGGAGATGCCGTGCTGCTCATGAACGTGACGCTAGAGGCGACCACCGACTAAATCACTGGCACCACGCGGAATACGCTCGTAGCCTGGAACGATCCGGACCGCGACCGAGGAGCCCTGATGGCTGCCGACCTGCCCGATGCCACCACCCGCTGGCGCTGCGGCGGTTGCGGCAACCTGACCCGCTTCGACGTGACGCGCAGCCGACGTACGACCGAGTTCTGGCACTTCGACCTCGCGGGCGACCACCAGGTCGAGGAGACGACCACCGATCAGGAGAACGTCGAAAGCGTGACCTGCCGCTGGTGCGGGCGCGCCGACGCGATCGAGCTGGTCTCACGTGCGGAAGCCGACGCGGCCACGTCGTGACCACGGGGGAGGAGCACGAGCCGGTCTCCCCGCCGGACGCTGACGAGAACGTCGGGCCGCTGCCCGAGCCGGTGCGTGCGCGGATCATCGCGCTGACCGCCGACGCACTCGGCCGAATGCCCTCGGACCAGCTCCCGCCGTCGCTGAAGCGGGTGGCGACGTTCGCGCCCCGGGCGCCGGGCCAAGCTGGCCGGCACCCAGATCGCCGCGTGCTCGAGGTCGACGAGGAGTTCCGGGACACGTGGCCAGCCAGGTCCGGACCGAGGTGGCCGAGATCGCGCAGGCGGTCGAGGCTTCGTCGCCTCCCGCCGCCGCGGACCCGGTCGAGGTGGCTGCCGTTGCCTATCTGTTCCGTCCGGCCGGATGGTCCGCCCTCGTCGGCGAGGCCGCCCGGGCGATCGACTCCGAGCGTGGCGTCGAGGTGCAGCAGCAGACGGCTGAGCAGGTGGGCCGGCTGCGCGCTCAGGTGGACGCCGCGGCGGCAGAGCTGAAGCAGGCCCGGCAGCGTCACCGCGAGGAGATCGCGCGACTCAAGGCCGAGAACGCCGAGCTGAGGCAGAAGCTCGGCGACGCTCGTGCGAAGGCCAAGGCTTCCGAGGAGGCAGAGGAGCGGGCGCAAGCCGAGGTAGCCGACGCGCAACGCGCGATCAGCGCGGCTTCCGCTCAAGGGTGAGGTGGACCTGCGGAGAATGCGTGCGCG
>CAVYJQ010000001.1:0-503667 GCA_963768905.1 uncultured Actinomycetota bacterium | reverse complement strand
ACGCAGAAGACGCGCGCCGCGTTGCCGATTCTTGCCTCTGCGATCACTCGGTGGCCGAGAAGGCTTCGAGAATGCCGATCGCAGCGGGTCCCAGGACCGCGATGAACAGACAGGGGAGGATGCAGAAGATCAGCGGGATCAGGATCTTGACCGCGACCTTCTGGGCCTGCTCCTCGGCGCGCTGGCGGCGCTTCGTCCGGATCTCGCGGGCCTGGACGCGCAGCACCTGGGCGATCGGGATGCCCAGCGCGTCCGCTTGAACCATGGCCGACGACGAACCCCTTCAGCTCGGGGACGTGCGTGCGCTCACCGAGGGCGCGCAGCGCAGCGCCGCGGCCCAAGCCGATCTGCATCTCCTGGAGCACGCGAGCGAACTCTTCGGCGAGCGGTCCGTCGGTGTTGCGGGCGACCTGGGAGAGCGCGGCGTCGAAACCGAGGCCGGACTCCACGGAGATCGTCAGCAGGTCGAGCGCGTCGGGCATCGCCTTCTGCATCTTCTGCGTCCGGTCGTAGCCCTTCTGGTACAGGTACATGTTGGGCGCCGAGGTAGCCGACGATCGCGGCGATCACGCAGATCGCCAGCATCGGTGCGAATCCGAGACCGAACAGCATGGCGAAGATCAGGCTGACGACAAGAGCTCCCGCGAAGCCGATGAACTTCAGCGACGTGACGCGGTCGACGTTCCAGCCTGGCGGGTTGCCTGCGACCTCGAGCCGGTGCCGGATCCGGTCGGCGTGGTCGGCCGGGGTCAGCTTCTTGCCGATGTTGACCGTGCGATCCAGCAGCGGCGTCAGCACCCGGTCGTTGAACGACGGGTCAAGCTCCTTGCGGAGTTCGGGCGGCGCCGCCGAGTAGGCGTCGAGGACCGACAGCGACTTGCCGACCCCGCGGGCCTCGTTGTCGAAGACCCCGACCGCGGTCAGCGACAGCATGATCGCGGCGAAGATCCCGGCGATGCCGACGATGAGAATGACGGTTGCGGTCATGTCAGACGTCCACCTTCACGAGCTTCTTCATCCACAGGATGCCGACCGTCAGCAGCACGGCCATGACGCCCAGCAGGACGTACCCGACGACTGGTGGTGATCAGAGGCTGCAGGTACTCGGGGTTTGCGAGCAACAGGTAGCCCATGAAGCCCGGGGGCAGGCCGCCGAGGATCCACACTGAGAGCCGGCCCTCTGCCGACAAGCGCTGAACCTGTCGCTCGAGGTACTCGCGCTCACGGATCGTCGCCGCCACGTTGTTGAGGAGCTCCGACAGGTTGCCACCGACCTCGCGCTGGATCCGGATCGCCATCACGACCCATTCGAAGTCCACGCTCTCCATCCGATTCGGCCACGCTCGACATGGCGTCCTCGATCTCGACGCCGAGCCGGGTCTCGACGAGCGCCCTGCGGAACTCGCCGGCGATCGGCTCCGACCCCTCGCGCACGACCGTGTCGACCGACTGCGCGAGCGACAGGCCGGCCGAGAGGCTGCCGGCCATCAGCTGCAGCGTGTCAGCCAGCCCGTACTTGAACGCCTTGAGTCGTCGGCTGCGCTTGAACGACAGGAAGGCCCACGGGCAGCAAGATGCCCGAGGAACAGCCCGAGCGCCGTCCACAGGATGCTGCCCGAACTGAGCAACAGCGCAGCGAGCCCGGCGATGAACGCGATGGCTGCGTGCGCGAGCAGCCACTCAGCGGGCTGGAGGGACAGGCCGGCTGCCTCGAGCTTCGTGCCGAGTGCGCTCGAGACGCCCTCGCGTCCCTCGCAGCGCCTTCTGAGCGATGCCGACGGCCTGGGCAGTCACGCCCTGCTGGGCGCAGATTGCTTCTTCTGTGCCGCCATCTGGCGGGCGCCCTTGCGCGTGTAGGCCGAGATCCGGTCCTCGACGGACTCGTCCTTGCCGCGACCGAACACGCCGAGCACGCCCGAGCAGCAGGATCAGAAGGCCGAGCCCGGCGGCACCGATCCCGGCGAGCATCTGCGTGCGGGTGACCTCGAAGCCGTCGCGGGTCGACGGGGACGAGGTCGGTGGAAGGGCCCTTGACTGGTGCCTTGCCCGTCGAGGCTGAGACGTTGACGAATGCGCTGTCGCTGTAGGTCTCACCGGCAGCCGACGACGGTGACGGCCATGGTGCCCTCGAGCACGTCGCTGTCGGCAGGCGGCGTGACCGAGATCAGGATCTGGCTCGCGAGTGACTCGGCCTCAGACGCGAAGACCTGCGTGAGAGCCTCGGGGTCGTCGGCGCTGATCACGCTTCCGGTGCCGGCGTCGGCGAGTTGCTCGAGCAGTGCGCGGTCGGCGGCCGGCAGCGACAGCGCCACGACGTCGACCTTCACCTCGGCCGACTCGATCTTGGCCACGACGGTCTCGATCGGGGTCTTCGAGGTGTCTCGGCCGTCGGAGAGGACGAGCAGGCTGCGGGAGCCTTCGACGCCGCTGGCCTCGACGGCCTCGAGCAGCCCGTCGTAGAGCCGTGTCGCTTGGAGAGCGTCAGTCCGTCGATGACACTCGCCGACTCGGCGCGGTCGAGCGACGGAGCCTGGGCGACGGTCACGTCGCCCGCGAAGGTCACGATGCCGACGTACAGGTCGTCGGGCGCGGCGTCGAGGAACGCCTTCGCCGCGCTCTGTGCCTCAGCGAAGCGGTTGTCCTTGCGCATGCTGTTGCTGACGTCGATCGCGAGGATCGTGGTACGGCGCAGCGTGTCAGCCGAGTTGGTGGCCAGCTCGGCCTCGGCGGCGAGCGACGTGCCGTCCATGGTCACCGTGACCGAGTCGAGGTCGGGGGCAGCCCCGCCCGAGCCCGGCAACGAGTAGAGCACCTGGATCAGGTCGCCCTCGCGCTCGACGTGGTCGATGCTGCCCTCGGCGGCATGGGCAGGGGACGCCAGGGCCACGCTGCCGGCCAGCGCCAGCAGCAGGCCCGTGATCAGGCCGCGACGCCGTCGTGGCGTCCGGAACGAGGCCCGCACGGTCACATTCCGTCCATGGCGAACAGCATCGGGTCGACCTGGACGTTCTCGTGCTGCAGCTTGTCCAGGAACTTGGGGCGAAGTCCGGTGGCGCGCAGGCGGCCGAGGCTCTTCCCGTTCTCGTCGAAGCCCATCGAGTGGTCGTAGACGAAGATGTCCTGGAGCGTGATCACGTCACCCTCCATGCGCTCGACCTCGGTCACGTGGGTGATCCGACGTGATCCGTCGCGCAGTCGGCTCTGGTGCACGATCAGGTCGACCGCGGAGGCGACCTGCTCGCGGATGGCGCGGATCGGCAGGTCCATGCCGGCCATCAGCACCATCGTCTCGACGCGGGCGAGCGTGTCACGCGGGCCGTTCGAGTGGATCGTGCAGATCGAGCCGTCGTGACCGGTGTTCATCGCCTGGAGCATGTCGAGCGCCGACGAGTCGCGGACCTCACCGACGACGATGCGGTCGGGACGCATGCGCAGCGAGTTCTTGACCAGGTCGCGGATGTCGACCTCGCCCTTGCCCTCGATGTTGGCAGGGCGGGACTCGAGCCGTAGCACGTGGTCCTGGTGGAGCTGGAGCTCCGCGGCGTCCTCGATGGTGATGATGCGCTCGTCGTGCGGGATGAACGACGACAGCACGTTGAGCGTCGTCGTCTTGCCGGCGCCCGTGCTGCCGGAGACGATGATGTTGAGCCGGCCCTTGACGCAAGCGTTGAGCAGGTCGGCCGTCCGCTGCGAGTAGGTGCCGAAGGCGACCAGGTCGTCGGAGGTGTACGGGTCGGCCGAGAACTTACGGATCGTCAGCAACGAGCCGTCGATGGCGAGCGGCGGGATCACTGCGTTCACACGGCTGCCGTCAGGGAGTCGGGCGTCCACCATCGGGCTGGACTCGTCGACGCGACGACCGATCCGCGACACGATCTTGTCGATGGTGCGACGCAGGTGGGCCTCGTCGTTGAAGCGACCGTCCACCTTCTGCAGCTTGCCCGAACGCTCGATCCAGATGCTTTCGGGCCCGTTGACCATGACCTCGGTGAGGTCGGGGTCGCGCAGGAAGGGCTCGATCGGCCCGTAGCCGAGGATGTCGTCGGCGATCTCCTGGGAGATCCGGGTCCGGTCGGCCGGCGTGAGGAGGACGTCCTCCTCGTGCATGGCGTCCTGGAGTGCGCCGCGGACCATCCGCTCGAGCTCGGACTGGGTCAGGTCCGCGTCGTAGAGCTTGGGACCGAGCTGCGTCAGGAGCCGGTTGTGCACCTGCGCCTTGAGCTCGCGGAACGCGTCTTCCTTGGTCGCCTCTTTGGTCGGGCGGTCACCGGACTCGATGGCGTTGGGGCTGGACGGGGTTGACGCCCGGTCGCGTGAGGCGGCCGCCAGCCGGTCTGCGAGGTTGCTCATGACTACCTACTGTTCCGGCGCAGCAGTCCGCGCCTTGTGGGTTCGGCATGGGCCGGGGTCGTCGTGCTCCCCGGCTCGACGGGCGCAGAGATCGTCCGTGCCATCGAGGTGATGGCGAGACTCACCGGGTGCTTGGGGATGGCGGCTGTGATCGGCTCGCCGGAGTTGGTGGCGTTCGCGACCTGCGAGGACGTCGGGATCGCAGCGTCGATCTTCATCGAGAGCGTGCCCTCGACCTCCTCCGACGAAAGCCCCACCTTGTCGTCGGCGCGATTGAGCACCAGGCGCCGGCGGGCCTTCGGGAAGTTCAGCAGGTCGAGGGTCTCCACCGCGATCTTCACGTTCTTCAACGTGGGCACGTCGAGGGTGGTGACCAGGAACAGGGTGTCGGTCTCGTCGAATGCCTGCAGCACGAACTCGTCGAACGTCGGCGCCGTGTCGACCACCACGTAGTCGAAGTTCTCCTTGAGCATGCCGAGGATCCGACCGACCAACGCAGCCGGGATGGAGTCGCGGGCGTCCGGCTGGACCGGCGCCACCAGGGCGTTGATCCCGGTGTTGTGCGGCGTCAGCAGCGGCTGGAGAACGCTGAAGTCCAGGCCGCTCTCGAAGTTGACCGCGTCGGCCATGGTGCGCGCCGGGATGAGCTGCAGCGTGATGGCGATGTCGCCGAAGCCGAGGTCCAGGTCGACGACGCAGACCCGCTTCGTGCCCTTCTCCGACAGCGCGATCGCGAGGTTGACCGCGATCGTGGTCTTGCCGACGCCGCCCTTGGGCGAGAACACGGTGACGAGCTGGCCTCGATCTGCGGACGAACTCGCCGTGGCCGGCCCGTTCAGTGCCTGCCAGACCTGCCTGGCTCGTCCCACCGCGGAACCGAGACCGGTCAGGTCACGCTCCTCGACGACCTCGCGCATACCCGAGCGCAGGGCCTCGGCGAGCACGCTGGTGTCGACCCGGCGACGGATCAGGATGACGCTCGTGGACGGGCCGCGTCACCCGCAGCATGTCGGCGAGCGCCGCGGAGGCCTCCAGGTCGACCCCCGGGCCGAGCACGATCGCGAACTCGTCCGGCGACGTCGCGAGCGTCTGCTTCAGCTGCTCCAGGCTTCCGACCACCTCGGACGAGGAGCCGGTCACCGAGGTGAACAGTTCGGCGTTGCTCGGGTTGCTTTCAACGATGATGGGCATCAGATCACCGGAAGAGGTTCTCTGCGGTGGTACCCGGGCCGGCCTTGATCTCGGACTTGTCGTTCAGGTAGCCGAAGCTCAGTTCTCCGGTCGTAGCCGCCAGCATGATCTTCTCAGCGTCCTTCTGATTCGCGGCGAGGGTGAAGAGGGTCTTGGGGAGCTGCTCGGTCGTCTGTGCGCCCTCAGGGTTCGTTGTCGTCGTGGAGATGACGGTCGTCGTGCCGACAGCCACCACCTTGACGCGGGGGAGAAGCAGTCGAACGCCTGTCCCGGCTTCGGCTCGGGCCGGCCGGCTTGTCGGCGACGGGTCCGTTCAGGAAGATGGCGACCTCGTCGCCCGGGACCACGAATCCAGCAACGCGGCCGGTGTCCGACAGCGTCACCGAGATCGCGATATCGCCGTCGGGCATGGTGAGCACCTCCTGGTCACCGGGCGAGCCGAACTTGCCGGAGATGATCTGCTCGTTCGGGAAGACCGACGAGAGCGCGACCTGCGCCCCGATGCCTTCGATCGAGTTGACCGCTCCAGGCAGCACCTGGGCCCGGGGAACCGAGCCGAGCTCGAGCTTGCCGGCCGCCTGTGCCTGGTCGAGGGTCTCGCCGGGCGCGATCTGGGCGACCGCCTTGAGCACCTGGACCGGAGCCTGCGCCTCGGTGGCCCGGTTGTCGGCACCTCGGACGTAGAGGAAGACCATCGCGCTGCCGAGCGCGGCGATCAGCGCCGCCACGATGAGGAGAACCGTTCTGCGTCCCATGCCTAGACCTTGTCTACTCGGCCCCCGTCGCGGGCAGCCGCTCGCAAGTCGAGCGGCGGGTTGCCCATCTCCGGAGGGTTCACTTCAGCCTCGGAGCAAGCGTTCTACAAACTGGGGCGCACGTCTCGGGAATGCACGAAATGGGGACGTTGGTCAGCGACTCTGGTAGAGCCGTTCGATGTCCTGGTGCGCAGCACGCAGCACTACGCTTCGCCGGACCTTCAGGCTCGGCGTGAGCTCGCCGCTCTCCTCGGTCCAGTCACGGTCCAGCAAGGCGAAGCGGCGTACCGACTCCGCCTGGGAGACGGTCGCGTTCGCCTCGTCTACCGCGCGCTGGATCGCGGCGCGCAGGTCCGGGTCGTCGACCAAGCGTCGCAGGTCTGTCGGCTTGCCGTTCTGTCGGCGCCCACCCCGCGACAGCCTCGGCGTCCAGCGTGATCAGCGCTGCCACGAAGGGGCGACCATCGCCGACGAGCAGGCACTGACTCACCAGGTGGTGCGCGCGAATCCGGTCCTCGAGAGCGGCGGGCGCGACGTTCTTGCCGCCGGCCGTCACGAGCATCTCCTTCTTGCGGCCGGTGATGCGGACGAAGCCTTCGTCGTCGATCTCTCCGAGATCGCCGGTGTGTAGCCAACCCTCGTGCATCCAGAACCTGGGCGGTGGCTTTGCGGTCTTGCCAGTACTCGCGCATGACCTGGCCGCCGCGCACCAGAACCTCGCCGTCGTCGGCGACCCGGACTGTCGGTGCCGGCCGAGCGGCTGCCCCACGGTCCCATCCGGATCGCGTGGGACGGTTCACGGTGAGCGCGGCGGTGGATCTCGGTGAGACCGTAGCCCTCGAGAACGGTGACTCCGACGCCCCGGTAGAAGTGACCTAGACGCTCTCCGAGCGGGGCGCCGCCCGACACCGCGGTGGTGCATGATCCGCCGAAGCTTCGCGGACCGGCGGTAGACGCTTCGCTCGTACAGCGTGTGCCGAGCGCGTCGAAGCGGGCCCGGGTTTCTGTCGGCGAGGCCGCGGCTGTAGTCGATCGCGGTGTCGGCGGCCCTGTCGAAGATGGCTCCCTTGCCGTCGATTCGAGCGCTGTGCGACGTCGCGTTGAAGACTTTCTCGAAGACCCGGGGCACCGCGAGCACGAACGTCGGCTCGAACTCTTGAAGGTCGGCGACCAGGGCAGAGACGTCGGCTGAGTAGCCGAGGCGGACTCGGCGCGGACGCAGCCGACCTGGATCACCCGGGCGAAGACATGTGCCAGGGGCAGGAAGAGCAGAGTGGCCGGCGCCCTCGTCGAACAGTTCCTCGAGGGCGTCGATCGCCGTCGTCACCTCGACCATGAAGTTCCCGTGAGTGAGGACGCATCCCTTGGGGTCCCCCGTGGTGCCGGAGGTGTAGATCAGGGTCGCGATCGTTTCGGGGGTCACCGCTCTCGCGGCGAGCATCGAGCACCGCGTCGTCGACGTCGGCCCCCTTCGAAACCAACTCAGCGACTGCGCCGTCATCGATGGTCCACAGGGAACTGAGCTCGGGCAGGCCGCGCTGCACCTCCGCGAGTGAGTCGTGGTGGCGCGCCGACTCGACGACGAGCCCTGTTGCGCCGGAGTCCCTGAGGATCAGTTCGACCCGAATGGCCGGTGACGTGTCGTAGACGGGCACCGACACTCCGCCGACATACCAGAGGGCGTAGTCGAACAGCGTCCACTCGTAACGCGTGCGGCTGAGCAGGGCCACGCGGTCTCCGGCCTGGATGCCCGACGCGATCAGTCCCTTGGCGAGTGCCCGGACCTGCTCGTGGAACTCGGCTGCGGTGACGGGCTCACGGCGGCCTGACGGGCCGCGGCTGAACGCGACCGCTTCGGGGTGCTCCAGTGCGTTGCGCACGATGTCATCGGTGAGGCTGCCGCTCGACGGCTCGTCCATCGACGGGGGAGCGGAGTGTTCCCGCATGCACAACCTCCCTGAGCGTGGCCGAGTGTCTGCGCGACGTTACCGCGACGACCGTACGCCGGAGCAGATGGGCGTCCTGACGGGCGACGCGCCGTCATCGGTTACGCTCACGGCCTCAGCGTACGAACGGACTAGGGGCCCCTATCCATGGCAGAGCAGACCACCTCGAGCATCGTGATCGACGCGGCGCCTGAGGCCGTGATGGCGGTCATCGCCGACTTCGACTCGTACCCGGTCTGGGCGCAGGGCGTGAAGACCGCGGAGGTCGTCGAGGACGGCGACGAAGGTCGGCCGCGGAAGGTCTACTTCGAGCTGGACGCCAGCCCCATCAAGGACTCGTACACGCTCGCCTACGACTGGCACGGTGACGAGTCGGTGCACTGGACCCTCGCCGAGGGCAAGATGCTCAAGGCCATGGACGGCGCCTACGAGCTTGCCGACCAGGGCGACGGCAGCACCGAGGTCACCTACCGCCTCGCGGTCGACATCAGCATCCCGATGATCGGGATGCTCAAGCGCAAGGCGGAGAAGGTCATCATCGACACCGCGCTGAAGGGGCTCAAGAAGCGCGTCGAGTCGCTCGGCTGACCCGTGCGGATCATTCTCTTCACGGGCAAGGGCGGCGTCGGGAAGACCACGGCTGCAGCCGGCACGGCCGCTTTGTCAGCGCGCAAGGGGCGCCGAACCCTGGTCCTGTCGACCGACGCGGCTCATTCGCTTGCGGACGCGTTCGGGACTCCGATCGGGGCGGAGCCGACGCTCGTCGAGGAGAACCTCTTCGTCCAGCAGGTGGACGCCCAGCGACGGTTCGAGCGGTCCTGGGCCGACATCCAGGGCTACCTGCTCTCCGTCTTGGATGCGGCGGGAGTGGACCCGATCACCGCGGAGGAGCTCACGGTGATTCCCGGCGCCGAGGAGGTGCTCGCGCTGCTCGAGCTGCGAGCGCAGGTGCTCACCGGCGGCTGGGACGTCGTCATCGTCGACTGTGCGCCGACCGCGGAGACCCTGCGTCTGCTGGCGCTGCCCGAAGCGCTGGGCTGGTACATGGACCGGGTCTTCCCTGCCGAACGGCGGATCGTGAAAGCGCTCCGTCCCGTGCTCGCGAAGGCAGCCGGCGTACCCATGCCGCAGGACACCGTCTTCGACGCGATCGAGCGCCTTGCACCGGGACCTCGAGGAGGTGCACGCGATCCTGACCGGGCCGGACGCGAGTGTCCGCCTCGTCCTGACGCCGGAGAACGTCGTCGTGGCCGAGGCGCGTCGATCCCTGACGACCCTGTCGCTCTTCGGGTATCGGGTGGACGGTGTCGTGGCGAACCGCGTGTTCCCCTGCTCACGGTGCCGACGCCTGGCGCGAGCAGTGGGTGTCGGCGCAGACCGAGGTGCTCCGCGAAGTCGAGCAGTCCTTCACCGGGCTACCCATCTGGCGCTCGTCGTACCGGCCGTCGGAACCCGTCGGCGTCGCCGCGCTCGCCGACTTTGCTGAAGCGGCCTACGGCGACGATGACGCGCTGGCGCCACCGGTGGGGGAGGGCCCGATGACCATCAGTCGCACGCAGACCGGGGCGACCCTGCGGATCGCGCTGCCGTTCGTGGCGAAGTCCGACGTCGATCTCGTGCGTCACGGCGACGAGCTCGTCGTTACGGTCGGCTCGTACCGGCGGCTGCTGGCCCTGCCGGCGGCGTTGAGTCGGCATGCGGTCGCGGGAGCCCGGGTTGAGGGCGGTTGCCTGCAAGTGCGGTTCCGAGTCGTAGACGAGGCGACGGCCGAGCCGGTGGGGACGCGATGACCGCGGATGAGAAGCCTCCGACCGGAAGCGTCGGGGAAGAGGCCCTGAAGCTGCTCCAGGCCGTCCAAGGCTGGGCCAAGGACAGCGGTCACGAGTACGGCGAGGCGGCGGGTGCGGCGGCCGCAAGCGCGAGTGGGCTCCTCCACGACTTGAACGAGCACATCTCCACCGGTGGCCAGGACTGCACCTACTGCCCGGTGTGTCGGGTGATCGCCGCGATGCGGTCGACGACGCCGGAGGTCAAGGCGCACCTCGGCGTGGCCGCCTCGTCGCTGCTTCAAGCGGCAGCGGGCGTGATGGAGACCAAGACGCCTGATCGCGGCGGCTCGGCCCGTGGGTGTCGAGCACATTGACCTGGATGACGACGGCGACTGGGAGGACGACTGATGGGACTCACGGTCGGAGTGGATGTCGGAGGCACCAAGATCGCCGCGGGCGTCGTCGACGAGTCAGGGAAGATCCTGGCTCGAGCGCGACGCGAGTCGCCGGCAACCGACACAGCGGCGATCGAAAGCACCATCGCTGAGATGGTCGGCGACTTTGTCGCGGATCACGAGGTGGATGCTGTCGGCGTCGGGGCCGCCGGCTTCGTAGACGCGGCCCGGTCGACGGTGATGTTCGCAGCGAACCTGGCGTGGCGCGACGAACCCCTCAAGGCCGAGCTCGAGCGGCTGACAGGCCTTCCAGTGGTCGTGGAGAACGACGCGAACGCCGCCGCCTGGGGGGAGTTCGCTTTCGGCGCTGGCTCTGACGCGGATGACCAGTTGCTGGTCACGGTCGGCACCGGCATCGGCGGCGGGATCGTGCTCGCGGGCGAGCTCTACCGAGGGGCCTTTGGAGTAGCCGCGGAGATCGGTCACCTCCGCGTTGTCCCTGAAGGACGCGCCTGCCCGTGCGGCAACCTCGGCTGCTGGGAGCAGTACGCCAGCGGCACGGCGCTGGTGCGCGACGTTCGAACCCGGGCCGTCGCCGAGCCGGACGGATGCGAAGGCGCTGGTCGAGCGTGCAGGCGGTGACGTGGACGCGATCACCGGCCCGATGGTCACGGAGGCTGCCAAGGCCGGCGACGCATTCGCGATGGAACAGCTCGCGATCCTGGGGCGCTGGCTCGGCGAAGGAGTCGCCTCGCTTGTCGCAGTCCTGGATCCGGCAGTGGTGGTCGTCGGGGGAGGCGTCTCGACCGCGGGTGACCTCCTGCTCGAGCCGATCCGCGACAGTTTTGACGCCAATCTCACCGGCCGCCAGCATCGCCCCTCGCCGTACGGTGCGCCTGGCGACGTTGGGCAACGACGCGGGCTTGATCGGCGCCGCCGACCTAGCCCGACGCCGCTGACAGGTTCTAGCGGACCAGGCCGACGACCGACAGCTTCGGAAGAGTCACGGCGGCATTCGGATCCACCCTCATCGAGATGCACGTGTTGTTGCCGTTCAGCATGATGCTGGTGGCGATGTACTGGGCGTTGTAGAGCAACTGGCAGGCGCCGCCGCCGATGATGAACGGATCAGCGTTAGGCGCCATGAAGACGCCCACTGTGCGAAGTGAGCCTCCACCGTTCAGGTTGTAGGTCACGCTGCTGGAGACGCCGCTCTCGCTCCAGAAAGCGAGATCCTCGGGGCCGTCCGGGTTGCTCCACGACGGCGCCTTCGCGGGGTCGGGGTCACCGTTTGCTAGCGTCATCGAGTCATGCTCGTTGGGAGCCGTCCAGTCGACGATCCCGCCTGTCTGCGTGATCTGACCGCTTCCTTCGACCTGGCTTGAAGTTGGGCCGCACGGCGTCGGGTCCGGTGCCGCGGCGACGGCGTAGCCCACCGTCGGCAGGCACGCGTCGGACTGCCCCCCCATCATGATCGCCGTGGTGTTGCACAGCTGCAGGACTCCGCTGCTCTGCTTGATTTCTCCGTCGCGGATGAAGAGGGTCGCACGGTCACTGGAGAAGTTCGCAGTGCAGTCGGCACCGTTCAGCAGGCCTTGCGTGTGCATGCTGAACACCGGCGACGCGCCGCCCAGTTCGATAGCAGGTCGACCGTTCAGGCCGAAGATGTACACCTTCCTGGCTGTCGGCAGGGACACGACGGCGCTCGGGTTCACCCTGCCGTTGAAGACGACCACGGGCGCGCTGAGGATGGCCGTCCCCTTGTAGCCGTTGTTCGCGGTGCAGTCCACGAAGATCTTGGCTGCGGACACGGGGAGGGTCTGGTTGCAGTCCGATACAACGGTGAAGCCCTGTGATACGGCGTTGCCGGCATTGACCGCGCCGAACACCTGGCTCTGGGCTTGAGAGACCGCTTGGGTCACGCCGGCCAGGTAGCGGTCATCGACAGGCTTCCGGGTCATTCGTTCTCGCGCCACGGGGGGTAGTTGGTCCGCGGCCGCCGCTGGCGCGGTCAGGCTGCGACTCCCGTAGACGTTGGCGACGCTGTCCCGGACCACACCGGAGTTCGCCCCGTGCCCATTGGCCAATGCGTAGAGCGAAATCTCACCGGGCTGGGTGAGGTCCGGAACCGTAGGGTTGCCGACGGTCGGGGCAGCGAACGCGGCGATTCCTCCGCCGGAGCGACCCCACATGATGTTCTGGTTGCTCCCGCCGGAGCAGGCCGACCCATCGGAGTCTGCGTGAATGGAGCCTGGTTGTGACTTGCCATCGCTCGATACAGCTCCGAGGACGTGGATGTAGGAGCCGCCGCCGCTACCACCAGTGCCGAGCACCGGGCATCCCGTTCGTTTGAGCAGCAGCATGGCGGGGGCGTAGCCCCCGGGGCTCTGTTTTACGCGTCCCACGCTGCGAATGCTGCTGACCACGTCGCCGGCAGTGGCCAGGCTCCCGAATCCGGGATCCCTCGCCTGAGTGACGACCACGGCCAGCTGCGAGCAGCCTTGGGTGCCGTCGTCGTTGTCGGCCAAGACGGCCGGCAGCGTCTCCTCGCGCCAGCCAGAGCCATCCAGGCGGTATCCACTCTGGATGGTGACGCGGATGGGCTCGCCCTGGAACGAGCCATCCCAGACGAACTTGGCCCAGGAGGAGCGGTCTCCCGGAACACACTTCTGCTGCTGGAGGACAGCCGACGTGCAGCCGTTGGCCTTGCTCACTCCGTTGCCGTCGGTCCAGACGCCCGAGGCGGCGGAGACAGTGGAGAACCGGTTGGCGTTGTGCTGGAGGTAGTCGATGGCGTCGCAGACCCCACGGTAGGGATATGCCTGTCCGTTGCCGTTGAGTCCTTGAAGCCCAGCCATGGTGGCGGCATCCGCCGCCGACTTGTTGACTTGCCGATCGACCCGGACCAGTCCGAAGTCCAGAACGAGTGCGGTGACGACGACAAGCGCGGTCAGGACCAGAGAGACAATTACAGCGACGGCGCCACGTTCGGCTGTTGCACGCGACCGTCGGCGGGCGTTCACGATGCCGTGCACAGTCCAGCGCTCCTCCCGTAGTACGACACCGACCGAGCCCGGATCTTGAAGTTCAGGTCTGCCGCCACCAGGATCGTGATGTGTGACGGCTTCTCGACCCACACCTTCACCGCACAGGAACCCGATGCCATGCCGGAGGGGGAAGTCGGCGCCGTACCGCAGCTGCCCTGCGAGGTTGGCGCAGCTAGCTGAACCCCGGCGTCGTTGACCAGTTGGACGCAGATCTGTCCCGTAGTGAGAGTCCCGGTGCCGTTCATGTAGACCTGCCTGACGCGGGTCTGCACCGAGTCGCCCCAGGCGCCGCTGCCGGTGCTGTAGTCAACGGCTGAGCCGAGGCGCGCGGCCTCGCGGACGGCGTTGGTGACTGACAGGTGGTCGGAGTAAGCCAAACCCGACGTGATGATCCCGAACATGAGCATGACGAGCACGGGCAGGATCAGCGCGAACTCAACCGCGACTGCCCCCGCCTGTTGACCCCGAGACCGTGCTCTGGTTTCTTGCGGTGCAAGCGACATACCTGAGCCCCCTCCCATCTCCGACACAGTCTTGCCACGTCAGGCGGCGTCTATGACCGGTTCCTCGGGAAATGGCTCAGATGGGTGGCTTCGGTGTGACTAGTCGACCAGTCGAACGATGGACCGACCGCCCGGTTCGTAGACGGTCGAGGGATCCCTCTCGTCGATGGGGAGTGCGAGCGGGTTGAACGTGAACACCTGGATCGAAGTGACAGAGTTGCCGCTCGTCTTGATGCCGTTGTCGCTGTCGCCGCCAGTCGGTGACCGTCTCGCTCGTGATGAACGCTGGCGCGAACATCTTGATCGGCTGCCACTTGTCGTTGATCCGCTCCTGCGTACGTAGCACGGGAATCCAGACGAAGCGCGGGGAATCCGTGATGCGCGGGTCCAGGAGGTTGTCGAAGTCGCCGGTCTGCGCAATCAGCTGCGCCTTGGTTGCACCCGTCTTGAGGTAGCAACTCAGGTTCTCGTCATTGATCGAGGTGCCGTTCACCGTACGAGGGCCGGCACACCCGAGCGGACGGTCGGAGGCAGTGAAGCTGTTGTCGAGACGCCCCTTGATCGTGGTGTTGTTCACCCCTGTGATGAGTCCCTCCATCACCTTCGGGCCATCGTTACCGGGATCGATATTGAGACAGTTGCGCCCATTGGTTGACGGAGCCTCGTCGAGGTTCGCTCCCGGGATCGGGTTGTTCCCAGAGTTGCCCGCGCACACGTCAGAGTTGGCGGTCGGGAAAGGCACCACTTGGTGATCGAGCCCCAGTGCGATGTTCTGGGCAAAGCGCTCGGGCCGCTGGTTGACGCCGTTCCTCGGGCTGTCCAGTTGCCCGTAGTTACCGGAGGCGCTGACCGAGCAGCCGACGGCAGGAGACGGCGACGCTGACGGCGAGGATGACGGGGGATTGCCGACCGTTAGGTTGGCGCTTGTCTCGGAGTACTTGTTGGCGTTGCCGACAATCACCCACACCTTCCAGACGCCCTCGGTGCCCAGTACGTTGTTGGTCAAGGTGACCGCCGGCGTACGTGAGTTGCTGCTGTTGCTTGTGCTCGCCCACGTCACCGGGAAGTCATGAGATGTGGATGCTCCAAGGCGTATCCGGACTGTGCCTCCGGTGGAGTTGTTGGGCAAGTCGGTGACGGTGACCGTGATAGACGGGGCAGGTGACTGATCTTTCGCCACGCTTGCCGGGGACACCCCGGTGACCCGGTGGTTGGCGGTATCGCCATTCCCAGGCGTGAAGTCAGCGGTGGGGGTTGCCGTGGGAGAGGGTGTCGCAGCGGGTCCGGGGCCGGTGTCCGCCATGCCGGGGCCGTAGGGGCACCCGGACGGTAGTGCGAAGGGCAGGACGTCCACCATCCGCGGCTGCAGAGACTGAATCTCCACCGTCGCCTGGGCGTTGACGTCGACGTCGTCGAAGCCGGCCACGTCTGCCAGGAAGAAGTCGACGTTGGCAGCCGGCGCGATGACGCGCATCCGGGTGCCGTTGTTGTAGAAGTCGACCTCACCGTTGGCGAAGTTGTTGTCATCCAACTGGGCGGCCGTCACTGTCGGCTGGTCCTGGACATTGTTGTTCGGCTTGTTCAGGTAAGTGGCCACTTCGGCCAGCACGGCTGCCCGGTTGGAGACGGTCTGCGGGAGCAACTGCCCTGCGCTCAGCGCGGCCAAGTCTGCCTGCGTCTGCACGGCGCGCTTGCGCGCCCACGCGTTCCCGAGGTCGACCGAGAGGGCTGCGACGGTCATGAGCACGACCGCGAGCACGGCGACCATGATGGCAACGGCACCGGTGTCGCGGTCGCCGCGACGAGAGAAAGTGCTCATGTGCAGTCCTCGGGTTGTGAAGCGTCGATGTACTCGACTCGGGAGTCGGCGGCCTGGTAGACGATCCCGTCGTTGACGAAAGGCACGAACGGGAAGTTCATGTCGTAGCTCTTGAACTGCACAGTCACCGTCACGACGTCGCCCGGGAGCACGTCCTCGGCAACCGGGACGGGGGCGCCGGTCACTCGGAAGTACTTGCGCGTGATTGTGGCGGCCGACGGGGATTGGCTGGTGACGCCGATCCGGTTTTGAACGTAGGTTCGGAAGTCGTTGCAGTCGGCGAGCTGGCCGACCGCGGCACGACGTGCGGCCTCGCGAACCGCGGAACTGCCGCCCTGCACCGACCAGAAGTAGAGCCCGTACTGAATCAACCCGAACACCAGAATGAGCAGAAGCGGGAGTACGAGCGCGAACTCCACGGCCACAGCACCCCGCTCGCGGCGAGGGCTGACGCGCTGCATGGCCCGTACCATGACCACTCCTGTCGTAGCTGCACCCCCGTGTTCAACGAGAATAGGGGCCAAGCGAGTCGTTTTGGGGTGAGATGGCACAACTAGGCGCTCAACAGACAACGGAGCCACCCTCATGGAACCGACTAGCAGGCATCAGGACCCCCCAAGCGGGTGGTTCACGGTCGGAGTCGACATCGGTGGGACAAAGGTGCTTGGTGGGGTCGTTGACTCGGACGGCCTAGTACTTGACCGGCTCCTGATGGAGACCCCTGACCGCAGCCTTGCCCCTGCGGTAGTCGAGGAAACCGTGATTTCCGTCGTCCAGCGGCTTCTGGGTGCTCACGACGTTCGGGGGCTCGGCCTCGGGGTCGCAGGTTTCGTTGGCGGCGACGGCTCGGTGTTCTTCGCCCCGCATCTGCCATGGCGGGGTGAACCGCTACGGGGGGTGCTCGCCGACCGGCTCGGGCTCCCCGTCGTGGTTGACAACGACGCGAACACGGCTGCGCGGGCCGAGATGAAGTTCGGTGCTGGGCGTGGCACTGAGCAGGCCCTGTGCGTGACCCTGGGGACGGGCATCGGCGGAGCGGTTGTCCTCGGGGGCCGAGTCGTGCGAGGGATTAATGGGTTCGCCGGCGAGTTCGGCCACATGCAAGTCGTTCCCGATGGTCGCTCCTGCGAGTGCGGGCAGACAGGCTGTTGGGAGCAGTACTGCAGTGGGCGAGCGCTGGCGCGCGCGGTAGCCGGGGACCACACTGGCAGCGGTCCCGAGATCACGGCCGCGGCAGCCGCCGGACAGGCTTGGGGGCTGCGGGCGTTCGAAGAGGTTGGTGGTTGGCTCGGCGTCGGTCTGGCGGGGCTCGTCTCCGCGTTCGACCCAGAGGTGGTGATCATCGGCGGAGGGCTCTCCGATGCTGGCGACCTTCTCTTGGAGCCAGCGCGTCGGGCCTTCGCGGCACGGCTTCCCGGGACCGGCCACAGAGCCCTGCCGCCGATCGTTCAGGCAGAGCTCGGCCCTGACGCTGGATTCATCGGTGCCGCGGACCTCGCTCGAGAGCTGGTCGAAGGCTCGCTGCCGGAACCTCCGACGTCGTACCTCCGGGGTCGAGCCAATGACCGCTGTGGAGCATCCGCTGGGCGTGATGAGCTACAACGTTCTCGGAGGTCGGCACGCCAGCTCGCTACGGCAAGTGGTGCGGCAGTCAGGCTCCGACGTTCTACTCGTGAATGAGTGCCCGAAGACGCCGCTGCTGTGGCGACGGCGCTGTCGGCGTCTCGCCGCCGATTGGGGCATGGGGTTCGTGACGGGTGGGCGACCGGCCGGGTCGAACATGATCGTTGTGGGTTCTAACGTCGAGGTGGTCTCGGCCGGCTCGCAGCGTGCTGCCGCAGCCGTGGTTCCAGCCGCGGCGGGGGATCGCGTGGGCGACGGTTGACGATCGGGGACCAGTCCGTCGGTGTCGTCGCCTGCCACCTCAGCCTCAAGCGCGATCGTCGGCTCGCACGAAGTCGAGCAGGTCATCGCTGCCGCAGACGCGCTGGGGGACGGTCCGATCGATCGTCGCCGGCGACCTCAACGAACCTCCGTCCGGACCGTCATGGCGTCGGCTTCGCGAGGCTGGCTTCGTCGACCACGGCTCCGACGACTGGCTCACGTTTCCATCGACTGACCCGACTGCTCGGATCGATGCCCTCCTGGTCCGGGGGGCGGTCGAGGTGCTGTGGCATGGCGACCCGGGAGTGCCGGCTGCTCTGCTCGCCCAAGCCAGCGATCACCTGCCGGTTGCGGCGAGTCTCCAGCTTCCGGCGACGTGACCGGTCTAGTCGCGACAGGCCATCCTGCATAGTCCGAACGGGCCATCTTCGGCATCGGCCATTCAGTTGGCGTGATGCGAGTGCCGTTATTCCTCACGGGGCCGAGATGTCCGATTTGAGAGGTCCGTCGCATGAGGATGGTCCGCCACCGCCCTGCCGCGCATCGAAGCTGAGCGCGGCGCCGCGGCCTTGGAGTTCGGACTGGTGTCGCCGATCGTCTTCGCGGTCCTCTTCGGCACCATGACGTACGGCCTCTGGTTCAACGACTCGCTGAACCTCCGACAGGGGCTGCGCGAGGCCTCCCGGCAGGGTGTCGTCGCCAACTACGGCGAGACGTCGGCCTGCGGGATGACGTACACGGTCACTCCGTCGGCCAACATCCAGAAGCTCATGTGCCGGGCGAAGGCGGACGTCGGCGCGATGACCGGCAACACCTACGTCAAGGTGGTGCTGCCTGATGGCTGGCGGCGCGGCGAGGAGCTCGTGGTCTGCGGAATGGTTCAGGCCGACCGGCTTCCGGGCCTGGTGCCGCTGCCCGACGACCGGATGATCCGCTGGTCGTCGAGCATGTCGATCGAGAAGACCGCGCCAGGTCAGGTCGAGACGGGGGGAGAGCAGACGCCGCCTTCAGGGGTGTCGTGGGCTTGGTGCACGTGAGCCGCCGCGACCGCCGTGACGAGCACGGCGCCGTAGCGATCCTCGTCGCGGTGATGACCGTCGTCCTGTTCGGCGTCGCCGCCTTGGTGGTCGACCTCGGTCAGGCGCGAGTGCTGAAGCGCGACGCGCAGGCGGCGTCCGATGCCTCGGCGCTGGCCGCGGGGAACGCCCTCTACCTCGCCGGCACGCCGACTGCCGACATCCCCGGTGCGATCGCGGCCGCCAAGAGCTTCGCACTCCAGAACTACGACGTCACCGATGCCGACTGGGCCGCCTGCCAGGACGCCGCGGCGCTCCCGCACCGGGCTCCGGACACGCCGTGCATCTCGTTCGACAACGACACTGCGCCGACCACGGCGCGCGTCGTCGCCCCCGTACGAGGGGTGAAGATGGTGTTCGCGCCGGTGCTCGGAGCCAACGAGGTGTACGTGTCGGCTCAGGCCCAGGCATCGATACGGCTCGGCGGCGTCGCCGACTGTGGCCTCTGCGTCGTCGGCGACGGCTACCACGACTTCCAGAACGGCGACGCGTACGTGTCCGGCGGGAACGTGGCCATCAACGGCGACGTGAACATCCAGAACAACGGCCTCGTCTCCACCGACGGGATCATCTCCGTGGAGGGGAACGCGACCGGGCCATTGGACGGGTACACGCCCGACCCCCTCACCGGCCAGCCTCCCGTCGACGACCCGCTCGCCAGTTACCCACTGCCGAGCGACTTCAGCTCGATGACGGCGAAGACGAACCCGTGCGGAGCCGGCGCCACGAACGGGCCCGGCATCTACGGCGCCCACAACTTCCCGAACGGCACCTGCACGCTCCAGCCGGGGCTGTACGTGATCACCGGCAGGTGGGCTTTCGCGGGCACGTCGGCGCTCGACGCGACTTCGGGAGTGACGCTGTACTTCACCTGCGGCTCCACCTCGGTGCCGACCGCCTGCAACGCCCCGGCACAGAACGGCGGCTGGCTGGACGCCGCTGGTAACGGCAACCTCAACATCGTCGCGCCGACGAGTGGGTCGACCGCCGGGCTCGCGATCGCGTACGACCGGCTCAACTCCCGCGAGCTGCAGCTCAGCGGTAACGGCACCGGCACCATCAGCGGGACCATCTACGGGCTGTCGGCGACGATGCGGTACGACGGCAACGGGTGCGCACGAACCCATCAGGCGCTGATCGTCATCGGCGACCTCGAGTTCAACGGCAACCCAGCGTGTCTGAGGTCGAACTACTCGTTGAGCGCGAACGTGTACGTGCCGCCGGACGGGCTGCATCTGTCGCGGTGAGCGGAGTGGTCTCGACAGGCTCGACCAGCGGCATCTTCGGCTCGACCAGCGGGCTCGAGTGGTCTCGACAGGCTCGACCAGCGGATTGCGGCTCGACCAGCGGACTCCGGCTCGACCGGCGGTTGTTACGCCGGCTGGGTGCGGTAGGTGGGGACGAGCTCGCCGGCGAGCTGCTCGAGGAACAGACCGACGTCGGTCACGATGCCGCGCGCCTGCGACGAACCACGGTCGGCCAGCTTGGTGACCGTCGCCGGGTTGATGTCCACGCAGACCAACGGGATCGACGCGGGCAGGATGTTCCCGGTCGCCACCGAGTGCAGCATCGTGGCCACCATCAGGCAGAAGCCGACGTTCTCCAGCTTGGCGCGCATCGCGCGCTGCCCGTCGATCACGTCGGTGTAGACGTCAGGCAGCGGCCCGTCGTCGCGCACCGACCCGACCAGCACGAACTCCTTGTCGTGCGTGACGAGCGCGTGCATGATGCCGCCGGTCAGCACGCCGGAGTCGACGGCCTCGCGGATCGAGCCGGCCTTGCGGATCGTGTTCAGCGCGCGGATGTGGTGCTCGTGGCCGTGCTCGACGCCGCGGCCCTGGGCCAGGTCGACGCCGAGGCTGGTGCCGTACAGGGACGACTCGATGTCGTGGGTCGCCAGAGCGTTGCCGGCGAAGAGCACGTCGACGAAGCCCGCCTTCACCAGCGCCACCATCGCGGGAGCCGCGCCGGTGTGGACGACGCCCGGTCCACCGACCCAGAGCACCTTCTTGCCGGCGTCCTTGGCCTCGCGCATGCCCTCGGCGACCTGACGCACGAGCAGCGCCTGCGGCTTCTCGCTGGACACGTCGGACTCCATGAAGCCGAACGAGCCGCCCGTCTTCACCGCCAGCGGCACGCTCACCTTGATGCCGGACGCCCCGCAGACGACCTTCATGCCCGCGCGGACGTCGGCCATCGGCAGCGTGTAGACCCGCGGCGTCTCGTCGGAGTCGTCCACGATCAGCCCGCAGTCCATCTCGGGGTTCTCGACCGTGACCCACTTGCCGTTGATGCGCAGCTTCGTCTCGAGGTTGGTGGTCGAGTAGAAGCCGTCGGGGAAGACGCCGTCCATCTCCACGGTGGCGAGGGTGGCCTCGCCCGGGTCGACCTGGTTGACCCCGCGCGTCTGCAGCCGCATCAGCAGGCGCTGGAGCGAGTCGTCGTCCTCGGCCGAGACCGTGATGGTGGCGTGCGACAGGTCCGCCGCGTCGTGGCCGACGTCGAACCGGTCGATCACCCAGTCGCCCTCGTACTCACGGATGTCGTCGAGGACGCGGGACAGGATCCCGGTGTCCATCAGATGTCCGGAGATCTCGACGGTCTCGCTGACCTGCACGGCCTGCTCCTTCAGAAGACGGGTACGACGAACGGCGGTGCCACGCTGCGGGCACGACCAGAGGAATCCTTACACGACGGCGCCGTCGTCGCCCGGCCAGTGTCCACGCCCCGTGCGGGACATGGTGGCGACCAGGTAGACGAAGCCGCCGACGAAGCCGCCGACGAGCAGGGCGCTGATCCAGGACGGGTAGTTCCAGCCGAGCACGATGCCGAGCAGCATCAGCGCCGGCGCTCCGAACAGGCCGATCCAGGCCCACTTGCGCCGGGGCTCGAGCACCGGCAGCGGCGGAGGCGGGGGCGGCACGAAGTGGCCCTCGTCGTCCCAGGAGGCGGCGGAGTTCAGCTCGTGCTGCTGCTCGGTGGTCGACTCGATGAAGCTGCGGTCGAACAGGTTGCGACGCGGGGGGGTTGGTCTCGACAGGCTCGACCAGCGAACCAGGCTCGTCCGGCGGAGTGGTCTCGACAGGCTCGACCAGCGAGTCATTGGTCTCGACAGGCTCGACCGGCGAACCGGTCTCGACCAGCGATCCGGGCTCATTGGTCTCGACAGGCTCGACCAGCGGGTGGCCCATGGCGGGGCGGTCGCCGTAGTTGGCGACGATCGAGGCCCAGGCGGCGTCCTCGTCGAGGCCCTTCTCGGGCTCGACGTCTGAGGGGCCGGTGGGCTCCTCAGGTGGGCGGTCCTCGGGTGGGTGATTCATGTTCCCGTCACTCGTCGTACGAACTCGGCGGACTCCGCGAAGATGATCTCGGCGTCGTTGTCGAGCGTAGCCACGTGGTAGCTGTTCTCAAGGGTCCGCTCGGTCACGTCACGCGAGGAGACCCTGCTCAGGATGATCTCGCCCGACGAGGGGTCGACCACATGATCGACGGTGGAGCGGAACAGGAGCAGCGGCTGGGTGACCTTGGCCAGGTCGGCGCGGAGCGGCTTCCAGGCCGACATCATCGAGTGCGCCGCCTTGAGCGGGGTCTTGGTGTAGCCGTGCTCCTCGACGCCGGGCTTCTTGATGTCGTTGGCGATGCCCGGGAACGACGGGATCACGTGCTTGAGCACCGGCAGGGCCAGCACGTCCTTCCGCGTCGTGTGTACGGCGGGGTTGACCGCGACGATCCCAGCGACCTCGCCGCCCCGGTCGGCCGCCAGCCGCAGGGTCAGCGCGCCGCCCATCGAGAGGCCGCCGACGACGACCTGGTCGCAGTTGGCGAGCAGCTTGTCGAACGCCCGCTCCACCTCGCCGTACCAGTCGGCCCACGTAGTGCGGTTCATCTCCTGCCAGGTGGTGCCGTGGCCCGGGAGCCGCGGCACGGCGACGCCGTACCCCTGCTCGGCCAGATAACGACCCCAAGGCGCTACCGATGCGGGTGACCCGGTGAACCCGTGGCTGAGCAGGACGCCGACCCGCTGCCCGTCGGTCCCCGAGGGGGTCGCGTCGGCGTGGAAAGGCTCTGCGTGAGGCGCCAGGGTCACTGTCACTCCTGATCGGGTCGTCGGGGTGGTCGATACCACGGTGTCTAGAGCCTAATTCGGCCCCCCGAATCGTCGCATGCTGCCGGTCGGGGGGCTAGGGTTTCGATCGACGGAAGAGGGAGGTCGCCCGGTGTTCTACTGGTTGCTCAAATGGGTGTTGGTCGGCCCGCTGCTGCGCCTCATCTTCCGACCGCACACCGAGGGTGGCGAGAACGTCCCGGACGAGGGCGCTGTCATCCTCGCCAGCAACCATCTCTCGTACGCCGACTGGCTGTTCATGCCGCTGACGCTGTCGCGTCGGGTGACGTTCGTCGCGAAGGCGGAGTACTTCACCACTCCGGGCATCAAGGGCTGGTTCCAGAAGAAGTTCTTCTCAGGCGTCGGACAGGTTCCGATCGACCGCTCGGGCGCCGGCGCCGCTGAGGGCGCCCTGCTCTCCGCGAAGCGGATCCTTGGCTCAGGAGAGCTCTTCGGCATCTACCCCGAGGGCACGCGCTCGCACGACGGCAAGCTCTACCGCGGCAAGACCGGCGTGGCGCGCGCTGGCCCTGGAGACGAAGGTGCCGGTCATCCCGGTCGCCGTGGTCGGTACCGACGTGGTGGCGCCTCCGGGCAAGAAGTTCGGCTCGTTCACGCGCCCGGTGGTCCGCTTCGGCAAGCCGCTCGACTTCTCCCGCTACGAGGGCCTGGAGAACGACCGGTTCATCCTGCGGTCGATCACCGACGAGATCATGTACGAGATCATGCGGCTGTCGGGCCAGGAGTACGTCGACATGTACGCGACCAAGGCCAAGGCCCTCGACAAGGAGGCGGCGAAGAAGTCGTCGTCCGCGGACTCCTCCACGGCGCCCCCCGACGCCGGGGTCGAGCTCAAAGTCTCCTGACGAGGATGACGCTCGCGCGACCACGCCCCGGAACGCCGTCTGGAGACCGACCAGGTCGAGACCACGCTGTTCCGGGCGCTGGCGGTGCTCCGCCTCGTCGTCCTGATCTACGCGGTCGCGCTCAACGCCGCGCGCTGGCGCGAGTTCGAGCACCCCGTCGCCGGCTGGGCCGTCGTCGGCGGCATCGTGTTCTGGTCGGGGTTCGTGACCTGGGCGTACGACGACCCGCGCCGGCGCCGTACGCCGCTGTTCGTGGCCGACCTCGTGGTGGCTGCGGCCGCCCTGCTGTCGACGCCGCTCGTCGAGAGCGAGGCGATGCTCGAGCGGCACGCATCGCACGATCCCGTCGTTCTGGGTGATGGCGGCGGTGCTCGCGTGGGCGGTCGCGTTCGGCTGGGTGGGTGGCGTGCTGGCGGCCGTCGTGATGACGGCGAGCGATCTGTCGGTGCGCGTGGAACCGACGGGCACGACGTGGGGCAACATCTTCCTGCTGTTCCTCGCAGCCGGCGTCGTGGGCTACTCGACGGCCAGGCTCCGGGAGGCGACGGAGGCGCGGGCTCAGGCTGAGCGCACCGCCGCAACGATGGAGGAGCGGGCTCGCCTGGCCCGGGTCGTCCACGACGGAGTGCTGCAGGTGCTCGCGCTGGTGCAACGTCGCGGGCTCGAGCTCGGGGCGAGGCCGCCGAGCTCGGTCGGCTGGCGGGGGAGCAGGAGGTCGCACTCCGCGCGCTCGTACAGGGCAACAAGGCGGCGCTCGGGTCCGACGCTGCGACCTCCGGCGGCGGGGTGGTCGAGGCGGACCTGGTCGAGCGGCTCAGCACGCTCTCCTCGCGCACCGTGACGGTCTCCGGCCCGGGGTCGCCCGTCCTGCTGGCGGCCCCGGTGGTCGACGAGCTGGTGTCCGTCGTCCGGGCCTGTCTCGACAACGTCGTCCGGCATGTGGGCGACGACGCCCCCGCCTGGGTGCTTGTCGAGGATCTGCCCGAGGGTGGTGGTCAGCGTCCGCGGACGAGGGGCCGGGGATCCCGGCGGGTCGGCTGGAGGCCGCGGAGACCGAAGGACGGCTGGGCGTCAGCGGATCGGTCCGCGGGCGCATGCACGACCTGGGCGGCTCGGCCGTCCTGGTGACCGGGCCCGGTCAAGGCGCCGAGTGGGAGCTCACGGTCCCGCGCAGCTGATCAGCTGGTCGCCTGCAGCACAGGCGTCCACTCGAAGTAGCAGTCGAGGTCGTTCATCGTCACCAGCCGGAAGCCGAGAGCGCCGTACAGGCTGGCCGCCCGGGAGTTCCGCCGCGGCACCCGCATGTTGATGGTCTGCCCGGCCGCCTGCGCCTCGTGCATCATCGCCCGGATCACGCTGGTGCCGATCCCAGCCGACCTGAACTCGGGCAGCAGGGTCATCTCGATGGCGTGCATCAGGTCCGCGGTGCGCTGCACCATCAGCAGGCCCGCAGACGGGCGTCGACGACGACCACCCAGCGTTCGAGGCCGGGGTAGGCGATGTCGAGACGGCGCTTGTACGCCGTGTACTGGATGCGGAGGAAGTGCTGGGCCAGTCCGGGGTTGGGGAGAGCCTCGATCTCGCGCCGCCAGGTCGTCCCGAAGACCTCGTACAGAAAGGGCTCGTCCTCAGGGGTGGCGAGCCGGAGGTTGGGGTGGTCTGCCAACCCGTCCATCGATCCTCGATTCACCCGGCCGGCGACACCTTTGTCGCCACTTGCACCGGATCGCCCGAACGATCCTCATCGAGTGAAAAGTCTTGCACATTCGTCGTGGCCGCGGGGTCGCTACGCTCGGCCTCGTGTCGATCCATTCTGAGCACCCGTTCCAGGACCCGTCGTCCGAGCGCGACCCTGCCCGGCGGCTGCGCGGCCGTGTCGGCGGCGTCGTCACGCTGGTCACGGCGGGTGAGGGCGCGGCGCGGGCTGGGCTGACCGTCTCGTCGCTGATGGTCGCGCACGGCGACCCCGCGCACGTGCTGGCTCTGGTCGACCCCGACTCGGACCTCGCCGACACCCTCCGTGACACGCGCCGGGGCGTCGTCCAGGTCCTCTCCTGGGAGCACCGCGACCTTGCGGAGGCGTTCGCCGGGCTGGCGCCGGCGCCGGGTGGTGTCTTCCGGCTGGGCTCCTGGGAGCAGACCCGGTTCGGGCCGGTGCTCGAGGGGGTCAGCGCCTGGGCCGGCTTCACGATGCCCGACGCCCCGCGGGACGTGGGCTGGTCGGCCCTGGTCGACGGCATCCTCGAGGAGGTCCACCTCGGTGATCCGGGCGAGCCGCTGGTGCACCGGCGTGGTCGGTACGTCGCCCCCGCCGAGACGCCGTAGCCTGCGAGACAGCAGGAACGCCCACGTGCAAGGAGGCCGACGGTGACCCTCAGTGTGATGGTCGTCGACGACCACCCGATGTGGCGCGACAACGTGGCCCGTGACCTCACCGAGGCAGGACTCAACGTCGTGGCCACGGCGGCAACCGGGACCGAGGCGCTTTACCCGGGCAGCAGCCACCCGGCCGCGGGTCGTCGTACTGGACCTGCAGATCCCCGAGCCGAACGGCGTCGAGGTCACCGCCCGCCTGGTGCAGGGCGACCCGACAGTGCGCGTGCTCATCCTCTCCGCGTCTGGTGAGCAGGACGACGTGCTGCAGGCGGTGAAGGCCGGGGCGACCGGCTACCTGGTCAAGTCGGCCTCGCGTGAGGAGCTGCTCGACGCCGTACGTCGGGTCGCTGAAGGCGACACCGTGTTCACACCGGGCCTCGCCGGGCTGGTGCTGGGGGAGTACCGCCGTCTCTCCGACACCCCCACGACCGCTGACCCGGGGGCGCCACGGCTGACCGAGCGCGAGACCGAGGTGCTCCGGTTGGTGGCCAAGGGGCTGTCGTACAAGCAGATCGCCGAGCGGCTCTTCCTCTCCCACCGGACGGTGCAGAACCACGTGCAGAACACCTGCGCAAGCTGCAGCTCCACAACCGGGTGCAGCTGGTGCGGTACGCCATCGAGCAGGGTCTTGACGAAGAGCTCTGAGATGCCGGCCGACCCTCTCCAGGCGATCGCAGCGGAGCTCTACGGACTCGCGCCATCGGAGTTCACGGCCGGGCGGAACGGCTACGCGAAGGAGCTGCGCGATCAGGGCGACCGCGAGCTCTCCGACCGGGTGAAGGCGCTGAAGAAACCTTCGGCTGCGGCCTGGGTGGTGAACCTCCTCGTCCGCCACCACGCGGACGAGATGACTCAAGTGCTCGAGCTCGGTGAGGCGCTGCGTCAGGCGCAGGCAGACCTCGACGGCGATGCCCTGCGCGAGCTGGCGCGACAGCGACGGCGGTTGCTCGCGGCGATGGCGACCAAGGGCGGGACGCTGGCCCGCGAGCAGGGGAACAAGGTCTCCGACAGCGTGCTGCGTCAGGTCGAGGAGACGCTGCATGCCGCGATGATCGACACCGATGCAGCGGCCGCCGTGCGTACCGGCCTGCTCACCGACCCGTTGGCGGCCACCGGCGTGGGGTCGCTGAAGGTCGCCACGGCCGTCGCCGACCACACCGCCCTCGGCGGCTCGGCGCGGCCGCTGTCGGAAGTCGTCGGGGGCGGGCGCAAGACGGGCGGCCGGTCCGGATCAGCCGGGCTGCGCGCCGTACCAGGGCCCGACGAGAAGGAGCGCGAGGAGCACAGGCGTGAAGAACGGGAGCGCGCTCGCTCCGAGGCTGTGGCTGGGGTGGAGGCGGCCGAGGCGCAGCTCGTCGAGGCTCGAAGCGAACTTGCGAGCCGCACCGAGTCGGCACAAGAGCTGCAGGCCGCCTGCCTCCAGGTGAACGGCGAGATCGACGAGCTCAAGCGGCGGATCGACGAGCTCGAGGACCGGCTCGAGCAGCTCGACGAGGAGTCGGACGCCGCGGCGGAGGAACGGGACCGCGCCGCCGAGCTGGTAGCGGCCGCCGAGGCCGACCTGGCCGACGCGAAGACCGCGCTCGCCGAGCTCACCGACTGACGGTCAGTTCTTGCGCAGTGCCTCGAATGCGCTCTTCCGGTCCTTCACCCGGAGCTTCTTCAGCACGGAGGACACGTGGACTCGCACCGTCGCAGGCGAGAGCCCGAGTCGCTCCGCCACCTGCTCCGTCGACAGGCCGTCGCCAAGGAGCGTCATGACCTCCCACTCGCGCGGGCTCAGCGACCCACCCGGGGCCGGTTTCCGGACGAACTTGCGTCGGCGCTGCGCGGAGAACTCGTCCATGACGCGGCCGACCAGCCGTCGCGAGAGTGCGGCCTCGCCCCGCATCGCCACCCGGACCATCTCCGGCAGCCGTGCCGGATCCATGTCCTTGAGGAGGTAGCCCGAGGCGCCGGCCCGCAGCGAGTCGAACAGGTCGTCGTCCTCCGTCGACTGGGTCAGCATGACGACGGGGAGTTCGGGATGGCTGCGGGTGATCGCGCGAGCGGCGTGGATGCCGCCGCCGGGCATGCGGATGTCCAGCAGGATGACGTCCGGGGCCTCGGTCTTGGCCAGGCGGATCGCGTCGTCGGCTGTCGCGCCTTCGCCGCACACGATGTGGCCGCCGGCCTCGAGGGCGTTGCGGATGTATGCCCGGGTGCGGGCGTGGTCATCCGCAATCACGACGCGCAGCTTCTGGTCGGTCACCAGGTCACCCTCACTGTCGTTCCTTCGCCTGGCACGGAGGCGACGTGCAGCGAGCCCGGCAGGCCCTCGGCCCGCTCCTTCATGCTGGTCAAGCCGAACCCACCTCGCTGGTCGCTGTCCTCCGGGAGAACCCCTCGCCGTCGTCGCGGACCAGCAGTCGTCGGGTGTCGGCGTCTTGAGCCAGGTGGACTCCGATGCGCGAGGCCTGGCCATGACGGAGCGCGTTGGACACGGCTTCGCGGACGATCCGAACCAGGGCGTGCCGCTGGTCGGGATCCGCCTCGACGGCGTCGTCGAGCTCGACGTCCACGCGTCCGCCGTACCGCTCGGCCACTTCGCGAGCGGCACGTTGGAGGACGAAGCCCAGCGGTTCGTCGACGCTGCTGCCGAGCGCGTCGACGGCTGCCCGCGCCTCGTCGGTCGCACGGTCGCAGGCGGCCAGGATGCGCTGTTGCTGCAACGCCGGGACGGCGGACAGGCCGTACGTCTCGGCGCGGATGTAGCCGAGCTCCTGCACCACGCCGTCGTGGAGCTCCCGCGCCAGCCTGCGCCGGTCCTCGAGGACGGCGACGTGTGCCTGCGCAGCCCAGTGCTGGCGGATCTCACGGCCGGCCCCCACGAGCAGCACCACGTACGAGGCGGTGCGAAGCACGTCGCCGGTGTAGATCCAGTCGCTGTACAGCGACGGGAACAGGACGTAGTTGACGCGGGCGAACCCGCCGAGAGCGCACGCCGGCCCCAGCCACCGAAGCAGCTCGTCGTTCGTCCGCATTGACTCGGCGGACGAACCACACCGAGGCGACGAGGAAGCAGGCCGCCGCAAACGCTTGCCCGCCGAGCAGCAGGAGATGGCCCTCGATGACGGGTCGGGCGGCAGACGCCGGCGGGCTGGCAGCCAGTGGTTGGGGAAGCAGGTCGCGGACGAGCCAGATCCCTGCCGCGGCTACGAGGACCGTGAGGAGTGGCGCCAAGCGGAGCCGTCCCCCCGGATCGTGGCTGCGCCGCCCGGGATGACGGCGGCGATGGCGATCAGCGTTGCTGCGCCGACCCGGACGGCCAACGGGAGCCAGACCGAGGCCGGCGACGACGTCGCGACGCCGAACACGGGGATGGCGAGGGCCGCGCCGAGGCTGGCCACGCCGAGCAACAGCAGCCCCTGGAAGAGCAGCAGGTCCTGGCAGGCGCTGGCTGCGGAGATAGCGACCGTAGAGGAGGTACGCGAGGAGCGAGCGCCACGCAGGCGTCGACAGACTCGAGCACGAGGTGCAGGCCCGGGTTGTGGTAGCCGAACACCAGGTACGGCGTGCCCACGACCAGCACGGTCGTGAGGAGCCCGATGAGACCAGGCGGTGGCGGTGAGCGCGCTCGATGTGGGCCGCTCCGTAGCGAAGCTGCCCGTCGATCACTCACCCATGACCCCCACGCTCGGAGTGTAGGACTGCGGGCGGACGGGCGCGGAGAGAACGGGTTGTCTCCGGGAATCAGCCGATGGCCGAGACCGATACCTCGAGTCCGAGGAAGCTGCGCGGGTCAGTGACGGCGAGGCGGCTCTGCGTCGGCGCGATGTCGGGCAGCGCCTCGCGCGGTACGCCGAAGAGGGCGCACAGCTCATCGCTCCATTCGCCACGCTCGACGTCGAACAGCAGCGTGCGTGTCGCGTTGGTGGTGTCCGTGACGTGCCAGGTGCCGCGGGTCATCCGGGCGATCAGGTACGAGTCGACCGTGCCCACGGCGTACCGGCCGTCCTGGACCAGTGCCCAGGTGTTCGGTTCGTGCTCCGCGAGCCAGCTCAGCTTTGGGCCGACCAGACACGGATCGAGAGTCAGCTCGGTGAGTTCGCGCACCCGATCCTCGTGACCGGCGTCCCGCAGTCGCGCACAGACGTCGGTGGCCCGGCAGTCCGACCCGGCGATGGCAGGACGGGGGGAGCCGAGGGTCTCGCGGTCCCAGAGCAGCAGGGTGTCGCCCTGGTTCGTGATCGTGATCGTGATGCCCTGGATGACGTCGCGGGCCACGCCCTCGGTCGCTGTTCTGCTCGCGGCCAGGGTCGCCCGCCAGATCTCGTCGGGGGAGTACTCGACCCAGCCGGCACGCGGCGAGTGCTGAGTCAGCCCGTGGCTGCCTTGTGTCGCGCTGTTGCCGTCACGGTCGGCGACGGCGGCGGCGATCTGTCCGCTGCCGACCTCGATGACCAGAACGCTCACGTATGTCTCCTCGTCGACGTCTGCCGAGGCATCGTGTCACGGGGGACAAGGCTCACATCTTGGAACGATCAAAGCCCACCCTCCCGCCAGGCTCTCCATCTCGCTAGGGTCGAAGGACAACGACGAGAAGGAGAGCGTCATGCGAGTCGGAGTCCTCACCGGAGGCGGCGACTGCCCGGGTCTGAACGCGGTCATCCGGGCCGTCGTACGCAAGGGCGTGAAGACCTACGGGTACGAGTTCGTCGGGTTCCGCGACGGCTGGCGCGGACCTCTGGAGAACCACACCGTGCCCTTGGGCGTCGACCAGGTCCGCGGGATCCTGCCGCGCGGCGGCACGATCCTGAAGTCCTCGCGCACCAACCCGTTCAAGATCGACGGCGGCGTGGAGAAGATCAAGGAGAACCTGGCCTCCAACGGCATCGACGCGCTGATCGCGATCGGTGGCGAGGACACACTCGGTGTGGCGACCAAGCTCGCCGACGCCGGGGTCAACGTCGTCGGCGTCCCGAAGACCATCGACAACGACCTGAGCGCCACCGACTTCACCTTCGGCTTCGATACCGCGGTCAACATCGCGATGGAGGCGATCGACCGGCTGCACACCACCGCCGAGTCGCACCACCGGGTGCTGGTCGTCGAGGTGATGGGCCGGCACGCCGGCTGGATCGCGCTGCACTCCGGCATCGCCGGCGGCGCGAACGTCGTGCTGATCCCCGAGCAGCCGTTCGATATCGACAAGGTCTGTCACTACGTCGAGAAGCGGTTCGAGAGCCACTACTCGCCGATCATCGTCGTCTCCGAGGGAGCCATTCCGGTCGAGGGCGGCGACATGACGCTGCAGAGCGGTGAGACGGACGCCTTCGGTCACGTCCGGCTCGGCGGCATCGGCGATCGGCTCGCCAAGGAGATCGAGGAGCGCACCGGCAAGGAGGCCCGCGCCGTCGTTCTCGGTCACGTGCAGCGCGGTGGCACACCGACTGCGTTCGACCGCTGGCTCGCGACCCGGTTCGGTCTCCAGGCGATCACCGCAGTTCACGACAAGGACTTCGGCACGATGATGGCGCTGCGCGGCACCGACATCGTGCGCGTCCCGTTGATCGAGGGCACCGGCGAGCTCAAGCTCGTCAAGCCCGAGCAGTACGCCGAGGCCGAGGTCTTCTTCGGCTGATCCACAGCCGGTTCGCGGGCTGTCGGCGCGGGTGCCTACGGTGGGCCGATGAAGTCCCCCTTGCTCACCACCGCCCGCGCCGACGCCGCCGCCCGTGTGATCGAGGCGATGGCCGGGCCCGACGCTCGCCTGCGCGACGACCAGACGAAAGCGGTCGCCGCCCTTTGTGAGCCCGGGGCCCGGGTGCTGGTCGTGCAGGCGACCGGCTGGGGCAAGTCGGCCGTCTACTGGGCCGCGACCGCGATCCGCCGCTCGGAGGGGGCAGGGCCCACGCTCGTCGTCTCGCCGCTGCTGTCGCTGATGCGCGACCAGGTGGCGGCGGCTGCCCGTGCCGGGCTGCGCGCGGCAACCCTGAACTCCTCCAACATCGACGCCTGGTCCTCGGTCGAAGCCGACCTGATCTCCGGTGATCTCGACGTGCTGCTGGTCTCGCCCGAGCGGCTCGCGAACCCTGGCTTCGGACGACGCGTGCTCGACGGACTTGCCGGCCGCCTCGGCATGGTGGTCATCGACGAGGCGCACGCGGTGTCCGACTGGGGACACGACTTCCGGCCGGACTACCGACGGGTGTCCGACGTGCTGCAGCGCCTCAACCCCGCGACTCCGGTGCTCGCGACAACGGCGACGGCCAACGCCCGCGTCACCGACGACGTCGCCGCGCCAGCTCGGCCGCGACCTCGACGCCTCCTCTGGTGAGGCCACGCTGGTGCTGCGCGGACAGCTGGCGCGGGCGAGTCTCGAGCTCTCGGTGGTCCCACAGGCTGTCGCCGCTCGAGCGGTACGCCTGGGTGGTCGACCACCTGCCCCGACTGCCCGGGTCGGGCATCGTCTACACCCTGACGGTCTCCGACGCGCAACGCCTGGCCGCCGCGATCTCACAGGTGCACGGCGAGGCCGTGCCGGTGGCGGCGTACACGGGTCAGCTCGAGCCGTCGCAACGCGAGGAGCTCGAGGACGCCCTCCGCGACAACCGGCTCAAGGCGCTGATCGCCACCAGCGCACTCGGCATGGGGTACGACAAGCCCGACCTCGGCTTCGTGGTGCACGTGGGTGCGCCGCCCTCCCCGGTCTCGTACTACCAGCAGGTCGGCCGTGCCGGCCGAGCCATCGAGCACGCGCACGCGGTCCTGCTGCCCTCCGACGCAGACTCCGGAGTCTGGGACTACTTCGCCACCGCGACCATTCCGGTGCCCGAACAGGTCGAGCGCGTGCTCGCCGTGCTGTCCACCGAGGAGCCGGTGTCGGTCGCCGCCGTGGAGGCACAGTCGGGCGTCCGACGCGGTCGCGTGGAGCTGATGCTCAAGCAGCTCGCCGTCGACGAGGTGGTGACCCGTGTGGACGGCGGTTGGGTCGCGACCGGCAAGTCGTGGGAGTACGACGCCGAGCACTACGACGGTGTCGTCGCCGTACGACGCCGTGAGGCCGACATCATGCGCGCCTACATCCGGGGCGAGCGCTGCCTGATGGAGCTCCTTCAGGCATCCCTCGACGACCCGCATGCCGAGGCGTGCGGACGGTGCTCGGTCTGTCGTGGCGAGCTCCCCGAAGCTCTGAAGGGGGAACCGGATCCTGAGACGCTCGCGGCCGTCACCGCGGTGCTCCGCGGCGAGGTGCACCTGCTCGAGCCGCGGAAGATGTGGCCAGGCGGAGCGTTCGGCTCCCGCGGCCGGATCCCGCCCGGCGAAGCTCACGAGGTCGGCCGCACCCTCGTGCACGCCGACGCTCCGGAGTGGCGGCAGACCGTGGCGACGATGTTCGGGCGCGACAGCGTCGCCCCCGACGAGGTGCTCGAGGGCTGCGTCCGGCTGCTGTCGGGCTGGCGATCAGACTGGTCTGCGCGGCCCGACGTCGCGGTCGACCTGGCAGCCGCCGGCTTCCCGACGCTGACCGGTTCAGTGGCCGACCACGTCGCCAAGGTCGGGCGGCTCGAGCGCGCGTCACTTCCGACGCCTCCGGGTCGGGACGACCTGCGTGACCTGAGCTCGGCCGACGAGGCGGCGTACTGGCGCGATGCCATCACGCCCTCGAACGTGCCCGGTGAGGTGAGCGGTCGCTCGGTTCTTCTGGTCGTCGACGCCACGTCGTCGTTGTGGCCGGTGACGGTGGCCTCGGCCGCGCTCCGTCGGGCAGGCGCCACCGCGGTTCTCCCGCTGCTCCTGCACCGACGTCCCTGAGGGGTTGCGCCGACGAGTGCGGGGGAAGAAGGTGCTGACCACGAACGACGAGGGGACGTAGATGAGCACTGAGGTCAGCGAGCAGGGATCCACCCAGGCCGGCAACACGGAGCTGAAACGGGTCCTCGGGCCGAAATTGTTGCTGCTCTTCATCGTCGGCGACATCCTGGGCGCCGGCGTCTACGCCGTCACCGGCAACATCGCGGGCGAAGTCGGCGGTGTTGCCTGGCTGCCGTTCCTGGTCGCCTTCGGGATCGCGACGCTCACGGCGTTCTCGTACCTGGAGCTGGTCACCAAGTACCCGCACGCCGCGGGGGCCGCGCTCTACACGCACAAGGCGTTCGGCATCCACTTCGTGACGTTCCTGGTCGCGTTCACGGTCGTCGCCTCCGGCATCGCCAGCGCGTCCACGTCGGCCAACCTGCTCGCCGCGAACCTGCTCAGCGGGCTCGACGAGGTCGTCGGCGGCGTCCCCACGTCGAGCGGAGCCACCCTCGCGGTCGCGCTGGGGTTCATGGTGCTGCTGGCGCTCATCAACCTCAGGGGCGTGGGGGAGAGCGTGAAGTTCAACGTCGTCCTCACGCTCGTCGAGATCACCGCGCTCGGGATCGTGATCTTCATCGGCTTCTGGGCGATGGCCCGCAGCGGCGTCGATCCCGGCCAGCTCGTCGCCTTCGAGTCGGCGTCCGACCGAGGCATGTTCGCCGCCGTCACGGTGGCGACGGCGATCGCGTTCTTTGCCATGGTCGGCTTCGAGGACTCGGTCAACATGGTCGAGGAGACCAAGGACCCCACCAGGATCTTCCCGCGCACCATGTTCACCGGGCTCGGGATCGCGGTGGTGATCTATGTGCTGGTCTCGGTCTCCGTGGTGATGGTGCTGCCGCTGGGTCAGATCCAGGAGTTCGACGCCGAGACCGGCATCTTGCTGGAGGTCGTCAAGACGGGCGCGCCGGGATTCCCCGTGGGCACGGTCTTCCCGTTCCTCACGGTGTTCGCGGTGGCCAACACCGCCCTGATCAACATGCTGATGGCCTCGCGCCTCGTCTACGGGATGGCCAAGCAGGACGTGCTGCCGCGCTCGCTGGCCGGGGTGCTTCCGGGGCGCCGTACGCCGTGGGCCGGCATTCTTTTCACGACCGTGCTCGCCCTGGGCCTGATCATCGTCGTGACGTACCAGTCCGAGAGCTCGATCGTGGTGGCACTGAGCGGTACGACCGGGCTGCTGCTGCTCGTGGTCTTCTCGATCGTCAATGTCGCCTGCCTGGTGCTGCGCAAGGACACCAAGTCGGAGTCGAAGTTCCGGGCGCCGACCGCGATCCCGGTCATCGGAGCCGTGGGATGCGCGTTCCTGGTCGGCCCGTGGGCACGGGACCCCGAGGACTGGGTGCAGTACAAGATCGCGGCCGGGATGCTCGCCGTCGGCGTCGGGCTGTGGGTGCTGACCTGGCTGACCAACCGTGGGGTCCGGGCGAAGAGCACCGGCTTCCGCGATCCCGACTCGCTCAAGTAGCCGACACAGCAACGGGCGGGCCACCCCCCAGCGTGGCCCGCCCGTTGCTTGCGTGAGGGGTCAGGCCTTCTTGCCGCCGCCCTTGCCGCCCTTGCCCTTGCCGCCCTTGTCCTTCGCGGGCGGCTCGGTCGGGGCAGGCGCCGTGCCGGCACCCTCGTAGCCGGTGGCGGCCAGCGCGTCGACGATGCCGTGGCCGTACGACGTGGTGAAGAAGCCGGTGCCGACGCCCGGCGTACGGGCCGTCTCGATCAGCGCGGCCTTCACGTTGTCGAGCGTGCGGCCCTGGGCGAACAGCAGCGCGCCGACGCCGGAGACGTGCGGAGTCGCCATCGACGTACCCGCGTAGTAGTCGTAGTCGGACTCGCCACACACGGCCGATCCCTGACCCTGCGGCACCGTCGAGACGATGTCGTCCTCGCAGAAGAAGAGCCCCGCGCCGCCCGGTGCAGCGACCGCGAACATGTCGGGCTTGACGGCGCCGTTGCTGAACCAGGACGGCGTCTCCTCGCGCGTCGTCGAGGTGACGCAGAGGGCGCCGGGCTCGAACGCCGGGGTGTCGCAGACCGGGAACGACTCGTTGCCGGCGGCCGCGACGACCAGGATGCCCTTGGAGTCGGCGTAGGCGATCGCCTCGGTCACCGATGACTCGATCCCCGTGATGGTCAGCGCCTGGACACCCGGCAGCGCGCCGATGCTGAGGTTGATCACGTTCGCCCCGTTGTCGGCGGCGTACCGGATGCCGGCCGCGATGTCCTCGAAGGAGCCGGAGCCGTCCTCGAGCGACTTGATCGGCATCACCTTGGCGTCGGGCGCGACGCCGGCGATGCCGATGCCGTTGTTGGTGACCGCGGCGATGGTGCCGGAGACGTGGGTGCCGTGCGCGTCGAGCTCCTGGCCGACGCCGTCCGGGCCCTTCCAGTCACCGTTGCCGCACGGGCCGCCGCCCGGGCAGTCGATGAAAGTGGCGCCCGGCACGAGGTTCGCCGCGAGGTCGGGGTGGGTGAGGTCGACGCCGCTGTCCACGACCGCGACGACCATGCCGGCTCCCGTGCTGGCGGGCCACGCCTCCTCGGCCTTGATCTGGTCCATGCCCCACTCCTGCGGGCGCAGCGGGTCGTTCGTCGCCGCCGAGGCCGGGGCCACCAGCAGCCCGGCGGTCAGGGTGAGGCCTCCCACTGCGCCGAGGACCGTCTTCTTGATCAAAGTCATGTCGAACCTTCCGAGTATTGGCTCAGCGCCATTTGCAGGTGACAACGCTCACGTCGCGGAAAGGTCACGCGCTCGGCAGGCGGTCAGGGAGCGCCGTCAGGCGATTTCCGGTGCCTTTTGTCCGTTTCGAGTGTCGTTGTTAGGGTCTGCTGTCGCCTAGTCGGGCGACAGCACGGAAGCCCCGCCCAGTCGACTCTCGGACAGACTCATGCGTCATCGTGCCCCTCGTCGTTCCCCCTTCCGTCTCGTCGCGCCTCTGTTCAGGCGCCGCGGGGCGCTGGCGGGCGCCGTGATGGCGTTGACCGGCGCGCTGACCGGGGTCGGGCTGGCGCTCCAGCAGGACGGCGGGGGCCCGGCGCCTGCGGGCTTGGCGGGATCGCCGCAGCAGCCGGCGTCCGCCTCGAGCGACGGCCGGACCAGGAAGCCGGCCGCCGACGAGGCGGACCCGGTGCGCGCCGGGTCAGCGGGGACCCGTCCGCAGGTGGAGGCGTCCATGCGGGCCAGTGCCGAGCAGGAGCGACGATCGGCGCCGCAGGAGCGCCGGAGTGCCGTCGGATCCGCCGCCACCGGAGGAGTCGCCACCGCCGCAGCAGTCGCCGTCGCCCTCGCCGTCGCCGGACCCGCCGCCGAGCGAAGAGCCTTCGCCGGGGCCCCAGGACCCGCCGCTGCCGACCCCTGGACCGTTGCCGGGCGCCCTGAGGCCGGTGGGCTCGCTGCTCCCGACCCCGCCAGTCGAGCTGTTGCCGGGTGACGGGGAGGCTTTGCCTCTGCTGTGATCGCGTTGTTATGGTCGGGAGTCGCCCTCACCGGGCGGTTCGGGGGAAGAACAACCTTGTTGACGTCGACATCTCGGATTGCACATGCGCCATCGCGCCCCCCGCTCCACGCTCGCCCTGCTTCGACTGAGTGACCCGACCCGTCGGGGCACTGGCGCGGCGGTCGCCCTCGTCGTCGTGGCCGCTCTGACCGGCGTGGGCGTCGCGATCACCTCGGACGACGCAGACCCGAGCGCCGCCAACGTGCCGCTGAATACCGAGCTGGGTACGCCGGAGGCCACCACGACGCCTCGCATCGATGAGCCGCCGGCTGCCGCCAGCCGGAGTGGCGAGCGGACCAAGAAGCCCTCGCCGCGCGCAGAGGCCCCGAGAACGACGAGCCCCACCGAGGTCCCGTCGACCGCCGAGCCGACGCCGTCGGCGTCGACGTCGGTGCCGGACCCGCCGAGCCCGACACCGACGAACTCGCAGCGGCCGAGCCCCTCGACGAGCCCGGTCGACGACACGGCACCGAACACCACGGCCAGCACCAGCGCCGTGGACGACGACTCCTGGACGATCAGCATCGGGGCCGACGAGCCGGCGACGTACGAGTGCAGCCTCGACAGCGGGGCGTACCAGGGGTGCGCGGCCACCACCACCTTCAGCAACCTCGAACACGGGCGGCACAGTGTGAGCGTCCGGGCGACCGACGAGGCCGGCAACACGGACTCGACTCCGGCGGAGCTCAGCACCACGGTGAACCCCGCACGCTGAGCCGCCCGCCCCGTCCGCCGGTGGCACGCCGGACAAGCGCGACACGCGCAGGACGTACCCTGGACCGGTGACTTCGCAGATCCCCGACCTCGCCAGCCTGCACGCTCTCGGCGCCGCCCAGCAGCCCACCTGGCCCGACTCCACGGCCCTCGACTCCGCCGTGACGAAGTTGCGCGGGGTGCCGCCGCTGGTGTTCGCCGGCGAGTGCGACGACCTGAAGACGAAGCTGGCCGCCGTCGCGCGCGGCGAGGCGTTCCTGCTCCAGGGCGGGGACTGCGCCGAGACGTTCGACGGCGTCACCGCCGACAACGTCCGCAACAAGCTGCGCGTGCTGCTCCAGATGGCCGTCGTCCTGACGTACGCCGCCTCGGTGCCCGTCGTGAAGCTCGGCCGGCTGGCCGGTCAGTACGCGAAGCCCCGGTCGTCCGACCTCGAGACCCGCGAGGGCGTCACGCTGCCTGCGTACCGCGGCGACGCCGTCAACGGCTTCGACTTCAACGAGGCCGCCCGGATTCCCGACCCGCAGCGGCTCGTCGAGCTCTACCACTCGTCGGCCGCGACGCTGAACCTCGTGCGCGCGTTCGTCACCGGCGGCTACGCAGACCTCCGCCAGGTGCACACCTGGAACACCGACTTCGTGCGCAGCTCGCCCGTAGGCCGCCGCTACGAGAAGCTCGCGAACGAGATCGACCGCGCGCTCACCTTCATGCAGGCCATCGGCGCCGACCCCGACGAGTTCCACCGCGTCGACTTCCACTCCAGCCACGAGGCACTGATCCTCGAGTACGAACACGCGCTCACCCGGATCGACTCGCGCACCCAGGCGCCGTACGACGTCTCGGCGCACTTCCTCTGGATCGGCGAGCGCACCCGCCAGCTCGACGGCGCCCACGTCGAGCTGCTGTCGAAGATCAAGAACCCGATCGGCGTGAAGCTCGGCCCGACCACGTCCCCGGACGACGCCCTCGCGCTGGCCGCGAAGCTGAACCCCGAGAACGAGCCCGGTCGGCTCACCTTCATCACGCGCATGGGTGCCGGCAAGATCCGCGAGCACCTGCCCAACCTGGTCGAGAAGGTCACCGCGGCCGGGGTCAGCGTCGCCTGGGTCTGCGACCCGATGCACGGCAACACGTTCGAGGCGTCGTCCGGCTACAAGACCCGCCGCTTCGACGACGTGATCGAGGAGGTGCAGGGCTTCTTCGACGTGCACCGCGCCCTCGGCACCTGGCCCGGCGGCGTCCACGTCGAGCTCACCGGCGACGACGTGACCGAGTGCGTCGGCGGGGGAGAGGCACTGCTCGAGGCCGACCTGCACAACCGGTACGAGTCGGCGTGCGACCCGCGGCTCAACCGGGTCCAGTCGCTCGAGCTGGCGTTCCTCGTCGCCGAGATGCTGAGCGCGGTCCAGACCTCCGACTGAGGCCCGTAGGGTGGCGGCGTGATCGATCTGCGCAGCGACACCGTGACCCAGCCGACCGCCGCGATGCGGGAGGCGATGGCTCGCGCCGACGTCGGCGACGACGTGTACGGCGAGGACCCGACCGTTCGCGAGCTCGAGGAGCGAGTGGCCGGCCTGTTCGGCAAGCCGGCGGCGCTCTTCACGCCGACCGGCTCGATGGCCAACCTGCTCGCCGTCCGGTCGCTGGTCGGCTCCGGGCGAGGAGGTGCTCTGCGAGTCCGCGGCGCACATCGCCCGCGCCGAGCTCGGGGCGCACGGCGCGTTCTTCGGGGTCACGATGCGCACCTGGACCGGGCGAGCGCGGCGGCATCGACCTCGCGGCGATCGAGGCGATGTTCGGCGCCGACGTCTCGCCGTTCCTGGTGGCGACCAGGGCGATCTCGGTCGAGAACACCCACAACTTCGCCGGGGGTGTGGCGCTGCCGATCGACGACATCCGCGCGGTCCGCGCGTTCGCTGACGAGCACGGCGTCGGCGTCCACCTCGACGGCGCCCGGATCTGGAACGCGCACGTCGCCACCGGCGTCCCGTTCGCGGAGTACGGCGCGCTGCGTCGACGTGCTGCCGTCTGCCTGAGCAAGGGGCTCGGCGCCCCGGTCGGCTCCCTCGTCCTCGGGGTCCGAGGCGATGATCGCCGAGGCCCGGATCTGGCGGAAGCGCCTCGGCGGCGGCATGCGCCAGGTCGGCGTGCTGGCCGCGGCCGGCCTGTACGCGCTCGACCACCACATCGAGCGGCTCGCCGACGACCACGCCAACGCGCGGCTGCTGGCCGAGGCGTGCGGCGTCGACCCGGAGACCGTGGACACCAACATCGTGGTCGTCGACGTACCCGACGCAGCCGGCGTGGTGGCCGCGGCACGTGAGCACGGCGTCCTCGCCGCCACGGTCGGTCCGCGCACGCTGCGCCTGGTCACCCACCTCGACGTCAGCTCGCACCAGGCGATCGAGGCCGCCGCTGTGATGGCCAAGGTGCTCGCCGACTGAGGTTTTGCCCTGGGCCTCCCGGGTACGGGCGGGGCATGACAGACGACCGCATGCTCTCGATCTACCTGAACAACCACCTGACCGGTGCGAACGGTGGGGTCGACCTGTTCCGTCGCGCCGCGTCACAACACCGGGGGTCCGACCTCGGCAACGCGCTCGCCGCGCTGGGGGCGGACGTCGAGTCCGACCGCGACGCCTTGAAGGGGCTGATGGGCCGGCTCGGGATCAGCGAGAACAAGCCGATGACGCTCCTCGGCAAGGTCGGCGAGCGCGTCGGCCGACTGAAGCCGAACGGCTACATCGTCCGCCGGTCACCGCTCGCCGACGTGATCGAGCTCGAGGCGCTGCGCGACGCCGTCGCCGCCAAGAAGGCCGGCTGGGAGGTCCTGCGCGCGGTCGCGGTGAAGGACGAGCGGATCACCCGCGAGGAGATGGAGGAGCTCATCGACCGCGCCGAGGCGCAGAGCGACGAGCTCTACCGGCTCCACCTCCAGGTGACCGAGCGCCAGCTCGTCGGCAACTGACCCGTCAGGACGGCGCGCGTCCCTGACCATCGTCCCGGCGCCCACCCGGCCGACCGCGGCCGGCAGCTGCCGCACCGCCTGAGCGAGCGCGCGCAGGTCGGCGCCGAGCAACGCCTGCGGGCCGTCGCACAGCGCCTCCTCGGGAGTGGCGTGCACGTCGACGATGACGCCGTCCGCGCCCACCGCGATCGCGGCCCGCGACAGCGGCACCACCAGGTCCTTGCGCCCAGCGGCGTGCGACGGGTCGACGATGATCGGCAGGTGGCTGGTCGCCTGCACGACCGGCACCGCCGAGATGTCGAGGGTGTTGCGGGTGCTCGGCTCGAAGGTGCGGATGCCGCGCTCGCACAGCACCACGTCGAGGTTGCCGCGCTGCGCGATGTACTCCGCCGCCATCAGCCACTCCTCGATGGTCGCGGTCATCCCGCGCTTGAGCAGCACCGGCTTGCCGGCCTCGCCGACCGCCTGCAGCAGCCCGAAGTTGGCCATGTTGCGCGTGCCGATCTGGAGCATGTCGGCGTACTCGGCGACCTGGGGGACGTCGCGGGCGTCGACCACCTCGGTGACGATCGGCATCCCGGTGGTCTCGCGGACCGAGGCGAGGATCTCCAGCCCGCGGAGGCCGAGCCCCTGGAACGCGTACGGCGACGTGCGCGGCTTGAAGGCGCCGCCGCGCATGATCGTGGCGCCGGCGGCCTTGGCCATCTCGACCGCGTCGAGGGTCTGCTGGGGCGACTCGACGGCGCACGGGCCGGCGATGAACGTGAACGTGTCCGGGCCGATCGGCACGCCGCCGACCCAGACGGTGCTGCGTTCGGCGTGGTGCTGACGGCTGACCAGCTTGTACGGGTCGGAGATCCGGTGCACGGCGCCGACGCCCCGCAGGCTGCGCAGGTTCAGGCCGTGGAACGAGTCGATGTCGCCGACCAGGCCGATGATCGTGCGGACGACGCCCTTGCTGACGAAGGCCTCCCCGCCGACGCTCTCGACTCGTTCGACGACGTGCGCGATGTCCGCGTCGGTGGCGTCCGGTGACATGACGACGACCATGGTGTTCCTCTCTTTCAGGTGGTGCACCTGGCCACGTCGTCGGGGCCGTCCAATGAAAAACGCCCCTGAGGTGGCCAGGGGCGATGTGTCTCGGTCAGGCGTGCTGGGTCAGACGAACCAGGCTGCCGGCGCCGGTGCCCCGGGCGGGTAGCCAAAGAGATAGGTGGTGGTCTGCACGAGGAGAAGGTAGCCCGCGGACGTTCCTCCGCGCGCGCCGTTCCGGGATACGGACGAACGCGCCCGTCCGGTCAGCGGCCGATGGTGCGGTGCAGCCGGGCGAACGTCGGCCGAAAACCGAGCGCCGGCCACGCGCGCGACGACAGCAGGTTGGTCTGCCGCCAGTCCGTCGTCACGCAGTCGTAGCCCGCCTCGCCCGACCAGTGCAGCACCGTCTCGCCGAGAGCCCGCCCCGCGCCGAGGCCGCGGGCCTGTGCCAGGACGGCGGCGAATCCGAGGAACGACGCGTTGTCCGGCGCGATCAGCCCGCCGTTGGGCTTGGACTTCGTCACCGCGCAGCCAACCGCGGAGCCGACCACCTCGCCGTCGTGCACCGCCACCCAGGTCGGGAAGTCGGGGTTGTCCCAGTCGTCCTCCCACTCGGCCGCCGACTCCTCGACCGAGCCGAGCGGCCCCGACGAGAAGCACGGCGACAGGCCCTGGTGCTGCGGCAGGCTGACCTCGAGACGAGCCAGCATGGGGATGTCCTGGCGCTCCGCCGGGCGGACCTCGAGATGCCCGGGGACGGCGGCCGGTTGGATCGGCGTTCTCGCGTACGGCGTGGGTGTGCTGGTGGCCGAACCCGAGCTGGAACCAGGCGGTCGTCAGGCGCTGGTCGTGGGCGGGTGTCATGACGTAGTGCTCGGTGTGCCCCGCCTCGACCCAGCGCGTCGCCGCTACGGCGTACACGTCGCGGATGACCTCGGCGTCCGCATCGTCCGGCCCCGTGGCCTGCCCCGCGGACTCCACCCAGATGTTCGGCCCCCAGACCGGACTCGTTCTTGGGGGAGCCCACGACGTAGGCGATCACCGCGCCGTCACGGACCGCCACCGCGCCTGAGGCGCCGTCGGCCTTGAACGCCGCGGAGACCTCGGCCTCGGCGGTGACCGGATCCTCGAAACGAGGTGAGAGCAGTGGCTCGGCGACGCGGTGTCGTCGGTGTCGCTCGGCCAACAGCCGAGCAGCGGCCGGCACGTGCTCGGCGGTGAACGGGAGGATCTCAGCGCGCATGCCCGACACGGTACGGAGTCGCACGCTCCCCGGCATCTGATTTCCAGAGAGCCCGAGGCTCACACCGCGATGTGCTGGACCTCGGCCTCGATCTTGCGACGGGGGACCAGCTCGACGACGAACATCGCGGTCAGCACCATGGCGCCGCCGAAGAGCATCCGCGTGGTGAGCGACTCGCCACCGAGCAGCACCGCGAAGAACGCCGCGAAGACCGGTTCCATGCGTCATGATGATCGCGGAGCGGGTCGGGGCGAGGTGCGCCTGCGCCCAGGTCTGCCCGGCCAGCGCCAGCGCTCCGGCGAACACTGCCATGTAGACGACCGAGACCCAGTCACCCAGAGTCTACGGCAGCACGATGCCGTCGGGGACGGGTCGCCACCAGGCACACGACGGTGATCACCATCAGCTGGATGATCGTCATCCCCATCGCCTCGCGGCGCGTTGCTCCACGCCCCGAGACCGACGATGTGCAGCGCGTAGAGCAGCGCGGAGACGAACGTGATCGCCTCGCCGTACCCGACGCTGAACCCGCTGAGGCTCAGCACGCCGAGCCCGACCAGGGCGAGCGCGACCGCCGCCCAGGTGATCGGGCCGATCTTGTGGCGCAGCAGCAAGGCGGCGAACAGCGGGGTGCAGACGACGTACAGCCCGGTGATGAACCCGGAGACGCTGGCCGGCGGTGTGCGCGAGGCCGGCGGTCTGCAGGATCTGCGCCAGCCCGTAGAGCACGCCGAGGACGACAGCGGTGCGCAGCGGTTCTGCGGTGAGAGCCTGCCGAGCGCGCGCGGCGCGACGATCAGCACCGCGACGCTGGCGACGGCGAACCGGAGCGCCAGGTAGTCCAGCACCGGGACCCGCTCGACGCAGGTCCTTGATCAGGTAGAACGTCGATCCCCAGGCACGCGGTGATCCCCAGCAGGGCCAGCGCCGCGAGCAGCGAGGTGCGACGCTCGCTCATGCCGGACGTAGCCCCTTCAGCAGCGCGATCTGCGCGTCGTCGGCGTCGCGCGACCCCGGCGTCTCCAGGATGACCGGCACGCCGGCCATCGCCGGGTGGGCGAGCAGCTCCTCGAAGGCGGCCAGGCCGATGTGGCCCTCGCCGATCCTCTCGTGCCGGTCCTTGAACGCGCCGCGGACGTCCATCGGAGTCGTTGGCGTGCACCAGCCGGAGCCGGTCCGGGCCGCCGATCTCGACGATCCGGTCGACCGTCGCGGTGGTGCCGCCGGGCTCGTCGAGCGGCGCGCCGGCCGCGAACACGTGGCAGGTGTCCAGGCAGATGCCGGCCTTGGGGTGGCCGTCGAGGGCGGCGAGGTACGGGCTCGAGGTCCTCGACGCCCGCGCACAGCGAACGTGCCCTGGCCGGCCGTCGGCTCCAGCAGCAGCCACGGGCCGTCGTCACCGAGCGCGTCCAGGATCGGCAGCAGGCCGTCGCGGACCTGGCGCATCGCGACGTCGACGGTGCCCTCGTCGACGCAGGAGCCGGTGTGCACGACGACTCCCTCGGCGCCGATCGTCGGCCGCGCGGCGGAGGTTGTGGGCCACGGTCGCCACGGACTTCTCGTACGTCGCGGGCGTCGGGGAGCCGAGGTTGACCAGGTACGGCGCGTGCACGAACACGCGCATGCCGCGCTCGGCGCACGCCGTCACGGAACGGCCGCGTCGACCGTCGGGTCGCCGGCCGAGGCGGCCCACCCGCGCGGGTTGCCGGCGAAGACCTGGATCGTCTCGCAGCCCAGCGTGCTCGGCCGTGGCGAGCGCACCGGCGACGAGGCCCTTGCCGACCTGGACGTGGGTGCCCGACGGGGTTGCGCAGGCCGGAGTACGGACGAGGCGGTGGGCATGCGGGAGAGCCTACGGTCCGGGGCGGGTCAGACCAGGAACAGGGTGATCAGGCTGCCCTTGGGGGCCATCGCTGCCGAAGTCCGGGTCGGCCGCGGAGACGAAGCCGAGGCCGAGGTACGATGCGGCCTTCCGCGGTACGGACCTGGAACCCGAGCGCCTCGAGCCGGGCTCGGTGGCCTGCTCGACGCCGACCGCCCGGAGGTTCGGCACCTCGACCAGCACCGGCCCCTTGGAGACCGTCAGCGTGACGATGTCGCCGCGGAACAGGATGCCCGTCGGTCGGGCGACTGGGTGATCACGTCGCCCTTGTCGACGTCGTCGGAGTGCTTCTCGGTGACGTTCACCTCGAGGCCGAGCTCGGTCAGCCGCTGCTCGGCCTTGTCGGCGTCCCGGCCGGTGAGGTCGGGCACCTTGATCGGCTTCGGGCCCTTGCTGACCACCAGGTCGACGGCGGTGCCGGGCTTGAGCTCCTTGCCCGCGGCCGGCGTCGAGCAGAGCACGACGCCCTCGGCGACGCGCTCGTTGAAGCTGCCCGTGACGTCGCCGACGGCGAGGTTCACCTCGGTGATCGCGTCGCTCGCCTCGTCCTCGGTCATCCCGCGCACCGACGGCACCTCGTAGCGCTCGGGCGCCCTGCGACAGCGTCACCGTGACCGTGCCGTCGTCGAGGATCCGTTCGCCACCGCGCCGGGTCGGTGCTGATCACGGTGCCCGCCTCGACGGTCTCGGAGTAGGCCGGATCGCCCGCGTCGTACTCCAGGCCCGCCGCCGTCGAGGGCGTCCCGGGCCTCGGCGGCGCGTCAGGTTGATCACGCCGGGCGTGGTCGTGTAGCGGCCCGAGCCGAACCACCAGCCCCCGATGCCCGGCGAGCACGGCCAGCAGCAGCACGCGACCAGCAGCAGGACCGGGCGCTCGCTGGCGCCGGCGAGCGGCGCGGGGGCGTCGCCCGGCGGGCCGGGCCGACGGGCGGCGGCCCGGAAGCGCGCCGATGACGCTGGTGTCCTCCGGACGCCGGGTCGGGTCGTAGCCGGCGCCGGGCCGCCGTGGGCCGGCCTGGGCGGTGCTCAGGATGCGTGGGGACGTCGTCCTCGGTGACGTAGTCGATGTCGTCGTCGAGCGTGCACCGGCACGGTCGGCGTCGAGGTCGGCGGTCAGCTCGGGGTCGTCGGCGACGCCGTGGTCGAGCGCGCCTTGCACCCGGCGCACCTGGTGCAGGAGCACCCGGGCGTCGGCGGGGCGCAGCTCGCGGTCGCGGGCGGTGGCCCGGGCGACCAGCGCGTCGACGTACGCCGGGATGCCCGGCGACCAGCTCGCTCGGCGGCGGGACGTCCTCGTGCACGTGCTTGTAGGCGACCTGGATCGGGCGACTCGCCCTCGTGCGGCTTGCGGCCGGTGAGCATCTCGTAGAGCAGCACGCCCGGCGGCGTACACGTCGGAGCGGGCGTCGGCTCGGCCGTCGATCGACCAGCTCGGGGGAGAGGTAGGACACGGTGCCGATCAGCACGCCGCCGGTGGCGGTGTGCTGGGTCTCCGCGCTGACCGCCCGGGCGAGCCCGAAGTCGGCGACCTTGACCCGGCCGTCGTCGGCGAGCAGCACGTTCTCGGGCTTCACGTCGCGGTGGATCAGGCCGGCCGCGTGCGCGGCCGCGAGCGCCGAGAGCACCGGCTCGAGCAGGGTCAGCGCCTTGGCCGGGTGCCATCGGCGCGTCCTTGCGGATCAGGTCGCGCAGGGTGTGCCCGGGGATGTACTCCATCGCCAGGAACAGGGTGCCGTCGTCGTCGCCCTGGTCGAAGACGCTGACCACGTGCGGGTGCGAGAGCCGGGCTGCGGACCGGGCCTCGCGGACGAACCGGGCGGCGAAGTCGTGGTCGTCGCCGAGCCCGGAGTGCATGACCTTGACCGCGCAGACCCGGTCCAGGCGCAGGTCGACGGCCTCGTAGACGGTGGCCATCCCGCCGCGGGCGACGCGCGGACCGACGCGGTAGCGGCCGTCGAGCACGCGCCCGATCAGCGGGTCCGCGACAGTCCTGTCCACGACGGGTCTCCTCCAGACGGTCGGCCGGGTGGGGGGAAGTCCCGGGCCACCGCAGCCGATTTTAGGCGCGATGGCGGGCACTCCTCGCCGCGACCCGGTCGGCTCGCGAGTCTCGGCGTGGCGGGTGGCACGCGTTCAGGCGGGGATCCAGCCCCGGGCGATCTGCTTCTTCAGCGCCAGCACGTTGGCGACGTACCGCTTGGTGGAGGGGTACATCCCGTGCCGTGCGGACGCCGGCCAGCCCCTGGTAGTAGCCGGCGACGGCGATCCTCGGGCTGCGCCTCGGACCGCAGGATCCGGATCAGCCGACGCCCGGGTGATGTTGTCGTGGAGCTGTCGCGGGTTGCAGCCGTCGGCCGACGAGCAGGGAGATCCACTCGCCCGGTGCCCGGCATGATCTGCATCGCGCCCAGCGCGCCGGCGGTCGAGACGCGGCGCTGCTGCCAGCCGGACTCCTGCCAGGCGATCGCCAGCGCCAGGTGCGGGTCGACGTCGTGGCGCTGGGCCTTGGCGACGATCACCCGGCGGACCTGTGGCACGGCTCGGCGTCGGGCTGGTGCCAGCCGAGGTTCCCGGTTCGGCTCGGGCTTGCGGCTTCGGCTTGGCCTTGGGCTTGCGGGCTTGTCGCTTCTTCGGCCGGCTTCTTCGGCTTCGTGCCGGGTGTCTTGCTGGCCGGCTTCGCGTGCTTGTGCTCCTCGATCGCTTGACCGGTGCGGTGGTGCCCGTGCCGCTCGCAGCGCGCGCTGCGGCAGCGACGACCACGGGAATCCGGATGACCTGACCGACGTAGAGCGTGCGCCCGTTCATCCTGACCAGCTCGTCGGTCCAGGCGTGGTAGCGCACCGCGATCGAGCTCGGGGTGTCACCGGGGCGGACCCGGTAGCGCTTGATCATCCGCTTCGGGTCCGGCTTCCCGACGCAGCGCCAGGCCGGCGCCGCCGTGCCCTGGTGCGGCGGCCGCGCCGGAGACCGGCGGGCGCGCTGCGGGGCGGCGGACGTCGTACAGGCGGCCGGGGCGGCAACCAGCACCAGGCCCGCGGTCGGTGGTCGCGGTGGTGAGCCGGCGCAGCCAGCGGCGGACGGCCGGTACGTTGCCTGGGGTCACGGAGAGTCCCTCCGAGGCCTCGGTTGGCGGCCCGTGACCAGTGGTGCTGCAGTACGGGCGTCTCGAATGTGACTCATGTGTCGGGAGGCGTCAAGGGCGACCAGGCCGTGCGAGCGGTCGGCGACGTACGCCGGGGCCGGCGTCCGCGTGCGCAGCGCCGGGCGAGCGGCCGCGGCACAGGCCGCTCGCGCAGTTCCGAGCCGGTCCAGCTCGCGCGGCGAGCAGCCGGACGACCCGGCCGCATCCGGGGTTCGTCGACGATGTTGGCGAACTGCCGCGGGTCGGCACGCAGGTCGTAGAGCTCCCGCTCGCCGGCTCGCGTGCTCCACGTACAGGTAGTGGCCGGTCCGGACGCCGGGGAGAACCGCAGCCGGAACGGCTCGGCGCCGGTGACCAGGAAGTTCTCGCTCTCGAGCGACGCCTCCTCCCGCGAGACTCACGCGCGGCCCGGTATCGGTGAGCACGGCGCGGGTCCAGCCCCGGTCGCCGTTCCGGCGACGTCGAGCAGCTCACCCCGTCGACGATGGCCGGGACCGGCGTCCGCCCGCGGCCTCGACGAGCGTCGGGGCGAAGTCGGTCATCACGAACGGGTCGGTGCGGGTCTCGCCGCGCGGGATGCCCGGGCCGCGGATCATCAGCGGCACCCGCAACGACGCCTCGTACGGCAGCACCTTGCCGTGCCGCTGTCGGTGCTCGCCCGACGAAGAAGCCGTTGTCGGAGGTGAACACCACATAGGTGTCGTCGAGCTCGCCGGTCCGCTCCAGCGTCGCCATCATGTTCGCGACCTCGTCGTCAACGACCGAGAACGACTCCACGCGCTGCCGGTAGTCCTCGAGCAGCCCCTCGACCTCGTCGGTCGCTGGTCTTGCTGCGCGCGCGCACGAAGAACGGCTTCCGCGACACGTCGTCCTCGGCATCGTCGGCGCCGGGGATCCGGGTGATCTGCTGGTCGAAGCGGCCCCGGGCGTACGGCGGTCGCGCCGGGCTCTGGAACTTCTGCACCGACCCGTCGGCCAGCCGGATCGGCGCCGGGTCGTCGGGCTCGACGGGCGAGGCCCTCGTGTGGGGCGGTGAACGAGACGCAGGAGAAGAACGGCCGCGGCGACCGGGCCAGCGTGCGGAACTGCTGCTGGGCGATCCGGCTGAAGCAGGTGGGTCTGGTAGACGCCCTGGTGCGGCTCCAGGACGCCGTCGACGTTCAGCGTCGATGTCGAAGTAGCGGTAGGTGCCGCCGTCAGATGTTCCTCGAGACCGACCCGCCTCGGCCCTCGACCGACGCCGCGCCAGTCGGTCCAGCCCGGCGGCACGTAGCGCAGGCGCAGCTCGGCCGTTCGGCAGCGTCGCTGGCTGCCGTAGCCGTTGAGGTACTTGCCGAGAAAGTGCGGTGTCGTAGCCCGCGGTCGTGGCAGCCAGACCGGCAGTGTCGCCCGGTCGTCGAAGCGACTGGAAGCCGTACGGCGACACGGTGCGACCACACACCGTGGTTGTGCGTGTACTGGCCGGTGAGGAACGACGCGCGAGCCGGGCAGCACAGCGGCTGCGGGCGAGAACATGTTGGCGAACCGGACACCCCGGTCGCCGATGAGCCGTTGCACGTTCGGCATGAACCGCAGGTCGTCGTCGCGCATGTCGTCGGTCATCACCACGACGATGTTGGGACGCTCCGCCGGTGGCTCGAACGGGTCCAGGGAGACCGAGTCGCGTCGGGCTTCGAGGGCGCGGCGTTCGATCAACGCGTCGCTCGCCGGCGGCGGGGGAGTGACCGTCGTGGGCGCGGAGACCGAGCCCGAGGGGCTCGCACTGGCGCCCCGGGCAGCGTCGCCAGGGCCGCGGTGAGCGCGAGCCCGGCGGCAGCCAAGGCGGCCGGTCTGCGTGCCATGGGCGCGGCTCCTCAGGGCGGTTGCTGGTGCGGTTGCTGGCGCAATCGCTGCGTGGGCGGTCGGCGGAATCGCAGGCAGAAGCAGCGGCTCCGTGCGCCGTCCATCGTACGGACGCAGCAGGGCTGCGCTGACGCCGGAGTCACACCGCCGTACCCGCCGCTCGCCCGACGACGATGAGCGGTGCGGGGCGTGAAACCATAGGCCGGTGGACAGCACGAAACCCCCGACCTCGCCGCCCTGATCAGCGACTGGTTCGACTGGAGCCAGGCCAGCGACGAGCTCGCACGTGAGCGTCAGCAAGGTCCGCCAGCTGATCCGTGAGCACCACCTGGCCGCCGCCGTTCCCGTCCCCGGTGAAGGGCAGAAGATCCCCGCCGGGCTGCTCATGGACGGCGAGATCGTCAAGGGCGTCCCTGGCGTCCTCACGGTCCTGCACGACACCGGCTTCGAGGACCGGGAGATCCTCCGCTGGCTGTTCACCGCCGACGACACGCTCCCGGGCCGGCCGATCGACGCCCTGCGCGAGAATCGCGGGTCCGAGGTCAAGCGTCGCGCCCAGTCGATGGGCTTCTGAGCGAACGCCACAGTCACCCGGTCGCACCCCTGTCGTCATCCGCGGAGCGCGACTAACCTGCGAAGGGTGAAAGACAAGCGGGCGATCCTGAGCCTGGTCGCCGCCGTCGTGGTCGCACTCCTCGTGTGGGCCGGAAGCGGTGGGGCCGCCCAGGAGTCGCCCGCGGATCCCGCGGCCGAGGCCTCAGGCCAGGTCGCCGGCGGTGACCTCGACATCGTCGCCGCAGCGGACCTCCCTGCCGAGGCCCGCAACACGCTCGCCCTGATCGACTCGGGTGGGCCGTTCCCGTATCAGCAGGACGGCGCGACCTTCGGCAACTTCGAGAGGCTCCTGCCGGAGCAGCCGCGTGGCTACTACACGGAGTACACCGTCGACACTCCCGGATCCGACGACCGTGGCGCCCGCCGCATCGTCGCCGGCGACGGCGGGGACTTCTACTACACCGGAGATCACTACGCCTCATTCCGGAGGATCAGCAGATGAGCGGACTCGCAGCACTCCTGGCCGGCCACACCCAGCCGGGGCTCTACCAGTGGCACAGCGCGACCCACGTACCCGACGTCCAGCACGCCGTCGAGCATGCGGGGTGGAAGTTCGTCTACCTCGACGGGTGGACCATCGAGGACAAGGAGTCGTTCCTGAAGGCGACGGCTGCGGCGTTCTCGTTCCCGGACCATTTCGGGGAGAACTTCGACGCACTGTCGGACTGCCTCGGCGACGTGGACGCCGGCGAGAGCAACGGTGTCGTACTGCTCTGGGACGGCTGGAGCCCGTTCGCCCGCCATGACGAGCAGGCGTTCCGGGTCGCCCTCACGGTGCTGGGTGGTCGCTGCAACGCCGAGCGCGGGGGAGCGTTCGCCGCCGTACTGCGTGGCGAGGGGCCGACACTCGACATTCCCGAACTGCCGGTGAAGCACTAGCGACCCCGGCAGCGCTGCGCCTTCGGGGGAGCGTCATGACGACCTGGGAAGAGCGCTGGCAAGCCCGGACCACGCCGTGGGACCTCGGCGGAAGCCCGCCGATCCTCACGGCGCTGGTCGAGCGCGACACCCTCCCGCCGGGCCGGGCACTCGTGCCCGGCTGCGGCGCAGGCTGGGATGTCTTCACGCTCGCCGCGTCAGGTCGGGACGTCGTCGGCCTCGAGCTCGCGCCCAGCGCGGGCGCCGTCTTCGAGGAGGAGCGCCAGCGCCGCGGGCTGGATCCCGCCCAGGCGCGGCTGGTGATCGGGGACTTCTTCGAATGGTCTGCAGGCGAGCCGTTCGACCTGGTGTGGGATCACACGTTCTTCTGCGCCCTGCCGCCCGCGCTGCGCGACGACTGGGCGCATCGGATGTACGACCTGCTGAGGCCGGACGCCGAGCTGGTCACGCTCATCTTCCCGGTGCGTGAGCCACGGTGGCCGCCGCTCGGCAGCGATCCGGACGTGGGGCCGCCGTACCCGGTGCACCCGGACCTGTACCGACAACACCTGGCGTCCGGATTCGACGAGCTCGAGATTGCCCCGGTCGCGGTGTCGTCGGGCGGCCGTGCCGGAATGGAGTGGCTGGGTCGCTGGCGCCGCCGCTAGGCGACACATCGAGCGGCCGCGGCTGCCGGGTCAGACGACGCGCTGGGTTGCGGCGTCCGCCAGGTCGCGGAGTGCAGCCCGGGCGCCGTCGGTCACGGGGGCTGCGTCGAGGGCGGCCAGTGACTGCTCGGTCAGCGCGCGAATGCGCTTCTCGACGTCCGCGGCAGCGCCGGAGTCCTCGATGACCCGGCGCAGCTCGGCAACCTGGTCCGAGGTCAGGTCGGTGCCCAGGCTGCGGTCGAGCAGAGCTGGCGTCCTGCTCGGACGCCTGGGTGAGCGCGAGCGCCACCAGCACGGTGCGCTTGCCCTCGGTCAGGTCGTCGCCTGCGGGCTTGCCGGTCACCTCGGGGTCGCCGAAGACGCCGAGGAGGTCGTCGCGGAGCTGGAACGCCTCGCCCAGCGGCAGCCCGAAGTCGGTGAGGTTCACCAGCAGGCCCGGGCCGGCCCCGGCGAGGGCGGCACCGACATGCAGCGGTCGCTCGATGGAGTACTTCGCCGACTTGTAGCGCAGCACCTTCATCGCCATCCGACGTCGGACTCGGCGCGCGCCTGCACCGAGACGTCGAGGAACTGACCGGCGATCACCTCGCTGCGCGTCGTGTCGAAGAACGCCAACGCCTCAGCGACCACGTCGGCGGCGAGCCCGCAGCGGCGGAGCATCTCGTCGGACCAGGAGAGCAGCAGGTCGCCGAGCAGGATCGCCGCGGCGGCGCCGTACTGCTCGGGGTTGCCCGACCAGCCGGCCTTCCGGTGCAACGCCTCGAAGGCGCGGTGGGTGCTGGGTCGCCCGCGCCGGGTCTCCGAGGCGTCCATGTAGTCGTCGTGCACGAGGGCGCTGGCGTGCAGCAGCTCGAGTGCTGCGGCCGCGCGGACCAGGGCAGCCTCGTCTGGTACGTCGTACTTGGCCGCCCGGAATCCCCAGTAGCAGAAGGACGCCCGGAACCGCTTGCCGCCGCTGACGGCCGCGCGCGCGGCGTCGATGAGCCGGGCAGCGTCGTCACCGAGCGGTGCGAGCTTGGCTGCCTGCTCGTCGATGAACGCGTCGAGCGTCGAGCCGATGGCGGCGCGGAAAGGGGCGGGATCCCAGGTCACGCCCGCGAGCCTACTTCGGTCTCCGAGGGTGGACAGGGCCGGGACGGGACGCGTGCCGCCCCTATTCTGGGGCCATGGCTCTGGGTCTCCCTTCTCGCATGCCCGGCGGTGCGCGCACCGTCCGGGATCTCATCGCTGCCGGGGAGCGCTCCTTCTCCTTCGAGTTCTTCCCGCCGAAGGACCTCGAGGGCGAGCGGCTGCTGTGGAAGGCCCTCCGCGAGCTCGAGGCGCTGTCGCCGACGTTCGTGTCGGTCACGTACGGCGCCGGCGGCTCGACCCGCGACCGCACCGTCCAGATCACCGAGCGGATCGCCCACGACACGTCGATGACGCCGCTGGCCCACCTGACCTGCGTCGGGCACTCGCGCGAGACGCTCAGGTCGGTGATCGGCGCGTATGCCGGGGCAGGCGTCCGCAACGTGCTGGCGCTTCGCGGCGACCCGCCGGCCGGACCGACCGCGCGGTTCGAGGCGCACCCCGAGGGCCTGCGCTACGCGCTGGAGCTGGTCGAGCTGACGAAGTCGTTGGGCGACTTCTGTGTCGGTGTCGCGGCGTTCCCCGAGGGTCACCCGTCGGCCGAGTCGATCGAGGCGGATGCCCGGGTGCTCGTCGCGAAGGCGAAGGCCGGCGCCGACTTCGCGATCACGCAGCTCTTCTTCCGTCCCGACGACTACTTCCGGCTCGTGGACCGGGTGTCGGACGCTCGGCGTCGACATACCGATCATCCCCGGCATCATGCCGATCACGAACCTCGCCCAGATCACCCGGATGGCCGAGCTCTCGGGCGCGGCGCTGCCCGAGGAGGTCGTCGCGCGCGTCGGGCGGTTCGACGGCGACCCGGCCGCCGTACGCGCGGAGGGCATCGCGGTGGCGACCGAGCTCTGCGACACCCTGCTCGACGGAGGGGCGCCGGGCCTGCACTTCTACACGCTCAACCGGTCCAAGGCGACGCGCGAGATCTACGCGGGCCTCCGCCCCGGTCGTCCGGTCGAGGCCTCCCTCTAGCGCGGTCTCAGCCGCACGACCTCCTGGGGGCGGGCGTCACGCCTTGCCGACGACCTCGGCGACAGTGGCGGCGGTGAGTGCCGTGAAAGGCAGTCCTGACCACGCCGCCACATGCGCCCCTGCGCAGAGCACGCCGGGCACGGGCGTGGTAGTCGTGAGCTTCTGGTCGAGGGTGGCGCGCCCTTGCCAGACGGTGCCGTACGGCGACCCGCCCCAGGCGAGGACCTGCTCGCGCGGTGACCGGTCGATGCGGGTGACGACGTGCTTGCGTACGTCGATCTTGCGTCGCGCCAGTGCCGTGACGATGTCCTCGGAGATGCGGCCCCGGCCCAGGAGGGTCCACGCGGCGCCGCCCTCGGGCGCCGTCCCGCCGGTGCGGACGACGACGGTCTGGTCGCCGTGCAGCACCACCTCGTGGGGGAGGTCCGGTACGTCGCCGACCAGGCCGAGGTGGCACACCACCGGCGGCAGCGCGGGCATGGTCCGGCGCACGTAGTCGGCCAGCGTGGGGAGGCGTCGCGGGTCGACCGCGCAGACCACGAGGTCGGCATCCACCTGCCCGGCATCCGTGTCGACGGCGACGGCTCGGCCGTCGCGGACCACGATGTCGCGGACCGTCGTACCGAGCTGTACGTCGACCTTGCGCTCGACGAGCCGCTTCGACATCGCATCGGCGAGGGCACCCATGCCGCCGGGGACTGTCCACGTGCCGAAGTTCTGCTCGACGTAGTCCAGCAGACCCATCCACGACGGGACGTTGCGCGGGTCGTGGCCGTCGACGAGCGCGTGGGTCAGGGCGACCTGCCGCAGCCGCTCGTCCTTGAGTGCCTTCGTGACCGTCTTCTGGAGCGTGCCGCGGGTGCGCAGCAGGCTGCGGGTCTCCTTGTCGAGGTGCTCGGGGGAGTACGGGCGCTCGAGGTAGCTGTTCCGGATCACCGCCCAGGGCTCCGCGAACGAGTGCACGTAGTCGACCCACGCCCGACCTGCGCCCTCGCCGAGCGCCGCGTCGACGGCATCGAGCTGGGCGGCGCGGCTGCCCGAGGGCATCGCCAGCACGGTGCCGTCGTCGAACCGGTGCTCGCGCATCGGGTCGACGGGAACCAGCTCCAGCTCGCGTTCCAGCTGGCGACCCGACTTGCGGAACAGGTCCCGGATGACGGCCGGAAGTGCGGTGGCGGTCGGTCCGGTGTCCCAGCGGAAGCCGTCCTGCTCGACGAAGCCCACCGCCCCACCGAGCCGGTCGGCCTGTTCGACCAGGGTGACCTGGTGGCCGAGCTTCGCGAGTCGGGCAGCGGATGCCGTGCCGCCGATCCCGCCGCCGATCACCACCACGCGCGCCATGCCGGTGAGCCTAGCCGCGCACCTGGGGGCTCCCGACCGCGCCTGCCCGTCCGGCCGTGGCGGGCAGTTCGAGGAGATCGTCCCGATTCACCCCTTTACATTCCGGCTCCACGGGGATTGGGTGGACGCGGCGAGGCGCCTGTCCACGCCGCTCTCGGGAAGGGGCCGCCCCATGGTGCGCCGTACACGTGTCGGAGTCGCCGCAGCCGTCGTGGCGTTGATGCTCAACGGAGCGGCGGTCACCGGCGCACCGCCCGCCGCTGCGGAGGACTGGAGCCGCTGCCTGAGCGGCGCCCAGAACCGGCAGGCCGTCTTCGCCAGAGCGGCCGACGTGAGCGGCGTCCCGGTCCGCGTGCTGCTCGGCGTCTCGTACCTGCAGTCGCGCTGGGACGACCACGGTGCCGATCCGAGCACGTCCGGTGGTGTCGGTCCGATGCACCTGACGCTGCGCGACCTGAGCCAGTACGACGACACCAAGCCCGGCGCCCGAGGAGAGACCGCGTCCGGGTCGTCGGCCCACGTCGGCACTCTGGCGAGCGCTGCGGAGCTCACCGGGTACGCGCCCGGCCGACTGCGCACCGACGACGTGGCCAACGTGTGCGGCGGCGCCGCGGTGCTCGCGTCGTACCAGCCCACGACCGTGTCGCAGCGACCCGGCGACTGGAGTGAGGCGGTCGCCCGCTTCTCCGGCGCGGCCGACGAGGCGGCGGCACTGCGCTTCACCCGCCAGGTCTTCGACGTGATCCGCACCGGTGAGGCTCGCACCACGAACGACGGGCACGACCTGGTCCTGCCGGCCACGCCCGGCGCCGAGGCGGACGTCTCGGCGGTCGAGTCCGCCGGCTTCCTCGAGCCCGGCCTGGATGCAGCGGACTGCCCGGCCTGGCTCGGCTGCGAGGTCATCCCGGCGCCGTACGAGTGGTACGGCGAGCCGAACCCGTACGCGTACGGCAACCACGACCTGGCCGACCGGCCGCGCGACCTCTCCATCGACCAGATCGTCATCCACAACACCGAGGGCACCTGGGACACCGCGCTCAAGCTGGTCACGAACCCGCGTTACGTGTCCTGGCAGTACACCCTGCGCTCGGCCGACGGGCACATCGCGCAGCACGTCGACAACCGACAGGTCGCCTGGCACGCCGGCAACTGGTACACGAACATGCACTCCATCGGCCTCGAGCACGAAGGCATCGCCGCCGAGGGGGCGACCTGGTTCACCGAGGCGGTCTACCAGACCTCGGCTGCTCTGGTCCGGCACCTCGCGGCGAAGTACGACGTGCCGACCGACCGGGCGCACATCATCGGCCACGACCAGGTTCCGGGTCACAGCCCGGCACGCGTGCGGGCCATGCACTGGGACCCGGGCCCGTTCTGGGACTGGGAGCACTACATGGCCCTGGTCGGCTCGCCCATCAAGCCGGACCGTCGTGGACGCAGCTCGGTCGTGACGGTGGCCCCCGGCTTCGACGACAACCGGCAGACCGTGACCGGCTGTGAGTCGGATGGCACGTGCGAGCCCCAGGGCACCAACTTCGTGTACCTGCGCACCGAGCCCCGTGACGATGCGCCGCTCGTGCGCGACATCGGCCTGCGACCCGACGGATCGCACTCCACGACGCACGTCTCGGACATCGGCGCGAGGGCGGCAGCGGGGCACAAGTTCGAGATCGCGCAGCGGAGCGATGACTGGCTCGGCGTGTGGTGGCTCGGCGAGATCGCCTGGCTGCACAACCCCGAGGACGATCCGGTCGTGCTGCCGTCCCAGGGGGCGACGGTCGCGCCGGCAGGGGAGGTCGCGGTGCCCGTCTACGGCCGGGCCTACCCAGAGGCCGCGGCGTACCCGGAGGAGATCCCGCCGCAGGAGATCATCCCGTTGCAGTACACGCTTCAGCCCGGCCAGTCCTACGTGCTGGCAGCGGACTCAGTGCCGACCGACTACTACTACGCGAAGACGTACGACGACTCGCTGCCGGGTGACCACACCGTGGTCCGCGGGGACGATGAGTACCTCCAGATCTGGTTCGGCCACCGGATCGCGTACGTGCGCGCCGCCGACATCCGGATCGAGGCGGCCCGATGATGGCGGTCCGAGCGCCGCGCCTGAGGCGACGGTCGCTGGCCGGCGTCGTCATCCTGCTGTTGCTGCTGCCGGTACAGGCGCTGGCTCCCGCGGCCGCCGCCGGCGAGCTCACGGTCGCCCAGGCGATCGCGCGGCAGGACGGCTCGACCGCGACGGTCCGCGGGTACGTCGTGGGCCAGCCGACCGCGACGAACACCGTGGTCACGAGCGGCTTCCCCAACGACTACGCGCTGGCGCTGGCGGATGCGCCCGGTGAGACGAACACCGCCGCGATGGTCTACGTGCAGATCCCGACCGCGTTCCGGTCGGCCTGGGGGCTGAAGAGCAACCCTGGGTCTGATGGGCGACCGCATCGACGTGACCGGCGCCCTGGCGGCGTACTTCTCCCACCCTGGGCTGAAGAACGGCACGGCGTTCGCGTTCGCCGGCACAGGCGGGCGGTGGGCGGCAGCCCGTACGACCAGACCTACTACGCCTCGGCCATGGGGCTGTCCGGCGCGGCGCTGAAGGCCGAGCTGCACGACATCATCCGCGTGCACAGCAAGCTCACCTACGACCAGGTCTGGGACGCGTTGCGCGACACCGACGAGGACCCGGCGAACGCCGGCAACGTGCTGTTGCTCTACACCGGTCGGTCGCAGAGCAAGACGCTGAACGGCGGCGGGGTCGACGACTGGAACCGTGAGCACGTCTGGGCGAAGTCACACGGCGACTTCGGTACGGCGACCGGTCCGGGCACCGACGTGCACCACCTCCGGCCGACCGACGTGACGGTCAACGGCACCCGCGGCAACAAGGACTTCGACAACGGCGGTGCGGTCGTCGGCGAGGCGCCGGGCAACTACACCGACGCGGACTCCTTCGAGCCGCGTGATGCCGTGAAGGGCGACGTCGCACGGATGGTGCTGTACATGGCTGTGCGCTACGAGGGCGGCGACGGCTGGGCCGACCTGGAGCCGAACGACCTTGTGAGCAACGGCTCCGCGCCGTACCACGGTCGGCTCTCGGTGCTGCTGGCCTGGAATGCCCAGGACCCGCCGAGCACGTTCGAGATGCGTCGCAACGACCGGATCTACGACGTGTGGCAGGGCAACCGGAACCCGTTCATCGACCACCCCGAGTGGGCCGACTCGATCTGGAACTGATCGGCGTTCGCGGCGTCGCCGGCGTTGGTCGCTACCGCTGTGCGGCGTCGATCGCTTCGGCGATCGCCACCGGGTCGCGTCCGACGACGGTGGTGCCGTCGTTCGCAGTCAGGATGGGGCGTTGGATCGTCTGCGGATGCGCGACCATCGCCGCGAGCCAGTCGGCTCGGTGCGATGCGTCCTTGGGCAGGTCGATCCCGGCTTCCCGGGTCTCCTTCGGTCGGGCGATGTGCCACGGCTCCAGCGCGAGCCGGTCCAGCACGTCGGCCAGCTCCTGGACGGTAGGCGGCTCATCGAGGTACCGGCGGACCGAGTAGTCGACGCCCGCTTCGTCGAGGGCGGACGTCGCCGCCCGGCACTTCGAGCACGCCGGGTTGATCCAGATCTCCAGGCCCGCCACGTCAGTCGACCTCGAGCTCGGTGGCGCCGGTCATCGTGACCAGCTCGTCGAAGGTGGAGCTGAACACCGCCGCGGGGTGGCCGGCGGCGGCCCAGACGACGTCGTACTTCCGCAGCCAGGGGTCGATGTACATCGGTATCGGGGCCGGGTGGGCGATGGGGGAGACGCCGCCGATCACCTGGCCGGTGTGCTCGCGGACGAACTCCGGCTTCGCCCGGCGCAGAGCCGTGACCCCGAGGGCGGCCGCGACCTTGTCGGTGTCGACCCGGTGGGCGCCCGAGGTGAGGATCAGCACGGGTGCGCCGTCGGCGTCGAAGAGCAGGCTGTTGGCGATCGCGCCCACCTCGCAGCCGAGCGCCTCCGCAGCGAGGGCGGCGGTGTGGACGGAGTCGGGCAGCACGACGATCCGGCCGGTGCCGCCGAGGCGCTCGAGCTCGGTGCGGAACCTGCTGATGGAGGGGTGGTCGTCGGCGTTGCTCATGCCCGGCACTCTCTCAGATCCGGTCCTGGAAGGCCTGTTCTGGTCCGGTGGATCTCGGGGTTGACGGCCTGTCGGAGGCCAGGTGTACCGTGAGTCTTGTTCGAACAGATGTTCGAACAAGATCCCTGGTGGGGGTGACCTCGACCCCACCTCCACCAGGGTTCGTCCCCATCGTGACCGAGGGCGACGACGTTTTTTGGGCGGGCAGCGAACGGCTGGCGGCGGGCGGACTGGAGGGTGGCAGATGCGGAAGTACGACGATCCCGTGGAAGTGCGCAAGGGGATGGTGCCCGGTCCTGGAGGCCGGCAGGAGGGGCCCGAGCAGTTCCTGTGGCGCGGGCGGCTGTGGAAGGTGTGCGACGTGGTGGCGCACTGGGTGGAGACCGGCCCGTGGTGGCAGTCGGCCGGGGCGCACGCCCTGCTCGGCGCCGACAGCGCCGACGGTGCCGACGGCCTGGCTCAGGTCGGTTCAGGTGGTGGTGCGACAGCGGTCGCCCTCGACCTGGCGGCCGAGCGGGAGGTCTGGCGGGTGGAGGCGGCGCGTGGCCTGGTCGCTGCCGGACCGGACGGCTCCGGGCGTGGCGTCTTCGACCTGGTCCTGGACTGGACCGACGGCAGCTGGCAGCTCGCCCGCTGCGTGGACTGAGAGGGCACCTGATGAGCACGACTACGGCGCACGTCTCCCAGCCCTTCGGTCTTCCCGCCGCGAGCCATGCCTACCTCGAGCGGGCGGCCGGCTCGCTGGCTGACGCGATCAACAGCACCGAGGTTCCCCTGCGCTACGCACATGCCCACGTGGCAGCACTACGGGCGACCGCTGCTCTTCTCGCGGCACGCGCAACTCCCGCCCACGGCCAGGCCCGGAGGGGGAGGGCTGCGCAGAAGAACGCCTGGGTGCTGCTGGCGGAGGTCGCGCCCGAGTTCGGCGAGTGGGCGACGTTCTTCTCGGCTGGAGCGGCCAAGCGGGCGGCTGCGGAGTCCGGCTCCCAGCGCGCCGTGACCGAGCGGGAGGCCGACGACCTCGTGCGCGACGCGGACCGGTTTCTCGGCCTGGTCGAGGAGGCGCTGGGGCTGACTCGGCACGTCCCCTTCCCGGAGCATCTCCCGAGCAGCTTCGCGAGCTAGACGATGCCCGATCCTTTTGTGCACCTCCACGTGGCGTCGGGGTACTCCCTGCAGTACGGCGCCTCCCTGCCCCACAAGCTCGTGGAGCGGGCCGTCGACCAGGAGATGGACACCCTGGCGCTGACCGACCGCGACGGCACGTACGGCGCGGTGCGGTTCGCCAAGGCCTGCCTGAGTGCCGGGGTCCGGCCGATCCTCGGCGTCGACCTTGCAGTCGCCCCGACGGGGCTGGTGCCCGGTCTCGGAGCAGCCCGGAACGGCCCCCCGCAGCGCACTCCGGTCCGAGGTGGAGCCTTCCGTGATGCCGGGCTGCCCCGGGTCACCTTCCTGGCCGGGAGCAAGCAGGGCTGGGCCGCGGTCTGCCGCCTGGTCTCGGCCACCCACCTCGCCGGAGAACGCGGCAACCCGGTGACCTCGCTCGACCTGGTCGCCGAGCACGTCGCGGGTCGCGACGTGCTCGTCATGCTCGGGCCGGGCTCCGAGCTCGGCCGCGCCGCGACCCTGCGCCGTGACGACCTGGCGAAGGCAGTTCTGAAGCCGTGGCTGGAGGTCGTCGACCGCGCCGACCTGATGGTCGAGGTGGTCTCCCATCGTCGTGGAGGCGCCGGTCCGGGGTCCTCGCCGCACGCTGCCCGGATGGCGGGAATCGCGCGCGCCGACCACCTCGGCGTCGTGCTCACCAACGCGGTCCGCTACGTCGACCGCTCCGACGCTCCGACGGTGGACGTCCTCGACGCGGCTCGTCGTCTGGTCCCACTCGACCTCCGCCACGTCGACCGTGGCAACGCCGAGGGGTTCCTGAAGAGCGGCAAGGAGATGGCCGAGGTCGCTGAGGAGATCTGTCGGTTCGCGGGCCTGGGTGACCGGGAGGCCAAGCAGCTGGTGGCCCGGACCCGTGCCGTGGCCGACCGGTGTGCCGTCGACCCGCGTGCGGACCTCGGTCTCGGCGAGGTGCACTTCCCGGAGTTCGACGTCTCGTCGGGTTCGCGCAGCGGTGGGTCCGCAGACGCTCTGCTGCGCGCCCGGTGCGAGGCGGGGGTCGGCGACCGCTACGGCAGCGCCCCTCGACAGCGGATCTGGAAACGACTCGACGACGAGCTCCAGGTGATCGGACAGCTCGGGTACGCCTCGTACTTCCTCACCGTCGGCGATGTCACCGACCTGATCCGCGAGCGGGGAGTGCGGTGTGCCGCTCGCGGCTCGGGTGCGGGCAGCCTGGTCAACTACCTGCTCAAGGTCTCCGGGGTCGACCCGCTGCGGCACGGGCTGCTGATGGAACGCTTTCTGTCCCCGTTGCGCCAGGCACTGCCCGACATCGACATCGACGTCGAGTCCGCCCGGCGGCTCGAGATCTACGAGGCGATCCTCGACCGGTACGGCGGGGAGCGGTGTGCGTGCGTCTCGATGATGGACACCTACCGGGTCCGGCACGCCATCCGTGACGTCGGCGCCGCGCTGGGGATGCCGGGTGGCGAGATCGATGCGATCGCCAAGGCGTTCCCGCACATCCGCGCGCGCGACGCCCGGTCGGCGCTCCGTGAGCTCCCCGAGCTCCGCGCCTCCGGGCTGGGGGAGCAGCGGCTCGACCTGATGTTCCGGTTGGTGGAGAGGCTCGACGGGCTGCCCCGACACATCGCGGTGCATCCGTGCGGCGTGCTGCTCTCCGACGCGACGCTGCTCGACCGGACTCCCGTGGAGGCCTCCTACGCGGGCTTCCCGATGAGCCAGTTCGACAAGGAGGACGTCGAGGACCTCGGCCTGCTCAAGCTCGACGTGCTCGGCATCCGGATGCAGTCGTCGATGGCCCACGCCCTGACCGAGATCCGCCGGGTCGACGGGGTGGAGCTCGACCTCGACGACGAGAGCCAGGTGCCGTTCGACGACACGAAGACGTTCTCGATGATCTCCCAGGCGAAGACGCTGGGCTGCTTCCAGATCGAGTCGCCGGGGCAACGCGAGCTGGTCGGCAAGTCAGGTCTGGACACGTTCGAGGACGTCATCACCGACATCTCGTTGTTCCGGCCCGGCCCGGTGAAGAGCGACATGATCACCCCGTACCTCAACGCCAAGCAGGGCTGGCGGATGCCGCGCTACCTCCACGAGGACCTGCGGCCGATCCTGGAACAGACCTGTGGTGTGGTGGTCTTCCACGAGCAGGTGATCGAGATGATCGCGCTGTTCACCGGATGCACCCTCGCCGAGGCCGACGAGGCCCGTCGGGCGCTCGGCGACGTCGACGGCATGGCCGAGACCAAGCTGTGGTTCTTCCCACGGGCGATGGGTCGTGGGTACTCCCGCCAGCTGATCGAGGAGATCTGGAAGGTCCTCGAGGCGTTCGCGTCGTTCGGCTTCTGCAAGGCGCATGCCGCGGCGTTCGCGTTGCCGACGTACCAGTCGGCCTGGCTCAAGGCGCACTACCCGGCCCACTTCCTCTCCGGGGTGCTCACCCACGACCCGGGCATGTACCCCAAGCGCCTGATCCTCGACGACGCCCGGCAGTTCGGCATCGCCGTGCTCGGGCTCGACGTGAACGCCAGCGAGAAGGCGTACGTCGTCGAGAAGGTGGGGCTCTTCGACGAGCCCCCGCCCGAGGTGATGGGGGAGCCCCCGCGACGTGCGCCCGGTCCCGGTCTGCCGGACGGCAGGGCCTACGGCATCCGGCTGGCGCTGTCCGAGGTGAAGGGGATCTCCGAGGCAGAGGTGGACCGGATCGTCGCGGCCCGGCCCTACCACTCGCTCACCGACTTCTGGCACCGCGCCCGGGTCTCCCGCCCGATCGTCGAGCGGCTGCTGCTCGCCGGCGGCTTCGACACCATCTACGGCATCGGATCGCCCCTCGGCGTCCGGCGCCGTGGGACGGTCAGCCGCCGCGACCTGCTGCTCCAGGTGGCAGACCTCGACCGGCACAGCAGGTCGGTCGAACGGGCCAGCCGGGGCCGTGGCCGCGGACTGGGGAGGGCCAGCGCCCGTGCGGTGGACGCTGCTGCCCGCAACAGCAGCGATGCCGGCGTGCGCGAGGATGCCCGGTCCGCAGGAGCCGCCGCCGGTGCTGGTGGACGTGGTGGTGCTGGTGGAGCCGACCGTGACGGCGTCTGGGCGCAGGCATCCCGCCAGTCCCGGGCCACCAAGCCGGCAGCGCCGGTCACCTCCGTCCAACTGGCGCTCGACCTCGGCGACGCACCCGTCGACGGCGAGGTCAGCGGGCTGCCGGAGATGAACGCCTCCGAGCGGGTCCGGGCCGAGCTGGAGATTCTCGGCCTCGACGCCAGCCGCCATGTCGTCGACTTCTACCGAGGGTTCCTCGACGCGCTCGGGGTGACCCGCGCCGCCGACCTGTCGACCCGGCGCAGCAGGTCCGAGGTGCTGGTCGCCGGGGTGAAGGTCGCCACCCAGACGCCGCCGATCCGTTCCGGTCGCCGTGTCGTCTTCCTCACCCTCGACGACGGGACCGGCCCAGCTGACGCCACGTTCTTCGAGGACGCCCAGGGGCCCTACGCCGCCACGGTCTTCCACTCCTGGCTCCTGGTGGTGCGCGGAGAGGTACGCCGCACCGGACGCCACGGCATCTCGCTGCGCGCCACCGGCTGCTGGGAACTGCCCGCGTTGCACGACCTGTGGCAGCAGGCCGGGCCCCACGACGGGATCGCCGCGGTGCAGGCCTTCATGGCCCAGCTGCCCGAGGGCTTCGGGCCCGCCGCGGAGGAGGCGGGTGCCGGGATGGCGGAGAGCAGGTCCACGCGGCCGGTCGTGGCCTCCGCTCCCGGGTCCGGGAACAACGCGGGCGGGATGGGGCGTCGCCGGGTGCTCGTGCACTCCAGCGGCTTCCGGATGTCGCCCTATGCCGACATCAAACCGGCCGGGGAGGACGCCAAGAGCGCGCCCCGGAAGCTGTGGCACTCCTCGCCGGGGAGTTCCGGTGGTTGACGTCGCGTCCGCCGTCACGAGGGGTGCCCTAGGGTTGGCCGCATGTCGGGAGACCAGCGGAACACCCTGCAGCGTCGCAGCGCCGCACGCACCACTGTGGTCTGGAACGCCCTGCGGGGTGTGCTGGAGGCGCAGGACGTGGGCGCGTCCGACGGCCCGGCCCAGGTGGTCGACATCGGCGGCGGCACCGGAGGCTTCGCGGTCCGGGTCGCCGAGCTCGGACACCAGGTCACCGTCATCGACCCCAGCCCCGACGCCCTGGCGATCCTGGCCCGCCGGGCCGAGGAGAGCGGCGTCGCGGAGCGGGTCACCGCTCTCCAGGGAGACCTGGGCAACCTCCCCGACCTGGTGCCCGCCGGCAGCGCCGACGTCGTGCTCTGCCACGGAGTGCTCGAGATCGTCGACGAGCCGGCTGCTGCCCTCGCGGCGATCGCCGAGGTGCTCCGCCCCGGCGGCACCCTCAGCCTGCTCGTCAACCAGCGCCACGCCGCCGTCATCACCCGGGCGATGGCCGGACACTTCGGCCAGGCCAAGGCGATCCTCGACGACGACGGCAACGTCGAGTCCGGGGCCACCCGTCGGTTCACCGCCGAGGAGATCACCGCGATCCTCGACGAGACCGGCTTCGACACCACCGAGATGCACGCTGTCCGGGTCTTCGTCGACCTGGTGCCGAGCTCGTTGGTCGACCTCGAGCCAGGAGCAGCCGACCGGCTGGTCGAGCTCGAGCGCGCCGTCGCCGACCGGCCGGAGTACCTCGCCCTCGCGACCCAGATCCACACCCTGGCCAGCCGGCGCTGACCTGACCCCGGGGGGCGACCCCCGATGAGGGCCTTCGACCACCGGTCCGAGGCCGCCCGCAACGCCGCGTTCGACGCTGCTTCGGCGACGTGCCCCATCCTGCACGTCGACATGGACGCCTTCTACGCCTCCGTGATGACGCGTGACCGCCCCGACCTCGATGACGTTCCTGTCATCGTCGGCGGCGGCCACCGGGGCGTGGTGCTCTCGGCCAACTACCTGGCCCGTGAGTACGGCGTGCGCTCCGCGATGCCGATGACCCGTGCCCGGAGGATGTGTCCGCGGGCGGTGGTGATCGTGCCCGACTACGACACCTTCAGCACCGTCTCCGCCTCGGTGATGGAGACGTTCCGACAGGTCACGCCGGTGGTCGAAGTGCTCTCCATGGACGAGGCGTTTCTCGACGTGTCGGGGGCGGTACGCCGACTCGGGTCGCCGTACTCCATCGCCGAGATGCTGCGCGCCCGGATCCACGACGAGCAACAGATCACCTGTTCAGTCGGCGTCGCGAGCACGGTCGCCACAGCCAAGCTCGCCTCCCGCCGGGCCAAGCCGGACGGCGTCGTCGTGGTGCCGCCCGACGCGGTCACCACCTTCCTGCACCCGCTCGACGTCGGGGAGCTGTGGGGAGTGGGGGAGAAGACCGCCGAGCTGCTGCACCGGCTGGGACTGATGACCGTGGCGATGTCGCGCACACCCCGCTCCCCACCCTCCAGCGCGCGGTCGGGATGGCGATGGGGTCCCAGCTGCACCGGCTGGCCTGGGGCCACGACCGGAGAACCGTGGTGTCCCGCCGTGGCGCCGACGAGCCGGACAAGAGCATCGGCGCCGAGGAGACCTTCGGCCGCGACACCGACGACCGCGAGGCGATCCTGCGCGAAGTACTCCGGCTCTCGGCGAAGGTCGCCGGGCGGATGCGCGCCAGCGGAGTGGCCGGCCGGACCGTCACGTTGAAGGTGCGCTTCGCGGACTTCACCACGATCACCCGTACCAAGACGATGGCCGAGGCGACCGACGTGACTCGGGAGGTCTATCGGACCGCAGCTGACCTCTTCCTCGCCCTCGGGCTGCAGCGCGCCCGGATCCGGCTGGTGGGGGTCCGGGTCGAGGGACTGATGGCCCGCTCCACGGTGCAGCGGCAGCTGGTGCTCGGCGAGCGTGACCGCGGCTGGTCCGAGGCAGACCGGGCAGTGGACCGCGCGGTGTCGAGGTTCGGCTCGGCGGCGCTGCGACCGGCCACGTTGCTCGGCGGCGAGCGGCCGCGGTAGAGACCCGTGTTAAACGGTGCAGCCCCCGGTCCGTCTCGAGATCGGACTGGGGGCCGCAATGCCGGGCATCGGGGGGCAGATGCTCCAGCTCCACGGTCAGCAGGGGGCTTGCCTCCCGTGGGTGGGGTTCCGGACCTGTCCGCCGTTCCTCCCAGAAAGCGGCGTCCAGATCGTTCACAGAGAGCATCGGCGCCTTTCGGGGGGGCCTTGATAGTTCGAACGGACTATTTCCCGGATGGCCCATCTGCAAGCCCTGGGAGGTTTTACCCCGCCATGAGCCTGAAATCATGGAATGGTTGACCCTGTAAAGCCGCGCACGACCGAGGCGTGGCCTCGTGAGCACCGGACGGCAACCTGGGAGGGGGGCCATGGGGAACAACGACGCCAAGGCCAACCGCCGAACCGAGTTGCCTGACGTGGACGGTGACGTCCGCCCCTGGCACGACCTCTCACTCGATGAGCTGCGTGCCTACCGTCGACGGCTGGCGGACGAGGAGGAGCGCGTCTCCTACTGGCGCCGCCTGGTGCACGCACGCATCGACGTGCTCAAGGCGGAAGCGCACAACGCCCGCGCCCTCACCATCGAGGAACTCGTCCGGGTGCTCGGCGACACCGGTACGGGAGGTGGGCGGAGCTCGCTCGTCAGCCTGCACGCCTCCGAGCCGCTGCCCGACCTTCCTGTGCTCGAGGAGATGTGGGTCACCGAGCTCGACCCCGGTGACAAAGAGGCCGTCGCCGACGCAGTCGAGCGGCTGCACACCGCGGAGAAGCAGCTCACCGACTACCGTCGCGCCCTCCACGAAAGGCTCGACCACGCCAACGCCGAGTTGATCTCCCGGTACCACGACAATCCGGCCAGTGCCCTGGTCGCCTTCCAGAAGCCGCACGTTCGCTCGGGGGGAGGGCTGGCGTGACGCCCTCCGACTACGAGGACTCGGTCCTGACTGTCTGGTCTGACTACCAGCGCACCCACGCGCCCGATCTGCGCAACCGGCTGGTGGTGCAGTACTCCCCGCTGGTGAAGTACGTCGCCGGCCGGATGCGCAGCAGGCTGCCCCAGTCGGTCGACCAGGACGACCTCGTCTCCGACGGGGTGCTCGGGCTGATCGACGCCATCGAGCGGTTCGAGCCGGATCGCGGCCTCAGCTTCCAGACCTTCGCCGTACCCCGGATCCGCGGCGCCATCATCGACGGGCTTCGGTCCATGGACTTCGTGCCGCGCTCGGTGCGCGACAAGGTCCGGGTCGTCCAGCAGGCGACCGCCGTGCTCGAGGAGCGCCTCGGCCGGATCCCTGAAGCCGAAGAGGTCGCCAACGAGCTGAGGATCCCGGTCAACCAGGTGCGCGACCTGACCAAGCAGGCCTCCAGCAGCCACGCGAACCTCGACGACTTCGACCTCGCCGACGAGCTGGCATCGTCGGCCGACCAGACCGTCGAGCGCGGCGACGCCCATGCCTCGTTGATGCGGGTGGTCGGCGAGCTCAACGAACGCGACCAGGTCGTGATCGCGCTGTACTACTTCGAGGGGCTCACGCTGGCCGAGATCGGACGGGTGCTCGGGGTGACGGAGTCGCGGATCAGCCAGGTGCACAGCCGCGCGACTGCAGTCCTGCGCTCGAAACTGCTCGCTCTGGAGATCGTGTAGCCCTGTGCAGGCGAAATTTTCGGAGGTCGGGTACCGCCGTTTCAATGTGCTGCCTAGACTGAAAACATGATCGATGGCGGGAGGTAGCCGTGCCGCTCTCTGAAGAAGAGTTGCGTCTGCTCGAGCAGATGGAACGCGCCCTGGTTGCCGAGGACCCCAAGCTCGCGTCGACCATGCGCGGTACGACGCTGCGCAGACACGCGCGACGTCGCGCGTACGTCGGCGGGGGAGCGTTCTTTGTCGGCATTGTCGTGCTGATGACCGGTGCCGTGATGCAGCAGACAGTCGTCGGCATCATCGGCTTCGTGGTGATGCTGGCCGCGGCCTATGTCGCACTCAGCTCGTGGCGGGGCCAGGCCGACGTCTCGGCCGACGAGGAGGACGACCCGCACGCCCCCTTCACCCTGATCGAGGGAGGTCGTTCCCAGAAGCGATCGTCTCGCGGTCGGGCGGCCCAGCACCAGTCGTTCATGGAGCGCTTCGAGGAGCGCTGGCGCCGCCGGCGCGACCAGAACGGAATGTGACGGGGCACGACCGGCACGGTCGCCTCGCTCCGCCGCGGTAACCGCCTCCCGCCGCGAGCGCTGACTCAGATCGCGTGGTCGACGCCCGGGTCTCCCAGCGAGATCTCACGGTCGGCTGCCCGGCGCCGGCTCCCGGCCACCAGTCCGCGCCACACCGACGCGGGCCACCAGGTCGCTCGTGTCTGCCGACGCCGCCCCGCACCCTCCTCGAGTGCCTGAGCACACAGCTGTACGGCGTCGCGCACCTGAGCCGTCTCGGCGGCGCTCGCCGGCAGGCTCCGCGAGTAGCGGGCTCGCTCCACCAGCCCGACCAAGAGCTCGAGGGCCGTCTGGGCTTCCGGGTTGGCGCCGGGACCTCGCTTCGCGGAGCGGCTCAACGCATCGGCGTCCGCTCCCGGTGCGCCGAAGCCGCGGACCAGGCTGCGGGCCTGCGTCCGCACGGTGACGGCGTCGTCCCAGCCCACACCGAGGTCCCACGCGGTGTCGCGCAGCTCGGCCCAGGCGGCCTCCGCGAGCGCGGCGGCGGTGCCTGCGGCGGCCCATCGCCGGTCCCGGAGCCAGCTCCGAAGCAACCGCGGCATGCCCAACAGCAGGAGCAGGAGCAGTGTCCCGATCCCGGCGGTCAGCACGATCGTCAGGTTCAAGCCGCCCCCATCGGAACCGATGCCCCCGGCCGTGGCGGTCGGGGCGTCGTCGAACCGCGCCGGACCGCTCGGGACGAGCGCCGAGGCGGACGGCGCGACGGATGGCTGGCTGCGGTCGACGGGCTGCACCGTGTAGGCGGGAGCCGAGCGGGTCCTGATGCCGGGGGTCGGCTCGAACGGAGTCCACCCGATGCCTTCGAAGTACATCTCGGGCCAGGCGTGCAGGTCCCAGGCGCTGAAGACATGGGAGTTGTCGCCGGCTGCCTCCCCGCGCAGGAACCCCACGGCGACGCGGGACGGGATGCCGAGGGTCCGTCCCATCAGCGCCATCGCGGACGCGAACTGCTCGCAGTATCCAACCCGGCCGCCGTCCCCTGAGGCCAGGAACCTCGTCAGGTCGTCGACACCGTTGCCCGGATCGGGAGCCAGCGAGTAGGAGAAGCCACCCTCGACCCGGAACCAGCGCTGGAGGGCCTGCGCCATCTCGAACTTGGAGCGTTCCCCTGCTGTGACCGACCGCGCCAGCGTCCGCACCGAGTCAGGGACGGAGTCGGGGAGGTCGGTGCCGGGGCCGAACACCTCGGCCGGGGCCGGTGCCGCGAACGCCAGCTGCTCGGGCGTGGGATCCAGGTCGATGCGCTGCAGGTCGTAGCTGAGCCCGTCTGCCGTCTGGCCGTCGGCTGCGCTGATGAAGTCGAGCGTGTCGCGGTCGTAGCGCCAGTCGCCGGGGGCGCTGATGGACAGCACCGGGTACGGCGCGGGGAGCCAGCGGGACTGGAACTCGTCGCGGACGTCGATCGACCAGCGGTACGTCTCGCGAGGCACCCGTCCGTCGAGGCCGGGAGGACGAGGCACAAGCCCCTCGGCACGCTGCTCCACCGGGATGTCCCGGCCAGAGGGCTTCCAGGTCTCGCCGTCGTACAGGTCCAGCACGGTGAGCCGGAGATACTCGGGTTCCGGATCCTCGGTGCGCACGCGCACGAGGTCCACATCGGTGCCCCGGTTCAAGTCTCGTCGCATGTTCACGATGGGGTTCGACAGCGCAACCGAGGTGCCGCCGCCGCCGGGTCCGGTGCCGGGGCCGGTGAACAGCCCGAGCGACATCGTCGGGACCACCAACGGCACGACCACCGCGAGGCCGGTCGCGGTGAGGCCGATCTTTCGGGCCGAGCCCCAGATCGCGCCGCGGTCCACCCGGGTGTCCTGGGTGTCGTAGACACGCGCGTTCCCGGACACCCGGTGACCCCAGTGGGAGAGCCGCTCGGCCTCCTGGCTCGCGATCAGCATCAGGAACAACACCGCGGCAAGCGTGAACTTCAGCCAGGGGACTCCACCGTCGAGGATGCTGACCGGCGCGGTGTAGACGGCGAGCAACGGCAACCCGGCCACCGGAGCCCTGCGCAGGCCACACGCGATCAGGTCAACCAGGACCGCGGTCAGCGAACCGGCCACCACCAGCATCGGCGCGAACGTGGCGGTGACGTCGCGGGGCACCGGCGCCGCGTATGCCTGGGCCGCTTCCGCCGAGGCCGCCATCACCGAACCGAACTCGCGCAGCGACTCCGTCGTCGGAAGCCACCCGCCGAGTGCGCCGTACTCACCGACCCAACCGTGATGCAGCCAGAGCCCGAGGCCGACCAGCTGGATGAGCGGCACCACGATGACGGGCGTTCGAGCCGAGCGAAGGACGGCGCCGGACGCACCGACCACCAGGCAGGCGGCGAGCAGGGGGACCAGGTAGGAGCTGGACCGCTCGCTGAACGGCGACCATGCCAGCAGCGTCGTCCAGGTGGTGAGGGCAGCGAGCAGCGACACCAGCGTCGTACTCGGCCAACGCAGGCTCTGCCGGCTCATCGGACCTGCTCCTGTGAGTAGAGGCCGCCGCGGGTGGAGCCGCGCGAGCTGCCGAGCACGCCCAGGTCCTGCCAGACCGAAGCGACGGGGTCTCGCGGGCCGGCACTGACCGCGCGCCACCCGTTCCGGGTCAGCCAGGGGAGCGTCTCGGGGGTGGCACGCCCGCGGCCCCAGCCGTCGACGTCGAGTGCGATTGCCATCGCAGTGGAGCCCGAGTGCAGCATCCGTTTGAAGGCCGGCCGGTCATGATCCTCGACGGAGCCCAGCACGCCGATCAGCAGACCGGAATGGCCTGCCTCCTGCAGCCACTTCATGTCGAGGTGGGGGTGCGACACCAACCCGACGACGGCCAGCGCCTCGAGCAGCGGGCGGGTCTCGGCGAGCAGCGCGCCGTGCTCATGCCACTGGCCCGCCGTCTCCTCGCCGGCCGCTGTCACCAACCGAACAGTGAAGCCGCGCTGGATCAGGTGGACGCCGATCGACGCAGCGATGCTCACCGCGTGTTCCAGGGACGACGCTGCACCGGTGCCCCGGTGGGCGATCGAGCGGTTGTCCAGGAAGAGCGTCGCGCGGGACTGGAAGGGCTGCTCCTCGCGCCGCACCATCAGCTCGCCAGTACGAGCGCTGCTCCGCCAGTGCACGCGGCGCAGGTCGTCGCCGCGGCGGTACTCCCGCACGGTGACGTCCTCGGCGCTTCCGGTGGCGAACGCGCGTGGGCGGTTGTTGCCCGAGCCGGTCATGGCGCCGGTGAGCGGGATCGTCGGGAGGGAGTAGACGCGAGGCGTGACCACCAGGGACGACGTGGACTGGAACGTACGGTCGAGCTCGACCATGCCGAAGGGATCGCTCAGCCGCACGCGCATCGGACCGATCGTGAACTTGCCTCGTACGTCGGACCGCACCAGGTAACCCACGCTGCGCTTCCACCGCGGCCCCATCCGGTCGACGACGAACCGGGGCCGGCTGCCCAACATGTACGGGATCTGGTCCTCGAGGAGGAGAAGCCCGGTGGGCATCCGACCCTCGTTGGTGAGGTCGAGGTTGACCCTGGCCTGTTGCCCGGCCGCGACCTGAAGCGGCGTGACCGACCGGACCAGGCCGAGCCGGTAGCGGCTCCGGCCCAGGAACCAGGCCGTGACGAGCGGAAGCAGCGCGACGAGGGCCCCCACCCGCAGCAGCTCGTCGTACCCGAGCACGATCGCGCAGACGAGGGCGGTCAGGCCGGCAGCGAGGAAGGCCCGCCCGCGGGTGGTGAGTCCAGTGAGTGCTTCGCGCATGATCCGCGGCCTAGGTGGCGCTGCGCCGGCTCTCGGGCATGGGCACGTTGGCGACGATCTGCCGCAATGCCGCCTCCGCGCTGCGCCCGCTCATCGAGGCCTCGACGGTAGGCAGCATCCGGTGGGCCAACACCTGCACGGCGAGCTCCTGGACGTCGTCCGGGATCACGTAGTCACGCCCGGCCAGGGCGGCGGCTGCCTTGGCGGCACGGACGAGGTGCAGGGTGGCCCGCGGCGACGCGCCCAACATCAGCTCGGGCGACTTGCGGGTGGCGGTGGTCAGCGCCACGGCGTAGCGCTGCACCGCCTCGGAGACGTAGACCTGGCCGACGATGTCGACGAGCGCGCGGATCTCGGCGGCGTCCGTGACGGGCTCGAGCTCGTCGAGCGGGTTGCGGCGCGTGTGTGTGTTGAGCATGGCGATCTCGGCCGCCTCGACCGGGTACCCCATCGAGACGCGAGCCATGAACCGGTCACGCTGCGCCTCGGGGAGGGCGTAGGTGCCCTCCATCTCGATCGGGTTCTGCGTCGCGATCACCATGAACGGCGCCTCGAGGTGGTACGTCGTCCCGTCGACCGTGACCTGGCGCTCCTCCATGCACTCGAGCAGCGCGGACTGGGTCTTGGGGGAGGCGCGGTTGATCTCGTCGCCGACCACGATGTTGGCGAAGATGCCGCCGGGCCGGAACTCGAACTCGCGGGTGTCCTGGTTGAAGATCGAGACGCCCGTGACATCAGAGGGCAGCAGGTCGGGCGTGAACTGGAGGCGGCGTACCGAGCAGTCGATGGAGCGGGCCAGGGCCTTGCTCAACATCGTCTTGCCGACGCCGGGGATGTCCTCGATGAGGAGGTGGCCTTCGGCGAGCAGCACGACCAGCGCCAGGCGGGTGACCTCGGGCTTGCCCTCGATGACCTTCTCGATGCTGCTGCGAACCTGGCCGGCGACCCGGGCGACGCGATCGAGGTCCGGGGCCTCCTCTCCGGTGGTCCGTTGCTGCGCCGCCTGCTCGACTGAGGTCACGCCGTCCCCTTCTCTGCCAGCCCCACGGGTCGTGGGATCTCTGCGGTGGGTAGTCAACCCCATCGGCTACCGGTGCGCCATCGACCGCGACGGTGACGCGCTCACGCGCCGGGTCGTGGCCGACTCGCTCCATCTTCCTCCACGCCTCCTAAACCCGCACTAGTCCGTTCCCACCGGCCTCCCGGGGACGCCGTGAGAGGGCCGTCCCCCACTTTTCCCCCACTCCGCTCCACGTACGGCGGCGCCGCCCGGGTGGCGGCCTCTCGGAGGACGCGACTCGCCCGTGCCACGCCCGGATCTCGGCTGAGCCGGCCAGGCGGGGGAGCGAGGGACGTTCGCCCTCGCCCCGCCTGAACACGCCTGAAATCGCCCGCGGCTTTGCCCGAATATGGTTGACGGTGGTGTGAAGTGGAGTAGAGTGGAGCGCAGTGGAGGAAAGGGAGCTTCTTCACATCGGAACTGGGGAGGTGCCGAATGTTCTTCGGTACCTACACGCCCAGGCTCGATGACAAGGGGCGCTTGTTTCTCCCGGCGAAGTTCCGGGACGAGCTTGCGGAGGGTCTCGTGGTCACTCGAGGGCAGGAACGCTGTCTCTACGTGTGGTCCATGGAGGAGTTCGGCAAGCTCACCGAGCGGTTGCGCGAGGTGCCTGTCACCAACAAGGCCGCGCGGGACTACGTCCGCATGTTCTTCGCCGGCGCCTCGGACGAGACGCCGGACAAGCAGGGCCGCGTCACCATCCCGCCGATGTTGCGGGAGTACGCGTCGCTGTCGAAGGACTGCATCGTGATCGGCGCGATGAACCGCATCGAGATCTGGGACAGCACGGCTTGGCAGAACTACTCCGACCAGCAGGAGCAGGCCTTCGCGGACCTGTCGGAGGAAGTCTTCCCAGGCGTCTGACGCACACGCACACCGCTGGACTCGGCAGCGCACAACTCAACACACGGACGTAGCGAGTCGCAGGACGAGGTCTTGCGTCCGCCCACCTCTTGTCATCTGACGCACCTTCCCCGGCGCCAGACGACAACTTCCCAAGAGCCGGGCGGACGCTGGACCTGGTCCGGCGAACCGTTCAGGTCCAGCCAGAACCACACGCGTACCGAGGGGTCGAGCCCATGAGCATCACGTTCTCCGGACAGCTGTCCGGACAACCCGCGCGACGGGTCCGCCACGAGGTGCGGGACGGCATCGCCGTGATCGCCTTCTCTGCCTTCGCCTCGTCCGCCCTCGCGGTGGGCCTTCTGCTGCTCGTCCGCCTGGCGGGCCAGGCGGTCTGAGATGCCCACCCCCAGCCACGTCCCGGTGCTGCTCGACCGGGTCGTCGCTCTCGTCGCACCCGCCCTCGAGCGGCCGGGCTCGATCCTCATCGACGCCACCCTCGGGCTCGGCGGTCACACCGAGGCCGTGCTGAGCCGCTGCCCGAACGCCAGCGTGATCGGCATCGACCGCGACGTGCACGCCCTCGAGCGCAGCCGCGAACGGCTCGCCCCCTTCGGCGAGCGAGTCACCTTCGTGCACGCGGTGTACGACGAGATCGCCGAGGTGCTCGACGACCTCGGCCTCGACCACGTCGACGGTGTCCTGTTCGACCTGGGCGTCTCCTCGATGCAGCTCGACGTCCGTGAGCGCGGGTTCGCCTACGCCGAGGACGCGCCGCTCGACATGCGGATGAACGACACCGCCGGTCTCACCGCCGCCGACGTCCTCAACACCTACCCGGTCGAGGACCTTGCCCGGATCCTCAAGCAGTACGGCGAGGAGCGGTTCGCGCGACGGATCGCCGAGTCGATCGTGCGCGAGCGGGCCATCGAGCCGTTCACGAGGTCGGCGCGCTTGGTGGACCTGATCCGCGACGCGATCCCGGCACCTGCCCGGCGTACCGGCGGACACCCGGCCAAGCGCACGTTCCAGGCGCTGCGGATCGAGGTCAACGACGAGCTCTCGGTGCTGCGCAGGGCGCTGCCCGCGGCGATCGAGGCGATCGGCGTCGGCGGCCGGGTCGTCGTCATGTCGTACCACTCGTTGGAGGACCGGCTGACCAAGCAGGCCTTCGCCGAAGGCACGCGCAGCGTCGTGCCGCCCGACCTGCCTTTCGTCCCGGAGGGAAGTCGAGCCGCCGCTACGGCTGGTCACCCGGGGGTCCGAGAAGGCGTCCGAGTCGGAGATCGAAGAGAACCCCAGAGCCGCGTCCGTGCGGCTGAGGGCAGTAGAACGCGTCCGAGGGGGAGCGGCATGAGTGCCTTGATGAACCACGCCAGGAGCCGGGTACCCCGGATCGCGGAAGCCGCCGTCGAGCGCGCCCGCCTCACCGTCGTGCCCCGTGGCCAGACCAGGGCAGCCCGCGTCCCGTTCGTCACGCTGGTGTCGCTGCTGCTCGTCGGCGGCGTCGCCGGACTGCTCCTCTTCAACACCTCGATGCAGCAGGCTTCGTTCACCGCGACCGCGATGGAGACCCAGGCGCGGATGCTCGACGCTCGTGAGCAGTCGCTGCAGATGGACCTCGAGAAGCTGCGTGACCCGCAGCGCGTCGCCGTCGAGGCGCGGTCGATCGGGATGGTCCCGCCGAGCAGCCCCGCGTTCCTTCGCCTCTCGGACGGTCAGGTGCTCGGCAACCCTGCCCCGGCCGTCGCCGAGGACGCGATCCGGGTCGTCCCGCTGCCCACCCTCAAGCCCAAGAGCCTCCGGCCCGACCCGATCATCATCGAGCTGCCGAAGAAGTCGCTCGCCGCCCGCGGCGCGGCGGACACTGTGGCCGCCGTCACAGCAGGTACAAAGAGGAACAACGACCAGGACGGCCAGCAGGGGAGTCGGCGTTGACCCAGGGCAGGCGTCCGCAGCCAGGCCGGCAGCGTCCACGTCCACGCCCCGCCGCCGCCCGCCCCGAGCGTCGTCCCCAGCGACGTCCCCGACGTCCCGTGAAGTCGCTGCGCGGCGCGTCGGTGCTCCGGCTCCGCGTGGGGTTCATCCTGATCGCCATGGTGGTCTCGGTCTTCGCAGCCCGCCTCTTCCAGCTTCAGGGCATCGACGCCGCCGCGTACGTCGCGCGCGCCCAGCAGGAGGGCGTCGTCACGGTGACGCTGCCGGCCACTCGCGGCACGATCACCGACCGCAACGGCGTCCCGCTCGCCGAGTCCGTCGACGGCCTGATGCTGGTCGCCGACCCCACCCGTACCCGCGCCGACGCCAGCGAGATCGCCACGATCATCGCCCGCCGGCTCGACGTCGACTACTTCGACCTGCTGCAGCGGCTGCGCAAGCCCGACACCCAGTTCCAGTACCTCGCCCGACGGGTGCCCTCCACGGTGGCCCGTGCGGTGCTCGACGAGGTGGCCGCCCGTGGCTTCACCGGCGTCGACGCGCGCCGCGACCCGGTGCGCGACTACCCGGCGAAGGACGTCGCCGCCAACATCATCGGCTTCATGAACGCCGAGGGCGACGCCGCCGAGGGCGCTGAGCTGATGTTCGACCAGCTGCTCTCCGGCGTCGACGGCTCCGCCACGTATGAACAGGGCGGCGGCAACCGGATCCCACTCGGCGACAACGAGATCATCCCCGCGCGCAGCGGCCGCAACGTCGCGCTCACCATCGACCGCGACGTGCAGTGGTACACCCAGCGTGTGCTCCGCTCCACTGTCCAGGGCGCCGGCGGCGAGTCCGGCGTGGCCGTGGTCATGGACACCCGGACGGGCGAGCTGCTCGCGCTGGCCGACTACCCGACGTACGACGCGAACCAGCCGACGCTGTCCGGCGAGGCCGACCTCGGCACGCGCGCGCTGCGCGACGTGTTCGAGCCCGGCTCGGTCAACAAGGTCCTGACGGCTGCCTCCCTGATCGACGCGGGCAAGGTCACCCCGGACACCAAGATCACCGTCCCGTCGGTGCTGCCGCGCCAGGACCGGGTCATCCACGACTACTTCCAGCACGACAAGCTCCGGCTCACGCTGACCGGCGTGATCGCGAAGTCCTCGAACATCGGCACCGTGCTCGCGGCCGACGAGTTCCGCGGCAAGGAGTACTACCGCTACCTGCGCAGCTTCGGCCTCGGGAGCCGCACCGGCGTCGGCGTGCACGGTGAGTCGCCCGGCGTGCTGCCGAACTGGAAGTCCTGGTCGCAGATCAACCAGGACACCATCTCGTTCGGTCAGGGCGTCGCGGTCAACGCGTTGCAGATGGCCGCCGCCGTCAACGTCATCGCGAACGACGGGGTGTACGTCCAGCCCAGCCTGGTCAAGGGGCAGGCCACCACGTCCGCCGGCCAGGTCATCGGCTCCGACACGTCGACCAGGCGACAGGTGATCAGCGAGGAAGCCGCCGCCCAGACCGCGTTGATGATGGAGGCGGTGACCGACGCCGAGGAGGGGACCGCGCCCTCGGCCGGCATCGTCGGCTACCGGGTCGCCGGCAAGACCGGAACCGCCCAGCGCGTCGGTGAGGGCTGCGGCTGCTACGACGGCACGTTCACGGTGTCGTTCTCCGGCTTCGCGCCCGCCGACGACCCGCGCTTCCTCGTCTACGTCGTGGTGCAGGACCCGAAGAACGGTGCGGGCGGTGGCGCCACCGGTGGCCCGGCGTTCCACAAGATCATGACGCACCTGCTCCAGAAGTACGCCGTCCCGCCGACCGGCTCGGTCGCACCACGGCCGAACATCGAGTGGTGACCGACACCGCAGCAACGCGCCGACGGCTGGCCGGACCGCTGCTTGTAGCCTCTCCCGCGTGCCCGATGTGATCCCGACACGCCCGAGCAACCCGCCCAGGACCCCGTTGCGCACCGTGGCTGAGTGGCTCACCGACGAGCTGGCCGAGGTGCGCGGCGACACTGTCGACGTGGCAGTCACCGGGGTGACGATGAGCTCGCAGCGCGTTCAGCCGGGGGACCTCTTCGCCGCTCCCGCGGGGGCCACGACGCACGGTGCGACGTTCGCCGCGCAGGCCGTCTCGTCAGGCGCCGTGGCCGTGCTCACCGACGCGCACGGCGCGGACCTCTGCGACGGGATCGACGTCCCCGTCCTTGTCGTGGACAACCCCCGACGCGTGCTCGGCCGGCTCGCGGCGCGCGTGTACGGCGCGCCCGCCGAACGGCTCCGCCTCGTCGCCGTGACCGGTACCCAGGGCAAGACCACCACCACCCGGCTCGCCGAGGCGGCCCTCACCGGCGTCGGCACCCGGGCGGCCGTGATCGGCACGGTCGGGACCCGCGTCAACGGCGAGGACGTGAAGACCTCGCTGACCACCCCCGAGGCCCCCGACCTGCACGGGCTCTTCGCGGCGATGGTCGAGCAGGACGTCGAAGCCTGCGCGATGGAGGTGTCCAGCCACGCCCTGGTGATGGGGCGCGTGGACGGCGTGGTGTTCGACGTCGCCTGCTTCACCAACCTCGGCCGCGACCACCTCGACTTCCACGCCGACGTCGAGGAGTACTTCGCCGCCAAGGCCTCGCTGTTCACGCCACAGCGCGCCCGTCTCGGGCTGGTCAACCTCGACGACGAGTACGGCCGACGGCTCGTCGCCGAGGCGTCCATCCCCGTACGCACGTTCTCCTCGGCCGGGAATGCAGCCGACTGGCAGGCCACTGACATCGTGCTCCAGCCGGGCGGGTCCACGTTCACCGTGCACACGCCCGGAGGCGACACCTTCGCGGCCCGGGTGCCGCTCACGGGCGACTACAACGTGTCCAACGCGCTGTGCGCGATCGCGGCGATGGGGGAAGCCGGCCTCGACCCGCGCGAGGTGGCCCGCGGCATGGCCGAGTCCGGCGGGGTGCCGGGCCGCCTGGAGCAGGTGGACGTCGGCCAGCCGTTCCTGGCCGTCGTCGACTACGCCCACAAGCCCGACGCCGTCACGGCCGCCCTGAACGCGCTCCGCCCGCAGACCGACGGACGCCTGATCATCGTGATCGGCGCCGGTGGTGACCGCGACCCCGGCAAGCGCCCGCTGATGGGGGAGCGCGCCGCCCGGTTGGCCGACGTCCTCGTCGTCACCGACGACAACCCGCGCAGCGAGGACCCTGCCGTGGTGCGGGCCGCCGTACTCGCCGGCGCCGAAACAGTCGACGAGCAGCAGCGTGCCGAGGTGCACGAGGTCGGTGACCGCCGCGCGGCGATCCGGCTGGCCGTCTCGCTGGCCGGCGAGGGCGACGTCCTGATCGTCGCCGGCAAGGGGCACGAGACCGGCCAAGAGGTGCAGGGCACCGTTCATCCGTTCGACGACCGCGCCGTCCTGCGCGAGGAGCTGATCGCCCGATGATCCCGATGAGCCTGCCCGAGATCGCAGCCGTGGTCGGGGGAGCGGTCCATGACGACACGGGCGTCACCGTGACCGGGCCGGCGTTCCACGACAGCAGGCATGGCGAGCCCGGAGGCCTCTTCGTCGCAGTCGCCGGCGAGCACGTCGACGGTCACGACTACGCCGCAGGCGCGGTCGACTCCGGCGCCGCCGCGGTTCTCGCGCAGCGCCCCGTCGGGCGCCCGGCCGTCGTGGTGGCTGACCCCTACGCGGCCCTCGCGGCCCTGGCCTCGCACGTCGTCCGGGCTCTCCCCGGGCTGCAGGTCGTCGGGATCACCGGCTCGCAGGGCAAGACCAGCACCAAGGACCTGCTCGCCCAGGTGCTCGCCACAGCGGGGAACACCGTCGCGACCCACGGGTCGTTCAACAACGAGCTGGGACTGCCGCTCACCGTGCTGCGAGCCGAGCCCGACACCCGGTTCCTCGTGCTCGAGATGGGCGCCCGGCACCGCGGCAACATCCGCGAGCTCTGCGAGATCGCCCGGCCCGGCGTCGCCCTCGTGCTCAACGTCGGCAAGGCCCACATCGGCGAGTTCGGTGGCCAGCACGTGATCGCCGAGACCAAGGGCGAGCTCGTCGAGTCGCTGCCCGAGGGCGGCACGGCGGTGCTCAACCTCGACGACCCGCTGGTGGCCGCGATGGCCGAGCGCACGAGCGCCGACGTCCGCACGTACGGCGAGGACGCCTCTGCCGACGTACGGATCGTCGAGCTGGCGCTGGACGACGCAGGCTGCCCGATCTTCGAGCTGGCCACTGGGTCGGGCTCAGCCCGGATCGCGCTCCAGCTGCTCGGCGAGCACCAGGCCGGGAACGCGGCCGCCGCCGCTGCGGTGGCTCTCACGCTGGGCATGGACCTCGACTCCGTGGCGACGGCGCTGAACTCCGCGTCGAACGCCTCCCGCTGGCGGATGGAGCACCGCGAGCGCGACGACGGCGTCCTGGTGATCAACGACGCCTACAACGCCAACCCCGACTCCATGCGCGCCGCCCTGAAGACGCTCGCGGCGATCGCTCGCGGGCGGGGCCCCGGGACGAGGTCGGTCGCCGTCCTCGGCGAGATGCGCGAGCTGGGCGAGTCGAGCCGCGAGGAGCACGACGCGGTTGGCAGACTGGCGGTGCGCCTCGACATCTCCCAGCTCGTGGTGGTGGGTGAGCCGGCGCGGCCGATCCACCTGGGAGCATGTCTCGAAGGCTCCTGGGGGGAGGAGTCCGTCTTCGTACCCGACAACGACGCAGCACTGGCCTGGCTCCACGGGCATCTCCAGCCCGGGGACGTCGTCCTGGTCAAGGCATCACGAGCGGCAGCTCTCGAACGAGTAGCCGAAGCACTCCTTGAGGAGGAGAACGGTCGATGAGGGCAATCCTGCTCGCCGGGGGCCTGTCGCTGATCTTCACCCTGCTCGGCACCCGGGTCGCGATCCGGGTGCTGGTGGCGAAGGGCTACGGCCAGCTGATCCGCGACGACGGTCCGACGACGCACCACACGAAGCGGGGCACCCCCACCATGGGCGGCCTCGTGATCATCACGTCGGTCGTGCTGTCCTACGGGCTCGCGAAGCTGATCACCCGTGACGTGCCCTCGTGGTCCGGCGTCCTGCTGCTCTTCCTCTTCGTCGGGCTCGGCACGGTGGGCTTCCTCGACGACTACATCAAGATCGCCAAGCAGCGCAGCCTCGGCCTGCGGAGCAAGGCGAAGATGGCGGGCCAGACCGTGGTCGCCGTCGCGTTCGGGTGGCTGGCGCTGACCAGGCCCGACGAGCGGGGCAACACCCCGGCCTCGCACGCCTTGTCCTTCACCCGCGACATGGAGCGCTGGACGCTCCCCACGATCCTGGTCATCCTGCTGATCCTGGTGATGATCGCCGGCGCCAGTAACGCCGTGAACCTCACCGACGGCCTCGACGGCCTCGCCACCGGCGCATCGACGATGGTGTTCGGCGCCTACACGCTGGTGAACATCTGGCAGAACAACCAGTCCTGCGTGATCGTGCCGGGCAACAAGTGCTACGAGGTCCGCGACCCCCTGGACCTGGCCGTGATCGCGGCGGCCCTGACCGGCGCCTGCTTCGGCTTCCTGTGGTGGAACGCCTCGCCGGCCAAGATCTTCATGGGCGACACCGGCTCGCTGTCGCTGGGTGGCGCGCTGGCCGGGCTCGCGATCCTGACCCGCACCGAGTTCCTGCTCGCCATCCTCGGCGGCCTGTTCGTGATCATCACGATGTCGGTGATCCTCCAGGTCGGCTACTTCAAGCTCTCCGGGGGCAAGCGGATCTTCCGGATGGCGCCGCTGCAACACCACTTCGAGCTCAAGGGCTGGGCGGAGATCACGATCGTGATCCGGTTCTGGATCATCACCGGACTCTGCGTCGCCACCGGGCTGGGGGTCTTCTACGCCGAATGGGTGCTCGTCACGTGAAGCCGCTCGACTCGCTCGGCCGCACCGACTCGTGGGCCGGCGTCCGCGCCGTCGTGATCGGGATCGGTGTCTCCGGCTTCGCGGCCGCCGACAACCTGATGCACATGGGCGCCCACGTCACCGTGCTCGCCGAGTCCGCGAACGCTGAGCAGCAGGAGAAGGCGCAGCTGCTCGAGATCCTCGGTGCGACGGTTCGGATCGGCGAGGGCGCCTCGCAGACCATTCCCGACGACGTACACCTGCTGGTGACATCGCCGGGTGTGCCGCCCACCGCGCCGGCGCTGAAGGCGGCGTACGAGCGCGGCGTACCGGTCTGGGGGGAGGTCGAGCTGGCGTGGCGCCTGCGCGACCCCGAGCACCCCGGCACGTGGCTCTGCGTGACCGGCACCAACGGCAAGACCACGACCGTGCAGATGCTGGACTCGATCCTGCGCGCCCACGGCGGCCGGAGCATCGCCTGCGGCAACGTCGGCCTGCCGATCGTCGAGGCGGTGATGGACCCGGAGCCGTACGACGTCTACGCCGTCGAGCTCTCCAGCTTCCAGCTGCACTACACGCACACGATGGCGGCCGAGTCCGCCGCGGTGCTCAACGTCGCCGAGGACCACCTCGACTGGTACGAGTCGATGGAGGAGTACGCCGCCGACAAGGGCCGCATCTACGAGCGGGTCCGCAACGCCTGCATCTACAACGTCCAGGATCCCGCGACCGAGCAGCTCGTCCGCGACGCCGACGTCGAGGAGGGTGCCCGTGCGATCGGGTTCACCCTCGGGACGCCGGGCGTCGGCATGGTGGGCCTCGTCGAGGACATGCTGGCCGACCGGGCGTTCATCGACGAGCGCGAGCACAGCGCCGCCGAGCTCTGCACGATCCGCGACCTCGCCACCGACGCCCCGCACTTCGTGGCCAACGCCCTGGCGGCAGCCGCACTCGCCCGGTCGTACGGCGTCTCGACGGCCGCCGTACGCGAGGGGCTGCGGTCCTTCAAGCCGGACGGCCACCGCATCGCCGAGGTCGCGGTCGTGAACGACGTGCGCTGGATCGACGACTCGAAGGCGACCAACCCGCACGCGGCGCAGTCTTCGCTGATGGCGTACGACCCGGTGGTCTGGGTCGCAGGCGGGCTGGCCAAGGGAGCGGCGTTCGACGACCTCGTGCAGGCCGTGCGCGACCGGCTCCGCGGCGTCGTACTGCTCGGTCGTGATCGCGCGACGATCGCCGAGGCGCTCGCCCAGCACGCGCCCGACGTACGCGTGATCGAGGTCGAGAGCACCGACGCCGACGCGATGGATCAGGTGGTCATCTCGGCAGCAGATCTTGCCCAGCCCGGGGACACAGTGTTGATGGCTCCGGGGTGTGCGTCGATGGACATGTTCGACAACTACGGGGCGCGCGGCGACGCCTTCGCTGCCGCGGTCCTGCGCCTTCGCGACAGCTGATCCAGCCTCGCGTTCCGACACGCGCAGGATGTCCGGCTGATCGGCGTCGGCGACGGCGACACTTGACCTAGGCACCGTCGCGAGGCGTGCCTTCGGGACATGTTCGCGATCGTGGCGGGAGGGCCAGGCGTGACCACCACGACGAGGGAGCCACCCGGCGCGATCGCCGCGCCGGGTGATGCCGCTGCGCGACCCGCCACCGGCTGGGGTGCGTCGATGCGGCACGCTCTCGACCGGCCGCTCACGTCGTACTACCTGTTGCTCGGTGCGTCCACGCTGCTGCTGACCATCGGGCTGATGATGGTGCTCAGCGCCTCGAGCATCGACGGCTACAAGAACCACGACGGCAACAGCTACTACTGGTTCCTGCGCCAGCTGACCTGGGTCGGGCTGGCCCTGCCGATCGCGTTCGTGGTCTCCCGGATGCCGCACCGCGTGATCCGCGCGTTCGCGTGGCCCGGCATCGGGCTCGCGCTCCTCACCCTGGCGCTGACCCGGGTGCCCGGGCTCGGCGTCAAGGTCAACGGCAACACCAACTGGCTCGACCTCGGCCCGATCACCATCCAGCCGTCGGAGCTGGCCAAGCTGGCCGTGATCCTGTGGTGCGCCGACCTCTACGCGCGCAAGGAGCGGCTGCTGGGCGACTGGCGGCACATCGTCATCCCGATGGTCCCGGTGACCGGGCTCGTGATCGGTCTGGTCGTGCTGCAGAACGACCTCGGTACGGCGCTCGTCCTGTTCACGATCGTGCTCGGCATGCTGTGGGTGGTGGGGGCTCCGGCACGTCTCTTCATCGGAGCGACGACGTTCGTCGGCGTACTCGCCCTCTACCTGGCCTCGACCAGCCAGGAACGGCTCGAGCGTCTCACCAACTTCGCCGACCCGTTCAAGGACTACCAGGGCGCCGGCTGGCAGTCCGCGCACGGCCTCTTCGCGATGTCGACGGGTGGAATCTTCGGCAAGGGCATCTCCGCGAGCCAGCAGAAATGGGGCGCCCTACCCGAGGCGCACACCGACTTCATCTTCGCCGTTCTCGGCGAGGAGCTGGGGCTCGTCGGCACGCTGCTCGTGCTCGGGCTGTTCCTCACGATCGCGTACGCCGGCTTCCGGGTCGCACTGCGGACGGACGACCCGTTCATCCGTTACATGTCCGCCGGCATCACGATCTGGCTGACCGCCCAGATGATGATCAACGTCGGCATGGTCCTCGCCCTGCTGCCGGTCGTGGGCATCCCGCTGCCCTTGGTCTCGTACGGCGGCTCGGCGTTGCTGCCGTCGCTGATCGCCCTGGGGTTGCTCGTCTCCTTCGCCCGTGCGGAGCCCGGAGCGCAGGCCGCCCTGCGCGCGAGAAGGCGCCGCCGTACCCCGGCCGGGGTGACCGCCGGGGGAGGTCTCTCGAGGCGCACGCGATGATGGGGGCGAGCACGTCGGGGAAGACCCGAACGCCCGCGATCGCATCAGGACAGGACGTATGAAGGTTCTACTCGCCGGGGGCGGCACAGCGGGGCACACCTCGCCACTGCTGGCCACCGCCGATGCACTGCGCCGGATCGACCCCACCATCGAGGTGACCGCCCTGGGCACGCCCCGCGGCCTCGAGGTCCGGGTGGTCCCGGAGGCCGGCTATCCGTTGGAGCTGATCCCGCCGGTGCCGATGCCGCGCCGCCCCAACGCCGACCTTGCCCGGTTGCCCGTCCGGCTCCGTGCCGCGGTCAAGGGCGCGCTCGACGTGGTCGACAGGATCAAGCCCGATGTCGTCGTGGGCTTCGGCGGCTACGTGTCCGTGCCGGCGTACCTGGCCGCACGTCGACGCGGCCTGCCGCTCGTGGTGCACGAGGGCAACGCGTTGCCCGGCATGGCCAACAAGCTGGGCGCACGGCTCACCCAGCACGTCGCCACCAGCTTCCCGGACACGCCGCTGCGGCACGCCACCTACCTGGGTCTCCCGATCCGGCAGATGATCTCGTCGCTCGACCGGGCGGCCCTGCGCGAGGAGGCTCGCCGTACCTTCGGCCTCGACCCGCACCGGCCGACGCTGCTGGTCACCGGCGGGTCCCAGGGCGCGCGCCGGCTGAACCAGTCGGTGTCCGCTGCCGCGGGGGCGCTCGCCGACGCGGGCGTGCAGGTGCTGCACGTCGTCGGACCGAGCGGCGAGGCGGTCGTCGACCGCGCGCCGGATGCGCCGCCGTACGTCGTGGTGCCGTACGTCGACCGGATGGACCTCGCGTACGCGGCTGCCGACCTGGTGGTCTGCCGCTCGGGGGCGAACACCGTCACGGAGGTCTCCGCTACCGGGCTGCCGGCCGTCTTCGTACCGCTGCCGATCGGCAATGGCGAGCAGGAGCTCAACGCGCGGCCGGTGGTCGACGCCGGCGGCGGCCTGCTCGTGCAGGACGGTGCGCTGTCGCCCGAGTGGGCGCGCGCGACGCTGCCGGGGCTGGTCACCGACACCGACCGGCTGGCCAAGATGTCCGCCGCGGCATCCGGGCTGATCCCGCGGGACGCCGACGACAAGCTGGCCCGGATGGTGCTCGCTGCGGCAGGGGAGGGGCGTCGATGATCGTCCCGGTCCCCGATCAGCTGCTGCCGGCCGAGGAGCTCGGGCGGGTCCACTTCGTCGGCATCGGCGGCGCCGGGCTCTCCGGCATCGCGCGGATCATGCTGGCCCGCGGCATCGCCGTCAGCGGCAGTGACGCCAAGGAGTCGCGCACGCTCGAGGCGCTGCGTGCACTGGGCGCGCGCTGCGATGTCGGCCATGCCGCCGACCAGGTGCGCGACGTCGACACCCTCGTCGTCTCCACCGCCGTACGCGAGGACAACCCCGAGGTCGTCGAGGCTCGCGCCCAGGGCCTGCGGCTGCTGCCGCGTTCGGCCGCCCTCGACGCCGTCATGCAGGGCCGCAAGGTCGTTGCTGTCGCGGGTACGCACGGCAAGACGACCACGACCTCGCTGCTGACCGTGGCGCTGCAGCACTGCGGCGCCGACCCGTCCTTCGCGATCGGCGGCGAGCTCAACGAGTCCGGCTCCAACGCCCACGAGGGCAGCGGCGAGATCTTCGTCGCGGAGGCCGACGAGAGTGACGGGGCGTTCCTCGTGTACTCACCGTTCGCGGCCCTGGTGACGAACGTCGAGGCGGACCACCTCGACAACTGGGGCACCGAGGAGGCGTACCACGCAGCCTTCACGGAGTTCCTCGACCGGATCGACCCGGCCGGCTTCCTCGTCACGTGTGTCGACGACCCCGGGGCTGCCGTCCTTGCCGACCAGGCTCGCGAACGCGGCCTGACCACCGTCGGAGTGGGCGAGTCGGCATCCGCCGACCTGCGCGCCGAGGACACCGTGTTCAAGGGCTCGACGTCGACGTTCACCGTGGTCGACCGGGGGCGACGCCTCGGCGAGATCTCGCTGCAGATCCCCGGCCGCCACTACGTGCTCGACGCGCTGGCGGCTCTTGCTGCCGGGTCTGCGGCTCGGCTTCGCCTTCACCGACCTCAAGCGCGGGCTCGAGGCGTTCACGGGCACGCGACGGCGGATGGAGCTCAAGGGCGAGGTCGCCGGCATCCGGGTCTACGACAGCTACGCGCACCACCCCAACGAGATCACCGGCGACCTGCAGGCGGCGCGATCGCTCGCCGGTGAGGGTCGCGTGGTCGTGGCGTTCCAGCCGCACCTGGTCTCCCGTACCAAGATCTTCGGACCCGCCATGGGTACGGCGCTAGGCGCGGCCGACGACGTGGTCGTGATGGATGTCTACGTGGCGCGTGAAGACCCGGAGCCGGGCGTCAACGGACGCCTCGTCGCGTCGCATGTCCCGCTGCCCGCCGATCGCGTGCACTTCGAGCCGTCCTGGTCGGCGACCCCGGCGGCGCTCGTCGCCCGGGCTCGCCCCGGCGACATCGTCCTGACCTTGGGCGCCGGCGACGTGACGCTGGTCGGGCCCGAGGTCGTGGAGCTGCTGGCAGAGCGTGAAGCGGGGGAGGCCGGTAGCGGTGCGGACTGAGTCGCACCCGGCACCTGCGCGGGCCGAGAACGCCGTTCGCCTTGCACGCAAGCGTTTTGCGCGTCGGCAGTGGGCTCGGCGCTGGTCGACCTGGCGCATCGTGGTCGGCCTGGTCGCCGCTCTCGCCGCGGTTGTCGGCCTGGTGTGGCTGGTCTTCTTCTCGTCCGTGCTCGCGGTCAAGGGGGTCCAGGTCGAGGGGACCGGAGTGCTCGACCCGCGCGACGTACGCGTCAAGGCAGCAGTACCGACGGGGGCGCCCCTGGCGACCGTCGACCTGGACGCCGTGGCGGCTCGGGTGCAGGCGCTGGCGCCGGTCCTCGAGGTCGACGTCTCGCGCTCCTGGCCCAACCGGATCCGCATCGACGTCACCGAGCGCGTGGCCGTCGCGGTCGTCGACGCGGGAGGCGTGTTCCGCGGCGTGGACGAGCTCGGCGTGCTGTTCCGCCAGTACCCGTCGCGCCCGCCCAGCCTGCCGCTGCTCCGGATCGCGGCCACCACTCGCGCGGACGCCCTCGCCGAAGCGGCGCAGGTCGTGGAGATGCTCCCCGGCGACCTGGCCGGCCGCGTCCAGTACCTCACCGTCAGCACGGTCGACACGATCTCGTTGCGACTGCGCTCCGGGCAGACCGTGAACTGGGGGAGTGCCGACGACTCCGCCCAGAAGGCCGAGGTGCTCGCCGTGCTGATGAACCAGAAGGCCAAGGTGTACGACGTCAGCGTGCCCGGCCAACCCGTCATCCGCCGCTAAACCCCGATTCGTCAGCGATCTTGCGGCGTTTCCACGCGGAGTGATCGCTGACGAATCTCGGAAAGATCTCGACATTGCGGCGTGTCTGTCGATCCTGCTGGGTGTCGCCACCTAAGTTCTTCAACTAGCACGAGGTTGACATAACTATAACCCTCTACTTCAGGGTTAGGGTTCATGGAGGCCCCGGGCGCTTCCCCACCGACATACACCGTCTGCCCGATACCGGATCCGATCCGACCCGGGCAGCCCGAGCAGCGAGAGGCACCTGCCGTGGCAGCACCGCAGAACTACCTGGCCGTGATCAAGGTCGTAGGTATCGGTGGAGGTGGAGTCAACGCCGTCAACCGGATGATCGAGGTCGGACTCAAGGGCGTTGAGTTCATCGCGATCAACACCGATGCCCAGGCCCTTCTGATGAGTGACGCGGACGTCAAGCTCGACATCGGTCGTGAGCTGACCCGCGGACTCGGCGCCGGCGCCAACCCCGACGTGGGTGGCAAGGCAGCCGAGGACCACGCCGAGGAGATCGAGGAGGTCCTCAAGGGGGCCGACATGGTCTTCGTGACCGCCGGCGAGGGCGGTGGCACCGGCACCGGTGGCGCGCCCGTCGTGGCCCGCATCGCCCGCTCGCTCGGCGCGCTGACCATCGGTGTCGTCACCCGCCCGTTCGCCTTCGAGGGACGCCGCCGCGCCAACCAGGCCGAGGAGGGCATCTCCGGGCTCCGCGACGAGGTCGACACCCTCATCGTGATCCCGAACGACCGGTTGCTCTCGATCAGCGACCGCAACGTCTCGATCCTCGACGCCTTCAAGCAGGCCGACCAGGTGCTGCTCCAGGGTGTCTCCGGCATCACCGACCTGATCACCACTCCCGGCCTGATCAACCTCGACTTCGCCGACGTGAAGTCCGTGATGTCGAACGCCGGCTCCGCGCTGATGGGCATCGGCTCGGCCCGTGGCGAGGACCGCGCAGTGGCCGCCGCCGAGATGGCTGTCTCCAGCCCGCTGCTCGAGGCCTCCATCGACGGCGCGCACGGTGTCCTGCTCTCCATCGCGGGTGGCTCGGACCTCGGTCTCTTCGAGATCAACGAGGCCGCGGCACTGGTCTCGCAGGCCGCGCACGCCGAGGCCAACATCATCTTCGGTGCGGTCATCGACGACGCCCTCGGTGACGAGGTGCGGGTGACCGTGATCGCGGCCGGCTTTGACGGCGGTATGCCGAAGCGTCGCGACAACGGCACGGTGCTGCGCCGCGAACCCGCGCCGCAGCAGACCCAGGCGGACACCCGGGCGGCCGCACAGGCGGCGGCGACTCGCGCGCCTGAGGAGCGGAAGCCGGCGGATGCTGCGCCCGCTCGTCAGTCCACGACCCCCGACTCGGCGACGGTCGACCAGGGATCGCGGCCGCAGCCGACCCGGCAGACTCCGACCATCCACCCGAGCCAGCCCGCTCCGGCTGCCCAGCCGGCGCGCCAGCCTCGTCAGGTGCAGTTCGATGACGACGAGCTGGATGTCCCCGACTTCCTCAAGTAGGGCGTGCATCGAGCTTGTTCGCCTTCACTGAGACGCGGGGATCGGTCGAGGTCGCGTTCACGGACCGCCACGGAGGAGTCAGTGGCGGTCCGTTCGCGTCCCTGAACCTCGCGGTCAACGGCACCGAGGACGCCGCCGCCGTCGAGGAGAACCTCGACATCGTCGCCCATGCGATGGCGCGCGGCGGTGCGGCAGGCTCGGCGGGCGGGGCGTTCGTGCTGCCGCCTGGGGTGTCGGCACCGCGGGTCGCGCTGATGCGGCAGGTGCACGGCGCGAACGTGGCGGTCGTCGACGAGACGCCCGCCGCCGAGGCGCCGGAGGCCGACGGTCTGGTGACGGCGGTGCCCGGCGTCCTGCTCGTGGTGCGGGTCGCCGACTGTGTGCCGGTGCTGCTCGCCGACGCGGAGCGCCGGATCGTCGGTGGCGCCCACGCGGGTCGGCCCGGGCTGGTGGCGGGCGTGGTGCCCAAGGCCGTCCAAGCGATGCGCGAGCTCGGCGCCGAGAACCTCACCGCCTGGGTGGGCCCGCACGTGTGCGGCTCCTGCTACGAGGTCCCCGAACAGATGCGGGCCGAGGTCGCGGCGGTAGTCCCCGAGTCGTACGCCGAGACCTCTTGGGGTACGCCGTCGGTCGACGTGGGGGCGGGCGTCATTGCCCAGCTCCGTTCGCTCGACGTCGACGTGGTCGACGTCAGCCGGTGCACGATCGAGAACGACGACCTGTACTCGTACCGCCGTCAGGGCACGGAGTCGGGTCGGCTCGCCGGCCTGGTCTGGATGCGACCGTGACGAGCTCCCGACGCGACCAGCTCGAGGCGAACCTGGCGGAGGTGCGCCAGCGCATCGCCACCGCGTGCGCCGAGGTCGACCGCAGCGCCGACGAGGTGACGCTGACCGTCGTGACCAAGTTCTTCCCGCCGTCCGACGTACGCCTGCTCTCCGAGCTCGGCGTGACCGACGTGGGGGAGAACCGCCACCAGGAGGCCGAGCAGAAGGTAGCCGAGTGCGCCGGGATCCCGGTGCGCTGGCACTTCGTCGGCTCGCTCCAGAGCAACAAGGCCGCGGCCGTGGCGGCGTACGCCGACGTCGTCGAGTCCGTCGACCGGCCCAAGGTGCTCGCCGGGCTCGCCCGCGGAGCTCTCGAGCGGGGGACAGAGGTGGACTGTCTCGTCCAGGTGAACCTCGACCCGGGCCCCGACGCGGGCTCCGGCAGTGGACGAGGCGGTGCTGCCCCGACCGAGGTCGCCGGTCTCGCCGAGCAGCTGGCCTCCACCGAGGGCCTCCGGTTGCGCGGCGTGATGGCGGTCGCCCCACTCGGCGAGGACCCCGTCCCCGCCTTCGAAAGACTGCTCCGTCTGGCCGACCAGGTCAGACGGGTGGACCCCTCCGCGGACTGGATCTCGGCGGGGATGAGCGGCGACCTCGAGGCCGCCGTCAAGACAGGTGCGACACACGTGCGGATTGGCTCTGCGGTCCTCGGACCGAGGCCCCCGCTCCGGTAGTGTCAGGCACGTAGCAGCGCCCTCACCGAGGGTGCAGAACCGGAAGGCAACAGGCATGAGCGCGATGCGCAAGATGGGTGTCTACCTTGGCCTGCTCGAGGACACAGAGCGCTACGAGGACGAGTACTACGACGAGTACGACGAGCAGTCGCCGCGCCGTGACGAGCGCGCCGAGGCCGCCCGTCCGACCCCGGTCGCCAACCTCGCCGAGCGCCGTCCGCACGCTGCTCCGGCCGCCGGCGTCGTTGCCGAGCTGTCCCGGATCACCACGCTGCACCCGCGCACGTACAACGAGGCGCGCACCATCGGCGAGAACTTCCGCGAGGGAGTGCCGGTGATCATGAACCTCTCCGAGATGGACGACGCCGACGCCAAGCGCCTCGTCGACTTCTCTGCGGGGCTCGTGTTCGCCGTACGCGGAACCATCGAGCGCGTCACCAACAAGGTGTTCCTGCTCTCCCCGCCGAATGTCTCGGTCGCTGCCGAGGACAAGGCCCGGATCGCCGAGGGCGGCTTCTTCAACCAGAGCTGATCCCGTCTAGACTCCGACAACGTGAACCTCGTCGGCTCGATCATCGACCTCATCCTCTTCGCGTTCCTGGCGTTGCTCTTCATCCGCCTGGTCGTGGACTGGGTGCAGGTGTTCGCACGCTCCTGGTCCCCCAAGGGGCCGGTGCTGGTGGTGCTGGAGGTGGTCTACTCGATCACCGATCCGCCGATCCTTTTCGTGCGCCGCTTCGTGCCTCCGCTGCGTCTCGGCAGCATCGCGCTCGACACCAGCTTCCTGATCGTCCTGATTGCGGTCTACCTGCTCCGGATCCTCAACTCGGTGATCTTCTTCGGTGCGTGAACGGCGGGTGTCGCGGGTGTGACTCGGCAGCACTCCGCAGGTAGGCTCCCCGGGCAGGACTGTCACAGACCCGCTGCATGGGGCTCCGGAGTTTCGGAGTACCGTGGGCTCGACGTGGCGGCGACGCCACAACAACCGACGACTAGAAGACAAAGGGTGAGGTCATGCCGCTGACGCCTGAGGACGTGAGCAACAAGCGCTTTACTCCTGTCCGGCTCCGCGAGGGCTATGACATGGGCGAGGTCGACCAGTTTCTCGACGAGGTCGAGGCCGAGCTGGCGCGACTGACGCGGGAGAACGACGACCTCCGGAGCAAGCTTGCGGCCGCGCAGCAGGGCGGCGCCCCGGTGCCGGTTCCCGAGCGGGAGCCCGTCAAGGCCCCCGAGCCCGAGCCCGAGCCGGTCAAGGCGCCCGAGCCTGTGGCCGCTGCTCCCGCCGCTCCGGTCGAGACGATCAAGGTCGCCACCGTTGCGGACGCGTCCAGCGCCGCCGCCCGGCTTCTGGAGATCGCGACCCGGAACGCCGACGAGCTCGTGGCCGAGGCCAAGGACAACGCCGACAAGATCGTCGGCGAGGCCCGCACCAAGGCCGAGCGGCTCGAGGCCGAGTCGAAGGTCAAGGCCGACCGGCTCGAGTCCGACGCCCGTACCCGCTCGCAGATGCTCGACTCCGAGACCGCCGAGCGTCGCCAGCAGCTCTTCGGCGACCTGGAGAAGGAGAAGGACAAGCTCAACTCGGAGGTCGAGAACCTCCGGTCCTTCGAGCGCGAGTACCGCAGCCGCCTGAAGAGCTACTTCCAGCAGCAGCTGGCGTCGCTCGACGGTAACGGCGAGGGTGGCGCGCTGGCGACCAGCGACCACTCGCCCAAGCGCCTGAAGTCGCTCCTCGGAGACGACGACAACAACTGATCGGGCTCCTCGACTCTGGTCGAGGTCCACGAACGCGAACGAGGCCGGTGTCCCCACGGGGGTCACCGGCCTCGTTCGTCATCCCTACCCGTTGAGTGCGGGCTGATTCACCCAACACTCACGGGTAGCAAGCCGACACTCAACGGGGGGTGCGCTGGACGGTGAAGGTGAGGTCGAGGTCCTCGTCGCGTACGACGTCCCCGCCGGCCGCGGCCGGGTCGGCCTCGTCCATCCGGGTCGCCAGCACCTCGTCGGCCACGGCCGCGGCGTGCTCGCGCAGCGCCTCCGCCGTCTCGCCACCGGCCTGCCAGGTCAGCGTGATCCGGTCGCTGACCTCGAAGCCACTCGTCTTGCGGGCGTCCTGCACCAGGCGGACCACCTCGCGCGCCAGTCCCGCCCGGACCAGGGCCGGGGTCAGCTCCAGGTCGAGCGCCACCGTCTCTCCCTGCTCGTTGACGACCGACCATCCCTCGCGCGGACGCTCCGAGACGATCACCTCGTCGGGCAGCACCTCGACGTCGGCGCCGTCGACCGAGACGAGCGCCGTGCCGCCGTCCTGCAACGACTCGGCGAGTGCGGCCGCGTCTGCAGCGGCGATCGCGGCCGCCACCTGCGGCGTCTGCTTCGCGAACCGCTTGCCCAGCGCGCGGAAGTTGCCCTTGGCGGAGAACTCCACCAGCCCCTCGCCGGCCGACGACAGCGGCTCGATGGCCCCGACGTTGAGCTCGTCGGCGACCTCGGCCCGCAGCTCGTCGGTGAGCCGGCCCCAGGCGGCCGAGCCGACGAGTGCGCGGCTCAGCGGCTGACGGGTGCGCACCTTGGCGTCGGCGCGCGCTGCACGCCCCAGCTCGACGAGCCGCCGCGCCAGCGAGACGCCGGCCGACAGGTCGAGGTCGACCGCGGACGCGTCGTACGTCGGCCAGGCGGCCAGGTGCACCGAGTCGGGAGCCTCGGGGTCGACGGATCGGACGACGTCCTGCCAGACCCGCTCGGTGATGAACGGCGTCAGCGGAGCCATCAGCCGGGTCACCACGTCGAGGGTGTCGTGCAGGGTGCCGAGGGCCGACGGGTCGCCGTCCCAGAACCGGCGCCGCGAACGACGCACGTACCAGTTGGACAGGTCGTCGACGAAGTCGGCGAGCACGGCGCCGGCGCGCTGGGTGTCGAAGCCCTCGAGGGCCTCGGTGACCTGACCGACCAGCCGCGCGGTCTCGGCGTGCAGCCAGCGGTCGAGCACCGGGCGCTCGGCGACGGGCGGCACAGCACCAGACGACGGCGTCCAGCCGGCGGTCCGCGCGTAGAGCACGTGGAACGACACGGTGTTCCAGTAGGTCAGCAGGACCTTGCGCACCGTCTCCTGGATGTTCGCGTGACCGACGCGTCGCGCAGCCCACGGCGACCCGGAGGCGGCCATGAACCAGCGCACCGCGTCGGCGCCGTGCTCCTCCATCAACGGGATCGGCTCGAGGATGTTGCCCAGGTGCTTCGACATCTTGCGGCCGTCCTCGGCGAGGATGTGGCCCAGGCACAGGACGTTCTTGTACGACGACTCGTCGAAGACCAGCGTGCCGATCGCCATCAGCGTGTAGAACCACCCGCGGGTCTGGTCGATCGCCTCGCAGATGAAGTCCGCGGGGTACGCCTGCTGGAACTTCTCGACCGAGCCGGGCACGTGCGGGTAGCCCCACTGCGCGAACGGCATCGACCCACTGTCGAACCAGGCGTCGATCACCTCGGGCACCCGGCGGGCCTCCTCGCCACAGACGCTCGGCCTCGCCGTCACCCGCGGCCGGGCAGGCGAAGACGACGTCGTCGACGAACGGGCGGTGCGGGTCGAGCTCCGACTGGTCGGTGCCGGTCAGCTCGGACAGCTCGGCGAGCGACCCGACACAGGTCTGGTGTCCCTCGGCGCAGCGCCAGATCGGCAGGGGAGTGCCCCAGTAGCGGCTGCGCGACAGTGCCCAGTCGATGTTGTTGTTGAGCCAGTCGCCGTACCGACCCCACTTGATCGTGTCGGGGTACCAGTTGGTCTTCTCGTTCTCGCGCAGCAGCGCGTCCTTGACGGCGGTGGTGCGGACGTACCAGGACGGCTGGGCGTAGTAGAGCAGCGCGGTGTGGCAGCGCCAGCAGTGCGGGTACGAGTGCTCGTACGCCACGTGACGGAACAGCGCACCGCGCCCCTCGAGGTCCTTCACCAGGTCGGCGTCGGCGTGCTTGAAGAACTGACCCCCGACCAGCGGTACGTCGTCCTCGAAGTGGCCGTCGGGACGCACCGGGTTCACGACCGGCAGCCCGTACGCCTTGCACACCTTCATGTCGTCCTCGCCGAAGGCGGGGGACTGGTGCACGAGGCCGGTGCCGTCCTCGGTGGTGACGTACTCCGCGAGTACGACGATGTGCGCGCCCGAGTCGGCCGGGAACTCGACGAGCTCGAACGGACGCTGGTAGACCCACCGCTCCATGTCGGCGCCGCGGACGGTCGCCTCGACAGTCCAGCCCTCGCCGAGCACGCCCTCGAAGAGCGGCTCCGCGACGACGAGCTTCTCGTTGCCGTCGGTCGCCACGACGTAGTCGACGCCCGGGTGAACGGCGACCGCGGTGTTCGACACCAGCGTCCAGGGGGTCGTCGTCCACACCAGCAGCGCCGCACCGGCGTGCGGCCCCGACGTCAGGGGGAACCGGACATAGACCGACGGGTCGGTCACCGTCTCGTAGCCCTGCGCGAGCTCGTGGTCGGAGAGCCCGGTCCCGCAGCGGGGGCAGTACGGCGCCACGCGGTAGTCCTCGACCAGCCGGCCGGCCTCGTGGATCTGCTTCAGCGCCCACCAGACCGACTCGACGTACGACGGGGTCATCGTCACGTAGGCGTCGTCGGTGTCGACCCAGAAGCCCATCCGGTCCGACATCTCCTCGAAGGCGTCGACGTGCCGGAGCACCGACTCGCGGCACTTGGCGTTGAACTCCGCGACGCCGAACGCCTCGATGTCGCCCTTGCCGGAGAAGCCGAGCTCCTTCTCGACGGCGAGCTCGACGGGCAGCCCGTGGCAGTCCCACCCGGCCTTCCGGTCGACGTGGAAGCCCTGCATCGTCTTGAAGCGGGGGAAGACGTCCTTGAAGACGCGCGCCTCGACGTGGTGGGTGCCGGGTCGGCCGTTGGCGGTCGGGGGGCCCTCGTAGAACGTCCAACGCGGGCGGCCCTCGGCGGCCTCCACCGACCGGTGGAAGGTCTTCTCGCCCTCCCACAACGCGAGCACGTCGTGCTCGAGCGCGGGGAGGTCGACCTGCGGGTTGACGGGGTTGTACTCGGCCACTTCTCGCCTTCACCTTCTCTGACCACCCGACGGGGTCACCGACGGGTCGTGCGGGGCGAAGGGACGAGATCGGGCCGCTGCTTCGGCCGCTCCCGCGGTACCACCCTCCTTGGCGAGCGCCGTGACCGTGCTGGTCCCGGCGGGGACGCCCTCTCATGAGGCCACCGCTGCCGGTTCTACCTGCCCGTCCCGGGTGGGACGTGCGCTCTTCCGACGGCTCAGGGGTGATGTTCCCTCCGGTCAACCCCCTGGGCTCGCACCATCCCCAGGTCGCTGCCGGCTGTGCTCCGGAGGTACTCGTCCCGTCCACGCCTTGCGGTGCGTCCAGTCTGCCAGACGAATGTGGGCCCGTTCACCCCGGTTTAGGGGGTCGGGACAGGAAAAGTTGCGGACTCGTGAGCGCGTTTCGTTGTTTGTGGCGCGGGCGCGGCATATCCTCGCCGCACGCGTGTGGCGGACGCCACACGTTCCTGCGTATCCGCACCTTGGATACAACTGGCTTCAAGGGGGCCACGCGTTCATGGCACGAGCGACCGCACGGAGGATCGCCGGGAAGACGGCTGCCGCCGCGAAGCGGGTGACCTCGGGCGTGGCCCGGAAGTCATCGAGTACGGCGAGCAAGTCCGCCCCCGCGAAGAAGGCTACGACCGCCACGAAGGCGGCCGCCAAGGCCCCTGCCAAGAGGACGGCGGCCAAGAAGGCCCCCGCCAAGAAGACCGTCACGCAGAAGACGACTACTGCGAAGAAGGCATCCGCGAAGAAGGCACCTCCCACGAAGGCGCCTACGAAGAAGGCACCCGTGAAGACGGCCGCGAAGAAGGCTGCCCCGGCGAAGAAGGCGGCGCCCACCAAGAAGGCCGCCCCCGCCAAGAAGGCGGCTGCCAAGACCGTCGCGAAGAAGGCGGCTGCCCCGGCCAAGAAGGCGGCGGCCAAGGCGCCCGCGAAGAAGACTCCGGCCAAGAAGACACCGGCCAAGAAGTCACCCGCGAAGACGACCGCCAAGGCGCCCGTGAAGAAGACGCCGGCACCGGCTCCCGCCGCCGCGAAGAAGCCTGCCGCGAAGACCGCTCCGGCCAAGAAGTCGCCCGCCAAGCGCAAGCTCGCGGTCAAGGCCGACGAGTCGCCGTGGACGGCCAAGGAGCTCAACGAGGTCCGCACGGAGCTGAACGCCGACCGTGACCGGCTGCGCGCCGAGCTCAACCTCGCCGAGCACGAGCTCCACGACTTGATGCGGGACGCCGGCGACGGCGCCGGAAACGACCAGGCCGACGTCGGGTCCAAGACCTTCGAGCGCGACCACGAGATGAGCCTCGCCAGGAACGCTCGCGACATGCTCGAGCAGACCGAGAAGGCCTTGGCCCGGATCGAGGACGGCACGTACGGCGTCTGTGAGACGTGTGGGGAGCCGATCGGCAAGATGCGGTTGATGGCATTCCCGCGTGCGACACTGTGCCTGTCATGCAAGCAGCGCGAGGAGCGTCGCTGAACTCCAGCGACCCAGCACAGTCACCCGTTCCCACCGACCGGCGAAAGCGGCCCCTAGGGCTCTTCGCCCTGGTCGCCGTGCTCGGCTACATCGCCGACGTCGTCACGAAGCAGCTGGCGGTCGACCGGCTCGAGACGGCCACGCCGGTGCCACTTGTGGGGGACGTCCTCACGCTCTTCCTGACCTCGAACAGCGGCGCCGCGTTCAGCCTCGGGACGTCGTACACGGTCGTGCTCGCCTGGATCGCTGTCGCCGCCGCGGCCGCGACGCTCTGGTACGCGCGGCGGATCGGCAGCACCGGCTGGGCTCTCGCCCTCGGCTTCCTGCTCGCCGGCATCCTCGGCAACCTCACCGACCGGATCTTCCGCGAGCCGGGTCCGATGCGCGGGCACGTGATCGACTTCCTGCAGCTGCCGAACTTCCCGGTCTTCAACGTTGCCGACATCTTCATCAACATCGCGGCCGGCCTGATCATCCTGCAGACGATCCGCGGCATCCATCTCGACGGCACCCGCGAGGCGAAGCGCACCGAGGACGACGGCACCAGCGAAAGCGCCGGCGCATGAGCACCAACGGCATGGACCACCGCAGCGTGACGGTGCCCGATGGCCTGGCGGGCGAGCGGCTCGACGCTGCCCTCGCGCGGATGTTCGGGTTCTCGCGGTCACGGGCGGCCGAGCTGATCGCCGGCGGTCACGTGCAGGTCGACGGCGCGACGTCGTCCAAGTCAGACCGCGTCGACACCGGCGCCATGCTCGACGTCCAGATCCCGGCGGTGGTCGACCCGGTGGCCGTCGTTCCCGAGGTCGTCGAGGGCATCAAGATCATCCACGACGACGACGCAATCGTGGTCATCGACAAGCCCGTCGGGGTCGCCGTCCACCCGAGCCCCGGGTGGAGCGGTCCGACGGTCGTCGGACACCTCGCCGCCGCCGGCTTCCGGATCGCCACCAGCGGTGCGTCGGAGCGGCAGGGCATCGTGCAGCGGCTCGACGTCGGCACCTCCGGGGTCATGGTGATCACGAAGTCGGAGTACGCGTACTCGCGGCTGAAGAACGCTTTCCGGGCGCGAACGGTCGACAAGGTCTACCACGCTCTGGTGCAGGGCCACCCCGATCCGCTGCGCGGCACCATCGACGCGCCGATCGGCCGGCATCCCAAGCACGACTACAAGTTCGCCGTCATGCGCAGCGGCAAGCACAGCGTCACGCACTACGAGACGCTCGAGGCGCACCGGTTCGCCAGCCTGCTCGAGATCCACCTCGAGACCGGCCGCACGCACCAGATCCGGGTGCACATGGCGGCCCTCAAACATCCCTGCCTGGGTGACCCGACCTACGGCGGCGACCCGGTGCTGGCCGAGCGCGTCGGGCTCGAGCGGCAGTGGCTGCACGCCGTTCGCCTCGGGTTCGAGCACCCGGACAGCGGCGAGTACGTGGAGTACGAGTCGACCTACCCCGACGACCTTCAGCATGCGCTGGACGTCATCCGTGACGGCTTCTGACGACGCGAGCACCGGTGACGAGGGGCTTGCCGACCTCGTCCTGAGGCCCGCGGTGGATGCGGACGCCGACGCGCTGGCCGACCTCTTCATGGCGGCCCGCGACGCGGCGTACCCGGCGATGCCGCGACCGATCCACCAGCCGCCTGCCGTCAAGGCGTGGTTCCGCGAGGTGCTCGGCCTGGATCCGAGGACGACCCCGATGCCGGACGACCGCGAGGTCTGGGTGGCAGCGGGGGAGGACGGGGCTCTCGTCGGCTACCTGGTGCTCGACCCCGAGTGGTTGGACTCGCTGTACGTCCGCCCCGAGCTGACCGGCCGGGGGGTCGGGTCGGTGCTGCTCGAGCTGGCCAAGAGCCTTCGACCGGCGGGCTTCGGGCTGTGGGTCTTCGAGTCGAACGTGGCCGCGCAGCGGTTCTACCGACGGCACGGGCTGGTCGCCGTACGACGGACCGACGGGTCGGAGAACGAGGAGCGCTCGCCCGACCTCGAGATGGCCTGGCTGGGCACCGACGGGCTGGCCGCCGTCCGCCGCCGCATCGACGATGTCGACGACCGGCTGGCCGACCTGCTCAACGAACGCGCGCTGCTGACCGCGGCCGCCCAGGAGCTGAAGCCGGTGGCCGGGCAGGCCGGGCGGGACCCCGTCAGGGAGGCCGAGATCGTGGCCCGGCTGGCCCCGCGGACGCCGGATCTGGGCGAGGAGGCGGTGTCCCGGATCGTGCGCGAGGTGATCTCCGCGAGCCTCGATGCACTGCAGCGCCGAGGAGACGACGAAGGGGCCTGAGCCGGGGCGAATCCTGTCGGTGGGTCATGCCAGGATCAGGTCCTGGGGTCGCGTAGGCTGACTGCTCTTCCCCCGCATGGTCTACCGCGCGCGAGCCCGGTTCGTGTCCGTGTGCGTCCGAAAGTCGAAGTGTCCGGAAGGGGCCGATCTCTCCGATGTCATCCGGGTCCGGGGGCCGCGACTCCTTCGTGCACCTGCACGTGCACACCGAGTACTCCATGCTCGACGGCGCAGCACGCCTCGGCGCGCTGACCGAGAGAGCGGCCGAGCTGGGCATGCCGGCGGTGGCCATGACCGACCACGGCAACGTCTTCGGGGCCTACGAGTTCTACCGGAAGGCCAAGGCCGCCGGGGTCAAGCCGATCATCGGCATCGAGGCCTACATGGCGCCCAACATCTCCCGCTTCGAGAAGAAGGGGGTGAACTTCTACGACGGCGGCCCCGACGACGTCTCCGCCCGCGGCGCCTACACGCACATGACGCTGCTCTCGGAGTCCACCGAGGGCATGCACAACCTCTTCCGGCTCTCCACCGGCGCGTGGCGCGACGGCTTCTTCAAGCACCCCCGCATGGACCGCGAGCTGCTGGCCCAGCACAGTCGCGGGATCATCGGCACCACCGGTTGCCCGTCGGGTGAGGTCCAGGTCCACCTGCGGTACGGCCAGTACGAGGCCGCTCGCAAGGCCGCCGGCGACTTCCAGGACATCCTCGGCCGTGAGAACTACTTCCTCGAGCTGATGGACCACGGCCTCTCGATCGAGAACCGGGTCCGCGACGGGTTGCTCCGGCTCGCCCAGGACCTCCAGATCCCGCTGCTGGCGACGAACGACTCGCACTACGTCAACCGCGAGGACGCCGCCTCGCAGGAGCACCTGCTCTGCATCAACTCCGGCAGCACCATGGACATCCCGGCCGGCGACGGCCCGGGCCAGCGCTTCGCGTTCTCCGGCGACGGCTACTACCTGAAGTCGGCCGAGGAGATGCGCGCTCTCTGGGTCGACAAGTACAACCTCCGCGAGGCCTGCGACAACACGCTGCTGATCGCCGAGCGGTGCGACGTCGAGTTCACCGAGGGCAACGGCACCTTCATGCCGCGCTTCCCCTGCCCGCCGGGGGAGAACGAGGACTCCTGGCTGGTCAAGGAGGTCGAGAAGGGGCTGCGCTTCCGCTACCCGAACGGCATCCCCGACGCCGTCCGCAAGCAGGCCGACTTCGAGATCGGCGTCATCACCCAGATGGGGTTCCCCGGCTACTTCCTCGTCGTCGCCGACTTCATCAACTGGGCCAAGGACAACGGGATCAGGGTCGGCCCGGGTCGTGGCTCCGGTGCGGGCTCGATGGTCGCCTACGCGATGCGGATCACCGACCTCGACCCGCTCCAGCACGGCCTGATCTTCGAGCGCTTCCTGAACCCCGACCGCGTCTCGATGCCCGACTTCGACATCGACTTCGACGAGCGTCGGCGCGGTGAGGTGATCCGCTACGTCACCGAGAAGTACGGCGACGACCGGGTGTCGTACATCGTCACGTACGGCACGATCAAGGCGAAGCAGGCCGTCAAGGACTCCTCGCGGATCCTCGGGTACCCGTTCGCGATGGGTGACCGGATCACCAAGGCGATGCCGGCCGCGGTGATGGGCAAGGACGTCCCGCTCAAGGAGATCTTCGACCCGCAGCACAAGCGGTACGGCGAGGGCGGCGAGTTCCGCGGGCTCTACGAGAACGACAACGACGTCAAGCGCGTGGTCGACACCGCGATCGGCATCGAGGGCCTCAAGCGTCAGTGGGGCGTGCACGCAGCCGGCGTGATCATGTCGAGCGAGCCGCTCGTCGACGTGATCCCGCTGCTTCGCCGCCCCGCCGACGGCGCGATGATCACGCAGTTCGACTACCCGACCTGTGAGTCCCTCGGGCTGATCAAGATGGACTTCCTCGGGCTGCGCAACCTCACCGTCCTCGACGACGCGGTGCGCAACATCGAGGCGAACCGCGGCGAGACCGTCGTCCTCGAGGACCTCGAGCTCACCGACGAGACGACGTACGGCCTGCTGCAGCGCGGCGACACGCTCGGCGTGTTCCAGCTCGACGGCGGGCCGATGCGCGCGCTACTGCGCAGCATGCGGCCGGACTGCTTCGAGGACATTTCCGCGGTCGGCGCGCTCTACCGTCCCGGCCCGATGGGTGCGGACTCACACAACAAGTACGCGCGGCGCAAGACCGGGCGCGAGCCGGTCGAGGCGATCCACCCCGAGCTGGCCGAGCCGCTCGAGGACATCCTGGGTGAGACCTACGGTCTGATCGTCTACCAGGAGCAGGTGATGGCGATTGCGCAGAAGCTCGCCGGCTACTCCCTGGGAGAGGCGGACCTCCTCCGCCGCGCGATGGGCAAGAAGAAGAAGGAGGAGCTCGACAAGCAGTACGTCGCCTTCGAGGGCGGCATGCGCGAGCGCGGTTACTCGGCCGCGGCGGTGAAGACGCTGTGGGACATCCTGCTGCCGTTCTCCGACTACGCCTTCAACAAGGCGCACTCCGCCGCCTACGGGTTGGTCTCGTACTGGACGGCGTACCTCAAGGCCAACTTCCCCGCCGAGTACATGGCGGCGCTCCTGACGTCCGTGAAGGACGACAAGGACAAGATGGCCATCTACCTCAACGAGTGCCGCCGGATGAAGATCCAGGTGCTGCCGCCGGACGTCAACGAGTCGGCGGCGAACTTCACCCCGGTCGGTCGCGACATCAGGTTCGGTCTCACCGCGGTGCGCAACGTCGGCAGCAACGTCGTGGACAAGATCGTCGAGGGCCGGGAGGCCCGCGGCCGCTACACGGACTTCAACGACTTCATGGAGAAGGTCGACGCCCTCGTCTGCAACAAGCGGGTGATCGAGTCGCTGGCGAAGGCCGGCGCGTTCGACGACATGAAGCACAAGCGGCGCGCCCTGGTAGCGATCCACGAGGAGGCCGTCGACCGCTACGCGACCATCAAGAAGGACTCCGGCGGGGGACAGGACTCGCTCTTCGACGACCTCGACTCGGGGACCGAGGCGGTCTTCGACATGGCGGTCGCGATCCCGGACATCGACGACTGGGACAAGCAGACACTGCTCGGGCACGAGCGGGAGATGCTCGGCCTCTACGTCTCCGACCACCCCCTGCTCGGCCTCGAGCACATCCTGGCGAACGGCACCGACTGCACGATCGGTCAGCTGCTCGTCGACGAGGACCGGCCGGACGGGTCGAACGTCACCATCTCCGGCCTGATCACGTCGGTGCAGCGGAAGATCACCAAGCGCGGTGACGCCTGGGCGATGGTGACCCTGGAGGACCTCGAGGGCGCCGTCGACGTCCTGCTCTTCCCGAGCGCATACCAGCTGGCGAGCACCCTGCTCAACGAGGACGCCATCATCATGGTCAAGGGCCGGCTCTCGCGCTCGAAGGACCAGCCCGAGCTGCACGGCCAGGAGGTCAGCCTCCCTGACCTGTCCGACGGGCCCACCGGTCCGGTCGTGATCTCGATGCCGTCCACCCGCTGCACCCCGCCCGTGGTGGAGCAGCTCAAGGAAGTTCTCGGCACGCATCCTGGGGTCACCGAAGTACGGTTGCGACTGATGACGAAGTCAGCGACCACCGTGATGAAGCTCGACGACCGCCTCCGGGTGGCCCCGAGCCCGGCTCTGTTCGCCGACCTCAAGGCCCTGCTCGGTCCGAACTGCCTTGTCGGGTCATGAGCAGCCCGATCCTCCGGACACGCGCGTCGCGGGTCCGGAGTCGACGAGCGACATGACGGCCACCGTGGACGCCCCCGAGCTCGCTCAGGAGACGCGCCCGCGACCTCGCCACTCGGACGCTGCCTGGATCCTGGGCAGCTACCTCGTGCTCGGCGTCGTCGGCGCGGTCCTCTGGTGGCTGCTCGCCGAGCCGGCGTACTTCACCAAGGCCGAGAACGGTGGCCTGGGCATGGGGGAGGTCCAGCTCGGCAGGCGGTTCAACGCCGACGGCTGGTACGCCGTGATCGCGATCGTCTTCGGCCTTCTCTCCGGCGCCGCGCTCGCATGGCGCCACTCACGCGACCACCTGGTGACGGCAGGGCTGATCGTTGCGGGGTCGGTGCTGGCCGCGTTCGTGATGTCCACCTTGGGCACCTGGCTCGGCCCGGCGGCCCCGGAGTCGGTGGTGGCGGCCGCACCGATCGGAGCCCGAATCCCGAGCCAGGTCGAGGTGACGGCCCCGGTCAACTACCTCGTATGGCCGATCGCCGTGCTGGTGGGGATGCTGACCGTGCTGTGGTCGCCGCCCAACGCCGTCGACCGCTGACCGGGTCCTCGACTAGTCCAATCGCGCCCGCCTGGCGCGACCGGTGGCTAGCCTGAGAGGCAGTCCAGCAGTCGCGAGGTGTGTCGTGTCCGACCAGTTTCCGCCGCCGAGCATCCCGAGCGAGCCCGAGTACCTCGGGCCCTTAGGCCCGGCCGGACCCTCGGAACCTGAAGGACGCCCCCGCCGTCGCTGGGCGGTCGTCGCCGCGGGCGCAGCGGGCGTCGTCCTCGCTGCCGGCGCCGGCGCCTGGGGGGTGGCTCAGCTGCTGTCCAGCGGTGATGCCCCGGCTACCGCGGTGCCCTCGATCGCGGTCGCCTACCTCAGCATGGACCTCGATCCTTCAGCGCCTCAGAAGATCGAGGCGCTCCGGATGCTGAAGAAGTTCCCCGCTCTCGACAAGGAGCTCGGCCTCGACGCCCGCGACGACCTGCGTCGCTGGATGTTCGAGCGCTCCCAGGACGACGGCCTCTGCCTCGAGGTCGACTACGCCCGGGACATCGAGCCGTGGCTCGGCGACCGGATCGCCGTCGCCGCCGTACCGGACAACGACGCACCGCTCGCGCCGCTGCTCGCGGTGCACGTGCGTGACCGCGACGCGGCCACGGCGGGCGTGAAGGCGCTGGAGAAGTGCCAGATGAGTGCAGACGGCTCGGTGACGTCGGGCATCGCCTTCGTCGGTGACTACATGCTGCTCACCGAGAAGCAGGACGACGCGGACGCCTTCGCGAAGGCCGCCGAGGCTGCCCCCTTGGAAGATGACCCGGCCTTCAGCACCTGGATGGACCGGCTCGGAGACCCGGGGTTCATCACCGCCTACGTCTCCGCGGAAGGACCGCGCCTGATGGCCGACGCGGGATCAGCCCAGGGCACCGCCGACCTCGGGTCGATGCGGACGCTGTGGAAGGACTTCGAGGGAATGGCCGGCGTGGTCCGGTTCAGCGACGGGACGATCGAAGCAGAGTTCGCCGCAGAAGGACTGCCTGCCGGAACGGCTGGCACCGAGTCGACGGGGCCGTCGCTCGCGAGCCTGCCCGACACCACGGCCGCTGCGTTCACGACCTCGCTGCCGAAGAACTGGCTCCGCGGCTACGTCGACTCGTTCGGGTCGGCGCTCGGCTCGGGAGAGAAGCCGGAGCAGTTCTGGGCCGAGATGGAGGCCGGCACCGGGCTGTCCCTGCCCGAGGACATCGAGACGATGTTCGGCCGCGGGGTAAGCCTCTCGCTGGACGCCTCTGCCGACCTGGGCAAGCTCACCGGCTCCAGCGAGGTGCCCTCGCTCCCGCTGGCGTTGCGGATCAGCGGGGACACGGGGGAGATCACCCGGGTGATCGACGTCCTGCGTGCCCAGTTCGGCCCCATGGCCGACTCGATCATCGTCGAGTCGGGTGACGGTCTGGTGGTGGTCGGCCTCCAGCAGGAGTACGTCGACCGGCTCGTCGCCGGGGACGGCGGCCTCGGCCAGTCGGACGCGTTCACGGCGGTCATCCCGGACGCCGACCGCGCCACCGCCGCCTTCTACGTCGACTTCGACGCGGGCGGCTGGCTCGACAAGCTCGCGGCCGACCACGCCAAGGTGGCCGCGAACCTCAAGCCGCTCGACGCCCTGGGCATGAGTGCCTGGGAGGACGACGGCGTCCAGTACGGCCGGTTCCGGCTCGGCATCGAGTGATCGCCGACCACCGGCCTCGGCAGTCGCCCGCTCAGCGGCCGATCGGCGCGTAGGCCGCGCGCGTCACGGCGACGAGGTCGGCGGGCGCGAGCTCGAGGTCCATGCCGCGACGGCCGCCGGAGACGAAGATGCTCGGATGGTCGGCGGCCGTGGTGTCGAGCACCGTGGGCAGCGACTTCTTCTGGCCGATGGGGGAGATCCCGCCCACGACGTAGCCGGTCACTCGCTCCGCATCCGCAGGGTCGGCCATCGTCGCCTTCTTCCCACCCACGGCTGCGGCCACCGCCTTGAGGTCGAGCTGCCCCGAGACGGGGACGATCCCGACGACCAGCCGGCCGTCGACGGAGGCCAACAGCGTCTTGAACACCCGCTCTGGAGGCAGCCCGAGAGCGGTCGCTGCCTCGAGCCCGAAGGAGCTCGCGCCGGGGTCGTGCTCGTAGGTGTGCACGGTGAAGTCGATCCGTGCGCGGCTCAGCGCCGCCGTGGCCGGCGTACCGCCGGGTGCTGCCTTCTTCGCCATCCGTCCGTCTCGTGCTCGGGAGCCTCGGGGGCTCAGTTGGGGGACCAGGAGGTGCGGGCCACCTCGGTCGCGGGCAGCGACGGGATGGCCTGCATCGCGCGCATCTCCTCGACCATCGCGAGACGCAGCATCACCAGCCGCTCCAAGGCCGTCGGCGCCTCGAGCATCGCCTGACGCTCCGAGAGCGTGAGCAGGCAGGTGGCCGCGAGGCTGTACGAGAGGTACTCGGGGTCGCGGGGCAGGTCGCCGTCGAGCACCTCCGCGTCACGCAGCACGGACAGCCGGCGGCGGTACTCCTCGAACGTCTCCCGGGTCCGGACTGCCTCGCGCATCGCCTCATCGCTGTTGTCGGGGCGCTCCGGCACGGTCTCGACGTCACCCAGCAGGTAGGTGCCCGAGGTTTCGAGGCCGTCGAGGCGTAGCCGCCGACGCCCCACGACCTCGATGTCGAAGCGGCCGTCCGGGTACGGGTCCACCGAGGTCATCTGCACCACGCAGCCGACGCGGTGGACCGACTGCACGCCGTGAGCGCCGACCTCGAACCCCTCGCGGATGGCGACGATGCCGAAGAGCCGGTCCGGCTTCTCGGAGATGGTCAGCAGGTGGTGGACGAGGGACCGGTACCGGTCTTCGAAGACGTGCAGCGGGAACGTCACGCCGGGGAACACCACGGTGTTCAGGGGAAAGATCGGCAGCTGGCTGCGCACGCCTCTCAACCTACCGACCCGTGGCGTCTCTCCCCAGGAGCCACGACGGAAGGGCTAGCCGCGTCCCGCCTAGAATGGGGGCCATGATCCGCCGAATCGACCTCCGTGGCCAGCGTGCCTCGGACTACCGTGCCGCAGTTCCGCGCGCCGACTTCGACGTCGAGGCCGCCCTCGACGTCGTGCGCCCCATCTGCGACGACGTCCGCCATCGCGGCGTCGAGGCGATCCACGAGTACTCCGCGCGGTTCGACAACGTCACCCAGACCGACATCGCGGTCCCTGCCGAAGCCATGACCCGGGCCCTGGCCGAGCTCGACCCCGCCGTCCGCGCCGGGCTCGAGGAGTCGATCCGTCGGCTCCGACTCACCTGCGAGGCCGAGCTCGAGCAGGACGTCGTCACGCAGGTCGTGGCCGGAGGCACCGTCACGCAGCGGATGATCCCGATCCAGCGCGTCGGCCTCTACGTCCCGGGCGGTGTGGCACCGCTCGTCTCCAGCGTCGTGATGAACGTCGTCCCCGCCCAGGTGGCCGGGGTCGGCTCGATCGCGCTCACGTCGTCCCCGCAGGCGGCCAACAACGGGCTGCCGCACCCGACGATCCTGGCGGCGTGCGCGCTGCTCGGGGTCGACGAGGTGTACGCGGTCGGTGGCGCGCAGGCAGTCGCGATGTTCGCGTACGGCGCGGGCCCCTGCCGCAAGGTCGACCTGGTCACCGGCCCCGGCAACATCTACACGGTCTCGGCCAAGCGGCTGCTCAAGGGCGTCGTCGGCATCGACTCCGAGGCCGGTCCCACCGAGATCGCGATCCTGGCCGATGAGTCGGCCGACCCCGCCTTCGTCGCCGCCGACCTGATCAGCCAGGCCGAGCACGACCCGATGGCGGCGTCCGTCCTGGTCACGCCGTCGACGGCGCTCGCCGACGAGGTGGAGGCCGCCCTCGACAAGCAGGTCTCGGTCACCAAGCACGTCGACCGCATCCGCACCGCCCTGGGCGGCCGTCAGTCCGGCATCGTCCTCGTCGACGACCTGGAGCAGGGCCTTGAAGTCGTCAACGCCTACGCAGCCGAGCACCTCGCGATCCAGGTGGAGGACGCCGCGAGCTGGGCCGCCCGGGTCGTGAACGCCGGCGCGATCTTCGTCGGCCCGTTCTCGCCGGTGTCGCTGGGCGACTACGCCGCCGGGTCGAACCACGTGCTCCCGACGGCCGGATGTGCCTGCCACTCGGGCGGGCTCTCCGTCCGCAACTTCCGCAAGGCGGTCCACGTGATCGACTACGACGAGCAGGCGTTGCGCGACGTGGCCACGCACGTGGTCAACCTCGCCGAGGCCGAGGACCTGCCCGGTCACGGGGCAGCCGTGCGGGTCCGCTTCCCGGAGTCGGGCCAGGGCTCGGCCGGGGAGAGCTGATGGAGCTGCCGCTGCGCGAGGAGCTCCGCGGGCTCGAGCCCTACGGTGCGCCTCAGATCGACGTTCCGGTGACCCTGAACGTCAACGAGAACCCGTACGGCCCGAGCGACGCGGTCGTCGAGGACATCGCCGCCGCGGTGGCTGCCGCCGCGCGGGGGCTGAACCGCTACCCCGACCGCGAGTTCGTCGAGCTGCGCGAGGCGCTCGCCGACTACCTCGGCCACGGCGTCACGCCCGAGCAGGTGTGGGCAGGCAACGGCTCCAACGAGGTGATGCTGCAGCTGCTCCAGGCGTTCGGCGGTCCCGGTCGGGTGGCCGTCTCGTTCGCGCCGACGTACTCGATGTACCCCGAGTACGCCCGCGACGCGATCACCGGCTGGGTCGTCGGCCACCGCGAGACCGACTTCACGCTCGACGTCGAGCACGCGGTCAGTGTGGTCAAGGAGCACAAGCCGTCCGTCGTGCTGCTGCCCTCCCCGAACAACCCCACCGGCACGGCGCTGCCGCTCGACACCGTGATCGCGGTCTGCGAGGCGGCGGCCGAGCACGGGGGCCTGGTCGTGATCGACGAGGCGTACGGCGAGTTCCGCCGCACCGGCACCCCGACCGCGTTGGAGCTGCTGCCCAGCACGCCGAACCTGGTGGTCACCCGCACGATGAGCAAGGCGTTCGCGCTGGCGGGCGCCCGGCTGGGCTACCTCGCGGCGTCGCCGGAGATCTGCAACGCCCTGCGTGTCGTCCGGCTGCCGTACCACCTGTCCGCCGTCACCCAGGCCGTGGCGCTGGCCGCCCTGAGGCACCGCGACGAGCTGCTCGGGCGGGTCGACGAGCTCCGCGCTGAGCGGGACGCGACCGTCGACTGGCTCCGCGGTCGCGGCTTCGAGGTGGCGGACAGTGACGCGAACTTCGCGTTGTTCGGCCGGTTCGCCGACCGGCACGCGATCTGGCAGGGTCTACTGGACCGTGGCGTCCTGATCCGGGAGACCGGCCCGGATGGCTGGCTGCGGGTGTCCATCGGCACACCCGCGGAGATGACGGCGTTCAAGGACGCCCTGACCGAAGTACTGACGGAGGTGGACCAGTGACGCGTCGTGCACGCATCGAGCGCGAGACCAAGGAGTCCAAGGTCCTGGTCGAGCTCGACCTCGACGGCAGCGGCCGCGCGGAGATCTCGACGGGCGTGGGGTTCTACGACCACATGCTCGACTCGTTCGCCCGCCACTCGCTGATCGACCTGACCGTCCAGACCTCGGGCGACACCCACATCGACGCGCACCACACGGTCGAGGACACCGCGATCGTGCTGGGCGAGGCGCTGCGCGAGGCACTCGGCGACAAGCGCGGCATCCGCCGTTTCGGTGACGCGCTCGTTCCGCTCGACGAGGCCCTCGTGCAGTGCGCCGTCGACGTCTCCGGGCGTCCGTACTGCGTGCACACCGGTGAGCCCGAGGCGCAGGCCTACGTGACCATCGGCGACTCGTACCTGGGCTCGCTGACCCGGCACGTGTTCGAGACGCTCGCCTTCCACGCCCAGATCGCCCTGCACATCCGGGTGATCTCGAGCCGCGACCCGCACCACCTGGTCGAGGCGCAGTTCAAGGCGCTGGCTCGTGCGCTGCGCGACGCGATCGCCGTCGACCCGCGTGAGACCGGCGTCCCGTCGACCAAGGGCTCTCTTTGACAGCGGAGTCGACCGGCGGTGCGCCGAGCGTCGTGGTTCTCGACTACGGCTCGGGCAACACCCGGTCGGCGGTGCGCGCCCTCGAGCGGGCCGGGGCCGAGGTCACGCTGACCGCTGACCGCGCTGCGGCGATGGACGCCGACGGCCTGGTCGTGCCGGGCGTCGGTGCGTTCGCCGCGTGCGTCGAGGGCATCCGCTCCGTGCGCGGGCACGAGGTGATCGGACGGCGCCTGGCCGGCGGTCGTCCGGTGCTCGGCATCTGTGTCGGCATGCAGGTGCTCTTCGCCCACGGAGTCGAGCACGGTGTCGACACCGAGGGGCTCGACGAGTGGCCGGGTGTCGTCGAGCGGCTGCAGGCTCCCGTCGTACCGCACATGGGCTGGAACACGGTGACCGTCCCCGACGCATCGTCGCTCTTCGCCGGCGTGGAGGGGGAGCGCTTCTACTTCGTGCACTCGTACGGCGTCCGCGACTGGGTGCTGCGCACCAACGGCCGTACCCGTGAGCCGTTGGTGACGTGGGCCGAGCACGGTGGCGACCGATTCGTCGCTGCTGTCGAGAACGGTCCGTTGTCCGCGACGCAGTTCCACCCCGAGAAGTCCGGTGACGCCGGAGCCGCCCTGCTCAGGAACTGGGTGCAGTCCCTGTGAGCGCCCGATGAGCAAGGCACGCGCCCAGCGTCGCGCCGAGCGCGAGCATGAGGCCGCCCTGCGTGCCGCCGCGCGGGCGGCCGAGGCAGAACGTCGGGAGCGTCGCGCCGCTCGGGCCAAGGCACTGCGGCGGGTGACGACGGATCGCCTGCCCAGGCTGACGCCGGTCGGCAAGGACACCGGAACCCGTGCTCGCCGGCGCAGGATTCAGCGCGGGATGTTGATCGCGCTGCTGATCGCCGTGAACATCCTGGTCTGGGTGGTGCGCCCCGACTGGGAGGCACGGCTCGCGGCGCTGGTCGTCAGCGTGCTGTCGTTCCCGGTGCTGGCGGTCATGCTGCTCCCGCGCCGCTGACCCATCTCGCTTCCTAGAGGCCCGAAGCTGGGCCAAGGGAGACGATCGGCTCCGCGTCGGCTGACGCGTAGTGCCAGTGCGTGCCCGCCCTCGCATCGCCCCTCAGGTGCGCGATGGCCGGCTCGGCCAGCGGGCGGTACGGCAACGAACCCAGCAGTGCGAGTGCCTCGGCACGCGGGAACCATCGCGCCTCCAGGACCAAGCCGTCCGGATCATCGACGTTCAGCTCGGGATCGTCGATCTGCGCTTGGAAGTTCCAGGCTCGAGACTGGTGTCCGTCATGAACGGTCGTCGACGTTCCGATCGCCCGCAGCTCGTCGGGGCTCACCACAAGGCCGGTCTCCTCGGCCAGCTCCCGGACCGCTCCCACGGTCGGCGGCTCGTGGTCCTCGACCGCTCCGCTGGGGATGCTCCAGAACGCCCCGCCCCAGTCGGGATGGCGCTCGCGCACGAGAACGACGTGGTCTCGATGCAGGGCGACAACACCCGCGAAGCGCCGAACCCGCATGTGTGACCCCTCAGCGCACCGGGTGGCCGGCGTCGGAGAGCGAGGTCTTCACGTCCGAGACGCGGAGCGTGCCGAAGTGGAAGACGGTCGCTGCCAGCACGGCGTCCGCGCCCGCGTCGACCGCGGGTGGGAAGTGCTCGACCTTGCCGGCGCCGCCGCTGGCGATCACGGGGATCGTCACCTCGGCACGGACCTGCCGGATCAGCTCCAGGTCGAAGCCGTCCTGGGTGCCGTCGGCGTCCATGGCGTTGAGCAGGATCTCGCCGGCCCCGAGTGAGGCTGCCTTCGCGGCCCAGGCGACGGCGTCGATTCCCGCGCTACGGCGACCCCCGTGGGTGGTCACCTCGAAGCCGCTGTCGGTGCCTGGGGCTCGGCGCGCGTCGACCGAGAGCACCAGCACCTGGCTGCCGAACCGGTCCGCGATCTCGGCGACCAGCTCGGGTCGGCGGATCGCTGCGGTGTTGACGGCGATCTTGTCGGCACCCGCGCGGAGCAGCCGGTCGACGTCGTCCACGCTGCTCACCCCGCCGCCGACGGTAAGCGGGATGAACACCTGCTCGGCCGTGGCGGAGACGATCTCCATCGTCGTGGATCGGCCCTCGTGGGAGGCCGAGATGTCGAGGAACGTCAGCTCGTCGGCGCCCTCGGCGTCGTACACCTTGGCGAGCTCGACGGGGTCGCCGGCGTCGCGGAGGGACTGGAACTTGACGCCCTTGACGACCCGCCCTGCATCGACGTCGAGGCAGGGGATCACCCGGACGGACACGCTCATGCGCGCTGCTCCGGCTTGGTCAGGGCGAGCGCGTCCTCGAGCGTGAACCGGCCCTCGTACAGCGCCGTCCCGATGATGGCGCCCTCGACACCGTCCGCGACCAGGCCCTGCAGCGCCTCGAGGTCGGCCAGCTCGGTGATGCCACCGGACGCCACGATCGGCCGGTCGGTGGCCTCGCAGACCGACCGGAGCAGGTCGAGGTTCGGGCCCTGCAGCATGCCGTCCTTGTTGACGTCGGTGACGACGTATCGGGCGCATCCCTCGGAGTCGAGACGCGCCAGGACGTCGTACAGGTCGCCGCCGTCACGGGTCCAGCCTCGTGCGGCGAGCGTGCGGCCGCGCACGTCGAGGCCGACAGCGACGCGGTCGCCGTACGTGGCGATTGCCTGGGCGCACCACTCGGGCTGCTCCAGGGCGGCGGTGCCGATGTTGACGCGCCGGCAGCCGGCCGCCATCGCGGCCTCGAGCGACTCGTCGTCGCGGATGCCGCCGCTCATCTCGACCTTGATGTCGAGGGTGCCGACGATCTTGGCGAGCAGCTCGCGGTTCTCGCCGCGGCCGAAGGCGGCGTCCAGGTCGACGAGGTGGATCCACTCGGCGCCGCGGCGCTGCCAGTTGAGGGCCGCCTCGACCGGGTCACCGAAATGCTTCTCGGAGCCAGCGACACCCTGCACCAGCTGGACGGCGTGCCCGTCTGCGATGTCGACGGCGGGCAACAGCTCGAGGTAGGCGCTCATGGGGCCAAGCCTAGGCTCCGACACCAGTCGACTCGCACGCGCGCTCCGCCCCCATCGCCGACCTGGCGGTCAGAAGCCGAGGGAGCTGCCGCGCAGCTGCGCCACCGCGGCGTCCGAGCCGCTCAGCTCCACGTCGGCCTGCGGCTTGCGCCCGAAGACGAACAGGCAGACCTCGCTGGGCAGTCCGCGGACCACCACCTCGTCGTCGTCCTCCCTCAGCACTGCTCGGGAGCCGGTGACGCTGTTCTCGATCGTCACCCCGCAGGGCGCCTTGCGGGTCAGCCCCCTGCCCGCCGCGCGCGTCATCGCCCAGAGCACCTTCTGCTCGGTGTCGGGGAGCGTGCGGGGCTCCCACGTCGGCTGAGCACGCCGGATGTCCTCGTGGTGGACGAAGAACTCGAGCGTGTTGAACATGGCGTCGAGCTTCGGGACGGCGTACGGCGACCAGCGGGGCGGACCGTGCCGGAGCTTCTCCACGAGCACGTTGAAGTCACGGGCGGCGAACCGCCGCGACTCCAGGTCGGTGAGCTTCGACAGCGGGCTGACCAGGATCCCGGCCGCGGCCGGGCTGCGCTCACGCACCAGCAAGTGGACGACGAGGTCCTTCACGGTCCATTCGCCACTGAGCGTCGGTTGGTCCTCGCCCACCTGCAGGGCGACATTGCAGAGGGCAGCGCGTTCCGACCGTGCCATTCTCGTCATGGGGTCGATCGTAGGCTGGCTCCTGTCGCGCAGCTCGCGCGCCCGTGCACGTGAGGAGACCGGTGGCCATCACCCAGGCCGGCCAGAAGAAGCAGCAGAGCCAGCCCGACACCGACGGCCGCGGGTCGCTCTCACCGGCGTCCACCGGAGGCACGCTGCGCGCGGGTTTCGCCGTACTCGGCGTCGCCATCCGCCGCGAGCCGTGGGTCTTCACGCTGTCCACGCTGGGCAGCCTGCTCTTCGGCGCCCTCACCGTCGCCGACGCCTGGGTCCTCGGCTGGGCCACCGACAACGTCGTGCTGCCGGCGTTCCGCACCGGCGAGTACGGGTGGGGCGGGTTGCTCGCCGTCCTCGCGCTGTTCGTCGGCGTCGCGATCCTCAGGGCCGTCGGCATCGTCGCCCGCCGCCTCGGTGCGGGCATCATGCAGTACCGGATGCAGGCCCACCATCGCCGGGCGGTCACGCGTCAGTACCTCCGGCTTCCGATGTCGTGGCATCAGCAGCACCCGACCGGCGAGCTGCTCTCTAACGCCAACTCCGACGTCGAGGCCGCCTGGGCGCCGATCGCGCCGCTGCCGATGGCCGTCGGCACGGTCGCGATGATGGTGATCGCGGTCGTGCAGATGCTGGTGACCGACCTGGTGATCGCGCTCTTCGGGCTGCTGGTCTTCCCGCTGGTGATCGCCGCGAACCTCGTCTTCCAGAAGATCCAGTCGCCGCTGATGACCCGCGCCCAGGCGCTGCGCGCCGAGGTGAGCGAGGTGGCGCACGAGTCCTTCGACGGCGCCCTCGTCGTCAAGACCCTCGGCCGCGAGCACGAGGAGACCGAGCGGTTCGCGCACAAGGCGAACCTGCTCCGCGACACCAACATCAAGGCCGGGCGTGTCCGAGCAGTCTTCGACCCGGCGCTCGAGGCGCTCCCGAACCTGGGCGTGCTCGTCGTCCTGGCAGTCGGGGTGGCCCGGGTTCTCAGTGGCGATGCCGATCCGGGCGATGTCGTCACGATCGCGTACCTGCTCACGATCGTCGCGTTCCCGATCAGGTCTCTCGGCTGGCTGCTCGGTGAGTTCCCGCGCAGCGTGGTCGGCTACCAACGCGTCTCGTCCGTCCTCGCGGCCACCGGCGAGATGACGTACGGCGACCGCGCGGTGTCCGACGCAGACTCTGAGCCGTCCGACGGGGTGGGCGCGCGGCTCGACGTGCGCGGGCTCTCGTACCGGTACGACGGCGGCCCGCGGCTGCTCGACGACCTGACGTTCTCGGTGGAGCCGGGTCACACGGTGGCCGTGGTGGGGGAGACCGCGTCCGGGAAGAGCACGCTCACCTCGCTACTGGTGCGACTGGTCGACCCCGCGACCGGCGACATCCTGGTCGACGGCACCGACCTGCGTGAACTCGCGGCCGGTGAGCTCGCCGAGCACGTGGCGCTGGTGCCGCAGCAGGCGTTCCTCTTCGACGACACGATCCGCGGCAACGTCACGCTCGGCGCCGACGTCTCCGACGACGACGTGTGGGCGGCGCTGCGAACCGCGCAGGCAGACGGGTTCGTCGCCGCACTGCCGCACGGCCTCGACTCGAGGCTGGGGGAGCGCGGCACCTCGCTGTCGGGCGGCCAGCGGCAGCGCATCTCGCTGGCCCGCGCGCTCGTACGACGACCGCGGCTGCTGATCATGGACGACGCCACCTCCGCCGTCGATCCCGAGGTCGAGGCGCGGATCCTCGCCGCCCTCCGGGGTGAAGGCACCGGCGGGTCGACGGTGCTCGTGGTCGCCTACCGCAAGGCCACGATCGCGCTGGCCGACCAGGTGGTCTACCTGCGCGACGGTCGCGTCGCCGACCAGGGCACCCACGGCGAGCTGCTGGCGCGCAGCTCCGGGTACGCCAGGCTGGTCAACGCGTACGAACACGAGCACGAGCACGACCATGACGCAGGGGACGGGGAGGCGAGCCGATGAGCACCACGATGGACACCGGCGAGGCGATCTCCGCCTGGAGCACCCTCAAGCGCGGCGTCGCACTCTCCCCGGAGCTGAAGGAGGGAGTGGGCGGCACGCTCGTGCTGGCCATCGTCTCCACCCTCGGCCGGGTCGTCGTCCCGATCGCCGTCCAGCAGACCCTCGACCGCGGACTCGGCGCGGTCGGCGGTCCGGACATCGGCTTCATGATCTCGATGGCGGTCGCGGCCGCGGTGGCGATCCTGGTCACCGGCGGAGCCTCGTACCTGATGACGGCCCGCCTCTTCACGGCCGCCGAGCGTGGGCTGGCGACGTTGCGGATCAAGGCGTTCCGGCACGTGCACGACCTGCCGCTGCTGACCCAGAACACCGAGCGCCGTGGTGCCCTCGTCGCGCGCGTCACCAGCGACGTCGACCAGGTCTCGCAGTTCCTGGTGTTCGGCGGCATGATCGCCATCATCAGCGTCGGCCAGATCCTGGTCGCCACCGTCGTGATGGCCGTCTACAGCTGGCAGCTCACGCTCGTCGTGTGGATCTGCTTCCTGCCGCTCTTCCTCTCGTTGCGGTACTTCCAGCGCCGGCTGTCCGAGGCGTACGGCATCGTCCGGCAGCAGGTCGGTCACCTGCTCAGCGCGATCTCGGAGCCGGTCGTCGGTGCCGCGGTCGTCCGCTCGTACGCGATCGAGCGCCGTACGCAGAAGCGGATCGACACCGCGATCGACCGGCACCGACAGGCGAGCACGAAGGCGCAGGGCCTGACCGCGTTCTCGTTCTCCCTCGGTGGCATCTCGGCCGGCCTCGCGAACGCGGGCGTGCTCATCTTCGGTGTCCTGCTCGGAGTCGACGACAAGATCACGGCCGGCGAGGTGCTCGCCTTCGCCTTCCTCGTCACGCTGTTCGTGGGCCCGATCCAGATGGGCACGCAGGTGCTCACCGACGCGCAGAACGCGATCGCCGGATGGCGCCGCGTCATCGGCATCCTCGACACCCCCGCCGACGTGGTGGACCCCGGCTCCGTCCGGGGCAGCCGCTGCCCCAGGGCGCGGTCTCGATCTCCTTCGAGGACGTCGGCTTCGCCTACCCGGGCGGCCGACCGGTGCTCCACGACGTCAACCTCGAGGTCGCCCCCAACACCCGCCTGGCCGTCGTCGGCGAGACCGGCTCCGGCAAGACCACGCTGGCCAAGCTGCTGACCCGGCTGATGGACCCGTCCACCGGCACCGTCCGGCTGGACGGCGTCGACCTGCGCACGGTCCCGTTCACGTCGCTGCGCGAGCGGGTCGTGATGGTGCCGCAGGAGGGCTTCCTGTTCGACTCGACGCTGCGGGCCAACGCCTTGTACGGGCGGCTCGGGGCGACCGACGACGAGATCCGCGCGGCCGCCGCCGAGCTCGGGCTCACCGACTGGCTCGACGGGCTGCCGCGTGGGCTCGACACCCCGATGGGTCAGCGTGGTGAGTCGCTGTCGGCGGGCGAGCGCCAGCTGGTCGCGCTGATCCGCGCCCATCTCGCGGACCCGGACCTGCTCGTCCTCGACGAGGCGACCAGCGCCGTCGACCCGGCGCTCGAGATGCGGATCGGCCGAGCCTTGGAGCGGCTCACCCGCGGCCGTACGTCGGTCACCATCGCGCACCGGATGTCGACCGCCGAGAACGCGGACGAGGTCGTCGTGGTCGAGGACGGCCGCGTCGTGCAACGCGGGCCGCACGCGCAGCTGGTGGCCGAGGGTGGCGTGTACGGCCGGCTGCACGAGTCCTGGGTGGCCCAGCAGTCGCTGCGCTGACCGACCGGCCGGGTGGGAGAATGGCCCGCGTGAACGCATCCCCCCAGCAACTCGACCCCGCCATCGCGGCGCTGCTCAAGCGTGACGTCGACGGACTGGTGCCCGCCGTCGTCCAGCAGCACGACACCGGCGAAGTGCTGATGGTGGGCTGGATGGACGACGAGGCACTGCACCGCACGCTGAGCACCGGTCGCGCGACGTACTGGAGCCGCTCGCGGCAGCGAGTACTGGGTCAAGGGCGAGACGTCCGGCAACCGCCAGTGGGTGAAGCAGGTGCGCCTCGACTGCGACGGCGACACCCTGCTCGTGGCGGTCGACCAGGAGGGGCCCGCCTGCCACACCGGTGACCGCACCTGCTTCGACGCGCGCGAGCTCCCGCTGACCGTCGGGACCGACGGGACCGAGGCCGAGTGCGTGACCGCAGCTTCGGCCCCACCGTCCTGGTCGGTCTCGCCGCGGCGACGTTGACGTCGGTGGCAGCCGCCCGTGACTGGGCGCGAGCCGAGGGCGACGCGGCCGGCGTCGACGTCACGGCGTCCGCCCCGGGGTCGGAGGCGGCTCCACTCGCTCTCGCCCTGGCGCTCGTCGCACTGGCGGCCTGGGGAGTCGTGCTGGTGCTCCGCGGCCGGGCACGTCGGTACGCCGCTCTCGTCGGCCTGATCTCGGCGATCGGTGTCGTGGTGGCGGTCGTCGGCGGGTACGACGGGGCGCGCGATGCCGCCGTCGCTGCCGTCACGTCGCAAGGTGCTGCCGTCGATGGCGCCACCACCTCGCTGACCGCCTGGTACTGGGCGACCGGCCTCGGCGCACTCGTCACGGCACGCCTCTCGCGGTCGCCGTACGCAGGGCCCCGTCCTGGCCCGCGATGGGCAGCCGGTACGACGCCCGCCGGCAGCGCGTGCCGAGGAGCCGTCGTCCGAGCGAGACCTGTGGCGGGCGTTGGACGACGGACACGACCCAACCGCCTGATAACGGCACCGCCGGGCCTATCATGAGTCCCGATCCGCAGCCCATCTTCACGTCGTACCGAGGAGAACTCCCGCATGGCTCACCACGGCAACACCCCGGCCGCCTGGACGGGCGTCACGATCATCCTGATCGGCTTCGTCGTCGGCGGTCTCGGCATGGTGATCGACAACTGGACGATGTTCTGGGTCGGCGTCGCACTGCTCCCGATCGGCGGCATCGTCGGCAAGATCATGCAGAAGATGGGGCATGGGCGCCGAGCCCGTCTCCCACTGAGCCTCTGATGGGTCGACGACAGGTCGATGAAGGCGCCGGGTCTGCCCTGGCGGCTGGGGCCATGCTCCCTCCAGCCGCGAGCGTGCCCGGTGGCGTCGGCTCCAGGCCCCGGTACTGCTGGCGGGCGGACTGCTCCTGGCGAGCGTCGCCCTGCACCTGCGCGACCCGCACCGCGAGGGCAGCTGGGGCTTCTGCCCGTGGCTGGTACTGACCGGGACCTACTGCCCCGGCTGTGGCGGCCTCCGCGCGGTCAACGACCTGACCCAGGGCGACATCGCTGGCCGCGGCCTCGAGCAACCTGCTCTTCGTGGGCAGCCTTCCGCTGCTCGGTCTCTGGTGGGCGCGGCGGTTCTCCGACGGCTGGCGTGGGGTGCGCCGCTACGTCCCCGAACGCCGGGCGCTCCAGCTCACGGTGGCGTTCGTTGCCGCAGCGGGCGTCTTCTGGGTGGTACGGAACCTGCCGTTCGCCACCTGGCTGACCCCCTGACCGGCCCCCGGCCGGCCGGGATCAGCCGACGAGGAAGTCGATGTCGCCGCTGGACAGCACCGCGGCGGTGAGGACGACGAGCACGATGCCCAGCACGATGGCGATCGAGCCGAGCACGATCCCTGCCGTCGCCATCCCGGCGCCGCTCTGGGCCCCTGCGCTGGCGGCGATCTCGCGGCGACCGACGCAGGGCGAGGAAAAGGGCCAGGCCGCCGGCCACGATGGCTCCGGTGCCGGAGTAGGGGAAGAGGCCGCCGCACGGCACGAAGACGACCGCCAGGATCCCGAGAACCAAGGAGCTGACGGCTGATGAGTTGTTGTGCATCGGCTTGGATGCGGGCTGGGCGGGGGAGCGTCGCTCATCGTCGGATCCCTCACGTCGGCGCGGCTGGTGCAGTCGGAACCGACGCTAGCGGTTGCGACGCGTCATCCGCGGGAGCATGCGCGAATCAGGCGTTGGATGTCGTGAACGACGCCTGGCCGCTGGCGATGACCACGGCGATCAACGCGAGCACCAGCAAGCCGACCACGATTGCGACGGCGCCGGTGATGATGCCGGCCAACGCGAGCCCGTCGCCGGTCTGGGTGCCGGCGGAGCGGCGGATCTCCGAACGGCCCTGGACGCCGAGCACGACGGCGACGACGCCCGAGCACGCCCAGGCCGCAGCACCACGAGAGGACCAGCGTGGTGATGCCGACGATGAGTGCGGCGGTGGCCTTGCCGTTGCGTGGGCAGAGCCTGCGGGCAGGCCGGAGGCTCGCCGCCATAGGGAGCGCCGTGGCCGGGCTGCTCCGGGTCAGGGAGGCCCTGGCGGGTAGCTCATCGGACGCTCCGGGTGCGAGTCGGTCGAGGTCGGCGGTGCCGGACCTCGCGGTCAGCGGGCAGTCAGTCGCATGAGAGTCTAGTGACTCACGTAGTACGCCGCAGACAGAGAGGCGCTCCGGTGACCAGGTCCGTCCTCGACGAGATCATCGACGGCGTGCGCCTGGACCTCGCCGAGCGCGAGGCCAGACACCCCGCTCGACGAGCTCAAGGCGGCGGCCCGCGCGCGCCCGAGGCCCTCGACCCGATGCCCGGCTTCCGTGCCGACGGGGTCAGCGTGATCGCCGAGGTCAAGCGGTCCAGCCCGAGCAAGGGCGCGCTCGCCCCCATCGCCGACCCGGCCGCGCTGGCCGCGCGAGTACGCCGGCGGTGGCGCGGCCACCATCAGCGTGCTGACCGAGGGCCGCCGGTTCGGCGGCAGCCTCGACGACCTGCGCGCCGTGCGCGACGCCGGTCGCAGATCCCCGTGCTGCGCAAGGACTTCATCGTCACCTCCTACCAGCTGTGGGAGGCGCGCGCGGCCGGCGCCGACCTGGCCCTGCTCATCGTCGCCGCCCTGGACCAGCACGCAGCTGGTCGGGCCTGCTCGAGCGGGCGCGTCTCGATCGGGCTCACCCCGCTCGTGGAGGTCCACGACGAGGAGGAGGTCGAGCGGGCCGCTCGAGGCCGGCGCCACGCTCATCGGCGTGAACGCCCGCAACCTCAAGACCCTCGAGGTCGACCGCGGCACCTTCGCCCGGCTGGCGCCGCGGATCCCCGACCACGTGGTCCGGATCGCCGAGTCCGGCGTCCGGGGCCCGCACGACGTGTTCGAGTACGCCAAGCAGGGCGCGAACGTCGTCCTGGTGGGCGAGACGCTGGTGCGCGGGCGAGAACCCCCGCGACGGCCGTGGCCGACCTGGTCGCCGCGGGGGCCCACCCCGCGCTGCGAGCAGCGCGACGCTCGACCCAGCACTGAGAGCCGAGCCGGTCCGACCGCACGAGAGCTCCGACCGGCCCCCTTCGGCGACGGCCGGTTCGGCCGCTTCGGCGGCCGGATGATGCCCGAGGCGCTGATGGCCGCGCTCGACGAGCTGACCGACGCCTGGCAGGACGCCATGGCCGACCCCGACGTTCACCGACGAGTTCGAGCGGCTGCTGCGTGAGTACGCCGGCACACCCAGCCTGCTGTACGACGCCACCAAGCTCTCCGAGCACGCCGGCGCGCGCATCCTGCTCAAGCGCGAGGACCTCAACCACACCGGCGCCCACAAGATCCGCAACGTGCTCGGCCAGGCGCTGCTCACCAAGCGGATGGGCAAGACCCGCGTGATCGCCGAGACCGGGGCCGGCCAGCACGGCGTCGCCACCGCCACGGCCTGCGCCTACCTCGGGCCTGGACTGCGTCGTCTACATGGGCGAGGTCGACACCGAGCGCCAGGCGCTCAACGTCGCCCGGATGCAGCTGCTCGGCGCCGAGGTCGTCGCTGTGACCTCCGGCTCGCGCACCCTCAAGGACGCGATCAACGAGGCGATCCGCGACTGGGTCGCGACCGTCGACCACACCGCCTACCTCTTCGGCACCGCGGCCGGGCCGCACCCGTTCCCGTCGATGGTGCGCAGCTTCTGCCGCGGGCATCGGCGACGAGTCGCGCGCGCAGTGCCTGGAGCTGACCGGTGCGCTGCCGGACGCCGTCACCGCCTGCGTGGGCGGCGGCTCGCAACGCGATCGGCATCTTCGCCGGATTCATCGACGACCCGTCCGTCAAGCTGTTCGGCTTCGAGGCCGGCGGCGACGGCGTCGAGACCGGTCGACACGCGGCCACCATCACCGGCGGCGAGTTCGGTGTGCTGCACGGCGCCCGCACCTTCGTGCTCCAGGACGAGGACGGCCAGACCGTCGAGTCGCACTCGATCTCGGCGGGGCTCGACTACCCGGGGGTCGGCCCCGAGCACGCCTTCCTCGCCGAGTCCGGGCGCGCGACGTACCGCCCGGTCACCGACGCCGAGGCGATGGACGCGCTCGCGCTGCTGTCGAGGACCGAGGGGATCATCCCGGCCATCGAGTCGGCGCACGCCATCGCCGGCACGATGAAGCTCGCCCGCGAGATGCCGGGCGCGACCCTGCTGGTCAACCTCTCCGGCCGGGGCGACAAGGACATGGGCACCGCCATCGAGTGGTTCGGCCTCGGCAAGGCGGACGCGTGAGCACCGCGGAGGCGTTCGCGCGGGCGGAGATGGAGAACCGGGCCGCGCTGGTGGGCTACCTGCCGGCAGGCTTCCCCGACGTCGCCGGTGGCATCGACGCACTGCGGGTGATGGTCGACAACGGCTGCGACGTGATCGAGGTCGGGCTGCCGTACAGCGACCCGGTCATGGACGGTCCCACCATCCAGGCCGCGGCGCAGCAGGCCCTCGAGGGTGGCACTCGCACCGCCGACGTGCTGCGGACCGTCGAGGCAGTGGCGTCGACCGGGACGCCGGTCGTCGTGATGACCTACTGGAACCCGGTGGTGCGGTACGGCGTGGAACGCTTCGCCGCCGACCTGGCGAGCGCCGGGGGAGCCGGGCTGATCACGCCCGACCTGGTGCCCGACGAGGCTGACGACTGGGTCGCCGCCGCCGACGAGCACGACCTCGACAAGATCTTCCTGGTCGCGCCGTCCTCGACCGAGGAGCGGCTGCGGATGACGGCGGCGGCCTGCCGCGGCTTCGTCTACGCGACTGCCGTCATGGGCGTGACCGGTGCGCGGGAGTCGTCGAGCGACCTGGTCGGGCCGCTGGTGAAGCGCACGCGTGCGGTCACCGACCTGCCGGTGGCGTCGGGCTCGGCGTCTCCAACGGCGACCAGGCCGCCGAGGTGGCCCGCGACGCCGACGGCGTGATCGTCGGCTCGGCGTTCGTGCGTCGGCTGCTCGATGCCGGTACCGACCGGAAGGCCGGGCTCGACTCGCTGGCCACACTCACCCGAGAGCTTGCGGAGGGCGTCCGACGTGCGTGACAGGTTTCCCCGGGTTGCCGCACTGGTTGCCGGGGCCGTTGCTGCTTGCGGCGTGCGCCAGCCCCGCGGCAGAGGGCCCCGTCAGCGGCGTGAAGGTGTACGACGAGGACGGCCTGCACGGGGCCGTGCTGCCCGACCCGTACGACGTCCCGATCTGGCGCTGACCGCGACGGACGGGTCGTCGTACGAGCTCGAGGCCGACACCGACGCCCCGCTCACACTGGTCTTCTTCGGCTACACGAAGTGCCCCGACATCTGTCACATCGTGATGGCGGACATCGCCTCGGCGCTGACCCGGCTCGAGCCCGACGAGCGGGAGCAGGTCGAGATGCTGTTCGTCACGACCGATCCGGCACGTGACGACGAGGCGACGATCCGCGGGTACCTCGACCGGTTCGACCCGGCGTTCGAGGGGCTCACCGGACCGCTCAAGACGAATCGTCGAGATCGGCAACTCGTTCGGCGTCTCCATCGAGAAGGGCGATCGGCTGCCCTCCGGTGGCTACGAGGTCTCGCACGGCACCCAGATCATCGGCGTACTCCCGGACGGAACCGCGCCCGTCCTCTGGACACAGGGCACCGCGCCGGACCAGATTGCTCAGGACATCCGCGTTGTGCTCGACGAGGGCGGCATGCCCACGGGAGGAACCTCATGACCAGCACCGCGATCTTCGCGAGCATCCCGAGCCCCGACCAGGGCGTCTGGTATCTCGGCCCGGTGCCGATCCGCGCGTACGCCCTGTGCATCATCGCGGGCGTCGTCATCGCGGTGTGGCTGGGCGAACGGCGCTGGGTTGCCCGCGGCGGACGCAAGGGTCAGGTCAGCGACATCGCGATCTGGGCGGTTCCGTTCGGTGTGATCGGTGGTCGGCTCTACCACGTCGCCACTGACTGGCGGCTCTACTTCGGCGAGGGTCGCGACCCGGTCAGCGCCCTCTACATCTGGCAGGGCGGCCTCGGCATCTGGGGCGCCATCGCCCTCGGTGCTTTCGGCGCGTACCTCGGCTGCCGCCGGTACGGCGCGAAGTTCCTGCCGCTCGCCGACGCACTGGCGCCCGGCGTCGTGCTCGCCCAGGCAGTCGGGCGGCTCGGCAACTGGTTCAACCAGGAGCTGTACGGCCGGCCGACGACCCTGCCCTGGGGCCTGGAGATCGACCCGGAGAACCGCGAGGAGGGGTACGCCGAGTTCGCGACGTTCCACCCCACGTTCCTCTACGAACTGCTGTGGAACGTCGGCACGGCCGGCCTGGTGATCTGGGCCGACCGGAAGTTCCGCCTCGGCTTCGGACGGGCGTTCGCGCTGTACGTGATGGCCTACACCGCCGGCCGCGGCTGGATCGAGTACCTGCGGATCGACGCCGTCCAGGAGGACGACGTGCTCGGCCTGCGGCTGAACGTCTGGACCTCGATCATCGTCTTCGCGTTGTCGCTGGCGTTCTTCGTCTGGTCCTCGCGCCGGCACCCCGGTCGCGAGACGCAGGTGCTGCGCGACTCCGAGCCCGACGTACCGGCCGCCACCGACTGAGGCCAGCCTCGCCTTCGGTGATTTGGCCTCGGTTTCTGGATAGGTTCCAGTCATGACGAGCGACGCTGCCCAGATCGGCCACGAGCACGCGGACGTCACCGGAGGGTGGCTGCGCCCCGCCGTGTTCGGCGCGATGGACGGGCTGGTGTCCAACCTCGCGCTGATCGCCGGTGTCGCAGGCGGCACCCGGCACCTCGACGGCTCCAATGCCGTGGTGCTCGCGGGGCTCGCCGGCCTCGCCGCCGGTGCCTTCTCGATGGCGGCGGGGGAGTACACCTCGGTGGCCAGCCAGAGCGAGGCCGCCGAGCTCGAGATCGCCAAGGAGCGCCGCGAGATCCTGGCCAACCCGGAGGGCGAGGCACAGGAGCTCGCCGCCATGTACGTCGAGAAGGGCATCGACGAGCACCTGGCCCTCGAGGTCGCCCGGCAGATCCACCTCGACGTCGACAACGCGGTCGCGGTGCACGCCCGTGAGGAGCTCGGCGTCGACCCGCACGACCTGGCGTCTCCGATGCTCGCCGCGGTCTCGTCGTTCGTCGCCTTCGCGGTCGGTGCGCTGATCCCGGTGCTCCCGTACCTGCTGGGTGCCAGCTCGCTGATGCCCGGCCTGGTGATCACGCTGCTGGCGCTGTTCCTGTGCGGGGCTGTCGTCACCCAGCTGACCAGCCGCCCGTGGTGGTTCGGGGGGCTGCGCCAGATGCTCCTCGGGGGCGTTGCGGCGGCGCTGACCTACGGGTTCGGAGCACTGGTCGGCATCGGTCTCAGCTGACCGCCGGACGTTCCCGACCAGGCGTGACGGCTGGTCCAAACCTGTCCGCACTGTGATCTTCCGGTCTTGCCTGGTGGGCGTTTCACGCTCACTGTGATGTAGTCTTTCTGTTCCGCATGGGCCAATGTCGTCCCGCGCTTTCTTCTTCCAGATGAGCTGCACCGGCCCTCGTGTCAGGTGCCATGACGACGACGGGAGAATGCCGACATGCATGCATTCCCGCCGCCCCAGGGGCTCTACGACGGACTCCACGAGCACGACGCCTGTGGAGTCGCTTTCGTCGCAACCCTGACCGGCGTTGCCAGTCACGACATCGTTGCCAAGGCGGTCACCGCCCTGCGCAACCTCGAGCACCGCGGCGCCACGGGTGCCGAGCCCGACACCGGCGACGGTGCGGGGATCCTGCTCGGGGTCCCGGACCGGTTCTTCCGTGAGGTCGTCGACTTCGAGCTGCCCGCGGCGCGCAGCTACGCCGTCGGTACGGCGTTCCTGCCCGGCGACGGGGAGCACGTCGGCAAGACCCGTCAGCGAATCGAGGAGATCGCGGCCGAGGAGGGCCTCAGCGTCCTCGGCTGGCGCGACGTCCCGACCGACCCCTCGATGCTGGGTGCGACCGCCGTCAGCGTGATGCCGACGTTCTCGCAGCTCTTCGTGAGCGCGGCCGGCGGACGCGTCGTCGGGATGGCCCTGGAGCGGCTGGCGTTCTGCCTCCGCAAGCGGGCCGAGCGTGAGACCGACGTGTACTTCCCGTCTCTGTCGTCGCGCACGATCGCCTACAAGGGCATGCTCACCACCGACCAGCTCGACCGGTTCTACCCCGAGCTCACCGACGAGCGTGTGGAGTCGGCAGTCGCGGTCGTGCACTCCCGCTTCTCCACGAACACCTTCCCGAGCTGGCCGCTGTCGCATCCGTTCCGGTTCATCGCGCACAACGGCGAGATCAACACCGTGATGGGCAACCGCAACTGGATGCGGGCCCGCGAGGCACTCCTCACCAGCGACCTGCTGGGCAGCCCGTCAGCGGGCGAGACCCGTGGGCGCGCGGCCGACCTCGAGCGGCTGTTCCCGATCTGTACGCCGGGCGCCTCCGACTCCGCGTCGTTCGACGAGGTCCTCGAGCTGCTGCACATGGGTGGCCGCAGCCTCCCGCACTCCGTGCTGATGATGATCCCCGAGGCGTGGGAGAACCACACCGAGATGGATCCCGCACGCCGGGCCTTCTACGAGTTCCACGCCTCGATGATGGAGCCGTGGGACGGTCCAGCCTGCGTCGTGTTCACCGACGGCACCCAGGTCGGCGCGGTCCTCGACCGCAACGGCCTGCGCCCTTCGCGCTACTGGGTCACCGACGACGGGCTGGTCGTGCTGGCCTCCGAGGTCGGCGTCCTCGACATCGACCCCGCGACCGTCGTCCGCAAGGGCCGGCTCCAGCCGGGCCGGATGTTCCTGATCGACACCGCGGAGCACCGGATCATCGAGGACGAGGAGATCAAGGGCGAGCTCGCGGCCGAGCACCCGTACGACGAGTGGCTCCACGCCGGGATCATCCACCTCGACGACCTGCCCGACCGCGAGCACATCGTGCACACGCACGCATCCGTCACGCGGCGGCAGCAGATCTTCGGCTACAGCGAGGAGGAGAAGCGCGTCCTCCTGACGCCGATGGCGAAGACCGGTGCCGAGCCGATCGGATCGATGGGCACCGACACCCCGATCGCCGTGCTCTCCGACCGGCCGCGGATGCTCTTCGACTACTTCGCCCAGCTGTTCGCGCAGGTCACCAACCCGCCGCTCGACGCGATCCGCGAGGAGCTGGTCACGTCGCTGGCCGGCACCATCGGCCCGGAGGCGAACCTGCTCGACCCCACCCCGGCGTCCTGCCGTCAGGTCGTGCTGCCGTTCCCGGTGATCGACAACGACGAGCTGTCCAAGATCCGGCACATCAACCGTGACGGCGACCTGCCCGGCTTCATCACCCACGTCTCCCGCGGTCTGTACGACGTCGAAGGCGGGGGCGAAGCGCTGGCCACCCGGATCGACGAGATCTGCGCCGAGGTGTCCGCCGCGATCGCCGACGGGGCGCGCGTCATCGTGCTCTCCGACCGGCACTCCACCGCGGAGCTGGCACCGATCCCGTCGCTGCTGCTGACCGGCGCGGTCCACCACCACCTGGTGCGCGAGAAGACCCGGACCCAGGTCGGTCTCGTCGTCGAGGCCGGCGACGTCCGCGAGGTGCACCACGTCGCGCTTCTGATCGGCTACGGCGCGGCCGCGGTGAACCCGTACCTCGCCATGGAGACCGTCGAAGACCTCGCGCGCGACGGCTACTTCGTCGACGTCGAGCCCCAGCAGGCCGTGAAGAACCTCGTGAAGTCGCTCGGCAAGGGCGTCCTCAAGGTGATGAGCAAGATGGGTGTCTCGACCGTGGCGTCGTACACCGGCGCCCAGATCTTCGAGGCGGTCGGTCTCTCCCAGGAGCTGGTGGACCGCTACTTCACCGGCACCACCAGCAAGCTCGGTGGCATCGGTCTCGGCACCATCGCCGAGGAGGTCGCCCGCCGGCACCGCAAGGCGTACCCGGTCAACGGGCTGCCGCCTGCGCACCGGTCGCTCGAGATCGGCGGCGAGTACCAGTGGCGTCGTGAGGGCGAGCCGCACCTGTTCGACCCCGAGACGGTCTTCCGGTTGCAGCACTCCACGCGCACCGGGCGCTACGACATCTTCAAGCAGTACACCTCGCGCGTGAACGAGCAGTCCGAGCGGCTGATGACGCTTCGCGGCCTGTTCCGCTTCAAGGAGGGGGCCCGCGCCCCGATCCCGGTCGAGGAGGTCGAGCCGGTCTCCGAGATCGTCAAGCGCTTCTCCACCGGCGCGATGTCCTACGGGTCGATCAGCCAGGAGGCGCACGAGACCCTGGCGATCGCGATGAACCGCCTCGGCGGCAAGTCGAACACCGGTGAGGGCGGCGAGGACCCGGATCGTCTGTACGACCCGGAGCGTCGCAGCTCGATCAAGCAGGTGGCGTCCGGCCGGTTCGGCGTCACCGCGGAGTACCTCACCAACTCCGACGACATCCAGATCAAGATGGCGCAGGGTGCGAAGCCCGGCGAGGGCGGCCAGCTGCCCGGGCACAAGGTCTACCCGTGGGTGGCCAAGACCCGGTACTCGACGCCGGGCGTGGGCCTGATCTCGCCGCCGCCGCACCACGACATCTACTCGATCGAGGATCTCGCCCAGCTGATCCACGACCTGAAGAACGCCAACCCCTCGGCGCGCGTGCACGTGAAGCTGGTCGCCGAGGTCGGGGTGGGGACGGTCGCGGCGGGTGTGTCGAAGGCGCACGCCGACGTCGTCCTGATCTCCGGGCACGACGGCGGCACCGGAGCCTCGCCGCTGACGTCGCTGAAGCACGCGGGTGGCCCCTGGGAGCTCGGCCTCGCCGAGACCCAGCAGACGCTGCTGCTCAACGGGCTGCGCGACCGGATCGTCGTGCAGTGCGACGGCCAGCTGAAGACCGGGCGCGACGTGATGATCGCGGCGCTCCTCGGCGCCGAGGAGTTCGGCTTCGCGACCGCGCCGTTGGTGGTCTCGGGCTGCATCATGATGCGGGTCTGCCACCTCGACACCTGCCCGGTGGGTGTGGCGACGCAGAACCCGGTGCTCCGGGAGCGCTACACCGGCCAGGCCGAGCACGTCGTCAACTTCTTCACGTTCATCGCCGAGGAGGTCCGCGAGCTGCTCGCGGAGCTCGGGTTCCGCACCATCGAGGAGGCAGTCGGCCAGGCCGAGCTGCTCGACATCGAGAACGCCGTCGACCACTGGAAGGCCGCGGGTCTCGACCTGACGCCGGTGCTCCACGTACCCGAGCTGCCCACGGGCGCCGCTCGGCACAACACCGTCCGTCAGGACCACTCGCTCGACAAGGCGCTCGACAACACGCTCGTCGAGCTGGCCGAGCCCGCGCTCGAGCGGGCCGAGCCGGTGCGGGCACAGCTCGAGGTCCGCAACGTGAACCGCACCGTGGGCACGATCCTCGGCCATGAGGTCACCAAGCGCTACAAGGGCGAGGGGCTTCCCGACGGGACGATCGACTTCACGTTCACCGGCTCAGCCGGCCAGTCCTTCGGCGCGTTCGTGCCTCGCGGCGTCACGCTGCGGCTCGAGGGCGACGCGAACGACTACGTCGGCAAGGGGTTGTCGGGCGGGCGGATCGTCGTCCGTCCCGACCGCTCGGCGCCGTTCGACGCGTCGGGCCAGATCATCGCCGGCAACGTCATCGGGTACGGCGCGACGTCTGGCTCGATCTTCCTCCGCGGCCAGGTCGGCGAGCGTTTCTGCGTCCGCAACTCCGGCGCCTCGGCTGTGGTCGAGGGCGTGGGCGACCACGGCTGCGAGTACATGACCGGTGGCCGGGTCGTCGTCCTCGGGCCGACCGGGCGCAACTTCGCAGCCGGGATGTCCGGAGGCGTGGCCTTCGTGCTCGACCTCGACGAGGGTCGGGTCAACCAGGAGCTCGTCGAGCTCGCCCCCGTCCAGGGCGACGCGGCCGACGAGCTGCACGGCCTGGTGCAGCAGCACTTCGAGGAGACCGGCTCCACGGTCGCGGAGAAGCTGCTGGCCGACTGGCCGGACGCCGTACGCCGGTTCACCGAAGTGATGCCGAGCGACTTCAAGCGTGTGCTCGAGGCCAGGGCCGAGGCCCTGGAGGAGGGCCTGTCCGAGGACGAGACCGCCACCAAGATGATGGAGGCCCTCCATGGCTGACCCCCGCGGATTCCTGAAGACTGGCCGTGAGGTCGCGACCCGTCGCCCCGTCGAGGAGCGAGTAGCCGACTGGAACGAGGTGTACCCCGACGGTGCCGGGCGCTCGCTGCTCCCGATCATCTCGAAGCAGGCCGGCCGCTGCATGGACTGCGGCATCCCGTTCTGCCACCAGGGCTGCCCGCTCGGCAACATCATCCCCGAGTGGAACGACCTGGTCTGGCGCGACGACTGGGAGGGCGCGATCGAGCGCCTGCACGCGACCAACAACTTCCCTGAGTTCACCGGCCGGCTCTGTCCTGCGCCCTGTGAGACGGCCTGCGTGCTCGGCATCAACCAGGACCCGGTCACGATCAAGAACATCGAGGTCGCGATCGCGGACAAGGCCTGGGACTCCGGTCTGGTGCGTCCGCAGCCGCCCGAGTGGCTCAGCGGCAAGACCGTCGCCGTCATCGGGTCCGGCCCCGCCGGGCTGGCGGTCGCCCAGCAGCTCACCCGCGCCGGGCACACCGTCGCCGTCTACGAGCGCGCCGACAAGGTCGGCGGGCTGCTCCGTTACGGCATCCCCGAGTTCAAGATGGAGAAGAAGTACCTCGAGCGTCGCGTCGACCAGATGCGTCGCGAGGGCACGGTCTTCCGCGCAGGCGTGGACGTCGGCACCGAGATCACCGGCGCCCAGCTCGTCGAGCGGTTCGACGCCGTGGTGCTCGCCATCGGCTCGACGGTGGGTCGCGACCTGCCGGTGCCGGGCCGCGAGCTGAACGGCATCCACCAGGCGATGGACTTCCTGCCGCAGGCCAACCGCGTCGCTCTCGGCGAGGAGGTCGACGGGCAGGTCACCGCGGCCGGCAAGCACGTGATCATCATCGGCGGCGGTGACACCGGTGCCGACTGCCTGGGCACGTCCCACCGGCAGCAGGCAGCCTCGGTCACGCAGCTGGAGATCATGCCGCAGCCGGGCGAGGACCGCGTCGCGGGCCAGCCCTGGCCGACGTACCCGATGCTCTTCCGGGTCTCCTCGGCACACGAGGAGGGTGGCGACCGCGTGTACGCCGTCTCGACCCAGGAGTTCCTGGGCGACGACGCCGGCAACGTGCGTGCTCTCCGCCTCGTGGACGTCGAGTTCAAGGACGGCAAGCTCAACGAGATCGCGGGCACGGAGCGCGAGATCCCGGCTGACCTGGTGCTGCTGGCGATGGGCTTCACCGGCCCGGAGCGCGACGGCATCGTCGAGCAGCTCGAGGTCGACCTCGACGAGCGCGGCAACATCGTCCGCGACGGCGCGTACATGTCGAGCGTTCCCGGGGTGTTCGTCGCCGGTGACGCGGGCCGAGGCCAGTCGCTCATCGTCTGGGCGATCGCCGAGGGTCGGGCTGCGGCTGCCGCCGTCGACACCTTCCTGACCGGCTCCACGACGCTGCCCGCACCTATCCCGCCGACCGAGCGTCCGTTGGTCGTCTGACGGCCCCGCGGACTGGTGTAGACCACATCTTGGAACGATCCATTCCTGGTTTTAGGTGACTGGTCGGTACGCCGTAGTGTCTCTGCTGTGCGTAGAGCAAAGATCGTCTGCACCCTGGGCCCTGCAACCTCGACTCCGGAGGGCATTCGTGCCCTCGTGGACGCCGGCATGGACGTCGCGCGGCTGAACCTCAGCCACGGCAGCCATGCCGAGCACGAGAAGGTGTACGAGCTGGTGCGCCGCGCCTCCGACGAGAGCGGTCACGCCATCGGCATCTTCGCGGACCTGCAGGGTCCGAAGATCAGGCTCGGGAAGGTCGCGGGCGGCCCCATCCAGCTCGGCGAGGGCGACCCGTTCACGATCACCACCCGTGAGGTGCCTGGGGACGCCAAGATCTGCTCCACGACGTACGCCGGGCTGCCGGGTGACGTCTCGGACGGCGACCAGATCCTCATCGACGACGGCCGGGTGCGCCTCGAGGTCACCTCGGTCGAGGACACCGACGTGCACACCCGCGTGGTCGTCGCCGGACCGGTGAGCGACAACAAGGGCATCAACCTGCCCGGCGTCGCGGTGTCGGTGCCCGCCCTGTCCGAGAAGGACAAGGAGGACCTGCGCTGGGCCCTCCACCTGACCGTCGACTTCATCGCGCTCTCCTTCGTGCGCTCAGCGGCCGACTTCGACGACGTGCGCGAGGTGATGCGCGAGGAGGGGATCTTCCTCCCGGTCATCGCCAAGATCGAGAAGCCCCAGGCCATCGACAACATCGAGGAGATCGTCGACGCCTTCGACGGCTTCATGGTGGCTCGTGGCGACCTTGGCGTCGAGTGCCCGCTGGAGAACGTGCCGTTCCTGCAGAAGCAGGTGATCGACGTCGCCCGGCGGCACGCGAAGCCGGTGATCGTCGCCACCCAGATGCTCGAGTCGATGATCTCGGCGCCTCGGCCCACGCGCGCAGAGGCGTCCGACGTCGCCAACGCGGTGCTGGACGGCGCCGACGCCGTGATGCTCTCCGGCGAGACCAGCGTGGGGGACTACCCCATCGAGACGGTCGAGGTGATGGCGCGCATCATCGAGTCCACCGAGAACCACGGCCTGGCGCGGATGACGGCGATCGACTGGCAGCCCCGGACACGCGGGGGAGTGATCGCCAAGGCTGCCGCCGAGGTGGCCGAGCGGGTGGGAGCCAAGTACCTCGTGGCGTTCACCCAGAGCGGCGACTCGGCTCGAAGGCTGTCCCGCTACCGCGGCGCCACCCCGATGCTGGCGTTCACGCCGGTGGACGCCGTCCGCTCCCAGCTCGCCCTGTCGTGGGGGATCGAGACCTTCAAGGCCCCGGCCGTCGACCACACGGACGAGATGGTCCGTCAGGTCGACGAGCACCTGCTGAAGATCAACCGGGTGGCCGAAGGTGACCTGGTCGTGATCATCGCGGGGAGCCCTCCGGGCATCCCTGGGTCGACGAACGCGCTGCGGATCCACCGGATGGGCGACGCGATCCGTGGCGTCGCGGCGGCGTACCGCTCGAACCGCTAGGCAACAAGGAGTGCCCCGGGTGGGATTCGAACCCACACTGGATGGTGTTTGAGACCACTGTCTCTGCCGTTGGACTACCGGGGCCAAGCCGGGCCAACCGTACCCGATCGCCACGGCCGTTCTGCGCCCGCTCGGCCTTCCGAGAAGGGGCCGGTCATCGGGTCTCTCCAGTCCTTAAACTTGTAGGCCTTGCCAATCCCTCCGTCCTGACTATTCTCGACCGAGGGGGGCCAGGCTTGGAAGACGGTGGGAGAGCATGAAGAGGCTGGTCAGCAGGTTACTGAGCCAGGAGCGTGCCCTGGCTAACGCCCGTGAGGCGTCCACACGACTGTCGCGAGAGCGAGTCCAGCGCGCGGAGGTGGAGATCTACCTCGAGGAGCGCAGCAGCAACAAGCGGGTGACCAAGACCGCGTGACGGGTGCTCGACGTTCGTCGAGCGCTCCGGCCCGGCTAGCCTGTTCCGCGTGAGTATCCAGCCAGGCAGCCCTGCCCGTCGTGTCGTCATCGCGGAGGATGAAGCCCTGATCCGGCTCGACCTCGCCGAGATGCTCGAGGAGGAGGGCTTCTCCGTCGTCGGCCAGGCGGGGGACGGCGAGCGCGCCGTGTCCCTGGCAGAGGAGTTCCGGCCCGACCTGGTGGTCCTCGACGTCAAGATGCCCAAGCTCGACGGGCTGTCCGCGGCCCAGCGGATCGCCGAGCAGAGGATCGCACCGGTCGTGATCCTGACCGCGTTCAGCCAACGGGAGCTGGTCGAGCGGGCTCGCGACGCCGGCGCCATGGCCTACCTGGTCAAGCCCTTCACCAAGGCCGATCTCGTGCCCGCCGTCGAGATGGCCATCAGCCGGTTCGCCGAGCTGCAGCTCCTCGAGTCCGAGGTGGCCGACCTGACCGAGCGGCTCGAGACACGCAAGGCCGTCGACCGGGCCAAGAGCGTGCTCCAGAAGCAGCTCGAGCTCAGCGAGCCGGATGCGTTCCGGTGGATCCAGAAGACCGCGATGGACCTCCGGTTGTCGATGCGCCAGGTCGCCGAGGGCGTCATCGACCACGGCCCCGCCATCGCGTCGCCGGACACGCCGGACTGACTGCGGCGATCGCGGACATACGATCCCGCATCGCCTGCAGCCATGTCACAAGTTGGCAACGACGCGGAACCGAAATCTTCGCGGTCCTCCCAGGCGGACCCTCCCGGTGCTACGTTCCTCACACATTCAGCCGTCGCGTGCCCGAAATCACAGACTCGGGGCCGACTCCTGCACCTCAACGGAGGGTTCATGATCCGCATTACCAAGACCTGGCGCCTCGCGTCGGCGGCCCTCGCGGCCGGCCTCGTGCTCAGTGCCTGTGGCACCACCGAAGACAACACCGGTGGCGACACCGGCGGTGACTCCTCAGCCGCTTGCGACCTGAAGCTCGGCTTCTTCGGCGCGCTCACCGGCCCCGCCGCGGCGCTCGGACAGAACATCCGCAAGGGTGCTGAGCTGGCCGTCACGCAGTACAACGAGGAGAACGCCGACTGCAAGGTCAGCCTCGTCGACTTCGACTCGCAGGGCAGCCCCGACCAGGCTCCGCAGCTCGCGAAGGCCGCCATCGACGACGACAAGGTCGTCGGCGTGGTCGGCCCCGCGTTCTCCGGTGAGTCCGCTGCCGGCGGCCCGCTGTTCTCCGAGGCGGGCCTCCCGACGATCAGCCCCTCCGCCACGAACCCGGCGCTCGCCGAGAACGGCTGGGACACCTTCCACCGCATGCTCGGTAACGACGCCACCCAGGGTCCCGCCGCGGCGAAGTACATCTCTGACACCGTCGGTGCCCAGAAGGTCTTCGTCATGGACGACGCCTCTGAGTACGGCAAGGGTCTCGCGGACATCGTGAAGGAAGAGCTCGGTGGCACCGTCACCGGCAGCGACACCATCCAGGTCGGCCAGACCGACTTCTCCGCGTCGGTCACCAAGGTCAAGAGCTCCGGCTCGGACGCCCTGTTCTTCGGTGGCTACTACGCCGAGGCCGCGCTGATCATCTCGCAGCTGCGTGATGGCGGCTGGGACGGCACCTTCGTGGTGGCGGACGGCGTGAACGACCAGGCGTTCGTCGACGGCGCCAAGAAGGCGGCCGAGGGCACCATCATCACGTGCCCCTGCGTGCCTGCCGACCAGTCCTCGCAGGAGTTCGTCACGGCGCACGAGGACGAGTACGGCTCCGGTCCCGGCACCTACGCGGCCGAGGGCTACGACGCCGCCAACGTGTTCCTCGACGGCATCGCCGAGGGCATCTCGGACCGCGAGGCCATGCTGGAGTTCGTCAACGGTTACGACGCTGCTGGTGTGACCAAGCAGGTAACGTTCGACGAGAAGGGCGAGCCTTCCGAGGTCACCGTCTGGGCGTACAAGGTCGACGGCGGCACCATCGTCGGCGACTCTGAGATCAAGTGATCTGACGACCGTCTGACGGTCGCATAGCACCTGGTTCTGCGGCCGGGGGAGTCCTCTCTCCCGGCCGCAGCCATGCTCACCCCTGGTTACAAGACAAGGATTCCGGGTGGACTTTTCGTTTCTCTTCAACAACTTCGCCGAGCTGACCATCACCGGTCTGGCCTTCGGCTCCATCTATGCGCTGATCGCGCTCGGCTACACGATGGTTTACGGCGTCCTCCAGCTGATCAACTTCGCGCACTCCGAAGTGTTCATGTACGGCACTTTCGCCGCGCTCTGGACCGTGATCGCTCTAGGCGCCGACGACACCACGAAGGGCATCACCCTCGCGCTCGTGCTGCTCGCCGCTCTGATCGCCGCGATGACGGCCTCCGCCGGTATCGCGCTGCTCCTCGAGCGCGTCGCCTACCGGCCGCTGATCCAGCGCAAGGCACCGCGCCTGATCGCGCTGATCTCTGCGATCGGTGCGTCGTTCGTGCTCGCCGAGGCGATGGGCCTGCGCCAGAAGATCGTGGCCTGGTTCGGCCTCGATGAACGACTTTCCGAGTACGTCGGCCGGCCCCGCGACCCGCGCAGCCTCCCCGACATCCTCGACCCGGTCGGCCTGTTCAACATCGGTCGCTACACCGTGACCAGCATCGACCTGCTCGTCATTCTCTCGGCGCTGGGCATGATGGTGGCGCTCGACCAGTTCGTGCGTCGCTCCCGCCTCGGCCGAGGTATCCGTGCCGTGGCTCAGGACTCCGAGACCGCCGCGCTGATGGGGGTCAACCCCACCCGGGTGATCCAGCTGACCTTCCTGCTCGGTGGCCTGATGGCCGGCGCGGCAGCGATGCTCTACATGATGCGAATCGGCACCACCAAGTTCGACGTCGGGTTCCTGCTGGGCGTCAAGGCGTTCACCGCAGCCGTCCTCGGCGGTATCGGTAACCTGCGCGGCGCTCTGCTCGGTGGCCTGGTTCTGGGCGTCGCCGAGAACTGGGGCTCGGCGCTGATCGGCACCGAATGGCGCGACGTGGTCGCCTTCGTCCTGCTGGTCGTCATCCTGCTCTTCCGCCCGACCGGTCTACTCGGCGAGGCGCTCGGAAAGGCACGCACATGAGTACCGCAAAGATGACCCGAACCGCCTCCATGAAGCAGCGGTTCGTCGACCTGCCCAAGCCCGCCAAGATCGCGCTGTGGATCTTCGTGGCGCTGTTCTTCTACGCGCTTCCGCTGCTCGAGCCGCCGTTCATCTCGACTCCGGGTACGGACTTCGGTGGCGTGCTCTTCACCGTTGCGACGTACGTGCTGGTGGCCCTCGGTCTGAACATCGTGGTCGGCTACGCAGGCCTGCTCGACCTCGGGTACGTCGGCTTCTACGCGGTCGGTGCCTACACCGTCGCGGTGCTGACGTCGTTCCACTGGCAGTGGCCGTTCCTGCTGGCGGTACCGGCAGCTGTCGTGGCCGCGCTGATCTCGGGACTCATCCTGGGTTGGCCGACCCTGCGAGTGCGCGGTGACTACCTCGCGATCGTGACGCTGGGCTTCGGCGAGATCATCCGTCTCGTCGCGGTGAACTCCGACTGGCTGGGCGGCTCGAAGGGCATCCCGGAGATCGGCAGGCCGCCGAGCATCGAGATCGTCGAGATCCCGCACCTGTACTGGGGCGACGGCACGGTCCTGATCGACACCAAGGACACGACCACCTTCCTGGAGTTCGGCGTTCTCGACCTGATCCCGTACTACTGGATGGCGCTGACCGTCGTCTTCCTGGTCCTGTTCGCGGACCGCCTGATCAAGGACAGCCGCGTCGGCCGTGCCTGGGAGGCGACCCGTGAGGACGAGGACGCCGCCGAGATGATGGGCGTCCCGACGTTCCGCTTCAAGCTGCTCGCCTTCGCGACCGGCGCCTTCATCGGTGGCTTGTCGGGTGCGCTGTTCGCCAGCAAGCAGAGCTTCATCAACCCGCAGTCGTTCCTGCTGCTGTTCTCGATCCTGTTCATCGCAGCGGTCGTCATCGGTGGTCAGGGCAACCGGTGGGGTGTCGTCGTCGGCGCCGCGCTCGTGGCCTACCTCCCCGAGCGGTTCCGTGAGTTCACCGAGTGGCGCGTGCTCGTCTTCGGCCTCGCGCTGATGCTGCTTGCGATCTTCCGCCCGGAGGGTCTCCTGCCGCCGCGCAGGACCCTGCGAGCCAAGAAGATGGAACACGAGATCGAGGCGCTCGAAGAGGGCGCCGAGGAAGGGACGCGTCATGGCTGAGGCACCACGCAAGCTGCTCGAGGTCGACGACGTCACCCTCCGCTTCGGCGGTGTGACCGCGCTGGACGGGGTCAGCTTCGACATCAACGAGGGCGAGATCCTCGGCCTGATCGGTCCGAACGGTGCCGGCAAGACGACCTGCTTCAACGTGACGACCGGCGTCTACAAGCCGACCAGCGGACAGGTGCTGTTCGAGGGTGGCTCGCTGACCGGCATCAAGCGCTACCGGATCACCAAGCTCGGCATCGCGCGCACGTTCCAGAACATCCGTCTCTTCCCCTCGATGACCGCTCTGGAGAACGTGATGGTCGGCGCCGACGCCCAGCACTCGACGGGCATCCTCAGCGCTCTCTTCCGCCTACCCAGGCACCGCAAGGAAGAGGCCGAGGGTCACGAGCACGCCATGGAGCTGCTCCGCTTCGTCGGCATCGCCGAACGGTCCGACGAGCTCGCGGCCAACCTGTCGTACGGCGACCAGCGACGACTCGAGATCGCTCGGGCGATGGCCACCGAGCCCAAGCTCCTCTGCCTCGACGAGCCGGCCGCCGGCTTCAACCCGGCGGAGAAGCAGAAGCTCATGGATCTGATCCGCAAGGTGCGCGACAACGGCTTCACCGTGCTCCTGATCGAGCACGACATGCGGCTGGTGATGGGGGTGACCGACCGGATCGTGGTGCTCGAGTTCGGGCGCAAGATCGCCGAGGGCGCGCCCGCCGAAGTCCGAGACAACCCTGCCGTCATCGCGGCCTACCTGGGAGTGGACGAAGATGCTTCTTGAGGTCGAAGGCCTCTGTGTCAACTACGGTCACATCGAGGCGATCCGCGACATCACCTTCGGGGTCGAGGAAGGCACGATCGCCACGCTGATCGGCGCGAACGGTGCCGGCAAGACCACAACCCTCAAGACGCTGTCCGGCGTGCGGAAGGTGCGTGCCGGAACCGTCAAGTTCGACGGCAACGACATCACCCACCTGCCGCCGTACGACCGGGTCAAGCTCGGGATCAGCCAGGCGCCTGAGGGGCGCGGCATCTTCCCGGGCATGACGGTTCGCGAAAACCTCGACATGGGCGCCTACGTGCGCACCGACCGCAAGACGTCGGCGTACACGCAGGACTTCGAGCGGGTGATGACGCTGTTCCCGCGGATGCAGGAGCGCATCAGCCAGATCGCCGGCACGATGTCCGGCGGCGAGCAGCAGATGCTCGCGATCGGCCGGGCGCTGATGGCGCGGCCGCGCCTGCTCCTGCTGGACGAGCCGTCGATGGGTCTGGCGCCGAAGCTGATCCAGCAGATCTTCTCGATCATCACCGAGATCAACGCGCAGGGCACCACGGTGCTGCTCGTCGAGCAGAACGCCGCGCAGGCGCTGAAGCGCGCCGACACCGCGCACATCCTGGAGACCGGTGAGATCGTCCGCTCGGGGACGGGCTCGGAGCTCGCCGGCGACGACTCGGTGAAGGCTGCCTACCTCGGCGGCGACGTCTGAGGTAGTCCAACGTCAAGCAAGAGGCCCGGAGCGCGCTGCGCCCCGGGCCTCTTGCCGTCCGGCGGAGGGGCATTCGTCAAGACTTCGGGGGTCCTCTACCGATCCGTCCGATCTAGGCGTAATCTCTGACCTCGGTCGGGTTCAAGCTGTCGCGGGGGTAACGGCGCCAGATCCGGCGGGCTTCGCCCGCTGTCTTCCATTGGTGCGGGCGTGGTTGGAGAGGTGCCTCTGTGTTCCGTTGTCCGGTTCATGTGCGTGATGCCGAGCCCCGCGACGTCGTCCAGCTGAGCCGAGTGCTCGCCTCCACGCCCGGTCGGTCGAACGGTGAGGATGTCCGGCCGACGGAAGCGGCAGCGGCGGTCGCGAACATCGCGCTCGACCCCGAGCAGCGGCTCCTGGTGGCCGAGCTCGACGGGCAGGTGGTCGGGGTCGTCCATCTGATCCGCGCGCCGCTCTCCCCGCTCGAGACCGACTGCGGCGTCCACGTCCTGCACCTCCACGTCCTCCCTCAGTTCCGCAAGCACGGTGTCGGCCGCACGCTGATGGAGGCCACCGTGACCTGGGCCGAGGAGAAGGACGCCACGTGCATCCTCGCGGCTGCTTCAGTCGCGTCGCGTGACGCGAACCGCTTCATGGCGCGACTCGGTCTCGGACAGGTCGCTGTGCTGCGCGCGGCGTCGGTGGCCACGCTCCGTTCGCGGCTTCCCGTCGAGCCGCCCGCGGCAGCGCGGGTCGGCACGCGAACCCACCGGAGCGTCGGACACGTGCTGGCGCAGCGTCGGTCGCAGCGGCGCGCGCAGGCCAAGTCCTCCTAGCCGTTCCGCGGCGCTGACTCCCTTCGGACTTCGGGGGTCGTCACGACTAGGGTGACCGTGTGTCTGAGTCTGCTGCCGAACGCCCCCGCCTGCTCCTGCTCGACGGCCACTCGCTGGCCTACCGGGCGTTCTTCGCGCTACCCGTGGAGAACTTCTCGACAACGACCGGGCAGCCCACCAACGCCGTTTACGGCTTCACGTCGATGCTCATCAACGTGCTGCGAGACGAGCAGCCGACACACGTTGCCGTCGCCTTCGACAAGTCGCGACAGACCTTCCGGCTCGCGGAGTACCCCGAGTACAAGGCCAAGCGGAACAAGACCCCCGACGAGTTCAAGAGCCAGCTGCCGCTGATCCAGGAGGTGCTCGACGCGCTCCGCATCCGGCACCTCGAGCTCGAGGGCTACGAGGCCGACGACATCATCGCGACGTTGACCACCCAGGCGCTGGCGGAGGGCTTCGAGGTCCTGGTGCTCACCGGCGACCGCGACTCGCTGCAGCTGGTGACCGAGCACTCCACGGTGCTCTACCCGATGCGCGGCGTCTCCGACCTTGCCCGGATGACCCCCGAGGCGGTGGAGGCGAAGTACGCGGTGCCGCCGCACCGTTACCCGGAGATCGCGGCGCTGGTCGGCGAGGACTCCGACAACCTTCCGGGCGTGCCCGGCGTCGGGCCCAAGACGGCAGCCAAGTGGATCGCCCAGTACGACGGTCTCGACAACGTCATCGCTCGTGCCGACGAGATCGGCGGCAAGGCGGGCGAGTCGTTCCGGGCACACCTGGCCGACGTCATCCGCAACCGGCAGCTCAACGCGCTGGTCTGTGACCTCGCGCTCGAGGCGACCCCGCCGGACCTGGCCAAGCAGCCGTGGGACCGCCAGGAGGTCCACCAGCTCTTCGACGGCCTGGAGTTCCGGGTGCTCCGGGATCGGCTGTTCGCCACGCTCGAGTCCGAGGAGGTCATCGAGGAGGTCACGTTCAGCCTCGAGAGCCGCCGCCTCGCGTCCGGGGAGCTGGCCGGGTGGCTCGCCCAGCACGTGAAGCCGGGGGAGCGGGTGGGGCTCCAGGTCCAGGGCACCTGGCGTGCCGGCAGCGGCGACGTCTACGCGGTGGCGCTGGCCGCCGGCGACGAGAGCGCGGCCTGGCTCGACGTCGAGCAGATCAGCCCCGAGGACGACACCGCCCTCGCGGCCTGGCTCGCCGACCCGGCGTACCGCAAGGTGCTGCACGACGCGAAGGGCCCGATGCTGGCGATGGCCGCCCGGGGCTGGACGTTGGCCGGCCTCGACCGCGACACCGCGCTCTCGGCGTACCTGGCCCGGCCCGACCAGCGTTCCTACGACCTCGCCGACCTCACCCTGCGGTACCTGAAGCGGGAGCTGAAGGTCGAGTCCGATGCGGACGACGGCCAGCTCAGCTTCGACACCGTGGGTGATGACGCCTCGGGCGACACCGCGATGCTGCAGGCGTGGACCGTCCTCGAGCTCGCCGCGGCGCTCGACGACGAGCTCGCCGACCGGGGCGGCACCAGCCTGCTCGCCGACGTCGAGCTCCCGCTGGTGCACGTGCTGGCCGACCTGGAGCGGATCGGGATCGCCGTCGACGTCGAGCTGCTCGAAGGGCTGGAGTCGCACTTCGCCGGCGAGGTGAAGGCCGCCGCCGACGAGGCGTTCGACGTGATCGGCAAGGAGATCAACCTCGGCTCGCCCAAGCAGCTTCAGGTGGTGCTCTTCGACGAGCTCAACATGCCGAAGACGAAGCGCACCAAGACCGGGTACACCACCGACGCCGACGCGCTCCAGCAGCTCTACGTGAAGACTGAGCATCCGTTCCTGCTCGCGCTGCTGCGACACCGCGACGTGTCCCGGCTCCGCCAGACGGTGGAGGGGTTGCTCAAGACGGTCGCCTCGGACGGCCGGATCCACACGACGTTCAACCAGCTGATCGCTGCCACGGGGCGGCTGTCGTCGACCGACCCGAACCTGCAGAACATCCCGGTGCGCACCGAGGAGGGTCGTCGCATCCGCGAGGGCTTCGTCGTCGGCTCGGGGTACGAGTCGCTGTTGACGGCCGACTACAGCCAGATCGAGATGCGGATCATGGCGCACCTCTCCGAGGACAAGCTGCTGATCGAGGCGTTCCGCTCGGGCCGCGACTTCCACTCGGTGACCGCGGCACGAGTGTTCGACGTCGAGCCGACGGACGTCACCACCGAGATGCGCGCCAAGATCAAGGCGATGAACTACGGCCTGGCGTACGGGCTCTCGGCGTACGGGCTCTCGCAGCAGCTCGCCATCGACACCGGTGAGGCCAAGGGCCTCATGGACGAGTACTTCGAGACGTTCGGCGGCATCCGTGACTACCTGGCCGGCGTGGTCGACGAGGCCCGTCGCACCGGGTTCACCGAGACCATCCTCGGTCGGCGCCGGTACCTCCCCGACCTGACCAGCGACAACCGTCAGCGCCGTGAGATGGCCGAGCGGATGGCGCTCAACGCGCCGATCCAGGGATCGGCCGCCGACATCATCAAGGTCGCGATGCTGCGGGTCGACAAGGCGCTGCGCGAGGCCGAGCTCACGTCACGGATGCTGCTGCAGGTTCACGACGAGCTCGTGTTCGAGGTTGCGCCGGGGGAGGCCGCCCGCCTCGAGGAGCTCGTGCGTCGAGAGATGGCCGCCGCGGCCGAGCTCACCGTGCCGCTCGACGTCTCGGTGGGAACCGGTCGTAGCTGGCACGAGGCCGCGCACTAGGTCGGCGAGCGGCCCGTCAGCGGACGTACGTCGCGACCGTGCCCCGGCGCGGAGCAGCAGCACCGCGAACAGGACGGCGTCGACCGCGAGCACGGTCAGCACCAGGTCACGCACCGAGCCTGTGAACGCGGCGGTCAGGACGAGGAGCACGAGCGCGGTCCAGATCGCGAAGACGGCGCGCTGCCGCTGGCGTGCCACCACGTTGTAGACCATCAGCTGCAACATCGCCAGCAGCGTCCCGAGACCCGCGAACACCCAGAGCAGGTTCTGGAGCTCGGCGTACTGCGGCCCGCCGACGAACGTGACGGCGAGCCCCGAGAGCACGGCGGCACCCACCACGGTCGCCGCACCGATGGCGAGCACGATGCCCAACGCCTTCAGGTTCATCCGCCGGGCGGACTGAACGCTCGACATCGACGGGAACACGATCACCACCACGAACTGCGGCAGGAAGAGCACTGCCTTGGTGAGGATCAGGCCGCCGGCGTACAGGCCCGCCTGCTGCTCGTCGAGGACGTTGCGAGCGATCACGACGTCTACGTTCGACAGCGCGAAGAACGCCAGCAGCGCGTGGGAGTTGTTGAAGACCTCGCGCAGCAGGCCGCCGGTGGACATGGCCTCGGTCGTCTGGTCCGGCCCGGTGGCCGTCGCGGGCGCGGCTGTGCGTTCCCGGTTGGCGTTGCGCAGCACCAACCAGCCCACGACGACGGGCGCGAAGGCGCCGACGGTCACCCCGACCATGGCGCCGAGGGTGTCGGGCTCCACCACGAGCGCGACGATGCCGAACGCGAGGCGACCCACCCCCATCGCGAGGTAGACCGCAGCGAGCGCGGTCCAACGCCGTTCGCCTTGCAGGATCCCGGCCTGGCCGCCCATCACGGTCAGCGGCACCGACCGTGACTGCGATCAGCGCGGCGACCGTCCAGGAGTCGAGGTTCAGCACCGCCGAGACCAGCGGCACCGCGAGCAGTGACAGGACGCCCAGGACCGCTGCGCAGCGGTACGTCGTCCGCATCACCGCCTGCTCGATGCCCGTCCGCCCGTTGGGCGCGGCCGCGATGCGGCGGGCACCGGTGGCCTGGAGGCCCAGCGAGAGGACGTTGAGGACCAGGAGCAGGCCCATCAACGCGGCGAGGGCGCCGAACTCGACCGGTCCGAGCAGCCGGGCGGCGAGGATCGTGAACGCGTAGGTGGTGAGGTTCATGACGCCCATCGCCCCAGCGATGACGGCCCCGCCGCGGAGCACGGGGGTGGTCTGGGGCGCGCGGGTCACAGCTGAACCCTAGGGGGTCGCCCCATGCCGGGGCAGGTCATGCGGGTGATCGCGGTGAGCACGTGTCGAGGGTCACGGTATCGAGACTGCCCAAACCTACTACTTGGTACGTACACTCAAATCACGTGTTCCAGGGAGGGGCACGCGGCCACGTCCGGCTTCTTCTGGGACGTGGCTTCTTTGTGGAGGGAGCTGGGCGCGAGCATGCGCAAAACAACTTTCGTCGGCGGAGTCCTTGCGATTTCTGCCTTCCTGGTCGTCATTCTGGGCGACCTGCTTGACCTGAAGCTCGAGCCGGTGGCCCTGCTGGGCGTCGCCCTCGGTGCTGTGATCGGGCTCGTACCCGACCGCCGGCCGTCGATGCGGCTCGCCGGCTTCGGCATCGGCCTCGTCGTGGCCTGGATCGGCTTCATCGTCCGCGCCGGCCTGCTGCCCGACAGCGCTGCGGGACGTGCCGTCACGGTCGCCGTCGTCATCGCGTTGGTCACGGTCGTCGCGGCCGCCAGCGCCAACCGCCTGCCGCTGTGGTCGCTCCTCGTGGGTGCCGCGGCGATGGCCGGGGCCTACGAGTACACGTTCGCCGCCGCTCCGCCTGAGGTCGCCACGACTTCGCTGAGCACGGCGACTGCACTGCTGGTGACCGCCGGCGTCGGCTACCTGGTCGTCGCCCTGACGGCCCCGCGCACCGACGCCCCGTCCGCCACCGCCCCGCGCGAGACCCGCTCCGACGCGGACGCCGGCACCCCCCTTGACGACATGATGGAGACGGTTAAGTGATCCGCCCGAAGAACTCCCGGTCGTTGCGCATCGCGGCGATCCTGGCGACGACCAGCGTCGCCGCCCTGTCCTGGGCCCCTGCGGCGTCAGCCGTAGGCGGCACCGTCGACGTCACCAACACCGAGACGATCCAGGTCTACACCGACGCCTCCGGCGCCGTTCAGACCAAGCGCGTCTACGAGCAGCTGGCCTTCACCGGCACCGGCACGGTTGATGTGTCCAACCCGATCGAGGCCGACGGTCTCCGCAACCTCGACTCCTTCGGTGGCTTCGACGTCGAGGGCGGCAACCAGGTCGCCCGTCTGACGGTTGACGGCGAGGAGCGCCTGCGCTCAGTCAGCAACTTCGACGGCGAGCTGCCCCTGGACGTCAACGTCCAGTACTTCCTCGACGGCAAGAAGGTCGAGCCGGGCGACATCGTCGGCGCGGCCGGCGAGCTCGAGGTTCTCTACTCGGTGGAGAACGTCACCGCCGCTCCTCAGGAGATCACCTTCGACGACGGCCTGGGCGGAACGATCACCAAGACCGTGGCCGTTCCGGTCCCGATGGTCGGCTCGCTGACCACCGTGGCGCCGTCCACCTTCACCGACGTCGCGTCGAAGCAGGCCAACATGGCCGGCGACGGCAAGGGCGGCACCAAGCTGTCGTTCACGATGACGCTGTTCCCGCCGCTCGGCTCCGCCACGGCTGAGTTCGGCTACACGGCCACCGTCACCGACGGTGTCGTGCCCCGCGCCGACATCACCGCACTGCCGGTGAACCCGCTCGAGTCGCCGACCTTCGCCAGCGCTGGCGCCAGCTACAAGGGCGGCGCGGAGTCGGGCATCGAGCTCGCCGAGGGCGCCTCGACGATCGACGAGAACCTGCTCAAGCTGCGCGACGGCGCCGGCGACCTGCTCGCCGGGCTGATCCAGCTCCGCGACGGCTCCGACCAGCTGTACGTCGGCCTCTCCGACAAGGCCGTGCCGGGTGCGACCAAGCTCGCCGACGGTGCGGGTCAGCTCGCCGATGGTGCGGGCAAGGCTTCGGACGGGGGCAAGCTGCTCCGCGACGGAGCCGGCACCCTCAGCGGTGGCCTCGGCGAGCTCTCGGGTGGCGCGCTCGAGCTCGACAACGGCGCCGGTCAGATCCTCGAGGGCCAGAAGGCCCTGCGCGACGGCCTGCTCCTGCTCGAGTCGGGCGTGAAGGTGCTGCCGGAGTCGGTGCGCAAGCAGCTCGCCGCGAACACGGAGTACCAGGCGCTGCTCGGCGGCATGCAGAACGTCGTCAACGGCATCGGCAACCCCAATGACGTGACCAACCCGGCCACCGGCCAGCCCGCCACGATCTTCGGCGGCCTGAACGCGGTCCGCTACGGCCTGACGAACCCGCAGGCGACACAGGCCGCCTGCGCGGCCAAGGACACCAGCAAGTGTGGTGCCACCGATGCGCTGGACTTCATCAGCTACAAGCTCGGAGTTGCGCTGGCAGGGCCGGCAACTGTGGACGGCACTGTCGCCAAGCTCAAGGCGGCCATCAACGGGATCGCTTCCGCGTCCGACTGTGGCGCGGTCTGCCAGGCCACGGTTGCTGGCACAGCCGCTGCCGTGGAAACGTCGCAGAAGGAGTCGCTGACGGAACTGCGCGCTGGCGTTGACTCGGTGTCTGGTGGAATCAAGTCGCAGATCACCGGCTCGGGTGCTGCGATCGACAAGATCAAGGGCGGCCTGAACAACCCGGGTGCGAACCCGAACTGTGCGATCGGCGCGTCGACGGCCTCCCCGGCCGACGACTGTGGCGTGCAGCAGGCGGTCGCCTTCTTCAAGACCAGCATCCCGGTGCTCGTCGACTCGATCACTGCGAACATCACGCAGACGCTGCTCGCCGGCGTCTCGGTGCCGGCCAAGGGCTGTGACCCCAACGCGCTGACGCTGCTCTGCGGCGCCGACGCTCTTGTTGCCGGCAGCGGCGACCTCAAGGGCGGCACCTCGAAGCTCCTCGCGGGCTCGGGTGAGCTCGACGCGGGCGGCTCGCTGCTCTACAGCAAGCTCGGTGAGCTCGCGGCCGGCCTGGGCGCGATCGACGACGGCTCGCAGAAGCTCGCCGATGGCTCGAAGGAGCTGACCGACGGTCTGATCGGTGCAGCGGACGGTTCGCGTCAGCTCTCCGAGGGTCTGGGTCAGGCCGCTGACGGCGCGCCGCAGCTGGTCGACGGCGCTCAGCGTCTCTCCGACGAGGGCACCAAGCAGCTGGTCGGTGCCGGTGAGGACACCGCGCAGCGGTTCGGCGAGCTCTACGCCACCATCGAGGCCGGCGCCGAGCGCGCCAACACCGAGAAGATGGCCTACGGCGCCCCCGAGGGTGCGACCGGGCTGACGGCGTACAGCTACGTCATCCAGGGTGAGGACGGCGAGGGCGAGCGCAACGTGGCTCGCGGCCTCACCGGACTCGGCCTGCTCGGCGCCGGCGCGGGTGCGTTCGCCCTGCGTCGCCGGGTGATCTGAGCGAACTAGCAACGAAGTAGCAAGGGAAGGGGCGTCGCGCGAGCGGCGCCCCTTCTGTCATGTCGGGAGGTCGGCGGCGAAGATCGCGGTGCCCGGGGATGAGTGCGCCCCGCTCCGGGCCCCACCCGCCCCAGACCCGGTCGTGGCCCTCGGGCCATTCGGGCTCGAGCAGGTCGCTGATCGTGAACCCGGCCCGTGCGAGCAGCCGCACCCAGTCGCCCAGGGTGCGATGGTGCTCGACGTACCTGGCCTGTCCCGACCCCTCGTCCTCCTCGACGTACGGGGTGCGGTCCCAGTACGACGAGGTCACCGTCAGTCCCTCGCGGGTCGGGTCGTCGGGGAAGCTCCACCGGATCGGGTGGGTGATCGAGAACGCGAACCGCCCGCCGGGCCGGAGTACGCGGGCCACCTCGTGGACGGTGCGGTCGATCTCCTCGACGAACTGCAGTGCGCCGAACGCCGAGAACGCGACGTCGAACGAGTCGTCGGCGAACGGGAGGTGCGTCGCTGTCCCGCAGACGACGGGGACATGCAGGCCGGTGGAGTCGTCGATCCGGTGGGCGTGCTGGAGCTGCCGTTCCGACAGGTCGAGGCCGACGGCGGTGGCGCCGCGACTTGTCAGCCAGCGGGCGCACTGGGCGGCGCCGCAGCCGATCTCCAGGACGTGGCGTCCGGTCACGTCGCCGAGCACGCCGACGGCGCCCTCGTCGACCCCCTCCGGGCCCCAGATGAACCCGACGTCGCGCAGGAACTCCCCGTGCGTGGACTGGTACTCGTCGGCGTAGGCGTCCCAGTCGCGGCGGTTGGCGTGCCGGCTCTCCGACTCCCCGGCGGTACGTCGGACGGGGTGCACGCCCTCGGGCATGGTCATCTGACCGGTGCGTGCTGTGGCATGGCAGGAGCGTAGCGGCTGGCCTCGGCGGGGCCGCGTGACAGCATCACCCCGTGGACTACGGGATGACCCCGCTCGAGGGCGGCTTCAGCGGCGAGACGTTTCTGGCGGACTCGCTGGGGGAGCGCAGCGTGGTGCGGATCTACGCGGGTCGCGGCGCGGCGCGTGGGCCTGCCGCCGTCGAGGTGGACGCCGCTGTGCTCCGTCTCGTACGGGGGCTGCTGCCGGTGCCAGAGGTGCTGGAGGTACGTCGGCCCGACCCCGCGACGGGGACTCCTGCCGTCCTGGTGACGTCGTTCCTGCCGGGGGAGCGGCTCGACACCGTGCTGCCCAGCCTGGACACGCCCGGCCTCGCGAGGGTCGGGGCTGCACTCGGCGAGATCCTGGCCCGGCTGGCCCAGATGCCGATGGTGCGGCCCGGGATGTTCGTGGACGGCGAGCTGCGGATCGAGACCTGGTCCGGCTTCTCCGACCTGCCCGGCTGGGTCGAGACGCTGCGCGAGGGGTCGGCGATCCAGGAGTGGGGCGGCGACGACTACGCGGCCCTGGTCGGTGTCGCCACGGAAGCCCAGTCGATCCTCGACGCGGTGGAGCGGGTCTGCCTCGTGCACAGCGACTTCAACCCGAAGAACCTGCTCGTCGACCCGGCGTACGCTGCAGGTCACAGGCCTTCTCGACTGGGAGTTCGCCCACGCCGGGTCGCCGGTGGCCGACCTGGGCAACCTGCTCCGCTTCCAGCGCGACCCGGCCTTCGCCGACGCCGTCCTGTCGACGTACGCCGCGCTGGTCCCGGACGCGAGCCCCGACGTGCTCGACCGGGCGCGCGCGGCCGACCTCTTCGCGCTGGTCGAGCTGGCGTCCCGGCGAGGCCAGAACCCGGTGGCCGACCGCGCTCACGCGCAGTTGCTGGCCATCGCCCGCGCGGGCGACCTGCATGCCACCGCGTGAGTGGTCTCGACAAGCTCGACCAACGGGACGCTCGACCATCAGGACGCTCGACCAACGGGACGCTCGACTACCGGGGTAGAACTGTCCGGATCCGCCCGGTTGGACTCCCGCGGCGAACCCCGCGTATCCTGAGCGGTGCGCAGAAGTCTGCCTGAGTCTCGGACATAGCAGACTCACGCTCGCTATCTCTCCGACCGGCGTCACCGCGGGGCGGATCCAAGATCCTTGGGTAGTGAAACCGGACTTCACGCGCGTCCGCACAACTCCATCCATCCCAAGGAACCAATTCCCTTATGACGATCACCCCCGCTCTTTCGGACGCACCGCAGATTGCGGTCAACGACATCGGGTCCGAAGAGGACTTCCTCGCCGCAATCGACGCGACCATCAAGTACTTCAACGATGGCGACATCGTCGAAGGCACCATCGTCAAGGTGGACCGCGACGAGGTCCTGCTCGACATCGGCTACAAGACCGAGGGCGTCATCCCCTCGCGTGAGCTTTCGATCAAGCACGACGTAGACCCCTCTGAGGTTGTGTCCGTCGGCGACAAGGTCGAAGCCCTCGTCCTCCAGAAGGAGGACAAGGAAGGCCGCCTGATCCTCTCCAAGAAGCGCGCACAGTACGAGCGCGCCTGGGGCACCATCGAGCAGGTCAAGGAAGAGGACGGCGTCGTCACCGGTACCGTCATCGAGGTCGTCAAGGGTGGTCTCATCCTGGACATCGGGCTCCGCGGCTTCCTGCCCGCGTCGCTCGTCGAGATGCGTCGCGTCCGCGACCTCCAGCCGTACGTCGGCCAGGAGCTCGAGGCGAAGATCATCGAGCTCGACAAGAACCGCAACAACGTGGTGCTCTCGCGTCGTGCGTGGCTCGAGCAGACCCAGTCCGAGGTGCGTCAGGGCTTCCTGACCCAGCTCCAGAAGGGTCAGATCCGCAAGGGTGTCGTCTCCTCGATCGTCAACTTCGGTGCGTTCGTGGACCTCGGCGGCGTCGACGGACTCGTCCACGTCTCCGAGCTCTCCTGGAAGCACATCGACCACCCGTCCGAGGTCGTGGCCGTCGGTGACGAGGTCACCGTCGAGGTGCTCGACGTCGACATGGACCGCGAGCGTGTCTCCCTGTCGCTCAAGGCGACGCAGGAGGACCCGTGGCAGCACTTCGCCCGGACCCACCAGATCGGTCAGATCGTCCCGGGTAAGGTCACCAAGCTCGTTCCGTTCGGTTCCTTCGTCCGCGTGGAGGAGGGCATCGAGGGTCTGGTGCACATCTCCGAGCTGGCCGAGCGTCACGTCGAGATCCCCGAGCAGGTCGTCCAGGTCAACGACGACGTCATGGTCAAGATCATCGACATCGACCTCGAGCGTCGCCGGATCTCGCTGTCCCTCAAGCAGGCCAACGAGACCGCGACCGCGTCCGAGGCCGAGGAGTTCGACCCGACGCTGTACGGCATGACCGCGTCGTACGACGAGCAGGGCAACTACATCTACCCCGAGGGCTTCGACCCGGAGACGGGCGAGTGGCTCGAGGGCTACGACGACCAGCGCGCCGTCTGGGAGGAGCAGTACGCCAAGGCGCACGCTCGCTGGGAGGCGCACGTCAAGCAGCAGGCCGAGGCCGCCAAGGCCGAGGTCGAGGCTGGCGAGGCCACCTCGTACTCCTCCGAGCCGGCTCCGGCCGAGGGTGGTGCCGCTCCGGCGGAGACCGCGGGTTCGCTCGCGTCCGACGAGGCGCTCCAGGCGCTCCGCGAGAAGCTGACCGGCGGCGCTTCCTGATCCGTGAGGGATCAGTGAGCCAACGCTGAAACAGCGCTCACGCTCGAACGAAAGGGCCCGGCCCACCTGACGGTGGTGTCCGGGCCCTTTCGCATGCCGGGGTCAACGGGGGTCGAAGATCGGGATGCCGTTCGCGTCCAGCGTGTAGGGCCGGGGCGCGCGCGGGACGGTGGGCTGGGGGCGGCTTCGGGTGAAGTCGTCATGGCGGACGTACGTGATCAGGAGGCGGGCCGCGAAGACCAAAAGGGCCAGGGTCACCAGGTCGAAGAGGATGGTCATGGCAATTATCGTGCGCTCATGGCGTTCCTGCCACGAGTGGCAGGAACGCCATTCACCATCGATTTTCTGCCAATCATGTGCCACCATGGCCAGGTGATCAAAAACGTCGCCACCGTCGTCTATGACGGCGTCGCACCGTTCGAGGTCGGGGTGCTGTGCGAAGCCTGGGGCACGGACCGATCCGACCAGGGCATCCCGGTCTTCGACTTCGCCCTCTGCGCGCCGCAGCCCGGCGTCATCAAGACCACCGCGGGGTTCGGTCTCACCGTGGAGCACGGACTCGAACGGCTCGCCGAGGCCGACCTGATCGGCGTGCCCGCCGTCCCTCGCAACGACCCCGTGCCCGGCGCGGTCGTCGAGGCTCTGCGAGCCGCGAGCGAGCGAGGCGCACGGATCATGTCGGTGTGCTCCGGTGCGTTCGCGCTCGGCGAGGCCGGCCTCCTCGACGATCGGGACTGCACGACCCACTGGCGCTTCACCGAAGAGCTGTCGGCGCGCTTCCCGCGTGCCCACGTGATCCCCGAGGTCCTGTACGTCGACGAGGACCCGGTGATCACGAGCGCCGGCTCCGCCGCGGGGTTGGACGCCTCGCTGCACCTGTACCGCAAGGAGTTCGGCGCCAACATTGCGAGCATGGTCGCCCGGCGCATGGTGGTGCCTCCGCAACGCGACGGAGGCCAGGCCCAGTTCATCCGGTCGGTGGTGCCCGAGTGCGACGGTGAGACGCTCGGGCCGCTGCTGACCTGGCTGGTCGAGCACATCGGTGAGCAGCACAGCGTGGAGAGCCTTGCCCGTCGGGCCGCGATGTCACCCCGTACCTTCGCCCGCCGCTTCCGTGCCGAGACCGGTACGACGCCGCACGCGTGGATCACCAGCCAACGGGTGCTTCGGGCCGAGCAGCTGCTGGAGTCCACCGCCTACTCCGTGGAGTGGATCGCCGATGAGGTCGGGTTCGGCAACGCCGCGACGATGCGGCAGCACTTCGGCCGAGCCCGTTCGGTGAGCCCACAGCAGTACCGCCGGATGTTCAGCGCCGCCAACTAGGCGGGCCAGTCACGTTCTGCGAGCTCGAGGCGGCGTACCTTCCCGGTCGCGGTGTGCGGCAGCGTGTCTATGGGGTAGTAGGTCTTCGGGCGTTTGGGTGGCGCCAGCCGCTCCCGCGTGAAGGCCGCGAGCGAGGCCGGGTGCGCAGCGCCCACGATTGCCGCGCAGACGCGCTGCCCCCACTCGGGGTCCGGTACGCCGAACACCGCGACGTCGTCCACGTCCGGATGCTCGCGCAGCACGTTCTCGACCTCGACCGGGTACACGTTGACGCCACCGGAGATGATCAGGTCCTCGCGCCGGCCGTCGAGGTACACGTAGCCCTCGTCGTCGAGACGCCCCAGGTCGCCGACCGTGAACGCGTCGCCGCGCCATGCCGCTGCCGTCTTCTCGGGGTCCTCCCAGTAGCTGAAACGCGCGTGCCTCGGCACCGAGCACCAGATCGTCCCGTCGGGGTCGACCTCGATCGTGCGGCCGGCCCTCGCGCGCCCGACGGTGCCGGGCCGGGTGAGCCACTCCTCACTCCGGCAGGCCGTGAACTGGCCCTCCGTGGAGCCGTAGAACTCCCAGGTGGACCCCTCGGGGAAGAGCTCGATCAGCCGCCGCTTCACCGCGGTGGGGCAGGCCGCGCCCGCGTGGGCAACCAGCCGGAACGACGAGAGATCGGGAACGCCCACCTCGTCCCAGTGCGCGAACAGCCTCTGCAGGTGTGTCGGTACGCAGAACATGGTGGTGGGTCGATCAGCCTCGATCGCCGCGGTCACGGTCGCCGGGTCGAACGGTCCGGGGACGACGATCCGCCCGCCCGCGAGCAGGGTGCCGACCGCGAACCGCAGCGGCGCCGAGTGGTGCAGCGGGCTCAGAACCAGGTTCACGTCGTCCGCTGCGAAGCCCCACAGCTCGCGCTCCTCGGCCACCAGCGCCTCGGCGTCCTCAGGAGCGAGCTGCCCCGACCAGACGCCTTTCGGGGATCCGGTCGTGCCGCTGGTCAGGTGCATCGGCCGGACCAGCGGCAGTGTCGACCCGCGGGTCTGAGCCGGGGCTCCGGCCAGCAGCTCGCCGACCTGGTCAGCGTGCTCCACCACCAAGGCAGGGCGCACGTAGTCGAGAATGGCCGACCGCTCGCGCGCGGTGAGCTTGGGATCCAGGGGGACCGGCACCATGCCAGCGGCCAGGAACGTCATCACCAGCCGGACGTAGTCCACGGAGCCGGGAACCAGCAGCGCGATCCGGTCGCCGGTCTCGAGGGGTGCGTAGGCCACCGCGCCATGGTGCCAGGCTGCTCAGCGCAGCGAGTAGTGCAGGTGCACGAACGTCGCGGCCGGTGACGGTGTCGCCGACAGCAGTCGCATCGGCTGTGTCCGTCGGCGCGGGAGCAGCGGAGCACCAGCCCCCAGGACGACGGGCGTGATCGAGACGATCATCTCGTCGAGCAGGTCCTCGTCGAGGAACTGCCCGACCAGCTCGCCACCGCCGACGATCCAGACGTTGCGGCCCTCGGCAGCCTCCAGCATGGCCGCGTGCACCTCGCGGACTGGTTCGGCGGTGAACCGCACGTCGGCTCCGTCGATGGGTGTCAGGTCGCGGTGCGTGAAGACCCACGTCGGCCGGTCGTCGTAGAACCACTGCCCGGGATGGTGCCGCTGGACCCACTCGTACGTGTGGGCTCCCATCGCGAGCGCCCCGACCTTCTCGATGAACGCCGGGTACGGGTTCGCCTCGTCGTCCCCACCGGGCATGCTCAGCAGCCACTCAAGGCCGTCGCTCTCGTCGGCGATGAAGCCGTCGAGGGACGACGCCACCAGGTACTGCGTCAACGGGTGTTCGGTCATGGCTCCGATCGTGGCACGGGGCACTGACATACTGCGCCGGTGACGGTACGGAGAGTGGGACTGACCGGGGGAGTGGCCTCGGGGAAGAGCGCGGTGACCCGGATCCTGCGCGAGCTCGGAGTCGTCGTGGTGGATGCCGACGTCCTGGCTCGCGAGGTGGTGGCCCCCGGGACCGAGGGGCTGCGTCGCGTCGTCGAGGAGTTCGGCGACGAGATCCTGACCGAGGACGGCGAGCTCGACCGGCCGGCGATGGGGGCGATCGTCTTCGCTGACGAGGGCGCGCGACGCCGGCTCGAGGCGATCGTGCATCCCCTGGTGCGCGCGCGTGGTGCCGAGCTCGAGGAGGCCGCGCCTGAGGGAGCGATCGTCGTGCACGACATTCCGCTGCTGGCCGAGACCGGTCAGGGCGACGCCTTCGACGCCGTCGTGGTCGTCGACGTACCGGCGGAGACCCAGATCGAACGGATGGTGTCGCAGCGCGGCTGGAGCCGCGAGGAGGCCGAGGCGCGGATCGCCGCGCAGGCCGGCCGCGAGGAACGGCTCGCCATCGCGACGCACGTCATCGACAACACCGGAACGCTCGACGACCTCCGTGACCGGGTCACGGAGGTCGTCGAAGCGTTGGGCGCGGCGGAGCGGTCCGGCTAGGCAGCCAGGTCGGGGTCGGCGAGCGTGCGGAGCTTGTTCAGCGCCTCGCGCTCGAGCTGGCGCACCCGCTCGGCGGAGATGCCGTGCTTGGCGCCGATGTCGGCGAGCTTGTGCTGCCGGCCGTCGACCAGGCCGTAGCGGGAGCGGATGATGTCGGCGGCGCGGTCGTCGAGCAGCTCGACGAGCGTGCCCAGTCGGCTCTTGGACTCGACGTCGAGGAAGGTGCTGTCGGGTCCGGGCGCGGTCTCCTGGGCGATCAGGTCGCCGAGCGAGGTGTCACCGTTGTCGTCGACGGGGGTGTCGAGGCTGACGTGGTCACGGCCCCAGCTCATCAGGTCGAGGACCCGGTCGATGTCCATGCCGAGCTCGGTGGCGATCTCCTCGGGGTCCGGGTCGCGGCCCAGCTGGCGCTCGAGGGTGCGGCGTGCGGCGCCGACCTGGTTGAGCTCCTCGACCACGTGCACGGGGAGGCGGACGACGCGGGCCTGCTGCGCGATGCCGCGGGTGATCGCCTGGCGGACCCACCAGGTGGCGTACGTCGAGAACTTGAAGCCCTTGCGGTAGTCGAACTTCTCGACCGCACGGATCAGGCCGGTGTTGCCCTCCTGGACCAGGTCGAGCATCGGCATCTGGCTGCGACCGTACTTGCGGGCAATCGAGACGACCAGGCGGAGGTTCGACTCGATGAACCGCTGGATCGCGCGCTCACCTTCCTCGACCATCCACTCGAGCTCCTCCTGGGTGGCGTACTTCGGGGCGCCGCCCTTGCGACGTCCGACCCGCCCCTCGTCGAGCAGCTGCTGGGCGAAAAGCCCGGCTTCGATCGTCTTGCTGAGTTCGACCTCGGTGACAGCGTCGAGCAGCGGAGTACGCGCGATCTCATCGAGGTACATCCCGACACTGTCGCGTCCCTCGATCTCGCGTGTGTGCGTGCGACTCGTTGCCACGTGCGCTCCCTTCCCTCTCCAAGGCCCTTACCCGCGGGTAGTCCCTGTAGTCATCCCAACGGACGAAGGCCCGTCAGGATTCCCGATCCGGGACTGTTTCCCGTCCCGCTCTTCTGCCCTGTACGACGTGCGGCACACGCCGAAAGTTGCCGATGCAACCAGATCTCAGCGACTTCTCAGGTTCGGTTTCAGTTTCAGTACGGGTTCGTTCCAGGGAGAGGGTCGGATGGGTGGCGATTCAGGCGCGTCCGAGCAGGTCGATCACCCAGGCGTAGCTGAACGCGCGGTCATGCCAGGCGTTGTACCTGCCGCTGACGCCGCCATGGCCCGCCGACATCTCGGTCTTGAGCAGGACGTCGTCGGGGTTCTCGATCACCGAGCGCAGCCTGGCCACCCACTTCGCCGGCTCGACGTAGAGCACCCGGGTGTCGTGCAGGGAGGTCTCGGCGAGGATGGCGGGGTAGCGCTTGGGCTCGACGTTCTCGTAGGGGCTGTACGCCTTCATGTAGGCGTAGACCTCGGGGTCCTCGAGCGGGTTGCCCCACTCCTCCCACTCCACGACGGTCAGCGGGAGCGACGGGTCGAGGATCGTCGTGAGCGGGTCGACGAAGGGCACTTCGGCGAGGATGCCGCGGAACGCTTCCGGCGCCAGGTTGGCCACCGCGCCGACCAGCAGCCCGCCCGCGCTGCCGCCCTCTGCAACCAGCCGATCGGAGGCGGTCCAGCCCTCGTCCGCGAGATGGCGGGCGCAGGCGACGAAGTCGGTGAACGTGTTGGCCTTGTGCAGCAGCTTGCCGTCGTCGTACCAGGTGCGTCCCATCTCGCCGCCGCCGCGGACATGAGCGATCGCGAAGCCGATCCCGCGGTCGAGCAGCGAGAGGCGGGAGATCGTGAAGTACGGGTCGATCGAGTCCTCGTAGGAGCCGTAGCCGTAGAGCAGCATCGGCATGGTGCCGTCACGCGGGGCGTCCTTCGGGCAGACCAGGGAGATGGGCACCTGGGTGCCGTCGTCAGCGGTCGCCCAGGTCGCGGTGCTGCTCGTACCGGGTCGGGTCGAAGTCACCCTCGACGGGCGTCTGCTTGAGCAGTGTGAGCTCGCGGCGCGCGACGTCGTAGTCGTAGACGGCGGGCGGGGTCGCCATCGTCGTGTAGCCGAACCGGATCGTCGGCTGGTGGAACTCGGGGTTGCCTGCGGCGCCGACGGTGTAGACGGGGTCGTCGAAGCCGATCAGGTAGTCGTCACCCGTCCCGTCCTCCGTCAGCTCGATCACCCGGAGCTGCGTCAGTCCGTTGCTGCGCTGGCTGACCACGAGGTGGGTCTCGAACGCATCGACGTCCTCGAGGCGTACGGCGGGGTCGTGCGCGAGCAGCGGCTGCCACTGGTCGGGGGAGTCGGCGTCGAGCGGGGCCGTGGCGAGGGCGTAGTTGACGGAGTTCTCGTTGTGCAGCACCAACAGCCGGTCCTTGCCGGCGATGACCGCATGCTCCACGCCGTACTCGACGCCCTGCCGCCGGGGCGCGACGACCCGGAACTCGCCGAGCGGGTCCGCGGCTTCGAGGATGCGGTACTCGGTCGTGGTCTTGGAGCCGGATCCGATCACCAGCAGGCGGTCGCTGCGGGTCCGGCCCACCGACGTCCAGAACCGGGCGTCCTCCTCGTGGTGAACGACGACGTCGTCGTCCACCGGCTGCCCGAGCGTGTGCCGCCAGACCTTGTCGGGACGCCAGGAGTCGTCGACGGTCGTGTAGAAGAGGACGGTGCCGCGCAGGTCCCACACGGCAGGGCCGAGCGTGTTCGGGACCTGGTCGGCGAGCACCTCGCCGGTGCGCAGGTCCTTCACCTGCAACAGGAACCGCTCGTCACCCACGGTGTCCGTGCTGTAGGCCAGCAGGTGGCCGTCGGGACTGATCGACGCCGTGCCGAGTGAGAAGAACTCGTGGCCCTCGGCCAGCTCGTTGACGTCGAGGAGCACCTCCTCGCCGAGAACCGCGACGCCGGCCTCGAGCGGAGGCGGCGTCCAGTCGTCGGGCCCGGCGATGGCCCGCCGGCAGCTGAGGCCGTACTGCTGACCCTCGATGGTGCGGCTGTAGTACCAGTAGTCGCCGATGCGAGCGGGGACGGAGAGGTCGGTCTCCCGGGTGCGGTTCTTGATCTCGTCGAAGAGCTGCTGTCGCAGGTCGGCGAGGTGGGCGGTGCGCTGTTCGGTGTACGCGTTCTCCGCCTCGAGGTAGTCCACGGTCTCGGGCGACTGCTTGTCGCGCATCCACTCGTAGTCGTCGACGAAGGTGTCGCCGTGATGACTACGTTCGATCGGGACACGACGGGCTACAGGGAAGGACGGGGGCATGCGTTGACGCTATCCGAGACAATCGGGCCATGGGACTGCGGATCGACCTGAACGCGGACCTCGGTGAGGGAGTCACCGACGACGCCGGCCTGCTGGCCGTGGTGACGAGCGCCAATGTGGCCTGTGGTTACCACGCCGGCGACGAAGCGACCATGCGCCTGGTGTGCCGGGAGGCCGCCCGCATCGGCGTGGCGCTCGGAGCCCAGGTGTCGTACGCCGACCGCGAGGGCTTCGGGCGCCGCGACCTCGACGTGCCCGCCGGGCTTTTGGCCGAGCAGGTCGCCGCGCAGGTCGAGCTGCTCGGCGCGATCGCCGCCGACGAGGGCGTCCGGGTCGGGTACGTCAAGCCGCACGGTGCGCTCTACAACCGGGTGGTGCACGACGTCGACCAGGCCAGGGCTGTCCTCGAGGGGTCGGGCCGGTTACCGGTGCTGGGACTGCCCGGGTCGGTGCTGCTCGGGCTGGCGGCCGAGGAGGGTCGGGTGGTCCGCCTCGAGGGCTTCCCCGACCGCGGCTACACGACGGAGGGACGTCTGGTCCCGCGCAGCGAACCGGGTGCCGTCCTCGACGACCCCGACGTGATCGCCGCCCGTGCGGTCGAGCTGGCGTCGGGGGTCGACTCCCTCTGCGTGCACGGCGACTCGCCGTCCGCGGTCGCCACCGCGCACGCCGTACGACGGGCTCTGGAGACGGCCGGGTACGAGCTCCGACCGAGCTAGCTCGTCCACAGGTTCGGCGCAATCCTGTGGAGAAGTCGCGGATCTGTGTGGACGCGTGACGGCGTTCTGTGGACGACGGGCCGGCGAACGTAAATTAGTCAGAACTCGGTCCGGTTAGCTCTTGCGGCGCCATCGCGCGAGGCGTAGACATCTCCTACGCACTCCCGAGAGGGAGAGCGGGATCGGACGAAGAACGAGGATCCAACTGGTGGGGCAACTCACCACGGCAGCCGGTGACGAGGCTGCTGGGGTCTGGCGGATCGACCGGTCGACTGGGCACGTCACAGAGACCCAGTCAAACGTGGGGCTCCTGGAACTCATACCTCCAGGAGCCCCACACCTATGTTCGGCCCCCTCGCGGCCGACACCCGGCAGACTGGCGGCGTGAAGGTCCACCGCTACGGTCGCGATGCCCTCCTCGTCGAGGTTTCCGACACCGCCGAGGCGCTCGCCCTCTATGCCGCGGCCCGGGATCGCCACGTGCCGGCGCGCGACATCGTGCCCGCGGCGTGCACGGTGCTCTTCGACGGTTTCACCGGTAACGGCGGTCTCGACGCCCTGGAGCGGCTCGTGCGCGAGCTGCCCGGCCGGGAGCCGCAGGCGATCGATCCGATGGTCGTCCCACCGGTCGAGGTGCCGACCCGGTACGACGGGCCGGACCTCGACGACATCGCCCGTTCCTGGGACATGACCGTCGACGAGGCGATAACCACCCACACCAGCCTCGACTTCGTGGTGGCGTTCTGCGGCTTCGCGCCCGGGTTCGCCTACTGCACCGGCCTCCCGCCGCACCTGCAGATGCCTCGACATCCTGACCCGCGGCCGCGCGTGCCGGCGGGCTCGGTGGGGCTCGCCGGGGAGTTCACCGGGATCTATCCGAGCGCTTCGCCCGGAGGCTGGCGGTTGCTCGGACACACCGAGCTGCGGCTCTGGGACGCCGCGCGCGAGACACCTGCCACGCTGCCGCCGGGCACGCCGGTCCGGTTCGTGAGGGTCTGACGTGCGCGCGCTGACCGTCGTCGATCCGGGGCCGCTGACGACGATCCAGGACCGAGGCCGCCCGGGCTGGGCTCACCTCGGAGTCCCTGTCGCCGGCGCCCTGGACGCAGCCGCGGCAGCGCTCGCCAACCGGCTCGTCGGCAACGACCCTGACGCGGCCCTCCTGGAGACGACGGCGGGCGGGGTCACGTTGCGGGCGACCAGCGCGATGACTCTTGCGGTGACTGGTGCTGAGTGCGAGGTCCGCGTCGGTGGGCGCGCGATGGCGTACGCCGAGCCCGTAGGCGTTCGCGAGGGCGAGACCATCGAGGTGGGGCCTGCGCTTCGGGGCGTGCGCTCCTACGTCACGGTGGCCGGAGGGCTCGACGTCGAGCCCGTGCTCGGTTCCAGGTCGACCGACACGCTGGCGGGGGTCGGGCCACCGCTTCTGCAGGCCGGCGACGTCCTGCCGGTGCTCCCCGCATCGGGGCCGCCGGCGGCGCTGGACGTCGGCGTCACCCGGCGTACTGGGAGCGACATCGTCCTACGGATGCGCGCCGGCCCGCGCCTCGCGTGGTTCGACGACGGGGCACTCGAGTCGCTGACCTCGCGGCCGTACGCCGTGTCGGCGAACAGCAACCGGGTCGCGCTGCGGCTCGACGGGACCACGGTGCATCGCCGTGACCACGCGGAGCTGCCGAGCGAGGGTCTGGTGCTCGGCGCGGTCCAGGTCCCGGCGTCAGGACAGCCGCTGGTCTTCCTCCGCGACCACCCCACCACCGGCGGCTACCCGGTGATCGGGGTCGTCGAGCCGGAGGATCTCGACGTGTGTGCGCAGCTCAGACCGGGGGAGTCGGTGCGGTTCCGGGCGGTGTGACGACAGCGTCGCCGTCCGGCTCGGGGCTCTCGCGCCTTGGTTCGGGGATCGCGAGCTCGGGGTCGTCCGCTCGGAAGGTGCGGACCGGTCCCGGACCGGATTCTGCGGTCTCGAAGCGCACCGTGACCCGCCCGACGCCCGACCCCCACACCCAGCCCGGTCCGTGCTCGGCGTGCAGGACGTCCATTCCGGGCATCCAGCGCCGGCCGCGGGTGAAGCGCGCGAGCTCCTCCTCCGGCAGCGGCTCCGGGTCGGGGACGCCGTCGTCGTACTCCTCGAACAGGTCCTCCTGGATCCAGTCGGCGAGTCCGGAGACGCCGACGCCGAGCAGCCGGACGCCGGCCGACACGTCGACCTCGGCGAGCAGTCCACGGGCGGTGCGGGCCACGACGCGGGTGCTGTCGGTGGGGACCGCGAGCGTCGTCGACCGGGTCTGCGTCGTGAAGTCGTGCAGCCGGATCTTGACCGTGACCGTGCGCCCCGACAGGCGCGCCTTACGCAGCCGCTCGGTGACCTTCGTCGCCTGCCGGTCGAGCAGGCCCTCGAGCAGCCGCCGGTCGGCGAGATCGGTGTCGTAGGTGTCCTCGGCGCTGATCGACTTGGCCTCCCGCTCCGCCACGACCGGCCGATCGTCCTGGGCGCGGGCCAGCCGGTACAGCGAGGTGCCGTGCGCCTGTCCCACGATCCGTACGAGCTCGTCGGCTGAGATCTGCTCGAGCTCCTCGATCGTGTGCACCCCGACCCTGCGGAGCCGCTCGGCCGTCGCCGGGCCGACACCCGGGATCACCCCTACCTTCATCGGCCGGAGCAGGTCCTGCTCGGTGCCCGGCGGGACGACGACGAGGCCGTCGGGCTTGTCGAGGTCGCTGGCGATCTTGGCGATGAACTTCGACGTGCCGATGCCGACCGAGCCGACGAGCCCTCCGGTGGCATCGGTGATGCCGGCCTTGAGCCTCTCCGCGACCGCGGTGACACCCGCCACGGTGACGTCGTCGACGTCGGCCGCCGCGAGGTCGACGAAGGCCTCGTCGAGGCTGAGTGGTTCGACCAGCGGTGAGAGCTCACGCAGCAGTGCCATCACCTTCAGGCTGCTGGCTCGGTAGGCGTCGAACCGGCCGACGAGGAACGCCGCGTTCGGGCAGCGTGACCGCGCCTCCGCGGTCGACATCGCCGAGCGCACTCCGAACGCGCGGGCCTCGTACGACGCCGTCGCGACCACGCCGCGCCCGCCGACGCCACCCACCACGACCGGTTTGCCGCGCAGCGACGGCTTGTCCCGCTGCTCGACCGCCGCGAAGAAGGCGTCCAGGTCGACGTGGAGGATCGTCGGGTCGGAGCGCACGAGCCCATCATGCCTCGCAGCAGCGACGATTCCGGGCGCCGCCGCCCGCACCCCGCTGAGCCGGTTCGCGCGGGCCGGGAACCGTCCCGAGTCGAGAGCCCGGACGGCGTGGTCCCCAGGCAAGGGCATCACTGGCCTCCAGGCCGGCCCGGACGCCGAGGCTCCTGCCATGACTGAGACCCGAACCCTGACCATCAAGAATCCCGGCGACCTGCTGGCCGCGGTGCCCGCACTTCTCGGCTTCCATCCCGACGACTCGGTGGTGGTGCTCACCGTGGCCGGCGCCGTCGAGCCGTTCCACGCCCGCGCCGACCTGCCGTCCGACCCGGCCGACATCGTGGACCTCGTCGCGCAGTTGGTGGAGGTCGTCCATCGACAGGGTGTCGACCAGGTCGCCCTCGTGCTCTACAGCGACGACGACGCCCTCTGCGCACGAGTCGTCGATGCGTTCGAGGAGTCCCTGGCCGTCATCGGCACCGGCGTGCCCGTGGCGGTGCGCGCGGACGGCGAACGCTGGTTCTGCGCCGGCCGCTGCGACCGCGGCTGCCCGGAGGACGGCACCCCGTACGACGCGACCCACCACCCGATCTCGCTGCAAGGTGTGGTCGAAGGGCGTGTGGTGCACGGTAGCCGCGAGGCACTCCGCGACTCGTTGGTCGGCGCCGACCTGGACGAGATCGAGCGGGTCAGCGAGGCCGTCGAAGTCGCCGTGGCGCGGGCCGATGCCGCCGGCCGCGGCGAGGCACGCACCCACCTGGTGAGCGAGGGCCGGTGGGTGCAGCATCGAATCCGACGTTTCGTCACCGAGGGGACGTCGTTGGACTCGCACGATGTCGGCCGCCTGCTCGTGGCGTTGCAGTCGCTCGAGGTCCGCGACGTGGCGTGGGCCGAGATCTCGAGGAAGACCGCGCCGGTCCATGTGGACCTCTGGAGTGACGTCGTACGACGTAGCCCGGTCGAGTCGCTCGCGCCACCCGCGGCCTTGCTTGCGTTCGCCGCCTGGCTCTCGGGTCATGGCGCGCTGGCATGGTGCGCTGTTGATCGATGCCAGGACGCCGACCCTGGCTACAGCATGGCGGGGCTCGTCGCGCAGACCTTGGCGTGCGCCATGCCGCCGTCGGCCTGGCGTCCGTTCTCGACGGAGATGCTCACGTTGTTCGCGGGCTGAGACCTGCGCTCTGTCCAACCTCTTGCGCAGCACCCTAGGCTTCGGCCATGGGTGAAGAGGTTGCACAGCAGGAGTTCTCGCGCGAGGACCGCACCCGGTACCGGGAGAAGGTCCGCCGCTGCCTGGACGTCTTCGCCCGGATGCTGCGTCGAGTCCCGGTTCGACGCCGACTACCCGATGACCGGGCTGGAGATCGAGCTCAACCTCGTCGACGAGAACGGCGATCCGGCGCTGAAGAACGGGAGGTCGCTCGAGGCGATCGCCAACCCGGACTTCCAGACCGAGCTCGGTCAGTTCAACCTCGAGATCAACGTCCCGCCGAAGCAGCTCCGGCGACCGCGGCTTCACCGCGTTCGAGGAGGGCGTCCGCGACAGCCTCAACGACGCGCAGGACAAGGCGGGGGAGGTCGGCGCCCACATGGTGATGATCGGCATCCTGCCGACCCTCGCCGCCGGGCACATGGGCCCGGACTCGCTCAGCACCAACCCGCGGTACCAGCTGCTCAGCGACCAGATCCTGGCGGCCCGCGGCGAGGACATCGTCATCGACATCGGTGGCCCCGAACGGCTCCGGTCGACCGCGGATTCCATCGTCCCCGAGGCTGCGTGCACCAGCACCCAGCTGCACATCCAGGTCAGCCCCGGAGGACTTCTCGGCGTACTGGAACGCCTCACAAGCCATCGCCGGGATCCAGCTCGCCCTGGGCGCGAACTCGCCGTTCCTGTTGGGCCGCGAGCTCTGGCGGGAGACCAGGATCGCGCTGTTCGAGCAGGCCACGGACACTCGGAGCGAGGAGCTGAAGGCGCAGGGCGTCCGGCCCCGCGTCTGGTTCGGCGAACGGTGGATCACCTCGATCTTCGACCTGTTCGAGGAGAACGTCCGCTACTTCCCGGCGCTGCTGCCCATCATCGAGGACGAGGACCCGCTGGAGGAGCTCGAGGCAGGCCGGACGCCGTCGCTCGCGCGAGCTCCGGCTTCACAACGGCACCATCTACCGGTGGAACCGCCCCGTCTACGACGTCGTCGACGGCACCCCGCACCTGAGGGTCGAGAACCGGGTGCTCCCGGCCGGCCCCACGGTGGTCGACACGATGGCGAACGCCGCCTTCTACTTCGGCCTGGTGCGCACGCTGGCCGAGCACGAGCGGCCGCTGTGGTCGCAGATGTCGTTCAGCGCCGCCGAGGAGAACTTCCACGTCGCCGCGAGGCAGGGAATCGAGGCACACCTGTACTGGCCGGGGCTCGGTCAGGTTCCCGCCACCGAGCTGGTGCTGCGTCGGCTGCTGCCGATGGCGAAGGCCGGTCTCGACTCGTGGGGCGTGCTGGCGGAGGAGAGCGACCGGCTCCTCGGGATCATCGAGCAGCGATGCCTGGCGGGCCAGAACGGCGCTTCGTGGTTCGTCGAGAACTTCCACGCCCGCGCCTCCGAGGGCGACGGCGACCGCCTGGTGGCGCTGCGCGCCACGCTGAACGAGTACCGGCGCCACATGCACAGCAACGAGCCGGTCCACACCTGGGACTGAACGACCAGACTCACAGCCTCAGCCGCTTCCAGTGCCGGGACTCCCCGGTGCGCACGTCCCGCCAGCCGTACCTCGTGATCGCGTGAAACGACTCCAGCCGCCGGCCGTGGATGGCGAAGGCGGCGTCGGCTGCGGCCAGCCAGTGCAGGTCGGCGTCGTGCTGGTCCGGATCGCCAGGGCGCACCAGCCACGCGGCGCTGTGCTCCTCGCGGGCGGTCTCGAGCAACGCGGAGACGACGTCGGTACGGACGCCGTGGTCCACGGCGGGGAGGTCACGAGCGGGGACGACCCACGACGCGCGGTCGCCGTCGAGGGCACCGACGTACACGGCGAGGTCGAACACGCGGCGGGTCTCGCGCTGCCGGAGCCGACCGACCTCGAGGCGGAGCAGGGGTGCGGGGTCAAGAACGAGGGTCATCGACCCAGCCTCACCCGAAACGGCGGATTTGTGCGCCGCGTCGTCCACAGGTAGCGCTCGAGCCATCTCGCTGGATACGGTCACATCCCGACCGTGCACGGTAGGGTCGAAGAAACTTGAGGGAGGCGTCAATGGGCACCATCGTCGTGGGGTACGTACCGAAGCCTGAAGGCAGGGCTGCGCTGCGTCGCGCTGCCGAGGAGGCCAAGCTCCGCGACATGCGTCTGGTGGTCGTCAACTCCCACCGCGGTGGGCACGAGTTCGACGACGCCGACGCCATCGAGTCCGAGGCACAGCTGGCCGAGGTGCGCGACGCGCTGCGCGAGGCCGGTGTGGAGCACGAGGTGCGCCAGCTCGTCCGCGGTCTCGACCCGGCCGACGACCTGGTCAACGTCGCCGCCGAGGTGGACGCCGACATCATCGTGATCGGCCTTCGCCGCCGCTCGCCGGTCGGCAAGCTCATCCTGGGCAGCAACGCCCAGCGGGTCCTGCTCGACGCGCCGTGCCCCGTCCTCGCGGTCAAGGCGGGGGAGTAGCACCCATTCCGGGCCAGGTTGTTCGCGCCGGACGGCGGCTGACGGCCGCTTCCGGGGTCGGGCAGGATGGGGTCATGGGCATCCAGATCGCGCAGGACGCGCACGCCGACCAGGTCCTGACCGAGTCCCCGTTCGCGCTGCTCTGCGGCATGCTGCTCGACCAGCAGTTCCCGATGGAACGCGCGTTCGCGGGCCCCGCCAAGGTGCTCGACAGGTTCGGCAGCCTCGACCCGGCTGAGATCGCCGCGGCTGACCCCGACGCGTTCGCCGCCCTGTGCGCCGAACCGCCGGCCGTCCACCGCTACCCGGGGTCGATGGCGGGCCGCATCCAAGCGGTCGCTGCGCACATCGTGGCCGAGTACGACGGGCACACCGAACGGTTGTGGCAGGAAGCGGCTGACGGCAAGGAGCTGTTCACGCGACTCCAGGCCCTGCCCGGCTTCGGCAAGCAGAAGACCCAGATCTTCGTGGCCCTGCTCGCCAAACAGCTCGGCGTCCGGCCCGACGGGTGGGAGCAGGTGTCGGGGGACTACTCCGAGAAGGGCTCCTACCGATCCGTCGCCGACGTTATTGATGCCACATCCCTGGAGCGGGTCCGAGCCTTCAAGAAGGAGAAGAAGGTGGCGGCCCGCACACCGAGCTCGGGGTCTTGACTTGGATTGGCCGGCCGACGTGTCACAATGATGATGCGGCTCTTGACGTGTACGGGCCTTGCCGCGCCCGCCATCCGCTGTACGAGAGGTAGTTCGTGTCGACGAGCACGTCCCGCAAGCTTCCCGCTGACGTCCTTGCACACCCCGACATCGTCGCCCTGGTGCGCGATGCCAAGGCCTCCGGACACGTCTCCGCTGATGACCTGCGTGCTGCTGCGCACAATGCCGCGCACACCGCCGCTCATCTCAAGGCCCTGGTGCGGTACCTGAGCGAGGAGGGAATCTCCGTTGTGATGAGCGCCGACGACACCTCGAGCCGCAAGCGCGTTGCCGCTGCGGCGAGCGGTCGCAGCACGGTCAAGGCTGCCACCAAGAAGACCGCCGCCGCGAAGAAGGCCGCTCCGGCCAAGAAGGCCGCCGCCAGCGAGGCGCCCGCCAAGAAGACGGCTGCCAAGAAGGCCGCCGCATCTGAGGACGAGGCGCCCGCGAAGAAGGCCGCCGCCAAGAAGGCGCCCGCGAAGAAGGCCGCCGCCAAGAAGGCCGCTGCCGAGACCGAGGACGTCGCAACCGTCCTGGTGGGCCCGGACGGCAAGAAGGTCCTCCCCGACGTGCCCGACGAGGTCTTCGAGAAGGACCTCGCAACGGACCCCACGCTCAAGGAGGAAGAGGACGAGAGCAAGGGCTTCGTCGTCTCCGCCGCCGACGACACCGACGAGCCCGTCCAGCAGGTCATGGTCGCCGGCGCGACCGCCGACCCGGTCAAGGACTACCTCAAGCAGATCGGCAAGGTCCCGCTGCTCAACGCCGAGATGGAGGTTGAGCTCGCCAAGCGGATCGAGGCCGGTCTCTTCTCGGACGAGAAGCTCGCCAAGGGCGGCAAGATGTCCGCCAAGGTGCTCGACGAGCTCGAGTGGATCGCCGAGGACGGCCGCCGCGCCAAGAACCACCTCCTCGAGGCGAACCTCCGTCTCGTGGTGTCGCTGGCCAAGCGCTACACCGGCCGCGGAATGCTCTTCCTGGACCTGATCCAGGAGGGCAACCTCGGTCTGATCCGTGCGGTCGAGAAGTTCGACTACACCAAGGGCTACAAGTTCTCGACGTACGCGACGTGGTGGATCCGTCAGGCGATCACCCGCGCGATGGCCGACCAGGCCCGCACCATCCGTATCCCGGTGCACATGGTCGAGGTCATCAACAAGCTCGCGCGCGTCCAGCGGCAGATGCTCCAGGACCTCGGCCGCGAGCCGACCCCGGAGGAGCTCGCCAAGGAGCTCGACATGACCCCCGAGAAGGTCATCGAGGTCCAGAAGTACGGTCGCGAGCCGATCTCCCTGCACACGCCCCTCGGCGAGGACGGCGACTCCGAGTTCGGTGACCTGATCGAGGACTCCGAGGCGATCGTGCCGGCGGACGCGGTCTCGTTCACGCTGCTCCAGGAGCAGCTGCACGCCGTCCTCGACACACTGTCCGAGCGTGAGGCGGGCGTCGTCTCCATGCGCTTCGGTCTCACCGACGGCCAGCCCAAGACGCTCGACGAGATCGGCAAGGTCTACGGCGTGACCCGCGAGCGGATCCGCCAGATCGAGTCGAAGACGATGTCGAAGCTGCGCCACCCGTCCCGTTCCCAGGTGCTGCGCGACTACCTGGACTAACAGGAAGCCGGCCTGGGGCGATTGCGACACGCCTCGCGGCCGAACATGCCCGTGCAGTGGCGTGCGTCCGCCATGCTGGCGGCGTGGCCGAAGAGACTCGTCGTACTCGCTGGGAATCCGCTGCTGACTGGCCGCTTCTTGCTGTGGCAGTTGCCTTCCTCGCTGCTTACGCGTGGCCGATCCTCGACCCGTCGCTGACGAGTCCGTGGCTGTCGGTTGCTCGCGTGGTCACGTGGGGCGCCTGGCTCGTCTTCGCGATCGACTACCTGGTGCGACTGGGCCTGTCTGTCGACCGTCGCGGCTTCGTTCGCCACAACCTGTTCGACCTGGCAGTCGTGGTACTCCCGCTGCTTCGCCCGCTGCGCCTGCTGCGGCTGGTGAAGATCCTGTCGGTGCTGAACCGGCACGCGGCCGGTTCGTTTCGTGGACGTATCGCTGTGTACGTCGGCGGTGCCACAAGCCTCACTCTATTCGTGGCGTCGCTGGCGATCCTGGACGCCGAACGCAAGAGTCCCGACGCTAACGTCACGACCTTCGGCGACGCCCTGTGGTGGTCGTTCGCGACCGTCACGACGGTGGGGTACGGCGACCGCTTCCCGGTCACCACCGGCGGGCGCCTTGTGGCCGTGGGGCTCATGCTCGCTGGTATCGCCTTGATCGGCATCGTGACCGCCACGCTGGCGTCGTGGATCCTCGACAAGGTCGCTGCAGTGGAGGAAGAGAGCCAGGCGGCTACCCGTCGCGATGTGCAGCGGCTGGCCGATGAGGTCGTTGCCCTGAGGGAGCAGCTACAAGGGCCGGGGTCGCAACGATCTGAGTGAGCGACCAACCCACGCCACGATGCAACCGATCCGGGCGTCGCCGCGTCTTGCTTGCAGTGAGTGCCCCGACGGAGGGGTGCCTGGCCCGCCCGGTGGCGGGGAGATAGGGAGCAAGTCATGAGCAAGGCAACACGCAAGACCCTCGTCCGCGGCGTCGTAGCGTCGACGGTCCTCGGCCTCGTGGCCGTGAGCGGACCCGCAACGGCCGCCACCTCGACGTTTACAGACGCGGCCGGCGACGTCGACCATGGTGTGGACATCCGATCCGTGAAGGTCGTCAACGAGAAGAACGTCCGGATCGTCATCCGACACCGCGACCTGGTGCGCTCGTACAAGAGTGGAGCCAGCGGCGTCGTGTACATCGACACCGATCCGTCGAAGGCCGGCCCGGAGTTCGCCTTCATGGGCGGCTTCTTCGAGGGCACCGACTACGCGTTGGTGCGCACTGACGGCTGGAAGCCGCGCCGTCGCGCCGTCCCGCTGCAGAGCTCGTACGAGATGAAGCTCGACTACGCGAACAATGTGACCCGAATCCGGATGTCCCGCGCGTCACTCGACCGACCCGGGAAGGTGCGCGTCGCCGTCAAGGCCTCGGGGGAGCAGCGTGACGGCGACATCGTCCACGACTGGCTCGGCTCGCGTCGCGAGTTCACCCCCTGGGTCGCGCGCGGCTGACCCTCGGTGTCGCCAGCCTCAGTTCAGCTGCTCGAGAGCATCGAGAATCTGCGGCAGGTCGATGCGTGAGTAGTACATGTGGCTGGAGCACAGCCCGCCCGGTCCGCCGGACAGGACGCCGAGCACCGTGTCGCCGAGCAGCAGGGGGCCGCCTGAGTCCCCGTAGCACGGGCTGACCTTGCCCGCGCTGCGCGCGCGAACCGTGACGTCCTCGATCGGTTTGTTCGTCGGGAGCAGCGTCATCGGGGCAGTCAGCCGCCGGGCGGATGCAACTGTCCTCGGTGGACCACCGCCTCGTACGGCGGAATCGATTCCGTAGCCAACCGCCATGAGCTGCTGGTTGGTCGACAGCTGGCCCACCTGGCCGACCGCCGGGAGCTGGGCGAAGCGCGGGAGGTCGATGGCCGTGTCCAGCACGACGACTGCCACGTCAGAGGAGGCGAAGAATCCGATGAGGCCGGGCGGGCAGCTCTGGGAGGCCGCGCCGCAGAAGTCGCCGATGGACATGCCGGTGCCAGTCGCGTCTGCTGCATCAGGGTGCGGCCAGTTGTTGCTGTAACGCGGCTGCGGGTTCTCGTCGAAGGACACGTAGAACTCGTTGTTACTCCCGAGACAGTGGGCCGCCGTCAGTACGACGGTCGAGCTGATCGCGGCGCCGCTGCAGTACAACGAGTTGTTGTAGACGATCGCCACGTAGGGATGTTGATCGCCGTCAGGCTCCCCGTTGAGGATCGCGTTCGCGGGCAGGGCGGTCGTGACCAGCAGGCCGACCGCGCAGAGCACGACCAGCAACAGCGGGCGGAGTTGACGCATCTGACTTCCCATCGCAGGTGGCTGACTTCCATCACAGGCCACAGCGCACGCGGGGGTCATCGGCCAAGAGGAGTAGCCGACGTACGTCGCCCCGTTGGGGGCCATGCAGATGCAACTCCGGCTGACGCGTCAGCCTGCGGCGACCATCACGATCGCAACGGCACAGAGCCCAAGGCCCACGCCTTGGGCTCTGTGGATGCGCTCGCGGAGCACCAGGGCCGCGAGCAGCACCGTCATTGCTGGGTAGAGCGACGCGAGTACGCCGGTGATGGTCAGGAAGCCTCGCTGCGACGCGAGCAGGAACGCCCCGGTCGCGCCGGCCACCAGCGGTCCCGCCAGCAGAGCCCAGCGCACGTGCCGGCCTCGTGGCACCCACGCCGCCCGGACAACCGAAGCGAGCAGCACGATCATCGGCACCGACACCGCCTGGGTGACCGTGAGCGGCCAGAGTCCGGCCGTGTCGGGCACCTGCCCCAGCGCGGCGAACATCACGCCGAACCCGAGACCGGCGAGCACGCCGTCGACGAGCCCGTCGGCCAGGCCGCCGCCCCCAGTCGACCGATTTCGCTCGCCGTTCAACCGGGACAGGTCGTCGGACGGCTCGGAGGCCACCAGCCAGATCGCGGGCAGGGCCAACAGGATCCCGAGCCAGACGACCAGCGACGGTCGCTCACCGCCGACGGTGCCGGCGATCACCGGCACGACAGCCGCGCCGACTGCCGACACCGGAGCGACCACCCCCATCCGTCCCGACGAGAGTCCGCGGTAGAGGAAGCCGGTACCGATGCCGCCGCCGATGCCCGCCACCGCAGCCCAGGTGAAGTCCGCAGCCTCGGGGGTCCCGGCGGTGCCGAGCGCCACGGCCGCGACACAGACCGCTGATGAGGCCTGGGCGACCACCGCCACCGACCAGGCGGACGCGCGGCGCGAGACCAACCCGCCGACGAAGTCGGCGACGCCGTACGCGACGGCGGCGAAAAGCGCGAGGAGGATCGCCATCGGATCAGGTGAGGATCGCGCCGACGAGCCAGGTCGCAGACGCGAGGAGCCCGGCGCCCAGCTCGATCAGTACGGAGAGGCCCACGGCGCGCAACGCCTGCTTGGTCGACGGCCAGGCCGCCTCCCGGCCGAGGCGCTGGCTCTCGGCGAGGTAGACGCCGAGGACGAAGCCGATGAAGAGCCCCAGGACGGGGATCACGAAGAAGCCGACCAGCCCGAGCAGCGCTCCGGTGACAAGAGTGCGCCGGGGGACTCCGGCCGTCTTGAGTTGCCGCCCGGGGACGGCGAACTTCACGATCGCGCCGACGACCAGCAGCAGCGTAGCCACCGCGAACACCGTCCAGGCGGTGCCCGAACCGTCCCGAATGGTCCAGACCAGGACTGCACCCAGGATCAGGATCGAACCGGGGAGTACGGGTACGACGATGCCGACCAGGCCGACGAAGATGACGGCGCCGACGAGGATCTCGATCACGTCCACCGCGTCACCCTGTCACAGCGACGGGGCGGTTGTGCGTATCCGGGTCCGGAAATGCGAGAGCCCCGGCCGAAAGGCCGGGGCTCTCGAAGCTTGTTGGACGAGTTACAGGTCCTCGATGGTGTCCGCGGGGGTGGCCACCAGCTTGTCGGTCTCGTCGTGGACGTGGGCAGCGATCTCGCGCAGCTTGTCGCCGTGCTCACGGGCGTGGTGAGCGCAGAAGAGAAGCTCACCGCCAGCGGACAGCTCCACGCGGAGGTAGGCCTGCGCACCGCAACGGTCGCAGCGGTCGAGGGCCGTGAGTGGCGAACTCGGGGCAATTGCTGTGGTCACTTGAGGCCTCATTCCTTCCCTGGTGTCCTGCTCAACGTAGCGCGGGGCCCTAATGTTCCCCGGGTGCCCCCCGCACCGCGTGTCGCCGGACACATCATCCAATCACGCTGACTCTTCCCACCGGTGGTCGGTTTCTCCCACTGAGACCGGGTGACCCATCCCACATGAACTACGTAACTGGTTCGTTCTCAAGTTTGACGCGGCTTGGTCCCCCTAGGTTGCCATTCCGCGGAAACTTGAAACTCTGTCTCCTAATCGTGACCGGACTGCTACTGCTCGATCCGGTCACGGACATCGTGGCACCTCGTCGGCCCGGTTCCGGTAGGCGTGGCGGATCATCGCTCCCGGCGTGTCGCAGGTAGATTTGCGGCACCGCATTCGCAGACCCGTCACCCGCCCCGCCCGGGGCACAAGGAGTTCCGTGCCGCCGCCCCGCACCACCGGAGGAACCGCGATCGACAACACGTACAACGCCCACCACCTCCTCGTGCTCGAGGGGCTGGAGGCCGTGCGCAAGCGCCCCGGCATGTACATCGGGTCCACCGACACCCGCGGGCTCATGCACTGCGTGTGGGAGATCATCGACAACTCCGTCGACGAGGCACTGGCGGGCGTGTGCAACCGGATCGAGGTCATCCTCCACCCGGACGGCTCCGCCGAGGTCCACGACAACGGTCGCGGAATCCCCGTCGACAAGGAGCCAAAGACAGGGCTCTCCGGGCTCGAGGTTGTCTTCACCAAGCTGCACGCGGGTGGCAAGTTCGGTGGCGGTTCGTACGTCGCCACCGGTGGTCTGCACGGCGTGGGCTCATCCGTGGTCAACGCGCTCTCGGCCCGCCTCGACGTCGAGGTCGACCGGTCGCCGGCCACCTCGAAGATGTCGTTCCAGCGCGGCGCCCCGGGAGTGTTCGCAGAGGACGCCAACCCGTCCAGCGCGTTCACGCCGCAGTCGGGGCTGCAGAAGGGCGCACGGGTCAAGAAGGGCGTGACCGGCACCCGAGTCCGGTTCTGGCCCGACCGGCAGATCTTCACCAAGGACGCCGCGTTCACGTACGACGAGCTGGTCACGCGCGCCAGGCAGACGTCCTTCATCGTGCCGGGCCTCGAGCTGGTGATCCGCGACCTCCGCGGCGACGAGGTCGTCGAGGAGAGCTTCCGCCACGACGGCGGCATCACCGAGTTCTGCGACTTCCTTGCCGCCGACGAGGCCGTCACTGACGTGCTCCGCCTGCAGGGCCACGAGAAGTTCACCGAGACAGTTCCGCTGCTCGACGACAAGGGCCACATGACGCCGCAGGACGTCGAGCGCGACCTGATGGTCGACGTGGCGCTGCGATGGGGGACCGGCTACGAGACCGAGCTCCGCTCCTTCGTGAACGTGATCGCCACCCCCAAGGGCGGTACGCACGTCGCGGGTTTCGAGGCGGCCGTCACCAAGACCTTCAACGAGGTGCTGCGCTCGTCCAAGCAGCTCAAGACTGCCGAGCCCGACGTGATCAAGGACGACGTGCTCGAGGGCATGACCGCCGTGGTGACTGCCCGCCTCGCCGAGCCGCAGTTCGAGGGCCAGACCAAGGAGGTGCTCGGCACGCCCGCGGCGCGCAACATCGTCCGCAAGGTCGTCGCCGCCGAGCTCAAGAAGTTCCTCACCTCCACGAAGCGGGCGGAGAAGGCGCAGGCCAAGCTCGCGCTCGAGAAGGTCGCCAACGCCTCACGCACTCGGATCGCCGCGCGTCAGCACCGAGAGACGCAGCGACGCAAGAGCGCCCTCGAGTCCAGCGCGCTGCCCGCCAAGCTCGCCGACTGCCGCTCCAACGACATCGAGCGCAGCGAGCTCTTCATCGTCGAGGGTGACTCCGCACTCGGCACCGCGAAGCTGGCCCGCAACTCGGAGTTCCAGGCGCTGCTGCCGATCCGCGGCAAGATCCTGAACGTCCAGAAGGCGTCCGTCGGCGACATGCTGAAGAACACCGAGTGCGCCTCGATCATCCAGGTGGTGGGGGCAGGCTCGGGGCGCACGTTCGACCTCGAGGCTCGCCGGTACGGCCGGATCATCTTCATGGCCGACGCCGACTCCGACGGCGCCCACATCCGCTGCCTGTTGGCGACCCTGTTCTTCAAGTACATGCCCGATCTGATCACCGAGGGCCGCGTGTACACCGCCGTACCGCCGTTGCACCGGATCGAGCTGACCAACCCGAAGAAGGGGATGGAGAAGTACGTCTACACGTACTCCGACGCCGAGCTGCAGCGGAAGCTGGCCGAGCTGACCAAGAAGGGCGTGCGCTGGAAGGACCCGGTGCAGCGCTACAAGGGTTTGGGTGAGATGGACGCCGACCAGCTGGCCGAGACGACGATGGACCCCCGGCACCGCACGCTGCGCCGGATCACGGCCGACGACGCCGACATGGCCGCCAAGGTCTTCGAGCTGCTGATGGGGTCGGAAGTCGCACCCCGCAAGGAGTTCATCGTGCAGGGTGCCTACGAGGTCGACTCCGACGCGATCGACGCCTAGTCGACGTGGAGCACGAAGCGGTACGTCGTTGGGTCGAGGGCTACGAGGCCGCCTGGCGGAGTGCCGGGACGGACGCCCTCGCCGACCTGTTCACCGAGGACGCCACCTATCAGATGTCGCCCTGGCGGCAGCCGACGATCGGGCTCGATGCCATCCGGGAGCTGTGGGACAGCGAGCGCGAGGCACCTGACGAGGAGTTCGCGCTGCGCGCTGACATCGTGGCCGCCGAGGGATTGACCGCCGTCGTGAGGGTCGAGGTCGACTACGCGCGTGAGAGCTCGGGCCGGTGGCGCGACCTCTGGGTGCTGGAGTTCGACGATCGTGGCCGCTGCCGCGCGTTCGAGGAGTGGCCGTTCGCGCCGGGTCAGCCCGACGGCCACTGACGTATCAGCAGCGGGGGTCGAGCAGGCCCGTGTCGACGTCGTAGACGAACCCGCCCACCGCGACGGTGTCGGGGATCAACGGGTGGCTGCGCACCTTGCGGACGTCGTCCTCCAACGCGGCGCCCTGGTCCTCGACGACGCCGAACGACTGCCAGGACGCGTCCTGCCCCGCGGACGCGCCGACCCGGGCACGCAGCTCGTCCTGGCTCGCTGACGCCATCGCGCACCGGGTGTGCGGGACGACCAGGATCCGCTTCACGTTCAGCAGATGTACGCCGAGCACCAACGCCTCGAGGGCAGCCTCGGTGACGCGACCGCCCGGGTTGCGGAAGATCTTGGCGTCGCCGGGCTTCAACCCCAGCATTCCCAACGGGTCGATCCGGGAGTCCATGCACGTCACCAGGGCGACACCAGCATGGGCGACGCCGTCGAACCCTCCGAACTCGAAGGAATCGGCGTACGCGCGGTTGGCAGCGATCAGGTCTTCGAAGGCATCGGTCACGCCCGGAAACTTACCGGACGTCGACGGCTCTCGCAGGGTCGTGGTCAGCGTTCAGACGCGCGGTCCAGGCACGGAGCTCCTTGAGGCCCTTGCCGCACGACTCGCTGCGGTCGGTGCCCGCCGGCTCCGAGTGGACGTCGACCGCCCACCGACGTCCATCGGCGTGCGCCACCGTCACCCGCCAGCGGTACGGGTCTGCTTCGGCGACGTCCGAGACCGTCAGCGCGTCGAGGCCGCACTCACCGTCGGCTTCACGGACGGCGAGCTCGGCGACCTGCCCCGGACCCGCCCAGGTCGAGCGCCCTCGGCTGCCCGCGAGCACGGTCTCACCATGGTCAGCGGCGAGCAGGACGGACTCGGCGGCGGCAACGTCGAGGCGACCGTGCAGCGTGCCCGCCGGGAGGAGGGCGGCGGTCGGCGCGAACCTGTGCCCGGACGTGTGCGTGACCTCCCAGACCCGGTCAGGCTGAAGCGCCGCCAGCCCGAGCGCCACCGGCCTCCCCTTGGCGGCGCAGCAGAGATCGCGAGTGCCGTTCGTGCAGACGAGCAGCTGCGCGCGGTCGGACCGCACCAGCGTCGGCAGCGAGCGCTGTACGGCGTCGACCTCGCCGTCACGCAGCGCCGCCCAGTCGAGGTTCATCACCTCGGCGGGCGAGGCGATCGTGCCCTCGAGCAACCAGCTGGCACCCGGCTCGGTGAACGCGATCAACAGGCGCCGGCTGTCGTCGCCCGCGACGGCGTCGTCGGCGTGACGTCCTGGTCGACGTACCAGTGCCGGCCGGACCGAGTGCGCGGCGGCGACAGCCTCGATCCGGCGCCCGAGCTCGGGATCCAGGTGGCTGTCGGTGAACGCCTTGGCGCCCCACGGCCCGTTCTGCTCCAGGGCGAGCCAGGCCACGGCAGTCGGCGCCGAGCCGGCCAGCTGCTCGCCGACGGCGGCGGAGCCATCGCTGCACAGCGGGCCGCTCATCCGGCGTGCCTGAACGCCTCGGAGGTGGCGACCCCGCGGGTGTCGGCCGACCGGAACGCGATCAGCGCGACGACCCCGGCGACGATGGCGCAGATGGCCGCGCCCACGAAGACGGCCTGCAGCTGCGCGAGGCCGGCCTCCTTGAGCAAACGTGTGTACTCCGCGCACTGGGTGCCGGTCACGCAGACCTCGCTGGGCGAGGGCAGGTCCACCTGGACGGCGTAGTAGCGCCGGAGCCCGACGGTGGTGAGGGCGCTGATCCCGACGAGCATGCCGACCATTCGCGCGACCACCAGGAACGCGCTGCTGACACCGTGGACGGCGTGTTCCGTGGCGGCAAGCAGGGCGGCGTTGACCGGGGCGAGGGCGAGGCCGAACCCGAGGCCGGTCGCGACCAGCGGAACGGTCGCCACCGGGCTCGCGAGGCTGTCGAGGCCCCAGCGAGCCATCCACAGGAAGCCGAACGCGGCCAGGCCCATCCCCACCGCGGTCACCACCCCGGCGGACACCCGTCGGGTGAGGACACCGCCGAGCAGCGCGCCGACCGGAAGCGCGGCCAGCAGCCGGACGAGGACCAGCGCAGCGGCGAGCTGCGAGTCGGGGTAGACCGTGACCCGGGCGAAGATCGGGATGTCGACGAGGGCGGCGATCAGCGCGGCACCGACGAAGAAGCTGACCACCAGTGCGCCCCAGGCCGGGGTCGCCCCCAGCGCACCGACCGGCACGAGCGGATGTGCGCTCACCCGGTTCCGCCACCAGAACAGGCCGGCGGCGATCGCCGAGCCGACCAGGTACAGCGGCCCGGCCGGGGCGAAGACCGACACCTCGGGGTCGGCCGTCGCGAACGCCAGGATCACTCCGGTGAGCGCCAGACCGAGCAATCCGGCGCCGACCAGGTCGGCGCTGCGCGCGACCTCGCGCCAGCGCCGTAGGTCGACGAGCGGTCGGGTGGCCACCAGGCAGCGCGCGACGAAGGCCACGGTGAGCAACAGCACGGCGATGCCCAGCGGGGAGAGCCACCGCGACTCCCCGGCGAGCGGCACGAACGCCAGCCCCGCCGTGACCTGGGTGGCCAACGCGGCCGGCTCGAGCAGCACCAAAGCCAGTCCGGTGACGGCGGCCAGCGCGAGTACGGCGCCGACGAGGTCGATCCGGGCGGGTACGTCGCGCGGGGGGCCGTCGGCGTTGCGCGTGCCGAGCGTGCGAATCGCTGCTGCCAGCACCAGTCCGACCGCGAGGTTAACCGCGAAGATGGCCTGCCACGGGGCGAAGACCAGCACCACCGCGCCGTACAACGGGCCGAGCACGCTGCCCAGCTCCTGGACTGCGCCGACCATGCCCAGGGGCAGGCCACGCCGACGCGGTGGGTAGAGGTCGGCCACCAGGGCGAGCGTCGCCGGCACCAGGCCGCCGCCGCCGACACCCTGGAAGAAGCGCCCGACGACCATGCTGGTGAGGTCGTACGACGCCGCGGTGACGAGTGACCCGAGGGCGAAGATCACCAGGGACCCGACGAGCACGGGGACTCGGCCGCGCAGGTCGGCGATCCGACCGATCAACGGCAGCACGGCGATGTAGCCGAGCAGGAACCCGGAGACGATCGGCGCTGCGCGTTGGAGCTCGTCGATGGCCAGCCCCACGCCGGCCATCATGTCCGGGAGAGCCAGCACCACGACGTACGTGTCGGCAGCGGCGAAGCCGACCGCGACCGCAGCGAGCGCGAGCAGCGTCCGGGCGCCAGCATCGGGCCTCCCGGAACGCTCCGCGGGAGCCGGGCCGTCGGGCAGGGTCACGGTGCCTGGATGTCCTGCTCGACGCCGTACTGGGAGAACTCGATGGTGTAGGTGACGTCGGCGGCGTCCGGGTAGAACGGGCCGGTGAGCGTGACCTGGTTCAGCTGGCGCGACTCGTCGAGCGTGAAGCTGCCCTCGAACGTGGCGTCGGCTGAGGCGCTCGGAATCACCGCCGCCACCGCTGTTCCGGGAACGTCTGCGGTGAACCGCGAGAGCACGACACCACCGTCGCGCACCCGCTCACCCGCCTCCACGTTGGTGGCGGCGGTGAGCAGCGACGACAGGCCGCCCTCGGGCTCCATCAACGCAGCGGGGTCAGGCGCGCCGTAGTCGGCGGGGACGATCTCTTCGAAGCTCGTGGTGAAGGGCAGCTTCGCGTAGACCACACCGTCCACCGCGGTCACCTCCGCGTCGAAGGCGATCCCCGAGGCGGTGACCTTGATGTCGCCGTCGAACGCCGGAGCGTGCGTGCCGACTCCCTCGGCCGAGACCAGCCCGTTGATCCCCGGCGGCAGCTCCGGCGTGGACAACCGGATGCGTACGCCAGGCGTCTCGTCGAGCACCGCCTTCGCGGCGGCCAGCTGCTCCGCAGCCGTCAGCTCGGCGGCCTCCTCGTCACTCGAGCACGCCGACAGCAGCACGGGGGCAAGCAGGACGGCCAGCGCGAGTGCGGCGCGGGTACGTCGGCGCGAGGTGGTCATGGTGCCAGCCTTTCATGGCCCTGGATGGGATCCGGGAAGAGCCGTCAGAGCGTGGTCACGCGCCGATCAGCGTGCCGACCGGAGCGGAGACGGCAAGGATCGGCTGGCTCCCGGGGACGCCCGAGCCATCCCGACGGCCGGTGGCCTCGGGAAGGTCGACCGCCGCACCGCTCGACGCCGCAGCACGGGCGGGGCCGGGCCCGGCCCACGCCAGGACCAACGTGTCCTCGCCCTTGAGGAAGCGGTGGCAGCGCACCCCTCCCGTGGCGCGCCCCTTCGTGGGGTACTCCGCAAAGGGGGTCACCTTCACGGCGCCCGGCTCGGTGCCCGGCAGTGCTGTGCTCGACCCGGACGCAGTGACGAGGACGGCGTCCTCACCGGCCTCGAACGCGCCGAAGAACGCGACGCGCTCACCCGCCGTGAGTCGGATGCCCGCGATCCCGCCACCGGAGCGACCCTGCGGCCGGACGCCGGCGGCACCGAAGCGCAGCAGCTGGGCGTCGCTCGACACGAAGCACAGCTCCTCGTCGCCGGTGGTCAGCTCGACCGCGCCCACGACCTCGTCGCCGTCGGCCAGCCGGACCAGCTCCCAGGTGTCCTTGTTGGCGAGCACTTCGGGGTTCACCCGCTTGACCACGCCCTGCAGGGTGCCGAGCGCGATGCCCGGGCCGTCCTCGGGGAGAGCGGACAGCGTGAGTACACGCTCGCCGTGCTCGAGGGAGAGGAACTCGCTGACCGGGGCGCCGCCCTGGAGGTGCGGCGCGTTCGCCGTCGCCGGGAGCGTGGGCAGGTCGAGGACGTCGAGCTTCACCAGCCGTCCGAGCGAGGTGACGGCACCGATCTGGCCGCGGGCCGTCGTACGCACCGCCGACACGATCACGTCGTGCTTGGCGCGGTCGCCGCCGGTGCCGGGCGCCTCGGTGTCCGCCGTACGAGCCAGCAGACCGGTCGCCGAGAGGTAGACGAAGCACGGGTCGTCGGTCACCTCGAGCGGCACCGCCGCCGAGACCGACTGGCCGGCGGACTCGAGCAGCACGGTGCGACGTGGGGTGCCGTAGGTCTTGGCGACCTCGGCGAGCTCCTCGGACACCAGCTTCCGCAACCGCGCCTCGTCGCCCAGGATCTCGTCGAGCGCGGCGATCTTCGCCTCCAGCTCGTCGCGCCGGCCCTCGAGCTCGATCCGGGAGAACTTCGTGAGCCGACGCAGCGGCATGTCGAGGATGTACGTCGCCTGGGTGTCGCTCAGCTCGAAGACCTGGATCAGCCGCTCCTTGGCCTGGGCGCTGTTGTCGCTGCCCCGGATCAGCTGGATGACCTCGTCGATGTCGAGGATCGCGATGAGCAGGCCCTGCACCAGGTGCAGCTCGTCGGCGGCCTTGCCGCGACGGTGCACGGAACGCCGGCGGACGACGTCGTACCGGTGCTCGAGGTAGACCTCGAGCATCTGCTTCAGGCCGAGGGTCCGGGGCTGCCCGTCGACGAGGGCGACGGCGTTGATGCCGAAGGAGTCCTCCATCGGGGTCTGCTTGTAGAGCTGCTCGAGGAGCGCCTCGGGGTGGAAGCCGTTCTTGACCTCGATGACGAGCCGCAGGCCCTTCTCGCGGTCCGTGAGGTCCTTGATGTCGGCGATGCCTTGGATCTTCTTGGTCTGCACGAGCGTCTTGATCCGCTCGATCACCTTCTCCGGGCCCACCGTGTAGGGGAGCTCCGTCACCACGATGCCCTTGCGGCGCGGGGTGACGTTCTCGATCCGGGCGGTGGCGCGCATCCGGAACGAGCCCTTGCCCGTCTCGTACGCCTCGCGGATGCCGTCGAGGCCGACGATCTTGCCGCCCGTCGGCAGGTCGGGGCCCGGGATGAACCGCATCAGTGCGTCGAGGTCGGCCTTCGGGTGGGTGATCAGGTGGCGCAGCGCCTGGATCACCTCGACGAGGTTGTGCGGGGCCATGTTGGTGGCCATGCCGACGGCGATCCCTGAGGCGCCGTTCACGACGAGGTTCGGAATCGCCGCGGGTAGCACGGAGGGCTCGAGCTCACGGCTGTCGTAGTTGGGCTTGAAGTCGACGGTGTCCTCGTCGATCGAGCCGGTCATCGCGGTGGCGGCGGCCGCCATCCGGCACTCGGTGTAACGCATGGCTGCCGGCGGGTCGTCGGGCGAGCCGAAGTTTCCGTGGCCGTTGACCAGCGGCACCCGCAGCGACCAGGACTGGACCATCCGGACGAGGGCGTCGTAGATCGCGCCGTCGCCGTGCGGGTGCAGGCGACCCATCACCTCTCCGACGACGCGCGCGCTCTTCACGTGCCCGCGCGTGGGCTGGAGGCCCATGTCGGCCATCGTGTAGAGGATCCGTCGCTGCACCGGCTTAAGGCCGTCGCGCGCGTCGGGCAGGGCTCGGCTGTAGATGACCGAGTAGGCGTACTCGAGGAAGCTGGCGCGCATCTCGTCGCCGACGTCGATGTCGAGGATGTGCTCCTCGAAGTCGTCAGGGGGGAGGGTCGTCTTGCTGCCGCGTGCCATGGCGACATTCTCACCTCTGCCGCCGACGGCTCGTCGGGGGGCACGCCGGGTGGCCGCGTCCGAGCGCCCAGGAACCCGCTAGATTCTTCGTGTGAGCGCAGTCGAAGCCGAGCCCGGGCCCGCCTACCCGCGGCACTGGGAGGCCGACGTCCTCCTCCGGGACGGGCAAGCCGCGCACCTGCGTCCGATCAACGCCGACGACCGCGAGCTCCTGGTGGAGTTCTACGGCCAGGTCTCCGCCGAGTCGAAGTACCTCCGCTTCTTCGCCCCGATGCCGCGGCTGTCCGAGCGGGACGTCGAGCGCTTCACGCGCGTCGACCACCACGACCGCGTGGCGTTCGTGTTGACCGTCGCGAAGAAGATGATCGCCATCGGGCGGTTCGACAAGACCACCGACGGCAGCAACGGCGGGCCGGTCGAGGCCGAGGTCGCGTTCCTCGTGCAGGACGCCCACCAGGGCCGGGGCATCGCCCAGCTGCTGCTCGAGCACCTCGCCCAGGCCGGCCGCGAGCGCGGGGTCGACCGGTTCATCGCCGAGGTCCTCCCCGAGAACCAGCGGATGGCCCAGATCTTCCGCGATGCCGGCTACCACGTGGCCGGAGGGTTCGAGGACGGCGTGATGCGCCTGGAGTTCCCGATCAGCGCGACCGACACCTCCGTGAACGTGATGCAGGCGCGCGAGCACCGGGCCGAGGCCGCGTCGATCCAGAAGTTCTTCGACGCGCGCAGTGTCGCCGTGATCGGGGCCTCCCGACGACAGGACACGATCGGCCAGACCCTGGTGCGCAACCTCGTGCTCGGCGACTATCAGGGCCGCGTGTACGTCGTGAACCCTGCAGCCGACTCCGTCGCCGGGATGCCGGCGTACGCATCGGTCGGTGACATCCCCGGCCCAGTCGACATCGCGATCGTCGCCGTACCGACCGAGGCGGTTCCCGATGTCGTCCTCGACTGCGCCGCCAAGGGCGTGCACGGCCTGGTCGTCGTCTCCTCCGGTTTCGCCGAGACGGGGGAGCAGGGCCGGCAGCTCCAACGCCGGCTGGTCGGGCTCGCGCGCAGCTACGGTCTCCGGCTGATCGGCCCGAACTGCCTCGGCATCATCAACACCGCGGCCAGCCACTCGCTCGAACGCGTCCCTGTCGCCGCTGATGCCGCCACGCGGCCGCGCCGGGTTCTTCTGCCAGTCGGGTGCGCTCGGCGTCGCGATCCTCGAGAAGGTGTCGCGTCGCGGTCTCGGGCTGTCGTCGTTCGTCAGCGCCGGCAACCGCGCCGACGTCTCCGGCAACGACCTGCTCCAGTACTGGGAGGAGGACGACAGTACCGAGGTCGTGCTGCTCTACCTGGAGTCGATCGGAAACCCCCGCAAGTTCAGCCGCATCGCCCGAAGGGTGTCCCGCCGCAAGCCGGTGATCGCCGTGAAGTCCGGCCGTACGACGCAGGGCGTGCCGATGGGGCATGCGGTGCGGTCGAGCGCGTCGCCGCAGGCGGCCGTCGACGCGATGTTCCGTCAGGCCGGCGTGATCCAGGTGGACAACCTGGACGAGATGTTCGACGTCGCGCAGCTCGTCGCGCACCAGCCGCTGCCGGCCGGCCGCAGGGTGGCCGTCGTCGGCAACTCGGACGCGTTGGGCCTGCTCGCGGCCGACACCGCTGCGGCAGTCGGTCTCGAGGTGAAGGAGCCGGTGGCCCTCGGCGCCGAGGCCACGGCCGAGGACTTCGAGGAGGCGCTCGACGCCGCGATCGACGACCCCGAGGTCGACTCCGTGGTCGCGGTCTTCATCCCGCCGCTGAACACCACAGGTGTCGAGGTCGCCAACGTCCTGGCCGCGGTGGGGAGCAGTCCGACAAGCCGTTGGTGTCGACGTTCCTCGGCGTCGAGGGTGTCCCCGAGCTGCTGCGCGTCCCGACGTGGCGGAGCACCGCCGGGCGCGGCTCCGTGCCGTCGTACCCGGCGGTCGAGGCCGCGGTTCGGCGCTGGCCCGAGGTGGTGGAGTACGCCGAATGGCGGCGGAGGCCCGAGTGGCAGGGCGACGCCCCCGATGCAGAACAGGTCGACCTGCCGGCTCGCGCCGCCTGGTGAACAAGGCCCTCGTCGAGGCCCCCGATGGACGTGACCTGGCGTACGACGAGCTGCGTGACCTGCTCGAGCTGCTACGGGATCGACCTGTGGCGGCGCTTGCCCGTCAGCACTGAGGACCAAGCCGTCGCGGCGGCGGCCGAGCTCGGGTACGACGTCGTGCTGAAGGCCACGGCCGAGCACCTGCGTCAGCGGATGGACCAGGCCCACGTGTGGCGCAACATCGACGACGAAGCCGACATGCGCCATGCCTGGCAGAGCATGCACGGGGTCATCGACGTCCCGGAAGCAGCCGGGTTCATCGTGCAGAAGGTCGCGGCTCCCGGCGTACCCGTCGGGCTCGGTGCCGTGGAGGACCCGCTGTTCGGTCCGGTCGGTCTCGTTCGGCGTCTCGGGCGCCACGATGGAGCTGCTGGGGGACCGCTCGTTCCGGATCCCGCCGATGCACGCCGGCGAGGCTGCCGACATGGTGCGCGAGATCAAGGCGGCTCCGCTGTTGTTCGGCTACCGGGGCAGCGAGCAGGTGGACGTGCAGGCGGTCGAGCGCCTGCTGCTGCGGGTGGCCCAGCTGAAGAACGACCTGCCGCAGGTCCGCTCCATCGACCTGAACCTCGTGCTGGCGGGCGCCCACGGCGCGACGGTGCTGAATGCGCTCGGTCGTGTCGAGCCCGTCACCGACGCGCGCGCCGACTGGTACACCCGGCGGCTCGATACCCAGGCCGGCGACACCCTCCACTGAGCCAGCCATGCTCCCTGACAGTGGCCGGGGCCGGGGTCGGGGCGTGACAGACTGACGCCATGAGCGACCGGTCCCACGATCTCCGCACGGCTATCGAGCAGTCGGGCTACTACCCCGACGTGGTCGCGGACGCGGTGGGCTCTGCGCTCGCCGGGGAGCCGGTGGTGTCGTTCCTCGTGCACCACGAGCCAACCATCGACGAGCGCGACGAGGTCCGCCGCCACGTCACGGTGCTGGTGCTGACACCGACGCGGCTGATCCTCGGGCACACCGACGAGCACGCGCCCGACGACCTTCTGCCGGCGCCGTACACGTCCAGCTCCACCGAGGCGGTCGCGCTCTCCGCGATCCGCTCGGTCGTGGTCAACCGGATGGTGGCGAATCCAGCGTCGTACGCCGGGCGCCCGATCCCGGCCCCGGGGGCCAACGAAGCGGTGCTCACCATCGGCTGGGGCGCGGTCGGTCGGATCGACCTGGAGCCTGCAGCGTGCGCCGACCCGAACTGCGACGCCGACCACGGCTACACCGGCGTCCTTTCCTCTGACGACTTCTCGCTACGGGTCAGCGCCGCGGCCGAAGGTCCGGAGGCAGTGGCAAACCTGCTCGGCTTCGCCCACGCCCTCTCGGCGCGCACCAGCAGCGCAGCCGAGGTCCGATGACGACGGAGTCCACGGAGTTCACGCTTCCGGCGTACGGCGACCGCTCTCTGAGTGATGTCCTCCCGGCCGTCGGCCGCGCCCTCGGCGTGGACTCCGGGCTGCCCGACGGTGACTGGGAGCTCCCCGACGCTCCGGGCTACGTGGTGTTCCTCGTCGACGGGCTCGGGTTCGAGCTGCTGCGCGACCATCCCGAGGAGGCGCCGTTCCTCAACGCCCATCTCGGCGACCCCGCGACGGTCGGCGTCCCCTCGACAACCGCGACCAGCCTCACGTCGTTCGGCACGGGCCTGCCGCCCGGCGGCCACGGTGTCGTCGGCTACACGAGCCGGATCCCCGGCACCGAGGACCTGCTGAACGCGTTGTCGTGGAGCAACAAGGTCGACCCGCTGTCCTGGCAGCCGCACCCCACCGCGTTCGACCGGCTCGCCGCAGCCGGCGTCGCAACGACGGTCGTGAACCGGCGCGACTTCGAGTCCACGGGGCTGACGGTCGCGGGTTTCCGGGGGTCGGAGTTCGTCGGCGCCGACCGGGTCGGTGAGCGGCTGGCTGCCGCCCAGGAGGCGTCGGAGAAGTCGCCGTCCCTGACGTACCTGTACGACGGTGACCTCGACTGGACCGGCCACCGCTACGGGGTGAACTCAGCGCAGTGGGAACAGCAGCTCGGCATGATCGACGCCGCTGCCGAACACCTGCGCGAGTCGCTCCCCGAGGAGACCCGGATCCTGGTCGTCGCAGACCACGGCATGGTCGACTCGCCGGTCGAGGACCGCATCGACGTCGACGAGCACCCTGAGCTGGGCGACGGGGTCTTCCTGCTCGGCGGTGAGGCCCGGTTCCGGCACCTGTACTGCCGGTCCGGGGCAGGGGAGGACGTCGTCGCCGCCTGGCGTGACGTCGTCGGCGCACGGGCCGACGTGCTGAGCCGGGACGAGGCGATCGAGCTCGGCTGGTTCGGCCCGGTGGACCCTGCGGTGCGCCCGCGGCTCGGTGACGTCGTGGTGGCGTCCCGCGGAAGCTTCTCGGTGATGAGCAGTGTTGCGTTCCCGTACGAGACCAGCCTGATCGGCCTGCACGGCTCGCTGACCAGCGCGGAGATGCTGATCCCCGTCATCCTGCTCTGAGCCGCGCGTCCGGGTCCGTCCGGGTCACCCGGGCATGGCAGGATGTTCGCTCGTGCCTGAACTGCATTTCTTCACCGGGACCATGGACTCCGGCAAGTCGACGCTTGCCCTCCAGACCAACCACAACCACGCGGTGCGGGGCAGAGAAGGACGCATCTTCACCAGCCACGACCGGGCCGGCGCGGCGACGCTGTCCAGCCGCCTCGGGCTCCAGCACGACGCCATCGAGGTGCCCGACGACTTCGACTTCTGGAAGTACGTCGTCGACGCCCTGACGCGGGGCGGTCGGGTCGACTACCTGATCTGCGACGAGGCCCAGTTCTACACGCCCACGCAGATCGAGCAGCTCGCCCGCGTGGTCGACGAGCTCCAGATCGACGTGTTCGCGTTCGGGATCCTGACCGACTTCCGCAGCTCGCTCTTCCCCGGGTCCGCCCGCCTCGTCGAGCTCGCGGACCGGATGAACGTCCTTCAGGTGGAGGCGCTCTGCTGGTGCGGCAAGCGCGCCACGCACAACGCCAGGACCGAGAACGGCGTGATGGTCACCGAGGGCGAGGTGGTCGTGGTCGGAGACATGCAGGACGGCGACTCTGCCGACTCGGCACAGGAGGCGCAGGTCGGGTACGAGGTGCTGTGCCGACAGCACCACCGCCGGCGCCTGACCGCCAGCCGTGCCCAGGCGGTCTCGATGATCGGCGAGCCGCTTCCGTTCTCGTGACATCCGCACGCCCGCTGCGATAGGACTCGTTCCATGAGCCCGATGAACCTGAAGGACGCTGTCGACGTTCGAGATCTTCGGCTCGACCCCGACGTCCGCCTGCTCGACGTGCGCTGGGAGCTCGGCCGTCACGACGGTCACGACCAGTACCTCGCCGGCCACCTGCCGGGCGCGGTGTTCGTCGACCTGAAGAATGACCTGGCAGACCCAGTGGGCGACGGCTCCAAGGGGCGGCACCCACTACCGGAGTCAGAGCGCTTCGCCGCTGCGATGCGTCGCTGCGGGGTGAGTCGTGCTCAGCCGGTCGTGGTGTACGACGGCAGCACGGGAGCCGCCGCAACGCGGGCCTGGTGGCTGCTGCGGTACCACGGTCATCCCGATGTCCGGGTGCTCGACGGGGGCTTTGAGGCGTACCAGCACAAGGGCGGGCACGTGGAAGCCGGTGAGGTGGAGGTCGCGCCGGGAGACTTCACCGCGGACCCGGGACACCTTCCGGTTCTCGATGCCGAGGGGGCGGCCAGGGTTGCGCGCGAGGGAGCTCTCATCGACGTCCGTGCGCCGGAACGCTTCCGGGGTGACTCCGAACCGATCGACCCGGTGGCCGGACACATCCCCGGCGCGGTGAACAGGCACTTCGCGGACATCAACCTGTTCGACTCTTCCGCCCGTGGTCTGACCTTCCGGATCTTCGACGACACCGCCTTCATGTATGGCGACGTCCTCGAGGCCCCGGAGATCGGCGTGTACTGCGGATCGGGCGTCACTGCGACGCACACCGTCTTCACGCTGCACCGGCTCGGCGTCGAGGCGGCGCTGTACCCGGGTTCGTGGAGCGAGTGGGTCTCGGACCCCTCGCGGCCGGTGGCCACCGGCGACTGAAGCCGCGGCCGTGACGCGGCGCGCGCTTCGTCGTTGAACATGGAGTGCCGTGTTCGCGACCTTCACGGGGGTGAGTTCGGCGCGGTACGGCGCGGCCGTGCGGCGAGGCCCTCTCGGGAGTCCTCAGCCGCACGGCCGTTGTCTTGCTACCAGTGCACGCCCTTGAGCACCTTGGCGAGCAGCATCGCCCGCGGGGAGGTCTCGTTGCCGTCCTCGTCCGTGTGCGCCCGCGCAGCGGCGGAGTCGGGGAACACCTGGTACGCGAGGTGCAGCAGTCGGAACGACGCCTTCGGCGCCAGCGTGTGTGCGACCGCGCCCAGCGACCCCAGGGCGGTGTTGATCTCGTGCGGGCGGTCGACCAGCGCATCGATCACCATGTCGGCGGCCTGCGCGGGCGTGATCGTCGGGAACTTGTCGTAGAGCTTGGTCGGCGCGATCATCGGCGTCTTCACCAGCGGCATGTGGATCGTGGTGAAGCCGACCCCGTCGCCGACGAGCTCCGAGCTGACCACGTTGCTCCATGAGTCCAGCGCGGCCTTCGAGGCGACGTACGCGCTGAACCGGGGCGGGTTCGTCTGGACGCCGATCGAGCTGATGTTGACGATGTGGCCGCGCTTCTGGTCGCGCATCATCGGCAGCAGACCCATCACGAGCCGGATCGCGCCGAAGTAGTTCAGCTGCATGGTGCGCTCGAAGTCGTGGAACCGGTCGTGGCTCAGCGCCAGCGACCGGCGGATCGACCGGCCGGCGTTGTTGACGATGTAGTCCACCCGGTCGTGCCCGGCGCGGATCTGCTCGCAGAGCGCGTCGATCGCCTCGAGGTCGGAGAGGTCGCAGCCGTAGACGAACGCCGTGCCGCCGTCGAGCTCGATCTCGGCCTTGGTCTCCTCGAGCTTGTCCTTGCCGCGGGCCACCAGGATCGGGATACCGCCGGCCTGGGCAACCTTCAGGGCGGTGACCTTGCCGATGCCCGAGGAGGCGCCGGTGATCACGACGGTGCGCCCGGAGAGCGCGTCGACGATCTCGCGGTCGTTCGCGGTGTCCGTGTCGAGGTGCTCCTCCCAGTAGTTCCACAGGCTGAGCGCGTAGCTCTCCAGATCGGGGCAGGAGATGCCCGACCCGGCCAGCGCGCGCTCGGTGCGGCGCGACGCGAACGTCGTGGGGAAGGAGACGTGCTCGAGCACCTCCGGCGGGATACCGAGGCGACCGACCGTCTCACGCAGGGCGAGCTGCACGGGCTGGGTCCGCAGGGCGTTGCTGACCAGGCCACTGGGCCGCAGGGAGCGGGGGAGCAGGTTGGTGGGCAGCACCCCGGTGACCCGGCGGTCGAACGGCACGGCGAACCGCGGGGCCTTGGCCGCGGTCGCGAACGTGTTCACGATCTCGACGGTCGGCTGCGGCTCCGGGTTGACCAGGTGGAAGGCCTGCCCGTCGAGGTCGGGCTGGTGGGCGATGTGGTCCATCGACTTGGCGACGTAGTCGACGGGCACCACGTTGGTGTCGCCGAGGTCGACGCCCATCACCGGCAGCCACGACGGCAGCGAGTCGCGCATCTTCTTGAACAGAGGGAAGAAGTAGTAGGGGCCGTCGACCTTGTCCATGGCGCCGGTCTCGGAGTGACCCACCACGACGGCCGGTCGGTAGACCCGCCACGGGACGGTGCTCTCCTCGCGGACGATGCGCTCGGACTCGAACTTCGTGCGGTGGTACGGCGACGGCAGGCCCTGGCCGACGTCGAACATCGTCTCGTCGAACGTGCCGTGGTAGTCGCCGGCGGCCGCGATCGACGAGACCTGGTGGAAGGTGCCGGTCTGCAGGGCGTCGGCGAGCTGGAGCGCCGAGCGCGTCCCGCCGACGTTCAGCTTCTCGTTGAGCTCCGACGACGCGGTCATGTCGTAGACCGCGGCGAGATGGAAGAAGTGGTCGATGCTGCCGCGGTTCGCGGCGATCCACGTCTTCGTCATCCCGAGGTTGGGCTTGCCGAGGTCTCCGACGACGGGCGTGACGCGCGCGGAGGCGCCCCAGCTGCGGAGTAGTGCGTCCATGCGGGCTCGCGACGACTTCCGGACCAGGACGAAGATCTCGCCCTCGCGGTTGTCGAGGAGCTCCTGGACCAGGTGTCGACCGATGAAGCCGGTCGCGCCGGTGACGAAGTAGGACATGGCAGCCATCCGCAGGTAGGGGTCGTGGGCCGAGTATGGAGCCTCGGGTCGCGTGACTCCCGGACCAGTATTACCGCTCGGTAACTTGCTGTCCAGGTTGGCTACGTCACTCCTGCTTGCCGCCGCCGAACATGATCTCGTCCCAGCTCGGCACGGAGGCGCGGCCGCGACCCTTGCGGGCCGCCTTCTTCGCCGGCGTCGGCTCGGGCTCCGGCTCGGTGTCGTCGTCCGCCTCAGCGTCGGGCGCAGGAGCCGGGCGCTCCGAGGCCTGGGTGGCGATCCAGTCGGCGTCACCAGACCCGACGCCCAGATCCGCGGCCGGTGAGTCCGGACGCTCCTCGGTGTCGTGGGGGCGGGCCACCCGGAGCGGGCGGGCGGTGGCGGACAGGTCGACCGTGTCCTCGTGAGCCGAGTCCGGCTCGTCGGTCTCTGGGTCGCTGACCAGCCCGATGACGTCCTCGCCGAGCGGCAGCTCCTCGTCGGCGCCGACCGCGCTCAGTCGGCGTCCGGAGTCACCGGCGCCGGACGGCTCGGCCGCCTTCGCGACGGTCGCCTCGCCGACGAGCAGGCGCGCCTCGTCGTCCTCGGCCACCACGTAGCGACCGGGGGCGTCGAACACGAACTCAGCGCGACGGCTGCCCTCGCTGGAGCGGTAGTCGGCCACCAGCGTCCAGCGGCCGTCCTCGCGCCGCCAGGCGTCCCAGTCGACCGAGGCAGGGTCGACGTTCCGGCCCCGGAGATGCTCCGCGACGGCGTCGCCGAGCAGTCGGCTCGAGCCGTCACCCGCCTTGCGGCGTACGGACGCACGCTGGGCGCGGTCGGCGATGTGGGCGCGCTCGGCAAGAACCGGGGTGGCGTACCCCATCACCTTGTCGATCGTGGTCTGGGCGGCGGCGGCGACGCTCTCGGGCGTCTCGCCGGCCCGGATGCGTGCCTGGATATCGCGGGGCCGCAAGGCACTCTCCATCTTGGTCTCCAACTGGCCGAGGCGGTTTTGGTCACCGTGAAGGGCGGCCCGGAGTTTGGCGTCGGCCAGAATCGTGAACTTCTCGCCCGTGTCACTGACCAGGATCAGCTTCGTCCCGTCCTCGGTCAGCCCCACGAGCGTGAGGTCCTGATCCTTCATTGCCGCCGCTCGCTCCTCATGGTGTGGTTCCGTGCGGCCGAGCCTACTTCAGGCTGCCTGCCGCGGCCGGTAGTCGGCGCGCGCGTTGTGGGATCGGCTGGCTGGGCGGCCCGGGTGGGAGCCCCACGAATGTCCGGTGGGATGACCTAGCCTTGCGCCCATGTCTTCCGCAGCGGCCGAGCCTAGTGCCCTGCTGACGGTGCTGGACCTGGTGGGCATCTTCGTCTTCGCGATCTCGGGCGGGCTCGTCGCTGTCCGCAAGGAGCTGGACATCTTCGGTGTCCTCGTCCTCGCCGGCACCACCGGCCTCGGCGGCGGGTTCCTGCGCGATGTCCTCATCGGGGCCGCCCCACCTGCCGCCCTGGCCGACTGGCGGTACCTGCTGGTGCCGATCGCGGCCGGCCTCGTGACGTTCTGGTTCCATCCGGCTCTGGGTCGGATGGAACGCCTCGTCAACGTGTTCGACGCCGCGGGCCTCGGGCTGTTCTGCGTGACCGGGGCGTTGAAGGCGCTCGCCTTCGGCCTGGGCCCGTTCCCCGCGGCCCTGATGGGGATGCTCACCGCGATCGGAGGCGGGATGCTCCGCGACCTGCTTGCCGGCCGGGTGCCGATCGTTCTCCGCGGAGAGCTCTACGCGACCCCGGCGCTGGTCGGCGCCGGCATTGCCGTCGTGGGCACCGAGGTGGGTCTGAGACCTGCCGAGATCGCCCTGCCCGCTGCCGCCGTGTGCATCGTCTGGCGGTTGCTCGCGATGCGGCGGGGCTGGAACGCGCCCCAGCCGCGCGGGGCTGCCAGCACCTGACCCGTCGACCTCGTCACCAGTTCCAGGTGCCCGGCTCGCCCTTGAACGGGCCGACAACCCGTGACGTCACCCAGCCCCCGTAGAAACCACCCGGCTGAGCCACGACGGTCTCGCCGTCGACACGGCACCCGTCCATCAGGGCGGGGTAGACGGCGACGTACCCCTTGATCGCGGCGAACGGGGGCGTGGGCTGCGGGTACGTCCAGCCCGCCCGCTCGGCCACCCTGTCGCCCGCGACGACGTCGAGGTACTGGGCGGCGCCCTTCCACTCGCAGAACGACGAGCCGGTCGCCGGTCGGAGGCTGCCAGGGTGGAACGACTCGGATGGCAGGTAGTACGTCGGGGGATGGCTCGTCTCCAGGACGCGGAACGCGGCGTTCGTCGAGGCGATCGTGGTGCCGCCGAAGTCGATCTCGACGAGGTCCTCGACCGGCTCCAGACGAGGTGGGCGGGGGTAGTCCCACACCGACTCCTGGCCCGGGGCAGGCCGGTCTGGCACTGGCCGGTTCGATCGCCGCATCATGGGCCGAGCACCCGGTCGAGGTAGGGGTTCGTGAACATGCGGGCGGGGTCCACGCGGTCGCGCACCGACGCGAAGTCGGACCAACGCGAGTACGCCGGCGCGAGGTCGGCCGCGGTGCGCGTGTGCAGCTTGCCCCAATGGGGACGCCCGTCGTGCGCCCGCATCACCTGCTCCATGTCGGCGAAGTACGAACGGTGGTCGGTCTGCGCGTTCACGTGGAAGGCGAGGTAGACGGTCGCCCGGTCGTGCGCCATGGACAGCCAGGCGTCGTCCGCGGGAGCGGCCCGTAGCTCGACGGGGAACGACACCGGTCGGCCCGATCGCTCCAGCACCTGGCGCGCTTCGACCAGCGCCGGCACCCCTGCAGCCCGGGGGACGGCGTACTCCATCTCTCGGAAGCGGACCTTCCGCTCGGCCACGAAGACCTTCGGTGCGGTGTCGCGGTAGCGGCGTGACGAGAGGGCGCGCGCCGCGACGCGGTTCAAGACGGGAACAGCGCGGGGCGCGGCGTTGCCCAGCCGGTTGGTGGCACCGAAGACCCGGTTCGCGAGCAGGTCGTCGTCGACCAGTCGGCGCAGTCGCGACAGCGGGCGTCGTTCGCCGCCGGCCCGGTCGTACCGCTTGCACAGTGCCCGCTCGGTGTGCGGGAACCAGAGGATGTCGACATGGTCGTGGCCGTCGACGAGTTCGTCGAAGCCGCCGACGAGCCGGTCCCACGAGACGGGCGCCTCGACCGCGGTGAGCAGGAACTCGGCCTCGACCCGGAACGTGACCTTGGTGAGGATTCCGACGGCACCGAGCCCGACGCATGCCGCTGCGAACAGGTTCGGGTCCGATGTCGCCGACACGTTCACGACGGAGCCGTCGCCGGTGACCAGTTCGAGGCCCTGCACCTGCGACGAAAGAGACGCCCAGCGGCCGCCGGCGCCGTGGGTCCCGGTCGAGATCGCCCCGGCCACGGTCTGCCGGTCGATGTCCCCCATGTTGTGCAGGCCGAGGCCCAGCCCGGAGAGTCGCGCGTTGAGCTCGTGGAGCGGGGTTCCGGCGCGCACCGTCACGGTCATCGCCTCACGGTCGACGGCGGTGATGCCGGTGAGCCGCTCCGGCCGCAGCAACAGCCCGTCGCAAACGGCCACATCGGTGAACGAATGCCCCGAACCGACCATCTTGACGCGCAGTCCGTTCGAGCGCGCCGCCAGGACCGCGTCGAGCACCTCATCGGTGTCGGTGGGGCTGAGCACCTGCGTCGGCTGCGCCGTGGACAGCCCGGACCAGCTCGTCCAGACGCGACCGCTGCTCATGGAATGGAGACTATCCGCCGGTCATACTCGAACCCATGGTGTTTTCAGCGGTGTCCGAGGCACGGCGGACTCTCGGCGAGAGGCTCTTCGCCCGCGTGGCCGGTCCGGAGGGCCCCGCGCGGCGCGAACGGATCCACTCGGCCCCGGGCGACCGGTGGTTCCCCGAAGGCAGCCCGGTGCGCCAGGTGCACGGTGACGCGTCGATGTTCGCCGGCGGCATCCGTGCGCTGCTGCTGCAGTCGCTGCACCCGTTGGCGATGGCCGGTGTCATGGACCATTCCGGGTTCGAGGGTGACCCGTGGGGCCGGCTGCAGCGCACCAGCTACTTCCTTGCCGTGACGACCTTCGGGACCGCGGACGACGCGGACACGATGGTGAGCGCCGTACGTCGGGTGCACGAGACCGTCGTCGGTACTGCACCGGACGGCAGGGCGTACGCCGCCTCCGACCCGCACCTGCTGCGCTGGGTGCACGTGGCCGAGATCGACAGCTTCCTCGCCGCACATCAGCGGTATGGCGCACGCCCGCTCGACCAGGACGGCCGCGACGCCTACGTGGCCGGCACCGCCCGGGTCGCTGAGGCGCTCGGGGTCGACGAGCCCCCGCGCAGCGAGGTCGAGCTGCGCGCCCAGTTGGCGGCGTACCGAGCCGAGCTGCAGTCCACCCCGGAGGCACGCAAGACCGCACGGTTCCTGCTGCTGCACCCGCCGCTGCCGCTGGTCGCGCGGCCGCCGTACGCCGCCCTGTCCGCGGCGGCGGTCAGCCTGCTGCCGTGGTGGGCGCGCCGCAAGCTGCTGTTGCCCTACCTCCCCGTGACGGAGGCTCTGGCGGTGCGTGCCAGCGGCGAGGTCGTCACTCGGACGATCCGCTGGGCGATGCAGCCGCCGCCTGCCTGACCGTGGCGTGGTTCCGGTTGGCGACCAGCGCAGCCAGGAACGCGATGGCGCCTGCCGCCACCGGCACCCAGTAGCTCGCGCTCGCCCCGGCACGGTCGATCACGATGCCGGAGGCCAATGCGCCCGGGGCGATTCCGGCGGCGATCCCGGTGTGGGTGATCGCCATCCCCTCGGTGAGCCGCGCCGTCGGGACGGCTTCTTCCACCCAGGCGGTCATCGCGATCAGGGTCGGCGAGATAGCGAACCCCGCGAGGAACAGGACGGCCACCATCACCGGGAACCCACCGACGAACGGCAGCGGGAGCATCGAGCCGGCGAGCACCAGCGTGCCCCAGCGGAACCGGCTGGCGTTGTCGGTCCGCCAGTGCACCGCACCGGTGATCAGGCCGGACATCAGGCTGCCAAGGGCCCATACCGCGAGCAGCAGGCCGCTGGCCGTCTTGGCGCCGAGCTCCTCGGAGAAGGCGACTGTCGCCACCTCGGTCGCACCGAACAGCGCCCCAAGGGCGCCCGCCGCGACCGCGACCGGCGCGAGCATCGGCCAGGGAAGGCGGGGCCGATCGGCGCGGGTCGGGCTGCGCGGCTGCGGCGGAGGCTCGGTGCGTCGCTGGGCGACGAGCGCCAACGTGCCCACGAGGCCGGCCAGGATGGCGGCCGAGAGTCCGGCCAGCGGGTGCACGGCGGTGGCGAGCAGCGTCACCACCGTAGGGCCGACCATGAAGACCGTCTCGTCGACGACGGCCTCGAAGGCGTACGCCGTCTGCACCATCGAGCGCTCCGGGACGACGTACGACCAACGGGCGCGCACGAACGACCCGATCTGGGGCTCCGCGGCCCCCGCGATCGCAGCGAAGGCGGCCACGGTGGGCGTGCCCCAGGACCACTCGACGCCCGCCATCATCAGGGCCAACGAGATCGCGAAGATCGAGACCGCGGCGGGGAGCAGGCGGCGCTGGCCGAGGCGGTCGACCAGGCGGCCCTGGACGATCGCGAAGAGAGCGTTGGAGAGGACGAAGGACGCGGAGATCGCGCCGGCCAGCGCGTAGGAGCCGGTGCGGGTCGAGACGAGCAGCACGATCCCCAGGCTCACCATGGAGATCGGTAGCCGGGCGACAAGACCGCTGAGCGAGAAGGCCAGTGCGCCGGGTAGCCCGAGAACCCGGCGGTACGTCGTGATCACCAGACGATCCTAGGTTGGGTCGGTGTTCCTAGGATGGGGGCCATGACCTCCGCCGACATCGCGCCGTACGACGCCCTACTCCTGGTCTCGTTCGGCGGGCCAGAACGACCCGAGGACGTCGTGCCCTTCCTCGAGAACGTGACGCGTGGCCGGGGGATCCCGCGCGAGCGCCTGGAGGAGGTCGGCGAGCACTACTTCCTGTTCGGCGGCCGCAGCCCGATCAACGACCAGAACCGTGAGCTGATCGCGGCGATCGAGGAGGACCTGCGCTCCGCGGGCATCGACATCCCGGTCTACTGGGGCAACCGGAACTGGGACCCCTACCTCGCCGACACGCTGCGCACGATGAAGGACGACGGGGTGCAGCGGGCGGCCTGCCTGGTGACGAGTGCCTACTCGTCGTACTCCGGCTGCCGGCAGTACCGCGAGAACCTCGCCGACGCGGTCGCCGAGGTCGGGGACGGCGCCCCGCGGCTCGACCGGCTGCGGCACTACTTCAACCACCCTGGATTCATCGAGCCGATGGTCGACGCCACGCTCGCGGCTCTGGCCGAGCTGGGCGAGTCGGTACGCCACGACGCCCCGCTGCTGTTCGTCACGCACTCGATCCCGACGTCGATGAACGACGCCAGCGGCCCCGAGGGCGACGCGTACGTCACCCAGCACCGCAGCGTCGTGGACGAGATCGTGGAGCGGGTCCGTCAGGAGACGGGCCTGCGGTACGCCGCCGAGCTCGTGTTCTGCTCGCGGTCGGGCCCGCCGCACGTGCCGTGGCTCGAGCCCGACGTCAACGACCGGCTCGCGGAGCTGGCCGCCGACGATGTGAAGGGCGCGGTCGTGGTGCCGATCGGGTTCGTCTCCGACCACATGGAGGTCATCTACGACCTCGACACCGAGGCCGCCGCCACCGCCGAGAAGCTGGGCATGGAGTACGCGCGTGCGGCCACCGCCGGGGTCGACCCGCGCTTCGTGTCGATGATCCGCGACCTGCTGGTCGAGCGGGCCGCCGTCGAGCGTGGCGTCGAGGTCCCGCGCCGTGCCGTCGGCTCGCAGCCGCCGTCCTGGGACCTGTGCCCGGTCGGCTGCTGCGCCAACGCGCGCGGCCCGCGCCCGGCGCTGTGCGGCCGCGACTGATGGGCCCGCGTTGATGGGGGCCGACGCCAACGACCTGCTCGCGTTGGCCCGCGAGGTCGCGCTGGAGGCGGCCGACCTCGTCGCAGAACGCCGGCGGGCCGGGGTCACGGTCGCGGCGACGAAGACCAGCCCGGTCGACGTCGTCACCGAAGCAGACCGGGCCGTCGAGCGCCTGATCCACACGCGGCTGCTCGAGGCGCGGCCGGACGACGGCTTCGTGGGCGAGGAGGGCGGCGACGCCACGTCCACGAGCGGCGTCACCTGGGTCGTCGACCCGATCGACGGCACCGTGAACTTCCTGTACGGGATCCCGCAGTACGCCGTCTCGATCGCCGCACGCGTCGACGGCCGCGTGGTGGCAGGCGTGGTCGTGGACGTCGCCAAGGGCGAGTGCTTCACCGCCACCCGCGGCGGAGGCGCCTGGTCTGGTGACCAGCGGCTGGAGGTGCGCGACGTGGCGCCGATGGCGGAGCGGCTGGTGGCGACCGGGTTCCACTACGAGCAGCAGGTCCGCGTGCTCCAGGGGCAGGCGGTCGCGACGATGCTGACCGACGTCCGCGACGTACGTCGCATGGGCTCGGCGGCCCTCGACCTGTGCGCGCTGGCCGCGGGCAGGCTGGACGCGTACGTCGAGGAGGGCCTCCACGAGTGGGACCTGGCTGCCGGGGGACTCGTGGCCAGCGAGGCGGGGGCCAGGGTCGAGGTGTACGTCGGGGCGGGCGGAAAGGACTGCGTGGTGGCCGCCCCGGAGGGCGGATTCGCGGAGTTCGACGACCTGGTACGAGGCGCTGGATTCCTCCGGGAATAGTTCTCGGCCCCGTCCGGTTTGCTTCGCTGCGGGAGGGGAACCCTCCGGCCTCGCGTGCAACGAACTTGTGACTCTGACGACATACGTCGAGATGACCGTGCAAAGCAGGGCCGGCATGGTGCACACTCGCGTCCAGACTTGCGCGGGCGACCCTCGCGACGATTGATCCCCACGGGGCCAGGAGAGGCACATGGCAACTGACTACGACGCTCCTCGTAAGAACGAGGAGGACCAGAGTGAAGAGAGCCTCGAAGAACTGAAGGCTCGGCGTCACGACAAGAACTCAGGCAAGGTCGACGAGGACGAGGCCGAGGCTGCTGAGTCGTTCGAGCTTCCGGGCGCGGACCTCTCGCACGAAGAGCTCGCCGTCGAGGTCCGGCCGCGACAGGACGACGAGTTCACCTGCATGAGCTGCTTCCTCGTTCACCACCGCAGCCAGCTCGCTGACTCGAAGAAGATGATCTGCCGCGACTGCGCCTGATCGACAGCACCTCACACGCAGACGAGGCCGGACCCGAAGGGGTCCGGCCTCGTCTTCTGTTTCGGGGGTCGGTCAGACCTCGACGTCCTCGAGGTTCGCCGGCAGGTGGCCCGTCGACTTGCGGTAGTACTCGGCAGCCTTGCGGGACGCCAGCATCCGCGCCAGCCCGACCGCGACACCACTCACCGTCGCCCAGGCGACAGCCTCGCCGATCGAGACGTCGGGGTGTGCCGGGTTCACCGGAGGCTTCTTGCCCGTCGCGGCCTTCCAGGTCGTCGTCAGCGCCTTGCGGGCCGCCACCGTGGCACCCACCGTCGACGCCAGGCCCATCATCGACCACATCTTCGAACCTGCCACCGTTCACTCCTCTTCGTCGACGTCGCGTCCACCGTCAGTCTGCCAGGTCGCCCGACGTCAGCCCCCGTGCGCGGCGCGGCTCAGCGCAGCCACCAGGCGCTCAGGGCGCCGCGTGGAGACGAGCCAGTACGGCGTCGGGTCCGACGGATCCTGAATCGGCACCTGCACCGCGCGCCTGAGATAGGGCCGCAGCAGCAGGTAGGCGCGGGCGTCGGCGTCCATGCCCGCGAGGCGTCGAGAGTCGGTGGCGTCGAGGGCGACCGGTGCGCCGAGCAGCGTGAGCGGCACCTGGGCGCGTCCAGCCCGGAACGTGCCGTCGGCGACCGACACCCGTGCGGCGCCGTAGGAGACCAGCACCACGACCAGGACCAGCCCGACCACACCGGTGACCGCGAAGGCGACCCAGCCGGGGGTCGCCACCAGGAACGCGAGCAGCACGCTGGCGAGGAACATGGTCAGCAGGGCCCACCAACGCAGCGGGACGTGCAGCCTCTCGTCGTAGTCGACGGAGTGGTGGTCGCTCATGGCCGCCAATCCTGACACCCGCTTTGCGGGTGGCGCTCGGTAGGGTCGCGGCATGGTCGAGATCCAGATCAGCCGCCTCGATGCCGGCGTCCCGCTCCCGTCGTACGCGCACCCCGGCGACGCCGGCGCCGACCTGACCACCACGATCGACGTGGAGCTCGCTCCCGGTGAGCGGGCGCTGGTGCCCACCGGCATCAGCATCGCGCTGCCTGACGGGTACGTCGCGCTCGTGCACCCGCGCTCGGGCCTCGCGGCGAAATTCGGGGTGTCGATCGTCAACGCGCCCGGGACCGTTGATGCCGGGTACCGCGGTGAGATCAAGGTGATGCTGATCAATCTCGACCCCGCCGAACCCGTCGTGCTGCGACGCGGGGACCGGATCGCCCAGCTGGTGATCCAGCAGGTCGAGCGGGCCCGTTTCGTCGAGGTGGAGCGCCTGCCAGGCTCGGTGCGCGGGGCAGGCGGGTACGGTTCCACCGGTGGGTTCGTGCAGCACAGCTCCGTCCCCGCCGCGCACCCGGCCACGATCGAGGAGAAGCAGTGAAGTTCCGACGGAACAAGTCCGACAGCGACCAGCCCGAGGTCGAGTCCGCTGACGTTGCGGCGTCCGCGGGCGAGTCCGAGGTCGAGGCGCCGTCCGGACTTCGCGCCCAGGGCCCCTGGGACATCTCCGAGGTGCAGCTGCAGGAGGACGACCCGTCCAAGCTCGACCTCGGCAGCCTGATCGTCACGCCCCGCGAGGGTCTGGAGATCCAGCTGCAGGTCGACGAGGCCAGCGGCAACGTCGTGGCCGTGCTGCTTGCGGGCGAGACCGGCGCCGTGGAGCTGCGAGCCTTCGCCGCGCCGCGCAACGGCGAGATCTGGACGGACGTGCGCAAGCAGATCGCGGCCGAGGTCACCCGCCGTGGCGGAACCGCCACCGAGGCCGACGGCCCGTGGGGCCCCGAGCTCCGCGTTGCCATGGTCGTCACCACTCCGGACGGCCAGACCGGCACCCAGCCGTCGCGGGTCTACGGCATCGGCGGTCCCCGGTGGATGCTGCGGGCGACCGTGTTCGGCAAGCCGGCGATGGAGCCGGAGTCGAGCGACGCGGTCGAGCTGGCCCTGCGCGACGTCATCGTCCGCCGCGGCGACCAGCCGCACGCGCCCGGTGAGTCGCTGCCGCTGACGCCGCCGACCGACCTCAACATGACCCAGGTCTGACCAGGTTCGACGCAGTGGTCCGCGACCCTGTGGTCGCTGGTTACCCTGGAGACATGTCAGAGGTCAGGGAACGCTTGCGCCGCGGACTGAGTCGCTGGGCGAACGGCCAGGACCAGGAAGCCTTCGAGCTTCAGAAGGACGTCGCCAACGCGGGCTGCTGTCCGATCAGCGAGGCAGAGGACCGGTCGCGCGTCGACATCCAGGGCAGCCTGCGCACCGTGACGCTGCGTCCGCGCGGGGGCGTCCCCGCCCTCGAGGCCGAGCTGTACGACGGGTCCGGGGTCATCACCGTGATCTGGCTCGGGCGCCGGCGGATCTCGGGCATCGAGCCGGGTCGCCAGATCCGGGTAGTCGGCCGCCTCGGCGCCCAGGACTCGCAGCGCGTCATGTTCAACCCCCGTTACGAGTTGAGGTAGTACGTGTCGCACGGAAATGTCTCGGACGCCCACCCCGTGGCCACCGAGACGGTGGAGTCTGTCGTTCGCCTCCAGCTGGCCAAGGCACTCGGAGGCAAGCGCGGCATGCTCGAAGCCGCGATGCCCACGATCGCCTTCACTGTCAGCTTCCTGAGCACCCGAGACCTTCGGCTCGCGCTGGCCATCAGCGTCTCGGCCGCTCTGGTCCTGCTGGTCGTACGACTGGTGCAGCGGTCCTCGCCCCAGTTCGTCATCAACAGCCTGGTCGGCATCGGTATCGGTGCACTCTTCGCCTACCGGAGCGCCCAGGGCGGTGGCGATGCCGCCGACAACGCGCTGGCGTACTTCCTGCCGGGCATCATCTACAACGCCGGCTACGCGGTGGTCATGACCGGCACGATCGTCGTCGGGTGGCCGGTGGTCGGGTTCATGGTCGGCAGCGTGGCGGGGGACCCGACGGCCTGGCACCGGGACCCGCAGATCGTCCGGCTGTGCCGCAACCTGACCTGGATGCTGATCCTCCCGTGCGTGATCCGGGTGGCAGTCCAACTTCCGCTGTACCTGGGCGGACGCGCCGCCGACGACGCCGGCACCTTCATCGCGGCGCTCGGCGTCAGCAAGATCGTGATGGGCTGGCCCCTGCAGCTCGCCGCGCTCGGCGGGATGGTCTGGCTGCTTGCGCGCAACCGCACTCCGATCGACCCGGAGCACGAGCCCGAGCTGGCCTAGCGGGTCAACTGCCGGTCAGCCGCCGTGCTGCGCCGGGGCGAGCAGCGACTGCAGCTCAGCCTCGGAGTCGGCCGCGGCGACGAACAGCAGCTCGTCGCCGGACTCGATCGGCTGCTCGCCGTCGGGTGTGTAGACCTGCCCGTCGCGCAGGATCGTGACCAGCGAGCAGTTCTCGGGGAACGGGATCAGACCGCACGGCTTGCCGACGTAAGGCGAGTCCTCGGGGAGGGTCAGCTCGACGAGGTTCGCGTTGCCCTTGCGGAACGTGAACAGTCGCACCAGGTCACCGACGCTCACTGCTTCCTCGACGAGTGCCGACATGATCCGCGGCGTCGACACGTTGACGTCGACCCCCCAGGCCTCGGTGAAGAGCCATTCGTTGTTCGGGTGGTTCACGCGCGCCACGGTGCGGGGGACCGCGAACTCGGTCTTCGCCAGTAGGGAGGTAACCAGGTTGACCTTGTCGTCACCGGTCGCGGCGATGACCACGTCGCAGGACTCCATCTGCGACTCCTCGAGTGAGGAGAGCTCGCACGAGTCGGCGAGCAGCCACTCGGCGTCAGGCACCCGTTCGGTCTTGACCGCGCCGGGGTCCTTGTCGATGAGGAGCACCTGGTGTCCGTTCGCGATGAGCTCGCGGGCGATCGAGCGCCCGACGGCACCTGCTCCTGCGATGGCCACGCGCATCAGTCGGCCTCCGGTCCCGTTGTAAGCACACTGTAGACCCGGTCCGCGTTCTCTTCGCGCATCACCAGATGGAGGAGGTCGCCCTCCTGGATGACCGTCTCGCGGGTCGGCAACATGCCTTCGCCGAGCCGGTCGATCCACGCGATCCGGCTGCCGGACTGCTCCTGGAACTTGACGCTGCGCTGGCCGATCCACGCCTCGGGGACCGGGACCTGGTCCAGCCTGATGGTGCCGGACGGGTCGCGGAAGTCGGGCTCCGCGCCTGCCGGAAGGATCCTGCGCAGGATCTGGTCGGCCGTCCACTTCACGGTGGCCACGGTCGTGATGCCGAGCCGCTGGTAGACCTCGGCGCGACCCGGGTCGTAGATGCGGGCCACCACCTGCTGGATTCCGAATGTCTCGCGCGCGACACGCGCGGCGATGATGTTGGAGTTGTCACCGCTCGACACCGCGGCGAACGCGTCGGCCCGGTCGATGCCGGCCTTGTCGAGGACGTCCTGGTCGAAGCCGACCCCGGTGACCTTCGTACCGCCGAACGTCGGGCTCAGCCGGCGGAAGGCGTCGGGGTTGCTATCGATGATGGAAACGGTGTGGTTGCGGTCTTCGAGGCTGCGCGCCAACGTCGATCCGACGCGGCCACAACCCATGATCACGACATGCACGGGGGAGACGCTACACCGCTAATGAAGCCACTGGTCTCTGATGACGCGCCCCGTGGTCTAGCCTTTCGACTCGTGGGTGTGGGTGACGTCTCCAAACGAATACTGCTCGGCCGAAAACTGCGGAGCACGCAGCTCGGCGAGACGCTGCTACCCAAGAAGATCGCGCTGCCGGTCTTTGCCAGTGACGCGCTGTCGTCGGTGGCCTACGCGCCCGACGAGGTCTTCATCATGCTGGGCATCGCCGGGTTCTCGGCGTACACGTGGTCCTGGAAGGTCGCGCTCGGCGTCGCCGTCGTGATGCTGACCGTGGTGGCGTCGTACCGGCAGACGGTGCACGCCTACCCCTCCGGTGGCGGTGACTACGAGGTGGCCACGGTCAACCTCGGCCGCCGAGCCGGGATGACCGTCGCCAGCGCGCTGCTCATCGACTACGTGTTGACGGTGGCGGTGTCGATCTCCGCTGGCGCCCAGTACGCGTCGGCTGCGATACCAGCACTGCACAACCACGAGGTGTTCGCGGCGGTCGGTCTGATCTCGCTGCTGGCGGCCTTGAACCTGCGAGGCGTCCGCGAGTCGGGCACGTTCTTCGCGGTACCCACGTACCTCTTCATGATCGCGATCCTGGGGATGTGCGCCTGGGGTTTCATGCGCATGCTCGCCGGCGACCTGCCGCAAGTGGAGAGCGCAGACCTGGAGATCATCCCGCAGGAGGGCTGGGACCAACCGCTCACCACGATCGCGCTGATCTTCCTGCTGGCGCGTGCGTTCTCCTCCGGCTGTGCCGCTCTGACGGGTGTCGAGGCCATCTCGAACGGCGTCCCGGCGTTCCGCAAGCCGAAGTCTCGGAACGCCGCGACGACGCTGCTGCTGCTCGGGATGATCGCCGTCACCATGATGATCAGCGTCATCGTGCTCGCTCGGGAGATGGGCCTGAAGTACGTCGACCCGCACGAGCTCGACCGGCTCCGCACGGCTTCCGGCGAGGCGCTGCCCGAGGACTTCGACCAGCGGGTGGTGATCGCGCAGATCGCTCACGCCGTGTTCACCGGCTTCCCGCCGGGCTTCTACTTCGTGGTGCTGATGACCGGCATCGTGCTGGTGCTCGCAGCGAACACTGCCTTCAACGGCTTCCCGGTGCTCGGCTCGATCCTGGCCCAGGACGGTCTCGCCCCGCGCCAGCTCGCCTCTCGTGGCGACCGGCTCGCGTACAGCAACGGCATCCTGTTCCTCGCCGCGATGGCGATCATCCTGGTCATCGCGTTCGACGCCGAGACCACCAGGCTGATCCAGCTCTACATCGTGGGCGTGTTCGTCTCGTTCACCTTGAGCCAACTCGGGATGATCCGACACTGGACCCGCCACCTGAAGACCACGACCGACGCGCAGGACCGCCGCCGGATGATGAGGTCGCGCGGCATCAACACGTTCGGCATGGGCCTGACGGCGATCGTGCTGATCATCGTGGTGGTCACCAAGTTCCTCGCCGGCGCGTGGATCACGATCCTGGCGATGGGCGTCTTCTACGCCATCATGCACGGGATCAGCCAGCACTACGCGAAGGTCGCCACGGAGCTCGTCGCCGAGGAGGACGACCAGTTCCTGCCCACGCGGGTACACGCCGTCGTCCTGGTGTCGAAGGTGCACAAGCCGACGATGCGGGCGGTGGCCTATGCCAAGGCGGCGCGGCCGAACGTGCTCGAGGCGATCATGGTCGACACCGACCCGGTGCTCACCGCGCGCGTGATGGAGGACTGGGACAACCGAGGCATCGACGTCCCGCTGAAGGTGCTCTACTCGCCCTACCGCGAGATCATCCGGCCGATCGTCGACTACACGCGCAGCATCCGCGACGCGAACCCGCGCGGAGTCGTCGCTGTCTACATCCCCGAGTACGTCGTCGGTCGCTGGTGGGAGCAGGTGCTCCACAACCAGACCGCGCTGCGCCTGAAGGGCCGGCTGCTGTTCACACCCGGTGTCATGGTCATCTCCGTGCCCTATCAGCTGCGCTCGTCGCAGCTTGCCAGGGAGCGGGCCGAGCGTGAGCTCGCCAAACCGCGCGCCGGCGACGTCCGTCGTGGCGTGCTTTCGGACAAGCTCAAGGAGCCACCGAAGTGACGCGCCGTACCCGTCAGCGGGAGGTCCGCGGCCGCTCGTTGGCCGGGGAGCAGTACGACGTCGAGGTTGGCCCGATCGCCCACGGCGGGCACTGCGTGGCCCGACATGACGGCCGCGTGATCTTCGTCCGCCACACCCTTCCGGGGGAGCGCGTCACCGTCCGGATCACCGACGGCGACGAGGAGTCGAAGTTCCTGCGCGGCGACGCCGTCGAGGTGCTCACGCCGGCACCCGAGCGCGTGGCTCCGCCCTGCCCGTTCTCCGGTCCCGGCAAGTGCGGCGGCTGCGACTTCCAGCACGTCGACCTCGCTGCTCAGCGACGGCTCAAGGCCGCAGTCGTCGAGGAGCAGCTGCGACGTCTCGCCGGGCTGGACCTCCACGTCGAGGTGGCGGCAGTACCGGGGGATCAGGACGGACTCGGCTGGCGTACCCGCCTCCAGTTCGCCGTCGACCGCGACGGCCGGGCAGGGCTGCGCAAGCACCACGCCCACGCCATCGTCCCCGTGGACATCTGCCCCATCGGTCACGCCGACCTGCCGGACGTCGGGTCGCGTTCCTGGCCGGGCGTCTCCGGGGTCGAGGCGATCGTCTCGGACACGGGGGAGCAGCTTCGGATCATCGACCGTGGTGGCCGGACGTCGTTCGACGGGCCCGAGCTCCTGCACGAGCGTGCCGCGGGACGGTCGTGGGAGGTCAGCGGCTCGGGGTTCTGGCAGGTGCACCCCGGCGCGGGCGACGCGCTGGTCGGTGCAGTCCTGGACGCGCTCGCCCCGCGGCCGGGCGAGCAGGCTGTGGACCTGTACTCGGGCGTCGGCCTGTTCTCGGCCGCGCTCGCGGAACGGGTCGGGGACTCCGGTCGTGTCGTCGCGGTCGAGGGTGACCGGGTCGCGGTCGCGGACGCCCAGCGGAACCTCGCCGATCTTCCCCAGGTCGAGCACGTCGTCGACCGCGTGGACCGGGCACTCACCAACGGCTCGCTCGGGGGCGGAATCGATCTCGTCGTCCTCGACCCGCCGCGCACCGGCGCGAAGCGGAAGGTCGTCGACGCGATCGCGGATCTCGAGCCCAGGGCGGTGGCGTACGTCGCCTGCGACCCGGCCGCGCTGGCCCGCGACGTCGCGATCTTCGCCGAGCGCGGCTTCCGCCTGACGAGTCTGCGCGCGTTCGACATCTTCCCGATGACGCACCACGTCGAGTGCGTCGCCCTCTTGACGAAAATCTGACGAATGCGTCTGGTGTCGGCGGTTCTCGGCTTCGTGTTGCGCAAGGCGGGCGTGCTCGCGGCGCTGATGCTGTCCTTGTTTCTCGGCTACCTGCTCATCCAGGCCCTGGTCCCAGCTCTCCGAGAAGCGGTCACGGACCGGGATCGACTGCAACAGGTGACTGAGGAGCGAGCAGCGCTCGAGGAGGACCTCGAGCAGCTGAGGAGCACGGCCGTGGACCAGCAGTACGACGCGATCGCGTCGCTGCGGGTCAGGATCGACTCTGAGATCCAGGAGGGCCGCCGCAACGTCTCCGACAAAAAGGAGCAGATCGAGAGACTGCGTGACCGCGAGGAAGAAATCTGCGGGTTCGTTCAAGACCTGATCGATCTGGTGACACCCGGCAACGCGTGCAAGACCGCCGAGCTGGCGGTCGCGAAGGCGAACGAATCACTGGACACCCTCGAGAGAAACCTCGGTCAGGCTAAGGACGCCGCCGGCGTCATCGACGACCCCGACCTGACCACTCAGCAGAAGCTCGACCGACTGGGTGCAGGCGGTGATGAGTCCCTCGAGAGAGAGATCGACAACAAGGAGTCGGAGCTGGCCCAGAAGGAGGCCGAGGCGCGGAGCCTGGAGGAATCCCAGGCGTCCGGCGCGGGCTGGGTGGTCAACCAGTGGGCCCAGTCGTGGAAGTGGCTGGCTGCCATTGCGCTGCTCGTACTCGTCCTGCCGGGGGTCCTGCGCATCGTGGGCTACTTCCTGCTGATGCCCGTGGTGAGTCGAATGCACAAGCGGATCCACCTGGCGGCCGGATCTGAGCGCGCGACTGCCGATCTCCACACCACCGCTGCCCAGCGCACCTTGACCATCGACCTAGGTGCCGGTGAGGTGTTGTCCGCGCGGTCGGAGCACGTACGTCCGGTGCAGGGGAAGATCCAGAGCCGACTCCTCTACGACTGGTCCTCGCCGTTCATCAGCTTCGCAGCCGGGCTCTACGGCCTGAGTCGAATCACCGGCGACGAGCACGTCACCTCGGCGGTGCTGTCCACGCCCGATGGCCCCGACTCCTACCTGATGCGCATCGACTTCACGGACCACCCGGGCGTGGTCATGCATCCGAAGCACGTCGTGGGCGTCATCGGGACCCCGGAGCTAGAGACGCGCTGGCGGTGGGGCCTCCAGTCGTTTGCGACCTGGCAGGTGCGCTACATCATGTTCGCCGGCACCGGCAGCCTGATCGTCCAAGGCAGCGGCGATGTCGTGGCGACGGACCCCCGAGGTGGGACCACGCGGATCGAGCAGAGCCTGGTGATGGGCTTCGACTCTCGCCTGAGCTGTGGGCGTCAATCGGACCGAGGTGTTCTGGCCCTACCTGTGGGGCAAGACTCCGCTCGTCGACGACGAGTTCACCGGCCACGACCCGCTCTTCTGGCAGAAGACCAGCGCTGACGGGCCGAGCAACCCGATCGCGAGAATGTTCAACACCATCTTCTCGGCGTTCGGCAAGCTGTTGGGCTTCTGACTTGGCGTGTCCCTATTGACTGCCAGGTGCGTCCGGTGCGTTTACCGGATCTGCCGAAGAGCGGGCGGTCACTTGGGGGCTCGGCCGCGTCAGTTGCTGCGTCCCAGGACGTCCGCGAGGTGGGGCCGAATGATGTCGACCAACCGTCGGTGGGTCTCGACGTCCGCAGCGATGATTAGACCGCGTCCGTCCTCCAGCGGCTCCCCAGCAAGGTCGGTGACCACGCATCCAGCGCGGCGACAAAGCGCTATCCCTGCCGCGTAGTGAACATTCTCGACGAAGAGCCCGTCGCTGACATAGCCGCTGCGTCGCCCGGCAGCGACCCATGCGACCGCCAGCGTCGTGGACATCACCCGAGGACCGAACGCAGCCCTGAATGCAGAGTCCGCCATCAACTGTGGTCCGAGAAAGGGCCTGTCGATGGGTCCATCGCAGTTGATGTCGACGAGGCGGGACTGGGTCGAGGGAGTGAGCGCTTCATCGGAGCCATGACGGCGCAAGAACGCGCCGTCGCTGTCTGCCCAGAAGAACTCGTGGGCGATGGGGTCCGCCGACACTGAGGCGATAGTGCCCGCCTCCTCATCGAGGAGAGCAACGTTCACCGCCACGAGGGGGGTCTGGGCGGCAAAGTTGAGAGTTCCACACAGGGGGTCGACGAGCCACTGCCGCGTGCTGGATGTACCGGTGCTGCCAGATTCCTCCCCGACGCGAGTGTCCCCGGGCCGGGCCGACTTGATGACTCCAAGAATGGCGCGCTCGGCGTCGAGGTCAGCGTCGGTAGCGAAGTCGGAGTCAGACTTCGCATGGCGGGTCGACTGCCTGCCGTAGGCGTTCCGAACTCACGTCGGCACCAGCCTGAGCCGCCGCCATCGTCCGGGCAACTTCCATGTCGGGGCGTTCAGGGCTCACGAGGCATCCTGCGCGCTGCGCTCTCCCAGCGCATGAACCTCGCTCATCTGCCGCTTGACCCGGTCATGCACCGAGATGAGCGAAGCGTGCCCGTCAGGACGAAGGCTCGCGCTGCACAGCCCCATGCCAAGAGCGATGCACCACGCCAACGAGAACCGAGAGCAGCAGTGATCCTGACCTCAGCAGAGCCAGATGAGTGTGGAGCTTCCTCCGCCTGCGCGCGGGGCGTGCCGAACCTGGCGGGTCTTCCTGGAACGTTTCCACAACCGACAGTATCGGTCCCTGACGGCTGGTCCGGGTGCTCCGCAATCGCGACGAAGTACGCACGATCGGAACTGCCGCGATCCGCGCCTACGCAGTCGCAGCAACCGGGACACACCCACTGAGCTGTTCAGCGCGACACGGTCGATCAGCCCACGAGCCGAGTCAGTCGCGTCTCTTCCGGCGGCGAGTCCCAGAACCCGCGGGCTCGACGCAGGATCGGCGGCGGCTCGGTGTCCGAACCCCAGACCCACTCGTCGACGTCCTCGTCGGGGGTGTCGGGGTAGGACTCCCGGAGATTCGCCGCCGCTTCAGCCCGTCGCTCGGCTTCGTTCGCAGCATCGGCAATGATGCGGTGATGCGCCTCGACCGCGTCCAGTGCTTCCGACAGTTCGGCGAAGCTCGGCGGATTCTCTAGGAGGCGCTGCCAGAGGTGACTGGCTTCCGGGTCTTCGCACACCGGCTGCTCGGCCGGAGCTATCAGGTGTGTCATCCCGGAGCGGGCGGTGTAGCGGAGGAGGCCGTCCCTGCCCTGGCGGAGGCTGGCACCGGGTGCGTGCTTCGCCCGGTGATGGCGCCGACAGGCTGGGGCGAGGTTGCCGGTCGAAGTCGTGCCCTCGGGCCAGCGAACGCGATGGTCGAGGTCGCACTCTGTCGAGGGACGCTCGCAGGTCGGAGCGAAGCAGATCGGCTGACTCGCGACGACCTGCCGCCAGATGGGGGCCGTCGGCGTGTACGAGGTGGCGGAGAGCTCGGCGCACCGGCGAGCCGGGTCTGTGAGCATTCGGTACCAGGTGGAGCTCGGATCCGCGGACAGGTGTCGCACCAGCGAGGCGGGGATCGGCTGGTTGCCCATCAGTCCCGGCTCGTCGGAGAGCCCCATCAACGTTTGGATCGGGACAGTCACGTTGATGATCGGTCGCGCCCAGCGGCCGGCCTGGCCCGTCTGGGAGTTTCTGCCCATCAGGAGATCGATGGCGAGGTCGGCGCGCAGCTGCTCGAGCGAGCGCGCATCCCCACCGGCTCGCGCGTCCCTGGCCAGGAGGTCGAGGTGGTGCGCCGCCTGACGGACTGAGACCTGGTCGGTCTCCACGGTCAGGGCCGCCATCCCATCGCCGGTCGCTTCACTGGTGACCCGGCGGGCGGCGTACCGCTTCTTGAAGCGCTCATCGAACTGGCTTGCCAGGACCTTGGTCAGCACATAGTGAACGTGGTTCCGGACCTGGGTGATTGTCTTGTTGAGGAGCCCCGGGGACGTTTCGGCAGCCTTCGCGAACCACCTCTGCATCAGAACCCCGAATCTCTGCCTGGCTTCGGGGTGGTCCTCGAGCTCGTCTTTGAGCGCGTCGGTCACGGGCTTGGCGCGGTACAGGTCCAGGCGGCCGTCGTCGACGTAGGCCGCGAGCCAGGGGAGGTGCGCGTCCATCAGGAGCACGGCCTCGAGATCGGAACGGATCCGGCCCACGGTCTGGCCGGTCACCGGTTGGGTCTCGGTGACAGTCTCGGACAGGGGAGTGGTTGTGAAGTGGGGATCAGTCGCGCGCCGGCTGTTGAAGTCAGCAGAAAAGTGCTGAAACAAGTCGGTCATGGCTCGGGCGCGCGCCGCCTCAGCGCGGTTGGCTGCCATTTGGAGCTCACGCATTCGGCGCAAGGCTGAACGCACGCTGTTGTCTTCGGGGGAGGCCTGCGGGAGGTCAGCGGCTGGGGTCAAATGCTCGCCTCTCGGTCGGTTCGTCGTGAAGCCAAAGTAGAGGCGGCCGCCGACAGTTCGGGGCTCGTCCGCGGACAGGTGTTCAGGACATTTCTGCTGAATCCGCCGACCGCCGCGTGGCCATTCGCTCGACGTCGTGTATCTTGATGTCAAGATAGTTGCGCGATCGGGCCGACTGGACTTAGTGCACCCTCACTTCCGAGGCGTGCGCAGTCGTGGGCAAGATGGGCGGAGCGAAACCCGAGACGTCACGAGGAGATGCCGATGCCGAGTCAGGACAGCTTTGGTGCCAAGGGCACGTTGGATGTGGACGGCAAGTCCTACGAGATCTTCCGCCTGGCCGCGGTCACCGGGGACGGCGTCGACGTCGACTCGCTCCCGTACAGCCTGAAGGTCCTGCTCGAGAACCTGCTTCGCACCGAGGACGGCGCGAACATCACCGCCGACGACATCCGCGCCATCGGCTCGTGGGACGCAGACGCCGACCCGAGCAAGGAGATCCAGTTCACGCCGGCCCGCGTGATCATGCAGGACTTCACCGGCGTCCCGTGCGTCGTCGACCTGGCCACCATGCGTGAGGCCGTCGCCGAGCTCGGCGGCGACCCCGCCAAGATCAACCCGCTCGCGCCCGCCGAGATGGTCATCGACCACTCCGTGATCGCCGACGTCTTCGGTACGCCGGAGGCGTTCGAGCGGAACGTCGAGATCGAGTACGAGCGCAACCGCGAGCGCTACCAGTTCCTCCGCTGGGGCCAGGGCGCCTTCGACGACTTCAAGGTCGTCCCGCCCGGCACCGGCATCGTGCACCAGGTCAACATCGAGCACCTGGCCCGCACCATCTTCACGCGGGTCTCGACGAGCTCGAACGGCGAAGAGGTCATCCAGGCCTACCCCGACACCTGCGTCGGCACCGACTCGCACACCACCATGGTCAACGGCATCGGCGTCGTCGGCTGGGGCGTCGGCGGCATCGAGGCCGAAGCCGCGATGCTCGGCCAGCCGGTCTCCATGCTGATCCCGCGCGTCGTCGGCTTCAAGCTCTCGGGCGACCTCCCGGAGGGCGCGACCGCGACCGACCTCGTGCTGACGATCACCGAGATGCTGCGCAAGCACGGCGTGGTCGGCAAGTTCGTCGAGTTCTACGGTCCCGGCGTCTCGGTGCTCCCGCTGGCCAACCGCGCGACGATCGGCAACATGTCGCCCGAGTTCGGCTCCACGATCGCGGTCTTCCCGATCGACGAGGAGACCACGAAGTACCTCAAGCTGACCGGCCGCTCCGACGAGCAGCTCGCGCTGGTCGAGGCCTACGCCAAGGAGCAGGGCCTCTGGCACAACCCCGACGCCGAGCCCCGCTTCTCCGAGAAGCTCGAGCTCGACCTCTCCACGGTCGTGCCCTCGCTGGCCGGCCCGAAGCGCCCGCAGGACCGGGTCTCGCTCTCGGACGCCAAGAAGGCGTTCCGCGGTGCGCTCAACGACTACGTCGAGCAGGACGAGGAGGGGTACGACGAAGCTGTCGCCGAGTCCTTCCCGGCCTCCGACGCGCCGTCCCACACCGGCGACCTCTCGGCCGCCCCGACCGACCACGTCAGCTCGGGCAACGGGCGCCCCAGCAACCCCGCGCGCGTGAAGCTGTCCGACGGTGCTGAGTTCGAGATCGACCACGGCGCCGTCGCCATCGCCGCGATCACCTCGTGCACGAACACCTCGAACCCGTCGGTGATGATCGGCGCCGCTCTGCTCGCCAAGAAGGCCGTCGAGAAGGGCCTCCAGCGCAAGCCGTGGGTGAAGACCACGCTCGCCCCCGGGTCGAAGGTCGTCTCCGACTACTACGAGCGCGCCGGCCTCACGCCGTACCTCGACAAGCTCGGCTTCCACCTGGTCGGCTACGGCTGCACCACCTGCATCGGCAACTCGGGTCCGCTCATCCCCGAGGTGAGCCAGGCCGTGAACGACAACGACCTCGCGGTCGTCTCGGTGCTCTCCGGCAACCGCAACTTCGAGGGCCGGATCAACCCCGACGTGAAGATGAACTACCTCGCGTCGCCGCCGCTGGTCGTCGCCTACGCGCTGGCCGGCTCGATGGACGTCGACCTGTTCAACGAGCCGCTCGGACAGGACACCGACGGCAACGACGTCTTCATGAAGGACATCTGGCCGACCGCCCAGGAGGTCGAGGACGTCATCGCCGGTGCGATCACGTCGGAGATGTTCACGACCGACTACGCCGACGTCTTCGCGGGCGACGAGCAGTGGCAGTCGCTGCCCACGCCGGAGGGTGACACCTTCGCCTGGGACGCCGAGTCGACGTACGTGCGGAAGCCTCCCTACTTCGAGGGCATGCCCGAGTCGCCCACGCCGGTCGAGGACATCGACGGCGCGCGCGTGCTGCTGAAGCTGGGTGACTCGGTGACCACCGACCACATCTCGCCGGCCGGTGCGATCAAGAAGGACTCGCCTGCAGGCAAGTACCTCGCCGAGCACGGCGTCGGCCAGCGGGACTTCAACTCGTACGGGTCGCGTCGCGGCAACCACGAGGTGATGATCCGGGGCACGTTCGCCAACATCCGGCTGCGCAACCAGCTCGCGCCGGGCACCGAGGGTGGCTTCACCCGCGACTTCAGCAAGGACGGCGAGGTGACGACGGTCTTCGAGGCGTCGGAGAACTACATCGCCGCCGGCACGCCCCTGGTCGTCCTGTCGGGCAAGGAGTACGGCTCCGGCTCGTCGCGTGACTGGGCCGCGAAGGGTACGGCGCTCCTCGGCGTCAAGGCCGTGATCGCCGAGTCGTACGAGCGGATCCACCGCTCCAACCTCATCGGGATGGGCGTCCTTCCCCTGCAGTTCCCCAAGGGCGAGACCGCCGAGTCGCTGGGGCTCACCGGCGAGGAGACGTTCTCGATCACCGGCGTGACCGAGCTCAACGAAGGCACCACACCGAAGACGGTCAAGGTCAAGGCGGGTGACGTCGAGTTCGACGCAGTCGTCCGGATCGACACTCCGGGTGAGGCCGACTACTACCGGCACGGCGGCATCATGCAGTACGTCCTGCGCAACCTGCTCAAGGACTGAGCGCTTACTGGGTCTGCTCAGGCCCGGGTGAGGTAAACGCGAGGGTGGTGGCCGTTCTGGCTGCCACCCTCGTTGTCGTTGCGGGGGAGTGATCTCGACAGGCTCGATCAGCGGGCGGGCTCGATCAGCGGGCGGGCTTGATCAGCGGGCGGGCTCGATCGGCGGTGCTGGCACGATGGCGGGCATGCGCAGCGAGACGAGGAGCTATCGGACCGGCGACCGGGAGGTCGTGCTCGACATCACCGGCGACTGTGCGTCGTTCACCGCCGGGGAGCGGGACGGGTTGCTGAACCTGTTCGTGCCTCACGCCACCGCGGGGATCGCGATCCTGGAGACGGGCGCCGGAAGTGACGACGATCTGTTGCAGGCGCTCGACGACCTGCTGCCGGCCGACGACCGGTGGACGCACCGGCACGGGTCCGCCGGCCACGGACGGTCGCACGTCATGCCCGCGCTGGTGCCGCCGTACGCCACGGTGCCGGTCGTGGCGGGTCGGATGCAGCTCGGCACCTGGCAGAGCATCTGCCTGGTGGACCTCAACATCGACAACGCGCACCGTGAGGTCAGGTTCTCCTTCCTGCCTGGCTAGGCCGGTTGCAGCATTGTTCGAACAGGTGTTCGACTCTGACGTATTCTGGTGGCATGGTCCAGCTCGTCGCTCCACCCGGTTGGCCACGCCAGGTCAGGCCGCCCGGAGCCCCGGGGTGGGAGCACTCGGCGGTGGCCTGGCTGCTGGACATCTGCCCACCGGAGTTCCGGTCGTACCCGGTGCTGCGTCGGCACGACGCCGTACTGGCGCGGTTCGCCGTTCTGCACATCGAAGGCTGCCAGGCGGCGGTGCGACGTGGGCTCAGCGAGGCCCGGTCGGCGCTCCGTGACGTCACCGACTCCGACACGGTCGAGGCTGCCGTCGAGACCTGGCAGACCGAGGCTGCGCGGCTGCTTGCCGAACGCAGAGCAGTCGGGTTGGTCGAGGAGGCACTCCGGGGCAAGAGGTTCGTAGCCCGGCTGTAGCCTCGCCCCCATGACTGCGCTGACGGTGATCCCAGTGCCGGGGGACGGAGCCGAAGACGTCGTCGTCGACGCCAAGGGACGCGTCTACACGGGGACCGCCGATGGGTCGATCTTCCGAGTTCACGCTCACGGTCGCGCCGTCGATCTGGTCGGTGAGACCGGGGGCCGCCCACTCGGGTTGGAGCTGTTGCCTGACGGGCGGATCCTGATCTGCGACGCACGACTGGGCCTCCTCGCGCTCGATCCGCTCACCGGCTCCGTGGAGACCCTGGTCTCCTTGGTGGAGGGCCGTGCGATGCGGTTCTGCAACAACGCCGCGGTCCACAGCAACGGCGACATCTGGTTCAGCGACTCCTCGCGCGAGTACGGGATCGACCGGTGGAAGGCCGACATGGTCGAGAACACCGCCAGCGGCCGGCTGCTGCGCCGTCGCTCGGACGGCGTGGTGGAGGTTGTGCTCCGGGGACTCCGGTTCGCCAACGGCGTGGCGCTCTCGGCCGACGAGTCGTACGTCGCCGTCGCCGAAACCGCGGGGCGCACCGTCATCCGGCGCTGGCTCACCGGCCCGAAGGCAGGATCGATCGGTCCCTTGGTCAATGACCTCCCGGGCTACCCCGACAACATCTCCCGCGGCAGTGACGGGCTGATCTGGGTCACGATCGCCTCACCCACGGACGCTCTCGTCGAGCAGCTGATGCGCGCACCGATGCCGCTCAGGCGTCTCGCGTGGCGGCTCCCGGCGCCGCTGCAGCCGAAGCCGAAGCGGACGGTCAGGGTGATGGCCTTCGACGACGAGGGTGCGGTCGTTCACGACCACGCGCTGGATCCGACGGACTTCCACATGGCGACCGGTGTGCGGGAGCACGACGGACGGGTGTGGCTGGGCAGCCTGCACGAGCCGGCGATCGCAGCCTTCGAGCTCTGAGTCGCGGACCCGCTAGAGCTTGCGGGTGTGGAGCGGGTTGCTCCACATCGCTTCGAAGTGGTTGGTGTAGGAACGGTGGGTTGCGCCCCCGCGGACCTGGAGGGTGACCTCGTCGTTGCGAAGCGACAGGTTCGACCAGTTCTCCGACCCGGTCCAGACGATGCGCGCGGGTGCGCCTTGCCAGGTGCCGTTGAGCGACATCCACTTCTCGTGCGTGAAGTGCTCCCAGCGGGTCTCCCCGAAGCCGGTCTCGGGGTCGAGGTCGAGGTCGAGGTCGGCGCTGCGGATCGACACGCCCGCCGATCGCAGCGTCTTTCTCACCGCCCGCCCCGGACCGCTCAGGATCGCCCGTACGACGCACCCTTCTCGTCGCAGCCGGGCCACGCGCTTCGCGAGGTTGAGCCCGCGCTCGCCGTTCCACGCGTACATCGCGATCCGGATGACGGTGCGTCCGTTCGTGCCGGTGCCTGCCTTGGCGCGACAGCTCACACCGGCAAGCCGACGGGCGATCGGGTCCTGGGAGAACGAGACTCCGGGGCGCGGGCCGAACTCGGTGGTGAGGCTGCCGTGGCGGAACACCATGTAGGGCTTGGCGACCGGCACGTCCTCGGCGAGCTGACGGAAGACCACGCCGTAGTCGGCCCACATGGTTGCGCTGCCCTTCACGGTGATGGTGTCGTTCCAGTGCGTGCGGGCCGCGTAGTACGTCATGTTGTTGGAGCCGACCATGATCACGTTCGACGCGGAGCCGGCCTTCGAGAACATGTAGATCTTCATGTGCTGGTTGCCCGGCCCCGCGAGCCGGCAGGCTCGGTAGCAGACCTTGAGGAAGCTGGGTTCCGGGTAGGGCTGGCGGGCGTCCGGCAGCGTCGGGTCCGGCGGCGCGTCGCGAGGATGGCAGCGGTCGTTGTAGCGGGGGTTGATGTCGGCTCCGAGGCGACGCTGGAGCCGCAACACCTGACCCGAGATCCAGTTGTCGTTGATGACGATCTGGACGCTGACCCCGCGGTCGCACGCCGCCACCAGGGCGTCGCCGAGGTCCTTCCGGTCGAAGGAGTAGACCGCGATCCTGATGACCGAGTTGCGTGGCGCGGAGCGGATGGTCTGCCGGAGCTTCGCAGCGAGGCGGTGCTTCGCCTCCGCGTTCCCCAGCGGGTTGTTGAACTGGGCACCGGGCAGCGGCGTGTAGGCATGCGTCGGCACCATCACGGCCCCGGAACCGATGAGCAGCATCGTCGAAAGCACGACGAGGCAGAGTTTCCTGATCATCGAATGCGCCCCTGCCGACAGTTATCAGCACAAGGAGTCTCGCATGTCGTTCGTGGTGGGGCAGTCGAAAAGTGGAATGTCCGGTACGCACCATCAGGCTCGTCGCGCGCACCGCACCGACGCTCGCGTCCGGCATTCGCTAGCCCAGGAGATGCCTGGCGAGTGCGACGTGGAAGGCCGCCGAGTGAGCGAGATCGTCGACGTGGATTCGCTCGTCCGCGTTGTGGTAGCCGGCTTCGACCACCTCGACCGGCGTCCGCCAGGTCGGGCTGAAGCCGTAGGCCTGCTGGCAACCAACCGCGCGAAGGTAGACCGAGTCGGTGAAGCCCGAGTCGAGCACCGGCAGCAGGGTGACCGCGGGACTGCGCGCCTCGAGGTACGAGGTGAGGGCGTCGGGCAGCGCGCCGGTCGCCGGCGAGCTGCTGCCGGCGACCATCCGTTCCGGCCAGGTCAGCTCGTAGGGGATCCCGTCTCCGAGGCGGGCTCTCACCTGGGCCTCGACCTGGGCCTCCGTGGTGCCGGGCAGGATCCTGCAGTCCAGCTCGACTGAGGCGCGGGCCGGCAGCACGTTGCGCGCCGTCGACGCCGACAGCATGGTCGGCGCCATCGTGGTGCCGACGAGCGCGGGCAGCATGTCCTCGAGGAACGGATGCAGCGAACGCGCCCGCCCCAGAGCCGCATCGACGTCATCGCCGACCTCGCCGTCGAGGAGCACCTCCAACATCCGGTCGGTGAGCTCGGAGTGGACGACCTCGGGCATGCCGAGACCGACCCGGCGTAGCAGCTCGGCGAGCAGCGGTACGGCGTTGCGCCCCATCGATGGCGTACTCGCATGGCCCGCCTCGCCGAGGGCGGTGACGCGGGCCGGGTAGGTGCCCTTCTCCCCGACACCGACGGTCATCACCTGTCGGCCGTCGGGGAGGTCGAGGAGCAACCCACCGCCCTCGTTGACGGCACGATCGGGCCGGATGTCGGGGCGGGACTCGAGCAGCCAGCGCATGCCGACGTCCGCCGTACCGTCCTCCTCATCGGCGACCGCAAGCAGCCAGAGATCGCCGGCCGGGCGAAAGTCGCTGCGGGCGAGCCGGGCCATCGCCACGGCGCGAGCGGCGAGCTCGTTCTTCATGTCGATCGCGCCGCGCCCGTAGAGGTAGCCGTCGTCGTCGACCACTGCCTCGAACGGTGGGTGGGTCCAGTCCTGCGGGTCGGCTGGGACGACGTCGGAGTGTCCGACGAAGGCGAGCGACGGTTGGTCGCCGGTACCCGGGATGCGAGCCACCAGGTTTGCCCTGTCAGGCTCGCGGGCGACCAGCTCGCAGTCGACGCCCGCGTCGCTGAGATAGCCGTGCAGGTGCCGGGCCACCCGGGTCTCGTTGCCGTTGGTGGTGTCCAGCCGGATCAGGTCGCGGGTGAGGGCGACGACCTCGTCGCGCAGGCCGGGCGCGTCAGGGTCGGTGATCAACGGGTGAGCCTCTCCAGCAGCCAGGCGTAGACCTCGGCCTCGTACGCGAGATGGCCGAAGCGTCCCGACGGCCCGACGTGCGACCCGGCGCCGACCTCGCAACGGAACAGGCACATGGGCGACCAGGCGGGGTCGCTCTCGCGGAGGGCTGCGACCCACTTGGCCGGCTCCCACACCATCACGCGGGGGTCATGGAGCGCGCCGGTCACGAGCAGGTCGGGCCGAGCACCGGCGGGAGGGAGGTTGTCGTAGGGGGAGTAGGCCATCATCGCGTCGAAGTCGGCCTTCGTGCGGGGGTCACCCCACTCGTCCCACTCGTTGATGGTGAGCGGGATGCTGGGGTCGAACATCGTGGTGACGACGTCGACGAACGGCACCTCGGCGACCACCGCGCGCCACCGGCCGGGTCGCTGGCTGAACACCGCGCCCTGCAGCAGGCCGCCGGCGCTCAAGCCGCGCGATGCGATCCGCGTGCCGTCGACGACCCCGTCCAGCCGTTCCGCGGCAGCGATGAAGTCGTCGAAGGTGTGCTGCTTGTGCTCGAGTCGACCGTCGAGCCACCAGCGGCGACCGCCTTCGCCGCCTCCGCGCACATGCGCGTGCGCGAACACGACACCGCGATCCAGCAGGCTGGGCAGCGCCGGGTCCCACTCGGACTCGAAGACGTACTCGTAGGCGCCGTACCCGTAGAGGACGGCAGGGGCGGTGCCGTCGAGCGGGGTGTCGCGGTGACGGACGACGGTGATGCCCACGGTGGCCCCGTCGACGGACGTCGCCTCCAGGCGCTCGCTGACGTAGCGCTCCGGCTCGTGACCCGGGGCAGCCTGGCGGTGCCGCGCCGTGTGAGTGCCGTCGTGCAGGTCGACGTCACTCCACACCGGCGGGTGCACGTACGACGAGTCGCGGACCGTCACGACCGTCGCGTCGTAGTCGGCGTTCAGGCCGAGGTCGAGCGTTCCTTGGGCGAACGTCGGGGTGAGATCGATCCCGGCTCCGGTGAGGTCGTCCAGCGGCAGGATCCGGATCGCCCGCAGCCCGTCCCGCCGAAGCCGGAGGACCACGTGGCTCGCGAACGCGTCGACCCGCTCGAGGCGTTCGCGGGGGTCTTCAGGCCTGAGCTCGGACCAGGAGGTCCAGTCCTGGTCGGCGGCCCGAGGTGTCGGAGCGCTGGCCAGCCGGAACTCGGGAGCGTCGTCGTTGGTGACGACGAGGAGGCGGTCGCCGTCGTGCACGTGCTCCGCGTGGTACTCCACGCCGGGTCGACGACCACCGACGGAGCGTGCCGGCGCTTCCGGGTTGCGTGCGTCGAGCGCCCACACCTCGCTGGTGTCGCGGCTGCCGGACCAGGCCACGATCACGTCGCCGCTGCGGCATGGCCGCAGGTGGAGCTCGAAGCGAGCGTCGGGCTCCTCGAGGACGAGCTGGTCCTCCGCGGTGGGAGTGCCGAGCCGGTGCCGCCAGACCTGGTGGGGCCGGTGCGCCTGGCCGGTGACGGTGTAGAAGAAGTACGCAGCGTCGGCGCTCCAGGCCCCGCCGTAGTAGGTGCCGGGGATCAGGTCCTCGAGGTCCTGCCCGGTGCGGAGATCCCGGAAGCGCAGCGTGAAGATCTCGTCGCCCACGGAGTCGACCGAGTACGCCAGCAGCTGCTGGTCGGGGCTGAGCCTGACCTGGCCGAGGTCGAGGTAGCCCGAGTCGCCCGCCAGCAGGTTCGCGTCCAGCAGGACGTCGCCACGAATTCCTTCGCTGGAAGATGCAGCGGCCACGGTTTCGTCGACGTTCGGAAGGTCAGACGGAGGATTTTCTCTGAGAAACTGTGGATAGTCCTTCCCCGGCACATACCGCGTGTAGTAGACACATTCCCGAAGCGTCCAGCTGACGCCGATATCCATGGAGGCTGTTCTCGAGACCATCTCGGCCTCGAGTTCCTCGACGAGGGAGCGCAGATGCGCCGTAGACGAGTCGTACCAGTCCCGCTCGGCCGTGAGGTGCTCGACGACCTCGCGCGAGTCGACATCGCGCATCCAGTGGTAGGGGTCGGGGCGAGCGACCTCGTGCTCGCGGTGGGTGAACGGGCGTCTGGGCGCGATCGGGGGCTGCTGCACAGCAGGCACGCTAGCGCCCCGAGAACCTTCGCGGCGGTAGTCAGCGCGGTCGCCCTGCTTCTCGGCTCGGCGTTGTTCGGCGCGATCCCCGCCGGCGCCACCCAGCCGGCGGCGTCGAGTGAGAAGCCGACGACGTTCACGGTCGCGCTGCTCAACGAGGTCGACTCGTTCAACCCGTTCCTCGGAATCGAGGTCGAGTCCTTCGAGATGTGGGGTCTCGTCTACGACTCGCTGACCGGCTACTCGATGGAGGACGTGTCCACCGAGCCCAGCCTGGCCACCGAGTGGGACACCTCGGAGGACGGGCTCACCTGGACCTTCACGATTCGCGACGACGTCAGCTGGTCGGACGGCAAGCCGCTGACCGCGGATGACGTCGCGTACACGTACAACCGCATCATCGACGGCAAGGTGGAGCGCGGCTCCTACTGGTCGTCGTACCTGAAGGGGGTGACGTCGGCGACCGCGCCGGACGCCACGACGGTGGTGCTGGAGCTGAAGCGGCCCAACGTCGCGTTGCCGCAGCTGCCCATCCCGATCCTGCCGAAGCATGTCTGGTCCGAGGTCTCGTCCGACGAGGTGAAGTCGTACGTCTCCGAGCCGGGCGAGGGGAAGACCGTCGTCGGGTCGGGGCCGTTCCGCCTCGTCGAGGGCACCGCGGGCGGCTCGACGTACCGGTTCGAGGCCAACCCCGACTACTGGGAGGGGGCCCCGCACATCGACGAGGTCGTGTTCCGCGTCTTCAAGAGCGAGGATCCGGCTGCCCAGGCGCTGATCAAGGGCGAGGTGGACTTCGTCTACAACCTGTCCGCGCTCCAGGTGAAGTCGTTGCAGTCGCGCGAGGGCATCACCGCACACAACGCTGTCACGGCCGGGTTCGACGAGATCGGCTTCAACGCCGGCTCGGTGGACCTCGAAACCGGCAAGCCCATGGGAGATCCAAACCCGGCGGTGCTCGACCCCGCTTTCCGGCACGCGCTCGGATACGCCATGGACCGCGAGCTGATCGTGGAGCGGGTCTACCAGGGGGCGGGCGAGCCCGGCACCACGATCGTGCCGCCGACGTACGGCGACTTCCACTGGGAGCCGCCGAGCGACCAGGCGTTCACGTTCGACCTCGACAATGCGGCCCGGCTGCTCGACGAGGCCGGCTACGAGCTCGGCGACGACGGCAAGCGGACGCTCCCCGACGGCAGTCCGATCGGCACCCTGCGGCTGCACGCGCGGGCCGAGTCGAATACGTCCGTGGACGTCATGGACTTCTTCAAGGAGTGGCTCGCCGAGCTCGGCATCGACTCCGAGGTGATCGCCGTGGAGAGCAACCGGCTCACCAACATCATCCTGGACGGCAAGTTCGACGTGTTCGAGTGGGGCTGGTACGTCGACCCGGACCCGCAGACGATGCTGTCGTACATGACCTGCGGCCAGCGCGGGAACTGGTCGGACACCTGGTACTGCAACGAGGAGTACGACGCGCTCTACGAGGACCAGTCCGAGGAGCTCGACCCCGCCGCGCGTGCAGAGATCGTCCGTGAGATGCAGGAGATCGTGTACGAGGACGCGCCGTACCTGCTCACGGCGTACAACGCAGTCGGCGAGGCGTTCCGCAGTGACAGGTTCGCCTGCTTCCAGTCGCAGCCCGACCCCGGTGGCAGCTGGCTGGTACAGGCCGGTACCCACAACTACCAGCACATCCGGCCGGCGGCAGAGGCCGGCGACTGCGACGGTGTCACGACCGCGACCGGGGCATCGCAGGAGGGCTCCTCGGAGACTGACGGCAACGGCGGGTCTGCTGCGGGCGGCGAGGAAGGAAGCAACACCGGGCTCCTGGTGGCCGCGGGGGTGCTGGTCGCGATCTTCGTGGCCGGCGGCGGGATGCTTGCGATGCGACGACGCACCAGCGTGGGCGACCGCGAGTGAGCAGCCTCGTCGCGGCGGAGTCCGCGGCATCGTCCTCACCGTCCCGATCGCCCATTCGGCGTGGTGGTTACAGCAGGTACGCACTCGGGAAGGTCGCGGGCGCCGTCGGGAGCCTCGGCTTCATGCTGGTGGTGAACTTCTTCCTGTTCCGGGTGCTTCCCGGCGACCCTGCGATGACGCTGGGCCGAGGTCGCTTCACGACGCCGGAACAGCTCGACGCCTTCCGGGAGACCTACGGCCTCGACCAGCCCTTGGTCCAGCAGTTCTTCACCTTCCTCGGCAACACGCTCACCGGCGAGCTCGGCGTCTCGCTGCGGTACCGCGTGCCGGTGGCGGACCTGATCTGGGACCGGCTCTGGCCGACGGTGCTGCTCGTCGGAACCTCGACGCTGCTCGCCACCTTGATCGGTGTCTACCTCGGCATGCGTGGGGCCTGGGGTCGAGGCGGGGCCTTCGACCGTACGTCGACCGGCGTCTCGTTGACGTTGTACTCGATGCCCGAGTGGTGGCTCGGGCTGCTGTTGATCGCGGGACTCGCCGTCGGAGTGGGGCCGATCCCCGGGATCTTCCCGACCGGCGGCCTGCACTCGGTCGGCGTGGACCCCAGCTCGTTCATGGGCGTGCTGGACACCTCGTGGCACCTGGCGCTGCCCGTGCTCACCCTCACGCTGGCGTACCTCGCCGACTACGCGCTGATCATGCGCAGCTCGCTGCTCGACGAGCTCGGCGAGGACTACCTGACCACGGCGCGCGCGAAGGGCCTGCGTGACGTCCAGGTGCGCAACCGGCACGCCGCGCGCAACGCGCTGCTCCCGACCACGACGATCGTCGCCCTCAACATCGGGTTCGTCGTGTCGGGCGCCATCACCATCGAGACGATCTTCTCCATCCCCGGCCTCGGCCTGCTCGCGACCGAGGCGCTGACCATCCCCGACTACTGGGTGCTGCAGGGGACGTTCCTGGTGGCCTCGGCGGCCGTCATCGCCGCCAACCTGACGGCCAACCTGCTCTACGGCCTGATCGACCCCCGGGTCCGGTCATGAGCGCCCCCGCAGCGACGAGGGCCACCGGGTCGGCCCGGCAGATCGCCTGGCGACGGCGCGCGATCGCGACCCGTCGTACCTGGCGGGAGTTCCGACGTCACCGTTCGGGCCTGGTCGGGCTGGTGGTGCTGACCGGATTCGTGCTGATGGCTCTGCTCGCGCCGTTGCTCGCGAACGCCGAAGGTCTCGAGGTCACCAAGGCGACCGGCGGGGTGCTCGACCCTCCGTCCGGTGAGTACTGGCTCGGCACCGACGACAACGGCCGATCGGTCGTCACGCTCCTCATCTGGGGGGCACGCATCTCGTTGCTGGTGGGGCTGCTCGCGACCGGGATCTCGATGGTGATCGGGACAGTGATGGGGCTCAGCGCGGGCTTCCTGGAGGGCTGGCCCGCGGCGATCCTCTTCCGGTTGACCGAGTGGTTCCTGGTGATCCCGTTCCTGCCGCTCGCCATCGTGCTCGCCTCGGTGCTGGGCCGGTCGCTGCTCAACATCGCGATCGTGATCGGAGTGACGAGCTGGGCCGGTACGGCGCTGCTGATCCGGAGCCAGACCATGTCGGTCAAGGAGCGCGCGTACCTGGAGCGGGCCCGGGTGCTCGGCGCGGGGCGGTGGCACCAGATGACGCGGCACGTCCTCCCCAACGTCGCCCCGATGATCTTCGCGAACACGACGCTGACCGTGGCGATCGCGATTCTCGCGGAGACCACGCTGAGCTTCCTGGGTCTCGGCGACCCGACCCGCGTCTCGTGGGGGTCGATGCTCCAGGATGCGTTCCAGGTCGGCGCGATGACCACCGGGGCGTGGTGGTTCATCATCCCGCCGGGCGTCTGCGTCGTGCTGGTCGTGCTGTCGTTCACCCTCGTCGGCCAGGCCCTCGAGGAGATCCTCAACCCACGACTGAAGGCACGCCGGTGACGACATCTCAGGTGCAGCCGCGCATCGGCGAAGCGACGCCACTGCTCGCGTTCGAGGACCTGCACGTCACCTACCGGAGCGAGACGGGGCCGATGCCCGCCGTGCGCGGTGTGGACCTCGTCGTACGAGCGGGGGAGGTGGTCGGGCTCGCCGGCGAGTCCGGGTGCGGCAAGTCGACGCTGGCGAGCACCGTGCTGCGCCTGCAGCCGAAGGACGCCGAGGTCTCCGGCCGGGTGCTCGTCCGCGGCGACGACGTGCTGACGATGCGGTGGGGTGATCTCCGTGCGGTCCGGTGGGCCGGGGCGTCGATCGTCTTCCAGGGCGCGCTGCACTCCCTGAACCCGGTGCAGCGGATCGACCGGCAGATCGGCGAGCCGATCCGCGTGCACGAGCCCGGAATCACCGACCAGGAGGTGGCGGACCGAATCGCCGCCCTGCTGGACGAGGTGGGCCTTCCGGTCGGCCGCGGCCGCGCCTACCCCCATCAGCTCTCCGGGGGCCAGCGGCAGCGGGTGATGATCGCGATGGCGCTCGCGTGCCGTCCTGACCTGGTGATCGCCGACGAGCCCACCACGGCGCTCGACGTGATGGTGCAGGCGCAGGTGCTGACGCTGCTCACGGATCTGGTGCGCCGCACCGGTGTCGGCTTGCTGATCATCAGCCACGACCTCTCCGTCCTGGCGAGCGTGTGCGACCGGGTCGCGGTGATGTACGCCGGACGCATCGTCGAGACGGGCACGGCCGAGGACGTGTTCCGACGGCCGGCCCACCCCTACGCCGCCGGCCTCTCGGCCGCCTTCCCGCTGATCGGCGATCCGGCCTCCCGGTACTCGCCCGCCGGGCTGGAGGGCGACCCGCCCGACCCACGGCACCTGCCGTCGGGCTGCTCCTTCGCGCCGCGCTGCCCCCGGGCAGCAGAGGACTGCCTGGTCGGCGAGCCCGCCCTGCTGCCGCTCGGCGAGGCCCGGGCCGCGGCCTGCATCCACCCCCTGGAGGGGCCATGACACTTCAAGCACGGGACGTCTGTGTTGAGTACCCGCTGCGGGGCGGGGCCGTCGCGCACGCGCTGGACGGCGTGACCCTGGGGGTCTCACCGGGCGAGGTGCTCGCTGTCGTGGGGGAGTCCGGCTCCGGGAAGACCACCCTGGCGCGAACCCTGATGGGACTCGAGCGACCGCAGCGCGGTCAGGTCACCTGGGAGGGTCAACCCCTCGACTACGGCACCCGCGGGCTACGCAGCTTCCGCCAGCACGTGCAGATGGTGCTGCAGGACCCGGCCGGTGCGCTCAACCCTCGGCACACTGTCTACGAGTCGGTGGCCGAAGGCATCCGCCTGCACAAGCAGGTACGTCGTGACCCGGACGGGCGCAGCGAGGCAGAGCTTGTTGCCGCCGCCCTGGCCGAGGCGGGGCTTCGACCACCCGAGGATCTCTTCCTTCGCTACCCGCACGAGCTCTCGGGCGGGCAGCGTCAGCGGGTGCTCATCGCCGGCGCGCTGGCACTCCGTCCACGTCTGCTCCTCGCCGACGAGCCGGTGTCGAGTCTCGACGCCTCCATCCGCGGCGAGATCCTGGCGCTGTTGCTGCGGCTCCGCGACTCGCTCGGGCTGGGCGTCCTGGTGGTCACTCATGACCTGGGCCTGGCCTGGAACGTCGCCGACCGTGTCGCGGTGATGTACCTGGGCCGGGTGGTGGAGACGGGGCCGACCGAGGAGGTGCTGCTCTCTCCGCGGCACCCGTACACGCAGGCGCTGCTGTCGGTGGTCCCGGAGGTCGACGAGCTGGAACCCGTCGTCCTGACCGGTGAGATCCCGGACCCGACGGCGATCCCGCCCGGGTGCAGGTTTCACCCGCGCTGCCCCGCGCTGGCGTCCGGGGCTGCCGCCGCGGCGGGCGTCGACGAGGCCTGTCGCAGCATCCCGCTCGAGGTGCTGAACGGCGAGCCCGAGTCGCGGTGCGCGTGCCACCTCGACGCGGCGCGCTTGCTGGGAACCAGCCGGTGAACGCGACGTCCGACCTGCCGGTGGTGTGGGCGCCGAGCACCCGCCTGCACGACACCCGCGACGAGATCTGGGTCGGCGTACCGATCCCCGGCGTGGAGGTGCCCGCGAGGGTGGACACCATCCTCGACGCGCTCGGTGACTACCCGCAGATCGAGGCGACGGCCCAGGACGACGAGGTCCTGCGCGCGGTCCACGATCCCGGTTTGCTCGACTTCCTGTCCTCGGCGTCCGACCGCTGGGCCGAGGGCGGCTACCTCGAGGAGGTCGGTCAGGACCGCGTCGTGCCGTACCTCTTCCCGACACCTGCACTGACCGAGGGGATGCCGTCGCGGCCGGCCGTCCGGGTCCATGCCGAGGCCGGCCGGTACGCCTACGACACGTGCACCCTCGTCGGGCCCGGGACGTGGGAGGCGGCCCGGGCCGCGGTCGACTGTGCGCTGATGGCGGCCCGTCTCGTGGCGGACGGCCGGCGTACGGCGTACGCGCTCTGCCGACCACCTGGTCATCACGCCACCCGGGGCGGGTACGGCGGCTCCTGCTACCTCAACAACGCCGCTGTCGCCGCAGCCGCCTTGCGAGAGTCCGGTCATCGTCGCGTCGGGGTGGTCGACCTGGACGCCCACCAGGGCAACGGCACCGCGCAGATCTTCTACGCCCGCGAGGACGTGAGCTACGCGTCGGTCCATGTCGACCCGGGCTCTGGGTGGTTTCCGCACCTGTTCGGCTACGCCGACGAGACGGGGAGCGGGCCAGGGGACGGGGCGACCCTGAACGCGCCCGTGCCACCGGGCACGACGGACGAGCCGTGGCTCGCTGCGGTCGACGGACTCGTGGAGTGGACGGCGGCAACCGGGTGTACGGCGCTCGTGGTCTCGCTCGGAGTCGACGCCGCCGTGGACGACCCCGAGAGCCCGTTGGCGGTGACCTCGGCCGGGTATCGCGGGGCCGGTGAGCGCCTCGGAGCGCTCGGCCTGCCCTCGGTCGTGGTGCAGGAGGGCGGGTACCACCTCCCCAGTCTCGGCGGGCTGGTGGCGGCGTACCTCCAGGGTCACCAGGGCGCCCCCGTAGACTGAATCGCTGACGCCCGGCAAGCCGGGTCCACCGACGACGGAGGCGCACTCGATGGGACTGCTGGACCGGATCACCGGCCCGCGCGACCTGCGTGACCTCGACGATGCCGAGCTCGAGCAGCTGGCCGCCGAGATCCGCGACTTCCTCGTGGCCCAGGTGTCCAGGACCGGCGGCCATCTCGGCCCCAACCTCGGCGTGGTCGAGCTGACCATGGCGATCCACCGGGTGTTCGACTCGCCGACCGACCGGGTCGTCTTCGACACCGGACATCAGGCCTACGTGCACAAGGCGCTCACCGGTCGCGCCGGCCAGTTCGGGTCGCTGCGTCAGGAGGGTGGCCTCTCCGGGTACCCGAGTCAGTCCGAGTCCGACCACGACATCGTCGAGAACTCCCACGCGTCCACCGCACTCTCCTACGCTGACGGCCTGGCCAAGGCTTACGCGATCCGCGGCGAGGACCGGTACGTCGTCGCGGTCATCGGTGACGGCGCACTGACCGGCGGAATGGCCTGGGAGGCCCTCAACAACATCGCCGCCAACCACGACCGCAAGCTCGTGATCGTCGTCAACGACAACGGTCGTTCGTACACCCCGACCGTCGGCGGCCTCGCCAACCACCTGACCACGCTTCGCACCAGCCCGCGCTACGAGCAGGTGCTCGACCTGGTCAAGAAGCGCCTGAACGGCGTCCGCGGTGTCGGCCCGGCCGTGTACGACGCCCTGCACGCGCTGAAGAAGGGCATGAAGGACGCACTCGCGCCGCAGGGTCTCTTCGAGGACCTCGGCCTCAAGTACGTCGGCCCCATCGACGGTCACGACCGCGCTGCCGTCGAGCTCGCCCTCCAGCAGGCGAAGAAGTTCGGCGGCCCGGTGATCGTGCACGTGATGACCAAGAAGGGGTTCGGCTACGACGCCGCCGAGCGTCACGAAGCCGACCAGTTCCACAGCCCCGGACCGTTCAACATCGAGACCGGCGAGGAGAACCCCAAGGGGCAGATCTGGACCGACATCTTCGCCGAGGAGATGGTCACGCTCGGGTCTGAGCGGCAGGACCTCGTCGGGATCACCGCGGCGATGCTGCACCCGGTCGGGCTCCACCTGTTCGCGGCCAAGTACCCCGAGCGCACGTTCGACGTGGGCATCGCCGAGCAGCATGCCGCGACGTCGGCGGCCGGCCTCGCGATGGGTGGCCTGCACCCGGTGGTGGCGGTCTACGCGACGTTCCTGAACCGCGCGTTCGACCAGGTGCTGATGGACGTCGCGTTGCACAAGTGCGGCGTCACGTTCGTGCTCGACCGCGCCGGGGTCACCGGCGACGACGGCGCCAGCCACAACGGCATGTGGGACCTGTCGGTGCTCCAGGTGGTGCCCGGTCTGCGGCTGGCCGCTCCCCGGGACGGCTCGCGCCTTCGCGAGCTGCTCCGCGAGGCGGTGCAGGTGTCGGACGCGCCGACCGTCGTCCGGTTCCCGAAGGGGCCCCCGATCGCCGACGTCGAGGCCGTCGGCAAGGCCGGTGGCTGCGACGTGCTGGTCCGAAACGGCGCCAAGGACGTGCTCATCGTCGGCGTCGGCTCGATGGCGTCGGTCTCGGTCGAGGTCGCCCAGCGGCTGGTGGCCCAGGGGATCGGTGTCACGGTCGTGGACCCGCGCTGGGTCAAGCCCTTCGACCCCGCCATCGTCGACCTCGCGCGCGAGCACCGGCTCGTCGTGAGCGTGGAGGACAACGGCATCGTCGGCGGGTGCGGCTCGGTGCTGCTGCAGACGCTGAACGAGGCCCGGGTCGAGACCCCCGTGCGCCTGCGCGGCGTACCGCAGGAGTTCCTCGACCATGCCAAGCGCGCCAAGATCCTGGAGCGCTGTGGGCTGACCGCCCAGGCACTGGCGTTGAGCATCGTCGAGGACGTCACTGCCCTCGACCGTGGTCAGTCGCTGCTCAACGTCGACGCAGACTGAGCCGAGGGCAGTCGCCTGGTCATCAGTACCAGCGGTGCGCGACGTCCACCACGACGCGGTGCCCGTTGCCGGGGCCGTTCAGCACGAATGCCCTCATCGGTAGCCGCGCCCTGACGCCGAGGCCGAGGGTGGTCTGGCCCTCGAAGCTGACTGCCCAGGCGACCTGGCGGAAGGTCCGGTAGCCGGTCACGTCGACGAGCTCGCGCCGGTTGGCGGGGGAGTAGGTGACGCCGTTCTCGTCGTACGCCGGGGCGTTGACGATCACCCGCAGTCGGGCGCCGCCGCGGAGCGGCACCACCTTGCCTGAGCCGTCCGCACGGACCTGCTTCACGTACGCGACCTGGTAGCCGAGCCGCCCCTTGCCGACCCCGTTCACGACGACGACCAGCCGGTCGAAGCACCGGTGACGGCCCGAGCGGATGTCGGTCACCTGCTTGCTGGTGTAGGAGGGGCGGGCCTTGACGAGCGAGCCCCACGTGGTCTCGCAGGAGGTGGCGGAAGCCGCCGGGGCGGTAGCGGTTGCCGCGACGGGGCTGAGGCCCGCCGCGAGGGCGAGCGCAACCAGGCGCACCGTGCGCCGTGGTCGCCGGGATGTGTTCATGGTGTCCCCCTTTCAGGACACACATGAGACGCCGACCCGGCTCTGCCGGTTGTCGTGGAAGCGACCTGGTCTACAGCTCGCGCTGGGTGCGGTCGGGTTCGTCACCCGACCAGTGGGTGATGTTCAGGATCGCCAGCGCCAGGCCACCCCAGAGGATGACCATGGCCACCAGCATCATCACGATCGCCGATGCGGACATCAGAGTGCCTCCTCTTTCCTCGAGGGTTCGGTGAGTTCGGGATCGTCGAGCGAAGTCTCCGGCCGCCAACGCATCCGCGAGGCCAGGAACCCGACGACGATGACCGCAACGGCCGCACCCCAGCCGAGGGTGTTGAGCATCCAGGTCGGGTAGTCGCCGTACGGCTTGTCGAGGTTGTCGAGCAGCTCGCGGTAAAGGATGAACAGCAGCGCCGCGGGTGCCACGATGCCGATGAGCGCCTGCCACCAGCGGCCGACGTGGACGGAGCCGTCGAGGTTCAGGTGGTCACGCAGAAGGCCGGTCTTCCGGAACACCCACGTGAGCGCCAGCATGCTGACCACGGCGACCAGCAGGATGCCGAAGCGGTTGATGAAGTGGTCGACGATGTCGAGCACGAAGACGCCCGTCGTCGTGCCGAGCAGCACGACGCTGATCACGGCGGCCGGGACGCCCACCGCCATCGAGGCGCCGACCCGGGTCATCTCGAACTTGTCCCGCACCGCTGAGATGACCACCTCGATCACGCTCACCAGTGACGTGATGCCGGCGAAGACGAGGGAGCCGAAGAAGAGGACGCCGATCAGCGCGCCGAGGGGGGCCTCGCTGATGATCGCCGGGAACGCGATGAAGGCGAGGCCCAAGCCCTCGGTGGCGACCTCGTCGACAGCGGTGCCGGCGGCGCCTGCCATGAAGCCCAGGGCGGCGAAGACGCCGATGCCGGCGAGCAGCTCGAAACCGGAGTTGGCGAACCCGACCACGAGCCCGGAGCCGGTCATGTCGCTGCGCCGGCCGACGTACGAGGCGTAGGTGATCATGATGCCGAAGCCGACAGAGAGCGAGAAGAAGATCTGCCCGTAGGCGGCCACCCAGACTCCGGTCTGGCCGAGGGCACCCCAGTCGGGGGTGAAGAGCGCGTCGAGTCCGGCGCCGGCGCCGGGCAGCGTGAGCGCCACGACCACGAGTGCGCCGAAGGCAAGGAAGAGGACCGGGATGAAGACGACCGCGGTCGCGCCGATCCCCTTCTGCACACCGAGCGCCATGATCATCAGCACGACGACCCAGACGAGCACGAGCGGCACCAGCACGCCGGGCACGAAGTCCAGTCCGACGCCGGGGTCACCGGCCTGGAGGTAGTCGCCGAACAGGAAGCCCTCGGGGTCGTCGCCCCAGGCCTTGTTGAACGAGAACATCGTGTAGCGGACCGCCCAGGCGATGACGGCCGCGTAGTACACGGCGATGACGAAGCAGATCGCGACCTGCCACCAGCCCAGCGTCTCGGCATGCTTGCTGGCGCGCCGGAAGGAGAGCGGCGCCGAGCCACGGAACCGGTGACCCAAGCCGTAGTCGAGGAGCAGGAACGGAAGCCCCGCGGTGAGCAGAGCGACCAGGTACGGGATGACGAACGCCCCGCCGCCGTTCTCGTAGGCGACGTACGGGAAGCGCCAGATGTTGCCGAGGCCGACGGCGGAACCGATCGCCGCGAGGATGAAGACGCGGCGCGAGGAGAAGGCCCCTCGTTTCTGATCGGCGTGCTCCGCGGGCGTGGTCATGGTCGAGCTCCTTCGACGACGGCAGCAGTCGCGGCCAGCATGTCAGAATCCGCACGCGAACGTGACCCCCGCCACCGGCCGGCGGCGAGGGTCACGTCTGATAGAGAGCCAGTGTCTGCGTGGCTCAGGTGTTCATCGGGTCACCCATGGGGAGGGCGAACGAGTCGTCGAGGGTGGTCGTGCTGACCACCTCACAGCCGCCGTCGGTGCCGACGTCGCACGAGAGCAGCTCGACCGGGTAGCTGGTCTCGTCCTTCAGGCTGGTGATCGCCAGCACCATCGCGGTGTCGTTGTCGACCCAGCCGTAGGTGACGGCGAACGGGTAGCGGCTGAGGTCCGGTGTCACCTCGTCGCCCGACTCGACGTCGAAGATCGCGATGTTGTCCTCTGGGTCGGCCCCGAGCAGCTGGCCGTCGGGGGAGAGCACGCCGTGCGACGCCTGCGTGAGCAGGCTGCGGTCGGCGTCGAGGTCGGGTCCCACCGCGAGGCCCTGGTCGGGACCGTCGGTGTAGTAGGCGAAGACGCCGTCGGCCGCGTCCACCACGTCCAGCACCACAGAGCTTCCCTTGGTGCTCGGGTCGGCCGGCGGCTGCCAGGTGGTCAGGACGGTCTCCTGCCCGGACGCCACGTCGTACCGGACGATCTCGGGACCGTGCCGCCAGATCACGTGACCCTCGTCCACGGCGTAGAGCGCAGCCGCGAACTCGCCGCGCTCCAAGGACGGCTTCGTCGTCGGGTCGGCGACCCGGGCGACCTCCTGCAGCGTTGCCGTGTCGAGGACGACGTACTCGGTGTGCTCGTCCGGGCCGGCGTCGACCCAGGCGACGAACGAGCCGTCGTCGTCGGCGCGGAGGCGCTGGTCCGCGCTGTGGCCGACGACCTGGTCGGTCTCGCCGTCGACGAACCTCACGTCGCCCTGCGGAGTGACGTAGACGAAGCCGTCGTCGGTCTGGACGTACGAGGCGACCTTCGCCGACGTGGCGAAGGAGTCGGAGCCCCAGTGGATGACGCGGCCGGCCGCATAGCCGACGCGGCGCTCCTCGAACGGCGAGGTCGTCGCGGCCGGGCCAGGCTCGCTGAGCTGTGCCCCGCCGAGCAGCTCTGGCACCGCGAGCAGGCCGACCGCGAGTACGCCCGTGACCGCAGCCGCACCGGCGCCGACGGCGAGCCGGTTGCGCCGGACCCGGCGGCCACCGTCGCTGATCATCGAGTCGACGTCGAGCTGCGGGGTGCCCGCGCCGTCGGCGTGCTCACGCAGCATGTCCTTGATCGAGTTGCTCATCGGCCTACCACCAGTTCGTCGAGAGAGGAGAGGGTGGCCGCGTCGTCGCCGGCCACCTGGGTACGCAGTCGCTTGAGCCCGGCGAACACCTGGCTCTTGACCGTCCCGACCGCACACCCGAGCACCTCGGCGGTCTGCGCTTCGCTGAGGTCTTCGTAGTACCGCAACACGATCGCCGCGCGCTGGCGGGCGGGGAGAAGCTGCAGCTCGCGCCAGAGCCAGTCGCGGGTCGCCACCTGGTCGGCCTCCGCGCGGATGCCATGGTCAGGCAGCGCCTCGGTCGGCCGTTCGCCGGAGGAGCGGCGGCGTGACCAGGAGATGGCGGTCGTCGTGATGGCCTTGCGGGTGTACGCCTCGGCGTTGGCGACCTCGCGCAGCCGCGGCCAGGCGACGTACGTCTTGGTCAGCGCCTCCTGGAGCAGGTCCTGCGCCAGGGCATGGTCGCCGACCATCAGGTACGCCGTACGGTGCAGTGCAGCCGAGCGTGCCGCTACGAACTCGGCGAAGGCGGTCGGATCTCTCCGCGCCATGAAGCCCCCTCGTTGTCGGGGACCCCGATGGCCCCACTGCACGGTAGACGCCGTGAATGCCGGAAAAGGTTCGGAGCGATCTATGTCGCAGGACCGATGCCGGTGCGCACCCGATGTCCTACCGTCGAGACGTGCGCATCCCGACGTCACTGGTGCCGCCGAGGCTCGACATCGCCCTCGCGGTGTTCTTCGTCGTGCTGTCCTTCGCCGAGACAGTCGGCAGTCCGACGTTCACCGCGCCGGCGCTGCACCTGACGGTCACGGGCTTTGCCATGGCCGCGCTGGCCTGGCGGCGACGGTTCCCGATCCTGGTCGCGCTCGTGGTGGTCGTCTCCAACGGGCTGACGAACCCCGATGGAGAGTTCTCGGTCCTGCTCAGCCTGGTGCTGGTCTGCTTCACCGTCGGGGCCGAGGTCGAGCCGCCGCGCAGCTACGACGGCATCGGGGTGGTACTTGTCCCGTTCATCGGCGGGATGGCGCTGGGAGGCTTGGTCCCGAGCGACCTCGGTGCGCGTTCTGGTCTTCGTCGTCGGACCCTGGGCCGTCGGGCAGCTGCTCCGGCAACGGTCGGCCTCCACCGAGGAGGCAGTCTCCCGGGCCGCGAGGCTCGAGCGCGAGCAGGAGCTCAGGACCAGCTTGGCCGCGGCAGCCGAGCGCACGAGGATCGCCCGGGAGCTGCACGACATCGTGTCGCACTCGATCAGCGTGGTGACCATCCAGACCCAGGCGGTACGCCGACGCCTCGGTCCCGAGCACGCGGCCGAAGCGGCCGACCTGGCCGCCGTCGAGGCCACCGCCCGGGAGGCGCTGGCGGAGATGCGACGGCTCTTCGGGGTGCTCCGTGCCGACGGCGAGACGGTCTCGCTCGCCCCGCAGCCTGGCGCTCGCCGAGCTCGATCGGCTCGTGTCCCGGCTCGGCGGCGGCGACCTGGCTGTGGTCGGCTGGAGGTGGAGGGCGAGCCGTCTGACCTGCCGCCTGGCCTCGACCTGGCGGCGTACCGCATCGCTCAGGAGGGGCTGACGAACGCGGTGCGGCACTCCGGAGCGCGTACGGCGTGGGTGCGGCTGCGGCTACGGCGACCGGCATCTCGACGTGGAGGTCGCGGACGACGGCAACGGGCTGGCGCCGCACGATCCGGGATCGGCGCGAACGGCCACGGCCTGGTCGGGATCCGGGAGCGGGTGGCGCTCTACGGCGGCACGCTGGAGGTCACCGACCGGTCCGGCGGCGGCGTCCGGCTCGTCGGCGCGGCCTGCCGCTGGGGGAGGCGGGCCATGACGTCGCTGGTGATCGTCGACGACCAGGGCATGGTGCGCGCCGGCTTCCGGTCGCTGCTCTCAGGTGAGCCGGACCTCGACGTGGTCGGCGAGGCGGCCGAACGGCGAGCAGGCCGTCGAGGCTGGTCACCCGGCTGCGGCCCGACGTCGCGCTGATGGACATCCGGATGCCGGTGCTCGACGGCATCGCCGCCACCCGGCGGCTCGTCGCAGGCCGGGGTGCCGACGAAGGTGCTGGTGCTGACCACGTTCGACCTCGACGAGTACGTGTTCGAGGCGCTGCGCGCCGGCGCCTCCGGCTTCCTGCTGAAGGACGCGCCGGCCGAGGAGCTCGCCGCGGCGATCCGGGTGGTCGCCGCGGGGGACTCGCTGCTCGCCCCGGCGTCACCCGCCGCGTCATCGACGCGTTCGTCGCCGGCCCGAGCCGCCGCGGGCCGCGACGGACGACCGCCTCGCCGCAGCTGACGCGGCGAGAGCTCGAGGTGCTCGGGCTGCTCGCGCGCGGGCTGTCCAACCTCGACATCGCCCGGCGGCTCTTCGTCTCCGAGGGGACGACGAAGACGCACGTCAGCAACGTGCTGCCGAAGCTCGGGCCTGCGCGACCGGGTGCAGGCCGTGATCTTCGCCTACGAGAACGGTGTCGTGGTGGCGCGGGGAGCAGTCGCCGAAGATCCGTCTCACGGCTGACCCGGTTTCCGTCCTGCGACGGATCCGGTCCGGGCTGCCGGTCACGCAGCCTGGGAGTGCAAGTTCCACGACGCCCGAAGAGCTCCCGCATGACTGAACCGCGTCACAGACGTCGCCACCCGACCACCGACCGCCCACGTCGGGCCTGCTCCGTCGCGCGCTGGCCGCCCGGCGGTGGTTCCTGGTCGCCGCCCCGGTCCTGGCCGGGGTGTTCGCGGTCGTCGGCGCCTACGCCGACCCGGCTGCCGGCATCAGCGGCGAGAAGATGTGGCGGCTCTACGCCGAGGAGCCCGGGCTGCTCCAGTGGAAGTCGCTCGGCTTCCACTGGTCGTACGCGTTCTGGATCGCTCCCGCGCTGCTCGTCGCGCCGTACGTGCGCGGTCGGGGCGCGTGGCTCGCCAACGTCGACCGCGTTCGTCGGGCTTCGCCGGGATGACCACGCTGCCCGGGCTGCTGTTCATCGACTGGTACGACTCGGCGATCGGCCAGCTGTACGGCGTCGACGGGGTCGTCGCCGTCAACGACCGGATCGGCGAGGTGATGTGGGGCGTCCCGTACTTCGTCCGCCCGGGCCTCATCGGCTTCGTGCTCGCGCTGCCGCTGACGGCGCTCACGCTGTGGCGGGCCGGGCTGGTCCGCTGGTGGGCGTTGGTCGCCGGTGCTCGCGGGCTTCGCCGCGTTCACCCTGTCGAACGTCATGTGGTGGGGCTGCGTGGTCACGACCGCTCTGCTTCGCGGTGTTCTCCGTGGCTCTCCACCGGGCCACGCGCGGCTGACACGCCGACGGAGGCGCCGCCCCGAGATCGGGTCGGCGCCTCCGTGGCGTGCTGCTGAGCCGGTGTTGTCGGGTCCCGGGCTCAGTGGAAGGTCCTGCCGTTGACCTTCTCCGAGATGCCCTCGCGGTCGAGCAGCTGGGTGAGGCCGCCGTTCCAGAACGAGAAGCCGGCGCCGGTGATCATCGCGAGGTCGAGGTCCTCGGCGGCGGCGACGACGCCCTCGTCGAGCATCAGCTGCGACTCCTCGGCGAGCGCCGAGAGCACCTGCTCGCGGACCTCGGCTCGGCCGTCAGCGCGGTCGCCGTCGGACGGAGCGGCGAAGATCTCGCGCCACCTCCGGGTCGACGGAGAAGTCGGGCAGGTAGACGCTGGTCTTGCCCGTCGGCGACCAGCTCCTGCAGGTTCGGCGAGACGTAGAACCGGTCCGGGAACGCGCCGTGCAGCGTCTCGTTGTTGTGCAGCGCGATCGCCGGTCCGACCAGCGACAGCAGGAAGAACGGCGGCATCGGGGCCACCCCGGCGAAGGCACCGTCCGCGACCTGCGAGCGGCGTGCCCTCGTCGACGATCCTGCCGACCTCGCCCATGAACCGGCCGAGCAGCCGGTTCACGATGAACGACGGGCTGTCCTTGACCAGGATCGTGGTCTTCTTCAGCGCCTTGCCGGTCGCGAACGCCGTCGCCAGGGTGGCGTCGTCGGTCTGCTCGCCCTTGACGATCTCGAGCAGCGGCATCACGGCGACCGGGTTGAAGAAGTGGAAGCCCACGACCCGCTCGGGGTGCTCCAGGTCGGACGCCATCTCGGTGATCGACAGCGACGACGTGTTGGTGGCCAGGACCGCCTCGGGGGAGACCGACGGCCTCGACGTCGGCGAACACCTGCTTCTTGACCTTCATCTCCTCGAAGACGGCCTCGATGACGAAGTCGGCGTCGGCAGAGCGGCAGCCTTGGCGCTTCGTCGGCGGCGCCGCTGACGAGCGCCTTGAGCCGGTTGGCCTTGTCCGGGCCGATCCGGCCCTTGAGCAGCAGCTTGTCGATCTCCTCGTGGACGTAGCCGACGCCCTTGTCGACGCGGGCCTGGTCGAGGTCGGTGAGGACGACGGGCACCTGGAGCCGACGGACGAACAGCAGCGCGAGCTGGCTGGCCATCAGGCCGGCGCCCACGATGCCGACCTTGGTGACCGGACGGGCCAGCGCCTTGTCGGGCGCGCCGGCCGGACGCTTGGCCCGCTTCTGCACCAGGTCGAAGGAGTAGAGGCTCGCCGCCAGCTCCGGGGTCATCATCAGGTCGGCGAGCGCCTCGTCCTCGGCGGCGAAGCCCTCGTCACGGGTCGCCGTCCTGGCGGCCGCGATCAGGTTCGAGCGCGCGGTACGCCGCCGGGGAGGCGCCGCCGGTCTTGGAGTCGGCCACCGAGCGGCCCTTGGCCACGGCCTCGTCCCAGCGCCTCGCCGCGGTCCACCTCGGGACGCTCGACGGTGACCTCGCCGGTGAGCACCCGGGCGGCCCAGAGCAGCGACTGCTCCAGGAAGTCGGCGCCGGAGAACTCGGCGTCGGCCAGGCCGGCCTCGAACGCCGCGTGGCCGCTGAGCGTCTTGCCCTGGTTGAGCGGGTTCTCGATGATCAGCTTCACCGCGGTCTCCGCGCCGACCAGGTTGGGGACCAGGTAGGCGCCGCCCCAGCCGGGCACCAGGCCGAGCATGACCTCGGGCAGGCCGAGAGCCGGCGCGGAGTCCTGGACGGTGCGGTAGGTGCAGTGCAGCGCGACCTCGAGGCCGCCGCCGAGCGCGAGGCCGTTGATGAACGCGAAGGTGGGCTTGGTGCCGTCGCCGAGCTTGCGGAAGACGCCGTGGCCCGAGCCGGGCGATGAGCCTGGCGTCGTCGCGCCCGCGCAGGCCACCGACAGGCCCGACAGGTCGGCACCGGCGGCCAGGATGAACGGCTTGCCGGTGATGCCGACGGCCACCACGTCGTCCCGCCCGAGGGCGTCGTCGAGGGCCTCGTTCAGCGAGCGCAGCGACCTCGGGACCGAACGTGTTGGGCTTGTTGTGGTCGAGGCCGTTGTCGAGGGTGATCAGCACCATGCGTGCCGGCGCCGTGCGGCAGCGCGACGTCGCGCGACTTCGCGTCGTGACGACCTCGTCGGGGGACATCGCGACGCCCCGGTCGAGCAGCGCGCGCAGCTCCGCTGCGTCGACGGGGTCGAGCGGGACCGGCTGCGGTGGTCGGGCTGCGGGGCCATCAGGCGACCTCTTCCTTCGCGTCCGGTGTGGTGCGGGTTCTCCCAGACACGGTGCCGCCCATGCCGATGCCGATGCACATCGTGGTGATGCCGTAGCGGACCTCGGGGTGCTCCTCGAAGGCGCTGGCGAGCTGGTTCATCAGGCGTACGCCGGACGAGGCGAGCGGGTGGCCCATCGCGATGGCGCCGCCGTACGGGTTCACCCGCGGGTCGTCGTCGGCGATCCCGAAGTGCTCGAGGAACGCGAGCACCTGCACGGCGAACGCCTCGTTGACCTCGAACGCGCCGATGTCGTCGACGGTGAGCCCGGCCTGCGCGAGCGCCCGCTCGGTGGCGGGGATCGGGCCGGCGCCCATCACCTCGGGCTCGACGCCGGTGAAGGAGTACGAGACCAGCCGCATCTTGACGGGCAGGCCGAGCTCCCGGGCGGTCTCCTCGTCGGCGAGGAGCGCGGCGGTGGCGCCGTCGTTGATGCCGGCGGAGTTGCCGGCGGTGACCCGGCCGTGCGGGCGGAACGGCGTCTTCAGCGCGGCCAGGTCCTCCAGGGTGGTCCCGGGGCGGGGCGGCTCGTCGGTCGTCGGCGAGGCCCCAGCCGTCCTCGGCGCTGCGCAGGGCGACCGGGACCAGGTCGGGCTGGATCTGGCCGGCGGCGTACGCCGCTGCGGTCTTCTGCTGGGAGCGGACCGCGTAGGCGTCGGCGCGCTCCTTGGTGATCGTCGGGGTAGCGGTCGTGCAGGTTCTCCGCGGTGTTGCCCATCGACAGCGCCTCGGGGTCGACGATCTTCTCCGAGACGATCCGCGGGTTCGGGTCGACGCTGCTCACCCATCGGGTGGCGGCCCATGTGCTCCACGCCCCCGGCGATGACCACGTCGTAGGAGCCGAAGGCGATGCCGGCCGCGGTCGTCGTGACCGCCGTCATCGCGCCCGCGCACATCCGGTCGATGGCGTAGCCCGGCACGCTCTGCGGCAGGCCGGCGAGCAGCGCGGCGGTGCGTCCGATCGTCAGGCCCTGGTCGCCGATCTGGGTGGTGGCGGCGATCGCCGACCTCGTCGACCCGCTCCGGGGGCAGGTCCGGGTTGCGGCGCAGGAGCTCGCGGATGCACTTGATGACCAGGTCGTCCGCACGCGTCTCGGCGTACTGGCCCTTGGCCTTGCCGAACGGGGTGCGCACCCCGTCGACGAAGACGACCTCTCGCAACTGTCGGGCCACGAAGGGGCTCCTGTTCCGTAGGGGAGTCGATTCAGCAGACAGCCCGGATGCTACTCGCTGGTAACAACGACCGGGAAGCGATCCTGGTCCTGTGGCCGCGTCACGGTCTGGACGCAGGCCTCAGCCGTCCTGCGGCTGGCGAGGTGCTTGAGCGCCTCGCGGCGGTGAGGCCCGGATCCGGTTCCCGTCGTGCTCATCCACGAAGGCGCCGCACCCAGGCAGGGTCGGTGCGGGCGTACTGGCGCAATGCCCAGCCGACGGCCTTCCGGATGAAGAACTCCCGCCCGTGCAGCGAGTCCTCGAGGTTGCGCTCAGCGCGTCGCGGAGCAGGTCGGTGTCGGTCCGGCCCTTGTGGTCGGAGCTGGCACAGGATCGCGGTACGACGCAGCCACAGGTCCTCGTCGACGGCCCATCGCTCGCATGATCGGCGTGACGGCCGCGGGGTCGGCGCGGCCAGGATGTCGCCGACCGGTGCGAGGCGATCCCGTCCACGACGTCCCACCAGGCGCCCGTCGTGACCAGGTGCCGGTAGAGCTCGACGGCGTGGCGCGGTCCTGGTGTCGGGGCGTAGAGCCGGTGCCCGGCGAGCGCGAGGGCGGCGTACCGCTCCTCCCGGTGCTCGGCGCCGTCCCACAGCGCGCCGGACGGCCGACTCCCAGGCGGCCGCGGTCCGGCAGCGGGTGCGCCGCGACGACCTCGCGGGCGATCGCGCGCAGCGGGACGGAGGTGACCCCGCGGAACGGCAGCTCCGACTTCATGTACGCCTGCATCTGCGGAGCCGCTCGTGTCGGGTCGCCCGCCTCCGCGATCCTGCGTCGCAGCTCATCGGCCAGATCGGGCATAGTGAGCACCGTACCGGTGTTGCGCCCATGAACCGGTCGAGCCGACGCGACCGACCGACGCCGGAGAGGGAGGGAACGCTGTGGCCGAGTCCGGGGCCTCGACGCGTCGTGCACATCGTCGACGACGTACCCGAGCTCGCCGAGCCTGGCCGAGTCGGGCCTCCCGTGCTGATGCACGTCGCTCGACGGGTTCCTCGACGCCGGCAACGCCGGCTCGCTGGCGGTCCGGCACCTGCTCTCCACCGACGCCGGCCGCGTGGTCGCGAGCTTCGACATCGACGCGTTCTACGACTACCGCGCCAGACGTCCGCCGATGACGTTCACCGAGGACCACTACGAGGGCTACGAGTCGCCACGGCTGGTCGTGCGGGTGATGCGCGACCGGCTCGGCACGCCGTACCTGCTGCTGCACGGCCCCGAGCCCGACACCCGCTGGGAGGGCTTCGCCGCCGCGCGTGCGTGAGGTCGTCGAGCACTTCGACGTGCGGCTGACCGTGTCGATGGGGTCGGTGCCGATGGCCGTGCCGCACACCCGCCCGGTGATGCTGACCAACCACGCGACCACCGCGACGACCTGCTGGTCCAGGAGAACGTCTGGCGGGGCCAGATCCGGATCCCGTCCAGCGCCCAGGCGCTGCTGGAGCTGCGGCTCGGGGAGTGGGGCGCACGCCGCGATGGGCTTCGTCGCGCACATCCCGCACTACGTCGCGCAGTTCGACTACCCGCTGGCCTCCGCGACGATGCTGGAGTCCGTCGAGGTCGTCACCGGGCTGGAGTGGGACCTGGAGCCGCTGCGCGACGGCGGGGGAGACGCGGATGGCCGAGATCGCCGCGCAGATCGAGGACTCCGCCGAGGTGCTCGACGTGGTGAAGGGCCTCGAGCAGCAGTACGACGCCTTCCACCGGCCCGACGCCGGACGAGCCCGCCCTGCCGCTCGCCGACGAGCGCGACCTGCCCACCGGCGAGGAGCTCGGCGCCGAGTTCGAGCGGTTCCTGGCCGGCCTCGACCGACCCGACGAATAGCCCGCCGACCGACAGAGACCCGACCCGTGCCCAGCTCCGCCGACGAGCTCGTCGAGCTGCTCGACCTCGAGACCATCGACGTCAACCTGTTCCGCGGCATCCAGCCCGACACCATGCTGCAGCGGGTGTTCGGTGGCCAGGTCGCCGCGCAGGCGCTGGTGGCCGGTGCCCGCACCGTCGAGCCGTCCCGATCCGTGCACTCGCTGCACAGCTACTTCCTGCGCCCCGGCGACCCGGCCGTGCCGATCGTGTACGACGTGGAGCGGATCCGCGACGGGCGCTCGTTCTCCACGCGGCGGGTGGTGGCCCGCCAGCACGGCCGGGCGATCTACTACATGACGCTGTCGTTCCAGGTGCCCGAGGACGGGTTCGACCACCAGGACGTGATGCCCGACGTACCGTCGCCGGCCGAGTCGCCCGACATGGCGGAGCTGTTCCGCGGAGCGGTCGCCCAACGGCGCCGACGACTGGCTGCAGCGAGTGGGCGGCGCTGGAGCTGCGCTGGGTCGGCGACTCGCGCCCCGGCGGCACGATCCCCGCCGACGAGCGGCCCTCGCAGTCGCGGCTGTGGATCCGGGTGCGCCGGCACGGCTGGACGACGAACACGCTCACGCACCAGGCCGGCGTTCACCTACGCCAGCGACCTGACCCTGCTCGGGTCGACTCTGGTGCCGCACGGCGTGCTCGTCGGCGACCCGCGGCATGCAGTCCGCGTCGCTGGACCACACGATCTGGTTCCACCGGCCGTTCCGCGCCGACGAGTGGCTGCTCTACGACCAGGCGTCGCCGTCCGCCTCCGGGGCGCGCGGGCTCGGCATCGGCCGGGTGTTCACCGAGGACGGCACCCTGGTCGCCACCGTCGCCCAGGAGGGCCTGATCCGCCGCCGCGACTGACCGGAACGTCGGTCAGACGAGGTCGCTCGGGTCGGTGTTCGCGCCACACAGCACGACGGCGACCCGCTCCCCGTCGTCCGGTGCGTAGACGCCCTGGGTGAGCGCAGCAACCGCGGCCGCCGCTCCGTGTTCCACCGCGACGCGGTAGCGGTCCCAGACCAGCCGTCGCGCCTCCACGATCGCCGCGTCATCGACGAGAACGCTCCGGACGCCGGTACGCTGCGCGACCTCCCAGGCGATGCGGCCGAGGCGACGGGCGCCGAGGGAGTCGGCCGCGACACCGCTGACCGGGACGTCGACGGGCTCACCGGCTTCGAGGGCGGCGTGGAGGGTAGACGCGTTCACGGGCTCGGCGCCGACGACGCGGGCGCGGCCCTCGACGGCAGTGGCCACGCCGGCCATCAGCCCGCCGCCGCCGACGGCGACCAGCACCGTGTCCACCTCGTCGACGCCGAGGCGCTCGAGCTGGTCGAGAAGCTCGCTACCCAGCGTGCCCGCGCCGGCCACGATCTCCGGCTGGTCGTAGGCGTGACAGAGGACGGCGCCGCTGGACTCGACGTGCGACGTCGCGGCCGCATAGGCCTCGGCGTACTCGTCACCGACCAGGGTGACCCTCGCGCCGTACGCCTCCAGTCGGCGCACCTTGACGGCGCTCGCGGTGCGTGGCACGAAGACCTCGGCCGGGACGCCGAGCGCCCGGGCGGCGTACGCGTTGGCCAGGCCGGCGTTGCCCCCGGAGGCGACCACGACACCGACCGCCGGGTCGAGCTCGCCGTTCTCCTGGGCCGCGAGGATGCGGTTGAACGCACCCCGCGCCTTGAAGGTGCCGGTGTGCTGGAGAAGCTCCAACTTGAGGCAGCCGCCCCAGGGCAGCCACTCGTCACCGGCGCTGACTACGTGCAGCGGGGTGGTTCGCACGCGTCCGGCGATTCGGCGGGCCGCGTCGGTGACGTCCTGGACTCTCACCGGCGCAGCCTAGCGGCCGCGGTCCAGCCTGATCCGTCGCCGCGACTGAGGCTCCGACCCGGGATGGACTACGGCTGCTTGTCCAGACTCTGACCCGGACGCACCAGCCCGGACTCGTACGCGAGGACGGCCAGCTGCACCCGGTCGCGCACGTTCAGCTTGCTGAGCAGTCGCGACACGTACGTCTTGACCGTGGCCTCGCTGAGGAAGAGCTCGGTGCTGATGGCGTGATTCGGGAGTCCTCGAGCGACGAGCCGGAGGATGTCGACCTCACGGTCGGTCAGCTCCTGCAGTTCCGCGGGTCGCTCGCCCGGGGCCGGTGCAGCGGCGAACCGCTCGAGCAGGCGGCGCGTCAGCTCAGGGGCGAGCATCACCTCACCCCGGGCCACCGACGTGACCGCCCGGACGAGGTCGTCGGGTGAGACGTCCTTGAGCAGGAAGCCGCTGGCACCCGCGCGAACGGCGGAGTACACGTGCTCGTCGACGTCGAACGTGGTCAGCATCAGCACCCGGACGCCCGGCTGCGCGGCGACCACCCGTTTCGTGGCCTCGACTCCGTCCAGCCTGGGCATCCGGACGTCCATGAGGACGACGTCGGGCCTCGTCTCCGCGCACACCTCGATCGCCTGGATGCCATCGGCAGCCTGGCCCACGACCTCGTGGCCGCCACGCTCCAAGATCAACGCGAAGCCCGAGCGCACCAGCTCCTGGTCGTCCACCACCACGACGCGAGTCACCGCTCGGCTCCCATGGGCAGAACGGCTCGAACGGCGAAGCCGGAGCCGTTCCGGTGCGACAGCTCGAGAGTCCCGCCGTAGAGCGCCACTCGCTCATGCATTCCGATGAGACCGTGACCCGGTGTCCCGGGCAGGGTCGCACTCTCGCGGCCGTCGTCGCAGACCTCGATGGAGAGCTCCTCGGGTCCGAACGTCAGCCGTACGTCGACTCGCGTTGCGCGCGCGTGTCGGCGGGCGTTGGTGATTGCCTCCTGGACGATCCGGTACGCGGCCAGGTCGAGCCCCGCCGTCAAGGCAACGGGCGGCGAGCCGCTCACCGCGAGATGGACGTCCAGCCCTGTCGCTCGGGCACCTTCGACGAGCTCCTCCAGGGCACCCACTCCGGGTTGTGGTGTGAGCCCGTCGGGGTCGTCGTCCTCCCGAAGCATGGACACCACGCGCCGCATCTCGCTGAGCGCGTCCGCTCCGGTGCTCCGGATCGACGCGAGTGCTCCGCGCACGAAGGTCGGGTCCTCGTCCACCACCTGTTCCGCAGCTCCCGCCTGCACGACCATCGTGCTGACCGAGTGCGCCACGATGTCATGCAGCTCTCGTGCGATCCGAGTGCGCTCCGCGAGGACGGCTGCCATCGCCTGCTCCGTTGCCTCGACCTCCGCCACCACCGCCCGGCGCATCGACTCCTCGGCTGCGCGCTCGTGCCGGCGCAGCCCGAAGCCGAACCCCCAGACAATCGTGAAGACGCCCCAGTGGAAGACGATCTCACCGGGCTGTTGGAGCTCGGGTACGAACAGGTCTACGTACAGCAGCGTGGCCGCGCCTGCGATCGCGCCGTAGACAGGCACCCGTCCGCGTCCTCGGCGAGCCATCGTGAAGACGGCGATGGCCATGGGTACGAACTGGCCGAAGAACAGCACGTACAGCGGAAGCACCAGGTGAGCCAACGGCCAGACGAAGAGCACCACCAAGCCCGCCGCGAGCGGCCAGCGGGAACGTTGGGCCAGAGCTGCGCCCATCAGCACCGTGACGACGGTGCTGGCGACGGGCGATCCGCTGCCAGCGCGCGAAGTGAACGGCACCCAGATCTCGGCGATACCGACGGCCGTCACGGCGAGGGCAAGTGCGGGGTCGGCCAACCGACTCAGCGCTCTGTTCACGCCCTCACGATAGGCGCGCGGCTGCCCCTGCGGAGTCATACCAGAGTTGATTTCACGGTCACCCGCGGTCGCAGAAGTTGTCCACGCCAGCGTGACGACGCCGGGCCCGGGCTGCCGGTGCACTGATCGCGTGGTCCCGGACGAGCCGGGACTCCGACGACTGGAGCTGGGCATGAGCTGGATCAGTGATGACACCGCGTTCCGACGTACGGCGGCCGCGACAGGGCTCGTAGTGGCCGCGGTGCTTTCGGTGGCCTGGGTGGTTCTTCAGCCACCGTTCCCCGCGAGCTACGAAGCGCGACTAGCGGCCATCGACGACGCCGGCACGAGCGCCGCCGTTTCCGCAGCGCTCTTCGCCGGTTCCCAGCTGCCAATGCTCGCCGCGGTGCTGGGCATCGCCCATCTGCTGCGCGCCGGAGCCCCAGTCCTCTCCAACATCGGCGGGCTGCTCGCGGTCGTGGGCTGCTTCGGACACGCCGTCTTCGGGGGAGTGGCGCTGGTGTCGGTGGTGATGTCGGGGGACGTCGCTCGCCGCAGCGACTACGCGACGCTGCTCGAGCAGGTGGAGAGCTCGCCGATCATGGTCTTCGCCGTGCTCGGCTTCGTCGGCACCGTTCTCGGCCTGCTCCTCCTCGCGGCCGGGCTGTGGAGGGCGCAGGTGGCACCGCGTTGGGTGCCTGGCCTGATCGTGGCGTTCCTCGTCGTGGAGTTCGCAGGGAGCGGACTGAGTGACTACGCGAGCTACGTGTCGGGCTCGCTGCTCCTCGTTGCGTTCGTCGCGCTCGCCCGTACTGCTCTCGCGAACTGGGACCGCAACAGTGCTCCGCCGCTGCACGAAGCGACCAGCGCCGTGGCGGCCCGCTAGTCGACCGGCCTCAGAGCGGGGTGGCGCGGCCGACGAGGTGCGGCGCACCGCTGCGCGGGTCGCTCAGCGAGAACGCGTAGCGGTCGCCGTCCCGCGCTGAACCGAAGGCGACCCGACCGGGCAGCAGGATCGGCTTCTTGAAGCCGACCTCGACCTCAACGGCGTCGGGGAGACGTCCGTCGAGCGCGGCCAGGCAGCGGGCCTTGCTCCACATGCCGTGCGCGATCTGGCGCGGGAAGCCGAACGCCTTGGCGGTGAGCCCGTACAGGTGGATCGGGTTGTGGTCGCCGGACACGGCGGCGTACCGGCGGCCCAGGTCGCCCGCGACCTTCCAGCTGGTGCCCGACGGCGGGACCTTCTCGAAGGTCCGCCCGGCGCTGGTGGCGTCCTTGTCGCCGCGACCGGGTCGCAGCAGCGTGGACGTCGACTGCCACACCAGCTCGCCGGCGCTGTGCACGTCGACGGAGATGTCGAAGATCCGGCCCTTCGGGTGCAGGCGCAGGTTCTCCGGACGCGCCGTGACCTGGAGCCGCTCGTCGGGGCTGATCGCCCGGTGCTGGGTGATGGCGTTCTCGAGGTGGAGCGTGCCGATCGCCGGGAACGGGAAGCTGCCGTCGGTGAGGATCGCCAGGTGCAGCGGGAACGCCAGCATGTGCGGGTAGGTGATCGGCAGCGCCTCCTTGAGCGGGAAGCCACAGACCTCGGAGTACGCCGCCACCTTGGCGCGGTCAACCTCGACGTCGTGCCGGGTGAACGTCAGGTCCGGGAGCTCGCTGCCGGTCCGTCGTACGCCAGGAAGCTGGTTCAGCACCGGCACGGCGGGCAGCGCGGCCTTCAGCAGCATGGGTAGCGCCGAGGGCTCACCGTCGATGACGCGCGGGTCGTTGGTCATCTCAGGCCCCCAGCATCATCTGGCCGCAGACGCGCACCACGTTGCCGTTGACGGCCGTGGACGCCGGGTTGGCGAACCAGGCGATGGCCTCGGCCACGTCGACCGGCTGGCCGCCCTGGGACAGCGAGTTGAGTCGACGGCCGACCTCGCGGGTCGCGAAGGGCACGGCCGCGGTCATCTTCGTCTCGATGAAGCCGGGCGCCACCGCGTTGACCGTGATGCCGTCGTTCAGGTCGTCGGCGAGGCTGTCGACCAGGCCGATCACGCCGGCCTTGGAGGCGGCGTAGTTCGTCTGGCCGAGGTTTCCGGCGATCCCGGCGATCGAGGCGACGCCGATGATCCGGCCGTTGGCGTTGACGAGGTCCTGACGGAGCAGCTCGGTGGTGATCCGCTCGGGGGCGGTGAGGTTGACCGCGATGGCGGAGGCGAAGACGTCCTCCTTCATGTTCGCCAGCTTCTTGTCACGGGTGATGCCGGCGTTGTGCACGACGATGTCGACGCCGCCGAACTTCTCCTTGACGTGCTGCGCGATCCGCTGCGGCGCGTCCTTGGTGGTGATGTCGAGCGTCAGGTGGTCGCCGCCCAGCTCCGTGGTGACCGCCTGCAGCTCGCTCGCTGCCTGCGGAACGTCGATGCCGAGGATCGTGGCACCGTCGCGGTGCAGCACGCGGGCGATCTGCTCGCCGATGCCGCGGCTGGCGCCGGTGACGATCGCGACCTTGCCGGTGAGCGGCTTCTGCCAGTCGGCTACGGCCTCGGCGTCGGTGCTGCCGTGAGCGCCGATCCGGACGACCTGACCCGAGACGTACGCCGACTTGGGGGAGAGCAGGAACGCCAGGGTGGACGCGATCGCGTCGTCGGCGCCGGAGGCGACGTACACGAGCTGGACGGTGCCGCCGCGGCCGATCTCCTTGCCGACAGAGCGGGTGAAGCCCTCGAGCGCGCGCTGCGCGACGCGCTCGGCGCCGTGGACGGACTCGGGCGGCGTGCCGAGGACGACGATCCGGGCGTTGTTGGTGAGGCTACGCATCAGGGGAGTGAAGAACCGCTGGAGCTCGACGAGCTGGTCGCTCGAGGTGAGCCCGGTGGCGTCGAAGACGAGGCCCTTGTACTTCTCGCTCGCCGGGGCGTCCTTGACGGCCGCGATCCCGAGCGCGTCGAGCGCGGAGACCACCGACGGGACCAGTCGGCCGTTGCCGCCGACGGCAACGGACCCGTCCACGAGGGGCTCGCCCTCGGTGTACCGGTCGAGCTTCACCGGGTTCGGGAGGCCCAGGTTCTTGGCGAGCAGCTGCCCGATCGGGGTGTGGATCAGGGTCTGGTAGCGGTCGCTCATCGCGGTGGTTCCTCCTGGGTCGAGCTTCGGCGGGCCAGCGGCTTGGTACCCCGCTCGTCGTCTGTCTAACGTCAGGTGTAACCGACGTGTAACTCCGAGTCCACATTTCGTGACGTGGCCCTCACTCCGTTCCCTACAACCAGGTTGCGGGTAAGGATGGTCGGCGTACGCCCACGATCCTGCCCGAGGACCGCCCAGTTCGGCAGCCCCGGGCCTCATGGCCACGAGCAAGGAGCATTGACGATGCAGACCACGACCCGCCGCGTCGCCGTGATCGGTGGCAACCGGATCCCGTTCGCGCGTTCGAACTCCGTCTACGCGCACGCCTCGAACCAGGACATGCTGACCGCCGCCATCGACGGGCTGGTCGAGCCGGTACGGGCTGGAGGGCGAGCGGCTCGGCGAGGTCGTCGCCGGCGCAGTCCTGAAGCACTCGCGCGACTTCAACCTGACGCGCGAGGCGGTGCTGGGGTCCAAGCTCGCCCCCGAGACCCCGGCGTACGACATCCAGCAGGCCTGCGACACCGGCATCCAGGCGACGATCCAGGTCGCCAACAAGATCGCGCTGGGCCAGATCGAGGTCGGCATCGCGGGCGGCGCGGACACCACCTCCGACGCGCCGATCGCCGTGAACGAGAAGCTGCGCAAGATCCTGCTCGAGGCCAACCGCGCCAAGTCGCTCCAGGGTCGCCTCGCTGCACTCGCGAAGGTGCGCCCCGGCCACCTCGCCCCGTCCATCCCGGCGAACCAGGAGCCCCGCACCGGGCTGTCGATGGGCGAGTCCGCTGCCCTGACCGCCGTCGAGTGGAACATCGCTCGCGAGGACCAGGACAAGCTCGCCGTCGCCTCGCACAAGAACCTCGCCGCGGCGTACGACCGTGGCTTCCTCGACGACCTGGTGACGCCGTTCCAGGGCCTCGAGCGCGACCAGAACCTCCGTCCCGACTCGTCGCTGGAGAAGCTCGCGACGCTCAAGCCGGTCTTCGGCAAGGGCGAGGCCGCGACCATGACGGCGGCGAACTCGACGCCGCTGACCGACGGCGCCTCGACCGTGCTGCTCTGCTCGGAGGAGTACGCCGAGGCGCGTGGCTGGGAGCCGTTGGCCTACCTCACCGGCTACGAGACCGCCGCGGTCGACTACGTGCACGGGGGAGAGGGCCTGCTGATGGCCCCGGCGTACGCGATGCCGCGGATGCTCGAGCGCGAGGGTCTGACGCTGCAGGACTTCGACTTCTACGAGATCCACGAGGCGTTCGCCTCGCAGGTGCTGGCCACGCTGCGCGTCTGGGAGGACCCGGTGTTCTGCAAGGAGCGCCTCGGCCTCGACGCGCCGCTCGGCTCGATCGACCGCGACCGGCTCAACGTCGCGGGCTCGTCGCTGGCCGCGGGGCACCCGTTCGCCGCGACCGGTGGTCGGATCGTCGCCACGCTCGCGAAGCTGCTGGCCGAGAAGGGCTCCGGCCGCGGAGTCATCTCGATCTGCGCCGCGGGCGGCCAGGGCGTCACCGCAATCCTCGAGCGCTAGCGGTTGGGTCGTCGGGGCGCCGGGCTTCGGTCAGGGCGCTCCGACGGCCATCGCCATGCTGCTCGCCACCAGGTGGGCCTTGACCTGTTCGCGCGACAGCGTGGCGACCGTCGGTACGCCGGGGGCTGCCTCCTTGACGATCAGCCCCACGCGCGCCAGCTGCATGCCGCCGAGGCCGGCGGCGTACAGCGTGTTCGCGAGCAGGTGGGCGTCGTCGGTGCGGAAGGTTCCCGCTTCGACGCCCGCTTCGATGGTGGCGGCGACCCGGGCGAGACAGGTGCTGATTCCGCGGCCGAGTCGGTAGAGCGCGCCCTCGCTGACCTCGTCGAGCAGCTCGGGCCCGGGACGCCGCATCAGGGTCAGCGCGCAGTCGACGAACGCGGGGAACTCGAGGCCGTAGTCGATGAATGTCTCGGTGATCCGACGGAGCCGCTCGAGGGGTTCGACGCTCGGGTCATCGACGGTCGCGAGCCGCGTGTCGAGCTCCTCGAGGTAGCCGACCAGGGTCAGCGCAAAGAGCTCCTCCTTGCCGGTGAAGTGCCGGTAGATGATCGCGCGGTTGATGCCGACGGCGCGGGCGATGTCCTCGATCTGGGCGTCGCGTACGCCGCGGGCGTCGAAGAGCTCGCGCGTCGCGGCGAGGATCTCCTGCTCGCGCTTGCGGCGACGTGCCGCGGCGGCGGAGCGCCGACGGTCCTCGCCGGCGGGGGCAGCGGGTGACGAGCTCATGGGTTCATCGTAGGCCGGATGTCACACCGTGTGTCACACGTCGTACACCTGGCGCGCGGGTCGAATCAGGGCCTGGCGAAGCACCACACCGGACGTACGACCGGCCCTTCGTGGGTCAGGCCCTCGGCGGTCAGTCGCGGCAGGAACACGTCGTCGAAGAACGAACGCCACTCCGACTCGTTGCGCCAGACATCCACGAGCAGGATGCCGTCTCCCTCGGGGCGCGCCAGGTGCATCATCAGGCCTGCCGGTGGTCCACCGTTGTCGGCGAACGTCTCCACCACGCTGTCGTCCAACCGTTCCGCGTCGGCCTGGGACGCGCGAGGCACGCGCAGCTCGACGACGATCGCCATGTGACGCCTCCTTCGACACCGCCCGGGGTGCTGAATGCGCTGAGCATAGCGACGAGCGAACCGTCGTTGGGGCCGAAATGCGAGGCGGATCTGCGGCGGGGTCAGGCCGCGTTGTTGGTCTCCCAGGCACGTTCGATCATCGCGACCAGCACGTCGCGGTCGACGTCCTCGAGGCGCTTCACGTACAGGCAGCCCTTGCCGGTGGTGTGCGTACCGAGCTTGTCGAGGAGGTCCTGGTTGCTGTCGTAGTAGGTCAGTCCGTACAGCGTCAGCGATGCCTTGCGCGGCGACAGCCCGACGGCGAACCACTCGTGCCCCTTGCCATCGGCCGTCGTGTAGGGCTGTCTCCCGAACCCGATGATCGAACTGCCCCAGAGCACCGGCTCGGCGCCGGTCACGTCGCGCATGAGGGCCATGACCTCGCGCGCGTCTCGTTGCCGGCGTTCGTTCTCCACCGAGTCGAGGAAGGCCTCGACGTCGCCCTCGTTCGGTTGCGTCTTGCGCGTCGTGTCAGCCATGCCCCCAGTCTTGTCGGGACCGCCGACAGGTTCCACCCGCCCCGTCCAGGCCGGCGCTGAACCCTTGTCGCGGCCTGGCGCAGAGTGGGAACGTGTGGCGCATGTTGAGACTCGGATCAATCGTGATGAACGTGTCAGACGTCGACCGGGCCGGCGCCTTCTGGGCGAGCGCTCTGGGATGGGCGCGCCAGCCGGACAACCCGGCCTTCTTGGTGCCGGAGAACGGGCGCGGTGCACAGCTGCACCTCGACGAGGACGACCGGACACATCTCGATCTCTGGACCGACGATCGTGTTGAGCAACTGGCCGAGGTCGACCGCCTCATCTCGCTCGGGGCTGAACGGGTTGAGTGGGACTACCCCGACGACGCCGACTTCATCGTGTTGGCGGACCCCGACGGCAACCTGTTCTGTGTGATCGACACCAGCCATTAGGCGCTTGAGGGCTGCGCAAACAAGGCAATCGCGAGCAACGGCCTATCGCAACAGCCGGGTGCGTTGACTGCGCCGAGGTCGGATCGGAGCGCCAGTCCGTCACGTTCCGCCGGCTGTCCGGGGGCCGGAGTGGACGTGGACGTGAAGGTGCTTGGAGTCCTGGTAGGTGCCCAAGTTGGTGAGCACCGCCGCCGCCCCTTCGCGTTGCTCGACCTGCCGAGCGAGCCGCTGAACGACGACGAAGAGCGCTTTCAGAGAGGGCGCGTCGGCGGGAACGGTCGAGGTCAACGACGCGATGTGTCGTTTCGGAACAACCACGATGTGGGTGTCCCAGTGCGGCTTGGTGTGGTGGAAGGCCAACACGAGGCTGTCGTTGTGGACGACCGCGAGTTCGGAAGCACGGGGGATCGCGACGTCGCAGTAGAAGTCCTGGCCCGCGTAGTCGTCACCCGTGGTCATCGTTGCTCGTCGTCCGTTCTATGGAAGGTGTCGCCGAGGGGGAGGGCCACGAAGGTGATGTCGTCGTGCATCTTGAGCCCCAGGCTATGCAGGGAGGCAGCCTGGTCGGACTCAGCAGCACGGATGGTCTCCGTCAGCGTCTCGAGCTGGCCAAGGAGCGCTCGCTGCGTGAACTCCTCGAGCGTGTGCACACCAAGAAGCTCATGGGCCCGGGCGCCACCGTCACTGCAGGCGACGATTCCAGCGAGACCGCTGACCGCAACGTCGCCATGCAGAGCCTCATTGGCCGCAGACGCGTCGGTGTGGACACACCAGAAGCCGTCGTTCCTGTTGCGCGCCGCTTCGACAGCGGACCGTCGAAGCTCGCGGGCCCCGACGCCGGTCGTGGCCTGACGTTCCAGACCAAGTGGCATCGCGCCCCCCGCCATTACGTCAGCTATGCGGGCGTCGACGATCTCGGTGGCCCGCTCGTGACGGTCGAGCAGCACGATCGAGGCGTCGCTGAGAACGAGGTACTCCAACCGATCGCCGGTGATTCTCCATGCCGCGACGGTTGCGCTCGGCGATCCGGCGGCGAGGTCGCACGACTTGGCATGCGAGCGATTGACTCGGCTGATCGTGTCAGCCAGGGCCTCGCGCATGGAGGACGAGCGCGCCGACAGGAGCGCATGGAAGGACTGTGCGACCGCCCTTGCGAACCAGGCGACGCTGTGACGGCAACCCGCCCGAAGATGAGCAGGGAGTCCGGCGCCGTCGACCACGACGGCGACGGTGGAGTCGGCCACCACGGCGTCCTCGTTCTCTGTACCTGCGGGAGCCTGAGTGGTCAACGTGAAGGGGTGAGGCACGGATCGAACCTACCCAGACGGCGTACGGGCGCCCAGAGACCAGATCAGTCGACGTACCGTGTCGATCGTGTCGGCCTCGTCGGCGGTCTTGTCATCGCGGTACCGCAGCACCCGGGCAAACCGCAGGGCGAGACCACCGGGGTAGCGCGTCGACGTCTGCAAACCGTCGAAGGCGACCTCGACCACCTGCTCCGGGCGCACCTGGACGACGTAGCCGTCTTGGGCGGAGTCGGGGTCGACCGCGAGGTCGAGGAACCGCTCGGTCTGCCAGGCCAGCATCTCGTCGGTCATCCCCTTGAACGTCATCGGAGCAACCCGATGCAGGGCGACCCCGGGCGATCATGCGAGCGGCCGCCATCGATGGGTCTTCCCTGATCGCTGCGCACCCGAGACCCCACGGGACCGTCTCACGCGTTCTGGCTACGGTTGCGCGCATGGTCGACGCCCTCTTCGCTGATCCACGACTCGCGGCCCTGTATGACGCATTCGACGGGGCGAGGGACGACCTCGGCCACTATCACCAACTCCTGCGCGAACTGGGGTCTCATCGGGTGCTCGACGTGGGCTGCGGCACCGGATCGCTCGCACTTCTCCTGGTTCACGACGGCTTCGACGTCACCGGAGTAGATCCTGCGGAGGCGTCACTCGACGTTGCGCGTGGCAAGGCCGGAGCAGAGCGGGTGACGTGGATTCACGGCGATGCGACTGCACTGCCGCCCTTGCAGATGGATGCGGCCTTGATGACCGGCAACGTAGCCCAGGTCTTCCTGACCGACGAGGACTTGTTCGCGACCCTGCGGGGCATTCGGGCGGCCCTGCGACCGGGGGGCCACCTGATCTTCGAGGCCCGCCGACCCGAGAACCAGGCTTGGACCGAATGGCAGCAAGACCCGCCGGTGACACTCGACATCGCCGAAGTCGGAGTCGTTTCACTCCGCCGAGACGTAACCGTCATCGAACTTCCGCTGGTGTCCTTCCGGGAGAGCTACGACTTCCCCGACGGGACGCGCATCGTGTCCGAATCAACCCTTCGATTCCGGTCGGCGCAGGAACTCGAGGCGCTCATGGCGCAGGCGGGCTTCCGGGTTCTGGACGTTATGGACGCCCCTGACCGTCCGGGGCGAGAGTTCGTCTTCGTCGCCCAGAAGCCGGACTGATCGAAGCGGTCGTGTTGGCCGAGCCCACGAGTGCACGGCTAGAGCATGGCCTGTACGGCGTCGATCGTGTCGGCTTCCGTCGGCGTCTTGTCGTCGCGGTAGCGGAGGACCCTTGCGAAGCGGAGTGCGACCCCGCCTGGGTAGCGCGTCGATCGCTGAACGCCATCGAAGGCGATCTCGACGACCTGAACGGGCTCGACGTAGACGGTGTGCGCGTCGCGATGCGTTTCCAGCTCCAAGAACCGTTCGGTCTGCCAGGTCAGAACTGAATCCGTCAATCCTTTGAACGTCTTTCCCAACATCACATGACCGCCGTTGTCGGGGTCGCGGGCTCCGAGGTGGATGTTGGACAGCTGTCCCTGCCTGCGGCCGCTGCCCCACTCGACTGCGAGCACGACGAGGTCGAGGGTGTGGCGCGGCTTCACCTTCACCCAGGCCGCGCCACGGCGTCCTGCGTCGTACGGCGCGTCCAGAGACTTGATGACGACGCCCTCGTGCCCTTCGGCGACCAGCGACGCGAACACGGACTGCGCCTCGTCGGCGTCCGAGGTGACGGTGCGGGGGACCATGGATACGGATGGCGCGATTGTTCGAAGCCGTTCGATGCGGACCTCGCCGGGTTCGTCCACGAGGTCGAGGCCGTCGACGTGCAGCAGGTCGAAGAAGTAGGTCGTCAGCGGGACCTGCCTGCGCAGTTCGGCGATGTTGCCGCGGCTCGCGGTCCTCGCGCCGGTCTCCTGGAACGGGCGCGGCCGGCCGGTGGCGTCGAGTGCGATCGCCTCGCCGTCGACTACCGCGGACTCCGCGCTCAGTTCCCGCGCGACCTCGACGACCTCGGGCACGCGGTCGGTGATCTCCTCCAGGCTGCGGGTGAAGACTCGGACGTCCTTCCCCGCCTTGTGCACCTGGATCCGGATCCCGTCGAGCTTGCAGTCGACGGCAACTCGGCCGCCGCCCGCCTTGGCGATCGCCTCGTCGACCGTGGCGGCGCTGGACGCCAGCATCGGCATCACCGGACGGCCGACCTCGAGCCCGAACGCCAGTAGGCCGCGCTCGCCCTGGGTGAGCGCCGCCAGCGCGACGGGCGGTGTGCGCTCCGGCGAACATCGCGGCACGCCGTACTGCGGGAAGGGGTACGTCGGCCGCCGCGGCGATGGCCTCGATGACCAGTGCGTCCAGCGCTCCCTGTCGGAGCTCGCCGGTGACCAGGCCGCGCAGGTAGGTCTGCTCCACGTCGGTGGCCCGACCGAAGAGGTCGGCGAGCAGCTGCGCACGGCGTGCCTGGGAGCCCGCCCCGGAGAGCCGGCTCATCGCCTCGAAGGCCTCGTCAACCTCGAGCACGCCCAGGGTCGCGGGCTCCGCGGGCGGCGGGAGCGACTGCAGCGTGCGCCAGCCCAGACCGGTGCGGCGTTGCCGGAGCGACCCGGCGAGGTAGGCGGTCGCGACCTCGACCTCTTCGGGCGTGCCTTCGGCTGCGGCTCGGAGGACGTCCGCGAGCGCGGCCACCTTGGCCTTGCGCGACCGGGTCGCCCGTACGGCGTCGTAGGCGGCCACGAGGTCGGAGAGCAGCATGACGCCATTGTGGCGCGGGACGCCGACAGTCGTCGGCGGCGATCGGGCGGGGGCCGCGCGGGGCTAGCCTGGTGTCGATGTCCCCAGAACCTCCCGTTATGCACACGCGTGCCTGGCGGCCGGCGTGGCCGTGTCCCGTCGGCGCCGTCATGTCGGCGTCTCGCCGCGGCGCGGGGGACCCGACGTACCGGATCGATCCGGACGGCACGATCTGGCGCGGGCTGAGGACGCCGCAGGGTACGGCCACGCTCCGCGTCAACAGCCGGCCGTCCCTCGGCGAGGTCCAGGCGACCAGTTGGGGCGACGGAGCCGAGTGGGTGCTGGAGCAGCTGCCCGCGATGCTCGGGGCGGAAGATGACCCGGCCGGGTTCGCGCCCACCCACCCCGTCCTCACATCCGCGCTCAAGCACCATCCGCACTGGCGCGTCGGGCGTACCGGGCTGGTGATGGAGGCGATGACGCCGGCGATCATCGAGCAGAAGGTGACGGGTCAGGAGGCGTTCCGCGGGTTCCGGTCGCTGGTGAACCGGTTCGGGGAGGTCGCTCCCGGTCCCGTCGACGGGCGGGGGCTGCGGGTGCAGCCGTCGGCGGAACAGATCCGGATGATCCCCTCGTGGGAGTGGCTGCGGATGCACATCGACCCGGCCCGTTCGCGGGCGCTGGTGCGCGCGGCGCAGGTGGCTCCGGCGCTCGAACGTACCGTCGGGCTGCCCGCCGACGAGGTGGACCGGCGGCTGCAGACCATCCCCGGGATCGGGGTGTGGACGTCGGCGGAGGTTCGGGTGCGGGCCCACGGTGACGCCGACGCCGTGAGCTTCGGCGACTACCACGTGGCCAAGGACGTCGGCTGGGCGTTGACCGGCGAGGCGGTGGACGACGACGGCCTCGCGGAGCTGTTGGAGCCGTACCGACCGCACCGTCACCGCGTGCAGGCCCTGGTCGGGATGGCCGGGCTGCACCGCCCGCGCCGCGGCCCGCGGATGGCCCCGCGCACCCACCTCCCCACCCCCCGTTGAGTGTGGGGGTATTCCCCCGCGAGTGCTGGCTTGTTCCCTGTTGAGTGCGGCCTTGTTCCCGTCACGCGCAACCGAGCCCGTAGCCAGATGGAGGACGGCTCGTTGGCCAGACGTGACGATGAAGGAACTGGCTATTCCCGACGACCTCTCGCAGTTGGAGGCGCAAGCCGCCGAGAACCTGAGCCCCGAGGCCCTCGGCTACATCCTCGCCGGGGCGGGGGACCGGGGCACCACGCGCGCCAACGCCGCGGCGTTCCGGCGTTGGGAGGTCAAGCGGCGCAGAGGCCGCAAGCCGGCGAAGGTTGATCTCTCCACCACCATCTTGGGGACGCGCATGCCCGCGCCGGTCCTCTTCGCGCCGGTCGGTGTGCAGACGCTCGCGCATCCGGACGGCGACCTCGCCAGCGCCCGCGCGGCGGCGGAGCTCGGGCTGACCTACGTGCACTCGACGCAGGGCGCCTACAAGATGGAGGACGTGGCGGCAGCCAACGGCGACGGCTCGCGCTGGTACCAGCTCTACTGGCCCACGGATGATGAGCTGGCGGTGTCCTTCCTTCGCCGTGCCAAGGCGGCCGGCTACACCCATCTGATGATCACGCTCGATACGACGCTGCTCGGCTGGCGGCCGATCGACCTGGATCTCGGGTACTCGCCCTTCCTCGAGAACAAGGGCATCGCGAACTACACGAGCGACCCTGTCTTTCAGCGCAAGCACATGCCCGTGCCGGCAGAGGTTGCCCCGTTGGCGGCCGGCATCGCATTCGCACGCGTCTTCCAGAACCCTGGCCTGAGCTGGAAGCGGTTGTCGCTGATCCGCGCGAACTGGGATGGCCCGATCCTGCTCAAGGGGATCCAGAGCCCCCGCGATGCCAGGCTTGCCATCGAGCACAAGATCGACGGCATCGTCGTCTCGAATCACGGCGGACGTCAGGTCGACGGGGCGATCGCGTCGCTCGACGCGCTCAGTCCGATCGTCAAGGCGGTCGACGGCACGATGCCCGTGCTCTTCGACTCCGGGATCCGCACGGGCCGCGACGCTTTCAAGGCGCTGGCGCTCGGTGCCGACGCGGTGCTCATCGGCCGGCCGTACCTGTACGGCCTCGCGCTGGACGGGCAGAGGGGCACCCGGAAGGTCATGCGGAGCCTCGTCGACGAGCTCGAAGAGGAGGTCCGGAAGGCGCGTCACCGCAGTCACCGCACGCTCTCCCGTGCCTCCCTGACCCGCGCGCGCTGAAACGGAGTTCAGACATGTCCGAGCACACTCGTCGTCAGTTTCTCGAGGTCGCCGCCGCGACTGCTGCCGCATCCCTCCTCGGGCCGCCCGCGCTCGCCGCGCCCCGGGTGGCCCCCCGCGCCGCGACTCCCAAGGTTCTCTCGAAGTCGCCGCTCCCCGTCGGCCCGGGCGCGCCGTTCGGCAGCTACCAGTCCGAGATCTACATCGCCGGGATGACTGCGGACATCGAGCCGATCTTCACCACAAACCTGTCCGACATCGAAGCCGCTGCGGAAGACGTGCTGTCGGAGGCCGCGCGCCGAGCACTTGCTCGCCTGGGCCGGCGGCGCCGCCGCCGTGCGAGCGAACGCACGGGCGCTGTCCGCGTGGCGGATCGTCCCGCGGATGTTCATCGACCGCGACGAGCGCGACCTCAGCACGACGGTGCTCGGCGTCACGATGCCGGCCCCGGTCATCCTCGGCCCGGTCGGGCGACAGGCCATGGCGCACCCCGACGGCGAGATCGCCACCGCCCGGGCGGCAGCGGGGCTGGAGCTCACCTACGTCCACTCGTCGCGTGCGAGCAGATCGCTCGAAGAGGTCGCCGTGGCCGCGCCGAACGGCCCGCGGTGGTTCGGCTTGGATTGGCCGGACGGGGACGGCCCCGACACCGTGCTGCTCGACCCGCGCGCGGGCAACCGGGTGCACCCACCTCGTGCTCTCTCCGCCGCAGCCCGGGCAGGGCTGGGAGGCGCTCGCGGCGATCCGCAAGGCCTGGGACGGGCCGATCGTCCTCGGCGGCATCCAGAACGTGCCGGACGCGCGGATGGCGGTCCGCCGTGGCCTCGACGGCATCGTCGTCTCGAATGAGCGCGGGCGCCGCGGTCCCGGCGTCGCCGGGACGATCCACGTCCTGCCGCGGATCGCGGATGCCGTCGGCGGCAAGCTTGCAGTGCTGTTCGGCTCGGGTGTCCGCACGGGGACCGACGTCTACCGGGCGCTGGCCTTGGGGGCCGAGGCTGTCGTCATCGGCCGCCCGTACGTGCACGGCCTGGCGCTCGGAGGGGAGGACGGCGTCCGGCACATGCTCCGAACGCTCCTCGCCGAGCTCGAAATCACGCTCACCATCGCTGGTGTCGGGCACCACCGCGACCTCGACCGCGAGCGCGCTCGTCCGGGCGTGAGCGCCGGAAGGCGCGCAAGGCCAGATAGCCCTGTGACCGGCCCGCGGAAAGGAGCCAACACTCAACGGTGAATACGCCCGCACTCAACGGTGATTAGGCCAGCACTCAACGGGGGGGGGTTAGAGGAGGGGGCGGAGGGGGGCCAGGACGGTTTCGGTGAACTTCTTGTGGGCGCCTCGACGTGCCCACTCCTCGGCGGTCAGCTCGACGCAGTTCGTGAGGTCGCTGGCGAAGACCCGCTCCATCTCGGCGGCCATGCCTGGGTCGATGAACTCGACGTTGATCTCGTAGTTGCCGGTCATCGAGAGCCGGTCGATGTTGGCGGTGCCGACCGTGGCCCAGCGCCCGTCGATCGTCGACGTCTTCGCGTGCACCATCGCCCCGGTGAACCGGAAGATCCGGACGCCGGCGTCCAACAGCTCCCCGTAGTAGCCGCGTGACAGCCAGTCGGCGACGACGTGGTTCGACACCGCCGGCACGAGCAGGCGTACGTCGACCCCGCGGTGCGCCGCGGCCTTCAGGGCCTCGACGAAGTCGGGGTCGGGGATGAAGTAGGCGTGGGTCATGTACACGTGGCTGGACGCGCGGTTGATCGCCTCCAGGTACATCGCCCGGATCGGGAACATCCACAGCCGCGGCACGTTGCGGTGCACCCGGATCCGCGGCTCCCAGTCGGCCGCCGTCTCGAGCAGCAGCGGCCGCCCGTGCCGGGGCTTCCGGTTCAGGTTCCAGAAGTCGGCGAACGCGCGCTTGAGGTCCCACACGCCGGGGCCGGTGATCCGGACGTGGGTGTCGCGCCATTCCGTGGCGTACGGCGTCCCGACGTTGTAGCCGCCCACGAACCCGACCTCGTCGTCCACGACCAGGATCTTGCGGTGGTCGCGCCCGTACCGGCGCAGGTCGAAGAACCGCCAGGCCGGCGTTGTAGACCGGGTACTCCAGCACCCGCAGCCGGGGCCCGAAGCGCTTGAACATGGGCGAGACGACCAGGTTCGCGAACGCGTCGTAGATCGCGTAGACCTCGACCCCGCGTTCGGCCGCGTCGTCCAGCGCCTGCTTGAACTGCTCGCCGACCTCGTCGCCCTTCCAGATGTAGGTCTCGAAGAGGATCTGGTGCTGCGCCGACTCGATGGCCGCGAGCATGTCGTCGTACAGGTGCTGGCCGTAGGTGTACGTCGTCACCGTGCCGTCGCCGATCTGCACCGACGCGGGCTGCGTGGTCGGGAACGGCTTGGGGCGCTTGCCGCGCCGGCGGTAGGAGTCGACCAGGGTGAGCACGATCGCGAGCGCGAACTGGAAACCGAGGATCGTCAGCAGGGTGCGCCGAAGAACTGCCCAGGCAGGGTGGCTGAGCAGGATCTCCGGCAAGTGAACGTCGGCGCACGGGTGCAATCTAGCCGGGACGAGGCTGTCGGAGGTGCCAACTACGCTGGCAGGCATGAGACCCGTCACCGATCTGCAGCGGAAGGTCGCGCCGTTCGAGGTCGAGTCTCGGACTACCAGCCGTCTGGAGACCAGCCGACCGCGATCGCCGACATCGAGCGCCGGATCCAGGCGGGCGAGGAGGACGTCGTCCTGCTCGGCGCCACCGGCACCGGCAAGACCGCGACCGTCGCCTGGGCCGTGGAGCGCCTCCAGCGGCCGACCCTGGTGATGCAGCCGAACAAGACGCTGGCCGCCCAGTTCGCCAACGAGCTGCGCCAGCTGCTGCCGAACAACGCGGTCGAGTACTTCGTCTCCTACTACGACTACTACCAGCCCGAGGCCTACGTCCCGCAGACGGACACCTACATCGAGAAGGACTCCTCGATCAACGAGGAGGTCGAGCGGCTGCGGCACTCGGCCACCAACTCGCTGCTCACCCGCCGCGACGTGATCGTGGTGTCGACCGTGTCCGTGCATCTACGGCCTGGGCACGCCGCAGGAGTACGTCGACCGGATGGTGCGGCTCAAGGTCGGCCAGGAGTGGGACCGCGACAAGCTGCTGCGGCGGCTCGTCGAGATCCAGTACACCCGCAACGACATGGCCTTCACCCGTGGCACGTTCCGGGTCCGTGGCGACACCCTCGAGGTCTTCCCGGTCTACGAGGAGCTCGCGATCCGGATCGAGTTCTTCGGCGACGAGATCGAGCGGCTGATGACGCTGCACCCGGTCACCGGCGAGGTGGTCACCGAGGACACCGAGCTGCACATCTTCCCGGCCACCCACTACGTCGCCGGCCCGGAGCGGATGGAGCGGGCGATCACGGGCATCGAGGCCGAGCTCGAGGAGCAGCTCGCCGTCTTCGAGACGCCAGGGCAAGCTGCTCGAGGCGCAGCGGCTGCGGATGCGGACGACGTACGACATCGAGATGATGCGCCAGGTCGGCTCCTGCTCCGGCATCGAGAACTACTCGATGCACATCGACGGGCGCAGCCGCGGCTCGGCGCCGAACTGCCTGCTCGACTACTTCCCCGAGGACTTCATGCTCGTCGTCGACGAGTCGCACGTCGCCGTGCCGCAGATCGGCGGCATGTACGAGGGCGACATGTCCCGCAAGCGCAACCTCGTCGACCACGGCTTCCGCCTGCCCAGCGCGATGGACAACCGCCCGCTGCGCTGGGAGGAGTTCCTCGACCGGATCGGCCAGACCATCTACCTGTCGGCGACGCCCGGCAACTACGAGCTGGCCAAGGTCGGCGGGCGTCGACAACGTCGTCGAGCAGATCATCCGCCCGACCGGCCTGGTCGACCCCGAGGTGGTCGTGAAGCCGACGAAGGGCCAGATCGACGACCTGATCCACGAGATCAACCTGCGCGTCGAGAAGCAACGAGCGCGTGCTCGTCACGACGCTCACCAAGAAGATGTCCGAGGACCTCACCGACTACCTCCTCGAGGCCGGCATCCGCACCCGCTACCTGCACAGCGAGGTCGACACGCTGCGCCGGATCGAGCTGCTCCGCGAGCTGCGGATGGGCCAGTACGACGTCCTCGTCGGCATCAACCTGCTCCGCGAGGGCCTCGACCTGCCCGAGGTGTCGCTGGTGGCGATCCTCGACGCCGACAAGGAGGGGTTCCTCCGCTCCGACAAGTCGCTGATCCAGACCATCGGGCGCGCCGCCCGCAACGTGTCCGGCCAGGTCTTCATGTACGCCGACAAGATCACCGACTCGATGGAGCGCGCCATCGACGAGACCAACCGGCGGCGCGAGAAGCAGGTCGCCTACAACATCGCGAACGGCGTCGACCCGCAGCCGCTGCGCAAGAAGATCGCCGACATCACCGAGATGCTCGCCCGCGAGGACGAGAGCACCGAGGAGCTGCTGCAGGTCTGGCAGCAGCAGGCGCAAGGGGCGCAAGGCCCCGGTGCCCGGCGCTGTCCCGCACGAGCCGGGCACGCGGCCGACCTCGCCGGGCTGCCCAGCCACGAGCTGGCCGAGCTGGTGCAGCAGCTCACCGAGCAGATGCACAACGCCGCCGCAGAGCTGCAGTTCGAGCTCGCTGCCCGCCTGCGTGACGAGATCTCCGACCTGAAGAAGGAGCTTCGGCAGATGGTCGAGGCCGGGGCGAAGTGACCCCGGAGGAGCTGCTCGCGCACTGCCTCGCCAAGCCGGGCGCGTGGCCCGACTACCCCTGGGGTGGCGACGAGCCGGTAGTCAAGGTGGGCCAGGAGCCCGGCGCCGGCAAGATCTTCGCCTTCATCGGTGCGACCGGGATCGGAGTCAAGGCCGGTGCCACCCGCGACGTTGCCGACGAGTGGCTCGTCCGGTTCCCCGACGACGCGACCGTGATGGCCTACATCGGCCGGTCGGGCTGGAACAGCCTGAAGTGCAACGCGAGCATCCCGGACGACGAGATCGTGGACGCCATCGATGAGTCCTACCGGCTCGTCGTGGGCAAACTGGCGAAGAAGCACCGACCCGACGGCTGGGACGAGGGGGAGACATGACACGAGTGATCCAGGTGACGTTCGACTGCGCCGACCCCGCTCTGCTCGCGCAGTTCTGGGCCGAGGCGCTGGGCTACCGGCTCGACGACCCGCCTGAGGGCTTCGACACCTGGGACGCCGCCCTCGACGCCTGGGGTGTGCCGGAGGACGAGCGCAACAGCCGCAGTGCCGCCTCGGACCCCGAAGGGCGTGGGCCCCGACTGTTCTTCCAGCGGGTGCCCGAGCCGAAGACCGTCAAGAACCGCGTCCACCTCGACGTCCGCGCCGCTCCCGGGCTGACGGGGGACGCACGGATGGACGCGCTCGAGGTCGAGTGCGCCCGCCTGGTCGGCCTCGGGGCGAGCAGGCAGCGCCGGATCGAGGGCAACGCCATGGACCAGGGGATCATCGTGATGCAGGACCCCGAGGGCAACGAGTTCTGCCTCGACTGAGCGGCCGGCGGGGCTCCCGGGCTCCGTCCGGTCGGGCCGTCACCGCCGATTCGCAGGGCTGACCGGCCATCTGCGACACTTGGCGCGGAGGGGAGTATTCCTTCGCGACGGTGTCGTCATCACGGTCGGTCCCGACTCTGCTCGGACCCCCCGGTGCCGTCGGTCCCGGGCCAGTCCCGAGGACGGAAGAGACCTCCGGAGCTACGTTGCCTGCCCCCGGGCGCCACATCAGTGTCGCCCTCAGTAACCACTCCGGAGGAGTTAGTTCGTGGACGTACCCACCTGGGTCTGGTGGACGACGATCGTCATCACCATGGCCATCCTGCTGTTCGACGTCGTGGTTGTGGGTCGTCGTCCGCATGAGCCCTCCATGAAGGAGGTCACCAGCTACCTGTCGGTCTACGTCGGTCTGGCCATCGCCTTCGGAATCGGCGTCTGGGTGCTCGCGGGCCATCGCTACGGCACCGAGTTCTTCGCCGGCTGGCTCACCGAGTACTCGCTCTCGGTGGACAACCTCTTCATCTTCCTGATCATCATGGCGAAGTTCTCCGTGCCCCGGCAGTTCCAGCAGACCGCGCTGATGGTCGGCATCGTGCTCGCGCTGATCATGCGCGGCATCTTCATCGCCCTCGGCGCCGCCGCGATCAACCAGTACAGCTGGGTCTTCTACATCTTCGGTCTGTTCCTGGTCTACACCGCCTTCAAGCTCGCGAAGGAGGGTCCGACCGACGACGACGAGTACGAGGAGAACAAGCTCATCAAGTGGGTCGAGCGGGCCCTGCCGGCGACGAAGGAGTACCACGGCGCGAAGCTGTGGATCACCGAGAACGGCAAGCGCTTGATCACGCCCATGTTCATCGTGATGCTGGCCCTGGGCACCACCGACCTGCTCTTCGCGCTCGACTCGATCCCGGCGATCTACGGGCTGACGCGTGAGCCGTACCTCGTCCTCACCGCGAACATCTTCGCCCTGATGGGTCTGCGCCAGCTGTACTTCCTGATCGGCGGCCTGCTCGAGCGCTTGATCTACCTCTCGTACGGCCTGGCGTTCCTGCTCGGCTTCATCGGCGTCAAGCTGGTGCTCCACGCTCTGCACGAGAACGAGCTCCCCTTCATCAACGGCGGCGAGCACGTGAAGTGGGCGCCCGACATCCCGATCCTGGTCTCCCTGGGCGTCATCGTCGGCACCCTGGTCGTGACCACGGTCGCCAGCCTGATGTCGTCGCGCCGCCACGCCAAGCTCGAGCGGGTCCAGGAGGAAGCGCTGACGCCGTCCGACGCGCCCGACAAGGCGCCGTCCGACCAGCCGAAGGGCTGATACGTCACAGCACCGTCGAGGTGTGGCCGTCGGTCGATCGGGTACGACGGGTCCATGACTGAATCCATGGACCTGGGCCGACCGACCGACGGCGACGTGATCGACCTGATCCTCGAGGACCACCGTCGTTTCGAGGCGCTCCTGCGCGATCTCCGCGACGCGACCAGCGACCGCGACGCGGTCCGCAAGGCGTTCGCCGCGCTGCACGTCGCGCACGCGGAGGCCGAGGAGGAGAAGGTCTACCCGACGCTCCGACGCAAGGACGCGATCAGCGAGCACGACGCCGAGCACGGCGAGGAGGAGCACGCCGAGGGCAACGAGGCGCTGCTCAAGGTGCTCGAGGCGGACAGCCTCGAGGGGGAGGACTTCGACGACCTCGTCGAGGAGCTCGCCACCGCGGTCAACCACCACCTGACCGAGGAGGAGCTCACCATCCTCAACCCCGCGCGTGACGAGGTCGACTCCGACGTGCGCGAGCGCCTCGGCAAGGAGTTCGCCGACGAGCGCAACCGGCAGCTGGACGCCGACTGCGGTCGCCTCGAGAACGTGCGCGTGATCGTCGCACGCGCCGGCCGCGAGGGCCTGCTCAGCGAGGACTGAACCGGCCCGCCGCGACCAGCACCGCCTCCCGGTCGGCGGGCATGACGACGTCCTCGATCAGCCCGCCGCCCTCGGGGGCGTGCAGCATCGTGCGGCTGCCGTCGCTCGCGACGGGGCTGGTCGCGAACCCCACGTGGTAGATGCGTGAGCCGGCTCGTGCGAAGAAGTACAGGTCGCCGGGCATCACGTCGTTCAGTGCGACCGGTTCGAGCCCCGAGGCAGCCGCCTGGTCGAACGCGTCACGGGGCACCAGCCGGCCGAGCAACCGGTAGGTGAGGTGGACCAGGCCCGAGCAGTCGAGCCCCCACGCGCTGGTGCCGCCCCAGAGGTAGCGGAGGCCGAGGAACTGGCGCGCGGCGCCGAGCACGTCGTCCGGGGTCCAGTCGTCTTCGGCTCCGGCCGGGGTCACATGTACGTCGACCCGGGGGAGCAGGCCGGAGCGGTCGCCGGGCAGCAGCACGTGCACCGACTCCTCGTCCGCGACGTCGACGTCCCGGTCGACGGGCAGCGTGGTGCCCCCGGACAGCGAGAAGCGCGGACGGCGCCGACCCCTCGAGGAGCGTGCAGGCAGTCGTCGGCGTGACGACGCGTGCCACGTTCTCCGTCGCACGCGCCACCGGGGTGGCGAGATGCGCGCTGCGGACCCAGCCCGGGTAGCCGCGGTCGTCAGCGGAGGAACCCTGCTGCGGAGCGACGACCCGCGACCATCCGTCGTGGCTCTCCAGCACCGTCACCGGCTCGCCGAGCAGCAGCTGGGTGAGCGTCCGGCCGTGCAGCTCCAGCCGGGCCCCGGCGTCCATGGCAGCGGCCCAGCCCTGGGGGTCGGCGTCATCGCGGACAGCGAGTTCGTCGAGGCTCCGCGGGGCACCCGGCGAGGTCCACATGGTGGCGACCGGGACGGCGACCTCGCGCACGTCGCCCGGCGCGACGGGAGTTCCGCTCATCGCAGTCCCTCGATTCCGAGCCCGGGTGAGTCCGGCAGTTCGACCGTGGCGCCGTCGTACGACAGCCCGCCGACATACGGCGACTCGGTGGCCCACCACGCGGCGTCGAGGTCGGGCAGCACGGTGGTTCCGCACGCTGCCGCGAGGCTGGCCGCGGCGCCGACGCCGATGTGCGTCTCCATCATCGAGCCGACCGTCGTCCCCATCTCGTGCGCATGGGCGAGCTCGAGCAGTGTGCGGCCGTTCGTCAGGCCACCGCACTTGGCCAGCTTCACGTTGACCAGGTCGGCGGCTCGCCGCCGGATCACCTCCACCAGGTCGCGGACGCCGTAGACGGACTCGTCTGCCATCACCGGCGTGTTCACCCGGGAGGTCACCCAGGCGAGGCCGTCGAGGTCCGCGGCCACGACCGGCTGCTCGACCAGCTCCACCCCGAGATCGCGGGTCTCCAGCTCGCTGATCACCCGGACCGCCTCACGCGCCGACCAGCCCTGGTTGGCGTCGAGCCGGATCCCGACGTCGGGGCCGACCGCCGCACGCACCGCCGCCACCCGCGCCACGTCCGTCGCGGCGTCCGTACCGACCTTCATCTTGACCACCGCGAAGCCGTCCTTCACCCGGTCGACGGCCGCCGCCGCAAGCGAGTCGGGCGTCGCCGGCTGCGAGCGTGACATCGGTGTCGACCCGGTGCGACGAGGCCCCGAGGAAGACGGGCAGGCTCACGCCGCGGCGCCGGGCGGCGAGGTCGTGCAGGGCTACGTCGAGGGCAGCCTTCGCTCCGTGGTTGGCGGCGACGGCTGCGGTGACGGCCCGGCAGGTGGCCGCAAGGTCGTCGACGTCGCGCCCGACCACAACCTCGGTGAGCGGACCGTTCAGGCATGCCTCCGCCCCGGCGAGCGACTCGCCGGTGACCTGCCAGACCTGGGGCGCCTCGCCCCAGCCGGACACACCGTCGGCGTCGGTGACGCGGACGACCACCGTCTCCGTCGTTGAGGTACGCCGAAGCGCGGTCACGAACGGGGTGTGCAGGGACGCGCTGACGCGGGTCGTCGTCACCTTCTCGATCCGGCTCATGTGCACCATCCTTCCCACACCGCTCCGCTGACGTCGGCGATGAACGCCTGGGCCTCCGGGTCGGGGACCTGGACGCTGGTCAGCACCACGAGCAGGTACGCCGGCCGGTCAGCCGGCCGGATCAGCGCCAGGTCGTGAGCGATCCCGTCGACCTGACCGGTCTTGTTCGCGACGTACGCCGTCTCGGGGAGCCCGGAAGGGATCCCGTCGCGCCAGCGCTGGCGCGCCAGGATCCCCTCGATCTCGGCACAGCTCTCGTCCCCGGCCAGGGTGTGGTCGGCGATGCCGCGGAGCACCAACCCGAGGTCGGCGGCGGTGACCAGGTTGTTGAGGCCTGCCTCCGCGGCGACGAGGTCCTCGATCCCGCGGGTGATCACGGTGTCGGGGGAGCAGCCGGCGTCGGCCAGCACCTCGGCGACCGCCCCCGCACCGACATGCTCCAGCAGCAGGTTGGTGGCGAGGTTCCCGCTCAACCTCAGTGAGCGGTCAACCAGGGTCCGGAGCGGCAGCCGAGAGCCGATCGCGTCCCAGGTGTCGTCGTCCTGGTCGTCGTCCTGGCTCATCGAGAACGACGACCCGTCGGAGGCCGACGAGAAGCCGTTGTGCACCTCGACCGGGCCGTCGAGATCCAGATCGCCCCGCTCGTGGCGCCGGTACGCCGCGACGGCGAGGGGCACCTTCATCGTGCTCGCGGCATAGTGCAGAGCGTCGGGCTCGCGGGCGTAGGCGGCGACTCCCTCGAGGCCGGCCAGCCACACCGAGACGACGCCGGGCGCCTCGGCTGCGGACGTCAGCAGCCGCTGGGCGCGCTGGTCGATGAGGGCGGGCACGTCGGGGCGAAGGTGCGCAGTGATCGACATGGTGCCGCCAGGCTAGCCGCGAGGCAGACGGCGGCGTGAGGGAGTTCACCCCGTCCGCCCGGCGGTCCGGCCGACCCCCGCCTGCATAATGAGAACTCGTTTCAGTCCCGCCGGACTGGCGCCGAGCACCCTGGAGGCCGGTTTGCGCATCGCTCTGCTGTCGTACCGCAGCAAACAGCACTGCGGGGGGCAGGGCGTCTACGTCCGCCACCTCAGCCGCGAGCTCGCGGCCCTCGGCCATGACGTCGAGGTGTTCTCGGGCCAGCCGTATCCGGTGCTCGACCCCGGCGTGAAGCTGACCAAGGTGCCGAGCCTCGACCTGTACCGCGAGCCGGACCCGTTCCGGACGCCACGGCCGGGGGAGTACCGCGACGCGGTGGACGTGCTCGAGGTCGCGACTATGTGGACGGCGGGCTTCCCGGAGCCGCGGACGTTCAGCCTGCGAGTCGCCAAGCTCCTCAAGAAGCGCCTCGACGAGTTCGACGTCGTGCACGACAACCAGACGCTCGGCTACGGGATGCTCGACATCGAGCGGGCCGGGCTGCCGCTGATCACCACGATCCACCACCCGATCACGTTCGACCGTCGTGTCGACCTGGCCGCCGCGCACGGGTTCCGCAAGAAGCTGTCGCTGCGCCGCTGGTACGGGTTCCTCCGGATGCAGGGCAAGGTGGCCCGAAAGCTCGGCAAGATCCTCACCGTCTCGGAGAGCTCCCGGCGCGACATCTCCCTCGACTTCGGCGTCGACAGGTCGCGGATCCAGGTGATCCCGCTCGGCGTCGACTCGGTGTTCCAGCCGAGCCAGGCACCCCGAGTGCCCGGACGGATCGTCGCCATGGCGAGCGCCGACACCCCGATGAAGGGGATCGCCACCTTGCTCGAGGCGTTCGCCAAGCTGCGCACCGAGCGCGACCTCGAGCTGCTGCTGGTGAGCCGGCCCAAGCCGGGCGGGCAGACCGAGCAGCTCATCGACCGGCTCGCCATTGCCGACTCGGTGCGGTTCGTCCACGGCATCTCCGACGTCGAGCTCGCCGAGGTCGTCGCCTCGGCCGAGATCGCCTGCGTTCCGTCGCTGTACGAGGGGTTCTCGCTGCCGACCGTCGAGGCGATGGCGTGCGCGACCCCGCTCGTCGTCAGCCGCGCGGGGGCCATCCCCGAGGTCGTCGGGCCCGACGGGCTCTGCGCCGACCTGGTGACGCCGGGCGACGTGGGCGAGCTCGTGCACGCGCTGGGCGAGCTGCTCGACGACCCCGAGCGACGTACTCGGATGGGCGCCGCCGGTCGCGAGCGAGCCCTCGCCGAGTTCAGCTGGCACGCCGTCGCGGAGGCGACCGCCGACGCCTACCGCGAGGTCATCAAGGCGTCCGGGCGTCCGGTCGCCGACGACGCCCACCGCACCCCAGGAGGATCCGCATGCTGACCGTCGACTTCGACCGCCTCGGCCTGGTCCCGGGCGACCGCGTCCTCGACATGGGCTGCGGCGCCGGTCGGCACGCGTTCGAGATGTTCCGACGCGGCGGCGACGTGATCGCCTTCGACCAGGACGGTGACGAGCTGGCCGGGGTGTTGGAGATCTTCGGCGCGATGCGTGAGGCAGGCGAGGTGCCTGCCGGCGCCGACGCCGACATCAAGCAGGGCGACGCGCTCGCGATGCCGTTCGCAGACTCCGAGTTCGACCGGATCGTCGCCTCCGAGGTGCTCGAGCACATCCCCGACGACGCCACGGCGATCGCCGAGCTGGTCCGCGTGCTCCGCCCGGGCGGCACCATCGCCGTCACCGTGCCGCGCTGGCTGCCCGAGAAGATCTGCTGGGCGCTCTCCGACGAGTACCACGAGGTCGAGGGCGGCCACGTCCGGATCTACCGGGGCCACGAGCTGGTCGGCAAGCTGGAGGCCGCCGGCCTCGAGTACGTCGGCAAGGACCATGCCCACGGGCTGCACTCGCCCTACTGGTGGATCAAGTGCGCGGTCGGCGTGACGAAGGACGACCATCCGCTGGCCAAGGCGTACCACGAGGTCCTGGTCTGGGACATCATGAAGCGGCCCGGCTACAGCCGGGTCACCCGGCTCGCTGAGCGTGCGCTCAACCCGCTCGTCGGCAAGAGCCTGGTGCTCTACCTGAGGAAGCCCCATGCAGGCTGAGACTCCGGCGCTCGAAGGCGTCCTCACCGCACACGAGGTAGCCGAGACGGCCGCATCGATCGCGGCCATGCAGGAGCCCGACGGCGCGATCCCGTGGACTGTCGGTGCGCACGCCGACGTGTGGAACCACGTCGAAGCCGCGATGGCGCTGCTGGTCGGCGGCCAGGTGGACGCCGCGCATCGCGCCTATGACTGGTGCGTCTCGACCCAGCGTGACGACGGCTCCTGGCCGATGAAGTTCGTCGCCGGTCAGGTCGAGGACCACAGCGGTGAGACCAACATGTCGGCGTACCTAGCGGTGGGCGTCTGGCACCACTGGCTGGTCCGCCGCGACGAGGCGTTCGTACGGCGGATGTGGCCGACGGTCTGCAGGGGGCTCGACTTCGTGGTCGGGCTGCAGCTCCCGTTCGGGGGCATTGCGTGGTCCCGCGAGGCTGGCGGCAAGGTCAACGCTGAGGCGCTCGTGGCGGGCAGCTCGAGCATCTTCCAGGCGCTGCGCGCGGGCCTGGCGCTGTCGGAGCTGATGGCAGACCCCCAGCCCGAGTGGGAGCTCGCCGCGGGTCGGCTCGGCCACGCCCTACGCGAACACCTGGACCTCTTCCTGGACAAGTCGACGTTCTCGATGGACTGGTACTACCCGGTGCTCGGCGGCGCAGTGCGTGGGGACGCCGGCGTCGCCCTGATCGACTCGCGCTGGGACGACTTCGTCGTGGCCGACCTCGGCATCCGCTGCGTCGACACCAACCCGTGGGTGACGGGCGCGGAGACCTGCGAGCTGGTGCTGGCGCTCGACACGCTGGGCGACCGGGAGCGGGCGCTGACGCTGCTGAGCGACATGCAGCACCTGCGCAACGACGACGGCGGCTACTGGACCGGGCTGGTGTTCGACGAGAACGTCCGCTGGCCGGCCGAGCGGACGACGTACACCGCGGCTGCGGTCATCCTCGCGGTCGACGCGCTCTCGGGCACGACTCCAGGATCCGACATCTTCCGGGCGAGCACGCTGCCGGCCGGTTTCCCGGAGATCGGCCTCGAGTGCGGTTGCGAGCAGCCTTCAGGTGACCGGGTCTCCGGCGTCGCCTCGCACGCGGGTTAGCACCCGCATCGTGCCGAGTGCCTCGGCCTCTTCGAAGCCGCTGTCGAGGGCTCGGAGGTAGACCCGGTACGGCGGCTGGCCGCCGTCCTCGGGGTCGGGGAACACGTCGTGGATGACGAGCGTGCCGCCGCGCATCACCCACGGCGCGAAACCGGTGTAGTCGTTGCCGGCGTGCTCGTCGGTGTGTCCGCCGTCGATGAAGAGCAGCGACAGGGGCGTGCGCCAGTGCGCCGAGACGGTCGTGGAGCTGCCGATGATCGCGACGACCTGCTCGGTGAGCCCCGCGTCCAGCATGGTCTGCCGGAACGTCGGCAGCGTGTCGAGTCGGCCGTGGACCGGGTCGGCGAGCGAGCTGTCGTGGTACTCCCAGCCCTCCTGGTTCTCCTCCGAGCCGCGGTGGTGGTCGACCGTGAACACGGTGCCGCCGACGCTCAGCGCCGCCGCCCCCAGGTAGATCGCCGACTTCCCGCAGTAGGTGCCCACCTCCAGGGACGGCCCGTGCGGCAGCCGCTCGAGCGCGATCCGGTGCAGCAGGGTGCCCTCGTCCTCGGGCATGAAGCCCTTGGCGGCCAGGGCCTTGCGCAGCAGGTCAGCGGGCATCGCGGTCATCGATGAGCGTCCTCTTCGAGCGGTGGGGCAGGCCGACCCGTGAATCTATCGCGTGGCTCTCAACCTTTCCGCGCGCTGCGGTGTATGTAGGACGTGGGAGGTGTCATGGAGTTGCAGCGCTCGCTGTCGTTCGAGGAGTTCGCCGAGGCCGAGATGGCCCGGCTCCTCGGGCTGGCGCGGGTCCTGACCGGCAACGACCATGACGCCTGGGACCTCACCCAGGACTGCCTGATCCGGGTCGGCAGTCGGTGGAGCCACGTGGACGCCGACGGGAACCCGGGTGCGTACGCGCGCACCGCCATGGTCCGGCTCAACCTGAACCGGCTCCGCAGGCTGCGGCGCGAGTGGCTGACCAGCGACCCACCCGAGACGCGAGTCGCTGCCGAGGTGGACGCGGTCGGCGACGCTGCCTGGCTGGACGCCGTGCTGGGGACCCTGCCCGCGAGGCAGCGGACGGCGATCGCCCTCAGGTACCTCCAGGACATGTCGCTCGCCCAGATCGCCGAAGCGATGAGCTGCTCCACCGGCACCGTGAAGAGCCAGCTGTCACGCGGACTGCAGCGGCTGCGTGAGCATCCCAGCGCCTGGGAGTCCGGCCGCGCACACCATGACGACGCACGACCCGTGAGGGGATGGCAGCAATGAACGACGACGAGCTCACCAACAGCCTGCGCGGCCTGGCGACCGGGGTTCGACCGCCGGCCGATGCGGCCGAGCAGATCCAGCGTGGCATCCAGCAGCGGCGACGTCGCCGTACGTCATGGGCGGCGGCTGCCTCGGTGCTGGTGCTCGTGGGTGGCGGAACGGCGGCGGCCCAGCTGCTGGGCGCGTCGAGCCCCGAGACGCCGAGTCCCGTCGGACAGCCGTCGCCGTCGCCCAGCACGACGGAACCCGCGATGGCCTGGGAGCAGCAGATCCCGAGTGGCTTCTCCCTCGTGGTCGGCATGCCCAAGCCAGACGGCGTCGAGACGTCCCGGACGAGGAGTGCGGACCTGACTGATTCGTGGGCACTTGACCCGTGTGAGGACAAGCCCGAGGCCGAGGAACGTTCGGACTACCTGTCGGTCACCCAGCAGGGGCTGGAACAGCTGACCGGACGTCAGTTGGCGGTCTACGAGGACGACGCGGCAGCGAAGGCCGTCGTCGAGGGCTTCCGCACGGCGCTCGCCGGCTGCCCGACCGTGGAGTTCGGCGGCGGTGGCGTCCTTCGTTGGAACATGGACGGCCCGGAGTACGCCGTGGGCGACGAGAGCTTCGCCGTCTGGGGTCAGTACGAGCAGGACGGGATGCCGACCACCGGGGCTGTCGACTACGCGGTGGTCCGGGTCGGGAACGCCGTCGTCGTCGCGGAGTACGCGGGCGAGTTCGGGGCAGGGACGCCGGAGCTGGTCGACCAGATCCTGGCCGAGCACCGACAGCACGTCACCGAGATCGCCGAGGAGATGTGCGTCTTCGCGGAGCAGCCCTGCAGCTAGGCGGCATCATGGAGCCATGAGTTCGAGGCTCGATGAGGTCAACTGGCCGGTACGGACGCGCCGGCTCGGGATCCGTCCGGCGGTGGCCGCGGACTTCGACGCGGTCTGGGAGTTCCGCCGCCTCGACGAGGTGACGCGGTGGATGACATCGGCTGCGACGGACCGCGAGGCGTTCCGGGCGAAGTTCGAAGACCCTGACCGGCTCGGCAAGACATTGGTCTTCGAGCTCGACGGCGTGGTGATCGGCGACCTGATGCTCGTCATCGAGGACGGCTGGGCGCAGGCTGAGGTGGCGGATCGGGCACGTGGCGTCCAGGCTGAGCTGGGCTGGTGCCTACACCCGGCGTACGCGGGTCAGGGCCTTGCCACCGAGGCAGTCGAGGCGCTGATCGAGATCTGCTTCGACCGACTGAAGCTGCGTCGGGTGACGGCGAACTGCTTCGCGGACAACGTGGCGTCCTGGCGGTTGATGGAACGGGTCGGGATGCGGCGTGAGGTGTACACCGTGCAGGAGTCGTTGCACCGGTCGGGCGCCTGGCTCGACGGCATGGGGTACGGGCTGCTGGCGGACGAGTGGCAGGCTCGCGAGGATGGCACGACGGGGTAGGCCCCGAGAAGCGCGACGCTCGTCCGGTTCGAACGGGGCGAACGGGGTACCCGTCCCGCGGACGGGTTCTGGACGCGAGGAGGAGCTGTGGCGGTACCGAGGTTGGTAGGGCTGGAACGCGGGCCGAGCACCCTGGTGCTGGTCAGGCACGGGGAGAGCCTCGGAAACGTCGCGGACGCCGAGGCGCGCGAGCGGGGCGCGAAGCGGTTGGACCTGGACGCCCGCGACGCCGACGTCGAGCTTTCGGACACGGGTCGGCGCCAGGCGGCCGCGATCGGCGAATGGCTGGTCGGCAGCGGCGCCAAGCCCGGGTTGGTGCTGTCGTCGCCGTACGCCCGTGCACACGAGACCGCCAGGCGAGCCGTCGAGCCCTCGGGGCTGGAGCTGGTGCTCGACGAGCGGCTGCGGGAGCGCGACCTCGGATCTTTCGACGGGATGACGGGGGCGGGGATCCGTGACGAGCACGCAGAGGAGGCGAGCCGTCGCAAGCGCGTCGGCAAGTTCTACTACGCGCCGCCGTCGGGGGAGAGCTGGGCGGACGTCGTCCTGCGGGTGCGCTCGCTGCTCGCCGATCTCCGCTACGGCTTCGAGGACGCCGAGGTGTGGTTGTTCACGCACCAGGCGGTGATCATGAGCTTCCGGTACGTGCTGGAGGGCCTTACCGAGCAGGAGCTGCTCGAGATCGACAAGACGTCGAACATCCCGAACGCGTCGCTGACCACGTACCGGCGAGGAGACGGCGGACTGGAGCTCGAGTCGTTCGCCGACACCACGGCGGTGGACGCGGCCGATGCCGATCGGACCCACGAGCCGTCCGACCAGGAGAAGGGCTCGACCGATGGCTGAGCCGACCCGCGTCACTGCGGACCTGTTGGGCGGTTGGCCACTGCCCGACCCGGGCTCCGACAAGGAGTCGCGGGGCGTCGCCCTTGTGGTGGGCGGCAACCGCAGCACCCCGGGCGCCGTGCTCCTGTCTGGTGAGGCGGCGCTTCGGGTCGGGGGAGGCAAGCTCCAGGTCGCCACTACGGAGGCGACATCGGCGCAGGTCGGGTTGGGCCTGCCGGAGGCACTGGTGGCCGGCTTCCCGCACGACGACGGTGGAGACCTGGCCTCCGACGCCGCCGACGAGATCGTCGCGTTGGGCCGAGGGGCGGGTGCGGTGCTCCTCGGGCCCGGCCTCATGGACCCGACGTCGGCGGCCGACCTGCTCAGCAAGGTGGTGCCCGGCCTCGAGGGTCCCGTGGTCATCGACGCACTGGGGTCGGCGTACGTGACCGAGCATCCCGACGGGCTGCACCACCTGGAGGGGCGCTGCGTGGTCACGGTGAACCCGAAGGAGCTGGCGAAGACCCTGGATGTCGACCCCGACGAGGTGGAGCGGGACCCGGTCGCAGCGACGATCCGGCTGGCCCGTCAGTCCCGTGCGGTGGTCCTGTACGGCGGCGAGAACAAGGTCATCGCGACGCCGGACGGCGAGACGTGGCAGGTCGACGAGGGCTGCGCGGGGTTGGGAGTCGCCGGGTCCGGCGACGTCCAGGCGGGCTTCGTGACCGGCCTGCTCGCACGCGGCGCCGAGCCGGCTCAGGCCGCGGTGTGGGGCGGGTTCCTCCATGCAGTCGCGGGGGATCGGCTGTCCGAGGAGGTCGGCCCCTTGGGCTTCCTGGCCCGCGAGCTGCCCCCGCTCGCGCCACGCCTCCTCGCTGGCTTGTCGGGCTGACCTCGTCCTCTACGGTGACGCCATGGCATCCAGCAGCGACACCAGAGTCGGCACCGTGGCGGAGCTCTGGAGATATCCGGTCAAGTCCGTCGGTGGCGAACGGGTCAGCCGGATCGAGGTAGACGCGCGAGGTCTCCGCGCCGACCGGCTGTGGTCGGTCCGTGACGAGGACGGCAAGTTCGGCAGCGGCAAGTCCACCCGGCGGTTCCGGCGGATGGACGGGCTGCTGATGCTCGCCGCCGAGTACGACGGCGACGTTCCCGTTCTCCGGTTCCCTGACGGGCGCCTTCGTCGCGGTGACGACGCCGATGTCGACACAGCGCTGTCGGAGCACGTCGGCAGGAAGGTCAGCCTCGCTCGCGAGGAGGACGTCTCCCACTTCGACGAGGGGCCCTTGCACGTCGTGACCAGCGCGAGCCTGGACACCATTGCCCGGGAGCGTGGCGCCGATGTCGACGTACGCCGGCTTCGGGCGAACCTGGTGCTCGACACCGGCGACGCCACCGGGTTCGCCGAGGAGTCCTGGGTCGGACGGAGGCTGGCGATCGGGCCCTCGTTGGTGATCGAGGTCGGCGATGCGATGCCGCGCTGCGTGATGGTCACGATGTCCCAGGCCGACCTGCCCGCAGACGACGACCTGCTCAAGGACGTCACCCGGGTGAACGACGGCTGCATCGGCGTCGTGGCCGACGTCGTACGCGCGGGCGATGTAGCCGTCGGCGACCCCGTTCGCCTCCTCGGCTGACGCCTAGCGGCTTTCCGGGTCGACACCCGGCGCATCGGTGGGTAGGCGCGACCAGATCTCCGTGTCCACGCGGAGGTCGTCCTTGAACCAGGTGGAACGCAGGACTCCTTCCAGCGTGTAGCCGGCACGTTGGGCGACCTTGACGGACGCCTCGTTGCCGACGTTGATCCGAAGGTAGGCGCGAGCCATGTCGAGCTCCTCGAAGGCCCACCGGGTGAGGTCGCGCAGTGCGGTGGTCGCTGCCCCGCGGCCTCGAGCCTGAGTGGCCACCATGTAGCCGAGCTCGATCTCTCGCGCGGTCGTGTTGATCATCGGCGCCACGGCCACACCGAGGAAATCGGCTCCGTCGACGATGGCGAACGCCTCGCGGGTGCCTTCGCGTCGCGCCGCGTCGTACCGGCCGAGCCAGGCGGCGCCGAACCCGGCCGGGACGGGGGAGGGCATCGGCGTGTAGCGCGCGATGTCATGGTCATCGATCATCCGCTCGAACGCGGGTAGGTGCGCTGGGGTGAAGCGCACGATCTCGATGTTCACTCGTCGAGGGTAGGGGCCTGGCTCGTAATTGGCTCGCCTGTCCGCCGGCACCGGAGGATGCTGGAGAGATGGACATCGAAGAGTTCACGGTCGACGACACCCACACGGTGGAGGGAATGGTCGCCGTCCAACGCGCGGTCGAGCGGGTGGACTCGCCGTGGGCGCACCCGACAACGGTCACGGCGGCCACCGGGATGATGCGCCACGGCTGGGACGGCGAGACACCCCGCTGCTTCGTGGCGCGGGACGGCGGTGCCGTCGTCGGCTTCACGCAGTTCTGGCTGAGCGAGTGGGACAACACCGACCTCGCCTGGATCGACGTCTCCGTCCACCCTGAGGCACGTCGCCGAGGTGTGGGAAGTGCACTCACCACTGCCATGGTCGACCTCGCGCGCGAGCTCGGGCTCACCAAGATCGGCGTAGACGGATGGGACCTGCCCGCGGTACACGCGTTTGCTGCCAAGCACGGGTTCGACAAGAAGTCGCAGGCGATCAACCGCCGCCAGTACCTCGCTGATGTCGACTCGGAGATCCTGGGCAAGCTCTTCGACGAGGCAGTGGTGGCGGCGGACGGGTACGAGCTCCTGCGCATCGCCGGTCCGACACCCGACGACCTGATGGAGCAGGTCTCCGTGATGACCGCCGCCATCAACGACGCTCCGCTGGACGACCTCGAGCTCGAGGATGAGGTCTTCCCTCCCGAGCGGCTCCGCAACTACGAGCGGGCGACCATCGCCCGGGGCAACCGGTTGTACCGGCTGATTGCTCGGCACCGCGAGAGTGGTGTCTTCGGCGGGCACACGATCGTCGCGGTCGAGGAGGAGCGCCCGACGATCGGCCACCAGCACGACACCAGCGTTGTTCGCGAGCACCGTGGCCACCGGCTCGGCCTGCTGTTGAAGGCCGGCATGGTCCGTTGGCTCGCCGAGGTGGAGCCGCAGCTGGAGACGGTCGACACCTGGAACGCCGAGTCGAACGACCACATGATCGCGGTCAACGAGCAGCTCGGCTACCGGCAGCTCGGACGCGGGCTCCAGTTCCAGCGGCACGTGTAGCGGCCCGCTAGTCCACGACGCAGACCGACTCCTTGTCGAGCTGGAGCTTGTCGCCTTCGATCCTGACGTCGGTCACCACGTCGACGGAGCGTCCGGCGCAGTTCGACGTCCCGAGGTTGAGCGCGCCCCGCTTCGCCGCCTTGCCCGCCTTGCCCGACTGGCCACGCGGGCCGCGCTCGCCGTCCAGCCCGTCGATCCCGTCGAGTCCCGGGAGACCTTGCTCGCCCGCAGGGCCCGCGAGTCCGGTCGGCCCTTGGGGTCCGCGCAGCTGGCTCTGGAAGGCGCTGACCCCTCCGACCGCTCCCAGGAAACCGCAGACCACTGCCAGAACAGCGACCAGCAGCAGGCTCTGCGTCTTCCTCATGCCCACAAGGTAGGTCCCGAGGGCGCGGGCGCGGAGGCGAATCCAGGAGAATTACACGCCTGTTGTTCGGACAAAGACCCTATGCAACCGCTGTGACTGGTGTGACACTTGGGGCCAATGAGATGGGCGACTTGTGAACTGGCGCCTGTTATCGACCGTAACTGATGGCCGTACCTGATCGGCCGGAATCGAAGGAGCTCGTCGTGACAACCATCGTCTCCATGACGCGCCGCAGCATCGTGGTGGCGCTCGTGGCCGGTCTGGCCATGGCGCTCCTGATGTCCACGTCGCCGATCCAGACCACGCCCGCGGCCCAGCGCGTACTCGACTACACGCCGACGACCGGCGCCACGTTCAACCGTCCGGTGGGCACGCAGGCGGAGCAGCGCGCCATCTTCAGGCATGTCAACAATGCGATCGACGCGACCCCCTCCGGTGAGACGATCCGGTTCGCCGTCTACTCGTTCGCCGAGAAGTCGACGGCGAAGAAGCTCATCGCCGCCAGGAAGCGCGGCGTCAACGTCCAGGTGATCTTCAACGGGCACAAGATGTACCCCGCCGAGAGGATGCTGGTCTCGGCCCTCGGCACCAAGACCCGGCGGAACTCGTTCGCGCTCGACTGCGCGGGCAGCTGCCGCGGCGGCAAGGGGAACATGCACCAGAAGATGTTCCTGTTCAGCCAGAGCGGCCGGGCCGAGAACGTCGTGATGATGGGCTCCAACAACATGACCCGCTACAACGCGGTCAAGCAGTGGAGCGACGTCTACACCGTGGCCGACGACCCGGCGCTGTACTTCACCTTCGTGGGCGTCTTCGACCAGATGCGCCAGGACACCCGGATCGCGAAGCCGTACATCGGCGCCCGGATCAACTCGTACGAGCCCGAGTTCTACCCCTACCCCGGCGTCACGCAGGAGAACGACCCGCTCTACAAGGCGCTCTCCCAGATCGACTGCATCGGTGCGGCCGAGGGATTCGGGGCACCCGGTACGACGGACGCGAACGGCGACGGCGTGATCGACCGGGTCACGGTCGTGCGGCTCTCACAGCACGCCTGGAACGGAGACCGTGGCCGCTACCTGGCCGTCAAGGTCGCCGACCTCAAGCGCGCCGGCTGCGACGTCAAGGTCATCTACGGGGTCGGCTTCGGCCGGGCGGTGCGCAACGTGCTCAACAGGGCCGAGGTGCCGCTTTCGCAGGGCAGTGTGAAGGGGATCCGCACCCACCAGAAGGTGATGATGGTCAGCGGGGTCTACGGCGACAACCCGGCCTCGGCGAGGGTCTGGAACGGCTCGCACAACTGGTCCAGCGACGCCCTCAAGCGCGACGACACAGTGCTCTGCATCGACTCCGCCGACGCGTTCAACCAGTACTTCGCGAACTTCGAGGACATCTGGAACAACGGCTAGCCGAAGGTCAGGCCGTAACGCTCGATGATCGGGGCGGTCCGCGCCATGTCGGCTTCACAGCCGTACGGCGCGGCCGCCGCCCCGAGGTCGACGTCGTCGCCCGCGGTGTCGAGCGTCCGGAACATCTCCTCCAGCCCGCCGGGCGAGATCATCTCCAGGATCCGAGTCGGTTCGTCGGACGCGTTCCAGAACGTGTGCCACTCGCCTCGCGGCTTGAACACCAGGTCGCCGACCTCGGCGACGTACTCCTCGTCGTCGAACTGCGCCCACAGCCGTCCCTCGACGACGTAGCTGAACTCGTCCTCCAGGGTGTGGATGTGCATCGGTGCCGCGATCGAGTGCGGCGCCAACAGGTGCTCGACGAGGGCGAAGCCGCCGCCCCAGTCCTTGGAGTCGATCAGGAACCTGTCTCGGCAGCCCTCGGGTGGACCGAGGACGACTCCTTCGCCGGACCGGATCACGCGCATCGTCATCTCTCGAAGATGGCAGGCCGCGGACTGCGCCCGCCACCTCTGATGATCAAAACTTCGCGGGCTGACCCGCCGCCTTGGCGGACGTGACCCTCGGTCGTTATCGCCGCGAGTGCAGTTCGGTGAAGCGGCTCGCGCCGTTGATCACCTCTTGTAAGAGATCGCCGAGGTCCATCTCGTGCCAGGGCACGCGCTGGTCACGGGGGGTGCCCGATCGCGAGAACGCGACCAGGAACGCAGCGAGCATGGCGACCAGGATCAGGGCGGTGATCATTGGCGGCCCGACCCTTCTCGGCGAACGGCCCGCATGATCGCCGGTGCGGCCAGCGCACCGGAGAGGGGAGTCAGCATCACTGTCATGGCAGCAATTCTCCGCTGCTGGCATTACTGCCACTAGTGGCAGAAAGGACCGTGACCGTCGAGTTTCTGCCACTCGCCGTAGTGCGCCGTCACCAGCCGCGTTCGCGCCACTCGGCCAGGTGCGGGCGCTGCGCGCCGAGCGTCGAGTCGTCGCCGTGGCCCGGGTAGAACCAGGTCTCGTCGGGAAGCCGTCCGAAGACCTTCGACTCGACGTCGTCGATCAGAGACCGGAACGCCGCATCGTCCCCGAACGTGTTGCCGACCCCGCCCGGGAACAGCGAGTCGCCCGTGAAGAGATGCGGCGTGCCGGAGGGGTCGTCGTACAGCAGTGCCACCGATCCCGGCGTGTGCCCGACGAGGTGGATCACTTCGAGCTCGGCGCGGCCCACGGCGACGCGATCGCCCTCCTTGAGCGCCCGGTCGACCTTGACCGGAATACCCTCGACGTCGTCCGCTCCCGCGAGCGTTTCGGCGCCGGTCGCGGCGACGACGTCGGCGAGGGCGCGGTGGTGGTCCCAGTGCTGATGGGTGGTGATCACCCGCGTGAGCCCGTCGGAGCCGACCACGGTGAGGATCGTGGCCGGGTTGTCGGCCGCGTCGATCAGCACCTGCTCGTCGGTGTGGGTGCAGCGCAGCAGGTACACGTTGTTGTTCATCTCGCTGACCGCGAACTTGGTGATCGTCAGGTCGGGCAGCTCGCGCACGTCCGGGGTTCCGCCGGGCGCGACGTGGCCGTGGTAGCTCATCTGGCTCCTAGATCCATCGGTCGAGGCGGGGCAGATCGCCGGTCGACGACCTGAGCCCGGCGCCGTCTCCGCGACCCACCAGCCACCAGGCGAGGTCGGCCATGGTGCCACTGATCTCGGGCCCGGCGCCGGCGCCGAACTTCCAGAGTCCGTCACTGGCGGCGTCCGTCGCGTAGAGCACCATCGACGGGCCGCCTGCCTCGGCGAGCTCGTCCTGACGCCGTCCGATCAGGTGTCGGGTGAACTCCTCGGGCCAGTCCGCGGCGGTGTACCCGATCAACAGGTCGGCGTGGTGGATCTCCAGCTCCGTGCGACGCATCCGTCCGACGATGCGCACCGGCTGCTCCGGCGCGCCCGGCGTCCGGGAGAACGTCCCGTCGAGGTGCGCGTCGTGGATCTCGTTCTCGGCCTGGAGCAGTCGGCCCCACGAGGCGGCGGCGTCCTCACGGAGCTCGGCGGCACTGCGCCCAGCGCCGGCCTCGACGTCGGCGTCGCGTTGCTCGTTGGTGTCGTACATCGAGCCGCGGGTGCCGGCCTGAGCCGCGTGGAGCACCCGGGAGAGGGCATCGGCGTTGCGCGCCAGATGCGTGATCACATGCGCACGAGTCCACCCGGGGAGTGCCGATGGAGCGCGGACGTCCTCGTCCGTGAGTGCGCTCAGGGCCGCCAGGTAGCGTGTGGTGGCGAGGATCGTCTCTTCGAAGTGGGGGAGGTCGCTGGTTTGCTCGACGGTGTCCATGCCCTCCATCAAACTCCGGAGTGTCGGCTTGTGCCAGGGTGACACCATAGCGAACACTTGTTCGAACGACGTGAAGGTGTGGGACCGACGCAGGCGGGCAACAGGTACGGACACCCAGGCCGAGCACCAGGTAGAGGACGCAGCGTGACAGACCAGCTCATCATCCGGGGAGCCCGGGAGCACAACCTCAAGGACGTCTCCCTCGACCTCCCGCGTGACGCCCTGATCGTGTTCACCGGCCTGTCCGGCTCCGGCAAGTCGAGCCTCGCCTTCGACACCATCTTCGCCGAGGGTCAGCGGCGCTACGTCGAGTCGCTCTCGGCGTACGCCCGCCAGTTCCTCGGCCAGATGGACAAGCCCGACGTCGACTTCATCGAGGGGCTCTCACCGGCGGTCTCGATCGACCAGAAGTCGACGTCGAAGAACCCTCGCTCGACGGTCGGCACCATCACCGAGGTCTACGACTACCTCCGGCTGCTCTACGCCCGCGCCGGACGCCCGCACTGCCCGACCTGCGGCTCGCCGATCTCGCGGCAGACCCCGCAGCAGATCGTCGACCGGATCCTGACGCTCGAGGAGGGCCAGCGCTTCCAGGTGCTCGCGCCGGTGATCCGCGGCCGCAAGGGCGAGTACGTCGACCTGTTCCGCCAGCTGCAGACGCAGGGCTTCTCCCGTGCCCGGGTCAACGGCGAGACCTACCAGCTGACCGAGCCGCCGAAGCTCGACAAGCAGAAGAAGCACACCATCGAGGTCGTGGTCGACCGGCTCGCCGTCAAGGAGTCGGCGAAGCGACGGCTGACCGACTCGGTCGAGACCGCCCTCGGGCTGGCCGGCGGCCTGGTGGTCTTCGACTTCGTCGACCTGCCCGACAAGGACCCGGCTCGCGAGCTGCGCTTCTCCGAGAAGATGGCCTGCCCCAACGAGCACGCCATCGACACCGACGACCTCGAGCCGCGGTCGTTCTCGTTCAACTCGCCGTTCGGCGCCTGCACCGAGTGCCACGGGCTCGGCACCCGGATGGAGGTCGACCCGGAGCTGGTGATCGCCGACCCCAGCCAGACGCTCGCGCGAGGGCGTTATCGGCCCGTGGTCCGGCGCCCACGTCGCCGACTTCTTCATCCGCCTGCTCGGCGCGCTGGGCGACGAGCTCGGCTTCGACATCGACACGGCCGTGGGACGACCTGCCGGCCAAGGCGCGCAGAAGTCGATCCTCGACGGGCACTCGACCAAGGTGCACGTGCGGCACACCAACCGGTACGGCCGGGAGCGCTCGTACTACACGAGCTTCGAGGGCGTGCGTCCCTACATCGAGCGTCGGCACCGCGAGGCGGAGACCGACACCAGCCGCGAGCGCTTCGAGGGCTTCATGCGCGAGGTCCCGTGCCCGGCCTGTGAGGGGTCCCGGCTCAAGCCGGTCTCGATGGCGGTGACGGTCGGCGGCAAGAACATCGCCGAGGTCTGCCGACTGCCGATCGACGAGTCGGCCGAGTTCCTGCGCAACCTCGAGCTGACCGCCCGCGAGCGACACATCGCCGAGCGGGTGCTCAAGGAGATCCAGGAGCGGCTCAACTTCCTGCTCGACGTCGGGCTGCGACTACCTCTCGCTCGACCGTCCGTCCGGGTCGCTCTCCGGCGGCGAGGCGCAGCGGATCCGGCTCGCCACCCAGATCGGCGCCGGCCTGGTCGGCGTCCTCTACGTGCTCGACGAGCCGTCGATCGGCCTGCACCAGCGCGACAACCACCGACTGATCGAGACGCTGGTCCGGCTCCGCGACCTCGGCAACACGCTGATCGTCGTCGAGCACGACGAGGACACCATCCGGGTGGCCGACTGGGTCGTCGACATCGGCCCCGGTGCCGGCGAGCACGGCGGCCAGGTCGTCGTCTCCGGGCCGGTCCAGGACCTGCTCGAGCACCACGACTCGCAGACCGGCCTCTACCTCTCCGGTCGCAAGCAGATCCCCGTCCCCGACGTACGCCGGCCACGCACGCCCGGGCGCGAGCTCGTCGTCCGCGGGGCGAACGAGCACAACCTCCAGGACATCGACGTCGCCTTCCCGCTCGGGATGTTCGTTGCGGTCACCGGCGTCTCCGGGTCCGGCAAGTCCACGCTCGTCAACGACATCCTCTACACGTCGCTGGCCAAGCAGATCTACAACGCCCGCACCGTTCCCGGCCGGCACCGGCGGATCGAGGGCCTCGACCACGTCGACAAGGTGATCCACGTCGACCAGTCGCCGATCGGCCGGACGCCGCGCTCGAACCCGGCGACCTACACCGGCGTCTTCGACCACGTCCGCAAGCTGTTCGCGACCACGCCCGAGGCGAAGGTGCGCGGCTACATGCAGGGCCGGTTCTCGTTCAACGTCAAGGGCGGCCGCTGCGAGGCGTGCGCCGGCGACGGCACGATCAAGATCGAGATGAACTTCCTGCCCGACGTCTACGTGCCGTGCGAGGTCTGCCACGGCGCTCGCTACAACCGCGAGACGCTCGAGGTGCACTACAAGGGCAAGACGATCGCCGAGGTCCTCGACATGCCGATCGAGGAGGCCGTCGACTTCTTCGAGGCGATCCCGGCGATCTCGCGGCACCTGCGGACCCTGGTCGACGTCGGCCTCGGCTACGTCCGGCTCGGCCAGCCCGCGCCGACGCTCTCCGGCGGCGAGGCGCAGCGGGTCAAGCTGGCCGCCGAGCTGCAGAAGCGGTCGACCGGTCGCACCGTCTACGTGCTCGACGAGCCGACGACCGGCCTGCACTTCGAGGACATCCGCAAGCTGCTGCTGGTGCTCGGCCGGCTGGTCGACCAGGGCAACACGGTCCTGGTCATCGAGCACAACCTCGACGTGATCAAGACCGCCGACTGGATCGTCGACATGGGGCCCGAGGGCGGAAGCCGCGGTGGCCTCGTCGTCGCCGAGGGCACGCCCGAGGACGTCGCGGCCGTGAGGAGAGCTTCACCGGCCAGTTCCTGGCGCCGATGCTCGAGGGGACGACGGTGCGTACGGCGCCCATCGACACCGCCCGGAAGGCAGCCGCGAAGCAGCGGCCGCGAAGAAGACCTCGAAGAGCGCGGCGTCGACGTCGACGGCAAAGAAGACGGCGACCAAGAAGGCCGCGACGAAGAAGACGGCGACGAAGAAGACGGCGACCAAGAAGACGGCCGCGAAGAAGACCCGGAAGCGAGCCGCGTCGAGCTAGCGGTTCGCGCAGGGGCCGATTGGCGCGACTGGCTAGGGTGACCTCACCGATTCGATCACGAGGAGTCCCCATGGGCACGACGCCGAGCAACGTCCCCGTTCCGAGCCGCCGCGGACTCCTGCGCGGGGTCGCCGTCGGCGGGCTCACCGTGCCGCTGCTGGCCGCCTGCGGCGGCGAAGAGGCGTCCACTCCAGCACCGGAGGGGTCTGGCTCGCCGTCTCCGTCCGGCGGCAAGCCGGTCTCGGTTCCGGCCGCTGACGTGCCCGTGGGTGGCGGGACGATCCTCGCTGACGACCTGGTCGTCGTGACGCAGCCGACCGAGGGGGAGTTCAAGGCCTTCACCGCCGTCTGCACCCACCAGAAGTGCCCGGTCACGAGCATCGCCGACGGCGAGATCATCTGCCCCTGCCACGGCAGCCACTACGCCATCGCGGACGGCTCCGTCGCCGCCGGTCCGGCACCCGCGCCGCTGGCCGCGAGTTCTCGGTGACGGTCGAGGGTGACCAGGTCGTCATCGGCTGACCGACCGGCGCCGGGGCGTCCCACCCGCTGCTGTCGGTCCGGCCCGTAGGGTTGCGCCGTGGCCGATCCGTCGACGTACCGCCCCAGCCCGGGCTCGATCCCGACGGCACCCGGGGTCTACCGGTTCCGCGACGAGCACCGTCGCGTCGTCTACGTCGGCAAGGCCAAGAACCTCCGCGCGCGGCTGACGTCGTACTTCCAGGACATCGGCAACCTGCACCCGCGCACGGCGTCGATGGTGACCACCGCGGCCAGCGTCGAGTGGACCGTGGTGAACACCGAGGTCGAGGCGCTGCAGCTGGAGTACTCCTGGATCAAGGAGTACGACCCCCGGTTCAACGTGAAGTACCGCGACGACAAGTCCTACCCCTGGCTCGCCGTCACGATCGGCGAGGAGTTCCCCCGGGTGATGGTGGGCAGGGGCGCCAAGAAGAAGGGCACCCGCTACTTCGGGCCCTACTCGCACGCATGGGCGATCCGCGAGACGGTCGACCTGCTGCTCCGCGTCTTCCCGATGCGCTCCTGCTCGAACGGCGTGTTCAAGCGTTCCGCCCAGATCGGCCGGCCGTGCCTGCTCGGCTACATCGGCAAGTGCTCCGCGCCGTGCGTGGGCCGGGTGTCCGCCGACGAGCATCGCGCGATCGTCGACGACTTCTGCGACTTCATGGGCGGCCAGACCGCCGGCTTCGTCAAGCGGGTCGAGAAGGAGATGTACGCCGCCTCGGCGGAGATGGACTTCGAGCGAGCCGCGCGTCTGCGCGACGACATCGGCGCGCTCAACCGGGCGCTGGAGAAGCAGGCGGTCGTGCTCGGCGACGGCACCGACGCCGACGTCATCGCCTTCGCCGAGGACCCCCTCGAGGTCGCGGTGCAGATCTTCCACGTCCGGGCGGCCGGATCCGCGGTCAACGCGGCTGGGTCGCGGACAAGGTCGACGACGCCGACACCGCGGGCCTCGTCGAGCGCTTCCTGCTCCAGCTGTACGCCGACGAGACGGGCGACGCGATCCCGCGCGAGGTGCTCGTGCCCGCCGTCCCCGACGACCAGGCGGCGCTCGAGGAGTGGCTGTGCGACGCTGCGCGGTGCGCGGGTCAGCCTCCGCGTGCCGCAGCGTGGCGACAAGAAGGCTCTGCAGGAGACGGTGGCCCGCAACGCGCTGCAGGCGCTCGGCCTGCACAAGACCAAGCGCGCGAGCGACCTCACCACCCGGAACCGGGCCCTCGAGGAGATCCAGCAGTCGCTCGGGTTGCCCGGGGCGCCGCTGCGCATCGAGTGCTACGACATCTCCAACCTGCAGGGCACCGAGGTGGTCGGCTCGATGGTGGTCTTCGAGGACGGCCTGGCGCGCAAGGGCGAGTACCGGCGGTTCGTCGTACGCGGGGTCGAGGGTCAGAACGACGTCGCCTCGATGCACGAGGTGCTGACCCGGCGGTTCCGTCGCCTCATCGACGAGCGCGCCGAGATGCTCGACCTCGACGGCGGTGGCGACCCCGACGACCTCGATGCTGACGGGCCGGCGCTGATCGACCCCGAGACCGGCCGGCCGACGAAGTTCGCCTACGTGCCCGGCCTCGTCGTCGTCGACGGCGGCCCGCCACAGGTCGCTGCGGCCCAGCGCGCCCTCGACGAGCTCGGCATCGACGACGTGCCGGTCGTCGGCCTCGCCAAGCGGCTCGAGGAGGTGTGGCTGCCCGAGCCAGGAGGACCCCGTGATCCTGCCCCGCACCAGCGAGGGTCTCTACCTGCTCCAGCGCATCCGCGACGAGGCCCACCGCTTCGCCATCACCCACCACCGCTCCCGGCGGTCGAAGAGCATGGTCGAGAGCGTCCTGGACGACGTGCCCGGCCTCGGCGAGGTCCGGCGCAAGAGCCTGCTCCGGCAGTTCGGCTCGCTCAAGAAGCTCCGGGCTGCCACAGTCGACGAGATCGCTGTCGTGCCCGGGATCGGCCCTCGGACCGCGGCGGCTATCGTCGCCGCTCTCGACGGCGCAGCCCGGCCGCGACGTGCAGTCAGCGTCAACACCGCCACCGGCGAGATCATCTCGTCGGAGCCAGAGACCAGCGAGGAGTCTGATGTCGGAAGCGGAGCCGACGCAGCAGCGCGGCCAGCTCGTCGTCGTCACCGGGATGACCGGCGCCGGCCGCAGCACCGCGGCGAAGGAGCTCGAGGACCTCGGGTGCTTCGTGGTCGACAACCTGCCGCCGCAGCTCGTCGCCGACGTCGTGCGCCTCGTCGACGCCGTCGCAGGGCGTGCTGCAGCCGATCGCGGTCGTGGTCGACGTCCGCTCCGGCTCGTTCTTCGAAGGTCTGCAGGAGGTCCTCGTCGCATCGGTCCGACCGGGCCGTCGCACGTCGCTGGTCTTCCTCGAGGCCAACGACGACGTCCTGGTCCGCCGACAAGAGGCCGCCCGCCGCCCGCACCCGCTGCAGGGCGACGGCCGGCTCCTCGACGGCCTGCAGCCGCGAGCGAGTCGTGCTGGGCGACCTCCGCGGCGACGCCGACCTGGTCATCGACACCTCGAACCTGAACGTGCACCAGCTGACCGACAAGATCGCCGAGGCGTTCGGCACCGAGCGCACCATGTCGATGCGCGCCACGATCGTCAGCTTCGGCTTCAAGTACGGCATCCCCGTCGATGCAGACCTCGTGGCCGACATGCGCTTCCTGCCCGAACCCGCACTGGATCCCGGAGCTGCGCCCGCTGTCCGGCCGCGACCGGGAGGTCGCCGACTACGTCAAGGGCCAGCCCGATGCCAAGGAGTTCCTCGACAGAGTACGTCGACGCTGATCCGCACCCTCGTCGCGGGGCTACCTCCGCGAGGGCAAGCGGTTCGTGACCGTCGCGATCGGCTGCACCGGCGGCAAGCACCGGAGCGTGGCGATGACCGAGGAGATCGCCGCCCGGCTCGCGCGAAGCGGTGTCGAAGCCGAGCCGGTCCACCGTGACCTCGGGCGGGAGTGAGATGCAGCCGGCCGCCGGCCGGCGCCGGCGGCTGGCCGACCTCAGCGTCGTCGCCCTCGGCGGCGGTCACGGCCTGGCGGCCTCGCTGTCCGCGCTGCGGCACGTGGTCGCGCGACCTCACCGCCGTGGTCGACCGTGGCCGACGACGGCGGATCCAGCGGTCGGCTGCGCGAGCGAGTTCGGCGTGCTGCCCCCCGGCGACCTGCGGATGGCGCTGGCCGCTCTCTGCGGCGACGACGACTGGGGCCGGACCTGGGCGCGGGTGCTCCAGCACCGGTTCGCCAGCGGCGGCGAGCTGGCCAACCACGCGGTGGGCAACCTGCTGATCGTCGCGCTGTGGGAGCTCCTCGGCGAGCACGTCGAGGGCCTGGACTGGGTCGGCCGGCTGCTCGGCGCCCACGGCCGGGTGCTGCCGATGTCGATCGACGCCGATCGACATCGTCGCCCAGGTCCGCGGCTCGACCGACCACCCGCGAGCGTCTGACCGTCGTGCGCGGCCAGGTCGAGGTCGCGTCGACGTCCGGGCGCGGTGGTCTCGGTGCGCCTCGACCCGGACGACCCGCCGGCCTGCCCCGAGGCGGTGCAGGCCGTCCGCGACGCCGACTGGGTCGTGCTGGGTCCGGGATCGTGGTTCACCAGCGTGATCCCGCACCTGCTGGTGCCCGAGCTGCGCGACGCCCTCGTGACACTCCGGGCCCGCCGGCTCGTCACGCTGAACCTCGAGCCGCAGCGGGGGAGACCGAGGGTTCTCAGCCCGGAGACCCACCTCGAGGTGCTGGTCGACCACGCTCCCGAGCTCCGGATCGACGTCGTGCTCGTCGACCGCGGCGTCGGTCGTCGACCGAAGCGGCTGCAGCGCACCGCGGGCGAACGCTCGGCGCCGAACTGGTGATCGCGGATGTCGCGGCCGACGACGGCATCTCCGCGGCACGACCCGTCGAAGTTGGCCGATGCCTATGCGGCGGTCCTCGCACCGGCATAAGGTGGCGGCGTCCTCGACGGGATCGGCTGCCGAGGGTTCGGGGACTCCTAGAAACGTGGCAGGATCGGACGCATGGCGATGACGGCACAGGTCAAGGCCGAGCTGGCCAGCACCCAGGTCACCAAGGCCTGCTGCCGCAAGGCCGAGGTCTCCTCGATGCTGCGCTTCGCGGGTGGGCTGCACATCGTGAGCGGCCGGATCGTGGTGGAGGCCGAGCTCGACACCGGTGCCGCCGCCCGTCGGCTGCGCAAGGACATCGCCGAGATCTTCGGGCACACGTCCGACGTCGTCATGGTCTCCGGCACGGCATCCGCAAGGGCAGCCGGTACGTCGTCCGCGTCGTCCGCGACGGTGAGGCGCTGGCGCGCCAGACCGGCCTGCTCGACGGCCGCGGCCGTCCGGTCCGCGGCCTGCCGCCCCAGGTCGTCTCCGGCGCCAGCTGTGACGCCGTGGCAGCCTGGCGCGGCGCGTTCCTGGCGCACGGGTCGCTCACCGAGCCCGGCCGCTCCTCGGCGCTCGAGGTGACCTGCCCCGGCCCCGAGGCCGCGCTGGCCCTGGTCGGTGCCGCCCGCCGGCTCGGGATCTCGGCCGAAGGCGCGCGAGGTGCGCGGCGTCGACCGCGTCGTGATCCGCGACGGCGACGCGATCGGCGCGCTGCTGACCCGGCTCGGCGCCCACGAGTCCGTGCTGGCCTGGGAGGAGCGGCGGATGCGGCGCGAGGTCCGCGCCACCGCGAACCGGCTCGCCAACTTCGACGACGCCAACCTGCGGCGATCCGCCCGCGCGGCCGTCGCCGCGGGTGCACGTGTCGAGCGCGCGCTGCGAGATCCTCGGCGACGACGTCCCCGACCACCTGCAGATGGCCGGCGACCTGCGCGTCGAGCACAAGCAGGCGTCGCCTCGAGGAGCTCGGGCAGCTGCACGATCCGGCCGCTGACCAAGGACGCGATCGCCGGCCGGATCCGGCGGCTGCTGGCGATGGCCGACAAGAAGGCCTGGACTCGGCATTCCCGACACCGAGGCGATCCTCACCCCGGACATGCTGGCGGAGTCGCAGTAGCACAAATGTCGTTACCCGCACGTACCGCGGACGACGTTGTGGGCTCCTGAACCCACCGCGATAGTGTCGTGCTCAGGGTCGCCGGAGAGGTGGCCGTGATCACCGTGTCAGCTATCGAGGAGTCAGTTCCCGTGACCGTCCGCGTAGGTATCAACGGATTCGGTCGCATCGGCCGCAACTTCTTCCGAGCAGTGCAGGCCTCCGGCGCCGACATCGAGATCGTCGGCGTCAACGACCTGACCGACAACAAGACCTTGGCGCACCTGCTCAAGTACGACTCGATCCTCGGTCGGCTCCCGGACGTCTCCGTGTCTGACGACGCGATCAGCGTGGGCGGCAAGTCGTTCGCCGTCCTCGCCGAGCGCGACCCGGCCAACCTGCCGTGGAAGGACCTCGGCGCCGACGTCGTCATCGAGTCCACCGGCTTCTTCACCGACGCGACGAAGGCGAAGGCCCACCTCGACGCCGGCGCCAAGAAGGTCATCATCTCGGCGCCCGCGAAGAACGAGGACGTCACCGTCGTCATGGGTGTCAACCACGACCGACTACGACCCCGAGCAGCACCACGTCATCTCGAACGCCTCCTGCACGACGAACTGCCTGGCGCCGATGGCGAAGGCGCTCAACGACGAGTTCGGCATCGTCAAGGGCCTGATGACCACGATCCACGCGTACACGGCCGACCAGAACCTCCAGGACGGACCGCACTCCGACCTGCGTCGCGCCCGCGCCGCGGCCCTGAACATCGTGCCGACCTCCACCGGCGCCGCGAAGGCGATCGGCCTGGTGCTGCCCGAGCTGAAGGGCAAGCTCGACGGCTTCGCGCTGCGTGTGCCGATCCCGACCGGCTCGGCCACCGACCTCACCTTCGAGGCCGGCCGCGAGACGACCGTCGACGAGGTCAACGCCGCCGTCAAGGCTGCCGCCGAGGGCCCGCTCAAGGGCTTCCTGACCTACACCGAGGACCCGATCGTCTCCTCCGACATCGTCACCGACCCGAGCTCCTGCATCTTCGACGCCGGCCTCACCAAGGTCCTCGGCAACCAGGTGAAGGTCGTCGGCTGGTACGACAACGAGTGGGGCTACAGCAACCGCCTCGCCGACCTCATCGTCCACGTCGGCGCCTCCCTCTGACCGGCAGATGAAGCTGATCGACGACCTGGGGGACCTCCGCGGCAAGCGGGTCCTGGTCCGCTCTGACCTGAACGTGCCGCTCGACGGGGACCGGATCGCCGACGACGGTCGGATCCGGGCGAGCGTGCCGACCCTCCAGAAGCTGGTCGACGCGGGTGCCCGGGTCCTCGTGGTCGCCCACCTCGGCCGCCCCAAGGGTGAGCCCGACCCGGCGTACTCGCTCGCTCCGGTCGCCAAGCGGCTCGGCGAGCTGCTCGGCCAGGACGTCGCGTTCGCGACGGACACCGTGGGGGAGTCCGCCCCGCCACGACCTCCGGGCTGTCGGACGGTGAGGTGGCCCTGCTCGAGAACGTCCGGTTCAACGCGGGCGAGACCAGCAAGGACGACGCCGAACGGGGCGCGTTCGCCGACCAGCTCGCCGCGCTCGCCGACGCCTTCGTCGTCCGACGGGTTCGGGGTCGTGCACCGCAAGCAGGCGTCGGTCTACGACGTCGCGACCCGGCTGCCCGCCGCCATGGGTGGCCTGGTTGCCACCGAGGTCGACGTGCTGCGCCGGCTCACCGAGTCGCCCGAACGGCCGTACGCCGTCGTGCTCGGTGGCGTCGAAGGTGTCCGACAAGCTCGGCGTCATCGACAACCTGCTCGGCAAGGCCGACCGGCTGCTGATCGGTGGCGGCATGGTCTTCACGTTCCTCAAGGCGCAGGGCCACGAGGTCGGCAGCAGCCTGCTCGAGGAGGACCAGCTCGACATCTGCCGCGAGTACCTGCAGCGGGCCGACGACTCGGGCGTCGAGATCCTGCTGCCCACCGACATCGTGGTGGCCCCGTCGTTCGCGGCAGACGCACCGCCGACGGTCGTGCCGGCCGACGCGATCCCGGCCGACCAGATGGGACTCGACATCGGGCCCGAGTCCGGCAAGGCGTTCGCGGCGGCGCTGGCCGACGCCAAGACGGTCTTCTGGAACGGCCCGATGGGCGTGTTCGAGTTCGAGGCCTTCGCGCAAGGCACCCGAGCCGTCGCTGAGGCGCTCACCGAGATCGACGGTCTCTCCGTCGTCGGTGGCGGCGACTCCGCAGCCGCGGTCCGGCAGCTCGGCTTCGACGAGGCAGCGTTCGGGCACATCTCCACCGGCGGCGGCGCGAGCCTCGAGTACCTCGAGGGCAAGCCGCTGCCGGGCATCGACGTCCTCGCCTGATAGAACTCCGGGGTCGAGGCCCCGCTCGCGACCACTCCAAACGAAAGACTGTATGGCCAAGCACACGCGCGTCCCGCTGATGGCGGGCAACTGGAAGATGAACCTCAACCACCAGGAGGCCGTCGTCCTGGTGCAGAAGCTCGCGTGGACGCTCTCCGACAAGAAGCACGACTACGGTCGCGTCGAGGTCGTCGTCGTGCCGCCGTTCACCGACCTGCGCGGCGTACAGACGCTCGTCGACGGTGACCGGCTGGAGATCAAGTACGGCGCCCAGGACGTGTCGACGCACGACGACGGCGCCTACACCGGCGAGATCTCGGCCTCGATGCTCGCCAAGCTCGGCTGCTCGTACGTCGTGGTCGGCCACTCCGAGCGTCGCGAGTACCACGCCGAGACCGACGAGACCGTCAACGCCAAGGCCCGCAAGGCGATCGAGGCGAAGATGACCCCGATCGTCTGCGTGGGCGAGGGTCTCGACGTCCGCAAGGAAGGCCGGCAGGTCGAGTACACGCTGGCGCAGGTGGACGGCTCCCTCGCCGGACTCACCGAGCAGCAGGTGGCCGACCTGGTGATCGCGTACGAGCCGGTCTGGGCGATCGGCACCGGCGAGGTGGCCACTCCCGACGACGCGCAGGAGGTCTGCGCCGCGATCCGTGCGCGGATCGCCGAGGCGTTCTCAGAGTCGGCTGCCGACTCCGTGCGCATCCTGTACGGCGGCTCGGTGAAGGCAGCGAACGTGGCTGGCATCATGGAGAAGGTCGATGTCGACGGCTGCCTCGTCGGAGGAGCAAGCCTCCAGGCCGACGAGTTCGGCGGCATCTGCCGTTTTTATGACATGCCTGTCATCTGATCCTCGATACGTGAGTTAGGCTTTCCCACCGTGGTCATCACCTTTACTGTTCTGCTCATTCTCACCAGCCTGCTGCTGATTCTGCTGGTCCTTCTTCACAAGGGCCGCGGCGGCGGGCTCTCCGACATGTTCGGTGGCGGTGTGTCCTCGGGTCTCGGCGGTTCGTCCGTCGCGGAGAAGAACCTCGACCGCATCACCGTCGGTGCGGGCCTGATCTGGGGCGCGTGCATCATCGCGCTTGGCTTGTTGCTCAAGGCCAACAGCTGAGTTTCTCTCGACAGGAGTCCATGGCGTGGCAGGTGCGGGGAATGCGATCCGAGGTAGCCGCGTAGGCGCCGGTCCGATGGGCGAGGCGGAGCGGGGCGATGCGGCTCCACGCCAGAGCGTCGTCTACTTCTGTGCGCACGAGCACGAGTCGGTCATCACCTTCGCCGTCGAGGCACAGGTCCCGGAGTCCTGGGACTGCCCGCGCTGTGGCCTTCCCGCCAGCCAGGACTCGGAGAACCCCCCGCCGGCGCCGAAGATCGAGCCCTACAAGACGCACCTCGCCTACGTGAAGGAGCGGCGCTCCGACAAGGAGGCCGAGGAGATCCTCACCGAGGCGATCCAGACCCTGCGCGACAAGCGCAAGCGCGGCGAGATCGTCTTCTGACGCTCGCTGCTCCGCCCCTGCCCGTGACGACGGGCGCCCGCTAGCCGAGCTCGCCGGCGGCGTCCTCGTCGAGGAACCAGACGGTGCGTTCCCGGCCTCGTACGCCGGTTGCCGGGATCTCGTGGACGTCCGCGCCGTCGAGGGCACGCGCCACGGCCTCCGCCTTGCCCTCACCCGAGGCCAGGAACCACACCTCGTCGGACCGGTTCAGGGCCGGGAAGGTCAGGCTGATCCGCTGCGGCGGCGGCTTGGGGGAGTCGGCGACCGGGACGGTGTCGGCACCTTCGGCATCCAGCTGTGTCGACCCGGGGAACAGCGACGCGACGTGTCCGTCCGGGCCGACCCCCAGCATCACCACGTCGAACGTGGCAGGGCCGTGCTCCCGGAGCTCGTCGCCGTACGCCGCGCTCGCCGCCTCGAGGGACGAGTAGGCCTCGTCGGATGCGGGCATGGCGTGCACCCGCTCAGGGGAGACGCCGAGGTGGCGCAGCATCGCCTCGTCGGCCTGCAGGGCATTGCGATCCGGGTCTCCGGCGGGCACGTAGCGTTCGTCGCCCCACCAGAAGTCCACGCGCGACCAGTCCACCAACTGCCGGTCCGGCGAGGCAGCGATCGTCGCGTGCACCTTCGCGGCGATGGTCCCACCGGTGAGGACGACAGCCGGCACCCGACCCTCGCCCTGGATGTCCCTGAGACGACCGATCAGCGTCGCGGCGACACGTTCCGCCAGCTCCTCGGGAGCAGCCTCGTCTTGACGATCGGCGAGGCCTGCGAGTCATGACCGGCCATCAGGACTGTGCGCTCATCTTGGCCAGCTTCTTCACGGTCCGTGCGTAGACGTCGTCGGGGTCGAAGCGCCGCAGCTCCTCGGACAGCAGCTCGTCGAGTCCGCGCCGCTTCAGCGCCACAGGCCGGTCGGGCTGGCCCGGTGAGGAGAGGGTGGCGAGCTTGCCGTCGCCTCGGACGATCGAGATGTCGCCGTCCGCGGTGGTCAGCACGACCCGGGTGATGCCGGGACCGTCGGAGCTGTGTCGCTCCACCTTCACCCGGAGCCGGTCGGCCAGCCAGGCGGAGAGCAGGTCGGCGCTCGGGCTGATCCGCTCGGCCGAGACCGAGGCGCCCGAGACCTTCCCCTGGTGCTGGTCGAGGGCCGCGGCGAGCAGTGCACGCCAGCCGGTGACACGGGTCCACGCGAGGTCGGTGTTGCCGGGCGCGTACGACGTGCACTGCGTGAGCATCGCCTTTGCCTTACCGGTGGGGACGGCGGCGGCGTCGGTGATTCGTCGCCGCGCGAGCTTGCCCAGCGGGTCGGCGGCCGGGTCTGCCGGAGCCTTGGCCGGCCACCAGACCACGACGGGGGAGTCGGGCAGCAGCAGCGGCAGCACGACGGACTCCGGGTGCTTGGTGACGGCGCCGGTCAGCCGGATCACGGCGGTCTCGCCGGCCCAGCCGGAGCCGATCCCGACCTGTGCGTCGACCTGGCCGCTGCCGCGGCCGTCGCCGAGGATCACGCCGAGCACGCGGGCCGGGTGCTCCCGCGAAGCCGACCGCGCGGTGGTCATCGCCTCTTCGGCGTTCTCGTCGTCGACGACGAAGATCAGCGTCATCACCATGCCCATCGCGGGGCTGCCGGCCCGGCGACGGGAGCGCAGGAACTCGGCGGCGATCGCGTTGCTGTCGGTGTCGATCGAGCTCGATCATGGTCGCCTCCAGATGCGGCCGTCACGGGCGAGCATCGCGTCCGCGGACGACGGCCCCCAGGTGCCGGCCTCGTAGGTGTCGGGCTTCCCGTGCTTCGCCCAGTACTCCACGATCGGGTCGAGGATCTTCCACGACAGCTCGACCTCCTCGTGCCGGGGGAACAGCGGGGGGTCGCCCAGCAGGACGTCGAGGATCAGCCGCTCGTAGGCCTCCGGGCTCGACTCGGTGAACGAGCCGCCGTACGCGAAGTCCATGTTGACGTCGCGGATCTCCATCGCGGTGCCCGGGCACCTTCGAGCCGAACCGCAGCGTCATCGCCCTCGTCGGGCTGGACCCGGATCACCAGCGCGTTCTGGGTGAGCTCCTCGGTCGCGGTCTTGGTGAACGGCAGGTGCGGCGCGCGCTTGAAGACGACCGCGACCTCGGTGACGCGCCGACCGAGGCGCTTGCCGGCGCGCAGGTAGAACGGCACCCCTGCCCAGCGTCGGGTCTCGATGTCGAGCTTGATCGCCGCGAACGTCTCGGTCGTCGACGACTGCGGGGATGTCGGCCTCCTCGGTGTAGCCCGGCACCTTGACGCCGCCGGCCCAGCCCTCGATGTACTGGCCGCGCGCGGTGTGCCAGGTCGAGCCGACGGGGGAGTACGACGGACTCCAGCACCTTCTGCTTCTCGATCCGCAGGCTCCGGGCGTCGAACGAGGTCGGCTCCTCCATCGCGATCAGCGCCATCAGCTGCAGCAGGTGGTTCTGGATCACGTCGCGGGCGGCGCCGATGCCGTCGTAGTAGCCCGCACGGCCGCCGATGCCGATGTCCTCGGCCATCGTGATCTGCACGTGGTCGACGTAGTTGGAGTTCCAGATCGGCTCGAACATCGCGTTCGCGAAGCGCATCGCCAGGATGTTCTGGACCGTCTCCTTGCCCAGGTAGTGGTCGATCCGGAACACCGACCCGGAGGGGAACACCTCGGACACGACCGCGTTGAGCTCGCGCGCGGTCTCCAGGTCCGAGCCGAACGGCTTCTCGACGACGACCCGACGCCAGCTGTCGTCGTCCTGGTCGGCGAGCCCGTGCTCCTTGAGCTGGCCGATCACGTCGGAGAAGAACCGCGGCGGGATCGACAGGTAGAAGGCGTGGTTGCCGCCGGTGCCGCGCACCTCGGTCGAGCTCCTCGATGGTCTGCTTCAGCGTCGCGAACGCGATCGTCGTCGTCGAAGTCGCCCGGGACGAACCGGAAGCCCTCGGCCAGCTGCTGCCAGACCTCCTCGCGGAACTCGGTGCGCGCGTGCTCCTTGACCGCGTCGTGGACCACCTGCGCGAAGTCCTGGTCCGCCCAGTCGCGACGCGCGAAGCCGACCAGCGAGAAGCCGGGCGGCAGCAGGCCGCGGCTGGCCAGGTCGTAGACCGCCGGCATCAGCTTCTTGCGGGACAGGTCGCCGGTGACCCCGAAGATGACCAGGCCGCACGGTCCGGCCACCCGGGGCAGTCGGCGGTCCTGGGGGTCGCGGAGCGGGTTGGTCGATCGTCCTCGTCGGTCACGCAAGGGCCTTCCGTACGGCCGAGCCCGGCGCGCACGTCGGACAGGTGGAGCCGCAGAACGGGTCGGCCGTGCTCGGCGAGGACCCGGCGTCACCGGCCGCCTGGGCGGCGATGAGCTCGCCGAAGGTGAGGTCGCGGCCGGCGACCTGCAGGTCCTCGTCGGGCGTCCGGTGATCTGCAGGTAGACCCCGGCGGCGGCGCCGCCCTTGTGGAGCTGGCCGGTCGAGTGCAGGAAGCGCGGCCCCCAGCCGAACGTGACCGGTCGGCGGGTGCGGATCGCCAGCCGGCGACGTGTACCTCGGCGAGGTCGGCGTCCCGGACCCGGTCGAGGTAGGCCATCACCGCGACGTAGCCCGGTCTGCCGGTCGAGCGGTCCGCAGCAGTGCGCTCACGGCACCGGCGACGGTGGTCGCGTCCCCGAGCCAGTCCCCGTCCGAGCGCGCGGATCTCGACCGCACCGTCGACGGCCGCCGGCGGAGTGTCCTCCGGCTGCCCTCGAGCATCGAGCGGGCGGCCTGCTTGGCGCTCTCCACGTCGGGCTGGTCGAACGGGTTGATCCCGAGCAGGCGGCCGGCGACCGCGGTGGCGGCCTCCCAGAGCAGCAGCTGAGCACCGAGCGAGCCGGCGACCGTGACTTCGGACCCGCCCGTGCGGGCCGCCCTGCGTCGCTGTCCTCGTCGTCGCTGTCGCCCGGCGAGCCGGACGACCGTCGCGTCCTGCGGCGGCAGGGTGACCTCGGGGCGGACGTGCTGTTGACCACGACGGGAGCACCCCGATGCCGTCCTTGCCGGTGCTCTCCGCGATGAGCTGCTCGGCCCAGTCGGCGAAGCCGGGCAGGCCGGAGCCCTCGTCGACCAGCACCAGCTTGTCGCGCAGCGGCTCGGTGCCCGCCGATCGCCGCGCCGCAGGCGGAGCGCCGGGGTTCGCCGTCGTCGTCCTCGGCGAGCAGGTCGACGACCGCCTCGGCCTCGTCGAGCAGCTGCCTGACGTCGACTCCGGCCAGTCCGCTGGGGACGAGGCCGAACGCGGTCAGGGCGGAGTACCGGCCGCCGACCTCGGGGTCCGCGGTCACCACGCGGTAGCCGTCGGCCCGCGACTGCTGCTCGAGCGGGCTGCCGGGGTCGGTGACGACGACGAGCCGGCGGGTCGGGTCGATCCCGGCCGCCGGAACGCGTCGACGAAGGCGCGTCGCTGCGAGTCGGTCTCCACGGTCGAGCCGGACTTGCTCGAGACCACGACGACGGTCCGCTCGAGTCGATCGCCCAGCGCGGCCGCGACCTGGTCCGGGTCGCTGGAGTCGAGCACGGTCAGCTCGACGCCCGCGGTGCCGCAGATGACCTCCGGCGCGAGCGAGGAGCCGCCCATGCCGCACAGCACCACGTGGTCGATGCCCTCGGAGTTCAGCTCTCCCTCGAGCGCGGCGACCTCGCCGACCAGCGGCCGTGAGGTGCGGTGCAGCCCGACCCAGCCGAGGCGGACGCTCGCCTCCGGCTCGGCCGCCGCGCCCCAGAGCGTCGCGTCACGGTCGAACAGCCTGCCGGCGAACCTGTCGGCGACCAGGGTGGGCACGTGAGCCGGTGATCGCCTCGGCCGCCGCCCCGGTGGCGGTGACCTCGAGGCGTGCTCACCCTCGGTCTCCTGGCCTTCCATCTGGCTGGCGCACGGTCTCGACGAGCTCGTCCCACGACTTCACGAACTTGTCGACGCCCTCGCGCTCGAGGGCGGCGATGACGTCGTCGTAGTCGATGCCGGCCTCGGCGAGCGTCGTCCATCACCTGCTGGGCGTCGTCGTACTGCGGTCGTCACCTGGTCGCCGCGGACCTCGCCGTGGTCGGCGAAGGCCTGCATCGTCTTCTCCGGCATCGTGTTGACGGTGTCGGCGACGACGAGGTCGGTGACGTAGAGCGTGTCGGAGTAGTCGGGGTTCTTGACCCCGGTCGAGGCCCACAGCGGTCGCTGCGGGTTGGCACCGTGCCTGCTTGAGCGCGGCGAACCGGTCGCCGGCGAACTTCTCCTCGTAGGCCCGGTAGGCGAGACGGGCGTTGGCCACGGCGGCCTTGCCCTTGAGCGTCGGTGGCGTCTCCGCCGATCTTGTCGAGACGCGATGTCGACCTCGCTGTCGACCCGGGAGACGAAGAACGACGCGACCGAGTGGATGTCGTCGCAGCGCGATGGCCGTTCGGCCTGCGCCTTCTCGAGTCCGGCGAGGTAGGCGTCCATGACCTGGTCGTAGCGGGCCGAGGCCGAAGATCAGCGTCACGTTCACGCTGATGCCCGGCCGATGGCCTCGGTGATGGCCGGCAGGCCCTCGGCTGGTGGCCGGGATCTTGATGAGCAGGTTGGGCCGGTCGACGGCGGCCCACAGCTTCTTGGCCGCCTCGATCGGTGGCGTCGGTGTCGAACGCCAGGCCCGGGGCGACCTCGATCGAGACGCGGCCGTCGACGCCGTCGGTGGCCTTCCAGACGTCCGCCAGCAGGTCGCACGCGTCGCGCACGTCGGTGGTGGTCAGCTCGAAGATCGCCTCGTCCACGTCGGCGCCCTTCGCGACGAGCTCGCCGAGCTGGTCGTCGTACCGCTCGCCGTCGGCAAGGGCCGCCGCGAAGATGGTGGGGTTGGTCGTCACGCCCACCACCGGCTGTTCTCGACGAGCTCGGCGAGGTTGCCGGTCTCGATGCGCTCCCTGGACAGGTCGTCCAGCCAGATCGACACTCCCGCTTCGGACAAGGCCTTCAGACGTTCAGACATTGCGATCCTCCCGGTGTTGAGACTACGTATGGAGTTGGTGGCCCGGTACCCGCCGGGCGAGCGGTCAGACCTGCGGCGCGCGGATGCTGTCCTCGGCCGCCAGGACGACGGCCTCGGCGGTGATGCCGAACTCGCGCGTACAGCGTGGCGTAGTCCGCCGACGCACCGAAGTGCTCGAGCGACACGATGCGACCCTGCGTCGCCGACCACCTCGCGCCAGCCCTGCGCGACGCCGGCCTCGACGCTGACGCGGGCCTTGACGATCGGCGGGATCACCGAGTCGCGGTACGCCTGGTCCTGCGCGTCGAACCACTCGCGGCACGGCATCGACACGACCCGCGCCGGATGCCCTTCTCGGCCAGCAGGGCGCGCGCCTCGACGGCGAGCTGTACCTCCGAGCCCGTGCCGATCAGGACGACGTCAGGTGCGCCACCCTCGGCGTCGACCAGCACGTAGCCGCCGCGGGCAACCCCCTCGGTGGTCGCGAACCCGTCGGTGCCGCGGGGGAACGTCGGGACGTTCTGTCGGGTGAGCGCCAGACCGGCCGGGCGGTCGGTCGTTCTCGAGCACGGTCTTCCACGCGGCGACCGTCTCGTTGGCGTCGGCGGGGCGGACCACGTCGAGGCCGGGGATCGCGCGCAGCGCAGCGAGGTGCTCGACCGGCTGGTGGGTCGGACCGTCCTCGCCGAGGCCGACCGAGTCGTGGGTCCACACGTAGGTCACCGGCAGGCTGCATCAGCGCGGCCAGCCGCACCGCCGGGCGCATGTAGTCGGAGAAGACGAGGAAGGTGCCGCCGTACACGCGGGTGCCGCCGTGCAGGGCGATGCCGTTCATGATCGAGCCCATGGCGTGCTCGCGGATGCCGAAGTGCAGCACCCGGCCGTACTTGTTGCCGGAGAACTCCGTGGTGGAGCGCTCCTCGCGGCACGAACGACGGCTCGCCCTTGGGCGTGGTGTTGTTGGAGCCGGCCAGGTCCGCCGAGCCGCCCCACAGCTCGGGCAGCACCGGCGCGATCGCGCTGAGCACCTCGCCGGAGGCCTTGCGGGTGGCGACGCCCTTGGCGTCGGCCGGGAACGACGGCAGTGCGTCGGCCCAACCGTCGGGCAGGGTGCGCGTGCGCATCCGCTCGAGAAGCTCGTGGCGCTGCCGGTAGCGCTGGCAGCCCACGCGTCGAATGCACTCCTGCCACTCGGCTTCTCGACCTGCTTGCCGCGGTCGAGGGCGGCGCGGGTGTGCGTCGATGACCTCGTCGGAGACCTCGAAGGTGCGCTCCGGGTCGAAGCCGAGGATCCGCTTGGTGGCGGCGACCTCGTCCTCGCCGAGCGCCGAGCCGTGCGACTTGCCGGTGCCCTGGGCGTTCGGCGCCGGCCACGCGATGATCGTCCGGAGGTTGATGAAGCTCGGCTGGTCGGTGACCCGACGCGCCTTCTCGAGCGCCTCCCAGAGCGCCTGCACGTCCTCGACGTACTCGCTGCCGCCGTTGGTCCAGTCGACGTCCTGCACGTGCCAGCCGTACGCGCGGTAGCGCGCGGACACGTCCTCGCTGAAGGCGATGTCGGTGTCGCCCTCGATCGAGATCTCGTTGTCGTCGTAGATCACCGTCAGGTTGCCGAGCTGCTGGTGCCCGGCCAGCGAGGAGGCCTCGGACGCTGACGCCCTCCTCGAGGTCGCCGTCGCTGACCAGAGACGTAGACGTGGTGGTCGAAGGGGCTCTCGCCCTCGGCTGCCTCCGGGTCGAACAGGCCGCGCTCGCGGCGGGCGGCCATCGCCATGCCGACCGCGTTGGCGACGCCCTGGCCCAGCGGGCCGGTCGTGGTCTCCACGCCGGCGGTGTGGCCGTGCTCGGGGTGGCCCGGCGTCTTGCTGCCCCAGGTGCGCAGCGACTTCAGGTCGTCGAGCTCGAGGCCGAACCCGGCGAGGTAGAGCTGCGTGTAGAGCGTGATGCTGCTGTGCCCGCAGGAGAGGACGAACCGGTCACGACCGACCCAGTCGGGGTTGGCCGGGTTGTGCCGCATCACCTTCTGGAAGAGCGTGTACGCCACGGGAGCCAGCGCCATCGCCGTACCGGGGTGTCCGTTGCCGACCTTCTGCACCGCGTCCATGGCCAGCACCCTGGCGGTGTCCACGGCCCGCTGGTCCACGTCGGTCCATTCGAGCTTGCTCACGAGCTGAGGGTTCCTCTCAGCGACGGTGCCAGTCGGGTGAGTGGCTGCTCCTTCTCGGGGCTCCCGGCCGGCGGCCACGGGGCGAGCCTACTCAGCCGCCGTGAGCGAGATGCACACCGTCCCGCCGGCCTGCCCGATGCCCGCTCTGGCGCTCGCGAGCACTAGACTCAGGATGCCCGACTCGCGCGTCCCCGGACGCTGCCCCGTCCGAACCTCGAGGTTTGTGTGACCGCCGTCGACCCCCGCGTGTCCGACCGGACGCAGCTGCCGCGGTTCGCCGTCGGTGCGTGACGTGCTCGGCGGCGTACGTCGGGCTGACCAAGCCGCGGATCATCGAGCTGCTGCTGCTGACCACCGTGCCGGTGATGTTCCTGGCCCAGCGTGGCGTCCCGCCGCTCGGCCTGGTGGTGGCGACCGTCGTCGGTGGCACGCTGTCCGCCGGCAGCGCGAACGCGCTGAACTGCGTGTACGACGCCGACATCGACGAGCGGATGCGTCGCACCCGTCGGCGGGCGCTGCCCCGGCACATCGTCTCGACGCGGGCAGCCCTGGTGTTCGGCCTGGTGCTCGGCGTCGTGTCCACGCTGCTGCTCGGGTTCCTGGTCAACTGGCTCTCGGCGTCGCTGGCCGCTGGCGGCGAACGTGTTCTACGTCGTCGGCTACACGATGATCCTCAAGCGCCGGACGACCCAGAACATCGTCTGGGGCGGAGCGGCCGGCTGCTTCCCCGCGCTGATCGGCTGGACGGCGGTCGACCGGCTCGCTGGCCTGGGCGCCCGTCGTGCTGCTTCATGGTGGTCTTCTTCTGGACGCCGCCGCACTTCTGGGCGCTGGCGATCCGCTACCGCGAGGACTACGCCGCCGCCGAGGTGCCGATGCTGCCCGGTCGTGGCCGGCGCCAAGGTCGTCGCCCGTCAGATCGTCGCCTACTCCTACGTGATGGTGGCGACCTCGCTGCTGCTCTGGCCGGTCGCCGGGACGGGCTGGTTCTACCCGATCGCGGCCGCGCTGCTCGGAGCGGCGTTCCTCGTCGAGTCGCACCTGCTGCTGGGCCGGGCCGCCGACAGCGACGACGTGGTCGGACCTCAAGCCGATGCGGCTCTTCCACTGGTCGAACATGTACCTCTCGCTGCTCTTCGTCTGCCGTCGCGCTCGACCCGCTGCTCAACTTCTGACCCGTCCCCGCGGGGATCTGAGTATCCGTACGGATGCCGGGCTGACACTCGCGACTCCAGGCTTGGCGGGTGATCTCTCCCGGCCGACTGCCCCTCGTTCTCGTCTGTCTCGCGCTGCTGGTGTGCTCCGGTTGTTCCGCGCTGGCGCAGCGGTCCTGGGCCTGGAAGGAGGCGGACCTCGACCGGAACCGTCTCGATGTGGGCCTGTACTACGGCAACGACACCGCTCCGGAGCTGGCCGCGTGGGTCGATCACGGGGAGGTTGTCGAGGCGACCGGCGGCCCGGCCACGGATGACGTGTTGAGGATGGTGGTGCTCTACGAGGGCTCCCGCACTCCACCCATGGCGGGGTCGGCGCGTACTGAGCGGCGCTGCTACCTGTTCACGAGCGCGGACGGCTATTCGGTCTCGTTCGCGTCCACTCCGTGCCCCGAGGTCGCTCAGGACCGGGTCAGGTCCGCTCGCGCACGCTGACCAGCGTCCAGGTGAGCGCCGCCGAGAAGATCGCTGCCCCCAGCAGGTGGACGGCGACCAGGGCGATCGGCAGGTCGGTGAAGTACTGCACGAAGCCGACCGCGCCCTGGGCGAGTTCGACGCCGAGCAGGATCGCGGTGGCCCGCTGCGCGATCGGAGGCGCATCCACCGCACGCAGCGCCAGGAGCAACGCGACCGTCAGGCCGACGAGCAGGAACACGAAGTCGGTGTGCAGCTGGCTGAGCTGGAGCGGGTCGAGGCCGTTGCGCGGCGCATCGGCGTCCCCGGCGTGCGGGCCGGAACCGGTCACGACGGTGCCGACGTACAGCACCACCCATCCCGTGACGAACGTGCCGCGGGTCAGCGCGGTCAGGGCGCTGGGCACCGTGGGTACGGCGGGCCCGTCGCCCTCGCCGAGTCGGCGGATCAGCACGACGGCGACCCCGATCATCGCCAGCGACACCAAGAGGTGGAAGGCGACGATCCACGGGTTCAGGTCGGTCAGCACGGTCACGCCGCCGATCAGCGCCTGGGCGGGCACGCCGAGCGCCAGGATCAGGGCGAGACGGGTGACCGCGCGGCGACCGTACTTCCAGGCGATGACGAACGTCGCGATGGCGACCGCCGCGACCAGGAACGTGACGAGCCGGTTGCCGAACTCGATCGCGCCGTGGATGCCGAGCTCGCGGTGCGGGACGAACGACTCCTCGGTGCACCGCGGCCAGGTCGGGCAGCCGAGCCCGGACCCGGTCAGTCGGACGACGCCGCCGCTCACCACGATCAGGATGTTGACCACGAGCGAGGCGATCGCGGCAGGTCGGATCCAGGTGGCAGCCCACAGGCGGCTGTCGGGCACGGTCACTCCCATCGGAAGGTGCGGGCAGTCAACGCCATGCCGACGGCGGCCCAGGCCGCGAGCACGAGGAGGGAGAGGAGCGGGAAGGCGCCGTCGATGAGAGTGTCGCGCATGCCGGTGCCGAGTGCTCCCGACGGCAGGTAGGCCAGCAGGGCGCCCGCTGACCCGTACGCCGAGAGCGGGAGCACGACGCCGCCGCCGGCCATCAGCAGCAGGTAGACGAGGTTGGCGGCGGCCAGCGTCGCCTCCGCCCGGAGCGCGCCGGCCAGGAGCAGGCCCAGCGACGCGAAGGCGGCCGTCCCGAGCAGCGCGGTGAGCAGCGCCCCGACGAGGCCGGTGGAGCCGGTCGCGGGCGACCAGCCGAGGGCCAGTGCGGCTGCACCGATCACGGCGACCTGGATCAGCTGGACGAGGAGCAGGCCGCCGACCTTGCCCGCGAGCAGTCCGGACCGGGGGAGCGGTGACGACCCAAGGCGCTTGAGGACGCCGTACCGTCGCTCGAAGCCGGTGGCGATCGCGAGCGAGGTGAAGCTCGTGGACATGATCGCCAACGCCAGCACGCCCGGGGTGATCAGGTCGATCGGGCGCTCGCTGCGTGCCGCAGGTCGAACCGCCCGGCGGCCACGATCCCGCCGACGAGCACGATCAGCGGGATCACCACGGCCAGCAGCAGCTGCTCGCCGTTGCGGAGCAGCAGCCGGGTCTCCATCCGGGCCTGGGCGCGGATCATCTTCGGCCATCGGCGCGGCGCCCGGGGCGGGCGTGAAGGTGCCGCTCATGGGGCGAGCTCCCGTCCGGTGAGCTGGAGGAAGACGTCCTCGAGGGTGCGCTGACCGAGCGACAGCGACTCGGGGAGCACCCCGTGCTCCTCGCACCAGGCGGAGACCGTGGCCAGCGTGGACGCGTCGGCCGGGCCGGTGATCAGCAGGCTGTGCGCGTTCAGGGCAGTGACGTCGGTGTCCGGACCCAGCGTCCGCTGCAGCGACTCGGGGGCGTCGCGGAGGGAAGGGCTCGGTGACGACGAGACGGATCGTGCTCTGGCCGGTGCCACGGGTCAGCTCGAACGGGCGCCCGGAGGCGACCAGCCGGCCGTGGTCGATCACGTGCACCTGGTCGGCGAGCCGCTCGGCCTCGTCCATGTAGTGGGTGGTCAGCACGATCGTGACCCCGTCGCGGCGCAGCTCCTCGAGCAGCTCCCACGTCGAGCGGCGGGCCTGCGGGTCCATGCCGGCGGTCGGCTCGTCGACGAAGACGAGCTCCGGGCGGCCGACGACGGCCATGGCCAGGCCGAGCCGCTGCTGCTGACCGCCGGAGAGCCGGCGGTACGGCGTCTTCCCGCACGAGCCGAGGCCGAGCCGGTCGACCAGCATGTCCACGTCGAGCGGGTGCGCGTGGAGTGCGGCGACGTGTCGGAGCATCTCGACGGCGGCACCCCGGACCAGGCGCCGCCGGTCTGGAGCATCACGCCGATGCGGGGGAGCAGTGTCGCGGTGGTCGGTCGTGCGGGTCGAGCCCGAGCACGCGGACCGGGCCGGACTGCGGCGCGGCGGTAGCCCTCGCAGGTCTCCAGCGTGGTGGTCTTCCCGGCGCCGTTGGGGCCGAGGACGGCGGTGATCGAGCCCGGTGCGACCTCGAGCGACAGCCCGTCGACGGCGACCGTGTCGCCGTACGTCATCCGGAGGTCCTCGATGACGACGGCAGCACCGTCGACGTTCGAGGGACTGGTCACGGGCATCAGTCTAGGAACCCCCTCCGTTGAGTGTTGCCTCGTTCCCCTGTGAGACGCGCCTCGTTTTCGGCGTACGAGCTCAAATCGGCCGAAACGGGAACAATCCAGCCTCGACGGGGAACGAGCAGCACTCAAGGGGGAACACGCCAGCATCAACGGAGGGGTTAGGGGAGCCTTATTTGAAACACCCCCGGCATTAACGACACAATGATGTTGTGGAAATCGACAGCAGCGTCGACTTACGTGTCGACGACGGCTCCGACGCGCGAGCGCGTGGCCCGGTCGATCCTCGAGCTCGGGCCCAGCACGGCGGCCGTGCTCGGCGAGCGGCTGGACCTGACGCCCGCCGCTGTCCGGCGCCATCTCGACCACCTGGTCGAGGAGGGTGCGGTCGAGGCCCGCGAGCCCCGTGTGTACGGCGCCCGCGGTCGTGGCCGCCCGGCGAAGGTGTTCGCGCTGACCGAGCGCGGGCCGTGACCGGTTCGACCAGCAGTACGACGACCTCGCCGTCCAGGCGCTCCGCTTCCTCGCCGAGACCGGCGGCGACGAGGCCGTGATGGAGTTCGCCCGGCGCCGGGTGGCGCGGCTCGAGACCGCGTACCGCGAGATCATGCGACGAGCACCCGCGACCGGAGCCCGCCGAGGCGCTGGCCGAGGCGCTGACCCGCGAGCGGCTACGCCGCCTCGGTCCGCGACAACCCGGTCGGCGAGCAGCTCTGCCAGCAGCACTGCCCGGTCGCGCACGTCGCCCACGAGTTCCCGCAGCTGTGCGAGGCCGAGACCGAGATGTTCGGCAGGCTGCTCGGCCGCCACGTCCAGCGGCTGGCGACCATCGCCCACGGCGACGGTGTCTGCACCACCTGCATCCCCGAGCACGTCGCTGACGTCCCACCAGGACCACACCGCAACGTCCAACCCCGAGAGGTTGACGCCGCGATGACCACGATCGAGCAGATGAACCCCGAGCTCGAGGGCATCGGTCGCTACGAGTACGGCTGGTCCGACAGCGACGCCGCCGGCTCGTACCGCCCAGCGTGGTCTCAACGAGGCCGTCGTCCGCGACATCTCCGTCGAAGAAGAACGAGCCCCAGTGGATGCTCGACCTGCGGCTCAAGGGCCTGAAGCTCTTCGACCGCAAGCCCATGCCCACGTGGGGCGGCGAGCTCGACACGATCGACTTCGACAACATCAAGTACTTCGTGCGGTCCACCGAGAAGCAGGCGACCAGCTGGGACGACCTGCCCGAGGACATCAAGAACACCTACGACAAGCTCGGCATCCCCGAGGCGGAGAAGCAGCGCCTCGTGTCCGGTGTCGCCGCGCAGTACGAGTCCGAGGTCGTCTACCACCAGATCCGCGAGGACCTCGAGGAGCAGGGCGTCCTGTTCCTCGACACCGACACCGCCCTGCGCGAGCAGCCCGAGCTGTTCCAGGAGTACTTCGGCACGGTCATCCCGGTCGGCGACAACAAGTTCTCCGCGCTGAACACCTCGGTGTGGTCCGGTGGCTCGTTCATCTACGTGCCCAAGGGTGTCCACGTCGACATCCCGCTGCAGGCCTACTTCCGGATCAACACCGAGAACATGGGCCAGTTCGAGCGCACGCTGATCATCGTCGACGAGGACGCCTACGTGCACTACGTCGAGGGCTGCACGGCGCCGATCTACAGCACCGACTCGCTGCACTCCGCGGTCGTCGAGATCGTCGTGAAGAAGGGCGCCCGCTGCCGCTACACGACCATCCAGAACTGGTCGAACAACGTCTACAACCTGGTCACCAAGCGCGCGACCTGCGAGGCCGGCGCCACGATGGAGTGGGTCGACGGCAACATCGGCTCGAAGCTCACCATGAAGTACCCGGCCGTCTACCTGATGGGCGAGCACGCCCGCGGCGAGACGCTGTCGGTGGCCTTCGCCGGCGAGGGTCAGCACCAGGACGCCGGCGCCAAGATGGTGCACGCCGCGCCGCACACGTCGAGCTCGATCATCTCCAAGTCGGTGGCTCGCGGCGGCGGCCGTACGTCGTACCGCGGCCTGGTCCAGGTCAACGAGGGCGCCCACCACTCCGCGAGCATCGTGAAGTGCGACGCGCTGCTGGTCGACCAGATCAGCCGCTCCGACACCTACCCCTACGTCGACGTCCGCGAGGACGACGTGTCGATGGCCCACGAGGCCACGGTGTCGAAGGTCAGCGACGACCAGCTCTTCTACCTGATGAGCCGCGGCATGGAGGAGGACGAGGCGATGGCGATGATCGTCCGCGGCTTCGTCGAGCCGATCGCGAAGGAGCTGCCGATGGAGTACGCCCTCGAGCTCAACCGGCTGATCGAGCTGCAGATGGAAGGCGCGGTCGGCTGAGCCACGCCGACCACTCCCTGGGTCGGCGGTCGACGCGGAGCGCCCGCGGGACACCCGCTCGCTCGTTCCTCGCCGCCCGCCAGACCCGGCCAGCCCCGCCGTGCAGCTCACGTCGACCACCGGGTTGGCCCGAGACCGGCTCCCGCCACCGACGAGAAAGCTGACGTAGTGACTGTGACTGAGACGCCCGCTGTGGCGAGTGCCGTGGAGACGACCGACAAGGTCTCCAGCCACCTGCACCCGCGAGGGTCCTTCGACGTCGGCGCGACCACCCGGTGCCGACCGGCCGCGAGGAGATCTGGCGGTTCACCCCGCTGAAGCGGCTGCGCGGCCTGCACGCCGACGCCGAGTTCGCGCCGAGCGCGACCGCGTGCACCTGGAACACCCCCGAGGGTGTCCGTGTCGAGGGCGTGGACCGGCGACGAGGCCCGCGCGCTGCGCGGCTCGAGCGGCCTGGTGCCGAACACCCGCTTCGCCGCCCGCGTGCTCGCCGAGATCGAGTCCACGCTGCTCGTCGACGTCCCGGCCGACCTCGAGGCTCGACGAGCCGATCCTCATCGACCTCGACGGGTGACCGACGCCTCGGTGACCGAGGCCGGTCACATCGTGCTGCGCTTCGGCGCGCACTCCAAGGCGCGTCGTCGTCCTGAACCACGTCGGTCACGCGTCGATGGCGCAGGTGGTCGAGGTCGTCGTCGGCGACGGCGCCCAGGTCTCGGTCATGTCCGCTGCAGGACTGGGCCGACGACGCCGTGCACCTGACCACCCACGAGGCCGCGGTCGGCCGCGACGCCGTCTACAAGCACGTGGCGATCTCCTTCGGCGGCGACGTCGTGCGGATGGACAGCAACGTGCACTACGACGGTCCCGGCGGCAGCGGCCGAGCTGCTCGGCCTGTACTTCGCCGACGAGGGCCAGCACCTCGAGCACCGGCTGTTCGCCGACCACACGGCGCCGCGCACCAAGAGCAACGTCGACTACAAGGGCGCGCTGCAGGGCGAGGGCGCGCACACGGTCTGGATCGGCAACGTGCTGATCCGCAAGGTCGCCGAGGGCATCGAGACCTACGAGTCGAACCGCAACCTCGTGCTGACCGACGGCTGCCACGCCGACTCGGTCCCGAACCTGGAGATCGAGACCGGTGAGATCGAGGGCGCCGGTCACGCGTCGACCACCGGCCGCTTCGACGACCAGCAGCTGTTCTACCTGCAGTCGCGCGGCATCAGCGAGGAGGAGGCCCGTCGCCTCGTGGTGCACGGCTTCTTCGCCGACATCATCCGCAAGATCGGCATCCCGCAGATCGAGGAGCAAGCTGCTCCGGCCACCCTCGAGGCCGAGCTGGAGAAGAACGTCGGTGCGCCGACGCGGGTGGGGGACTGATTCGATGACGCTTCGCAGCGCGCCTGTGCCGTCTCCGAGGTGGCCGACGGGACCGCGATGGCCGTCAACGTCGACGGCGTCGACGTCGCCGTCGTCCGCGACGGCGAGGACCTCTACGCGATCAGCGACGAGTGCTCGCACGCCGCGATCCCGCTCTCCGAGGGCGACGTCGAGGGCTGCGAGATCGAGTGCTGGCTGCACGGCTCCCGGTTCGACCTCCGCACCGGCAAGCCCAGCGGCCCGCCCGCGACCGAGCCGGTCCCGACGTACGCCGTGACGGGTCGAGGGCGACGACGTCCTCGTCGACGTCACCCACCCGCGCAACGACGACTGAACCCGAAGACACGACAACGACAGGACTGACGACACATGATGGCAACTCTCGAGATCCGCGACCTGCACGTCAGCGTCGACACCGAGGACGGGCCCGAAGGAGATCCTCAAGGGCGTCGACCTGACGATCAACGACGGTGAGACCCACGCGATCATGGGGCCGAACGGCTCCGGCAAGTCGACGCTGGCGTACTCCATCGCCGGTCACCCGAAGTACACCGTCACCGGCGGCACCGTCACCCTGGACGGCGCAGGACGTGCTGTCCGATGAGCGTCGACGAGCGCGCCCGCGCCGGCCTCTTCCTCGCGATGCAGTACCCCGTCGAGGTGCCCGGCGTGTCGGTGTCGAACTTCCTGCGCACCGCGAAGACCGCGGTCGACGGCGAGGCGCCCAAGCTGCGCACCTGGGTCAAGGACGTCAACGCCGCCATGGAGCGGGTCCGCATGGACACCGCGATGGCGCCGCGCTCGGTCAACGAGGGCTTCTCCGGTGGCGAGAAGAAGCGCCACGAGATCGTCCAGCTCGAGCTGCTGAACCCGAAGGTCGCGCGTGCTCGACGAGACCGACTCCGGTCTCGACATCGACGCGCTGAAGATCGTCTCCGAGGGCGTCAACCGCTTCCGCGAGCAGGGTGACCGCGGCGTGCTGCTGATCACGCACTACACGCGCATCCTGCGCTACATCAAGCCCGACTTCGTGCACGTCTTCGTCGACGGCAGGATCGCCGAGGAGGGCGGCCCGGAGCTGGCCGACCAGCTCGAGGCCGAGGGCTACGACAAGTACGTCAAGGCGAGCGCCTGACCGCTCCGGCGCGGCAGGCCCGACCGGAACGAGAGACCGGCGAGGACCGAGATGAGCCTGACGACGCACAGCCTCCCCGGGCTGCTGCCGGGCTCGACCTGATCCGGGCCGACTTCCCGATCCTGTCGCGCACCCTGGCCGACGGGCACCCGCTGGTCTACCTCGACAGCGCCAACACGTCCCAGAAGCCGCAGGTCGTGATCGACGCGATGGTCGACCACCTCGAGCGGCACAACGCCAACGTGGCCCGGGCGATGCACCAGCTCGGGGCCGAGTCCTCGGCGGCGTTCGAGGCGCGCGCGCGACACCGTGGCGGCCGTTCATCGGCGCCCCGTCGCGCGACGAGGTGATCTTCACCAAGAACGCCTCCGAGGCGCTCAACCTGGTCGCGAACACGCTCGCCTGGGCGCCGCGGCCGCTCGCGATCGGGCCGGGCGACGAGGTGCTCATCACCGAGATGGAGCACCACTCCAACATCGTGCCCGTGGCAGCTGCTCACCGAGCGCAAGGGCGCCACGCTGCGCTGGTTCGGGCTCACCGACGACGGCCGGCTCGACCTGTCGAACATCGACGAGCTGATCACCGAGCGCACCAAGGTCGTCTCGCTGACCTGGGTCTCGAACATGCTCGGCACGGTCAACCCGGTCGCCGAGATCGCTCGCCGGGCCCACGAGGTCGGCGCGATCGTGGTCGTCGACGGCGCGCAGGCCGTGCCGCAGATGCCGGTCGACGTGCGTCGCCAGCGGCGCCGACTTCCTCGTGTTCACCGGCCACAAGGTCACCGGCCCGACCGGCATCGGCGTGCTCTGGGGCCGCCGCGAGCTGTTCGAGCAGCTGCCGCCGTTCCTCGGTGGCGGCGAGATGATCGCCACCGTCGCGATGGAGCAGTCGACGTACGCCGGCATCCCGCACAAGTTCGAGGCCGGCACGCCGCCGATCGTCGAGGCGGTCGGGCTCGGCGCAGCGCTCGACTACCTCGCCGCGGTCGGCATGGAGAACGTCCGCGCCCACGAGGAGGCGATCACCGGCTACGCGCTCGACGGGCTGGCCTCGGTGATCGGGCCTGACCGTGATGGGTCCGCTCGACGCGGAGCTGCGCGGTGGCGCGATCTCGTTCGAGCTGGCCGGCGTGCACCCGCACGACGTCGGCCCAGGTGCTCGACTCCCGCGGCATCGCCGTACGGGCCGGGCACCACTGCGCCAAGCCGGCGCACCAGCGTTTCGGAGTCGCAGAGCTCGACCCGCGCGTCGTCGTACCTGTACACGACGCCCGCCGAGGTCGACGCGCTCGATCGAGGGGCTGGAGTACACCAAGAAGTACTTCCGGGTGGGTGAGCATGGACCTCGACGCGCTGTACCAGGAGATCATCCTGGACCACTACAAGAACCCGCAGCACGCAGGTCTCCGCGAGCCCTACGAGGCCGAGGTGCACCACGTGAACCCGACGTGCGGCGACGAGCTGACGCTGCGCGTGCACCTGAACGGTGCCGACATGGACGCCATCGTCGAGGACGTCTCGTACGACGCCGAGGGCTGCTCGATCAGCCAGGCATCGACGTCCGTGATGGCCGACCTGCTGATCGGCAAGCCGGTCACGGAGGCGGTCCGGGTGCACGAGGCGTTCCTGGAGCTGATGCAGGGCCGCGGCACGGTCGAGCCCGACGAGGACATGCTCGAGGACGGTGTCGCCTTCGCGGGCGTCGCCAAGTTCCCCGCGCGGGTCAAGTGCGCGCTGCTGTCGTGGATGGCATGGAAGGACGCGACGTCGCAGATCCTCGACGGCGTTGAAGCAGAGACGAAGGAGCAGTCATGACCGAGCCGAACGCCGACCTGCCCGAGGTGGACCTGACCGGCTCCACCGCCACGGTGACCAAGGAAGACGTCACCGAGGCCATGAAGGACGTCGTCGACCCCGAGCTGGGCATCAACGTGGTCGACCTCGGCCTCGTGTACGACGTACACCTCGACGACTCCAGCAACGCGGTGCTCGACATGACGCTGACGTCCGCGGCCTGCCCGCTGACCGACGTCATCACCGACCAGACGAACCAGGCGCTCGAGGGCCTGGTCAACGACGTGACGATCAACTGGGTCTGGATGCCGCCGTGGGGCCCGGACAAGATCACCGACGACGGCCGCGAGATGCTGCGCGCCCTCGGCTTCAACGTCTGAGCAGATACAGCATGACGACGCGCACCGTGCTGGTGCCGACGACGCGCGTGGTCGCGCTGGTTCGAGAACTTCGGTACCCGTGCACGGTGCCCCGTCGCTGGAGGTCAGCGACGGGGCACTGCGCGCGTCTGCGCCCGACGGCTCGACCGCGGTCGCGACGCTGCCCTTCGGTGCGGCCTATGACGGACCCGCCGATCCCGCTGCGCTCGCCGCGGCTGCGGTCCGCTCCGGGCCAGTGGGGCGTGCTGCTCGTGCGCAAGGGCGGCTTCGCCGTCGCGCGCCTGTCCGGACCGGAGATCGTGGAGTCCAAGGTCGGCCAGCGGCACGTCCAGGGCAAGACGAAGGCCGGCGGCCAGAGCCAGCAGCGTTTCGCCCGGCGGCGCGACAACCAGGCCCGGCAGGCGTACGAGGCGGCCGCCGATCATGCCGCTCGGATCCTGACCGGCCACCTCGCGGCGCTGGTCTGCGGCGGCGACCGGGGCGCCGTCGACGCCGTGCTCGAGGACCCTCGCCTGAAGACCGCTGCGGCCGTCCGGGTCGAGCCGTGGCTGGCGGTGCCTGACCCGCGACGCGCGGTGCTGGAGCAGGCCGTGGCTGATGGCAGCTCGATCGCAGTAGCGGTCACCGATACGCCCTGATAAAAGCCTTGTCACTGCCTGGTGACCCGAGGTACCTTGTGACGCATGGTAGTCGCGCAGGACGTGCTCAGCCAGCTCCGGCGAGGGGCGCTCGAGTACTGCGTGCTGGGCCTGCTGGCCCGCGATGAGCACTACGGCTTCGCACTCGTCCGGCGCCTCGGGGCACTGGACGGAATGGTGACGGGCGAGGGCACCCTCTACCCGTTGCTCTCGCGGTTGCAGAAGGACGGCCGGGTGGTCAGCACCTGGCGCGACTCGGACTCGGGCGGACCGCCCCGCAAGTACTACGCGATCACGGACACCGGCCGGCGCGCACTCGACGACTTCGCAACCGAGTGGAGCCGTTTTCGTGACACCGTGGACAGCATTCTCCTGGAGGAGACGACATGAGAGCCACGCAGCTGCCCCCGCTGGCCGAGGACTACCTCGTCCGGCTCGACCATGCCGCGGCCGGCCTGCCACGCCAGGATCGCGAGGAGCTCGTCAGCGAGCTGCGCAGCCACCTGGAGTCCGCCCTGCCGGCCGACGCGACCGATGCTGACGTGTTGAACGTCCTGGACGGCGTCGGCACACCGGAGGCCATCGTGGCGGCCGCCGCCAGCGAGACGTCGGCCACCCCGGGCGAGATGCCGCCCGAGCCGCGGCGTACGTCGCCCTGGGGTGCGGTCGAGGTACTGGCCGTGCTCAGCCTGACCGTCGGCACGTTCGTGCTGCCGATCGTCGGGCCGGTCCTCGGACTGGTCCTCGTCTGGGTCTCCGTGCAGTGGACCCGCCGTGAGAAGACGGTCGCGACGATTCTGTCGGTTCTTCCCGTGATCGCCCTGATCCTGGCGGCCTTGAGCCTTGTCGTCGTCCGCGAAGACTCGTCGATCGAGCAGGATCCCGTTCCCTCGCAGGCTCCTCAGGTGGAAGAAGGTTCGTGATGCTCGGTGGAATTGAAGTCGTCCTGCTGCTTGTGATCATGGGCGCATTCCTGCTTGGTCCGGTGCTGGCCGGGGGCTACCTCGCCTATCGGCTCTCTCGGCGCAACGTGGACAGCCCGTCCGGGACAGGGCCCACCGCTTGACGTTGCGGTCGGTAGGCTGCCGCGGTGATCAGCGACCTCGAGATCTGCATGGCCGACCCGGGACAGCCCGATGTGGTGGCACTGCTGGAGGGACACCTGGCATTCGCAGCGCTCCACAGTCCTCCGGAGGACGTGCATGCTCTCGACCTCGATGCGCTGCGCCACCCCTCGATCACGTTCCTGACCGCGCGTCGTGAGGGCCAGCTGCTCGGCGTCGGCGCGCTGAAGGTGCTCGACCCGGACCACGGAGAGCTGAAGTCGATGCACACGTTGTCGGCGTCCCGGGGGAGTGGCGTAGGCGCCGCGATCGTGGCGAGGCTGATCGAGGAGGCTCGCGCCCGGGGTTTGCGCCGGGTCAGCCTGGAGACGGGAACGATGGACGCGTTCGCGGCCGCGCGTCGGCTGTATGCCCGCGCGGGCTTCGTCTCGTGTGCGCCGTTCGGCGACTACAGCCCGAGCCGCAACAGCACCTTCATGTCGCTCGCCCTCAGCTAGCGACTCGCGGTTGCGCGTATCTGGAAAGTCAGTCGTCGACGCCGCGCGCGACGAGGGCTTCGCCCAGCGCGTCGGCGTGGCGCAGCGAGCGCACGATCAGTGGAACGGCGAAGGCCCGCGCGCTCGAGTTCAGGCCCCTGGCCAGCTGCGCCTCACGTACTTCCTCCGCGAGGCCGACCACCACCGGCACGCTCCGGATCCCGAGAGCCAGCATGAGCCCGATGCGCTCCGGGTCCACGCCGAGGCGGCGCAACGGTCGACAGCCGGCCACGATCGCGTCGACCATGGCCGTGGTCCGGGTGGTCAGCGTGACGAGCGCGGCGAGCAGCACCAGCATCGCGATCACACCCAGGACGACGGCCGCGCGCTCCCAGCCGTTCACCAGCACATGGAACACCGCGGCGAAGCCGGCCACCCAGACCAACGGCTTGAGCTGCGCAACGGCGATCCGCGGGCCGATCCCGGCCGTGGCGTAGCCGAGAACGACCAGACTGAGGGCGAGGGCGACCTGCCACAGCTCGTCGAGGTAGACCGACGCGGCACCGACCAGCACCATGCCGACCAGCTTGTGTCCGGCGCGCGCACGGTGCAGCACCGACGTACCCGGAAGGTAGAGACCCAGCGTGCTCACGCCATCAGCTTCCGGTAGTACGAGACCGCGGCGTCCGGGAGGTCGTCGGCCACCACCCGCCCCTCCTCGAAGACGAGCACGCGATCGAAGCCGTCGAGCAGGTCGAGGTGGTGGGTGACCAGGATGACCTGTTGCGGCAGCGAGGCGACCACCTCGGTGATCCGGTTCGCGTTGCGCAGGTCGAGCAGCGTGGTCGGCTCGTCCATCACCAGGACGTCGGGCTCGGTTACGAGGACGGAGGCCAGCGCCAGCAGCTGCTTCTGACCGCCGGACAGCAGATGGGCCGGATGGTCGCGATGCCCGTCGAGGCCGTACGCCGTGAGTGCGGTCTCGACCTTGGCGAGATCTCGGCCCGCGACAGCTTGCGTCGGCGAAGGCCCGAACGCGATGTCCTCGGCGACGGTCGGCATCACGATCTGTGCGTCCGGGTCGGTGAAGCAGAACCCGACGCGGCGGCGCACGTCGCGTCCCTGAGTACGGGTGTCGAGACCGTCGACCCGCACGGTGCCCGAGCGTCGGTACGACGAGCCCGTTGATGAGACGCGCGAACGTCGACTTGCCCGAGCCGTTCGCGCCGATCACGCCTACCCGTCGTTCCGGCAGGCTCACCGTCACTTCACGCAGCACGGTCCGGGCGGCCGACTGTTCGCCGTACACGTGCGAGACGTCGCGGATGTCGATCACCGGCATCGCTGCACCACCATCGCGACTCCCTGACCGCCGCCGACGGCAATCGCCGCCAGTCCGAACTCGCCGCGGTCTGCACGGACCAGCTGCGAGAAGAGCCGCACGGCCAGCACGGCGCCCGAAGCGCCCCACGGGTGCCCGAGGGCGATGGCGCCACCGTCGGGGCAGACGCGTTCGTCGTCGAGCCCCAGGGCGTCGCAGCAGGCCAGCACCTGACCGGCGAAGGCCTCGTTGATCTCCACCACGTCGAGGTCTTCAAGCGTCAGTCCGGCGCGGTCCAGCGCGGTGCGGGCCGCCGGGACGACCCCGAGGCCGGGCCGCTGCGGGTCGACCCCGGCCGTGGCCGTTGCGATCACCCGAAGCCCCGGAACGTCGAGGTCGGCATGCGTGGCGGCATCGACGATGGCGACTGCGGCGGCGCCGTCGTTGATGCCGCAGGAGTTGCCCGCGGTGACCGTGCCGCCGTCGCGGAACGCCGTGGGGAAACGCTCGAGGCGCTCGAGCGTCAGCCCGTTGCGCACCCGCTCGTCCGTGGTGACGCCGCCGACCGCCACGATCTCGTCGTCGAACCGGCCTGCCTGTTGGGTGGCGGCGGCTCGTGCATGGGACCGGACGGCGTAGGCGTCCTGGCGGGCCCGGCTCACGCCGTACTCCTCGGCGAGCAGGTCGGCGGCCCAGCCCATCTCGGGATCCCCATGCGACGCAGGCGCGAACGGCGCGCGCTCGTACCTCACCGGCGCCTCGTCACCTACCGGTGGCCAGCTGCGCCAGGGGGCCGTCGACGCCGACTCCACACCACCGGCAATCGCCATGCCCCGGCTGGCACGCAGGAGGTGGGTGGCAACCTCGATCGCGGCGAGTCCGCTGCCGCACTGGCGGTCGACGGTGAGCGCGGGCACCTCCACGGGCAGCCCCGCGGTCAGCGAGGCGACGCGGGCGACGTCCCCACCGGGTCCCATGCAGTTCCCGAGCACGACGTCGACGGGCGGAAGGTCCGGGAACTCGGATGCCAAGGCGCGCAGGACGGGGGCGGCGAGATCGGCTGCCGACACCTCTGCGAACGCCCTGCCCGACGTCCCGATCGCGGTACGCAGCGCCCCGATGATCACGGGGCTATGGAGCTGCCCGCTCGGGGGATGAAGGGCGGATGCGGACGTCATGGTGAGGTCCACGCTAGAGCGGGGACGCGCCCGACGCCGGGCCAGGTCACGTCAGCCTCCGGAGGCGACCATCGTCGGCCGCCAGTCGGGCGAGTGCCTCGCGGTCGAGCTTGCCCGCCGGGGTGGTCGGGAACGTAGAGGCGAGGAGCCACGTCCTCGGGCGGGCAGCAGGCGTCAGCTCGGTGCGTGCACGGTCTCGCGCCCGCGGGTGGTCGGCGGCGTCCGTCAGTACGGCGGCCACCACGAAACCGAGGTGCGGGTGGGGGATCCCGACCACGGCGACCTCACCAAGCGCGCCGGCTCGGAGCACCCGCTCGACGTCTGCAGTGAGGACAGTCGCGCCGCCCGTCGTGACCGCGTCGGTCCGGCCGTCGACGAGGAGTCGATCACCCTCGAGGCGGCCGTGGTCTCCGACCGTCACGAAGCCTGACACCTCGCGGCGCAGCGGGCCGGGTGGACCGTCGTACCCGTCACACACGTAGGGGGACCGCACCCAGATCTCCCCCTCCCGTACGTCGATCTCGACACCGGGAAAGGCGGCCAGGTCGTCGGCGTGAGAACCCCAGGCGACGAACGAGGTCTCGGCTGACCCGTAGTAGTGGTGCACGACGAGGCCAGCATCCTGCGCGCGCTGGCACAGTGCTGGGGAGAGCCGATCGCCGGCGACGACCACCGTCAGCTCGTCACGCGTCGCGTCCGAGCCATCGAGGAGAGCGTCGAGCTGGGACGGCGTCAGGACCGCGTGCGTCGCGTCGGTGCCGGAGTCGACGACCTCGGCGCCCGCGTGGTCGGCATGGACGAGCGCGAAGACGTTCATCGACGAGGTGCGTGGGCCGGGCACCCAGACCTTGGCATGCGCCCCGATCCCCGCGAGTCGGCTGACGTGGTCGAACGAGTCGAGCCACGACGCGGCGTTCCGCAACACGGCCCGGGGGAACGCAGTCGACCCGGACGTGCGGAGCAGGATGGATTGCCCCGCCGTATGGGCAGCCCGGAAGGCCGCGGCCGGGTCGGACGCGGCCGCCAGGTCGACCGGGCGCTCAGACAGTGGCGGGGTCCTGTGCCGGGGCCGGCGTGCGCTTGCCGAGCAGCCCCGGGTAGGCCGCGTGGACCCCGCGGGCGACGAGCGCGGCGACGACCACCTTGACGGCGTCGCCCGGGAGGTAAACCCAGGTGGCGATGGCAGCCGAGGCGAGGCTGAGGTCGAGGACCAGGGAGAGGCCGACGATGCCGCCGGCGTACACGACGACGATGCCGCCGAGAACGTTCGCGGCGATGCCCCAGTGCAGCTTGTACGACGGCCCGCCTCGCTGGGCCAGCCAGCCGATCACGAGGGCCGCGACGGGCCACGCGAGCAGGAACCCGACCGAGGGGCCGGTGAAGACGCTCAGACCGCCTCGCCCGCCGGCCAACAGCGGTAGGCCGGCCGCGACGAGGGCCAGGAAGAGGACCAGCGAGAGCCCGCCACGTCGTGCGCCGATGATCGAGCCCGCGAGCATGACGCCCAGGGTCTGGGCGGTGATCGGGACGGCGAAGCCGGGCGGAGTGAATGCGGGCACGATGCCGAGTGCGGCGATGATGCCGGCGAAGATCGCGATCAGCGCGAGGTCGCGCGCGGAGCTACGCAGAGCGGGGGACACCGGGTCACCTTTCGGAGCGGGGCGGATCGCTCGCAGTCTAGATCCGCCGTTTCGAAGCCTGGACCGATGGTCCAGCTTGTGGTCCGGTGACTCAGAGCCGGCGCGCAGAGAAGGTGTCGCAGGCGTCGACAGTGCCGCGTTCGAGCCCGGTGCGGAACCAGCGCATCCGCTGGTCGGAGGAGCCGTGCGTCCACCGGTCCGGGTCGACCCGGCCGGAGGTGCGCTGCTGGATCCGGTCGTCACCCACGGCACGTGCCGCGTCGAGGCCGTTCGCGATGTCCTGTTCTGTCAGGTCGAGGATGTACGGCTCGCCGTTCTCGTCGGGCACTTCAGTGGCGAACTTGGTCCACATGCCCGCGTAGCAGTCGGCCTGCAGCTCCAGGCGGACGGCATCGCTGGTCGGCCCCTGCTGGCTCCGTACCTCGCCGAGCGTGCCGAGCAGGTTCTGCACGTGGTGCCCGTACTCATGCGCCAGCACGTAGGCCTCGGAGAACAGGCCGCCCTTGGCGCCGAGCTGCCCCTGAAGCATCTCCTCGAAGAAGGTGGGGTCGAGGTAGATGTTCTCGTCGACCGGGCAGTAGAAGGGCCCGACGTCGTCGGTGGCGTCGCCGCAGCCCGTGCTGACGCCGCCGGTGAACACCGTCGTGACGGCCTCGCGGTACTCGCGGCCCGTCTGACGGGGCAGCTCCGACGCCCAGAACGCCTGGATCGAGTTGACGTCGGCGAGCATCGCGCAGTCACGGCTCTGGTTGGCGTCGGCACCGGTGTTGCAGCCCTCCAGCGCGCTGGTGGTGCGCCCGCCGTCCTGCGCTGGAGCGCCCGAACCGCCGAGCTGGGACTGCAGCACGAGCACGATCACCACGATGATGAGGCCGCCGATCCCGCCGCCGACCCGCATCCCGTTGCCACCGCTGGGCAGGCGCATCCGCGCCCGGCTGCGACCGCCGCCGCTGCGGACCTCCATCTGGCTGCGATCCAGACGGGCCTTGGGGTTGTAGCGCATGCCGCTCTCCTCGGGGTCGCTGCGTAGACTAGCGGCATGACACGTGTGACGGACTGACCAGTCGCTCCCAGTTACTCGCCGTCCTGGTCCGTTCTCCACTGCCGTTCACTTCTGAGGTTTCCCCACACATGATCACCGCACACCAGCTCGAGGTGCGCGCTGGCGCGCGCCTGCTGATGGCCGACGTCACTTTCCGCGTCGCCTCCGGCGACAAGATCGGTCTCGTCGGTCGCAACGGCGCCGGCAAGACCACGCTCACCAAGATCCTGGCGGGCGAGGCCGCCCCCGCAGCCGGCACCGTGACGACCACCGGTGCGATCGGGTATCTCCCGCAGGACCCGAGGTCGGGCGACCCGGACATGTCGGCCCTGGAGCGGATCCTCTCCGCGCGCGGCCTCGACGACGTCGTACGACGGCTCCGTGAGGCCGAAGACGAGATGGCGCTCCGACGACCCGGAGCGCCGGGACCGGGGCATGCGCCGCTACTCGCGCGCCGACGCCGAGCTCCACGCCGGCGGTGGCTACGCGGCCGAGGCGGAGGCGAAGCAGATGGCCTCCAGCCTGGGGATCGAGGAGCGGATCCTCACCCAGCCGATCCGCACGCTCTCGGGCGGTCAGCGCCGCCGGGTCGAGCTGGCCCGGATCCTCTTCTCGGGTGCCGAGACGATGCTGCTCGACGAGCCCACCAACCACCTGGACGCCGACTCGATCGTGTGGCTGCGCGGCTTCCTCGCGTCGTACCGCGGCGGCCTGATCATCATCAGCCACGACAACGCCCTGCTGGAGTCCTGCGTCAACAAGGTGCTCCACCTCGACGCCAACCGGGCCGAGGTCGACATCTACAACATGGGGTGGAAGGCCTACCTCAACCAGCGCGAGACCGACGAGCGACGCCGCAAGCGCGAGCGGATGAACGCCGAGCGCAAGGCGTCGACGCTGATGGACCAGGCGAACAAGATGCGCGCCAAGGCGACCAAGGCCCAGGCCGCGCAGTCGATGATGAAGCGCGCCGAACGGCTGATGGACGGCGTCGAGGCCGAGCGCCGCAGCGACAAGGTCGCCAAGATCAAGTTCCCGTCGCCGGCGCCGTGCGGCAAGACGCCCGCTCACGGCCGCAGAGCTGTCGAAGTCCTACGGCTCGCTCGGAGGTCTTCACCGACGTCGACCTGGCGATCGACCGGGGGAGCCGCGTCGTCATCCTCGGCCTCAACGGCGCCGGCAAGACCACGCTGCTCCGCATCCTGGCCGGCGTCGACCAGCCGGACACCGGCGAGGTACGCCCGGGGCACGGTCTCAAGCTCGGGTACTACGCCCAGGAGCACGAGACCCTCGACACGAGCCGCACCGTGCTGGAGAACCTCCGCACGGCGGCCCCGCAGCTCGCCGACACCGAGGCCCGCAGCGTGCTCGGCTCGTTCCTGTTCAGCGGCGACGACGCGTCCAAGCCGGCCGCGGTGCTCTCCGGTGGCGAGAAGACCCGGCTCGCGCTGGCGATCCTGGTGGTCTCGAGCGCCAACGTGCTGCTTCTCGACGAGCCCACCAACAACCTCGACCCGGCCTCCCGCGAGGAGGTGCTCGAGCGCGATCCGCAGCTACGAGGGCTCGATCATCCTGGTGACCCACGACGAGGGCGCCGTGGCAGCGCTCGAGCCGGACCGGGTGCTGATCCTGCCCGACGGCGTCGAGGACCTGTGGACCGAGGACTACGGCGACCTGATCGCCCTGGCCTGACCGAGGGTTCCGGGCACTAGGCTGCGCTCATGAACCGCACCCAGGTGGACCCTCAGCTGCTCGAACGTGGCGGCGTCCGGCTCGAAGAGAACGGGCTGGTCGCCACGATCACCCTGGCTCGCCCCGAGACGAAGAACTCGCAGACTCCCGCGACCTGGCGGGCGCTGCGCGCCATCGGCGCCGACCTGCACGACTCCGTGCGGGTGGTGGTGGTGCAAGGTGAGGGCGACACGTTCTCGTCCGGGCTCGACCGGCGGATGCTGAGCAAGGAGAAGTACGACGGCGAGGCCTCGCTGTTGAGCCTGCTCGACATGCCGGACGGCGAGATGGCCGAGACGATCGCGGGGTTCCAGGAAGGGTTCACCTGGCTGCGCCGCAACGACATCGTGAGCGTGGCCGCGATCCAGGGGGCGGCCGTCGGCGCGGGGTTCCAGCTCGCGCTCGCCTGCGACCTGCGGGTGCTCGCCGAGGACGCGCGGTTCTCGATGCGCGAGCCGATGCTCGGGCTGGTGCCCGACCTGACGGGAACAAAACCCCTCGTCGAGCTTGTTGGGTACTCGCGAGCACTGGAGATCTGCGCCACCACGCGCTGGGTCACCGCGGACGAGGCCCGGGAGATCGGGCTGGCAACGGCGGTGGTTCCGCGCGAGGAGCTCTCCTCGACGGTCGCTGACCTGGTGGCTGCGCTCACCGCCCCGCTCTACGGAGCGGTCGCGGAGACCAAGGCCCTGCTGCGGTCGGCGGCGACGCTGGACCTCGAGGAGCAGCGTCGCCGGGAGCGGCAGGCGCAGGTACGCCGGTTCCGGGAGCTCGCCTCGCTGATGGGGGAATGAGCCCGGCGAGTCACCGTCAAGATCGGAGAAGCGCGTGTCGATGGGCTCAGGCCTAGGTCCCGCCTGGCGTCACATGCGGACGGACCGGAGCGCGGCCAACCAGAAGCTGGCCCGCGACACCGTCCGTCGCGTCGTCGGATTCGCGCGACCGCACAAGCGGCTCATCAGCATCTTCCTCGCCCTGACCGTCGTCGATGCTTCGATGGTGGTCGTCGTACCGCTGTTGGTGAAGAAGATCATCGACGACGGCATCCTGAAGGGCGACGGCCAGCTCGTCACCCTGCTCGCGCTGGGAATCGCAGGTGTGGCGCTCTTCAACGCCGTCCTCGCCGTCGGCCAGGGGTACCTGTCCTCGCGCATCGGCGAGAGCCTGATCTTCGACCTGCGCACCACCGTCTTCGCCCACGTTCAGCGGATGTCGCTCGCGTTCTTCACGCGCACCCAGACCGGGGCGCTCGTCTCGCGCCTGAACAACGACGTGATCGGCGCCCAGCGCGCGTTCACGTCGACGCTGTCCAGCACGGTCTCCAACTCCATCAGCGTGGTGGTCGTCGGCATTGCCATGCTCGCCCTGAGCTGGCAGGTCACCCTGCTCTGCCTCAGCCTCTTCCCGCTCCTGCTGGTCGCCTCGCGCTGGGTCGGCAACCGCCTCTCCGGTCTGACCCGCGAGCAGATGGAGGGCAACGCCGTCCTCGGCAACAGCATGACCGAGCGGTTCAACGTGGGTGGCGCGATGCTGCTCAAGCTCTTCGGGCGCCGTTCCGAGGAGGACACGCAGTTCGCCGACAAGGCAGCCGTCGTCCGCGACCTCGGGGTGCGGATCTCGCTGGTCACCCGCATCTTCGGCGCGACGCTGATGCTGATCCCGGCGCTCGCCACTGCGCTCGTCTACGGCGTCGGTGGCCAGCTCGCCATCGACGGCACGCTGACGGTCGGCACCCTGCTCGCCCTCGCGACCCTGCTGCTGCGCCTCCTCGGCCCGCTCCAGGGCCTGTCGAACGTGCGCATCGACGTGATGACCGCGCTCGTGAGCTTCGAGCGGGTCTTCGAGGTGCTCGACCTGCCGTCGATGATCCAGGAGCGGTCCGACGCCATGGACCTGCCGCGCGGAGCCTCCCGCGTCGAGTTCGACCGCGTCGCCTTCCGGTACCCCCGCGCCGACGAGGTCTCGCTGGCCAGCCTCGAGGCTGTCGCTCGCACCGAGTCGCGCGACACCGGTGAGGTGCTCCGCGAGGTCACCTTCACCGCCGAGGCCGGCCAGATGGTCGCGCTGGTGGGCCCGTCCGGCGCGGGCAAGACCACGATCACCCACCTGGTGGCCCGGTTGTACGACGTCACCGGCGGCTCCGTACGGGTCGACGGCCACGACGTGCGCGACGTGAGCCTGCAGTCCCTCGAGGACGCCGTCGGCTACGTCACCCAGGACGCCCACATGTTTCACGACACGATCCGGGAGAACCTGCGCTACGCCCGGCCCGGCGCCTCCGACGAGCAGATCTGGGATGCACTCGAAGCTGCCCAGATCAGGCGCCTGGTCGAGTCCCTTCCCGACGGCCTCGACACGGTCGTCGGTGACCGCGGGTACCGCTTGTCCGGCGGCGAGCGGCAGCGGCTGGCGATCGCGCGCCTGCTCCTGAAGGCGCCAGCCGTAGTGGTCCTCGACGAAGCCACGGCGCACCTCGACTCGGAGTCCGAGGTCGCGGTGCAGCGTGCGCTCGACGAGGCCTTGCAGGGCAGGACCAGCCTGGTGATCGCCCACCGGCTCTCGACGATCCGCAACGCCGACCTGATCCTGGTGATCGACGACGGCCGGGTCGTCCAGTCGGGCAGCCATGCGGCGCTGCTCGCCGAGGGCGGGCTGTACGCGGACCTCTACGAGACCCAGTTCTCGCGGGCCGGCTGAGCGCGAGGTTCACGCAACGGCCCCGAGCTGGCGGAAATCGTGCCGGATCCTGCCGTTCCGCTTGACCAGACCCCGAATGTGACATTGGGTGATCTGGGCGGGTTTTTCGCCTGTCCAGCTTCAGGGGAGCCTTCGTGTCGAAGACGTTCACCGGTCGACGCGCGCGCGGCGCGATCGTCGCACTGACGCTCGCGGTCTTCGCGGGAGGAGCCCTCACCGGCGTACCCGCAGCCGCCGCCACCGGGGACGCGGAGGTCAGCGGCACGGTCGCCGGCTCGCCGACGCCCTACGGTTCGGGTCGGTACGTCGTGCTGCTGCGTGATCCGAGCGCGGCAGAGCAGACCGACCTGAGCGGCGAGCTCGACCCCCAGTCGCGGGCCGTCCGCGGGTACCGGTCGCTGCTCGCCCGGGAGCACAACCAGTTGGCTCGCTCCGTCGGAGCCGATGCCGACCGGCACTTCACCATGGCGGCCAACGGTTTCACGGCCGACCTGACCGGGAAGCAGGCCGCCACGCTGGCCGCTGACCGCGACGTCCTGCTCGTGCAGAAGGACGAGCGGCGGTCGCTCGACACCTGGAACACCCCGGACCACCTGAAGCTCAGCGGTCCGTCCGGAGCCTGGGCCCGGGCAGCGGGCGGCCCCGAAGGCGCGGGCGACGGAGTCGTCGTGGGCGTGCTCGACTCCGGGATCTGGCCCGAGGCGCCGTCGTTCGGTGGACAGCCGCTGACCACGACCCCCCGGACCCCCTGGGGTGTCTATCGGGACGGTGAGCGCGTCCACATGAGAAAGGCCGACGGCGGCACTTTCCGTGGACGCTGCCAGGCCAGCCACGAGCAGGCGGGCGTGTCGGTGCCCGCGGTCGGGTGGTCGGCTGACCTGTGCACCACCAAGATCGTCGGCGCGCGCTACTACCCCGAGGAGTTCCTGGCCTCGGTGCCCGCGGGCGACCGGGCACCGACCGAGTCGCTCTCGGCGCGAGACGGCGCCGGGCACGGGACGCACACGGCCAGCACGGCGGCGGGCAACGTCGTCGAGGACGTCGAGGTGGAGGGCGTGCGCTTCGGCCGGGTCAGCGGGATGGCCCCGGCCGCGAAGATCGCGGTCTACAAGGTCTGCTTCGAGGACCAGAACCCCGACACCGGTGACTGCTTCACGAGCGCGATCCTCGCGGCGATCGAGGATGCGATCGAGGACGGCGTCGACGTCCTGAACTTCTCGATCTCGGGCTCGCGGGACAACGTCCTCGACGCCGTCGAACTGGGGTTCGCCGCCGCTGCTGACGCCGGCATCTTCGTGGCTGCCTCGGGCGGCAACGGCGGCCCGGACTACTACACCGTGTCGCACAACAGCCCCTGGGTGACCACCGTCGCCGCCACGACGCACGCTCGGTTCGAGAACACGGTTGTGCTCGGCGACGGTACGAAGCTCCGTGGTGCGTCGATCGCTCGACGCGGCCTGCCGACGCGGCCCCTTGTCGACTCGGCGGGCATCCCCGCAGTCGGGGCTTCGGAAGCCGACGCAAGCCTCTGCAAGCCCGACACCCTGGACCCGGCGAAGGCAGCGGGGGCAATCGTGGTGTGCACGCGGGGCGAGATCGACCGCGTTGCGAAGAGCGTGACCGTGCAGGCCGCGGGCGGCTTGGCGATGGTGCTCGCGAACGTCGAGCCGGCGAGCCTCGACGCGGACTTCCATGCCGTGCCGACCATTCACGTGGCCGACACCGACAGCCCCGCGCTGTTCGACTACCTCAAGCGGGCGGGCGCCGACGCAGTCGCCCGGTTCCGGCGGGGCGATCGCACAGCGGGCGCCAAGACCGCGGTGCCCAGCGTCGCCGGGTTCTCCGCGCGCGGCCCGGCTGTGGCTACCGGCGGCGACCTTTTGAAGCCCGACATCGCGGCTCCCGGGGCGGGCATCCTGGCCGCGGTGGCGCCGACCTCGAACTCGCAGCGGTCGTTCGACCTGTACTCGGGCACCTCGATGGCGGCCCCGCACATTGCGGGACTGGCCGCGCTCCTGATGGCCCAGCACCCGTCCTGGTCCCCGATGCAGGTCAAGTCGGCGATGATGACCACCGCGCGCAGCGTGCGCGCCGCCCGGGGTGGGCGCGATCGTGATCCGTTCGGCCAGGGTGCCGGCCTGGTGCGCCCGTCGCGCTTCGCGGACCCCGGGCTCTTCGTCACCTCCGACACCACCGACTGGCGCCGGTTCATCCAGGGCCAGGGCCTCGACCTCGGCGTCGAACCGCTCGCGGCGCGAGAGCTGAACGTGCCCTCCCTCGCGCAGGCCCAGGTCGCCGGCACGACCACATTCACCCGTCGCTTCGAGTCGAGCCGAGCCGGCATCTGGAAGGTGTCGGTCCGGGTGCCTGGCTTCCGCGCCAAGACCGCGAGGCGCCTGGTCGCCAGACGTGCCGGAGCCGAGAAGCGGCTCACCATCGAGTTCACGCGCACGACAGCACCGCTGAACCAGTACAGCACCGGGTTCGTGGTGCTCAGGGGGCCGAGCAAGTTGCGGCTCCCGATCGCGCTCCGCCCAGTCGCAGTCTCCGCGCCGGCCGACGTGAGCGGGTCAGGCACCAGGGGCGCGGCGAAGATCCCCATCGCAGCCGGAGTCACAGGCGACCTCCCGATCACAGCCACGGGTCTCGCCGAGGCGAAGTCGATCTTCCGCCGCTCCACGACCACCGGAACTGGTAGCTCCGACGTCGTCCGTCACTGCGTGCACGTCGCCAAGGACTCGCAGGCGGTGCGGTTCGACCTGGACGCGGCGGACAAGTCGGCCGACCTCGACCTGTTCGTGCACCAGGCGGCCAACGCCGACTGCTCAGAGCTGTCGGCGTTCGTCGGTGCGTCAGCCACGCCGGCAGCGGACGAACGGGTGACTCTGCTCGCCCCGGCACCAGGGCACTACCTCGTCGAGATCGACCCCCACGCTCTCGGCGCGGGCGGCGCGCCGGTCGACTGGCGGCTCGACTTCTACGACGTGAACCGCGATGCGCAGTACGGGCTCCTCCGGGTCAGGCCCAACCCGGTCCCGGTCCGGGCAAACCGGACGAGGTCGTACGTCGTGAAGTGGTCACGGCTCAGCCCGGACCGCCGCTACCTGGGCGTGCTCAGCTACGAAGGCGCCCTGTCACCGACGATCCTCGCTGTGGACGGCAGGGCGAGCGACCGAGGCTGACGCCTCGTCAGGGGCACGCGCCTTGCGTCGCTCGTCCCACGCCAGGTACCCGAACCCGAAGATGCCGAGGGCGGCGAAGAACCACCACTGCAGCCCGTAGAAGAAGTGCGGGCCCTCGGAGAGGTCGGGTGCGTCCGCGAGCGACAGGGGCTCTGCCGGTTCTGGTGTCTCGGACACCAGGTCGACGAAGCCTCCGTACACCGGGCGCTCGAGCGTGGCGCCGATGGCGCGGCTCGAGATGGCGCGGGTCGAGGCGGAGTCGACAGCCGTTGAGTCACCAGTCGCATCGGCCCGCACCCAGCCGACGACGGTGACCTCGCCCGACGGCGGGGCCGGAAGGTCGGGTGACGCGTTGCCGGCGTTCTCGGTGCGCAGCCAGCCGCGGTCGACGAGGAGCAGCGGTCCGCCGGGGGAGGTCTCCAGGGGCGTCACCACGTCGATGCCCGACGCCCCGTCCCGGGTCCGGTACCGGACCACGATGCTGCTCTCAGGGAGGTAGGTGCCGGTCGCCCTGACCGGACGCCACTCGTCTGCTCGGGCCACCGGCCGACCCGGGGCCAGCACCTCGTCGACGGGGGCAGGAGGGGCGGAGAGGTTCTTCTCGGTCTGCGTGTTCCGCACCTGTCGGTCCTCGAGACGGTGGAACTGCCACTGGCCGAGCCAGTAGCTGCCATAGGCGAGTACGGCGACCGCGGCGGCGAACAGGAGCCACCGTCTGCTGAACAGGAACCTCACGAACCCGACAGTAGCCGGGCGCCCTACGTGTCGGTTGCCGGAGCGTCTGCCACGTGACGAACCCCACGGATTGGGGTGCCGGTCCTAGACTGGGCCGGTGAGCACTCGTGGACTGGTGGACAAGTTCGGGCGTACGGCGACCGACCTACGCGTCTCCCTGACCGACCGATGCAACCTTCGCTGCTCGTACTGCATGCCGGCGGAGGGCCTCGACTGGCTCCCCGGCGACGACGTGCTCAGCGACGACGAGGTCGTCAGGCTGATCGAGATCGCCGTGACCAAGCTGGGGGTCCGCGAGGTGCGGTTCACCGGCGGAGAGCCGCTGCTGCGGCGTGGCCTGGTCGACATCGTCCGGCGTACTGCGGAGCTGACCCCGCGCCCCGAGACCTCCATCACGACCAACGCGCTCGGCCTGGTCCGCACGGCGGCAGCCCTTGCCGAGGCAGGTCTGGATCGGGTCAACGTCAGCCTCGACACCGTGCGGCGCGAGGACTTCGAGGAGATCACCCGTCGCGACCGTCTCGACGACGTGGTTGCCGGGCTCGAAGCCGCGTCGGCTGCTGGGCTCGGCCCGGTCAAGGTGAACGCGGTGCTGCTGCGCGGCATCAACGACGACCAGGCACCCGAGCTGCTGCAGTGGTGCATCGATCGCGGGTACGAGCTGCGGTTCATCGAGCAGATGCCACTCGATGCCCAGCACGGCTGGCGCCGCGACACGATGATCACCGCTGAGGAGATCCTCGACTCGCTGACGGCGGTCTTCTCGCTGGAGCCGGCCGAGGAGCCGCGGGGGAGCGCTCCGGCGGAGCTCTTCACCGTCAACGGCGGACCGGCAACCGTCGGCGTGATCGCCTCGGTCACCAGACCCTTCTGCGGAGACTGCGACCGCGTCCGGCTCACCGCAGACGGGCAGGTGCGCAACTGCCTCTTCGCGCGCGAAGAGTCCGACCTTCGGTCCGCCCTGAGGACGGGCGCCGACGACGACGAGATCGCCGAGCGCTGGCGTGCCGCCATGCTGGGCAAGCTGCCGGGTCACGGCATCGATGACATCGCCTTCCTGCAGCCCAGCCGCCCGATGTCGGCCATCGGCGGCTGAACCGACGCTCGGCGCCGCGGTGGGGTGTGCGGCGAGTCCCCTTTGTGCGCGGGCCCGATGTGGCCCAAGATGGGCATATGCGCCTCTATGCCGCCGTCGTACCTCCGGAGCGGGCTCGTGTCGAGCTGGCTGACCTCGTTCAGTCCGTGGCACCGGGAACTCCCGAGCTCACGCAGGTCCCCGTGGACGACATGCGCATCCCGATCACCAGCTTCGGCAATGTCGCGCAGGAGGACTCTGAGCGGCTGCTCGGCCAGCTACGCAAGGTGACCGCAGGCTGGTCGCGCCCGGAGCTCCGTTTCCACGGCAGCGCGGCACTCGAGTTCGAGGGCGACGAGTCGGTGTGGGCCAAGGTCGACGGCGACGTCGACGGACTGCTCCAGATCGGTCGCGGGGTTCCCGTGGCTGTCCAGCCGCTCGGGTTCCTGGTCGACCGGCGCCAGTTCCGGCCGTGGCTCGCTGTCGGATCGATCACCGCGGCGACGAAGCTGCCCTACCTGGAGAAGCTCACCGCCGCTCTCGACAGCTTCGAGGGCCAGCCCTGGACGCCGGAGAGTCTGACGATCTTCCGAAGGGTCCCCGCCGACGCCTCGGGCATCGAGGAGCGGATCCACGAAGAGATGCCGTTCGGCTCAGCCTGAGCGCAGGCTCAGACGGTCTGGGTCTCCAGGCCCCGGTTCAGCCGCAGCACGTCGACGAGCGCCTCCACCGGCATCGGTCGGTGCAGCAGGTAGCCCTGCGCGAACGGCGCGTGCACGTGGTTCTTCAGGTGCTCGAGCTGCTCCGCCCGCTCGATGCCCTCGACGACGACGTCGAGGCCGAGAGCCTGGCCCATCATGGTGATGGAGCAGAGCAAGGCGCAGGACCGCTCGTCGCGATCGATGCCGTCGGAGAACGACGCGTCGGCCTTGATGATCTTGACCGGCATGTCCTGCAGGTAGCCGATCGACGAGAAGCCGACGCCGAAGTCGTCGATCGCGAAGTGGACGCCGAGGTCGGTGATGCGCGCCATCGCGTCGATGGAGTCGTGGTCGTCCCCAACCATGTCGCGCTCCGTGATCTCGAGGATCAGGTTCGCACCGCCGAGCTGGTCGCGGGTGTGGCGCACCTTCTCCACGAAGTCGGGCTCGCGAAGCTGGCGCGCCGAGATGTTCACCGCGATCGAGAGGTCGCCACCGGCAGCCTCGAGGAGGGCGGCCGCGTCCTGGGCCGCTTGCGCAAGAACGACGTCGCCGAGTTGGACGATGAGGCCGCTCTCCTCGGCGACCTTGATGAAGATGTCCGGGGGGATGTCGACGCCGTTGGAGTTCCACCGGGCCAGCGCCTCCACCCCGGTGATCAGCCCGGTCTCGGCGCGCACGACCGGCTGGTACACGAGCGAGAGCTCTCCGAGGGCCACGGTGCTGCGGAGCGCTTCGACGAGCTCCAACCGTTGGAGACGAGTCCGACCGAGGGCCCCTTCGTAGGTGACGAACTGGTTCTTGCCGCGGGCCTTGGCCTCGTACATCGCCAGGTCGGCGTTGCGCAGCAGGCTCTCTGAGGTGTCGGTGTCCTCGCCGAACGCGACGCCGATGCTCGCGCTGAGCGACAGCTGGTGCCCGGCCACGTCGGCACCGGCGGAGAGGGCGGTCAGGATCCGCTCGCAGGCTGAGTCCACCTCGGACGGGCGGACGTCCTCGAGCAGGATGGCGAACTCGTCTCCGCCGAGCCGGGCCACCGTGTCGCTCAGGCGCACGCAGGAGCTCAGACGTCGCGCGAAGTCGATCAGAACGGCGTCGCCGGCGGCGTGCCCGAACCGGTCGTTGACGGGCTTGAACCCGTCGAGGTCGACGAAGAGCAGGGCGACCCGCGTGCCGCGGCGTCGAGAGAGCTGCAGCCCGTGCTCGACCCGGTCGAGGAGCAGCCCGCGGTTGGGGAGGTTGGTGAGCAGGTCGTGGCGGGCCAGGTGGGTCATGTCGTCGGTGAGGCGCAGTCGGGCGAACGCGTCGGACGAGACGGCCACCATGGCCTCGAGCGCCTGCTGGTCCGAGCTGAGGCTGGACCGGGCTCGATGCTTGCCCGGAGCGACCAGCCAACGATCGCGCTGGCCGTCCTGGAGCTGTGCGCCGATCTCGTGGGCCGCCGGCGGAGTCGTCCGGATCTCAACCTGCTGGATACGCAGCAGCCGCCGCGCGTCGTCCAGGAGCGCGTCGACGACCTGGCGAGTGTCCGACAGGGTCTGAGCCCGCACCGCCGCCTCGAACAGAACCTCGAGCCGACGGGCGTTCTCGGTGCCCCGGGTCACCGCGCGCGTGGCGACCAACAGGGTCACCAGTGGTACGGCCAGCAAGATCAGCGTCCACCACGGAGTGTGCCTGACCACGACCGCGGCGAGATAGCCGAGCGAGTCGAACGGCACGAAGCAGGCGACGGCGATGACCGTGCCTCGCTGCAACAGGTGTCCGCGGAACTGCGACCGCTCTTCGAGGGCCACCGAGATGGCCGAGACCACGAAGTCGATCGCGAAGTACGCCGTCGCAGCGACCGTGACGGCGAGAAGCTCACGGGGCGTGTCGAGGGAACCGCCACGGACAGCCGTGAGCAGGATCGCCGCGACGGTGCCGCCCAGGATGCCGAGCCCGATGTTGAAGATCTTGACGATCGACCGTCTGTCGCTCGTGACCTGGGTGCCGATGACACCGAGTGACCAGAGCAGGACGGATTCCTGTGGAGGGAGCGTGCAGAGCAAGAACATCAGCACGCTGGAGTCGAAGCCGATCTCGATGCCGCTTCCGCCCTTGTCGAGCACCAGCGGGAACCGCGCGATCACCATGATCAGCGCCACGGTGGCCAGCTCGAACCCGTGCAAGGGGAAGGTCGGGAGCCCCATCTGGACGATCACGACCGCCAGGCAGAGGAAACCGAGCGTGACCACAGCAACGTCGAACTGCCGACTCACCCGCGGTGCGCCCGCAGGGGTGTCCGGCGGAGGGACAGTCACTGGCTCCGACATGGTGGTCCCAGTATCGGGGGTCATGGGCGTTGAAATTGGTCTTTCGCGGTTCCGGTGAGTCTAGAGAGGTTCGATCTCACGCAGGAAAGACCGTGCGCGCAGGAAGTCCGCCAGTGACTCCCGGTGCTCGTCGCAGGCAAGCCAGGTCTTGCGCCGGTCGGGCTCGTGCAGCTTCGGGTTGTTCCACAGCAGCTGCCAGGCGGCGTCGGCGCGACACCCGCGGGCGGAGCAGGTCGGCTGGTCGGTCACAACGCACACCTTCCCTCGTCGATGGCCGTCGCGCATAAAAGTCGGTGCCGGACGACCACGGGGGAAGTCGTCCGGCACCAACTAGACGCGGACCCAGACGGGGGATGCCGGGTCCGCGCGTCGTTGATTCTTGCACTTCGCCGAGGGGGGTTCCAGCGGAGAACCGCAGAGACGCGGGAGTCGTCCGAAGTGTCTGGACCAGTGGCCGCGTTACGGCTTGGCGGGGCCTTCGATCGAGCGCATCGTCGGGTCCGGGGTGAACGGCTCCGGCCCTCCAGGGTCGGGGGAGGCGCCGCCGTTGGCCATCACCACGGCGACGTACGGCAGGAAGACCGCTGCCGCCAGGAACACCCACATGAGCCAGTGCCCCATGCTGATGACGGCGAGCAGGAAGCAGACCGTACGGATGACCATCGAGATCACGTAGCGTCGCTGACGTCCGCTGATGTCATCACTCTGGCTGCGGGTCGCGCTGGTGATCCGGACGGCGTCCGGCTTCCTCGAGGGCATGCGTCAAAGGTACGTCGCTGGGGGGCGGTAACCCAGAGGACGAATGGGGGGAGCACTAGCATCAGGTTGCAGCCCGCCCGCCGACTCGAGGAGAGCCCATGTCTGACCGCACGTACCGTGTCACCGAGATCGTCGGTACCTCACCCGACGGTATCGACCAGGCCATTCGCAACGGCATCTCACGCGCGTCGAAGACCCTGCGTCACCTCGACTGGTTCGAGGTGACCCAGGTCCGAGGCCAGATCCAGGACGACGGGGTGCAGCACTTCCAGGTCGGCCTGAAGCTCGGTTTCCGCCTCGAGGACGACTGAGCACCCACGCCGACGACGGCTCGGCGAGCCGCGCGGAGATTACAGGTACCCGTGGGTAGCCGATAGCGTCTCCGCTCGTGAGCAGATCAGTACTCGTCACGGGCGGAAACCGCGGCATCGGCCGCGCGATCGCGCAGGCCTTCGTCGCCAACGGCGACCAGGTCGCCATCACCTATCGAAGCGGTGAGCCGCCCGAAGGCGTGCTCGGCGTCCGCTGCGACGTCACGGATGCCGACTCCGTCGAGGCGGCGTTCGCCGAGGTCGAGGCCGCCCACGGGCCCGTCGAGATCCTCGTCGCCAACGCCGGAATCACCAAGGACACCCTGGTCCTGCGGATGAGCGACGAGGACTGGTCCTCGGTCATCGACACCAACCTCACAGGGTCGTTCCGCGTCGCCAAGCGTGCTGCCAAGGGCATGCTGCGCCTGCGTCGCGGACGCATCATCTTCATCTCGTCGGTCGTCGGCCTCCTCGGCTCGGCCGGCCAGGTCAACTACGCGTCGAGCAAGGCCGGACTGGTCGGGATGGCGCGCTCGTTGGCCCGCGAGCTGGGCAGCCGTTCGATCACCGCGAACGTCGTCGCGCCCGGCTTCGTGGAGACCGAGATGACCGCCGTCCTCCCCGAGGAGAAGAAGGCGGAGTACAAGGCGCAGATCCCACTGCAGCGCTACGCCACCACCGACGAGATCGCGTCGGTCGTGGAGTGGCTGGCGTCCGACGGCGCCGCGTACGTGACCGGGGCCGTCATCCCGGTCGACGGCGGCCTCGGCATGGGGCACTGACCAACCGAACGAGAGGGAGTACGACGCATGGGCATTCTCGAGGGCAAGTCGATCCTGGTCGCCGGGGTCACCATGGACACCTCCATCGGCTTCGCGGTCGCCCGCGTCGCCCAGGAGGAAGGCGCCACGGTGCTGGTCTCCAACTTCGGACGGGCGCTCGGGATCACCAAGCGGATCGTCAACCGGCTGCCCAAGGAGGCGCCGGTGATCGAGCTCGACGTGACCGACCCGGAGCACCTCGAGCGGCTGCCGGCGCTGGTGCGTGAGCACACCGACCGGCTGGACGGCGTGGTGCACTCGATCGCGTACGGCAACCCCGAGACGTTGCTGGGCGGCAAGTTCCTGAGCGGTCCTTGGGACGACGTCGCCCAGGCCGTCCAGGTGTCGGCGTACTCACTGGCGTCTCTGTCCAACGCCTGCCTTCCGTTGATGGAGGAGGGTGGCTCCGTCGTCGGGCTCACCTTCGATGCCACGGTCGCCTGGCCGGCGTACGACTGGATGGGCGTCGCGAAGGCGGGGCTGGAGTCGTGCTCGCGCTACCTCGCCCGAGACCTCGGCCCGAAGGGCGTGCGCGTCAACCTGGTCTCGGCCGGCCCGCTGAAGACGCTGGCCGCGAAGGCGATCCCGGGCTTCGAGGAGCTCGAGGCCATGTGGAGTGACAGGTCGCCGCTGGGCTGGGACGAGAAGGACTCCGAGCCGACGGCCAAGGCCGTCGTCGCGCTGCTCTCGGACTTCTTCCCTGCGACCACGGGCGAGATCGTGCACGTCGACGGCGGCTACCACGCCATGGGGGCCTGAAGCCACTTCGGCTCGTTCGGTAGCGTGCAGCGGGTGAACTCCGCACTGGTCGAGCTCCGGGTCCTCGAAGGTCCCAACCTCTACTTCCCCCGCGCCGCCATCAAGCTGACTCTCGACCTCACCGCGCTGATCGACGCGCCGGAGGACCAGACGATGCGCTTCGCGTCGAGCATCGGCCTGAAGAAGGCACGACCGGGGGCGCCCGGCAGTGGCTTCCGCCAGCGGTTCGCGCTGCGCGCCGTCGGACGGCTGGTCCGGCACATCGCCGGCGAGGCCGGTACGACGAGGCTTGCGGTCCGGATGCGGCCCACCCACGACGTGCACCGGATCGTGGTCGCCTACCCCTGGCGGCACCGGAGCCGGGGGCAGGCGTTGGGACGTGCGGTCGTCGAGGTCCTCGACGCCTTGCCCAACGGGGACGTGGACGAGCTGGTGGCGCAGGCCGCCGCCCATCTCCGAGAGTCCGAAGCCGGACCGGTGCCGACCACCCTGCGACCGCGGGTGCCGATCGTCGCGGTCACCGGTACCAACGGCAAGACGACCACCTCGCGCATGGTCGCGCACATCGGCCGGACCCACGGGCTGCACGTCGGGTGGTCGAGCACGGACGGCATCTACATCGACGGCGAGCTCGTCGAGCCGGGCGACTACTCCGGGCCGAGCGGTGCCGGTCGGGTGCTCGCACACAAGGAGGTCCAGCTCGCGGTCACGGAGACGGCGCGTGGCGGCATCCTGCTCAAGGGCATCGGCCTGGCGTACAACCACGTCTCGGTGTTCACGAACGTCTCCGCGGACCACCTCGGCCTGCACGGCATCGACACCCTCGACCAGCTCGCCGAGGTCAAGTCGGTCGTCTGTCGGATCACCCGCCCCGACGGCTGGGTGGTCCTGAACGCCGATGACCCACGAGTGCTGGCGACCCGCTCGACCATCAAGGCCAAGCCGTGGGTCTTCTCGCGCGACGCGGACTCGCCCGCAATCCGTGAGGTGGTCGCGGACGGCGGCCGGGCCACCACCGTCATCGACGGCTGGCTTTCGGTGATCACGCCGAACAGCGACCCCGACCCGCTGCTGGAGGTCGTCGACATCCCGATGACGCTGGCCGGGCTCTCGCGGTTCAACGTCGAGAACGCGTTGGGAGCCGCCTCGGCGGCGCTGGCGATCGGCCTGCCGCGCGCCGCGGTGATCGAGGGGCTGCGATCCTTCGCGCCCGACCCGCAGCACAACCCGGGCCGGATGAACTTCTTCAGCAAGGGCGATATCAGCGTCGTGATCGACCTCGCGCACAACGAGGCCGGTCTCGAGGCGCTGCTCGAGATCATGAACGGCGTCCGCCGCCCGCCGGCCAAGCTGCTGCTCGGGCTCGGCGCGGTGGGGGACCGCCAGGACGACATCGTCGAGGCGCTCGGCGAGCTGGGCGCCCGGGACGCGGACGTCGCGGTGATCGCCCACAAGGCGGGCTACCTGCGCGGGCGCAGCACCGACGAGCTCGACGAGCTGTTCCGGCGGGGTGCGGCGCGCGTCGGTGTCGAGCACCTGGCGTCGTACCCGACGGAGGTCAGCGGCCTCGAGGCGATGGTCTCCGAGGCGGGCCCGGGCGACGTGGTCGGCCTGATGTGTCACGAGGACCGGCAGGGTGTCTACGACTGGCTGGCCGAGGCCGGGTTCAGGGCCGACACCCCGGAGACGCTGCGCGACAAGGTGCGCGCGGCTCGGGCCTGAGCAAAGGCCCAGACCCGAGCCGGCAGCGTGATGCCGGCGGGTGTCAGCCGTCGTTCTCGGCGGCCGGCGCGCTCGGGGAGAAGTCGGGGTCGCCGAGGGGGACTTCATCCGCCCCGGAGCCCGCCTGGGCGCGCTGCGACCAGTTCTCGAGCTCGGCCATCACCGTGGCGTGCTTGTCGACGCAGACCACGACCAGGTCGCCAGGGTTGGAGCGCGACATCGCGTGCCTCACCGCGTCGATCTCCTCGACGATGATCTCGAGCTGACGGCAGCGTCCGCCCTCGGTCATCGTCTGGCGCACTCCTTCGGCGACCAGCTCGGCCGTCTGGCCCCGGTCGCGTCCACGCAGGGCGACGTCCTCCCGGACGATGACGACGTCGAAGTGCTGGGCAGCCACGGCGCCGAGCTCGCGCATGTCGTCGTCACGCCGGTCGCCGGCTGTGGCGATGACGCCGATCCGCTGAGGCTTGCCGAGCTCGCTCGTCGAGGAGAGTGTCTCGCCGACCCGGTCGACGAAGTCGCCGAGCATGCGCATGCCGGGTGCGTTGTGGCAGTAGTCGACGATGACCTGGACGCCGTTGACCTCCACCTCGTTCAGCCGCCCGGGGGAGAGGTAGTAGCTGGTCGAGAAGGTCCGGAGCCCCTGCCGGATGTCGTGCAGCGGCGCACCCGTGGCGAAGGCGGCGGCCGCTGCGGCCAGCGCGTTCTGCACGTTCATCCGGGCACGACCACCGAACGTGGCCGGGAGCAGGTGGGTCCAGGCCAGCTGCATCTCGCGGCGGCCGTGCCTGACCACGATCATCTCGCCGCGGTCGCTCGGCTCGAGGACGAGCGCCTTGCCTCCACGCCGGCAGTGCGCGTCGATCATCTCGCGCTCCTCCGAGCCGGGCTCGGCCATCGAGAACCAGACCACCTGGCCCGAGCAGCGCTTGCGCATCGCCCGAACGAGGGGATCGTCGGCGTTGAGGACGGCGTGGCCGTCACGCGGAACTGCCTCGACGAGCACCGCCTTCACGTCGGCGAGCTGCTCGACGGTGTCGATGCCGCGCAGCCCGAGGTGGTCGGGCTGCACGTTGAGGACCACCGCGACGTCGTTGCGCTCGTAGCCGAGCCCCTCGCGGAGGATCCCGCCGCGGGCGACCTCGAAGACGGCCATGTCGATGCGGGGGTTCTGCAGCACCATCCGGGCCGACTTCGGTCCCGACGCGTCGGCCCGGATCACCAGGCGCTCGTCGATGACCACGCCGTCCGTGGACGTCATGCCGACCTTGCGGCCCATCCCCTTGAAGATGTGGGAGATCATCCGCGACGTCGTGGTCTTCCCGTTCGTGCCGGTGACGGCCACGATCGGGATCCGGCTCGGCGCACCCGGCGGGAAGAGCATGTCGACGACCGGCTTGGAGATGAACTGCTGCTCGCCGATCGTCGGGTGGGTGTGCATCCGGAACCCGGGCGCAGCGTTCACCTCGCAGATCGCCCCGCCGGTCTCGCGGACCGGCTCGGTGATGTCGGGGCAGATGAAGTCGATGCCGGCGATGTCGAGGCCGACCATCCGGGCGGCCTCCTCGGCGATCTCGACGTTCTCGGGGTGTGCCTCGAACGTGCGGTCGATGGAGATGCCGCCGGTGGACATGTTGCCGGTGAGCGTGAGCTTCACCGTCTCGCCGGCGGCCGGGATGTCCTCGAGCTTGTAGCCCTGGTCGCCGAGCAGCGCGATGGCCGCGTCGTCGAGCTTGATCCGGGTGAGCACCTTCTCGTGCCCGACGCCGCGCCGCGGGTCGGCGTTGGTCAGCTCGACGAGCTGTTCGACCGTGCTGTGGCCGTCACCGACGACATGGGCCGGGACACGCTCCGCCACGGCTGCGAGCTTGCCGTCGATGATCAGGCACCGGTAGTCGCGTCCGACGATCTGCGACTCGACGAGCACCCAGCCGCGGCGGGACTGCTCCTTGGCGACCGGGAACGCCTCGCGGACGTCGTCTGCGTTCTCCAGGTCGAGACAGACGCCGCGCCCGTGGTTGCCGTCGAGGGGCTTGCAGACGACCGGGTAGCCGATCCGCTCGGCGACGGCGACCGCCTGCTCGACCGTACGCACCGACTCCTGCTTGGGGACGGGCAACCCGGCGGCGCTGAGCAGGCGGGTGGTGAGGTCCTTGTCCGAGGCGATGTCGACGGCGATCGCGCTGGTCGCCGAGGTCATCGTGGCCCGGATGCGCTTCTGGTGGACACCCTGGCCGAGCTGGACCAGCGAGTGCTGGTTGAGCCGGATCCACGGGATGTCGCGGGACATCGCCTCGTCGAGGATGGCCTGCGTCGACGGGCCGAACGCAGTGCGCTCCGCCCGGAGGATGAAGCTCTCGAGCTCCTTCTCCCAGTCGAACTCGGGGTCGGCCTCGACCAGGTGGTTGACCAGCCGCACCGACAGCTGGGCAGCCGCGCGGCCGACCTGCTCGTCGGCGTACCCGTAGATGACGTTGTAGCGGCCGCGGACACCCTTGACCTGACGGGTCTTGCCGCGGCGGATGTCGTGGCCGACGACCTGCTGGAGAGCGAGGGCGATGTGCTCGGAGACGTGCCCGAGCCAGGTGCCCTCGTTCAGGCGCTCGACGAAGCCGCCGCGCCGACCGCGCGAACAGGAGTGCTCCCGGAGGCCGGGCAGCATCTGCACGAGGTTCTCGGTGAACCCCGGCAGCGTGTTCGTGGGGAAGTCCTCCAGCGAACCAAGGTCCACGACGAGATGGATCGCTCGGTCGTAGGACCAGACGTTGGCGCCGCGATAGACCCGGGTCTCGAGGATGGCGAGGTCGGGGGAGGGGCGGGTGGCCATACGGGGCTGCTCACTCATGCAGGGTCTCCTTCGGTGTGCTGTCGTGCGCGGCGTCGCTTGAGCACGGTCGGTGAGATGTCCCCCGCGGCTATGTCTCGGGCCAGCCTGCGCAGGTCGCGGTTCGCGACCGCGAGCTCCTCGGCCTCGCTGGGATCCACCACTGGCTTCTGCACGACCAGTGACTTGTCGGTCAGGTCGAAGACGGAGCCGGCCGGCAAGACGTGCATGACCACGCCGGAGGCCAGCAGCGGTGCGGTACGCCGAGCCTCGTGGGCGTTGGAGATGACGTTGCGGCCGTCGAACACGGTGACGACACCCCGACCGACGACGCGCATGATCTCAGCGCCGTTCTCCTGGGTGAAGACCGCACCGGTGTCCTCGTCGACGCCGATGCCGAGCAGGCCCGGGCTCTGCGCGACGAGCATCAGCAGCCGGCCGTAGCGGTTGCGCTGGCCGAAGTGCTGGTCGATGACGACGTCGCGGATCAGGCCGAGGCCCGCCGCGAGCTGGGTCATCCGCTGCTTGGGGGTCGAACCACCGGTGCCGAAGGCCACCATGTGCGACGACTGGATGCTGGCGCCGGCGCTGGTGCCTCCGACGACCACGCCGCGCTGGTGCGCTGCCTTGATGGCGTCGCCGAACGCCGTCCCGTTGACGATCGCGCTGAGCTTGAGCTGGTTGCCGCCGGTCATGAAGATGCCGGTGACGTCGTCGAGCCGGGCGACCAGCTCGGGGTCCTCGGCCTCCTCGCGGGACTCGGGCCGAGCCCCCACGACGCTTGCCGCTCCGAGCTTGCGGAACAGCGCGTCGTACACCTCGATGATCTCGGGGCCGAGGGACGACGCGGTGGGGATCACAGCGATCTTGGCGTTCTCGCCACCGGCGAGACGGGTGAAGTGGGAGAGAACGGTGCGTTTGCCGAGCTTGTCCTCGGCGCCCCCGATCGCCATCAGCGGACCAGGTAGTCCGTCTGTCATCGCGTCGTGGGACGGCGCTGACATGTACGGGCCATCTGGGGGATTCAGCATGCGGGGCAGCCTACGGGGTGGGATCGTTCACTCGTGACCGGGCAGCGCACCTTGATCGTGATGCGGCACGCCAAGGCGGAGCCGTACGCGACGACTGACCATGCCCGAAAGGTCACCGACCGAGGTCGCGCCGACGCGGCCGCCGCTGGTCGTGAGCTCGCCGAACTGGGAGTGGCACCGAACCTCGTGGTCCTCTCGACGGCGACCCGCGTGCACATGACGTGGGACGAGGTCTCGGCCTCTCTTGCCGGCGAGAGCCAGGTGCAGGAGGACGCCGCGGTGTACGCCGGCGGGGTGGACGTCGTGCTCGAGACGCTGCAGGCCGTGCCCGAGGACGTGGCCACGTTGATGTTCGTGGGGCACAACCCGACCGTGGCGCATCTGAGCCGGCTGCTCGACGACGGCGATGGTGACCCCGATGCCGTCAGCGGCCTGCTCCGGGGATTCCCGGCCGGCGCCTTCGTGGTGTTCGACGTGACGCTGCCGTGGGCTGACCTCGACGTCGAGACCTGTCGGGTTCGCGCCTTTCACGCGCCCGGGGCCTGAGTCAGTCGCTCAGCGCGGCAGCGGCGGGGACGGAGTGGTGAACCCCGCCTCTGCGTCGGCAGCCTCGACCTCTTCGCGGCTGATCCCGAGCAGGTACATGATCGCGTCCAGGTAGGGCACGTTGACCGCCGTGTCCGCTGCCTGCTGGACGACCGGCTTCGCGTTGAACGCGATGCCGAGACCGGCGGCGGCCAGCATGTCGAGGTCGTTGGCGCCGTCCCCGATCGCCACCGTGGCGGCTTGAGAGACCCCGACCTCGGCGGCGAACCGGCGCAATGCCTCGGCCTTGCCGGCACGGTCGACGACGGGGCCGAGAATGCGGCCGGTGAGCTTGCCGTCCACGACCTCGAGCTCGTTGGCGGCGGCGAAGTCGATGCCGAGGTCGGCGGCGATCCGGTCCGTGACCTGGCTGAATCCACCCGAGACGATCGCGAACCGGTAGCCGAGCCGCTTCAGGGTGCGGACCATGGTGCGGGCGCCGGGGGAGAGGACGAGCGCGTCGTACACGTCGTCGAGGGCGCTCGCGTCGAGCCCCTCGAGCAGCGCCACCCGCTCGCGGAGCGACTCCTCGAAGTCGAGCTCGCCGCGCATCGCCGCCTCGGTGACCCGGGCGACCTCGGTCAGGCATCCGGCGTGGTCGGCCAGCATCTCGATGACCTCGCCCTGCACGAGGGTGGAGTCGACGTCCATCACGATCAGCCGCATTCCGTGCCGGAGCAGGTTCGCCGGCTGGACGGCGACGTCGACGCTCTGCGCGGCCGCCTCCTCGGCAAGCGTGATCCGCAGCCGGTCGGGGTCGGCACCCGAGACGTGCAGCTCGATCGCGGTGACGGGGTAGCGGGCCATCCGCTCGATGCGGTCGATGTTGGCGCCGGTGTCGGCGATGCGGCCGGCGATCGCGGCCACGGCCTGGGGGCGCAGTGGCATGCCGAGCACGGTCACGTGGCTGCGTCCCTCGGGGCGGCTCTGGTTGTCGCCGGTGCCCCGGTCGACCTCGACCTGCATGTCGAGATCGCCCGCAACGCGCTCCATCGCGGCGCGCAGTGACTTCCAGTCGCGAGGCGCGGTGACCAGGACGCCGAGCACCAACCGGCGACGGAGCACGATCTGCTCGATGTCGAGCACCTCGACCCCGAACGCCGCAAGCGTGGCGAAGACCGTGGACGTGACACCCGGGCGGTCCTTGCCGGTAAGGGTGATCAGGACGGTGCTGGGGGCGGCGTCGGGGCGCAGATCGGTTGCCATGGCGTGCCGAGGCTATCGGTCCCAGGGGAAGGCGCAGGCAGCGACCAAGCCCCGTCTCGCAGCGTGGTCGAGCGGTCGCAGGGCTTGGAGGCGGGCGTCTGCCTCGGCGGCAGTGACGCTGGATCCGTCGTCCTCGAGCGCGAGCTCGACGATCGCGCGGCAGCGGTTGGAGAGCCCGGCCAGCCGGACCGCACGCGGCGCCATCCCTGCGGGGAACACCAGGTCGGCGTGGCGACGCAGCGCCATCAGCTCGTCCGCCACCTCGGGTCGCCACCGGGCGACGTCGAGGTCGGCCAGCTGCTCCGCGGTGCGCAGCAGGGTCTGACGCAGGTGCGCATCGGCCTCCGACGGATCCGGGATCTGAGTCCGGTCGGTCGCGGGAAGGCATTGCCACTGGACGGCGGAGCCGACCGGATGCGGAACGAGTCCCAGCGCGGCCCCGACCACGACGACGCCCTCGCCGCTCTCCACGACCTCGACGTTGAAGTCTGCCGGCCCCCCGAGACCGAGCAGGTCACCCGGAACAGGAAGGGCCAGGGAGGCGGACTTGCCACCTTCGGTGCGAAGCAGCCCGAGCGCGAGGATCAGCGGTACGGCGTCCTCCTGGTCGGGCAGGCCGAGGACGTGGTGGGCGGTGTCGTCGCCGACGATGGCATCGCGGGCGTCGTCAAGGCTGACGGCCCCCGACGTCCAGGCGCTGAACCAGAGGGCGAAGCGCGCGGAGACGGGCAGGACGGAGTGCACGGGCACGAGGCTACGCCGGGGGTGCCTGAGGCAAAGCCTGTCCGGCGCCGGCGAGATGTGTCGTAGGTTGGTCCCGCTCACCGCCGCACCTACATCGAGGGAGTCATGGATCCCGTTCTCGAGCTTGCCGACGTCACTGTGCGCCGAGGTGAGGCCACCCTCATCGAAGGCGTCGACTGGACGGTCGAGGAAGACGAGCGGTGGGTCATCCTCGGACCCAACGGGGCGGGCAAGACGACGCTGCTCCAGGTGGCGGCCGCACAGATCCACCCCACGGCCGGCGTGGCGGGGATTCTCGGCGAGGTGCTGGGCACGGTCGACGTCTTCGACCTCCGACCGCGGATCGGGCTCACCAGCGCGGCCCTTGCGGAGAAGATCCCCAGGAGTGAACGCGTCCACGATGTCGTGGTGTCCGCGTCGTACGCCGTGATCGGCCGCTGGCGCGAGCACTACGACGAGCTCGACCACCAGCGCGCTTCCGACCTGCTCGTAGAGCTCGGAGCCGGCCACCTCAAGGACCGGACCTTCGGCACGCTCAGCGAGGGTGAGCGCAAGCGCGTGCAGATCGCCCGATCCCTGATGACCGACCCCGAGCTGCTGCTGCTCGACGAGCCTGCGGCCGGGCTCGACCTCGGCGGCCGCGAGGACCTGGTGTCCACGCTGTCGGTGCTCGCAATGGACGAGGAGTCGCCCGCGACGATCCTGGTCTCCCACCATGTCGAGGAGATCCCGCCCGGGTTCACGCATGCCTTGCTGATGCGCGCAGGACATGTCGTTGCCAGCGGGCCCCTCGAGTACGTGATGACCGAGGAGATCGTGTCCGCGACGTTCGGGATGCCTCTCCAGCTGACCCACGAGGACGATCGGTGGGCGGCGCGGCGCCGCATACGCCACCGCACCCTGTGACGCCGGGCTAGGGTTGAAGAATGGAGTGGTTCAGGGATCACATGTGGGAGACCTGGACAGGGATCGCGATCCTGCTGGGGGTCGCGGAGCTGTTCAGCCTCGACCTGGTGCTGTTGATGCTCGCCATCGGCGCGGGCGTCGGCGTGCTGACTGCCCTGCTGGGGCTGCCGATCGCCGCACAGATCCTGCTGGCCCTCGGATCATCGGTCGCCATGCTTGCGCTGGTCCGCCCCAGCATCGTCAAGCGCATCCAGTCCGGCCCGGAGCTCACGCTCGGTCATGACGCCCTCGTCGGACGACAGGGCGTGGTGGTCGAGGAGGTCACCGCCGACGGCGGTCAGGTGCGCATCGCAGGCGAGCTCTGGAGCGCGCGCTCGTACGACGAGACCACCGTGATCGAACCAGGTGCCCGGGTCGACGTGTTCCAGATCAAGGGCGCCACCGCCCTCGTGCACAAGATTCCCGAGCTCGACAGCTAACGAGGAGAAGCCGATGCCAGGCATTGCGATTCTGTTCATCCTTCTGGCGGTGTTCGCGGTAGCGGCACTCGCCAAGACCGTGCGGATCGTGCCGCAGGCGCGGGCTGGGGTGGTGGAGCGTTTCGGCAAGTACAAGGGAACGCTCCCCGCGGGCCTGAACGTCGTCGTCCCGTTCGTCGACCGGGTGCGCTACATGATCGACCTGCGTGAGCAGGTGGTGTCGTTCCCGCCGCAGCCGGTGATCACCGAGGACAACCTCGTCGTCTCGATCGACACCGTCATCTACTTCCAGGTGACCGACCCGGTGGCGGCGACGTACGAGATCGCCAACTACATCCAGGCGGTCGAGCAGCTGACGATGACCACGCTGCGCAACATCGTCGGTGGCATGGACCTCGAGGAGACGCTGACCAGCCGCGACGCGATCAACAGCCGGCTTCGTGGCGTCCTCGACGAGGCCACCGGCAAGTGGGGTATCCGCGTCAACCGCGTCGAGCTGAAGGGGATCGACCCGCCGCCGTCCATCAAGGACTCGATGGAGAAGCAGATGCGGGCAGACCGCGAGAAGCGGGCGGTCATCCTCACGGCGGAGGGCTCCCGGCAGGCCGCAATCCTGACCGCCGAAGGCGCCAAGCAGTCGGCGATCCTGAACGCCGAGGGTGCCCGGGAGTCGCAGATTCTGCGGGCCCAGGCCGACCGTGAGTCCAAGATCCTGCAGGCGCAGGGTGAGGGGCAGGCCATCCAGACCGTCTTCCAGGCGATCCACGACGGCCGCCCCGACCAGTCGCTGCTGGCGTACCAGTACCTGCAGATGATGCCGAAGATCGCCGAGGGCGACGCCAACAAGGTGTGGATCGTGCCGAGCGAGATCGGCAAGGCGCTCGAGGGCCTCGGCTCCACGATGAACAGCCTTCAGGGGATCCCCGACGACGTCGACGGACCGCGGACCCGGGTCGACATGGGGGCGACGCCGGGCGACGTCGGCTCCCGTGACGCCGACGCTTCGCTGCGGGCTGCGCACGACGAGGTCGCGGCGGCGATCGCCGCGGCGGAGGACTCAGCCTCCCCGGGGTCGCCTCAAGCCCAGTGACGGGGTTGGAGATGGCGGCGGTGCTCCTCGCGGGCGTCGCCGCCGGAACGATCAACACCGTGGTGGGGTCGGGCACGCTGATCACGTTCCCGACCCTGATCGCGTTCGGGGTCCCGCCGGTGACGGCGAACGTCTCCAACACGATCGGCCTGGTGCCCGGCTCCCTGTCGGGCGCCATCGGCTACCGCCGCGAGCTGGCCGGCCAGCGCGCGCGTCTGGTGCGACTCGGGTCGGCGTCTCTCATCGGTGGGGTTGTCGGCGCGACCCTGCTCCTGGTGCTGCCGGCTGAGCTGTTCGGCGCCATCGTCCCGGTGCTGATCGGAGCAGGCTGCGTCCTGGTGGTGGCCCAGCCACGGCTGAGTGCCTGGCTCGCGGCGCGCGCAGAGGCACGGGGGACGGTGATCCCCGAGCACGGCGCACTGTGGGTCTGGACGTTGGTCCTGCTCACCGGCGTGTACGGCGGCTACTTCGGGGCCGCCCAGGGCGTGCTGCTGATGGCAGTGCTGGGCGTCGGCCTGCAGGAGTCGATGCAGCGCAACAACGCCACCAAGAACGTGTTGGCGCTGCTGGTCAACGGCGTTGCCGCGGTCGTGTTCATCGCGGTCGCAGACGTGGACTGGGTGATCGCGGGGCTGATCGCTGTCGGGGCGGTGGTCGGCGGCCAGATCGGTGCCACCGTCGGTCGTCGGCTGCCCGCCGCCGCGCTGCGGGCCGTCATCGTGGTGGTCGGCGTCACGGCCTTGACGGTCTTCCTGGTGGGCTGACCGCCACGGTCGTGCTGAGCCGGAGCCCAGTTCCGCGGCGATCCTCGCCACACCCTGAGCGAGAGCGCGTTCGAGGGTGGCTCTCGGGGCGACTAGGCTGGCGCAATGTCCACGCCTGAGGAGCACGACCAGGGACCGACGTTCGCCGACCTGGGAATCGACAAGAGGGTGCTCAAGGCCCTCAGCGACGTGGGTTACGAGTCGCCCTCGCCGATCCAGGCCGCCACGATTCCGGCACTCTTGGAGGGTCGCCACGTCGTCGGCCTCGCGCAGACCGGCACCGGCAAGACGGCCGCGTTCGCCGTGCCGATCCTGTCCCAGCTCGACCTCAAGCAGAAGTCGCCGCAGGCCCTCGTGCTGGCGCCGACGCGTGAGCTGGCGCTCCAGGTGTCCGAGGCGTTCGAGCGGTACGCCGCCCACATGACCGGCGTGCACGTCCTTCCGGTCTACGGCGGGCAGGCGTACGGCGTACAGCTCTCCGCCCTGCGGCGTGGTGTCCATGTCGTCGTCGGTACTCCCGGTCGGATCATGGACCACCTGGAGAAGGGCACCCTCGACCTGTCGCAGCTGCGCTTCCTGGTGCTCGACGAGGCCGACGAGATGCTGAAGATGGGCTTCCAGGAGGACGTCGAGACGATCCTGGCGGACACGCCTGAGGACAAGCACGTCGCGCTGTTCTCCGCGACGATGCCGGCGCAGATCAAGCGGATCTCGAAGAAGTACCTCAAGGACGCCGCCGAGATCACGGTCAAGAACAAGACGGTCACGGCAGCCAACACCACGCAGCGGTACCTCACCGTCGCCCACCAGCAGAAGATCGACGCGCTCACGCGCATCCTCGAGATCGAGAACTTCGAGGGGATGATCATCTTCGTCCGGACCAAGCAGGCGACCGAGGTGCTCGCCGAGCGACTTCGAGCGCGCGGCTTCTCGGCCGCGGCCATCAACGGCGACATCGCTCAGGCACAGCGCGAGCGGACCATCAACCAGCTCCGCGACGGTCGCCTCGACATCCTGGTTGCCACCGATGTGGCGGCGCGAGGGCTCGACGTCGAGCGGATCAGCCACGTCGTGAACTACGACATCCCGACCGACACCGAGTCGTACGTCCACCGGATCGGCCGCACCGGTCGCGCCGGGCGTACTGGCGACGCGCTCTCGTTCGTCACACCGCGGGAGCGCCATCTGCTGAAGGCGATCGAGCGCGCGACGCGGCAGCCGTTGACGCAGATGTCGCTGCCGACCGTCGAGGACGTCAACACCAACCGGGTTGCGAAGTTCACCGACTCGATCACCGACGCGTTGTCTTCCGACAAGCTCGGCTTCTTCCGGGACCTGATCACCGGCTACGAGCAGGAGCACGATGTCCCGGCCGCGGACATCGCAGCGGCACTCGCGGTGCTGGCGCAGGATGGTCAGCCCCTGTTGATGGAGCCGGAGCCGGAGCCCCCGCAGCGGGTTTTCGAGGGCAAGCGCGAGTCGCGCGGCGCCTGGGACCACGAGAAGGGTCGCCGACGTGACGACGGCGACCGCGGTCCGAAGCGCCGTGACACGAAGCCACGCCGCGGGCGGAGCGACGTTCCGATGGCGTCGTACCGGATCGACGTCGGCAAGCGCCACAAGGTCGAGCCTCGCCAGATCGTCGGCGCGATCGCCAACGAAGGCGGCCTCGGTCGTGGCGACTTCGGGCACATCGACATCCGCGGCGACCACTCGCTGGTCGAGCTCCCGGCGTCGCTGCCTCCCGAGACGTGGAAGGCGCTCGAGAGCACCCGGATCTCCGGAAAGCTCATCGCCCTCGCCGAGGCGGGGGCCGCAGGCTCCGACGACTCAGGTGAGGCCCGCACCAAGAAGCCGCGGACGAAGAAGAACCGCCCTCAGTCCACGTAGGCGTCGTGCCAGCGCGTGATCTCGTCGAACACGCGCTCGCGGACGTCCTCGCGCGACAGCGTCACGTCGTGCAGCGCGCCGTCGATCTTGGCGAGCGTGACGTGCCCTGCGATCTTGTGAGCCCACTTCCGGATCTGCAGTACGTCGAGCACGATGTCGGTGCTCGTGCACGTGTCGTCCCAGACCTTCGGTCGGCCGGTGGCGCCCGCGGTCAGTACGAGTGTCGGGACCTGCAGGTCGAGTCCGCGGTGGACCCGGGCATGACCCCGTCGTACCGCGCGTAGCCACCCCGCGTAGACCGGCCAGCTCTCGATCGGCTTCCAGGCCAGGTCGAACGGCCATTCGCCGTGGTGGTCGCGGTGCAGGCTCATCGCGTAGAAGCCGGTGACGTTGCGCGGGATCGCCTGGTACGGACGTCGTGCGCCGATCTGGTCGATCGCCTTGGTTCCGGCGGTGCGCAGCAGCAAGCTGCCGTGCAGGTCCAGCCACGGCGAGTTCAACACCAGGCCTGCGAGCGGTATGTCGTGGTCATGGGCCCACAGCGGCGTGACGAGTCCGCCGGTGGAGTGCCCGCTGACGATCACGCGGGTGTGGCCGTCGCGGACCGTGATCCGTCGAAATGCCTCGTCGAGCTCGGGGTAGTAGTGCTCCAGGTCGGTGACGAAGTTCGGCGTCTGGTGGGGGCGGAGCGACCTGCCGTACTTGCGGAGGTCCAACGCGTAGAAGTCGTACCCACGCGAGACCCAGTAGTCGGCCGCCGGGGTCTGGAAGAAGTAGTCGGCGAAGCCGTGCACGTGCAGGACGGCCTGGTTCGCGGTCCCCTTGGTCTTACGCGAGACCAGGGTGGCGAGCACCTCGCCCTCGTCGTCGTCGGGCAGCGCGATCGTCTCTGCCAGATACGGCTTGCCGAGCACATCCACGCGCTGATCGCGCTGAGGTTCCCGAGTCATCCGCCTTGGTCCCTCTTTCGAATCCGGTCGGGCGCCATGGTGTGATGAGGTTCTCCCGAGAAGGGGTCCCCGCGCCTGGGGTTCAGCGTAGTGTGCGCGTATGGACCCGCTTCGGCGCAACAACGTGCGCGTTTCCGGACGCCCCGACGGCAGGGCAATGATCTTTGCCCATGGCTTCGGCTGCGACCAGCACATGTGGCGTCACGTCGCGCCTGCCTTCGAGGACGACTTCCGGGTGATCCTCTTCGACTACGTGGGCGCCGGCGACTCGGACATGTCCGCCTACGACGTCGACCGCTACTCCTCGCTCCACGGCTACTCACTCGACGTCCTGGAGATCTGCCGCGCGCTCGACCTCGAGGACGTGGTGTTCGTCGGCCACTCGGTCTCGGCGATGATCGGTGCCCTCGCCGCGATCGACGAACCGGCCCGGTTCGGCCAGCTGGTGATGGTGGGACCGTCGCCGCGCTACATCGACGACTCGTCGTACGTCGGTGGCTTCTCCGAGTCGGACATCCGTGAGCTGCTCGAGTCGCTGGACAGCAACTACCTCGGCTGGTCGACGGCGATGGCGCCGGTGATCATGGGGAACCCTGATCGTCCCGAGCTGGGCGAGGAGCTGACCGAGAGCTTCTGCCGTGCTGATCCGGCGATCGCGCGTCGCTTCGCCGAGGTGACGTTCCTGTCCGACAACCGCGCCGACCTCGCTCGCCTGAGCGTCCCGACGTTGGTGCTCCAGTGTCGCGACGACGTCATCGCGCCGCAGGCGGTCGGCGACTTCGTGCACTCCCGGGTCCCGGAGAGCACGCTCGTCATTCTTGATGCTGTGGGCCACTGCCCGAACCTGAGTGCGCCGGTCGAGACGACCGAGGCGATTGCCGCCTTCGTGCGAGCCTGAATCGGTGACTGGGTGATCGAACAGATCAGGGCGGCCGAGGCGTTCGAGGATGCGCTCCTCGAAGACGACGCCGAGCAGCTGTACGACCGGGCGCCGTGCGGCTACCTCTCCACGACCCCCGACGGCACGATCATCAAGGTCAACCAGACGTTCCTGACCTGGACCGGCTTCGGCCGCGAGGAGCTGGTCGCCAGCCGTTCCTTCGTGGACCTGCTCACCGCCGGTGGTCGGATCTACCACGAGACGCACTACGCGCCGCTGCTCCAGATGCACGGCGCGGCCCGCGAGATCGCCCTGGACGTGGTGAAGGCTGACGGTTCGCGCCTGCCCGTTCTGGTCAACGCACGCCTCGAACGGTCTGAGGACGGCGCTCCGCGGGTGGTGCGCGTGGCCATCTTCGACGCCACTGACCGACGCGGCTACGAGCGTGAGCTGCTCCGCGAGAAGGAGCGCGCCGAGGCGTCTGAGGAGCGCGCGCGTGCGCTGGCCCAGACCCTCCAGCAGACGCTGATCCCACCCTCGCCGCCGCAGGTACCCGGTCTCGACGTCGCGGCGGCCTATCGACCCGCCGGCACCGGCGAGGAGGTCGGCGGGGACTTCTACGACGTCTTCCAGGTCGCTGCCGATGACTGGGTCGTTGCGCTCGGTGACGTGGTCGGCAAGGGAGTCGAGGCGGCCGTCGTCACGGCGCTGGTGCGCTACACGATCCGCGCGCTCGCCGTGCACACGACGAGCACCGTCGAGGGGCTCGAGCTGCTGAACGGCGTACTGCTCCAGCACCCGACGGAGCGCTTCTGCAGCGTCGTACTGCTCCGGCTCCGACGTGACGGGGACTCCTGGCTGGTCACCATGAGCTCGGGGGGACACCCGCTGCCTCTGTTGCGCCGTGCAGGCGCGACCGTGGACCCGGTTGGCACACCGGGGTCGCTCGTCGGCGTGTTCGCCGCCACGCACTTCCATGAGGCCCAGGTCCGGTTGAACCCCGGGGATCTGCTGCTCGTCTACACGGACGGCGTGACCGAGGCCCGAAGCGGCGGGGACTTCTACGGCGAGGTCCGGCTGGCCGACGTGATCGCGACGACCACCGGGGGCGCGGCGGCCGTCACCGAGGGGCTCCTCACGGACGTACTGGACTTCCAGCAGGGTCTGGCGCGAGATGACATCGCGGTGGTCGCCGTCCAGGTGCCGACCGGGACGCCCAGCGCCTGATCCAGGCGTGTCGATGCCGGTCTGACCCGGGCCAGGGCAGGCGCCCGCGGTTGTGAGATTGTGGAAGAAGTCCGATGCATGACCGTTCCACAGCGTGGGGGACACGTGAACCAGACCGACCGAACGCCAGTCGTGGAGGACCCGACCCCCTGCGCGGAGCGCAACTGCCGCGTCGCCACCGTGATCCTGGTCGACCCCCGCGGTTGGCTGCTGCTGCAGGAGCGTGACGAGCATGCGCCGCTCAACCCGAACCAGTGGGGGCTCGTCGGCGGCCACGTCGAAGCCGGCGAGGACTGGGACGATGCGCTGCACCGGGAGCTCGCGGAAGAGACCGGGCTCGAGGTGGAGGGCCTCGAGCTGTGGTTCGACGAGGTCGTCCAGCACTCCCCGAAGATGTCCGCGCATCTCGCCGACCACTGGCGGATCTGGGTGGCGCCCATCGACGCCACGGACGGCGACATCGAGCTGGGCGAGGGACGCCAGATCGTCTTCGTCGACCCAGCCGTCGTACGCGAGGGCAACCTGGACCTCACGCCGTCGTGCCGGACAGTACTGCCGATGTTCCTCGACTCGGACGTGTACGCCCGACTCGTCGGCTGACGCCCCGCGCCTCGGGGTCAGTGCTGGTAGGTACCGGTGATGATCGCGCGGCCGAGCGTCTTGAACGCCAGGTTGAACGACACCACGGCGGGGGAGGCGTCCGGGTCGACGTCAAGCGTCTCCTCGCCGACGGCGTGGACGACGAAGGAGTAGCGGTGCACCTGGTCGCCGGCCGGCGGAGCCGCACCCATGAAGCCGTGGTCGCCGCCGTCGTTGCGGCAGTGGAACGCCTTGCCTGGCAGCTCTGCGCCGGCTGCGCCGGAGTCTAGTGACGTCACGTCGGCGGGCAGGTCGACGAGCACCCAGTGCCAGAAGCCCGAGGGCGTCGGGGCGTCGGGGTCGAAGCACGTCACCACGAAGCTCTTGGTGCCTTCGGGTGCCCCGGACCAGCTCAGCTGGGGCGATCGGTTGCCTTTGGCGGCGACCTGGTCGTCGTGCAACGGCTGACCGTCCCGGATGTCGTCGCTGGTGACCGTGAACGACGCCGTCGCGGGGAGCAGGTCGTACGGGTCGGGACTGACGGGACGGTCGAGGGTGCTCATGCTGACTCCTGGCGGGTGCGTGAGGAACACGGACGCTGCCGACCCTAGTCCGCGTGCTGGGCGCGTTCCAGGGCCGACGCGGCGGCAGTGAGAATGGGGGGATGACTCCGGACCCCCGCCTCCGCGACCTGCTTGCTGCGATCGTGCCTCCGGACGCCGAGGCGATGGCTGACGGCACGCGTTCGTCACGAGCAGCTGACCAAGCCGGCCGGTGCCCTTGGGGTGCTTGAGCCGGCCTCCGTGGCGCTGTGCGGGATCCAGCGGGAGTGCCCACCGCGGGCGCTGACCCGGCCCGCCGTTGCGGTCTTCGCGGGCGATCACGGCGTGCATGCCCAGGGAGTGACGCCGTGGCCGCAGGACGTGACCGCGGCGATGATCGAGAACTTCCGCGCGGGCGGGGCAGCGGTGAACGTCCTGGCCCGGCAGGCCGGGGCGGAGGTCTACGTCGTGGACATGGGGGTGGCCGCCGACGTGGCACCCGACGACCGCGTGCTGGACCGCAAGATCCGGCGCGGCACGTCGGACCTGGCTGTCGGGCCGGCGATGACGGTCGACGAGGCCGTCGTGGGGCTGCTTGCCGGAGCGCAGGTGGCAGCCGATCTGGTGGCTCGCGGGCACGACTGCCTGCTGACCGGGGACATGGGGATCGGCAACACGACGCCCTCCGCCGCACTCGTGGCAGCGTTGACGGGTGCCGACGCGGCAGAGGTCACCGGGCGTGGCACCGGCGTGGACGACAGCACGCTCGCGCGAAAGGTGGCGGTCGTCGAGGCTGCGCTGGCAGCGCGCCCGGCGACCAGCGACCCTGTCGAGACTCTTGCCTCGGTCGGTGGCTTCGAGCACGCCGGCATCGCGGGGTTCGTGCTGGGCGCCGCAGCGGCCGGGGTGCCCGTCATCCTCGACGGCATGATCGCCGGCTCGGCGGCACTGGTGGCCGCGGCCTTGTCCCCGATGGCGCTCGACTACTGCTTCGCAGGTCACCAGAGCGTCGAGCCCGGGCACCGGGTCGCGTTGGCGCAGCTGGGGCTGCGTCCGCTCATCTCGCTCGACCTCCGGTTGGGTGAGGGCACCGGAGCAGCGCTGGCCTTCCCGATCGTCGAAGCGGCCGGGGCCACGCTCCGCGAGATGGCGACCTTCGACTCGGCGGGGGTGGCTCGAAAATGACCCCCGAGCCGGTCCCTCCGTACCCTGCGGGGCTCCGTCTCGCCGGGCTTCGTGTGCTGGTCGCGGGTGGTGGGCACGTCGCTCAGCGCCGGATACCGGGGTTGATCACCGCTGGCGCGGACATCGTGGTCGTGTCCCCCGTGGTGACTCCGGCCGTCGAGGGCTTCGCCGCGTCCGGCGAGGTGACCTGGCACCAGCGCGGCTTCGAGGAGTCCGACCTCGACGAGGCCTGGTACGTGATCGCCGCTACCGACGACCCCGACGTCAACGAGCGGATCAGCGCCGCGGCGCACGCGCGCAGGACGTTCTGTGTCCGCAGCGACGACGCGCCCAAGGCGACGGCCTGGACGCCAGCCGTCGGGCGGCACGCGGGCGTCACTGTGGCCGTCCTCAGCAACCGCGAACCACGTCGTTCGGCGTCGGTGCGCGACGCCGTCGTCACCGCCCTGCGCGAGGGCGTCATCGCGGCGCCTCACGACCACGAACGGGCCCCCGGTGTCGTGCTCGTCGGAGGGGGGCCGGGGGATCCCGCCCTCGTAACGCTGGCAGCCAGGCGGGCGCTCAGCGAAGCGGACGTGGTGGTCGCCGACCGGCTGGCACCGCGCGAGCTCCTCGACGAGCTGTCGCCCGACGTGGAGCTCATCGACGTGGCCAAGCTGCCCCGGGGGCGGTCTGCCACGCAGGAGGAGATCAACCGCGTCATCGTGGAACGGGCCGCTGCAGGAAAGCGCGTCGTCCGGTTCAAGGGTGGCGACTCGTTCGTCTTCGGCCGCGGGTACGAGGAGGCGATCGCCTGCGCCGAGGCGGGCATCGCCTGCCACGTGGTGCCGGGCGTCACCAGCGCCATCTCCGTGCCTGCCATGGCCGGCATTCCGGTCACGCACCGCGGGGTCGCCCACGAGTTCAGCGTGATCTCCGGGCACCTGCCGCCCGGGCACCCTGACTCGCTGGTCGAGTGGGACGCCGTCGCTCGTATGCGCGGGACCGTCGTACTGCTGATGGCTGTGCAGAACCTGCCGCTGATCGCCAAGGCGCTGATGGACGGCGGCCGCAAGGAGTCGGTACCGGTCGCGGTGATCTCCGAAGGCACGATGCCCGGCGAGCGGGTGCTGCTGTCGACGCTCGGAGCGGTGGCCGAGGACGTCGAGCGCGAGCGGATGCGGCCGCCCGCCATCGTCGTGGTCGGGGACGTCGTCGCGGTCGCGAACCCGGAGAGGTACTCGTGGCACGACTGATCGAGATCGACGACGCCGACGACCCACGGCTGGCCGACTACCGGGACCTGCGCGACGTCACGCTCCGCAAACACCTCGAAGCCGAGCACGGGCTCTTCCTGGCCGAGGGCGAGAAGGTCGTGCGGCGGTCGGTCGAGTCCGGCTACGCGCCGCGGTCGTTCCTGATGGCTCCGCGATGGCTCGACGGTCTCGCGGACGTGCTCGCCACCACCGAGGCGCCCTGCTTCGTGGTGTCGGAGGAGCTCGCCGAGATGGTGACCGGTTTCCACGTGCACCGGGGGGCGCTGGCGTCCCTCGAGCGGCGTCCGCTGCCGTCGCTCGATGCGGTGCTCGATGGAGCTCGGACGGTCTTGGTGCTCGAGGACATCGTCGACCACACCAATGTGGGCGCCATCCTCCGCAGCGGCGCGGCCCTCGGAGTGGATGCGGTGCTGCTGTCGCCGCGGTGCGCGGACCCGCTGTACAGGCGCGCGGTGAAGGTGGCCATGGGTGCGGTCTTCACGCTGCCGTGGACCCGGCTCGACGACTGGTACGACGCCCTGCCCGACCTCTCCGCGCGCGGTTTCACCACTGTCGCGATGACGCTCGCGGACGACGCGCAGCCGCTGGACGACGTCGTCGCGGGCCTGGACAAGGTGGCGCTCGTGCTCGGCGGTGAGGGCCATGGCCTCTCGTCTCGCTGGCAGGAGACGGCGGACCGGCGCGCGATCATCCCGATGCGCGAGGGGATCGACAGCCTCAACGTCGCGGCGGCCTCCGCGGTCGCCTGCTACGCGCTGCAGCGTCGCTGATCCTGCCGTGAACCGGGCCGCGCGCGTAGCGTGTCGTGTCGTGGACGAGATACAGGATCTGTTCGTGAAGGCTGCCCACCATGCAGCGACGTACCGCGCGAGCCTGGCCGACCGGTCGGTGACGCCACCGACCGACCTGGAGCGCATGATCAAGACCCTGGGCGGTCCGCTGCCGCAGCAATCCACGCCACCGGCCGACGTACTCGAGCAGCTGATGCGCGACGCCGAGCCGGGGCTCATGGGAACGGTCGGCCCTCGGTTCTTCGGCTTCGTGATCGGTGGCAGCCTGCCTGCGGCGGCGGCAGCAGACATGGTCGCCGCCGGTTGGGACCAGTGCGCCTTCAACGGGGTGCTGGCGCCCGCCGCGATTGCCGCCGAGGAGGTCGCCGGCGGCTGGCTCAAGGAGCTACTGGGCATCCCGTCCGGAGCTTCGGTCGGCTTTGTCACCGGCGCGCAGCAGGCCAACACGGTCGGTCTCGCCGCGGCCCGGCACCACGTCCTGGCCGAGGTCGGCTGGGACGTCGAGCAGCTCGGGCTGAACGGTGCGCCGCGGGTCCGGGTGGTAGCCGGCGTGGAGCGGCACGCCACCATCGACCGCTCGCTGCGGCTCCTCGGTCTGGGTGCGGGGAGCATCGAGCCGGTCGAGGCCGACCCGAACGGCGCCATCGACATCGCCGAGCTCGAGCGGGTCCTGTCGCGGGGACCCGAAGGGCCGGTGATCGTCTGCCTCCAAGCGGGCAACGTGAACACCGGTGCCTGCGACGACCTGATGGCCGGGTGCGAGGTGGCTAAGCGGCACGGCGCCTGGGTGCACGTGGACGGCGCCTTCGGTCTCTGGGCGGCCGCGAGCCCCAACACGCGCCACCTGGTCGCCGGCCTGGAGCAGGCCGACTCGTGGGGCTGCGACGGTCACAAGTGGCTGAACCTGCCGTACGACAGCGGGTTCGCCTTCTGCGCGCACCCGAGGGTTCAGGCCGAAGCAGTCTCCTACACCGCGGCGTACCTCACCGGGTCGGGCGGTGCCGCCGTCGCCGCGGCAGATCTCACTCTCGAGTCGTCGCGTCGCGCCCGTGGGTTCGCAGCGTGGGCGGGTCTCCGGCAGCTGGGCCGCGACGGGGTCGCCGACCTGGTGGATCGCCCGTGTCGCCTGGCAAGGCGCTTCGCCGACGCACTGACAGCAGCCGGCCTCGAGGTGGTCAACGACGTGGTGCTCAACCAGGTGCTCGTGGGGTTCGGTGACGCGGACGCCGACCGAGTGGTGGCGGCGGTCCAGGCCGAAGGAACCTGCTGGCTCGGCGGCACGACCTGGCGTGGCCGTCGGCTGATGCGGATCTCGGTGTCGAACTGGTCGACCACCGAGGACGACGTCGACCGCTCGGTCGAGGCGATCCTCCGGGCCGCGCGGGCCTAGTCGGCGGCGACCGGCCAGGTGGGAGGGAAGTCCTCGGTTGCGGACTCGTGCTCCTTCTCGAGCTTCTTCCGCGAGCGGCGGTTGAGCCGGTCGCCGAAGACGGTGCCGTTGCAGTGGTCGGTCTCGTGCTGGAGGCAGCGCGCGAGGAGGCCGCTGCCGGCGTAGCGCACGGGCTTGCCGTCCAGGTCCTGGCCCTCGACGGCGGCGTAGTCGGGGCGCGCCAGCGGTACGAACGCACCGGGGAACGACAGGCACCCCTCGTCGTCGTCGTCCAGACGCCGGTCCTTGCCCTCGGGCAGGAAGAGCTCGGGGTTGCAGACGACGCCGGTGTGGTGGGTGCCGGTCTCGTCGGGACAGTCGAAGACGAAGACGGCGCGGTCGACGCCGATCTGGCAGGCGGCGAGACCGACTCCGTCGGCGGCATGCATCGTGGCCACCATGTCGGCCACCAGGACGCGCAGGTCATCGTCGAACTCGGTGACGGGCTCCTGGGTGCGGTGCATGACGGGCTCGCCCCAGCGGGTGATCGGGCGGACCTGGCCGCCCTCGGGCAGGGGAGTGGGTGCCTCGGACATGCCGGTCATCCTAGGCCGCCTCCCTCAGTCGAGCTCGTCCCGCTGGTCAAGCCTGTCCCGTTGGTCGAGCTTGTCGAGACCAGCCGGTGGTCTCGACAAGCTCGACCAACGGGGGCTCGACCACCGGTTGAGGCGTGACGTGCGCCACGTCGTACGTCCGTAGCGGCGCGTGTAACTCGGAGTTACAGTTGCCTCATGTCCGCGATCACCCCGCCCCGCAGTGAACGACCGGCCGCGACCCCGGCGAGCAAGCACGGGCTCGCCGCGCACGAGCGCCCCGACCCGATCGGCTTCGCCGTCTCGATGCTGAACCGTGTAGCGCAGACGGGCGTCCTCGACCGGTTCGGTCTGCGGAAGCCCACCGAGCGAGTGGTCTTCGAGGCAACTCGGTCCGGCTTCCGCACCCTGGGCGCGGTCAACCGACAGTTCAAGCGCGCGGGCCGGCGCAAGGCGACGCCCACCCGCGTGCCGTCCGCGACCAGCACCAACCGCTTCGACATCACGCCTACGGAAGACGAGCAGATGCTCGTCGACGTGGTGTCCGAGTTCGCAGCCGAGGTGGTGCGCCCGGCCGCAGCCGCGGCCAACGACGCCACCGGCGCGCCGGCGGAGCTGCTGCAGGCCGGCCGCGAGATCGGGCTGCCGATCCTGGGCGTCCCCGAGGCGCTCGGTGGCATCTCGACCGAGCGATCCGCGATGGCGGGCACCCTCGTGCATGAGGCGCTCGCGCACGGCGACATGGGACTTGCCGTGGCGGCGCTGGCCCCAGGGGCAGTCGGAACCGCGCTGTCGCTCTGGGGGAGCGACGAGCAGCAGGCGACGTACCTTCCGGCGTTCACCGGGGACGACGTACCGGTCGCCGCTCTGGCCCTCACCGAGCCTCGCCCGCTGTTCGACCCGTTCGAGCTACGCACGACCGCGACCCGTGACGGCGACGGCTACCTGCTGAGTGGCGTGAAGTCGATGGTTCCGGGAGGTGCTGACGCCGAGCTGTTCGTCGTGGGTGCCGAGCTCGACGGCGTGCCGCGCCTCTTCCTCATCGAGTCGGGCACCGCGGGTCTCGAGGTCGAGGCCGAGCCGTCGATGGGACTCAGAGCAGCGGCCCTGACGCGGATCGTGCTCACCCAGGTCCGCGCCGATGGAATCTCCCTGCTGGGCGACGCGGACGACTACGTCGAGTGCGTCCGGCTGTCCCGGCTCGCATGGTGCGCGCTGTCGCTGGGCACCGCACAAGCCGTGCTCGACTACGTCATCCCGTACGTGAACGAGCGTCAGGCCTTCGGCGAACCGGTCAGCCACCGGCAGTCCGTCGCCTTCATGGTCGCCAACATCGGCATCGAGCTGCAGGGGATGCGCCTGGTGACCTACCGCGCCGCCAGCCGAGCAGCTCAGGGTCGGTCGTTCGCACGCGAGGTCGCACTCGCGCGTCGCCTGTGCGCCGAGCGCGGCATGCAGATCGGCAACGACGGCGTCCAGCTGCTGGGCGGCCACGGCTTCGTCAAGGAGCACCCCGTCGAGCGCTGGTACCGCGATCTGCGTGCCATCGCTGTCATGGAGGGAGGCGTCCTCGTCTGATCCGTCCGGTCGAGACCCGCCCGACGACAACCAGCGAGGCAAGGAAGCCATGATCAACCTCGAAACCCCGAAGAAGTTCCGGCCGCTGATCGGCCAGGCCCACCAGGTCGCCATGAACCTGCTGCGTCCCAACTCCCGCAAGTACGACCTGCTCGAGCACGAGTACCCCAAAGAGCTCGACATGCTGGCCGCCATGATCGACGGCCTCTCCGAGTCGGGGGCGTCGAACGGCGCGGGTGCGTCCGGCGTACGACGTTCCGACGACGACGTGGACGACGGCCGGGGGACCAAGAACGGCACCAACCTCGCGTCAGTGCTGTCGATCATGGAGATGTGCTGGGGCGACGTGGGCCTCCTGCTGTCCATGCCGCGCCAGGGGCTCGGCAACTCGGCGATCGCGTCCGTCGCGAACGACGAGCAGCTCGAGCGCTTCGCCGGCGTCTGGGCCTCGATGGCGATCACCGAGCCCGGCACCGGCTCGGACTCCGCCAACATCCAGACGACGGCCAGGCTCGACGGGGACCACTACGTCCTCAACGGCGAGAAGATCTTCGTCACGGCGGGGGACCGGTCCGACGCAGTCGTCGTCTGGGCGACCCTGGACAAGGATCTCGGCCGGGCCGCGATCAAGTCGTTCGTCGTTCCGAAGGGCACGCCCGGGATGACCGTCGAGCGGCTCGAGCACAAGCTCGGCATCCGCTCGTCCGACACGGCGACCATTCGTTTCGAGGATTGTCGCGTACCTGCCGAGAACCTGTTGGGCAGCCCTGAGATCGATGTGAAGCAAGGGTTCGCCGGAGCGATGGCGACCTTCGACAACACCCGGCCGCTCGTGGCATCGATGGCGCTGGGGTGTGCCCGGGCAGCGCTCGAGCTCACCCGGGACCTCTTCGCCCAGGCCGATGTGACGATCGACTACGACCGGCCGGCGCTCAGCCAGTCGGCCGCGGCGGCCACGTTTCTCCAGCTCGAGGCCGACTGGGAGGCGGCGTACCTGCTGACACTGCAGGCGGCGTGGAAGGCGGACAACCGTGAGCCGAACTCGCTGGAGGCGTCGATAGCGAAGGCCAAGGCGGGGCGGGTCGGTAGTGACATCACGCTGCGGTGCGTCGAGCTGGCCGGGAGCATCGGCTACAGCGAGCACGAGCTGCTGGAGAAGTGGGCGCGCGACTCGAAGATCCTCGACATCTTCGAGGGCACGCAGCAGATCCAACAGCTGATCGTCGCTCGAAGACTGCTCGGCAAGTCGTCGGTCGAGCTGAAGTAGCCGACGCCCCCGGCACGGCACCATGGGGCGCATGAAGATCTACGCCGACCTACCGGGACGTCGCTCGCGCCCGCTGCTCGGCGACCAAGTCAGGGCGCCGTTCGACGGAGCGGGCGACGCCGCGGCCGAGATCGCGGACGCCTTGACGTCCTGCGGCAGGATGGAGCCATGAGCGTCCCCAGCGTGGTCCTGAAGAACGGCATCGAGATCCCGAAGGTCGGCTTCGGGGTGTGGCGGGTCTCCGCCGATGAGGCTCAGCACGTCGTCACCGAGGCGCTCGACGTCGGGTACCGCCACATCGACACAGCCTCGATCTACGGCAACGAGCGGGGAGTGGGGGCGGCCGTCCGGGAGTCCCGCCTCGTGCGCGACGAGGTCTTCGTGACCAGCAAGGTGTGGAACAGCGATCAGGGCTACGACAGCACCTTGCGCGCCTTCGACGCGACCATGGCGCGGCTGGGGTTCGACCAGCTGGACCTGTACCTGATCCACTGGCCCTTGCCCGGTCAAGGCACCGCTGCGGACACCTGGCGCGCTCTGGAGCGGCTCTACCTGGATGGCCGGATCCGGGCGATCGGAGTCTCGAACTTCGAGCCACAGCACCTGCGTGCTCTGGTGGACGGCGCCGAGATCGTGCCGACGGTCAACCAGGTCGAGCTGCACCCGTACCTGCAGCAGCGCGAAGTCCGGGCTGCCAACGACGAGCTCGGCGTCGCGACAGAGGCATGGAGCCCGATCGCCAAGGGAGGCGACCTGCTCGGCGACCCCACCCTCAAGCTGGTCGCCGAGAAGCACGACCGGACGCCGGCCCAGGTGGTGCTGCGGTGGCACCTGCAGCACGACATCATCGTGATCCCGAAGACCGTTAGGCGCGAGCGGATGGTCGAGAACCTCGAGGTGTTCGACTTCGAGCTCGACGAGCGAGACATGGCCGCGATCGACGGGCTCGACCGCGGCGCCCGTGTCGGGTCGCATCCCAACGACGTCACCTCCTGATCTGCGCCCTCCGCCCCAGTTGCCCCGGTTTCCTACCGTTTTGCAAAGAGACCGGCAATACTTGAAAAGTGACGACGACGCCTCTGCCTGGTGTGCACCCGGGAACCTCCAACGAGAGTTCGCGCCAGGTCATCCAGGCGAGCCTGGCGGCCCTCCGTGCCCACCTCGGTGCCGAGGTCGCCTTCGTCGGGAGGTTCGAGGCCGGGCGCCGGTTCTTCGAGTACGTCGATGCGGGCGACTCGTTCTGTCCGGTCGCCCCCGGCGACAGCGATCCCCTGGAGGAGACCTACTGCGCCAGGGTGGCCGACGGTCGCCTTCCCCAGCTGATCCTGGACACGTCGGCCCTTCCCGAAGCCGCGAACCTGCCCATCACGCAGGTCCTCAACATCGGCAGCTACGTCTCGGTCCCGCTGCTCGGCCCCGACGGGGTCTCGTTCGGGAGCCTCTGCTGCTTCAGTCGTGACGCAGACCCGAGGTTGCGGGAACGGGACCTGGTCGTGATGCGAGTGCTCGGCGACGTGGTCGGCGCGCACCTGCACGCTCTGCAGGGGGACCGCTACGCGTCCGAGGTGGTCATCGAACGTGTCTCCGACGTCATCAGCGACGGTGGTCCGGCGATCGCGTTGCAGCCGATCTTCGACATCCGGCGTGACGTGGTGAGCGGCTACGAGGCGCTTGCCAGGTTCCCCAGCGAGCCGGGCTGGGCTCCGGACCGGTGGTTCGCCGAGGCTACGGCGGTGGGCCTTGGGCCCGAGCTCGAAGAGGCAGCCATCCAAGCCGCGTTGAGGCTCCTTCCGGACATTCCTGAGCCCTTGAGCCTGTCCGTCAACCTGTCGCCAGAAGCTCTTGCGGCGTCCGACACCATCCTCAAGCTGCTGACCGGTGAGGCACCTGGGCGCATGGTTGTCGAGCTCACCGAACATCAGCCGGTGCTGATGTCGCAGTTCCTGGTCGACAGGCTCGACCAGCTCCGCAGCGCGGGAGTACGGATCGCCGTCGACGACGCGGGATCGGGATACGCCGGACTCGAGCACATCCTCGACCTGCGCCCCGACGTGCTCAAGCTCGACCGGGCACTGGTTCGTGGCATCGCGTCGCACGCCGGCCGTCAGGCGATGTGCGACGCAATGGTGCGGTTCGCCGGCCGCACGGGTGCCCTTCTCGTCGCCGAGGGCGTGGAGACGGACGACGATCTGCAGGTCCTCAGGTACCTGGGGGTCCGTCACGCGCAAGGCTTCCTGCTCGGGATGCCGGAGATCCGATCCTGACCGTGGGGCGGCGAGTCCCGTAAATCCCCGATAGCGCGCCTGATCCTTGCTAATTTCGCACCTGTCACGGCATCGGGCCAGAACAGACATCTTGGGAGGTTCGGGTGGCGATCTCCGCAAGGTCCTCGGGGCTGGCGCTCTCGGCGGTCCTGCTGATCGCGGTCGGCTTCGCCGGCTGGTTGGGCTCTGCTGGTCCGGTGGGGGACGCCCGTCCCGCCGTGCTCTTGCTCAGCCACGTCGTCACGCCGTTGGGCGTGGCCTTCCTATGCTTACGCCGGTCACGCACATCCCCACAGCGTGCCGACAAAGCTGGCTGGGCGCTCGTCGGGGTCGCGCTCGCCATCTGGGGCAGCGGAAGCATCGCGTTCGGCGCCGGCCTGCTGCTCACCGGCGAGCCGCCGTATCCGTCGGTGGCCGATGCGCTCTACCTCGGGTTCGCGATTCCCCTGATCGTCGGGTTGGTGCTCTTCTCCTGGCAGGTTCCTCACGCAGTCTCTCGCGCGCACACGTTCGTCGACGGCCTGGTCATCGCTGCTTCGCTGGTACTGCTGAGCTGGCGGACGCTGCTCGGTGACGTGACCGACCAGCAAGGAGCTCACGACCTGGCCTGGCTGGTGACGATCGCCTATCCGATCGTTGACGTCACCATTGCCGCCGTCGTACTCAGCCTTGCCCTTCGCCAGAGCCGTGCCCGGTTCTCGATGTTCTTGCTGTGTGTCGGGCTCTTCCTGGTCGCCGTCTCAGACACGTTCTACGTGCGAGCGGGGTTCTTGGGCGAGCTCGTACCCGGGGACGGCTTCTGGCAGGCGGGGTACACCACGGGCTTCCTCTTGGTGGGTGTCGCGTCGTTGGCATTCCCTGACGCCGACGACGCGACGTCGGCCGCCGCGGTGACGCCCAATGAGTCCAGAACCACGGTCGAGTGGTCTGCCGTCTCGAGCCAGGGAGTGGTCTACCTGGTGCTGATCCTCGCGCTGATCGCGACCGTCACCGCACCCGACACCTGGACGAACGACCCAGTCCTGGTCGGGATCGCGATCGCGACGGCGACACTCGCGGTGCTGCGCGAGGGGCTGGTGCTCGCCGATGCAGCCGTGCTGCGCTCCGATCTCGAAGGCCAGGTGCGCATTCGGACCCGCGAGCTGGACGCCAGCCGAACCCGGTTGCTCTCGGTGACCCAGACCGCGTCGGACGCCATCGTGGTCATCGACGACCAGGGCGTGGTCCAGGCGTGGAACGACGCCGCGGAGGAGCTCTTCGGCGTCACCGCCGAGCTGGCAGTCGGCGGCCACATGCGCGACTTCATGCCGGAGCGGTTCCGCGATGGGCACGATGCCGGCCTGGGGCGACTCCGCGAGGGTGGCCAGCCCGAAGGAACTACGCAACGTCGAGCTGAACGCGTTGCGTTCCGACGGGGTCGAGGTCCCGGTCGAGCTCTCGATCTCCGGGTGGAACCACGACGGCCAGCGCTACTACACCGGGATCCTGCGCGACATCAGCCAGCGCCGCAGGGCCGAGGCGAGTCAGGCCCGCGAGCAGACCCACATGACCCTGATCCAGGAGGTGGCGGTCGCGGCGAACCAGTCCGGTGATGTCGCGCGCGCCGTCCGGGTGACGCTCCAGAAGGTGTCCGACGCGTTCGGCTGGCCGATAGCCCATGCGTTCCTCGTCCCCGACGAGCGTGGCGGTACGGACTTGACCACGATCGCCTGGCACGTGGAGGACCGCGACCGCTTCGGCTCCTTTGTCGCGGCGTCGGAGAACATCCAGTTCACGCGTGAGTCCGGGATCGCCGGCTCAGCCCTCGCGAGCGGTCAGCCGGTGTGGTTCCGCACATCAGACGACACCGTGAACCTGCTCCGCCGCGACGTGGCGGAGGACCTCGGCATCAAGACGTTCCTCGCGTTCCCCATTCGTTCCCAGGAGCGGCTCGTCGGAGTTCTGGAGTTCTTCTCCACCGACGAGGCAGACCCGGCGCCCGACGAGCTCCGGCTCCTCGACGTGGTGGGCACGCAGATCGGCCGGGTCATCGAGCGCGAGCATGCGCGCCATCGGCTGACCCAGCTCGCGCTGCACGACGCATTGACCGGGCTGGCGAACCGCGTGGTGTTCCGCGACCGGCTCGACGACTACCTGGCCAGGGCCACGGAGGAGCAGCGCACGGTCGGCGTGCTGCTGCTGGACCTCGACGGCTTCAAGGAGGTCAACGACTCCCTGGGTCACGCCGCCGGCGACGAGCTCCTGGTCGAGGTGAGCCGACGACTCGAACAGGCGACCCGCAGGACCGACACCGTTGCTCGGCTCGGGGGTGACGAGTTCGCCGTGGCCATTCGGAACGTCGCGGCCGAGGGTGACCTCGACGCCCAGGTCGCCCGCCTGCTGGACACGCTGTCCGAGCCCTTCGAGGTGCACGGGCGGCGGATTCGGCCGATGGGGAGCATCGGCGTCGCGCTGAGCGCTGATGGCGAGTCGGCCGACATGCTGCTTCGGAACGCGGACCTGGCCATGTACGACGCCAAGGCAGCGGGCAAGGGCAGGGTGTCGTTCTTCCACCCCGAGATGCACGAGGAGATCACCGAGCGGCTCGACCTGGAGTCGGCGTTCGAGCTCGCTGTCGAAGCCGGGGATCTCTGCCTGCTCTACCGACCGGTCGTCTCGTTGCGCACCGGGCGCGTCGTCGCGCGCGAGGCGCTGCTGCGCTGGCACCACCCCGAGCGGGGCCTGCTGGACCCCGGGCACCTAGTGCGCAAGGGGGGACCGTCCCCGCTCTCCGCACGGGTGGCCTCCTGGACCATCGACCAGGCGTGCGAGCACGCGGCGGCCTGGCGTGACGAGGGCGAGCTCGACGTACGACTTGCCCTGAGCATCTCGTGGGGCGATCTCACGAGTGCGCTTGTCGACGAGCTCCGCGAGCTGCTCGACGCCTACGGGCTGCCGCCCTCCAGCATCGAGGTACAGATCGCCGACTACGCCGAGGGAACCGGGGCTGACAACACGCAGGTCCTCCCGGCGCTGGTGGCGCTGGGAGTCGGGATCTCGCTCGACGAGTTCGGCACCGGCAACGCGTCGTTCGCACTGCTCCGCGATCTCTCGGTGCGCCAGCTCAAGATCGGTCGGCACCTGGTGTCCGGGCTGCCTTCGGACCTCACCTCGTGTGCCCTCGTCGATGCAATGGTGTCGATGGGGCTGGCGCTCGAGGTCGAGGTGGTCGCGATCGGCGTGGAGTCCCGAGAGCAGCTCGGGCTGCTCAGGGCTCGGGGGTGCGCGGCAGCACAGGGCCCGCTGATCGGGGATCCGCTCCCGTTCGACCAGCGGGCCTCCGGCGAGGTGCCGGAGGCGTCAGCTCACGGCGGTTTCTAGCGCCAGGGGAGCTGCCGTGCGCCCGCACTCGGGACGCCGGCCAGGAACGACGGGGTGCGCCAGCCCCGGTCGGCGAACTGCTCCTCGACGGCCAGCCTGACGTCGACCGCACGCCCGCGTGGGAGCAGGGCGATCGCTGATCCGCCGAACCCCCCTCCCGTCATCCGGGCCCCGTAGGCACCGGCCTCCGTGGCCGCTGCACACGCAGTGTCGAGCTCGAGGCAGGACACCTCGAAGTCGTCCCGGAGCGAGGTGTGCGAGCCGTTGAGCAGCTCCCCGAGAGCGTTCATGTCGCCGTGCTCGAGGGCGGTCACCGCGGCGCCCACGCGCTCCTGCTCGGACACCACGTGACGCACCCGCCGCCGCAGCCGTGGATCGCTGAGCGTGTCGAGCGCGGCCACCGGCAGGGTGGCCAGCGTGTCGACGCCGAGCAGCTCGGCCGCCGACTCGCAGTCTGCGCGCCGGTCGCCGTACCCGCCGTCGGCCAGCGCGTGGCTGATCCGGGTATCGATCACCAGCAGCTCGACGTCGTGGGTGGCGGGGTCCCACGGCACCTGGCGGGAGGATCCGTCGGCGAAGTCGAGCAGCAGGGCGTGCCCGGCTTCGGCGAACATCGCCACGGTCTGGTCGAGACCTCCCGTCGCGGCGCCGGCGACCTCGTTCTCCGCTCGAATGCAGGCCGACACGACGCGCTCGCGTACTTGCTGGTCCAGCGCGACCCCAGCGGCATGGCACGCGGCGAGGGCGACCGAGCACTCGAGAGCGGCCGAACTCGACAGGCCGGCCCCGATCGGCACCCGGCTGTCGACGAGGAGGTCCAGGCCCGGTACGTCGAACCCCTCTTCTCGCAGCGACCAGAGCACGCCGGCTGCATAGCTGGCCCACCCGGTCGCAGCTCCGGGGCCGCACTCCCTGGGGCTGCCTGTCCAGGTCTCGTTCAGCTGCTCGCTGCGGATCCGGACCACGGCGTCGTCCCTGGTTGCCGAGGCGACGTAGCAGGCCTGGGGGAGTGCGAACGGCAGGCACCTACCGCCGTTGTAGTCCAGGTGCTCCCCGATGAGGTTCACGCGTCCGGGGGCCACGAACACACCTGCCGGCGGACGTCCGTACTCGGCGGCGAAGCGGCTCGCGGCGCGCGCTGCGATCTCGGCGTCGTGAGTCCTATCGCCGGACGGGTCTGTGGGCACGTCGTCCAGCCTGACAGAGCCGCGGTGGGGAGATCCTGACCTCGCTTTGGTTGCCAGCGCGCTTTGTAGGATCGTTGCCCCGTGCGCTTCGTCGAATGAGACCTCTCCCGGCTACGACCTGACCTACAACGACGTCTTCATGGTGCCGCGACGCTCCGACGTCGGTTCCCGGTACGACGTCGACCTCTCGACCTCCGACGGGTCGGGGGCAACCCTCCCTCTCGTCGTCGCCAACATGACGGCAGTCTCCGGACGCCGGATGGCCGAGACGGTCGCCCGGCGCGGGGGTGTCACCGTGATCCCGCAGGACATCCCGCTGCCGGTCGTGCACGAGGTGATCGACTGGGTGAAGCAGCGCCACATCGTCTTCGACACCCCGATCACCTTGGACCCGTCGCAGACCGTCAGCGACGCGATGGCGCTGCTGCCGAAGCGCGCACACCGGGCTGCGTTCGTGGTCGAGGACGGCCGGCCCGTGGGCGTGGTCACCGAAGAGGACTGCACCTCCGTGGACCGGTTCACCCAGGTGCACCAGGTGATGTCCGCCAAGCCGGTGACCCTGCCTGACACGGTCACCCCGCGGGAGGCCTTCGACCTCCTTGATGCGGCACGGCGTCGGGTGGCACCGGTCGTCGACGCCGATGGTCGCCTCCGAGGCGTGCTGACCAGGACCGCGGCGCTGCGCTCCACGCTGTACACCCCCGCCGTCGACGATGAGGGTCGGCTCCGCGTGGCCGCGGCGATCGGCGTGAACGGTGACGTGGCGGCGAAGGCTCGTGACCTGGTCGAGGCAGGTGCCGACGTCCTCGTCGTCGACACCGCACACGGACATCAGGACCGGATGATCGAAGCACTGCGCGCAGTTCGCTCCATCGACCCGGGGGTGCCCGTCGCCGCCGGCAACGTGGTGTCTGCCGAAGGGGTACGGGAGCTCGTCGACGCCGGCGCAGACATCGTCAAGGTCGGTGTGGGACCCGGCGCGATGTGCACGACCCGGATGATGACGGGCGTCGGCCGACCCCAGTTCTCCGCCGTCCTGGAGTGCTCCGACGCCGCCCGGGAGCTGGGCCGCCACGTCTGGGCTGACGGGGGAGTGCGGCATCCCCGCGACGTGGCGCTTGCGCTCGCGGCCGGTGCGTCCTCGGTGATGATCGGCTCGTGGTTCGCAGGCACGCACGAGTCTCCCGGCGACCTGCACGTCGACGCGGACGGTCGTGCGTACAAGGAGAGCTTCGGCATGGCGTCCGCTCGCGCGGTGGCGAACCGGACCAGCGCAGAGACGTCGTTCGACCGGGCCCGAAAGGGTCTCTACGAGGAGGGGATCTCCTCGAGCCGGATGTACCTCGACCGGCACCGCCCCGGAGTCGAGGACCTGATCGACCAGATCTGCGCCGGAGTGCGCTCCGCGTGCACGTACGCCGGCGCGCGCTCACTTGAGGAGCTCCGCCACAACGCCGTCGTCGGCGTCCAGTCGGCGGCGGGCTTCCACGAGGGCAGGCCGCTTCCCGCAGGCTGGTAGGCGTCTCGTCCGGTTTGTGTGGGTACTCAGGTACCGGATTCGTGGTACATGGGTGCCATCTCCGCCCCAAATCATTGCCAACGGGTTGTGACACCGCAAAGACTCGCAATGACCTGGAAGTTCCAGGGGTCAGGGGCTCCGGTGCGTCACCCACACGAGATCGACCGGCTCGAGTCGCTGCGCTCGTACGGCGTACTCGGGACCGGACCCGAGCCGGAGTTCGACGCAATCACCATGCTGGCCTCGAAGATCACGGCCTCGCCGGTCGCTGCGATCGCGCTCGTCGACGCGGAGGACCAGTGGTTCAAGTCGCTGGTGGGGCTGGACGAACCGGCGACCGACCGGGACGGCAGCTTCTGCGCTGAGGTGGTGGGGACCGGGAGACCGCTGACGGTCACCGACGCGCGGAGGGACCCACGATTCTGCGACCTAGCCATGGTCTCCGGTCCAGCCGGCGTCCGCTCCTATGCGGGGGTGCCGTTGATCGGCCGGGACGGGCTTCCGGTCGGGGCGTTGAGCGTCATGGACCGCCGTCCCAGGCGCTTCTCGGGCCAGCAGCTCCAGCTGCTGGCCCGGCTCGCCGACCAGGCGATGTTCATCCTCGAGCTGCGACGGGGAGACCGTGCGAGGGGCTTCTCGCCATCAGCCCCGGCTGATGAGCTGAGAAGCCCGACCCGGATCCGCGCGGCCCTCGACCAGGGTGAGCTCGTGCCATACTTCCAGCCGCAGGTCGACCTCGCGACCGGGCGGGTATCCGGGCTGGAGGCGCTGCTGCGATGGGAGCATCCGACGCTGGGCACGGTGCAGCCGGCGCAGTTCCTTCCCGTCGTCGAGAGCAGCGGACTGATCCTGCCGGTCGGACGACAGATCCTCCGGGCCTCCCTCGAGCTGCTCACGGCACTTCGACACGTCCCCGAGGCTGACGGGCTCCTCATCGGTGTGAACGTGAGCGTCGCCCAGCTGCGCAACGCCGGCCTGGGGGAGACCGTCATGCAGGAGGTGGAACGGTGCGGATGCTCGCCCGAGCAGGTCGTTCTCGAGATCACCGAGACTGCCGATCTGGTCGAGGACCGCGTCGTGCTCAACGAGTTGGTGGGCCTGCGAGAGGCGGGTGTAGGGCTCGCGCTCGACGACTACGGAACCGGCTTCTCGTCACTCGAGCGGGTGCTGGAGCTGCCGATCACGACGCTCAAGCTCGATCGCAGCATCGTCCGCCGCGTGCCCCGGGACCGCCGTGCCTCGATCGTCGCGGACTCCACCGTGCAGATGGCTCGCGGGCTGGGGCTGGCCGTGGCGGCGGAGGGGATCGAGTCGCCCGCCCAGCACGACGCCATGCGCGACCTGGGCTACGACCTGGGCCAAGGTTTCCTGTTCAGCCGTCCCGTTCCCGGCTCCGAGGTAGGCCCGCTGCTCTCGCGGCAGGCTCGGACGCGGCTGCGGGTAGCTCACTCCTCCGGATCCAGATCCAGATCCGTAGGGTCGGCGCGTGAGCGACGATCGCTGAAGTGCTGACTCGCTAAGCGACCATGCGGCGGCGTATCGCACGGACGCCGAAGCCCTGGAGAGCCCGGGCACGTAAAAGCGCCGACCGGCCCGACGGGGGATACGAGCCGATCGACGCACTTACAGTGTGGCGCACCTCGTGCTGCTGGCGCCCGGTGCGGTGGCACGTATTCATCTAGTGCGAAGGTGCCATTCCGGACGGGACGACCGGGAGCCACACCGTCACGAGGACGCCACCTGGCCGGTCGGCGACCGTGCACCAGCCGCCTGCGATGGCAGCCTGGTCCTTCATGTTGAACAGGCCGCGGTGGCCGGGAGTCGGCTTCGAGGGTTGGGCGCCGAGCCCGCATCCGTCGTCCGCGATCGTCACCTCGATGCCCGTGGTTCCGGCGCTGACGGTGACATCGACGTGACGTGCATCTGCGTGCTTCCGGACGTTCGTCAGGGCTTCGCGGGCGATGCGGTAGAGGATCACGCGGGTCGTGGCCGTGACGTCGACGGGACCGTTCTCGCGCACCGTCCAGGCGACCTCTGTGTCGGCGAACGTCTCCTCAGCAGCCCTGCGCAGGGCCCAGGTCAGCCCCTGGTCGAGGTCCGGGGGCTCGAGGTCGAACAGCAGTGCGCGAAGCCGGTCCGTTGCGCCGGAGACGCTGGACTGCAGCGGCGCCAACGTGTCGATCAGGTCCGGCGCCCGATCACGGAGCTTGCGTGCCAGTAGGCCGAGCCGAAGCTCCACCGCGGACAGCGCCTGGACTGGGTCGTCATGCACGTCCGCGGCGATCTGGCTCCGCTCGACTTCTCGGGCGTCGACCAGACGGGTCAGGAGAGCCTGGCGCTGGTCGGCGAGGTCTTGGAGCGCATGCTCGTAGGCCAGCCGGTCGGTGATGTCGCGCTGGACCGTCGCGAGGGCGAACGGTTCGCCGGTCTCGACGTCGCGCATCAAGAAGCTTCTGATCTCAACGGGGATGGCGGGTCCGCCGCCGTGGTGCCGGAGAGTTGACTGCCCCTCCCAGTGTCCGTGTGCGACGACTGCGGGTTGCTCGATGTTGAGCGAGGCCTCGAGACCCTCGGGTGTCAGGTAGTCGGCGATCGTCGTCTTGCTGATGTCGATCTCGGGGTCCAGGTCGATCAAGGCTCGGCCTGGCGGGTTGATGTACTTGACCATGCCGTCGGTGCCGGCGATGGCGATGAAGTCCGGCGAGGCCTCGACGAGGGCCTTGAACTGCTTCAGGTCCGCGTTCGCATCGCGCAGAGCGTTCTCGATGTCGCGCAGGGCGCTGACGTCCTGAGCGATCCACCCGGTGCCGAGCCGAGTGCCGGTCACTGGGTGGGTGAGCTGAAAGACGTCGGCCTGGACGACGAGTTGATTGTTGTTCAGGTTGACGGCGAGGTCGCCCGACCATCTGCCCGTGGCGGTCAGTGACTCACGCATCTCGGCGGTCTTTGCCGGCCCCAGACGCGCCAGGGCGCCCGCCCATACGTCGTTGAAGCCGTCGGCCACCCCGGAGTCCTGCATTCGCGGGTTCCGGTAGATCGGACGCCCATCCCGGTCCGCGATGGAGATCAGGTTCTGCGAGGCGTCTGCGAGCGCCTTGAACTTGGTGAGCTCCTCGCGGGCGTCCCGTTCGGACTGGATGAGCAAGGCGTTGTCGAGGGCCAGCGCGCTGCGGTCCGCGATGTCGGCTGCCAGGTCGATTTCCTCTGGTTTCAGCTCTCCTGTGGGTCGTACCGCTTCAGCGAGGCCGACGACCGACCCCCGCGCGACCAGGGGAATCAGCACTCCGTGAATGTCGTCGCGCTCGAACGGTTCGGGTCCTTGCAGTGACGAGATGTTCGCTTCCGATGGCGGTAACCAGGCGACGCGCTCGGACGTCGGAGCACCCCACGTGACGTTGGGCTCGGGTCCCAGCTCAGCGGCAGACCGGATCCAGATGGCCCCGGTGCCCCCCAGAGCTTGTGCAAGAGCCGTCGAGGCGACCTGGAGGACGGCGTCCGGGTGCAGCACCTCTCGGGTCAGCGCGACGGACAGGTCTGCCAGCACCGCGAGCCGCTCGCGGGCCTCACGCGCTGCCCGTTCGGTCGCCCGCTGCGCAGTCACATCTGTCGAGACGCCCGTGGCGCCAGTGGGCTGCCCGTCTTGGTCGTACGTCGGCTGGTAGTAGACGGAGAGAATCCGGCCCTGGAACTCTCGTTCGACGGTGAACGTCTCGCCGGCCAGAGCCTGCCGGATGGAGTCACAGGCCTCGGTGTCCTCGGCGTACAGCTCGAGCAGGTTCACGCCCACCAGCTGTCCGGGCTCCAGCCCCATCTCGCGCAGACCACTGCCCACCGACATCGTGCATCGGCCGGTGAGGTCGATGCTGAAGAGCACGTGTGGACCCACCGGTGGGCCGGGCGCGGGCGCGGCTGCGGACGTCTGATCGATCACCATCTGTCCCCCCTCGGGACGCGCCCCGGAACGCGGGGGTCGGGGCGCGATACGGCCATCCTAGGGACAAGGACGAGTGCCCGAGCTCGATTCCTGACGCTCTGTTGGTGGCTAGACGACGGCGATGGTCGGGTCGACGACCGCCCGCATGGCCGCGCCGGCGACCGGGCTGGCGAGCACGACCTCGCCGTCGGCACACCGGATCAACAGGTCGGGAAGGGTCTCCCCGACCCGTCCTTTCGTCACGTAGCCAGTAGCGCCGGCGCGCACCATCGCCTCGACGACGGCGGGCCCGGACTGGGCCGAGATGGCCACGATGACGGGCGAGTGGCGCAGCTCGGTCAACGCCTCGGCAGCCTCGACCCCGCCGCCGGGCATGTGCACGTCGAGCAGGACGAGGTCGACGGATCGATCCCGAGCGAACGCCAGGGCGTCGGGCCCATTGGTGACGGTGCCGACGATCGCCAATCGAGGGTCGTCCTCGAGCACGCTGACCAGCGCCGAGACCATCTCCGGATGGTCGTCGGCGATCAGGATGCTGACGCGGCGCACGGGCAGTTCCCATCTGCACCTCGGCGTGGGCGTGCCTCGGGCCACTCAAGTCTGCCCTCAATCTCCCGAAGATGCGCCGTACGACCGTGCCAACTCCGGTAGTGCATGCATACTAGGAAGGGTCGCGATGGGGTCCGCCGACCAGGCGGCGCAGAGGGGGTCGTTCGATGGCGTTGGACAAGACGCTCACGGACGACGAGCGCGCGCACGACGTGAACCATCGAATCCGGGTCCTGATCGTGGACGACCACGAGGTCCTCGGAGCCAGTCTCGCCATGGTGCTCGACGACGAGCCGGACATGGTCTCGGTCGGCCTCGCCCCTGATCTCGCGCAGGCGCGAGCGCGCGTCGCCACAGCCGCCCCCGACGTGTTGCTGCTCGACCATCGGCTGCCCGACGGTGACGGCGTCAAGGCGATCCCCGAGCTGCGAGGCCTGCGACCGAGCATGCACATCGTGGTGCTGACGGCGGCCGTGACAGACCAGATCCTGGTCGAGGCGATCGAGGCGGGAGCGGTCGGCTTCGTGTCGAAGACGCGTGGCCTGGCCGAGGTCACGGGCGCGGTGCGCGCAGCAGCCCGGGGAGAAGCGGTGATCTCCCCGGAGATGCTGACGCGCCTGCTGCCGAAGCTCAGCCGGACCACCGGTCCGGAGCCGGACCTGACCCGCCGGGAGCAGGAAGTGCTCACCATGCTCGCCAGGGGGCTCTCGAACGCCGCCATTGCGGATGAGCTCACGGTCAGCGTGCACACCGTGCGCAACCATGTCGCGAACCTCTCCGCCAAGCTCGGCGCGCACAGCAAGCTCGAGGCCCTCTCGATCGCCGTACAGCGCGGGCTGCTCCCGAGCAGCTAGCCCCGGACGACCTCCGCAGAGTCACTGGGCGAGGTGTCGCCCTCGGTGAGCAGGGGTTCGTCCGCGGCCTCGACGGTGAGGGCGAACTCGTCGCCGTGCAGGGTCGCACCCGTGACGACTGCCTTCTCGACGGCGGCCGCGGCGTAGCGCCGCCGGACCATCAGCGGGTCGGTTCGCAGGTCCTTGACCAGGGCCCAGGCCAGGCCGACCATCACGATCGCGAACGGCAGGGCCGCCACGATGGTGATGTTCTGCAGGCCGGTCAGTGCCGAGTCGCCGCCGACGGACAGCATCACCGCAGCCACCGCACCGGTGGTGACGCCCCAGAAGATGACGTTGGGCTTGCTGGGGGTCAGCGTGCCGCGCTGGGAGAGGGTGCCCATCACGATCGACGCGGCGTCGGCGCCGGACACGAAGAAGATCGCGACCAGCACCATCACCAGGACCGTGGTCACGCCGGCCAGCGGCATGGTCTCCAGCAGCCCGAAGAGCTGGCCCTCCGAGGTCGCGGCGCCGGCGATGTCGGCGCCGTTCTGCTGGGCCTTGATTCCGGCACCACCGAAGATCGCGAACCAGACCAGGCTCACCAGGCTCGGGACGAGCAGCACGCCCGTGACGAATTGCCGGATCGTGCGGCCGCGGGAGATGCGCGCGATGAACATGCCCACGAACGGCGTCCAGGAGAGCCACCACGCCCAGTAGAAGACGGTCCAGCCGGCCAGCCACTCGGCCATCCCGTCGCCACCGGCTGCCTCGGTACGAGCGGACATCATGGCGAGGTCCTCGAAATAGCTGCCGACGGCGGTCGGGATCAGGTCGAGGATGAAGACCGTGGGACCGACCACGAAGACGAACACGGCAAGGGCGAGGGCCAGCACCATGTTGATGTTCGACAGCCACTGGATGCCCTTGGCGACGCCCGACACGGCCGAGGCGATGAAGGCGATCGTCAGGACGGCGATGATGCCGACGAGGAGGCCGTTGCCGACCTTGCCGATGCCGCCGACGATCTGGAGGCCGGAGCCGATCTGGAGCGCACCGAGGCCCAGCGACGCGGCCGAACCGAAGAGGGTGGCGAAGATGGCCAGGATGTCGATGACGCGGCCAGCCGTGCCGGTGGCGCGCTTCTCGCCGATGAGCGGGATGAAGGCCGAGCTGATCAGCTGGGTGCGACCCCGTCGGAAGACGCCGTACGCGATGGCGATCCCGACCACCGCGTAGATCGCCCACGGGTGCAGCGTCCAGTGGAACAGCGTGGTGGCCATCGCCGACTGGACCGCCTGCGGGTCACCGGCCTGACCGGTGCCGGGCGGGGGAGAGGTGAAGTGCGACAGCGGCTCGGCGACGCCGTAGAACATCAGACCGATACCCATCCCGGCGCTGAACATCATGGCGATCCAGGAGACGGTGTGGAACTCCGGCTCCTCGTCGTCGCTGCCCAGTGGGATCGACCCGAACCGGCCGGCGGCGAGCCAGAGCACGAAGGCCACGAAACCGGAGGCCAGGACGACGAACAGCCAGCCCATGTTGTGCACGGTCCAGCCGAGCGCTCCGCCTGAGGCAGAGCCCAGGCTCTTCGTGTCGAGGAAACCCCAGGCGACGAACGCGATCGCGATGACCGCGGAGATGCCGAAGACCGCACGGTCGATGCGGCTACCTCGCGCTGGTGCTTCGACGGTGGGAGCCTCGAGAACGGGGTGCTGAGTAGGCGCGTCGTCCAGGAGCGGCTGCGTCGGCGCCGGCGGGGTGTCGATACTCACAGGGGCGTTGGCGTCGCGCAGGGCGACGCCCCTCCATTCGGCTTCGGGATGGGGGATCGGGGGTGTGGCCGCCTCGGCGATTCGCCGGGTTTGGCCACCGATGGATCGTTCCCCCGGAAGGCCGTGCGAAACCGTTCGTGGTGAGCATCACGCGGTGGTCTAGGAGCGGCGTCTGCCTCGCCCGCTGTTCCTTCGGGCCCCGCTTTTCGGCTTCGTGCCGCCCGTGGGCCGGGACGGTCGTTTGGTGGCTGCCTTGGCAGCGGCAGGCGCGGGGGCCTTCCCACGCGAACTGCGCTCGGTCCGGCCCCGGACGACACCGATGAACGCCTCGATTCGTTCATCCTCAGCAGTCTCGGGCCAGGCCAGGCCGATCTGGGTCTCCGGGACTCCGAGCACGGGCACGGCGACGACGTCCTTGCGTTGGTGCACGCGCGCCACCGACATCGGGAGCACCACGACCCCCGCCTGCGCGGCGACCGACTCCACCGCCTGCTTCAGGCTCATGGGCGGCACGTCGTACCGGGTCCCATCCCGCACCTCGGTGGCGACGTCGCGCCACGCCGGCACCTCGTCGGGGTCCTGCAGCAGGTGCTCGTCGGCCAGATCTGCGACGGGGATCTCGTCGTACGCCGCGATCGGGTGCTCGTGGTGCACCACCACCACCGCCACCTCGCGGTAGAGCGGGATCAGGTGCAGCCCCTGGCGGTCCACCGGCAGGCGGACGAACGCCATCTGGACGTCGCCAGAACGGAGCGCCGTGAGCTGGTCCGCCTCGCTGACCGGCATCAGCTCCAGCGCCGGGGCAGCAGGTCGGCGGCGCCAGTTGGTAGCCCATTTGTCCGGTGTGACGCCGGTGACGAAGGAGACGCGGAACGGCCCGGGTTGGGGGCTTTCGGGTGGTTGGCTCATCGCATGCTCATGGTAGGCGTCGGGGCCGCAAAGTCCCTCGGGACCAGTGACGTTAGGCCCTATCCGGACTGTTCGTGACGCGAGAGTCTCGACCCCATGACCGAGAGCCAGCGTGAACTCAGGAACATGATCGTGGTGGGAGTCGACGGCGGCGATGACTCCGATCGCGCCATCAAGTACGGGGTCGACGAGGCGAAGCGGACCGGCAACGGGATCCGCTTGGTGCACGTCCTCCCGGAGACCGTGGCGATGACGCCGATGCTGCCGATGTTCTCCGCGGACTCCCTGAAGGCCGTGGGGACCCAGATCCTCCGGGACGGGGTCGCCACCATCGACCATCTGGGCGGCGAGAAGATCCGCACCGAGACGGTGCTTGCGCACGGTCCCCAGACCAGTTCGTTCCTCGCTCATACCCAGGACGCCTCTTTGATCGTGCTCGGACGCCGTTCGTCGACCTTCGCCCATATCCGAACCGGCTCGACCACGACTTCGATCGCCAGCCGGGCCGGCTGTCCCGTGGTCGCCGTCCCCGAGGAGTGGGAGAACGCCGAGGTGCGGCAGCGGGTCGTGGCCGCGATCGACTTGTCGCCCGTCTCGCCCGACGTGCTGCGGGCCGGGTTCGAGGCGGCCCACGACCGTGGGGCGGATCTCGTCGTCCTGTACGCCTGGCGGCCGACCCCGCCGTACGACACGGTGGCCGGGACTCCGCGCGACGCCGAGGCCTGGTACCGGCAGACCGAGCCGGTCGTGTGGGAGCAGCTGGCGGGGTTCAGGGCTGACTATCCCGAAGTACAGGTGCAGGTGGTCTTGCGCTACGAGCGCGCCGTCGACGCCATCGTGGACATCGGTCGAGACGCGGACCTGATGGTGATGGGTCGGCACCGCGAGGGCGCGCCGTACGTCATGGCGCTCGGTGCCAAGGCTCGTGCGTTCATGCGCGCCGCCGTGTGCCCGGTCGAGATCGTCCCCTCGAGGCAGGTCATGCCTCAGATGCCACGGCAGGCCGAGCCCCAAGACACGGCTTCGTCGCCGCACAGGGTTTCCTGACGCAAATCCCTGTCATACACGCCCCCCGCGCGAGAGGATGGTTTGGTGGACTGGTGGCTGGACGGGGAGAACGTACGCGCAGTGACTGCGCTGCGCCATGAGGTGATCGACTACCTGAGGCGGCATGCCGAGGCGGAGAGCGACTTCGATGACGCGGAGCTGGTGATCAGCGAGCTGCTCGGCAACACGGCACGCCACGCTGCCGGCCCGGTCTGGGTGTCGCTGTCCTGGCTCGACGAGGTGCCCACGCTGACGGTGAGTGACCTCGGGCCCGGCTTCGACCCGGCGCTGCTCGGAGGTGAGCCGCTCGAGTTGACGGACCCGCTGGCCGAGTCCGGACGCGGGCTCTTCCTGATCAGCCACCTGGCGCCCTCGCTCACGGCCGAGGCCAGGGAGGCAGCCGGGATGAGAGTGTCGGTGACGCTTCCCGTCGCTCGCCACAGACAAGTGAGCCACGACAGGCCACGCCGCTCGACGGGTGCGCTTCCCGACCTCAGCGAGGCCCTGCCCGAGGGTGGGTTCGGTCGCGAGTCCTTCCTGCGGGCGCTCGTCGTGCAGCTCGCACAGACCATCGAGCGCGACCAGGGCCCCGATGTTGCTGAGGCCGCTGTCGCCCAAGTGGGCGCCGACGTCGGCGGACAGATGGAGGCGGAGAGCCGGCGTGCCTTGAACCTCGTCGGCGAGATGTCGGCGGAGCAGATGTCCCAGTGCTACGTGCGGCTCAAGCACGCGATCGACGGTGGCTTCTACGTCATCGAGGCCAACGAGGACCGGATCGTGCTCGGCAACACCCGCTGTCCTTTCGGCGACGTGGTCACGCGGGCGCCCTCCCTGTGTCGGATGACGTCGAGCGTCTTCGGTGGGATCGCTGCGCGTAACACGAACGGGCCGGTGACGGTCCTGCTCGAGGAGAGGATCGCCGTCGGTGATCCGGGTTGTCGTGTGGTGGTCGACCTGAAACCCGACGCGCGAGAGACGCCCTCTCCGCTCGCACACCGGTACGAAGCCCCGGTCGAGGTCGGCTGACCCCGGCCGGCAGTCGGACCCTCAGTCGTTGAAAGCCGTGTCGAAGTCGGCCGCGCCCTCGCTGCTCCACGGACCGGAGTAGCCGCAGCCGTTGACCGCGCCGTCTTCGCTGGCCGTGACGAGGTAGCGGCCGCCCTCCACGAACTCCGCCAGCCCGTCGAGCGCGACCCGTTCCGAGGGCGGCGCGGCGAGCACCACGGTCTCGGCATCGCCGCCGCGGTACCAGGTGTCGACGCTCACCGTGACGGTCTCGTTCGTGACGGCGACCGCTTCCCCGGAGAACGCCGTGGGCATTCCGGCCAGGACGTCGATCGAGTAGCCAATGCAGGAGGACGCGGCGGCGGAGCTCGGCAGCGTCAGCCGGATCGTCTCGCCGGGCGCATCGTCCTCGCTCGAGCCGAGTGCGCCGAACGCGACGGCGCCGAGACCGAGGATGGTGACCGTGCCTGCGGCGACGGCCAGCGGGATCCGCCGCGATTGCCGCGCAGTGTCGGTGTGAGTGGTGGTCATGGTCGCCTCCGTGAGCTCGTCGATGAAGGCGGCATCCGGACGGTAGACGTGCGGCGCGCGTGCGGGGTCCGCGTCGCGGAGCCGGCGCTCGACGTCGTCGTTCATGTCGTGGGTCACGGAGTGCCTCCTTCCTTGACTGGTTTGTGTCCGGAGGTGGGGGAGACCTTTCGGCCGGCGTCGGGCTGCAGCTGGGCGGCGAGGCGTCGACGAGCCCGGTGCAGCCGGATGTTGACGGCGTTGACGCTGATGCCGAGTGCGGTCGCGATCTCGGCAGGACGCAGGTCCTCCCAGGCCCACAGCATCAGGACTTCACGGTCGGCGGCGGGCAGCGCACGCACCGCGTCGGTCACGGCGGAGTCAGGCCCATCGGGGATCGCGGGCCCCGGATCGGCGGTGCTGATCGATGCGAGGCGGACCACCAGTGAGTGCTGGCGCCGGGCCTTGCGCTGCGCGTTGGCCAGGCAGTTGCGCGCAACGGCGTAGCACCAGGGCAGCTCGGCGCCGACCGGTACGTCGTCCAGCCGGCGCCACATCACCAGGAAGGCATCGGCCACCGCGTCCTGGGCGGTCTCGGCATCGGTACGGCGCGCGGCGTACCGACGCAACGGTTCGCCGACCAGGTCGATCAGCGCCTCGAAGCGAGCACGACGGTCCTCTTCCACGGATCTCACGATGGCATGTGTCCGGGACTGCGGTGATGCTTTCGGGCTGCTACTCGCCGGACTCCGCAGCCAGTCGGGGCAGGTCGAGGATCGTGAACTTGCCGCGCCCCAAGCGGAGCAGGCCCTGCTCGGCGAACTCGTTGAGGATCTTCGTGGTGGTCTCGCGGGACGTGCCGGTGAGGGCGGCGACCTGCTCGTGGGTGAGCGAGACCTGGAGCCCCCTCGTGAGGGGGCGGCTCTGCTGCTGGTCGGCGAGCAGGCACAGCGTCGTGGCGATTCGTTGGGGCACGCTCTTGAAGACCGTGTCCGACAACCGACGCTCGAGCTGGCTCACGCGGTTGCCGAGGATCTCGGAGATGCGCGCCGCGATCCGCGCGTCCGACAACAGGAACCGCTGGACGTCGTCGCGGGTCATGACGCAGACGGTCACCTTGTCGAGCGCCTCGGCGAAGTTGTCGTGCATCTGCTGCCCGAGCAGCAGCATCTCGCCGAAGATCGTCCCCGGCGTGACGATCGCGGTGGTCAGGGCGCGCCCGTCAGCCGAGAGCCTGAAGATCCGGACGCGCCCCTGCTTGAGGATGAAGAGCCTCTCCATCGGCTGGGGCGGCGCGAACAGCAGCTCGCCTGCGGAGAACTCCCGCATCGGAGCCGCTGCCGCGATCGCACCCATCTCACGGTCGTCGAGGTCGGCGAAGATGTCGACCTCTGACATGCACCAGAGATCCTCCGTCGTCTGCCCACGGCGCTCCACGTCTGCCATCTCCTCACGACGCCCCGGTGCCCACGGCGCCATGCCGCTCGGTCCGAGATCGCCAAGCCTTCCCACCAGACAGTATGCCGACGGGTCGGGCCTCACGGGCTCGACTCGCAGCCCGAACGGCGTCGGGAAGGGAGTGACCGCGTCGCCGGGCATGACGGGCTCAGGCGTGATCTCTGCGGGCGAGCAGCGAGAAGACGAGTCCGAGAACGAGGCCGAAGATGAGGTGGCCCATCAGGCTCTGCATCGCCATGGTGTCGACGTTGAAGACGGGCATCCCAAGCTGGGCCGGCATCGCCAAGAGGGCCCCGAGCACCCACCAGACGACGCCGTAGACCAGGCCGATCAGCACGGCCGGGACCAGGACGCGGGCCATGCCGCCGAACAGCACGCCGAAGACAGCTCCGATGAACGCGGAGATGGCCAGATGCACCACCCAGCCGACCGCTGCCGAGTCGCTGCTGACGAGCTGGGCGACCATCGTGATCATGCCCATCATCGTCATCAGCAGCCCGAATACCACGCCGCCTGCGATCCCCCCGATGATCCCGTGAACCGCGCGGGTCACGGTGCTGGTCGGACGGGTAGCGGTGCCTGTAGTGCTGGACATTCTGCCTCCTGAGCAGTTGGTGTTGTTTGGTGTTGGCGGTGTTGAAGGAGCTGGGAAAGGGTCACGGCGCGAGGTCGCGGAGCGCGTCCTCGATGCCTCGGTGGAAGGTCGGGTACGCGTAGATCATGTGGCGGAGCCGGTCGACAGGCACCCGCCCGTGGACGGCGACAGACAGCGCGCCGAGGACCTCACCGCCGTTCGGGCCGGCCGACGTCGCGCCCACGAGCAGGCCGGTGTCCGCGTCGACGACGAGCTTGATCAGCCCTTCGTTGCCGGCCTTGTGGAGCCACCCACGGGCGGACGACGGCACCTGAGCCGTGCCGGTGTGCACCGTGATCCCGCGTTCGACGGCCTGCGCCTCCGTGAGGCCGACGGCGCCGACCTCGGGGTCGGTGAACGTCACCCGCGGAACAGCGTCGTACTCCGCCTCCGGACCGGTCTTGCCCAGGATGTCGCGGACCGCGATGGTCGCCTGGTACGTCGCGACGTGCGTGAACGCCCCGTGGCCGGTGACGTCGCCGACGGCCCACAGTCCCGGCGCGGCTCGAAGGTTGCTGTCGACCTCGAGTGAGCGAGCGGAGGGGTCGAGCCCGAGCGTGTCGATGCCGAGGGAGGTGAGGTCCACCCGGCGGCCAGTGGCGACGAGCAGCCGGTCGGCGGTCAGGGTCTCGCCGTCCAGAGCCAGGGCGAACTGCTCGCCGTCGTGGTCGATCCGGTTCACGCTGGCCCCGGCCAGAACCCGGATCCCGTCATCCTGCAGGGCCGACTGGATCAGCTCGGAAACCTCGGGCTCCTCGAGCGCGAGCAGCCGGTCGGCGACTTCGACGACGGTGACGGCAACGCCGAACCGGGCGAACACCTGGGCCAGCTCGAGCCCGATCGCACCGCCGCCGAGGACAGCCAGCGACTCGGGCAGGGTGGTGACCTCAACGGCTTCGCGGTTGGTCCAGTACGGCGTGTCCGCGAGGCCCGGCACCGGTGGGATCGAGGCGACCGTGCCGGTCGCCAGGACGACGCCACGGCGTACCTCGATCGTGTGACCCTCGACCTGGACCCGGTTCGGACCGTCGAGACGGGCGTGCCCGCGCACGAAAAGACCCCCCTTGTTGACGAACCGGTCGACTGCGACCTGGTCGTTCCAGTCGTCGGTGGCCTCCTGCCGGATCCGTTCGGCCACGGGCGTCCAGTCGGGGGCGACGGTGGACTTGCCTGCCATGCCCTCCACCCGTCTGGTCTCGGCGATCAGGTGGGCTGCGCGGACCATCATCTTGCTCGGGATGCAGCCCCAGTACGGGCACTCGCCGCCGACGAGGAGTCCCTCGACTCCGACGACGCGCAGCCCGGCCTCGGCGAGCTCGCCTGCGACCGCTTCGCCTGCGACACCCATCCCGATGACGACGACGTCGGCGGGCGTCGCGGCGATCTCAGCGAGTGTCGGGGCCGCCATCAGGAGGCCGCCTTGTCGTAGGACTCGTCGCGGCTCTCGTCGGCGGGCACCACCTGGACCCCGTGCCAGAACGCCACGCGGTCCTTGACCTTGCGGGCCAGCAGGGAGGGGCTCTCGTACTCCCAGGCGGCGTCGCTGTTCTCGACGCCGTCGACGGAGACGCTGTAGTAGGACGCGGTCCCCTTCCAGCCGCAGAACGACGTGTGGCTGCTCCGCGTGAAGTGCTCCTCGACCAGAGATGCGCGCGGGAAGTAGTGGTTTCCCTCCACCACGACGGTGTCGTCGCTCTCGGCGAGGACAGCTCCGTTCCAGATCGCTCTCATCCGCATGGTGGTGCGCTCCCTCGGTCGTGACTGTGACTCCGTCACGGTAGGGAGTGGGCGGGGCCGCCTTCCGTAAGCGCGGTTACGGAACGGAGCACGGATTTCGCGAGACTCTGGACGACCGCACCGAGGAGACGAGCCAGCCCGTGAACGAGCCACGCACCACGCACGACGACGCGACGTCAGCGGTCCACCCAGACGACGGGGTGCCCGGCCGTCCGCTCCCGGTGTGGCGCGTGGGACTGGCCGGCGGGCTCGTCGGCATCCTCTGCTGCGTCGGCCCCACCGTCCTGGCCCTGTTCGGGCTCGTCAGCGCGGGCACGGCGTTCGTGTGGGCCACCGACCTGTACGACGGATACGCATGGTGGTTCCGGCTCGCCGGGCTGGCAGTGATGGCGCTGCTCGTGTACGTCGCGTTGCGGCGGCGCGACCAGTGCTCGTTGCGCGGCGCCGAACAGGTCCGCGGCAAGCTGGCGCTGATGCTGGCGATCGCCGTTGCGACGTACGTGGCGCTCTACGCCGCCACTACCTGGCTGGGCACGTTCGCCTGACCAACATCAGTGCGTCGTCCGGATAGACCTGCCAAAGCCGCTTGTCATGTCAGGTTCTCGTGCTTCGCACGTGCTGCGACATGACCTGCCGATGAGCGGACGGCCCTGCGCGGGCCAGATAGCGTGACCGCATGTCCAACGCAATCCGCTTCAGCTCAGTCACGTTGGCGTGTCCAGATCCGGCGAGATTGGCGTCCTTCTACGCCGATGTCACCGGGGGCGAGGTCACGTTCGTGCACAACATGGAGTGGGCGTCCATGCGCTGTGAAGGAGCGCGCCTAGAGTTCATGGGGGTCGCTGACTACGTGAGACCTCGGTGGCCCGACGATTCCGCGTTGCTCCACATCGACTTCTTCGTCGATGACCTGGATGCGGCCGCGACTCGCGTCGAGCGTGCCGGGGCTACGCGTTTCGATCATCAGCCGAACGCGGATCACTGTCTGGTCTTCAGCGATCCTGCCGGGCATCCGTTCTGTCTCTCTTTGATCGACGAGGTCAGGTGACGTAACCGGCTGGCGCACATCATCGTCTCGTGCCTGGGCTATCGGGTCGGGTGGTACTTCGACGGCCAGGAAGTCGACGCCGAGATATTCGCCTACGCGGGGACCGCCGACGAGGCGCTGAAACAGCTCGATGAGATGTATCGGAGATGGAACGCGGGGGTCCGCGAACTCTCGGACGCTGACCTGGCGATCCGCCCCCGGGGGCCCGAGCGGTTTGCCAGGAGACATGGTCCTGCACGTCAACAGGGAGCTGATCCATCACGGCGCCGAGATTTCCCTGCTGCGCGACCTCTACCGCTGGCAGGACGGAGCCCGGACCTGGGACCGCGTCCACTAACCGTGTGAACATCCGGTCATGCCGCGATCCGCGCGTTCCCGCGTCCGGACCCACCTGGCGAGGAGTGCGGCGACGGCGTCCGTGACTCCGCCGTTGGTCATGTCACCTGTCTCCGGACGTCGCAATCAGCTCGGCCGTCTCGCCGCGAGGCGGCGTCAGCTCTGAGTGTCGGCCGAGACAGCCTCGTGCTGGTCGCGTCCGGTGCGTCGACGGACCAGGCTGGCGATGCCGACGGCTGCCAGGATGACGGCGAGCGCGACCAGGAAGCCGGTCGCACCGACGTCGGCGACTGCGTTCGACAGCGATCGCTGCACGGCCGCAGCGGCGTCGATCACGGGGTCAGCGGTCGGGCCTCCGCGCAGCACGCGAATCTCCCACCAGCCGTAGTAGGCGACGTAGGCGCCCACCAGCGCGAGCAGTGCGCCGCCGGCGGTCGGCACCACACGCCCGAGTCGACGGGCGCCTCGCACCAAGGACTGCTGAGCGAGGGCGACCGCGACGGCCGCCGTCCCGACGACGAGACCCATCCCAGCGGCGTACAGCAGGAAGAGCACCGAGCCAGAGGCGATGGAGTCAGCGCGGAACGCCGACACGACCACGGCAAGGAAGGGCGCGACGGTGCAGGTGAGGCTGGCCAGCGCGTACGAGACGCCGAACCCGAACATCGACGGAATCGAACGGGTGACCGGGCCACCCTTCCCGCTGCGCAGGGTGGGCAGCTTGATGGTGCGGCCGGCGAGCAGCCAGAGGCCCGCGGCGAGCAGCAGCAGCCCGACCAGCAAGCTGAACCAGGGCAGGAACCGCTGTGCTGAGGCGGCGAACGGTGCGATGGCGAGACCGAAGACGGCGAACACCGTCGTGAAGCCAGCCGTCATCGCGGCGGTCATCGTCAGCGCGCGGGCGACCGCGACCCAGCGGTTCGGCTGGTCGCCGCTGACCAGGAGAGTCAAGTAGGCCGGCAGCAGCGCGAAGCCGCAGGGGTTGAGCGCGGCGAGCATGCCGGCGCCGAGCGCCAGAGCAGCCGTTGCGTCGAGCACGTCAGCCTGCGAGGTCCGCGACCTTGGCGGTCAGGTCGCCATCGTCGAGGTACCCCTCCGCCACGACCTGACCGTCGGCGTCCAGGACTACGTACGTGCTCTGCGCGGTCACGCCGAAGTGCCGCCAGACGGCGCCCTCTTCGTCGACGAGGTGCGTCGGGCCGTCGACCGACTTCGCGTAGTCGCGGATGTCGGTCGCGTCGGAAAGACCGCCGACACCGACGACGTTCACCTCACCTGCGTACTTGGTGGCGAGCTCGCTGACGTTCGGTGCCTGGGCCCGGCAGGTCGGGCACCACGGGGCCCAGAACCAGAGAACCGCTGGCTTGCCCTCGAGCTGGGTGCCTTCGTAGGTCCCGCCGTCGAGGGTCTCCGCCGAGAAGTCGAGGTCGATGCTCTTGCCCTGGGATGCCGAGCTGTCGCCGGCGTCGCCGGACCCTGCGCCGCTGTCGGCGCCGTTGGCGGCGCAGCTGGTGACCATGACCAGCGCGGCCAGCATCGAGGCCAGGATCGCTTTGGTGCGCATTCGTCCTCCGTCTGTCGGTAACTCAAGTGTGCCTGGGCACTGGTTGTCGCTTCCGTAAGCAGGCTTACGGAAGCCGGTGGGGTCCGGGGCCGACAGTGGGGTCATGAGACGCCATCAGGCAGCCGCTTTGCTGATCGCCGGCCTTCTGGTCGGTGTCGCCGGCTGCGGGGGAGTGTCCGACTCCGGATCTGATGACCCAGGCGTCACCTCGCCAACCGGACAGGTGACCCCAGATCCGCGCGAGGACACCCTGTCGGCCCTCGACGACAAGTTCGACGAGCGGTTCCCGAAGCCGCTGATCCAACCCGACCTGGTGATCTCGGGCGGGCCACCGCCGGACGGCATCCCGCCCATCGACAGCCCGAAGTTCCAGCGTGTGGGTGACGTGGACTGGCTCGAGGACCAGGAGCCCGTCCTCTCCCTGACCGTCGAGGGCGAGACCCGGGCGTACCCGCTGCGGATCATGACCTGGCACGAGATCGTCAACGACACGGTCGGCGGCGTCCCTGTGGCGGTGACCTACTGCCCGCTGTGCAACTCCGGTGTGGCGTTCGAACGCGAGGCTGACGGCCGGGTCTTCGACTTCGGTACGTCGGGGATGCTCTACGCCGACAACCTCGTGATGTACGACCGTCAGACCGAGTCTCTGTGGCCGCAGCTGACCGGCGAGGCGGCGATCGGCGTCCTGACCGGCACGAAGCTCAAGGCGATCCCGATGGGGACCGTGTCGTGGAAGCAGTTCCGCGACGCCAACCCTGAGTCGCTGGTGCTGTCGCGCGACACCGGGCACAGCCGGCCGTACGGCTCCAACCCGTACGTCGGTTACGACCACCCGAAGGGGCGGGTCTACTTCGCGCTTCCGTTGAACCCCGACAAGCGGCTCGACCTCAAGGAGCGCGTCATCGGCGTGGGCGAGGACGACGGCGCCATCGCGGTGGTCCGTCGCGCCCTGGCCGACGCGGAGCCGCTCGAGGTCTCGGTCGACGGTCGCGACGTCGTGATCTGGCACCGCCCCGGTCAGTCGTCGGCGCTGGACGCGGAGACCGTCGCCGGTGGCTTCGACGTCGGCACCGTCGGTGTGTTCGTGCCGGAGGCCGAGGGCGAGCGTCTGACCTTCGAGCGGACGAAGGGCGGGTTCCAGGACCGGGAGACGGGAAGCTCGTGGAACGTCCTGGGGCACGCAGTGAAGGGGCCGTTGAAGGGCACCCGACTGCAGGAGGTCACGCACCTCGATACCTTCTGGTTTGCCTGGGTGGCGTTCAATCCCGAGACTGACATCGTGGGACCGCTGGCCGAAGGAGACGACGGGTGAGGCTTGCCGCCGTCCTGAGGCGCTGGGAGCTCGCCACCCGACCGGTCCATCCGGCCACCGCACGCGTCCTCGAGGAGCGCTGGGCAGCGCTTCCGGACGGCGTGCGGACCGATGAGCAGCTGCTCGGTCGCCACGCGGTGGGCTGCGAGGGAACGCATGGCGTCTTCCCGAAGTGCAACCTGACCTGCACGCCTTGCTACCACTCGAAAGACGCCAACAAGGTCCGTATCGACGGGGCGCACACGGTCGAGCAGGTGGACGCGCAGATGCGGCTTCTCGCCGAACGGCGCGGGCCGCGCGCGCACGCACAGCTGATCGGCGGCGAGGTGAGCCTGCTGGACCCCGACGACCACGCGGCCGCGCTGCTGTCGATGCGGTCGCACGGCAGGGAGCCGATGTCGATGACGCACGGCGACTTCGATCCCGAGTACCTGCGAGCACTGGCGCTGGACGCCGAAGGCCGGCCGCGCTTCTCGCGGCTCTCGTTCGCCGCCCACTTCGACTCGCTGATGCGCGGCCGTCGTGGCGCACCCAGGCCGCACACCGAGGCCGAGCTCAACCCGTTCCGGGCACGCTTCGTCGAGATGTTCCGCGAGCTCCGGCGCGAGCACGGCGTCGCGTCCTACCTCGCGCACAACATGACCGTCACGCCCCAGAACCTCGATCAGGTCGCGGAGGTCGCCGGCGAGGTCAGCGCCATGGGCTACCAGATGCTCTCGTTCCAACCGGCGGCTCACGTGGGGGACGAACGCCGCTGGAAGGACGACTACACGTCCGTCGGCATCGACGAGGTCTGGGACCAGCTCGAGCGTGGCCTCGGGCAGCGCGTCCGCTGGGAGGCGCTGCAGTTCGGGGACACCAGGTGCAACCGGACGGCGTTCGGGATGCGGGTCGGCGAGACGTGGGTTCCGTTCCTGGACCCCGACTCACCCGAGGACCTGAGCGCGCGTGACCGGGCGTTCGCCCACCTGGGTGGCGTCAGCTTCGGCGGTACCGACCCGCGAATCCTGGCCCTCAAGATCCTGCGCGTGCTGGGGCGTCACCCCGCGGATGCCGTCGTCGCCGCTCGCTGGGCGAGGCGTCTCGTACGACGTGCGGGCGGACCTCGCGCGATGCTCCGGGCGGCCCGGCGGCGGAGCCTCACGCCGATGACCTACGTGGTGCACAACTTCATGGACGCCGCCGACGTCGCGCCCGCGTGGGCTCTGATGCGTGAAGGTGTCACGGCCGACGACCCGGCCGTCCGCGCCACCCAGGAACGGCTGGCTGCCTGCACCTACGCGATGGCACACCCGGAGACCGGCGAGCTCGTGCCCGCCTGCGTGCAGCACTCCGTGCTCGACCCCGGCGAGAACGCCGAGCTCCGCGAGCTGCTCCCGCTCACTGTGCTGCGCTGAGCCCCGCCTGAGGCGTCGCGTCGTGAGGTCGGGAGTCGCCCGGGCTGGGCGGCTGTTGGCGGTCATCGGGGACGACGGCCAGGGAGTGCGGCGACAGCCGGACGCCGACGCGGTCGCCCGTGCTCACGTGCTGTCCGGGTGGCGTCTCGGCATGAACGAGGACCGAAGCAGTGCCCGTCGTGCCGCTGGAGGGGCTGACGTCGACGGTGACGCAGGCGGCGCGCCCCGACCGGGCGCACCGCGGCCACGCGTGCCGACGGCGTCCGTACCGGTGGTGTCCGGGTCGGTGATGACGACGGACTCCTGACGGAACACGAGGATGGCCGGGCCCTCGGGGTGGTTCGCGTCGACCGGCAGGGTCTGCCGCCCGAGGACCGAGTAGTGGTGGTGGCCGCGGACCTCGCCCGGGACCTCGTTGCGGCCACCCATCTGCCGCGCCACCGTCAGCGACGTCGGCCGGCTGTAGATCCGGTCGACCGTGTCGTGCTGGACCAGCCGGCCCTCGCTGCAGCACGGCGACGCGGTCGGCGAGGCTGGCCGCCTCGGCTTGGTCGTGCGTGACCAGCACGATCGTCGGGTCGAGTGCGGCTCGTACACGCCGGACCAACTCGTGCATCTCCGTCGCGCAGTGATGCGTCGAGCGCGCTGAACGGCTCGTCCAGCAGCAGCACGCGTGGCTCGGCCGCGAGGGCACGGGCGAGCGCGACCCGTTGCTCCTGCCCGCCCGACAGCTCGGTCGGGTGCCGATGACCGAGCTCGCCGAGCTGGACGAGGTCGAGGTACTCCGCGGCCTCGACGCACGCGAGCTCGCGACGCGAGGCGCCGCGCACCTGGGCGGGGAAGGCCACGTTGTCGAGCACGCTGCGATGCGGGAAGAGCAGTGGCCGCTGGAACACCATGGCCATTCCGCGGTCCTCCGGGGCCACGTCGACGACGCTGACGCCGTCGACGAGGACGTCCCCGGCGTCGGGACGGTCCAGTCCGCTGGCCAGGCGTAGCACCGTGGTCTTTCCCGACCCGGAGGGTCCGACGACGGCGACGCACGAGCCCGCGGGGACGGCGAGGTCGAGATCGGCCAGGGCGGGCGTCGGCGTACCGGGGAAGACTCGGGTGAGGCCGGACAGGGCCAGGGCGGCGCTCATGTTGCTCCTTCAGGGAGCGGGTGTCGGTGATGCTGTGCGGGGGCCAAGGCGACGGCGCAGTACGAGCACCGCGATGACGAGCGAGGGCAGGTGGTAGCAGGGCAGCGACGCTGAGCGCCGCGACCGTCGGCTCGTTGCCGGTGCCCGACGCTGCGGAGGCCACCAGCACCGGGACGGTGACGAAACGGCCGCCGCCGATGAGCAGAGTCACGATGTAGTCGCTCCAGCCAACGAGGAACGCCAGGAGGGTCGCGCCGACGAGAGCCGGTGCGAGCAGTGGCAGGCGGACCCGCCAGAGCACGGACCTCCGCGAGGCACCCAGGGTCCGCGCCTCGTCCTCGAACGCGAAGTCGTAGCCGGCGTACGCCACACGCATCAGGTACGTCGTGTAGGGCAGCGCGACGACGACGAGCACGAGCAGGATTCCCAATGTCGCGGGGACACGGAGCCTGAGCAGCACGACGTCGAGCCCCATCACGACGGCGAAGACCGGCAGCGCCACGGGAGCGAAGCAGCAGCCCCGAGAAAAGCCGTGGTGCCCGGACCCGCTGCTGGGTCAGCGCCCGCGCGGCCAGTGCGCCAGCGGGGGTCGCCAGCCCCGCGACAAGCGTGCCGAGGACCAGCGAACGGAGGAAGGCGTTGCCCCCGTCTCCGGTCAGCACCTGTCCGAAGTTGCCGGTGCCCCAGGCGTCCGGCAGCGCGGCGCCCGCGGACCAGGACTCGGCGACGGCCCAGAGCATCAGCGGGACCAGCGGGACGACGAACCAGGCCGTCAGCAGGACGAGGAGGAGCAGTCGTACGGGATGGGGCCTCATCATCGCCACCCCGCCGTACGTCGCAGCGCGGACAGGGCAACGAGGGCGACACCAGCCGACAGTGCCGTGGTGAGCACGGCCACCGCCATCGCCTCGGGACGCGCGCTCAGGTCCGTCGCGGTGAAGAGGCGGTAGGCCATCACCGGAAGAGGCTCTGGGTACGCCGGCCCCAGCAGCCAGGCGACCTCGTACGAGCCGAGCGTGTAGACGAACGTGATGGCGCTCGACGCCAGCAGGGCAGGCCAGGCCAGCGGCAGAGTCACGTGCCGGAGTCGCGCCCAGGGCCGGGCGCCCAGCAGCTGCGCGGTCTCCTGGAAGGACGTCAACCGGGTCGCCAGGGCGGCTGTCACGACCAGGGCGACGAACGCCGACTCCTTCCAGGCGTACTCGAGCACCACGGCCGTCGGCCACGGGCCACCCACCACGCCGGGCCAGGCGTCGGTGGGGATGCCGAGCCACCGCGTGACGAGGCCGCCGTCCGCGAGCAACAGCCCGAGCGACGCGGCCCCCACCAGGTGGGGCACGGGGATCGACGCGGTGACGACGGCGGTCATCAGCCGGGCTCCGGTGCGAGAGCTCACGACCGTGAGGGCGGTGACGAGACCGACGACGGCGGCCACCAGCGTGGACGCGGTCGCGATCAGGATCGACAGCCCCGTCGCGGCGAGCGAGCCCCTCGACCCGCTCGTAGGCGCCGACGGTCAGGCGCGGCTGGCCCACGAGCGGCATCAGCCCGGTGCTCTGCAGGACGGTGGCTCCGAGCCCGGCGACGAGGACGAACAGGACCGCCACCGCGGCGGGCAGGACCGCCATGGTGCCGCGCAGTGAGGCTGTGGCCGACCGGCTCACTGCACCGCAGCCAGGACGTCGCGCCGCCATCCCTCGTCGAGGGCCGGCACCCACGCTGACGAGAGCTCGGGGTTCGCGTTCCGGGACAGCACGGGGTACGGCGGCACCACGTCCGACGCCGGGCAGCGCCGCGAAGGCCCGCTGGTCAGCGTCGGGCAGGCGCGACTCGTCCAGCACGGTGAACTGCCCCCAGACCGACGGGTCGGCCTTGATGCCGCTGCTGCTCGGGCGACAGGGCGAGGTTGGCCACGACCATGGCGCCCGCGGTGCTGCCCGATGTTGCGGGGATGGCGAGGAAGCTGGCGTTGCCGACCGTTGCCCTCGTCCAGGCTCAGCACCCGCGTGGTCTTCGGGAAGGTGCCCTCCGCGACGAGCTCGGTCAGCGTTGCGGGCCCGTAGGTCATCGTCATGTCGACCTGGCCGTCGGCGAAGAGCTTGTCCAGGGCCACCGAGTCGCGGGGGTACGTGCGCCCGCCGCGCCACAGGGACGGCGCGAGCTCCGTGAGCCGCTCCCAGAGCGCCGGCGTCAACCGGTCGAAGGTGGCGTCGTCGTACGTCGCCGGCACGGCGTCGTACCCACCGGAGACGCTGTAGAGCACCTGCCGCACGAAGACCGATCCGGTGAAGTCCGGGGGAGCGGGGTAGGTGAAGCGACCCGGGTTCGCCTCCGCCCACGCGAGCACCTCGGCCATCGTCGACGGCGGATCCGGTACGCGGGCCGCGTCGTAGACGAGCGTGAACTGAGCCTTGTGCCACGGCGACTCGCAGCCGTTCGACCTCCGTCCCGAAGTCCTTGCCGAGCAGCGGGTCCTCAGGGTCGGTGAACTCGAGGTTCGGGAGTTTGGACGACCAGTTGCACAGCCAGGCCCGCGCCTGCTGGCCGCTGGCGAAGTTGTCGCCGTTCACCCAGACCAGGTCGACCGTGCCGTCGGTGCGGCCCGCCTGACGCTCGGCGAGGACGCGGTTCAGGGCGTCGCTTGGTATCGGCGACCGGCACCCGTACGGAGGGTGACGCCGGCTTCCTTGGCGGCGGGGGCCAGCACGTCGTCGACGTACGCGTTGCCTTGCGGGTCGCCGCCCCACATCCACAGAGAGACGGTCTGGCCTTGCGCCTCGGCGCGGATCTCCGGCCAGGACCTCGCGTCGACGTCGGTCGAGCCGACGCTGGGCGCGGCACAGGCAGTGAGCGATGAGAGCCCCGACCGCGAGGCCCGCGATGCGACGACGGCTGGCGGAGGTTGCGGGCAGGCGTCGACGCATCCAGGGGCGGCGGGGCACGAGAACTCCAGTCGTTTCGGGATGATTTGCTGGGATGGGAACACGGTGGCGGTGCCGATGCCTTCCCCCAGTGTCGGATCTGTATCCGATCCGACCATCCCCCTCAGAAAGCAGGCCGCCATCCCGGACCATCATCTACCCGCCGCCTCGGCCGTGTGGTGGCGCCTGGCGGTGTTCTCCGGGGTGGTCGTGGCGGCGGTCGTCGTCGCGCTCACGATCGACCTGCCCTCGGCCGCGCAGCTGCGAGGCCTGGTGACGGCTGCCGGCTGGGCCGCGCCGGTGAGCTTCATCGGCCTCTACGCGCTGGTCACACTCGCCCCGGTGCCGAAGAACGTGCTCTCCGCGCTGGGCGGTCTGCTGTTCGGTGTCACCCAGGGGGTGCTGCTCGTGCTGGTCGCCGCGCTGCTCGGGGCCTTGGCGGCGTTCGGGCTCGGCCGCGTACTCGGGCGCTCGGCCGTCGAGCGGCTCACGTCCGGGCGCGTACGGGACGTCGACGACCTGATCGCGCGGCGCGGCCTGCTGGCCGTGATCATGGTTCGGCTCGTCCCGGTCATCCCGTTCACGGCGGTCAACTACTCGGCGGGGCTCACCGCGGTCCGACTGCGCGACTACACCCTGGGCTCGGCCATCGGCATGATCCCGGGCACAGTGGCGTACGTGACTCTCGGAACGTACGGCGCGACGCCCGGCTCGATGCCGTTCGTGCTGGCGGCTGTGGCGCTGTTCGGTCTCACGGTCGGCGGCATGGTCCTGGCCCGCCGCAGCAGATCGACGGACCCGGAGAAGGTGGCCTGATGCTCGATGCTGCCTCCCGGCGGGTCCTGGACGCTCCCTTGAACCGGGTGGCCGCCGTACTGGACCGGCCGGGGATCACCCCCGACCGCCTTACGGTCGCCGGGCTGGTGGTCGGCCTGGGCAGCGCAGCCGCCGCCGCGACGCAGTTGTGGGGCCTGGCGTTGGCGCTCTGGCTGGTGTCGCGGCTGGCCGACGGCCTCGACGGACCGCTGGCACGACGGCGCCGGCGCGTCCCCGCGCGGGGACGGCCGTCCGAGGCTGGCGGGTTCCTCGACATCACCGCCGACTTCGTCGTGTACGGCAGCACCGTGGTCGGAGTGGCCATCGGCGCGAGCGCCGGCTTCGGAGCGCCCTGGTGGCCGTTCTTGCTCGTCCTGCTGACGTACTACATCAACGGGACGGCGTTCCTGGCGTTCTCGTCGATCGCCGAGCGCACCGGCCGGACGATCGACGACGGCCGCTCCCTGTCGTTCCTCGGCGGGCTCGCCGAAGGGACCGAGACGATCCTCGTGCACAGCGCATGGTTGCTCCTGCCCGCGCTGGCGGCCCCGATCGCGCTGGGGTGGGCCGCGGTCGTGGCGGTCAGCGCCGTGCAGCGCGTCGTCGCGGGCTACCGCGACCTGGCCTGAGTCACGGCCCGACGGAGCCCGGACCGCACCCAGCGCCGCCGCGTCCCCGCAAGCAACGCGATGGCCCGTGCCGTGCCCGGGGACTTCAGCCGGCGCTGGACGTCGGCGATCGCAGCGTTCCAAGCGCCGTCGCTGTACGTGGGATACGGGTGCGTCGTCCCCGCAAGGTCTCGTGTGCTCATGCCGTGCCGAACCGCGAGCGTCAGCTCCCCGAGCGTCTCCCCGGCACGCGGGCTGACGACAGTCGCGCCGAGGACCCTGCCCTTCGCGTCGAGGACGAGCTTGGTGAACCCGTCCGTCTCCGACTCGGTGATGGCGCGGTCGAGGTGGCTGTGCTGCCAGGTCTGGACCCGGAGCTCGTCGTTGGACGAGGCCGCAGCAGGGCTGACTCCGACCGCGGCGACCTCGGGGTCTGTGAACGTGACCCGCGGGACGCTCGTGGTGTCCACCTTCCGGCGCAGTCCCAGCACGGCGTTGCTGGCGGCGATGCTGCCGTTGACCCCGGCGGTGTGCGTGAACTGGGCGTCACCGGTGACGTCGCCTGCCGCCCAGATGTCGACGTTGCTGGTGCGCAGCATGGAGTCCGCGGCGACGTAGCCACGGTCATCGAGGTCCACGCCGGCCTGGCTGCAGACCGAGCCCCGTGGTGCCGGGGGTCCGCCCGACGGCCACCAGCAGACGGTCGAACTCGACGGTCTCGCCGTCCTCGAGCACCAGCGCACCGGAGTCACTGCCTGGCTTGACCTCGGTGACCGACCTGCCGGTGATCAGCGTGACGCCGTCCCGCTCGAGGGCCGCAGCGACGACCGCCGCGGCGTCCGGGTCTTCACGCGGGAGGATCTGGTTCTCACCCTCGACGACGGTGACGACCGAGCCGAGGCGCGCGAAGGCCTGACCCAGCTCGCAGCCGATGTTTCCTCCGCCGAGGATGGCGAGCCGCCGGGCAGCTCGTCGAGCTCCCAGACCGTGTCGCTGGTCAGGGGCTCCACCGCAGCCAGGCCCGGGATCGGCGGCAGGGCCGGTGAGGAGCCCGTGCAGAGAATCGCCTGGCGGAACTCCACCGCTTCGCCGTCGACGTCGGCTCGGTGTCGTCCGGTGAACGTCAGGTCGCCGGTCCGCACGCGCACACCCGCCGCCTCGAGGGCTTCCGGGGAGTCGGCGGGTTCGATGGTGCGGATCGCGGAGCGGACGTGCGCCATCACCCGGGCGAAGTCGACGGAGATGCCGTTGACGTCGATGCCCAGGCTCGACGCCGCCGCCGCGTCGGCTGCGGCGGAGGCGGCCGCCAGTAGCGACTTGGACGGCACGCACCCGGTCCACAGGCAGTCGCCACCGGGTCGCGCCCGTTCGACGAGGAGCACCCGGGCCCCGAGGCTCGCCCCGGTCTTGGCGGCCACGATCCCGGCCGAGCCACCACCCACGACGAGGAGGTCCCAGGGTGACGTCACCGGCCGTCCCCGACGATGCGGTCGAGGCTGTCGTGGATCCGCGCCATCGACGTCTCGTCGGGTAGCCGCTGCTGCGACCAGCGCGCCAGAGCGCGACTGAGCGCCCGCTGTTCCGCGGTGACGTCGGCGCACTTCTTGCAGATCGCCAGGTGCTCTTCGAGCCGCTGCACCTCGCTCGGCGTGAGCGGGGCGGCGGGGTCGTTGTCGAGGTACCGGCCGATCCTGCGGGCCGACCAGTGGCAGGTCACCGCCCTGCGGAGATGGGTGATCATGGGTTCCTCCCGGTTGTGGAGCCGCTCGCGCGAAGGTGGGCCCGGACTCGTTCCCGTGCGCGGCTGAGCCGCGACATGATGGTTCCGATCGGCACCCCGAGGGTCTCGGCGGCCTCGGCGTAGCTCAGTGAGTCGACGTCGACCAGCAGCAGCACGGTGCGGAACCGCGGGTCGAGACTCGTTGATCGCCGCCTCGAGATCCTCGTTCAGGATCAGGTCGACCACGGCGTCCTCGGCGCTGGCGTCCGTGGGCGCGCCGAACGCCGGCTTGGCGTCCGTCACAGCGTGGCCCAGTCCTCGACGAGGTCGGGTCTCCGGCGGCGATGCAGGTTGATGTTGGTGTTGCGCAGGATCGTCAGCAGCCAGGCACGCGGGTACTTGCCGTCGAAGGTGTCGAGGGCACGGAAGGCGCGCACCAGGGTCTCCTGCACGAGGTCCTCGGCATCGGCTTTGGACCGGGTCAGCGTCATCGCCACCCGGAACAGGATCTCCAGCTCCGGCTCGACGTGCGTCCTGAAGGCATGCGCTCGCTCCGCCTCGGCGCTGCTGGAAGGACGGTTGGGCGTCTGCACGTGGGGAGAACCCTTCGTCGGATCGAGTATGTTCCCGAGTCCGACAGTAGCGATCCGGAGGGACGATGCGACGACCCGAGCGATACGGGCTGTTTGCCGGGTTGTACGACGTCGTGTCGGCGGAGCCGGTCTACCGGCCCGGGCGGGTCCGCGGCATCGAGGGACTCCGATTGCGACCCGGAGACCACGTGCTGGACGTCGGCTGCGGTACGGGGTGGAACTTCCCGATCCTGCACGAGGTCGTCGGGCCAAGCGGCCGGATCGTCGGGGTCGACCTCAGCGCGGACATGCTGGCCCAGGCGCGGCGCAAGGTCCGCCGGCGGAGCTGGGCCAACGTCGACCTGGTCAACGCCGACGCCACCGAACTCGCGCTGCGTCAGGTAGCCGACGCAGCGAGAGAGTCCTCGGATCGTCCGTTCGACGCCGTCCTTTTCACCTACTCCCTCTCGCTGATCCCCGACTGGCCGCGGGCCTGGCACGCCACATCTTCACTGGTTCGTGCAGGCGGCCGGGCTAGCGTGGTGGACATGCAGTCTCCGGTCGGGCTTGCTCGCGTGACGACGCCGCTGGCGAAGTTGGCGTGCGCGCTCGGAGGGTCCGACATCGAGGCGCACCCGTGGACCCTGCTGGAACAGGAGGCCACCGACGTCGATGCTTGGTCGCTGCGTGGTGGTCACATCCAGGTGCGGTCCGGGACGCTGGGTACACGTTCATAGCAGTCAGCACCGAAACGGGAGACAGGTGAGCCACTGTGAGTGATCCATTCGAGAGCTCGGACCACCCGGTGAGTCCCGACGGGCCGCGGCGCCCCGCGGTGATGATCTTCGACGTCAACGAGACGCTCTCCGACATGTCTGCCGATGGCGCAGAGGTTCGCTGACGTGGGGGCGCCCGAGCATCTGGCGAAGACCTGGTTCGCGGGGCTGCTCAGGGATGGCTTCGCCCTCACCGTGTCGGGGGTTTCAGAACCGTTCGCCCGGCTGGGCGCCGAAGCCCTGCACGTGAGCCTGGCGGGACAGCCGCTCAACCGTGACCCCGAGGACGCGGTCCGCCACATCATGTCGGGGTTCGCCGAGCTCGAGGTCCACCCCGATGTGCCCGACGGGGTGCGCGCGCTCTCTGAGCTGGGGATCCGGCTCGTCACCTTGAGCATCGGCTCCACCGAAGTCGCGGAAGGGTTGCTCGAGTCGGCTGGCCTGCGCGACCACTTCGAGCGGCTGCTGACAGTCGAGGACGCTGGGCTGTGGAAGCCGGCGCCGGTCGCTTACCGCTACGCGCTCGACCAGTGTGGCGTGGACGGCATGGACGCGATGCTGGTCGCCGTGCATCCGTGGGACATCGACGGCGCAGCTCGGGCCGATCTGGCCACCGCCTGGATCAGCAGGAACGACGGGCGCTACCCGGCGTACTTCTCGGCGCCGGACCTTCGTGTCTCGTCGCTGACGGACCTGGCCGCTCAGCTGCGCTGAACGAACGCGGGTGTCCGAGCGTCGGGGCGCGACGGGCAGTCGGTGCAGCTCTCCAGCGGGCCGGTGTGGAACCGCCCGTCCTCGGTCCAGTGACTGAGGGAAGCCCCGTGGGCGCGAGGCGGCTCGATGGTCATGATCACCTTCGGTCTAGTAAGTCCCCGTAGGCCCAGAGTGAACACGATTCACCCCCCTCAAACACGCAACCCCGGGGTGGTGTTGGTCTCGACAGGCTCGACCAGCGGGCTTTCCGGTGGTTGAGGAGCGAACGGAGTGAGCGTCTCGAAACCACCCGTGGAGTGGTCTCGACAGGCTCGACCAGCGGGCTTTCCGGTGGTTGAGGAGCGAACGGAGTGAGCGTCTCGAAACCACTCGGTGAGTGGTCTCGACAGGCTCGACCAGCGGTGGGGTGGTCTCGACAGGCTCGACCGACGGAGCTCGACCAGCTGGGGGTTCCCAGCGCGTTCCCAGGAAACTCCCAGGAAGACCTCCGATGATGGCTGGGTGAGCCCTGCCGCAACGACAGACCCCGCCCGTCCGCGACTGCTCGTCGTCGACGACGAGCCGAACATCCGCGAGCTGCTGTCAGCGAGTCTGAGGTTCGCCGGCTTCGACGTGACGCCGGTGGCGACAGGCCGGGAGGCGATCGACGCCGCTCGCGACGCGCAACCCGACCTCGTGGTCCTCGACGTGGGCCTTCCCGACATCGACGGGTTCGAGGTCCTGCGCCGGCTCCGCGCCGGCCACCGGGTGCTGCCGGTCCTGTTCCTGACCGCACGTGACGCCACCGAGGACAAGGTGTCCGGGCTGACCCTGGGCGGCGACGACTACATCACGAAGCCGTTCAGCCTCGAGGAGGTCGTCGCCCGGATCCGCGCCGTGCTCCGGCGTACGACGGGAGCAGCCGACACCAGCGGCATCCTCACCGTCGCGGACCTCGAGCTCGACGACGAGGCCCACCAGGTACGACGGAGTGGCCGCCTCATCGACCTGTCGCCGACCGAGTTCAACCTGCTCCGCTACCTGATGCTCAACGCCGGCCGGGTGATGTCGAAGGCGCAGATCCTCGATCACGTCTGGGAGTACGACTTCGCGGGGGAGTCCGGCATCGTCGAGTCCTACGTGTCGTACCTGCGCCGGAAGGTCGACAACGTCGAGCCGCACCTGCTGCACACGGTCCGCGGTGTCGGCTACGTCCTCCGACTGCCCGCCGGTCGCTGACATGTCGCGGTGGTCGCTGCGGGCCAGGCTGCTGATCTCGCTGCTGGCGCTGCTGGCGCTGGCCCTCACCGCGACGGGGGTCATCGCGAGCGTCGTCCTGCAGTCGTACCTCTCCCAGCGCGTCGACGAGGAGATGGGCCAGGCAGTCGAGTCGTTGCAACGAGGCCCTCTGGAGCGCCCGCGCGGGGGTCCGCGGGACCGTCTGGAACTGCCGAGCAGGTACGCCGTTACGGTGTTGGCGCCGAACGGGGCGACGCTCGTGGAGGCCAGCGACCCGATCAGTGAGGAAACGCCCCCTGACCTGAGCGGGATCACCACGGGGGCAGCTCTCGAGCGCGCCGGGGAGCCGTACACCGTCGACGCCGACGACGGAACGCCGTGGCGCGTACTGCTGTCGCCGTTGGCGGGCGGGCGAACGTTGGTCCTCGCGACCTCACTGGAGGACGTCCGTCAGACGACCACGCGGATCCGCAGGACCGTCTTGACGGTCGACCTCGTGGTTCTCGTGCTCGGTGCCGCGGTCGGACTGGCGGCAGTGCGGGGCAGTCTGCGGCCGCTGCAACGGATCGAGGAGACGGCTAATGCCATCGCCAAGGGCGACCTGTCGCGACGCGTTCCGCAGGAGGGCGGCCCGAACACCGAGGTCGGCCGCCTGTCGTCGGCACTGAACGGGATGCTCGCGCAGATCGAGAGCGCGTTCGCCGTACGCACCGAGTCCGAACGTCGGATCCGCCGCTTCATGGCCGACGCAAGTCACGAGCTGCGGACGCCGCTGACATCGATCCGAGGCTTTGCCGAGCTGTACCGGCAGGGTGCGGTCGACGATCCCGAGGAGCTGGCGCGGGTGATGGGGCGGATCGAGTCAGAGGCGACCCGGATGGGCGGCCTCGTCGACGACCTGCTGCTGTTGGCCCGGCTCGACGAGCAGCGCCCTCTGCGCCGAGAGCCCGTTGACCTGCTGGTGCTCGCTGCCGATGCTGTGCACGACGGCCGCGCTACGGCTCCCGAACACACGCTGGTGCTGGACGCGCCAGCGAGCGAGGCCGATCCGGTGTTCGTGCTGGGTGACGAGGGGCGACTTCGCCAGGTCATCCTCAACCTGATGACCAACGCAACGCGGCACACCCCTGCGGGGACGACCGTCAAGGTCCGGGTGGGGCGCGAGCGCGACGAGGCAGTGCTCGAGGTCAGCGACAACGGGCCCGGCCTCCCTCCGTCGGACGGCTCGGTCTTTGACGGGTTCGCGCCCCGGGACCCGGCCAGGACCAGGAGGGACGGCGCCGGTTCCGGTCTCGGCTTGGCGATCGTCGCGGCCCTCGTCCGCGGACACGGAGGGGATGTCGAGGCGGTGTCCCGCCCGGGCGAGGGAGCGACGTTCCGGGTGCGGCTGCCCTACGCCTCGGTTGAGCGGCCGGCGTAGACCTCGGATTCCCAGCGAACCCCCAGGAAGCACTGGCCTCGCTCCCAGCCAAGCACGACAGGCTCATGGCACAAGAGAAGCCAACCCATGGAGGTTCGACATGCGTCGCAAGACCACACTCGCCAGCGTCGCCATTGCCGGCGTCGCCACCCTCGCGCTCGGGCTCCCCGCGCTCGCCCAGTCCGACGCACCCGACGCAACACCCGAGAGCTCGTCGTCCGCGAAGCCGGACTTCGAGGAGCGGAAGGCCGAGCACCGCGCCGAGCTCGCCGAGAGGCTGGCCGAGGAGCTGGGCCTGGACACCGACGAGGTGGCCGAGGCTTTGGAGACGGTGATGACCGAGCTGCGTGAGGAGCACCAGGCTGAACGGCTCGCCGCCCTCGAAGAGCGCCTTGCCGAGGCCGTCGAGGCAGGACGCCTGACCCAGGAACAGGCCGACGCAATCCTTGAGGCGGCCAAGAGTGGCGACCTGCAGCCGCCCCGCCGCGGTATGCGCGGAGGAATGCATGGGGGCGGACCCGGGATGGAAGACGCGCCTGAGGCCGGCTCTGACTCCGAGTCCGGCTTTGCTCCCGACGGCGTCTAGGCGAGCTTCGTGATGACCGAGACCTCGGAGTGCAGGGTCCGGTGCACCGGGCACTTGTCCGCGATCTCGAGCAGCCGCTCGCGTTGCTCGTCGTCGAGGTCGCCGGTGAGCTCGATGGTGCGCTCGACCCGGTCGAGCTGCCCGGTCTCGGTCTCACAGCTCGCGCAGTCCTCGGCGTGGATCCGGGAGTGGCGCAGCTTCACCGTCACATGCTGCAGCGGCCACTCCTTCCGGTCTGCGTACATGCGGAGCGTCATCGACGTGCACGTGCCGAGCGCGGCCAGCACGTAGTCGTACGGCGACGGGCCGCTGTCCTCTCCCAGAGGCGCCGGCTCGTCGGCGGTCAGCTCGTGTCGGCCGACCGCCACGCGCTGGCCGTACTTCCCGACGCCGTTGTCAGCTACCAGCACCTGGCCCTCCGCCGGCACTTCCTCGTGCCGTGGTGCGTCCTCGTCGTCGAGGTAGCGGGTCGCCCAGGCCGCGATCACGCTTGCGGCGTACTGGGCGTCCCGCGGCCGGGTCAGCAGATGGTCGGCGCCGTCGAGGGAGACGAACGACTTCGGATGCCGCGCGGCTTCGAAGATCTCGCGGGCGTTGTCCACGCCGACGATCTCGTCGACGGGGGAGTGCATCACCAGGAGTGCGGCGTCGAGGTTGGCGATCCGCTCGGCCTGCGGCTGGCTCTGGATGTCGTCGAGGAACTGGCGCTGGATCCGGAAGGTTCGGGAGGCCAGTGACACCTCGGCCTCTCCGTGCTCGAGGATCTCCTGCTTGTCGTCGGCGAGCAGGTGGAGCAGGTGGTCCGTGTCGGCGGGAGCACCGATCGTGATCACGGCTCGCGTCTCCGGCAGCCGTTCGGCCGCGGCAAGGACGGCCGCGCCGCCGAGGGAGTGGCCGATGAGGATGCTCGGGGCGCCGTGATGCTCGCTGAGGAAGCCTGCCGCGGCGACGAGGTCGTCGACGTTGGAGCTGAAGTTCGTGTTGGCGAAGTCGCCCCCGGACCCGCCGAGCCCGGTGAAGTCGAAGCGGAGTACGCCGATGCCGTACGCCGTGAGGGCGGCGGCGACTCGCGCCGCGGCGACGACGTCCTTGCTGCAGGTGAAGCAGTGCGCGAGGAGGGCGAACGCCCGAGGTGCGCCGGCCGGGAGGTCGAGCCTGCCGGCGAGCGGACTCCCGCTCGAACCGGGGAACTCGACGCGCTCATTGGGAAGGCTTGCCATGGTCTGACCCTCTCACCTGGGACATGACTGGTGGCTCGACAACCCGTCGGACACGATGGAACATTCCGCGGGTATGCGGGGTTGCCTCGAGCAAGAGGCTCGCCCCAATCCCTTCCGCGCACCCCGAAAGGCACCCATGACGCACGTCGATTCGGTCCCCGCTGACCTCGAACTCGCCACACCAGAGGGGCAGCGCACCTCGCTGGCGTCGGTTGCGGGCGATGGTCTGACCGTCGTCCAGCTGGTCCGGTACTTCGGCTGCCTGCCCTGCCAGGACTGGCTGACCCAGCTGCAGGGAGCCGCTCCGCGACTAGCCGAGCTGGACGTTCGCGTCGCAGCCGTCGGTGGCTCGGCCGACTACCAGGCGCGGTGGCTGCGCGACGAGCGCGGCATCACCATGCCGCTCCTCCTCGATCCCGAGCACGAGTTCCGGGCAGCAGTCAGCGCCGAGAAGCGTCTCGGACTGAGGCTGCTGAACCCACGCGGTGCCACGGCGTACGCACGCTCGCTGCGCAACGGCTTCCGGCCGCAGAAGATCACCCGCGACACGGTGCAGGCGCCCGGGGTCGTGATCCTCGACGCCGACCTCAACGTGGTCTGGCGGTACGTCGGGGAACGGATCGGCGACTACCCGGCACTCGCGCACGTCGAGAGCGAGGCACGTCGGCTCGCGTCGGCGGCAGCCTGACGGCCCGAGATGGTTACGGTGCTGCCATGACGCCTGAGCCCTGGCCGGGATGGGAAGCGCGACCCGACTCGCCGTTGTTGCACCTCGACACGGCAGCCGCGGGACGTCCGTCGACCGCAACGATCACGGCGATGGCGGAGCACCTGCGTCTCGAGTCAGAGATCGGCGGCTACCTCGCCCAGACGCAAGCGATCGCGACGCTCGATGGTCTGCGCGCCGACCTGGCCGCTCTCTTGGGCGTGCCGGCGGACGGGCTCGCCCTCACGGAGGGCGCGGCCACCTCGCTGGCGATCCTGGTGCGGGCGTGGCGGCTGCCCCAGGGCTCACGGGTGGCCGTAGCCCCGAGCGAGTGGGGGCCGAACCTGGTGGTGATGGAGGACCGCGGTCTCAGCACTGAGCTGTTGGCGGTGGATGCCAACGGCGTCGTGGACCTCGAAGCTCTCGACCGGAGGCTTTCCAGTGACCCGCCCGCTGTCGTGCATCTCACGGAGCTGGCCGCACATCGAGGACTCCGTCAGCCCGTTGCCGCGGCGGCCGGAGTATGTCGGCGGTACGGCGTCCCGCTGTGGGTCGACGTCGCTCAGGCCATCGGTCACGTCGTGCTCGGTGGCGGCGCCGATGCGGTGTACGGCACCAGTCGCAAGTGGCTGACCGGACCCCGTGGCGTGGGCTTCCTGGCGATCCGTGAGGAGTTCTGGTCGCAGCTGCACGTGCTGCCCAGTGCGCCGCGCGGCCGGGTTGACCTGTCGCCGGTGCGGTCGCTGGAACCGCTCGAATCAAACGCTGCAGGTCGCGTCGGCCTGGCGCACGCTGTCCGCGCGTACCTAGCGGCCGGGCCGGACGCGGTGGCGGCCCGGTTGGACGAGGTCGGACGCCTCACTCGGGAGGTGCTGGCCGATGTCCCCGGGTGGCGAGTGCTTGCCGGACAGGACGTCGGCTCGATCACCGCCCTCGAGCCCACGTCGGGCCAGGACGTCTCGGAGACCCGTGAGCGGCTGCTGGCCGAGCACGCCATCTTGACCACGCCGTCGCTGGCCTGGCGCGCGCCACGGGAGGAGCCCCCGCCGACCTTGCGGTTGAGCCCGCACGTCGACTGTTCCGCCGAAGATCTGACGCGCCTCGCCAAGGCGCTGGGCAAGGTCTGATCCGAGTGTGAGCTCGGATGCCCGCGAATCGACACCGGAGGTTCCTTGTGTAGACGGGGAGCGTCGGGTAGGTATGACGACGTAGAGGTTTCAACGAGGACGGTCATTCGTGGTCGCCCCCGCACCGACCCGCGGTCGTCGCAGCGACCGGTCCGGACCTGGAGGGGCGATGACCACCCAAACGGCAACAAAGGCACTGCTCGACCTCGACGTCACTGACCCCGTCGGTTCGGCGCACGAGTACGTCGTCAGCGAAGCGTTGACCGAGGACGCCGGCGGTCAGGTCGGCCTCGAGCTCGAGTTCCACCTGGTCGACCTTGCGCGTCCGGCGATCAGGCCGGACTGGGACACCGTGCAGTCGTTGCTGGTCAGCCTTCCGGTGATGCCGGCGGGCAGCTCGGTCACCCTGGAGCCCGGTGGGCAGATCGAGCTCTCGACGCTGCCGGCCCCTGACCTGGTCTCGTCCGTCGCGGCACTGAGGACCGATCGGGAGGCTCTACGAGCAAGCCTCCGTGAAGCCGGCTTCGGCGCGGCTCCGTTGGGCTCAGACCCTGCGCGTCCGATTCGTCGGACCAACCCGCACCAGCGGTACGCCGCCATGGAGCAGCACTTCGAGTCACAGGGGTGCGTCGCGCCCGGCCGGGCGATGATGGCGTCGACCGCGGCTCTTCAGATCAACCTGGACGCCGGCCCTGCCGAGGGATGGTCCGACCGGCTCGCGCACATCCGGGCACTCGGACCGGTGCTCGTGACCGCCTCCGCGTCCTCGCCGTACCTTGGCGGGCGTAGCTCGGGATGGCACTCGATGCGCCAGGAGACCTGGCACGGCATCGACCACGGTCGCAGCGAGCCGATCTCCTCCGGTGACCCGACCGAAGCGTGGGCGGCCTACGCGCTGAACGCGCCGGTGATGATCGTCCGCGATGGTGGCGAGCTGCGTCCGGTTCGTGAGCGGGTGTCGTTCGAGGCGTGGCTGCGTCAGCCGTCGCTGCTCGGCCGCCGCGCGACCCGCGAGGACCTGGACTACCACCTGACCACCTTGTTCCCGCCCGTACGGCCGCGCGGCTACATCGAGATCCGCTGCATGGACGCGCTGCCCGACCGATGGTGGCCGGCGCTCGCCGCGATGGCTGTGACGTTGATCGACGACCCGGTCGCGGCAGATGCTGCGGCCGAGCTCTGTGAGCCGGTCGCCGAGCAGTGGGAGCCCGCGGCACGACGGGGCCCGGATGACCCGCGCCTACGGACGGCCGTGCTCGGGTGCGTCGAGGTGGCGGCCCAGCATTGTCCGTCGGCGCTACGTGCCGACCTGACGGCCTTCGCAGAGCTGATCGCGTCAGGCCGCAACCCGAGCAGCGAGCTGCGTGCTCGCATCGAGACCGTCGGCCCGTTGCGCGTGCTCGAGGAGGAAGCCCATGCGTGAGACCGCTGCCCGCGGTCTGGAGGCGGCCCGGTCGCGGACCGAGCGCCTGACCGATATCGACGAACCTGACCTGACCGCTCAGCACAGTCCGTTGATGAGCCCGCTGGTGTGGGACCTCGCCCACATCGGCCAGCAGGAGGACCTGTGGTTGCTTCGCGGCGGGAACGCCGACGCGCAGGGGCTGCTCTCGGCGAAGGTAGAGAAGCTGTACGACGCCTTCGAGCACCCGCGCGCTGAACGCGTCACCCTGCCACTGCTCACGCCGAAGGAGGCCCGCGTCTTCCTGTCCGACGTGCGTGGGCGGGTCTTCGACCGGCTGGAGCAGGCCGATGACGAGAACCTCTTCGACTACGTGATGGTCGAGCAGCACGAGCAGCAGCACGTGGAGACCATGCTCGCCACCCACCAGCTACGGGTCGGGCCGCCGCTGCTCGGTGAGGGCGCCCCGCTGCCCCCCGGCCGCCGCGTGTCGGCCGATCCCATCCGGATCCCGGCCGGCCCGGTCACCATTGGCGTGGACGGCACCGACGAGCCGTGGTCTCTCGACAACGAACGGCCGGCGCACACGGTCGATGTCGCGGCGTTCCGGATCGCGCGCACCCCGGTGACCAACGCCGACTGGCAGCGGTTCATCGCCGAGGGCGGGTACGACGAGCCCCGCTGGTGGTCCGAGCGTGGGTGGGCACATCGCACGAAGGCAAAGCTGGAACGCCCCCTGCACTGGTCAGCCGATGGATCCCGTCGCCGTTTCGGCAACGTCGAGGAGATCCCGCCGGACGAGCCGGTGCAGCACGTCTGCTTCTTCGAGGCCGAGGCGTACGCAGCCTGGGCCGGTGCACGGCTACCCACCGAGTACGAGTGGGAGAAGGCGTGTGCCTGGGATCCGAGCCAGAACCGACGGCGCCGTTGGCCCTGGGGCGACACGGAGTGGACGTCGCAGCTGGCCAACCTCGGCGGTGACGCGCTGCGTCCGGCCCCGGTCGGCGCTTACCCGGCGGGGGCCTCGGCGTACGGCGTGGAGCAGATGATCGGCGACGTGTGGGAGTGGACGACGTCGAGCTTCGAGCCGTGGCCCGGCTTCAAGCCGATGCTCTACGCGCAGTACAGCGCCCCGTTCTTCGGCGGTGACTACCGCGTGCTGCGGGGTGGCTCCTGGGCGGTGGGCGGTGCCTCGATCAGGCCGTCGTTCCGCAACTGGGACCTGCCGATCCGCCGCCAGATCTTCAGCGGTCTGCGATTGGCTTGGGACGATGTGTAGGCACCAGGCGTGGCTGGGCACCCCCCGCACGGTGTCCTCGCTCGTACTCGACCCACCCCTGGGCCTGCTCCGCCAGTCGTACCAGCCGCGACGCCAGCTCCGCGGGCTGATGAACGCCGACGGCTGGGGCGTCGGCTTCTACGTCGAGGGCGATGCGCACCCAAGGCGGTGGCGCTCGTCCCGGCCGCTGTGGAGCGACGCCTCGTTCGCGTCCGTGGCACCCGCCCTGCAGTCGTCGGCGGTGCTCGCCGCCGTGCGCTCGGCGACGGCGGGGATGCCCCTCGACGAGACTGCCGCCGCGCCGTTCACCGACGGGCAGTGGCTGCTCTCGCACAACGGCCGCGTCGACCGCAGCGTGCTGCCGCCGCGGAACGACGCCGAGTCTGTGTGCGACTCCGCCATCCTCGCGGCGCTCGTCTTCGAGCGAGGCGCGGACAGCGTGGCCGATACAGTCCGCGAGGTCGCCAAGCTCGACCCCGAGGCGACGCTGAACGTGCTGCTGACCGACGGCACCCGGATCCTGGCTGTGACCTGGGGTGACTCGTTGAGCTACCTCGTCGAGCCTGACGGGATCGTGGTCGCGAGCGAGCCATGGGACGACGACCCCCGCTGGGTCGACGTACCTGACCGACACCTGCTGGAGGCCGGCCCGGACGGGCTGACCCTCACTGAACTGGAGAGCTGATGTCCGTTTCCGACTTCGAAGTGCACCTCGACCCGGGCGGGCTGAACCAGCAGCTGGCCCGTGACGTCCAGGCGGGGCTCACCTCGACGCCGAAGACGCTCCCGCCGAAGTACTTCTACGATGCGCGCGGTAGTGAACTCTTCGACGAGATCACCCGGCTCGACGAGTACTACCCGACGCGTACCGAGACGCTGATCCTGGAGCAGCAGGGCGACGAGATCGCGGCCACGACGAGGGCGCGATCTCTGATCGAACTGGGCAGCGGTACGTCGCAGAAGACACGACTCCTGCTGGAGGCACTGACCCGGCTCGGCACGCTCGAGCAGTTCGTGCCCTTCGACGTCGACCCCGCCGTGCTCAAGGACGCCAGCGCAGCCGTGGCGGGGGAGTTCCCCGGCCTCACGGTCAGCCCGGTCGTCGGCGACTTCGACCACCATCTGAGCGAGCTCCCCACGGGGCCGTCACGGCTGCTGGCATTCCTGGGCTCGACGATCGGCAACCTCGACCCCGATCAGCGGGCCACCTTCTTGGCCGACGTCCGCGCGACGCTGGGGGAGGGCGACGCGTTCCTGCTCGGCGTTGATCTGGTCAAGGCCCCCGAGCGACTGGTGGCGGCGTACGACGACGCCCGCGGAGTCACGGCCGAGTTCAACAAGAACGTGCTGGCCGTCATCAACCGCGAGCTCTCCGCCGACTTCGACCTCGACGCGTTCGAGCATGTGGCGGTCTGGGTTGCCGAGCTGGAGCGGATCGAGATGCGACTCCGGTCGCTGCGTGACCAGACGGTGCGACTGGGTGCGCTCGATGTCGACGTCGAGTTCGCGGAGGGCGAGGAGATGCGCACCGAGATCTCGACGAAGTTCCGGCGCGAGACGATCTCGGCGGAGCTCGAGGCCGCGGGCCTGCGGCTCACCGAGTGGTGGACCGACCCGGCCGGCGACTTCGCGTTGACCCTCTCCGTGCCTGCCTGATCAAGCCCAGCAGGACGACGAGGGCGGTCGTCGCGACTGCGACGACCAACGCCTCCCGGGTCGCGTGTGGGAGACCGAACAGAGCGGGTCCGCCCAGCAGGTCGACGGCTGACAACACCACCATCGTCAGCAGCGCCGTAGCGAGCCCGATCGCGGCACCGATGAGCCATGTGCGCCGGTGCTGAACTCGACCGGCGTCGAGCAGCAGGAGGACCGGGCCGGCGCCCGCGACGATGGCGGGCACGAGATGCCAGGTCGTCGTGGGCTGCCAGGCCGCGAGGGCCGCCCACCCCAGTGCGGCGGCAATCGTCCAGGTCAACGCCTGTGCGACCGAAACTGAAGGCTCGGCCTCGTGATCGGCCATCGTCGGCTCCCGGAGTCAGAGAGCGGCATCGGCGCCGCAGGGTGAGAACCCGCGGGCGGCCGCGTTCCTTCCCCGTGCCCGCGTTCCGCGATCACCGGACAAACCAGTCGTCAGAAACCTACGGTGGAGTCGACCGCATCAACCTCGCGAATCGGACGAACGTACCTATGTCGCTCGTAGCCTCCGGAATCGGTTGGTCCGTCAAGGCCAAGCTATGGATCGCCGGCGTCGTGGCGTTCTGCCTCGCCGGCGCCGCGACCGCGCTCACGCCCGCGGGCGGAGAAACGTGGGGGTCGGCTGGCTTGTTCGTCTGGACTGCCGTGCCCGCCGCGCTCCTCTGCGCGCTCGGAGGCATGGTCGTTGTGGCGGTCGGCCTCCGTCACCAGGTCGCAGAGGTCACGCTCCTGGGAGGGGCGGCGACCACGGCGGCCCTGACCGTCATGGCTCATGCCTTGACCTCACCCGTCGTGGGCACGTCTCCGAGCACGGGGTACGACCTGAGCGGGGCGCTGATGCTGCCGTTGGCGATGGTCACGGCCGCGCCGCTTGCCGCGCCACGCGCGAGCTGGGCTCGAGCAGCAGCCCGAAGCTACCGGGCCTGGGTCGGAGTGTGCCTGGGGGCCACGGCCTCGCTCGGCTTGGTGGCCTGGTCGCTGCGAACCTCGCACGTCTCCATCTCGCCGTATGTTGCAGCTCTACCCGTGGTGCTCGCTGCCGTCGTCGCGTTCCGGATCGCCTTCCGCCAGTTCGCGCTGCACCAGATCAGTCGACGTCCGGCCGCACTGGTCGCCTCGATGGCGATCGCGGAGATGGGTTGTGCCGGGCTGCTGCGAATCATCGTCGCCACCTATTCGCCGGCGTGGTGGTTGCTGGCCGTACTCGACGTGGTCGCGTCACTGCTCTTGATCGGAGCCGTGATCGTCGGCTACCGCACCCGAGGTGGCGTGCGAGCGTTGCTGGCGCCAGTCGTTGCCCGCGACCCGTTGAGTGCCATGGAGCTCGGCTTCTCGTCGCTGGTCCATGCCTACGTGGCTGAGCTCGAGCGGAAGGACCAGATCACTCGCGACCACGTGGTCCGGGTGGCCGAGCTCGCGATCCGTTCCGGTGAGCGGCTGCGACTTGCTCCGGACCGATTGCATTGGCTCGGCGTCGGCGCGCTGCTCCACGACATCGGCAAGCTCGCCATCCCCGACGAGATCCTCGGCAAGCCGGGAAGGCTGTCGGACGACGAGACTGCGGTGATGCGGACTCACGCCAGCGTCGGAGGTGACCTCGTCGTCGCCGAGCCGGCGCTCGCGCGGGCGGCGTGGATGGTGCGGGGTCATCACGAGCGGTTCGACGGTGCCGGCTACCCCGACGGGCTCGCCGGCGACGAGCTCCCGATCGAGGCTGCCCTGGTATCGGCGTGCGACGCGTACGACGCCATGGCGCACACCCGTCAGTACCGGGTGGGTCTCGGCCGCGACCGCGCGATCGCCGTACTCCGCGAGCATTCCGGTGCGCAGTGGAACCCCGTGGCGGTGCAGGCGGTCATCGACGTGCTGCCCGGCCTTGCCGTAGAGCCCGTCTTCGACCAGGTCGGAACCGGCGACGTGAGCTTCGCGGCGTCCTGCTACCAGGACTGGTTCCAGGAGACCGAGGAGTCGGCCAGCGTCGGCACCGTCCGGCCTCGCTAGCAATCAGCCGTCGCTGAGACCGATCCGACGGTGCAGGGCGGCCAGCGGACGGGGCGCCCACCAGTTCCACCGACCTGCCAGCCGCATGAACGCCGGCACCGCGAGCCCGCGGACCACCGTCGCGTCGAGCAGGATCGCGAACGCGACGCCGAGGCCGAGCTGTTTGATGCTGGTGACGCCGCTGGACACGAACGCTGCGAAGACGACGGCCAGGATCACGGCTGCCGCGGTGATGATCCGCCCCGACCGCTGGAGACCGAACGCGACGGCGTCCGTCGTACCGCGACCGGCGTCGTGCTCCTCCTTGATCCGCGAGAGCAGGAACACCTCGTAGTCCATGGAGAGCGCGAACGCAGTCACCGCGACGAGCACAGCCATCGACGTGTCGACGGTGTTGGTGACTGTGAAGTCGCCGACGAGCCACTGCAGATTGCCCTCCTGGAACACCCACACCAGCGCGCCGAGGGTGGCGCCGAGGCTCAGCACGTTGAGGACCAACGCCTTGAAGGGCAGCAGCAGGCTGCCGGTGTAGAGGAACAGCACGACGAGCGTCGCGACGGCGACCCAGACCAGGGCGCCGACGCCGCTGTCGGCGATGGCGTTCTGCGAGTCGGTGTACTCCGCCGCGGACCCTCCGACCAGCGGACCGTCGCTCGGGGCGGGTACGTCGCGCACGAGCCCGACCAGCTCCTGGCCCTCGACGCTGCGCGGCGGTACGTCGCCGATGACGCTCACCCGGACGTCGTCGCCTGCGACGAACGTCTCCGGCTGCGGGTTGGGTGCGGCGACGTTGCCGTCGACGACGACGTCGTCGGGCGTGGTGACCCGGACGACTCCGGGCAGCTCGGATAGCGACTCGGCGTAGGCGCGCACCTCGGTCGCGGCCCCGGCGTCCGGAAGCACGACCTGGATCGGCGTTCCCTCCTGGCCCGGGAACCGCTCGGAGAGCACCTGCGCGGCGATGGCCGCCGGGTCGTCGGCGGGGAGCACCCGCGAGTCGACCTGGCTGAACGTCACTGACAGTGCTGGGGAGGCGAGCACCAGCAGCAGTCCGCCCACGCCGGCCAGCACCGGCCAGGGGCGACGCATGACCACGCGCGCGACCCGAGCCCAGCCGCCGTCGTCGCTCGGTGCGAGGTCGCCTCGGTGCACCTTGAGCTTGTCGACTCGGTGCCCGAGCAGGGCGAGCAACGCCGGCAGGGCGATGGTGGCGCTCAGGACGGCGAGTAGCGTGACGGCGATGCCGGCGTACCCGAACGAACGCAGGAAGTACTGCGGGAAGAACAGCAGCGCGCCCAGGACGACCGCCACCGTGACGCCGGAGACCGCCACGGTGCGGCCGGCGGTCTCGACGGTACGGACGACGGCTTGCTCCGGCGTACGGCCGGCGCGGAGCTCTTCGCGGAACCGGTTGACGATCAGGAGCGCATAGTCGATGCCGAGCCCGAGCCCGAGGCCGGTGATCAGGTTCAGTGAGAAGACCGAGACATCGGTCGTCAGAGTGATCAGCCAGATCGTCAGGAAGCTGCCGACGATCGCGCCGGAGGCGACCAGGAACGGCAGGCCGGCGGCGACGACGCCGCCGAAGACGAGCAGGAGCAGGACGAGGGTGATCGGGATCGCGAAGGCTTCCGCACGCGCGAGGTCCTCGGTGACGTTCTCGGTGATCGCGTCGCTGAAGCCCGCGAAACCACCGACGTACACGGTGATGCCGTCGCGGGTCCCGCCGAACTCGTCGCTGACGGTGCGCGCGAGCTCGGTCTGCTCGGTCTCGACGGCGCCCTCGGAGAAGAGCAGCACCTGGGCGGTGCGGCCGTCCGTGCCCCGCAGGAAGTCGGGCTTGCCGGAGGTCCAGTAGGAGACCGTCTCGGTGACGCCGGGCAGGTCGTCGAGCCTGTCGACCAGCGCCGTGGCCCGGCGAGCCGTGGCCGTCTCGTCGACCGAGCCGGTGGTCTCGACGGCGAGTACGACGGCTGGGTCGCGGACGCCGAACTCGCGCTCCACGATCGCCAGGGCCCGTGCCGACTCGCTGCCCGGGTCGTCGTACCCGGCGGTCTGGAGCGCGCCGAAGACCTGGCTGCCGAAGGCTGCGGCGAGGACGAGGGCCACGGTGAAGGCGGCGAGGACGGACTTCCGGCGTCGGACCACGAGCAGACCCAGGCGGGTCCAGAAACCTGGCTTGGCGGCGGTGGGGACGGGGTTCTGCGTCGTCCTGCTCGGGGTGTCGCGACTCAATCTGAACGCTGTTCATATCTCGAAGGATGCAGTAGGGATCTGAACGCTGTCAAGATCCGGGCTAGACTGTTTGACGTGACCGACACCGCGACGCCCAAGTACCACCACGGCGACCTCGAGCACGCGCTCACCGCCGAAGCGCTCGACCAGGTACGCAGCAGGGGAGCCGGCGCGGTCTCGCTGCGTGCGGTCGCGCAGTCGGTGGGGGTGTCGCCCAGCGCCGCCTACGCACACTTCCGCGACAAGACCGCGCTGATGGTCGCCGTGGGGCAGTGCGGCCTCGGCGAGCTGGACGCCCGGATGCTCGCCGCCACGGAGGCCGTGCAGGGGGACGACGACCGGGCGGCACTCGAGCGCTTCCGGGCGTCGGGTGAGGCCTACGTTCGGTTCGCCGTCGAGGAGCCGCACCTGTTCCGGCACGTGTTCGGTCCGGACTGTCCCATGGAGCACAGCGGGGACGCCTGCTCAGATGCAGGCCGAGGCGACGTCGTACCAGGTGCTCTGTCGCGCGCTCGACGACCTCGAGAGCAAGGGCATGCTGCGTCCGGGCGCGCGCGAGGGACTCGACCTCGTCGCCTGGACGATGGTGCACGGCTTCGCGTGCCTCGTGCTCGACGGGTTCCTGCCCCCGGAGCTCGGCGACCTGTTGATCGACGGACTCGGCCGGCTCGCCCTCACCGACGAGGCGCGCGCCCTGCTCTGACATCATGCCGCGGTGACCGTGACCCTCGGCAAAGTGATGATCGTGCTGGCGCTTGGCTCCTTGGTGGCGTGCAGCGATGGAGACGGTCTCGGTGACATGTCGCGGAAGGCCGCCGCGGCGGCGTGCACCAAGAAGTTGGAACAGGTGAGCAGCGAGGCCGACGTGCGCTGGGCCCCGAAGCGGGCTGTCGCCGACAAGCACGACCGCTACTGGGAGGTCCGAGGCGAGTCTCAGGCTGGCACCTACTACTACTGCCGAATCAATGCCGTCAGCGGCGAGTTCCTGACCTACGTGTACTGAGCGGACGGGGCGCCCCTCGAGTCCGCTGGTCAGCTGACCTCCGAAACCGGGACAAGCAAAAAGCCTCTGAACACGGTTCCGTGATCAGAGGCTCTTCGATGGTGTCCGAGGGGGGACTTGAACCCCCACGCCCGATAAAGGGCACTAGCACCTCAAGCTAGCGCGTCTACCTATTCCGCCACCCGGACAGGGTGTTGAAGCATTCGCGAGACCGGCTCTAACCGAGCCAGGATCGCGGCGGTAACTGTAGCAAAGGGATCGACGAAACCTCGCATCGGGCAGAGCGCGTGAACGCCTGTCAGGATGGGGCCATGAGCACCGAGAGCGAGGGCCGCACCTACGACCCGGCCGCGGAGGTCGTAGACATCTGTCGAGACCTGCTCCGCATCGACACCACCAACTATGGCGACGGTTCCGGACCGGGGGAGCGGAAGGCGGCCGAGCACGTCGCCGCGCTGCTCGACGAGGTCGGCATCGAGTCCGAGCTGTTCGAGGGGGAGGCGGGTCGCACCAATGTGATCGCCCGCTGGGGCGGCCAGGGCAGCGACCGCGATCCACTCCTGCTGCACGGGCACCTCGACGTCGTACCGGCGAACGCCGACGACTGGCAGGTGCACCCGTTCTCCGGGGAGATCAAGGACGGCTACCTGTGGGGCCGCGGCGCCGTCGACATGAAGGACTTCGACGCGATGCTGCTCTCCGTCGTCCGCGCCCGGGCCCGCGCCGGCGCCGAGCCGGACCGACCGACGGTGCTCTGCTTCACCGCCGACGAGGAAGCCGGTGGGCACAAGGGCGCCGAGCAGATCATCCTCCAGCGGCCCGAGCTCCTGGCCGACTGCACCGAGGCCGTCGGCGAGGTGGGCGGCTTCAGCACCACCATCCGCGGGCAGCGGTTCTACCTGATCGAGGCTGCCGAGAAGGGCATGGCCTGGATGCGGCTCACCGCTACCGGCAACGCGGGCCACGGCTCGATGCGGCACCCCGACAACGCCGTGACGACGCTGGCTCAGGCCGTCGCACGCATCGGTACGCACACCTGGCCGGTGCGGCTCACGCCGTCCATGCAGGTGCTGCTCTCCGCAGTCGGTGAGGTTGCCGGTGTCGAGGCGACCCCCGAGAACGCCGAGAGCCTTGTGGAGGAGTTCGGATCAGCGGCGCGCATGCTCGGCGCCGTCATCCGCAACACGACGAACCCGACGATGCTCGACGCCGGCTACAAGGTGAACGTCGTACCCGGTCAGGCGACCGCTCACGTCGACGGCCGGTTCCTACCCGGCTACGACGACGAGTTCTTCGCGACGCTCGCCGAGCTGGTCGGCGACGACATCACGATCGACTACGTCAGCAAGCAGCCCGGCCTCGAGACGACGTTCGACGGCGACCTGGTCGACGCCATGACCGCCTCGATCCTCGCCGAGGACCCGGGCGCCCGCGTCGCGCCGTACCTGATGTCGGGCGGTACCGACGCCAAGCACTGGGACCAGCTCGGGATCCGTTGCTTCGGGTTCGCGCCGCTGCGGCTCCCGGCCGACCTCGACTTCACCGCGCTGTTCCACGGCGTCGACGAACGAGTGCCGACCGACGCGCTGGAGTTCGGCGCGCGGGTCTTCGACCGGTTCCTCGACCAGGCCTGACGGTGCGTTTGCGCCGACTCGGCGTGAGGCTCAGACGTACGACGACGTGCGGGGCTGCCGGATGATCTTGCGACGCAGCGTCACCTTGCGGGTGCCGTCAGGGAACAACCGGAGCCGGTCGAGCTCCCAGCCGCCTTTCTCCGCACGCTCGACGAGCATCCGCGTGACCACGCTGCGGGAGAACTCGCGCGAGATGGTCAGCCGCTCGAACTCGTACTCCACTCCGCGGCGCAGCGTCCGGCGCTGGGCGGTGGTGTGAACCGGCGGCACGGACGACATGTCTTATCGTGACACGACCGACCAGGCGTGTCCGCGCATTCGGATCAGCTTTCGGCCGACACGTCGTCGAGGGCCGACATCAGCTCGGGCGGGAGCGTGCACTCCTCGACCGAGAGCGACCCGCGCAGCTGCGCGGCGGTTCGGGCGCCGACGATCGGGGCGGTGACACCGGGACGATCCCGGACCCATGCGAGGGCCACCTCGACGGGTGTCCATTCGAGACCGTCGGCAGCCCGAGCGACCGCCTCGACGATCCGCGAGCTCCGCTCGTCGAGGTAGTTGCCGACGAAGTTCGAGAAGTGCGGCGACGCGGCGCGCGAGTCGGCCGGCGTGCCGGTGCGGTACTTGCCCGTCAGGACCCCGCGACCCAGCGGAGACCAGGGGAGTACGCCGAGTCCGAGTGCGTCGGATGCCGGCAGCACCTCGGCCTCGATGCGCCGGTTGAGCAGCGAGTACTCGACCTGGTTGGAGGCAAGCGTCGCGCGACCGGGGACGGCCCGCTGCCAGGTCGCGGCCTGGGCGCTCTGCCAGCCGGCGTAGTTCGAGACGCCGACGTACGACGCCCGGCCCGACGTGACCGCGTAGTCGAGCGCGCTCAGCGTCTCCTCGAGCGGGGTGTCGTCGACCCAGGTGTGCACCTGCCACAGGTCCACGTGGTCGACGCCGAGCCGCTTGAGCGAGGCGTCGAGGGTGGAGATCAGGTAGCCGCGCGACGCGTTGGTCTCGCGGGTGCCACGGGCCCGGCTGATGCCCGCCTTCGTGGCGAGCACGAGGTCGTCACGGGAGACCGCGTCGCCGAGGAGCGAGCCGATCAGCTCCTCGGACGCGCCGTCGCCGTACCCGGCCGCCGTGTCGAGCAGGGTGCCGCCGGCCTCGACGAACGCGACCAGTTGCTCGCGTGCCTCGTGCTCGTCGGTGTCACGACCCCAGGTGAGCGTGCCAAGTCCCAGCCGGGACACCTTCAATCCGGTGCGACCCAGGTAACGCTGCTGCATGGCCGCAACGCTATCGGCCGGCCGGCCCTGGACGCGCCCGCCTCGCCGGGCAGCGACATACATCACGCGGCCGCGCCGTAAGGTTTGCTCGTCAATCGCCAGCGTCGGACGGGAGAGCCGTGCTCGACTTCCTCAAGGCCGTCTTCCTGGGCCTCCTTCAGGGGCTCACGGAGTTCCTGCCGATCTCGAGCTCGGCGCATCTGCGGATCTTCCCCGAGCTGTTCGGCTGGGGTGACCCTGGAGCTGCGTTCACCGCCGTCATCCAGATCGGCACCGAGGTCGCGGTCCTGCTCTACTTCCGCAAGGACATCTGGCGTATCGGCTCGGCGTGGGTGCAGTCGCTCTACAAGCCCGAACTGCGCGGCGCCCTCGACTCGCGCATGGGCTGGTACATCATCGCCGGCTCACTGCCGATCGTGATCCTGGGCGTGCTGCTCAAGGACATCATCGAGCGTGACTTCCGCAACCTGTGGATCATCGGCACGACGCTGATCGTGCTCGGCGTGGTCCTCGGTGTGGCCGACAGGATCGGCCGCAGCGACAAGAAGATGGGCGACATGTCGCTCAAGCACGCCATCTACTTCGGCCTCGCCCAGGCCATGGCGCTGGTGCCGGGCGTCTCCCGCTCGGGCGCCACGATCAGCATGGGACGTCTGCTCGGGTACGACCGCGAAGCGGCCACGCGCTTCGCCTTCCTGCTGGCGATTCCGGCCGTCGTCGGCGCCGGCCTCTTCGAGCTGCCGGAGATCCCGCACGGCGACAACGCCTACGGGCCGTGGCCGACCCTGGTCGCCACCGTGGTCTCGTTCATCGTCGGGTACGCCGCCATCGCGTGGCTGCTCCGCTACGTGACGACGAAGTCGTACCTGCCGTTCGTGCTCTACCGAGTCGCACTCGGCGGCTTCACGCTGACGATGCTCTCGCTGGGCGTGCTCAGCGCCTAAGCCGTACGGGTGCGTCTCACGGGGCGTGGCTCAGGCCGGACGAGGCGGGAGCGGCCATCGCGTCGAGGGCGGCTGACAGCTCGCCCAGCATCCCGAGTGCATCCCGCAGTCGACTCACACCGACCTCGGCGCTAAGCCGCGCCGCAGCCTCTGCATGTGCCGGCCCGATGCGGGTGACGGCTGCGCGACCTGCCTCGGTCCCCACGACCAGTCGAGCCCGCTGGTGAGCTGGGTTGTCGGCGTATGCCGCGAGGCCGCGGTCCACGAGCAGGTCGGCGATCCGCTGCACGCTCTGGCGGGTGATGCCCATCTCTCGTGCGATCGCCGATACCGTCAGCGGACCCGGGAGGACGGCGCCCAGCACCTGCCACCACGCGGCCGTAAGACCCACCGGTCGGGCCAGTTCCTCGGCGAGATCAAGGACCTGACCGTTGAGCCGGAACGTCGTGATCGCTATGCCCGCGAGAAGCTCTTGATCCTCGGTCACGACGTGAGCGCCATGAGCTCGTGGAAGCCGGCTGGGTCCTGGTGTCGATAGAGCTTGAACCAGGAGTCCAGGACCTGCGTCGGCCAGGCATTCAGTCGGGTGAGCGCGGCCCGGGCGAACTCGACGGGCGCCACGCCGCTGGCGGTGACCAGATCTCCGTCGATGACAGCAGGCGAGTCGACATAGTGCGTGTTGCCCGCATAGCCAGTCGCAGCCAGGAACTCCGGTGCGTTGCTCGTGTGCCGGCGGTCGTCGAGCAGGCCGGCGCCGGCCAGGGCGCCGGTGGCGCCGCAGATGGCGGCGACCGGGGTCCCTGCCTGCAGGAAGCCGCGCGCCTTCTCGACGAACGGGGCGTACGCCTCGGTGGCCCAGATCTCGGAGCCAGGGAGCACGAGCATCTCGCTGTCCGCAGGGTCGAGCTCCGCTAGCGCCAGATCGGGCACGATGCGCATCCCGCCCATCGTGGTGACCGGCGCTGTGCCGCTGCCGACGTACCGGACGGTCAGGTCCTGGCCGCCATAGGAGCTCGAGCCGTTGATCGCAGTGGTGAGATGACCGATCTCCCAGTCAGCGAGCGTGTCGTAGACGGCGACGTGGACGGAGCGAGGCTGCGTGAGTGACATGACAGCAGGCTGTCATAATGACAGCCTGCTGTCAAGATCGCGCGGTCTGCTCAGAGCCAACCCGACTTCTTGAAGAGCCGGTACAGCACGATCGAGGCGCCCACCATCAGCGCCATCGCGAACGCGTAGCCGTACCGCCAGGCCAGCTCCGGCATGTGCTGGAAGTTCATGCCGTAGATGCCGGCCACCAGCGTGCCGACGGCGGCGATCGCCACCCACGCGGAGATCTTCCGCATGTCCTCGTTCTGCTGCACCGAGATCCGTGCGAGGTGCGCGTCGAACGCCGTGGACAGCAACCCGTCCAGCGTCTCGATCGCCTCCGATACCCGGACCACGTGGTCTGCGACGTCGCGGAAGAATGGCGCGGCCTCCTGGGTGATCATCGGCACCGACCCGGCGGCGAACCGTTTCATCGGTTCCCGGAGCGGGTTCACGGCACGTCGTACTTCGGAGAGCTCGCGCTTGAGGATGTAGATCCGGCGGGAGTCCTGGGTCCGGGTCGGCGAGAACACCGACTCCTCCACCTCGTCGACGTCGACCTCGAGGGATCGGGCGACCACCTCGTAGCTGTCCACCACCCGGTCGCAGATCGCGTAGACGACGGACGACGGACCATGACCGAGGACGACGGCCTGGTCCTCGAGGTCGAGCCTGGCCGTGTGCAGCTCGGTGCCCTCGCCGTGCCGAACGCTGATCACGAAGTCGCGGCCGACGAACAGGTTGATCTCGCCGGTCTCCACGGCGTCGTCCTCGTCGACGTACCAGAGCGTCTTGAGCACGAGGAAGATCCCCTCGTCGTACCGCTCGAGCTTCGGACGCTGATGCGCGTGAATGGCGTCCTCGACGGCGAGCGGGTGCAGGTCGAACACCCTGGCCACCTCGGCGAGCTCATCCTCGTTCGGCTCGTGCAGCCCGACCCAGACGAAGTCGCTGGGCTCCAGGGTCGACGCGCGGACACCGACCAGGTCCTCCTTCTCGCACGTGAGGGGGATCCGGACCCCGTCCCGGTAGAGCGCGCTGTCGATGATCATGTTCCCGAGGCTAGGCCACTACGCTCCGTTCCATGGCCACCGTCATCCTGGCCCGACACGGGCGCACCACCGCGAACGCGACGGGCGTCCTCGCGGGCCGCATCGCCGGCGTCGACCTCGACGACCTCGGGCGGGAGCAGGCCGCGGCCGCCGCGCAACGGCTGGCCGAGCTTCCCCTCGCAGCCATCGTCTCCAGCCCGTTGGTCCGCTGTCGGCAGACCGCGACCGTCCTGAGTGCCGCGCAGGCCACCAAGCTGAAGGTGGAGACCGAGCGTGGCCTGCTCGAGTGCGACTACGGCGACTGGTCCGGCCGAGACCTCAAGTCCCTGGCCAAGGAGGGGCTCTGGCGCACCGTGCAGGCGCACCCGAGCGCGGCCGCCTTCCCCGGCGGCGAGTCGATGGCGGCGATGGCGGCTCGCGCAGTCGAGGCGGTACGTCGCTGGGACGCCCTGGTCGAGGCGGAGCACGGGCCTGACGCGGTCTGGGTCGCGGTGAGCCACGGCGACGTGATCAAGGCGGTGCTCGCCGACGCGCTGGCGATGCACCTCGACGCGTTCCAGCGCATCGTCGTCGACCCCGCGTCCCTCTCGGTGGTCCGCTATACGCCGCTCCGTCCGTTCGTGGTCGCCTCCAACACCGTCGCCGGCGACCTGTCTCACCTGAAGCCGCCGCCCGCCAAGAAACGCCGTCGCAAGGTGAGCAGTGACGCCCCTGTAGGCGGCGGATCCGGCGCGTCGCTTCCGGGCACCCCCTAGGCTCGGGCCATGGCTACGGTGATCCACAGCTTCGACCCGCCCGAGCGCTTCGTCGCCGGCACGGTCGGCCCTCCCGGGCAGCGCACCTTCTTCCTCCAGGCACGTGAGGGCGCCCGCGTCACCACAGTCGCGCTGGAGAAGCAGCAGGTGTCCGTGTTGGCGGAGCGCATCGACGAGCTGCTCGACGAGCTCATCCGCAGCGGTGAGGGGGAGAGCACCATCCCGGCGGTGTCGCCGGTGGCTCTCGACGACTCAGATCCGCTGGAGCAGCCGATCGTCGAGGAGTTCCGCGCCGGCACGATGACGCTCGCCTGGGACGTCGCTGATGAGCGCATCGTCGTCGAGGTCTTTCCTTTCACCGAGGAGTCCGTGGTGGAGCCCGGCACTCCTGAGGAGGAGATCGAGGAGCCGGAGCCCGACGAGGTGCTGGTGGTCCGGCTCCCGGCCGGAGCGGCTCGGGCGTTCAGCAAGCGGGCTCAGGCCGTCGTCTCGGCCGGCCGTCCGCCCTGCCCCTTCTGCGGCGGACCGGTCGACCAGGCCGGCCACCTCTGCCCGCGCGCGAACGGCTTCCGTCGTACGGCGGAGTGACCTCATGCCCGAGCGTCTAGCGGACCCGGCAGTCGAGCGGAGCGTGCTGCTCGAGGGCGACCTGGTCATCGAGGGCCGGATCCTGCCGGCGTCGAACGCGACGTTCTACGGCGCAGTGACCTCTCCGGTCGGCAGCGTCGCGTGCGTGTACAAGCCGGTCGCGGGGGAGCGCCCGTTGTGGGACTTCCCCGACGGCACACTGGCCGGCCGCGAAATGGCGGCGTTCGTCGTCTCGGAGGCCCTCGGCTGGAGCGTGGTGCCGCCGACGATGTTGCGAGGCGGGCCGGCCGGGCGGGGCATGGTCCAGTCCTGGCGGGAGCCCGACCCCGACCAGTCGCCGGTCGACATCGTGGCCCGCGGCCGGGTCCGCAGCGGCTTCCTGCACGTGCTCGACGCGACCGACGGCAGTGACCGGCCGGTGTCGCTGGTCCACGAGGACTCCAGCGCGCTGCGCCGGATGGCGGTCTTCGACGTGCTGGTCAACAACGCCGACCGCAAGGGCGGGCACGTTCTCGCGATGCCGGGCGGGCATCGGTACGGCGTCGACCACGGCGTCTGCTTCCACACCGATCCCAAGCTGCGCACCGTCCTGTGGGGCTGGGCGGACCAGCCACTGGCCGCCGACGACGTCCCGACGGTCGAGGATTTCGCGCACCGGTTGAGCACGTCTGACTCAGAGCTCCGCGTCGAACTGACCGAACTGCTCACCCTCGCCGAGGTCGACGCGATCGCCGTGCGAGCCACCGATCTGCTCGCCGCAGGCAGGATGCCGGTGCCCTCAGGTGAGTGGCCCGCGATCCCGTGGCCAGCCTTCTGAGCGGAGCGTTGAGGTCGGTTCGTTAGGCTTCTTGCATGCGAGCGTGGACGAACCCGGACGTGCCCAGCCTGGACGCCTTCGGGATGGCACCGGCACTGCGGCTCCACGACTCATCGAGTGGGGCGGTCTCGGCCACCACGCCGGACGGCACGGCCCGGATGTACGTCTGCGGGATCACGCCGTACGACGCCACCCACCTCGGCCACGCCGCCACCTACATCGCCTTCGACCTGGTCAACCGCGCCTGGCGCGATGCCGGGCACGACGTGCGCTACGTCCAGAACGTGACGGACGTCGACGACCCACTTCTGGAGCGCGCGACCGCGACCGGCGTGGACTGGGAGAAGCTCGCCGAGGGTCAGATCGAGTTGTTCCGCGAGGACATGACCGCGCTGCGGGTGCTCGCACCGGACGAGTACATCGGGGCCGTCGAGTCGATCCCGCTGGCCGTGGAGGTCGTGCAGCAGCTTCAGGAGCGGTCCGCCGTCTACGAGGTCGACGGCGACCTGTACTTCTCCGTGCACTGCGACCCGCGTTTCGGCGAGGTGTCGGGCTGGGACGAAGAGCAGATGCTCGAAGTGTTTGCCGACCGCGGCGGTGACCCGGATCGGGTCGGCAAGAAGCACCCCCTCGACTGCCTCCTCTGGCAGGCCGAGCGGCCGGGGGAGCCGGCCTGGGACTCCGAGCTCGGCCGTGGCCGTCCGGGGTGGCACGTCGAGTGCTCCTCGATCGCCCTCCGCTTCCTCGGCGAGAACTTCGACGTCCAGGGCGGTGGCAGCGACCTCGTGTTCCCGCACCACGAGATGAGCGCCTCCGAGGCCCAGGCGGCGTTCGACGGGCTGACGTTCGCCCAGGCGTACGTGCACGCCGGCATGGTCGGCTACCAGGGCGAGAAGATGTCGAAGTCCAAGGGCAACCTGGTCTTCGTCTCCCGGCTCCGGTCCGAAGGCGTGGACCCGATGGCGATCCGACTGGCGCTGCTTGCTCACCACTACCGCGCCGACTGGGAGTGGACCGACGCTGATCTCGCCACTGGTCTCGACCGGCTGGCCACGTGGCGTGCGGCGCTCGGCCGCGCGACGACCGACGATGCCGCGGAGCTGACGACCGTGGTCCGCGCCGCGCTCGCAGAGGACATCGACGCCCCGGCTGCCCTGGCGGCCGTGGATGCGTGGGCCGCGAATGCCAGCGGAGACGGCTCAGGCGCCGACGCCGTCCGGGCGCTCGTCGACGCCCGGCTCGGCGTCCTGCTCTAATCAGCACGACTCCCGGCCGGCCAGGCCGACTGGTGACGCATCATCTTCGTCGCGTGTGGGTACGAGACTGCCAGCGGTTGAGCCCAGCCGCGGTGGCTCGACGGAAGGCGCTGGCGTGCCCGTAGTGGCGTACGAGGACCACGCGTCGGTCCAGGTGACGCCACCGTCAGTGCACGGCGTTGCCTGGGCAGATCGCCTTTCGCGGGAGACGCCTGTACAGCCGGCTGACCTGCTCGGCGTCACGGGCGGCGACACCGTGGTCGCGGTCGTGGCGCACCCGGACGACGAGACCCTCGCGATGGGGGCCACCCTGGCGTCCCTGTCGCAGGTAGGGGTGCGGGTCGAGGTAGTAGTCCTGTCGGCGGGTGAGGCCGCGCTCGACCACGTCGGCAGGAGGATCCACGGCCTGGCCGCCCGAAGAACCGCCGAGCTGGCAGCAGCATGCGAGCAGCTCGGCGTGCGGATCGCTGACATCGGTCGCTGGCCTGACGGTGGGCTCCACGGCGCGCTCGCCGAGATCGAGCACCGCCTCGCCCCCTTCGTGGAGGACGTCCGGCCGAACGCCATCCTCACGCTCTGGGGCGAGGACCCCCATCCCGACCACCAGGCCGCCAGCGCAGTCGCTGTGTCGGTGGGCAGGCGGCACGGAGTGGCGGTCGGTTGCATGCCGTTGTGGGCGATGCACTGGACCGACCCGAGCGAAGTCGTTGCGGCCGTACGACGGGTGGGTGTCGCACCCGCAGCAATGGACTCGAAGGCCCGAGCAGTGGCGGCCTACGAGTCTCAGGTCGCGCCGCTGGCGCCGGACCTGCAGCCCATCCTCCCGGCCGAGGTGGTCGGATTTCCGTTCGAGTGCTTGGTCGTCGAGTGACGCGGCCCCCTGACTTCGAGGCCCGGTACGCCGCTGACGTCGACCCCTGGCAGGTGTCGACGTCCTGGTACGAGCAGCGCAAGCTGGGCATCCTGCTCGCGTCGCTGCCGCGGGAGCGGTACGCCACGGCGTGGGAGCCTGGCTGCGGAATCGGCGTCGCCACCGAGGCGTTGGCGGCACGGGTGGACTCGCTGGTCGCGACGGATCCCTCACCCAGCGCTGTCGAGCAGACCGCCGCCAGGGTCAGGTCCCTGCCCCACGTGCGCACGTTGGTGTCGGCGCTTCCGAGCGCGCCGGTCGACGAGCCTGTGGACCTGCTCGTGGTGTCGGAGTTCCTGTACTACCTCGAGGACCCGACGTCCGCGCTCGACGCGCTGTGGGGAAGTTGCGCCTCCGGTGGACACGTGGCGCTTCTGCATTGGGTGCACCACCCGCACGACGCGTTCCGCAGCGGTGAGCAGACCCATCGCGAGTTCGCGGCCGACGCGCAGCTGCGTGGGGCCACGCGGCTGGTGTCGCATCTCGACGCCGACTTCCGACTCGACGTCTTCGAGGCCCGCTCATGAACGAGGTCAGGGACCCGCGCGAGTCCGTCGACGCGATGCGCTCGCACTTGCTCGCGCTGGCTCGAGCGGAAGACTGGACCGGCCCGTTCCCCGCGACGGCCCAGCACCTCTACGACGTGGCCCGGACCGACCTCTGCCTGGCGCGGCTCGTCGAGGGCCACGCGGACGCGTTGCGGATCATCGACCAGGCTGAGATGAGGCCGCAGCCGGGCGTCTACGGCGTCTGGGCGTCACGGTCAGCCGGCACTGGCCTGACGGCGAAGCCCGACGGCACCGCCTGGCGCTTGGACGGGGAGCTGAGGTTCGCCTCCGGGATCGACCTCATCGACCGTGCCCTGGTCACTGCCTGGGTAGATGAGGAGACCCACCTGCTCTTCGACGTCGAGGCGCGCGACTTCCAGCCCGACCGGTCCTCATGGCAGAGCAGCGGCATGGACGCCTCACGCTCGTTCACGGTTCGCGCTGAGGCGGTCACCGCCAGCGAGGTCGTCGGTCCCGAGAACTTCTACCTGCGGCGTCCTGGGTTCGTCGTCGGCGGTCTCGGTGTCGCGGCGGTCTGGGCAGGGGGCGCGCGGCGCGTGACCGACCTGGTCGCCGACGGGTTGCGTGCGTTCAAGGCCTCCCCGCACCAGCTCCGCCGTCTGGGAGTGATGGGTCAGGCGTGGTGGGAGGCTACGACGGTGCTTCAGCACGTCGCGGACAGGCTCGACGAGCTCGACAAGAGGTCGACGTCCGCAGAGGTGACCGCCGCCCGCACGACCATCGCGACCGCCTGTGACCGGGTGCTGACCGAGGCTGCCCTCGTCGTCGGGCCGGGTGGGCTCAGCGGCAACGTGCACCTGGCCCGCACGATGGCAGACCTGCAGATGTACGTGCGGCAGCACCACCTCGACAACACGCTGCAGGCCCTCGGGCAGGCGGTCCTCGACGGTTCCGAGGAGGGCCGATGACGCCACCAGTCGTGGTCATCGTGCCCGCGCACGACGAGGAGGCGAGCGTGGCCGCTGCCATCGAGTGCATTCGCCGGAGTCTGGCCGACGCGGAGCATCGGGGCTTGGTGAGCCGGACCTGGGTGGAGGTGGTCGCCCACCGGTGCACCGATGGGACGGCCGCCGTGGCCCGGGCAGCCCTGCACGCCGGCCCGCCCGGGCAGGTGTCGCTCGACGAGACGTCGACCACGATCGGGCAGGTACGCGACCTCGCGGTACGCCGTGGGCTCGAGGCGGTCGGGGACCGTCGTACGGCCTGGGTGCTTTCCACTGATGCAGACACGCGCGTGGGACCGACGTGGGTGGCTGACGTGCTGGCCGAGGCGAGCCGATTCGACGCCGTCGGAGTGGTGGGACTGGCGCCGCTCGACGGTTGGCACGGCAGGCCCTCGGCGGCCGGCGTCTATGCCCGGCTGCTCGAGAGCAGGATGCGGCGCATCGCCGCCCACCACGAGCACGACCACGTCTACGGCGCGAACCTCGCCGTGCGAGCGGATGCGTATCTCACCGTCGGTGGGTTCCCGCACGTGGCAAGCGGTGAGGACCAGGCGCTCGTGGACGCGCTGGTCGCGGAGGGTCGTCGGATCGTGCGGACGGCGTCCATCAGCGTCGTGACGAGCGGACGCCTGCGCGGGCGCGCCCACGGCGGATTGGCCGACCGGTTGTCGCTGATCGACGCAGCGGTCGAACCGGCGGGGTGACCCGAGGGGTCAGTCGTCCTCGGTGTCGCGGCGCTTGAGGTACCGCTCGAACTCGCGCGCGATCGCCTCGCCACTCGCCTCAGGAAGGTCCGCGGTGTCGCGGGTCTCCTCGAGCGCCCGGACGTAGTCGCCGATCTCCTCGTCTTCCTCGGCGAGCTCGTCGACCCCGCGCTCCCAGGCGCGCGACTCCTCGGGCAGGTCGTCGAGCGGGATGCTCACCTCGAGCAGGTCCTCCAGCTGCCCGACGAGGGCCAGGGTCGCCTTCGGGCACGGCGGTTGAGCCACGTAGTGCGGTACGGCGGCCCAGAACGAGACCGCCGGGATGTCGCGCTGGGTGCAGGCGTCCTGGAACACGCCCACGATGCCGGTGGGGCCCTCGTAGTTGGACTGCTCGAGCTTCAATCGGTCGGAGAGCTCGGGCTCGGTGGCGGTTCCGGTGACGGGGATCGGCCTGGTGTGCGGAGTGTCGGCGAGCAAGGCCCCCAAGGTCACGACCAGCTCGGCACCGAGCTCGGTCGAGGCCGCAAGGAGCTCGGCACAGAACTGCCGCCAGCGCATGTTCGGCTCGATCCCGCGCAGCAGGATGACGTCGCGGAGTGCCCCGGGGGGCGAAGCGACGGCCAGCTGGGTCGACGGCCAGGTGATGCGGCGCATGCCCTCGTCGTTGGAGCCGACGATGGGGCGGTTCATCTGGAAGTCGTAGAACTCCTCGGGGTCGATCGCGGCGACGACGCGCGCGTTCCAGACCTTCATCAGGTGGTCGACGACCGAGGAGGCAGCGTCGGCGGCGTCGTTCCAGCCCTCGAACGCGGCGATGAGAACGGGGAGCGGAGCTCCGGAACATCGTCGATCTCGATCACGTTCCCAGCCTAGGGCACGGCCACGACAGCGGCGTGCGTTCCTCGGACCCGCGCGTGCCGGGTTTGGGTCGGTTTGGCGGGCCGGTCATCATGTGAGACACGGATGTCACCATCCGGAACCGCCCACGGCGCCACCGGCTCGCCCGCCTACGCTGACGATCGACGCTCTCGCGTCACAGCGGCCGGGGGAGCCACTGACTTTCAACCGAGGAGACACGTGCCACAGTCGACGAACGTCCGGCCCGACGCGACCGCGGAGCTCAGCACCGCGATGCGCGAGCGGATCCTCGTCATGGACGGCGCGATGGGCACGATGATCCAGCGGCACGGACTCAGCGAGGACGACTACCGCGCCGAGCGGTTCGCCGACTGGACCCAGGACCTCCGCGGCAACTCGGATCTGCTCAGCCTCACGCAGCCGGACATCATCCGCAGCATCCACCGGGAGTACCTCGAGGCCGGCGCAGACCTCGTCGAGACCAACACGTTCAGCGCGCAGCGGATCTCGCAGGCCGACTACGGCATGGCCGACCTCGCCTACGAGATGAACTTCGAGTCCGCACGCCTGGCGAGGCTCGAGTGCGACGCGGTCACCGCGCAGACTCCCGACCGGCCCCGCTACGTCGCCGGTGCCATCGGCCCGACCAACACGACGGCGTCGATCTCCCCGGACGTCAACGACCCGGGCAAGCGCAACATCACGTTCGACCAGCTCGTCGAGGCCTACCTCGAACAGGCGAACGGCCTCGTCGACGGCGGTGCCGATCTGCTGCTGATCGAGACGATCTTCGACACCCTCAACGCGAAGGCCGCGATCTTCGCGCTGGAGACCCTCTTCGAGGAGCGCGGTCGGCGCTGGCCGGTGATCGTGTCCGGCACGATCACCGACGCGTCCGGTCGTACGTTGTCGGGCCAGGTCACCGAGGCGTTCTGGAACTCGGTACGGCACGCCCGGCCCCTCGCCGTGGGGCTCAACTGCGCGCTGGGCGCCGCGGACATGCGGGCCTATGTCGCCGAGCTGGCCCGGATCACCGACTGCTTCGTCTCCTGCTACCCCAACGCCGGCCTGCCGAACGCCTTCGGCGAGTACGACGAGGCGCCCGAGCAGACCTCCTCGGTGCTCGAGGAGTTCGCGGGCAGCGGGCTGGTCAACCTGCTGGGGGGCTGCTGCGGCACCACTCCGGCGCACATCACCGCACTCGAGACCGCCGTCAAGGGCAAGGCTCCTCGCACCCCGGAGCAGCTGCCGACCGCCTGCAGGCTGTCCGGGCTGGAGCCCGTGAGCATCGACTCGGACTCTCTCTTCGTCAACGTGGGTGAGCGCACCAACATCACCGGGTCGGCCCGGTTCCGACGGCTGATCAAGGAGGGCGACTACCCGACCGCACTGTCGGTCGCCCGCCAGCAGGTCGAAGCCGGCGCGCAGATCATCGACGTCAACATGGACGAGGGGATGATCGACGGCGTCGCGGCGATGGACCGCTTCGTGAAGCTCATCGCCAGCGAGCCCGACATCAGCCGGGTGCCGCTGATGATCGACTCCTCGAAGTGGGAGGTCATCGAGGCCGGACTGAAGTGCGTGCAGGGCAAGCCGGTCGTGAACTCGATCTCGCTGAAGGAGGGCGAGGAGAAGTTCGTCGAGCAGGCCCGTCTGTGTCGCAAGTACGGTGCCGCCGTCGTCGTGATGGCCTTCGACGAGGACGGTCAGGCCGACAACCTCGAGCGGCGCAACGCGATCTGCCGCCGCGCGTACGACATCCTCACCGAGCAGGTCGGCTTCGCGCCCGAGGACATCATCTTCGACCCCAACGTCTTCGCGGTCGCGACCGGAATCGAGGAGCACGCCAACTACGGCCTGGACTTCATCGAGGCCACGCGGTGGATCAAGCAGAACCTGCCCGGCGCACTCGTCTCCGGAGGCGTCTCGAACGTCTCCTTCTCCTTCCGGGGGAACAACCCGGTGCGCGAGGCGATCCACGCGGTGTTCCTGTTCCACGCGATCAAGGCCGGCATGGACATGGGCATCGTGAACGCCGGCGCCCTCGTCGTGTACGACGAGATCGACCCCGAGCTGCGCGAGCGGATCGAGGACGTGATCCTGAATCGTCGCGCCGACAGCACCGAGCGGATGCTGGAGATCGCGCCGAAGTTCGCCGGCGACGGATCGCAGCCCGAGGTGGCCGACGAGGCGTGGCGCAGCCTTCCGGTCGCGGAGCGGATCACGCACGCGCTGGTCAAGGGCATCGACGAGTTCGCGGAGTCCGACACCGAGGAGCTCCGGGTCCTGATCGCCGAGCGCGGCGGTCGACCGATCGAGGTGATCGAGGGCCCGCTCATGGACGGCATGAACGTCGTGGGCGACCTGTTCGGCGAGGGCAAGATGTTCCTGCCCCAGGTCGTGAAGTCGGCGCGCGTCATGAAGAAGGCCGTCGCCTACCTGATCCCGTACATCGAGTCCGAGAAGCTGACCGGCGTCCAAGAACAGTCCCGTACTCGCGGCACGATCGTGATGGCGACGGTGAAGGGCGACGTCCACGACATCGGCAAGAACATCGTCGGCGTGGTGTTGCAGTGCAACAACTACGAGGTCGTCGACCTCGGCGTGATGGTTCCCGCGCAGCGCGTGCTCGACAAGGCCAAGGAGATCGGCGCCGACCTGATCGGGCTCTCCGGCCTGATCACGCCGTCGCTGGACGAGATGGTGAACTTCGCGTCCGAGATGGAGCGTCAGGGCTTCGAGATTCCGCTGCTCATCGGCGGAGCGACGACGTCGCGTGCCCACACGGCGGTCAAGGTCGATCCGAAGTACCACGGCCCGGTGGTCTGGGTGAAGGACGCGTCGAGGTCGGTGCCGGTGGCCGCGGCGCTGCTCTCCGACGACCGCCGCGACGCGCTGATGGCCGACGTGACCGCGGACTTCGACTCGATCCGCACCCGGCACGCGGCGAAGCTCAACGACCGTCCGGTCCTCAGCATCGACAAGGCCCGGGCCAACCGGACCCCGATCACCTGGGAGGGCTATCGCCCGCCCAAGCCGCGGATCCTCCAGGCGCAGGCCAAGGATGTCTGGTCGCACCGGCCGGGGGAGCGAGCCAACGACCCCCAGCCGCACTACGTCCGTCGCTTCACCGACTACCCGCTCGACGAGCTGCGCCGGTACATCGACTGGCAGCCGTTCTTCAACGCCTGGGAGATGAAGGGGCGGTTCCCCGACATCCTCAACAACCCGGCCAGCGGCGAGGCGGCCCGGAAGCTGTGGGACGACGCGCAGGCGATGCTCGACCGGATCATCGACGAGCGGTGGCTGAGGGCCAGCGGCATCATCGGGTTCTTCCCCGCGAACGCCGACGGCGACGACCTCGAGGTGTACGCCGACGAGTCGCGGTCGCAGGTGCTCACGCGCCTGTGCAACCTGCGCCAGCAGGGTGAGCACCGTGAGGGCGTTCCCAACCGGTCCCTCGGTGACTTCGTGGCCCCCAGGGAGACCGGTCTGCAGGACTACGTTGGCGCGTTCGCGGTGACCGCCGGGCTCGGCAGCAAGGAGAAGGTCGCCGAGTTCAAGGCCGCCCTCGACGACTACAGCGCGATCCTGCTCGAGTCGCTGGCCGACCGGCTGGCCGAGGCGTTCGCCGAGCGCCTGCACGAACGCGTACGCAAGGAGTTCTGGGGCTACGCCGCCGACGAGCGCCTCGACAACGAGTCGCTGATCAAGGAGGCGTACGACGGGATCCGGCCCGCGCCGGGGTACCCGGCCTGCCCCGACCACACCGAGAAGCTGAAGCTGTGGGAGCTGCTCGGCGTCGAGGAGGCAACCGGCATCGAGCTGACCGAGAGCATGGCTATGTGGCCTGGCGCCGCGGTCAGCGGCTGGTACTTCTCGCACCCGCAGTCGCAGTACTTCGTGGTCGGCCGGATCGCGAAGGACCAGGTCGAGGACTACGCCGAGCGCAAGGGGATGACCCTGCGCGAGGCCGAGCGCTGGCTCGCCCCGAACCTCGGCTACGAGCCCGAGGACTGATGGCGCTCCCGAAGGCCGTCCTGTGGGACATGGACGGCACGCTCGTCGACACCGAGCCCTACTGGATCGAGGCGGAGTACGCGCTGGTCGAGCGGCACGGCGGGACCTGGAGCCACGAGCACGCCCTGAACCTGGTCGGCAACGACCTGTTGGACTCCGGTCGCTACATCCGCGAGCACGCCGGCATCGACGTGGACCCGGCCGACATCGTCGAAGAGCTGCTGGACAAGGTGGTCGAGCAGATCAAACGCGCGGTGCCGTGGCGCCCCGGCGCCGTCGAGCTTCTGGCCGACCTGCGCGAGCGCGGCGTGCGCTGCGCCCTGGTGACGATGTCCTACCGCCGGTTCGTGCAGCCCATGCTCGATGCGCTGCCGGACGGCACGTTCGAGGTGATCGTGACCGGTGACTCCGTGTCCCAGGGCAAGCCGCATCCCGAGCCGTACCAGAAGGCGGCGGCGATCCTGGGTATCGATCCGTCGCAGGCGATCGCGATCGAGGACTCCAACACTGGTGCCAGGTCGGCGGAGTCCGCCGGATGCTTGGTGGTCGTCGTGCCCAACCACGTGCCCGTGCTGGGCGGTGAGCGCCGGGTGCTGCTCGAGTCGCTCGTCGGACTCACCGCCGACACGCTTCCTTCGACGAAGTGGTCCGACGGGAGTCGCTAGTCGACGTCCTCGGCGGCCAGCGCGTCTTCGGGGCGCTCGAGTGCGATCGGTTCCGGGAGCGGAGGCGGGGTGCCGCCCCACTCGGGGCAGATCGACTGGTGGGAGCACCAGCCGCAGAGCGCGCTCTTGCGCGGACGCCAGTCACCGCTCTCCTGCGCTTTCGAGATCGCTGACCACAGCGCCTCGACCTTGCGCTCGGTAGCCAACAAGTCGCTCTCGTCGGGGGAGTACCGCAACACCTCGCCGTTGCCGAGGTAGATCAGCTGCAGCATCCGGGGCACGACGCCCCGGGTCCGCCAGATGACCAGCGCATAGAACTTCATCTGGAAGAGAGCCTTCGCCTCGAAGGCCTCACCCGGTGACCTGCCGGTCTTGTAGTCGACCACGCGGATCTCGCCGGTAGGGGCGATGTCCAGTCGGTCGACGAAGCCGCGCAGCAGCAGACGCGAGTCGAGGAGCGTCTCGACGTACAGCTCACGCTCTGCCGGTTCGAGCCGGCTCGGGTCCTCCAACGTGAAGTAGCGCGCCAGCGACTCCTGGCAGGACGCGAGCCAGGCGCCGATCTCGGGGCCCTCGGCGCCGAACATCTCCGCGATCTCGGGGTCGGCCTCGAGCACTGCCTCCCACGCAGGCTCGAGCATCTCGGCGGCCTGCGCCGGAGTGCGCTCGAGTGCCGGGAGGTCGAAGAGGTCCTCGAGCACCTTGTGCACGACGGTGCCGCGAACCGCGTCGGGCGAGGACGCCTCGGGAAGCTTGTCGATGGTGCGGAAGCGGTAGAGCAACGGGCACGTCATGAAATCGCCCGCCCGGCTGGGCGAGAGCGATCCGACCACGTCGACGCCGTCGACGACCGTGCGCTGCACCACTTCGCTGCTCATGGCCATGACCCTAGGCGACCGCGCCGACAGTTCCGCCCAGGCCGCCGCGATAGTTTGGGCACGTGGAGGACAACAACGGCGCGTCGCGGCGTCAACCCGGCACCCTGCGGATCGGTCAGATCGGCGGCGTCGACGTGCTCGTGCGCTCGTCGTGGCTGCTGGTGGCGGTGATCATCGCGGTCCTCGTGGCGCCGGCCGCGAACCAGGCTGCTGGTGGCGGTCTCGGCGTCTGGCAGTACGTCGCCGGCCTCGCCTTCGCCGTCCTCCTCTACCTCTCCGTGCTGCTGCACGAGATGTCGCACGCCCTGATGGCCAAGCGGTACGGGCTTCCGGTCCGCTCGATCACCCTGCACTTCCTCGGTGGTGTCACCGAGATCGCGGGGGAGCCGGACACGCCGCGGCGGGAGTTCGGGGTCTCCGTCGTCGGGCCGCTGACAAGCATCGGCGTCGGGCTCGTCTTCCTGGCGCTGCACCCGGTGGCCCCCGACGGCCTGCTGCGACTGGCGGTCGACGCGCTCGCAGGCGCCAACCTGATCGTCGGCGTCCTGAACCTCGTTCCCGGCCTGCCGCTCGACGGAGGCCGGGTACTGCGAGCCGCGGTCTGGAAGGCCAGCGGAAACCCGCACACCGGCACGATCGTCGCGGGCTGGGGCGGCCGCGTGGCCGCGGGGCTGGCGATGTCCTACCCGTTCCTCGCGGAGCTCATCTCCGGTCGGCCGAGCCCGGTGACCGACTTCGTGTTCGCCTTCGTCATCGCCGCGTTCCTCTGGGGCGGTGCGACGAGTGCGATCGTCTCCGCCAAGGTGCGCCGACGGCTCCCCGCTCTGCGCGCGCGGGTGCTCGCCCGCCGGACCCTCACCGTCCCGCACGACCTCCCGCTGTCCGAGGCGGTCCGGCTGGCCCAGGACGAGCAGGCCGGCTCGATCGTCGTCCTCGACGCGGAGGGTCGCACGACGGGCATCGTGAACGAGGCCGCGGTACTTGCGACCCCGGAGGAGCGGCGTCCCTGGCTGCCGGTCAGCGCGGTGTCACGCACTCGTCGAGGTCGGGTTGTCGCTGCCCGTCGACATCGCAGGGGAAGACCTGATCCGCGCCATGCAGCGCACGCCTGCTTCGGAGTACCTCTTGCTCGACGACGAGGGGTCGCTGTTCGGTGTCCTGGTCACCGAGGACGTCGACCGGGCCTTCTCCGCCGCGGTGTGAGCGCGCGCTACTCGCCCGGATAGGCTCCGCCTCATGCCCCCCGAAACTCCCGCGTACAACAACGCCCATGAGCCTTGGTCCGGGGTCCGCCGCGGCCCCCTTCAGGCCGGCGAGTGGGTGCGCCTGACCGACACCAAGGGTCGGCGGCACAACATCTGCCTCGAAGTCGGGAAGCGGTTCTTCAGCAACCGCGGGCACATCGAGCATGACGAGCTGATCGGCCGTCCTGAGGGCTTCTCGGTCACCTCTTCAGCCGGCGGCGAGTACCTGGTGTTCCGGCCGCTGCTGAGCGAGTTCGTGGTCTCGATGCCGCGCGGCGCCGCAGTGGTCTACCCGAAGGACGCCGCCCAGATCGTGGCGATGGCCGACATCTTCCCGGGGGCCCGCGTCGTCGAGGCCGGGGTCGGGTCGGGCGCACTGACCTGTTCGCTGCTGCGGGCCGTGGGCCCGGGCGGGACCGTGTCGTCGTACGAGCGGCGCCAGGAGTTCGCCGACGTGGCGCAGCAGAACGTCACCCAGTTCTTCGCCGGCCAGCACCCGGCCTGGAAGCTCACCGTCGGTGACCTCGTCGAGGCCCTCGACGAGGAGGACGGCAGCGTCGACCGCGTGATCCTCGACATGCTCGCGCCGTGGGAGTGCGTCGACCGCGTCGCCCAGGCACTGGCCCCCGGTGGCATCCTCTGCGCGTACGTCGCCACGACGACCCAGCTCGGGCGGACCGTCGAGACGGTGCGCGCCCACGGTGGCTTCACCGAGCCGCAGCCGTGGGAGACCCTGGTGCGCGACTGGCACGTCGAGGGCCTGGCCGTCCGGCCCGGCCACAAGATGATCGGGCACACCGGCTTCCTGGTGACGGCGCGACGGATGGCGCCCGGCGAGCAGGCCCCCGCCAAGAAGCGTCGCCCGGCCCCCGGTGCGTACGGCGTCGACTACAACGGACCGCGGCCGGCAGGGCTCCCGCCCACCATCGCCGAGGAGCCGTTCACCGACTGACGGGTGTCTCGACCGGAGTCTTGCGAGACGCGTCTCCTCGAAATCGAGACCGACACGTGAGCAATCGTGGCTTCATATCCTTCGCAGCGCGAGTACTGTCGAAAGCCAGACGAAGCACCCATGTCGGCGGAGGTGACTGTCGTGGCAGCATCGGACAGTGAATCGGGGCGAGCGGGCGCACGCTCGCGTCAGGAACTCGAGAGCCAGATGGGCTTCCTCGAAGACGAGATCAACGACCTGCGACGCCGTCTCGCCGAGAGCCCCGTGCACACGCGTGCCATGGAGCAGCGGCTCGCCGAGACCCAGCGCTCCCTCGCGGCCGTCACCTCTCAGAACGAGCGGTTGGCCCAGACCCTTCGCGAGGCGCGTGACCAGATCATGACGCTGAAGGAGGAGGTCGACCGGCTCGCGCAGCCGCCGGCCGGTTTCGGCACCTTCCTCAGCCGCAACGACGACGACTCCATCGACGTGTTCACCGGCGGACGCAAGCTCCGGGTCAACGTCAGCCCGTCGGTCGACCTCGACGACCTGCGCCGAGGCCAGGAGGTCATGCTCAACGAGGCCCTGAACGTCGTCGCCGCCCTCGAGTACGAAGAGGTCGGCGAGGTCGTGATGCTCAAGGAGATCCTCGCCGACGGCGACCGCTGCCTGGTGATCGCGAACGCCGACGAGGAGCGCGTCGTCCGGCTGGCCGACCCGTTGCTGGGTTCCACGCTGCGTGCGGGCGACTCGCTGCTGCTCGACTCGCGGTCGGGCTACGTCTACGAGCGGGTGCCCAAGTCCGAGGTCGAGGAGCTCGTCCTCGAAGAGGTTCCCGACATCGACTACGAGAACATCGGTGGGCTGAAGGGCCAGATCGACCAGATCCGCGACGCGGTCGAGCTGCCGTACCTGCACCCCGACATGTTCAAGGAGCACGAGCTGAAGCCGCCCAAGGGCGTGCTGCTCTACGGCCCTCCCGGTTGCGGCAAGACGCTGATCGCGAAGGCCGTGGCCAACTCGCTGGCCAAGAAGGTCGCTGCGAAGACCGGCCAAGAGGGGAAGAGCTACTTCCTCAACATCAAGGGCCCGGAGCTGCTCAACAAGTACGTGGGTGAGACGGAACGGCACATCCGACTGGTGTTCCAGCGGGCTCGTGAGAAGGCCAACGGCGGCACCCCGGTCATCGTCTTCTTCGACGAGATGGACTCGCTGTTCCGCACCCGTGGCTCCGGTGTCTCGTCGGACGTCGAGAACACGATCGTCCCCCAGCTGCTGAGCGAGATCGACGGGGTCGAGGGGCTCGAGAACGTCATCGTGATCGGTGCCTCGAACCGCGAGGACATGATCGACCCGGCCATCCTGCGGCCCGGTCGTCTTGACGTGAAGATCAAGATCGAACGCCCGGACGCCGAATCCGCACGCGACATCTTCTCCAAGTACCTGACCTCGCGCCTCCCGTTGCACGCCGACGACCTGGCGGAGTTCAGCGGCGATCGCGACGCGTGCGTCGCCGGCATGATCCAGGCCACCGTCGAGCGGATGTACACCGAGAGCGAGGAGAACCGCTTCCTCGAGGTGACCTACGCGAACGGCGACAAGGAAGTCCTCTACTTCAAGGACTTCAACTCGGGCGCCATGATCCAGAACATCGTCGACCGGGCCAAGAAGATGGCGATCAAGGACCTCCTCGACAACCAGCAGAAGGGCATCCGCGTCACGCACATGCTCCAGGCGTGCGTGGACGAGTTCAAGGAGAACGAGGACCTTCCGAACACCACCAACCCCGACGACTGGGCCCGCATCTCCGGCAAGAAGGGCGAGCGGATCGTCTTCATCCGCACGCTCATCACCGGCAAGCAGGGCACCGAGCCGGGACGCTCCATCGACACGGTCTCGAACACCGGCCAGTACCTCTGAGCTCGACCCCAGCAGCCCGGGCCGGTCTCGGGCTACTGGGGGTCGGTCACGTCAGCGACGGCTGCTCCGAGCTTTGCTACGAGTTCGCCGGCGTCGACCGTCAGCGCGGTGCCGTGCGCACCGGCACCTATGGACACCTGACCGGTCACGGCGGCGTCGGCCACGACCGGCCAGGCCGTCGTACTGCCGAGCGGGGTGATGGTGCCGCGCACGTACCCGGTCACCTGGAGAGCCACGTCGGCAGGCGGCATCGACAGTCGGTTGACGCCGAGGTGGGCGCGCAGCTTGGGCCAGGAGATCTCACGGCCGCCGGGCACCAGCACGAACCTGTAGTCGTCGTCCGAGATCCGGACGACCAGCGTCTTCAGTACAGCGGAGGGCGCAACGCCACGCGCGGCCGCGGCCTCCTCGAGGGAGCTCACCCGACCGTGCCTGGTCACGACGTACGTCAGGCCGAGAACGTCGGCCGCCGCGATCGCGCGAGGGGAGTTGTCGGTGTCATCCACGCTCGCAGGTCAGTCCCACGGGCTAGTCGGAACGTGGTGGTGAGGTTTGTCGAACACCCCGGCGGGTACGAGGTCCACAGCCCACGAAATGAGGAAATGTGAAGACCATCATCCTGCTCGTCGTCGTCGTTCTCGTCGTCCTGTTCCTGCTCGGCAAGTTCCGTCCGGGTCGAGGACCGCGCGTCTGATCTGCACCGTGTCGTCTCGGGGGAGACATGACTGTCCTGGTCGTCATCGTCATCGCGGTCGCCGCGATTCTCACGTTCGTCCTCATGTCGCGCCCACGCGACACGAAGGTCCGCCGCGAAGCTCTCGGCGATCCGCATCCGGACCGGGCCGAGCCGATCGTCCGTTCTGAGAGTCGGCACAACGACTCTCCGAACGCGGTCGAGCTCGACAACTGGTCGGCCCGTCGAAGTAATGAAGGCTCGCGTCGCCTGCCCTGACTCGGGTCGTCCGCGTAGGCTCGCCCCATGAGCGTTCGTCGCGTGATGGGGACCGAGACCGAGTTCGGCATCTCGGTGCAGGGACAGCCGACGGCGAATCCGATGGTGGCCTCGTCGCAGGTGGTCAACGCCTACGCCAGCGCCACGTTGAAGGCCCGTCGCGCTCGGTGGGACTTCGAGGAGGAGTCGCCGCTCCGTGACGCGCGCGGTTTCGACATGTCGCGCGAGACCGCGGACCCCTCGCAGCTCACCGACGAGGACCTCGGTCTCGCCAACGTCATCCTGACCAACGGCGCCCGCCTGTACGTCGACCACGCGCACCCCGAGTACTCCACCCCCGAGTGCACCGGCCCGCGCGACGTCGTGGTGTGGGACAAGGCGGGGGAGCAGGTCATGCTCGACGCGGCGCGGTTCGCCAGCAGCCTGCCCGGTGCGTCCCCGCTGTTGCTCTACAAGAACAACACCGACAACAAGGGCGCGTCGTACGGCTCCCACGAGAACTACCTGATGCGTCGCAGCACCCCGTTCAGCGACATCGTCCGCCACCTGACGCCGTTTTTCGTGAGCCGGCAGGTCGTCTGCGGCGCCGGACGGGTCGGTATCGGCCAGGACGGCCGCGAGCACGGCTTCCAGGTCAGCCAGCGCGCGGACTACTTCGAGGTCGAGGTCGGTCTCGAGACCACGCTGAAGCGGCCCATCATCAACACGCGCGACGAGCCGCACGCCGACCCCGAGAAGTACCGCCGGCTGCACGTGATCATCGGCGACGCGAACCTCTCCGAGATCTCGATGTACCTCAAGGTGGGCTGCACGGCGCTCGTGCTGTCGATGATCGAGGACCGGTTCATCGGGCTCGACCTGGCCGTCGACCAGCCGGTGAAGTCCCTGCGCGCGGTATCGCACGACCCCACGCTCAAGCACCTCCTCACCCTGAACGACGGCCGCACTCTGACCGCCGTTCAGCTGCAGATGGAGTACCTCGACCTCGCCAAGAAGTACGTCGAGGACCGCTACGGCTCGGATGTCGACGCGCAGACCGCCGACGTACTCACGCGTTGGGAGTCCGTGCTCGACCGGCTCGAGACCGACCCGATGCTGTGCGCGACCGAGCTGGACTGGGTGGCGAAGCTCAAGCTCCTGGAGCAGTACCGCGACCGCGACGGTCTGGAGTGGGACAACGCGAAGCTGCACCTGATCGACCTGCAGTACTCCGACATCCGCCCGGACAAGGGGCTGTACCACCGACTCGTCAGGCTGGGGAAGATCGACCGGCTGATCGACGATGCCGCCATCGCCGACGCGATGCACCTGCCCCCCGAGGACACCCGGGCCTACTTCCGTGGCCGCTGCCTGGAGAAGTACGCCCCCCAGATCGCGGCCGCCTCCTGGGACTCCGTGATCTTCGACCTGCCCGGTCGGGAGTCGCTGCAGAGAGTCCCGACGGTCGACCCGCTGCGCGGGAGCAAGGCCCACGTCGGAGAACTCCTCGACCGTTGTGACACCGCAGAGGCTTTGTTCGAGGCTCTGACTCGGTAGGGTCGGAGGCAACGACGGTCGACCTCGCGGCGGCCCGACCCAGGAGGCACTGATGGCACAGGAGCACAAGCAACCGAAGAAGACCTCGGAGACCGAGGAGAGCACAGAGGTTGAGCCCACCAGTGATGTCTCCGAGCGCAAGGAGCAGCTCGACGAGGACATCGACGCGATCCTGGACGAGATCGACGACGTCCTCGAGACCAACGCCGAGGACTTCGTGAAGTCGTTCATCCAGAAGGGCGGCGAGTGACCGCGTATGAGCGACTCGCGCCTTCCCTCGGCCTACCTGACGCCGGGCACCTCGTCCTTCGCTGAGTTCCTCGGTTCCCAGGCTCCCGAGCTGTTGCCGACCCGCCGCTCGCTCCCGGAGGGCTCCGCGGCAGACCTGGCCCCGCACGGCACGACGATCGTCGCCGCGACATACCCCGGTGGGGTCGTGATGGCCGGCGACCGCCGCGCGACCATGGGCAACGTGATCGCCCAGCGCGACATCGAGAAGGTCTTCCCCGCCGACGAGTACTCCTGCGTCGGCATCGCGGGCACGGCCGGGCTCGCGGTCGAGATGGTGCGGCTCTTCCAGACCGAGCTCGAGCACTACGAGAAGATCGAAGGCACGACGCTGTCCATGGACGGCAAGGCCAACCGGCTCGCGGCCTTGATCCGATCCAACCTCGGGATGGCGATGCAGGGCCTCGCTGTGGTGCCGCTGTTCGCCGGCTACGACCTGACCACCGAGTCGGGCCGGATCTTCTCGTACGACGTCACAGGCGGGCGCTACGAGGAGACCGCGTTCCACTCGGTCGGCTCGGGTTCCCTCTTCGCCCGCGGGTCGTTGAAGAAGCTCTACAAGGACGACCTCGACGCAGAAGGCTGCGTCACCGCGTTGGTGCAGGCGCTGTACGACGCGGCCGACGACGACTCCGCGACCGGAGGCCCCGACGTGACCCGGCGGATCTTCCCGGTCGTCGCGGTGATCACCGCCGATGGGTACCACCGGCTGCCCGACGACGAAGTCGCCGAGATCGCTGACCGGGTGATCGCCGCTCGGATGACCCGTCCCGACGGCCCGTCCGCGGCCCTGACCTGACCACCACTCCGTTGATCGAGCCGCCCAGTCCGCTGATCGAGCCGCCCATCCGCTGATCGAGCTTGTCGAGATCCCCGACCACGAGGACCGCCCATGAGCATGCCGTTCTACGTCTCTCCCGAGCAGCTGATGAAGGACCGTGCGGACTTCGCCCGGAAGGGGATCGCACGCGGTCGCTCCGTCGCCGTCGTCCAGTACGCCGACGGCATCGTCTTCGTCTCGGAGAACCCGTCCGCGGCACTGCACAAGATCAGCGAGATCTACGACCGGATCGCGTTCGCGGCGGTCGGCCGGTACAACGAGTTCGAGAACCTGCGCATCGCCGGCGTGCGACTGGCCGACATGCGCGGCTATGCCTACGACCGGCGTGACGTGACCGGCCGCGGGCTCGCCAACGCGTACGCCCAGACGCTCGGCACGATCTTCTCCAGCGGCGGTGAGAAGCCGTACGAGGTGGAGATCTTCGTCGCCGAGGTCGGAGACACCGCCGAGCAGGACCAGATCTACCGCCTCACCTACGACGGCCAGGTGGCCGATGAGCACGGCTTTGCCGTCATGGGCGGGTCGGCCGAGCAGGTCACCACCTACTTCCGCGAGCGCTACCAGCCCAGCTCCAGCCTTCAGGACGCGGTGAAGCTGGCCGTCGAGGCGCTCGGACACGGCGAGGGCGCGGTCCGCGTGATCCCGGTGTCCGACCTCGAGGTGGCCGTCCTCGACCGGACCCGCACCCAGCAGCGGAAGTTCCAGCGTCTGAGCGACTCCCGGCTCGCGACCCTGCTCGGCGAGCGGGAGCCCGCTCCTGAGGCCGAAGCTGCGGCGCCGACTGCCACCACGACACCCCCGCCCGCGTCCGCGTCCGGGGACGATGCCCCGATCGCGCCCCCGTCTGAACCTCCCACCGGGCCTCCCACGGGGCCGGGCGGCACCGAGGGCGACCCGGGGGACCCGCTCACCTGACCGTCTAGCGCCAGGCGCGCGCAGACTCCCGGAGCGCGATCGCGGTGTCGACCATCGGGACCCGGGGGAGTGAAGGCAGCTCGTCGAGCGGGATCCAGCGGGCCTCGTCGGTGGTGCCGTCGAGCTCGTGGGTGAGCTCCCCGCCCACCACCTCCGCGTCGTACAGCACACGCACCGACTTCATCGGACGATCTGTCGTGATCATCCGCTCTTCGACCGGAATGACGTGCGTGTCGACGCCCAGAATGCGTCCGACCCGGACGTCGTACCCGCTCTCCTCATGGACCTCGCGGACGACGCCGTCCTCCACCGTCTCGTCCAGCTCGACACCCCCGCCGGGCAGCGTCCACGTCGGCGTCGGGCCCTGGTTGAAGAGGGCCAGCAGGATGCGCTCCTGGTCGTCGACGATCACGGCGTAAGCGGCCAGGCGGGTGTCGTACTCGGTGAACTCCACGGCGGGAGATTACGCCACGCGCGCTAAGCCTTCTGGATGACGCACGATCCCACCACCTCGCCCGTATGGTGGGCGTGTGGACCGGAGGATCTTCGGCATCGAGAACGAGTACGGCGTCACCTGCACCTTTCGAGGGCAGCGGCGCCTCTCGCCGGACGAGGTTGCCCGCTACCTGTTCCGCAAGGTGGTGTCCTGGGGTCGCAGCAGCAACGTGTTCCTCCGCAACGGCGCCCGGCTCTACCTCGACGTCGGCAGCCACCCCGAGTACGCCACACCCGAGTGCGACGACATCATCGACCTGGTCACCCACGACAAGGCGGGGGAGCGGGTCCTCGAGGGCCTGCTCGTCGACGCGGAACGCCGGCTCCACGACGAGGGCATCGCGGGCGACGTCTACCTGTTCAAGAACAACACCGACTCGGCCGGCAACTCCTACGGCTGTCACGAGAACTACCTCGTCGGCCGGCAGGGGGAGTTCTCCAAGCTGGCCGACGTACTGATCCCGTTCCTGGTGACCCGGCAGATCATCGTCGGTGCCGGCAAGGTGATCCAGACTCCGCGCGGCGCGATGTACTCCGTCAGCCAGCGTGCCGAGCACATCTGGGAGGGCGTCTCCAGCGCGACCACGCGCAGCCGCCCGATCATCAACACGCGCGACGAGCCTCATGCGGACGCCGAACGCTACCGCCGGCTCCACGTGATCGTGGGTGACTCGAACATGAGCGAGACCACGACGATGCTCAAGGTCGCCAGCTGCGACCTGGTCCTCCGGATGATCGAGGAGGGCGTGGTGATGCGCGACCTCACCATGGAGAACCCGATCCGCGCGATCCGCGAGATCTCCCACGACATGACCGGCCGTCGGAAGGTGCGACTGGCCAACGGGCGTGAGGCGAGCGCGCTCGACATCCAGCAGGAGTACCTGACCCGCGCGCGTGACTTCGTGAACCGCCGTGAGATCGACACCCCGGTCGTGAACCGGACCCTCGACCTGTGGGAGCGCGGCCTGAAGGCCGTCGAGTCGGGCGACCTCAGCCTCGTCGAGCGCGAGATCGACTGGGTGATCAAGTGGAAGCTGATCGACCGGTACCGCAGCCAGAACGGACTGCCGCTCAGCCACCCGCGCGTAGCCCAGCTCGACCTCGCGTACCACGACATCCACCGCAATCGCGGCCTTTACTACCTGCTCGAGCGCAGGGGCGCGGTCAGCCGGGTCACCACCGACCTGAGCGTCTTCCAGGCGAAGTCCGTCCCGCCGCAGACCACCCGAGCCCGGCTGCGTGGCGAGTTCATCAAGCGCGCGCAGGAGCGCCGCCGCGACTTCACGGTCGACTGGGTGCACCTGAAGCTCAACGACCAGGCGCAGCGCACTGTGCTGTGCAAGGACCCGTTCCGAGCGCACGACGAGCGGGTGCAGAAGCTGATCGAGGGGATGTAACGGTTCTCACGGGGACGCGATCGGGGGGCGTTGTGCATCCCCGGTTATCGTTGCGATTCGATCTGTCTCCCACTCTCTGAGGTGTTTCCCTTCATGCGTCGACGTCTCCTCGCGCTGGCTGTGGTGTCCGTGATGTTGTCCGCGACCGCTGCCTGTGGCAATGACGAGGCAGACGGGCCCGACAAGTCGGACGCCGCCAGCCTGGACGCCGTTCAGGTCGCGGGGACGGTCGGCGAGGGCATGACGGTCAAGTACGACGGCAAGGTCACCTCCGAGGAGCCGGCGTCCGAGGTGCTGACCGAGGGTGACGGAAACCCGGTCAAGGCCAACGCGTCCGCCCTCGTGCACCTGTACATCGGCAACGGCACCAGTGGCGAGACGGCGATCAACACCTACGACCAGGGCCCGCCGGTGCAGGTCACCATGTCCGAGGACCAGTTCTTCAAGCCCGTTCTCGACGCCGTGGTCGGCGAGAACCGCGGATCCCGGATCGCGATCACCGTGAAGGTCGAGGACGTGTGGGGCGCCCAGGGCGCGCCGCAGTTCAAGCTGAAGGCCGCCGACACGGCTGTCTTCGTCGCCGACATCATCTCGGTGGAACCCGTCGAGGTCGTGGACGGCCCCGAGGGCGAGCAGGTCGAGCCGCCCAAGGGCACCCCCGGCGTGATCGAGGAGGACGGCAAGGTCACCGGCTTCGACTGGTCCGACGCCGCCAAGAAGGCTCCGAAGGAGCTCACGGTGATCCCGCTGATCGAGGGGGACGGACCGGTCGCCGAGGCCGAGTCGATGGTGACGTTCAACTACTTCGGTGCCGTCTACGGCGAGAAGAAGCCGTTCGACGAGTCGTTCAGCCGTGAGCCCGTGCCGTTCGGAGTCGGGGTCAAGGGTCTGATCCCCGCCTGGGACCAGGCGATCCCCAACCTGAAGCGCGGCAGCCGCGTGCTGATCATCGCCCCGCCCGAGGAGGCGTACGGCGACCAGGGTCGGCCGGGTATCCCCGCCAACTCGACGCTGGTCTTCGTCGTCGACGTCCTCGGAGTGGATGCCTGAGCCACTCCGCACGCTGGGGTAGGTTCACCACCGGACGGGGCGGTTCGCCCCTCCGGAAGGGGTTCTGGTGACCGCGCGTAAGAGTGAACGACTGCTCAACCTGCTGATCACGCTCCTGGTGGCGCGCTCGTACGTCAGCAAGGAGCGGATCCGCGAGGTCATCGAGCCCTACCGCGAGGCGGGCGACGAGGCCTTCGAGAAGATGTTCGAGCGGGACAAGGAAGAGCTCCGTTCGCTCGGCATCCCGCTCGAGGTCGGGTACGTCGACCGCGCCTTCGAGGACGAGCCCGGCTACCGCGTGGAGCGCTCGGCGTTCGAGCTGCCGCAGATCGACCTCGAGCCGGACGAGGCTGCCGTGATCGGGCTGGCCGCCCGGGTGTGGCAGCACGCCGGGCTGGCCGCCGCCACGTCGGACGCCCTGGTGAAGCTCAAGGCCGGCGGGGTGACGGTCGACCGTGAGGCGCTGAACGTCGTCGAGCCGCAGATCGCAGCTGAGGAGCCGACGTTCGAGGCCTTCTGGGAAGCGACCCGGACCCGCACCGCCGTCACATTCGACTACCGCACGTCGACCTCTCCGAACGCCGCGACCCGGCACCTGCAGCCCTGGTCGGTGGTGTCGTTCCGTGGCCGTTGGTACGTCGTCGGCATGGACACCGACCGTGAGGAGCCCCGCCTGTTCCGGCTGTCCCGGGTCAGGGGTGGCGTGACCCTGGACAAGAAGGCCGGCAGCTACGACGTGCCGGAGGGCACCGACATCCGGGCGCTGACCCAGATGCTCGTGCCGACGGCAACCGACCGCACCGCAGTACTGCGGATCCGGGAGGGCGCGGGGCACGGCCTGCGCCGTCGAGCTCGTGCTGTCGGCGATGAGCCCGGCTGGACCCGCGTGGAGGTCGACTTCGCGGCCGTCGATTCCTTCGCCGACGAACTGCTCGGCTTCGGGCCCGACGTCGTCGTCGTGGAGCCGGAAGAGCTTCGGATCGCCGTCATCGACCGGCTGAAGCACCTCGTAGGCGGTGCGGCATGAGCCCTTCGACAGGCTCAGGAGGGTCCGGCGCTCGCGGCCAGGTCGGTCGGCTGCTGGCGCTGGTGCCGTACATCCAGGCCCGCCAGGAAGTCTCCCTCGAGGAGGCAGCGGACGAGTTCGGCGTACGGCCGACACAGATCGTGAAGGACCTCAACGTCCTCTGGTACTGCGGGCTGCCCGGCCTCGGCATGGGCGACCTGATCGACGTGGACATGGAGGCGCTGCAGAGTGAAGGCGTGATCCGCGTGTCCAACGCCGACTATCTGACCCGCCCGTTGCGACTGGACAGCTCGGAGGCTGCCGCGTTGATCGTGGCGCTGCGCGCGTTGCGCGAGGGGAGTGGTGACGACGTCCGCCCGATCGTCGACCGCACGCTCGGCAAGCTCGAGTCAGCCGCTGGCGATGGCGCCGCGGTGGCGGCTCAGATGGACCTGCGTCTTCCCGCCCACGACCCCAAGGCCGTGGCCCTGCGGACCCAGCTGGCGGCTGCGGTTGCCGAGCAGCGGCAGGTGCGCATCGACTACTACGTGCCGGCGCGCGACGAGTCCACGGCCCGCGTCGTCGACCCGCTGCGGATCGTGTCCGCGCAGGGCAACGACTACCTCGAGGCGTGGTGTCACTCCGCCGAAGGTCAGCGGCTCTTCCGGATCGATCGGATCTCGACCGCGGAGGTTCTGGAGACGCCGGTCGACCAGCATCCCGACATGGCGCCGCGCGACCTGGCCGACGGGCTCTTCCAGCCGTCGGCCGACGACCTGCTGGTCACGGTGTTGCTCGAGCCTGAGGCGCGGTGGGTGGTCGAGTACTACCCCGTCGAAGACGTCGAGGAGGCGGACGACGGTCGGCTCCGCGTGCGGCTGCGGGTGGCTGACCCCGGCTGGCTGGTGCGCCTCGTGCTCCGGCTCGGCCCGGCCGCCCACCTGGAGGATCCCGCCGACCTGGCCGGCTCGGTGCAGGCGGCAGCGCGCGAGGCGCTCGCCAACTATGTATGACCCGGTGCGTACGATGGATACGAAAGCTCTCGCATCACAGAAGAGGACGTCATGACCCTGCAAGTGGTTCCCATGGTGGCCGGTATCGGCACCCAGGAGATCGTGCTGATTCTGATCGTCCTCGTGCTGCTGTTCGGGGCCAAGAAGCTCCCTGAGCTGGCCCGCGGAAGTGGCCGCGCGTTGCGCATCTTCAAGGCCGAGACCAAGGGCCTCCTCGATGACGAGGAGAACCCGGAGCAGAAGACCGAGGAGCAGCGTCAGCTGGAGGCCCAGCGCCGTGCCGAGGCGGCCGACCGTATCGAGGACGCCGAGGTCGACGAGCAGCACCGGCCCGACGCCGAGCGCTGACCGGCTCAGCGCTCCGTGATGAACGCCGGTGGCGTGATCCGGCTGTTCCGGATCCAGCCGCAACAACCCATAGGGCCCGATGGGCGAATGGCGCTGGCCGACCACCTGCGCGAACTTCGCGCTCGGCTGCTGCTGGTCAGCGTCGCCCTGACCGTGGGCGTCGTGGTCGCCTGGTTCTTCTACGACCAGCTGTTCAGCCTGCTTCTTGACCCGTACGAGGACGCCCGTCGACGGCTGGCGGACAAGGGCATCGAGTCCCAGGGCGTCGTGACCGGCGTCGCCACCTCCCTGCTGCTGCGGTTGAAGATCAGCGCGCTGGCGGCAGTGGTCGCCACCAGCCCGTTCTGGCTGTACCAGATCTGGGGGTTCATCGTCCCTGGGCTGCACGCGAACGAGAAGAAGTGGACCAAGCTCTTCGCGGTCGTGGCGGGGCCGCTCTTCGTGGCCGGCGTCGGAACCGCCTACTACGTGCTGCCCAAGGGCATGGAGGTGCTGATCGGCTTCACGCCGGGCAGCTTGCAGAGCCTCGTCGACTTCGGTGACTACTTCCGCTTCCTGACCCGGATGATGCTGGTGTTCGGGATCGCCTTCGAGATCCCGCTCTTCGTGGTGATGCTCAACCTCGCCGGCGTCGTGAAGGGCAAGACGCTGGGGGCCTACCGGCCGTGGATCGTGGTCGGCACCTTCATCTTCGCGGCGGTCGCCACCCCGTCGACGGACCCGTTCTCGATGATCATGCTCGCCATCCCGATGTCGCTGTTGTTCCTGGTGTCGGAGGGAATCGCGCGGTTCGTCGACCGTCGCCGTGAGGCTCGTGCCGATACGTTCGACGACGTGGACGACGACGAGATCTCGCCTCTGGACACCTCGATCGACGGCGTACGGCGTTCCGGGCTCGGCGAGGAGGACGACTGATGACCGCACCCGCGCCGATCGCCGATATCGACCCGTTCGACCTGCCCGAGTGGCTGGGCCTCGGTGAGGTGACCTGGACAGCTCAGTCCAGCGTCCACGGCGGCCATCACGTGCTGGGCGAGTTGTCCGGATCGGACGGCGCGCTCGGATGCGACCTGCTGGGCGTGGACCAGGCCTTCCCGATGCCGGTGGTGGACGACGGCTGGCGCCAGCAGTCCCATCAGGCGTGGACCCACGGGCAGGTGCTGCTGGTCGAGTACGACGGGCGCCTGACCCTGGCGGTCCCGGGTACGTCGTTCACGGCTGACCGCGCACTGGACGCGATCGGGAGGCTCGCCAAGGCGGTCGGCGTCAAGCCCGGCCAGTTCGTCGCCGCCCTCCGCCTCTAACCCTTCCGCTGGTCGAGCGAACCGCTGGTCGAGCTTGTCGAGACCACTCCGGAAGCCCGCTGGTCGAGCTTGTCGAGACCACTCCGCGAACCCGCTGATCGCGCTTCCAGGGGCGGGTCGCGTCGCTCGTCTATTCTGTTCCGATGCGCGTTCTCGTTTCCGGCGGTGCCGGCTACATCGGGTCCCACACAGTCCTGCATCTCCTGCGAGCCGGGCACGACGTCCTGGTCGCCGATGACTTCGACAACAGCAAGCCGACGGTCGTGCCTCGCCTCGAGGCACTGTCGGGGCGCACGGTTCAGGTCCAGGCGCTCAACCTTGCGGACGCCGACAAGACGGAGCACCTGTTCGCCACCGAGCAGATCGACGCGGTGATCCACTTCGCCGGTCACAAGGCGGTGGGCGAGAGCGCCACCCGGGCGTTGGACTACTACACGAACAACCTCGGGTCGACGCTGTCGCTGCTGCGGGCGATGCGCGCCCACGACGTACACCGGCTGGTGTTCTCGTCCTCGGCGACCGTGTACGGCGACCATGCCCCGGTGCCCTACCGCGAGGACCACGAGCCGCTCTCTGCGGCCAGCCCCTATGGGCGGACCAAGGTGATGAACGAGCAGCTGCTCCGCGATGTCGCCGCCGCGACCGACGGCCTGCGAGTTGCGTTGCTGCGCTACTTCAACCCGGTCGGCGCGCACCCGTCCGGCGAGATCGGCGAGGACCCGCAGGGGGTTCCCAACAACCTGATGCCCTTCATCGCACAGGTGGCTGTGGGGCGTCGTCCGCGGCTCCAGGTGTTCGGCGATGACTACCCGACGGCTGACGGCACCTGCGAGCGCGACTACATCCACGTCGAAGATCTCGCTGCGGGGCACGTTGCCGCCGTGGAGCACCTGGACGGCATGGTCGAGCCAGTGCGTGCGTTCAACCTCGGCAGTGGTCGCGGCACGAGCGTGCTGCAGATGCTCCGAGCGTTCGAGGCTGCAGTCGGTCGCCCGATCCCGTACGAGGTGGTGGGGCGGCGTCCCGGCGACCTGCCGGCGTACTGGGCCGACCCGACCCGCGCGGCCGAGGAACTCGGCTGGCGTACGACGCGCTCCGTGGAGGACATGTGCGCCGACACCTGGCGCTGGCAGTCCCACAACCCCGAGGGCTACCCCGGCAACTGAACACCGCCCGCTGGTCTAGCTTGGCGCCCGTTGGTCGAGCCCCGGACCGCTGGTCGAGCCCCGGACCGCTCGGTCGAGCCCCGGACCGCTGGTCGAGCTTGTCGAGACCACTCCACGCACGGGTGGTTTCGAGACGCTCACTGCGTTCGCTCCTCAACCACCGGATCCTGAACTCCGCTGGTCGAGCCTGTCGAGACCACCGGACCCGGACTCCCGCTGGTCGAGCTTGTCGAGACCACCGGACCCGGACTCCCGCTGGTCGAGCTTGTCGAGACCACTGGAACCTGGACCGGTGCGCTGCTTCGATCGTGCGAGATCCGGCAGTAGGTCAAACCGGCCGGTGATCAAGGCCTCGCGTTTGGCGCGTGACCACCCCTGAACCCGCTTCTCGATCGCGAACGCCTCGTCCACCCGTTCATACTCCGCGGTCCACACGAGTTCGACGGGACGTCGACACGCTGTGTAGCGCGACCCAGTCCCGGACTGGTGCTGACTGATGCGGAACGCCAGGTCGCGCGTGCTCCCGACGTAGTAGGAGCCGTCGGAACATCGAAGGATGTAGGTGTGAGGCATGCGGCCACCTTGGCTACGGGTGGCTGGGTGGGGCAGGGGAGATTCTGCGCCTGTGGAGAGTGGTCTCGACAGGCTCGACCAACGGGGGATCGGGCGGGTGGTCTCGACAGGCTCGACCAACGGGGGATCGGGCGGGTGGTCTCGACAAGCTCGACCAGACGGGGGATCGGGCGGGTGGTCTCGACAGGCTCGACCAACGGGGGAACGGGCGGGTGGTCTCGACAGGCTCGACCAACGGGGGAACGGGCGGGTGGTCTCGACAGGCTCGACCAACGGGGGAACGGGCGGGTGGTCTCGACAGGCTCGACCAACGGGGGTGAGCTCGACCAGGGGGAGACAAGCTCGACTGGCGGGGACGGCGGGGGAACGGCGGTTCCGTTGTGCGTCCCGCGTATTGTCCGAGTGTGGCCAGACAGATCGCGCTCCTGACCAACCCGACGTCCGGCAAGGGCAAGGGACGCCGCACCGCCGCGATCGCGCTGCCCCGCCTGCGCGAGGCTGGATTCGACATCCAGGAGCTCACCGGCACTGACAGTTCCGACGCCCTCGACCTGGCCCGCAAGGCTGTCGCCGACGGAGTGGACAGCCTGGTGGTCTGCGGGGGCGACGGCATGGTCCACACGGCCGTCCAGGCGGTGGCCGGCACCGACGTGAGTCTCGGGGTCATCCCGGCCGGCACCGGCAACGACGTCGCACGCTACTTCGAAATCCCGCGCAACGACCCGCAGGCGGCAGCCGACATCGTGGTCGGCTCGCGCACCCGATCCGTCGACCTCGCCCGGGCCGGCGGCACCTACTTCGTGACCGTGCTCGCCTCCGGGTTCGACTCCAAGGTCAACGAACGCGCGAACCTGATGACCTGGCCGCGGGGCCAGATGCGCTACAACCTGGCGACGCTGGCCGAGCTGCGGGTCTTCGAGCCGCTGCCGTACACACTGGTGCTCGACGGCGAGGAGCGCCGCGTCGACGCCATGCTGGTCGCGGTCGGCAACGGCCCCTCGTTCGGAGGGGGCCTGCGCATCACCGAGGGGGCCGTACTCGACGATGGGATGCTGGACGTGGTGGTGATCAGGCCGATGAGCAAGAGCAAGCTCGTGCGCAGCTACCCGAAGCTCTTCACGGGGAGGATCACGGAAGTGCCCGAGTACGAGCACCATCTCGTCCGCGAGGTCACTGTTGCCGCGCCAGGGATCGTGGCGTACGCCGACGGCGAGCGGATAGGCGCACTGCCGCTTACCGTCGAGGCCGTGCCCGGCGCCCTGAAGATGCTGGTGCCCTGATGACGTCACCTTCCGAGCAGTACGCGAACTTCCGCCGCAGCCAGGCGACGCCGGTGTTCAACGACTTCGCGGCGATGTACGACTTCGAGCTCGACGGTTTCCAGATTCAGGCCTGCCACGAGCTCGAGGCCGGCAACGGCGTCCTCGTCGCGGCCCCCACAGGGTCGGGCAAGACGCTGGTCGGCGAGTTCGCCGTACACCTGGCCCTCGAGCAGGGCCGCAAGTGCTTCTACACCACCCCGATCAAGGCGCTGTCGAACCAGAAATTCGCCGACCTGCAGAAGCGGTACGGCGCCGACAAGGTCGGCCTGCTGACCGGCGACAACACCATCAACGGCGAGGCGCCGATCGTGGTGATGACGACCGAGGTGCTCCGCAACATGCTGTACGCCGGCTCCGGCACGCTGCGCGGCCTGGGCTTCGTGGTGATGGACGAGGTGCACTACCTGGCCGACCGGTTCCGCGGCGCCGTCTGGGAGGAAGTGATCATCCACCTCCCCGAGTCGGTTGCCCTGGTGTCGCTGTCGGCGACGGTCTCCAACGCCGAGGAGTTCGGCGAGTGGCTCGAGACGGTCCGCGGCGCGACCACCACGATCGTCGAGGAGCGCCGGCCGGTCCCGCTGTACCAGCACGTCATGGTCGGCCGGAAGGTCTTCGACCTGTTCGCGGACGACGGCAGTAAGTCGACCCAGGTGAACCCGCAGCTCGCCCGGATCGCCCGTGACGACCAACGTTCTGGCCGCACCTCGGACCGGCGCGGCAAGCGCGGTGCGCCTCGTGGCAGAGCCGGTGCGCGGGGGCAGGGCGACCGGCGCCAGTACCTCCCCAGCCGGTACGACGTCGTGGAGCAGCTCGACTCGATGGGGCTGCTGCCGGCCATCGTCTTCATCTTCAGCCGGGTCGGCTGTGACGCCGCGGTCACCCAGTGCCTCAACGCGAATCTGCGGCTGACCACGCCCGAGGAGCGCGACGAGATCTACGCCTTCGTGGAGAAACGCTGCAGCAACATCCCGGAGGAGGATCTCCACGTCCTCGGCTACCACGACTTCCTCGACGGGCTTTCGCGCGGCATCGCCGCCCACCACGCGGGGATGCTGCCGACGTTCAAGGAGTGTGTCGAGGAGCTCTTCGCGTCCGGCCGGTGCAAGGTCGTGTTCGCCACCGAGACGCTGGCGCTCGGCATCAACATGCCGGCCCGCAGCGTGGTGATCGAGAAGCTGTCGAAGTGGAACGGCGAGACGCACGCCGACATCACGCCGGGGGAGTACACCCAGCTGACCGGCCGGGCCGGTCGACGCGGCATCGACGTCGAGGGCCACGGCGTCGTGCTGTGGCAGCAGGGCTTCGACCCGAAGGCCGTGGCAGGGCTCGCCTCCACCCGCACGTATCCGCTCCGGTCGTCGTTCCGCCCGTCGTACAACATGGCGGTCAACCTGGTGCACCAGGTCGGCCGGAACACCGCGCGCGAGCTGCTGGAGTCGTCGTTCGCTCAGTTCCAGGCCGACAAGGCGGTCGTGGGTCTCGCCCGGCAGCTCCGCAAGGCCGAGGACGCGCTGGCGGGGTACGCCGAGGCGGCGTCCTGTCACCTGGGCGACTTCATGGAGTACTCCAACCTGCGGCGCAAGCTGTCCGACACCGAGGGCAACCTGGCGCGGGCCCGTCGCTCCGACCGGCGCGACGAGATCATCGCCTCCCTCGAGGCGCTGCGCCCCGGAGACGTCATCGACGTCCCGGCCGGACGGTTCTCGGGTATGGCGGTGATCGTCGACCCGGGAGTGAGCACCGAGCGCGACGGGCCGCGACCGTACGTCGTGACCGCTGACCGGCACGCGCGCCGGCTGTCGATGGTCGACTTCCCCGAACCGGTGCGGGCGTTCACCCGGCTGAAGATCCCGAAGAACTTCAACGGGCGCAACCCACAGGCACGGCGTGACCTCGCGTCGTCGCTCCGGGCGCGCACCCACAACCTCACTCCGCCGCCGCCCAGCAAGGGTCCGCGCGGCGGGGGACGCGTGCCCCGCCACGGTGAGGAGGAGATCACGCGGATCCGGAGTGAGCTGAAGGCGCACCCGTGCCACGGCTGCTCCGACCGCGAGGACCACGCCCGGTGGGCCGAGCGGTACCACAAGCTGGACCGTGACACCCGCACGCTGCGGCGGCGCATCGAGCAGCGCACCAACACCATCGCGCGCCAGTTCGACCGGGTCTGCGACGTGCTGACCAGCCTCGGCTACCTGGAGGACGACAAGGTCACGCCGACCGGCGAGCGGCTGATGCGGATCTACACCGACATGGACCTGGTAGCCGCGGAGTGCCTCCGCAACGGGCTTTGGGACGACCTCACGCCGAGCGGGCTGGCGGCGGCACTGTCGGCGCTCGTCTTCGAGGCCCGGCGCCCCGACGACGCGCACGCGCCCCGACTGCCGGGTGGCCTGGTGAAGCAGGTGCTGGCCGACACGGTGTCGGTGTGGGCGGACCTCGACGCCCTGGAGCGCGACAACAAGCTCGACTTCCTGCGCGAGCCGGACCTGGGCCTGGCCTGGGCGTCGTACCGCTGGGCCGAGGGAGCCTCGCTCGACGAGGTGCTCCGGGAGACCGACCTGGCGGCCGGCGACTTCGTCCGGTGGATGAAGCAGCTGCTCGATCTCACCGACCAGGTCGCGGACGCGGCCGCAGACACGGAGCTCCGGAAGACCGCGCGTGCAGCGTCCGCTGCGGTCCGACGCGGAGTAGTTGCATACTCGTCAGTTTCGGATTAGCCCTGATTCCCCGAAGGTAAAGGGGATGCCCTAATCTTCATCCAGCGCTTCCGGGCCATCTCGTGGGCCCCGGAGTGCCGGCAAATCAGGGAGAAACTCGGGTGTCACAGCGTCACGTCCGCTCATCGTGGATCGACCAGTTCCTGCTGCGCGAGGACGTGAACAACCCGTTCGTCCAGGCCATCACGGCCGCCCAACAGATCGCCCGTGTTGCTGAGGACCGGGTCGGGCTGTCGCGGCGTCAGTACGACGACCTGTCGACGGCGCGGTACCAGGCTCGACTCCTCGAGGACCTCGCCCGGATGCTCGACGACGACGTCACGGCGCACGGGCGGAAGGCCGACGAGGCGCTGGCGGCGAAGCTCGAGCCGGAGTCGCTCGGACGAGTCCTGACCGGTTCGCTGACCGGTGCCGTGCGCGCCCACGCCACTCTGGTCGACACGTGCCACGCGTTGCTCCGGCTCACCGAGACGCTGCTCGTGATCCACCGGCCGTCGACCCGGTTGATGCTGATTGCCGCCGTGGAGTCGGTGCGAGGCGCCGCCAGCTCGGCACACCTCACGATCCTGGTGAACCTGCCCCGGATCACCGACGTCGCTCTCTACGACGAGCTGTCGAGCGGCCTGCACACCTTCGACGTCACGCTCGCGGACGCGAACCGGGTCGCCGCGACGCTGCGCAGCGAGGTGGCCGTGCGCCACGCCATGATGCCCACGCAGGGGCGGGCAATCCTCAGCTGACGGGGCGGTTCTCGTACGGCGTCGACAGCACGATCGTGGTGCGCGTCGAGACGTTCGCTGCGGCGCGGATCCGGGCCAGCAGATCCTCGAGGTCGACCGGCGTCGACACTCGCACCTTGAGGATGTACGACTCGTCGCCGGCCACCGACCAGCACGACTCGATCTCGCTGATCTCGCGGAGCCGCTCGGGGGAGTCGTCGGGCTGCGACGGGTCGATCGGTCGGATCGAGATGAACGCCGTCAACGGCATGCCGGCCTGGTCGTAGTCGACCTGCGCGCCGTACCCCTTGATCAGGCCGCGCTGCTCGAGACGCTTGACGCGTTGGTGGGCCGCCGAGGTGGAGAGCCCTGTCGCCTTGCCCAGGTCGGTGAACGACATCCGTCCGTCATCGGTCAGGAGCGTCAGAATTCGCTGGTCCAGGTCTTCCACGCCGCACAGACTATCGGCTAGGCGTGCCCGCGGGCGCGTTCGACTAGTGCGAGACTCACCACCGTGAGCCGACTGATGCTGCTGGACACCGCTTCGCTGTACTTCCGTGCGTACTTCGGGGTGCCCGACTCGTTCCGCGCGCCCGACGGTACGCCGGTCAACGCGGTGCGCGGGCTGCTCGACTTCATCGCGCGGTTGGTGACCGACTACCAGCCGACCCATCTCGCCTGCTGCTGGGACAACGACTGGCGGCCGCAGTGGCGGGTCGACCTGCTGCCGACGTACAAGGCGCATCGCGTCGTGGCGCCGGCCCCGGCCGCGAAGCCCGGCGACGCCCATTACGTCGAGGAGGTGCCGGACCCGCTCGAGGCCCAGATCCCCGTGATCCTCGACGTCCTGGCGGCGTTCGGCATCGCGGTCGTAGGTGCCGACGGGTACGAGGCGGACGACGTGATCGGCACTCTCGCCACCAACGCCGGGATGCCGGTCGACATCGTCACCGGCGACCGCGACCTCTTCCAGCTCGTCGACGACGAGGCCGAAATCAGGGTGCTCTACACCGCGCGAGGTGTCGGCAAGCACGAGCGCATCACCAACGAGGTGGTCCGCGAGAAGTACGCCGTGGACGCCCACCAGTACGCCGACTTCGCCACCCTGCGCGGCGACGCGTCCGACGGGTTGCCCGGAGTGGCCGGGGTGGGGGACAAGACCGCCGCCACCCTGCTCGGCCGCTTCGGTGACATCGACGGCGTGATCGCCGCGGCCGAGGATCCGGACTCCGAGCCTCGCGCCTGGCCCCCGTCGCAAGATCAAGGACGCCGCCGACTACCTGGCGGTCGCCCCTCAGGTCGTTGCGGTCGCCCGCGAGCTCGAGCTGGGCAGCCCGGACCTGACCCTGCCACGCACGCCGGTCGACCCTGACGCCGTCGTCGCACTGGCCGAGCGGTGGGGACTCGACAGCCCCGCTGCCCGTCTTGTCGAGGCCCTTACGGGCAAGGACTGACGGCGGCGTGCGTGTTACAGCGCAAGTCTCTCCAGACAAAGCGTTGACACATTTGCGACCAGCAACCTAGGTTCGTGATCTCCATCACAAATCGGGAGGAATCAGACATGAAGAAGGTTCTCGCTGCGCTGCTCCTGGCGCTCATGGCCACCACGTTCGTTGCCGGTACTGCCACGACCGCTCAGGCCCGCTGCACGTCGTCGGAGTTCGGCGGCTGCCGCTAGTCAGCTCTCCGTAGAGAGCGAACGCCGTGCCAGTGTGATTGCTGGCGCAGTCGGGCCCCGAAGCGATCGCTTCGGGGCCCGACTGCGCCATGGCGAAGCCGTATAGCTCGACGGTTGAACGTGAGGAGTCGGTGAAACCGTCGAGCGTCAGGCGAGGCTGAGCGACTTCTGGTCCTCCGCGGCGCGTCGGGACTCCGCCGCTGCCCGCTCGGCCGCGACCAGGGCCTCGTCGCCCAGCGTCGTGCCGGGGCCGGCGTGCTCACGCCACCACTGCTGGCCGGCCTCGGGCAGCGTGTGGATCGGGTCGTAGTACGAGTACGTGCGCACCAGGGCCTCCGGGTCGGCGGCCTCGATCGACGTCCGGTAGTTCTTGGTCCAGTACGAGACGCCGAGCTCGCGGTCGTAGTCGCTGAGCTGGTGCACCCAGCGCTTCCCGACGTACGGGACGTCGCAGACGATCCGCGGGGTGGCGAAGCCGGGCAGGTAGCCCATGATGTGGTGCTGCAGCCGCTGAGCGTCAGCCACCGACACCCGCCAGTGCTCGCTGAACGGGATCATGTCGCACATGTAGAAGTAGTAGGGCATGATCCGGGCCCCGTCGAGCAGCGCGAAGCACAGGTCGAGCAGCGCGTGCGGGTCGGCGTTCACGCCGTTGAGCAGGACGCCCTGGTTGCGGACGTCGCGGATGCCGGTCTCGAGCATCGCCTTGCTCGCCTCGGCGACGATGGGCGTGATGGACGCCGCGTGGTTCGCGTGGGTGTGGATGGCGATCGAGACACCGCGCTCGTTGGCGGTCTGCGCCACGCGGGTGAGGCCGGCGCGGACGTCGTCCTGGAGCCAGTGCTGCGGGAGGCCGATCAGCGCTTTGGTGGCCAGCCGGATGTCGCGGATGTTGTCGATCTCGAGCAGCTTGGTGAGGAACTCCTCGAGGCGCGCCCACGGCATGTTGGCCACGTCGCCGCCTGAGACAACGACGTCGCGGACGGACGGCGTACGGCGCAGGTAGTCGAGCATGGACGCGTGCCGGTCGACTGGCTTCAGGTCGAACTTGAGCTTGTCGATCACCGGCGTCGAGTTGCCGACGAGGTCCATGCGTGTGCAGTGGCCGCAGTACTGAGGGCAGGTCGGGAGCAGCTCGGCCAGCACCTTGGTGGGGTACCGGTGGGTCAGCCCCTCGGCGACCCACATGTCGTGCTCGTGCAGCGAGTCGCGGGTGGCATGCGGGTGCGAGGGCCAGTCGGAGCGACGGTCGGAGAACACCGGCAGCATGTAGCGGCGGATCGGGTCGGCGTACATGGCCTCGGTCAGCGAGCCGGGACCGGACGGGACGTCGCGCGGGGCCATCGTGTTCATCATCTGCGGCGGCACCAGCATCGACATCGTCGCGCGCTCGTGCTGGTCACGCTCGAGGTCGGCGTAGAAGGACTCGTCGACGAGGTCGCCCCACAGCTCCCGGAGCTGCTTGAGGTTCTTGATGCAGTGCGCGCGCTGCCACTGCACCGACGCCCAGTCGGCGGCCGTGACGTCCTTCCAGCCGGGGAACCGGGTCCAGTCGGGCTCCACGAGCTCGACCCGCTGGTAGGGGTACGGCTGGCCCGTATCCAGGCCGATCGCGGTCTCGATGCTCATCGTGGCTCCTCGGTGCGGTGGTTCGTTCGCGGGCGGGCGTGTCGTTTGTACGACCCGCGCTCCTCATGCCAGAGTACGCAAAGATTCTCCTGCCCGTCCAATGACGCGCCGTAAGATTTGCTGTAGACGCTCGCTATCGAGAGAGGACAAGTCGTGACCGAGAACGTCGCCGCCAGGACGTCCGGTTCCAGCCCGGTCGGCTTGCACCGGGTGCTGGAGCCTGCCGGGGTGCTGCCGCAGGCCGCCGCCCGGCTGGACACGCGACGCGAGCTCTGGCCCGACGAGGTCCGGGTGCGGATCGAGCGGCTGAACCTCGATGCCGCCTCCTACCGCCAGCTCGAGCGCAAGCACGACGGCGACGGCGACGCGATCCGGGCCGAGGTGCTCGAGATCGTCCGGTCACGCGGCAAGATGCAGAACCCCGAGACCGGGTCCGGCGGGATGCTGGTCGGCACGGTCGAGGAGGTGGGGGAGGAGTCACCGCTCGGGCTCTCCGTGGGCGACCGGGTCGCCACCCTGGTGTCGCTGACGCTGACCCCGCTGGTGCTCGAGGACGACCTCGCGCGCTGGGACGGCCGCAGCGAGCAGGTCCCGGCCGACGGGTACGCCGTCCTGTTCGGCCGCTCGGTGGCTGCCCGGCTGCCCGAGGACCTCGCACCTGAGCTGGCGCTGTCGGTGATGGACGTCTGTGGCGCCCCGGCTCTGACGGCTCGCGTCGTCGCGACGTACGACGCCCCGGTGGTGGCCGTGATCGGCGCCGCCGGCAAGTCTGGCTCGCTCTCCTTGGCGGCCGCCCGCGCCGCCGGTGCAGTGCGGACCATCGGCGTCGTCCCGCACCGGGCCGAGGCCGACGTCCTGGAGGCGGCCGGGCTCGCGGACGTCGTCGCGCTCGCCGACGCGCGCGATCCGGTCGCGCTGTCCGAGGTCGTCGAGCTGGCCGGTGGGCCGGCCGATGTCACGGTGGTCTGTGTCGACGTCCCGGGCTGTGAAGGTGGGGCGATCCTCTCCACCAGCGGCGGGGGCACCGTCATCTTCTTCTCGATGGCCACGTCGTTCAGCGCGGCCGCGCTCGGAGCCGAGGGCCTGGCGGCCGATGTGACCATGCTGGTGGGCAACGGGTACGTCCCGGGGCACGCCGACTACGCGCTGTCGTTGCTGCGCGGACAGCAGGGCGTGCGGGACCTGTTCGAACGCAGGTTGTGAGGCTGCGAGGATGACCAGGTGACACGAATTCTGCTCCGTGGTGGCTACGTCCACACGCCCGCCGACCCGCACGCCACCGCCCTCTGCGTCGAGGACGGCACGATCGTCTGGACGGGCGACGACGACGCCTCTATGCACTTCGAGGACGGCGCCGACCGCATCGTGGAGCTCGAGGGGCGACTCGTCACGCCTGCCTTCGTGGACGCGCACGCTCACCTCGCCCAGAGCGGGTTCGCCGCCACTGGCGTGGACCTGACTGGCCCCAGCACCCTGCACGAGGCGCTCGACTCGCTGGCCGCGCACGCCCGTGCCTTCACCGGCCCGGTGGTGGTCGGCCACGGCTGGGACGAGACCGCCTGGCCGGAGCAGCGTGCGTTCACCCGCGAGGAGCTCGACCGTGCCACCGAGGGACGGCCGGCGTACCTCTCGCGTATCGACTCGCACTCGGCAGTCGTGTCGACGGCATTCCTCGACGCCTGCCCCGAGGTCGTGCACGCCGACGGGTACGACGCCTCAGGGCGCGTCGAGCGCGACGCCGACCACGCCGCGCGCGAGGGGCTGTTCCGGCTGTTGACGCCGTCCGCGCGTGAGGACGCCATCCTGCGCGCACTGCAGGACGCGGCCAGGCACGGCATCGGCATGGTCCACGAGCTGGCCGCGCCGCACATCTGCCCGGCCGAGGACCTCACCATCGCCCAGGAGCTCACGCGCGGCACGTCCCTGCCCGAGGTGATCGGCTACTGGGGCGAGCTCGGAGCGGTCGAGAAGGCCAAGGAGCTCGGTTGCGTCGGCGCGGCCGGCGATCTCTGCATGGACGGCTCGATCGGCTCCTGGACGTCGGCCCTGCACGCGCCGTACGCCGACCGCGCCGACGGGCCGGACAGCGCCGGCCACCTCTACCTCGAGGCCGACCAGGTCGCCGCCCACGTCATCGCCTGCACCGAGGCGGGCCTTCAGGCCGGCTTCCACGTGATCGGGGACCGGGCGGTCAGCACGGTCGTCGCGGGGCTGACCCAGGCTGCGGAGAAGCTGGGGGAGAGCGCTGTCGTGCGGGGCCGGCACCGGCTCGAGCACCTGGAGATGGCGAGCCCCGACGAGATGGCCGTGCTCGGCAGGCTCGGCATCACCGCCAGCATGCAGCCGGTGTTCGACGCGTACTGGGGCGGCGACGACTCGTTGTACGCCCAACGCCTCGGATCGGACCGGGCCCGCACCATGAACGCGTTCGCCTCGCTGAACCGGGCCGGCGTCGCGCTGGCGTTCGGGTCGGACACCCCGGTCACTCCGTTCGGGCCGTGGGCGGCCGTACGCGCGGCTGCCTGGCACCAGACCGAGTCCGAGCGGATCACCGTGCGGGCCGCGTTCAACGCTCACACCCGTGGCGGGTGGCGGGCGGCCGCGCGTGACGAGGGTGGTGTCATCGCCCCAGGCGCGCCGGCGTCGCTGGCCGTCTGGGACGTGCCCGGTGACCTCGTCGTCCAGACCCCCGACGCCCGCGTCGCCGCCTGGTCCACCGACCCTCGGGCCGGCGTACCGCAGCTGCCCGACCTGCACCCCGACGTCGACCTGCCCACCTGCGCGATGACGCTGGTGGCGGGCGAGGTCGCCTTCGAAGAACCAGGAGCGTTGACGTGAGATCGGTCTCGACAAGCTCGACCGCCGGGAAGAGCTCGACCGCCGGGAAGAGCACGACCGCCGGGAAGCTGCAGCTCGATCCGGTGACGGTGCGCAAGGCGCGGACGTTGGCCCGGCAGGCCGGTCGACCGATCGTGAAGCTCGCCCAGCAGCACACGACCGTCTCCGTCGAACGGGCCACGCTCCGGTTGGCCGGCCTCCAGGGCGCCGACGCCGACGGCATCCCGTGGGTGAACCGCCTCCTCGACGCCGTGCGCGGTGACGTCGGCATCGAGCACGGGGTGTCGCTGCCGGTCTGGGACGCCCTCGTACGCGGTGAGGCCGACGACCTGGCCACCCTGGCGCAGAAGGCGTCCGCGGGGTCGATCCGGTTTCGTCTTCCCGAGGGACGCGACCTGACCCGGGCCCGCTCCGCGGCCCGGAAGCAGGTCGGAGCCGGCGTACGCCGCATCGACGGACGCCGCCGCGAGCGCGACCGGCTGGTCAAGAAGTGGGGCAACCCCGAGCAGCAGCCCTGGATCTACCTGATCGTCGCCACCGGCGACATCTACGAGGACATCCCGCAGGCCCAGCAGGCAGCGCGTGAGGGTGCCGACGTGATCGCGGTGATCCGCTCGACCGGACAGTCGCTGCTCGACTACGTGCCCGAGGGCGCGACGCGTGAGGGCTTTGCCGGCACGTACGCCACCCAGGAGAACTTCCGCCTGATGCGCGCCGCGCTCGACGAGTCCAGTGCGGACCTCGGCCGGTACGTCCGGCTCACCAACTACGCCTCGGGTCTCTGCATGCCCGAGATCGCGGCGCTCGCCGGCCTCGAACGGCTCGACATGATGCTCAACGACTCCATGTACGGGATCCTCTTCCGCGACATCAACCCGGTGCGCACCTTCGTCGACCAGCGGTTCAGCCGGCAGGTGCACGCTCGCGCCGGGATCATCATCAACACCGGCGAGGACAACTACCTGACCACGGCCGACGCGGTCGAGGCCGCCCACACGGTCACGGTGTCGCAGCTGCTCAACGAGTACTTCGCCAAGGAGGCCGGGCTCGAGGACTGGCAGCTGGGCCTCGGGCACGCCTTCGAGATCACGCCCGAGCTGCCCGACAGCTTCCGGATGGAACTCGCCCACGCGCTGCTCGCCCGCGAGCTCTTCCCCAACGCGCCGCTCAAGTGGATGCCACCCACCCGGCACATGACCGGCGACGTGTTCCGCGGCTACATGCTCGACGCGTTCTTCAACCTCGCGGGCGCGCTCACCGGCCAGGGGATCCTGCTGGTCGGCATGATGACCGAAGCCGTGGTCACGCCCTGGCTGTCCGACCGTGACCTCGCCCTCCAGAACGTCCGCTACGTGCTGAACGCCGCGGGCAACCTGCACGAGGACTTCCAGCCCTCGCCCGACGGGTTCATCGTGCAGCGCGCCCGTCAGGTGCTGGCCGAGAGCATCGACCTGCTGGAGAAGATCGTCGAGCACGAGGGCAAGCACGGGCTGCTGGAGGCGATCGCGGACGGCACGTTCGGCCTGATGAAGCGTCCCTCTGACGCAGGGCGCGGGCTCGACGGCGTGGCGAAGAAGGCCGGGGGGTACTTCAACCCGGCCACCGACATCCTCGAGGAGGGGTGAGAGTGGTCTCGACAAGCTCGACCACCGGACACCACCGGAGCAGGCTCGACCACCGGAACCAGCGGGCCGATCGTGCGGCCGTACGGCGACACCACCGGCGACGGGATGGTGCAGGTGTCGTTCACGCTGCCGATCTCCTCCGAAGGTGCACAGCTCAAGGTCGCCGAGGGTGCAGCCGCCCAGCTCGCCAACAAGATGGGCATCGAGCCGGCGCTCGTCGTCCACGCGAAGCCGATGGGCCCCGACTTCACGTTCTTCGTGGTCTACGGCCGGGTGAACCACCTGGTCGACCTCTCCAAGGTCGTCGTCGTCGAGCGTGACTACCCGCTGCTCGCGCCCAAGGAGGTCAACCTCGCGATCCGCAAGGGGCTCCGCCGTCGCCTGGTGGTAGTGGGCGGCTGCATCGGCACCGACGCCCACACCGTCGGGATCGACGCGATCCTCAACATCAAGGGGTTCGCGGGGGAGAAGGGGCTCGAGTACTACCGGGAGATCAAGGTGGTCAACCTCGGCGCGCAGGTGTCGGTTCCCCAGCTCGTCGAGCGGGCGCAGGCCGAGAAGGCCGACGCGATCCTCGTCTCGCAGGTCGTCACGCAGCGCGACGCGCACATCCTGAACACCAAGGAGATGTCGGCGGCGTTCCGCGAGTCGTACCCGAGCGGCCGCCGACCGCTGCTGATCGTCGGCGGCCCGCGTTTCGACGAGGCGATGGCCGACGAGCTCGGCGTGGATCGCGTCTTCTCGCGGGGCACCACGCCGGGCGAGGTGGCGTCGTACATGGTCAACCAGATCGTCACCTCCAAGCCCCCGAAAGCGAAGGCGTCATGAGCACCGACCACCCGGCGACGGACCCTCGCCTGGGTCTCGTCGTCACCCACCGCCGCTACGTGCCGTTCTCGCACGCGCACTACGCCGGGAACCTGGTCGACGGGGCCTACTCGCTGGGCCTGTTCGGCGATGTGGCCACCGAGGTGTGCATTCGCACTGACGGCGATGAGGGGCTCTTCGCGTCGTACTCCGACGTTCAGTTCCGCGCCCCGGTGCGTGCCGGCGACCTGCTCGAGGTGACCGCCGAGGTCGTCAGGGTGGGCAGCCGGTCGCGCACGATCGCCTTCACCGCGGCGGTCGTGGGACGCGGCCGGCCCGACCGTTCCGAGTCGGCTGCGGAGATCCTCGAGGAGCCCATCGTGGCGACCACGGCGACCGGCGTAGTCGTCGTTCCCACGCCGCTCTAGACCGTTCCAATCGGACTATTCGGCGTGTCTCGAGCGACACGCCGAAGTCCAAAAAAGATTGTTTCGCGGCTCGTTGTCGGGGAAGCGTTGCGTGACCTGCGGTTTTGCGAGAATCGCCTGTTCAGCAGGTGGTTGACACAGTTGCGCACCGGGGGCAGTCTTCCGTTGTCCACCAAGCAGGCCGTCGCCGCGTGCTGACGTCCAGGTGGCCGCGACACCGGGTCGGGTACCACGAATCTGGGGGTCGCGGTTCCCGGATGTCGGCTGCGCTGCCCGGGGTGGACACGAGATGAGCCCGACGCCCAGTAGACAACGGCTCTGACTTCCGCAGCCACCGGAAGCTGAGTCGGTCCGAAGGGTCTCGGGCTCTTTTCGCGTGCTTGGGACGCTGGATTAGGTTTAGGGGCGTCCCTCCTGCCCTGCACCTTCAAGGAGCCCGGTGTCCTCGCTGCCCGTCCGGCTTGCGCTGGCCATCATCGCCGGCCTGTTGGCCGCTCTCTCCTTCGAGCCTTTCGGCTGGGCGCTCGTGCTCCCGGTGGCTGTCGCGGGCGTCACGCTCGCTGTCCTGGGGACGACCGTGCGTCGCGGGTTCCTGCTGGGCGCGGCCTTCGGGGTCGTCTTCATGCTGGTGCTGCTGCCGTGGATGCGGATCATCGGCACCGACGCCTGGATCGCCCTGTCGTTGTTGCAGGCGCTCTTCTACGGCCTCGCGGGCCTCGGCACCGTCCTCGTGCATCGGCTGCCCTGGTGGCCTGTCTGGGCGGCCACACTGTGGGTCGGCGTCGAGCTGCTGCGGGGCACGATCCCGTTCGGTGGGTTCCCCTGGGGGCGCCTCGCGTTCGCGACGGTCGACACCCCACTGGCGGCCAACTTCGCGTACGTCGGCTCGGCGGGCACCAGCTTCCTCGTGGCCCTGCTCGGTACCGCTCTGGCTTGGGCGGTGACCGTCGCGGGCCGAGTGCCGGTCCGGGCAGTCGTCACCGTGGCCGTCGTCGGCGTCCTGGCCTCAGCGGCGAGCATTCGCGGTGTCTTCGTACCGGCGGCCGAGGCCGTCGACGCTGGGGAGGGCGTGCTGGTCGCCGCGGTCCAGGGCAACGTGCCGGGGGAGGGGATGGACGCCTTCGCGGAGCGGCGCGCAGTGCTGAACAACCACGTCAGCGCCACCCTCGAGCTGGCGGACCGGATCGACAACGGCGAGCCACGACCGGACATCGTCATCTGGCCGGAGAGCTCGACCGACATCGACCCGTTCACCGACGCGAGCGCGTTCGCCGATATCCAGGCTGCTGTCGACGCGGTCGGAGTGCCGATCCTGGTGGGCGCCATGGTCGGTGGTGAGAACCCTCGCGACGTCCTTAATCAGGGCATCGTGTGGGAGCCGGGTTCGGGGCCGGCGCAGCGGTACTCGAAGCGGCACCCGGTGCCGTTCGGTGAGTACATCCCGTTCCGCGAGCAGCTCGCCCAGTACTTCGCGCGGCTCGACCAGATCCCCCGCGACATGCTGCCGGGGGACCGGCCCGGCCGCCTCGAGATCAACGGCGTGCGGGTCGGCGACGTGATCTGCTTCGAGGTCGCCTACGACGCGCTCGTCCGGGACGCCGTCGCCGGCGGCGCGGACCTGCTCGTGGTGCAGACCAACAACGCCACCTACATGGGCACCGGTCAGGTCGAGCAGCAGTTCGCGATCTCGCGGCTGCGCGCCATCGAGACGGGCCGCACCGTGGTCGTCGCGGCCACGAACGGCGTCTCGGGGATCATCGACGACGACGGCGAGGTCGTCGAGCGGGCACCGGTGCGGACGCAGAGCGTGCTGCTCGAGCGCGTCGCGGCACCCGGTGACCGCCCCGTCGCGCTCTCGGTCGGTCCCTGGGTCGAGGCGGTCCTAGCCGGCGCAGCAGCCATTGCGGTCCTGCTGGGGCTCGGTGTCGGCTATCGTCGGCGGTCGCGCCGGGCCGAGCCGGCGCCTGACCCCGCAGGCGTGGAGGCATGAGCACACCAGATCTGGGCCGCGTGGTCGTCGTCATCCCGACGTACAACGAGGCCGACAACCTCCAGCCCATCGTGGCCCGGGTCAGGAGTGCCGCACCCCAGGCCGACGTGCTCGTCGTCGATGACGGTTCTCCCGACGGAACCGGCGCCCTCGCCGATGCGCTGGCCGCCGAGGACCCGCAGGTCAGCGTCGTGCACCGCACGGCGAAGGCGGGACTGGGCGCGGCCTACCTGCACGGGTTCGCGGTGGCGCTCGAGCGCGGCTACGACGTGGTGGGGGAGATGGACGCCGACGGCTCGCACCAGCCGGAGGCAGCTTCCGCAGCCTGCTCGCGGCGCTCGAGGACGCCGACCTGGTGATCGGCTCGCGTTGGGTCCCCGGCGGGTCGGTCGTGAACTGGCCGCTCTCCCGCAAGGCGCTCTCGGTCGGCGGCAACCTCTACGCGCGCCTCGCCCTCGGCATCCAGGTGCGCGATGTCACGGCCGGGTACCGGTTGTTCCGTCGTACGACGTTGGAGGCGATCGACCTCAGCACCGTTGAGTCCTCCGGTTACTGCTTCCAGGCGGACCTGGCGTGGCGGACCGCGCAGGCGGGCCTGCGGATCGTCGAGGTGCCGATCGAGTTCGTCGAGCGGGTGCGCGGGGAGTCCAAGATGGACCGCGCGGTCGCCACCGAGTCGCTGCGTCGGATCACGGCCTGGGGCATCGCCGAGCGTGGCCGCCAGGCGCGCGACGTACTCTCGAAGGTGACCCGGCAACGACCCGCCGGGCAGAAGCGTGGAGGAGCGGACCACTGATGAAGCGACGGATCCCGATGTGGGTGCTGGTGCTGCTGTTCGTGGTGCTGCCGGTGATCGAGATCTACCTGCTCATCCAGGTCGGCCAGACGATCGGCGGCTGGTGGACGGTCCTGCTGCTGCTCGGCAGTGGACTGCTCGGCGGCTACCTGGTGAAGCACGAGGGCGCGCGAGCGTGGCGGGCGCTCACCGAGGCGTTGGCGGCGCACCGGATGCCGGCCAAGGAGCTCGCTGACGGTGCGCTGGTGCTCGTGGGTGGCACGCTGCTGCTGACCCCGGGCTTCATCACCGACGCGGTCGGCTTCCTGTGCATCCTGCCGCTGACGCGCCCCGTGGCCCGTCGGGCGCTGACCCGCGTGGTGAGCCGCCGACTGGGAGCGGGCCCGGTTCCCGGGTCGTTCACGACGCGGCCCGGCAGCGGCTCGTCCGGGGCACGACAAAGCCCCGGCACCGACGAGTCGGTGGTCCGGGGCGAGGTCGTGGACTAGAGGTCGGTCAGGCCGACTTCTTGGCGGCCTTCTTCTTGGTCGGCCGGTGCAGGTGCGCCGGGCCGATCTCGCCGCCGCGGAGCAGCTCGAGCCGCTCGGCAAGGATCTCCTCGAGCTCCTTGACGGAGCGACGCTCCAGGAGCATGTCCCAGTGCGTACGCGCGGGCTTCTCGGCCTTCTCCTCCGGAGTCTGGCCGTGCTTGCTCAGTGCCTCGGCGCCGCAGCGCGGGCACTCCCAGACCGCCGGGACCTCAGCCTCGACGGACATCGGGATCTCGAAGTCGTGCCCCTGGGGGCAGGCGTACCCGATGTTCTGACGAGCCGCGAACTCGATCCCGCGCTCGTCCTCAAAACTCTGGCCCCCGAGGCGGGCGCCGCGCAATGTCCGCTCTCCCATGAGCCACCTCCTGGTGTTGGTTTCCCCGTTACCTACTGGAGACGGGGCAAGGGCCACACGATGACGGGGCCCTGTGCGTCTTGTGAGTCACAACGAACTGCACCCTCCGGAGATTCCCGAAACCCCCCGGCGGCGGCAGTCTTCACCCACGACGGTACCCATTCCCGCCTGCAACCACACAATCGGTTGCACGTTCAACGCCCTGCGCGGCGGCTTGGTGTGAGGCAATCCTCACGCCGCCTCACGCCGCCTCACGCCGCCTCACCCCCGGGTGGGCACCTCGTTACCGGCTTCGCGGATGCCGCGCGCGGTGTCGACCTTGAGCAGCAGCGCCCCGCCGATGACGAAGAAGCCGATCAGGGCGAAGATCGCGGGCCGGTAGGAGCCGGTGAGCTGGAAGACGAGCCCGAAGACCAGGGTGCCGAACCAGCTCGTTCCGCGCTCCATCGCGTGGTAGAAGCTGAAGTACTCGGCTTCGCGGCCCCGCGGGATCAGCAGGCTGAAGAACGAACGGGCCAGCGCCTGGGTGCCGCCGAGGACTAGACCGATCGCGACGGCCAGGATCAGGAACGGTGCGAACTCCCGTTCGGGCAGGAAGAGCGCGGCCGTGACGATGCCCATCCAAACCACCAGGCCGGCCAGGATGACCGGCTTCCCCCGAAGCGGCCGGCGGCCCGGCCGAAGCCGAGAGCGCCGAACACGGCCACGAACTGCACCACCAGGTAGGTCGCCAGCACCGTGCCGGTGGAGAAGCCCAGACCCTCGACGCCGTACGTCGAAGCGGACGCGATCACGGTCTGGATGCCGTCGTTGAAGAAGAGGTACGCGATCAGGAAGGTGAGCGCGACCGGGTAGTCGCGCAGCCCCTTGAGCGTGGCCCAGAGCTGGCCGAAGCTCCGACTCGCGACCCCGCCGGACTCGGGGAGCACGTGCTCGGGAGGTCGGTTGCGGATGCCGAGGAACGGGATGAAGGTGAAGCCGGCCCACCAGACGGCGGCTGACAGCATGCTGATCCGGACCGCCATACCCTCGGTCAGTCCGACGCTGTCGTGGAAGGTGACCAGCAGGAAGTTCGCTGCGAGCAACAGCCCGCCGCCGGCGTACCCGAAGGCCCAGCCCCGCGAGGACACCCGGTCTCGCTCCTCCTCGTCGGAGATCAGACAGAGCAGCGCGTCGTTGAAGACCGCTGCGGCACCGAAGCAGAAGTTGGCGACGATGAAGGCGACGACGCCGAGCTGCCAGTTGTCTCCCTGCACGAAGAAGAGCAGCGAGGCCGCGGCGGCGCCCGCCCAGGCGAAGCCGGCGAGCAGGTCCTTCTTGCGCGACGTACGGTCGGCCACGGCGCCGAGGAGCGGGAGGATCACGGCCGACAGGACGGTCGAGGCGGTGATCGTGAACGACGGCAGCGCGCCCGGGGCGATGGCGAGGCCGAGGACGTTGATCCGCCCGTCGACGGCGGCCTCCTTCGCCACGGCGATCAAGTACGGCGCGAAGAGCACGCCCGCGATGGTGGTGCTGAACGCCGAGTTCGCCCAGTCGTAGAAGTACCAGGCCCGTTGCTCACGACGCCGGGCCACCGGCTCGAGGTTGGCGATCGCTGGAGGAGTGCTCACGTGGTCTCTCCCATCCATTGCCCGCGTTGCTGAAGGACGTCGCGGAGCAGGTCGGTGCGGTCGGTGATCAGTCCGTCGACCCCGAGGTCGAGGAGGTGGTTCATCTCGGCCGGATCGTCGACGGTCCATACGTGCACGGGTCTGCCGGCGGCATGAGCCTTGGCCACGAACGCCTCGGTCACGACGACCACTCGACCGCGACCGTGGGGCACCTGGAAGGCGTGGCCGCGGCCTCGCAGCATCCGGTCGGCGACGAGCCCCCTGGGGGAGAACCGCGCCAGGGCGACGGCCGCCGGTCCGAACGCCGTGGCCACTTCACGGTCCATCCGCGACCGGAAGGTCGTCATCCGCTTGCCGCTGAACGAGGCGACACACACGCGGTCGTAGGCGTTCATGAGCCGGATCAGGTCCACGAGCGGGTTGATCGCCGTCTCGGACTTGATGTCGATGTTGAAGCAGACGTCGGGGAACCGCTCGAACAATGAGGCCAGGGTGGGGATCCGCTCCCGGTCGGAGATCCGGGTCTCCGCGAGCTCGCCGTACCCGACCTCGGCGATGTTCCCCGAACCTGACGTGACCCTGTCGAGCATGGCGTCGTGGAACGCCAGCAGAACGCCGTCCCTGGTGGAGTGGACGTCGGTCTCCAGGTACCGGTAGCCCAGGGCGACAGCGTGCTCGAAGGCGGTGAGCGTGTTCTCGAGCCCGGACAGGTCAGGATGACGGGCGCCGCCGCGATGGGCGAAGGCCAGCACCGCGCCGGGCTGGTCCAGCCCCGCGTCCAGAAAGGCCAGGCCCGTTCTCGGTCGCGTCACTGATGCAGTATCCATCGCCATGCTCGAATGCTCCCGCCGAAACGCGCAGCGAGACATCCGTACGGATACTCAGCGTTGCGGCAGCGCGCGGCTGGCCCGCGGGAGTACCGTCTGGGCATGGAGGACATGATCTGCCCGAAGTGCCAGTCCGCGATGGGTGCCCGCACCGTCGGCGAGGTCACCGTGCACAAGTGCTCGTCGTGCAGCGGGATCTTCCTGGAGCGCGCCGACCTGTGGAACCTCACGGAGGCCGAGAACGACTGGCACACCGACAGCGGGCCGACGACTCAGCCGTTGCCGCGGATCAGCGCTGACATGACCGTGCCGCCCCCGCCACCCGCGACCAGCTCCCGCTCCTACATCGAGACCCTCTTCGGCTAACCAGCCCCGCTGGTCGAGCAACCGCCGCCCCCGCTGGTCGAGCTTGTCGAGACCGACCCACCGCTGGTCGAGCTTGTCGAGACCACTGGTTTCGACAAGCTCAACCACCGGATCGTCAGATGTCGCGGAAGGTCTCGATGCTGGCGCCGAGGGAGTTGAGGCGCTCGGCGAGGTCCTCGTAGCCGCGGTTGATGACGTAGACCGAGCGGAGCACCGACGTCCCCTTCGACGCCATCATCGCCAGCAGGATGACGACGGCCGGGCGGAGCGCCGGCGGGCAGACGACCTCGGCGCCTGACCAGTGGGTCGGCCCCTCGAGCATGACCCGGTGCGGGTCGAGCAGCTTCACGGAGGCGCCGAGCTTGTTGAGCTCGGTGAGGTAGATCGCCCGGTTCTCGTACACCCAGTCGTGCAGCAGCGTCTGACCCGTGGCCGTGGCCGCGATGACGGCGAAGAACGGCAGGTTGTCGATGTTGAGGCCGGGGAACGGCATCGGGTGGATCTTGTCGATGGGGGAGTGGAGCTTCGAGACCTTGGTGGTGATGTCGACGAGCCGGGTGTGGCCGTTGGCCGCCACGTACTCCTCGGTCCGGTCGTAGTTGAAGCCCATCTCCTCGAGCAGGGCCAGCTCGATCTCGAGGAACTCGATCGGCACCCGGCGGATGGTGATCTCCGACTCGGTGACGATCGCCGCGGCGAGCAGCGACATCGCCTCGATCGGGTCCTCGGACGGCGCGTAGTCGACGTCCACGTCGATCTCCGAGCAACCCGTCACGGTGAGCGTCGTCGTACCGATGCCCTCGATGCGTACGCCGAGCTTCTCCAGGAAGAAGCACAGGTCCTGGACCATGTAGTTCGGGCTGGCGTTGCGGATCATCGTGACGCCGGGGTTGAGCGCAGCCGCGAGGAGCGCGTTCTCGGTGACGGTGTCACCGCGCTCCGTGAGCACGATCGGACGGACCGGCGTAATGGCGCGGCTGACCACGGCGTGGTAGCTGCCCTCGGTCGCCTTCACCTCGAGGCCGAACGGGCGCAGCGCCGAGAGGTGCGGCTCGACGGTGCGGGTGCCGAGGTCGCAGCCGCCGGCGTACGGAAGGTCGAAGGTGTCCTCGCGGTGCATCAGCGGACCGAGGAACATGATGATCGAACGCGTACGGCGCGCGGCCTCCTCATCGATGCTGGCAAGGTCGAGCGTGGCGGGCGGGACGATCTCGAGGTCGTTCTCGGCGTTCAGCCACCGGGTCTGGACTCCGATGCTGTTGAGCACCTCGAGGAGACGGTTGACCTCTTCGATACGCGCAACGCGGCGAAGCGTCGTGCGCCCCTTGTTGAGCAGGGAGGCGCACAGGAGGGCGACGCCGGCGTTCTTGGACGACTTGACGTCGATGCTTCCGGACAGCGTGGTGGGCCCGTTGACCCGCAGGTGGGTCGGGCCCGAGCCCAGCGAGACGATCTCGGAGTCCAGCGCCTCGCCGATGCGGGCAATCATCTCCAGGCTGAGGTTCTGGTGACCCTTCTCGATGCGGTTGACGGCGCTCTGGCTGGTGCTGAGCACGTCGGCGAGCTGGCTCTGCGTCCAGCCCCGGTGCTTGCGGGCGTCGCGGATCAGGTTGCCGATGCGGCCGAGATAGTCCTGGGTCATGGAACGACGGTATCTCAGATATGAGATAGAGCAAGTCAGGGTTTGTCCGGCGAGTCGGGGGAGTAGGACGTGTCACCCCGACGACCTGCATATCCGCCCCAGAAGCCGACCTTTGCGGCTCGTGACAGGATGCGGACATGCGCGTCACGACGATTCACGCCCCTCGCGATATTCGGCTCGAAGAGCGGCCAGACCCGACGATCCAGGAGCCGCACCAGGCCATCGTCAAGGTGGTCGCGGCGTGCATCTGCGGATCCGACCTGTGGCCGTACCGCGGCGAGAACGACATCGACCCGGGATCACCGATCGGCCACGAGATGGTCGGCGTGATCGAAGAGGTCGGCGCCGACGTCCGCAGCTTCAAGCCGGGCGACTTCGTGGTGGCGCCGTTCGTGCACTGCGACAACACCTGCCCGCACTGCACCCTCGGGATGACCTCGGCCTGCGTGCACCAGGGCTGGACCCAGGGCGGTCAGGCCGAGTACGCCGTCGTCCACCAGGCCGACGGGTCGCTGGTGAAGACGGACGGGATGCCCGACCAGGACCTGATCCCGTCGCTGCTCGCGCTCTCCGACGTGATGTCCACCGGATGGCACGCCGCGGTGGCCGCTGGAGTGCGCCCGGGCTCGACCGCGGTCGTCGTCGGTGACGGCGCAGTCGGTCTCTGTGGCGTCCTCGCGGCGAAGGAGATGGGTGCCGATCGCATCGTGGCGATGTCACGCCACGAGCCCCGGCAGAAGATCGCCGAGATGTTCGGCGCAACGCACATCGTCGCCGAGCGCGGCGAGGAGGGGGAGCAGCGCATCCGCGACCTCACCGACGGCATCGGCGCGGACGCCGTCCTCGAGTGCGTCGGTACGGGCGCGTCGATGGACACCGCCTTCAACATTGCCCGTCCCGGCTCCATGGTCGGCTTCGTCGGCGTGCCCCACGGCGTCGAGCTGCCGGTGCGCCGGATGTTCAGCAAGAACGTCGGCCTGGCCGGCGGCGTGGCACCGGTGCGGACGTACCTGCCGGACCTGTTGGAGAAGGTCGTCTCCGGGGCGATCAACCCGGGCCTGGTCTTCGACTCGACGCTGCCGCTGGCCGAGGTTGCCGAGGGGTACCGGGCGATGGACGAGCGGCGCGCGATCAAGGTGCTGCTCCAGCCGTAACGGTTCCCTTGGTCGGTGGCGGGCGCTAGCCTCCGGTCCATGTTGGAGACCCCCGAAGAGATTGCGCGACTCCAGGAGCTCCTGGACACGTCGCATGCCTCGGCAACGGACCACTTGCGCGGCATCATCAACGACAGCAGGCGGCTCACCGCCGAAGACTTGGTGGCGCTGCTGACGGGGATGAAGGTCATCTCTGTGGCCACGGTGACGGCGTCCGGCGAACCGCGGATCAGTGCGATGGACGGTCACTTCCTCCACGGCACCTGGTCGTTCAGCACCAGCGGTACCTCTGCGAAGGCACGCCACCTGCGCGCTCGTCCCGCCGTCAGCGTCGCGCACGTCGACAACGAGGAGATGGCGTTGTTCAGCCACGGTCAGGTCGACGAGATGGCCCCGGGTGACCCGGACTGGGACGAGACGCTGGATCACTGGAAGGCTCATTACGGCAGCTCGCCGCTGTCCTGGGGCGATGTGATCGTGATGTACAGGTACACGCCGCACTGGATGGTCGGCTACGCCTGGAAGCGAGACGAGTTGCTGCGTAGTCGGGGGATCGCCCGGTGATCGCTCCGACCACGGTTCACCTCGCGCCGCAGGAGTTCGACCGCTGGTACGGCGGCTGGGACCCGCTGGACCCCAGCACCATCGCCGACTTCATGCAGGGGTTCGACCGACCCTGGTGGATCATCGGCGGCTGGAGCCTGGAGGTCTTCACCGGAGTCAGTCGTCATCACGAGGACATGGACATCTCGATCCTGTCCAGCGACGCCGAGGCGTTCAGGATCTTTCTCGGAGACCGGTGGACGCCCTGGAACGTCGACGACAGCTGGTTCCGGCCCTTCGACGCCAGGTTCACCGACATCCGTCCGGACAGCCAGGTGTGGGTACGTCGCGACGCACAGTCGCCCTGGGTGCTGGATGTTCCTTTGACCCCGGACACGGATGGCCGCTGGACCAACAAGCGTCATCCCGCTCACACGGAAGATCTCGACGCCGTCACGTGGGTCGCACCTGACGGCCTGCGGTATGCGCGTCCTGAGGTCACCCTGATGTTCAAGGCGGCCCAGGCTCGGGAGAAGGATCGTCGTGATGCCGAGGTCACGCTGCCACGCCTGGACGCACGCGCACGACAGTGGCTTAGTGACGCTGTAGCCCGCTTGGACCCGGACCACGCCTGGGTGCACTCGCTTGAGCGCTGAGCCTCCTGATCAAGTCGCCGATAAGCGACATTATGTCAACTATTGAAGGAATGGATAGCCTTCGGCCATGCGCTTACCCCTCCTCGGCCCCCAGGACCTCCTCTCTGTTCTGGAACGCGGCGCCAGCACGCTCGAGCAACTCGTCGCGGCGGGCCCGCGGGTTCTGAAGCTGCTCGCAGAGGCCGAGCTCCTGATTGGTCGAGCTGCCCACCTGGTCGACTCGATCGACCACACCCGAGCAGCCGCCGACGTGGTGGTCGAACGAACCGACGCCGTGGTCGCCCGGGCTGAGACCGTCGTGTCGGGTTCAGCTGAGGCGGTCAGCAGCGCCAGCGCGTTGCTGGAGTCCCTCGTGCCGCTCAACAAGCGCCTCACCACGCTGCTGGACAGCCTCGAGCCCTCCCTGACCCGGCTGCAGCCGGTACTGGAGCGGCTCGCCGAGACCACGGACCCGTCCGAGGTCGACGCCATGATCGAGCTGATCGACCAGCTGCCGCGGCTCGCGTCGCGGATGGAGACCGACATCATGCCGGTGCTGGACAGCCTCAACACCGTCGCGCCGGACCTGCACGACCTGCTCGACGTGTCTCGCGAGCTCAACGAGATGCTCGGCCAGATCCCCGGCCTCGGCCGCATCAAGCGCCGCGTCGACGAGCAGCAGGCCGCCGAGGACCGCGGGTAGCGCAGCCCCGCGGGCCCTCTCAATTCGGCCCTGCGCTCCCCGAAAATCCTTCGCCGCGCCCCCAGAAAACGACACCAATGTCGGATTTGAGGTGCTACAACAGAGTGACCGGATCTGACGGGGGGCCTCGTGAGTCGCTTCACCAACCGCTTGGTGTTTGTTACTGCCCTGGCGGTGTTGTATGCGCTGTGGGCGTTCGCGACGGTCTCGGCTACCGCACCGATCATCGATCTCGTGGACACGCTGCTGCACACGACGGCGATGGTCGTCGCCGGCATCCTCCTCGGGTACTTCGCTCGGAAGCACGCCGGCCGTGCCGCCCGCGCCTGGTGGGCGGCGTCGCTGTCAGCAGCCTGCTCCTCCGGCATCTTCGCCGTCGAGATCTGGGCGGACTTCACAGGAGCCAAACCGTCGACCTGGATCGGTGACGGACTCTGGTTCGCCTCGATCATCCTCTTGCTCGTGGCGATCCTGCTGCTCCCCCAGGTCGCCCCGGGGCCCGTCGACCGGACCCGGATGGTGCTCGACGGCGCCATCGTCGCCTGCGCCCTTCTGTTGATCAGCTGGTACGTCGTCCTGGGCGACACGCTCCGAAGCATCGACGTGTTCACAGCCGAGGCCGCCGTGTTCATCGGCTACCCCCTCGCCGATGTGATCTCCGTGGCCGTCGCCGTGATTGCGCTGTACCGCAGCAGCGCCGCGGGCCGGCGGCCGTTGGCGTTGCTCGTGCTGGGTGTCATCTCGCTGGCCGTGGCCGACACTGCCTACGGGCTGCTGATCATCTCCGGCGAGTGGTTCACCGGCCACCCCGTGTCCGTCTTCTGGTTCATCGCCTACCCGCTCATGGCGGTCGCCGCCAGCTACCGCAACGTCGAGATCTTCGATGCCGGCGAGTCCGCTGCACAGACTCGTGTCCGTGTGGCACTCCTGCTTGGCCCGGTGGCCGTGGCGCTCGTGCTGACCGCCTTCTCCCCTGCTGAGCGCGTCACGGTCGTCGCGCTGGCGGTGCTGATGGCGCTGGTTCTCACGCGTCAGACGATCGCCGTCTACGCAGAGCTCCAGCTCAGGGCCACGCTCGAGCGCCGAGTGGAGGAGCAGACAGCCGAGCTGCGCGAGCAGGTGTACGTCGACTCGGTGACCGGACTGGGCAACCGCACCATGCTTCGCGAGCGGGCAGCCGGGTCGGAGCTCGTCGTGGACTCCGCCGCACTCCTGCTCCTGGATCTGGACGGCTTCAAGGAGATCAACGACACGCTCGGCCATTCGCTCGGCGACGCGGTCCTCACGACCCTCGGGCATCGGCTGGGCGGCGTCACGCGGCAGCAGGACACCGTGGTCAGGATGGGCGGCGACGAGTTCGCGGTGCTCCTCCCGGAGACGGGTCGGCGTGCCGCGATGGCCGCCGCGCATCGGATCCTGGAGGCACTGCGTGAGCCCATCCGGGTGGGCGACGTCGAGGTCAACGTCACCGGCAGTGTCGGGGTCGCGCTCGCCGGCAGTGGGCTCGACGTCGACGAGCTGATCCGCCGAGCCGACCTGGCTATGTACGAGGCCAAGGCAGACGGCGGCGACGAGGCCAAGGTCTTCGACCCCCAGATGCACCTACGCCTGCAGAACCGGCTTCGCCTGGAGGCGGAGATCCGCGAGGCGATCACAGCTGGACAGTTCACCGTGTACTACCAGCCGATCGTCGACACCCGCTCCGGCGAAGTGGCCTGCCTCGAGGCGCTGGTGCGCTGGGACCACCCCGACCGCGGGGTCGTGAGCCCCTACGAGTTCCTCGCCGTCGCCGAACGCACCGGTGCGATCATCGAGCTCGGCAACTTCGTCCTGCGTACGGCGTGCGTGCAGCTGGCCGAGTGGCGGGCCGACTGGCCCGAGCTGCGTGTCGCCGTGAACCTGTCCCACCGTGAGCTGCTCGACCCCGCTCTGCCCGAACGCGTCGGAGCCGCGCTTGCCGAGTCGGGTCTTCCTGGCGACGCCCTGCACCTCGAGGTCACCGAGACCGTGCTGGCGGCCGACGTCCACATCCGGATCCCGCTCGACGCGCTCGTGAAGCGTGGGGTCGCGCTGTCCATCGACGACTTCGGCACCGGTCACTCCTCGCTCAGCAGGATCCGCGAGCTGCCGGCCCAGCGGCTCAAGATCGACCGCTCCTTCGTCAATGAGATCCAGCAGGGGGCGGCGCCGCTCCTGGAGTCGATCCTCGCCCTCGCCCGCAGCCTCGAGATGACCACCGTGGCGGAGGGCGTCGAGACGGAGGCCCAGCTCGAGTTCCTCACCCGCCACGGCTGCGACGAGCTGCAGGGCTACCTGTTCAGCCGACCGGTCGCTGCGGAGCACGTGATCCCCGTCCTGTTCGGCACTCGCTCCCGATCCTCGTGGGAGCTGGCGCCGGACGAGTCCCCCTTGCCGGACCTGGTGGCCGCCCTCACGGGCGACGTGGTGGACCTGCACTCGGCGCTCCGCAACCTGCTCAGGGAGCTCAGCTTCCTGACCGGTCTGGAGACGACGTTCGTCACGACGGTCGACTCGGGCCACCAGATCACGACACATGCCCACAACGGCGGGGACATCGCCGTGCCACCGGGGCTCTCCGTCGAGTGGGACCAGACGCTCTGCGCCCGGCTGATCGAGGACGACACCCTCACCGTCAGCGCGGCGCAGACGGTGTACGGCGACGTCGAGGCGGTGCGAGACCTCGGCATCGAGACGTACGTGAGTGTCCCCATCCGTGACACCGAAGGAACGCTGGTGGGAACCCTGTGTGCGGCGAGCGCAACCGTCCAGGTCGTGGACCTGCCCCTGTTGTCGTTGATGGAGTTGTTCGCGAGAGTGCTGTCGGGTCGCATGGGTGACCTTCGCGGCCTCATGCCGGAGAGCAACGCTGTACAACGCGGCATCACTGCCGGCCAGTAGGTGACGGGGGTCGCTCGTTAGGTTGGTCGGGTGAGCACCACGCCCGACTCCCCCGCGACGCCCGCGCTCTACGTCGACGTCGCGGTCATGGACGCCAATATCCACGCGATGGCGGCCCTGACGCGTGACCGCGGCGTCCAGCTGCGGCCTCATGCGAAGACGCACAAGTCCCCCGCCATTGCTGACCGTCAGACCGCCGCCGGCGCCCACGGTTTGACGGTCGCGACCGTGTCGGAGGCCGAGACGTTCGCCATGGCTGGTCACCAGGACCTCTTCCTTGCCTACCCACTCTGGGTCGATCGCGCCAAGGGACGTCGCCTGCGTGAGCTGACCGGGCTGGCGTCGCTCACGATCGGCTGCGACTCCGCCGAGGCGGCGAATGCGCTGGCCGCCCAGCTGAGTGGCGATCGTGAGGCGGTGCGGATGCTGATCGAGGTGGACAGCGGGCAGCGGCGCAGCGGCGTACTCCCCCACGAGGCGGGAGAGCTCGCCGCACGGATCGCGCACACCGGCCTGTCTGTCGCAGGCGTCTTCACCTTTCCCGGCCACGGCTATACGCCAACGGACCGGAGCGCGGTCGCACGGCAAGAGGCCGACGCGCTGGCGGGTGCGGTGGCGTCCGTGCGTGACGCGGGATTGGAGGTGTCCGTCGTGAGCGGTGGCTCCACGCCGACGGCACCGGACCTCGTCGAGGGCGCGATGACCGAGATGCGGCCGGGCGTGTACGTCTTCGGGGACGCCCAGCAGTGGGAGCTCGGTACGACGACCCCCGACCGGATCGCGCTGACCTGCCTCGCCACGGTGGTGAGCCACGCGGGTGGGCGTGTCGTGCTCGACTCCGGCAGCAAGGTGCTCGGCGCCGACCGGGCCGGCTACGCCACGGGTTACGGGCGGCTTCTCGACCACCCCGATGCGCGGATCGTCCTGCTGTCGGAGCACCACGCCGTGGTCGAGTGGCACACCGGGCCGGTCCCGGCGATCGGCAGCCGCGTGCGGGTCGTACCGAACCACGTGTGCGCCGCGGTCAACCTGGCCGACGAGCTCCTCGCCGTCGACAACGGCGAGATCGTCGAGGTGTGGCCGGTCGCCGCGCGTGGCGCCAACACCTGAGGACGGGCTCAGACGAAGCGGGCCTCGATCGGGGTGCCGAGCTCGATGGTCCGGCTGACCGTGCAGAGGCGGTCGTGCGAACGCTTCAGCGCCTCGGGCAACACGTCTCGCGCCGCGTCGCCGCCCTCACCCTCGGGGAACTTGATGTCGAAGGTCAGCGTGATGTTCTCGAGGTGGTTACCGTCGGGACCACGGAGCTTGTCGGCGGTCACCGTGGCGGCGAAACGCTCTGGCTCCGCGCGCTTGACGGAGATGTAGTCGACGTCGGAGGCGGTGCAGCCCGCGATCGCGGCCAGCAGCAGCTCCACCGGGCTGAACGAATCGTCGTCCGCCGATCCGAATCGCAGGGTGCCACCACGTCGGTTGACAGCTTCGTAGCTGCCCAGGGCCAGCCGGGTGATCTCGATGCCGCGTTCAGTCTCGTCGCTCATGCCGGCGAACTCTGCCACACGCCGCCACCCACGTCGCGGGCCTGATCACCGACTTCCTCACTGGCCGAGGACACCGTCTAGTCGCGGCAGTTCGCGAAGAGCTCCGCGTCGGCATCCAGGGCCGGCAACTGGTTACTCAGCTGCGTCGGGGGCACAGCGTGGGAGATCCGCTGCGAGCCGGATTCTCGAAGCAGGCCGCCGTCCCAGCGGTACGTCGTCCTCGTGACGTCCCAAGCAGGGGCCTTCGTAGGTTGCTCGGTGAGGATCGCCGACAGCACCTCGATGCCGCCACTCTCCGTGCAGCGAGCCGTCAGGGGCGCCGCTCCTCCGTCGGTCGCGATGAACGGCAGCAGCGGGTTGCCGTCGACACGGAGCTCACGGAGCCGGCCGTCAAGGACGAAGAGGTGGGGCTGGTGGCCGCCACGCGGATGCACTCCCCCGTGCACCAGCATCAGCTCGCGCCTCGTGCCGTCGGAGGCGGTCCGCAGGCGGACAACCTGAGCCGAGGACGCGACGAGGTCGAGGTCCGCGACGTCGAGGCCGACTACCCCGTCCTCGGTACGAACGATGAGGTCGCCGGCACAGGGCCCCTCCCCCGCCGGCACCAGTCGGATCGAGCCGTCGCGGCCGGCGAGACCTCGAATTTCTCCGAGCGCCTCACCGGGCGCAGCCGCGAAGGCAGCATCCGCGCACTCGCCCCAGCGCGAGGAGGTGTCAGCGGCCTGTGGCTGCGGGCTCTCCGAGGCGCAGCCGGCGAGGAACGTCACAAGGCCCACCTGGAGGACGAGGCGGACCGTGGTCATGACGTTCATGTCTCTTGGACGGCTCCGCCGTCCTTCCGGTTCCGGCCCACCGGCCAGCGCAACCGCCATCCGGCCGGAACTGCGGCGTCCGCCGCAGCGGTCAGCTCCAGAACCATGCCGCCGATGATGAGCCCCGCGATCAGGTCCGCGAACCAGTGCCAGTTCAGGCTCATCGACACCGTCACCATCACGACGGAGAGGAACGCCACCGCTGCCCACAACGACAGGTAGATGCGTCGGGTGACACCGTAGTACCGACCGAGCAGGAAGACCGCGAGCCCGTACACCAGGACGATGTTGGCGGTGTGACCTGACGGGTACGCCATCCCGCCGATGAAGAAGGACGGGTCGGCGGGAGCGGGCTGCCCCCGGCCGAGAGACACCTTCAGGATCAGCACGATCAGGTTGAGCATGAACACCGACGCCGCCGCGATGATCACCGGCCGCCACGACTCCTGACGGCGCGCACAGAGAAACGCGACCACCCCCAGGATCGGCAGGCACACGGCGCGCTGGCCGATCCGGTCCATCACGTGGAGGACGGGCACCCAGCCCGCAGGCGGCGGGCCGAGGTTGAAGTACGCGTCGACGGCGATCAGTGGCTCGAGTGCCAGCAGGGTGAAGCCGACGAACACGACGCCGAGGAACCCGGCCATGGCGAGTGAGGCGGCGACCGGGGTGGTCCAGTCGTCGTGGGGCGCGGGCTCACGGCGCACGTTCCTCACCGTTGCACCTCCCCGGATTCTGCACCTGCCCAGCGTGACGCGGGGACCGAAGTGCCGCCCCAAATACTAGGCTGGCAGCCGTGACCCTTCCTCGACGCCCCGGGCCTACGAGGCGGACGCGCGTCCGTGAGCACCGTCTGGGCGACACCATCGAGCGGGAGGACCGGCTCGCGACCGAGGAGCCACTGGAGATCCGCTGTGCCTGGCCCGGCGTGGAGCCGCGTCGGGTGGCGGTCACGATGCGCACCCCCGGGCACGACTTCGAGCTCGCCACAGGCTTCCTGTACGCCGAGGGCGTCGTGACGGGACCCGAGCATGTCCACACGGTGGCCTACTGCACCGACAGGGCACTCCCCCGCGAGCAGGAGTTCAACGTCGTCACGGTCACCCTGACCGGTCCACCGGGCCGGGAGCCGGCCCAGCGGAGCGCGGGGTTGTCGGCCTCGACGTCGGCGTGTGGCGTCTGCGGTTCGCTCAGCATCGACGAGGTGCTGGCGCTCGCCGAAGTCCGAGGCCGGGAGGCGTGGCCCGACCTGCTGGTCTCAGCGGCCACCGTGCACGGGCTTCCCGCACGTCTTCGGTCCGCCCAGGCGGTGTTCGACTCTACGGGTGGCCTGCACGCCGCCGGTCTCTTCGATCGCAGCGGCGAGCCGCTCGTGGTGCGTGAGGACATCGGGCGCCACAACGCCGTCGACAAGGTGGTGGGGGCACGCCTGCTCGCCGGCGACCTTCCCGGCGCCCCGCTGCTCGCAGTCAGCGGCCGGATCGGGTTCGAGATCGTGCAGAAGGCGGTGGCCGCGGGCGTCGGCGTCCTGGTTGCCGTGGGCGCGCCCTCGAGCCTCGCAGTCCAGCTCGCCTCCGACACCGGCCTGACGACGATCGGCTTCACACGGCCGGAGAGGTTTGTCACCTACAGCGCGCCGGACCGCATCGGCGTGTGATCGGACGTTCTGTCGGCGGCTGCGTCTAGCGTCGAAGCGTGCGCATCCTCCACACCTCCGACTGGCACCTGGGCCGCTCCTTCCACCGGGTGGGGCTGCTCGACGCCCAGGCGGCGTTCGTGGACCACCTGCTCGAGGTGGTGGAGGCCGAAGCGGTCGACCTGGTCGTCGTCTCCGGAGACATCTACGACCGCGCGCTCCCGCCCGTAGACGCTGTCCAACTGGCCGACGAGTCGTTCGCACGGCTGGCCGCGTCCCGGGCCACGGTCGTGGTGACCAGTGGCAACCACGACTCCCAGATCCGGCTCGGCTTCAACTCCCGCCTCGCCGACTCCTCTGGCGTGTACCTGCGTACGCGCTGGCAAGACGTCGGTACGCCGGTCCTGCTCGAGGACGCCCACGGACCCCTCGCCGTGTACGGGCTGCCGTACCTCGAGCCAGATGCGGTTCGAGCCGCCTGGGGTCTGGAGAGCCGCAGCCACGAGGCAACCCTCACCGAGGCGATGCGCAGGGTGCAGGACGACCTCGCGGGCCGCAAGGGGGCACGCTCGGTGCTGATGGCTCACGCCTTCGTCGCGGGAAGCCCGGACCTCGGGTCCGCCATGGCCAGCGACAGCGAGCGGGACATCTCCGTCGGTGGCTTGCAGATCGCGCCGACGCACCTGTTCACCGGCGTCGACTACGCCGCTCTGGGGCACCTGCACGGCCGCCACACACTGACGGAGTCGGTGCGCTACAGCGGGTCACCGCTGGCCTACTCGTTCTCCGAGGCGACGCAGACGAAGGGGTCGTGGCTCGTGGAGATCGGCGCCGACGGATTCGAGCGAGCCGACTTCGTGCCTGCTCCCGTTCCCCGCCGGCTCGACACGCTGCGCGGCGGGCTGGAGTCGCTGCTGAGCGACCCCTCCTTGGCGGATGTCGAGGACAGCTACCTCCAGGTCACCCTGACCGACCGACGCCGTCCGCAGCACGCCATGGAGCGGCTACGTGCGCGGTTCCCACACACGCTGATCCTGGGGTTCGACCCCGAGGGAGGGCGCGCAGACCGCGGGCCGGTCATGCCGCGCGTCGACGGCCGGAGCGACCTCGACGTCGCACTCGGTTTCGTCGCCGAGGTGCGCGAGCTCGAGGCCACGACCGAGGAGACGCTGCTCCTCCAGCTGGCCTGCGACTCGTGCCGGATCAACGACGATGCCGACGCCCCCATAGACGTCCTCGGAGTGGGCTGATGCGCCTGCACGAGCTCAACGTCACCGCGTTCGGGCCGTTCGCCGGCACCGAGCGGGTCGACTTCGACGCCTTGAACGACGCGGGCCTCTTCCTGCTGGCGGGCCCCACGGGCGCTGGGAAGACCAGCATCCTCGACGCCGTCTGCTTCGCGCTCTACGGCGTCGTGCCGGGCGTCCGAGGCGTGAAGACACTCAAGTCGCAGCACGCGGACGACGCGGTGAAGCCCGAGGTCATTCTGGAGTTCAGCGTCCGTGAACGGCGATTCCAACTTCGTCGCAGCCCCGAGTGGACCCGACCGAAGCGCCGAGGCACCGGCACCCGCACCGAGCCTGCTGCCGCGTCCCTGCTCGAGTTCACAGGTGGCGATGAGCAGCTACTGACGTCCCGAGCGGCCGAAGTCGGTCTGCTGGTAGGCGAGCTGATCGGGATGAAGGCCGGGCAGTTCCAACAGGTGGCGATGCTCCCCCAGGGTGACTTCCAGCGGTTCTTGCACGCCTCCACTCAGGATCGTCATGACGTGCTCCAACAGCTGTTCCAGACCGACCGCTTCGCCAAGATCGAGGAGTGGGTCCAGGACCACAGCCGGAACCTTCGCCAGCGTTCGGAGCAGGGGCAGTCCCAGGTCCAGCAGCTCCTGCACACGCTCGCCGAGCGCGCCGAGGTCGAGCAAGACGGCGACGAGGGTCTTGCCGGTGGGTTGCCCGACGTCCTCGAGTGCGACACGGCGCTCGAGTGGGCTCGTGCCACGCTCTCGAATGCGGAGGCCGACCTGAGCAAGCTCCGCGTCGCACATCAGGCCGCCGCGGGTGCCCTGACGACGGGTCGCGAGCGACTCGAGGACTTGCGACGCGTCGCCGACGCAGTCGCCCGTCGAGACGAAGCCAAGAAGCAACTTGGCATCCTGCAGTCGACCGACGAGGCGTCGGCGCGAGCCCGCGAGGTGCTGGATGCCGACGCACGTGCAACGGGATGTCTCCCGGTGATCGAGCTGTGCACCCGGGCCGCGGTAGACCATGCGGCTGCGTTGCGTCGCCGGGACGACGCCCTCACCGACCTGCGCGACTTCGACTCGCTGGAGTCCGTCGAGGGGGCCGTCGGAGCCCACCTCCGAGAGGCCGAGCGAGCAGTACGCACACGGATCGCCCACGCCGAGGCGCTCCTCCCGCGAGTACGTGCCCTCGAGACGGTGGCCTCGGAGCTCGCCACGACCGAACGCGACCTCGGGGTTTCTGAGACCGCGCTCGCCGAAGCGGTGGCGAGCCGGGACGTGTTGCCGGACAGCATCGCGACCGCTCGTATGGAGTTGGACGTCGCAGCGGCTGCCGCAGCCCGACGTGAAGCCATCTCCCTCAAGGTCACCGAGGCCAAGACTCGGGCCGAGGCGGCCGCGGCCGTTCCCGCCGCGGTAGCCGACCTCCAGGCACTGCAGGACGTCGTCCGGAATCGACGGGACGCAGCGGCGGACGCCCGCGACGTCGTCCAGGCGCTCCAGGCCCGACGCCTCGCCGGGATCGCGGCAGAGCTGGCGGGCACTCTCCAGCCCGGAGAGGCCTGCACTGTCTGCGGCAGCTGTGACCACCCCCAGCCAGCGGCGCCGCAGCCCGACTCCGTGACCCCGGAGGAGCAGGAAGAAGCCCTCGCGGTCCACGAAGCGGCGCAGGACGCTCTCGTCGAGGCGACCCGTGAGGCGACCTCGGCTGAACGCTTCCTCGAGACCCTGCGCAGCAAGGCAGCCGGCCGTTCAGCCACGGACGCGACCGACGACGTCGTCCGGCTGGAGATCGACCTGGCGGACGCCGAGCAGGCGGAGATCCAACGCGAGGCACTCACGCGCACCCTGGCCGAGCTCCAAGGAGCGCTCGAGAAGGCCGCCGCCGAGGTGGGGGTGCAGGAGACCCGGGTGGCCGGACTCTCCCAGCTGCGGCGCAGCCAACAGGATGCCATCGAGGAGAACCGCACCCAGATCGTGGCCGCGCTGGGCGATGTCGAGCCGGAGTCGATCCCAGAACTTCTCCGCACCCTCCAGGTCCAGGCCAGTTCGCTGGCTGCAGCCAGCATGGCCTGCGATACCGAGGCAGACCTCGCCGAGCGGCTCGCGGCCCTGGAGACGCAGGCCGAAACCACCTTCAAGCAGCAAGGCTTCACCACGACGGCGGAGGTTCGCGGAGCAGCCCTGACGGCCGAGGAGCGAGTCGAGCTGGAGTCGCTGCTGGAGCAGCGTGCGGCGGCCGCGGCGGCGGCACGCGCGACGCTCGCCTCGGCAGAGGTGCAGGCTGTGGGTGACCAGGACCCGCCGGAGCTGGGCGACGCCGCCGCGGAGACAGCCACGCTCGAGGCATCGGCAGAGGCGGCATCGCGGGCGTTCCACCTGCAGGAGCAGCGAGTGACGGCCCTGCGGTCGTTGCTCGACCGGCTGGTCGAGGCGGTCGCCGACTGGTCGCCGCTCCGCAACGAGCACGAACGCGCCGAGTCGATGGCGAAGCTGGTGCGCGGGATGGGTACGGACAACCACCTGCAGATGCGTCTGTCGTCGTACGTGCTCGCCACCCGGCTCGACCAGGTGCTGGACGCCGCGAACGAACGGCTCTCGCACATGCGCGACCAGCGGTACCTGCTGCAGCGCACCGGCCGGGCCGCCCGCAAGGGCTCCCAGGCCGGCCTCGGCCTCGAGGTCATCGATCAGTGGACCGGCGACGTCCGCGATCCCGCGACGCTCTCGGGAGGCGAGACGTTCGTCGTGTCGCTGTCGCTGGCGCTCGGTCTGGCCGACGTGGTGACCCAGGAGGCCGGCGGCACCGAGATCGAGACGCTCTTCGTGGACGAGGGGTTCGGCACGCTCGATCCGGACACCCTGGACGACGTGATGGACCGTCTCGACGGACTTCGGGCCGGTGGCCGGACCGTCGGCGTGGTCAGTCACGTCAGCGAGCTGCGCACCCGGATCCCCACCCAGCTGCATGTCCGGAAGACCCCCAGCGGGTCCACGATTCACGCCGAGACTCTGGTCGGCTGACGGTGCCACGTCGGCAGGACGCGGCGACGCGGATGATCGCGGTGATCGACATCGACGGGGTCGTGGCTGACGTCCGGCACCGGCTCGAGCACGTCCGATCTCAGCCGAAGGACTGGGCGTCCTTCTTCGCCGCGGCCCCGGAAGACCCCGTCCTCGCCGAGGGCGCCCGCGTGGTCGGCGCACTCGCGGAGGTCCACGACATCGTCTACCTCTCCGGCCGCCCCGAGGTGTGCCGCCGTGACACTCTCGCCTGGCTCACCGATCACGCCCTCCCCCAAGGTGACGTGCACCTGCGCCCGTATCACGATCGGCGACCGGCCCGGCTGTTCAAGGTGGGCGTGCTCGACCGATTGGCAACCGAGCGTCAGATCGCCGTCCTCGTCGACGACGACCCGTTGGTCTGCGAGGCAGCCCGCGTCGCCGGGTACGACGTCCTCCCCGCCACCTGGATGGGCGACGAACCAGCCCTTCTGGAAGCACAAGAAGTCGACGGAGCGACCTGACACGCCGTCACCCCGGCTGACGGGCGAGCCGATCTCGACATAACCTCTGGCCATGACCACGACGCACCCGATCGACCCTGCGTTCACCGCGCTCCCCTACCGGCGGCTGGCCGAGGCTGCGCTGGCCCGAACCCGGGACTTCCACGTCAGCCACGCCGACTTCCGGTTCGAGCGAATCCGGAGTCAACGCATCCAGGTCCGAGACGGCAACCTTCAAGGAGCCTCCGACTCAGAGGACGTCGGCTTCGCCGTACGAGTGATCCTGAACGGTGCCTGGGGATTCGCCTCCGGAGTGGTGCTCACACCGGAGGCCGCGGTTCAGGTCGCCGAGACGGCCATCCGGACAGCCCAGGTCGCGGCCGCGATGACGACGGTCCCGGTCACGCTCGCCGACGAGCCGACGCACCACGACGTCGAGTGGGTCAGCTCCTACGAGATCGACCCCCTCACCGTCCCCCTGCAGGAGAAGGTCTCCCTGCTCACCGACTGGTCGCAGCGACTGATCGACGCCCCCGGCGTCGCGCACTCCAGCGGCACGCTCCAGCAGGTCGTCGAGAACAAGTTCTACGCCGACCTCCGGGGCACCCGCACGACGCAGCAGCGAGTGCGCATCCAGCCCATGTTCGAGGTCTTCGGCAGCGACGAGAAGACCGGTGCGTTCGACTCGATGCGCACCATCGCGCCGCCCGTCGGCCGCGGCTGGGAGTACCTCACCGACGGCAGCTACGACTGGGAGTCCGAGCTCAACGAGCTGCCGACCCTGCTCGCCGAGAAGCTGGCCGCTCCGTCGGTCGAGGCGGGCAACTACGACCTGGTGATCCACCCGTCGAACCTCTGGCTCACGATCCACGAGTCGATCGGCCACGCGACCGAGCTCGACCGCGCGCTCGGGTACGAGGCCAACTACGCGGGCACGTCGTTCGCCACCCTCGACAAGCTCAACACCCTCCAGTACGGATCGAAGATCATGCACGTCACCGGTGACCGCACTGTCGAGCACGGGCTCGCCACCGTCGGGTACGACGACGAGGGCGTGCAGACGCAGAGCTGGGACATCGTCAGGGACGGCATGCTGGTGGGCTACCAGCTCGACCGCTCGATGGCGCACGAGTACGGCGCCGCCCTCAACGGCGGCCGCTCGAACGGCTGCGCCTACGCCGACTCCCCCGGCCACATCCCGATCCAGCGGATGGCGAACGTGTCCCTCCAGGCGGCCGCCGACGGTCCCAGTACTGACGGTCTGATCGCCGGCGTCGAACGCGGCATCTACGTCGTCGGCGACAAGTCGTGGAGCATCGACATGCAGCGCTACAACTTCCAGTTCACCGGGCAGCGCTTCTACAAGATCGAGAACGGCCGGCTGGCCGGGCAGCTGCGCGACGTGGCCTACCAGGCCACCACCACCGACTTCTGGAACTCCATGGAGGCAGTGGGCGGGCCGGAGACCTGGCAGCTCGGCGGGGCCTTCAACTGCGGCAAGGCGCAGCCCGGCCAGGTCGCCGCCGTCTCACACGGCTGCCCCACCGCGCTGTTCCGCGACGTGCGGATCCTCAACACCACCGCCGAAGGCAGCTGACCACCTCCCCGGGCCGGCCGACGGCCCCTGAGCACGTCCTAGAACGAGGAGCACCATGAACGCACCGACTCCCCAGGAGCTCGTGGAACACGCCCTGAAGTCGTCCAAGGCCGATGACTGCGTCGTTCTGCTGCAGAACTCGACGAGCGCCAACCTGCGCTGGGCCAACAACACGCTGACGACGAACGGTGTCATGCACGACGTGAGCGTCACCATCGTGTCGTTCCACAACGGCGCGAACGGCACCGCCACCGGGTCAGTCACGGCAAGTGCCGCGTCGATGGAGCAGGTCAGTCGGATCGTCGAAGCTGCCGACGCGGCCGCCGCCGACGCCGACCCCGCCGAGGATGCCGCCGAGCTCGTGCCCGGCGAGGCCGCCGCCGACTGGTTCGACCTCCCGCAGACCACCTCGATCGAGGTCTACTCCGACTTCGCTCCGGCACTCGGCGAAGCCTTCGGGCGTGCCAGCTCCGCGGGGCGGGTGCTGTACGGCTTCGTCGACCACGACATCACCACGACGTACCTTGCCTCGACCCGTGGGCTGCGGCTGCGGCACGTACAGCCCACCGGCCACTACGGCTGCACGGGCAAGCCGTCGGACCTGAGCACGAGCGCCTGGGTCGGTGGCGCGACGCGGGACTTCAGCGACGTCGACGCGCTGGCCATGGACGACGAGCTCGTCCGCAGGCTGGGCTGGGCCGAGCGTCGGATCGACCTACCGGCGGGCCGCTACGACACGGTGCTGCCGCCGACAGCGGTGTCTGACCTGATGATCTACGCGTACTGGACCGCCGGTGCCCGCGAGGCGCACGAGGGCCAGACCGTCTTCTCGCGGCGCGGTGGTGGCACCCGGATCGGTGACCGGCTCTCGCGCAAGGCCGTGCAGATGTACTCCGACCCGGCCTACCCCGGTCTCGAGGCGGCACCCTTCGTCACCGCCTCGCAGAGCAACAACCTGGAGAGCGTCTTCGACAACGGGCTCGGCCTGGTCCGCACCGACTGGATCAAGGACGGCACGCTCACGGGCCTGCTCCAGACGCGGCACTCGGCGCGCCTCACCGAGCAGCAGGTCACGCCGTACGTCGACAACCTCGTGGTGTCCGTCGACGACGGAGCCGGTTCGACCGACGACCTGATCGCCGGCATGGACGACGGGCTGCTCGTCACCTGCCTCTGGTACATCCGCGAGGTCGACCCGCAGACCCTGCTGCTGACCGGCCTCACACGCGACGGGGTCTACCGGGTGGAGAACGGTGAGGTGACAGGGGCGGTGAACAACTTCCGGTTCAACGAGAGCCCGGTCGGCCTGCTGGACCGGTTCTCCCACGCCTCCGCCACGATGCCGAGCTTCTCGCGCGAGTGGGGCGACTACTTCCCGAGGACCGCCACACCGGCGCTCCGGGTGCCCGACTTCAACATGTCGACGGTGTCCCAGGCGCTCTGAGCGTCCGGGCGGTCGCCCGGTGGTCACCCGGCGATCACTGAGTCGGGTGGCCGCCGGGGATCGGTGCTTCGGGGTCGTACGGCGTGCGCGTGTAGACGAACGTCGCGCACACCAGGTGATGGATCGACCCGTCCGCGGCGCGCACGACGTCGAGTCGCTCGCCGTGGTGGTAGCCGCGGCTGCCGACCAGCGCGCCGTCCGGGCGTAGTGCGAACCGGTGCGCCTCGACCCCGCTGCCGAGGGAGCTGACGACGAGCGCGTCACCGGTCCAGCTGAACGCGTAGGCGGTGTTGCCCCAGTGCCAGACGCCGAGTACGTCGCGGACCGCCTCCGGCACGTCGCCGCTGGGCTGCCAGGCAAGCGGAACGGTCGGCTCCTGAGCCTCGAGCTCGGTCAGCAGGTCGACCGTCAGGCCCTCGCAACGGAGCCCGCTGGTGCCGTTCGCGAGCACCACCGCGGCGGTACGTCGACCCCGGTCGGCGAAGAGCCCGGCCAGGAAGCCCGGCATCGAGCCGGTGTGGCCCACGAGGCTGCGCCCGCCTGACGAGGCGAGCCGGAAACCGAGGCCGTACCCGCCGCCGGGAGCGCTGGCCAGCGCTCCGGCCTGGGGAGTGAACATCTCGTCCAGCGTCGACGTCGCGAGGACCCGGTCATCGCCGCTTGCCAGGAAGGCGCCGTACTTGGCGAGGTCCTCGACCGTGCTCCAGACCTGCCCGGCCGGCGCCATCGCACCGGCGTCCTCGGACGGTTCCTCCGTGAGCGTGCCGGCGAAGTGGTGGACGCTGAAGCCCTGTGCGGCGGGCTGCTCCGGGAAGTACGACGTGCGCCGCATGCCGAGCGGCTCGAGCAGCCGGGTACGCACCGCGTCGAACCAGGTCTGCCCCGTCAGCCGGGCTACGACCTCGCCGAGTAGGCCGAAGGCGATGTTCGTGTAGTGGAACGTCGCGCCCGACTCGAACGGCGCCTCCACGTCGCCGAGCCGGCCGGCGAGCTCGTCGAACGAGCCGCCCTTCGTGCGCTCCCACCACTCCCCCGCTGGCTCCGAGTGCATGCCCGACGAGTGCGACAGCAACGCGCGGATGGTCCGGTCGCCGTACTGCACCCCCGGCAGGTGTACGTCGAGCCGGTCGTTGAGTCCGAGCAGCCCCTCGTCACGGAGCTGGAGGACCACGACGGCGACGAGCGTCTTGGTGATGGACCCGATCCGGTACTGGACGTCGGTTCCAGGCTCGACCACGCCGTCCAACCGACCATGCGTGCCGGTCCACACGAGCTCGCCGTCGCGGACCACGCCCCCGACGACCGTGGGCAGCCGCCCGGTGACCTGGTCCTGGGCGAGCAGCCTCTGCAGACGGCGGGCGGTCAGGTCGTGAACAGTCACGCGGTGGGCTCCTCGGCGAACGCTTCGGGTGAGGGACAGGCACAGACCAGGTTCCGGTCGCCGTACGCCTGGTCGATCCGCCCGACCGGCGGCCAGTACTTGTCGGCGTCGTAGCCGGCCGGGAAGACCGCGGTCTCACGCGAGTACGCCCGGTCCCACGAGCCGGTCAGCGCCCGCGCGGTGTGCGGTGCGCCGCGCAACGGCGAGGTCTCCGGGGTCCACTCCCCTGCAGTCACCTGGTCGATCTCGTTGCGGATCGCCACCATCGCGTCGACGAACCGGTCGAGCTCTGCCAGGTCCTCGGACTCGGTGGGCTCGACCATCAGCGTGCCCGCGACGGGGAAGCTCATGGTGGGCGCGTGGAAGCCGTAGTCGACCAGACGCTTGGCGACATCGTCGACCGTGACACCGGACGTCTTGGTCAGGCCACGGAGGTCCAGGATGCACTCGTGGGCGACCAGCCCGCCGTGCCCGGTGTAGAGCACCGGGAAGTGCTCACCGAGCCGCTTGGCCAGGTAGTTCGCCGACAGCACGGCGACCGCGGTGGCGTCGGTCAGACCGGCCCCGCCCATCATCCGCACGTACGCCCACGAGATCGGCAGGATCCCGGCCGAGCCGTACGGGGCGGCGCTGATCGGGCCGATGCCGTCGCGGCGCTCGAGCTCGGGGTGCATCGGGTGGGACGGCAGGTACGGCGCGAGGTGAGCGCGGACGCCGACTGGGCCGACGCCGGGGCCGCCGCCACCGTGCGGGATGCAGAACGTCTTGTGCAGGTTCAGGTGCGACACGTCGCCACCGAACTCCCCCGGCTTGGCGAAGCCGAGCAGCGCGTTCAGGTTGGCGCCGTCGACGTACACCTGCCCGCCGTGCTCGTGGACCACGTTGCACAGCTCGGTGATGCCGTCCTCGTAGGCCCCATGCGTCGACGGGTAGGTGACCATGATCGCCGCGAGGTCGTCGGAGTGCTTGTCGCACTGCGCACGCAGGTCGTCGAGGTCGACGGTGCCATCGTCGGCGGCCTTCACGACCACGACGCGCATCCCTGCCATCACAGCGGAAGCGGCATTGGTGCCGTGGGCGGACGACGGGATCAGGCAGATGTCGCGCTCGCTGTTGCCGTTGGCCCGGTGGTACGCGCGGATCGCCAGCAGGCCCGCCAGCTCGCCCTGTGAGCCGGCGTTGGGCTGGATCGAGACCTTGTCGTAGCCCGTGACCTCAGCCAGCCACTGCTCGAGCTGCTCGATGAGGGTCGCGTAGCCGGCGGCGTCCTCCGCGGGCGCGAACGGGTGGAGCTGCGCGAACCCGGGCAGGCTGATCGGCTCCATCTCCGTGGTCGCGTTGAGCTTCATCGTGCACGAGCCGAGCGGGATCATGCCGCGGTCCAGCGCGTAGTCGCGACCGGAGAGCTTGCGCAGGTAGCGCAGCATCGAGGTCTCGGAGTGGTGGGTGCTGAAGACGGGGTGGGTCAGGAAGTCGGTCTGCCGCGCCAGCTCGACGGGCAGCTCCTCCCCCACGCGGGCGTCGACGGCGTCGAGGTCGACCTGCTCCGCGCCGAACGAACGCAGTACGTCGTCGAGGTGGTTTCGACCGGTCGTCTCCGAGGTCGAGATGCCGACATGGTCCTCGTCGACGAGGCGCAGGTGGACCCCACGCTCCCGCGCCGCCGAGGTCACGTCCCCGGCCTTGGCCGGCACCCGCACCAGGATGGTGTCGAAGAACTGCTCGTGCACGACGTCGAGGCCGGCGTCGCGGAGCGCCGACGCGAGTACAGCCGCGTAGCGGTGCGTGCGCCGGGCGATCGAGCGAAGGCCCGCGGGGCCGTGGTAGACCGCGTACATCGACGCCGCGACCGCCAGCAGAACCTGGGCGGTGCAGATGTTGGACGTCGCCTTGTCGCGACGGATGTGCTGCTCGCGGGTCTGCAGGGCGAGCCGGTACGCCGGCCGTCCCTCGGAGTCGACCGAGACGCCGACGAGTCGCCCGGGGAGGTGACGTTCGAGACCGGCGCGCACGGCCATGAAGCCGGCGTGCGGACCGCCGTAGAAGAGCGGTACGCCGAAGCGCTGCGTCGAGCCGACCACCACGTCGGCGCCGAGCTCACCGGGCGACTCCAAGAGGGTGAGCGCCAGCAGGTCGGCGGCGACGACTGCCAGCGCGCCTCGCTCGTGGGTGGCGTCGATCAACGGGCGCGGGTCGAGGATCCGGCCGTCCGCCCCGGGGTACTGCACCAGCACTCCGGAGAGCTCGCCGTCCGGGAGCCCCTCGCTGAGGTCGGCGACGACGACGTCGATGCCCATGGCCACTGCCCGGGTCTGGACGACGGCGATGGTCTGCGGGAGCGCGTTCGCGTCGATGACGAACGGGCCGCTGGCCGTCCGGTTGCCCCGGCGTACGAGCGTCATCGCCTCGGCGGCTGCGGTGCCCTCGTCGAGCAGTGACGCGTTGGCGGTGGGCAGGCCCGTCAGGTCGCCGACCATGGTCTGGAAGTTGAGCAGCGCCTCGAGCCTGCCCTGGGAGATCTCGGGCTGGTACGGCGTGTAGGCGGTGTACCAGCTCGGGTCCTCGAGCACGTTCCGCCGGACCACCGCGGGGGTGATCGTGCCGTGGTAGCCGAGACCGATCATCGGCTCGAGCGGGTTGTTCTGTCCTGCCAACGCCCGGAGCTCGCGCGCCGCCTCCTCCTCGGTGGCCGCGGCCGGCAGGTTCAGGGAGTCGGCAGATCGGATCCCGCCGGGTACGGCGGCCGCCATCAGCGCGTCGAGCGAGTCGAACCCCAGGGCGTCGAGCATGACGGCCCGCGCATCCTGGTCGGGGCCGATGTGGCGGTCGACGAAGGGCAGCGCCGCGTCGAGCTGGGACAGGGTGGGGTGGTCGGACAACGAAGGCTCCTGCGACTCGTTCCAGACATGCCGGTCAGGTGGCCTCCCCCTCTGTCAGCCCGCCACAGGGACGACGCCTCCAGAGTTGCCTGTCCCGCACGGTCCTGGCGCCTGAGAGGTTCCGGGGAGGAATTGCCCCTTCGGCGCTCCGCCTCGACGCACCGTCCCGGCAACGGGACGACGGCCGGCGGAGGCTCTCCCGCGCGGTGTCAGCAGCACGCCCACGGTACACCCTGCAAACACGCGAGCCGCCGACCCGGGCGGGTCAGCGGCTCGCGAAAAGCTGTGTCCTGGAGCTCCGTGGACTCGGTGGTCAGCCGGTCGCTCGGGCGCGGCGACGGGCGGCGAGCTCGTCGCTGGCGGAGTCGCCGGTCTCCTCGACCGCACGCTCGCTGGGCAGCTCGGCGAGCGTGCCCTCGATCTCGCGCCACACCCCACCGATCGCGATGCCGAAGACGCCCTGGCCGCCCTGCAGGAGGTCGATGACCTCGTCGTTGCTGGTGCACTCGTAGACGGTCGCGCCGTCGCTCATCAGCGTGACGCGGGTGAGGTCGTCGGTGCCCCGCGCGCGAAGGTGCTGGACGGCGGTACGAATCTGCTGGAGCGAGATGCCGGCGTCGAGCAGACGCTTGATCACCTTGAGCAGCAGGATGTCGCGGAAGGAGTAGAGCCGCTGCGTGCCGGAGCCGGTGGCGCCGCGGACGGTGGGCTCGACGAGGCCGGTGCGGGCCCAGTAGTCGAGCTGGCGGTAGGTGATGCCGGCGGCGCTGCACGCGGTCGGACCGCGGTAGCCGGTGTCGCGGGGCAGCGGCGAGACGTCGTCATCGAAGAGCAGACCCTGCTGGTCCGCAGCATCCACAGCCTCGCGGGCAGCGGTGGCGTCCGCTGGGTTCGTCGCCTTGTCGCCGTTGCCTGTCACGGTTGACCTCCGTCATCCACTTCGCTCAGCGTGTCGCTCCGAGGGGGAAGCCGACGTTCTCGGACGGAGAACAACGGTGGAGTTACAGCGAAGACACTTACCAAGGTAGGCCCAGGACAGGGGGCGGTCAACGACGCTGGGCACTCCCGGCCCGGCGTGTCGCAAGCCTCAACCTCACGTTGAGGGTTAGACCTCAGGAGCCGCCTCGACGGGCTCCGCAGACCTCAGTGCGACTCGAAGTCCTCAGGGGTGACGTGGTCGAGGAACTCGCGGAACTTCTCCACCTCGTCCTCCTGCTCGTCGGGGACCTCGAGCCCCGCCTCGTCCAGGACGTCGTCCGCGCACACGATCCGGGCGCCGGTACGCAGCGCCAGGGCGATCGAGTCCGAGGGTCGCGCGCTGACCTCCACGCCGGAGGCGAACACGAGGACGGCGTAGAAGATCCCGTCGCGCATCTCGGTGATCTGGACCTCGGTCAGGTCGTTGCCCGTGGCGTTGAGGAGGTCCTTCATCAGGTCGTGCGTCAGCGGTCTCGGTGGCACCACGCCCTGCTGAGCGAAGGCGATCGCAGTCGCCTCCACGGCACCGATCCAGATCGGCAGGTAGCGGTCCCCCGCCACCTCCCGGAGCAGGACGATGGGCTGGTTGGAGGGCATCTCCACCCGGACACCGATCACGTCTACTTCGCGCACGCGATCAGCCTACTCCGCCGGCGGTGACGCGTCCGGTGGTCACCGACCTGCGTTCAGACCGGCCTTCACGAGAGCTGCATGCAGCTTTACCGACAGGGCGGCGATCTCCCGTACGGCTTCTTCGCTGCGTGCTTGGGCGCCGGGATCCCGCTGTCCGCGCATCGGCGCCACAGCCTGCTCGACCAGGCCGACCTCGCGGTCGGCGGCGGTCTTGAACGCACGTAGGTGTCGCGGCTCAAGGCCGTAGGCGGCGAGCTCCCCTGCAGCCTTCGCGATCACGAGAGAGTCGCCGTCGAAGTGCTTGCTGCCGGGCCGCATGCGCACCATCCCGAAGGCGACGAGCTGGTCGAGCAGGTCCTCGTCGATGCCTGCGGTCTCGATCAGCTCCCGCTTGGAGACACGTAGGTCGTGCGCGTCGGAGGCGAAGGCCTCGGGGGAAGGCATTCCGTCGCCCGACAGGACGACGCGCGGCACCTGAGGACCGGTCGAGGGCAGCTCCGGTGGCTCGAGGCCACGGTCCATGGCATCGAGGTGCTCACGGATGACCTTGAGCGGGAGGTAGTGCTCGCGCTGGGCGCGAAGCACGTAGCGCAGGCGCTCGACGTCCTGGGCAGAGAACTTCCGGTACCCCGACGGTGTCCGCTCGGGCTCGACGAGCCCCTCGGACTCGAGGTATCGGATCTTGGAGATGTTCAGCCCGGGAAAGTCGGGCCGCAGCTGGTCGAGGACCTCCCCGATACTGATCCGCGCCCGTCCGGCCGCGGCGGCGTTCCTCACCGCTCGCTGCCTATCCCGCGTGGCTGGCGAAGTAGACCAGCCGGTACTTGCCGATCTGCACCTCATCGCCGCCCTGGAGCACGACCTCGTCGATCCGGTCGCGGTTGACGTAGGTGCCGTTGAGCGACCCGACGTCGGCGACCGTGTAGCCCTGCGGTCCGCGCCGGAACTCCGCGTGCCGGCGTGACACGGTCACGTCGTCGAGGAAGATCTCGCTCTCGGGGTGGCGGCCGGCGGCCACGACCTCGGTGTCGAGGAGGAACCGGCTGCCGGCGGACGGGCCGCGCTGGACCACGAGCAGCGCACTGCCTGCCGGCAACGCGTCGACCGCGGCGGCGTCCGCCTCGTTCAGCGACCGCTCCTCGGCGTGCTCGGCCCCCTTGGCCGGGGCGCCGAACGTGATCGTCGCCGTCGTCTCACCCGGCGACTCCGCGTCGCCCGCGGGCTGGCTCGGGGCGGCCTCGGCGAGGCGCTTTCCGCACTGCGCGCAGAAACGGGCGTCGTCGGGGTTCTGGTGTCCGCACTCGGTGCAGAACGGCATCGAAGGCCTCCCAATGGAACGTGCCGGTGGTACGTCTAACTCTCAACCACGAGTCGAGGTTGACGGTTGGAGGAAACCTATCAGGGCGCTGCCAGCGTGCAAGCGCGATTGCCGCGGTTCCGACCCCGGCAATCGCGCCGACACAACGGGCTCAGAGTGAAGCTTGGTACGCCGCGGCGTCGAGGAGTCCGTCGACGTCGTCCGGGGACGACGGCACGACCTCGAAGAGCCAGCCGTCGCCGTAGGGGTCGCTGTTCACCAGCTCGGGCGTGGCGTCGAGGCCCTCGTTGCGAGCGACGACCTTTCCGGCGACCGGGGCGTAGATGTCGCTGACCGACTTGGTCGACTCGAGCTCTCCGACGGTGGTGCCGGCTTCGATCTCGGTGCCGACCTCAGGGAGGGAGACGAAGACGATGTCGCCGAGCGCCTCCTGGGCGAAGTGCGTGATCCCGATCCGAACCGAGGAGTCGGCCTCTCCAGGGCTCCTGACCCACTCGTGCTCGCTGGTGTACTTGAGTTCCTCGGGATACACGTTCGGCGCTCCTTCGTGAGGTTGCTCCGGACGGTCGACCGGAGGGTCCGCAGGCAGGTTACTCGCTGGGGACAGGGCTGGCGTAGTCAGCCGGTGCGGGCTCGCGCACCGAGGAGATCTCGATGCTGGCGCCGTCCTCTTCCTCGACGGTCACCTTGCCGTTGACCCGCTCGATCTGGTCGGTGAAGCCCTTCAGGATGTCGAGTGCCCCGGCCAGCGTCTGGGGAGCGCCGATGGCTTCGATGACGTACGGAGCGGTGATCTGCTCACCGTCGATGAGCACTCCCCCGTCGGCTGCGTCGCGCACGGCGGTCTGGGCGATGACCCGGACGGTGTCGTTGATCTCGATGGCCTCGGCGCCGGCATCGCGCAGCTCCTGGATGCCGTTGATCAGGTTGTTGGCTCCGACAGTTCCGTTCGGGTCGGTCACAGTCACGCGAATGCCCGGACCGACGGCCGGCGTCGTCCCGGCCAGGATGCCGAGCTGGTCTGCGAGAAGTCGCGCCTGCTCGAGCGCCGTACGCCGCGCCTCGGTGTCGTTGAGCAGCGAGTTCCGGGTCTGCAGCAGCTCCGCGATCTCGTTCTCGGTGCGCTGCGAGGCGAGTGACAGCGAGTTGATGAGGTTGATCAGCTCGTCCTGTCGTGCGCCGACGAACTGGTTGTCCTGGCTGGTCGTCTGCACCTGGACGGCGGCACCGAACCCCAGGATCGCGAGCAGGACGGCCACCACGACCTGACCGCGGTTCACCGGCTTGCGCAGCGAGGCCTTGAGCCGGTCGCGACCGTCGACTTCGTCGGCGGGGCCGTCGCTGCCGGCGACGTCGTGCTCGGGAACGTCGTGGTCGGGAGGAAGCTGGTCGTCAGTCATCAGGCGTGGAAGAGGTGTCGGCGGATGGCGGCCACGTTGGAGAAGATCCGGATGCCGAGGACGACGATGACGCCGGTGGAGAGCTGCCCGCCGACGCCGAGCTGGTCGCCGAGGTAGACGATCAGGGCGGCGATCAGGACGTTGCTCACGAACGAGACGACGAAGACCTTGTCGTCGAAGATCCCGTCGAGGAAGGCGCGGAGTGCGCCGAACACCGCATCGAGTGCGGCGACGACGGCAATCGGCAGGTACGGCTGCAGCCACACAGGGACCGTGGGCTCCAGCAGGAGCCCCAGGATGATCCCCAGCACCAGTCCGATTCCGGCGATCACTTGAGGGTCTCCGGCGTGTGGGCGTGGCGCAAGACGAGGCGACTGGCCGCTGGCAAGGTCAATGACTCCTCGGAGTTGATCGCGAACTTCAAACCATAGAGTGCCTGCAGGTCCAACCACCACTGACCACCGGGTGTGTCGATGAACCGGGCAGCGAGCTGGTCGGGGTCGCCGATGGCCCGCACCGTGTATGGCGGCGAGAGGCGGACGAGGTTCACCGTGATCAGTTCGGAGGCGGACCTGATCGCGGTCAGACTCGTCAGTCGCTGGTTGTTGATCGCGATCGCCTCGGCACCCGACAGCCAGAGCCCGTTCACGAGCTTCTGCAGGTCGACGTCGAGCACGGCGGCATCGGAGCCGGCTGTCGTGGGACCGTTGTCGACCACGACCGTGACCCCGGGGCCGGTCGCTGGATCGGCCCCCGTCGTCACGCCGAGCGTGGTCAGCCGGGACTGTAGCGAGCGGCCCTGAGCCGTGGCTTGAAGGTAGACGGTCTGCAAGGTCTCGGCCTCGCTGCGCAGGTCCCCGGCGCGTTCGCGCTGCGACGCGAGCTGGGCCTTGCGCGCCACCACCTGCTTGACGAGCTGGTCGTGCCGGGCCTTGGCGTCGTCCGAGGTTCGCGACGTCTGGACGAAGGCGGTGGTGACCAGCAGCCCGAAGACCGCCAGCACCGCCAGCGCGCCAGCGGCCGGCCAACGCGACGACCGCTTGGGCGAAGCGGCATCAGGGTCAGCAGCGCGCCGCTCGGCTACGTGCGCATAGTCCTGGTCCAACGATGTCGCGGTGAGGTAGTTGATCAGGCCCATCACGGCCTGAGGAGGCGGCGGTGGCGCCGATGGGCGGGCCTCCCTCGCCGTACTTCGGGCGCGGTGCGCGTCAGTGGGCATCGAGCGTCGGCGCCCTGCGATCGTGATCCGCGAGGAGCTTGCGAACCTGCCAGGCGTACAGGAACCCGGCCCACCAGTAGAGAGCAGTGCCCCAGATCGCGAACGCCCACCCGAAGACCTTCGCCAACATGGCGACTAGCCCGGTGCCGTCGCCGAGCAGCAGCAACGGGAAGGCGTACAGCAGGTTGGCGGTCGCCGCCTTGCCGAGGAAGTGCACCGGGAGTGCGCTGTAGCCGCGAGTGCGCAAGAACGGGACGAGCCCCCACAGGAACAGGTCGCGTGCGGGCAGCAGGATCGCCAGCCACCACGGGATGATGTCGCGAACCGCGAGCCCGACCACCGTGGACAGGATGTACAGCCGGTCGGCGACGGGGTCGAGGATGGCACCGAGCGTCGAGGTCTGTTGGAGACGCCGGGCCAGGTAGCCGTCGAGGTAGTCACTGATCCCGGAGACCATGAGGACGGCGAGTGCCCAGCCGTCAGCTTCGGGGACGAGGATCAGCCAAAGGAATAGCGGAACGCCGGCCAGCCGGATGATGCTGACGATGTTGGGGATGGTCAGGACCTGGCGGTTGGTCGCCGCCACCGCATCCTGGTCGCCCACCTGCACCCCTTGCTCGCCTCGGCCCTCCCTGTGGTGAGTACCTTAGCCCGACGCCGGTAGCGATCCGCCGCAGCACGGCGCTGCGAGTGCGAAGCGATGCAAGCAGCACTGCCGCTGGCTCGCCGCCGACTGATCGGCTCGCGAGGTCAGCGGCGGTTCGAGGTGCGACCGCAGCGCGGGCAGTGCGCGCGGGCGCACACGTCGAGCTGCTGGCCACACGGGCAGTTCACGGCGCGCTGACCCTGGCTTCGGGTCATCGACGGCCGTTTGTCGTTCTTGCTGTCATTGGTGATCACGAGACTCATCTCCCATTTCCCTCGTGTTACCAATGAAACCGGGCAGATTGCGAAACATGACGCTGGAACACGCGGAATAGCCCTAAGTGACTAGAAAACTAATCAAGGCGACTTCGTAACTGACGTACATCTGCTCCGCCACCTGCTCGATGCAGGGTGACGGAGCAGAGCTGGGGCGTCAGGCCTTGGCGTACGAGGCCGCGCTCTTGAACTCGACGGCCACGGCCGCCTCGTCGCCCTCAACCCAGGCGTCGTGGCCGGGCTGGATCCGATAGGCCTCACCCGGGTTGATGGTGACCTCGGTGCCGTCGTCGTGCCGGACCGTCAGTCGTCCCGAGATCAGGCAACCGACGTGGTCGTTCTGGCACGAGTCCGTTCCTGCGACCGGCTTGATGCACTCAGACCAGGTCCAACCAGGCTCGAATGTGAACCTCCCGACCTCCGTGCCCCCGACGTGCACCACGTCCACCCGCGTCTTGGTCGGTGTCCGGGTTTCGTCGGGACTGTCGAAGTTCTTGCTCTCGATGCCGCTCATGCGGATTCCCCTGTCAACTGGAAGAAAGTCCCGAGATCTC